>CAWBTQ010000009.1:0-205321 GCA_963791725.1 uncultured Chloroflexia bacterium | reverse complement strand
GTCGGCAACACCCGAAGCCGGTGGGCCAACCGCAAGGAGGCAGCCGTCGAAGGTGGGGTCGGTGATTGGGACGAAGTCGTAACAAGGTAGCCGTACCGGAAGGTGCGGCTGGATCACCTCCTTTCTAGGGAGATCCGAGTCGAGGTCCATCGGTGTGATCTCGGCGTTGATGGCTCCCAGGTTGATCGTCGCGATCGACACTGCGCTCTCGTCAGGTGAGCGCGGCGCCGGCCCTCGGGCTGGTGAGGTCGTAGACGACCTGGCATAAGCACCGATACCGCTCGAAATGAGCCGGAATTCCTGTCACTCTTCAAGGGTTAGGGTGCACCGCGTGGCGACCGACGGTCGACGCTCGTCGGCACCGCCAGGCGGGCGACTAGCTCAGCTGGTTAGAGCGCTGCCCTGATAAGGCAGAGGTCACTGGTTCGAGTCCAGTGTCGCCCACCACTTCCTCGACGTCCGGGGACGTAGCTCAGTTGGCAGAGCATCTCCTTTGCAAGGAGAGGGTCAGGAGTTCGAGTCTCCTCGTCTCCACCAACCCTGGGCGAACCTGGAGGATTGACCGCTGCTTCAGTGGCACCCATAGCGAATTGAATAGCGGGGCGAAAAGCCCCAACGAGCTCGAGCGGAAGCGCCTTTGATACGGCGGCTCGGCACGATCGAGCCGTCGTTTTGTGTCTGGACCAGGTCCCCGGCCGGGCCGGGGCCATCGCTCCTCTGATCCGTGGGAACAGACCCACCGACCAGCGGATCGCTGGAGGCGGGACTTCAGAGTCCTGTCGTGGCCGAAAGGCCGAACCTTAACAACTGGATAGTGTTTCGGCAGATTGAAGATCTTCAATTTCGCCGAGTTGTGTGCAAGGTGTATCCCGGGCCCCATGGCAGCTGACCGCTTGGTGAGTTGCTGTGGTGGTCAAGCTACAAAGGGCACTAGGTGGATGCCTTGGCGCCAAGAGCCGATGAAGGACGTGGCAGGCTGCGAAAAGCTTCGGGGAGTCGCGAGCAGACTTTGATCCGGAGATGTCCGAATGGGGAAACCCGGCTGGGGTAATGCCCAGTCACTACTGGTTGAATATATAGGCCAGTAAGAGGTAAGCCAGCGAACTGAAACATCTCAGTAGCTGGAGGAAAAGAGATTATTCCCTGAGTAGTGGCGAGCGAAACGGGAATAGCCCAAACCCACTCAGCGCGATAGGTTGCAGCCGTTTCTGAGTGGGGGTTGAAGGAGTTGATGGCGAGATCCTGCAAGATCTCGGCGGAGTTACAAAGCCATTCGCTAGTCGAACCTGTCAGGAAGGGCAGGCCATAGAGGGTGATAGCCCCGTAGGCGAAAGCGAAATGGTCTCCGTTATCGACCACCTGAGTACCACGTGGAAGGTCTCTCATGTGGGAATCTGGGCGGACCACCGTCTAAGGCTAAATACTCTTGGCGACCGATAGTGAACGAGTACCGTGAGGGAAAGGTGAAAAGTACCCCGGAAGGGGAGTGAAATAGAACCTGAAACCGAGTGCCTACAAGCAGTCAAAGGGTGTTGCCGGCCGCAAGGCCGGTAGCCTGATGGCGTGCCTTTTGAAGAATGAGCCGACGAGTTACTTGCGCGTGGCGAGGTTAAGTCCCAGAAGGACGGAGCCGGAGCGAAAGCGAGTCTGAATAGGGCGTTTAGTCGCGTGCAGTAGACCCGAAACCGAGTGACCTATCCATGGTCAGGTTGAAGCGGGAGTAATGTCTCGTGGAGGACCGCACTCACTAGCGTTGAAAAGCTAGGGGATGAACTGTGGATAGAGGTGAAATGCCAATCGAACTCGGAGATAGCTGGTTCTCCCCGAAATGCCTCTAGGGGCAGCCTCGGGCGTTCAATCACGGGGGTAGAGCACTGGATGGGCTAGGGGGCTTCCCGCTTACCAAACCCAACCAAACTCCGAATCCCGTGATTCTAGAGCTCGGGAGTGAGACTGCGAGGGCTAAGCTTCGTGGTCTAAAGGAAAACAGTCCGGACCGCCAGCTAAGGTCCCTAAATCCAAGCTAAGTGGTAAAGGATGTGGATTCGCGCAGACAACCAGGATGTTGGCTCAGAAGCAGCCATCATTGAAAGAGTGCGTAACAGCTCACTGGTCAAGTGGATCCGCGCCGAAAATTCAGCGGGGCTCAAGCTTGGTACCGAAGCTGCGGATCTGTGGATCGGCTTGCTGATCCATGGGTGGTAGGGGAGCGTTCTGTCCGCTGAGAAGGTCGACCGTGAGGACGGCTGGAGCTGACGGAAGTGCGAATGTCGGCATGAGTAGCGAGATGTGAGTGAGAATCTCACACGCCGTAAGCCTAAGGTTTCCTGAGGAAGGCTCGTCCACTCAGGGTTAGTCGGGCCTAAGCCGAGGACGAAAGTCGTAGGCGATGGACATCCGGTTGATATTCCGGAACCACCTTAGATCGTTTGCACCGCAAGGTGTCGCCTGGGGGTAGGCAAATGGAGGTTGGCTGGCGCAAGTCAGTCGAGTCCGCTAGCCGAGCCCAGGTGGGAGCAAGGGCATGACACAGCGTGGTAATTCGAGCGCGTTCTTGGCTATACGCGTCTAAGCCGGTAGGGGGAGAGGACAGGTAAATCCGTCTTCTCATTCAACCCCGAGCAGCGATGGAAAGCAGCGCATGCTGCAATTCGAGTGAGCCATGCTGGCAAGAAAAGTGTCTAGCGAGATCGAAGGTGTCCGTACCGCAATCCGACACAGGTAGGCGGGTAGAGTATACCAAGGCGATCGGGAGAACCCTCGTAAAGGAACTCGGCAACATGGCCCCGTAACTTCGGGATAAGGGGCGCTTCGCAATTGCTGCTTGCAGTGATTGATCGAAGCCGCAGTGAAAAGGCCCAGGCGACTGTTTAGCAAAAACACAGGTCTCTGCGAAAGCGAAAGCTGACGTATAGGGGCTGACGCCTGCCCAGTGCCGGAAGGTTAAGAGGAGGGGTGCAAGCTCTGAATCGAAGCCCCGGTAAACGGCGGCCGTAACTATAACGGTCCTAAGGTAGCGAAATTCCTTGTCGGGTAAGTTCCGACCCGCACGAATGGCGTAACGATCTGGGCGCTGTCTCTACGAGGGATCCGGCGAAATTGAAGTACCTGTGAAGATGCAGGTTACCCGCGATAGGGCAAAAAGACCCCGTGGAGCTTTACTGCACCCTGTCATTGGATTGGGCTTTAACATGTGTAGGATAGGTGGGAGGCTGAGAAGTCGGAGCGCTAGCTTCGGTGGAGCCAACGTTGAAATACCACCCTTGC
The DNA here is from genome assembly GCA_963791725.1 of uncultured Chloroflexia bacterium. Taxonomy (GTDB): domain Bacteria; phylum Chloroflexota; class Limnocylindria; order Limnocylindrales; family CSP1-4; genus Fen-1039. The sequence continues at coordinate 202,054 of CAWBTQ010000009.1, read as the reverse complement.
TGAAGTTCGGTTCTAACCGCGACCCGTAATCCGGGCGCGGGACCGTGGCAGGCGGGCAGTTTGACTGGGGCGGTCGCCTCCTAAAGTGTAACGGAGGCGCCCAAAGGTTCCCTCAGGCTGAATGGAAACCAGCCGTAGAGTGCAAAGGCATAAGGGAGCTTGACTGCGAGACCTACAAGTCGAGCAGAGACGAAAGTCGGGCTTAGTGATCTGGTACCTCCGAGTGGAAGGGGTATCACTCAACGGACAAAAGCTACCCCGGGGATAACAGGCTGATGGTGCCCAAGAGTTCACATCGACGGCACCGTTTGGCACCTCGATGTCGGCTCGTCGCATCCTGGGGCGGAAGTACGTCCCAAGGGTTTGGCTGTTCGCCAATTAAAGCGGCACGCGAGCTGGGTTCAGAACGTCGTGAGACAGTTCGGTCTCTATCCATCGTGGGCGTAGGGAACTTGAGAGAAGTTGCTCCTAGTACGAGAGGACCGGAGTGAACGAACCGCTGGTGTGCCAGTTGTCCTGCCAAGGGCACTGCTGGGTAGCTATGTTCGGTGAGGATAAGCGCTGAAAGCATCTAAGTGCGAAGCCTTTCTCGAGATTAGGTTCCCCACCGGGTTAACCGGGTAAGACCGCAGGGAGACTACCTGCTTGATAGGCCGCATGTGGAAGTCCGGTGACGGATGAAGCTGAGCGGTACTAATGGTCGAGGGCTTGACCGCTACAGCACCTTACCAAGGGTCTGGTGCTTGGTGAATCGAAGGTTCATACGTGAATCGAAGGTTCCACGTGGACTGATGGTTCACGTGTGGTCGGGATGTAACCAGCACACGGGCGGACTGGCTCAGCCAGGTCGCCTTGCGAGATTGAAGGTCTGCGGTGACGGCCGCTGCGCCATATGGCGCGCCCGTCCTGTCGAAAGCGAACTCTGCAAGCAGCGGAGTTCGTGAGCGAGTTCGCTCCACGTCCAGACGCAAGAAACCCTGGTGACTCTAGCGGAGAGGCCACACCCGTTCCCATCCCGAACACGGCAGTTAAGCTCTCCAGCGCCGAAGATACTGAGAGGGCAGCCTTTCGGGAAAATAGGTCGTCGCCAGGGTTTTTGCGTTAACCCGCCGTAAGGCGGTCCGCTCCTTCTCACGGTCGCCGGCGCTTCGCGCTCACCTCCGTTCAGTCGCCGGCGCGCTCGCGAGCGGGGACCGTTCGCGTCGCGGCCGTCCACGACCACTGCCTGGACCCATATGAGATTTGCGGTCAGTGCTGGCAGTGGCGGCAGTAGCTGGTCGTGAAGCCGCCCGCTTCCGTTTGGGCGATCCGTTTGCCGCACCTCGGACAGTCAGCGCCGCCTCGGTTGTGAACTGCCAGGAAGTCGCGCACCTCGGTCTCGAAGGTCGGCGGCACGCGGTCTCGCAGCACGGCGATGGCGTTGGCCAGGGTTGTTCGCGTGGCTGCGTACAGTTCGTCGACTTCCTCAGGAGCGAGGGTGCCCCGCTTGCGGTAGGGAAGGAGCCTCGCCGCGTGGAGGATCTCATCTGAGTAGGCGTTGCCGATCCCGGCCACAAACCCCTGGTTGCGAAGCAGGTTCTTCAACTCGCCGGGGTGGCTCCTGATTCGGGTGCGCCACATCTCGAGGGTGAGTTCGGGGTCGTCGGCATCGGGACCCATTTCGTCCGGTCCTGCACCAGGAACGGGTCGCTCTATCCCGCGCGGCAGCACATACACCTTGCCCATCTGAGTGGGATCGCGGTAGCGCAATTCCGGCGTCGCGTCCAGCCGCGGTAGCCATGCGGCCCCGATCGTCCAACGCTCCATGTCGGGCAGCGCCGTCCGAGCCCCGAACCTCATGATGAAGAGCGTCTTCGGCGGCCTCTTCGTCTTCGGATCGGCGGCGAGCTGGAGCCGGCCGGTGAGCATCGCGTTGATGACCACGCGATCGCGCTCGAAGTCGAGCCGGAGGAACTTGCCGCGCCGATAGAATCGCAGCAGTTTCTGCCCCACCAGGGCATCGAGCTCTGCCGGCGTGCCGCGGACCGTCAGAGGGCCGGGCGCATCGCAGGACAGCAAAGGTCGTCCCGTCAGAGCGGCTTGAAACGCGTCGGCAAGTATCGACAGATCCGGTAGCTCGGGCATTTCCGGATTGTACGAACTACGCGGAAGGTGACCTGCGCCCGGTCTGCTGCCACGCTGCGATTGTTGCCCCTTGAATGCGTGTGCTAAATTCACCCGGCCCTTGGGCACTATAGGTTTAGAGCCGACCCATCGCCTGTTCGAAGGAGTGGACCGAGCGCACGAAGCCCCGGACTGCTATCGACCGACGGCTTGAGCACGGCTCGAGCCGTTTTGCTTTTCTGGGCACTCATCGACCATAGGAGATAAATCTTGACCGAAGAGCAAGTGGGCGGGACCACGCCGGAGACCGAGGCAACGGCCTCTGTCGATGACCAGGCGTCCGAGCAAGCCGTCAGCGTGGCAATCGCAGACGAGCCCGCCGAGACCACCGCAGCCGCGACCATCGAGACCACCGAGCCGCCCGCCCCGGCCGCTCCCGATCCAGTCGCGGTGACCGAAGCCGAGGTAGCCGATGCGCCGGCGGCCGAGGAGCCCGATGAGGCCCCGGTCCCCGTCGTTCGGCGGCCCGAGCCCTCGACGATGGAGGAGCTCCTCGCCGAGCAGGACGCGGATATCCGAAGCTTCAAGCACGGTGACGTGGTCGAAGGCACAGTCGTTCGCATCGATCGCGACGAGATCCTCGTCGACATCGGCGCCAAGAGCGAAGGTGTCGTTTCGAACCGCGAGCTCTACGGTCGACACGCCGAGTCGGCGCCCCAGCTCCTGGTTGGGGACGTAGTCCTCGTATATGTGCTGCAGCCTGAATCGCAGGAAGGCCACGCCGTCCTGTCGCTTCGCCGCGCCGGACTCGAGCGCAAGTGGCGAGCGATGCAGGAGCAGTTCGAGGCGGGGGCGATCATCGACGCCCCGGTCATCGACCACAACAAGGGCGGCCTCATCGTCGACTGCGGCATCCGCGGCTTCGTCCCGATCAGCCAGATCGTGGACTTCCCGCGCCGGCCGCAGAATGACCAGCCGCGCGACGCGGCCCAGGAGATTGCCGAGAAGCTCCAGCCATATGTTGGCCGGAAGCTCCGCCTCAAGATCCTCGAGGTCAACCGCAAGGCCAACCGCCTGATCCTATCGGAGAAGGTGGCCCTTTACGAAGAGCGCCGCGAGAAGCGCGACGAGTTGTTCAGCAGCCTGCAGGTCGGCCAGCGCGTGACCGGCACGGTGCGGTCGATCGCCCCGTTCGGCGTCTTCATCGACCTCGGCGGCATCGATGGCCTCGTCCACAAGAGCGAGCTTTCGTGGAACAAGGTCAACAACCCGGAGGCCGGCTACAAGGTCGGCGACCAGGTCGAGGCCGAGGTCATCGACATCAATCACGAACGTGGCCGGATCAGCCTGTCCATCCGCAAGCTTCAGCCGGATCCGTGGCACTCGACCGTGGCCGACTTCAAGGTCGGCGACATCATCGACGGCACGGTTACGAAGCTCGTCAACTTCGGCGCGTTCGTCCGCGTCCGCGACGGCCTCGAGGGCCTGATCCACATCAGCGAGCTCTCGCACCAGCGTGTCGCCCACCCTGGCGACGTCGTCCACGAAGGGCAGACGCTCAAGCTCAAGATCATCTCGCTCGACTCTGAGCGCCATCGCCTCGGCCTGAGCCTCAAGCAGGCCGAGGAGCCGCCGGCCCGACCGGTCGTATCCGAGACCCCCGCCCAGCCGATTTCGTCCGCCCCACGCCCTGAGCGTCGGCCTCGCCCGGAGCGCGGATACTCGATGGCCGACGCCGTTCAGGAGCCCGAAGGCGGAATCGACAACACCCTGGCCTCGGCGTTCGCCCAGATTCGAGCCCAGGTGGCCGAGTCCGAAGCGATGGCCGCAGGCGACGAAGAGCCGGTGGCCGACGCCGCCGCTCCGGCGCCGGCCAAGCCGGCGAGGGTCCGAGCCGCCAAGCCGGACAAGCCCGAGGCCGCGGAGACCGACTCCGAGGTCGAGGCAACGGCAGCGGCGGAAGCCGTCGTCGAGCCGGCCGCCGAACCGGAGTTGGTGGCCGAACCGGTCACCGAACCGGAGTTGGCGGCCGAACCGGAGACCGAACCAGAAGCGGAGCCGGCCACAGAACCGGAGTTGGTGGCCGAGCCCGAACCGGAGGCGATGCCAGAAGCGGAGCCGGCCCCTGAGGCGGAAACGCCGGAAGCGCCCACCCCGGAGACCCCGACCGAATAGTCACACACGGGCGCGCCGAGCGGTCCGGGTCATCCGGCGAGCCGTTCGAGGCGTACATCTGATACCGACGCAAACGGAAGACCCGCCGGCCTGAGCCGGCGGGTCTTCTACCTTTCGGCGGTGGCGCTCCGCATAGCCTCTCTTCTCCACCCAACATGGTTCCGGCCCTGCCCGCGAAGTCCCCAGTACCGCCCCAAAGGAGCTGGCCGGAGGGTGGAGACGAATGGGGAGGCGGTTCTCAGAACCACGTCTCGGGCCTGTTGGGCCTCCCTCAAAGGGGCGAGATACACGGCAACCGGGGCGTGCTAGCATGGCTCCACGGTCGTGAGCACGCGACCAAGTAGAACAGGCGTTCCCCTCGATGACGGATCGTTTCGACAAGTTCACGGATCGCGCCCGCAAAGTCCTGACCCTCGCTCAGGACGAAGCGCAGCGGTTCAACCACAACTACATCGGGACCGAGCACCTGCTCCTCGGGCTGGTTCGCGAAGGCGAAGGTGTCGCCGCGCGCGTCCTCGAGAACATGAACGTTGAGTTGCCCAAGGTCCGCACCGCGGTCGAGTTCATCATCGGTCGGGGCGATCGGCCGGTCGTGGGTGAGGTGGGCCTGACCCCGCGCGCCAAGCGTGTCATCGAACTGGCGATCGACGAGGCACGGCGCCTCGGTCACAACTACATCGGCACCGAGCATCTGCTCCTCGGACTCGTCCGCGAAGGTGAAGGCATCGCGGCGGGCGTCCTGGAGTCTCTGGGCGTGAGCCTCGACAAGGTCCGCCATGAGGTGATTCGCGTCCTGTCGCAGTCGTCATCGGCCGGTCCCACGCAGGAGACCAAGCGCGCCAGCAAGACTCCGACGGTAGACCAGCTCGGCATCAACCTCACCGAGGCGGCACGACTCGGCAAGCTGGATCCGGTCATCGGTCGCGAGAAAGAGATAGAGCGGGTCATCCAGATCCTCTCGCGGCGGACGAAGAACAACCCGGCCCTCATCGGCGAGCCCGGCGTCGGCAAGACGGCCATCGCCGAGGGACTGGCCCACCGCATAGTCAACGGCGATGTGCCCGAGACCCTGCTCAACAAGCGCGTCCTGACGCTCGACATCGGCTCGCTCGTCGCCGGAACCAAGTATCGCGGCGAGTTCGAGGAACGGCTCAAGAAGATCATCGAGGAGCTGCGCAGCACCAACGACGCGGTCCTCTTCATCGACGAGCTCCACACGCTGGTCGGCGCCGGCGCAGCCGAAGGCGCCATCGACGCCGCCAACATCCTGAAGCCACCGCTTGCCCGCGGCGAGTTGCAGTGCATCGGCGCCACCACCCTCGACGAGTACCGCAAGTACATCGAGCGCGATGCCGCCCTGGAGCGGCGTTTCCAGCCGGTGATGGTCGAGGAGCCGACGATCGAGCAGAGCATCGCCATCCTGATGGGAATCCGCGAGCGCTACGAACAGCATCACAAGGTCCAGATCACCGACGATGCGGTCAAGGCCGCCGTCGACCTGTCGACCCGGTACATCACGGACCGCCATCTGCCCGACAAGGCGATCGACCTCATCGACGAGGCTGCCAGCCGCGTGAGGCTCCGCTACGCCTCCGCGCCGCCAGCCCTGCGCGAGGCGCAAAAGGAACTCGACAAGGTGACGCGCGAGAAGGACAGCGCGATCAACTCGCAGGAGTACGAGGAGGCCGCGACCCTGCGTGAGACCGAGGCGACGGCCCGGCAGAAGGTTGACGACCTGCGCGCCGAATGGCAGTCGTCGATCTCCAACGAGCAGCCCAAGGTCGACGAGGAGGAGATTGCCCAGGTCGTGGCGATGTGGACCGGCATTCCGGTCACGCGCATCGCTCAGGAAGAGTCCGAGCGGCTGCTCCACATGGAGGACGATCTCCACAAGCGGGTGATCGGGCAGCAGGAAGCCATCGAGATCGTCTCGAAGGCGGTCCGACGGGCTCGTGCCGGCCTGAAGGACCCGAAGCGGCCGATCGGCTCGTTCATCTTCCTGGGCCCGACAGGCGTCGGGAAGACCGAATTGGCGAAGGCGCTGGCCGAGTTCATGTTCGGCAGTGAGGACGCGCTCATCAAGATCGACATGAGCGAGTTCATGGAGCGCCATAACGTCAGCCGTCTCGTCGGCGCGCCTCCCGGTTATGTCGGCTTCGACGAGGGCGGTCAGCTGACCGAGGCGGTACGCCGCAAGAGCTACGCGGTCATCCTCCTCGACGAGATCGAGAAGGCCCATCCCGAAGTCTTCAACATGTTGTTGCAGATCCTCGAGGATGGTCATCTCTCCGACGCCAAGGGCCGCCGGGTGGACTTCCGCAACTGCATCATCATCATGACCAGCAACCTGGGCGCGCGGCAGCTCCAGACGAACTCGTCGCTCGGTTTCCGCCAGCAGGGAGAGACCGAGGAGGAGCGTCAGACCGCCTCGTTCGATCTGATGCGCCAGAAGGTCGACAACGAGCTCAAGCAAACCTTCCGGCCGGAGTTCCTGAACCGCATCGACGCCACGGTCGTCTTCCGGTCCCTCACGGTCGAGGAGATCCGGCTGATCGTGGATCTGATGCTGGCTCGCGTCCGCGAGCAGCTCAAGGCACAGGCCATGACTCTCGAGGTCACCCAGGCCGCGAAGGACCATATCATCAAGATCGGCTACGACGTCGCCTACGGCGCCAGGCCGCTCCGCCGCGTCATCCAGAACATGGTCGAGGACGTACTGGCCGAGCGGCTCCTGCTTGGCAAGTACGGCCACGGCACGAACATCCTCGTGGACAAGGGCTCCGAGGCGGGTCTCGAGATAACGGCCGCCGACGAGAAACAGCCCGTCGAAGCCGCGCGCTGAGCCGGGGCGGAGGGGGTGGCTCGCTCGCAAAGCCGCTACGTCTGCCAGTCCTGCGGTGCCGCCCATCTCCGCTGGGAGGGTCAGTGCCGTACCTGCGGCGCCTGGAACACCCTGGTCGAGACGGTCGTGCACGAGCCCGAATTGCGGCGGCGCGCCGGACCGGGCGGCGGATCCGCGGCGTCGGCCGGCAGACCCCAGTCCCTGCGCGGCCTGCGCGAGGCTGAACCGGTGCGCATCCCGACCGGCCTCGGCGAGGTGGATCGGGTCCTGGGAGGCGGGCTCGTCCCGGGGTCGGTGGTTCTCGTAGGGGGCGAGCCCGGCATCGGCAAATCGACGTTGTTGCTCCAGGCGGCGGCCGGTCTGGCCTCCGGGGGCGCGGGAGGGACGATTCTGTATGCGACGGGCGAGGAATCGGCCGGGCAGGTCAGGCTCCGGGCGGCTCGTCTGGGCCTGCTCGAAGGAGCCGCCGCCGACATGGTCTCGGTCGTGGCCGAGACAGAGGTCAGCCGCATCATCGACATGGCGCGCGAGGCCCGGCCGCTGGCGTTGATCGTCGACTCGATCCAGACGGTCACGATCGACGAGCTCGAGGGTCCCGCCGGCAGCGTCGGCCAGGTTCGGGAATGCGCGCTCCGGCTGATGGAGCTGGCCAAAGGCGACGGGATCGCGGTGATCGTCGTCGGTCATGTCACGAAAGACGGCACTCTGGCCGGCCCAAAGACGCTCGAACATCTGGTCGACGCGGTCCTGAACCTGGAAGGCGAGCGCACGGCCTCACTTCGCCTGCTGCGGGCGACGAAGAACCGCTTCGGCTCGACCGAGGAGGTCGGCGTCTTCGAGATGGCCGAGCACGGGCTGGCCGAAATCGCCGACCCGGGCCGGGCATTCCTGGCCGCCACTCAGGAGCATGCCCCGGGGAGTGTTGCCGGTGCCACGCTCGAGGGCTCGCGGCCGCTGCTGGTCGAGGTTCAGGCGCTGGTAGCGCCTGGGAGCTACGGGAGTCCGCGCCGCACAGCCTCGGGCGTCGACGCCACTCGTATGGCCCTGCTGGTCGCCGTGCTGGGACGGCGCGCCGGCGTCGGTCTGGGCAGCCACGACGTATACGCCAACCTGGCCGGCGGCCTCGAGCTGACCGACCCGGGTCTGGACCTGCCGCTGTGCCTGGCGCTGGCCTCGTCTCTGCGGGACAAGCTGATACCGCGCGACCTGATCGCGGTCGGGGAGGTTGGGCTGCTGGGTGAGCTTCGACCCGTTCCGGGTCTCGAGCGTCGGATTCGAGAGGCGGCGCGACTCGGCTTCCGAACTGCCGTCGTACCGGCGTCGAGGCGAGGCGATCTCCCGGTCGTGCCCGGAATCGAGATCGTTACCGCCTCGAGTCTCCGAGACGCCATCGGCCACGCGCTCGGCGCCGTCGCCACCCGGGTTTCGGAGCCGGGTCGAGCAGGTGAACCCGGTGCGATCGAGGCCCAGAACCTGGCCGGCGGACGCGAGTCGGTAACTGGATCGGGGATCCACGGAGATCGCTAGCGGCCCGCGTCCGCGACGCCGATCCGGCGGTCGTTCGAAAACGGCGGGGAGCACTGGCGAGGTGTGGGGCGCGATGCTAGGCTGACAAGGCGACGCGTCCCCTTGATCCAGGTCTTCATTCGAGTCCTTTCATCCCTGATTAATCCATCTGCTCGCTAGGCGTGGAATTGTGATTCGCATCATTCGGCTGCTGGGTGCGGCAATAGGCGCCTTGGTCGGTCTGGCCTTTGTGCTAGCCGAGGAGACGCTGTTCGATAAGACGGGCCAGCCGGCCCTGCTCATTCCGATCTGGATTGCCGCCTGGATCTCGGTCGGGTTTCTCCTGCTGCCGTATCTGACGGTCGTGCCGGCAGGTCAGCTCATCCGGGGCGTTCGGGCGATGTCGACCGCCGAGTTCATCGCCGCGATCGCGGGCCTGCTCATCGGGCTGCTGATAGCCCTGCTGCTGGGCCTGCCCCTTTCGGCTCTGCCGGAGCCGTTCGGGCGCTATCTGCCGATCGGGGTGTCGGTCTGCTTCGGCCTCGGGATGCTCGGCCTCACGGTCGCCAAGCGCGAAGACCTCGTGGCCGCCGCGGAAGCCGCGGGCATCGTTCGCCGGAACGACGCAGGAGCCGAACCGGCACGGGGCGGGGAGACCCAAGTCGTGGTCGACACGAGCGCGATCATCGACGGCCGCATCGCCGATATCGTCGAATCGGGCTTCCTGTACCACCGGTTGGTGGTAGCGCGGTTCGTCCTCGACGAGCTGCAGAAGATCGCCGACAGCTCCGACACGCAGCGCCGCGCTCGCGGCCGGCGGGGGCTCGAGATCCTGGCCCGACTCCAGAAGGAGGGGCCCACTCCGGTTGAGATCGTCAGCGACGATCCGGCTGAGGCGGCCGATGTGGACGCCAAGCTGGTTGCCATCGCCCAGGCGCGCGGCGCCGCCATCCTCACCAACGACTTCAACCTGAATCGCGTGGCCGACCTGCAGTCGATCCGCGTGCTCAATATCAATTCGCTGGCCAACGCGCTCAAGCCGGCCCTGCTGCCGGGCGACACCCTGCGGATCAAGGTCATAACGGAGGGCAAGGAGGCCGGCCAGGGTGTCGGATACCTGGATGACGGCACGATGGTGGTCGTGGAGGGTGGCTCGCGCCAGGTCGGCCAGGAGCTCGACGTCCTGGTCACTCGCGTCCTCCAGACCGTGATGGGTCGGATGGTGTTTGCCCAGACCCAGCAGGAGTGACTTCCATGGACGAGGCGAGCGACGCCTCGATGGCTGGCGTCGAGGCGATCGTCGTCGCGGCCGGCGCCAGCCGTCGTATGAGCGGCCAGGACAAACTGACCGCCGACCTGTGCGGGCGCGCGGTTCTCAGATGGTCGGTCGAAGCGCTGGCGGCTGCCGGGGTGGGGCGCATCGTGATTGCCGCGACCCCCGGCCGTGTCGCCGAGATCGCCGCCGCTGCGTGGCTGCCTGACTCGGTCGTGGCCGTGGTGGCGGGTGGCGAGCGCCGCCAGGAGTCGGTTGCTGCCGGAGTCTTCGCGCTCGCTTCCGATGCCGAGGTGGGGACCGCCGCCGGCCGGCGTGGCGCGTCGAACCCCGCACGCACGGTTCCGGCCGATCCCGTGATCCTCGTACACGATGCTGCTCGCCCGCTCGCCAGCGAGGTGCTCATCCAGGCTGTGGCCGGCGCGGCGGCACGCTATGGGGCGGCCATCCCGGTCCTGCCGGTGACCGAGACCCTCAAACGGCTCGAGGGCGACCGCATTGGGGCCACCGTCGACCGGGCCGGCGTCGTTGCCGCCCAGACGCCCCAGGGCCTTCGCCGGGGCCTGCTCGAGCGGGCCTATGCCGTATACCCTCCCGATGGCCCCGAGACCTGGACGGACGAGGCCTCGCTGCTGGAGGCCTGTAGAATCCCCGTCCATGCGATCAGCGGCGAAGCGACCAACATCAAAGTGACAGTCCCCATCGATCTCGAGCGAGCCCGAGCCATGCTCGACGCGGGGCTCGTGCCGGGTCGCCCCGCTTCGACGGCGGGGCCCGGTACGACGGGCACCGGTCGAGTCGGGCTGGGCATGGACAGCCACCCGTTCGGCCCCGGCGCGCCGCTCGTGCTCGGAGGCTTGCGGATCGAGGGCGCTCCCCGGCTCGTCGGCCACTCGGACGGCGACGTGGCGCTTCACGCCGTCGCCGATGCGCTGCTCGGGGCCGCCGGCCTCGGAGACCTGGGCGGGCTCTTCCCGGCCGATGCCCGGACGCCGGCCGGAATCGACAGCCGCGAACTGCTTGAGGCGGTGGCCACGAAGGTGGAAGCCGCCGGCTGGACGGCGGCCAACGTAGATCTCACGATCGTAGCCGCGCGGCCGAGGCTCGCGGAGCTGCTGCCGGCCATGGGCAGGGTGATCGCCGCCGCGATGGGTGTTGATCCCGCGGCCGTCAACGTCAAGGCGTCCACCGGAAACTTGAGCGGCTCCGAGGGCGCCGGGCGATCGATATCGGCCAATGCGATTGCCTGGCTCGTGCCGCTCGCGGACGCCCCGGCGGCGGGGAGTCGGCCGGCACCGTCCGGACGGGAGAGTGCGTCGTGACGCTCCGACTGCACGACACGATGTCCGGCAGCGTGCGCGACTTCGTGCCGCTGGAGGCCGGGCATGTCCGAATGTACTCGTGCGGCCCGACGGTCTACGGACCGGCTCACGTCGGCAACTTCAGGTCGTTTCTCTTCGCCGACCTGCTCGTCCGGTACTTGCGGTACAAGGGCCTGCGGGTCACCTGGGTCATGAACGTCACCGATGTGGACGACAGGATCATCAAAGGCGCAAATGCGGCCGGCATTTCCATTGGCGAGCTCTCGGAGCGGTTTACCGGGCTTCTCCTGGAGGATGCGGCGACGCTCGGAATGACCAGGCCGGACGTGATGCCGAAGGCCACCGAGCACATCCCGCAGATGGTCGAGCTCATCGAAGCTCTGCTCGACAAGGGCAACGCCTACCGGACAGACGACGGCTCGATCTTCTTCCGCATCGCATCCTGGCCGGACTACGGTCGGCTGGCCCGACTCGATCCGGCGGGCACGCGGGTGGGCGAGCGGGTCGAGGCCGACGACTACGGCAAGGACGACATCCGCGACTTTGCCCTCTGGAAGGGCCCAAAGCCGGGCGAGCCGAGCTGGGAGACCGAGATCGGCCCCGGACGGCCCGGCTGGCACGTCGAATGTTCGGCCATGAGCATGGAGTATCTGGGCCAGACCTTCGACATCCACACCGGCGGAGTCGACCTCATCTTCCCGCATCACCAGGACGAGATCGCTCAGAGCGAGGCGGCCACGGGCCAGACCTTCGTCCGCTACTGGCTCCACTGCGCCCATCTCCAGATGGGTGGCCAGAAGATGGCGAAGTCGGTCGGGAATATCGCCCGGGTCCAGGACGTTCTGGACCGAGGCGTTTCACCCAGGGCGCTGCGGCTCGCCCTGATCTCGGCCCACTATCGGACGCCTCTGTCGTTTGGCGACGACTCTGTAGCGGCTGCCGGCTCTGCCATCGACCGCCTGGAAGCGCTCCTGGCGGCGCTCGCTGTCTACGGGTCCGACTGTCCGGACGACGCATCCCTGCCGGCTCTCATCGACGGCACGCGCGAGTCGTTCGAGTCGGCGCTGGACGACGATCTCAACATCTCGCCTGCGCTGGCGGCGGTCTTCGACCTGATCCGGGAGCTCAACCGGCGGATCGATGCCAGGACGATCTCTACTGCAGACGCCCGGCGAGCGGCCGCGTTCATTCACGACCTGGATCGGGTGCTGGGGATTGCCCCGCCTGCGGCAGAGGCGCTGGCGCCCGACCTGGCCGTGCTGCTGGACGAACGAGCCGCTGCTAGATCCGGCAAGGATTGGGCCGCATCGGATCGTCTGCGTGCAGTTCTCGCCGAACGGGGCATCCTGGTAGAAGACACACGCGACGGCCAGCGCTGGCGTCGCGCCGAATGAAGTACGCCGCGCGTGCGCGGCCGAAATCCTTTCCGCCATTCCCGGCGGGCGAACCATACGAACGGACGGACACTTGCCTGATCACCGACACAAGCCTGGGGAAGACCACTCCGGCGGGCACAAGCCAGGCGGCCGCAAGCCGCGACGAGACGGAGGGCACTTCGAAGGGCCGCGGTTCCAGAGCCCCCGCACCGACGGCCCGCGACCGGAAGGCCGGGGCGGTCCGGAGGGCTCGGCAGAAGGTCGATCCGGGCAGCCGTTCCGCGGCCCGCGGCCCGATGGCCTGCGGCCCGATGGTCCGCGCTTCGAGGCTCCCAGGCCCTTCGGCAGGTCGGCCGGCCCGCGAGGCTTCGACAATCGATCCGCCGAGGCCGGTGGTGGTCCCGGTCCGGCCGGCCGACCGGCCGGGTTCGGCTTCGGTCGGCCTCGGCCGGGGGGTTCCCGACCTGGCGGTCCGCGCCCAGGCGGTTTCCGGCCAGGCTCACCCGGCGGTTACGGGCCACGTCCCGCCGGCGCCGGCTCGGAGGGGCCTCGACCCGAGCCGCGGGAAGGCTACGGGGCCTCGGACGGGCGGTTTCCGCCCGTATGGGCCGCGCATCGAGCGTGAAGGCGGCCAGTCGGATCGGCCCGAAGGCCCCGCCCAGGGCCCCCGTCGGGAGTGGCAGCCCAGGGACTCGTGGACGCCGCGCCCGAATCGAACCGGCGGCGCGCCTGGCGCCGGCGGGCGGCCGAGCCTCGGTGGCGGCTCGCGGTTCTCGAGCAGGCCACCCTACGTCTCGCGACCCTCGTCTCCGGACCAAACCCGCAGGGATAGCTTCGGGCCGCGCAACTTCGGCCCCGCTGAAGGCGGTTTCGACTCAGGCGAAGGCCGCGCTCGTTGGGACGCCGGCGAAGCCGGCGAAGCAGGGCGGCGAACCCCCTACCAGGGCTCGCGACAGGGCGGCCCAGCCGGCCCCCACAACGCCGGCGCAGGCCCGAGGCCCGGCGGCCCGTCACGTCACCGCGCCGGGAGCTTCGATCCCGCCCACAGGCCCGGGCCGGCCGGGTTCGGTCCTGGCGCAGGTCGCCCTCGAGATGACCGAGGGGAGCTCCAGGAGGAAGAGTCGGCCGGTCCGACCCAGCCCGAGTTCCCGACACCCGAAGCCGCCGACCGGGAAGGCACAGCCGGGCGCCCCGATTCCGTGCCGACCGAGGGCGTCCGCCCCGCGTTCGGGCCCGTCCCGCGTCCGGCAGCGCATCGCCCGGACTATCGTGCTCGTTCCGGTGGCTTCCCCGATCGGCGTTCATTCGGGACCGCCCGTCCGTCCGCCACGCCCTGGATCAGGACTCCGGTGGGTCCGCCCGCGGAGGATCTGCTGGCCGAGGACGAGGAGCTCATCGCCGGCCGCCATCCCGTCGAGGAGGCCTTCCTGGCCCACCGGAAGGCTATTCGGCTCCTGGTCGTACCGCAGCGCCGTCAAGCGCTCGAGAAGCTCGTCCTCCACGCGACCAACCTGCGGATCCCGATTGTCGAGGTCGAGGGCGGCACATTGACATCGCTGGCCGGCTTCGACGGCCACCAGGGGATCGCGCTCGTCACCGATCGCCGGCAGTACGCCGGCCTGGATGACATCCTTGCCCGGGCGATCGAGCGCAGGGAATCGCCCTTCGTCCTCGTGCTCGACTCGCTCGAGGATCCCCAGAACTTCGGCTCGCTTCTGCGTACGGCGGAGGCCTCTGGGGTCCATGGCGTCGTCTACCCGGTTCGACACGGGGCTCCGCTTTCGGCCGCCGCCATCAAGGCCTCAGCCGGCGCGGTTGAGCATTTGCTCCTGGTGCCTGTCGAAGACCTCGCCGAGGCCCTCACCGATCTGCACGTCCGGGGGCTCCGGATCGTCGGCTCGGATGCCGATGCCTCGCTCACCGCGCGCCAGGCCGATCTGCGCGGCCCTGCAGCCATTGTGGTCGGCAGCGAGGGCCAGGGCCTCGGCCCGGCGGTCAGGCGCCGTTGCGACACCGTCGTTCGGATACCCATGAGAGGTCGGGTGGCTTCTCTCAACGCCGCGGTCGCGGGCTCGATCCTTCTGTATGAGGCGTCGAGCCAGCGCGGCGGCGAACGGCCCGTCATTGGTCCCGAACCGGGAACCGAAGTCGGGCAGGAGTCGACGTCGGACGCCGCCACGCCAGCCGAAACGGCCACGCCCGCCGAAACGGCCACGCCCGCCGAAACGGCCACGCGGCCGAAACGGCCACGCCGCCGAAACGGCCACGCCCGCCGACGCAACGCCTGCGCCTAAGCGGCGACGGCGCACCGTGGCCAAGCCGGAGACACTCGATCCGCCGGCCGCAACCGAAGATGACTCCCTGCTCCCGGGCTCGTCGGCGATCGATTCGAGCGACGCGGCGACGGCCGAATGACGCCCCGGCCGCCGTCGGCACGAGGACGCCGGATGCGCTCCACTCGGCTCCACGAGGCCCCGGAAGCCTCCTCCCGGGGTGCGCTTGACCGGCGAGGGGGCCAGCCAATATCATTCCCGGGCGCCCAGGGGTCTTAGCGTAAGCATGCCCGTGCGCCCGCCGACGTAGCTCAATTGGTAGAGCAGCGGTTTTGTAAACCGCCGGTTCCGGGTTCGAGTCCCGTCGTCGGCTCCAACTGAAGAAGTCAGCCGTTGGCCGGGGGACCCACCGCAACTGCTGGCCGCATCGTGGGTAGGTTGAGCAGGTGGTGAGCTCAGCTGACTGTAAATCAGCCGCCTTCGGCTGTAGAGGTTCGATTCCTCTCCTGCCCACCAATCTGGGATATCTCGAACCCGGTCTCGGGCCCTCATAGCTCAGCTGGCAGAGCGCGTCCTTGGTAAGGACGAGGTCATCGGTTCAAGTCCGATTGAGGGCTCCACACCAGTAGCGGCGCAGGCCGCGCAAGATGGAGTTGAACGCGCACGTGGCGAAGAAGAAGTTCGAGCGGACCAAGCCGCACGTCAACATCGGCACGATCGGCCATATCGACCACGGCAAGACGACGCTCACCGCGGCGATCACCAAGTACCTGGCCCTAAAGGGCGGGGCCGAATACCGCGCCTTCGACTCGATCGACAACGCCCCCGAGGAGCGCGAGCGCGGCATCACCATCGCCATCGCCCACGTCGAGTACGAGACGGCCAATCGCCACTACGCCCACGTCGACTGCCCCGGCCACGCCGACTACATCAAGAACATGATCACCGGCGCCGCCCAGATGGACGGCGCGGTCCTCGTCGTGGCCGCGACCGACGGGCCCATGCCCCAGACGCGCGAGCACATCCTGCTGGCGCGCCAGGTCGAAGTCCCCTACATGGTCGTCTTCCTAAACAAGGTCGACGCCGTCGACGATCCCGAGCTGCTCGATCTCGTCGAGCTCGAGGTCCGCGAGCTGCTCACCAAGAACCACTTCCCGGGCGACGACATCCCGATCATCCGCGGCTCCGCCCTAAAGGCCCTCGAGACCACCGGCGGCGTCGACGATCCGGCCTACGTCTGCATCCAGGAGCTCCTCGACGCGGTCGACTCCTACATCCCGACTCCGGAGCGCCCGATCGACAAGCCCTTCATCATGCCGGTCGAGGACGTCTTCGGCATCAAGGGCCGCGGCACCGTCGCGACCGGGCGCATCGAGCGTGGCGTCGTCAAGGTCTCCGACGAGGTCGAGATCGTGGGCATCCGGCCCACCCGCAAGGTCGTCGTGACCGGCGTCGAGATGTTCAAGAAGCTCCTCGACGAGGGCCGTGCCGGCGACAACGTCGGCTGCCTGCTGCGCGGCATCGAGCGCGACGACATCGAGCGCGGCCAGGTCCTCGCGAAGGCGGGCTCCGTCAAGCCGCACACCAAGTTCGTGGCCCGCGTCTACGTCCTTTCCCGTGAGGAGGGTGGCCGCCATACCCCGTTCTACAACGGCTACCGTCCCCAGTTCTACCTGCGCACGACGGACGTCACGGGCGCCATCGGTCTACCCGAGGGCGCCGAGATGATCATGCCCGGCGACAACGTCGACATGACCGTCGAGCTCATCACCCCGATCGCCCTGGAAGTCGGCCAGCGCTTCGCCATCCGCGAGGGTGGCCGGACCGTCGGCGCCGGGGCCATCACCTCGATCACCGAGTAGAGAATGGCAAAAGTCGACGCGCGTCCGATCATTCAGCTAGCCTGCACCGAGTGCAAGATGCGGACGTACACCACTCGCAAGAACAAGAAGAACGATCCCGGCCGACTCGAGCTCCGCAAGTACTGCCCTCGCGAACGCCGACATACCCTTCATCGCGAGGCCAAGTGAACAACTAGCCGAGCCTCCGCCGAATCCAGGACCGTCGGCTAAGCTGACGAAGGATTGGGCCGGCCGAGGCGAAGGCGTTACCGCAGGCGCCTAGCTCAATTTGGCAGAGCACTGGTCTCCAAAACCAGGGGTTGTGGGTTCGAGTCCCGCGGCGCCTGCCAGCCTAGACAACGTCACACAGTTAGAGAGCAGCCGTGTCGCGCATCCAGCGCTTCGTTCAAGACTCGTGGCAGGAATTGAAGAAGGTCAACTGGCCCACACCGCGGCAGGCTCGTAACCTGACCGTCGTGGTGCTCGCCATCAGTGCGGCCGTGGGCGCCTTCATCGCCGTCTTCGATTACGTATTTGGTCTCTTGGCCAAGACGATCAACGCCGGGTGATGTTGAGCATGAAGACGGAGCAGGCTGGGGAAACCGTTCGGCCGCCCGAGAAGCGGTGGTACGTCATCCACACTTACTCGGGCTACGAGAACAAGGTCAAGGCCAATCTCGAGCACCGCATCGAATCGATGGGCATGGACGACAAGATCTTCCAGGTCCTCGTGCCGATGGAGGATGAGATCGAGATCCGGCAGGGCCAGCGCCACACAGTCCAGAAGAAGGTCTATCCCGGCTACGTACTTGTCGAGATGATCCTCGACCCGGACTCGTGGTACGTGGTCCGAAACACGCCTGGCGTCACCAGCTTCGTCGGCGGCGGCAACATACCGGGTGTCCGGAGCGAGCCGATCCCGCTCGACGAGGCAGAGGTCAAGCAGATCCTGCGGCAGATGGGTGTCGAAACGCCTCGGTACCGCGTCGCCTTCACCAAGGGTCAGAACGTTCGGGTCACCGACGGCCCGTTCGCCGAGTTCATCGGCACGGTGGACGAGGTCAACCCGGAGCGCAACAAAGTCAAGGTGCTGGTCAGCATCTTCGGCCGCGAAACCCCGGTCGAGCTCGACTTCCTCCAGGTCGAGAAGCTGTAAGCGAAAGGAAGCTCGAGCCCCGTGGCCAAGAAGATCCGTATTGTCCTAACCCTGCAGCTCAACGCTGGCAAGGCCACACCTGCGCCGCCCGTCGGCACCGCGCTTGGTCCCCACGGCATCAACATCGTCGAGTTCACCAAGTCCTATAACGAGAAGACCGCCGACAAGGTCGGCCAGGTGATTCCCGCTCAGATCACGATCTTCGAAGATCGTTCGTTCACCTTCGTCCTCAAGACTCCGCCCGCGCCCGACCTCCTCCGCAAGGCGGCCGGGATCCAGAAGGGCGCAACGACGGCCGGTCGCGAGACCGTCGGCAAGGTCACCCGCGACCAGGTTCGTGAGATCGCAACCATCAAGATGCCGGATCTCAACGCCACTACCCTCGAGGCCGCCATGGCCCAGATCGAGGGCACCGCGCGCAGCATGGGCCTCGAGGTCGTCGGCTAGAGCCACTCTGTTACCGGCTCACACGCAGATCCTCCTACGAGGAGGCGACGCGGCCGCGAGCCAATCAATCCGAGGATCGGACGTTCACCCCGCGTCAGGGGGAGGTTCAGGCCGGCGAGCCGGTCGGGACCGATGGAAGGAGAACTGACATGCCGGAGCGCGGCAAGAAGTATCAGGAAGCGGCCAAGCTCGTCGACCGGACCAAGCTCTACTCGCCCGAGGAGGGCGCCGAGCTCGTCCGCAAGACCAGCTACGTCGGATTTGACGCCAGCGTCGAAGCCCATCTCAGGCTGGGAGTAGATCCGCGCCACGCCGACCAGATGGTCCGCGGCACGGTCGTTCTCCCTCACGGCACCGGTAAGAAGGTGCGCGTCGTCGTCTTCGCCCAGGGGGAGAAGGCTCTGGAGGCGCTTCGCGCCGGGGCCGACGAGGTCGGGGCCGAGGATCTGGTCAAGAAGATCGAGGCCGGCTGGACAGACTTCGACGTGGCCCTCGCCGCCCCGGACGTCATGGGTATGGTCGGCCGCCTCGGCCGCATCCTGGGCCGCAAGGGCCTGATGCCGAACCCGAAGTCGGGCACGATCACCTTCGACCTGGAGCGTGCGCTCAAGGAAGTCAAGGCCGGGCGCGTCGAGTTCAAGGTCGACAAGGGCGGCATCATCCACGTCCCATTCGGCAAGGCCAGCTTCGAGTCACAGCAGCTCGTGGACAATCTGGCGACGTTGCTCGACGCCATCAACCGCGCCCGCCCGAGCGGCGCCAAGGGTCAGTATCTCAAGACCCTGACCATCACCCCGACCATGGGGCCCGGCATCCGGATCGACATCCCGGCCGTGCTCGCGGTCGCCGCGGCGTCCTAGCGCCGCTACCATATGTGGCCCGGCCGCGGCAACGCGGTCCAGGCCGGCGTCGGGAGCGTCTCTGACGCACCGCCGCCCCACAATCGAATACGACGGACCGCCGCAGACAGCATGCGTCGTAAACGCAGCCCCGAGCTATCAGGGGCCTGCGAGACCCGACTCAATTCGCCGGCTTTGCGGCCGGCGGGCACGCCGAGGCAGGGACCAGGCCTCCATCCGCGTGGGTGGGAGCGCCCCTGTGGCGAATTGCCGTCGCAGGGGCGTTTTGTCTGGCCGGGGATCCGGCCGGACGGCGGGATTGCCGTAAGCCACTGCGAGAACCGCAGGTTCTCGCAAGGCGAATGCGGCGGAGCCGCGTTCGCCCACCGTCGCGCGCCGGCTGCGCGCAGCAGTCCAAGGAGGTCAACATGCCCACCGAGGCCAAGCGCGAGACCGTCGCGGAGCTGACCGAGGAAGCTCGGTCCAGCTCCGCGATGATCGTCTCCGAATACCGCGGCCTCAAGGTCTCTGAACTCGGCGAGATCCGTCGGAACCTGCGCAAGCAGAACGTCGCATACCGCGTCGTCAAGAACCGGCTGATGAAGATTGCCGCGCGTGACGCCGGGTCGGAAGCCCTCGGCATCCTGCTCGAAGGCCCCACCGCGGTCGCTTTCATCAAGGGAGACGAGGGTGCTGCCGCCAAGGCGGTCCTCGATGCCTTCCGCCCCTATCGCGTCATCAAGGTGACCGGGGCGATCATCGGCGACCAGGTCGTGGACCCCGAAGGCGTTCAACGCCTGGCCCAGCTCCCCGGCCGAGATGTACTCCGGGCCCAGGTTGCCGGTGCGATCGCCGCACCTATGGCAACCGTGGCCGGCCTGTTCGATGCCCCGCTGCGGGATATCGCCGGGCTGGTTGCCGCCTTAGCCGAGAAGCAAGCCGCCTGACCGGCACTCAATCCAGATGATTCGCTCGGGCCGAGCCGGTTCGGGCAAGAAGGAGTAACCACGCAATGGCAAAGCTGACCCAGGATCAGCTCCTCGATGCGTTCGCGTCGATGACCGTTCTCGAGCTGTCCGACTTCAAGAAGGCCTTCGAAGACAAGTTCGGTGTGACCGCCGCCGCCCCGGTCGCGGTCGCGGCCGCAGGCGCTGCGGCGGCCGCGCCGGCCGCGGCGGCTGAGGTCGAGGAGCAGACCGAGTTCACCGCGATCCTGACCGAGATCGGCCCCAACAAGATCCCGGTCATCAAGGTCGTCCGTGAGCTGACCGGTCTGGGCCTCAAGGAGGCCAAGGATCTCGTCGACGGGTTCCCGAAGCCGGTCAAGGAAGGCGTCAACAAGGACGAGGCCGCCAAGATCAAGGCCGCCCTCGAAGAGCAGGGCGCCAAGGTCGAGATCAAGTAGCCGAGTCTTCAGGCCGAGCCGCCCGGCGACGCCTTCGACCCTCGGGTCACGGGGCATTGACGGGCGGTCTCACGGCCCGGTCGGGCGGGTTGGATCCCGCTCGGCGGGTCGGTCTGCGCAACGGGGGGAGCCGACTCAGCGTGATTCTTCTGGCCGGACCATTTGACACCAGCGGAATCTGCGGTATCCTACTCCTTCTGTGAGCGCGGCCTTCCCCATTCTCCTCCGTCAAGGAGCGGTTCATGCTGTCTGTCGCTGAGTCCTCTCGCGCTTCCGCGATCACGCCCCGTAAGCGATACGCGCGGATCCCTGAGGTCCTTGAGATCCCCAACCTGATCGAGCTCCAGTTGAGCTCATTCGATTGGTTCGTCGAAAAGGGGCTGCGGGAGCTGTTCGACGAGATCAGCCCGATCAAGGATTTCACCGGCAAGGTGATGGAGCTCCACTTCCTCGACTACGAGTTCGGCACGCCCAAATACGCCGAACTCGAGTGTCGGACCAAGGACCTCACATTCAGCCGGCCGCTGTACGTGAACGTCGAGCTCCTGATCAAGGAGACCGGCGAGATCCAGCGCCAGCGGGTCTACATGGGCGACTTCCCGTTCATGACGGACCAGGGAACCTTCATCATCAACGGCGCCGAACGCGTCGTAGTCTCTCAGCTCGTTCGCTCGCCCGGCGTCTACTACAGCGCCGTCGAGGACCCGACCAGCGGGCGAACCCTCTTCTCGGCCAAGGTCATCCCGAACCGCGGTGCCTGGCTCGAGTTCGAGACGAGCAACAAAGACCTGCTCTCGGTCAAGGTCGACCGCAAGCGCAAGATCGCCGCGACGACCTTGCTTCGCGCCGTCGGCTACGAGCAGAACGACGAGATCAGCGGCCTGTTCGCCATGGTCGACTCGGATCCCGAGCACCAGTACATCGCCTCGACGCTGGACAAGGACCTGACCAAGACCCAACAGGACGCCCTGATCGAGGTCTACAAGAAGCTGCGCCCGGGCGATCCGCCCACCGGCGACAACGCCCGCCAGCTCGTCGAGAGCCTCTTCTTCAACTTCCGCCGCTACGATCTCGGCCGTGTCGGGCGCTACAAGTTCAACAAGAAGCTCGGACCGGTTGTCGATCGCATGGGCATCGAGCTGGACCGCGAGCAGCGGATCATCACCCGGGAAGACATCGCCGCGATCGTCGGCCACCTCATCGAGCTGAACCGCGGCCTCGGTACGCCGGACGACATCGACCACCTCGGCAACCGCCGCATCCGCGCCAACGGCGAGCTCATCCAGAACGCCTTCCGCGTCGGGCTGCTGCGCATGGAGCGGGTGGTCCGCGAGCGCATGACGATCCAGGAGATCGACAAGGCCACGCCGAACGCCCTCATCAACATCCGGCCCGTCGTGGCGGCGATGAAGGAGTTCTTCGGCGGCAGCCAGCTGAGCCAGTTCATGGACCAGACCAATCCTCTGGCCGAGTTGACCAGCAAGCGACGCCTCTCCGCGTTGGGCCCGGGCGGCCTCTCCCGGGAGCGCGCCGGGTTCGACGTCCGCGACGTGCACCACAGCCACTACGGCCGCATCTGCCCGATCGAGACGCCGGAGGGCCCGAACATCGGCCTCATCGGCTCATTGGCGACGTTCGGCCGCATCAACAGCTACGGCTTCATCGAGACGCCATATCGCAAGGTCAAGCGGACGATCGCCTGGGACGACCCGGAGATCGCTCGCCACGAAGCCGGTGCCGACCTGGCCGGTAAAGACGGCAAGGTCATCGTCAAGGCCGGCGACGCATTCAACGACGCCGCGATCGCGGAGCTCAAGCGCCAGAAGGCGCAGGCGTTTCCGATCCGCCCCGTCGTCACCGCCGAGATCGAATATCTCGCGGCGGACGAGGAAGAAGAGCATCACGTCGCGCAGGCCAACGCCGAGCTCGACGCGGAGGGCCACTTCGTCCGGGACCGCATTCCGTGCCGCTACCGCGACCAGTTCCCCGAGGCTCGGCCGAGTGCCATCGAGTACATGGACGTCTCGCCCAAGCAGGTCGTCTCAGTGGCCACGGCTCTCATCCCGTTCCTCGAGCACGACGATGCCAACCGCGCCCTGATGGGCTCGAACATGCAGCGCCAGGCCGTGCCGCTCCTCGAGCCCGAATCGCCGATCGTCGGCACGGGCATGGAGTGGCGCTCGGCCCTCGACTCGGGCCAGGTCGTGGTCGCCCGCCGGCCGGGCGTGGTCACCAGCGTGACGGCGGACCGGGTCCAGGTCGAGACGGACAGCGGCGACCTCGACGAATACCTGCTCCAGAAGTACGTGCGCTCCAACCAGGGCACGTGCATCAACCAGCGGCCCATTGTCGACGTCGGGCAGCGCCTGGAGAAGGGCGAGCCGATCGCCGACTCGAGCTCCACGGACCATGGCGAGCTGGCCCTCGGCCGGAACGTCCTGGTGGCGTTCATGAGCTGGGAAGGCGGCAACTACGAGGACGCGATCGTCATCAGCGAGCGCCTCGTCAAGGAAGACTTCTTCACCAGCATCCACATCGAGAAGCACGAGCTGGAGTCGCGAGACACCAAGCTCGGCCCCGAAGAGATCACCCGAGACATCCCCAACGTCGGCGAAGAGTCCCTCAAGGACCTCGACGAAGAGGGGATCGTCTACATCGGCGCCGAGGTCCAACCGGGCGACATCCTCGTCGGCAAGATCACGCCCAAGGGCGAGACAGAGCTGACGGCCGAGGAACGGCTCCTGCGAGCCATCTTCGGTGAGAAGGCCCGAGAGGTTAAGGACTCGAGCCTGCGCCTGCCCCACGGCGAGCGCGGGAAGGTGGTCGACGTCCGCATCTTCAGCCGCGAGGAAGGCGACGAGCTCATGCCGGGCGTGAACCGCCTGGTCCGGGTCTCCGTCGCCCAGAAGCGCAAGGTCAGCGTCGGCGACAAGATGGCCGGCCGCCACGGCAACAAGGGCGTCATCTCCAAGGTCCTGCCGGTCGAAGACATGCCCTACCTGCCCGACGGCACCCCGGTCGACATCGTGCTCAACCCGCTCGGGGTCCCGAGCCGGATGAACATCGGTCAGATCCTCGAGACGCATCTCGGTTGGGCGCTCCACGAGCGCGGTCTCAAGGCCGCCACGGCCGTCTTCGACGGCGCGACGGAGGAGCAGATCCGCGAGGAGCTTCGCCTGTCCGGGCTGCCGGAGGACGGCAAGGTCGTGCTCCGCGACGGCCGCTCGGGCGAGACCTTCGACCGGGACATCACCGTCGGCTACATCTACATGCTCAAGCTCCACCATCTGGTGGAGGACAAGATCCACGCCCGATCCACCGGACCTTACAGCCTGATCACGCAGCAGCCACTGGGCGGCAAGGCCCAGTTCGGCGGCCAGCGGTTCGGGGAGATGGAGGTCTGGGCCCTCGAGGCCTACGGCGCGGCGAACATCCTGCAGGAGCTCCTCACCGTAAAGTCCGACGACGTCATGGGTCGTGTCCAGACCTACGAGGCCATCGTGAAGGGCGAGGAGATCCAGCAGCCGGGTGTCCCCGAATCGTTCAAGGTCCTCATCAAAGAACTCCAGAGCCTCGGGCTCAACGTCGAGATCCTCAACGAGAACGACGAAGAGATTCGCTTCGCCGAGGACTCGGGCACCTATCCGATGCCGGACCTGGGCGGGATCAATCTCGCCGGGTTCGAAGACTGATCCAACTGCGCGCATGAAGCGGCGCCCCCGCCCGGCCAGCGAGGCGTCGCCGATCCACGGTCCGAACTACGCCCCCGAGCCAGGCGGTGGCGTGGAGGAGAGCAATGCTCGAGGTTAACAACTTCAACGCCATCCGGATTTCGCTCGCCAGTCCCGAGCAGATCCGGGATTGGTCGTCGGGTGAGGTCACCAAGCCCGAGACGATCAACTACCGAACGCTCAAACCGGAGAAGGACGGGCTCTTCGACGAGCGCATCTTCGGTCCCACCAAGGACTGGGAGTGCTACTGCGGCAAGTACAAGCGGATTCGGTACAAGGGCATCATCTGCGACAAGTGCGGCGTCGAGGTAACTCGCTCCAAGGTTCGCCGCGAGCGCATGGGCCATATCCAGCTGGCCAGCCCGGTCAGCCACATCTGGTATTTCAAGGGGACGCCGTCGCGGCTGGGCATCCTGCTCGACATCAGCCCCCGCAACCTCGAGCGAATCCTCTATTTCGCCCTCTACATCGTCACGCACGTGGACGAGGACGCCCGGAAGCGGGCCCTGGTCGCGCTCGAAGACGAAGCCGAGGGTAGGGGAGGCAAGGGCGGCCGGGCCCTCAGCGACCTTGAGGACGAGCTCAAGAGCCGCTTCCACCGCCAGAAGGACGAGCTCAACGCAGCCCTCGCCACCACCAAGAGCGAGCTCGAGTTGCAGCGCACCGCTCGAACCGAAGAGATCGTCGAAGCCGCCCAGCAGGTCGAGAAGCTGCTGAGTGCTCTCGGCAAGGGCGCGGCCGCCGAGGCCGTCGCCTTCCCCATCACGGGTGAGGTCGTGGTCGCCGCCGGCGCAACCGCGGGCAAGGAAGCCACCGCCGCCCTGCGCAAGATCGTCGCCGCCGAGTCGGAGCGGCTCACGGCCGAGATCCAGCAGCGCGAGGCGGACGAGGAGCGCAGCGTCGCCCAGAAGATCGGCGACCTCGAGCTCGCCAACGACGCCGAGATCGAGACGGAGCGCGAGCGCCTCCGCCGCGACGCCGACGGAGCCAAGGACGAAATCCGCAAGCAGCGCGACGAGATCGAGTCGATCAAGGCGCTGGCCACCCTGTCCGAGAACGACTTCCGCTACCTGGACGAGCGCTACGGCTCGGGCAGCCGCGGCGGCCGCATCTTCCACGCCGCGATGGGCGCGGAGGCGGTCCGCGACATCATCGGCCGGATGGACCTGGAGGAGCTGGCTCGCTCGCTCCACGTCGAGGTTCGGACCACATCGGGCCAGCGCCGCAAGAAGGCCATCAAGCGGCTGCGCCTGATCGAGGCCTTCCGCCGCTCCGGCACGCGGCCGGAGTGGATGATCCTGTCAGTCATCCCGGTCATCCCGCCGGACCTGCGGCCGATGGTCCAGCTCGACGGCGGCCGCTTCGCGACCTCGGATCTCAACGACCTGTACCGCCGCGTGATCAACCGCAACAACAGGCTCAAGAGGCTTCTCGAGCTCGGCGCCCCGGAGATCATCATCCGCAACGAGAAGCGGATGCTCCAGGAGGCCTGCGACGCCCTGATCGACAACGGTCGGCGCGGCCGGGCGATCGCCGGCACCGGCAACCATCGCCTCAAGAGCCTGTCGGACATGCTCAAGGGCAAGCAGGGCCGGTTCCGCCAGAACCTGCTCGGCAAGCGCGTGGACTACTCCGGCCGGTCGGTCATCGTCGTCGGCCCTGAGCTCAAGCTCCATCAGTGCGGCTTGCCCAAAAAGATGGCCCTCGAACTGTTCAAGCCGTTCGTGATGCGCCTTCTGGTGGAGAAGGGCTTCGCCCACAACATCAAGAGCGCCAAGCGCATCGTCGAGCGCGTCCGACCCGAGGTCTGGGACGTACTCGAGGAAGTCATCAAGGACCACCCGGTCCTGCTGAACCGCGCCCCCACGCTGCATCGGCTGGGCATCCAGGCGTTCATGCCGGTGTTGGTGGAAGGCTCTGCGATCCATCTGCATCCGCTCGTGTGCACCGCCTTCAACGCCGACTTCGACGGCGACCAGATGGCTGTCCACGTCCCTCTTTCCACTGCGGCGCAGGAAGAGGCGCGGACGATGATGCTTTCGACCGCCAACCTGCTCTCGCCGGCCGACGGCAGCCCGGTCGTCGCCCCAACCCAGGATATGGTTCTCGGCTGCTTCTATCTGACGATGGAGAAGCCCGCCATCGAGGGCAAGAAGCTGCGCCTCTTCTCCAGCGAGGGCGAGGCCATCCTGACCTACCAGATGGGTGAGGTCACGCTCCACGAACCGGTCATCGCCATGGTCAGGACCTGGGACGAGGAGGCCGGTGCGGCCGTCGCGACCCGTGTCCAGACGACCGTCGGCCGGATCATCTTCAATCAGATCGTGCCGGAACGGCTCCGCTTCAAGAACGTGAACATGAAGCGGGCCGAGCTGCGCAAGCTCGTGGACGAGTGCTACCGAATCCTCGGCCCCGAGGAAACCGCGAACGTCGTGGACGGCGTCAAGACTGTCGGCTTCCAGTACGCCACTCGCGGCGGCATGACCATCGCCGTGGGCGACATCGTCATCCCTCCGGACAAGGGTCCACGTCTAGCCGAGGCCGACCTGTCCGTGGACCAGATCGACCGCCAGTTCCAGCGCGGTCTCATCACCGACGACGAACGCTACGAGCAAGTCGTCGACGTCTGGCAGAAGACGACCAACGATCTCTCGACCGTCATGATGGACGGCCTCGATCCGTTCGGTTCGGTCCGAATGATGGCCGACTCGGGCGCCCGAGGTAACAAGGGCCAGATCAGCCAGCTCGGCGGCATGCGAGGCCTCATGGCCGACCCGTCGGGCCGCATCATCGACGTGCCCGTGCGGAGCAACTTCCGCGAAGGCATGACCGTTCTCGAGTACTTCATCTCCACCCACGGCGCCCGCAAGGGCCTCGCCGACACGGCCCTCCGCACCGCCGACTCGGGCTATCTGACCCGTCGTCTGGTGGACGTGGCCCAGGACGTGATCACACGCGAGGAGGACTGCGGCACTCAGGAAGGTTCCTGGATCACCCGGTCCGAATCGGCCGAGATCACCAGCAACGAGAAGGGCGCCTACCAGAAGCGAATGGTCGGCCGCCTCTCCGCCGCGGATCTCTTCCATCCTGTGACCGGCGAGATCGTCGTCGAACGCAACCAGGAGCTCACCGAGGCTCTGGCGGCCGCGGTGGACGAGTCGGGGATCGACGAAGTCCTCGTCCGCTCACCGCTCTCTTGCGAGGCA
This sequence comes from uncultured Chloroflexia bacterium, assembly GCA_963791725.1. Lineage (GTDB taxonomy): Bacteria > Chloroflexota > Limnocylindria > Limnocylindrales > CSP1-4 > Fen-1039. Next base: position 174,559 of record CAWBTQ010000009.1, on the reverse strand, counting down.
CGGCACGGCGTCTGCCGCCTGTGCTACGGCCGCAACCTCGCCAATGGCACGCTGGTCGGCATCGGCGAGGCCGTCGGCATCATCGCCGCCCAGTCCATCGGCGAGCCTGGCACGCAGCTGACGATGCGGACGTTCCACACCGGCGGCGTCGCCGGCCTGGACATCACCGCCGGCCTGCCGCGAGTCGAGGAGCTGTTCGAAGGCCGCGTCCCCAAGGGCAAGGCCGAGATCAGCCACATCGACGGCATCGTCGAGATCGTCCGCGGCGATACCGGTACCCGCGTCAAGGTCACGAGCCGGGAGCAGTACGACACCCACATCGCCCTGACCGCCGGTTCCGAGCTGCTCGCCGCCTCCGGCGACATGGTCGAGGCCGGCCAGGTCATCGCCCGCGGCGAGGGCGGCGACAAGACCGCGGACGTGACCGCTCCGGCGAAGGGCTTCCTCCTCCGTGAGGGAGACGACATCGTCGTCAGGTCCGAGGACACGGTCGAGCGCGAGTACGCCATTCCCCACAACGCCAAGCTGATGGTCGAGAACGGAGCGGAGATCCGCGCCGGCGACGCCATCACGGACGGTCCGATCAACCCGCAGGAGTACCTCGAGACGCGGGGCAAGGATTCCGTCCAGCGCTATCTGGTCAAGGAAGTCCAGAAGGTCTATCGCAGCCAGGGCGTGACCATCAACGACAAACACATCGAGATCATCGTCCGGCAGATGCTCCGCAAGGTCCGCATCGACCAGCCGGGCGACACGGATCTCCTCCCGACCGAGCTGATCGATCGTCTCGACTTCGAGGAGGTCAACAACCGTGTTCTGGCCGAGGGCGGCGAGCCGGCAACGGCTCAGACGGTCCTGCTGGGCGTGACCAAGGCCTCTCTCAACACATCGTCGTTCCTTGCGGCGGCCTCCTTCCAGGAGACGACCCGGGTGCTGACCGAGGCAGCCATCAACGGCTCCAAGGATCACCTGATCGGCCTCAAGGAGAACGTCATCATCGGCAAGCTCATCCCGGCCGGGACGGGCGCGCCGGCCAACATCGCTGCCGCTCGAGAGCGCGCGCGGCGGGCCGCCGAAGAGGCGCTCGCCGGCGAGTCGCTCGAAAGGCTGCGCGGCCCGGAGTACGAGTACAACCCGTTCCTCGAGGAGGCCGGAGCCCGGCCCTCCGAGGAGACTGCGGATCTGGCCTCGCTCCTCGCCGCAAGCACGGGCGCCGGAACCGAGTCTCGGGAGGACGAGGACGACTTCGTCAACCCGTTCCTGGCGGCCATCGGCGGCGAATCCAAGGACGACGACGAGCCCGCAATCGATGAGATTCTGGGCGAGGAGAACAAGAAAGACGAGTAGCGATCGAGCCCAGTCGATCACTCGCTGAATATGAGCGCGGAGCGCCGTCAATAGGCCCTCGCAGGTTTGACACCCCAGGGGGCCGCTGATAAACTCCGCGCTCGTGGCTTCTTCGAGGCCGTGCTCGGCGTGCGTCGGTCGCGAGCATCGTAGATAGCCAAAACGGACGGCGGAAACCGATCACGAAATCCGGGTCGACCGGAGCGTGGACGGCCCGCCAGACCATCGAAGCGATTTGCGCAAGTCAGATCGCCTCCATGTCGCGACCGGTGCCGCCACGGCGGCCCATCGGACGCCGGAGGCCACCGCGGCGGCGCAGTTTCCCGTCGATTGGACTCGGACTGGGGCCCAACCCGGCTCGGGTTCGGTTTTGGACGGCGGGGTCGCCTGCATAGCCATCACCATCCAGCAGCAGAAAGCGAAAGGAGCCGCGTCTCCGTGCCGACGATCAGCCAGCTCGTGCGGCATGGCCGCCAGCCTAAGATCTCGAAGATCAAGGCGCCGGCCATGCGCAAGAACTGGAACAGCCTTCGCCAGCGCCAGGTCGCCATTCCCGGTGCACCCCAGAAGCGCGGCGTTTGCCTGCAGGTGCGCACGATGACGCCGAAGAAGCCGAACTCGGCTCTTCGCAAGATTGCCCGCGTCCGCCTCACCAACCAGATGGAAGTAACGGCCTACATCCCCGGGATCGGCCATAACCTCCAGGAGCACTCCGTCGTTCTGGTTCGCGGTGGCCGAGTGAAGGACCTCCCTTCGGTCAAGTACCACATCATCCGGGGCACCCTGGACGCCGCCGGCGTCAAGGACCGCAAGCAGGGGCGCTCCAAGTACGGCGCCAAGGCCGCGCAGCAGAAGGGCAAGAAGTAGCGATGCCTCGTCGTCACACTATCGCCCGCAAGACCAAATACCAGGGCCCGCCGTCGCCCCGCCTCGGCAGCCGCTTCGCCACGAAGCTGATGACCGACGGCAAGCGCCACCTTTCGGAGCGCATCCTGCGAGAGGCTCTGGCTCGCGCCGAGGCCCAGGCTCGCCGGCCCGGCGTCGAGGTTCTCGAGTCGGCCATGCGCAACGCCACCCCGATCATCGAAGTCAAGCCGCGCCGCGTCGGTGGCGCCACATATCAGGTCCCGGTCGAGATCCGCGGCGACCGCCGCATGTCGCTCGGCGTCCGCTGGCTCGTCCAGGCGGCCCGCAAGCGAAGCGGCAAGAGCATGTCGGAGAAGCTCGCGGCCGAGCTCGTCGATGCCATGAACGGCCTCGGTGCGGCAGTCAAGCGTCGCGAAGACACCCACAAGATGGCCGATGCCAACAAGGCATTCAGCCACTTCAAGTGGTAGTCGGTCCCAGTAGGAGATACGAACCCTAGTGGCACGTCAGGTTCCGCTCGCCAAGACGCGGAACATCGGAATCATCGCCCATATCGACGCTGGGAAGACCACTGTCACCGAGCGGGTCCTCTTCTATACGAAGAAGATCTACAAGATCGGTGAGGTCCATGAGGGCGCGGCCACCATGGACTGGATGCCCCAGGAGCAGGAGCGCGGCATTACGATCACTGCCGCGGCTACGACGTGCTTCTGGGACGATCATCGAATCAACATCATCGATACGCCCGGGCACGTGGACTTCACGGTGGAGGTCGAGCGCAGCCTGCGCGTCCTCGACGGCGCGGTCGTCGTCTTCGACGGCGTGGCCGGCGTCGAGCCTCAATCCGAGACGGTCTGGCGCCAGGCCGACCGGTATCGAGTGCCCCGCATCTGCTTCATCAACAAGCTCGATCGCACCGGTGCCGACTTCTGGCGCTGCGTCGACATGATCCGCGAGCGCCTCGGAGCGCGACCGGTGCCGATCCAGCTGCCGATCGGGAACGAGGACAAGTTCCGCGGGATCGTGGATCTGATCGAAATGAAGGCCATCGTCTACAAGGCCGAGGACCTGGGCGCGGAAGAGGAGATCATCGACATCCCGGCCGAGATGCTCGAGGCTGCCAAGGCGCAGCGCGAGAAGATGGTCGAGGCCGTCGCCGAGATGGACGACGAGCTGACTCACAAGTACCTCGAAGGTCACACCCTCAGCCACGCAGATATCAAGCGCGGGCTGCGGCTCGGCACGCTCGAATACCGGATCGTGCCCGTCCTCGCGGGCTCGGCGCTGAAGAACAAGGGCATCCAGCCGATCCTCGACGCCGTCATCGACTATCTGCCCTCACCCCTCGACGTGCCGCCGATCATTGGTGAGCAGCCGGTGACACATGCCGAGATGCTGCGCACCGCGAACGACGACGAGCCGTTTGCTGCCCTGGCCTTCAAGATCGCCGCGGACCCGTACGTCGGCAAGCTGGCCTACTTCCGGGTTTACTCGGGGACTCTCAAGGCCGGTTCCTACGTATTCAACGCCTCCAAGGGCAAGAAGGAGCGGATCGGCCGCATCCTGCAGATGCACGCCAACCACCGCGAAGAGATCGACATCGTCTACGCCGGCGACATCGCCGCGGCCGTCGGGCTCAAGGACACCTTCACCGGCGACACGCTGAGCGATCCGGATCACCCGATCGTGCTCGAATCGATCGTGTTTCCGGAGCCGGTCATCGAAGTCGCGATCGAGCCCAAGACCAAGGCGGATCAGGACAAGCTGGCTCTGGCCCTGCAGCGGTTGGCCGAGGAGGACCCCACTTTCCGAGTCCACACGGACGAGGAGAGCGGTCAGACGCGCATCGCCGGCATGGGCGAGCTACACCTCGACGTACTCGTCGATCGGATGGTCCGCGAGTTCAAGGTCGCGGCCAACGTCGGCCGGCCGCGCGTGTCCTACCGGGAGACGATCCGCCAGACGGCCGAGGGCAACTACCGTCACGTCAAGCAGACGGGCGGCAAGGGCCAGTACGGCCACGTCGTGATCAAGGTCGAGCCGAATACGCAGGGCGCTGGCTACGAGTTCGTCGACAAGATCGTCGGCGGCACGATCCCGCGCGAATACATCAAGCCCATCGACATGGGCATCCGCGAGGCGCTCGAGACCGGCCCGTACGCCGGCTACCCGATGGTCGACGTCAAGGTCACGCTCTTCGACGGGTCGTTCCACGAGGTCGACTCGAGCGAGATGGCGTTCCGGATCGCCGCCTCGATGGCGCTCAAAGAGGCGACCCACAAGGCGTCGCCGGTGATCCTGGAGCCGCTGATGCGGGTCGAGGTCACCTTGCCCGAGCAGTTCCTCGGTGACGTCATAGGCGACATCAACTCTCGCCGCGGCCACATCGAGGCAATGGACTCGCGAGCCTCCACGCAGGTGGTGCGGGCACGGGTCCCCCTGGCCGAGATGTTCGGCTACGCAACGGACCTGCGGTCCATGACCCAGGGTCGCGCCAGTTACTCGATGGAGTTGTCGCACTACGCCGAGGTCCCCGCCAATCTGGCGGCCGAGCTCATCCAGAAATCCCGTGTCTGATCAGTCCACCCAGCCCGCAGTAGGAGCGAGGGAGTAGCCGCGATGGCGAAGAAGAAGTTCGAGCGGACCAAGCCGCACGTCAACATCGGCACGATCGGCCATATCGACCACGGCAAGACGACGCTCACCGCGGCGATCACCAAGTACCTGGCCCTAAAGGGCGGGGCCGAATACCGCGCCTTCGACTCGATCGACAACGCCCCCGAGGAGCGCGAGCGCGGCATCACCATCGCCATCGCCCACGTCGAGTACGAGACGGCCAATCGCCACTACGCCCACGTCGACTGCCCCGGCCACGCCGACTACATCAAGAACATGATCACCGGCGCCGCCCAGATGGACGGCGCGGTCCTCGTCGTGGCCGCGACCGACGGGCCCATGCCCCAGACGCGCGAGCACATCCTGCTGGCGCGCCAGGTCGAAGTCCCCTACATGGTCGTCTTCCTAAACAAGGTCGACGCCGTCGACGATCCCGAGCTGCTCGATCTCGTCGAGCTCGAGGTCCGCGAGCTGCTCACCAAGAACCACTTCCCGGGCGACGACATCCCGATCATCCGCGGCTCCGCCCTAAAGGCCCTCGAGACCACCGGCGGCGTCGACGATCCGGCCTACGTCTGCATCCAGGAGCTCCTCGACGCGGTCGACTCCTACATCCCGACTCCGGAGCGCCCGATCGACAAGCCCTTCATCATGCCGGTCGAGGACGTCTTCGGCATCAAGGGCCGCGGCACCGTCGCGACCGGGCGCATCGAGCGTGGCGTCGTCAAGGTCTCCGACGAGGTCGAGATCGTGGGCATCCGGCCCACCCGCAAGGTCGTCGTGACCGGCGTCGAGATGTTCAAGAAGCTCCTCGACGAGGGCCGTGCCGGCGACAACGTCGGCTGCCTGCTGCGCGGCATCGAGCGCGACGACATCGAGCGCGGCCAGGTCCTCGCGAAGGCGGGCTCCGTCAAGCCGCACACCAAGTTCGTGGCCCGCGTCTACGTCCTTTCCCGTGAGGAGGGTGGCCGCCATACCCCGTTCTACAACGGCTACCGTCCCCAGTTCTACCTGCGCACGACGGACGTCACGGGCGCCATCGGTCTACCCGAGGGCGCCGAGATGATCATGCCCGGCGACAACGTCGACATGACCGTCGAGCTCATCACCCCGATCGCCCTGGAAGTCGGCCAGCGCTTCGCCATCCGCGAGGGTGGCCGGACCGTCGGCGCCGGGGCCATCACCTCGATCACCGAGTAAGGCGGAGTCTGTGATGGCAAGGCAGCGGATCAGGATCCGCCTCAAGGCATACGACCACCGACTGCTCGATCAGTCGGCGGCGCAGATCGTGGAGACGGCTCAGCGGACCGGCGCGGATGTCGTCGGCCCCGTTCCGCTGCCGACGCGAATCGAGAAGTTCACCGTCCTGCGCTCACCGTTCATCGACAAGGACAGCCGGGAGCAGTTCGAGATCCGCACTCACAAGCGGCTCGTGGACATCCTGGAGCCTTCCTCGAAGACGGTGGACGCCCTGATGCGACTCTCGCTCGCCGCGGGCGTCGACATCGAAATCAAGATGTGACCCGGATGAGCATTGGATTGATCGGCCGCAAGGTCGGCATGACTCAGGTCTTCCAGGACGACGGGACCATGATCCCGGTCAGCGTCGTCGCCCTGGAGCCCAATACCGTGACCCGCCTTCGGACGACCGAGCGAGACGGGTATACGGCTGTGCAGCTTGGGATCGAAGAGTCTGCCAAGCTCAACAAGCCCCGATCCGGTCAGCTCAAGGATCTGCCCAAGCTGTCCGTCCTGCGCGAGTTCCGACTCGAGAGCGCGGATGACTCCGCCTACACCGTCGGTCAGAGGCTCGACGTGACGCTCTTCGCCCCCGGCGACGTCGTCGACGTGACGGGCGTGAGCAAGGGCAAGGGCTTCTCGGGCCACATCAAGCGCCACCACTTCAAGCGCGGTCCAAAGACCCACGGTTCCGACCACCACCGCGCCCCCGGTTCGATCGGCCCCGGCACGACGCCGGGCCGTGTCTACAAGGGGATGCGCATGGCCGGCCACATGGGCGACGCTCGCGCCACCGTCAAGCAGCTGCGGGTCGTCCGTGCGGACGCCGAGCGCAACCTGTTGCTCGTCAAGGGCTCCGTTCCCGGCTCCCTCAACGGGCTCATCCTCGTGAAGAAGGCCTAGTCATGCCGACGACGACCCTGTACTCGAGGACGGGCGAGGAGATAGGTGAGGTGGAGCTCCCCGAGGAGCTCTTTGCCGCCCCGATCAACGCGGCCGTGCTCCACCAGGTGGTTACCGCCCAACTGGCCGGCCGCCACCTCGGCACCCACGACACCAAGAAGCGCGGCGAGGTCGAGGGCGGCGGCAAGAAGCCGTATCGCCAGAAGGGCACCGGTCGGGCCCGCCAGGGTTCGATCCGCGCACCGCACTACCGCGGCGGCGGCGTGGTCTTCGGGCCGCACCCGCGCTCGTATGCGCAGCGCCTGCCCCGCCAGATGAGGCGGCTCGCGCTCGTCGGCGCGCTCACCTCGAAGCTGGACGACGGCGCGATCCGCGTCGTCGACGCGTTCGGGCTCGAAGGGCCCAAGACGCGCGACCTGCTCGGCGTCATCGACGCCCTGGGTCGGTCCGAGGGCCGAGTCCTGATCGTGGCCCCGGCCACGGACGAGACCCTGATCCTGTCCGCCCGAAACCTGCCTCGCGTCGAGGTCATCCGGGCCGACTCGCTCAACGTCGTCGCGCTGCTGAACGCGGACACGGTACTGATCGAGCAGCCGGCCCTGAGCAAGATGGAAGAGGTGTACGCGTGAGCCTCTCCGCCCACGAGATCATCCTCCGCCCCGTGATCAGCGAGAAGTCGATGGACGAGTCGCAGCGTGGCAAGTACACGTTCGCCGTCCGCGACGACGTCAGCAAGATCCAGATCGAGGCCGCCATCGAGGAGATCTTCAAGGTGAAGGTCGCCGCGGTGAACGTGCTGACGACCAAGTCAAAGGAGAAGCGCGGTGGGACGCGCCGGAGCCGGATCGCCGGCCGGACGACCCCCTGGCGCAAGGCCATCGTGACTCTGGCCCCAGGCCAGAAGATCGAGTTCTTCGAGGCCGTCTGAGATGCCGCTGCGTAGCTACAAGCCGACCTCGGCGGGGCGCCGGTTCATGACCCGCTCCACGTTCGAGGAGATAACAACCAAGGAACCCTACAAGCCGCTCCTCGAGCCGCAGAAGCGTGGTTCCGGCCGCAACAACGTCGGCCGGATCAGCGTTCGCCATCGTGGCGGCGGTGAGAAGCAGCACTACCGCATCATCGACTTCAAGCGCGACAAGTTCGACGTCCCGGCCAAGCTGGCCACGATCGAATACGACCCGAACCGCTCGGCTCGTATCGGTCTGCTCAACTACGCCGACGGCGAGAAGCGCTATATCCTCCTCCCGCACGGACTGAAGGTCGGCGACGTGATCGTCGCCGGCGTCGAGGTCGAGGCCCGCGTCGGCAACTCCCTGCCGCTGGCCAACATCCCGCTCGGCACCACGGTCCACAACATCGAGTTGGTCCCGGGCAAGGGCGGCCAGATCGTCCGGTCCGCCGGCGTCTCCGCCCAACTCCTCGCCAAAGAGGGCGACTACGCCGCGGTGCGGCTTCCCTCGGGCGAGGTTCGGCGGATCCCGCTGCGGTGCATGGCCACGATCGGCCAGGTCTCGAACCTCGAGCACGAGAACCAGAGCCTCGGCAAGGCAGGACGCGCACGGCACATGGGCCAGCGGCCCGAAGTCCGCGGCGTCGTCATGAACCCGAGGGACCATCCGCACGGCGGTGGCGAAGGCAAGTCGCCGACGGGTATGCCGCCCAAGACACCCTGGGGCAAACCCGCCATGGGCTATCGCACCCGGTTGGGCAAGAAGTCGTCGAGCAGACTAATCATCCGCTCGCGACACGGCAAGCAATAAGGCAGAGGAGAGAGAGGCATGTCGCGTTCGGTCAAGAAGGGGCCGTTCGTCGAGTCGCGGCTCCTCGGCCGCGTCCAGACGATGAACAAGCGCAACGAGAAGAAGGTCCTCAAGACCTGGTCTCGGGCGTCGGTCATCTTTCCAGATTTCATCGGACACACCGTTGCCGTCTACAACGGGAAGAAGCACATCCCGGTCTACGTGACCGAGAACATGGTCGGCCACCGTCTCGGTGAGTTCTCGCCAACCCGCACCTTCCGCGGGCACGGCAAGCACACCGAGCGCTCGTCCGCACTCAAGTAGGAGCCGAGGACGTGCGCGTATCTGCAACAGCCAAGTACCTGATGGGCTCTTCTCGAAAAGCCCGTCTCGTGACCAACGCCATCAAGGGCAAGCGGGTCGAAGAAGCCAGCGCCCTCCTGCGGTTCATGCCGCAGGCGGCCGCGCGCGACGTCGCCCGCGTGCTCAAGAGCGCGACCGCGAACGCCGAGAACAACCACAACCTGTCCGCCGAGGATCTGGTCGTGGCCGACGCCCAGGCCAACATGGGCCCGGGCGTCCACAAGCGCTGGCAGCCGCGGGCCCAGGGTCGGGCCTTCCCGATCCACAAGCCCATGACCCACATCACCATCGTCGTCGAAGACCGGGAGGCCTAGATGGGTCACAAGGTTCACCCGTACGGCTTCCGGCTGGGTGTGTCCCGCACCTGGACGGCGAAGTGGTACGCGGACAAGGACTACACGGATCTCTTGAAGGAAGACATCGCGATCCGCCTGCTGGTGACTCGCCGGCTGGCGAGCGCGAGTGTCAGTGGGGTCGAGATCGAGCGTGGCATCAACCACGTCACGGTCACGATCCACACCGCCAAGCCGGGCATCGTCATCGGCAAGGGCGGCGCCAACGTCGAGCTGCTCCGTCAGCAGGTCGGCGCGCTGACCAAGCGCAAGGTGAAGCTCGAGGTCAAGGAGATCCGCCAGCCGGAGCTGGACGCCGCCCTCGTCGCGGCCAACATCAGCCAGCAGCTGGCCCGCCGCATCGCCTTCAAGAAGGCCATGAAGCAGGCCGTGCAACGGACGATGAAGGCCGGTGCAAAGGGCGTGAAGATCGCCGTCGCGGGTCGCCTCGGCGGCTCCGAGATGGCGCGGCGCGAGTGGGACAAGGAAGGCCGGATCCCCCTCGGAACGCTCCGTGCGGACATCAGCTATGCCCAGGTGCACGCCCTCACGACCTACGGTCGGATCGGCGTGAAGGTCTGGATCTACCGCGGTGAGATCGCCGGCGAGAAGCCTCGCCGCGAGCCCGTCGCGGCCCCGGCCGTCGTGGCTCCGGGGGTGTAGCGATGTTGATGCCCCGACGCGTAAAGCACCGCAAGGTCCAGCGAGGCCGGATGTCCGGCCCCGCCAAGGGCGGCACCTCCGTAGCTTTCGGCGAATTCGGCCTGGCCACTCTCGAGCCGGCCTGGATCACGAGCCGCCAGATCGAGGCAGCCCGACGCGCCATGACCCGCTCGGTCAAGCGCGGCGGCAAGATCTGGATCCGGATCTTCCCCGACAAGCCGGCGACGAAGAAGCCGGCCGAGACCCGAATGGGTTCCGGCAAGGGCGCGCCCGACCACTGGGTGGCCGTGGTCAAACCCGGTCGGATCCTCTTCGAGATGGCCGGCGTTGACCAGGTCGAGGCCGTCGAGGCAATGCGCCTCGCCAGCCATAAGCTCCCGGTCGCTACCAGGGTCATCGTCAAGGAAGGCCTGGCAGATGGACATCGATAAGGTTCGAGCACTGTCCGACGGCGAGCTCGATGAGCAGCTGAAAGAGGCCAAGCAGGATCTCTGGCAGGCCCGCTTCCAGCTCAACACGAGACAGCTCAAGGACTACAGCTCGATCCCTCAGACCAGACGAACGATCGCGCGGATCCTCACCGTGCAGCGCGAGCGCCGCGACGAGCGCTCCCGGACGGCGACCCAGCCTAGCGGCAGGGTTTAGGAGATCACGTGATGGCAGGAGCAGCAGTGCAGGGCAAGCGGAAGACCAAGGTCGGCCGCGTCGTCAGCGACAAGATGGACAAGACGATCGTCGTGTCCGTCGAGCGCATGACGCGCCATCCGTTGTACAAGCGGGTCATCCGCTTGACCAGCAAATTCAAGGCCCACGACGAGGATAACGCGGCGCACGTCGGCGACACCGTCCTGATCGAGGAGTCGCGGCCGCTCTCAGCCACCAAGCGATGGCGGTTGGTCAGCGTCGTTTCCCGAGCGGGCGAGGGCGCCACGGACCGGCCCATCGTCGAAGACGAGGCGACCGACGAGGCCATTCACGGTGCAGCGCACCCCGGCCGTCACGCCGCTGAGCGGGAGACCGCGGAATGATCCAGCAATACACCCGACTCCGGGTAGCCGACAACACCGGCGCCCGGACGATCCAGTGCATCCGGATCATGGGCCGCTCGCGCAAGACCACGGCCGGGGTCGGTGACGTGATCATCGCCAGCGTCAAGCAGGCGATCCCCAACGCGCCGGTCAAGAAGGGCGATGTGGTTCGCGCGGTCGTGGTTCGAACGGCCAAGGAATACGGCCGGCCGGACGGCAGCTACATCCGTTTCGACGAGAACGCCGCGGTCCTCATCAACAACCAGGGCAATCCGCGCGGCACCCGCATCTTTGGCCCCGTGGCGCGCGAACTGCGGGATCGCAACTACATGAAGATCGTCTCGCTCGCGCCGGAGGTGCTCTGATGGCGCAGGTCAAGCCCACTCAGCCCAACAAGGTGCCTGAGATTCGGACCGGCGACACCGTCGTCGTACTGCACGGCAAGGATGCCGGCAAGCGCGGCAAGGTCGAGCGCGTCCTGCGCAACCCGGTCGGCGCCGAGAAGGTGGCCATGGGCTGGCGCAGCGTCTCCAGCCGGCCGCTCTCGGTCGTGATCTCCGGCGTGAACATCGCCAAGCGTCACACCAAGCCGCGCCAGAAGATGCAGAGCGACCGCGCCCCGTCGATGCAGACCGGCGGCATCGTCGACAAGCCGATGCCGATCGACGCCAGCAACGTGATGCTCGTCTGCCCGCGCTGCGATCGCGTCACCAGAGTCAAGCACGAGCGGCTCGGCAGCGGCCAGAGCGTTCGCGTGTGCGGCCATTGCCGCGAGCAGCTGGAGGCAGGGGCATGAGCGGCGCCCTCCATCAGCGCTACAGGGACGAGGCCGTCCCGGCGCTGCTGAAGCAGTTTGGCTACACGAACCCGATGGATATCCCGCGGCTCTCCAAGATCGTCGTCAATATCGGTCTGGGAGAGGCGCTTCAGAACCCCAAGGCCGTGGACGCCGCGGTCGGCGACCTGGCCGCCATCACCGGCCAGCACCCGGTGACCACCAAGGCGAAGCGCTCGATCGCCCAGTTCCGGCTTCGGACCGGCAACACGATCGGCGCCCGGGTCACTCTCCGCGGCGATCGCATGTGGGACTTTCTCGAGCGGCTTACGCGGCTCGCGCTGCCCCGCATCCGCGACTTTCACGGAGTGCCCGCCAAGTCCTTTGACGGGCGCGGTAACTTCTCGCTGGGGCTTCGGGAGCAACTCGCTTTCCCGGAGATCGACTACGACAAGGTGGACCGTCTCCGCGGGCTGGAGATCAGCATCGTGACGACGGCGAAGACCGACGAGGAATCGAAGCGTTTGCTCGAACTCCTCGGCATGCCCTTCGCCGTCTAGGCGCGGGGAGGAGAAGCAATGGCCAAGAAGTCGATGATCGCCAAGGCAAAGCGACCGGCGCGGCACAAGGTTCAGGCCTATCACCGCTGCTTCGTCTGCGGCCGTCCGCGAGCGTATATGCGGCGCTTTGGTTTGTGCCGCATCTGCTTCCGCGAGCGGGCGCTGCTCGGCGAGCTGCCCGGCGTCACCAAGTCGAGCTGGTAGGTAACCGATGAACGTCTCCGATCCGATTGCGGACATGCTGACTCGCATCCGCAACGCGTCGCGGGCGCGGCACGCGGACGTTGTCGTCCCGGCCTCGCGGACAAAGCGGGAGATCGCCCGAATCCTCGTGGAGGAGGGCTTCATCGCCGAGGTCCGCGAGGAGCACGAGGGCGCTCGCCAGGTGCTGCGCGTCACGCTCAAATACGTCGATGGCAAGGCGCCCGTCGTTTCGGGCCTCAAGCGCATCAGCAAGCCAGGTCTGCGCGTGTATGCGCGCAAGACCGAGATCCCCCGGGTGCTCGGGGGGCTCGGCCTCGTCATCGTCAGCACCAGCCAGGGAATCATGACCGGCGCTCAGGCCCACAAGGCCCAGCTCGGTGGTGAAGTCCTGGCGTACGTCTGGTAGGCCGGCCGATGTCGCGCATTGGTCGTCTGCCGATCCAGGTCCCGCCGAGTGTCGACGTTTCGATCGACGGCCGGGACATCACCGTCAAGGGTCCAAAGGGCTCGCTCCATCGTTTTCTCCATCCGGACATGCGGGTCTCGATGGAGGGCGCGACTCTCACCGTGGAACGGCCGAGCGAGGCCAAGTACCACAAGCAGCTGCACGGCCTGACCAGAACGCTGGTCGCCAACATGGTGACCGGCGTGACCGCCGGCTATCGCAAGCCGCTCGAGATCACCGGCGTCGGCTACCGCGCCTCGAAGGTGGGCAACAAGCTGCAGCTGAACCTCGGCTACAGCCACCCGATCGAGATCGCGCCGCCGGACGGCATCAGCTTCGAAGTCGAGAACCCGGTCCGCCTGGCGGTCGTGGGGATAGACAAGGAGCTCGTCGGCCAGGTCGCCGCACAGGTTCGAGCCACCCGCAAGCCCGAGCCCTACAAGGGCAAGGGCGTCCACTACCTCGGCGAGAAGATCCGTCGTAAGGCCGGCAAGGCCGGCAAGATCGGCGGCAAGAAGTGAGCCAGTCTGTGACGAAGCATCAACAGCTTCGGCAGTTGGTGGAGGGATCAGCACGATGACGCAGGTCGCCAGCCGCGGGGCCGCGCGCCAGAAGCGGCACGAGCGGATCAGGCTTCGCCTCTCGGGCTCACCCGCGCGACCTCGCCTGGCCGTATTCCGCAGCAACAACCACATCTCTGCCCAGGTGATCGACGACACGACCGGTCGGACGCTGGCAGCAGCCTCGAGCCTCGAGAAGGAGCTCAAGACAGCCGGCCAGAAGAAGACCGACGAGGCCAAGGTCGTCGGCCGCCTGGTGGCCGAGCGCGCCCGGAGCGCGGGGATCGAACAGGTCGTCTTCGATCGAGCCGGGTTCAGGTATCACGGTCGCGTCAAGTCTCTGGCTGACGCTGCCCGTGAAGCCGGCCTCGACTTCTGACCCGAAGGAGCTGATCAGTTGGCCAGGATCGATCCAAACAAGCTGACGCTCGAAGAGCGCGTCGTCCAAATCAACCGAGTCGCGAAGGTCGTCAAGGGCGGCCGTCGCTTCAGCTTCAGCGCCATCGTCGTCGTCGGCGACGGCAACGGCCACGTGGGCGTCGGTCTGGGCAAGGCCGGCGAGGTGCCCGAGTCCATCCGCAAGGGCGTCGAGGACGCGAAGAAGAACATCATCCGCATCCCCATGGTAGGGACGACGATCCCGCACGAGGTCCGCCAGGACTTTGGGGCGTCACGTGTGATGCTGAAGCCGGCATCGCAGGGAACCGGCGTCATCGCCGGCGGCGCCGTACGAGCAGTGGTCGAGATGGCCGGTATCCGCGACATCCTGGCCAAGGTCTTCGGCTCGACCAATCCCGTCAACGTCACCCGAGCCACGCTCGAGGGCCTGCGCAGCCTGCATTCGGCCGAGGAGATCAGCGCCCGCCGGGGCGTCCAGGTCCGAGCGTATGTGGCGGGCCAGCCGGCCGCGGAGGTGGGCAATGGCAGGTAAGCTCCGCGTAACCCAGACGAAGAGCACCATCAGCCACATCGCCCGAAACCGCGGCACCATCCGCGCGCTCGGGCTGAAGCGGATCGGGGACACCGTCGAGGTTCCCGACAACGAGGCCACGCGAGGGATGGTCCGGCAGGTCCGCTTCCTCGTGTCCGTCGAGGAGCTTCCCGAGGAGAAGCCATGAAGTTGCACGACCTTCGCCCGGCCGAAGGCAGCCACCAGGCCCGAACCCGGGTCGGTCGCGGCATCGCGGCCGGCAAGGGCAAGACGGCCGGGCGCGGCACCAAGGGTCAGAAGGCGCGAACCGGCGGCACCATCCAGCCCTGGTTCGAGGGCGGCCAGACCCCGATCCACGTCCGAATTCCGAAGCTTCGCGGCTTCAAGAACCCGTTTCGCATCGAATACGAGGTCGTGAACGTCGGACGGATCTCGGACCTCGCCGCGACCGGTGTATTGGACATGCCCGAGGTCGAGGGCCCGGCCGCGAAGTCGGCCAAGCCGGCTCCGATCACGGTCACACCCGACATCCTCGCCGCGGCCGGGCTCGTCCGTACGCTCGACAAGCCCCTCAAGGTGCTCGGCCACGGCGACGTCACCAGGCCGCTCTTCATAGTGGCCGACGCGTTCAGCAAGAGCGCAGCGGCCAAGATCGAGGCAGCCGGTGGCACCGCCCAGGTGCTCGAGCTCCCGACCTTCGGAGCCGGCCCGGACGAGACGGAAGTCGTGATCGCTCCTGTGGCACCCGCGGCCGCCAAGAAGGCCCCCAAGGCCAAGTCCACCGCGGAGACCCTCCCCTCGACGAGCTCGGCCGGCGAGGCCGACTCGGAAGCATAGAAGGGCGCCTGAGCAATGCTCGAGTCGATGCTGAACGCGTTCCGCGCGCCGGACATCCGGAAGCGGTTGCTGTTCGTGCTGGGGATCCTGGTGATCTACCGCCTGCTGGCGCACGTGTTGATCCCGGGCATCAATCCCCAGATTCTCACATCGAATACGCCTGACAACGGCTTCTTCGGGCTGTTGTCACTCTTCTCGGGCGGCGACATCAGGCGCATGTCGGTCGTTGGACTCGGGCTCAATCCGTACATCAACGCCACGATCATCATGCAGATCCTGCAGTCGACGATCCCGTCCCTCCAGGCCCTGAGCCGGGAAGGCGAGTATGGCCGGAACAAGATCACCAGCTATTCGCGCTGGCTGTCCGTCCCCCTGGCCGCCCTGCAGGCCTACGGCATCCTGGCCTACGTCCAGGCAACCGAGCAGCAGAGCAGCGGCATCGCGGCGTACACGACGCCGTTCAGCTTCGAGAAATACGAGAGCCTGACGATGATCCTCGCCCTGACCGTCGGCTCCATCGTGCTGATGTGGCTGGGTGAGCTGATCACCGAGAAGGGTATCGGCAACGGCATCAGCTTCATCATCTTCGCCGGCATCGTGTCGCGCGTTCCGGCGACCGTCGGCTCGTTCCTCAACAGCCCCGACTGGCTCGAGCTGTTCCTCTTCGGCATCGTCGGCCTGGTGATCATATTCGTGATCATCTTCGTCCAGGAAGGACAGCGCCGGATCCCTATCCAGTACGCCAACCGCGTGCGCGGACACCGGATATACCAGGGCGGTTCCACGTTCCTGCCATTGCGCGTGAACATGGCCGGCGTCATCCCGATCATCTTCGCGATCAGCATCCTGCTCTTCCCGTATCAGATCGCACAGTACTTCACCGCCTCGCAGGTCGGCTGGGTCAAAGACGTCTCCACGGGTATCGTCTCCTGGCTCAGTCCACAGGGCGTGCTCTATCTGAGCCTGTACTTCCTGCTCACGTTCGGCTTCGCCTTCTTCTACACGTTCATCGTCTTCAAGCCCGACGAGACGGCCAACAACTTGCGGAAATCCGGCGGCTTCATCCCGGGCATTCGACCGGGCCAACCCACCGAGGAGTATCTGCGCCGGGTCGCGCTGCGGATAACTGTGGCCGGCGCGATCTTCGTCGCGTCCGTCGCTGTCCTGCCCATGGCCATCGCCGCGCTGCCCATGTTCAAGAACCTGTCCAATGCCGGCATCGGCGTGGGGCTGGGCGGCACCAGCGTGCTCATCGTCGTCAGCGTCGTGGTCGAGACGATGAAGCAGCTCGAGGCCCAGTTGATGATGCGCAGCTATGAGGGCTTCATTCGATGACGGCCGGCCTTGGCGGCAACGCGTCCATCGGGCGAGCCTCGTCCATCGGACGAGTCGTCGTCCTGCTGGGCGCCCCCGGAGCCGGCAAGGGCACGCAAGCTCAGATTCTCTCCGAGCGTCTGGGCCTCGCCCACGTAGCCACAGGCGATCTGTTCCGGGCCGCCGTGCGCGACGGAACGCCTCTCGGGCTGACCGCCAAGGGCTACATGGACCGCGGCGAGCTCGTGCCCGACGCGGTGACCATCGAGATGCTTCTGGAGCGTCTGACCAGGCCGGACGCCGCGGCCGGCATCCTGCTCGACGGCTTCCCGCGCAACACCGCTCAGGCCGAGGTTCTGGACAACGCTCTGGCCGAGGCCGGCGGGGGCGTGGACGTGGCCCCGTACATCGAAGTCCCGGAGGACGATCTCGTGGCCCGCCTCGGCGGCCGCTGGATCTGCCGAGCCGCGGGCCATCCGTACCACGAGCAGACCAAACCGCCGAAACGACCCGGCATCTGCGATGTCGACGGATCCGAGCTGTACCAGCGCACCGACGACCAGCCGGCCACCGTTCAGGCCCGGCTGAGCCAGCAGCTCGGAGCGCTCGGCGCAGTGGTCGAACATTACCGAAGCCACGGCGTACTGCGAGTCGTCGACGGTCGGCGCGGGATCGAGCAGGTCACCGCCGACCTGCTCGACGCCATCGTCCCGGCAACCGGCGCAAAGGGCTAGGGGGCACGGCGCGATGGTTCCCCACAGGACACGTCAGGAGATCGACCTGATGCGCCGCGCCGGGCGCGTGGTCGCCGAAGTGCTCGCTCTGATGGAGGAGGAGCTGCGGCCGGGGGTAACCACGGCGCAGCTCGACGCCATCGCCGAGGCCTACATTCGAAAGTCGGGCGCCCTCCCCTCGTTCAAGGGTTACCGCGGTTTTCCGGGGAGCATCTGCGTGTCGATCGACGATGAGGTCGTCCACGGCATCCCCGGCAGCCGCGTCATAGAAGAGGGCCAGGTCGTCTCGGTCGATGCCGGAGCCATCTGGCGGGGTTACCACGGCGACGGCGCCCGCACCTTCTATGTCGGCAAACCGCCGGCGGACGTCGCGCGGCTGATCGACACCACCCGCCTGTCGCTGATGGCCGGGATCGCCGCCGCGGTGCCGGGTGCGCACGTCGAGGACGTGTCGGGGGCGGTCGAGGACGTTGCGGTCCAGGGTCGATGCGACATCGTCCGGCCGTTCGTCGGGCACGGCATCGGCACCAAGATGCACGAAGACCTTCAGGTTCCGAATTACCGGACCGGCCGCGCTGGAGTCCAACTCGAGCCGGGCGTCTGCATGGCCATTGAGCCGATGCTCGCGCTGGGCAGCGCGGATGTAGCAACCCTCGACGACGGCTGGACGGTCGTTACTACGGACCATTCTCTGGCCGCCCACTTCGAGCACACGATTGCTGTGACGGAGAACGGCCCGGTCATCCTTACGACGGCATGAACGACATGTGCGGGCCGAGAACCACTCACCCGGCGCTCGGCTTCGAGGCACCGCGTACAATGCGGAGCCGGCAGGTTGCCGGGCTCGGGGTTCTTTGGTAACCTATTCGTTCGTGTGTCGGCCGCGACGGCCGGCATTCGTGTGAGAAAGGGACGACACACAGAACGTGGCAAAGAAGGACGCAATCGAGGTCGAAGGAACGGTGCTGGAGCCATTGCCCAACACCATGTTCGCGGTAGAGCTCGAGAACGGCCACCGCGTTCTGGCCCACATTTCGGGCAAGCTGCGGATGAATTTCATTCGTATCTTGCCGGGTGACCGAGTCAGAGTAGAGCTTTCGCCCTACGACCTGACCCGTGGTCGAATCACTTATCGGCTCAAGTAACGCCGCCGAAGATCTCGGAACCATCGAGGATATCGAGGATCCCTTGAAAGTCAGAGCTTCCGTCAAGGCCCGCTGCGACAACTGCAAAGTAATACGCCGGCACGGGACCGTGATGGTCATCTGCGCCAATCCCAAGCACAAGCAGCGGCAGGGGTAGGGCATGGCACGCATCGCAGGTATCGACATTCCCCGCGAGAAGCGGGTCGAGGTCGCCCTCACCTATATCTATGGGATCGGCCTGCCGACGAGCCAGAAGATCCTCGTCCAGGCGAACGTCAATCCGGACACGCGCGTCCGCGATCTGACCGAGGAGCAGGTCAACCGCCTGCGCGAGATCATCGACCGGCGTCACAAGGTTGAGGGCGACCTCCGCCGCGAGGTCGCTCTGAATATAAAGCGGCTGATCGAAATCGGCTCCTACCGGGGCACGCGCCATCGGCGCAACCTGCCGGCCCGGGGCCAGCGAACCAAGACCAATGCACGGCAGCGCCGCGGACCCAAGAAGACGGTCGGCGTCCGACGCAAGGCGACGAAGTAAGAGGAGCCGGACGCACGAATGGCCGAACGAAAGCGGGCTACTAAGCAGCGCCGCCGGGAGCGAAAGAACGTGCCCCAAGGGCACGCTCACATCCAGGCGAGCTTCAACAACACGATCATCACGATCACCGACCCTAATGGCAACGTGATCAGCTGGGGCTCGGCCGGCGTCGCCGGCTTCAAGGGCTCCCGCAAGAGCACGCCGTACGCCGCGGCGCTCTCCGCCGACCAGGCCGCCAAGAAGGCCATGGAACACGGGATGCGCCAGGTCGAGGTCTACGTCAAGGGTCCCGGGGCCGGCCGTGAGCAGGCGATCCGCTCGCTTCAGGCCGCCGGTCTCGAGGTGAGCGCCATCACGGATGTGACCCCAGTCCCCCATAACGGTTGCCGCCCGCCGAAGCGGCGCCGCGTCTAAGGAGGACGACCGATGGCCCGTTACACCGATCCAGTCTGCCGGCTGTGCCGACGCGAAGGCGCCAAGCTCTTCCTCAAGGGCACGCGCTGCTATTCCAAGAAATGCTCCTTCGAGCGCCGTCCGGCTCCCCCCGGACAGCACGGCGTACGCCGCCGCAAGGTCGGCGACTACGGCATGCAGCTGCGCGAGAAGCAGAAGATCCGCCGCGTGTACAGCGTGATGGAGCGCCAGTTCCAGGGCTACTTCGAGAAGGCCAGTTCCACTCCGGGCGTCACCGGCGAGAACCTTCTGCGAATGCTCGAGCTCCGCTTCGACAACGTCGTCTACCGGCTCGGGTTCGCCACCTCTCGTGCTGAGGCACGTCAGATGGTCGGTCATGCGCATTTTGCCGTGAACGGCCGCGTGGCCAGCATTCCGTCGCTGCAGCTCAAGCCAGGCGACAAAGTCGAAGTCCGTGAAACCCATCGAACCCGTGAGCCCTTCAAGGAGGCCGCTGAGGTAATCAAGTCGCGGCAGGTTCCAGAGTGGCTGAGCGTCGACGCGGCGAAGCTCGCCGGGTCAGTGCTGACCGCCCCGCGCCGCGACCAGATGCCGCTCGACCTCAACGAGCAGCTCGTGGTCGAGTACTACTCGAGGTAAGGCCCACGATGATCGAACTCGAGAGCCCGCAGATCGCGCCGGTCGAAGAGCTGGGCTCGTATGCCAAGTACGAGGCGAGCCCGCTGCCTGCCGGCTACGGCGTCACTCTGGGCAACGCCCTCCGGCGGGTCATGCTGTCCTCACTCGAGGGCGCAGCCGTCACGGCTATCCAGATCCGCGACGTCTACCACGAATTCACCAGCATCCCCGGCGTGAAGGAGGACGTGACCCAGATCGTCCTCAACGTCAAGAAGCTCCGTCTCAAGAGCTTCGCCACGCACCCGGTCCAGCTCAAGCTCCTCAAGAGCGGCGCCGGAGCGGTCACCGCGGCCGACATCCAGGAGTCGGCGGACGTCGAGGTAATCAACCCCGATCTGCCGCTCATGACCCTGGATTCGGACGACGTCACCATCGAGATGGACCTCACGGTCGAGAAGGGCGTCGGCTACCTCGCCGCCGAGCGAGCCGAGTCGAACCCCATCGGCGTCATCCCGGTCGACGCCATCTTCACCCCCGTCCGTAAGGTCAACTACTCGATCGAGAACACACGCGTCGGGCAGATGACCAACTACGACAAGCTGACGATCGAGCTCGAGACGGACGGAACCATCTCGCCCGAAGAGGCGCTGGGTCGAGCGGCGGACATCCTAGTCCGCCAGTTCTCGCTCTTCGCGAACATCGGGCTCGTGGCCGCCGGTACCGATCGCGTGGCTACGAACGTCCCGCAGCTCCCGCCGAACATGCTCGACATGCCGATCGAGGAACTGGACCTGCCGATGCGAGCCTACAACTCGCTGAAGCGCAACAACATCGTCAAGGTCGGGCAACTGCTCCAGCTCTCCGACGACGACCTGCTGCGCATGCGCAACTTCGGTAAGAAGTCTCTCGACGAGATGAAAGAGCGACTGCGAATGCGCGGTTTCATCCTCCCCGACAGCGAAGAGGCGTCGCTCGGCGACGACCTCGAAGATGTCGACGAGGAGGAGCAGTTCGACGATATGCCCCCCGAGGAGGCCTGAGCCATGGCCCATCGCATCGACGGCCGGAAGCTCAGTCGCAAGCAGGGTCCCCGGCTGGCCCTCTACAAGAACCTGACTGTCTCGGTCCTGCGCTACGAGCGGATCCAGACCACCGAGGCCAAAGCCAAGGAGATCAGGGGAAGGGTCGAACGGATGATCACGCTGGCGAAGCGTGGTGATCTGTCTGCGCGTCGAGCGGTAATAGCCGAGTTCCCCAATGAGCCGCTCGTCGTGACTAAGCTCTTCGATGAGATCGCACCAAAGTATGCCGATCGGACCTCCGGGTTCACCCGGATCGTCCACCTCGGCCAGCGATACGGCGACGCGGCTCAGATCGTACAGATCGAGCTGGTCTAGCAACCGGCTTGCCAACGCAGCGATGCGCCGGCAGGGCGGCACAAACCAAGATGTCGCCGGTCCGACGGATGCCCGGCAAGGCGACGCGGAGCACGAGAGTGAGCGCACTGATGTGCGTGAGCGAGCGAGCGGACGTGTCAACGCAGGCGGGCGCCGGCTGAGCGGTGACAGCACCCGAGAGGGTGCGCCCGTGCGATACATGGCACGGGTGGAATATGACGGCACGGACTTTGCCGGGTTCCAGGTTCAACCTGGCGCGCGGACGGTCCAGGGAGAACTCGAAGCCGTCCTGACAACGGTCTCCGGCGGAAGCCGGGTCCGAGTCGTGGCGGCGGGTCGTACCGACGCCGGGGTCCACGCCATCGGGCAGGTGATCGCCTTCACCGACCCGAAGGGCAGACCGGCGAAGGAGCTGGCGAGGGCGCTAAACGCCCTGCTGCCGGAGGACGTGGCAATCCGCGAGGTGCGGCGCGTCTCGGCCGGGTTCAATCCCCGCTATGCGGCGCGATATCGGGAGTATCGCTACACCGTCTGGAACGGGCCGCGAAGCCCGCTCCGCGAGCGTTCTGCGCTCGGGGTGCGGGACCCGCTCGATACCGCCGCGATGGCGCGGGCCGGGTCGGTCCTCGTGGGCCGTCACGACTTCAGCGCTTTCGGGGCGGCGCACCGGCAACCGGTCCGGACCGTTCACTCGGTTCGGGTCCGGAGGACGGGATCGCTCGTGACGATCGACGTCGCGGCGGACGCGTTCCTCCGGGGGATGGTGCGAAGGATCGTGGCCGTCCTCATCGAGGTCGGACACGGAAAGACAGACGAAGAGGCAGTCGCAGCGGCGCTAGCGTCGAGGCGACCGGCATTCAACGGGGCCACGGCCTCGGCGAAGGGTTTATGCCTCAGGCGCGTCGTGCTCGGGCCGATGAGGGCCCGGGCGACGCAGGAAAGCACGACTGCCAGATCGAACGGAGAACGATGACCGCGAAGACATATACGGTCCGTGAGAGCGAGATCGAGCGACGCTGGTACGTCGTGGACGCGACGGACGAGACGCTCGGCCGTCTGGCGTCGCGCATCGCTCGTGTGCTCGAAGGCAAGAACAAGCCCATGTACAGCCCGACGATGGACTCCGGCGATCATGTGGTCGTCGTCAACGCCGGCAAGATTGCCGTGACGTCGGACAAGAAGGAAACGAAGCTCTACATTCGGCACAGCGGTTATCCGCATGGGCTCAAAGAGGAGACCCTGGGCCACCTCCTGGAGCGTCGGCCGGAAGAAGTCATCCGTCGTGCGGTAAAGGGGATGCTCCCGCACAACCGCCTCGGAGCTCAGCAAATAACCAAGCTCAAGGTCTATGCCGGCCCGGAGCACCCGCACCAGGCCCAGCGGCCTGAGCCGCTCGCCTGACGAGGAGCATGATGACCACCCCTGCGTACTACTACGGGACCGGTCGCCGCAAGACCGCGGTCGCTCGTGTCCGTCTCGTGCCGGGTTCGGGCGAGATCGTGGTCAACGATCGAAGCCTCGACGCCCATTTCGGCAACGCCATCGATGAGGCCGACGTTCGCATGCCGTTCCGCGTCACCGGCACGGAGGGCACTTACAACGCTCAGATCAAGGTAGAGGGCGGCGGCGTGACCGGACAGGCCGGTGCGATCCGCCACGGCATCGCCCGAGCGCTTCTTCAGCTGGACCCCGAGGGTTACAGGCTGCCCCTACGTCAGGCCGGCCTGCTCACCCGCGACCCGCGGATGAAGGAGCGCAAGAAGTACGGGCTCAAGCGAGCTCGCAAGGCGCCGCAGTACACGAAGCGCTGACAAGGGTCGAAGCTCGGTCGGCAATCGGGTCGGTGCATCCTGCCCGTCTTCGGTCGCGCACCTTCCGGGGCGCTGGCTGAGGCAGGCTTGCCCGGCTCGTGCTCGGCTCCGCGGGCGCGTGGCGCGTGGCGCGTGGCGCGTCGGAGCCGCGACGCGCGAGCAGGCGATCCAAAGCCACCGCGTCTTGGTCCGAGTCGAATGAGCCAGATGGCGTAGGAAGAAACGCCGTGGGCATGCGGCCCACGTACCCGAGACGCGCGACGCGCCGGAAGTCATGATGTGCTCATGACGGATCTCTATGAGCGGTATAAGGAGGCGCTGCGCCTCGGCCACGTCGCGGTCCTGCGTGGCTTCCCGGACGAAGCCCTCGAGGCGTACCGCACGGCGGCCTCGATCGCCCCGTCGAGGGCCCTGCCGCACACCAGCCTCGGCGGTGTTTTGCTGCGGCTTGGCCGTCTCGAGGAGGCGCTCGTCGAGTACGCAGCCGCCGTCGAGAGAGCGCCGCACGACGAGGGGGCGCTGCTCGGCCAGGCCGAGGCCTTCACGCTGGCCGGCCAGCGAGTCGAGGCGGCACAGGCGTTGGAGCACGTTTCGGAAATCCAGGAGGCGTCCGGCCGGCTGCCCGAGGCCGCCGACACGCTCCGTCGGGCGCTGGAGCTCGAGGAAGCTCCCGAGCGGAGCCGGCGTCAACGTGGGCTCATGCGTGAGATCCGGTTGTCCGACGGCGATCAGGCCGCCGAGCATCTGCTCGCCCGCGCTCTTCGAATCCGCGACGAGCCGGCAGCTGCGATCGAGCCCGAGCCCGCGGACGTAACGATTCCGACCAAGGCTGGAATTGAAGCCTCGGCGGCGTCGTCCAGCATCGACTTCAAGGCGGACCGGCTTGACGCCGCGAAGCCGGCCCAGTCGGTTCGCACGGATTTCGGCCGCCTGCATGCACCACCCGCTGCCGAGACCGGACCGGCGTCGGAGATGGCACCGGAGGTGCCGGCGCAGGTTGCCGCGAACGCCGAACCGGGGGAGCCGGAGAGTTCACCAGCGACTGCGGCCGAAGCGGTCACGGCGGCGGTGGGGGTGATGGACGGTGCACTCGATGCGACCGGATCGGCCGGGACAGTAGCGGAGGGCGAGGGTCAGCCGACGGGCGACGAGCTCCTGGCCGCGGCCGAGGCGGCCGACCTGGCCGGCGACAGCGCGGAATTGCGATCGAAGCTCTTGGGGACCGCTCGAGCGTACGCTCGGGAAGGGCGTTTCGATGCCGCGCTGGACGCGGCCCATCGACTGCTCCAGCGCGCACCCGGCGATGTCGATGCCCATATCGTTCTGGTGGAACTGTATGTGGCCCGCGATTGGAGCGAACTCGCCGCGGAGAAGCTCGTGCTGCTTGGCCGGCTCGCGAATCTCAACGACGACGCGGAGACGCGCGAACGCCTGTGCGCCGTCGCGAGCCGGGCCTTCCCGGATGACGAGCGCCTCGGGGTCCTCTGCGCGTAGAGCCCTGTGCCGCCTGAAAACAGAGCGTCGGAGCGCGTCAATCGGGGCTCGATCGGCCGCGGCCGGCCCCTCTGCACGCCACGGCGCTGGGGCCGGGCGGGACCGAGCGGCTGGACAGCGTGCTCAGCGGTATAGACTTAGCTTTCGATGCCACTCATCCAGTCGGCGCTCGACCAGGTCAGCCCGAATGTCGTGGCGGATGTCGCGATCACGGCCCTCCTGATCTACTGGCTCTTCAGTCTGATCAGGGGAACGCGCGCGGTCCGGCTCGTCATCGGCGTGTGCCTGCTCCTGCTCGTCTACGCCGCCGCCCTGACCTTCGACCTGAAGCTGCTCAAGGTGATCCTTCAGACCGGTGCGTACGTTGGCCTCTTCGCGCTCGTCGTCGTCTTCCAGCCGGAACTGCGCCGGGCGCTCGATCGAATCGGCCGGCTCGGCTCGCTCGGCTGGCTGATTTCGCCGGCCGAGCAGTCATTGGCCGTCCACGTCGCGACCGAGGTCGCGAGCGCCGCCGAGCGGTTGTCGCACGAGGGGCACGGCGCCCTGATCGTCATGGAACGGGAGACGGGCCTGCAGGAGATCGCCGAGAACGGAGTCATGCTTCACGCCGACATCTCGGCCGACCTGCTCGTGACGCTCTTCTCGCCAAAGACGCCGCTCCACGACGGCGCCGTCGTCATCCGCGGGGATCGGATCCTGGCCGCCGGGGCGCTCCTGCCGTCGGCCGAGACGACGATCCCACTGGAGCGTTTCGGCACGCGCCACAAGGCGGCTCTGGGCATGACCGAGCAGACAGACGCGATCGTCGTGGTCGTCTCCGAGGAGACGGGCCAGATAAGCCTCGTCGAGCGGGCTCGCATCGTTCGCAACCTGGACGAGCCGAAGCTCGCCCGCGCTCTGGCCGCGCTGCTCCGGCCAGAGACGGCCGGAGGCCTCTTCCACCTCGAGCGAACGCCGCCGCGCAGGGTGGGGCCGAGCGTGCGTGAGCTGGCGCGGCGCGCCCGAATCGGGGGTCTGAGCCGCGCGGCCGCCGGCTCGCACAAGAACGTCGAAGTGGGTGGATCCAATCCCAAGGACGATTCCAAGGGGCAGGAGAACGCATCGTGAGGGTGTTGCGCTTCATCGTCCGGAACTGGCCGCTCAAGATCGGGGCGGTCGTGCTCGCGGTGATCCTTTACGTGGCCATGGTCGCCTTGCAGACGACCCAGCAGTGGCCGGGTCAGATCGCGATCGCGGTTGTGAACCAGCCGGCCGACTCCTACCTGACGAGCACCTTGCCGCAGGTGGAGGGCATCAAGTACATCGCCGCGGCCGACGTGCCCATCTCGCAGTCCAGCTTCCGAGCGACGGTAGACCTGACCGGGGCCAAGGTCAGCGAAAGCGAATTCACGCTCGTGAAAGTCACGCTGCAGGTCGACGATCCGCGGGTCCAGATCATCGACTACCAGCCCCAGCAGATCAAAGTAACGCTCGATCCAATCGTCCACAAGGAGGTCACCGTCCAGGTCGACACCGGCGCGGTACCGTCCGGGCTTCAGCCCGGCACGCCTACCCTGAGCGCCAATTCCGTCGACGTTTCAGGAGCGGCATCCATCGTACGGCGCGTG
Source organism: uncultured Chloroflexia bacterium (assembly GCA_963791725.1). Classification (GTDB taxonomy): domain Bacteria; phylum Chloroflexota; class Limnocylindria; order Limnocylindrales; family CSP1-4; genus Fen-1039. Next base: position 148,075 of record CAWBTQ010000009.1, on the reverse strand, counting down.
GCTTATGTCCAGGCCCTCGTCCGTATCGATGCCTCAGGGCTGGATGTCAACCAGGACGTAGACCTGGTGGCCCGCGATTCAACGGGTGCGCAGGTGGACAAGGTCACGATAACCCCGAGGACCGTCCACGTGCAGATGCTGGTCGGGAGTCAGGTGCGGTCCGAGACCGTGCCTGTCGATCCGATCACGACCGGAACACCGGCCGCGGGCTACGTAATCACCTCTGTCGACATCACGCCGCCTGTGGTGTCCGTCCGGGGCCAGGCGGATGCTCTGGCGCTGCTCAAGGGCAAGGCCAGTACGAAGCCGATCTCGATCGCGGGAGCCACGGGCGACGTATCGGTCAAAGTGGACCTGGACCTGCCGGCCGGCGTGACATCGGATACCAGTGGCAGCATCGTTGTCGTAATCCACCTCGAGTCGCCGCCGTCGACCCGGACCGTCACGGTCGGCGTCTCTCCGGACGGGGCCCTCCCCAATCGCATCTACACGCTGTCCACCCCAAGCGTGACGGTGACCCTCGGGGGAGCCACGGCTGCACTCAACGCGCTGGATACGTCGACCCTCGTCGGCAGTGTTTCAGTTGGGTCTCTCGACATCGGGGTCCATACCGTCAACGTCTCTATCACGGTGCCCGCCGGGATCAAGGCCGTCGCCATCAGCCCGTCGCAGATAACGGTGACCGTCTCGCCCGTCCCCACGCCGGCGCCATCACCGTTACCGACCTGATAGGAGCTCAGCTTGCCCCGACTCTTTGGCACGGATGGCATCCGTGGCACGGCCAACGTCGACCTGAAACCAACCCTGGCCTATTCGCTCGGCCGGGCCACGGCCCATCGCCTGGCCGGTCCCGGGCGGCCCATCGTCGTCGGCCAGGACACTCGCCGCTCAGGTGACATGTTCGTGGCCGCGCTCGTGGCCGGAGCCACGAGCATGGGCGTGGACGTCCACATCGTCGGGGTAGTGCCGACGCCCGCCCTGGCCTACATCACCGGTGCCGGCAAGTTCGCGGCCGGGATCATGGTCTCGGCTTCGCACAACCCGGCTCGTGACAACGGCTTGAAGGTCCTCGACGACTGCGGCCTCAAGCTGGATGAGGATGTCGAGGACGAGCTCGAGCAGCTGATCTGGACGGGCGAGGAGCTGCCGGGAGTGGCGGCCGATTCGCTGGGTCTGGCGATCCAGGATCGCGCCCTGTTCGACCTCTACGTGAATCACCGGCTCGGGCTGGCCTCGGCCATTACCACAGATCTCCACGTGGTGATCGACTGCGCCAACGGCTCCGGCGGCATCGCCGCGGCGCGGATCCTCGAAGCCACAGGGGCACGGGTAGAGGTGCTGTTCAACGACCCGGACGGGATCAACATCAACGACGGATGCGGTGCCACTGCACCGGGCGCGCTCGCCCGGGAGGTCGTCGCCCGCGGCGCGGATGTCGGCTTCGCCCTGGATGGGGATGCCGACAGGCTGATCGCCGTCGATGCCGCAGGCTGCGTCGTGGACGGCGACGCGGTGCTCGGCATCCTGGCGCTCGACCGACTGGCGCGAAATCGCCTGCCCAACGGCGCCCTGGTCGTCTCGATCCTGTCCAACGGCGGTCTCCAGAAGACCGTCGAGGCGGCGGGCGGGCAGATCATCCGGACGCCGGTGGGCGACAAGTACATCCTCGAGGGCATGCTCGTGAGCGGCGCCGGTCTCGGCGGCGAGAAGAGCGGCCACGTGATCATCATGGAGCACACCACCAGCGGGGACGGTGTGGTCACCGCGCTGGAGATCCTGGCCGTGATGGCCCGCAGCGGTCGCGGGCTGGCCGACCTCGCCTCGCAGGTTCCCATGCTGCCGCAACAGCAGCGGGCTATTCCGGCCCGGCACAAGGATCAGTGGGAAGGCGATCCGGCCATCCTCAAAGCGATCGCCTCAGCCGAGAGCCGCCTCGGTTCCGCCGGCCGTGTGCTCGTTCGACCGTCCGGCACGGAGCCGGCGATTCGTGTGATGGTCGAGGGCCCCGACGCGGCTCTGGTAGCCGAGCTGGCGGACGAGTTGGCTGCCCTGGCCGGGGAGCGGCTAAACTAGCGACCTTCGCGGGGCCGTGGTCTCGGAGACCTGGAGTGGAATTGTATGTGCGGAATCGTCGGCTACACCGGTCCTCGAGAAGCCGGGCCCGTCTTGCTCGATGGGCTCCGCCGCCTCGAGTACCGGGGCTACGATTCCGCCGGCATCGCCCTCGTAACCGATGACGGCGATCTCTTCGTGGAGAAGCGGGCCGGCAAGGTGTCAGTCCTCACCGACGCGCTGGGGGCAGCCCCGCCTCGGGCCGGCATAGGACTCGGCCACACTCGCTGGGCCACCCACGGGCGTCCCAGCGATCTCAATGCCCATCCGCACAGCGATTGCACGGGCCGGATCACGGTCGTTCACAACGGCATCGTCGAGAACTTCCGCGATCTCAGAGACGAGCTGGTCGCGGGCGGCCACACGCTCAAGTCCGAGACGGATACCGAGGTCGTCGCCCATCTGGTCGAGGACGCCTACAAGGGCGACCTCGCCGACGCGGTGCGGGCCGCTCTGGGAAGGCTCGAGGGTGCCTACGCGCTGGTCGTGATGCATCGGGACGAGCCCGAGCGGCTCGTGGGTGCCAGGCTCCATGCCCCATTGATCGTCGGCCTTGGCGACGGTGAGACCTTCCTCGCCTCAGACGCGGCGGCCATCGTGGCCTATACCAAGCGAGTCATCTTCCTGGCCGATGGCGACGTCGCGGACCTGCTGCCCGGGGGCGCAACGATCACCGATCGCTCCGGCAAGGCGCTCGATCGCCCGATCGACCTGATCCCCTGGTCCGCAGAGGCGGCCGAGAAGGGCGGCTTCGCCCACTTCATGCTCAAGGAGATCCACGAACAGCCCGCCGCGCTCATAGCCTGCATGACCGGGCGGCTTCGCGGCGACGCCGTGCACCTCGAGGAGCTCGATCCGATCCGCGCCCGGCTCGCGGGCATCGATCGCGTCGAGATGATCGCCTGCGGGACCGCCTACTACGCCTCGCTCGTCGGCGCCGCGCTCTTCCAGGAGTGGCTGGGCGTCCCGGCCAGGTCGACCGTGGCGTCGGAGTTCCGCTACAGTCCGCCGCCGATCGACGCGCGGACGCTTGTGGTGGCGGTGACCCAGTCCGGCGAGACTGCCGATACGATCGCCGCAGCTCGGCTGGCCGGCGACCGTGGCGCGATCGTCGTCGCCGTCACCAATACCGTGGGTTCGGCGATCACGCGCGAGTCTCACGCCTCGGTCTTCCTGCAGGCAGGACCCGAAGTTGCCGTCGCGGCGACAAAGACGTTCGTTACCCAGGTGGCGACCGTGGTGATGCTGGCGGCCGATGTGGCTCATGAGCTGAAGCGCCTGACGCGGGACAAAGAGCGCGATCTGGTCGCCGCGCTGCGCCGGCTGCCGGACCAGGCCGCACGAGCGATCGAACAGGCTGCGGTCACTGAGGAGATGGCGACCCGCTACGCCGACGCGGCCGGATTCATGTACATCGGCCGTTCGTTCGGGTATCCGGCGGCGCTCGAGGGTGCCCTCAAGATCAAGGAGATCAGCTATCTGCACGCCGAAGGCTATGCGGCCGGCGAGCTGAAGCACGGGCCGATCTCGCTCCTGGACGCGACCGTGCCGCTCGTCGCCGTGGCCACACGGTCGGCGGTGTACGAGAAGCTGATCAGCAATCTGATGGAGGGCAGGGCTCGAGATGCCCGTGTTCTGGCCATCGCCACGGAGGGTGACACGCACATCGAACGGCTGGCTACGGACGTGTGCTGGGTGCCGAACACCCTCGAACCTCTGAGCACCATCCTGGCCGTGATACCGCTCCAGCTGTTCGCCTACCACGTTGCGGTCAGGCATGGACGCGACGTCGACCAGCCGCGCAACCTGGCCAAGTCGGTGACGGTGGAATAGATGACCGGCCCGCGCCAGCGATCGATCCCAGAAGACGAACGCGGCGCGCCGGGCGGTAGTCGTCGGGCGCGGGCGCGGGCGCGCGGCGGCGCGGATGCCGTGGCCGGGGCCGTGCCGGTACCGGTGCCGCCGCCCGAAACCACCGAGCTGGGCATCGACATCATTCGCGTCTCGCGAATAAAGGACTCACTGGAGAGGTTCGGCGACCGGTTCACCAGACGTGTCCTGACTCCCACGGAAATGGCCTACGTCCGCGGGCGCCCCGAGACGATGGCCGGACGCTGGGCGGCCAAGGAGGCCGTCTCCAAGGTGCTGGGGCTCGGCGTGCGCGGCATCGGCTGGCGCGACATCGAGGTCGAGCGTCTGCCGACCGGTCAGCCGGCGGTGAAGCTGCACGGTCGCGCGGCGCGTCGGGCGGAGCAGCTCGGGATGGGTCGCATCGCCCTCTCGATCAGCCACGAATCGGAGTTCGCGGTAGCGATCGCCTATGGCATCCGGGCTTCCGGCGGCCGCTTCGTCTTCCCGCCGGACATCGACGAACGACTCGATGACCGCGAACTGGCCCTGATGCGGCGCTTCGAACGATTGCGCGGTCTCGCCCGTGATGTAGCCAATACTGAGGCGCAGGTGACAGCCGGGTCGTCGACCCCGGTCGACGCGACCAAACGCCAGGAGGGGAACGATGCCTAGCCGAGTCGTCCCAGAGACGATCCTCCTCGACCACGCGGCGGCGGCCGCGCTGATCCCACCCAGGCCGTCCAGGGGCCACAAGGGCACGTTCGGGAAGTTACTGGTGATCGCGGGCTCCATCGACTACGCCGGCGCCGCGCTGCTCGTCTGCACCGCGGCCGGCCGGGCGGGAGCGGGGCTGGTGACGCTCGCCACGCCCGAATCGCTTCAGCCGCTCTTCGCGGCGAAGGTGGTCGAGGCAACGACGCTGTCGCTGCCGGAGGACGACGTGGAGGAAGTGGATCCGGAAGAGGCGCTCGCCCGCATCCTGGACCATGACCACGACGCCCTGGTCGTGGGCCCCGGCCTGCGGCCCAGTCTCTCGATGACCGAGCTGATCCGCGGCCTGCTCGCCCCGGACGAGGACGGTGAGCCAATGCCGGCGGTGCTCGACGCCGAGGCGCTCCGGTCGCTCGCGACCGTCGACGGCTGGCCGGCGGAAGTGGCCGCCAGGTGCGTCCTCACGCCCCACGTCGGGGAGTTCCTGCGGCTGCGTGCCGCAGACGGCGTCGATCCGAAGAAGCACGGCGACCTCGTGTTCGACGATGGGCGCCGGCTGGCTGCGGCCCGCGACGCGGCCCGAGAGTGGGGCCAGGTGGTGGTCCTGAAGGGCGCTCGAACCGTCATCGCCGATCGCGATGGGAGGACCGCAGTCTCACCGTTCGAGAACCCGGCGCTGGCGAGCGGCGGGACCGGCGACGTCCTCGCCGGGACGATCGGGGCGCTGCTGGCGCAGGGCCTGGGCACCTTCGAGGCGGCTCAACTCGGTGTCTACCTCCACGCCATGGCGGGCGAGGCGGTCCGCGAGCGTCTTGGTGACGCGGGTCTCCTCGCGTCCGACCTTACGGACGAGCTGCCACTGGCTCGGAAGCGGCTGGCTGCCTTGCCCGGCGCGGGCTCCGCCATCGTCTCGAGCGCGGTCTCGGCCAGGGTGCGCCGCTGATGGATCGCCCGGAACTCCGGACCGACGCCGCGGCCCGAGTCACGGCCATGCGCAATCCATTGATCCAGGCCGAGCCGGGCCGAGCGCTGCCGCCGCTGCCCAAGACGGCCTGGCTGGAGATCGATCTGGATGCGTTGGTCTCCAACGTGCGGCTTCTGCGCGACTCGCTACCTACGGGCGCTCGGCTCGAACCGGTCGTGAAGGCGGACGCGTATGGGCATGGGGCGGTCGCCGTGGCCCGCGCTCTGGTCGGCGACGGCATCCGGAGCCTGAGCGTCGCCACGTTCGATGAGGCGCTCGAGCTGCGCCAGGCCGGCCTCGACGTCCCGATATTCGTCCTCTTTCCGATACCGCCCGAGCTGGCGGCCGATGCGCTGCGACACTCGATTTCGATCACGGTGGGCGACGAGGCCCTGCTGGGCCGAACGCTCGCGACTCTCGATGCTGCGCCGGGCGCGGGCGGCGGGACGCTCGCTATCCACCTCGAGGTGGAGACCGGACTCGGTCGTGGCGGGGTCGCGCCGACCAAGGTCGCGGCAGCCGCTGAGGCAGTGACGGCCAACCCGCACGCTCACCTCGCGGGCTTGTGGTCGCACCTCGCTTCGGCCGGCGACGCCGAGATGACCGAGCGTCAGAACGTCCGCTTCACCGCCGCCGCCGCCTTCCTCGAGGGGGCTGGAGTCGGCCTTCCCGCACGCCACCTAGCGGCCAGCGGTGCGCTCCTGGCGGCGACCACGGGAGCGTACGACGTGGTGCGCATCGGCATCGCCATGTATGGCATCGTCCCGGACGGCCTGGACGCGGCCGATCAGAACCGGGTCGTGGCTGCGGGGCTTCGACCCGTGATGTCACTCCGGGCGCGGCCGGTGCGGGTGGCCTGGCTCGAACCCGGCTGGGGTGTCAGCTACGGCCCGACCTTCACGACGGCCCGCCGCAGCCGCATCGCCACGCTGCCGCTGGGGTACGCCGACGGCTACCCGCGCAGCCTCTCGAATCGGGCCCAGGTCCTGGTCCGCGGAACACGGGTCCGGCAGGTGGGCTCGGTGGCGATGGACGCGCTCATGGTCGACGTGACCGACGTCCCCGGGTCCGAGGTGAGCGTCGATGACGTCTTCACTCTGCTGGGGGAATCGGGCGGAGAACGGATCAGCGCCCTGGATGTGGCGCGGTGGGGCAACACGATCTCGCATGAGGTCATAGCCGCAATGTCGGGCAGGTTACCCCGGGTGTACTATGCGGCAGCCGAGGCGGTCGGGATGCGTGTAGTTGCGTACGACGCAGGTCGAGGCTGGGGAAGTATCGAGGACCGGCCGATCGAGGCAACCGCGGAATGACCCGGTCCGCAGTTGCGAATGATGCACTCGTCAGCACGACTACGGAGAGCATTCGAATTTGATCGAGATGCATGGCCGCTCCGAGGAGCAGCGTGACGACCTGGTCGAGCAGGCCGCCCGCGAGATCCAGCTGCGAGGCTTGACCGCGCCGGCCGTTCTGTTCCTTCAGGCCAGTCGCCCGTATCGTCCGCTCGGCAGCAGCGCGATGGTCTTCTTCGACCCCACGCTCCGCCGCGTCTTCGGGGGCGAGCTGCCGGTCGCGTCAGAGATCCTGGCCGACGATCTGGGCATCGAGCAGCTCATAGAACGACTGCTCGACCCCGATGAGGAGATCACCTGGGACGCCTGAGGGCGAACAGCGATTAGGCAGCCGGGTAGCATGACCAGGTGACAAGCCAGCCCCGAGCGTTCTTTGCCCTCGACCTCGGCTCGGCCACTACGTCCGCTGCGCTGCTCGGCCACATCGGCGGACGCTGGCGCCTCGTCGCCCACAAGGCGGGCCCCAGTCACGTCGAAGCCGACGCCCTGTTGCGCGACATACTCGCGCAGGTCGCGCTTACCGACGCCGAGATGCTCGTCGAGCTCGCCGCCGGTGAGCGCGTCGAGACGGGCGCCCTGGTCGCCTCGTGGCCGCGACTCGTGGCCCGGACCGCTCCCGCACTCCGGATGGCAGTCCTGGCGGGTTCGCGCCGGCAGAGGCGGCGGCTCGAGGATGCCGCGTTGAGGGCCGGATGGCTCGTGGTCGGAGGGAGCGCGGACGAAGACGATCCGATCGCCCTGAGCCGCCTGGCCCTGTCGCCGGAGATCGACGCGGTGCTGCTCGGGGCCGACCGCTCACCGGCCGGGGACGAAAAGCGTCACCTGCCCGATCTGGCCGCGCTCGTGGCCGCGATCGCGAGAGTCCGACCCGAGCTGACGGTCGTGCTTGCGGGCGGGGCGGAGAGATACGAATCGACATTTGCGGACCCGAACCGACCGAGATCGGGGCCCGAGGTGGCGAAATCGAACGGGGTACTCGCCGCGGCCGGCCCCTCCATTTCCGTCGCGGCCGAACCGGCGCCCGACCCTGCCACGGCAGAGACGAAAGAGACCTCTCGTAAGGCAGGTTCGGCCGAGCCGTGGGCGTCTCCGGCAGAAGGCGTCGCGGAGCCGGGGTGGGATGTCGTCGCCGTCCGGGCTGCACCAACCGGAACTGGGCGCGGCCGAAAGCAGCACGCGGCGGCCGGGCCAGGCTCCCTCGCCGCGCTGGCCTCGCCGGCGGAGCCGTCCGTCACCGCCGCTCTTCCCGCGGCCGGCACGGACACGACCGCGTCGCCAGCCGCGAGCCGGACCGAGGCCTCCCACGTCCTGCTGGCGCCGGACGCCGAGGCCGGCCAGCCGTCGGGGGCGTCGCTCCAGCAGGTGCTCGAAGGGCTCCGCGCCTCTGCCGACGACAGCCGCGTCGGTGTGGCGCGGTCGATCGCCTCGCTGGCGCATGTGCTGGGCAAGTCGATCGAGGTTGTCGAAATCGGTCTTCAGGGCGGACTGCGGGCCCGCTCGGAGCCACTCGGGCGTGGCTCTCCGGCCGTGACATCGACGCACTCGTGTCTTGCCGAGGCCTCGTTCGCGCCCTCGAGGCCGTCCGAGGAGGTCATCGACGATCTGCTCGAATGGTCCACGATCGCGCTGGATCGACACCGGGCAATCGACCGGCTGAACGACCTGAGGCTCGCGCCGTGGGGCGAAGCCGACGGCGACGGCGCCGTCTTCCGACTTGCGGCAGCCAAAGGCGCACTCGCCCGTCTCGTGGCCGCCACCCCTGAGATCGACGCCCGCCCGATGCCCGAACTGCTGGTTGCGGCGGGCGGGGTCTTCGCCACGCTGCCGCCGTCCGTAGTCGCTCTCGCCATGGCGGATCTCGTGCGGCGTGCGGGCGTGACCCATCTCGCCTGCGACGGGGCGCGCCTGCTTGGACCGCTCGGGGTGATCGAGGACGAGGGAGAGCGGCGCATCATGATGGCCAACCTCGCAGACGACATCCTGGTGCCGCTGGGCAGCCTGATCCTACCGGCGGGCGTCCGGCAGGGTCGCAGCGCGGGCACCCTGCGGATGAAAGGTGCGTCGTCGCCCCAGGTCGAGCTCCGTGCCGGCGGGGTCCACGTCCTGGATCTGCCGCCGGGTCGATCCACCCAGGCCAGCCTCGACTTCCGGGACGCAGTGCGACTGGGGGCCCGCGGCCGCCACTTCACGGTCGAGGTGGACGGTGGGCTGGGCGGACTCCTCGTCGACCTGCGGGACATTCCGATGCGGATCTCGGATCGACCCGACTCGCGGCGCGCCTCTCTCGCCGCCTGGCAGCGGGGCCTGTGGCCGGAGCTCGACGAATGACGGCCGCCGAGGAGCTGCTCGGGGTCGCGACCTCGCCCGATCTCGCCCGAGTGGCTGGCCGGCGGATGCTCCTGCAGTCGCCGACGATTCGATTCGCCCTCGGCCCGGGCGATCGCGCGCTCGTCGCGGCAGGCGATGGGGTCGTGCCCGGGATGCCCATCATCGAGCGGACCTCGGAGCCGCAGCTCATCCACGCCGGCCGGATCGGCCTCGACGAGACGAGCCGACCGGCGATGGCCGATTCCGGCACGGAATCGGCCGCAGACGAGGAACCCGCACCGCTCTGGCGGGAGCAGTCGGACGTGACGGACTGGAGCCCAACAGGCCGCGGTCCCATGGCCGTCAGTTACGCGCCCTTCTCGCCGGGGTCCGACAAGGATCGCCGGCGCCCCCCGGAGCCGGGCAAGTGGTGGGTCGGCGGGGACGATCGTCGCGGCAGCCCGCCGAAGGACCGACCGTCCATGCGCGTCGGAGGCACGCTGCTCTTCGAGAGGGGCGGCCGCTGGCGCGCCGCTGCCGGCGAGCGCCACGAGATCGTAGAGTCGCCGGTCGCGGGCATCGTCCGAGCCGCCCGCAACTGCGTCGAAGTCACGATCGAGGTGGCGGGAGCCGCAATTCCGGCGGCCATCGCAGCCGGCCAGCCGTCGCGCGGTTATCTCGACCTGCCGCGCCTGACCGACGGCGACCTGTTGCCCAGCGCTCTGGACGTCGGCCGCGCTGGCGCTGTGGTCGTGGCCGGTAGTCGCATCTCCGCTCAGGCGATCAGCCGGGCTCGGGCAATGTCGATCCGAGGCCTGATCGCGGGCTCGGTGGGACAGGGGGAGCTGCGCGACCTCGCGGCGTCGGAGCAGCGCCAGAAGGCCAGCCTCACCCCTTCCGTGCCCTTCGGGCTCATCGCCTTCGACGGTCACGGGCGCCGCCCGATCGCCGCACCCGTGCTGGCGCTGCTCGCGGCGCTTGCCGGTCGACAAGTAGCGATCGTCACCGATCCGCCGCTGCTGGTCTTCGATGCGGCCGGGGTTGCCCTGCCGGAGGTGCCGCCCGAATGGGTTCGCGCCCGCAGCGGTCCCTACGCCGGCCGGGAAGGTCGATGGATCGGCCCAGCCGGGCTATACCGGTTCCGCGGCGGTATCCACCTCGAGGCAGCCATCGTCCGCTTCGCTGACGAGATCGACACGACTGCCGTCCCGGTGGCGGATCTCGAACGCATCATCCTCTAGAGGTAAGGTCGAACTTGGACTCCGAGCCGCACGACGCTCCGGCGCCGCCGATATCGATAGAGACCCCGGCCGAGCCAGAAGGCGCCGACCAGAGGCCGCCGACTAAGCCGACTCCGGCGCGAGTGAGCTTCAACGATTTCGAGCGAGGCTTTCAGGGCCCGCTATACGGCCCGAAGGGCGCGGCCTTCTTCGGGGCGGTCTGCGCGCTCCCGTTCATCTCGAAACTCTCGACGACTGACCCTCTGGCAACCATCGCCCCCCCAGCCATCGCATTCCTGACCGGTTTCGGATGGATGCTCGGGGTCATGGCCCTGATCCACTGGCTCGGCGAGCAGCCGGGCCTGTCTCTGCGCCTCAGGCGACGGATCCTGCTGGCCGCGTTCGTGGTCCCGGCCATCGCCGCCCTGGTCGTCCTCCGGATCGTGGGGGCGGCCTGAGTCGCGGATGGGCCGACCCGCGGCCTGCGCGATGCCTGGTGTTGGGAGCGGTGGGGAGGCGGTTTCGGGTAACCTCGCCGTGTGATTGCAGGACAGGACCTCGAACGCATCGTGGTGACGCGAAGCCCGGCGGAGACACGCGGCCTGGCGGCGGCGCTGGCGGCCGCCGCGCGGCCCGGCGACCTGATCAGCCTGGTGGGTGAGCTCGGTGCCGGCAAGACGCAGTTCGCCAAGGGATTCGGTGCGGGGCTCGGTATCACGGACACGATCGTCTCGCCCAGCTTCGTGCTCATGGCCGAATACCGCGGCCGCTTGCCGCTCTTCCACGTTGATCTATACCGGCTGGCCGACGCGGCCGAGGCGCTGGCCGGCGGGCTGATCGACGAGCGCCAGGCCGAAGGCGTCACGGTCGTCGAGTGGGCCGAACGGCTGGCTGAGGCGATGCCAGAAGAGCGGCTCGACGTTCTGATCGAGGGTTCGGGCGACGAACCGCGCTCGATCACCATCCGACCGGGAAACGCCGATTACTCCCGCTACCTGGACGCGCTGCCGGCGCAGGCCACACACGCGACCGCGGGTCGCCGGGGTCGGGCCGTGACAGGGCGATTGCTGGCGATCGACACCTCCGGCACGAGCGCGCTGGTCGCGCTGGGCGAGGCCGACGGGGCGCTGCTGGCGGAACGTCGCTGGGTGGCCGGCTATCGCCACGGCGAGGAACTGCTGGCGAGGATCGACGAGGCGCTCACCACGGCCGGAGTCGCCATGGCCGACCTCGGCGGGATAGTCGTTGGCACCGGCCCGGGAGCCTTCACCGGTCTGCGAGTTGGTCTCGCCACGGCCAAGGCACTGGCCCATGGGCTTGGCATTGCCATCGCCGGCGTCCCGACGTCGGAGGCGCTTCTCCGCGCGGCCAGCGTCGTCGGGGAGTTCGAGGCGGCGCGGGCCGTCCTGCTGCTGCCGGCCGGGCCCTCAGACAGAGTCGCCGTCGTGGGCGGCGAGGCCAGGCTCCTGCGGGGCGGCGAAGAGCCGGCGGTCGACCCCGGCGCGACGCTCGTAGCCGTAGATCTTCCGGGTCGTGCCCCGGAGGCCGCGATCGCACTCGGCACCCGAGCCGAAGCCGGCCTCTCGGCTGCCCTGCTTCGTCTCGGCGCGGCCAGGCTTGCGGCGGGTGGCGACGACGTCGCCGGGCTCGTGCCCGAGTACGTCTCGCTGCCCCGTGGTGTGCCGGTGCTCAAGGGGGAGGTTCGATGGTCGCACGACCACCGGTGAGGATCGTCGTCGACCGCATGAAGGTCGAGGACCTGCCCGCCGTCCACGTCATCGAGCGGGAGAGCTTCAGCACGCCCTGGCCGGCCCACGCGTACCGACAGGAGCTCGAGGCCAACCGGCTCGCCCATTACATAGTGGCCCGCTGGGGTGACGAGATCGTCGGCTTCGCCGGGCTGTGGATGCTCGTCGACGAGGCCCACATCACCACGTTTGCGACCAGGCGGGCATGGCGACGGCAAGGGATAGGGGAGCGGCTGCTGCTGGCGATGCTCGACCTGGCCGGCGCCCGTGGGGCCGCCGAGGCCACTCTCGAGGTCCGGCCGTCGAATACGCCGGCTCGCCGGCTCTACGAGAAGTACGGCTTCAAGGTGGTCGGCGTCCGGCCGCGTTACTACACCGACAACAACGAGGACGCCCTGATCATGACCACGGAGGCGCTCGACGGGCGCGGGATGCGGGATCGGATCGCCGCGCTCAGGGTGGCGGTCGCCCGACGACCGGACATCGCCGTCGGGCCCGACGGCGTGCCAATGCCTTCGACCGAGAGCGACGCTACCGAAGGCGGCACTGCGTGACCGGCAGCCTCATCCTTGCGGTCGAATCCAGCTGCGACGAAACCGGCATCGCGATCGTCGAAGACGGTCGGCGCATCCACGCCAATGTGGTCGCAAGCCAGGTCGCGATGCACGCTGCGTCGGGCGGCATCGTGCCGGAAGTGGCGGCGCGAGCCCACCTGCGCTGGATCGTGCCCGTCCTGGATGAGGCCTGGGCCGCCGCGGGAGTCGGCTGGGACGACATCTCGGCCGTAGCCGTGACCGAAGGCCCGGGCCTGGCCGGCTCGCTGCTCGTCGGCATCAACTTCGCCAAGACCCTGGCCTACGTCCACGGCAAGCCGCTCGTCCCGGTCAACCATCTCGAGGGCCACCTGTACGCGGCCTGGTTGTCGGACGAGGGTCGTGAGTTGGCCGAGCCCGTATTCCCGCTGGTCGCCCTGATCGTCTCGGGCGGCCACACCTTCCTGGTCGAGATGCCAGACCACCTGCAGTACAAGCTTCTCGGCGAGACCGTCGACGACGCGGCCGGCGAGGCCTTCGACAAGGTCGGCCGGCTGCTGGGTCTGCCGTACCCGGGCGGTCCCGCGATCATGCAGGCGGCCGCCGGAGCCACCCGCCACGACACAGTCTTTCCGCGGGCATGGCTCGGGGATTCGTTCGATTTCAGCTTCAGCGGGCTCAAGACGGCGGCCCGGCGGACGATTGCGGTCGAAACGGACGGGCAAGGGACGGCGATCGGTGAGTCGCCGCTCGCGGCCGATCGCGTCGCCGAGCTGGCCGATGGATTCCAGGAGTCGGTTGTGGACGTGCTCGTGACCAAGACGCTGCGGGCGGCTCGCCGCGTAGGCGCGCGGTCGATCGTGCTGGGAGGCGGAGTTGCGGCGAACCGCGTTCTACGCGATCGTCTCGACGGCGGCGCGAGCGAGGCCGGCATTCCGCTCGTGGTTCCGAGGCCGGCGCTGTGCACCGACAACGGGGCGATGATCGGGGCGGCCGGTGCCAGGCGCTGGGCGGCCGGTGCCAGGGCCGGTCTCGATCTCGACGCCCGGCCGTCGCTGCCGCTGGCTCGAAGGTGAGCGGGTCGTCCGGCCGGTCCCCGGCCGCCGGGGGCGGCGATCAGCTCGAGCGCTCCAATTCGGCCGATTTCGAAGAATCCGTCGGGCCGGCGGCCACGGCTCGACCCGCTGGCAGTCCGCCGGCAGCTTCGCGATGAGGGGCTGCATGCCCGCCGTTCGCTCTCGCAGAACTTCCTGGCCGACCCCGACGTTCTCCAATCCATCCTCGATCTCGCCGCGCCCGAGCCGGGTCACCGTATCCTGGAAGTCGGCCCGGGCCTTGGCATCCTGACCGGCGGCCTGCTCGATGGCGGCGCAGTCGTGACGGCGGTCGAGCTGGACCGCAGGCTCGCCTCTCGTCTATCGCGAATCCGGGCCGACGAGATCGCGCGCGGCGAGCTCAGGCTCGTTGTCGACGACATCCTCGACCAGAGGATCCCGGAGCTGATCGAGCGACCTTACGAAGTCGTAGCCAACGTGCCCTACCACATCACGAGTCCTCTCCTCCATCGTTTCCTGGGTGCGCCGCCACGGCCGGACCGGCTGGTCTTGATGCTCCAGAAAGAGGTTGCGGAACGGATCGCGGCCCCGCCCGGCGAAATGAGCTATCTGTCCGTGTTCGTGCAGTACCACGCGGCCGTCCGGATCGCGTTCGGCGTCCCTCGCCAGGCCTTCGAGCCCGCGCCGGATGTCGAATCGGCCGTCGTCGAGATCACGCCGCACGATCCGGGGGGCGACCGCCCGCGCCTTTCGGCGGTCGACGAGGACGGGCTCTGGCGGGTCGTCCAGGCCGGCTTCCGCGAGCGGCGCAAGAAGCTCCACAACGTCCTGGCACGCCAGCTGCCGCTCTCCGGAGAAGCGGTCCGGGCGTCGCTCGCAGCGGCCGGCATCGACGGCGACAGGCGGCCGCAGACGCTTTCGGTCGACGAGTGGCTCGGGCTCAGGGTGGCTCTTGGGCCACTCCCCGGCGGGGCGGCGGCATGAGCGCGGAGGGCGGATCCGGGGCCAGGATCCACGTGGTCCGCTTCGCGCCGGCCAAGCTGAATCTCACGCTGGCGGTCGTCGGCCGGCGCGCGGACGGCTACCACGATCTGCACTCGGTCATGGTGCCGCTCTCCCTGGGCGACGCGCTGACCGTGTCGCCGGCGCCGCTCGGCTCCCTCCGCGATTCGCTCAGGATCACCGGTCTGCCGATGCCGTCGGCGGCTGACAACCTGGTGCTGCGGGCCATCGCCGCCACGCGAGCCGAACTGGCCGTGACGCGTCCGGACGTCCCGGCGTCTACGCCGTCGCTGGCGGCGCGGCTCGCCAAGCGGGTTCCGGTCGCCGCCGGTCTCGGCGGCGGCAGCAGCGACGCCGCCGCGGCCATCGACGCGGCTCTGGCGGCGTGGGGCTCCGAGCTCGACGCGGATGCGATCGCGGCGCTGGCCACGGGCCTCGGTTCTGACGTCCCGTTCTTCCTGGCTCACGGGGCGGCCCTGGTGACCGGCCGCGGCGAGTTCGTCGAGCCCCTGCCTGAGATCGCCGGCGAGCCTCCGGCCGTGCTGCTCGTCACTCCCCAGCTGCCGCTGGCGACGCCGGCCGTCTTCGAGGCTTACGCCGGTGGCGCCCGCCAGGCGGATGCCGGGCTTGCCAGGGACACCTCGGGGCGGCTTGCGGCGGAGATGAAGGGCGGGCTCACAGCGCCGCGCCTGCTGGCGATAGCGGAGGAATTGGCCGCGGCCAACGACCTGCTCGCTGCCGCGGCATCGATTGTGCCCGGTTTCCATGCTTTCATCGATGCGCTGGAGCGGCTGGTGGGTCGGCCCGTGTGCCAGTCGGGCTCCGGCCCAACCCTGTGGTCGCTGTTTCCGAGTCTCGCCGAGGCCCGCAAGGCGGCCAGGTTCGTGCGGCTGGCGGCCGTCAACGGGACGCTGCCGCGTCTCGGCACCGGAGAGCCGTTCATCGCGGCTACGACGATTGCGGGGCGGGCGACGCCCCCGCGGCCCCGATCCTCGGACGACACGACGGATACGACCCGGCCGCGCACGGTCCACAATGTCTTTGACGCCGATCGCCGGCAACGGGGCAGGTCCACCACGGTCCCCGGCGAGACGAAGGGAGAGGATCCTCGATGAGTCGCAGGCAGGTAGTGGTGGCCGGCGCGCCCGCAGCTATCGGTCCGTACAGCCAGGCCATCGAGATCGACGGCTTCGTCTTCTGCTCGGGCCAGCTGGGAATGGACCCGGCCACCGGCCAGCTCCTCGAAGGCGTGGAGGCCCAGACTGAGCGAGCGCTCCAGAACCTCGAGGCGGTGCTTGCGGCAGTCGGCCTCACGACGGCCGACGTCGCCAAGACGACCATATTCCTCGCCGATCTGGCCAACTTTTCCCAGGTGAACGCGATCTACGGCCGGCACATGGTTGAACCGGCACCGGCCAGGAGCACGGTCCAGGTCGCCGCTCTGCCGCGGGACGCTCTTGTCGAGATCGAGGCCATCGCACGGCGGTCCAGCTAGTGGGTGCGCCCGGAAACGGTCCCATGCTCCGTCGGCTCCACATCCCGACGTCGCACGGCGTCAGTTCCGTGCTACCGTCAAGCGCAATGAGCGATACCTCGACAGGCGTCCTCCCGGTCGTCCTCGCCGCCGGCCTTGGGACGCGCATGAAATCGAGCAAGCCGAAGGTGCTCCACGAGCTTTGTGGACGCCCGATGCTCGCCTTCGTGATCGACGCGGCGCGTGAGGTCAGCGGCAGGCGACCGCTGGTCGTGTATTCGCCGGCAACGGCCGCGATCACGGGAGTCTTCGCCGAGGCCGCCGACTTCGCTCTCCAGCCGGAACCGCTCGGTACGGCCGACGCCCTTCGGGCGGCCCTCGAGGCGGCTCCGGAGACAGGTGAAGTGCTCGTCCTCTCGGGCGACGTCCCGCTCGTGCAGACGGACCTGCTGGCCGAGCTGATCGACATGCGGCGCGCCCGGAACGCGGCCGTGGCTCTGGTGGCCGTCCACTCGGCGGAACCGCATGGGCTGGGCCGCGTCGTCCGCAGCGCCGACGGCGGCCAGGTGCTCAGGATCGTGGAGCAGAAGGACGCCACTCCGGACGAGCTCCTGATCGAGGAGATAAACGCGGGAGTCTATGCCTTCGACGGCGCGTGGCTGCGGCATCGGATTGCCGACGTGAAGGCCTCACCGGTCTCCGGAGAGTTCTACCTGCCGGAGCTGGTGACGCTCGCCCGGGAAGACCGGCGGGCAGTGGTGTCGCTCGAGGTCGAAGACGACGGCACGCTGGCCGGCATAAACGACCGATCGCAGCTGGCGGAGGCGGAGCTCGAGCTGCGGATGGTGATCAACGAGCGCCACATGCTCGCCGGCGTGACGATGGTCGATCCGATCCGGACGTACGTCGACGCGTCTGTCGAGCTGGCGCCGGACGTCGTGCTCGAGCCCGGCGTCATCCTGCGCGGCCGGACCCGGATCGGCGAGGGGACGCGGATCGGAGCCGGCAGCCAGATCATCGACACCGTGGTCGGCCGCGACTGTTTCGTCTGGGCCAGTGTTCTCGAGGGTTCCGAAGTGGAGGACGCAGTCCAGATCGGTCCGTTCTCGCACCTGCGCGCCGGGTCGTCGATCGGCCCGCGGGCCAGGCTCGGCAACTTCGCCGAGGTCAAGGCCAGCCGCCTCGAGGCCGGGGTCCAGCAGCACCATTTCAGCTATATCGGCGACGCCGAGCTGGGCGAGCGAACGAACGTAGGTGCGGGCACGATCACCTGCAACTACGACGGAGTGAGAAAGCACAAGACGAAGGTCGGCAAGGGCGTCTTCCTCGGCTCCGACACCATGCTCGTCGCGCCCGTGGAGCTGGGTGACGGCGCTCGAACCGGGGCCGGATCGGTCGTAACCCACGACGTCCCGGCCGGAATGCTGGCCGTGGGCGTGCCGGCACGGCTCCGAAAACCGCGCGCCGTGGTCGCCACAACGGACGAGCCTGGGACGGACGCCGCGCCCGCGGCGGCGGCCGCCTCGTCGGGGGCGGTCGAGGAACCAGCCGTGGAGGCCGCCGAGCGAACCGATCGATGAGTGACGTCGTACTGCAGTTGCTGGTCGTCCTCATCCTCGTGGCCATCGAGGCGGTCTTCGTCGCGGCCGAGATAGCCCTGGTCACCCTCCGCCACAGCCGTATCGATCAGCTCATCGACGAGGGTCATCGCAACGCGAAGCGGGTCAAGAAGCTCGTGGAGGACCCGGGCCGGTTCCTGGCCGTGGCCCAGATCGGGGTCACTTTCGTCGGCTTCCTGGCCTCGGCCTATGCCGCGGTCAACCTGGCCGAACGACTGACCGGGGCCATCGCCGGCATCGCCTTCCTCGAGCCGGCCGCGGGCGGCCTGGCCGTCCTGATCGTCACGATGCTGCTGGCGGCCTTCACCATCGTCTTCGGCGAGCTCGTCCCCAAGACACTCGCACTGGCGTATCCGGATCGCGTCGCCCTGACGCTCGCCGGACCGCTCGACCTGGTGGGCCACATCTTCGGCCCGCTGGTCAACACGCTCACCTGGCTCACGCGCACGATCGCCGGTGGCTTCGGTGCGGGCGTCGCCACGCAGGCCCAGATCAATACCGAGGAGCTCAAGCTCATCGTCGAGCGGGGAGGGGAGACCGGCGTTCTCGAGGCCGAAGAGGAGCAGATGATTAGCGCCGTGATCGAGCTCGGCGAGCGCCGGATCCACGAAGTGATGGTTCCGCGAACGGACATGACTGCGCTGCCCGTCACGGCCTCGATGGACGAGGCCATCGACACATTCATTCGTGAGGGCCACAGCCGCGTCCCCGTCTATACCAAGTCGATCGATGAGATCGTCGGCGTCCTCTACGCCAAGGATTTGTTGCCGTTCCTCAAGGGCGGGCAGAAGCCGGACCTGCGAAAGCTGCTGCGGGCGCCGCTCTTCGCGCCCGAATCGATGTCGATCGACGACCTGCTCCACATGCTCCAGGGTCGGAAGGTCCACCTGGCGATAGTCCTCGACGAGTACGGCGGGACGGCCGGCATGGTCACGATCGAAGACCTGCTCGAAGAGATCGTCGGTGACATCCAGGATGAGTACGACGTCGAGGAGCCGATGACGGTCCGGCTGTCCGACGACGAGGCCCGGGTCGACGGGCGGGCGTCGGTCGACGACCTGGCCGAGCTGTTCGACCTCGACCTCAGCGGGCTCGAGGACGTCGACGAGTACGACACGGTCGGCGGGTTGATCTATCACCGCATCGGCGGCGTGCCGCGGCCCGGCGACAAGGTGGAGCTGCAGGACCACAGCCTGACGCTCACGGTCGAAGTCACGGACGGGCGTCGGGTCGGGAAGGTTCTGGCGCTGCGCCACCGCCCCGGGGACCGCGAACCGGAGGGTGGTGGCACCGGCGGCGAGTCGGCTCAGGGCGCGGCTCGGTAGGATCCCAGATCACCCCACGCGCAGCAAAGGAGGCCTCGTTTGCACTGGCTCCGGCGGCACCAGACGGCCATCCTGTTGCTGGTACTGGTCGCCGCAATATGGGCTTCGCTGTGGGTCGTATACGACTACAGGAGCCCGGTGAGCCAGTTCCTGCGCGGCATCGGCACGGTCCAGGTGGAGGGCTGGAGCGCCTACGACCTGGACGTGGTGTGCGTCCGGCTCGAGCCCCCGTCGGACCCGCCGAAGACCCAGCCCGATGACGCCTCCCAGATCGCCCGCAAGGCGTATCCGAGCGGCTACGTGCGCGAAGTGCTGCTGGCCTCGCTCAAGGACACCTGCCGGGGTGGGGATCCCAGACTTGCCTGGGCCGTGGACGTGGCCTGGATGGCCGGCGCCGGCACGACGACGTCGCCCGGTGTCCAACCGCGAGCGATCGTGCTCGTGGACGCCATGACCGGCAAACTCATCGCCAGCCACGCCCAGAGTCAGCCCTGAGGGGAGCTCGATCAGGCTGCCTCTAGCCAGGTTGCGGCCTACAAGGCGGAAGCGTAGTCTCCCGTTGAACGTCCCGGGCGCCGGCGGCGCTCCGGGGCGAATAGAGCGGGGGCGACTCTGATGCAACGACTCAACATCAGGCGCGGCGCGAGGGCCGGATTCGCCACGTCGATCGTCCTCTCGGCCACGATCGCCGCCCGATCCGCCACACCGGTCCAGGAGTTCGCTCTCCTTCTGGGGGTCAGCCTTCTGGCAACGGCTGCGGCCATTGCGATCGCGGTCAACTCCGAGCGCCAATATGAGGCCGCGAAGGCGGCGGGGCCCGCGCCGGGCATCGTCTTCGGCGGGTTCTTCGTCCGGTTTACGGCCTACGTCATCGACATGTTCCTGCTCGGGATCATCGGCCTGGTCCTCTCGGGGACCCTTGGAGGGCCGGGCCAGGCGATCTCCGGGATCCTCCTGATCGCCTACTTCGTCGGTCTCTGGGGGGCGAGAGGCCAGACCTTGGGGATGAGGCTTCTGGGCCTTCGGGTTGTGCGGAGCTCAGACGGCGGCAGGATCGGGTTGGGCAGCGCCGCACTGCGATTTGTCGGCTTGCTGGTGGCTTTCGGGTGCCTCTGGATCGGTGTGGCCTGGGTCGCATTCGATGCCCGGAAGCGTGGCTGGCAGGACATGATCGCGGGTACGGTCGTCGTCCAGCACGTCGCCTGAGGGTTGACGAAGCCCGCGGAGAGACGGCGGCTCAGGCCTTGATTACTCCGACGATGATGTCGCGGAGAGAATCGAGCGCCTCGGCGTCGACGACCCCGGCCGCATCCAGCTCGGCCAGAGCTCGGTCGCGGTAGCTTCTCGCCTGGTCGCGCGTGTACTCCCGACCGCCGAGTTGCTCGATGAGTGCCACCGCGTCAGCGACCTGGGCGTCATCCGGATCCTTGGTGCGCCAGACCGCTTCGAGGCCGACCCGCTCGGCTGCGCCGGCGTGCTCGAAGGCGTATATCACCGGCAGCGTCATCTTGTGGCGGGCGACGTCCGTCGGTTCCTTGCCCGTCGTGGCCTGCTCGCCCCAGATGCCGAGGAGATCGTCGTTCAGCTGGAAGGCGATGCCGAGTGCCCAGCCGAAGGCCCGATAGCGGGCGATGATCTCCTCGTCGTCGGTGGCCAGGACGGCGCCGGCCTCGACCGAGGCGGCGATCAGGGCCGCAGTCTTGCGGCCGATCATGTCGAAATAGAGCTCTACGGACATGGGTTCGGCGCGTTCGCTGGCCCAGATGTCGAGGTACTGGCCCTCGCACAGGGCCATGCAGGTGTCGTCGTGGAGCCTCATGAGCCTCAGGACCTTGCTGTCGGAGAAACCCAGGTCCGTAAGCCGGTGGAGCGCCTTGCGGCTCAAGGTGAAGAGCAGGTCCCCGGCGTTGATCGCCTGCGGGATGCCGTGGAGCGCCCACAGCGTCGGCCGGTGGCGGCGTTCGGTATCGCCGTCCTCGATGTCGTCGTGGACCAGGCTGAAGTTGTGCCCGAGCTCCACAGCCGCGGCTCCGGGCAGGGCGGCCCTGTAGTCGCCCGCGATCGAGGCGTAGGCAAGGAGTCCGAGCAACGGCCGCAACCGTTTTCCCGGGGAGCCGCTGCCGTCGAGCCCGAGGTGGTACCGGCACATCGCGTACAACTCTGCCGTCGGGACGTCCCGGTCGGAGACGAGCCGAAGGATTTCCTGCTCGGTGTCTGCGAGCAGGTCGGGTAGAGTCGCGGGCACTTGCACGCGGGGATCATAGCAATCACTTTCAGGAATCGGCGCCTCGCGACGACGAACAGCCACCGGGAACCGCGGGGCGCGTCAGACGCCGGAGTCCGGGCCCGCAGACCGGTCGACCTCAGATGGGCTCGACGAAGGCGGAGCCGGGGAAATCGTCCTCCGCGTCGTGGGGACCCATCGGGCCGCCCTGCCGCATCTTGGCCGATGCCTCGTCGATCTCGACGTCGATCAGGTCCATGCGTGTGAGGTCCGAGTCCGCCGCGGGAGCGTAGTCGGTCGGCGTGCTCCGACCCGGGAAGTAGCGGCCGGTCATGGCGTCGAGCAGGCGCCGTTTCTCGTCCACACCCTCGATCAGCCGGCCGCGTCCATATGCCACGACGCTGCGGTAGTTGGCCGAATGGTCCGGGGCCGTCTTGGACGCGATGAGTTCGACCAGCTCGGTGACCGCGATCGCGACCGTGCGGCCGTCCCGCAGCTGTCGCAGTGTGGCGTTGCCGGGCGAGCCGTGCAAGTAGATGTGCCCCGTTTCGTAGTGGTAGAGGAACGGGATCAGGCGCGGCTCGCCGTCCTCGACGCAGGCCACGTGGGCCACCATTCCGGTCCGCAAGAACTCTTCGATCCGGTCCGGAACGGCCCGATCGGCATGGCGTCTGATGCGCGTCCGGTCGGTTCGAGGACCGGGCGCGAGGTAGTCGTTGGGGACGGCCTTCTCTTCCATGCCACGAAGATTAGTGGCTGGGCACGATGGCAGCATCGACGGCCCGCGCCGTGCCCCAACGGCGAACGACCCGGCAGGCCTGCGGTCCCCGGCGAGTGCCGCGGCGGCGTCGTGGTAGCGTGGTCTCGTGCCCGTTCCGCGCCTCTACGTCACCGACGCGATCGTCCTGTCCCGCTTCGATTTCGGCGAGGCGGATCGGGTCATGACGCTCTTCACGCCCGAGCACGGCAAGCTCAAGGCGATAGCCAAGGGCGTCCGTCGGCCGACCAGCCGCCTCGGCGGGGCGCTCGAGCCCCTTGCGGAGCTCAGAGTCGCTCTGGCCCGCGGCCGGACCTTCGACGTGGTCACGCAAGTCGAGGTCACGCACGCCTGGCTGCGTTTGCGCGACTCGCTGGAGTCCGCGGCAACCGCCTGGTACCTGGCCGAGCTGGCCGACCGCTCGATCGAGGAACGCCACGAGGCCGAAGGTCTTTACGCGCTGCTCCGCCACGCCTACGAGTTGCTGGATGCGGGCATGGAGTCGGGCCGGGTCGCCCGCTGGTACGAGATGCACCTCGCCGACGAGCTGGGCGTCCGCCCGGAGGTCGATCGCTGCGTGGAGTGCGATCGCATGCTCGAACCGGACGAGCAGTTCAGGTGGGTGCCGCCGCTGGGCGGCCTGCTCTGTGCCCGCTGCCCCGGGCCGGCGATGGATAGGGCCGGCATCTCGGTCGACGCGGTGAAGCTGCTGAAGGCGTACCAGCGGATGGATATCGAAGCTCTGGCGGGGCTGCGCCTCCCGCCGGCCGTCGAGCGCGAAGTCGAAGGCGCGATGCGCGACTTCCTCCACGTCTCGCTCGAGCGTGACGCCCGTTCGCTCGACTTCCTCGACGAAGTCAGGCGCCGCCCGCGTTCAGCAAGCCGGACGCTTTAGCGCGTGCGGCCGCGCCGGCGGCCCTTCGGTGCGCGAGCTCGAGCAGCGCCGCCGACGAGCGCCGGTCCGGTGCCGCGGAACTCGCTCAGGTGTCGCCGCATGATGCCTTCGGTTCGCGGGATCGACATCGCCATCCCGCTGCCAAGCACCAGATCGCCGTGGTTGATCCGCAGAAAGATCCGGGCAACGGGGCCGAGACCGTGCCGGTCGGCAAAGCTTCTGGGGTCCTCGATCTGGACCCGCAACTCTCTGGGTGAATTCGGATACTTCACGTCGCCGATCGTGGCTACCTCGTTCCACGATATCGGGCGCCGGCTGGGGAACGCCTCCCACCAGGAGGTGGGGCGGTGGCCGGGGAACAGCTCGAACCCGTCGCGGGCGACCAGGAGGCGGACCGGGCTGGCCAGATGCTGGAAGTCCATGACGAAGCCCCTGATCCCGTAGAGCGCGAGTACGAGGCCGCCGGCCGCATAGGCCAGACCGATGATCGTGTTCCCGGACGAGAGGTCCCCATTTGCCATGTAGGCGCCGAAGAGCCCGAGCGGGAGCATGCAGGCCTCGAAGATCATCCTCAGCCTGGTCCTGCGGGTGTCGTCGTAGATCGCAACCGCGGGCCCGAGAACCGGGTGGTTGGTCTTGGACTCGGCGGGCTGATCCTGAGCCACGGGTTCTTCTCCTATCCTCTGACCGGCGCCTCGCGCGCGCTGCCCATCATGACGGGTCGGGCCGAGCTGGGCTCGGCAGACGAGGGTCCGGCGCGGCGTCCCCGGCGTCCCCGGCGTCCCTATGGGCTTCTCGGATTCGACGGCGGGTCGCGCCGACTCGGCTCGCATGCGAGAATTGCGCGCCGAGCGTCCAGCCGTTCAACGTCCCGACATTCGAGCTTCGATCGCCCGCTCGTCCTAGATCAGCCCGCAGGAGGTTCACCCCCTGCCCGAGGAGACCAAAGTGACCGCCGCACAGCCGACTCCGCCGGCCGATGACCCGGGCCCATCCGTCGCCAATCTCGAGACGATCGTCTCGCTCTCCAAGCGGCGCGGCTTCATCTTCCCGAGCTCGGAGATCTACGGCGGCATAAACGCCGTGTGGGACTACGGGCCACTCGGCGTGGAACTCAAGAACAACGTCAAGCGGGCCTGGTGGCGGTCGATGGTCCAGGAGCGGGACGACATCGTCGGCCTGGACGCGGGCATCATCATGGCGCCGCAGGTGTGGGTCACGTCGGGTCACGTCGCCAACTTCACCGACCCGCTCGTCGAGTGCACCACGTGTCGCCGGCGGTTCCGCCTCGACGAGCTGCCGGGCGCCGAGAACCTCACCAACACCGAGCTGGCCGACCCGACCGTGGTCGAACGACTGGGCCTCAAATGCCCGGTCGACGGCGGACCGCTCTCCGCCCCGCGCCGCTTCAACCTGATGTTCAAGACGCACATGGGCCCGGTCGAGGAAGAGGGCAACGAGGTCTATCTGCGTCCGGAGACGGCCCAGGGCATCTACGTCAACTTCCGCAACGTCCGTGAGACGAGCCGCAAGAAGCTGCCGTTCGGCATCGCCCAGATCGGCAAGGCCTTCCGCAACGAGATCAGTCCGGGCAACTTCGTCTTCCGGATGCGCGAGTTCGAGCAGATGGAGATGCAGTACTTCGTCAAGCCGGAGACGGCCGCCGCGACGTTCGAGGCGTGGATGCCCAAGCGGCTCGCCTGGTACGTGCGTTACGGCGTCACCCCCGAGAGGCTGCGTTTCCGCGAGCACCGGCCGGACGAGCTCGCTCACTACGCCAAGAAGGCCGTCGATGTCGAGTACCGCTTCCCGTTCGGCTGGAAGGAGCTCGAGGGCATTCACAACCGCGGCGATTGGGACCTGGGCCGCCACCAGGAAGCCACAGGCGAGAACCTCGAGTATTTCGATCCCGCGACCGAGGAGAAGTACGTTCCGTGGATCGTCGAGACCTCGGCGGGCGGTGATCGGGCGGCTTTCACGTTCCTGATCGATGCCTACCGCGAGGAAGAAGTACGCGGCGAGAAGCGTGTCGTCCTGGGCTTCAACCCGGAGCTGGCGCCGTACAAGGTTGCGGTCCTGCCGCTGCTCAAGAAGCGCGACGAGATCGTCGAGGTCTGCCACAAGCTGCGCGACGACCTGGCGAAGGACATCATGGCCGTCTACGACGACACGGCCGCGATTGGCAAGCTGTACCGGCGTCAGGACGAGATCGGCACGCCGTGGTGCGTGACGATCGATGTCGATTCGCTCGAGGACGGCAAGGCCACGATCCGCGACCGCGACTCGATGGAGCAGATCCGGGTCGACCTCTCACAGGTGAAGTCCGTGATCCTCGAGCGGCTGGCGCAGGCAAGAGGCTAGTCTGGCCGGCCGCCGTGAGTCCCACGGCCGCAGTCCGACCGTAGCACCGGCCGCACCCAGCCGTTTCCGCTCAACGTTGTCCGGGGCGGCACAAAATGCATCTGGACGCCGCTTCCGGCTCGTCGGGCCGCAGGTCGCAGGTTTGACCATCGAATCCACGCTCACGCTCGCGGCCGACCACGTGGACATAGACCGCTGACGGCGGGATCGGGCCGTCGAACCCGCGTAGTGCTACTCCCGGTGGAAGCGAGTGGGGAATTCGGCCAGGGTCTACGGCTGACGACGCCGGCGGTGGCGATGAGGGGAATCTTGGTCTGGATCGGCGCCGGATCGGCGCCGTACCGGCCGGCCGGCCCACTCCGAGGGACCGACGCGAATGGCAGGTCAACGCCGTCGCCCTCCAGCGTTTTCGGGGCCGTGGTCTACTCTTAGGGCCACGACCCTCAATTCTCCCGTCGCCGGGAAGCACGAAACCGCTCGGAGCTTCGAAATGTCACTCGCTGCGTCCCGCGGCGACACCCCGCGCTCGGCAAACGACGGCGTCGAATACGCCGAGTCGGTCCTCGATCTGATCGGTAACACTCCGCTCGTGCGGCTCAGCCGGATCACTCGCGACCTCGGTCCGATCGACCGCCAGCCTCTCGTCCTGGCCAAGCTGGAGATGCTCAATCCGGGCGGCTCGGTCAAGGATCGGATCGGCTTGCCGATGATCGAGGCCGCCGAACGCGCCGGGATTCTGAAGCCGGGCGGGACGATCGTCGAGCCGACGAGCGGCAACACCGGGCATGGTCTGGCCATCGCGGCCGCGCTCAAGGGCTACCGCTGCGTCTTCGTCATGGCGGACAAGCAGTCGGCCGAGAAGCAGGCTTTGCTGCGTGCGTACGGCGCCGAGGTGGTGGTCTGCTCGACCGGTGTCCCGCCCGAGTCGCCCGAGAGCTACTACTCCGTGGCGGCGCGGCTGGCCCGAGACATCCCGGGCGCCTTCATGCCCGGGCAGTACTGGAACGAGGAAAACCCGGCGGCCCACGAGCGAACCACCGGTCCGGAAATCTGGCGGCAGACGCACGGCCGAATCACCCACTTCGTGGCCGGAGTCGGGACGGGTGGGACGATCACCGGTGCCGCCCGCTATCTCCGGTCGCAACGGCCCGACCTCGTAGTCGTCGGGGGCGACACCGAGGGCAGCGTCTTCTCCGGCGACACACCCCGGCCGTACCTGACCGAGGGCGTCGGCGAAGATTTCTGGCCCGACACCCTGGACCGGAAGCTCGTCGATCGTTGGGTGCGCGTCCCGGATGCCGATGCCTTCGAAGCGGCGCGTCGCCTCACTCGCGAAGAGGGCATCCTGGCGGGTGAGTCCTCGGGCACGGCCGTCGTCCCGGCGCTGACCGTAGCCCGCGAGTTGACGGAGGGCGGCGCCGGTGCCGAGGCCGTCGTAGTGGTGCTGCTGCCGGACACCGGGCGCAACTACCTGTCCAAGCTCTACAACGACGAGTGGATGCGCGAGCACGGACTCCAGAGCCGACCTTCTCCAGCCGCGCGGGTCGGCGCCTTGATCGGCAGTCATCACCACGGCGCGCCGGTCCCGTCGCTCGTCGTCGTCCACACGACGGAAACGGTGGCCGTGGCAATCACCCGGCTCCAGGAATTCGGCATAAGCCAGATGCCCGTGTCGGAGGCGCCGGTCGGGACGCCGGTACAGGCGGCGTCGCTCGTCGGGTCGGTCTCGGACCGGGGCCTGCTGGATCGGGCCTTTCGCGACCCGGCGGTCATCGGGCGGACGATTGGCGAGGTCATGGACAGGCCGCTGCCCCTCGTGGACGAAGACGCGACGGTCGACGAGGCGTTTGGTCTGCTGTCGGGCGGCACGCCCGCGATGGTCGCGGTCCGCGACGGAGTGCCGGTCGGGATCGCTACTCGGCTCGATCTGCTGGAGTTTCTAAATCACGTGGCTGGAAGCGGAGGACGACGTGGCTGACCGGTTTGGGTTCGACACGCGGGCGGTCCATGCGGGCGCCGAACACGACGAACTGACCGGCGCGGTCTCGCCGCCGATCTACCAGACCAGCACCTTTGCCCAGGACGGTGTGGGCCGGCCGCGCGGCGGCTGGGAATACGCTCGAACGGGCAACCCCACGCGGTCGCGCCTGGAGCGGGCCGTGGCCGATCTCGAGGAGGAGGGGATGGCATCGCCTTCGCCTCCGGCAGCGCGACGACCGCCACGATCGGCGAGCTGGCCCTGCCCGGCGACGAGGTCATCGTCGGCAACGACGTCTACGGCGGCACTTACCGCTGGTTCGAGAAGGTGGCCCGGCCACGTGGCGTTAACGCCCGTTTCGTCGACCTGTCAACCAACCCCGCGGCGGCGCTGAGCGCCGCCCTGACCGAGCGAACCCGGCTCGTCTGGCTCGAGAGCCCGACCAACCCGCTGCTGCGGCTCGTTGACATCGGCGCCGTGGTGGCGGCAGTCGCGGGCCATCGCGGCTCGGGCGGCCGGCGTCCTCTCGTCGTCGTCGACAACACGTTCGCCTCGCCGGCCCTCCAGCGACCGCTGGAGCTGGGCGCCGACATCGTCTACCACTCGGCCACGAAATACCTCGGCGGTCACTCCGACACGATCTCCGGCATCGCCGTGACGAGCAACGCCGAGGCGGCCGAGAGGCTTCGCTTCCTGCAGAACGCCATCGGCGCCGTGCCCGGTCCACAGGACTGCTTCCTCGTACTGCGCGGGCTGCGTACGCTGGCGCTGCGGGTCCAGCGCCACTGTGAGAACGCGGCCGCCGTCGCCCGCTTTCTGGCTTCTCGCGACGACGTGGCCGAGGTCCGCTATCCGGGCCTGGCCGACGGACCTCATGCCCATCCTCAGGCCGCCCTGGCCGCCCGCCAGATGAGTGGCTCCGGCGGGGGCATGATCGGCTTCATTCCCGCGCCGCTCGGGGATCGCTCGGCCCGTACGAGGGCCGTCGCCGTGTGCGAGGCCACGCGCGTCTTTGCCCTGGCCGAATCGCTCGGTGGTGTCGAATCACTGATCGAGCTGCCGGCGGTGATGACTCACGCGTCCGTCGCCGAGTCGCCCCTGGCCGTGCCGGAGGCGTTCATTCGTCTATCAGTGGGCATCGAGACGGCGGAGGACCTGATCGCCGACCTGCGTCAGGCCCTCGACGGCGCCTGAGGCGCGGACCGGCGTCGCGGGCTCGGCGCTCCAGCCGGATCGGGCGGCGGTCCGATGACGGCATCGCTCAGCGGCAACGTCCGCCTGCGGCGGGCCTACGACGAACCGACCGCGGACGATGGCTACCGCGTCCTGGTGGATCGCCTCTGGCCGCGCGGACGGACGAAGGAGGTGCTCCGTCTCGACTCCTGGGTCCGAGACCTCGGTCCGAGCACCGACCTCCGCAAATGGTTCGGACACGACCCTGCCCGCTGGCCAGAGTTCCGGAAGCGCTACCTCGCGGAACTTGCCGAAGCCACTCGTTCACAAGTGCTCGACGACCTCGCCGAGCGAGCGCACAAAGGACCGATCACCCTCGTCTACGGCGCACGCGACGTGGAGCATAACGACGCCCAGGTGATCGCCGAGGTGCTCGAACGACGCCTGCAGATGCTGGGCGGGCGCGGACGATGAGCGCGAAACAGACCTGGCCGGTCTTCAAGACGCCGGCGCTTCCAGTCGAAGGCGACCCGGCACGGGACTGGGTTGGAATGGCCGGAGCTACTGAGCTGACCGAACGGAAGCGGACGATCGGGCTCGGCCCATCGCCGGCCGGGAGGCAGTCGCCGTTGAGTCATCGCGCCGCGGCGGCCGCCTTTTCGAGTTCCGTGAAGAGTTCGGCCGCCGAATCTGGCGTCAAGCGTTCATCGAGCAGCGGCAGGTAGATCTCCTCTTCTTTCGCGAAGTGGAGAACGAGAACGGCGTGCAGGCCGTAGAGCAACCTGCGCAGGTGCCTCAGGTCGTCGTCGCTCGGCTCCCCACCTCGCGCAGCCGGGTCGATCTCACCCAACTCCTGGATCAAGTGCACGATCTCGGTATGATCGCGGATCATGGTGGCGGTGGCGCCCGCGCTGCCCATTGCCTCCTCGACGGCGGGGTAGAGGACCGCCTCCTCGGCGCGGGCATGGACGAGCAGGTGTGTGCGCAAGAACGTCGATGCGTCCTCGATGCGTCTTGCCAGCTCGCCGGTTGGCAGCTCTTGGGCCACGTCCGCGAGCTCGCGCAGCTGGTCTATGTCCGGTCGAAGCCCCGCGTGCTCGTCGCGGAGCGGCTGGGTCAGTCGGTCCATCTCCTCGCTCCCTGGCTCGCCTGCGATGGTTGCGTTGTGGACTGCGCCGGATGGCCTTTCCATGCCGGCGACGGCGAAATTGATCGCTTGCGACCCGCGCCGAAGCCGACGCAATCGCCGGGCAAGCCTACCGGACGGGCTCGGCCGAGTCGGTCTATCGGCTTACGAAGCCGCGAAATAGCCGCCGTCTCCCCGCCGGAGGAGTCAACCAAGCCAGGCGTGACGGCTACTTAGCCGGCCCAACTCCGGACCTGGACCTTGCCTGCCACCACCCGGACTTCGTAGCGGGGCTGGGGGAACGTGGCTGGGCCACGTCCCACCGAGCCATCCGGTGTCCGGAAGCGCGAACCGTGCCAGGGGCACGTCACCTCGTCACCGCGGAGAGTGCCCTCATGGAGCGGGCCGCCGGCATGGGAGCAGACGTCGCCGATGCCCGTCACGAGCTCCCCATGGCGAACCAGGAGGATCGGCCGGCCATCCGCCTCGGCATAGTTGAGGCCTTCGTTCAGGTCGGATACGGGCCCGATCGTCACGAAGTCGTCAAGGGGTTCACGGAAGGCGTTGTGGTCGACCATCGAGCCGAAGCCGAACGTCATCTCACCGCCGAGGAAGCCCCCGGCCATCATCAGCCCGAAGCCGACGAATCCGAGGAGTCGAGCAGCGAGTGAATCTATCGGGCCGGAAAGCCTGACGAGGCCGCTCGCGAGGAACAGAATCGTGACGCAAGCCATCACGAGGGCGTGCAGGATGCCGACACGCTGCTCCAGACCGTACGTGTCCTTGAAGTCAGTCAGCCCAGAGAGGACGGATGCGACGGCGGCGGCCATACCGAGCCACAGGGCCACGGCCGCGGCTCCGCTCAATCCGGCGCCGGGCAGCGCGATCCCGATGACGTCGAGCGCGGCCACGACCGTCCAGGCGCCGATCACGACGCCTGTGATCATGGGATGGATCGGGTGTCCGAGCCACGTCCCGTTGAGAAGCGACTGGAGTGGCCGGGCCCGGCGATAGAACGCGTTCGTCACGCCGGCGACCCAGTGTGCGATTCGATCGAGGCCCGGTACGTGGTGGACGACACGTATCACGATTGGCGATGCCATCCAAGACCTCCTGCACCGCCGCCGCCTGCGGCCTGCGGTTCACTGCCTGACCTCAGCATGGTGGCTGCGCCGGAATTTGCAACTCTGGGGGGCCGGGGTTCCGCCTTCGGTCGCACCAGCGCGACAGTGTGCTCGCCCGCGCCCCGAGGTCCGTCCGCGGGCGGACGGAGGAGCGCTCTCGGTCCCATAGTCTGCCGGGCGGGCGGCCTGTCTCCCGGACCCCGGGCGGGCTGGACCTCCTGCGCGAGCCATGAGAACCGCTCACCGGCACGGCGAAACACGAAGGGCTAACGTGGGGGTCATGAGCGCCAGAGGCGTGGAGCCGGCAGGGCAGCAGGTGGGCAAGGAGCGCGGGCAGTCCCGTGAGACCGATCGTGTCCACGCGACCCCGATCGAGGGGATCGGTGCGCGCCTGGTCGCCAACATGACCGCCAGCTTGGCCATCCCGACGGCGACCTCGTTCCGCGAGATCCCGGTCGATACTCTGATCGCCCGGCGGGCCCAGCTCAACGCCGCCATCGCCCCCGCCCGACTGTCGCTCACCCACCTGATTGCCTACGCCATCGTCCAGGCGGCCGCCGTCCAGCCCGTGATCGCCTCGCACTTCCTCGACGTGGACGGGCGGCCGCACCGGGTGGACCCGACCACGATAGACCTGGGCCTGGCCGTCGATGTGCAGGGCCGCGACGGCCGGCCGTTCCTGGTCGTGCCGGTCGTGCGCGCGGCCGATGAGCTGGACTTTGCGGCTTTCGTCAAGAGATATGACGACCTGGTGGGGCGGGCTCGGGCGAACCGTCTCTCGGCCGACGACCTGGGGGGCGCCAGCCTCACCCTCACCAACCCCGGCACGGTGGGCACGACCGCCTCGGTCCCGCGTCTCATGCCCGGACAGGGGGCGATCGTCGCCGTCGGCGCCATTCGCCGGCTGGCCGGCGCCGCGGTGATGACGGCCAGCAGCACCTACGACCACCGCGTCATTCAAGGTGCCGAGTCGGGGCGTTTCCTGGCCACGGTCGAGTCGTTCCTCGCCGGCACGGACGACTTCTATGTATCGGTCGCGCAGGACCTCGGCGTGCCGCGCTCGGCGGTTTCGTACCCGGTCGCGGCCGCCGGGACCGGTGCCCCCGCCATCTCCCGCCCGACCTCGACCGAGGCGGAGATTGCCGGCGGCGTGGACCTGGTCCGCTCCTTCCGTCACTTCGGCCACCGCGCCGCGGTGCTCGACCCCCTCGGCAGCCCGCCCCCCGGGGACGAAGCCCTGGACCCGGCCACCTGGGGTCTGACCGCCGAGAGCCTGGAACGCATTCCTGCCGACGTGCTGCGAGTCGACCTGCCCGGAACGACCCTGGCCCAGATCGTGCCCGAGCTTCGGCGGACCTATTGCGGCCCGATCTCCTACGAGGTCGAGCACATCAATGACCACGAAGAGCGGACCTGGCTACGCCAGACCATCGAGCGGGGTGGACATGCCGCCCGCCTGGCCTCGGCCGAGAAGGCGGCCCTGCTGGAACGGCTGACCGCAGTGGAATCCTTCGAGCGCTTCCTCGGGCGTGCCTACCTGGGCCAGAAGCGCTTCTCGATAGAGGGTCTAGACGTTCTGGTCCCGATGCTCGACCGCATCATCGAGCTCGTGGGCGGGGCGGGTGCCCGCACCGTCGAGATAGGGATGCCGCACCGCGGTCGCCTGAGCGTGCTCGTCCACGTGGTCGGCGTCTCCGAGGCGGCGATCCTCGACGAGTTCGAGCGGGGACGGCCCACGGCCCAGGCGGACCCGCCGACCGAGGGCGAGACGAGCGACGTCAAGTACCACCGTGGCGCCCACGGCGTCCGTCTCACGCCGGGCGGCTCGATCCGTGTGACCGTCTCGTCCAATCCGAGTCACCTCGAGGCCATCGACCCGGTGGTCGAGGGTCGCGCCCGAGCCGAGCAGACCGATCGAAGCAGCGCGACAGCCAGCCCGGATCCACGGCTCGCCGTGCCCATCCTGATCCATGGCGACGCTTCGTTTGCCGCACAAGGTGTCGTGGCCGAGACGTTCAACCTGGCTCGCCTGGCCGGCTATATGACCGGTGGGACGATCCATGTCATTACCGACAACCAGCTCGGCTTCACGTTGGAACCAGGGGACGCCCGCTCTACCGACTACGCCAGCGATCTCGCCAAGGGCTTCGACGTGCCGATCGCCCACGTCAACGCCGACGATCCCGAGGCCTGCCTCTCGGCGGTCCAGCTGGCGGTCGCCTACCGCGAGCGGTTCCATGGCGATTTCGTCGTCCACGTCGTGGGGTACCGCCGCCACGGTCACAGCGAAGAGGACGAGCCGGCATATACGCAGCCGCTGCTCTACGCCCGCATCGCCGAGCATCCGACCGTCCGAGAGATCTACCTTCGGCGTCTGGTCGAGGAAGGCTCGATCGAACAGGCGGCGGGCGAGGCGATGGTTCGCGCCGCGGAGGCTCGCCTGGCGAAGACTCGGGAGTCGGTAGCCGAGACGGTCACCGGCGACGAGGCCGCGGGCTCGGCGCAAGGCGCCGCCGAGCCTGCAGTGGGACCGGCCGTATTGGTGGGCCCGGGCAGGCGCGCGAAGCATGCGTCGTCCAAGGGCCGTTCGACCGCAGTCCAGGCAAGTCGACTGCGAACGATCAATGACGATCTCCTGCGGGTGCCGGATGACTTCACGGTCCATCCCAAGCTGCTGCCACAGTTCGAGCGGCGACGCGAGGCGTTTGGTCCCGATGGCCGCCTCAACTGGGCGGGGGCGGAGGCACTCGCACTGGGGTCTCTGCTCGTCGAGGGCGTTCCGATCCGTCTGACCGGCCAGGACACCGAGCGCGGCACCTTCAGCCAGCGCCACCTGGTTCTGCATGACGCGACGGATGGGCGGCGGTTCACGCCCATACGAGCACCTATCGGGCGCCCGGCGCCTCACTCGAGCTGCACAACAGCCCGCTCTCCGAGCTGGCCTGCCTCGGCTTCGAGTACGGCTATGCGGTCGAGGCACCCGAGGCGCTCGTTCTGTGGGAGGCGCAGTACGGCGACTTTGCCAACGGCGGCGAAGTCGTGATCGACCAGTTCATCATCGCCGGGCTGGCCAAGTGGGGCGACACCTCACGGTTGACGATGCTGTTGCCGCATGGCTACGAAGGTCAGGGGCCCGAGCATTCGAGCGCGCGTCTGGAGCGGTACCTCGCGCTCGGTGCAGAGGACAACGTTCGGGTCGCGAACCCCACCACCCCGGCCCAGTATTTCCACCTGCTGCGCGACCAGGCACTGCGGCCGATCGCCCGGCCCCTGGTCCTGATGACGCCAAAGAGCCTGCTGCGGCTGCCGGCGGCTACGTCGAGCCCGACCGAGCTCAGCGCGGGCCAATTCGAGGCCGTCCTCGACGATCCCGAGCGCGCGGCGTCGCGGAAGGCCGTCCGCCGGTTGGTGCTGTGCAGCGGTCGCTTCTACTACGACCTGCTGTCGTCGCCGCGGCGATCGGAGGCGAAGGACGTGGCCATTGCCCGGATCGAGCTTCTGTACCCATTCCCCTGCGACGCACTCGGCCGGCTGATCGCCGGATACCCGGCTCTGGAGACGGTGGTGTGGGCCCAGGAAGAGCCACGCAATATGGGTGCCCGCAAGTTCGTTCTGCCCGAGATTCGCGACCTCATTCCGGAGCGGGTCACGCTCGACGATGTCTCCCGGCCCGAGCGCTCCAGCCCGGCCGAGGGCTATGCCGCGGCCCACCGGGCGCAGCAGCGGGCTCTCGTCGCAGAGGCGTTGGGCTAGAGCACCAACCCGCGGTCGCGGGATGCCGGCTGTGGTCGGCGCTCAACGAACCGGTCGTCAGGAACCCTCTCCGGGCGAGTCAGAGCCTCCGAAAGGCACATCGGCTACCTTCTTGCCATGGATTCAACGGCCCGGCCCACGTCGGACTCCAAATCGACGGCCTTCCGGCTCTGGGTACCTCGTCAGCACGGTGCGTGGGCGATGCTTGCCGTGCCTCTCCTGCTGGGTGTCGCCGCGTCCCGGGCGAGTGGCTGGCAGCTCGTTCTGGGCGGGGCGGCGGGAGCCGGATACCTCGCTTCCGCCACCGCTCAGGCGTGGACGAGAGCACGGTCACGGCACCGCTACTCGGCGTCGCTCGTCGTGTATGTGGTCATTGCCTCAGTCCTTGGGGCGGCCCTGGTGGTCACCCACCCGGCCTTGCTGCTGGCCCTCCTCGTCCTCGCCCCGACCGGAGCGGTCACCTTGATGGCAGCTGCGCAGGGTCGTGCCCGTGTTCTGGCGGTGGGGCTCGCTCAGGCTGGGGAGGCCCTCGTGCTGCTGCCGGCCGCCGCCTCCCTCGCCGGCCCGCTCGAGATGACCGCGGTCGCGAAGGCAACTCTCCTCGCGGCGATCTACCTGATCAGTACCGTGCTGGCAGTCCGCTCCGTGATCCGAGAGCAGGGCAATGCCGGATTTGCGGCTGTCTCAGTCGGCTTCAATATCGCTGCCACGGCGGTTGGAGCGGCAGTACTGCCTCTTCCCTTCGTCGGGCTGCTCGGCGTCCTGACGATCCGGGCGTTGCTGTTGCCGTCCGTGCAGCGGCTGCGCCGCGACACCTCGAAGCCGCTTCGGCCAATCCACGTGGGCATCGTCGAGATGATCCTCGCGATGGTCTTGGTGGGACTGGCCTTCGTCTCGCCCCTGCAAGCGGGATGACTTGCCCGCCCGATCCTCAGTGCGCCGACGGAACCTCCACCGGAATCTCGACCGGCGACGGCAGGTCGCCCCGCAGGTAGGCGTCGATGTTGCGTGCCGCCTTCTTACCGTCGCCCATGGCCAGGATGACCGTGGCCGCGCCGCGGACGATGTCGCCGCCGGCGAAGACGCCGTCCATCGAGGTCTCGAGGTTGCCATCGATCTCGATGTAGCCCCATTTGTTGACGCGCAGGTCCGGCGAGGTGGCCGTGAGCAGCGGGTTGGACCTCGTCCCGATCGCGACCACGACCATGTCGCACGGAAAGACGAACTCGGAGCCGGGGATCTCGACCGGCCGCCGGCGTCCGGAGGCGTCGGGCTCGCCGAGCTCCATGCGGATGCACTTGAGGCCGGTGACCCAGCCCTTTTCGTCGCCGAGGACTTCCACGGGAGCGGTCAGGAACTCGAAGCGAACGCCCTCCTGCTCCGCGTGATGGACTTCCTCGCTCCGGGC
Organism: uncultured Chloroflexia bacterium; assembly: GCA_963791725.1. GTDB lineage: Bacteria > Chloroflexota > Limnocylindria > Limnocylindrales > CSP1-4 > Fen-1039. The sequence continues at coordinate 112,003 of CAWBTQ010000009.1, read as the reverse complement.
GGGCAGCTCGTCCCGGGAGCGGCGGTATACGCAGACAGACTCCGCTGCTCCAAGGCGGCGCGCGGTCCGGACCGAATCCATGGCTACGTTGCCGCCGCCCACGACCGCGACGCGCTGGCCGTGGAGGATGGGCGTGTTCGAGTCCGGGTTGTAGGCGCCCATCAGATTGACGCGCGTCAGGTACTCGTTGGCCGAGTAGACGCCCTTGAAGTTCTCACCGGGTACGTTCATGAAGACCGGCAGGCCCGCGCCGACCGCCACGAAGACGGCGTCGAATTCTGCCCGCAGCTCGGGCAGGGTATAGGTCTTGCCGATGATCGAGTTGGGACGGATCTCGACGCCGTCGGCGACCAGCCGATCGACTTCCTTCTGGACGATGTCTTTGGGGAGCCTGAACTCCGGGATGCCGTAGATCAGGACGCCGCCGGCGGCGTGGAAGGCCTCGAAGATCGTGACCTTGTGGCCGTGCTTGGTGAGCTCGCCCGCGGCGGTGAGGCCGGCGGGGCCGGAACCGACGATCGCGACCTTCTGGCCCGACGCGGCCGGTCGTGCGTCCGTGAAGGCGTCGCGGTTGTTGATCGCCCAGTCGGCGACGAAGCGCTCGAGATAGCCGATGGCCACCGGCGTGCCCGTCTTGGCGCGCAAGCAGACCTGCTCGCACTGAGTCTCCTGCGGGCAGACGCGCCCGGTGACACAGGGCAGGGCGTTATCGCCGAGCAGCGAGTCGGCAGCGCCCTTGACGTCCCCCTCGCCGAGGAGGCGGATGAAGTTCGGAATGTTCACCGATACAGGGCAGCCGTCGATGCAGTACGGCTTGGGGCACTGGAGGCAGCGGTCCGCCTCCATGATGGCCAGCTGCTCGGTGTAGCCGAGGTTCACTTCGGCGAAGTTGCGAGCCCGGGCCAGGGCGTCCTGCTCGGGCATCGGCCCGCGCTGGATCTTCATCCGCTCCTTCTTGGGGAGCGGTTCGCGGTGCGCGGCCAGGCGGTCGGCGAGAGTCATGTCGTCCATCAGTGGGCCGCCGATCCGGTCGAGGCCGGCTGGCCGGCTTCGACCAAAGTCATTCCGGGCGCTCCGGAATGATTCGCCTGCCAGCGCTCCAGGGCGGCCTGTTCGAACTCTCGGTAGGTCGTCAGCCGATCGGCCAGCTGGCGGAAGTCGACGTGGTGGCCGTCGAACTCGGGTCCGTCGACGCAGGCGTACTGGCTCTTGCCGTCGATGGCCACTCGACAGCCGCCGCACATCCCCGTTCCGTCGACCATGATCGCGTTGAGCGAGACCGTGGTCTTGACGCCGTACGGGCGGGTCAGCTCAGAGCAGGCCCGCATCATCGGTACCGGGCCTACGGCGAAGACTTCGTCGATCCCGCCGGCCTCGCACAGGTCCTTGAGAGCCTCGGTCACGAAACCGTGGCGACCGTAGCTGCCGTCGTCGGTGCAGACGATCACGTCGCCCGCCGCTCGCAGCTCGTCCTCGTAGATGACCCACTCCTTCGACCGGCCGCCGATGACGCTCGTAACCTTCACACCGTTCCTGGCCAGGGCCTGGGCGATGGGGTAGACCACGGCCGTGCCGACGCCGCCGCCGACGCAGACCGCGTGCCCGCTCTCGAGCAGCTCCGTCGGCCTGCCGAGCGGCCCCGCCACATCCGTTATCGCGTCCCCGACCTGGAGCGAGGTCAGCTCGCTGGTGCTCGCCCCGATCGCCTGGATGACCAGGCTGATGGTCCCGGCCGACTTGTCGACGTCGGCGATGGTCAGAGGGATGCGCTCGGCGCCCGGCCCGCGGCGCACGATCACGAACTGCCCGGGCTGGCGGATCTCGGCTATGCGGGGCGCTTCGACGACGAGGCGGGTGACATTCGGTGACAGCTGGGACCTGGCGACGATTGGGTGCATTTCACTCCGGTGGCATGGGGCGGCAGGCATTGATTGCTAAGCCACTATGGATTACGGCTAATGGTGCGCCGTTGAGGGCCTCGCGGGCACGCCCGGTGTGTACCTGCCCACCGGGCCGAAGGTCACATCGTAGGGCCGTCGGAACGGGTGGGACCCGGTCGGGCGGTCCCTATCAGCCTAGCAGCGAACCGGAGAAGGCGTCCGGCCTCCGGGGCTACGGTTTGACCGGGGCGGGGTCCGCGCCGTGCCACTCCTCGTGGCCCGGCCGTGCGCCGTCGAGACCGGCTTCCGCTCGGAGGTGGACGCGCCGGGCATCGACGGACATGGTCAGGCTCTTCTTGGCGCAGACCTCGACGCAGACGTTGCAGGCGATGCAGGTCAACTGCTCGATGGCCCAGGTGCGATCCTCGCGCGAGACCGTGATGGCCGCCGACGGACAGCGCCGAGCGCAGAGCATGCAGAAGTTGCAGGTCTCCACGTCGAACTCGATGGTGCCGCGGGCGCCGGCGAAGCGAGGCCGGACCTCGGCCGGGTAGCGGCGAGTGGCAGGTCGAGAGACAAGGTTGCGGAGCGACCGCCGGACCATGGGCAGGGTGAGGGGATTGGCCATCTCAGCGCTCCGTGCAGCTTATGCAGGGGTCGATGGTCAGGATGATGTTCGGCACGTCGGCCAGGTCGCAGCCCTTCACCAGCTTGATCATGGCCGGGATGTTGGCGAAGGTGGGGGTACGGGCCCGGAACCGCTCCAGGTTCTTGGTGCCGTTGGCCTTGACGTAGTACATGACCTCGCCGCGGGGTTGCTCGAGCCGGGTGAAGACCTCGCCGCTGGGCAGGCCGCGCGGTCGGTTCTCGATCGGAAGACCCTCGCCCTTGGGCATCTTCTCGATGGCCTGGCGGACGATGTCGATGGACTGGTCGATCTCGCGCATGCGAACGAGCACGCGGGCCAGGCAGTCGCCGGCGGTCTCGACCATTGGCTCGAACTCGATCTGATCGTAGAAGTTGGCGCCCAGAAGCCGGGTGTCGGTCGAGATCCCGGAGGCGCGGGCCATCGGCCCCACGGCGTCCACGGCGCGCGCATCCTCGGTCGTTAGCACCCCGACGCCGCCGAGCCGGTGGGCGATCGACGGATCGGTCCGGAAGACGCGAGCCGTGTCCTTGAACGCGTCGCCGAGGTCCTGGAGCTCGACCAGGATGGCGCTCAGTTCGGCGTCTGTGATGTCGCGCTTGACGCCGCCGATGCGGTTGACCGAGTGGATGATCCGGCCGCCGGTCGTCTTCTCGAAGATGTCGAGGATCCGCTCGCGCATCCGCCAGCAGTGCATGAAGAGGTTCTCGAACCCGAACGCGTCCGCGCCCAGGCCCAACCACAGCAGATGGCTCTGGATCCGCGAGATCTCCGCCCAGATCAGGCGCAGCCACGCGGCTCTCTCTGGGACTTCGACGTTCATGATGCTTTCGAGCGATACGCAGTAGCCCATGCCATGCATGAAGCTGCAGATGCCGCAGATACGCTCGACCACGAAACCCATCTCGGTGTACTCGACCCGCTCGACCATCATCTCGAGGCCGCGGTGGATGTAACCGATGGTCGGGATGGCGTCGACGACCTTCTCGTCCATCAGGACGAGGTCCAGCACCAACGGCTCGGGCAGGACCGGGTGCTGCGGTCCGAACGGGATGACGGTCTTCTTCATGGCTTCTTCACCGCCGCCGCGGCGTTGGCCTTGAGTCGAGCGTTGATGGCTGAGTGTGAGAAGGGGACGCGGGTCGCCGTCTTGTAGAGCTGGCCGTGCAGGTCCAGCCCGATGCCTGTGACGTTGATGCCGAACAGCTCTCGGATCTCGTTCTCGTAGAGGAACGCGGCCCCGAAATACTCCGAGACGCTCGGAACGGCTTCACCGGCTTCGATCTGAACGCGGATCGTCTCGAGCTCTCGGCCCTTCGCGAACGCCCAGGCGACCTCGAAGAGGCCGGGCGCGTCGGCCGTGCCGGACGGTGCCGGCGCCGAGCTCTCTCCCGGTGCCGTCTCGGCCGTCGCCGCCGCGCGGCCGTGCGGCCCCGCCGCAGGCGCCACTACGGTCGTGGCGTTGATCAGGGCCAGCCGCCAGCCCGCCTCGTGATACGCCCCGACTCGGGCGAGGAATGTGGTGGCGTCCATCAAGCCGTCTTCTTCCGTTTCTCTTCGAGCGCGGCGATGCCCTGCACCACGCCGTCGATGATGCTCTCGGGGCGCGCCGCGCAGCCGGGCACGTACACGTCCACGGGAAGCACCTTGTCGATCCCGCCCTGGACGTTGTAGGCGCGGGCGAAGATGCCCCCGGAGCAGGCGCACGCGCCGACCGCGACAACGACCTTGGGCTCGGGCATCTGGCGATAGAGGTTCTTCACTATCTCGATGTTCCGTTCGTTGACGCTGCCGGTGACGAGCAGGATGTCGGCGTGCTTCGGGTTGCCGGTGTTGATCACGCCGAACCGCTCGACGTCATAGAGCGGGGTCAGACACGCCAGGACCTCGATGTCGCAACCGTTGCAGCTCGAGCCGTCGTAGTGGAGGATCCAGGGCGAGCGGCCGAAGAAGGACATCTCGATCACCGTCCCAGCAGGAATAGGGCTAGCACGTTGCCTCCCGAGAGGACCAGCGTCGCGACCCAGGTCGAGCGCAAGACGAGCTGCCACTTGATGCGCGAGGTGGAGTTGTCGAGCAGGACCTCCAGGGCGTAGGCGACGAGGAAGGCGGCGACGCCGAGGGCCACGCTCCAGTTGAAGAGCAGGACCATGAATGCGCACAGCAGCGCCGTCTCGTACCAGTGCGCCAGTTCGACGTAGGCCAGCAGCCGGCCCGACATGTCGGACTTGAGGCCGCTGACCAGCTCCTGGTGCGGGTGGTGCGAGATCGAGATGTCGAAGGGCGACTTCCGAAGCTTGATCGTGGCCACCATCAGGAAGGCCACGAGCACGCCCGGGAGCTGCACCGCCACCAGCTGGCTCGATGCCAGGACGCCCCCGAAGGTGTTCGCGCCGGTCACCTTGCAAACCGCGGCCATCATCAGGATGAAGAACGGCTCCGCCGCGAGCAGCACGACCAGCTCGCGTTCGGCCCCGGTGAAGCTGTAGGGCGAGTTGGCGGACCCGGCCGCCAACACCAGCAGCAGCGCCGCCAGAGCGAAGACGAAGGTCGTGAAGATCAGGTCCGTCCCGCTCAGAAGCAGCGCCCCGGTCGCGGCCATGAAGATGAGGTGGCCGATCAGGAGGGGTTCCATGATCGGATTGAGCTGGCGCGACTGCTTCTGAAGCAGCTTGCCCACGTCGTAGAACGGCTGCAGGAGCGGCGGCCCGACTCGACCCTGCATGCGAGCGCTGACTCTGCGGTCGAAGCCGGCGACGAGCCCGCCGAATACCAGGGCGAGGACGAGAAAGAGCAGTCCGTAGATCGCGGGGATCACGGCTTCACCACCATGCCGGCCCCGACCATCGCCACGACGATGCCGCCGCACGCCACGGTCCCGGCTCGGAACATGAGCGCGCCGTCGATCACGCCGTCGAGGTAGTAGTTCCGTAGCGTCACCCTCTTGATGCCGCCCAGCGCCGCGCCCATGACGTGCCCGGGGTTGGTGCTCCGGCCGGCGGCATAGAAGTCCGCGTGGTCGTAGACGGGATGGCGCCACACCCAGAGGGAGACGAGCGGCAGGAAGAGCATGGCGGCCATCAACACCGCCAGGGTCACCGGGTCGAGGGCGAGGAAGGTCCTGGGCGCGGCGGAGAAGGCGGCCAGCGCGTACGGGCCCACCACCTGGTCGGAGATGACGCCGACTCCGGCGGCCACGGCGATGACGCCGATCGCCATCGGGATCTCCGTGGCCCATTCGTAGCGCGAGACCCGGCTCTCGATCGAACGCTCGTAGGCCGTGACCTTGCGCGCCGACAGCACCTTCATGAGCAGCTTGCCCCAGTAGAAGATCGTCAGCGAGCTGCCGAAGGCCATGATCAGGACCATCGCGGCCCCGGCGGCGCCGGGCACCAGCAGGAAGGCCCGGATGGCGGTCCATTTGGCGATGACGAGCCCGAACGGAGCCACGAACATGCCGGCAATGCCGACCAGGAACAGTGTGCTGATGCGCGGCATGAGGCTCATCAGGGCGTCGAAGTTCTCCATGTTCTTGGTGTAGAGCCGGTTCTCGATGGTCCCGACGACCAGGAAGAGCAGGCCCTTGGCCAGGGCATGGAAGATGATGATCATCACCCCGGCCCACGCCAGCTCGGGCGTTCCGACCCCGGCGCAGCCGACGATCAGACCCAGGCTGCCGATCGTGGAGTAAGCCAGGACCTTCTTCGTGTTCTGCTCAGTGACCGCCACCAGCGACACGAAGAGGAACGTCAACAGACCCACGAAGGCCACGAGATAGCCCACCGTCGACCCGGACATGGCCGGGGACAGGCGCAGCAGCAGGAAGACCCCGGCCTTGACCATCGTGCTGGAGTGGAGGAGCGCCGAGGTAGGGGAGGGGGCATACATGGCGCCGATCAGCCACGAGCTGAACGGCATCTGGGCGCTCTTGGTGATGCCCGCGAACGCCAGCAGGGCGATGGCAGGCAGGAGAGCCGCTCCCGCCGGACCGTGGACGAGCCTGGCCAGGTCGAGGCCGTCCGTCTGGCCAGACAGCAGCACGATCGCCAGGCCGAAGCCCAGGCCGCCGAGCAGGTTCATGTTGAGCGCCCTGAACGCATACCCGATCGTCTCTTCGGTCCGGGTGTAGCCGATCAGCAGGAACGAGCAGATGGTCGTGATCTCCCAGAAGACCAGCATCATCGGCAGGTAGTTCGACACGACCAGTCCGAACATGCCCGCGAGGAAAACGAAGAGCAGCGAGAAGAAGACGGTGCGGCGGCCCCCGATCATCGGGCTGGCGCGGTGGTAGGCCCGCATGTAGCCGATGGCGTTGATGCAGATCAGCGGGCCGATGATACCGACGACCAGAACCATCACCAGCGACAGCCGGTCGAACCAGAAGAGCCGGGACGGGTCCGGCTCCGGCAGTCGGCCGGCCAGCTCGAGCCAGACGGATATGCCGAGCTGGGCCAGCGCCAGGATCGGCGCCAGGAACCGCCGGTGCATCAGGCTGATCACCACCACGAAGGCGGTGAGAGCGACCTCCACCGCCAGGAGCGCCTGCCCCAGTTCGAGGCCGCCGGGCAGTCCGAAGAAGGCGCCGTCGCCGTTGCCGAACGTGACCACCGTCGCCACCGATAGGGCGGCAACGAGCAGCCCGCCGACCACCACGACCGCGTTTCGGAGCGAGGCCGCGGAGATCAGGATCAGCAGGGCGCCAACGACTGCCGGCAGCGCGACGAGGGCGGCGACGAGCGAGGGAAGACTCACTCTACCTCGGGCAGGAGGTGGTCGATCTCGTCGACGAGGACGTCGCCGATGACCGGCTTTTCGAGATAGCGGCTGACGGGGATCCAGCCGTCGCGGTCCTGGCTGTCCAGCTGTTCATCGGAGAGCAGCTCGTCGGCCCGGGTCAGCATGATGAGCGGCAGGTCCGGATGTTCCTCCGCCAACGATTGGGCCAGCTCGATGCCGGACAGCTTGCCTCCGAGGACGGCCTCGAGGACGACGAGATCGGGCATCTCCTCGCGCATGAAGAGAGCGGCTTCGGCGGGGGTCGAGGAACTGGAAACCGAATGACCGCCGGCTTCAATCGCCTCGGTGGTTCTGGCTACCGAGATCGGGTCGTCGTCGACGATGTGGATGTGAGCCATGTCTCCAACTCTTCCGTGTTTCGGCCGCCAGCGGCAGCGCGGCTCGATCGTTGGGACGCTTCTCGCGTCTCTCTTCAGCCTCGCCAGCGTATCGAGCGACAGGGCGCACTGAGCCCCGCGGTTCGGCCCGTCTGATCGGGAAGTTCGGCCCCCAAGTTCGGGGGCCGGTTTACTTTCCTCGGTAATTTGGGCGTTGTGCCCGACAGAAATGGGCTAGGATGCGCCGCGTGCATGAGTTTTCGATAGCGGAAGCGATCTTGACCCAGGTTCGGCGCTACACGCCGGACGACGCCCTGGTGCGCGACGTCTCGATCCGTGTGGGCGCGCTGCGCGGTCTCGAGCCCGAGGCCCTCCAGATGTCCTGGACCGCTGTCATCGCGGGCACATCCGTCGACGGCGCGACCCTGACCGTGGACCAGCGGCCCTGGACCATCACGTGCTCCGTGTGTGGCCGAAGCTGGACCAGCGACGTCCCATTCGTAGACTGCGTTTGCGGCAACACGACGCCGGCGCCCACGGGCGGTGACGAGCTGGATCTCGTCTCGATTACCGTCGATCAGGAGGAAACCGGTTGAGCGGTCAGACTCGGACCGTCCGCCTGCCCGTGGTGGAACGCATCCTCGAGGCCAACGACGAGATCGCCTCTTCGATCAGGGCCGAATTGGCGCGCAGGGGCATCTTCGCGATCGACCTGATCGGCGCGCCGGGGAGCGGCAAGACGGCGCTTCTCGAAGCCACTCTGCGATCGCTCAAGGGCCGCCGGAAGCCGGCTGTGCTTGTGGGTGATCTCACGACCAGGCGCGATGGCGACCGGCTGGCCCGCTGGTGCGACCAGGTCGTCCAGATCTCGACCGGTGAGGGCTGCCACCTCGAGGCCGTCCAGGTTCGCGACGCGTTGGCCGGGATCGATCTCGAGGGAGTAGATCTCCTGTTCGTCGAGAACGTGGGCAACCTGATCTGCCCGGTCGGCTTCGACCTGGGTCAGAGCGTCAAGGTAGGCCTGTTCAGCCTGACCGAGGGCGACGACAAGGCAGCCAAGCACCCTTATCTGGTCACGGCTGCGGATCTGATCCTGCTCAACAAGATCGATCTGGCGCCACACCTGACATTCGATCGGTCTCTCTTCGAGGCGGACGTTCGGTTGCTCAACCCGCACGTGCCGATCCTCGGCATCTCCTCGACCACCGGGGAGGGGCTCGACGCCTGGCTCGATTGGCTGGACCGCCGCGCGGTGTCGAGCTCGACCGCCGGGCGGCATCGGGAAGACGCTCCTGCCTGAGAAGCGGGGCGACGCCTGCCGAGCCGAGAGTCCCGCGTAATCGGGCCGAATGGCCGGCCAGGGCAGGACCCGGCGACCCGGTGGCAATGCCGGTCGGCAGCGAGTCAGGTCCGTCACCGCCTGTACAATCGTCCCGACATAGTGCGAATTCCGTCCGGGCGCGGCCCCGCAGCCCGCGGCGCGACAGCCCCGCATCCAAGGAGTGTGACATCCCCATGGCCGACACTGGCACAAAGGCCCACAAGGCCGCGAAGCGTTACATCTACGCCTGGGGCAACGGCGTCGCCGAGGGCAACGGCAACATGAAGGACCTGCTGGGCGGCAAGGGCGCCGGCCTCGCAGAGATGACCAACGCCGGCCTGCCCACACCTCCGGGCTTCACGATCACCACCGAAGCCTGCAACGACTACTTCTCCGCCGGCAAGAAGCTCCCGGCCGGGCTCTGGGACGACGTGCTCGCGGCCGTCAAGGTCGTCGAGGGGCAGGCGAGCAAGGGCTTCGGCGACCCGAAGAACCCGCTTCTCGTCTCGGTTCGCTCCGGCGCCAAGTTCTCGATGCCGGGCATGATGGACACCGTCCTCAACCTTGGCCTCAACGAGACCACGCTGCAGGGCCTCATCGCCATCACCGGCAATGAGCGCTTCGGCTGGGACGCCTATCGCCGCTTCATCAGCATGTTCGGCCGGATCGTCCTCGACGTGCCGACGCGCTCCGTCAAGAGCAAGGACGGGTCGACGGTCGAATACAACCGTTTCGACGAGGCCCTCGACGCGGCCAAGGAGAAGCACGGCAAGGGCGCCAAGGACACCGACCTCAACGTCGACGACCTCAAGAAGCTCGTCACCACGTACAAGAAGATCGTCAAGGACACTATCGGCCGGGACTTCCCCGACGATCCGGACGAGCAGCTGGACCTCGCCATCAAGGCCGTCTTCGGCTCCTGGTTCGGCAAACGCGCCACCGACTACCGCAACAGCCAGAAGATCGCCCACGACCTCGGCACCGCCGTCAACGTCGTGACCATGGTCTTCGGCAACATGGGCGACGACTCGGGTACGGGCGTGGCCTTCACACGCGATCCGAACACCGGCGAGAAGGCCCTCTACGGTGAGTACCTCACCAACGCCCAGGGCGAAGACGTGGTCGCAGGGGTCCGAACGGCGCCCAAGATCGCCCAGCTGGCGACCGACATGCCCAAGGTCTACGCCGAGTTCAAGAAGATCGCCGACAAGCTCGAGAAGCATTACAAGGACGTCCAGGACCTCGAGTTCACAATCGAGCGCGGCCGCCTGTACATGCTCCAGACCAGGTCGGCGAAGCGCACCGCCGCCGCCGCGGTGAAGATCGCGATTGATATGGTCAAGGAAAAGCTCATCACGACAGATGAGGCTCTGGCCCGCATCGAGCCGGCCCAGGTAGACCAGCTCATGCGCGACCAGTTCGATCCGGCCGCCCGGGCCAAGGCGAAGCGGATGGCCAAGGGCCTCAACGCCTCGCCGGGCGCTGCGGTTGGCAAGGCCGTCTTCCACGCCGACGTGGCTGCCGCATGGGCTGCCAAGGGCGAGAAGGTCGTTCTGATCCGCGAAGAGACTTCGCCGGACGACTTCCACGGCATGGCCGTCGCCCAGGGCATCCTGACCGCCAAGGGCGGCGCGACCTCGCACGCCGCGGTCGTCGCCCGCCAGATCGGCAAGCCGTGCGTCGCCGGCTGCTCAGAGCTGGAAGTCAACTACGCCACGAAGACCGCCAGCGCGAACGGCGCAACGGTCAAGGAAGGCGACTGGGTGAGCCTGGACGGTTCCTCCGGTGAAGTCTTCGTCGGCGCGCTGCCGACGGTCCACGCCCGATACGAGGACCAGAAGGATCTGCAGACCGTCCTCGGCTGGGCCGATAAGGTCCGCAAGCTGATGATCTGGACCAACGCCGACAAGCCGGAAGAGGCCGCTCAGGCCCGCTCCTACGGTGCCCAGGGCATCGGCCTCTGCCGCACCGAGCACATGTTCCGCGAGGGCCCGCGCCTCGAGATCGTGCGCGCCGCCATACTCGTCGCCAACGAGGCCACCCGCGCGAAGGCCAAGACCGCGGCCGGCCAGGCCCTCACCACCGAGGAAAAGGCCGCCGTCAAGAAGTTCGACAGCGAGATGGCCAAGCTCGAAGCGCTCCAGCAAGGCGACTTCGAAGGCATCCTCGCCGCGATGTCCGGCCTGCCGGTCGTCATCCGCCTCATCGACCCGCCGCTCCACGAGTTCCTGCCGAACCTCGAGGATCAGCTGGTCAAGGTCACGAAGGCCGGCGCCAAGGCCACGGTGAAGGACAAGGAGCTGCTCGCGACCATCAAGTCGATGCACGAGCAGAACCCGATGCTCGGTCTGCGCGGCTGCCGCCTCGGCCTCATGATCCCGGACTTCGTAAAGATCCAGACCCGAGCCATCCTCAACGCGGCCGTGGCCGTGAAGAAGGCCAAGAAGGATCCGCGGCCGGAGATCATGATCCCGCTCGTCGGGCACGTGAACGAGCTCAAGGCAACGCAGGCGCTCCTCGAGGCCGAGGCCGCTTCAGTGGTCAAGGCCGCCGGCGTCAAGATCGACTACAAGTTCGGCACCATGATCGAGATCCCGCGGGCCTGCTGGGTCGCGGACGAGATTGCCGAATACGCGCAGTTCTTCAGCTTCGGGACGAACGACCTGACCCAGATGACGTTCGGCTACAGCCGCGACGACGCCGAGGGCGGGTTCCTTCTCAAGTACGTCGAGGACAAGATCCTCCCGTACAACCCCTTCCAGTCGCTCGACCCGGTCATCGTCAAGGAAATGAAGCTGGCCGTTGAGCTGGGCCGCAAGACCCGCCCCGATCTCAAGGTCGGCATCTGCGGCGAGCACGGCGGCGACCCGATGTCGATCGGGTTCTGCCACCAGATCGGCCTCAACTACGTCTCCTGCTCGCCGTTCCGGGTTCCTGTGGCGCGCCTCGCAGCCGCTCAGGCCGCCCTGAGTGACGCCGCGGAGCGCGACAAGTAACCTAATCCGGCCCCACTCTCGAACGCCCGGCGGTCTCCGCCGGGCGTTCCGAATCTGGGAAGGGACGGGTCGCCGGGCCGGCTACCTATCGGATCGGCCACAGAATTTCGGTGCGGAGCGCGCCGGCGTCCTGAACCTGCTCCGGGCCGACCAGATAGACCTCGCGGGGTGGCCCGCCGGTCTCGTGCCCATGCTCCTGGACCCACGCACCCAGCGCCCGGTAGGCCGGGGCCACGTCCTCGTACCGGCCGGCGTGGACCGTCGCGGCGACGAGGCCGCCCGGAATCGTCGTCGCGATCACGCGCCCCGCAGGCTCGATCGGCTCGGCGACCGGCATGCCGATCTCGAGGTCCACCTCGGCTTCCGCTGCTTCGGCGCTGTGGTAGATGCCGTACGCGGGGCCGGCGAAGCGGGCGTACTGGTGGCCGGCAACCGCAAAGACTTCCATGAGGGCCGTCGAGATGAACGGTCCAAGGTCGGCCCAGGCGGCCCGGCCTCGGACCGACGCGGCGGGCTGTGGCTCCGTCTCTCGTAGATGGACCTCGTATGTCATCGGTGGCTCCTCGCGCAACATCGAGTCGAGCAAGGAGATGGCGTAGCGGCGTCGATCGGTCTCTGCCTGGAGTCTCTCTCGATGAGCCTCGAGCAGAGCCTTCGTCCCGGCCGGGTCGCTCGCGAGGATCGCTCGGATCTCCGGCAACGGCATGTCGAGGAACCGCAGGGTTCTGATCCGGTCGGCATCTTTGGCCTGCGCCATCGAGTAGTAGCGGTAACCCGTGTCGGGGTCGACCGCTGCGGGAGGCAGTAGCCCAAGCTCGTCGTAGTGACGCAGCGCCGGGATCGAGAGGCGGCAGATCTCGGAGAATCGACCGATCGGCAACAAGTTCCGCATCGCCCTCCTATCGCCTGGACCAAACAGGATCCAGGCTCGCTCTACGCGACCAGCCTGGGCTCTCAGGCAGCCGGAGAGTCAAGCCCTGACGACCGATACCCGATATTAGCGACCAGCGGCGGCCTGGCGGTGGCCCGGCGGCAATTCAGGGCCGACGGCGAGGTCGGCTTCGACCCGGGATGAGGCCAGGATCTCGCCGACCTTTCGCACAAGGTCGTCGGCGGTGAAGGGCTTGGAGAGGAACCCGTCCATGCCCGCGAGACGGCCGTCGGCATTGACCAGGTCCTCGGTGTAGCCCGAGAGGAACAGCGTCCTGATGTGCGGCCGTACCTCGCGTATCCGGCGAGCCAGCTCAGGCCCGCTGAGGACGGGCATCACGACGTCCGAGACCAGCAGGTCGATCGGTTCGGGATGCGTCTCGATCAGGGCCAGCGCCTCTCGTGGCGTGGCCGCTGCCAGCAGGCGGTACCCCTTTCGTTCGAGAACGAGCTTCGCCAGGTCCCGCACTCCCCGCTCGTCCTCGACCAGGATGATGGTCCCGGTCCCGCTCCCGCTCCCGCTCCCGCTCGCTGCCTCGATCGGGCCCACCCCTTGCGCGGAGACGGCGTCCTCGATGAGGGGCAGGTACACCTTGAAAGTGGTTCCCTCACCCGGCTCTGAGTACAGCCAGATGTGGCCGCCACTCTGGCGCACGATGCCGTACACCGTGGCGAGCCCAAGGCCCGTGCCCTTGCCGAATTCCTTCGTGGTGAAGAACGGCTCGAAGATGTGCTTGCGGGTGGCCTTGTCCATGCCGACTCCACTGTCGCTGACCGCGACCATCACGTAGTTGCCCGGCAAGACCGAGAAGTGCTCGCTGGCATATGCGGCATCGAACGATGTCCGGCCCGTCTCGATCGTCAGCCTGCCACCCGAGGGCATGGCGTCGCGGGCGTTGACCGTCAGGTTCATGACGACCTGCTCGAGTTGGGCCGGGTCGGCCCGGACGCGTCCGTGAGCGGCGCTCAGGCTGACCCGCAGTTCGATGTCCTCTCCGATCAGACGCCGGAGCATCGGTTCCATATCTCGTATCGCTTGGTCGGCCTCGAAGACGCTGGGCTGCAACACCTGCCGGCGGGAGAAGGCGAGGAGTTGCTGGGTCAGTGAGGCGGCCTGATGGGCGGTGCGGTTGATGGCCTCGGCGTTGTCCCGCTCCCGGGTGCCCTCGGGCAGGTCCTGCATCAGCAGCTGGGCGAACCCGGCTATGGCCGTAACCATGTTGTTGAAGTCATGGGCGATCCCGCCAGCGAAACGGCCGATGCTCTCCATCTTCTGCGTTTGAAGGAGCAATTCCTCGACCTGCCTGCGGCCGGTGATGTCCGCCATCTGCTCGATCACAGCGACGACTCTGCCGTCCGGGTCGCGCTGGGGCGCTGCATACAGCTCAGCCTGGAGCGTGGCTCCGTCCTTTCTCTGGCGGCGCAATTGCATCCCGGCGATGACCTCGCCGGCGGCGACGCGACCGATGATCTCGCGGACCTCCGGCATCTCCGATGGGGGCACGTGCGGCAGGACGCGACCGATGATCTCGCGGACCTTCCAGCCGAACATGCGCTCGCAGGCGTGGTTCCAGCTGAGGATCCGTCCCTCCAGATCGAGGGTCATCGTCGCCAGGGGGGAAGCAGCGACCAGAGCCTGCAAATTGCCGGATGAGCTCCGGAGCGCCGTCTCGGCGGCCTTGCGTGCGGTGATGTCGGCCACGACGGCAACGACGAAACGTTCACCTCGAGACACGAAGGACGACAGGCCGATCTCGACGGGAATCAGCCGGCCATCCTTTCGACGAATGCTCAGATCGCGTCCGGCGCCCATCTTGCGGATCCTGGGCCGGGCCATGTACGAGTTTCGGTCGGCCGTGTGGCCCGGACGCAAGGCCTCCGGCACGAGCTCGTCGATAGCCAGGCCCACCAGCTCCGACGGTTCGTAGCCCAGGAGCTGCGACGTCCGTACGTTTGCATAGGCGATGCGACCCGAGGCGTCGACCAGCACGACGGAACTGGGGTGACTCTCGAGGATCGCGCGGAATCGCTCTTCGCTGCGCTGCAGGGCCCTTCCCTGGCCCTTGGGGATCGGTCCGGCGACGGTCGTCGATATGGCAGTCGGGTCCGCGAACGGCTGCGAGGGCTGAGCCGGCTGCATAGAAGTCCGCCGCCGGCCTTCGGGGGCCGGATTTGCGTAGTCTCGCTCAGGCATCCAGGCTCCAGGGAGCGGCCGGATAGGCAGGCATCCTACCGCTGGATCGACAGCAGGAGCGCTCTGCCATGGCTCGTCTCATGGTCCGTTACGCCGCCGCCACGATCGGCGTGTGGATCGGATCGCGTGGTGGAACAAGCTCGTGCGGTGGCAGCGAAGCTCCGAGCTCGGCCTACGATCGAAGCAATCTTCCACGGGCGCGAGTGACGGCGCGCTCCTTCGCAAACGGCTCGGGCCCCCCTCCCCGGGCCGTTTGCCGTGTCTGGTGCGCCGATCGACCCGGACTGGCCCCGGCGGAATGGCCCCGAACCGGGTTTGCCTACACCGCGGACCCGCCGACCTGACCACTCTCCGCCCCGAGTTCGGCCGACAGCATGGCGGCCAGCTCTCGAGCGTTGGTGGAACCGTAGTTGGCGTAGCAGTTGTTCATCAGGATGTGCATCTCCCGGGCCTCCTCGGCCGCCTCCTGGAGACGCGGCAGCCACTCCCGCAACTCATCCTCGCTGTAGAGGTAGCGGAACCGTTCGACCACGGGGATCCCACTCGCCTCCCACGTCTCGACCCGCCGGCCGTGGAACCTGACCACCGCCAGATCGCGCGAGGTCACGCTGGAGAGCGGTGGAACGCTGCTCCGGAGGCCCTGGGGACCGTCGACCAACACCAGTGGTATGGAGTTGTCGGCCAGGAAGCGAAGCGTCCGCTCGCGATTCTTCTCGTTGAACCACGTCTCGCTCCGGAATTCGACCGTGGACCGCACATCTCCCAGGAGCTGGCGGGCCTCGAGTATCAGGTCGCGGCTCTCACTCGTTGGGAAGAACCATTTCGGGTATTGGAGGAGCACCGAACCCAGCTGGCCGGCGGCGCGCAACGGCTCGAGCCCCGCCAGAAAGAGTCGCCACACCTCGGCCCGCAACTCCGCCGGCAGATCGCGGGCGTAGATGCGCGCTTGGGACGCGAGCTCCTCCGGCAGCGCCGACCGAAGGTCCTTGGGCAGCCGCCTGGTCTCGGTCGGCTGGCCCGTCATCAGGGCGTGCGCCTTGGCGTCGAAGATGAAGTCCGGCGGGGTTCGGTCTACCCAGGCGGCCGCGACCCTCGCCGACGGCAGCGCATAGTAGGTGGCGTCCACCTCGACGACGGGGAATGTGGCGGCGTAATAGGCCAGCCGGTCCTCGGCGCTCTCGGCGCCCCGCGGGTAGAAGACCCCGGGCGCCGTCATCGTCGGGTCCGTCCACGAAGCCGTGCCGATCCGGATCGTGCCGCCGCGGCGAGTGACTATCGGTTCGCGGGCGGCACCTTCGACCTGGATCGCCCGCTCGCCGGCGGCGTCCGAGCCCGGATCGTGAGCAGTCGCAGCTTCCGTCTTCTGCGAGGGCAGAGGAGACATGGCGTCAGATTGCCCGATCCTCGGCCGGTTTGCCACCGCCATCGCGGCAGGGACTCAGCCGCGCCCGTCGTGGCGGAATGTCGATCCGGTCAGGCACACGGCTCGACCCCAGCCGGCAGTACGCGCTGCCCGAGGCCCATCAGCATGCGGCCGGCCGCCTGGCGGGCGATCCGCAGGGCTCCCCGGCGAGGCCGCGAGCCTCCTCGGCGCGCCTCGGAATGGCGATAGTTGGCCGTCTGCCAATCGGCCTCCAGCTCCCGGGCCCTCGCTCGCGCCGCTCGGAGCTGCTCAACGTCATCGATGCCAAAAGGACGCATGGTCACGAGTTCCTCCGACTCTGGATGGCGCCCCGACCGTACCTCAGCGACGGTTGGGCGTCCTCCTGTTGACTGCTTCTGCGAGCATCCTAGTCGAGATATATGACGTTTCCTGTCAGGAACTCGGCGTAGAAATCGGATACGCTGCACGGATGCGAGCGAGTCGGCTGATCTCCGTTCTGTTGCTTCTGCAAACCCGCGGTCGGATGACTGCGCGGCAGCTGGCCGACGAGCTCGAGGTCTCGATGAGAACCGTGTACCGGGACGTGGAGGAGCTGAGCGCCTCCGGCATTCCGGTCTATGCCGACCGCGGCACGAACGGCGGCTTCCAGCTCGTGGAGGGCTACAGGACGAGACTCACCGGCCTGACTCCTGAGGAGGCAGAGGCGCTGTTCCTGTCGGGCTATCCCGGACCTGCCGCCCAGCTCGGCCTGGGAACGGTTCTGGCCGCCGCCCAGCTGAAGGTTCTGGCCGCGCTGCCACCGGAGCTGCGCAGTCGAGCCTCGAGGCTGCGCCAGCGCTTCCATCTCGATGCGCCCGGCTGGTTCCAGGAACCTGAGGTCGTGCCGCACCTTCAGGGAATCGCCGAGGCCGTCTGGGCCGACAACCGGCTGAAGATGGGTTATCGACGCGGCGGTGACAGCGATGCCGTCGAGCGCCTGGTCGACCCGCTGGGGCTGGTCCTCAAGGCCGGGATCTGGTATCTGGTGGCACGGGTGGAGGGCGGGCTGCGCACCTACCGCGTGTCGCGCATATCCGAGCTGACGGTTCTGGCGGAGCACTTCGAACGACCCGACGACTTCGATCTCGCGGACTACTGGGCGCGATCCGTCGCCGAATACGCCGAGAGCCTGCCCTCATTCGCCGCGAGCGTGCGAGTCCGCGCAGATGGCCTGGAGAGGTTGGCGGATGCCGTCGGTCAGACGGCCGCGACCCAGGCTCTCGCGGCATCAGCCGGCCCGGACCCGGAGGGCTGGACCACCCTCTCCCTCGAGCTCGAGGACCTGTGGCATGCGGAGGACCAGCTCCTCCGACTCGGTCCCGACGCGGAGGTTCTCGGGCCGCCTGAGCTGCGTGCGCGGATGGCGGCGGCCTCACGAGCCATGGCCGCCTTGTACGCAGGCAAGAGGCCTCGCAAATGACGCGACGGGGCGGTCATCGAGAGGCGTTCCCGTGCGGTCGCATAGCCGATAGCGCCAGATCCAGGCGGTCGAGCAGAGGGTGCTGGGTCTCTTTCATATGCCGGCGGGCCTCATCTGGGCCGAAGTAGACCCATTTGTCGACCTCGGGGAAACGCTTCACCCTGCCCGAGAACGGGGGCCATGTGAACTCGATGAAGTTGCTGCTCATCGTGGCTGTGTCTATGTCGCCCTCGATGGCCCAGGCGTAGACGATCTTGCCGCCCTTCTGGCGGATGGAGCCGAGATCGATCAGGGGGCCGGGCGGGACCGGATGACCGACCTCCTCGGAAAACTCACGCCGGGCGGTCTGCTCGTTGTCGGGATCAGTCGAGTCGACCTCGCCCTTGGGGATCGACCAGTTGCCGAGGTCCTTGTTGCCGAAGAATGGACCTCCGGGATGTACGAGCAGGACCTCGAGAACGCCTTCCCGGTACCGATAGAGCAGGATGCCGGCACTTGTCCTTGTCACGACCCAAGCGTACCGGTTTCGGGATCCGCTGCGCCGCCCGAAAGGCGGTCGGCTGGCAGAATGGGACCGATCGACTGGAATGCGGAGCCGTCCGCGTGTGCCCGACCTACGACCGGAGGCAATGAAGGTGACTCTTGACACGCGCCCGCTGGGAACGAGCGGGCTCGTCATCACGACCGTTGGTTTTGGCTCGTGGGCTGTGGGCGGCGGCGGCTGGTCGTTCGGGTGGGGGCCGCAGGATGACGACGACTCGATCCGCGCCATTCACCATGCCGTTTCGGCCGGTGTCAACTGGATCGACACGGCGGCGATCTACGGCCTGGGCCACTCCGAGGAGGTCATCGGTCGAGCCCTGGCAGGCCTCCCGGCCGCCGATCGGCCGATGGTCTTCACCAAGTGCGGTCTCGAGGCCTATGCGGACGATCCGTACAGGCCGTCGGCGCGAAATTCGCGGCCGGCCTTTCTGCGGCTCGAAGTCGAACGGTCGCTGAGCCGGCTTCGGGTGGAGCGGATCGACCTCTTCCAGATTCACTGGCCGGATGAGACCGGCACCTCGGTCGAGGATTCCTGGGGCGAGATGAGCCGGTTCGTCGACGAGGGCAAAGTCCGGGCCATCGGCGTCAGCAACTTCCCGACCGACCTGCTGGAGAGATGCGAGCGGGTCCGCCACGTCGACTCGGTTCAGCCGCCGTTCTCGGTCATCCGGCGCGAATCTGGCGGCACCGTCATCCCCTGGGCGGCAGCGCATGGAACGGGAGTCATCGTGTACAGCCCGATGGGTTCCGGCATCCTCACCGACTCGTTCTCGAAAGCACGGGTCGAGGCCATGGCCGAGGACGACTGGCGGCGCAAGACCGACGCCTACCGGGAGCCCGGGCTGTCACGCAACGTGGCGATGCGCGACGCGCTCCGACCCATTGCGGCGCGCCACGGCACGACCATCTCGGCGGTGGCCGTGGCGTGGGTCCTTGCCTGGCCGGGGGTCACCGGGGCGATCGTTGGCGCGAGGGCTCCGGGTCAGGTCGACGGCTGGCTGCCCGGAGCGAGGTTGGCCCTCACCGCGGCGGATCTGGATCAGATAGCCGTCGCGGTCGAGCGAACGGGCGTCGGATCGGAGCCCACCCGACCGCGCTAGGCGGCGAGTTTCAGTCGGCCAGCTCGATCCCGGCCGAACGGCAGTCCTCGGCGAAGCGGGCCTGCGCGTCGGTCGTCGGATCCCATCGGGTCGGAAATGCGACCATGCGGCTCAGCCCTGCGGCCGCACACCGGCCTATCAGATCGACTCTGGCTGCGCCGGCATCTCGCATGTCCTCGTCCCGGCAGTACAGCGAGATCCTGAGCGTGGCCGGGTCGCGGCCGATCTCCTCGCAGCGCGACCGGATGGTCGGCATGTCCTCGAGGATCTCCTCCGGGCTCAAGAAGACGAGGTTCAGCTCATCGGCGTAGCGTGCGGCGAGCCGCCACGTAACGTCCCGGCCGTTCCCCCCGACGATGATGGGCGGCCTCGGTCTCTGGATCCCCTTGGGGACGTTGACTGCCTCAATGACCCTGGCGAAGCGGCCGTGGTAGGTGGCCCGCCCCGGCTCGAGCATTTTGGTGATCACTTCCAGGGCGTCATGAAGGGCCCGCAACCGATCGCCGGTGGAGGGAAATCCGTAGCCGTAGGCCAGCCACTCGTCTTCCTTCCAGCCACCGCCGATCCCGATCTCGAAGCGGCCGGCGCTGGCCACGTCGAGCGTGGACGCCAGCTTCGCGACCAGGGCCGGGTTGCGGAAGCCGTTGCAGATGACCATGTGGCCCAGTCGGACGCGGCTGGTGGCGCCGGCCAGGGCGGTGAGGGTCGTGAACGACTCGAACGTGATCTCGTCGGTGACGTCCGGGACGGTGTGGAAGTGGTCGAAGACCCACTCCGACTCGAAGCCGAGCGCCTCGGCGTTGCGGGCCAGTTCCAGGGTCCTCGCCCAGGCGACGGCCGGGTCCCAGCCGTTGTACTCGTATTTCCATCCCTGGGGGATCATCACGCCGACGTCCACACTGGCCTCCTGGTCTACCCGCGTCTAGGAATTGGTTCGTCATCGGGCACCGCCGCCCGCAAGAGAGTGGCCCGACCGTCCAGGGCTCGAACCTCGTATGCGCCGGCCGACCCGGCCACGAGGGCCGTCTCGAACCGGCCCAGGATCAGCCGCTCGCCCATTCGGCGGATCTCGGCCCGACCCTCGATCGCGGTCAGGATGTGGAAGGACCGGGCTCCCGTGTCCGCGTTCAATGCCCCGCCTTCCGGCGAGGCTCGGAGGAGCCGTACATCGAAATACTCCGAGTCGATCACGGGCGCGGTGCCTGTCTCGGATTCGACCCGAGGATAGCGCACCTCGCTCGGACCGTCGGCGGTGGTCACCGCCACGGACTCTTCTATGTGGAGAGCCCTCGAGGCCGACGACGGGCGACCCCAGTCGTAGACACGGTAGGTGGTGTCGCTGGCTTGCTGGATCTCGTACAGGAGCAGTCCCGGACCGATTGCATGGAGCGTGCCGGCGGGGATGAGCAGGGCCTCGCCGCCTCGGATGTCGACGGGCTGCGCGATTTCGAGGATGCCGCCGTTTCGTATCGCGTTCACGAGCTCCTGAGGTCTCACGCCCGGCCTGACTCCGACCAGGATGCGTGAGCCCGGATCCGCGTGGAGGAAATACCACGCCTCGGTCTTGCCGAATTCACCGGGCCCCACCATCCGGATGGCCTGCTCGTCGTTCGGGTGGACCTGGACCGACAGCCAGTCGGCGCAGTCGAGGAGCTTCGCGAGGAGCGGGAAGCGCCCTCCGTACCGGTCGGCCACGGCGGTACCCAGCAGGGCGGCGCCGTGCGCGGCCGCCAGAGCTTCGAGCGTCTGACCCGCCAGCTCGCCGTCGAGTACGCGGCTGCCGCCCCAGGCGAGCCAGGCCTCACCGATCGGCGGTTTCGCCGCATGAAGCCGCTGCCCGCCCCAGACGCGCTCGCGATACTCAGGCTCGAGAGCTAGCAGATGCCGATCGAGCGTCTCAATAATCCTCGTCACCTCCGGCTTCGAAGGGTACAACGGGAGACAGGCCGAGTCGCAGCCGCCGCCCGGTTGACGGCGCGGCTCCCGGCCCCCGCGTCCGAAGCCGCCGCGAGTGTCTCAGGCGTACTCCGGCGCTTCAACCAGTGCGGGTGCGTCTTCGCGCCGCTTCTCTACGACCGGCCTGAGCAGGACCGCCCCGAGGATGTAGCAGAGGACGCCGAACACGAGGGCGGCCCGCGGACCGGCGCCGTAGCCGAACACGTGGTTGACCGTATCCATGACGCCCGCCCCGGCGATGGCAAGGGCTACGAGGCCCGCCGATGCCGTGGCCACGTTGGAGATGCCCATATAGCGTCCCGTCGAGGCCTTCGGAACGATGTCGCTCATCAGCGCCCAGTCGACCGCCAGGAAGGCGCCGGCGGCGATTGCGAACACACCCGCGCCGACCAACGCCACCGGCAGAATGGGCGCTACGGCACCCATTGCCAGCCCCACGCCGCCCGCTAGACACGATGCGTAGATGACCTTCTTGCGACCAATCCGGTCGGACAGTCGGCTCGCGGGAATGACCGAACCCGTCACGCACACCGCGACGATCCCCAGCAGGATCAGCTTGGTGGTCCCGGTCGCTTGCTCGTCGAGCCCGAACACCTGGGCCAGGTAGAAGGTCGCCATGACCGGGTATATGGACGCCGCGACGAGGATGAAGAAGCGTGAGCTCACCAGCCAGACGAAACTGCGTTCGCCCAGGATGTCGGTGCTCCAGGCCTCTCGGGCTATCGCGAACCACGACCTGCCGCCGCGGGACTTGATCCGCTTGCCCTCATCGACGTGCATCACGACGCCGATCATCGTGATGAACTCGATGATGCCGATCGTCATCGTCCCGTAGAAGAATGCGTTCGGATCGGTCGCGGACAGGGTCAGGGCGACGGCCGAGACCGCGTAGCCCACGACGTTGCCGAGGGCCGAGAACAGGCCGAGTAATCCGGAAGCAAGCCCGACCTGCTTGGCCGGAATCAGATCCGGGACGTATCCCTGAAACGGGCCCTGGGCGAAGTTGGAGCTGAACTGGAGAAGGCTGACGAAGGCGGCGATGGCCGGCAGGGCGTTGGAAGTGGCCACGCCCCAGAGGAAGACCACGTCCAGGGTCGCACCGATGAAGATGTAGGGCTTGCGCCGGCCCCAGCGGGTCATCGTGTAGTCGCTGATCGAGCCGACGGTCGGTTGGACCAGGATGGCGATGAAGGTGCCGACCAGTGCTATCTGGAACCCGCCGAGGCCCTCACTGCCCTTGGGGACGAGGTGGGTGAACTGGAGCCGGTTGTTGACGATGTCGAGGAGTCCGCTCCAGACCGTCGAGATCCCAAGCCAGTACAGGGAGATTCGAACGATGTGGCTCACGGGCAGCAGTCGCGTCGGTCTGCCGTGTGAATCGTGAGTCGGCGGGGCCGCGCCCGGCACCTCGCCTTTTGTCGACTCCGTTCCATTGACGGCGTTGACCACCGGCCGGCGTCTCCCTTCGGCCCGAACCGTTCGGACCCGACGCTTTCGCACGTCCAGGGATCTCGCGCGGCCGGAATGCAAGCTGTGGCGGCCAGTATCGCCGGTCCTGGGGATGTCCGCGAGCCGACACCACCCCGAACCCTTGTGCTGATACATTCCCGCCGGTGATCGAGAGACGAAGCGGTCTGCGTGTGGCCGCGGCCGGCGCTGGCTCAGACCCTATCTACTACCTGTCGCTGGGTGACTCACTGTCCACCGGCGTGCAGCCGATCGGCGACGCCGAACGACAGTTCCGGACCGATGACGGCTACGCCGACCAGCTCGGCGCGATCGCGCGCCTGCGCCTTCCGAATTTGCAGACGGTCAAGCTCGGCTGTCCGGGCGAGTCCACGACCACGATGATCGAGGGCGGCCTCGCGAGCTACCCGCATGGCAGCCAGCTGGACGAGGCGGTCCATTTCCTGCGAGGCCATCGAGACGCCGTGGCATTCGTGACCATAGACGTCGGCCTCAATGACATTCCGAGCCTGGAATTGGAGTCGATACCGCCCGGTCTGGCCAGCATCGATCGGAACCTGCCAGGGATCCTGGGGCGCCTCATGGAGGCCGCGGGGTCGGAGACTCCGGTCGCAGGGATGACGATCTACGACGCGTTCCTGCCTCATTGGCTGGAGGGGCCGCTGGGTCGTCAGCTGGCCCGAGTCTCGGTCTGGGACGCGATCGTGCCGATCAATGCGCACTTTGTGGACCTCTACCGGAGCGCGGGATTGCGCGTGGCGGATGTCGAGGGCGCGTTCTGTACCACGGATTTCGAGACCCAGGTCGAGATGGCCGGGGTCGGACCGGTCCCGATCAACGTTGCTCGAGCCTGTGAGTGGACCTGGGGCGGCGCGCCTCCTCCGCTCGGTCCCGACCTCCACGCCACCGCCGGCGGCTACCGGGCCATCGCCGAGGCCTTCGCCGGGGTCGTCCTCGACTGACCCAGGACGCCCCTCACCAAAGAACCCGCCGGTGGGGGCGCCGGCGGGTTCTCGTGTCGTTCGCAGGGCGGCGCTGGGGCCGTCCGTGTTGTCAGTATCCGCTGCTCGTGGTGCCGGTGGCCGCCGGCGGGTTGGCGTTCAGTGTGCCGCTCAACGGCGCCACGAACCAGATGCCGCCCTTGCCCTGGCCGTTCGTGTCGCCGGCTGTTGAGTCGCCGGCGAAGTAGTAGAGCGGCATGTGGTTGTAGGTCACCTGGACGGTCCCGTCTGAACGCATGATGGTGGCAAACGCGGCGGTCGCCCCGCTGGG
Organism: uncultured Chloroflexia bacterium; assembly: GCA_963791725.1. Classification (GTDB taxonomy): domain Bacteria; phylum Chloroflexota; class Limnocylindria; order Limnocylindrales; family CSP1-4; genus Fen-1039. Next base: position 87,741 of record CAWBTQ010000009.1, on the reverse strand, counting down.
GCCGGTGATCGTCGCGCCGCTGGCAGCGGTGAGCGGCGGCCAGTTGGTCGCACACGTGCCGCTGCATGAGCTCGTATCGGCGGTGTCGGTGGTGAAGACGTACAGCGTCATCCCGTTCTGTCCGGTGAGGAACGCCCCGAGAGCGGCGCTGTTGCTTGATCCGATCGTTATGCTCGTGGCCCCCACAGGCATGACCGCCGACGGGGCCGCTGTCGCACCCAGGACCGCGCTGGAGGCGGATGGGGACACGGCTGCGGACGAACAGGCGGCGGCGACCATTGCGGCGCCGAGGGCCAGACCGGCCGTCAATGGCAAACGTGAGCTGGGACGCATGTCGTTCTCCTGCATTTGCGTTGAATTTGGGCTGCTCCGGCAATCCCTTCGTCGTGAAGGTGCACGGGGAGTACGGCGCCGCGGCACGAGGCGGTTTCAGCCGATGCCAGAGGTCTCGCCGTGCGAACCATGGCCCTGTCGGCGGCTCGCCCGACGGCACCAACGGACCCTTTCAGGTTGGGTTCAGCGGATCGTACGTTGCAGTCCCGAGATTCAGCCGATCTCCGGGTCGGGCGCCGGCTCGACCCGTGCTCCCTTCGGGATTTCGCGCAGCGAGCGGACGGGCGAAGCCAGCACCCACAGGAACGCGGTCGAGGCGATCGCCGCTCCAATGAGGACCGTGGTCCTCAACGGGAGGAACGTGGCCAGGACTCCACCCACGACCGATCCGAGCGGCATCGTCCCCCAGACGATGAACCGCATGGTGGCATTCATGCGGCCCTGTATGTCGAGTGGCGTGATCGCCTGACGGAAGCTGACCTGGTTGACGTTGTATACGACGCCCAGAAAGCCCGTGAGGAATTGCGAAGTCAGGAGCATCGCGCCGGCCACGATGGCGTCCTTGGGAAGGAAAGCCATGATCAAGAGCGGCGGGCCGCCCAGCAATATCGAACCTACGATGACGGGCCCGACCCCGAGGCGTCTGGCCAGCGGAGCGGCCGTGAACGCACCGAGGAGGACTCCCAGACCGGCGATGCTGAACGCCAGGCCAACGAGCGCGGCCGACAGGCCAAGCTCGACGTACGCGAAGAGAGGGAAGATCGAGAAGGCCAGGCTCGTGCCGAGATTGAACGTCCCGGTCGAGCCGGCGATCATCCGCAAGTACCCGTTGCCGCCGACGTATCGAAGGCCCTCCGCGATCTCCTGGCGCAGGCTGGTGCCCGAGCCGTCGGCTCGGAGCTTGCGTCCGGGCTTCGGTTCGTGTTTTCGAACGAGCGAGATGAGGCTGCCGGATACCAGGAAGCTGATCGCGTCGACGACCACGGCAAACGGTGCCGTTACGAGCGCGATCAGCCCGCCGCCGAACCCCGGGCCGACGATCTGCGCGGCGGAAGAGGAGATCTGCAGGTTGGCGTTGCCTTCGACGAGGTCGTCGGGCTCCAGCAGGACCGGCAGGTAGGACTGATCCGCGACGTCGAACAGTACGGTCAGAAAGCCGGTCGTGAAGGCGACTGCGTAGAGCTGCCAGATCGTCAGCCAACCCAGGGCATATGCGATTGGGATCGTTATGAGCGCGGCCGCGCGACCGAAGTCACCCGCGATCAGGACGGGCCGGCGGCGCACCCGATCGAGCCAGGCACCGGCCGGCAGGGTGAACAGCACGAAGGGCAGCATCTCCACCGCCGCCAGGAGCCCGATTTCGAAGGCCGACGCGTGCAGCACCTTGGCCGCGATGTATGGGATGGCCATGAGGCTGACCTGCGAACCCATCTGGCTGATCGTCGCGGCCGACCAGATCTTCATGTAGTCGCGGTGACGCCACAGCGAGGCCCGGGGCAATGCGGCGGCGGTGGCAGCGATCAGGGAATCCGGCATTGCGCCATGGTACCCGCGTCCCGCTCGCAGCCGGGGCCGCCGCAGGCGGCGGCGTCCTGGTCGCAGGTGCCGCGGGCGGGTGGCGGCTGCCGCGGACGGGTGCTATGCGACCGGGATCACGTACACGTAGTTGCCTTCGCGGCCGCTGTAGATCTTCCCCTGGTGCCAGGGAACATAGTCGGTGCCGAGGGCCCCGACCGGGACGTTCGCGTCCGGTGGTCGCGACTTGGGCCAAAGCTTCGACACTCGTGGATACCAGACGTCTTCGATCCGGACCGAGATGAGCGTGAACGAATCCGTCTGAGCGGGATCGGCGCTGGCCGTGAAGCCGGACACGACCCACGAGTGCCAGCCCTTCCAGACGAGCAGTCCGGCGGGACGTCCCGTCAGGCGGATCTGCTTGGCGACGACGCGGAGCGCGTCGGCCATCTTTGCCTTGGCGCCCACCTGGTAGTTGCCGTAGCCGAGCGACGCCAGTCCCTTGGCCCAGCCGTTCGGGTCGGCCCCACCGTAATATCCACCGCCGAGTGAAAAGGCCAGGTCCTGGAGTCTCGCCTGGCTGTCGCGGGTGGTATCCGGGACCACGCTCATGATGTTCATCGAGGTCTGCATGGCGGCCGGAACGCACCAGGTGTCCACGAACTCACTGACGAAGTCGCCCGGCTGGTAGAGGTCCATGGCAAAGATGCCCGCCGTCGCCGATGGCGCGACCGTCGGTTCGAGGGTCGCGAACGGGGATGCCGAGGCCGACGCAGTCGGGGCGGCGGACGTGACCGATGGGCTCGGCGCGATCACCGGCGGCCTTGTCCCCCCAACCCGCGCCCAGGGCGTGATCTGCGGGCCACCGCCGATCGCGACCTGGCCAAACGCCTGGCTTCCGGCGTAGACCGTCCCGGCCCCGAGAACGATCACCGTGAGAGAGACCAATGCCAGCCGGCCCGCGGGAATCGCCCTGCGCGCTCCAACAACCGTGCCGCTCCAGCGCCGCCATGCCGTCGCCCACGACCACGGCGAGATGGCCCCGATGCGGGTCATCCGCGGCCTCAAGAAGAGGCCGAGCACGACGACCCTCACGGCCTGGAATGTCACGTAACCGATCGGCAGGGCCGCCAGTCCCACGCCGCCGGAGAGCGTCGTAGTGGCCATGACGCCGGCGATGAACCCGACCAGGACCGCGATCGTCGGCTCGAGGGTGTTGTGGGTGGCCATGATCGCCCGCGCCAGGAGTTCGACGAGGCTCTCGAACGGGACGGAAATGGCCAGGATCACGAGCACGAGCGTCAACCTGGAGGCGTCCGTGTCGTCGAAGGCCCCGCCCTTGAACAACCCCGCGATGAAGCCGGCCAGGGCGGCGAGGGCCAGGGCGGCGAGGACGGAGAAGAACGCGATGGTCAGGAAGTTGGTCCGGAAGGTCCTCCGAAAGCCGCTCCGGTCGCCTGCGGCGGCCGCGGCAGAAAGGGCGGGAAATGCGGCAAGCGCAAAGGCCACGCCGACGACGTTCTCGGCGGTGCTCTGGAAGTCCTGGGCGTATGCGACGGATGTCGTCGAGCCGGGCGCGAGAGTCGAGGCGATCCGGGTGAAGTAGGCCGCGAAGAACCAGACTAGCGCCGAGCTCGCCATTCTCGGCAGGATGAGCCAGGCGAACTCGCCCACGCCCCGGGTCCGGAACGCCAACGAGAGGCGCGGGCGGAAGCTGGTGCGGTAGATGCCGACGAGACGGACCCCGAGGTGGGCCAGTCCGCCGGCGAGCGAACCGACGGCCGCGCCGTAGATCCCTAGGTGCCCGCCCAACAGCAGCGCGCCCGCCGCCAGCCCCGCGTACGAGGCGAACTCGGCCAGTCCGTACGTCCACCATCGCCGTTCGGCGACGAGCACCTCGCCGAGGACCATCGAGGCGGCGATCGCGAGCTGGCCCGCGCAGACGACCCGCACCAGGTTCACGTACAGGCCGCGCTCGCTCGCATCGAACCCGGGCACAGCCACCGAGGCGATCTCGGGCGCGAAGACGAAGAGCGCGGCGATGGCGATCCCAACCGTGATCAACGCCGCGGTGAGGACGGTGCGCGCGAATTCCCGCGCCGCCTCCTCCGCCTCGTCCCTCAGCCCGATGAAGAGCGGCAGGAACGGACCCACGACGCCACCCAACACAAGGATGGTGACGGGGAACGAAACGAGGTATGTGGCGGATGTGAGGGCGTCGGTCTCAGGTCCAGCCCCGAACACATGGGCGAGCACCTTCTTGGCGAGGAACCCTGAGCCCGCGTTGACCACGAACAGGATGCCGAGGATGACGGCGCCTCTTGGCAGGCCGGCTCGTATGAGGTTCCTGACCCGCCCGCGAACGCCCCTCGAGTCGGCCTCCCTCTCGCGGTCGTAGAGCGCGGCACCGGCCGCTAGGACCCGGCCCGGCGCCTTGTGGCGCGGAGTCTCGTCAAGCGAGGGCAACCGGCGACTCCTCGTGGCCGCTCCGCGGTCGATCGTGGCGCTGGAGCGGGGCCATCTTAGACGTCGGGCGACGAGCCGGACCCGAGGGTTGTGGCGCGTCGCGGCGCATTCGACCAGATAGGCCTCGGCCCGGCCGCCGTCGGGTATCCGAAGCCGCAGCCGGCGTGAGCCATCTCGGGCCATCGATTGCGGCCGAGGCCCCGGACGCGCATGCTGGCGGCCAGATGTCCGATACCGACCGACCTCTCCGCCTGCTCGTCGTCGATGACCACGAGGTGGTCCGCCAGGGCCTGATCGCCTTCCTCGATCGCCACGGCCAATTCGAGGTAGTCGGCGAGGCCGGCACCTGCACGGAGGCCCTGTCTCAGGCCAGGAGGTTCGTGCCCGATCTAGTCCTGATGGACGTACGGCTCCCGGACGCATCGGGTGTCGAAGCGTGCCGGATGATCCGCGACGACTTCCCGGACATGCGGGTCGTCTTCCTCACGAGCTCGCCCAACGAGGCGGACGTCTTCGCCGCGATCGTGGCCGGCGCGCGGGGTTACGTGCTCAAGCAATCGCGATCCGCCGAGCTCATTCGCACGCTGCAGGCTGTCGGGCGCGGCGAGTCGCTGCTCGATCCCAGGGTCACCGGCATGGTCCTCGAGCGCATCCGGAACATCGCCAGCGGGAACGACAAGGAGCACGCCAACGACCTCACGGTCCGCGAGCGCGAGATCCTGCCGTTGATCGCCGAGGGCCGGACCAACAAAGAGATCGCCGACGTGGTCTTCCTCTCGGCCAAGACGGTCAAGAACAACGTCAGCTCGATTCTGGCCAAGCTGGGGCTGGACCGGCGGACGCAGATCCCGGCCTTCGTGGCCCGGCAGGAAGCGCCGCGGTCGGAGGAGTAGGAGGTCGAGGGCGGTGACAACGCAATTCCGGGGCTTCTCGCGCGACGCCATCCAGTTTCTGGCGGATCTGGCTCTGCACAACGAACGGACGTGGTTCCAGCCACGCAAGGGCGACTACGAGCGCTTGCTGAAGGAACCGCTGGAAGCGTTGTGCGCGGGCCTGGGGGAACGCTTCGAGGAGCAAGGGCTTCCGCTCCGCGCCGACCCCGCCCGCTCGCCTTTCCGGATCTATCGCGACGTCCGCTTCGCGGCCGACAAGTCGCCCTACAAGACGCACGTTTCGGCGAGCTTCCCGTGGGCCGGCGAAGGCGGTGGGGTGGGGGCCTACTTCCACTTCCAGCCCGGCGAGATGTACGCGGGCGGCGGGATGTGGCACCCGGAGCCAACCCAGCTGGCGGGGTGGCGGCGCGCCGTGGACACCGATCTCGCGACGGTCAGGGCCGCGCTCGAGAGCCCCGAGTTCGTATCGACCTTCGGCCGCGTGAGCGGCGACAGCCTGAAGCGCGTCCCTACCGGCTTCGCCGCCGATCATCCGGGAGCGGAGCTGCTCAAGCTCAAGGACGTGACGTTCGGTCGCAACCTGTCTGACGACGACGTGCTCTCGCCCGACCTGCCGGACGTGCTGTCGACCATCTACGCTGCCTCGATCCCGGTCCTGCGGTTGCTCGCGCGGCTGTCGCCTGGTGCGACTCGATCGGGCTGGCTGCGTTGAGGACGACGCACCGCGGGGGGCCTCGGGCCTGAGCCCGGTGGACCCGCCCGCGGCTCCGCCCCGCTCGACCCGGAACCCGGTGACCTGCCCCGATTTGCCCCTCCCCGACAGGCGGTGGTAGCCCGCCGGGACTGCGGCTCCACTTGACACGGGACTTAGCATAAGTCTTAGTGTAAGTGTCGGAGGAAGCAATGAAGCTCGGGGCGACCGCCAGAGATCTGCGGCAAACCAATCGCTCGGCGATCCTGCGGGAGCTGGTGTTCACGCGGGCGACCACCCGCCAGGCGCTGGCGAGGGAGACCGGGCTGAGCCCTGCGACGGTGGGACTGGTCGTCGCCCAGCTGCTCGACGAGGGTCTGGTCGTCGAGGTCGGAACGCAGGACTCCGATGGGGGGCGTCCGCGAGCCCTGCTGCGAACCGCCGCCGACTATGGCATCGCCGTTGGAGTCGACGTGGGCGAGGGCGGAATCCTGGTCGAGGCCTTCGATCTCGCATGGGGGAAGCGCGGGACTGTGGTTCTGCCGCTGGGGCCCGAACGTGCCAATCCGGCTGCCGTTGTCGGCCTCATCGCCGACGGCGTAGCGCGTGTGCTGGCGCAGGCGGCAGTGGAGCCGGCGAAGCTCCTCGGCGTCGGGGTCGGGGTCTCCGGCATCGTCGAACGGGGAGGGGATGGGATCGTCTATGCGGTCGCATTCGGCTGGCAGGATGTGCCCCTTGGCAGAATGCTTCGTGAAGCCCTTCACGCCCCGGTGGTCATCGACAACGGCGCCAAGACCATGGGCCAGGCGGAGATGTGGTTCGGGGCGGGGCTTGGGACTCGCGACGCAATCGTCACTCTCCTCGGTACGGGCGTTGGGGCGGCTGTCTTCACTGATGGCCAGCTGTACCGAGGATTACAGAGCAGCGCGGGGGAGTGGGGCCACACCCCGATCGTGGTGGGCGGTCGCCTGTGCCGCTGTGGCGCGCGGGGCTGCCTCGAGGCGTATGTGGGCGCAAATGCGCTCCTGGCCCGCTGGACGGAGATCGCGGGCGACGCAGTCCTGGTGGGCGGGAACGACGACGAGCGGCTCCGAGCGATGCTTGAAGCCTCGGGCGCTGCGGGCGCGGCCAGACAGGTCCTGGACGAAACCGCCGACTACCTCGGCGCGGGCCTGGCCACCTTGATCAACCTGTTCAACCCGCAGCGCATCGTGCTTGCCGGATGGGTCGGGCTGCTCCTCGGCCCGGCGATTCTCGACGCAGTTAGGGCGAAGGCGGCCACCTACGCGCTGCGCCAGCCTTTCGAGTCTGTCGACATCGTGCTCGGTCAGCTCGGCATCGACGCCGTGGCCCTCGGTGCCGCGACTCTGGTCGTCGACGTTCTCCTGACCGGTGACCTGGCCGGTCTCGAAAGGCCCTCGGCCATCAGTGGGGCTCTGCAAACGGTGGCAGTCCGCACTCGATGACGACCCGGACCGACCCTCTCCACTTGCACCCGCTAGCTGCACCCATCGAAAGGCTGACGATGACCGCGAACCGTACCACACCAATTGCCGGGCTGGCACTGGATCTGGATGCCTTCCCGCCCGACTTCCTGTGGGGTGCGGCCACGTCTGCGTATCAGATCGAGGGTGCAGTGTCCGGAGGCGGACGTGGGCCGTCCATCTGGGATACGTACACACACACCCCTGGCAAGACACTGCACGGCGACACGGGCGATATCGCCTGCGATCACTATCACCGCTGGCGCGAAGATCTCGAACTCGTGCACGAACTCGGGCTGAACGCTTATCGTCTGTCGTTGTCGTGGGCTCGCTTGCAGCCCGGCGGCACGGGCCGGCTGAACCAAAGCGCCGTCGACTACTACCGCGGCGTGCTGGGGCGGTTGCGCGAGATCGGAGTGCGCCCGTTCGTCACCTTGTACCACTGGGATCTTCCCCAGTCGCTGGAAACGGCCGGCGGGTGGCCCTCGCGAGACACCTCGAGCCGCTTCGCGGACTACGTCGGTCTCGTCTCAGGCGAGCTCGGCGATCTTGCGACCGACTGGATCACCCTCAACGAGCCCTGGTGCTCAGCCTTCTTGGGTTATGGATCCGGTGCGCACGCGCCCGGGAGGATGAGCCTTCCGGACGCGGTTGCGGCCGCTCACCATCTGAACCTGGCCCACGGCTTGGCCGTGCAGGCGGTGCGCGCCGTGCGGCCTGCCGCGGCGATCGGTGTGGCCGAAATCATCACGGATATCGTCCCGGACTCGGATAGCCGGGAGGACGTGGCGGCGGCCCGGCGGCTCGATGCCAACAACAACCGGATGTTCCTCGATCCCGTGTTGCGCGGGCGATACCCAGACGACGTGCTTGAAATGTACGCCGGCGCAGGGTTGCTCGAACTCGCTCATGACGGAGACGCGGCGATCATCTCGGCCCCGCTCGATTTCCTCGCAGTCAATCACTATCACCAGGTGATCGCCAGGAACGATCCGCTGGAGCCGCACCTCAAGGTTCACGAAAGACCGGCTGAGCCGGCCTCGACCTCGCTCGGCTGGTCGATCCGACCCGAGTCGCTGCGGAACATCCTTCTGCGCATAACCCGCGAATACCCGGCGCTGCCGCTGTACGTCACGGAGAACGGCGCGAGTTTCGAAGACTACGTCGATCCCACGGGAGCCGTCTGCGACTCCGAGCGAATCGACTACCTGCGCGGCTACCTCGGCGCCGCGGCCCAAGCTATCAGAGAGGGGGTGAATCTCAAGGGTTATTTCGCCTGGTCCCTGATGGACAACTTCGAATGGGCAGAGGGATACCGCAAGCGTTTCGGGCTTATCTATGTGGACTTCGCCACCCAAGCCCGAATACCCAAGGCGAGCGCGGTCTGGTACCGCGATCTCATCGGCCAACACGCCCGAGCGGTCGGGTAAGGACCGCTCGGGCGTTGCGCAACCGACAGCCTGCCGGTTGACACCACCACCCCCCAAGGAGGAGATGGCGTGAAGAACACACTACATCGGACAGCCTTAGTTTTGACGGGTCTAGCTCTGAGTATCGCGATCGCTGGTTGCAGCTCGGCCGGCGCAACCGGTACGCCCGTGGCTCCGGTCGGCACCGCACAGGTCGCAGCCGCAACCACCGCCCCGACCAGCGCTCCAACGACCCCACCCACGATCACTGTGTGGACCATGGAGGACACTAAGGCCTTCACGACGCTTGCCGACCAGTTCACAACCCAGACCGGGATCAAGGTCCAGGTCGTCCAGATCCCGTGGGCAAACGTGGATGACAAGCTCACCACGGCAGTCGCGTCGGGGAATGGCCCCGACGTCGTTCAGATAGGTCTCTCCAACCTGCCCGCGTTCGTCTCGGCTAACACGCTCCTCGACCTGAGCTCCAAGCTTGCCGGCCATCCGGCTCTCCAGAGCTCCAATTTCCTTGACGCCGTCTCTGCGGACAAGCTGAACAGCGGTGGCAAGGTTCTGAGCGTGCCGTGGGTGAGCGACACACGGATCCTCTTCTACCGAACCGACATCCTCAGCCAGGCCGGCATCACCGCGCCGCCCACGACCTGGGCGGACTTCCACGCCGACGCCATCAAGCTCGCAGCGCGTGGCAAGAACCAGTACGGCTACTACATTCCTCAATGGGACGCTCCTCTGCCGATCGAGTTCACCTGGCAGGCGGGCGGCGACGTCATCGACGCCAACGGCAAGGTCAACTTCGACACGCCGGCCTTCAAGTCGGCGCTCGACTTCTACCTGAGCTTCTTCAAGGACAAGTTGGTGCCCACGGCATCCGACTTCGACCAGACCGCGGGCTTCATCTCGGGTGCGGCCCCGATGGTCATCTCGGGCCCATATCTTGCCGCGGCCCTCACCCAACAGGCCCCCCAGATCAACGGCAAGTGGGCGGTCGCTCTCCTGCCCAAGGACACCACTGGCACCTCGTTGTTCGCCGGATCGAACATGGGCATCTGGTCGACCTCCAAGAACGTCGACGCCTCGCTCGCGTTCCTGGATTACCTGGCCACCCCGGCAACCCAGCTCGCGTGGTACAAGCTCGCGAATGAGCTGCCGACGACCAAGTCGGCCCTTGCCGATCCGACCCTGGCAAGCGATCCAAACGTGCAGGTGTACGTGGCCCAGCTCAAGGATGCGAAGCTCCTGCCGCTCATGCCCCAGTGGGACAAGATCAGCACCGACCTTCTCAACGCGGTCAATGCCATCGCCCTGCAAGGCGCCGATGAGCAGACCACCCTCAACAGCCTAAACGCCACAGTGGCCTCGCTTCAGAAGTAGCCTCCTCACCTCACGTCCCGAGCGGTGGGCACACATAACCGCCCACCGCTCGCCAAGACCAGGATTGCCATGACGACCAGCTGGAGCAGAATCCGACCGCGGAGTGGGCCAAAGACCGAGACGCACCGCGTGCGGTCGCCTCTGAGGCTCACGTCCTACCTGTTCGCCGGGCCGGCCTTCCTGTGCCTCATGATCTTCGGCGTCCTGCCGATAGCGGTTGCCGCGGTGGTCAGCCTCACGAACCTCGACATCACCGGCCTCGCCAACCACTCCAACATCCGGTTCGTCGGGCTCGACAACTATTCCGCGCTGTTCGACGATGGCGCCTTTTGGGAGTCTCTCGCCAACACGGCCTTCTTCGTGGCCATCGGGGTGCCTTCGATCATCGTCATTTCGCTCGCCGCGGCGATAGGGCTCAACGCGAGCGGCTCTCCATTCTTCCGAGTGCTGCGTACCTTCTATTTCCTGCCGGCCATCACCGCGATCGTCGCGATCTCCCTCATCTGGGGCAATCTGTTCAACAGCCAGTTCGGCTTGCTCAACTACCTGCTTTCCCTGGCCAACCTTGGGCCAGTTCCGTGGCTGGTCGATCCACTGATCGCCAAGCTGTCGGTGGCCCTCGTCGCCATCTGGCGAGCCTCGGGCCTGGACATAATCATCTTCCTGGCCGCCCTGAAGGGGATCCCGCGCGAGTATTACGAGGCGGCGGAGATCGATGGTGCGGGCGCGCTGCGAAGCGTCTTCGCCATCACCATCCCTCAGCTCCGCTTCGCCATCTTCTTCGTGACGATCACGACGATCATCAACTGGATGCAGTTCTTCGATGAGCCCTACGTGCTGACGAAGGGTGGCCCGGTCCACGCCACCACATCGGCCTCGCTGTACATCTATCAGGAGGGCTTTCGCTTCAACCAGTTCGGCTTCGCCTCGGCCGCGTCGCTCGTCCTGTTCGCGATCATCGTGTCGGTAACGGCACTTCAGCTTCGCGTGCGGAGGTCCCATGGCGACTAGGCGTCTTAACGGAGTGCGCCTGGTTCGGCGCTGGCGCCTCGCCCTCCTCGGCGTCGTGCTGGCGGCGGGCGCGGCCCTCACAGCGTTCCCGTTCTTCTGGATGGTGGCGACCTCGCTGAAACCCCTCGGCGAGTCGCGTCTGTATCCACCGACCATCCTGCCGTCTTCGGTCACGCTCGAAAACTACCTGTCGCTGTTCGCCGACCTGGACTTCGGCACGTACATCATCAATACGGTCGTGGTCGTCCTGATCAGTTTCATCGGGCTGGGGCTCGTGGCGATGGCCGGCTACGCCTTTGCCAAGCTGCGGTTCCCGGGCAAGGAGTTGATGTTCCTGCTCGTGCTGGCGACGATGATGATCCCGATCCAGGTCACGATGGTTCCGACGTACCTGATCCTGAACGGCCTGGGGCTCACAAACACGCTGCCCGGGATCGCGCTGCCGACGCTCGTGAGCGCCTTCAACATCTTCCTGTTCCGGCAGTTCATGTCGACAATCCCCGAGGAGCTGCTCGAGGCCGCACGACTCGACGGCGCGGGCGACTTCCGGATCCTGGTCTCCATCGTGTTGCCGCTCTCGCGCCCGATCCTCGCGGTCGTGGGTCTTCTGACCTTCATTTCGAGCTGGAACAGCTTTCTCTGGCCGCTGATCATCGCCAACGATCCCCACAACTACACCCTCTCGGTAGGGGTGTCGCTGCTCAACCAGCAGCTGACCATCAACCCGCCCCTGCAGATGGCCGGAGCGTCGCTGCAGGTGATCCCAATCGTCCTCGTCTTCGTGATCCTGCAGCGCTACATCGTCCAGGGCTTCTCGATGATGTCGGGCTTGAAGTGAGCGGGCGGAGTCGCCTCGAACCGGCCAGCGCAGCTCCCGGCGACGGCTTCGTCCACGCAAGCGACGCTGGCCTGGTGGACGGCCGCGGCACCCCCCTGCTGTTGCGTGGCGTCGGCCTGGGCAACTGGCTTCTTCCGGAGGGATACATGTGGCGCTTCGGGGACGCGGCCCCGCAGTCGCCCCGAGGGATCGAGGCGCTTCTCGACGACCTCGTAGGTCCGAGCGAGGCCTCGGCCTTCTGGCGTGAGTTCCGGCACCGGTTCGTTGCCGAGGCGGACATCGCCCGGATCGCGGCCGAGGGAATGAACCACGTCCGCCTGCCCATCAACGCTCGCGGGCTGATCGACGAGCATGGCGCACTGCGCGCGGAAGGCATAGGGCTCGTCGATCGACTGATCGAGTGGTGCCGCGCTCATGGCATCTGGGTCGTGCTCGACCTGCATGGCGCACCCGGGGGGCAAACCGGCACGAACATCGACAATTCGCCGCACGGAGTCCCGGAGCTTTTCACGACCCCGCGCTACCGCGAACTGACGATCAGGCTTTGGCGGGCTCTCGCCCAGCGCTACCGCGACGAAACGGCTGTCGCGGGGTACGACTTGCTCAACGAGCCGCTCCCCAACGAGTACAGGGATCTCCACTCCGGCCAGCTAGTCGAGCTGTATCGAGACCTGACGGCGGCGATCCGCGAGGTCGACGCCAACCATCTGATCATCTACGAAGGAACCCATTGGGCAACCGACTGGAGCATCTTCACGGAGGTCTGGGACCGGAATTCGATGCTCGCGTTCCACAAGTACTGGTCGCCGCCCGACCGGCCGAGCATCGCGCCGTATCTGCAGGCACGAGAACGGCTCGGTCTGCCGATCTACATGGGCGAGGGTGGCGAGAACGACCCCGCGTGGCTCCAGATGGCGTTTCAGCTCTACGAAGATTGGGGAATCTCGTGGAACTTCTGGCCCTGGAAGAAGCTCGATACCCACACCTCTCCGTGCTCGGCCAGCTCGCCTGACGGATGGAACCGGGTCGTGGCGTTCGCGTCCGGCTCCGGCCCGATGCCGGATCGAGAGGATGCCCGGCGCACACTCTGGGCGCTGCTGGACGCGCTGCCGATCGAGAGGTGTACATACCGAGAGGAGGTCACCTCCGCGCTCCTGCGGCGAGCTCCCCTGCGGATAGCGGGCGTCGGGTTCGGCTTCCGAGGGCAGGGAGTCTCCTACCGGACCTCCCGAGGCGTGCCGCTTCCAGGCTTCCGCAGCGACGACCAGGTGACGATCCGAGCCTTTGGCGGACGCGATCCGGACAAGCTGGCTTTCGATTACCAGGAGGGGCGGCCTCACCCCGTGTACGAGACGCTCGCCGTGGTCCTCGCCGAGGGCGACTGGGTTTCGTACGAGGTGGAGCTGGCCGATTCGGAGAGGATCCGTCTGGACGTCTGCGCCGGTCCTGCGGACGGCGACGAGAACGGGTGGGCCGCACCCAGCGTCTCGCTCGACGGTCTACCCATCGAGATGGCCCAGGGTCGCGACGGGAATCTGACGGGGGTTAGCCGGACCCCGGTCGGTCGAAGCCGCCATACCGTCCGGCTCACGAGCCGAGCCGACGAGACGACAGTCGTCTGGCTGGACGTACTCCACGCTTGACGCAAGGCTGCCGGGGATCGCCCTTGCTGCGCTATTGCGGCGCGGCGTCGGCCCCAGACACAGGGCGGCTATGAGCGCGTCGAGATCGCGGCTACGCGTGCGTCGCCGCTGGCGCCGAGCCCCACCCCAATGCTCATCTTCCCAAGCATCTGCTGCATCGGCGGGCCCATATGCCCGGCCACGACGAACGCTACCTGATGGTCGGTCAGGAAGCGGGCAATGCGCGCGTGGTGTCGGCCCTCACCGTCAGCGTCGTGTAACTGGTCCCAGCCGACCGCGAACTCATCCCATCGGCTGATGCCCGCGTCGCCCACGTCGGCTATCGCGACGCGGTCGGCTCGACCCCAGCTGTGGCCGATCTGGCCGTTCTCGGTCACGGGCAGGCAAACGATCATCGAATACTCCTTGGCGATAGGGCACAGACAGCGACCTGTGGGTCGAAGGTGAGAGCGTAGGTCCGATCGGAGCCCTCGTCAGTGATCCGGGCGATCCGTTCCCGCTTCGCCTATTCGGCCATGAGACGGGGCGGCCTCGCTGGCTCGAGCCAACTTGAGACCGAGTCGCAGATCCTCCTGGTCCGTGAGCCGAACGGCAAACCACGGTGCCGTCGAGGATCACTACCCCTTCGCGGAGGGCGATATTCGAGCGCTCGGTCAGACGTCAGCCACCGAGATCAGACCATCCACCGTGCCACCACCCCTGACTCAGGGTGAACCGACTTGTGTACGCCGATGGCGCGTCCAAGCGTCTCTCGGGCGGCCATGAGAGAGTCCGCGCGGCAGGTTGTCTCGACGACCCGCACGCCCATGGGCTCGACACCCGGGAACGCCTGGGAGAAGTGCCCTCGCCACCCCGCGGCGAACGCGTCGAGGCCGGAGCGGAGGGCAGTCGCCGTGGGTGCCCCCACGAGGATGAATTCGTCTCCGCCATCGCGGATCGCCATCACCCCTGGCAATTGAGCGAGCGCCGCGGCAAAGACGCGGAGGGCGTCGTCACCTCGGGCCTGGCCTTCGCGGTTGTTGAACCCTCCGAAGCCAGCGAGATCCAGGAAGGCTACTTCGATCGTGCTTGCGCCCAAGGCGGAGGTGGCTGCCATGAGACGGGCTAGATCGTCGAGAAAGGCGTAGGTGGGAAGCGCGGTCTTGCGATCTCGTGCGGTCTCGGCTATGCGCGGCCAGCGGAAGCGTGCCGCAAACGGGCGCTCGATGGCCGCGATCCAATCGGCGATCCCGGCCGTGAGCCATGGCACCTCGGGCCCAAGGGCACGCCACCAACCGGCCGGTTCCTGGGTCTGAGAGTAGAAGGCGACGGTGGGCGCCGGGTCGAAAGATGGGTCGAGAGATGTCAGAAGCTCGGCCGCGGCCAGCGTCGTGAGGACGTCGTCGGGTTGATCGGGATCGTGCCAACCGCCACCGGGTGTGCGCTCCGCGGCGACGAACTCCGTGAGATCTGCGAGCAGGCTCGGAGCGAGGCCCAGCGTGCGCAGCGCCGCCGCGAGGTGCGCAGAGCCCGAGACGAGCGGCCGCCCGTAGAAGGGAAAGCGCGACCCCTTCACGATCCCGTCGCTCCGCTCGGCGATCGACGCGTAGCGCAAAGCGAGCGCGGTTGCCAGAGGGCGCAGGTCGGCGAGAACTCGTCCGCGTCGCTCCAGACACCACAGGGCAAACATGTCGGTCCATGGATCGATCGCCCGCACGAACCCGGCGACGTCGAACTCGGCGACCGGCAGGGCCTCAGTCAAGAGCGTCTGCGCTCGACCCGCGAGGTCTGGGTCGGAGCATGCGGCGCAATCGTGGAGAAAGGCGATCGACTCGCTGACCACGACAGGCAGCGCGATACGCTGGCCGAATACAGTCGGGTCGCGCTTGAACAGTTCTGACGTCCCGGGCTGCCAATTGACGAAGCCCTCGGGTGCCCGGCCGTAGCGTGGATCACCTGGCAGGGCACGCACCGACAGCCCCCAGCGGTATCGGCGGCTCGTCTGCGGACCTCCGATCGACCGACGTTCCCAGAACGACAGCAGCGTGGCCGGGTCCAGAGGTTCGCCCAGAGACGCCGCGTAGCGCCAAGCCGCCACCGCGACACCATCTTCGAAGTCGGGATGGCGGGCCAGCTCCACTAGCGCATTCCTGGCCCGAGCCAGCACCTGAGTTTCCGCCATCACGCTCGGAGCGTCCCTCTATTGATGGACGGGCGCTACCGAACCAAGGTAGGGGGACCCGTGGTCTCCACCTGGAGTGCCTTCGGAGTAGCCTGTCGGCTTGGCCAGTGCGAAATGGATCCAGCTGGCCGGCTGTTCGAAGCCTGCTTCATATCCAGGTTCAAACCGAAGATTGTTAGCGACGAGCGCGACGAATCGAGCTGACGACTCGTGTCATTCGCCGCTGACAAATCTGTGTCATTCGCCGACAACTTCGTGTGTCCCCTAAACCCCCTGACTGCCCGGACCGGCCCCGTGCCCTCTTGACATGTCAATACCCCCCAGGGGTATACAAACCCGGCGAAAAGTGGTAAGAATCACCCCAGCGGAGGCCTGTCAAGACTTGACAGGCCCTTAGTCATGTCAGGGTGGTCCGTCGAGAAGCCCGCAAGGTCGTTGAGTCGGCCGACGCAGGGACTTCGCCCGATCGGCCGGCCCTGGCAATTGTCGAGCAGCCGTGGCTAGGCCCGCGGCTCGGTCGGCGGGCGGATGGAAGACTGGTTGAACGCCAGGGGCGCGCAAAGCGTCTTTCTGGCAGGAGAGTGGATTTGGCGTCTGGGGTAGCCGCGGAAGTCAAGAGCAAGCTGTCGATCGTCGACGTCGTCGGCGAAGCGGTCCAGCTGCGCAAGGCCGGTACTACGTACAAGGGGCTTTGCCCGTTCCACGGCGAGAAGACACCGAGCTTCGTGGTCACCCCCGCCCGCGATAGCTGGCATTGCTTCGGCTGTGGCGAGGGTGGCGACATCTTCAGCTTCATCATGAAGCGCGATGGCCTGACCTTCCCCGAGGCGCTCAAGCGTCTTGCGGCCAGGGCCGGCATCGAGATCGACGAACGAACGAGCCGCGAGGACGCCCGGCGGGCCCGACTCCGCGAAGTCCTCGAGCAGGCGATCGCCTTCTACCACGTCGTCCTGACGCAGTCGAAGACGGGCGCGGCGGCGCTCGAGTACCTGCACGGTCGCGGCTTCACGGACGAGACGATCGAGAAGTTCCAGCTCGGCTGGGCACCCGACGGCTGGGACCAGATGATCAAGATGCTCGGGACACGGCGCAACGTGAACGTCGCCGAACTGGCCGAGGTGGGGTTGACCAGCGCCCGACCGAATGGCCGCGGCGCCTACGACAAGTTCCGCTCGCGGGTCATCTTTCCAATACGCGATGCGACCGGGGCGGCCGTTGGGATCGGCGGGCGGGTGCTGCCGGGCGCGGTCGCGGTCACGGACTCGAATGCGCCCAAGTACCTCAACTCCCCGGCGACCGCGCTCTTCGACAAGAGCCGGACGCTCTACCTCATTGAGCGGGCCCGGGGCGAGATGCGCCGGGGCGACGAGGCGGTCCTCGTCGAGGGCTATACGGACGCGCTGATGGCCCACCAGGCAGGGTTCGAGAACGTGGTTGCGAGTCTGGGCACGGCGCTCACTCCGGCCCAGGTGGCGCTCATCTCTCGGTATGCCCGCGAGATCGTGCTCGCCTACGACGTCGATCCGGCCGGCCAGCATGCCGGCTCGATCGGGGGCGCCGAGCTGTTCCGCCTGATCGGCGCCCTCGCCGCCGAGGAAACCGGCGTCGAGATCACGCGGGTCCGCGTGGCTCGTCTGCCGGAGGGCAAGGACCCCGACGAGGTCATCCGCGAAAACCCCGATCTCTGGCGGGAGTCCATCAGGACCGCCCAGCCGATCATCGAGTTCCTCATCGACTACTACGCCACCGCCTTCGACGTTCGACGGCCGGAGGGCCGGCGCCACGCCGTGGCGGCGCTGGTGCCGCTGCTGCGCGAGATTCGCGATCCTGTGGTTCGCGACGGCTATCTCCAGACGCTGGCGCGCCGGACCGGTGTAGAGGAGCGGGTGCTGCTCGAGGCCATGCGCGCCCCTGAGCCGGTGGGCGGCGGCTCGGGCC
Source organism: uncultured Chloroflexia bacterium (assembly GCA_963791725.1). GTDB lineage: Bacteria > Chloroflexota > Limnocylindria > Limnocylindrales > CSP1-4 > Fen-1039. The sequence continues at coordinate 69,967 of CAWBTQ010000009.1, read as the reverse complement.
GCGGCGGCCGAAACGAGAGCCCAAGCGCTTCCTCCGGCCGGTTCACCGCCGACGCGATCATTTCGGCTCCGGACTCTATCGATACGGTGGCCGAGTTGAAGTCGGTCTCGCTCGACGAGCGCAAGCTGCTGCGCCTCCTCCTGCTCGTGCCGGAGCAGCAGGAACGCGTCGCCGAAACCCTCGCCGCTCAGAACCTGCAGCTGCCCAGCACGCCGGCACGCGAACTGCTGGCCGCGATGCTGGCGGATCGCGAGATCGATCGCGACGCCGGCGGCTCCGGCAAGTTCGAACGCGGCCGATTCCTCGAGGCCCTGGCACCCGAGCTCCACGGCCTCGCCATCGCCCTGTACGCGGAACGTGGCCCGGACCCGAACGATCTGGCCGGCGACCGCGTCCGAATCGGAGTCGATCAATGCCTGCTCGCCCTCGAGGCGGACAGGCTCGAAGAGGAGATCCGCTTCAACGGCAGCGAGTTGACCGAGGCCCAGGCCATCGGCGACTCGGGGGCCGTCACTCAACTCCAAGAAACTCAACGCGACCTATTCGAGGCTCGTCGATCGCTCGATCGACGTCGGCAGGACACGAGCCTCCTCGCTTCCGCTGGAGGACATCGATGACCGACCCACTCGACAAGCAGCTAGTCGAGGTTGCCCTCTCCGGCGGTGGCCGCCGCAAGGCAGACCTGGAAGAAGCCAAGCTCGCCGGCGTCCGGACCCGCCGCGCGCTCGATGAGGACGCGCTCGAAGACGAAGACCTGCTGACCGAAGACGAAGAGGTCGTGCCGCCGGAGAGCCTGGACGAGGATACGGCCGATCTCGGGGTCGAGGTCGTCGACGAGGACCCGTTGGCCGCGCCGCGCGTCGCCGGCGAAGTCCCCGTCAAGATCGATGCCGAAGCTCTGGAGGAGCCCACCCAGGAAGAGCTCGAGGCTCTCTCGGCCGACATGATCGGGATCGACGACCCGGTCCGCATGTACCTGAAGGAGATCGGCAAGGTCGCCCTGCTCACCGCCGAGGAGGAGGTCGTCCTGGCCAAGGCCATCGAGCTGGGCGAGCAGATGGTCGACGAGCCGTGGAAGGGCATCATCTCGCTCCACGAGTGGACCCACCACGACACCGAGCGCAAGACCCGCACGATCAAGCCGCAATACAGACTGCCGTTCGGCCCGGAAGCGGCGCGCATGGTCTCCGACGCCGTGTCCGCGGAAGAGGCGGCCGACCTGCTCGTGCCCACCGCCGACTTCCACCTCATCAAGGCCGCCAAGGACGCGACGACCGACGGCACCAAGGAGCTGATCAAGCAGGCGCGCCACCTGGTCCAGGTCTACAACGACTCCCTTACCGCGGACGCGTACCTCAAGCTGCTCGACTGGGCCTACCTGGCCGTCCACAACGGGGACCTGGACTCGCGCGATAACGTCGGCCTCCGCGCGATCTACGACTGGACCCGCGAGGCCGTGGCGTACCCGGCTCTCAAGCGCTGGATCGACGGCGGTCAAGACGCCGAACTGCTCAAGCGACTCGGCACCGACCCCGAGGTCCCGGCCAACACGAAGCTGGCCCATCGGCGCGGCGAGCTGGTGCGGATCGGCCGCGATGCGCGAGAGCAGCTGACGTCGGCCAACCTGCGCCTGGTCGTCTCGATCGCCAAGAAGTACATCGGCCGGGGCATGTCCTTCCTGGACCTGATCCAGGAAGGCAACATCGGCCTGATCCGCGCGGTGGAGAAGTTCGACTACGAGAAGGGCTACAAGTTCTCCACCTACGCGACCTGGTGGATAAGGCAAGCCATCACGCGGGCGATCGCCGACCAGGCTCGCACCATCCGCATCCCGGTCCACATGGTCGAGACCATCAACCGCCTGATCCGAGTCTCGCGAACCTTGCTCCAGGAGCTGGGCCGCGAGCCGACGGTCGAGGAGATCGCCGAGGCCATGTCCAAGGGCCAGGAGCAGGTGGTCACGCCCGAGAAGGTCCGCGAGATCATCAAGGTCTCGCAGGAACCGGTCTCGCTCGAGACGCCTATCGGCGAGGAAGAGGACTCCCATCTCGGTGACTTCATCGAGGATCGTGGCGCCCTGGCCCCGGCCGAGGCGGCCTCTCACCAGCTCCTCAAGGAGCAGGTGGAGGCGGTTCTCGACTCGCTTACGGGCCGGGAGCGGCGCGTGCTGCAGCTTCGCTTCGGGCTGGAGGACGGGCGGGCCCGCACCCTCGAAGAGGTCGGCAAGGAATTCAACGTCACCCGCGAACGCATCCGCCAGATCGAGGCCAAGGCCCTCCGCAAGCTTCGGCATCCCTCCCGGAGCCGCAAGCTCAAGGACTACCTGGAGTAGATCAGCCTGACAACCGAGCGCCGGCGCCTCGGCGCCGGCGAGAAGCCACGAGGCCCAGGCGCCTTGGATATCGCTATCTCCGCGTCGGGCTCTCGGCCGTTGCCAGCGACGGTCGGGGCAGCCCGCGCTCGAACCTCGAGAGGAGCTACATGACCGAGTCTCCAACACGACCGTTGATCGACGGCGCTCTCGCGCTCAAAGCCGCCACCGGCGTCTCGCTCGAGACGATGACCGGTATCGACCTCGAAGCCATCGCCCCGGTACCGCCCGACCGGCTCGATCCGGCAATGGTGGAGGAACCGACGGCGGAGGAGCTCGAAGTCGTCAACGCCGACATGATCGGGATCGACGACTCCGTCCGACTGTATCTCCACGAGATCGGCAGGGTTGCCCTGCTGAACGCCGAGGAAGAGGTCGTACTGGCGAAGGCGGTCGAACTGGGCGAACAGATCGCAGTGGAGCCGTGGAAGGCAATCCTGTCGATCTTCGAGTGGACGCGGAATCACACGGAGCGCAAGACGCGCACCAAGCGGGCGGAGCACCGGCTGCCGTTCGGGGCTGATGCCGAGCGCATGGTCCGGGCGGCCCTGTCGGCCTCGGATCTGCCCGCGGCCCCGGACCTGGACCTCGCTCGCGCCCAACGTAAAGCCACGGGCGATGTTGCTCGCGGACTGCTGGGGGAGGCTCAGGGGCTGCTCTCGACCTACGCCGCCGCGCCCGACGCGGACGGCTTGCTGGGACTCGTCGACTTCGCATGGGTGGCGGTGCACAACGGCGACCTGGACGCGCGGGACAACGAGGACCTGCGGGCCCTCTTCGAGTGGACACGGACGGCCGCCTGGGAGCGGCTGCGGAGCTGGATCGACGCGGGTAACGAGGTCGGGCTGCTGCGCGACATGGGCTGGGACCCGGCCGTCCCGGAGGAGACGCGACTGCGCGACCGGCGCGGGGTCCTGATCCGGGCGAGCCAGGACGCACGCGAGCACCTCACATCGGCCAACCTGCGCCTGGTCGTCTCGATCGGCCGCAAGTACAACGGCCGGGGCATGTCGTTCCTCGATCTCCTGCAAGAGGGCAACATCGGCCTGATCCGCGCGGTCGAGAAGTTCGACTACGAGAAGGGCTTCAAGTTCTCCACCTACGCGACCTGGTGGATAAGGCAGGCGATCACGCGAGCGATCGCCGACCAGGCGCGCACCATCCGCATCCCTGTCCACATGGTCGAGACGATCAACCAATTCGTGCGGGTCTCCCGCACTCTCTTGCAGGAGCTGGGCCGCGAGCCGACCGTCGAGGAGATCGCCGAGGCCATGTCCAAGGGCCAGGAGCAGGTGGTCACGCCCGAGAAGGTCCGCGAGATCATCAAGGTCTCGCAGGAGCCGGTCTCGCTGGACAAGCCGATGGGCGAGGAGGAGGACTCCCGCCTGGGCGACTTCATCGAAGACCAGGGGGCGCTTGCCCCGGCCGAGGCGGCCTCTCAACAGCTCCTCAAGGAGCAGGTGGAGGCGGTTCTCGACTCGCTTACGGGCCGGGAGCGGCGCGTGCTGCAGCTTCGCTTCGGGCTGGAGGACGGGCGGGCCCGCACCCTCGAAGAGGTCGGCAAGGAATTCAACGTCACCCGCGAACGCATCCGCCAGATCGAGGCCAAGGCCCTCCGCAAGCTTCGGCATCCCTCCCGGAGCCGCAAGCTCAGGGATTACCTGGAGTAGGGGCGGAGGAGGTCCGCGGGCGAGCCGCGGGGGCCGTGGGGATACCGGGGGCCGTGGGAGCCGCGGGGCCTTGTCGTAGGCGCTCGGCCGCTAGGCAGCCCGCCGCTATTCGCCGGCCGCAGGCCCGGCCCGCGGGGCCTTGCCGCAGGCGCTCGGCCGCAGGCCGCCACGCCGCAGGCCGCCCGGCCGCTCGGAGGCTCGCGCCATCTTGCGTCTGGCGCACATACGGGCGGGTCTATCTCTAGAGACTCCTCCTCGATTGGCCATCGGTGGCGAATCCGTGCGCCGAACGCAAGGAATGGGCAAGTGGAGGGCGGGCCGAGTCAAGTTCGTGCGGTAGAGGCACGAATCCGCCGCGGCGGTCAAGACGTGCGTCAGGCGTCGTACGTAGCGTGCGTCAGGCGCACACGCGGCGGCCGTGAGTCGTTCGGATGGTGCGACCGGGACTGTCGAGACAGACCTGTTGGTCGCGCCCGGGCGTTCCCGACCGGATAAGCCGGCGATAAGGTGCGACGGCAACGATGCGGTCATGCCGGCCAGAGAGCGTGCCTCGGACTTGGGAACGCTGAGGGCGAGGTCTCTGCTTTGGGACCTCGGAGGGGAACTTCGACGTGCCCGGATCGATCGTGGGCTGAGCCAGGCGGCGGTGGGGGCAGCCGTCAGGCTATCGGCATCCCAGGTCAGCAGAATCGAACGCGGCATCGTGCCCCTCGTCCCCCTGGCGCATTTCGCGCGGCTGGTGTCGGTCGTCGGCCTTCAGCTCAGCGCGCGTGCATACCCGGCCGGACGGCCGATCCGCGACGCGGCACATCTGGCCCTGATGGCCCGCCTGAGGAAGCGGGTGGCAACGACGTTGGAATGGCGGTTCGAGGTCCCCGTGGGTCCCGCGAGCGACGACCGAGCGTGGGATGCGCTGCTGTCCGCGGGACCGGATCGGGTGGCGATCGAGGCGGAGACGCGGCCACGGGATGTACAAGCTCTTCTCAGGCGGGTAGCGCTCAAGCAACGTGACAGCTCCTGCGTCGCGTCCGTGGTCCTGCTCCTGGCTGACACCCGCTACAACAGGTCGGTCCTTCGGGAGCATGGCGACGTCATACGAGCGTCTTTCCCGGTCCCAGCCAGGGAGGTGTTGAGGGCCCTCGCCGAGGGAAAAGCACCGTGTGGGAGCGGCGTCGTGCTTCTCTGATGTTGAGGGCCCTCGCCGAGGGAAAAGCACCGGACGGGAGCGGCGTCGTGCTTCTCTGCTGTTGAGGGCCCTCGCCGAGGGAAAAGCACCGTGTGGGAGCGGCGTCGTGCTTCTCTGATGTTGAGGGCCCTCGCCGAGGGAAAAGCACCGTGTGGGAGCGGCGTCGTGCTTCTCTGATGTTGAGGGCCCTCGCCGAGGGAAAAGCACCGTGTGGGAGCGGCGTCGTCCTTCTCTGACGCCCACGGGCGACTCCCTGGAGACAGCATTTCGGGCGGCCGCGTAACCTTGAGGGGTCGTTGCGAAGAAGGAGGGATCGATTGAGCGCACAGCCGGGCGGACCCCTCGTAACTGGACGGTGGCTGGCCTCCCAGCTGGACGATCCAGGGCTTCGGCTTGTGCATGTCTCCGTCGATCGTGAGACTTACGCCGCCGCTCACATCCGGGATGCCGTCTTCTCCGACCTGCACGTGGACCTGGCGAAGCCGGGTACGAGGCCGGAGACCGCCGCCGCCCATAGGGACTACCTCGTGCCGACGCGAGAGGAGATGGCCGCGGCGCTCGCTCGATGGGGCGTGCGCGCCGGTGACAGCGTCGTCTTCTACGACGATGTCGGGCAGAATTGGCATGCCATCCGCGGCTACTGGCTGCTCCGCCTGTACCGTTTCCCCCGGGGGCGGGTCCACGTCCTCGACGGCGGGCTCGGGGCTTGGATTGCCGAAGGAGGTGAAGTCACCACGGCCGAACCGGCGGCATATTCGGGGGGCGCTGCGGCGACGGCCGCCAAGCTTCGGGCCGAGCCCGCGACAGCCGCGGTGACCGCCGCGACGCCGGTGGCGACAGAGCCACTCGGCGAACGCGACAGCGCCCTGATCGCGACGGCCGAGGACGTCCTGGAGTGGAGCAGGGAGGCCGGGGCGCCGGGCGGACCTACAAGGCTCCTCGACGTCAGGACGATCGACGAGTTCGTCGGCGCCGACGTTCGGGCGGCCCGAGGCGGTCGGATCCCCGGCGCCCGCCACCGGCTGTTCGCCGATTTCGTTGCCGAGGACGGTCGGCTGCGAGCGGCGCCCGAAGTCCTGGCGATCTTGCGCGGCTCAGGCGTCAAGCCGGAGGAGCTTCGCGCCGCGTACTGCCAGGGCGGGGTCAGGGCCGCGCTGGCGTGGTTCGTGCTGTCGGAAGTGGCCGGCCTGACGAATGTCCGGAACTACGCCGGGTCGTGGGAGGAGTGGGGGAACCGGCCCGACCTCCCGATCCAGAAGTAGTCAGGCGGGCGTCTCGACTGGCGAGGCGACTCCCGCCGCGACACTTCCGACGCCGGCCACTCGTGTCGTCGGGCAGGTCTCGGGCCGCCTCTCACGCCTGTTCGACGCCGTGCTATTCTGTCGCGCGGCGCCGCAATGGCGCCATCGATCGACGAGTGATCGCGCGATCACTGCGACGGTCATCGCTCCGGCGTAGCTCAGTCGGTAGAGCGGGCGGCTGTTAACCGCTTGGTCGTAGGTTCGAGTCCTACCGCCGGAGCCAATCTGTCACTGAATCCAACCGATCAACATCCTGATCGGTTGATGCCCGCCACACGGGGACGACCAGGCGCTCTTGGGCATCGACCTCTGTGCGTTCGAAGAGGTCGCGAATCCAGGCGACTCTCGTCTCGAGCGCCGTGTGCTCCAGGATCCCGGTCATCTCATCGATCGTTTCCTGGATGGCTTATGAAGCCGCCGGATGCCGGATAACCTATTGACAGTCGAGCGAAAGCCCTCGACAATCGATAGATGCACATGCTCGCAAGTCGGCTTCTCCGCCTCGCTCTTGTCGTCCTCCTGCTCGGAACCGTGCTGGTACAGGTGCTCCTGCCCGTGTTCGCGTCCGATGAAGGGAGGATCTTCCCCGAAGTCGCCTACCTCGTCGTCCCGTACTCGGTGGCCGCCATCCTCTTCATCGGATGCGGTCAGGTGGCGCTGCTCGTCGTCTGGCGGCTGCTGTCCCTGGTAGACGGCGGGGTCATCTTCGCCCGCCGCACCCTGCGCTGGGTCGACGTCATCACGGCCTGCGGGGCTATCGCCACGGCGCTCAGCGCAGGCGTGATGATCCACATGCTCGGCTTCGTCCCCGGCGGCGGCGGACCAATGATCTACTACCTTGGCGCCTGCGTCGCCGTCGGGCTGGCGTTCGTGCTCCTCATGGTCGTCATGCGCGGCCTGCTCGAGGCGGCGATCGCCGACCGCACCGAGCTCGACGAGGTGATCTGATGGCCGTCATCGTCGAGCTCGACGTCATGCTCGCCCGACGCAAGATGTCGGTGGGCGACTTTGCCAACGCCGTCGGCATCACCCCGGCGAACGTCGCCGTTTTGAAGAACGGGCGCGCCCGAGCCATCCGGTTCACCACCCTGGACTCGATCTGCCGGGTGCTCGATTGCCAGCCGGGTGACATCGTCCGGTGGACCGCCGACCCGCCCGCCTAGCGGGAACGTGTTCGCCGGTAGGCGGCCGTGGCCTGTGGGACCCAGCGGATCCGGTCGGGAAGAACCAGGCGCCAGGATCTGTAGCCGGAGACCAGCCACGCGGTGATTGCCCGCTGGACGGGGCCGTGCGGGATCCCGTATTGGTCGCGAATGCGTGGCGGCAGCAGCTGGAGCGCCGGCCAGAGCGTCCAGTCGTAGATGGCCGTCGGAACATGACTCGCGGCGCGGGCCACCAGCTTGACCACTGCCGGCGCGCCGGCGTCGGACGTGGCGACGAGCAGCGGGCCGAGCGGCGGATGCAGGATGGTGCCGGCCAGTTCGAGCGCCGTCGGAGTGACACTGACCGGGCCACTCGGCGAAACCATCTCAGCCATGTAGCTGCGGAACGCGTCGAGGTCCCGCGGCAACGTTGCGTCCGGAATGCCGAAGGCGAGACCGATCGATCGCGACTCCTGGTAGAAACGGGCTTGCCGGTCCTCGGATAGTGGGCCGACCCAACTCGTGTACCCAAGCAAAGTGGAGTCGATCAGCGTCGAATGGACCCACAGGCTCAGCTCGGGGTCGCGCGCTCGGTATTGGTCAAAGCCGTGGACTCGCGCGGTGGCGTCCAGGACGGGGCCCTGGATGTGGGCATGCATACGATTGAGGCGCCGGATCTCGGCGTGCGCCGCCTGCTCGCCGCCGAACACGATGCGCAGGTAGCTCCGAGTCGTCCGTTCCGCCCGCGCTCTGGGTTCATCCTGGAAGTGGCTGTGCTGCTTGACGCCCTCGGCGATCAGCGGGTGCGCAATCTGGAGAAGCAGGGCTCGGGGACCCGCGGCCATCAAGCCGACGATCTCGCGGTTTACCAGCCAGGCCTCGCTGGATGGCCCGTAACCCGCAACCTCAGGCTCCGCCGACATGGTCGTCAGCTCCAATCTTCCTTGGTCGATGCGCAGGATCGCAGACCGGACTTGTCATAGCGTGAACATCATCCAGCTATAGGCCATCGCCCGCCCATAACCGCTCAAGAATCCGGATATGACCCGCCGGCTGTTGGTGCTGCTCCTGATGCCGAGCGCCTGGATAGTCCCATCCACGAGCGCCGGGACGGTGAGGTAGTTGCCTGGTCCGAGCCTGCGCCGCCCGCTACGGCCTTGCGAACAGGTAGAGCGCCCAACCGATCGTGTCGCGGCCCCAGCGCAGGTATTCGGTGCGTTGCCTGGCGACGTGGTCGATGATCTCTTGCCGATCCGGATCGTCAGGGTGCGCGGCCGCGTAGCGGGCCGTCGCGCGCCACTGCAACGTCTCGTAGCGGTCCCATTCGGTATCTGAGCTGGCCAGCGCGAACCACGGCTCGAGCCCTTCGGCCACGCCGGCCTCGACGTTCGATTCGTGGCTGCCGAACTCCTCGGCCCGCATCTTCGACCATTCGAGATATGCGGGGTCCGGCGACCGCTTCCAGAAGGGCTCGCCGACGACTACCTTGCCGCCGGGCTTCACCGCATCGGCCATCGCCCGGAGCGTCGCCCGGTGTCCGCCGTATGTCCAGCTGGCCCCGATACACGACGCCAGATCGAACGACGCCGGCTCGGGACGGTACTCGGTGCCGTCCATCACCAGCGATTCGATCTGAGCTTCGGGGAGACGAGTGGCCGCAGACTCGCGCAGGTCGCGAATGACGAACGGCGACAGGTCTACGGCGACGGCCCGGAAATCTCGGCCGCCCGGTCCACCCCACCGCGCCGCCGTTCGCAGCAGGAACTCGCCCTTGCCGGAGGCGATGTCGATGGCTCGTGGCTTCGGCGGCAGGTCCAGCAGACCAATGATCTCGTCGAGCTTCTCGATGCTGGAGGGATTGCAGATGACGTGGTCGCGATGGGTGATGTCGTAGAACTTCCAGGTGTCCACGGTCGACTCCTCATGGTCGGGTCGCGGGACGGCAGGTGCGGCAAGGATGACAGTCGGCGAGGTGCGTCGAAGCGCACGGACGTCCGACTCCGTCCCGGCGCGTCGACGCGAGCCCGTTGGATCGGCGCGTCCCGACTCGCCGCTCGTGCGCGGTTGGGCTCCCTGCTCACGCGCCAGCGGCTACACTACGCCCACCGTGAACAGGAACCTCTTCGACAGCAGCCTGCTCCTTACCTGAGGCGAGCCCCGTGTGGGTGCTCGCCGAACTGCCTCCTGCGCCAGCGCAGGAGGTTTTTGTTTCCCCGAGCGACCCGCCGGGCCCGCCCCATCCCAAGCCCCGACTCGGACCTGCAGACAGAGAAGGACGCCAGACATGCCTCCCGTACCAGCCAACCCAAAGAAGATGCCGGTCGAGAAGTACGTACCCTTCCGTCCTCTACCGCTCGGGATCGTCGACCGCGAGTGGCCCAACCGAGAGATCCGGAAGGCGCCGGTCTGGTGCTCAGTCGACCTTCGCGACGGCAACCAGGCCCTCATCGATCCGATGGACCCCGGCCGAAAGCTCCACATGTTCAAGGCCCTGGTCGGGATGGGCTTCAAGGAGATAGAAGTCGGTTTTCCGTCGGCTTCGCAGCCCGACTACGACTTCATCCGCCAGCTGATCGAAGAGGACCTGATCCCCGGCGACGTCACCATCCAGGTCCTGACCCAGTGCCGCCGCGAGCTGATCGAGCGCACTTACGAGTGCCTCCGGGGAGCCAGGCGGGCAATCGTCCACTTCTACAACTCGACCTCGATCCTCCAGCGGCGCGTCGTCTTCCGGCTCGACCGGGAAGGCGTCACGAAGATCGCCGTCGACGCCGCGAAGATGTGCCTCGAGCAGGAGGCGAGCCTGCCCGGCACGGAGATCCGCTACGAGTACTCGCCGGAGAGCTTCACCGGGACCGAGATCGACTACGCGGTCGAGATCTGCGCCGCCGTAATGGACGTGATCCGGCCGACGCCCAGCGCGGCCGATCATCCTCAACCTGCCGGCGACGGTCGAGATGTACACGCCGAACATCTACGGCGACGCCATCGAATGGTTCGGGCGCAACGTCCCGCGGCGCGACTCCGTGGTTCTGTCGCTGCACCCGCACAACGACCGCGGCACGGCCGTGGCCGCGGCCGAGTTCGGGCTGATGGCCGGCGCGGACCGTATCGAGGGCACGCTCTTCGGCAACGGCGAGCGGACCGGCAACGTGGACGTGGTCAACCTGGCCATGAACATGTTCAGCCAGGGAGTCGACCCGAAGCTCGACATCAGCGACATCGACGCCCTGCGACGCGTGGCCGAGCACTGCAACCGGCTGCCGGTCGGGCCGCGGCATCCCTACGTCGGCGATCTGGTCTACACGTCGTTCTCCGGCTCGCACCAGGACGCGATCAAGAAGGGCATGGAGGCGCTGCCGACCGAGCTACGAGACCTGGGAGGTGCCCTACCTGCCGATCGACCCCAAGCACGTCGGCCGCAGCTACGAGGCCGTGATCAGGGTCAACAGCCAGTCGGGCAAGGGCGGCGTGGCCTACATCATGAAGACCGAGCACGGCATGGACCTGCCGCGCCGGCTCCAGATCGAGTTCAGCCGCTGCATCAAGGTGATCACGCGAGGGCAGCGGCACGGAGATCACGGCCGACGAGATCTGGGACGCATTCGCGGCGGAGTACCTGCCGGCAACGCCGCGCGTCAGGCTCGCCGGCTATGACACGGGCTCGGACGACGGCAGTGTCCGCGTCACGGCCCGCCTGGCGACGAGCGGCGCGACGATGACGATCTCGGGCGAGGGCAACGGCCCGATCTCCGCGCTGGTCCACGCCCTGCGCCGCGACCTCGGCGTGGAGGTGGAGGTGCTCGACTACGCCGAGCATGCCCTGGGCGCAGGCGAGGAGGCCACGGCCGTGGCCTATGTCGAGGTCCGCTCCCGCGGCGAGGTCCGCTCCCGCGGCGAGGTCCGCTCCCGCGGCGAGGTCCGCTCCCGCGGCGAGTCGCGCTGGGGCGTGGGCATGGACCCGAACATCACCACGGCCTCGATGAAGGCGGTTCTCAGCGCGCTCGAGCGGCTGGGCGTCAGCCTGGATCCATCGAGCGAACTCGAGGTCGCCGCCGAGTGAGGTCGCCGTTCTACTCCTGGAATCGCCCCGCCGACCGGGCAGGTCAGCTGCGCGACTGGCCTATCGCTTCGTGCATTGCGCGCGCTTGTGGTCGCCGGTGTCGTCGAGTGAAGCGAAGGCGGTCGGCCGCCTGACAACGCGGGCGCCGATGCTAGGCTGCGCCCATGGGATTGACGGCCGGCCTCACCGATGCGTACATGCGGCTCCACCAGTCTGTCTACATCAAGACCGATGGGCGCGTCGGCCATGGGCTGGTTGGAGTTCCGTCGCTCCTGCTGAGGACCACCGGCCGCCGCACCGGCTCCCAGCGAACGATCGCCCTGATCTACGCGCGGGACGGTGAGGACTATGTCCTCGTGGCTTCGAACAACGCGCGGGCCAGTTCGCCGGGCTGGTACTTCAACCTGATCGCGAACCCGAACGTGGAGATCCAGGTCGGGCGGCGGCGCATCCCGAGCGTGGCTCACGCGGTGGAGCGCGGCGATCCGGAATTCGATCGCCTGTGGCGGCTCGTAAACGAGGGCAACCACGGCCGCTACGACGCTTACCAGGCCAGGACCACGCGCGAGATTCCCCTGGTGATCGTCCGACCTCTCTGAGCGGGCGGCCGGCGGCTGGCGGCGGCCACGGTGATTGGCGCGTGGGCTGGGTGGGCCCTTGCGCGCCGGGCCCGACCCGGCGACACTATCGCTTGCTTCACGACCGCTGGACCAGAGGCGGAACCGGCTCGTGAGCCCAAGGTTCGCTGCCGGGACATAACCTACGGCGCGACTGCGGAAGGGCCGGACAAATCGCCATGGATCGCACTCGTGTTGTGATCATGGGAGCCGCTGGTCGCGACTTCCATGACTTCAATGTCGTCTATCGCAACGACCCGAGCGTCGAGGTCGTCGCCTTCACCGCCGCGACCCAGATACCGGGTATCGCCGGGCGGTTCTATCCGACCGAGCTGGCCGGGCCGCTCTATCCGGGCGGCATCAAGATCGTGGCCGAGGTCGAGCTCGAGCAGGTGATCGCGGCCGATCGGGTCGACCTCGTCGTCTTCGCCTACAGCGACGTCGCCCACGAGCATGTGATGCACACCGCCAGTCGGGTGCTGGCCTGCGGAGCGGACTTTGAGCTGCTCGGCCCGGCGCGCACCATGCTCCCGAGCTCGAAGCCTGTGGTCGCCACCGGCGCCACGCGAACAGGCGCCGGCAAGAGCCAGACCACTCGTTACCTGGCCGCGCTGCTCGAGAAGCAGGGTCTCAAGGTCGTGGTCGTCCGCCATCCCATGCCCTACGGAGACCTGGTCGCTCAGCGGGTCCAACGCTACGCCACGTATGCGGACCTCGACCGCTACGAGACCACCATCGAGGAGCGCGAAGAGTACGAACCGCACCTCGATGCCGGCCGAGTCCTCTACGCCGGAGTCGACTACGAGGCCATCCTGCGCCAGGCCGAGGCCGAGGCGGACGTCGTCATCTGGGACGGCGGCAACAACGACTTCCCGTTCTACCGGCCCGACCTGTTCGTCGCGGTGGCCGACCCGCTTCGGGCCGGTCACGAACTGCACTTCCACCCGGGCGAAACCAACATTCGTCTGGCCGACGTGGTGGTCATCAACAAGGTGGACTCGGCCACTCCCGAGCAGATCGCCGAGGTTCGAGCCAACGTGGCGGCAATGAATCCTCGGGCTCGGGTCATCCTGGCCCGCTCGGCGCTGACTCTCCTGGGCGGCTCGATCACCGGCAAGAAGGTGGCGGTCGTCGAAGACGGCCCGACCTTGACTCACGGCGGCATGACCTACGGCGCAGGCGTCGTCGCGGCCCGTCGATTCGGCGCCTCCGAGCTGGTCGATCCCGTTCCGTATGCCATCGGCGAGCTTGCGGCGACGCTGGCCCGCTATCCCTCCCTGGAGCATCTGCTCCCGGCCATGGGCTACGGCCAGGGCCAGATGCACGAGCTCGAATCCACGCTCAACGCCATGCCGGCGGACCTCGTGCTCTCGGCCACCCCGATCGACTTGACGCGGGTACTCAAGCTGGAGAAGCCGGTCGTTCGCGTCCGCTACGAACTCGAAGAGATGGCGGGCGACGCGGCCGGGCACGAGCAGTCGAACCTTACCGAACTCCTCGCCCCGATCGTCGAGAAGGCGCGAGCCGGATTGACCTCGGGGGCGCGCCGCTAGCCGGAGAGATCGTCATGACACGCCATCTCCTGACTTTGGATTCTCTGGGGCGGGACGGGATCCTCGCCAACCTGGAGCTCGCCGCCAGGCTCAAGACCGCCAAGGGCATGGCCCGCGAGGCCCTGCCCGGGGGACGGGTCGGGCTCATCTTCGACAAGCCGTCGACGCGGACGCGAGTCAGCTTCGAGGCTGCGGCGTGGGGCCTGGGCATGCTGCCCATCACGCTCCGGCCCGACGAGCTGCAGCTCGGTCGCGGCGAGACCATCGCCGACACGGCCCGGGTCCTGTCGCGCTACCTCTCGGCGATCGCCATCAGGACCTTCGAACAGGCCAAGGTAGAGGAGCTGGCGCGTCACGCCACGATCCCGATCATCAACGCCCTGACCGACGACCACCATCCCTGCCAGGCCCTCGCCGACGTGATGACGCTCCAGGAGGAATTCGGCAAGCTGGCCGGATTGCGAATGGCGTTCATCGGCGACGGCAACAATGTGGCCCACTCGCTCATCCAGGCGGCCGGGTACCTCGGTTTCACGCTGGCCATCTCGACGCCCGAGGGCTACGAGCCAAAGCCCGAGATCGTCGCGGCGGCACGGGTCAACGGGCGGGCGACTGGTGGGGCCATCGAGCTGGGCCACGACGTAAGGGCGGCGGTGCGCGGAGCCGACGCCGTCTACACGGACGTCTGGGCGAGCATGGGCCAGGAGAAGGAACGCGAAGAACGGGCTCGGATCTTCGCCGGGTATTGCGTCACCGCCGAGCTGATGGCGCTCGCGGCGCCCGGGGCGATCTTCCTGCACTGCCTGCCGGCCCACCGTGGCGACGAGGTGACCGATGAGGTCATCGACGGGCCGCAGTCGAGGGTCTGGGATGAGGCGGAGAACCGCTGGTACACCGAGCAGGCCCTGCTCTACATGCTGATCACCGGCGAGAACCGCCCGGACCGGTTGGGATGACCCGCCTGGCCATCGCCCTAGGCGGCAACGCCCTGATTCGTCGGGGCGAGGCGGGCTCGACCGAGGTCCAGCGCCACAACCTCGTCGAGGCGGCGCGGGGCCTGGTCACGCTCGCCGAGGGCAGCCGCGCCGAGATCGTGCTTACCCACGGCAACGGCCCGCAGGTGGGCTTCCTGGCGATCGGTGCGGAGATGGCCGCCTCGGTCGTCCCGGCACCGCCGCTCGACGTCCTCGGCGCGGAAACGCAGGGCCAGATCGGCTATCTGCTGGCCCAGGCCCTCAACGACGCGTTCCTGGAACGAGGCCGCCATCGTGAGATCGCGGTAGTGGTCACGCGGACTGTGGTTCCGGCCGACGACCCGGCGTTCACGAACCCGACCAAGCCCGTCGGGCCGATCTATGACGAAGCCACGGCCAAGGAGCACGCCGCATCGCGCGGCTGGAGCGTTGCCCCCGACGGCAAGAACTGGCGGCGCGTCGTTCCCTCGCCGCCTCCGATTCGGATCGTCGAGGCCGTGGCGATCCGGTCGCTGGTCGACTCGGGCGTGCTCGTGGTCGCCTCCGGGGGTGGGGGAGTGCCGGTAGTCCAGCACCCCGACGGCCGCTACGAGGGCGTGGAGGCGGTGATCGACAAGGATCTGGCGGCCGTCGTTCTGGCCCGGGCCGTCGACGCCGACGGGCTGGTCCTGCTCAGCGACGTCGATGCGGTCTACCGCCGCTGGGGCACGCCCCGCCAGGAGGCGATCCTGCGACTTTCCGTGGACGAGGCGTTCGAGGGTCTGGCGGCCGGCGCCTGGCCGTCCGGTTCGATGGCCCCCAAGGTCCGCGCCTGCGCCGAGTTCGTCAAAGGCGGTGGCCGCTTCGCGGCCATCGGTGCCCTCGAGAATGCGGTGGCGATCGTCAAGGGCAGCTCCGGCACGTGGTTCGGCACAGACGCCGTGGGGCTTCCGCGCCGCGCGGCCTAGCCGGGTATCGTCGGGCGCCGGAGCGCCGGAGCGCCGGAGCGCCCGAGCGCCGGAGCGCCGGGGCGTCGGGGGCGCCGGGGGTGCGCGGCGGCGTCGGGGGCGCGCGGCCCGGGGGGCGTGGCATGGCGGCGCGGCACGCCGGACGGAGCCGCACGGAGCCGCACGGCGTGGGAACCGGCACCCGGTTCCACTCAACTCTACCGGGGGTAGCACGGCGTGGGAACCGGCACCCGGTTCCACTCAACTCTACCGGGGGTAGCACGGCGTGGGAACCGGCACCCGGTTCCACTCAACTCTACCGGGGGTAGCACGGCGTGGCGATCCAGGCTAGATCACCTTGAAGGCCCGGCGTGCCAGGATGTTCTCCCCTCGTGGATGAACCCCTTGCTCGCCATTTCCCGCGCGCGAGCCCGCGCAGACCCCACGTAACGCCGCCCCGGGTGGCGATGAGTGGAAACCAGCGCCACTGCGGCCATAACGCCGCCCCGGGTGGCGATGAGTGGAAACCAGCGCCACTGCGGCCATAACGCCGCCCCGGGTGGCGATGAGTGGAACCAGCGCCACGGCGGCCGTAACGCCGCCCGCGCTCTTAGCCCTGGCCGCTCGCAGAACCGCCGAAGCCAAGGCGCGCGCTGAACTTCTCGGCGAATTCGGCTCGGACGTCATGGAGGTCGTCGCGGGATATGTCCAGCTCGCTGGCGATCTCATCGAGAGTGGCGCTCTCATTGCCGCTTATGGCTTCGTCCGCCGCGCAGACTCGGAAGCAGGCGCGCAGGACCATCATCCGCTGCTCCACTGTCGAGAGCTCGCGGAACTCGCGCGTCACGAGATAGTCGGCCGTTCCCCCGGCGGTCTTCTCCTGGAGCTTGGCCATCTCCACGACCAGGACCGCCTGCGACTGATCCAGCCCCGAGGCCGTCAATTCCTGCTCCATGGCGTCCGTCTCGGGCTCGCTGATCTCCATGTCCGCATAAGCTGCGCGAGCAAGGACGTAGGCCATGCCGGCCAGCAGCCGGGCCTTGTCGGGTGGAAGGGCCTCGAGCCTGGCGACGATGTGCCTGACGGCCTCCGTTTCGGACGCCAGCGATGATGGTGCCGGGGCCTCGGTGCCGGCGGGATCGCCGGGGCGATTGCCAAGAAAGCGCATGAAGGACACGGACTCTCTCCTTGGTGGCCAGTCACGGTCGTGGTCGACCGTCGGCCTGCGGGTCAGGCGTGAGTGAACAGGAGGTGCAGTTCCATGATGCCGTGGTCGTCGACGGAAAGAACTGAAAAGCTACTCGGCTTTTGGATCGAGTAGTCCGCGAAGACGATCGGCAGCGTCCCGGTCACGGCGATGATGCCGCCCTGTCGTACCGCCTGCAAGGAGATCGTCACGCTTTTCGTAACGCCATGTAGCGTCAGCTCTCCAGTGGCGTCGACGCTGACCACTTTGCCGTCGGCGGGCAGCGTGCCCAGGTCGATCGGTTGCGACAGTTTGAAGGTCGACGTTGGGTACAGGTTCGTCTCGATCGCCTGGGTCTTGAGCTGACCGTCACGCTGGTCGTTGTCGCTGTGGAGTGCGGTCATGTCGACCGTGATCTGGACGGCGCTGACCCTGGCCCCCGCCAACGTCATGGATCCGGTGACGCCTGTCGATCGGCCGACGGCCGTGTGTCCTCCGACGCCCACGAGTTGCTCCTGTACCCGAAACCCGCCAAACGACGCCGTCCCGTCGGCCACGGTACCCATGCTCGTGTCCACGTTCCACGTGCCGTCGAAAGAGGCAGGGGCGGCCACGGCCGCGCTCGCGGGGATGGCCGGAGCCCCCACGTCGACTGCGGCCGGCGAACTCGGGCCGATCAGGATGTACCAGAGGCCGTAGCCGCCGGCCGCGACTCCGGCGATGACCACGACGGCAATGATGCCGACGGCTAGCTTCCGGTGGCGGCGCAAGCTGGCTGGCAGACGGTGGGATGAAGCTGACGCGCTCATGTTGCGGACCTCAGGCGCGGGCCATGCCCAGGGGATTCGAGGGCGCGGACCCGCATCGAACCTACGGTCCCGCCCTGAACGGCGGTTTTGAAGGGCCCCGTAATCTCGCCAGCCGGTTCGGGGTCGCCACCAGGGCCCGATCCGGTTCCAATCCGCGCATTCGTGCGCGTCTTTGACGAGCCGATCCGGGGCCGGCGGCGCCCGAAGCAGCTCCGAACGGGAAGCCGGAGCCGGCCTCGAGGTGAAGAACTACTCCAGGTCGGGTTCAGGTTTCTTCAGCTAACCGGGCTCAACTACACCTAACTGACCTCGACCACAGCGGAACGACCCGGCGTTCCTGCCCGAATGGGTGGTTGTCAGCGGGCGTGAGACTGTGGCTGGTGGCCCCGGTTCAGGTAGGCCCGGGGACGATGTCCCGTATTCCCGCAGCCCCATCGCCACCCGCCTCTATGCGACCGGAGGAGCGAACCTTGCGACCAGCGAATCGATCGAGCATTGCTGTACTGCCCGTCGCCCTGGCTATGGGCTTGACGATGTTCGTCGGATCGCTCACCTGGCAGGTGCCGGCCGCCAAAGCCTCTTCCGGGCCCCTGGACGCCCAGGCCTCGGAACTGGTCCGCCTGATCAACGGCGCCCGGGTCGCGGCCGGCCACAGGGCGCTGAACGTGGATACCTTCCTGGCGTCGGTGACTCGAGACGGAGCCATTCCTTGCCCGGATGACGCCAGCAAGACGATCGCCGGTCGGGCTCAGGACTTCGCCGCTTACAGCGCCATGTCGCATCTTCTGCGGCTGTGCGACGCCCCTTCCTACACGCTCTCGTCGACCGAATTCGTGAGCGTCCTCCAGTCGCACTGGGGCTACGGTTCCGTCGGTGAGATCGACGTGGTCAACGGCGGGTACGGGAACGGCGCGTACCTCTATGCCTACAACGGTTGGCAGACCTGGACCTACTCGACGACAGGCCACGCCATGCTTGGCTGGCAAGGATCGAGTTCCCACTGGGCGATCGTCATGGGCGCCTACGACCGCGTCGGTTGCGGCGGTTGGGCGAATGGCACCACCTACTACTACGACTGTGCCTTCAGCAGCGGCGGCCCGAATGGCGTAACGGCGCCTCCGACCGCGTCCCCATTCAACCTTCCGCTTCCGACCCCAATTCCGAAGCCGACGCAGCCGCCTGCCCCGCGCCCGGTGGTGACCGCAGCCCCGGCGACGACCCATAAAGCAACGGTCTCCGCCGGTGGCAGCGGAGCTTCCGGCACGACCCCGTCGCCAACCGCCGGCGTGACTCCCACCGCAGATCCCTCGCCGACTCCGGCCCCGAGCTCCACCGCGGACGCGGCCCTGCAGGCCAGGTTGATCGCGGATGCGTCGGCGACGGATCCGGCAGCTCCGGCCGCGGCCCTGCAGGTGGACCCAAAGGGGCTCGATGGCCGAACCGGCATGGCCGAATTGGCGGCCCTCCTCATCGCCCTCGCCACGGCCGCGGCAGCGGCGGTGCTGGGTGCTCTCTCGCTGCTGCCGTCGATCAGGCGCCGCCGGCGCGGGTCAACCGGCTAGCCAGAGGCCGGCCAGCCAGGGCCGGCCGGCCTCTGGCTGGTTGCCCAGGGCCCCTACTCGCGGCCTCGGAACCTGAGCGACGAGGCGATCAGGATCGCCCCAAGGCCGATGATCAGGATCGGCCAGGTCAGGTTGACGTCGAAGCTCGGGTATATCTGATGGAGGGCCAGCAGGCCGCCCACGAGGATCAGCAGCAGCCCGAAGATCAGGCCCGATCCACCGTGTTCGTGGCGAAATTCGTGCCGCTCGGCGCGCTGCTGCCAGCGCTCGGCTCGCCGCTGCCAGCGGTCCTGGCGTGACTGCCAGTGCCAGTCGCTGCCCCAAGGGCCTCCGGGAGCAGGCGCCCCCGGCGTTCCGGGAGCGGCGGGCCCGGTAGCGGCTCCGGGAGGCGTGCCCGCAGGAGGCGTGCCCGCCGCCGCGTCCGGGCCGAAGCCCAGCGCCGCGCCTGGGGCCGCGCCCGCGTCGGCAGAGGCCGATGGGGCGTCGGGTCCGGCCGCGGGAGTTGTGCCCGTGGTGCCGGGGCCGCCAGGGGCGCCCGGGGTTGGCACCGTGTAGCTGGCGCTGTAGCCCAGCGGCGCGCCGCCCGGTACCCAGGGAGACTGGGGCGGCCATTCGGTCGGCTCGAGCGGAACGACGACGATCATGACCAGATACGCCCAGAAGGTCAGCGTGCCGCTGAATGGGACCGAGAGGAACCAGATGATGCGGACGATTACCGGGTCGACGTCGAAGTAGGCGGCTACGCCGCCCGCGACGCCGGCAAAGATGCGGTCGTCGGAGGAGCGGTAAAGGCGTCGAGGGTTCACTTGCAGCCTCCTGCTGGGTGGAACTTGAGACTTCCGAGGCTAGTGTCGAAAGTGAGATTGGCTCTGTGCGCAGCGGTGTCGTAGTTGGGGGTCTTCCAAAGGCCGTCGATCTTGACCAGGCCGGCGTCGCCGAAGTCGCTGGAGGAGAGGCTGTCGGACCCGCTCACCTGGACCCCCAGCCCCGCCGGCACGCACACATCGAGCGAGCCGAGATTGGTCTTCAGATCGCCGGTCAGGTCTGACGAACCGTCGAGCGTCACGTAGGCGGCGCCCAGGTTTGTGGAGACGGCCATCGTGCCCACGGTCGCGCCCGAAAGGTCCACATGGAGCGTGCCCATGTTGAGAGAGAAGTGGGCCGAGCTCAGGTTCGCAGAGGCGAGGTTGAACCTGGCGTCACCCAGGTCGAGCGTCGCGTTGAGGTTTATCGGTGCGCCCTGCGGCAGCGAGATCTGCCAGTTGTCCTTGCCGCGGTCGAAGGACCAGTTGCCCGTCGTCGCCGAGCTCACGCGCAGCGAGCCCGCGTCGTAGCTGATCTGGGCGGGGTTTCCGGCCGAGTTGGACGCATCGACGTGCCAGCGGCCGTCCGCGGCCGTCGCTATGGTCGCCGATCCGCACTGGAGATCCAGCTGGACCGACGGCGCCCCGGCGAACGTTCCCGCCTGGGAGACCGTTTGAGTCCCGTTTCCGCCTCCGCCACAGTCGATGTTGGGGCCGATGGTCAGGACGCTGCCGAATACCAGCCCAAGGCAGACCGCGACGACCAGGCCGCCGACGAAGTAGGCCGGCGTTCGCGACAGGACGAAGCCCAGACCGATACCGACCAGGACAAATGGCCAGAGCCGCCAGGCGTCACTGAGGGCCGACGAAGACACGATGCCCTGGTGATAGGCGAGCGGCACCGCTCCGAGAACGATGAAGAAGATTCCCCAGTTGAGTCGACCTCGGTCAACTCTCATATGCACCACCTCTCGCGGGCTGCCCTCGCTCGACGGCCGAGGTTGGGCGGGCTGTCGCCGGCGATCGTCTAGCGTCGGTCGTTGCTCGACCTGAGGATACTCACGCCGATTCCCCCGGCGCATCCTTCGCGAGGTGGGCGGCCGCTCCTTCGCTAGATCGAATGAGGCTAATCCTCACGCCGGCCCGTGATAGCCTGAGAGACACCGAGTGATGACGTACGACCTTCCCGGGAGACGATTTAGATGCGGCTGAGCCAGTGGCGCAAGTCGGCCCCAACCAATGAGTCGATGAGCGAACGAGTCCTCGAGACCCTCAAACCCGTGCTCCTCGACCTCGGTGACGATGCCGATCCGGATTGCTGGATCACGTGGGGCGATGACCCAGGGCGCTACTCGGTCCTGGCTCCAACCGTTGCCGGGCTGGTGACTGTGGCCGTCCGCGTCGGCTCGCCTGTCGAGGGGCCGCGCGCCAACGGCAAGCTGATCCGCTGGCCCAAGCTGACCGTCAGTGAGCTCAACATAGAAGCCACCGGCGGGCACCGCGTGGTCGCGGTCCAGATCGAGAACATCGTCCTCAAGGGCGTGGACCAGGAGGCCGACCGGATCTGCGTGTTCGTGCGCGAGCTGGTCGCGAGCATCGACGGTCGCACGGCGAAACCGATCAGCATCGCGGTGGCGCAAGGAGCGCCGAAGGCGGCCGAGGCCGTGGCGGCGGCTGCGCCGCAGGCCAAGGTCGCCGGCGCCCGGCCGGCCGCCGCAAAGCCCCGATCGGCCGTAGCTCCGGCCTCGGCCAGGCGTGTCACCGCCGAGGCGGCCACGGGGGCCCCTTCCGCGGTGGCGCCGAGGGCCGCCGGGCGCGGGTCACGCAGTGGGCCCGGATCCGATGCCCCGCAACCGCTTGCGGCCCCGAAACCGCCTGCCGTTCCTTCCGCCAGGCCGGCTGGTTCCACTCGGTCGAGTGGGCCGGCACCGGAGTCGGACGCGGCCGTGGCCCCGGCGTTGGCCGTGCCGCCGGCGGTGGCCGCACCTGCGAGCGCCCCGGCCGCAGGGACGAGTGCCGAGTCGGCGGCGTTCCCCGCGCTGCCGTCCGGCGAGGAGCCGATCCTGGCACGCGCTTCCACGGAATCTCTCGCCGAGCCGGCGCCACGGGGACCTGAGCCAGCCGTCGAAGAGCCTGTCGAGCCGGTCAAGCCCGAAGTCGAATTGCCGGAATGGATCAGCCCGCATCCGATCGAGGAACCGCCGGCTCACGGCCCGACCCGGCCGCGCCCCTGGATGCCCTGAACGAGCCTCGGTCGAGGGCTCGTTCGGAACCTGAGCTTTGAGCGTCTAGCGTCGTCCCAGCAGCACCATCACGCCGCCCAGAGCGGCCACGACCCCAGCGCCGATGCCGGCGTAGATTCCGTAGCCCACGGCGAACCCGCTGTCGACTCCGAAACCCGCAGGTCCGTTGATGAGGTCGTTGACGTTGCCGTAGGCGGCGATGTCGACTGCTACCACAAAGACGCCGCCCACAATCGCGATCAGCCCAAGCAGTTGCTGCAGGGACGAGCCGCGGCCGACGCGCATCATCAGGAGCAAGCCGCCGGCGGCCGCGACCACCCCGCCGAGGACCAGGTAGTAGCCGCACGCGAGGGTGGACGTATCCGTGGCTTGTATGCCGTTGAATACGGTCCCGGATTGAGTGACCCACGGCAGCCACGCCGTCGCGACGGCCAGCAGGCCCCCGACTGCGGCCAGTAAGGCTCCTAGCGGGTTGATCTCGGCCGGCGCCTTAGTTTGTGCGGCCGCGTACTGCTGGCCTGATTGAGGTTGACCGTACTGTGGGGTTCCGTATGCGGGCGCCCCCGGCGGCTGAGTCGGAGGCGGAGGGGGCGTCGCGGCTTGAGACCAGCCAGGAGAGGCCGTCGGCGCGGGCGGTTGTGAAGGCGCGGCTTGAGACCAGCCGGGAGGTCCTGTTGGCGCAGGCGGTTGCGTGGTCCGCGGCGACCAGGGCACCGGAGGCGCGGCCTGAGACCAGGCCGGAGGCGCGGGTGGCGTGGAGGGCTGAGGAGCGGACTGAGGCAGCGGCGGAGCCGCCTGAGACCAGGCCGGAGGCGCGGGTGCAGGCTGAACGGCCGGTGCAGGCGTCGCAGGGGGGGCGGACCACTGCGGCGCCTCGGGAGCCTCGGCTGCCCCAGGTTCCTGTGGCGCAACGGCCTCTGCCTCGGCGGCGGGCGGCGCGACCATCTCTTCCGCGGGTGTGGGCGGCGGGGACGCCGGGAGGCGCGTGCCGCACTCGGCACAGAAGATGCCCGCGCCCTGGCTCTGGGCGCCGCAATTCGGGCAGACCATGACGCACCTCCGCTTCGCAATCCGGTGGAGGGCAATGTCTCGCGGACCGCAAGGCAGACGATACGAGACGGCAGGGCGCATTGCACCATCGTTTCCAACTTGATACCCACCCTGTCAATCGATCGTGGCCCGTCGTACCATCGGCGCTCGGGAGCGGGTGCCTACACGACGCGTCGGCTTCGTCCACCGGCCGCGCCCGGCGAACCAAGGAGTCAGTGAGATGAGCGCCGCTGGTCCGGCGTCGATCGAGCCTGGCATCGCAGCTGCCGGTGGGGCGGTGGCTCGGTCGCGCCCGAACCGGAGCCGTCGCTCGACGCGGGACTCCGGCCGGATCGTGCTGCCGCTTGCCGGCGTCGAGGTCGTCTTCGGCATGGCCGTCCTGGCCGGCTGGGGTTTTGGGTTGCCCCTCCTGACGAGTTGGGGTTCGGGCCTGGTCGAAACCAAGATCAACGCCGCGATCTGCTTCACCGGCCTCGGCCTGGCTCTGGGCCTGCAGCGGTGGCCGGCGGGTCGGTCGAGCACGTGGCTGGGTCGCGTCCTGGCAGTCGTCGTCTTGGGGATCGCAGGCGCCACGCTCTTCGAGCACCTGGCGGGCGTCGGGCTGGGCATCGACCAGGCGCTGGCGCCCGACACGGCCAGCGCCGCCTCCCCCTACCCGGGCCGCTTTGCCGTCCAGACCGCCATCGCATTCATCGGCGCCGCGCTGGCGATACTCCTGCTGGGCCGCAAGGTCCGCGGCGTCTATCTCTCCGAAGCCCTGGCGATCGTTTGCGGCTTGATCGGCGGGATCTCGGTTCTCGGCTACCTGTACGGTGCAGATGCGCTTGCGTCGACCGGCTCCGCCGCCCAGGTATCGCTGCCGTCGTCGATCGTCCTCGTCGCGACGGGCGTGGCTCTCGTCTCGGCCAACCCCCACCACGCCCTGGTTGGACTCGTCGACGATTCGGGCGTGCCCGGCCAGGTCATCCGTCGGATTCTGCCGGCGGCGCTGCTGGTCGTTCCGGCCGGCGCGTGGCTGCGCATGGCGGGGGAGCGGGCCGGCCTGTACGACGAGGCCGTCGGCGTATCGATCATGGTCGGGTTCGAGGCCCTCGTGCTGGTGGCCGTCGGAGCGTGGACGACCGTTCGCGTGAGAAGCCTGGAGGCGGCCCATCTCGAGGCGCTCTCGGAGTTGATGCGGCTCGGAGCCGCGGCATCGACGCCGTTGATCGGGACCGCCCCGGTCGGCCTGGCCGTCCTGGACTGCGAGCTGCGTTGCCTGTACATCAATCCGGCCCTGGCGGAGATGGGCGGCATCGCCACGTCGTCGGGTCTCGGCCGGCAATTCGACGCGGCCGTGCCTGCCTTCGGTCACGAGGCGATGACTGCCCTCGCGGGAGTCCTCGATAGCGGAGGCGCCATTCGCGACTTCGAGGTCGCGAAGCCGGCCGGAGCGGATGGGCCGGCGCAAACCTGGCTGGTTGGGGCCGAGGCGCTCAAGGATTCCGGCGGCGACACGACCGGTTTGACAGTGAGCGTCGTCGACATCACCGAGCGCAAGCATCGCGAAGAGGCGCTTGCGGCGGTCGCGGAACTGCGCGGTCAGGCCCAGGCCATCGGCGAGTCGATCCCGTTCGGCATCTGGCTGGCCGGACCCGAGGGCGGGATGAGGTACCTGAGCGAGTCGTATCTGAAGATGTCCGGCCAATCGATCGAGGAGGCGGCCGGCCTGGGCTGGCTGCGGGCCCTGGCTCCCGACGTTGCCGAACAAACCGGGCGGGACTGGTCCGACGCTGTCGCGGCCGGAACGCCCTGGAACCACGAGCTGTTGGTCGACGGTTCCGACGGCGCGCGCAAGGCCGTCCTCTCGCGCGGCTTCCCGGTTCGCGACGAGTCGGGGCGGATCATCAGTTGGGCCGGAATCAACCTCGACATCACCGATCGCAAGGACGCCGAGGAGTTCCGCGAGGCGTTCCTCGGCATCCTGTCGCACGAGCTGGGAACGCCTATCACCTCGATCTACGCAGCCAGCGTGCTGATGGGGCGTCCGGATCTCGACCCGGCTCGCCAGGCCGAGCTGATCGACGACCTCGGCCACGAGGCGGAGCGGTTGCAACGCCTGGTCGAGGATCTGGTCGTCCTGGCCCGGGCCGAGCGAGGGACGATCCAGGTCCATACCGAGCCGGTCCTTCTGCAGCATCTCCTGCGCAAGGTGTGCGACCAGGAGCAGAAGCGCTGGCCGGAGTGCCGGATCTCCTTGAGCCTGGCGAAGCCACTCCCGGTGGCGCGGGCCGAAGACGCGTTCGTGGAACAGATCGTGCGCAACCTGATCGAGAATGCCGCGAAGTACGGACCGAGGGGCGGTCAGGTGGACGTGATCGTGGATGCCCCGGACGGGTCCGTCAGGGTCAGGGTCCTGGATCGAGGGCCGGGCATCGATCCGGCCGAGGCCGAGCGGCTATTCGACGTCTTCTACCGCTCCCATCGAACGGCGCGCGTCGCCGGCTCGGGGATAGGCCTGTTCGTCGCCCGTCGCCTGGTCGAGTCGATCGGCGGCACGATCTGGGCCCGGCCGCGTGACGACGGCCCCGGGGCCGAGTTCGGCCTCACCCTGCAGGCGTTCACGGAAGACCTGGCCTAGCCGCGATCCCCACCGCGAATCAACGAACGGCCCGCCCCCCGAGGGCGGGCCGTTCGTTTGAGGCGTCGGGGCGGCTACCTGAGAGCGGCGAGGGCGGCGCGGCAGGCTCGTGCGTCGGCGACCGCGGTCTTGAGGTCGTCGCGGGCAGTGCCCAGGGCGGTTCGTGCGGACTTGATGACCGGACCGGCCGAGCCGGCGTTGTACTGGGCCGGGGTGAGCGGCAGCAGTTGAGCCGGCAGCGGGCTCGCCAGACCGACGGCCGCGGTGACCGATGCGTTCATCGCGTCGAGGTCCGCCTGAGCCGCGGTGGTGTCCTTGCCGGCTGCCTTGGCCGCGGCGATGCGAGCCGAGAGGTTCGTATTGACCGTGGCGAACCGGGTCTGGGCGTAGACCACGGCGTCGGCGCCGTTGACGAGGTTGACCTGCGGGACCACCAGCAGGTAGACGCGGAACTGCGTCGCGATCTTCACGATGTCGACCCGCAGCGCCGTGACGCTCGTCTCGGAGTCGATCGTGGCCTTGAGCGTGGTGAGGCCGGATCGAGTGGACCCGATCTCGCTCTGGAGGGCCGCCGCGTCGGAGCTGGTCAGGTACTTCGAGCCGGAGATCTTCGCCGAGAGGTTGGTGAGCGTGGTGAACCGGCGGTTGATCTCGCAGTCGCCGAAGTCGCGCAGCTTGTCGACCGTGACGCCGGCCTTGAGCGCCATCGTCTGGGGGAGGCAGACGCCCGTTCCGGCGGGGCCGGCCGGCGGTGTCGTCGCGGTCGCGATCCCGGCCGATGCGAAGAGCACAGAGCTGGCGAGGGCCAGGCCCGCGACGAGGGTTGTGAGTCGGATCTTCATGTGGTTCTCCTTCTCTCTGTGTTGGGGCTACTCGCCGCCCGAGGTGCCGGCGTCGGCGCCCGAGAGCGAGCCGTTGACTCCGTTGATCGCGCTGTTGATGTCAGAGAGCTGGCTGTCCAGCGGGTCCGGCGTCGCTGCCGGGGCATTCGTCAGGCCGGAGGCGGGCGACTGGCTCGCGGCCGCCGGGTTCGAAGTGGCCGGCGAGTCGGTGACTGTCAGGGGCGACGTCGAGGCGTTCGACGGGGCCGTCACGGCGGCCGAGCTCGGCTGAGTCGGGATCGAGCCCGCCTGCCCGGGACCGGAGCCTCCGTGTCCCGCGCAGCCAACGGCCACGATGCCGACGAGGAGCGCGGTGGCGGCGAGTCTGGCGATAGAGCCGGTTCTACGTTTCACGCGGGTTGTCTCCTCGTTCCGGTCCCGTTCATCGGGAGCGACTCCGCTGATACTCGCCGGCACGCCTTCGACGTGTTCGGGGCGCAGGTAAGGCGACTGTAAGGTCGGCTGGTGTCGCGACGCCGAAGGACGCGCTGCGCGGGGGCCCGTATTGATGCATTTGGCGTCCTGTCGCGGTCCGTGATATGGGCCTGTTATTGCCGAAGAGGCCCGCGATCCCGACAATCGCCGGGGGGAAGACAACTCCATGGGGTAGAGACTTGATTGTCCGGGTCCTGGAAGGGCGAGTTCACCCTGGGCAGGTACAGATCTTTCGGGAGCAGGCCGAGAAGGCGCTGCGCGACGCTCGAGCACACGACGGCCTCGTGTACGCCCATGTCGGCCGGCAGGCTCACGTGGATGGGAGCGAGCACATCGTGTTCGTGAGCGTCTGGAGCGACCTCGCGTCCCTCTACGGCTGGCTCGGCGGCACCGACCTCCTGGGTACGCCGGTGCTGAGCAACGGCAGTACCGAAGTCTTCGAGCGCTTCGAAGTCCAGCACTACGAGGTCGTCGAGGCGGCCGAACCGGAGCGATCCGCGTTGCCCTTCGCCGGGGACGCGGCCATCGCCTGAACCGCTGTCGCGAGCGGGCCATCTCGGGCTGGCCCGGCGCATTCGATGAGGTCCGCGGCAACTGGCGCGCGGACGCGACACCGGGCCCGCCGGAGCGTTGTATGTGGCCGCCATCCCGGCTACGTTAAGCGGGGGCTGAGGGCCCGCCGGAACCGAGGCCAGGCGGGCGGGATTGCCACCTGTCACTGTCCGTTGGAGGCCGCCGATTCGGTTCCGACCGCGGCGGCAGCTCTGTCCGGCGGGTGTTCGATCAAGGGGATGATGAACGTTCACGAGGCGCTCGACGCCTGGCAGGCGCAGTATGCCGGTCAACCTCCGGTCGGCTTCATGCTGCGTTTCAGCCACGAGTCGGTCTGGACGCGCATTCACCACCCCGGTCTGAGCCCTGCGCACGCAGCGGCTGCGGACGATGACTCGACGGCGTCGCGTTTTGACGCCGTCGCCAGCGCGCTATTCACCGGGACGACCGTCCTGGTGCTGGCCATACACCTCGATCCGGGCCGCGAGGACAGCGCGGGTCTTCGGGCCGTTGGCGCCGCGACCATCGTCCCGCCCGAATCGTGGCTCGAGTCGCTGGGCGCGTACCTGAAGGACACGGCCCGGATCGAGTTCGTGGCGGCGACCATGAGCTGGCAGCGGGGCTGCCTGGATCGGCTCTGGCTGGCCGTGGCAAAGGACCTCATCGGACGCATCGCGGTGTTCTGCCCGGCCACGGGCGATGCCTTCTGCCCGTACGGCGGCGGCGCGGACGTCTTCGTGTGGGGCTCGGAGCGGCGCTCGAAGCTGAGCCGGCGATTCGCGCCCGGACTGCCGAGCGCGGGATCGTCGGAGACCCCGGGCAGGCGAGCAGCGAAGGTCTGACGAAGAAACAACCGACCCCAGCGGGGGCTTGGGCCGGCTGTCTCTCGGTCAGTGGCCGGCCGCGTCGTGCACACGTCCGGCAAGGCGCATTGCAGCAGCCGATTCTGACAGGTCGCTGAAGGGCGCCCGAATCCGTGCGGAGGGCGTCCCCAGCGGGCCACGATCGGCGGGTCGTTGTCGATCCCGCGGCGACCCGCCAAACTAGGCCCATGAGCACGCAGACGACACCGCCCGAGTCGACTGACCGGAAGCCCGGGGCGCCGGCCCCAACCAGCGCCGACATCGCGCGCTATCGCGAGAACCTCCAGGGCGAGATCGACGCCATCGCCCTGTACGGGGTGCTGGTGGACAAGGAGAAGAGCGGCGCCGTCAAGGACTTCTACACCCGCATGGTCGACGTGGAGACGGTCCACGCCAACGTCTGGCGGGACCGGCTCACCGCCGCGGGCGTCGACTCGAGCCGGATGGGTCCGGCCTGGCGCGCCCGGGTGCTGATGTTCATCGCCAACCACTTTGGGCCGAGCATCGTGGTGCCGACGATCGCCGAGCGCGAAGCCGCCGACGAGGCCATGTACGACGACCAGCCCGAGGCGCTGGCCCGGATGCCCGGTGACGAGCGATCACATGCTCGGCTCTTCCGCGAACTGGCTCACGGCAAGGGCGTCGAGGGTGGCGCCATCGCCCGCATCGAGGGCCGCCACCGGGGCAGCGGCGGCAACCAGCTGCGGGCCGCGGTGCTGGGTGCCAACGACGGCCTCGTTTCGAACCTGAGCATCTCGATGGGCGTGGCCGGCGCATCGTCGGGCGGTCACGCCGTCCTGATCGCCGGCATGGCCGGCATGCTGGCCGGTGCGCTCTCGATGGCAATCGGGGAGTGGCTCTCGGTCCAGAGCGCGCGCGAGCTGTTCGCCCACCAGGTCACCGTCGAGCGCGAGGAGCTCCTGGCCGTGCCCGACGAGGAGGAGGAGGAGCTGACGCTCATCTACCAATCGAAGGGGCTCACGGCCGAACAGGCGCGCCTGATGTCCAAGTCGATCGTCGGGGGTGAGATCGGCCGGGCGGTCGACACTCTGGCCCGCGAAGAGCTCGGCATCGATCCCCAGGAGCTCGGCGGGTCGGCCTGGGTCGCCGCCTTCACCTCGTTCTTCCTGTTCGCGCTCGGCGCGATCGTGCCGGTCTTGCCCTTCATCTTCGCGTCGGGGACGCCCGCGGTTGCGGTCTCGATCGTGATCAGCGCCGCGGCCCTGATGCTCGTCGGCGCGGCGATCACGGTCGTCACCGGCTCGAGCGTACTCAGGACGGGTGGCCGGCAGGTCCTGCTCGGCCTTGCCGCCGCCGCGGTCACGTTCGGGCTGGGGGCCCTGGTGGGGCGTGCCGTCGGATAGCGGAACGAGCGAGATTCGGGGCGGGCCAGATCGCGTACCGCGACGATGGCGTTTCTTAGAATGATTTGAGGTTTCGCGCGGCCGAGGGGGCCTAGAGTGCGAAGAGGCGGTGACGCTCGAGCGCGTATGGCGTGCCCGCGTGTCCAGATTCCATATCGGTCATCCCGTGCCGTCCCACCCACGCCCGAAGCACCAGCGCAGGCCGGACGGCAGGCGGGCTGTTCTGCAGTAGCACCGGAGGAGTCAGCATGAAGAAACTCATCAATGCGCCGGATCGTGTAGTCGACGACGCACTCGCCGGCATGGCGGCGGCTCATGCCGACCTCATCCGGATCGAAGAGCCGAACATCATCGTCCGCAAGGACGCGCCCAAGAAGGGCAAGGTCGGGATCATCTCCGGCGGCGGCTCGGGCCATGAGCCGATGCACGGTGGCTTCGTGGGCTTTGGAATGCTCGACGCGGCCTGCCCGGGCGCCGTCTTCACTTCGCCCGTGCCGGATCAGATGCAGGCCGCCACGAAGGCGGTCAACGGCGGGGCCGGCGTGCTCCACATCGTCAAGAACTACACCGGCGATGTGATGAACTTCGACATGGCGGCCCAGCTGGCCGAGGCCGAAGGCATCAAGGTCAAGGCGATCGTCATGGCGGACGACGTCGCCGTAAAGGATTCGCTGTACACGGCTGGCCGGCGCGGCGTCGGCGGCACGGTACTGGCGGAGAAGATCGTCGGCGGAGCCGCCGAGGCCGGCGCCGACCTGGACAAGGTTGCGGCCCTGTGCCAGAAGGTTCAGGACAACGTTCGATCGATGGGCATGGCCCTCACCAGCTGCACGGTTCCGGCGGCGGGCAAGCCCACCTTCGAACTCGGCGAAGACGAGATGGAGATCGGCATCGGCATCCACGGCGAGCCGGGTCGGACGAGGATGAAGCTCGCCCCCGCCGACCAGATCGTCGAGATGCTCATGACGCCGATCCTCGAGGACCTGCCGTTCAAGTCGGGCGACAAGGTGCTCGCCTTCGTCAACGGCATGGGCGGCACGCCGCTGATCGAGCTGTACGTCGTGTACAACGCGGTCAACAAGATCCTCAAGGGCCGCGGGATCACCGTCGCCCGGAACCTGGTCGGCAGTTACATCACGTCGCTCGAGATGGCCGGTTGCTCGATCAGCCTGCTGCGGCTCGACGACGAGATGACCCGCTTCTGGGATGCCCCGGTCAACACGCCCGGCCTGCGGTGGGGTGTCTGAGCGAGGCTCCGGCGAAACGCTAACCTGACGGCATTGCAGTACCAGAGGAAGCGACGCCCATGGACGGATCGGGATCTCTGTCGTTCGAGGACGTGCGAGGCTGGGTCCGGCGCTATGCCGGAGTCATCGCCGAGAACAAGGTCTACCTGACCGAATTGGATTCGGCCATCGGCGACGCCGACCACGGCATCAACATGGATCGCGGGTTCACGGCCGTCGTTCCCAAGCTCGACGCGCTTTCCGGCGACGACGTAGGCGTCGTCTGCAAGACGGTCGGGTCTACGCTCATCTCCACGGTCGGCGGGGCCGGCGGGCCGCTCTACGGCACGCTGTTCCTGCAGTTCGGCATCGCCATGTCCGGCCAGCCGTCGGCCAGCTTGAAAGAGTGGCTGGCGGGGCTGGATGCGGGGATCACCGGCATCCAGCGGCTGGGCAAGGCCGAGCCCGGCGACAAGACGATGCTCGACACGCTCATGCCGGCGCGCGACGCATTGAAGCAGGCCCTGGCAGACGCCAAGCCCCCGCGCGAGGCTCTCGGAGCTGCTGTGGCCGCGGCCGAAGCCGGCATGAAGGCAACCATCCCGCTCGTCGCCCGCAAGGGTCGGGCGAGCTACCTCGGAGAGCGCAGCGCGGGTCACCAGGACCCCGGTGCGACCTCCTCGTATCTGCTCCTCAAGGCCGCCGCGGACACCTGGTCCTAGTCGGCCGATCGACTTCACGGCGTCGAGCCGTGACTTGACCAACCCGGTGGACCGGCCTTGCGCCGGTCCACCGGGCATACTCGCGCTAGCCTGGTCGCCTCAAGAGAGGGTCGGTGTGGCAGGACAGTCCGAATCCCTGGTAGGTATCGTCATCGTCTCGCATTCGGCCAGGATCGCTGAAGGCGTGGTGGAGCTGGCCGGCCAGATGGCCGGGCCCGAGGTGAAGATCCTGGCTGCCGGCGGAGCGGCGGACGGGTCGCTCGGGACCGATGCCGGGCGCATCGCCGCGGCGATCACCGAGGGGGACGCGGGCGTCGGAGTCGTCGTGCTGGCCGATCTCGGCAGCGCCGTTCTGGCGTCCAAGCTGGCTCTCGACATGATCGAGCCGGAGACTGCCGGTCGAACGCGCCTGAGTGGCGGGCCGATCGTGGAAGGGGCCGTCGTGGCCGCCGTGCAGGCCTCGGCGGGAGACGGCCTCGCCGCCGTCCTGGAGGCATCCGAGGAAGCCGCTCGCATGTCCAAGGACGTCGCGTGAACCCTCAAGCGGAATGATGGCGGGACCCGAGATCGTGGCAGCGAAGGGAGCGCGGCAATGCAGGTGACAGAGCTCGAGGTGGCCAATCTGTCGGGCCTGCATGCCCGCCCGGCGGCCACGTTCGTCAAGAAGGCCGCGTCGTTCCGGTCCGACATCCGGGTCGAGAATCTGACGCGGGCTACCAGGCCGGCCAATGCCAAGAGCCTGCTCGGCGTGCTGGGCTGCGGCGTGGAGCGGGGCCACCGGATCCGGGTCTCGGCCGAGGGCGAGGACGAGATCGCCGCGATCGAGGCGATACGGGTTCTGGCCGCCGGCGGTTTCGGCGAAGCCAATCCGGGTTGAGGGGCTAGATGTGGGCAGGCGGATCGTCGGGACTCCCGGCGCGAGTGGGGTCGCTATCGGTCCGGTCTGGCGTCACGACGCGGCCGAAGCCGGCGACGCGTCTCGCACGACCGGCAAGGCTCAGGGCGCGCCTGTGTCTGCCGATGGGGCCGCCGTCCTGAGATCGGCGGCGGAGGAGGCCGCCCGCCAGCTCGAGTCCCTGGCCGGTCACATCCGCGATCTCGGTCGCGAGGACGAGGCCGGCATCTTCGAAGCGCAGGCGCTGATGGCGTCGGACCCGGAACTGCTCGACGCGGCCGTCTCGCTGGTGGAGAACGGGATGGAGCCGGCGTTCGCGGTCGAGAATGCGGCGGCGGCGGCGAGCGCGACGCTGGCGGCGCTGCCCGACGAGTTGCTTGCGGCCCGGGCCGCGGACGTCCGCGACGTGGGCGCGCGCATCGCTCGGATCCTGCGCGGCCAGGATGTGGCGCTGCCTCAGGTCCCTTCGATCGCTATCGCAGCCGATCTTCCGCCATCGATCGCGGCGGAGATCCCGCCCGGGCTGCTGCTCGGGGTGGCCCTCGAGGGCGGTTCCGTGACGGCCCACGCCGTCATCCTGGCGCGCGGCCTGGGGATACCGGCGATCGTGGGGGCCCGCGGGCTGCTCGACGCGGCCGGGGGGGCATCCATGGCCGCCGTGGACGGGGCGGCGGGCGAAGTGGTGCTCGATCCGGACGCGGCCGAGACTGCGGACTTCGCCGCCCGCGCCGCCGCGCTGGTGGAGTCGCGCAGTGCGGCGGCCGCGCTTCGAGGTCGGCCCTGCGCGACCGCCGACGGCGAGCGCGTGTCGCTACTGGCAAACATCGGCGGCCCGCAGGACGCGGCCCGCGCGCTCGAGGCCGGAGCCGAAGGCGTAGGGCTCTTCCGAACCGAGTTCCTGTTCATGAAACGCCAGACCGCGCCGTCGGAGGCCGAACAGGTGGCCGCCTACCGCGCCGCCTTCGAGGCGTTCGGGCCCGATCGACCGGTCGTAGTCCGCCTGGCCGACATCGGCGGGGACAAGGCCCTGCCGTTTCTCGACCTGCCGGCAGAGGCCAACCCGTTCCTGGGCGTGCGCGCCATCCGGCTGGCGGCTCACGGCAACAGGGAGTTGCTCCTGACCCAGCTGCGGGCGATCTGGCGCGCCGCCGGCCTGGCCGGCGTGACCCCGCACGTCATGGCCGCGATGGTCTCGACCCTCGCCGACGCGCGGCTGTTCCTCGAGCTCCGGGACTCGGCTCGCGCGGCCGTGGCCGCCGCCGGCGATCCGCTGCCGGACCGAATGGTCTCGGGGGTCATGGTCGAAGTCCCATCGGCCGCGCTCCTCGCCCCGGAGCTGGCCCGGCTGGTGGACTTCTTCTCGATCGGCACAAACGACCTGACCCAGTACACGCTGGCCGCCGACCGCGGCAACCCCGCACTGGGGGACCTCCAGGATGGGCTGCACCCGGCCGTCCTGCGACTGATCCGGAGCGTCGTAGCCGGGGCGGACGAGGCCGGGATCCCCGTCGCGGTCTGTGGCGAGCTGGGCGGCGACCCGCTCGGGGCCCTCGTTCTGGTGGGCCTGGGCGTCGATGAGCTATCGGCCGACGCGGGCTCCCTCGACGAGGTTCGCGCCGTTCTGGCGGGGGTGACCAGGGCGGAGTTGAGCGATCTGGCGGCGTGCGCTCTGGCGGCGACCGACGCGGAGACAGTGAGGGCGATGGCCAGGGAGCTGCTCGCCGGCTCCCGTCCGCCGACCGGTCGTCGATGAGCGTGCTGCGGCACCCCGCCCGGGTCAGCGGCCGCGCGCCACTCCCGCGATAGCGGCGATGTGCCGCGGCGTCGTCCCGCAGCAGCCGCCGATGATGGTGGCGCCGGCTGCGATCAGCCCCGCGACGCGCGAGGCCATGTACTCGGGCGTCTCGGGGTAAACCGTCACGCCGTCGACCAGCTCCGGCATGCCCGCGTTGGCCTGGGCCAGGATCGGACGGTCGGGCACAGCCGCGCGCATCTGCCGGACGATCTCGATCATGTTCTCGATGCCGTTGCCGCAGTTCGT
The DNA here is from genome assembly GCA_963791725.1 of uncultured Chloroflexia bacterium. Lineage (GTDB taxonomy): Bacteria > Chloroflexota > Limnocylindria > Limnocylindrales > CSP1-4 > Fen-1039. The sequence goes on along the minus strand of CAWBTQ010000009.1, from coordinate 34,912 downwards.
GCCGATGACGTCCGCGCCGGCCGCGGCCGCCTCACGCGCGGCCAGCTCCGGGCTGACGCCCATCATCGTCCGAAAGCCGCGGCGTCCCAGGTCGAAGCTGAAGGTGCAGAAGACCGGCAGGCCGGTGTGCTCCCTGGCCGCCCTGACCGCCTCGATCGCCTCCGCCAGTGAGCTCATCGTCTCCACGCAGATCGCATCGACCCCGCCGTCAGCCAGGCCGATCACCTGCTCCCGGAACGCTGCGTAGAGCTCCGCCGGGGTGACGTCCCCGCCCTCGTCGACGACGATCCGGCCCGTCGGGCCGACGGAGCCGGCGACGAACCCCTCGCCGCCCGCGGCCTCCCGTGCCAGCATCGCCGCGGCGCGGTTCACTTCTGCTGCCCGATCGGCGAGCCCGTGACGCGCCAGCTTGAGTGGCGAGCCGCCGAACGAGTTGGTGAGCACCATGTCCGAGCCCGCGGCGAGATAGGCCGCGGCCACGCCACGGACCACCTCGGGCCGCGCCAGGTTCCACGACTCCGGACTGGTACCGGCGGGCAGCCCCTCCCATTGGAGCAGGGAACCCATGGCCCCGTCCGAGACCAGGATGGCGCCCGTGGCGATGCGTTCGAGCAGGGTTTGCATGCCGATCCCTCGGGTGACGGAGGTGCCGAATGAAACGAGACGAGTGCCGTTTCAACTCTATGATCGCTCCACACCCCCTGGTGTCGAGCGGAGGCACGCCGTCGATGGATCCGTTGTCCGACCTACGCGAGGCGATTCTCGCAGGCGACGCAAGCGGCGCCGCGGACGCCGCGCGCCTGGCCCTGGCTGCCGGCGTCTCCCCGGTGGCCGTCATCGCCGACGGCATCAGCCCGGCGATGGGGGAGGTGGGGCGGCTGTTCGAGGAGGGCGAGTACTTCGTGCCCGAGCTGCTCATCTCGGCCCGCGCGACCAAGGAGGTCTTCGCGATCCTGCGGCCGCTCCTGGTCGAAACGGGCGCGAAGCCGGCGGGCCGAGTCCTCCTGGCCACCGTCGAGGGCGATCTCCACGACATCGGCAAGAACCTGGTCGGGGCGATGCTCGAGGGTGCCGGCTTCGAGGTCGTCGATCTGGGCGTGGACATCCCGGCCGCGCGCTTCGTCGCGGCGGTGCAGGCGTCCCGGCCGCAGATCGTGGGGCTGTCGGCGCTGCTGACAACCACGATGCCGGCCATGAAGACGACCCTCCAGGCAATCGACGCGGCGGGGCTCCGACCCGAGGTCAAGGTGATGGTCGGCGGCGCCCCGGTGACGCAGCGCTATGCGGACTCGATCGGGGCCGACGGCTACGGCGAGACCGCGACTGCGGCCGTAGAGGTCGCCCGGCGGCTGATCGAACGGCACGACCTGGAAGGAGCCCGAGGCTAGCGCCATGAACGACCTGCAGTGGAACCAGCTGGTAGCAGTCGTCCGCGGCGAGGTCGTGAGGCCGCTGCCCACGGGCTTCATCATCGACAGCCCGTGGCTGCCCAGGTGGTCCGGGCACACGATCCTGGACTACTTCACGGACGACCGAGTCTTCCTCGACGACAACCTCAAGGCCATCGACACGTTCCCGGACACGATGTTCCTGCCCGGCTTCTGGTCCGAGTACGGCATGTGCACCGAGCCTTCCGCCTTCGGCTCGGTATCGGTCTGGGAGGAGGACGAATTCCCGTTCACCAAGAAGGTCCTCCGGTCGGTCGCCGACGTCGATGCGCTGGAGACTCCCAATCCCCGTAAGAACGGTCTGCTGCCGTTTGCGATCAAGCGTCTCGAGCACCTCCAGCCCGAAATCGAGCGGCGCGGGCACAAGATCCGCTTTGCCGTCGCCCGCGGGCCGCTGAACATCGCCACCTTCCTGATGGGCACGACCGAATTCCTGACCGCGATCAAGACCGATCCGGAGGCGATGCACCGGCTGCTGGGGATCGTGACCGACTACCTGGTCGACTGGGTCGCCTGCCAGCGCGAGGCCTTTCCGACGATCGACGGGATCCTCCTGCTCGACGACATCGTCGGCTTCATAAGCCGGCGTGACTTCGAGACGTTCGGTTTGCCGTATCTACGGCGGGCGTTCGACGCCGACGTGACCGTCAAGTTCTTTCACAACGACGCGCCGTGCAAGGCGTCCGCGCCACTGCTCGCCGATGCCGGCATCAATCTCCTCAACTTCGGCATCCAGCACTCGATCACGGAGATGCGGACGTGGACGGACGGACGGATCGCCCTCGTCGGCAACATCCCGCCCCGTGACGTGCTCGCCGACGGCAACGCCGCAGACGTGGAACGCGCGGTGACGGACATGCTCGAGGCGCTGGAGGACCGTTCCCGGCTCATCGTGTCGTGCGGTGGGGGGATGCCGCCGGGCGCTCCCACCGAGAACATCCGGGCCTTGATCTCGACCGTGGCCCGGCTCACCTCGTGAGCGAATCGACGACGGCCGGCCCCGCCACGGGCGGCGGCCCGGGCCGCACAGGGCAGGTGGACGCGGCGTGACCGGCCTCCGTGAGATAGTGGAGTCGAGCCCGCGCCCGCTGGCGATGCCGATCGGGGCGTACGCGGGGCTGGCCCTGACCGGCGGCCGCGTCCGGGACGTGGTCTGCGACGCCGCCGCGCAGGCGGCCTCGGTGCTGGCGCTCAACGAGCGGCTCGGCACTCCGTTTCTGTTGACGGCCATGGATCTCAGCGCCGAGGCGGAGGCGTTCGGGGCCGCGGTTCGGCTGAGCGACGACGCCATGCCGGCGCTGACGGGGCGACGCGTGACCTCGGGCGCCGACGTCGAAGGGCTGGCGGTGCCGGCGCCCGGAGACGGCCGGACGCGGGTCCATCTGGACGCCGCCGCGTTGCTCGTCGGCGCGGCGCGGGAGCGAACGCCGCAGAAGCCGGTTCTCGGCGGCATGATCGGTCCGTTCTCCCTGGCCGCTCGCCTCTTCGGCGTGGCCGAGGCGCTCGAAGCGACCCTGGCCGAACCCGCCGTGATCCTCGCCTTGCTCGAACGGGTCACGCCCTTCCTGGTCGAGTACGCCCTCGAGTTCCGGCGAACCGGCGCGGCCGGGGTGATCATGGCCGAGCCCGCCGCGGGGCTGCTTTCGCCGCGCGGCCTGGCCCGCTTCTCCGCGCCGTTCGTGAGGCGTGTCGTGGATGCCGCCCAGGACCCGACGTTCGCCATCGTGCTGCACAACTGCGGGGCCAGGATCGTGCATCTGGACGCGATGTTGGAGTCGGGCGCGGATATGTACCACTTCGGTGCGCCGATGGATCTGCCGGCTGCGGCGGCCCGGGTCGAAGGCCGCGTGGACGGCCGAGCCGACGCCCCAGTGCGCGGTCCGGTCGCGATCTGCGGCAATGTCGACCCGACGTTCATCCATGCTGGACCGGCCTCGGCGGTGCGCACGGAGGCGAGGCGGCTGCTCGACGCCTGCGCCGGCAGTCGCCGGTTCGTGCTCTCGTCAGGCTGCGATCTGGCCCCGGGCACGCCGCTCGAGAACGTCGAGGCGCTGTGCGCCGCCGTGGACGAGGTCCCGGCCCTGCTTCAGACCCCGGAGCCGGCCACGTGACGACCTGGACCAGGCGACCCGCGCCACCCGCGGGGTCCGAGCCGGCCCCGTCGCCCCAGCCGCCCGCGCCACTCGCCGTCGAGCCGCCCCAGCTGCCCGCGCCGCTGGCCGTCGAGGTCTGCACCGACCTGATGATCGGCCGCGCCCCGGCAGACGAGATCCGCAGACACCTCGGGTATCCCGCGAACGCGGCGCCCAAGGCGAGGATCGCCGATCGAATCGAGGCCGTCGCGGCCGAGGCCGGGGAGGTCCTGCGGCCGAGCGGCGTCTACGCCGTGTATGCGGTTACGGCTCAGACGCCGCGTCGCATCCACGCCGGCAGCGCGACCATTCGGGGAGACGTCAGCCGGTTCCTCGGTACCGTCGATCGGGTCGCGGTCGTAGTCGCGACGGCCGGCGTCGGTATCTCGGAGCTATCCGAGCGTCACGGCCGAGACGGCGATTCGCTCGGGGCGTGGATCGCGGACGCGATCGGGTCGTGGGCGGCGGAAGCCGCCGCGGACGCGGTCACAGAACGACTGGTCGGGCGTCTCGGAGCGGGCGAATTGGTCACGCTGCGCTACAGCCCGGGCTACTGCGGCATGGCCATGGACCAGCAGCGCGTCCTGTTCGGCCTCGTCGACGCCCAGGCCGTCGGGATCGCGCTCCTGCCGTCGTTGTTGATGCAGCCTCTGAAGTCGATCTCCGGGATCGTCGGGCTCGGTGCACAAGCGGGCAGCGGCGCGTTTGCGCCGTCGTCGCCGTGCGACGCCTGCGATCGGATCGGCTGCCACATGCGCCGCTGATCCGCGGCGAGTCCTCGGGCTACCCGGTGACCGTTACCGCACCCTTCATGTAGGTGTGGAAACCGCAGTGGTACGAGAACGTCCCGGCCGTCTTGAAGGTGAAGGAGAAGCTGGCTCCGGACGCAATGCTGCCGCTGTCGAACGTCTTGCCGTCGTCGGCGCTGACCGTGTGAGCTGCTGAGTCCTTGTTCGTCCAGGTCACGGTGGTCCCGACCGCGACCGTGATGCTGGCCGGTGAGAAGGCGAAGCCCTGGATGGTCACCGCGTTCGCCGCGCCTCCAGGGTTACCGCCTGCCTGGCTCGTCGGGGGCACGGGCGTGGTCGTGGCGGGGTTACACGCGGCCACGGCAATTGACACGACGATCGCCAGCGCGATCGCCGAGAGTCGATTCCGGTGGACAGACATGCCTTACTCCTTGTTATGCGAATGGGTCGGTTCGACCCGCGTTCATTTGCTTTGGCAAAGGAGTTAACGCCGACGTCGGGTGAGAGGATCGCGCGCGTCGCGTCAGACGCACCCCGGGGGTTGTGTTGCTTCGCGCCCGGACGGCCCAACCGGCCCATCCGAGAAGGCGCCCCGATTTGGTAAACTCGGGCGCGCTCGCTGGCGCCTGACCAATCGGTATATATGAGCCACGAGTCGGGAGCCGCTGCCACGTGAGCATCCAGCCATCACCGTCGCCCGAAGGTTCCCCGCCCGCAGGGGCCACGCCAGCAGGGGCCACCCCGGAACGGGGCGACTTCATCCGTGAGATCGTGGCCGCCGACCTGCGGGACGGCAAACACCGGACGATCGTCACCCGCTTCCCGCCCGAGCCGAACGGCCACCTCCATATCGGTCACGCCAAGTCCATCTGCCTGAACTTCGGCGTGGCGCGCGAGTTCGGCGGCCGCACTCACCTGCGCTTCGACGACACGAACCCCATGAAGGAAGAGCAGGAGTACATCGACGGGATCCAGGCGGACGTGCGCTGGCTCGGCTTCGACTGGGGCGAGCATCTCTACTTCGCGTCGGACTACTTCGAACAGCTTTACGAGTGGGCCGTCTACCTGATCAAGGCCGGCAAGGCCTACGTCGACGACCTATCCGCCGACGAGATCCGCGAACACCGCGGGACGCTCACGGAACCCGGCCGGAACAGCCCCTGGCGGGACCGCCCGATCGAGGAGAACCTCGACCTCTTCGAACGGATGCGGACGGGCGAGTTCCCCGACGGGACGCGGGTGCTGCGCGCCAAGATCGACATGGCGTCCCCGAACATCAACCTGCGCGATCCTGTGATCTACCGGATCCTGCACGCCGCGCATCCGCGCACCGGCGACACGTGGTGCATCTACCCGATGTACGACTTCGCGCACGGCCAGTCCGACGCGATCGAGGGCATCACGCACTCGCTGTGCACGCTCGAATTCGAGGTCCACCGGCCCCTTTACGACTGGTTCATCGAGAACCTGCCGGTGCCGTCGCACCCCCGCCAGATCGAGTTCGCGCGGCTCAACATCACGTACACGGTCCTGTCCAAACGGGTCCTGCTGCGCCTGGTCAACGAGGGGCACGTGCGCGGCTGGGACGATCCGCGGATGCCCACGATCTCCGGCCTGCGTAGGCGTGGGTTCCCGGCCGAAGGGATTCGCGACTTCGCCGCCCAGATAGGCGTGGCCAAGAGCGACAGCACCGTGGAAGTCGGCCAGCTCGAGCACTCCGTCCGCGACGTGTTGAATCGCAGGGCCGCGCGCCGCTTCGCCGTCCTGTCGCCGCTCAAGGTGGTCATCGAGAACTACCCCGAGGGTCGGGTCGAGGAGATGGACGTCGTCAACAACCCGGAGGATCCGTCGGCCGGCACGCGCAAGGTGCCGTTCGGTCGCGAGCTGTGGATCGAGCGCGACGACTTCATGGAGGAGCCGCCGGCGAAGTTCTTCCGTCTGGCCCCCGGCCGCGAGGTCCGGCTGCGCTCCGCGTACTTCATCACCTGTCGTGAGGTGGTCAAGGACGCCGCCGGCGAGGTCGTGGAACTGCGATGCACGTACGACCCGGCCACGCGCGGGGGCGACTCTCCGGACGGCCGCCGGCCCAAGGCCACGCTGCACTGGATCTCGGCCTCGCAGGCGATGGCGGCCGAGGTGCGGCTGTACGACCACCTGTTCACGCGGCCCGACCCCGGCGCCGAGGGCGATCTGTTCGCGGACCTGAACCCCGAATCGGAGAAGGTGCTCCAGGGCTGCATGGTCGAGCCCGGGCTCGCGGAACTGCCGATAGGGGAGACGGTCCAGTTCGAGCGCCTGGGCTACTTCTGCCCGGACACGGATTCGGCGCCCGAGCACCCGGTCTTCAACCGCACCCTGACGCTCAAGGACACCTGGGCCAAACTCCAGGCCCAGGGCAAGGCCGGATGATCGAACCCCGGCGCGTCGCGTCGGGTTCGCCCTCCTGGTCGACGATCGGGTTCAGCCGCCGGCTCGCCGCCGGTTAGTTGGCTCGGTGGAAGGCCGCCGACCCGGCCTGTTGCGAGATGGTCAGGGTGTCTCCCGAGACCCAGGCGTCGGCCGCACCGCTCAGACCGGGCCCGGCGCCGTCGGCGTGGAGCTTCCCGTCCGCCCCGACGGACCAGCTGCCCTGCCGCTTCATGTTACCCATGACGGTGGCCGCCATGGTCCCGTCCGGCATGAAGGTCACCGACATCGGGCCCATCTGCCAGGTGCCCAGGATGGCCTGAGCCAGCGGCCGCGGGTCGCGATCGCCCGCCGGCGGCGGCGCTCGCCGGCGTATCCGTGACCGTCATCTGGGCCTTCACGGAGCGGGCCATCGCCTCCATCTCGGCTCGGGTCTCGTTCCTGGTCTGTTGATCGTGCGAGAGGAACGCCGACCCGAGTTCCTTCATCAGCGCCGCGGGCGTCACGCTGGCCATATCCGGCACGACCTTGTCCGGAAGTCGCTCGAAGTTGACCACCTTGTGAGTCCTGGGCGTCATGTACAGGCGGACCCAGCCCGAATCCGGCGCGGCGTGGTACTCGGCACCGCCGACCGAGTAGCGCTTCTCGCCAATCTCCAGGAAGTACGACGTCGAGGTCGCGCCCCGGGTCGAGCTGCTGTAGCTCCGCTTGCCGATCGCTCCCTCGACGGCCTCCACGCGGCCGCTCGACGCGTCGCCGGCTTCCGGGTTCGGCCGAATGCCCACGAGCAGCAATACGACGGCGCCGAGGAAGAAGACGGCCGCAAAGGCCTGCCGCTCGAACGGATACTGCGTCGGCCCATTCGAGGTTGCGATGAGCGCGCCGATGACCGCCGCGATGAGAGCCCCGCCCAACATGCCCTTGGAAAATGAACGCGCGTCTGCCTTGAGGTAACGGCGCTGGTTGTCCGTGAGCCGGCCCGCCCGGTTGGCCTCGATGTCGGCGGCTGAGTAGATGTCCGAGGTCGACTGCGTCATTCGGTGCCTCCTGGACTCGGAGGCTAGCGCGGCCCGGGCAGGGTTCATAGCAGTGCCCAGAACGGCGCGCCAGACGAACCCTCCGACTCGCGCCGCGCGACGTCGCCGTGCATGTTCGGTGCGGCGTTTCGCCGCCGACTCGATAGACTGGCCGACAACGCGGGGGCGCAGCGCCAACCGGCAGCCCCGGCGGCGTGGCTGGAGGTGTGGAGCAAGTGCTGCCGGGCGCCCAGGTCCAGCCCGATTTCGACCTCTCGAATCTGATCGACCGCCTGCCCAAGGTCGAGCTCCACGTCCACCTCGAGGGCACGCTCGAGCCCGACCTGGCCTTCCGGCTGGCCGCCCGAAATGGCCTGACGCTGCCGTTCGCCTCGGTCGACGAGATGCGCGCTCGGTACGACTTCGCCGACCTGCAGACGTTCCTGGACATCTACTACGCCGCCTGCTCCGTGCTCGTGACCCGCGACGATTTCCGCGAGCTGACGCTCGCGTACGTCGCCCGCGCCGACGCCGACGGGGTCCGGCACGTCGAGCCGTTCTTCGACCCGCAGACTCACACCGCGCGCGGGATTCCGATGAGTGACGTGATCGGCGGCATCCTCGACGGGCTGGCCGACGGCGAGCGCGAGTTCGGCATCACGAGCGGCCTGATCCTCTCGTTCCTGCGGCACCTGCCGGTTGAGGCGGCCTCGGCCACGCTGGTCGCCGCGGAGCCGTGGCTGGACCGGATCGTGGCGGTCGGCCTGGACTCCAGCGAGGTCGGGTTCCCGCCGGAGCCATTTGCGCCGGTGTTCGCCGACGCCCGCGCCAGGGGCCTGCGCGCGGTCGCCCATGCGGGCGAGGAGGCGGACGCGTCGCTTGTTCAGCGAACGCTCGATAGCCTGGGCGTCTCGCGGATCGATCACGGCGTCCGGGCGGCCGACGATCCGGCGGTGATGCGGCGCCTGGCCGAATCGGGCGTGACCCTGACGGCCTGCCCGCTGTCGAACCTGCGTCTGCGTGTCGTGCCCGCTCTGGAGCGCTCGACAATCCGCACACTGCTCGAGGCCGGTGTCGCGGTGACGATCAACTCGGACGACCCGGCCTACTTCGGCGGGTACATAGGCGAGAACTACCGCCGGATCTCGGCGGCGCTGGGGTTCACGGCGGGCGACGTGACGCGGCTGGCGGCAAATGCGATCAACGGATCGTTCGCCCGGGCCGACCGCAAGAGAGAGCTGCTCGGGGAGCTGGCGGCCGTCCGGGAGTAGGGGCCGAGTGGCGGCTCGCGGCCGGCCGTTCGAACGTGGAATCAAGAAGGAGCCCGAGTGATCGGGCTCCTTTTGGTTTGGTCGCGGTTAGTAGCGGTTGCTCGAGGCTCGCTGGCTGCTGAAGCAGTCGCTGCAGTAGACCGGCTTCGAGCCCGTGGGCCGGAAGGGGACCTGGGCCTCGCGGCCGCAGCTGGAGCAGGTTGCGCTGAACATCTCGCGCGGGCCGCGGTCGTAGCCGCCGCCGTTGCCGCCGCTCGAGTAGCCGCCGTTGCCGCCGTCACCGCGGGCAGCCTTCTTGGCTGCGCGGCACGACGGGCAGCGACGAGGCTCGCTGAACTGCCGATCGGCGTAGAACTGCTGCTCACTCGCGGTGAACGCGAATTCCTGATTGCAGTCGACGCAGGTGAGCGTCTTGTCTGTGGACTGTGAGTACAAAAGAAAAACTCCTTCTCGTGCGACTCAGCGAACCTTTCTCGCCGAGACCGAAGAGAGGGAGTGGTCGTGTGCCGCGTATTTCGACACCCTTCGAGTGCCGTCTTAGAACTATACCACACCAGCACCGGTGTTCTTGTCGAGGCGTGGCCATTTGCGCCGGCCAGCCGCTGACGAGGCCGAGGCGCGCGCGGGGAGACAGCCGATGCCCCGGACCGATGCGGCAGATGCGCCGACTGGCTCCGGAATCCGGTATTCTGTCGGTCGCTCCGCTGGCGAGTGGCCTAACGGTAAGGCACCTGACTCTGGATCAGGGGATTGAAGGTTCGAATCCTTCCTCGCCAGCCAAATCCCCAAATCACGCTCAGATTGAGCCCCTGACTGGCGAAGCGTGCCCGTTGACGGTTAGCACGCCGGAGTCTGGTGGCCGCTTGGTAGGCTCGACTCCAGTCGTGGCGCGTGCGGGTCGTATGGGAACCACGCAGCGAACGACCGGGCGCTCGTGATCCGGACCGGTGCGGCCGTCCGAATCCTCCATTGAAGGGGTGTCAATGAAGGATCAACCAGGCCCGACCAGGGGGCGGCTGGCCGCGTCCCTTCTCTGTGTGCTCGCCCTGATTGCGGCGACCTCGTGCTCCTCGTCGGCACCGGCGACGCCGGCTCCGGGATCGCCCGCGGCGACTATGCCGGGGACGCCAGGTCACTATGAGAACGGCGAGTTCTCGTTCGACTACCCGGCCGACTGGCCGACCGTGGACGTCGGCGACCCAAGACCGTACGCCGACACGACCAAGCACATCTACGGGGTCCTCGGTACGGGCACGTGGGATTCGGGCTGCACCGGCGGCGAAGGCATGCCCAGCCTTGGCCCTGGTGAATACGCTGCTAGTCCAATGGTGGGATGGATGAGCTGCACCGGCGAGAAGTTCGATGTCACCCCGGGCGGCATCCTGGTCGAGATCTACCGCTGGTACGGCGGACCTGCCATCGCCTGCAACGGCGACCAGCAGGCTAACGCTACGTTCGGCGACCTCGCGGTCCGGGAGATCGACAGCGGTTCAGTCACGAGCTGGGAGATCCGGGATCCCGGCAACGAGTTCGGCAAGCCGAACAACATCTTCATCGAGGTTCACACGTTCGACCCCGGACACCTCGCCCAGGCGAGAGCGATGATCGGCAGCTTCCGTTGGGCTCCAGGCACGGTCAGCCACCTCGACTGTTTCCCGACGGAGTCGCCAGGCTCCTCCGGAAGCTGACTTCACACCCCCTCGACCGCAGCCTCCCAGGCAGCGAAACAATCGCGTCCGGCACCAGCATTCGGCATCTGGGAACGACGGGCGCAACTCCTCTGCTCCGCCACGGCCACAGTGGACCTGTCGTCGGCGGTGCCGTGACCAGCCGGTCGAGTCTCTCGTCTCGAAAAGACCTCTTTGATGCAGCAATCTGGCCGGCTCGCCTGTTGTATCTCACGCACGGATCGCCGATGGGCCGTCCGTACGAGTGGGAGGACACGAGGATGAGTTACGACCAACAGCTAGATGACCGTCTCGGGAGCCTCGAGGCACGAATCCCTGGCGCAGTCGCCCCCGATGTGGAACACAAACGACGCCGTGTTCGGCTAGCCGGGCGGTCTGCCGTGGCCGCATCGCTGCTCCTGCTCGCGACCGTTGCGACGACGGCGGCAATAGGCGTTGTGGTGTCTGGCGGAGTGCGCGGCTACCCTGGCATCGAGAATCCGGGCCAGCCTCTCGCCGGAGCGAAGATGGAGTGCATGTCGCCCCCTCAAGCCGCCGCGTTTCTCGCCGCGCATGGCTTCAACGACGTCGTGTGGCAGGTGGAGAGTGGTGGAACCGGCCGCGGCGAGGGATCCACAACCTTCGTAGCCGTTCCCCCGGCTCACGGTTACGTCGTGCCGGGGGGGATCGCCGACGATGGCAAGCTGCACATGATCATCGACCAGCGAGCTTTCGGCACCGCCGTTGGTGCTTGTTACGGGATGCCAATGCCGTGACCCCGGTATCCACGGATCTCGCATCCGCGGCCACTCGTCCGATGTCCGGCGACGCGACGACAGAGCAACCCAACGTCGTGACCCTATCGGCGACGCCCTTCGCCGAAGCCATGTCACCGCTCTACTCGGGACTCGTACGCCGGCTCGTGCTCGTTCTCGGCAATCGGGAGGACGCCGAGGACGTCGCTCAGGAGGCTTATGAGCGATCCTATCGATCATGGTCGAAGTTCGACGGTCGCGATCCTCGTGCCTGGCTCTACACCATCGCGTTGCGCCTTGCGTTCAACCAGTTGGAACGGCGGCGCAACTGGACTTGAGGCCGAGATAACAAGCTAAGCGTCGAGGTCGCAAGCAACCGCGCTCTGAAACGGCCACCAGCAGCTCGGCGTTGTGCCTGTCGCGCCCGTTCCGAAGGGAGGTCCTTCTGGATCGCCGAACAGGCGAGGCTGGCCTCGACCGGAGGCGTACCCCGTCAACATCGTCCAGGTCCACCAGACCACCGTCGGAGATCTCACCTGCGCCGAGATCTTCACAGACTGCTGCGACGACGACACGCGGGACGTCCTGCGCGGCATGGGCTACCCGTTCGTCGCGGGCACGAGCCTGACCGTCGAGATCGATGACACTCCATGCGCCCTCGGCGAGGTCAGCGACCGGCTTTCCCACGCCGGGGTCAACATCAAGGGCTGCTGCGTCCTCGGCCGCACCAACGGCCTCGCCACCTGGGCCATCTCCGTCGACAAAGAGGACCTGGCCCGCGAAATCCTGGGCCTGGCGGCGGTCGAGGCCGGATAGCGCACGCGCCACGAGACGGGCCCAGGTTCAGCGGCAGCCAGAGCGCGGCTCCAATAGAGCCAGCGGCGGCTCCGACACCAAGGCGACTGATAGAGGCCCTATTCGAGAGCGGACGACCTTACGACTCCGGGCTGCTGCCACGGCGCGATCGTCGTCGGGCTCGATACCAGGCCAGGTACTCGAGCAGCTCATCGCGCTCGTCGTCGGTGAGATCGGCAAAGAGAGCCGCACTGACCGCATTGGGAGCGGTCGTGTCGGTCTGACCTGGCACCCGATAGCCGCAGAGGCGCATCAGCTCCGAGTACGGCAACGCCAGGGTCTCACTGAGCTGGTGCAGCACATTAGGCGATGGCCGCTTGACTGAGTCGCCTTCGAGCTTGCCAAGGTAGGCGGCTGATATCCCTGCAGATCTAGCCGCTTCCACGGCCGACATCCCGCGCAACCCGCGAGCCTGTTTCAGTGCGGTCCCGAGTGTCGCTGTCATCGTCCCTGTCTAGGTAGTCTGCTGAAACAACTATAGATTGACAATACCATAGTGTTATGGTTCACTGCAATAACAGCAGCGGCCGGGGCGTTACCCGGCGGTGGACTTGGTTGCCCCGCTTCCCCGGATGCCTGCCGAAGGGGGAAGCCTATGGGTGCGTCTATTGTTCCAGTTGCCTCGGAGGCCTCTACGCCGAGCAGGCACATGGAACGAGCATCTCGACGATCGCGCATCTGCCGATAGGCCCAGAAGCCCACGGCTGACAGCGACTCGCCCCAAGGGCAATGGCCGGTCTCTGTCGGGTGACCAAAGCGTCTATCTGGCGGCCGCTGACCATCAGAGAGGATCCAGTTGACTAACTTTCGTCGAATCACTGCTTTGATATCCGCGCTCGCGCTGGTCGTTGCCGTGGGTGGCTCGGCCCAAGCAGCGCAACCTAAAGCCATTTCTGCTCCACCACCGACAGTGACTACGGTGCGCCAGGCCGTAGACCGAGCCGCTTGCGCCGCCACGATCAATGAGCTCAGAACTGTAGCGGATCAACTGTCAGCGACGGATCGAGCCGCACTTGCGGCGGCCACCGATAACGATTGCTCGATAGTGTCCACTTCAACCGCGACGACGCCAGCGCCGGGCTCGCTCGCGGGCGTAGCGCAGCCGATGACGATGGTTGCGGCAGCGACAAGCTGCGGCAACTTCTACGAGAGCCTGAACTGGAACATCTTGTTCGTCACGGTTTGGTCCACGCACGTGAACGTCGGCATGTGTTGGAACGGAAGCACTGCCTGGCGTAACTGGGGCCCGGATTGCAGCATCACGGCCCTGCCGGTCTACGGGACCGACATCAGCTGGTGCGGCGTCTATCAGAATGGGCAATGGGAAACGAACCCTGGCCTGAACGGCGACGTCTATGGAGTTGGCGTTCCAACCTTCAAACGCTATATCTGGGAGAGGTACCAAGTCTTCGGAAACGGCGCGCTCGGCAACCTCTGGGGCGGCGGCTGAAACCAGATCGCAGGTCGCGGGAATCCCAGCCAGGCCCTGCGAACGCAGCGGTCTGGCTGGACCCTACGCCAATAGACACCAAGGAGACACCATGCAGTCAGTGATGAACTCGGTGAGCCGACACAAGATTCTGGCTATCGTCATAGCGCTGATCGTCCTGGTGGTCATCCTGCCAGCGATCGTGCTAACGCTTCCTCAACTCGCGACTCCGCATTAACGAACCCTGCCCCAGTGATCGAGCGTGCAGACTCGTGTCCGCCCTTTGCCTCAGATCGCCGATTCTGTCGCCTTTCATCGCGGCCACGATCGGCGATCTGGCGTTGCTCAGTCGGGAGATCGACCCGGCTGCCGATGGCCGGCCGAATCGAACCAGCCTGGCACCCTCCTTCAAGATGATCTGGCCCGTTCCCGAGAACTTCGCGGAGCCGCCGCCGGCTTGCCTGTAATCTCGGCCTCAAGTCCATTCGCTCCGACCAGGTCAGGTACGCCGAGACGGGCGAGACACTGCAAGCGACCGCTGGATCGCGCCTACCGGCTGGTTCGCATTCTGGCTACTCTGCCAGAACCACTAGCTAGAAATCACTCTCGGCCTATGGGCACAACTTGACAGTGGCGCGTGCCGCGGTCGTCGTCCCACTGGCGGGTCTGGAGCCGGCCCTCGATGGCGACCTGCTGACCCTTGTCGAGGTATTGGCCGCAGACTTGCGCCAGGCGGTCCCAAACGACCACATTGTGATACTCGGCGCACCCCTTGCCGTTGCTCCAGAACTCGTCGGTGGCGACGACCAACTGCGCCACGCACGAGCCGCCGGTAAGTACGCGCGCGAAGAGCTGGCGGGCAAGGTTGGCCTCGATCTGATGGAGGCCGACACCGACTAGTGATCGGTCACGACAGCGTAGCCGGTAGCAACGGCCGGTAGCAACAGGGCCGACGATCGGCGGATTCGAGGCCGGTGCGGTCGGCCGATTCGTGCGTGAACCAGCGCCTTAGCCGAACGTCGGCGAACACCGTGGCCCAGACTTGAAAACCGCTGATTGAGAGATCCCTTCGTTCGGATCCCACTCTTCCGCGACTCATTCTGAGCGTGATAGCGGGTCAGATGGAGTTCCGGGCCGGTCGAGTGACGAGGGTCTGACGGCCGTGTTCACGGCCAGGGCCATATGGTTGATGGGCCGCGCCTTCGAGGCGGCCCAGCGACAGCGCTCGCCACACCACTTCTGATCGCGCCTTCTCGGCCGAAAGACATCGCCGCAGCGGCCGCATCGGCGCGGCGCGTGCCAGTCGAGGCGCAGCATCGAGCCCGCCCAGGTGATGGCTGGCCAGCTCGCCTCATTGAGGATCTGGTAGAAGGCCGTCGCGAGTGGCCCGACGGCGACGATCGCACCCCCCAACCGCATGCCGTCGCCGGTCGGTGCGATCGTCGCCTGCACCCGCAGCAGCCGCCGTAGCGGCGCCGCCAAGGCGCCGCGTAAGCCGTCGAGGGCCTGGACGTACGGACCCGCGCTCGGCCAGCGCTCGCCCTCGGGCACGGCCAGTCCGAACCGGCGCGCCAGCACCTGGCCCGACATTGGCTGACGCGGGTCGTCCTTGACCTCGGTCAGGTCGCCTTCCGGGAGGCCGATGAGGCGCTCGGTCTCCCGGCGCAGCGCCTCGCCGCGCAGGTCGCGGATGGCAACCATGAGATCACGCGCCTGACCGAGCCAGCCGAGGGCATAGCGGATCTCGTCAACGCTCTCGAACCACTCGCGCGGATTGGCCCGCACGCCGATGAAGCCGTGCTCGCGCACCCAGCCGACGATGGCCGCTTCATCAGCGCGCCCGAGGCGGACGAGTTCGTCAGCAAGGTCGGACCGGTCGGCGGGCGTCCACACGACTGGTGCGCGGGTACGGACGTCCGGTGTCTCGTCGACGATCAGCCGAACCTGCCGCTCGCTCGAGTTGGAGCTTTCGCTCCTCGTCCGCGATCGCGACCGGCTGGCCGCGCCAATCGCGCTCGATCCAGACCCAGGCCGCCGTCGCGCCTCTGAACCTTTCGGCTGGGCTGGCCCGAGAGCGGGGGCCACGCGTTCGGGTCTCCGCTGAGGCGATCGATCGCGTCGTGCACGACGTAGCGCTCACCGACGAGCCAGGCGCCGCTCGCGAGAGAGGCTTCGGTGACCTTGGAGCGGCTGGCTCTTAGCTCTGACTCCACGCTTCCTCCACGTATTAGACGCAGTCTATCAACTCCTCCATAGTCCCGTCATGTTCGACCGGAACCGCCAACGAACCACCGGACTCGATCTCAAGCTCGCCCGGGTCGGCCGCGGCGTGCCTCAGCGCGCGATCGCACGGCACCTCGGCGTATCGGCGCAGCGGATCTCCGCGGTCGAGGCCACCTACTGGCCGACAGCCCGAACGACCGGCCTCTATCTCGCCGCGCTCGCGGCGATCGCCGGGACATCACCCGCGCCATCTCCGCCCCGTACCCACAGGGAGCCTCGATGAATACCCGTCGCTGCCTCTCCTGTGGCGACCCGCTCGGGATTATCGAGCCGGGCCGACCGCCGGACCTGCTCCGCTCTGTGCCGCAAGCGCGCATCTCTCGCGAGACGGGCCGAGCGGGCCGCCTCGGGCGCCCTGAGGGCACGTCAGGCCGCGATCCCCCGCGCAGAGGGCCATCGGGCCACCACGGGCGCTAGGTGTGAAAGTGGGGGGTTGCAGCCGTGAACGGTTCGAGCCCATTCGCCGCTGCTCACGGGGCCGAGCGGGTTCGCGTATACCAGGCCACCGCGGACAAGCTGCTCGCCGCTCTGCCGGATCGCTCGGTAGATCTGATCATCACCGATCCGCCCTACCTCAGTGTCAACCGCAGCAGCTCGACGGGCGGCCACCTACGCGACTGGTTCGCCGATGGGCTGACCTGGCCCGAGATCGGCCGCGTCTTCGCCCTCGCCCGGGCCAAGCTCAAGGCGGACGGGGTCCTGATGGCCATGACCAACAACGACGGCCTACGCGAGGCCATCGGTGCCCTGGAGCGAGCCGGCTTCGTCGGCATCCGGACCATCACCTGGGACCGCCGCTATCCGGGCCTCGGTGGGGGACTGCGCCACCAGACCGAGTTCGTCCTCGTTGGCCGGCTACCGGGCTCGCGGACCCTGGCCGGCGTCGATCTGGTCTCGGTGGCAGCCGTTGGACCGGGTACGGCCGATCGCTACCCAACCGCCAAGCCCGACGGCCTGGGCCGCAAGCTCGCTGCCATGGCCGGCATCGGCCCGGGCTCCCTGGTGGTGGACCCCTTCTGTGGGTCGGGGGCGCTACTGGTAGGCGCCGCGGAGCGCGGTGCCACCGTGGTGGCCGGGGACGTGGCCGCGCGGGCCGTCCGCCTGGCGGGGACCAAGCTGGCGCGGCTGGCAACGGCCGAGGGCCGGTCCACGGCCGGCAGGCCCACCGCCGCTAGGCCGGTCAGGACCAGCAAGCCCACCAGCACCAGGCCGCCCAGGGCCGGTAAGCCCACCGGCTGGGGCGGGGTCCCTAACGGCCGCCAGGCCGGTCACGACCGGTAAGCCTATCGACCACGGCCGGCCCACCCTCACCGCTAGGCCGGTCAGGACCGGCAAGCCTACCGGCACCAGGCCAGCCAGGGCCGGCAAGCCCAACGGCTGGGGCGGGGTCCCTACGGCCGCCAGGCCGGTCACGACCGGCAAGCCCAACGGCATCAGGCCAGCCAGGGCCGGTAAGCCCAACGGCTGGGGTGGGGCCCCTACGGCCGCCAGGCCGGTCACGACCGGTAAGCCCTACGGCAAGGGCCGGCGCACCGTCACCGCTAGCCCGGTCGGGACCGGCAAGCCTACCGGCTCCAGGTCGGTAGGGACCGGCACCCCTATCGACCACGGCCGGCCCACCCTCACCGCTAGGCCAGTTAGGACCGGCACCCCTACCGGCGCCAGCCGGCCCACCAGGGCCGCTAGGCCGACCTCGGGCTCTGCTACGCGGCCAGGTGCGGCCACGGAGGCGGCCATGAACCGCCCGCGCCAGGCCGGCGGGGCGCCAGCACCTAGCGGCTTATCCGGCCGCGCCCAGGCCATCGGGCCCGGTGACCCCCTGGTGCGGGCCCTCGCGGTCTGCATCCGCCAGGCCCACGCCCGCAGGATCGGCCGCCGGGCGCTGGACTCAAGGGCTTGATTGAGCTATGACTCGCCCTACCGTGCACGCCCTACCACGCTCCATCGACCAGGTATCGGGCCTACGAATAGCCCGTTGGGTCCGCGAGTCAACCGCGGGCCAGTACGACAACTGGGGGCCGGACTCCCAGCGCGAGCTGCAAGACCGGATCATCGAACGCTATGGCCTGGTGGACACGGGCCTTGCCTGGCAGAGTGCCGCCTCGGGCCGGACCGTGTACCAGGCACCCGAGTTCGCCGCAATGATCGAGGCGGCGCGGGCGGGCCGCTATGACCTGCTCCTAGTCGGCTACGTGTCGCGGTTCCAGCGCAACCTCAAGCAGACCCTGATCGCGGTCGATGATCTCCATGATGCGGGAGTAGCGGTTCTGTTCTGCGACGAGCGGATCATCAGCACCGATGCCGACCGCTGGGACGACTTCGTCCGTGAGGCCCATGAGGCCGAGTCCTACAGCCGCAAGCTCGGGCGCCGCATCGCCGAGGGCCTAGCGGCCAAGCGCCGCCGCCTGGGCGAGCCCGGTGGCCAGCCGCCCTACGGCTACATCCGCTCGGGCAAGCCGCCGGTCCTCGAAGCCGTACCGGTAGAGATCGAGCGGGTCCGGGCCGTGTTCGCAGCTGCCGCGGAGGGCATGACCGATCGCGAGGTCGCCGAACAGACAGGGATGCCCTTCTACACCGCACGCGGCATCCTGACCAATCCGATCTACATCGGCCGGCTCCGCGATGGGACCGCGACACGGGTTCCCGCTGTGATCGATCAGTCGACCTGGGACCGCGTCGGGCTCGCCCGTTCCCGATACAGCCGCCGCCATCCGGGCCGGCCCACGGTCCGGCGGCCCTATGCCCTCTCGATGCTCCACTGCACGGCCTGCGGCCGTCATCTCATCGGCCAGTCCGGACGGTACCGCCACAACTTCCCGTGCCCCGACTGGCTCGCTGCCGCCCGAGCTGCACCCCGAGTCTTCCGCAACTCGACCGACCACCGCCATCGGGGCGTGAGCTACCCGGCCTCGTCCTTCGAGGGTCTCGTCCGCCAGGCACTCGGCCACGTGAGCGCCAACGCCAGCCTTGTGGCGGCCGTGGTCGGCCGGGTCGCCGATGACGAGGCGGGGCCCGATCCGGTGACCCTGGCCCGCATCGAGCGCGACCGCGACGCGGCCACGGCCCGTTACCGACGGGACCGCGATCCCGACGCCTTGGAAGCGACCATGCGGTCGCTCGACCAGCAGGAGCGACAGGCAAAGACGGCGCGCGCCGATGGGCCGACGCCAGAGGAGGCCGTCGAATCGCTGCGCGAGCTGCCGGAGCTCTGGGACGACGCCGAGCCTTCTGGCCGTCGGCTCCTGGCCGAGGCGCTGCTCGATCGGATCGATGTTCTCGGAGCCCGCAAGGTCAAGCTGCACCCGAGCGCGTCAGCGAAGGCTCAAGGGTGGGACGTTGCCTGGAATGGGGCTCGATTGGTTGTTATGGTCGGGGCGAGAGGGGCAGGATCATCTCGCGATCGACCCCACTCGAGTGGACCGATAACGTCGACCCGGACCTGCTCTCTGCGCTGAATTCCCTCCAACCTCGGGTTCGGGCGTGCATCCTGCTGCATTCGGTCGATGGCTTCACGGTCGGCGAGATTGCAGACATTTTCGGCGAACCGATCGGAACCGTCTCGAGCAGGCTGTCCCGCGCGAAGGTCGGCCTCAAGGCGGCGCTCGAGCTGCGCTGAGACGAGCGATCCGTAGCCCCCAGCAACGGACCGACCACTCAGGCCATCTTCGATGCCACGGGTTACTTCTTGCCTTAGGGCGCGGGTCAGTGACCCGCCGTGTCCAGAGGCTCTGTTTTGACACGACGCCGTAGGAGCCCTGACTAGGCCCTTGCCGAGGCACTGTCCGCAGACCTGAACCAGCCGGTCCCACAGGACCAGTTCTGGCGTTCGGGACGTTCCTTCACGACCGCCAAGGTTGCCGCCGCGACTAAGATGGACATGAGCGAAAGCTGCGAATGAGGGTGAGATGAGAGACGAGCGGGGCACGGTCCAGGTCGAGGGCGCCGATGAACCGGAGCCAGGCGAGGGCAGACAGATCGAGGAGCGTCCAAAAGCTGAGAAGAACTTCGGCCTGTTCTTCTCCCCGTCAATGCAGGGCGGCGGCCCTGGATTCCTCGTGCCTGAACCTCTGAGTGTCGGGCTTGGGAAGCCGGGTCCGGAGGACGAGTGGGAGGTGCCGGCAGGGCCGGTCGCAACCGAGGAAGACGTCGTCCTCGAACCTGTGCACGGCGCAGTCACCGAGGCAAAGAACAGGGACCGAGACGAGCGGTAGGCAATCGAACTCGGTGATCACGGTGCTTCCATGAGTGCACCGATCCGCCAGTACGACCAAGTGGCGCTTAGACGCAGCGGTAGGCTCTGTGACATCGCAGGAAGTCAGCATGGAGGGGATCGTGAACCGCTGGGAGTACCTTGAGGTCGAGTGTGATGCCGAGACCGTTCGGCGGGTGAACTTCCTGGAACCGTCCGACAGCAAGACGAAGCCCCTAGTCGCTGAGTACGTTGACCAGTTGGGCGCCGACGGATGGGAGCTGGTCAGTGCCTCGGCTATCTCCAGCCGGTTCTCCACGCTCTGGTTCAAGCGCCAACGGCCTTGATTTCGAACCAGCTGCCGGCAGTCAGTGCGCCGCCGGATGGCCGGCACCGTTTCGAACCTGCCAGACGGCCACGAGCGCGGAGACGCCGATCGCGATGGCCAGTGACACCGAATAGGTGATTGCCAGGTCGGCACCGAGATCTGCGACGCCGCTTGGCACGGCCGGCCATGGGATCCCGATCAGGCTGGAGCAGGTCGTTCCAGTAGATCCGCCGCCCACGGTTGACGAGGCGGAGCAATAGAACGGCTCGATCGAGAGAGAGGCCACGCTGAACGCGACGGCGCCGAGCAGCGGTGGCCAGAAGAGCCGCGGCCGATCGCGGAGGCGACCCAGCACCAGCATCGTGAGCCCGACGATCAGGAACTGCAGACCGATCGTCATGAGGCCGGCCGTACCGAAAGCGATCAGAGCGAGCGGTGCAATCCAGTAGCTCATCTCGGACTCCAGTCGGCGACGATTGTGGTCGCGTCGGGATGCTCCATCAAGGGCTCATCCCTAGAACCCACGAAATTGGGGCTGGGGCCGCGCGGTGCCGGCATTACGGCACGCGCCACTGACAAGTCAGACCCACCGCTCCGTGCGACATGGACGGGCGGGTCTCGCCCCCAACTGGGTGGTCCCCAAAGTTCTTATCAGACCCTTCGTTTCCTGAGCCACGCTGTCGGGCCGGACATCGTGGCCTTGCCTGGGTCATCACTTTCAGGCGAGAGACAGAGCTTGATCTCCGCTCTACGGCACCAGCTTGCTGGACCGAATCCTGTGTTGTTTATCCTTCGCGTTCCGCACCGTTACAGGCGCACTGAAGCGGGCAAGAAAGGAAAAACTGAGGAGGAGCACGAAGGCGCCAGCCAAAGCCGCCATGACGACCACCGCATTTACGCCTTGCCCGACGTCGATCCCGGAGCCGATCTCCAAAGCGAATGGACCCAGCAGGACCAGGCCTAAGGCAAGACAGGCTCTTCCGTTTCTGACCTCGTTCTGGCGACTGTGCACGGTCACTCCGACTGGACCACAAACGTCGCACCGCAGAGAAACATCCTGGGTGCCCACGTCGGGGCGACGAAGTGTCTGCGGCGGGGTCATCCCTCATTTGGTCGTGGTTGTGGTCGTCCACCCGCCGGGGTTGCTGGTCGTCTTCATGGACACCCCCAACTTGTGCCCGAGTTCAACGACAACGGTCGCCATCACTCACCCCCCTAGGGCGTTCATACGCCGGGCAGGTCTCGGCAGTGGCTCGGCGCGGTCCCGGCGGCAGAGGTTTGGGCCGCGTGTCAGAGCCCCCGTACCCTCCCAGTATCCCACTGGCGTAAAACGGCCCTCGCCACCGCACGACGGGTCAGCTGTTGGCCCGGATGACGACCGGGGCACGCACCAGTGTTAGGTTCAACCCATCGGCCTATCGCCCGCGCAGCTACTGCGGCTTGCCGCCAGATAAGGCAAGCCGCCCGGAGAACCCGAGCGGCTTGCAGGTTGCGGGGCGCAGAACCGGGGAGCGGACTTCTGGTGCCTAAGGGCCAGTCGGGCCGAATGTGCCGGTCTTCGGGTTATACAGCTCGGCTGAGGCAAGAAGCATACCGCTGAAGCCGCCGGGCACGACAGAGCCTCCGGCGACGAGAACGCGACCGTCGGAGAGCA
Organism: uncultured Chloroflexia bacterium; assembly: GCA_963791725.1. GTDB lineage: Bacteria > Chloroflexota > Limnocylindria > Limnocylindrales > CSP1-4 > Fen-1039. The sequence continues at coordinate 12,730 of CAWBTQ010000009.1, read as the reverse complement.
GAGTTGCGGTGTGCGAGCCGCGAGCAGTCGCCATCGAACCGGTGGCTGTGAACATGCCCGTCTTAGGGTTGTAGAGGTCGGCGGAGGCGACGGTGGTGTCGCTGTTCTTGCCGCCCCCGGCAATCAGGACGCGCCCGTCGGAAAGCAGAGTGGCCGTCTGGAAGATGCGAGCAGTCGTCATCGGGCCGGTCACGGTGAAGGTGCCCGTCTTGGGGTCGTACAGCTCGGCTGAAGCGACGGAGAAGCCTCCGGCGAGGAGAACGCGTCCGTCGGAGAGCAGCGTGGCGGTCTGCCACGCGCGAGCGCCCGTCATCGGGCCGGTCGCGGTGAACTTGCCGGTATTGGGGTCGTACAGCTCGGCCGATCCGAGAGTGCCTGCGCTGTCCTGCCTGCCGGCGACCAGAACGCGGCCGTCGGCGAGTAGTGTGGCGGATTGAGCGAAGCGAGCGACCGTCATCGAGCCGGTCGCGCTGAAGGTGCCTTTCTTCGGGTCGTACAACTCTGCGGAGGCTTTCGGCTCGCCGTCCCACTTGCCGGCGCCCCCGGCAATCAGGACGCGCCCGTCGGAAAGCAGAGTGGCCGTCGGGAGGATGCGAGCGGTCGTCATGGAGCCGGTGGCTGTGAACTTGCCCGTCTTCGGGTCGTACAGCTCGGCGGAGGCGAGACTGTCCCCCGAGCTAAGAGAACCTCCGGCGATCAGCACGCGACCATCGTCGAGCAAGGTTGCGGATTGCATGACGAGAGCGACCGTCATCGAGCCGGTCGCGCTGAAGGTGCCCGTCTTGGGGTCGTACAGCTCGGCTGAAGCTGTGGGGCCTCCGACGAGCAGAACGCGTCCGTCGGAGAGCAGCGTGGCGGTGTGCCACACGCGAACGGCCGTCATCGAGCCGGGGCTGGGTAGCGGTGTAGGCGTCGGCATCGGCATGGGTACCGCTGTCGGCGTGGCGGCTGCAACCGTGGGCGGCGGTGTCGGGCTCGGTGTCGCCGAAGGCGACGGGGCTGCGCTGGCGCTGCACCCGGCCAGCAGGACTGCGATGGCGAGGATCGATAGAACGCGGCCACCCGCACTGCGTCCGGCCATCCCGCTCCTCCTTGGAACGCATCCATGCGCGGGTCTGTCTCGCCAGTGGCTCGGCGCGGTCCCGGCGGCCAAAGTGTGGGCCGCGCGTCCAAGCCCCCCGTGTCCCCGCGTACATTCTCCTACCCGTGTGAATAGGTCCTCCGACGACGACCACGGCACACGCCAGTGGCAAGTTACACATAGCCAACGGCCCCGACGCAGCCGCACGACTCGCAGGCACCGGGGCCGGGATCGTCGGCGACCGGCGGAGCGGGGGCCGAGGGAGCCTAGCGGGAGTTGCTTATCGGCGGCTTCCGCGCCCCGCGTCGCTGAGCAGATTCCTCATTGGGCTCGCATCGCTCGGGCGTCTCTGTCGCCCGCTCGGCACGATGGAGGAGGAACCCGCAGCACGCACACGTCGGCGCGTTGCCAAAACCCCAGGTCAGAAACAGCAACCCATCACTTAGGGCTGGTACAACTCGGCCGAGGCGGTCGCTTCGCCTTGGCCGTTCGAGAGGGTAAAGCCGCCGGCGACGAGGACCCGGCCGTCAGAGAGCAGCGTGGCGGTGTGGCCAGCTATCCGCACGGTCGTCATCGAGCCGGTGGCACTGAAGGTGCCGGGCTTCGGGTCGTACAGCTCCGCCGACGGGAGAATGGGAGAACCCGGACTGGCGGACCCGCCGGCGACGAGGACCCGGCCGTCCGTCAGCAGAGTGGCGGTGGAGCCTCCCCGCGCGGTCGTCATCGGGCCGGTGGGACCGAAGGTGCCGGTCTTTGGGTCGTACAGCTCGGCCGACGCGAAGTAGTTTGTGCCGTCCATGCCTCCGGCGAACAGGACCCGGCCGTCCGTCAGCAGAGTGGCGGTGGAGCCTCCCCGCGCGGTCGTCATCGGGCCGGTGGGACCGAAGGTGCCGGTCTTCGGGTCGTACACCTCGGCTGAGGCGAGAGGCGGCCCACTCATTTGGGCCATTCCTGCTGCGATGAGGACCCGGCCGTCCGACAGCAGGGTGGCGGTGGCGCCTATCCGCGCGGTCGACATCGAGCCGGTGGCACTGAAGGTGCCGGACTTCGGGTCGTACAGCTCCGCCGACGGGAGAACGAGAGAACCCAGACCGGCGGACCCGCCGGCGACGAGGACCCGGCCGTCCGACAGCAGGGTGGCGCTGGAGTATTCCCGCGCAGTCGTCATCGGGCCGGTGGGACCGAAGGTGCCGGTCTTCGGGTCGTACACCTCGGCGGACGCGAGCGGCTCCGGCTGGTCGTTCGAAAACGTGAAGCCCCCTATGATCAGAACCCGGCCGTCCGACAGCGTCGTCGCGGAGTAGCCGATCCGGGCGGTCAACGGCAAGCCAGTAGGACTGAAGGTGCCGGTCCTGGGGTCATACAACTCCACCGCGGAACTGCCGGGCGAGGCCCCGAGGATGAGGACACGGCCGTCGGGCAGCAAGTTGGCGGTGTGGTACGCCGACGCAGTGCCCATCGAACCGGTGGGGGTGAACGTGCCCTCGCTCGCGGATGGGCTTGCCGAGCCGGAACTACAGGCCCCGCTGCCCACGCTGAAGACGATCGCCAACGCAGCCAGAGCTGCCCGGGTCCTCACCTGACACCATCTCGGCGCTACGTGCGTGGTGCGGCCTCCTCCCGCTGGGAAGCGCGGTTGGCAGGCTGTTGCAACTTCGGGCCCGCCCTCGGCCATCGCCCACCTGCGTGCTGAATATGCTTATGCAGGTCCCTATCGGTGGCTCGGGGGAGGGCATCCGGCGCCGGGCCACCTGCTCGTGAGTTTGCAGCTCGGTTCAGCCGACGAGGAACCCCGTGTAGGTGTTGTCAACTCCATCACCGGCAGGCACCGTGGTGCCGCGGCCGCGGCCCCTCAGGTTGACGTAGTCACCAGTGCCGCCCTGGACCACCCAGGTGAACCGCTCCGTCCCGTCCGGGTTCGCATGGACCTGCAGCTCGACAACGAAGGTGCCGCTGCCATCATCACAGGTGAACGTCTTGACGACCAGGATCTGAAGCAGGCCCGCCCGGCTCGGCCACCCGCTGATCAGCAGGCGATCGTCGAGCACTGTCCCCGCTTGACAGATCGCGTCACTCCCCGTCGAGGTGAACTCGCCCGTGTTCGCGGCCTCTGGCTGGTTGACGGTCATGTGCGAGACGATGCTCACCGGCTCGGGCGGCGCCGCGAACACGGGCGAGGCCAACGAGCCGACAAGGATGAGCGCGGCTGCCGCGGCCATGATGAGGCGCTTCATCGCGAGTACCTCCCGGACGTATGTTCACGGGTCGGTCTCGCCAGTGGCTCGGCGCGGTCCCGGCGGCCAGGTGTTTGGGCCGCGTGTCCAAGCCCCCCCGTGTCTCCGCGTACATTCTCCTACCCGTGTGAATAGGCCCTCCGACGACGACCACGGCACGCCATACTGGAAGTCCCAACGACAGGGTCCGTGCAGCGTGTTGTGGCCGGCGCCAGGACCCGGGGCGTTGCAGCTCCGCAGAGGCAAGGACCGTCGGGTTGAATGAGCCGGTCAGGCACGATCCGGGATTGCCGTCGAGCCTGTGAGAAACCGGTCGCGACTTGACGCACAGTTGGGACGGCCTATCTTGGCCTCGTGACAAGGCGGATTCAGCCACCGCATCTGGTTGACGAAGGGGCACGATCGGTAGACGGGCCGACGACCGTCCGCCTGCGGCCGCGCAGTGAGTCGCACCTGCTCGCGTTCGTGGCCATCGCCGCGGCCGTCTGCGTTTCGATCGCGACCGTCAAACCGTGGGGCGATCAAGCGGCGTCGCCGGGCCCATCGGCCATGACTCCGACAGTCGGTGCCACTGCCGCGGTCCCGTCCGAACCCGGCCAACCCTACATGGTCGTTGAGCCGGCACAGGTCGGGACCGGGTCAGACAGCTGCACCGGTAGTCAGTATTGGTATGCGGTATCAGGGAGCCCAGGGCCACTGTCCGGCCGCGCGCAAATCGTTCCGTTGCTGATCTGTGCGAGCGCGAGTCAGCAGCCCGTCGTTTGGCCGCCCCCGCCTGAACCGGACGCCTCGGCGTCGGTCGAGCTCGAGTCGAGCGCGCCCTGACCTGGCCGGCTCGGGGCGGCTGGTCGCCGCACGATCACGTCGCCGGATCGTCGATCGAGCCAAACTGCTTGCGCAGTTCGCGCCACTCGCTCTCCGTCAGCCCGGCCTGCTCGCGGGTGATCGGAGTGCCTGCCAGGGCGGCCGATATGACCTGAACGGCGCCCTTCGACAGCCGCAGGCCGCTCAGCCGGTAGTCGACGAAGGCCTCGTAGGTCACCGGCACCCAGCCCGCGACGATGGCCGCGATCCGTTCGGCGTACGCGCGAATCTCGTATTGGGCGTCCTCGGCCAGTCGCAGCTCCAGGAAATGGAGCAGGTTGTGCAGGTCGATCTTCCAGTACCACTCTGTGTAGTAAGCCAGTGGCAGGACGGTCCGGGCGAGTTCTCTGGCGATCCCGGCGGTGGGTGGATCGCCCGGATTCGTCGAAAGCAGCTGCTCGTATGTGGCGTAGGCCTCGTCGGCGTTACGGCGGATCAAGTCGATCACGTGGTCCGCGTCAGCGGGAGGCAGCACTTCTCCCCGACTCTGGTGCGCCGAGGTTGACTGACCGGCGACGACATCCGGGCTGGGCACGTAGTGGTCCCGCCCAAGGACGGAGTAGCGACCCGAGTACTCGTTGACGCTCGCCGTCCGATGCCGGATCCACTGACGCGCGACGAAGATCGGCAACTTGACATGGAGCTTGATCTCGCACATCTCGAACGGAGACGTGTGGTTATGGCGCACCAGGTAACGGATGAGGCGACGGTCCTCGGCGGGCGATTTGGTGCCGAGCCCGCTGGAGACTCTCGCTGCCTGCACGATCGAAGGATCGTCGCCCATGTAGTCGATGACCCGTACGAAGCCGTGATCGAGCACGGGCTGAGTCTTATCGAGTAGCGACTCGAGAAACGGGACCGTCGCTCGACTCGTAGAAACGGGCTGATCGGTCATGACATCGAGCCTTTCAGCGGGAACGGACCAGGGCACTCAGCCGCCTCGGGACGCGGTCCGCGGCAGGCAGCGGCTACGGCATGCCCGCCATCCTACCTGCGCAGTCGACCGACTACGAGCCCTTCCCGCGCGGAGATTGCGGCGTGGGCAGCGACGTCCAGCGTTCAGTCACTAGGACCTCTTCGTGGACGAGTTCCTCAAGAGCAGACGGCTGCGGCGTCGGCACGTTCGATGTCAATGCGAGCCGAAGTCGCGTTGAGGGCGGGCAGGTCGACCTTGTTGACGGTCGTGTATTTGCCCGCGAACCAATCGTCCATCGTCTTGATGTCCTGGTTGTCGCGCAGGATCAAGTCGGCGTACAGGTCCGAGTAACAGTCCATGGGTGGGTGGGCATTGAGCCAGGCCAGATCGGCCTGGTCATCCGCTTTCGCCTTTGCGGCGGCGGCATAGGTTGCCGACCCGTTGTTGGCGTCGTTCCAGGCTTTGGTGTCGGCTTGCTGCGTAGCCTCTTGAACCGTCTCGTAAGCGCTGAAGATCTCCCAGGGCGTCCCCGCCGGAGTGGGAACCGCAGTTGGGACTGGAGTGACGGACGGGCCCACGGACAGAAGCGGAGACAGATCGATCAGTTCGCCGCTCGGGAACCACCACAGAAACGAGCTCGACGTCTTGGGCACGGCATACAACCAGATCGCGCTACTCTGCGCTCCGACCGATAGCGCCGCTCCCACGTTGTACCGGTCGCTCGTCTCGTCGGTGGCCCAAGCTGGGATCCCGCTGAGGTCGTCCAGCGTGCCGCCCGACACGAGGGTCGCTTCGACCCCGAGCACGGTCTGATCCGAGGTCATGCTCGCCGGGACAAAGCCACCGATACCGCCGTCCGAGAGCGTCACGGCCGTGATCTCGATGGTGTAGCCGCCTACGGTGATCTGGTCGTGCGACGCCGGAATGGCCGTCGGGCCGGGCGCCGGCGTTTGCTTGGTCAGGGCCGTGGGTGTCGCGCCGCCGTTCGCCGAGGCAAGCGCGACGGCAGAAGGTGTAGGCGTGGCATGTGGTCCTCCGGCGGAGGCGAAGAGCATCGCGCCGCCGAGGATGACGATGACGAGGCCGACGAGCCCCAGCGCGCCGTAGATGGGCCTGGTACTGCGGCGGACCGGGATCGGTGGGTAGGCGTAGCCGGTGGGTTGGGCGGGGACGGGACTGTAGCCCTGTGGCGGCTGGTAGCCCTGTGGCGGCTGGTAGCCCTGCGGCGTTTGGTAACCCTGCGGCGGCTGGTAGCCCTGCGGCGGCTGGTAGCCCTGCGGCGGCTGGTAGCCCTGCGGCTGCCCGGTGCTCGGCGGCTGGCCGTAGCCCTGCGGCGGCTGATTCCCCGGTTGCTGGCCAAAGCCCTGTGGCGGCTGGTAGCCCTGCGGCGGTTGATAGCCCTGTTGCTGTTGGTAACCGAGATATGGCGACGGCGTTGGTGGCGCCGGGGGGAGAGGCGCGGCCACCGGTGGGGGAGTCGGTGCCGCCTGTACAGCGGCTGGGAATGCCGGTGCCGGTACCGGTGCGGCGGGAGAAGTAGACGCGGGCGCCGGCGTGGTGTTCAGGACCCGGCCGCAGGCCGAACAGAAACGACTACCGGCGGGGGTTTGGCTACCGCAATTGAGGCATGTGACCGTGCCCTGATCCGGGTTGTAAGTCATGAGTTGCTCCCTCGATGACGAACCGGCGTTGGGGACACGCGCCCCCACAAGCTATGTGGGCAGCGTGTCGAAGCCTCCCGTGTGGCGAAAGCGTCGTGTTGACTGGCGATCCTGCCAAGTGCCGAACGTCGTTGCCCAGAAAGGTTCGGTGCACTCGGGTGCAGTCTTGCACTAGGAGGTAGTCTTGCACAGGCGTGCAATGTTGTGGTAGGCTCGCAGCATGCACGGACAACCGGGTCTTCGAGAACGCAAGAACGCGCAAACGCGGTCGGCACTGAGCATGGCCGCGATGCGCCTGGCCGTCGAGCGTGGTGTGGATGGGGCGACGACGGAAGACATCGCCGCCGCGGCCAACGTGTCGCTGCGGACCTTCCACAACTACTTCTGCAGCAAGGAGGAGGCGATCGCGGCCGCCTTCCGGGCGATGATCCAGGTCTACGTTGACGCGTTGCGGGATCGACCCGCGAGTGAGCCGATCTGGGAAGCGTTGGAGCACGTGTGCGTGGATCTCGTCGGGGGAGACCTCGGGGAGCCGCAAGAAGCAGTCGTTCAATTGCGGAAGCTCGGGGCGAATCCCTGGAACCCCGTCTACCGGATCGCGTTCGAAGAAGTCGAGCGGATGTTCGTCGAGGTCGTGGCGCAGCGGACCGGCACCAACGTCGAGACGGACCTCTATCCCCATCTCGTGACCGCGGCGGTCGGTGCGGCCGTGAACGTCGCTCTCACACCCGTCGGGGCGCGGGCTTCGCCGGGCCCGGCGAGCGCCGTGCGCGAGGCGTTCGCCATGCTTCACGCGGGCCTGCGCGAGCCACCTGCGCGAGCCACCTGAATGAACCAGCCCCGCTGAACTCGCCCGCGGACTGCCGGCTCATCACCGCCGCTTCGTCTCAACCCCTCACCCCGTCCGCAGTCGGGGCGCGTACGACGCGTCCTCGAACGGCGGCTCGTACCTGGAGTGTCCCAATGGCTGACTACTTGTATCGCCTGGGCCGGTTCGCCTATTCGAGGCACCGCCTGGTGGCCGTCGTCTGGGTGGCCATGCTCGTTGTCTTCGGTATCGGGGCGTTTACGCTCGCCCAGCCCACCTCCAACTCGTTCACCATTCCTGGTACCGAGTCGCAGCAGGCGATCGACCTGCTCACTCAACGGTTTCCACAGCTGAACGCAAGCGGAGCCTCGGCCCACGCAGTGGTTCAGGCGCCGGCCGGCCAGACGCTGACCTCCGCGGCCAACAAGGCGGCTGTCGAGAAGATAGTGGCCGAGCTCAAGGCGGCACCGCAGGTCGCGTCGGTCGTCGACCCCTATCAGGCGGGCGCCATCAATCCCTCTGGCACCATCGCCAACATCCAGGTCGCCTACGCCGTCTCGCAGATCAACGTGACCGACGCCGCCCGCACGGCGCTGTCGAACATCGCGGCCGCCGGTCGCACGGGCGGGATGACGGTCGAGGTTGGGGGCGACGCGTTCATGGCACCGCCTGGGCAGGACCTGACCGAGGGGATCGGCGTGGCCATTGCCGCCGTCGTCCTCTTCATCACTTTCGGCTCGATCGTCGCCGCAGGCCTGCCGCTGCTCTCCGCCTTCGTCGGTATCGCCTTCGGCCTGTCGGGTATCGCCATTGCCAGCAACTTCGTGCCGCTCTCATCGAACACCTCGACGCTCGCCATGATGCTCGGCCTGGCCGTCGCGATCGACTATTCGCTCTTCATCGTGTCCCGCTATCGCCACGAGATCGCGACTGGCCGTGACGGTCCGGAGGCCGCGGGTCGCGCAGTCGCCACGGCCGGGTCCGCGGTTCTGTTTGCAGGCATGACCGTTGTGATCGCGCTGGCTGCGTTGTCCATCGTCGGCATACCGATCCTGACTCAGATGGGACTCGCCGCCGCGTTCACCGTCCTGGTGTCGGTGCTGATCGCGCTGAGTCTCCTGCCCGCGCTGCTCGGCTTCGCCGGCCGACGCCTCCAGCCGGCCACGAACGCTCCCGATCCCGAAGGCAACGGCACCGAGACCGGCGTCGGGTTCCGCTGGGCCCGCTTCGTCACCGGCCGCCCGATCCCCGTGCTTGTCGTGGCCGTCGCCGGCCTTCTCCTCGTCGCGGCACCGGTCCTGGGCCTGCGGCTCGGACTGCCCGACGACAGCGCTTCGGCACCCTCGAGCACACAGCACAAGGCCTACGACCTGCTCAGCGCCGGATTCGGCCCGGGCGCCAACGGACCGCTCATCGTCGTGGTCGAGGCGTCGTCGAGCTCCGATCCGAAGGCGGCTGCCACGAAGGCCATCGGCGTCGTCGGCCACCTCAAGGACGTGGCCGCCGTCACGCCCGCGATGTTCGACGCGACCGGCGAGACCGCGATCTTCCAGGTCATCCCGGCGAGCGGGCCCAGCAGCCAGGCAACGGAGAACCTCGTCACCGCCATCCGCCAATCGAGCATCGCGTTTCGCTCCGACACGGGCGCCACGCTGGCGGTTACCGGACAGACCGCGGTGAACATCGACCTCTCAGCCACGATGGCAGCGGCACTGCTGCCGTACCTGCTCGTCGTGGTCGGGCTGGCGCTCGTACTCCTCACAATCGTGTTCCGTTCCATCGTCGTGCCGCTCAAGGCAACGCTCGGCTTCGTACTATCGATCGCCGCGACGTTCGGCGCTGTCGTGGCCGTCTTCCAGTGGGGCTGGCTGGCCCCAGTGTTCGGAGTCCAGCAGACCGCCCCGATCATCAGCCTCCTCCCGGTGATGCTCATCGGCGTGGTATTCGGGCTGGCGATGGATTACGAGGTCTTCCTCGTGACCCGAATGCGCGAGGAATATGCACTCGGCGCAGAGCCTGTGGCGGCGGTCGTGACGGGCTTCGGACACGGCGCCCGCGTCGTGTCGGCGGCCGCGATCATCATGATCAGCGTCTTCGGCGGCTTCATCTTCTCCAACGAGTCGTTCATCAAGCCGATCGGCTTCGCCCTGGCGATGGCCGTCCTGCTCGATGCGTTCGTGGTCCGGATGACGATCGTGCCGGCGGTCATGGCCATCGCCGGCGACCGTGCCTGGTGGCTGCCCGGCTGGCTCGGGCGGTTGCTGCCCAGCGTCGACATTGACAGCTCCCGTGTTCGGCCTTCGCCGGACATTCCGCCGGCCGGGCGGGCAGGCAGCGGAGTGGCGGTGCCGGTGCCCGTGCCCGTCCGCATCGACGAGGAGTAGCAGCAGGACGAGGCGCGCCTCGGGCCCGTGGCTTTGCCTCTGGCCCGGCGCGCGAGGCTAGCCCGTTGCCTCCGCCAGGCGCGACGCCGCCAGGGTCAAGTGGTGCGTGAGGAGCGCGTCGTCGTACGTGGAGCGGATCCGGTTGGGCTTGCCCTGCACCGCATCGATGAAGGCGCGGTTCTGCGCCTGATAGGGCGTGTCGAACTCGGAGGGCGGCGCAAACGTGGTCGTCTCCGTGCCGAGCCGGACGACGAGCCGGTGGTCGAGCACCGCCAGAGTCAGGGCCATCCCGTCCGACACGGTCTCGAGCTCGACCCTGTGCGCCGCGCCGAGCAGGGAAGTCGTCGAGAACGAGCCGACTGCGCCCGACGCAAAGCGCACCGAAGTCTGGGTGATGTCGAGGATGTCGCTGTCCGGATAGGCCGGCCGCGGGACCCGATGACCGGCGGCGGCGGTGGGCTCCATCTCGCCCGCCAGAAAGCGCGCCAGATCGAAGAGGTGCGTCGCCTGCTCCACCAGCTGCCCGCCCGACTGGTCCTTCCGAATCCACCACGCGGCGCCGGGAGTCTCGCCGAGCCACGAGCCCACGACGAGCTGGGCCGGGTGGCTCACGAGCAGCTCGCGGGCCCGATCGACGACCTCCAGATAGCGCCATTGATAGCCGACGCACGAGACGAGGCCCTTCTCGTGGATCGATCTCGCGATCCGGGCGGGCCCCTCTTCGTCGACGCCGAGCGGCTTCTCGGTAAAGAGGGCGATGCCGCGATCGACGACCTCCAATGCCGGCTCGCCGACGGCATACGGCGGCACGCAGACGAAGACGGCGTCTAGCTCGGCCTCATCGAGCATCGACCGATAGTCCGGATAGACTCGGGCTCCGGCAGACTCCGCCAGCGGGCCTGCCGGAGCCGGATTCCGCGAGGCGATGCCGACCACGCGGACGTCGTCGAAGCCCGCGAGGACACGCAGGTGTACGCGAGCGATCCAGCCTGCCCCGATCATCGCGACACGCGCCCTGGCCACCTGGCTTCTCCTAGCTAGTCGGTGCCGCGATCGACACGCCCGACAACGCGTCGATGCTGATGTCCAGCGTAACCGTCTCGTGGGTCGCCACGCCGAAGATCTTCTGATCGAGAGACGCACCGAGGCTCAGGCCGGCCGGAGTCCCGTCGTCCTCTGCCCAGAAGGACAGACTGCTGACGGTCACCTGACCGGGACCGGCCGTCATGCCGAACGCGGACGGGTCTACGCCCTCCACGTTGGCGACGCTGAGGTTGTGAAGCCGCTGGCCGAACCTGGCCTCGACGCCCAAGTCGGTGAGCTCGATGCCGCTGCCGACGAAGCCTTGAAGCGTCATCCCGGAAGCCGGCGCCTTCGCCCATTGGCCTCCGTTCGTCCGCGTATAGGACGAGTCGCCGACGACGACGGAATCGATCGTTTGCGTGATGCCCAGGATCTTCGAGGTAATCGAGAAGGCGCTGTCTCCACCTTCGACCTTGAACGTCCCGGTGACCGAGCCTGAGCTTGGGCCGAAGATCGTGGTCACGGTGACTGACCCGACCACAGGCCCCTGGGCCTGGAAGTCGCTGCTTGCGATCCTGGCTTTGAAGCTGTCCAACGCCGACATCGGGGTCGGTGTCGGCGTGGGGGTCGGTGTCGGCGTGGGGTCGCGTCGCGAGAGCAAGCTCGGCAGACCCGGGGTCCAATGTCAGGCCGCCGACGAGCGCCGTGATCGTGCCGCTACAAGACGCCACAACCACCAGGAGCAGAACGAGGGCTGCTCTTCGGACCGGACGGCGAACGTACGAGAACGGAGGCATTTCCTTCAGCATGACACCAGACGAGCCGCAATAGGGGGAATCCGGCCGTCGATGACCCGGCCGGCCAGAGAGCAACTATGTGGTACTTCTCTCCTCGCGCTGGGTCGCGTAGATGGCCTCAGCCTGATCGGCCGCTTCGGCCAGGACTTCTTCCGGCGTGGCCTCCGGGTTGGCCGCTCGAATTGCGGTGGTGACCGTGGCGAGGTCGACACCCTCGACTTCCTGAACCGCCTGCAGATTGATGACGTAGTTGGCCAGGATCGAGATGACTGCCGCCACCGGCAGCCCGAAGAGCGCGCCCCAGATCCCGGCCACTTGAGCTCCGACCAGAACGGACAGGATAGTGACGACCGGATGAACCCCGGATGTCTTCTTCATCAGCCGCGGCACCACGAGATTCATGATCAGCGCCTGTCCGATGAACAGCAGGAGGGCGACCGGGATGAACGCGCCGGGCACAAAGGCCGCGGCGATGAAGACCGGCGGCAGCAGGGCGAGCCCGGGGCCGACGAAGGGAATCGGCATACAAAGCGCCGCGGCGAGACAGATCAGGAACAGATACGGCAGGCCGAAGATCAGGCCCACGACGATTGTCAGGGCGACCTGGATGGCGATGAGGATCACCTGGGTCCAGAGGAATCCCCTGAAGGCTCGACCTACCGAGCGATCGAAGAGATCGAGCTGCGTCTCGAAGCGGTTCGGCATCACCCGGCGCCATTTGGCCTGCATGCCCGAAGCGTCGGAGACGATGAAGATCGACAGCACCAGGGTTATCGACAGGGTGCCCAGAATCGAGGCCACGGTGCCGGCGATGGCTCCAGACTGGCTTGCCAGGGTGCTCTTGATCTCGGGCAGTACTCTCGCCTCGCCCTGGCGGAAGAGAGCGGCCAGGTCGATCGTCTGGGTGCTTATTCCCAGACTCCTCTGGAGCGAGGCCAGGCTGGCGCTGATGGTCGCGGTGG
>CAWBTQ010000008.1:0-1163157 GCA_963791725.1 uncultured Chloroflexia bacterium | reverse complement strand
GACGTGGTCGGTCGGGCTATTCATGAGCTCTCACCCAGCCAAGATCGAGATAGCCCTCTACTCAGCCCAAGGAGGCTGCCTGGTCAGACTGCGGGCGAGCAACTTGGGACTCGGACCGATAGCCTCAGGCCACGTGAGTGGTCAAGTCGGACGGTTCGGGGAACTGCTGAAGTCCGCGCTCGCTGATGGGGCCGCCGCGAGCACCGGCGCCTCTCGTTGGCGGAACCTCGATAGGGGCGATTGCCGGGACCAGCTCGCCGCTCGCGGTTGCGAAGCCAACCGGCTTTCGGGAGATTCTCGCCCACAACGAGCTTACCAAGCTCACCCGGGATTGGACGACACCCGTCCTCATCCGCCAATACGATCCGGGCTCGAAGGGCCTCAAGAAGGCCAACATGGAGTCGAACCTGCTCGCAGCCCGCGGCTACCGAGTTGCGGCTCAGACCGACATCGACGGCCATGTGAACCTAGGTCGGCTCGCGCTCACCGGCGGGCTCGGTCTCCTCTTTGGCGGCACCCGTTCGAAGGGTCGAGTGACGATTACCTTCGAGAAAGCCTCGGCAGGCTAGACCCTCGCGGTGCGACCACGGGAGAAGCCCCATCGTTCCGCAGTTCTTGCAGAGGGCTAGATCAGGTCGTCGATCCGGGGGCGAGCCGGACACGAGCCCGGCTCTCGCGAGCGCATCAGCGGCCCGTACGCCGAGGGCCTCCGGTGTCTGCCGGGCATACCGCCTTGTCGGTACCGTCGAGGAGTGGCCCAGATACCGGCTGACCTCTTCGAGCGGCATGCCGTTGTTGACGAGCAGCGTTGCTGTGCCGTGGCGGATGCGGTGAGAGCCAAAGCAGCGCAGGCTGCCACCGCCGGCGTGATAGCGGCGGGTCAGCATCAGCGAGAGGGCATCCATCGTCAGTGGCCTTGGCTCCCCACCAGCATGCGAGAGGAAGAGCCAGCCCGGGTCATCGGCGACCGTAAGGGACGGCAGGAAGGCGGCCCGGGCACGATCGAGGTAGGCGAGTAGCGTGGCGGCGGTTCCGGGCTGGAGGGCGAGCTCGAGCGTCTTGCCGCCCTTGGCCCTTCGAAAGAGGATGACCGCTCGTTCGAAGTCGACATCGCCTATGCGCAATAGCCGCACACTCGAGTTGCGGGCCGCCGTCGTGACGAGGATCGAGACGATGGCCCGATCTCGAAGGTCCAGGGCACTATCACCGGCACAGCCCCGTTCGAGTGTCTGCAGATCGTCGAGCGTGGCACTCTTGGTCGGTGTCTCTTCCGATGGCAGTAGGGGATTGAGCGCTGCTCGCCGCCGTGACCGCCGGAACGGATTGACCGAGATGATCCCTTCATCGACAAGCCAGATGGCGAGCGATCGCAGCGGTCGGACATAGGCATTGACACTGTTCGCACTCAGCGTTTGTATCGATCCCGCACTCATGGCTCGTCCGAGTGCATCCGGCGCTCCCCGCCAGACACCGGCGACCTTGCTCGAGAACCTGTGGGGTATCGAACCATCGCGTCTCGCGGGCGAGCTCGCCGGGCTTGGGCTCGGCCTCTCGCTCGACGAACGCTTGGGCGCCTTGAGCGATGCGGAACGGGCGAGCGTCGCCGACTACATAGCCTTCCTTGGCGCGCGGCACGGCCGTCGGCGGGCTTCCCGCTCCTCCCGGAGCGTCGGACTCTAGGGATGGGAGCCAGCGAAGGCCGACGCCGGGCGGAGGTGAGAGCGCGACGGCGTAGTCGCTCTCGATGGCTCGCTCTGTCGGGACACGACGCGAAGTTCACTCCTGCGCCTGCGTAGCCGCCCGCCGCTCGATCTCCTCGGCCATGACGCGCAGGTCCGTCGCCTGCAATGCCGGGTCCATCATCGCGAGCGGGCCATCTGCGTCGGAACGCGGCGACGCGGCATCCCTGTCGGTCAGCTCGATCCCGCGAACGTCCAGGCCGGCCAGAACCAGAAGCTTCCCGACCGCTTCGAGCCGCATCCTGTAGGCGGACTCTGTGATCGTGGCGCGCTTCGGTCCCGCGATCGTAGATGGCTCGGCGCGCTCGTCGAGGGCCCGTCCTGTGAGCGGCGACGATAAACGCTCGAGAGCGTGGACCGCCAGGCGTGGATCGATCCCAATGCCCGTGCCAACTCGCGCGCGAATGTGCGCATTTGCTCGTTCCTGCTCGCCGAGCACTAGTAGGGCGGCAAGGCGCGAATCAGCCCCTCCGGTACCGCGACGGCGGGAGCCGGTACGGCAAGGCGCCCCGGCCGCATCACGCAGCGCATCTGCCCTACCTGTGGCTCGGGCCAAAGGGCGCCTTCACCGAGTCCGGGATGGGCCAGATGGTCCACGATCGGGGAGTAGCCGCGGGCCTTGGTGAGCACGTTCACCCGCACATGTTCCGACGGACCTACGCTCATAAGATGCTGGCCGGGGGCATGAACGAGACCGACCTGATGACCCTCGCGGGCTGGCGCTCACCGACGATGGTGTCGCGCTACGCGGCTTCGGCGGCGGTCGAGCGGGCTACGGCGGTCGCCAAGCGGATGAGCCCGGGCGACATGCTGTAGGTCGATCGGCTGAAGCTGCGTCGGCAACGTCCGCGCCGACCCCAGTTTGGTGCTGCCAGCATCGCTCGAGCGGCGGGCCCTCGTGGCCGGTGGGCGTTGGCGCGATCGCGCCCGTTGTCCTACTGGAGCAGTTCGCTCACCAAGCTAACCATGCGCCGCGCCTGGGCAACCGATGCCTTGGCTTCCGCGTGGCCCACGACCACCGCGCCGTAGTGAACTTTGTCCTTGATCTCGAGGAGCCGCTCCAGGTCCTTGGCGAGGGCCGCGCCTCCGGGTTGGACGCCGGCGACGAGTTCAACCGCCTGGCGGTGATCCTGGCCGCGCGACCGTCGACCGAGTTTCGTGCAGCAGGCCGCGTCAGCCGCGGCGATCGCGCCGAGGACTGCGAGCGCGGCGCCCGTGCCGGCGAGGGGGAGGTCTGGATCGTCAGCTTCCGACAGACAGAGCTCCGCAGTCAAGACGAACGCCTCGGCCTGGCGGAGCCGAGTGAGAGCTTCGGCCCGGCCGCACGGTGCCGTCCGGCCTGTGGTCTTCGCCATCACGCGACCTCCATGTTTCGGGCCTGATCGACGAGGTCCGCCAGCTTCGCGCCGGCCAGATGGACGCCGTCACGCAGCCAGGCCTCCACGAGAGGATCCTGAGCATCCAGGTGCTCGCGGAGCCGCCGAAGCGTGATGTCGAATACCTGGCACGAGTTGCCGCTCATCCGAAGGACGCGGGCTCGCAGCCGGTCCAGTTCGTCGGCCCAGCTCTCGCCGTCTGGAGCCGAGTCCGGCCTGACGATAAGCAGGTCGATGTCGCTGCCCTCGTCGCCATCTCGACGTGCGGCAGAGCCGAAGAGCGAGACATGCAGAGGACTGACAGAGAGCCGTTCGGTCTCCCGGACAATGGCTGTGCGCAGGGAGGCGCGAAGTCCGACGAGCGACTCGATGGCCGGCCATGCCAGGTGGTCGCGGTTGGCCGTGTAGTAGGCCGCGTTGTTGCGCCGATCCGCCGTCACCAGCCCGACGCGGACCAGGCGCTCGAGGACCTTGCGGATCCCGTTCACGCTGCCTGAGTGGGCCACTCGATGAACATCAAAGACCGTCATCGGCCGAGTTGTGCCTGCCAATGCTTCGAAGACTGGCCCATCGAGCGAGGGAACGACCGCTCGAATGGGGTGACTCACGTCCAACGTAGACTCCTACTCCAGTGCAAGGCTGTGCACAATAGTAGGAGTCATTCCACTCAGGTGCAATACAGGTTATCCGTTCGGGCCGCGAGGTTTGTCGCGGGGCGGAGTCGCATCACCGTTGTTGCCACGCTGGGCAGACGCATGCGACTCGAGCCTGGTCCGACCGGACACGGCTGCGAACCACAGCGGATAACCGGGTCGAAATGGAGAGGCCGCCACGAGTGGAGCGGTGGTTCTGGGAGGCTCAGGCTTGGGAAGCAGACACTCTGCCAGCTGAGTTACTCCCGCTCGGAGCAGAACGAGTTATAGCACAGGGGCCGGGGGCCGAGGGCAAGGCCAATGACGACAAGCGGATCCTGCTGACCCCGCGCTCCTGGGCCGCACTCCTCATCGACAGCGCCGGCCCAATCCGCGATCGCGACAGCGAAATGCTCAGCCGTTGCGCGATCCGGTCGAGCCGGATGCGCATCTTCCCGCCGTTGCCCGCGGGTGCTGAGATATGTCACGGAGCCTTACCGGGGAGAGCGCAATGAGCGAGACGAAGACCCGCGCCAAGACAGAGACGACCACCCACACTCTCGACGCGCCGGGCTGTGTCCTGACGTACGACGTGCGGCGCAACCTATCGAGCGCCGAGCCGCCCCTGCTGATCATCGGCTCGCCGATGGGCGCGCGCGGGTTCGGGACCCTCGCCGGTCTCTTCTCCGATCGCACGGTCGTGACGTACGACCCGCGCGGCGCCGAGCGCAGCAAGCGGACCGACGGCGCCGATCGGACGACGCCCGAGGAGCACGCCGACGACCTCCATCGATTGATCGGCGCCGTGGGCGGCGGACCCGTAGACATGTTCGCGAGCAGCGGCGGCGCCGTGAACGCGCTCGCCCTGGTGGGGCGGCATCCCGCGGACGTCCGAACGCTCGTGGCGCACGAACCGCCGGCCTTCGCGGTCCTGCCCGATCGGGACCCGGTGATCGCGGCCTGCGTCGACATGCACGACACGTACCTGCGCAGCGGGTTCGGGCCGGCGATGGCGAAGTTCATCGCTCTCGTGAGCCAGCAGGGACTCATTCCGGCCGATTACCTGCAGCGGCCCGCGCCGGACCCCGCGATGTTCGGCCTACCGAACGAGGACGATGGTTCCCGCGACGACCCGCTGGTGGGGCTGAACATGATCCCTATCGTCCACCATGAGCCCGACTTCGAGGCCATTCGCTCGGCGCCCACCCGCATCGTTATCGGGGTGGGGGAGGAGTCCTCGAATGCGGTCGCCGGCCGCGCCGGTCTAGCCGTCGCCGAGCGCCTCGGGGTGGAGCCCGTCACGTTTCCGGGCGGCCACGACGGGTTCGCCGGCGGAGAGTACGGCAGAGTGGCCGCACCGGACGCCTTCGCCACGAAACTGCGTGAGGTCCTCGCCGGCGGCGGGTGACCCGTGTCTTACGGTCAGCGCCGCACCCGATACGTGATGTGCGTCGCGAACGGCGACTGGAGGACCCGGATCGGCTCGAGCGTGAGTTGACCTTCCGAGCCGTCGAAGAGCCGCTTGCCCCCGCCGAGCGTCACCGGCGCTATCGAGATCGACAGCTCATCGACGACGCGCGCCCGCAGCGCCTGCCGGATGATGTCGGCGCCGCCCATGATGTTGACATCCTTTTCGCCGGCCGCCCGCCGCGCCCGATCGAGCGCCTCGGCGAGGCCGTTGACGAACGTGAAGCCCGAACCTTCGGGCTGCTCGTTGGGCCGGTGGGTCACGATGAGGAAGGGGACCGGCCACGGGTTGGAGCCGCCCCAGGCTTCCGCCGCCCAGTACGTCCCGCGCCCGCCGATGACGGCGCCCATCGATGCCGAGGCGGCCTCGAAGAACTCCTTGTCGGCGCCGGTCGCTTCTCCCCGCACGTCCTCGCCATACTTCCACGCGCCGCCGAAGACCCAGTAGTGCAGGCGCTCGCCTCCGTCGCCGAGCCCTCGGCCGGGCCCGTCGTTTGGACCGGTGATGTAGCCGTCGAGCGACGTGGTGATGGCTGCCGCGACCTTTGCCATGGCGTGCTCCCTGACATGCGATAGGCGACGAACCGGACCGTAGACGCCCAGGCCCGAATCGGCTACGTCGGGCTGGCCCCGGCCCGCCGATCGCGACAAAGCCGCGGTCAATGGGTGGACGCACACGAGGAGAGCGGCTTCGACGGGAAGTTCCGACTTCCGGCCCGTCGGAATCGGGGCGTTGGGTCGGTCGGGGACGGAGCGACGAGTAGCCCACGAGCGGAGGGCGGTCTTTAGCCTTTGATGGCCCCGCTCAGTCCGCCGCCCCGCAGGAACATGCGCTGGAAGATCAGGAACAGGGCGATGGGGAACAGGGTCGCGATCGCCAGTGACGCGAGGAACAGGTCGAGCTGGATGCCCCTCTCCAGAGTGGGTAGCCGGACCGAGAGGGGCTGGTTGGCCGGAGTCGGCAGCACCAGCATCGGCCACAGGTAGTCTTTCCACGTCGCGATGACCGCGAAGACGGACACCACGCCGACGATCGGACGCGACAGCGGCAGGCATATCGACCAGAAGAGACGGAACGGCCCGGCACCGTCGACCTGGGCGGCCTCGAAGATCTCGCGGGGAAGGTTGTCGAAGAAGCGCTTGATGATCACGACGTTGAAGGCGCTGGCTCCGGCAGGCAGCCACACGGCCCAGAACGTATCGACCAGCTTGATGTCGAAGATCGGCACGTCCAGAACGGTCAGGTAGAGGGGCACCAGCAGCACGATCGAGGGCACGAACATCGTGGCCAGCACCAACCCGTACAGGAAGCGGGAGCCCCTCGGCCGCAACACGGACAGCGCATAGCCGGCCGTCGTCGCTACCGTGATCTGGCACAGCCAGGATCCGATCGCGATCCACACCGTATTCATGAAGTAGCGCTCGATGTGGACGGTCGTGAAGGTCTGGACGATGAGATTCAGGTCGAAGCCGTTGGGCCAGAGCGCGAGTCGGCTGTCTCAACGTGTCCTGGGTCGGGGTCACGGCAGCCTTGGCCAGCCAGGTGATCGGGCCCAGGCCGACGACCAGGAGAAAGACGAGTGTCGCAACGTGAACAGCCTGGATCGTCCAGCGCGTCCTTCGCCGGTGCCAGTCGGCAATGGAGATGATGCCGCGCTGTTCGGGCCCCGAGCTCGTTCTGGCCCGGCGGGTCGGGAGTCGCAGGTTCATGACGACGTGCTCCATGACCGGGTAAGCCAGAAGTAGAAGGCGGTGAACACCCCCAGGAACGCCGCCAGCATCAAGCTCAGCGCGGCCGCTTCACCGAAGTGGCCGCCGAGGCTGCTGCCAAAGGCGTAGTTGTAGATCAGGAGCAGAACCGTGGTGGTCGAGTTGGCCGGGCCGCCCTCCGTAAGCAGGAATGGCTCCGTGAAGACCTGGGCCGTCGCGATCAGCTGGAGGATCAGCGTGATGAAGAGGATGCCGCGCATGTGCGGCAGCGTCACGTATCGGATCTTCTGCCAGATCGAGGCGCCGTCCACCTCCGCCGCATCGTAGAGCTCCGGCGGGACGCTCAGGAGCGCCGCGAGGTAGATGATCACGGTTCCCCCGAACGCGGCCCAGGTCGCCTCGACCACTATGGCGGGCATCGCCAGCGCGGCGTCGCCCAGCCACTGGAATGGTCCGAGGCCCACAGAGCCGAGGATCGAGTTGAAGGCGCCGTTGGTGCCGCCCCGGTAGAACACCTTCCACAGGAGCACGGCGACGACCGGCGGAACGACCACGGGCAGATAGGCGAGGGCGCTGTAGAGGCCGCGGAAGCGGCGCGTCTCGCTCATGATCACCGCCAGGACGAGGGGCAGTCGGGTAACCGATGATCAGCGCCAGAAGGGCGAAGTAGACCGTGTTGGAGACGGCCGTCCCGAAGAGGGGATCGGCCAGGACGTTGGCGAAGTTGTCCAGGCCGACGAACGTCGGGGTCGAGACCAGGTTGGTGTCCTGGAAGCTCATGACGAAGGAGCGGACGATCGGGAACCAGGAGAACATCCCGAAGATCACGAGCAATGGAAGCAGAAAGGCCAGCGTGCTGAGCCCGTCTCTGCTTACCAGGCTCCGCAGGCCACGGCGCTTGCGTATGCCGCTCGCGACAACTGCGAGTTCAGCGCGAGAGCTCATGCCTGCTGCGTCTGCCTTTCTGTGCGTGCCAGTCACGCCGTGAAGGGTTGGTCGGAGATCGAATGGGGGCCTTCCGTCCGGAAGGCCCCCATTGCATGCAGGACTAGGAGGCTGGGGTGTCGATGATCTTCTGGATCTTGGTGTTCGCCGCGTCGAGCAGCGAGTTGATGTCGGCGTTCTTGTTGGTCAGGACCGCCTGAACGACCGGGTCGAGGGCCGCGTAGAGATCCTGGGTGTTGTAGCGCGGCTCGTTGACCAGCGGCTGGTTGAAGATCTTGGCGGTGAAGCGGGGTCATCTGGGCCGTCGGGACGTTGATGTAGTCCTTGATCCAGACCTGAGACTGATCGTACGTGGCCTTGTCGAAGATCGGCAGGGCGGGCACGCCGACCGGCTGGTTGTTGGCCTTGAGGGCCTGGGCATCTGCGATCGCGCCGTCCTGGGTCAGCAGCTTGTTCATGTAGTAGAAGTCGATCCAGTCGACGGCCGCGTCGCGCTGAGCGTCGTTCGTAACGACGTTGACGGCCGCGAGGGTGCCGCCGCCGAGCACGCCCGCGTTCGGGTCGTTGGCAAGCGGGATGACGGTGATGCCGTAGTCCGCGGCCTTGAGGGCGTTGTTCTGGACCATGGCGGTGTACAGGTCGGAACCACCAGTGAACATGCCGATCTGGCCGGCGGCGAAGTCGGCGTTGATGGTGCCCCAGTTGTAGTCGAAGGTGCCGCCCATCGAGTTGTCGTCCCAGCGCAGGCTGTGAAGCCAGGCGAGTGCGGCCTTGGTGTACGAGTTGTTGACCGTGGCGGTGACCTTGCCGGTCTTGGAGTCGACAGTCTCCATGCGCCCACCCAGGGCGTAGGTCATGGTGGTCAGCTGCCAGCCGCCGGTGTTCTGGGTGGCCATCTCGGCGAAGCCGGCAACGCCGGTCTTCGTGGCGATGATCTTGGCGTCGGCCTTGACTTCGTCCCACGTCGTGGGCGGCTTGTCGGGATCGAGGCCGGCCTGCGTGAACAGGGTCCGGTTGTAGGTCAGCGACATGCCGTACGCCGTGAGTCGGCACGGCCCAGATCGCGCCCTTGTCGTCCTGACCGTTGACGAGCACGTTCTTGTTGAACTTGTCGACGTACGGGAGGGCGCGGACGCGCGAGTCGATGTTGACGATCTGATGCTGCTGGATCAGACCCTTGCCGTCGGTGAAGGGGATCGTGAAGACGGTCGGCAGCGTGCCGCCGGCGAGGGCGGCCGTGAAGGTCGGGGCCGTCCAGTTGTACTCCTGGGGCTCGACCGTGATCCACGGGTACTTGGCTTCGAACTCGCTGATCTGCAGATTCAGCGCGTCGATTGCGTCCTGAGTGGCGCCCGGCCGCAGAGCGCCGACGGTGATGGTCACCGGCTTCTGTGTGACGGTGCTCGGGGCCGTTGTCGGGGCGCCGGTGGCAGCCGGGGCAGTGGAAGGGCTGGGGGTGGTGGAAGTGGAGGAGCAGGCGCTCACAGTGACGATGGTCAATGCAAGCGTCGCCAGCGCCTTGAAACCGCGATTGGGCTTGACTGTCATTTCCTCACTCATTCTCGTGGTGTAACGCTCAGCTCTGCCTTCCGACCTGAGCTTGTCGCCCCCTGAGGAGCGCAATCCTGGACGTCACTCCATCCTCATTCTCCTCCCTCTATCGGGCCCCGGAGGGTTCGGCGGTACGTGGTAGAAGGTTCGGTACAGAGCCATGCGGTCGCGTCGGGCGGCAGCAGCCCGCCGATGAGCTCCGCGCTGGCGAGAAGCACCGAACACCCGGCCGGCAGCTCGGTCGGGGTTGCGGAGAAGTTGGTGATGCAGACGAATCCGGCCCCGCGCGCGAAGGCGAGAACGTCCGCCGGTGAGGCCAGCCACCGCAAAGGCCCGTCACCGAGGTCCGGCTCGGTCCGCCGGATTCGCAGCATCGTTCGGTACAGAGTGAGCATCGACTGTGGGTCGTTGAGCTCGGCCTCCACGGTCAGCCCGGCCCAGCGGCTCGGCTGCGGCAGCCATGGTTCGTGTGAAGCGCCTGCAGGACTGAAGCCGAAAGGCGGGCAATTCCCCGACCACGGCAGCGGCACACGGCAGCCGTCTCGACCCGGGTCCGTGCCGCCGGAGCGGTGGTACATCGGGTCCTGCAACTGATCGGCCGGAAGGTCCTGGACCTCGTCGAGGCCGAGCTCTTCGCCCTGGTACACGTAAAGCGAGCCGGGAAGCGCTGCACACAACAAGGACGCCGCTCGGGCCCGGCGGCGACCGAGATCGAGGTCCGTCGGCGTGCCGGCTCGCTTCGTGGCGAATGCGAACGACGAGTCCTCCTGCCCGTATCGAGTCACTGGCCGCGTGACGTCGTGGTTGGAAAGGACCCAGGTGGCCGGAGCCCCCACCGGGGCATGCGCCGCGAGAGTGGTGTCGATCGAAGCTTTCAGGCTTGCCGCGTCCCATGGCCGCGCGAGGAAGTCGAAGTTGAAGGCGGTGTGGAGCTCGTCCGGACGGAGGTACTTCGCGAAGCGCTCGATGTCGGGCAGCCAGATCTCACCCACGAGAATCCGGCTGTCGGCGTACTCGTCGGCCACCGCGCGCCAGCGACGATAGATGTCGTGAAGCTCGTCGCGGTCGGTGTTCGGATGCTCACCGGGCCCAGGATTCTCCGGCACCTCCGGCAGCGCCGGGTCCTTCACCAGAAGCGCGGCGGAGTCGATACGAACGCCGGCGACGCCTCGATCGAACCAGAACCTCAGCACAGCCTCATGTTCGGCGCGGACGTCCGGATCGCCCCAGTTCAGATCCGGCTGCTCGGGCGAGAACAGATGCAGATACCACTCGCCCGGAGTGCCGTTCGGATCGACGGTGCGGGTCCAGGCAGGCCCGGAGAAGTTGGATACCCAGTTGTTCGGCATCTCGCTGCCGTCTGCGCCCCGGCCAGGCCGGAACCAGAACCGAGCCCGCTCCGGAGATCCGGGCCCCGCTGCCAGCGCCGCCTGGAACCACTCGTGATGATCCGAGACGTGGTTCGGCACGACGTCGACGATGGTCCGGATGCCGAGGTCCCTGGCTTCCGAGATCAGCATCTCAGCCTCGGCAAGGGACCCAAAGGCCGGGTCGATAGCCCGGTAATCCGCCACGTCGTAGCCGCCGTCGGCAAGCGGTGACTGGTACCAAGGCGTGAACCAGATCGCATCGATCCCTAGATCCACCAGGTACGGCAGCCGTGACCTCACACCGGCCAGGTCGCCGATCCCGTCGCCGTTGCCGTCTGCGAAACTGCGGACGTAGACCTGGTAGATGACGGCATTCCGCCACCAGCGATCTACGCGACCGGCTGGGCTGCGAGGCGACCCGATGGGGCCGACGGTAGATGGCGGTGATGGCGCGACGGCGAGGACTTCCTCTGTCACTTGGACTTGCTCCGGTCGGGCGGCCGTGGATCGAACTCGGTGGGCGTCTGGGACCGCCGCCTGGCAAAGTACACTATCGGATAATTTAACGCAAGATCTGAACAGAACGACCTTGCTTAGTTGTGTTGGAGTGGCAACTTACTGATCGGCTCTGCTCTCGGAGGATGGTGCACCGGCCTCGATCTGCGATCCGGGCGGGCGTTCAAGAGGAAGGGCCGCGACGCCGGTGCGCGCTGGTTCTGGGTTCAGCCGCCGGCCGGACTCGCAGACCGGGCGAGGCAGGGAGCCCTTGCGCTAGCGAGGAGCCGCTGGCGGTGCCGTCGACCCCCGCACGACCAGCTCCGGCTCGAACAGGAGCTCGTCATGAGGCAGACTGGTTCCGGCGATCTGGCCGACCAGCAGCTCGATGACCATGCGGCACATCGGCTCGATTGGCTGACGTACTGTGGTCAGCGGTGGATCGATCGAGTTCATCAGGGCCGAGTCGTCGAACCCAACGACTGATACGTCCCGAGGCACATTGAGGCCGGCACGCTTTGCTGCCCGGATCGCGCCCAACGCCATCGGGTCGCTGGCGCACACGATGCCGGTGACACCAGCCTCGAGCAGGCGCATGGCCGAGGCCTGGGCGCCTTCGAGCGAGTAATGGGAATGGGCGATCTGATCGTCGTCCAGGGAAATGCCGGCCCCGGCCGCAACCACCCGAGCAGCGGCAAGTTTGCGCTGCGAGGGTACGTGGTCCGGCGGCCCGATCAAGACTCCGATGCGCGAGTGGCCGAGCGACAGGAGGTGGCCCATCGCTTGCTCCACGGCCACTATGTCGTCGCACGACACGCACGGGAAGCCAAGGTCTTTGAACGCGGCGTTCACCAGGACGGTGGGAACACGGAGTCGGGCCAGGCGCGCGTAGTGATCGTGGGGAGCGTCGGCCTCAGCGTACAGACCGCCGACGAATACGATCCCGGAGACCTGCTGCTGGAGCAGGAGATCCACGTAATCGGCCTCGGATACGCCGCCGGCAGTCTGCGTGCACAGGACCGGCGTGAAGCCGCGCTGTGCCAGGCCTGCGCCCATCACCTCGGCGAACGCAGGGAAGATCGGGTTCTGCAGTTCCGGCAGCACCAACCCGACGAGTCGGGCCCGTTTGCCCCGGAGCTTGGTCGGGCGCTCGTAGCCCAACACGTCCAGGGCGGTGAGGACCGCCTGCCGCGTCGGTTCAGATACGCCGGGCTTCTCATTGAGGACGCGGCTAACCGTCGCCTCGCTGACGCCGACCTTCCGTGCCACTTCTGCAAGTCGTCTGGTCATGCCGTAATTCTACGCAAAAACTGGGCAGCCCATGCAAGCGATATGCGCAGCGCGTCTGGCGGCCGCAAACAGCGACAACCTCGCCTTCGGCTTGCCACGATGTTCACGCGCTGTGTCGACGGCGAGTTGGACAAGGTCGTCGACACGAGAGGGTCGGCCGCCGCGAGCCCTCATCTCGCCGGCGCATCCGCGGCCCGGAGCTCTACCCGGCCTCGTGAACGATGAGGACGGGGATGGCGCTGCCGGCCGCCACCTGCGCCGAGACCGAACCGAGCAGCGCGCTCCCCAGCCGTCCCAGCCCCCGGGTGCCCATGACGAGCAGGTCGTACTGACCGGAGGCCGCCGCCGCGAGAATTGCAGTCGCGGGGTGCGCAGCACCGAGCAGGTCCGTCTGCACAGCCGGGCCGCCGGCCGCCTGGACAACGGCCTCCTCGTCCACCAGGAGTGCCCGTGCCCGCTCCATGGCCGTCGCCAGATCCGTCGAGTACTGCGGCTCGCCTTCGAAACCGGGCGGCTCGTGGTACACGGTGAGCAGCGTGAGCGTCGCGCCTATCTCGCGGGCGCATTCGGCAGCAGTCAGGACGGCTTGCCGGGCATGGTGACTGCCGTCCACCGCAACGACAATCCGTCGGAACATCGCGTCCACCTACTACCGTCAAACGAGGGTGCCTGCGACCCAGGGTACCGACCGCGTCGAGGGGCCGTCAAGACGGGGCGGTGCGAGCCCGGGCACGAGCGGCGTCCGGTCGGTGCCTGGCAAACGCGGCGCACAGCGAGGGCTATCCTTGGCCGATGGACCGCTGGAAGACGATAGTCGAGCCGTTCCGGATCCACTCCGTCGAGCCCATCCGGATGTCCACCGTGGCCGAACGCGAGCGCTCCCTCGAAGAGGCCGGCTGGAATCTCTTCAACCTTCATGCCGACGAGGTCTTGATCGATCTGCTCACCGACTCGGGCACCGGCGCGATGAGCCGGGACCAGTGGGCTGCCATACAGCACGGCGACGAGAGCTATGCCGGATCACCCTCGTTCTACGAGTTCCAGAGATCGGTCCGCGCGCTGTTTCCGTTCCGGCACATCATCCCCACTCACCAGGGCCGCGCCGCCGAGAAGATCCTGTTCTCCGTGCTCGGCGGGCCGGGCAAGGTCATCCCGAACAACACTCATTTCGATACCACCCGGGCCAACGTCGAGTTCAGCGGCGCCGAGGCCGTGGACCTCGTCATACCCGAAGGCCGAATCCCGGCCGCGCTTCACCCCTTCAAGGGGAACATGGACCTCGCGGCCCTGGAGGCGTGCATCGAGGCGGCCGGGCCGAAGCGCGTACCGGTTGTATTCGTGACGATCACCAACAACTCGGGCGGCGGACAGCCAGTGTCGCTCGAGAACCTGCGCGAGGTGCGCGCCATCTGCGACCGCCACGGCATCCCGCTGTTCCTTGACGCCTGCCGCTTTGCCGAGAACGCCTGGTTCATCAAGACCCGGGAGCCGGGCAACGCCGATCGAACGATTCCAGACATCGTTCGCGAGATCGCGTCGCTGGCCGACGGCATGACGATGAGCGCCAAGAAAGACGGGTTGGCGAACATCGGCGGCTGGCTGGCAATGAATGACGACGGGCTGGCCGAACAGTGCCGCAACATGCTCATCCTGACAGAAGGTTTCATCACATACGGCGGCCTGGCCGGCCGGGATCTCGAGGCAATCGCGCAGGGCCTGCGGGAGGTGGTGGACGACGATTACCTGCGCTATCGCATCCGCTCGACCGAGTACCTGGGCGAAAGCCTGGTGGAATCCGGCATCCCCGTCGTGCGGCCGATCGGCGGCCACGCGGTCTACATAGATGCGCGTGCGCTGCTGCCGCAGGTGCCGCCGCTGCAGTACCCGGGCCAGTCGCTGGCCGCCGCCCTATACCGCGAGGGCGGCATTCGCGGCTGCGAGATCGGGACGGTCATGTTCGGACTGCACCCTGACGGCAGCGAGACGGCGGCCTCGATGGACCTCGTCCGGCTGGCGATCCCGCGCCGGACCTACACCCAGAGTCACATCGACTACGCGATCGAAGTCATCCGTTGGGTCGCCGAGCGGGCGGACCAGCTGCGCGGCTTCCGCATCGTGACGCAGCCGCCGCAGCTGCGCCATTTTACGGCTCGATTCGCGCCGCTCTGATCCCTGCCCCTCGCACTCCACGCCGCCCAGCTGGCGCTTGTCTCGTCCGCGCGAAGCCCGCCTCGTATCCGTTCCGGCAACCGCTACAAACGCGTTGCAGACGCCCTTTCCGGGCTGCGAGGCCGTAACGGGTTGGCTACCTAGGGTTGGCGATGGATCCCGCCATAGGCTGCGCCTTGATCGGGTACTCGGCCCTCAGAACCGTGCTGCCCGCCTTTGGCCCGATCGTGAAACCGGCCTTCTCTGCGGCTCGGAGCGCGCCGGTGTTGTCGGGCCGTACGTCCGCCCCGACCCAGTCCAGACCCTCGGCCTTGGCCACCGCGATGATCCGCCGCAGTAGCTCGGTTCCCAGGCCGATCTTCTGGCAGCAGTCCGCGACGACGATGGCGAATTCGCCGCCGTTCTCGGCGTGGTGCTTGGAGAGCCGGGCCACAGCTGCGATCTCGCGGTCGCCGCCGTCGGAAGTGTGCTCGGCTACCAGGGCGATCTCGCGGTCGTAGTCGTTGAAGCAGACGCGCACGAGCCGTTCGTGGGCGGTCCGCGCTTTCAGAGCCAGGTCTTCGAGGTAGCGACCCTGGACGGTACTCTCGGACAGGAGCTCGTGGAAGACGACGATCATCGGCTCGTCCTCCGGCCGGATGGGCCGGATGTCGAACTCTCCTCCGTCGTTGGCCTCCCACGTCCCGGCGTACTGGAGCGGGTACGGCCGGATGGCGAGGCGCGGCAGGGACGACTCCGGCGTCGTCGGGTCGTGGAGCACGACCCGCGCGTCGAGCGCTATCAGCCGCTCGGGCGAGGCCAGCAGCGGGTTGATGTCGATCTCCTTGATCCACGGCTGCTCGGCGACGAGTTGCCCGAACCGGACCAGGAGCTGCTCGAGCTGGGCCTGGTCGATCGGGGCCCGGCCCCGGATCCCCTTGAGCGCGCCGTAGATCTTGGTCTGCTCGATCATGCGGCGGGCGAGGGTGGTGGTGAGGGGCGGCAGGGCGAGGGCGCGGTCGCGGAACAGCTCCACGAGCTGGCCGCCCATTCCAAACAGGAGGACCGGCCCGAACTGCGGATCCATGCTGCTGCCGATGATGAGCTCGTAGCCGCTGTAGTTGATCATCGGCTGGACGGTCACGCCGTCGAAGTGGCCTGGGCCGATCTTGTCGCGCACCGACTTCTCGATCGAGTGCCACGCCTCGCGGACGGCTTGGGCGTCGCCCAGATTGAGCTTCACGCCGCCCACGTCGGTCTTGTGGGTGATGGTGTTGGAGTGGAGCTTGACCACCACGGGGTAGCCGATGGCGTCGGCCGCAGCGACGGCAGCGTCCTCGGTCTCGGCGATCCTGGTTTCTGTGATCGGGATCCCGTATGACGAGAGAACCTGCTTGGACTCGAACTCGGTGAGGAGCGAGCGCCCCTCCGTGCGGGCCCTCTCGACGATGTCGCAGGCGAGGTTCCGGTTGAGCTTCGCCTCCGCGTCGTCAGGCAGGGTCGGGGTCTCGTAGAGCGCGCGCAGGCTCTCGTCGTGCCGCCACAGGTAGTTGAACATGTGGGCCGCGGTGTCGGGGTAGGGGAACGTGGGAATGCCGGCCTCACGCAGCATGCTCGCCCCGCGCTCCACGTCAGATCCGCCCATCCAGGATGCGAGGACCGGCTTGCCGGTGGTGTGTGCGAACGGGGTGAGCATCTCGGCGGTCCTGGTCGGGTCCGTCATCGCCTGGGGCGTGAGGATCACGAGCATTCCGTCCGTATTCGAGTCGCTTCCGGCCACTTCAAGAGCCGCTGCGTAGCGCTCGGGCGGAGCGTCGCCGATGATGTCGACCGGATTGTTGTGGCTCCAGACCGACGGCAGGACGGCGTTGTAGGCATCGGTCGCACCCGCCGAGATTTCGCTCAGCTGCCCGCCGCCCCCGATCAGCGCGTCGGTGGCGATCACGCCCGGCCCGCCCGCGTTGGTGACGATCGTCAGCTTCCGCCCCCGCGGTCGCGGCTGCTTGGCGAGGACCTCGGCCATGCCGAACATGTCCTCGATCGTGTCCACACGCAGCACGCCGACGCGGCGGAAGGCGGCGTCGAGCACCTCGTCGCTGCCGGTCAGCGAGCCTGTGTGCGAGGCGGCCGCCTTGGCGGCCTGGGCCGTGCGCCCGGGCTTGATCACGATGATCGGCTTGGTCAGGGCCACCTCACGCGCGGCCGAGAGGAACGCCCGGGCGTCGCCCACGGTCTCCATGTAGATGACGATGCTGTTCGTCTTGGGGTCGTCGCCGAGGTGGTAGATGATGTCGCCCCAGCCGACGTCGAGCATGGATCCGAGCGAAACCACCGAGCTGAAGCCGACGTCCGCACCCAGGCTCCAGTCGAGGATCGCCGTGAGCAGGGCGCCGCTCTGGCTGACCAGTCCAACCGACCCGGCCCGCGCCATGCCGGCGGCGAAGGTCGCGTTGAGCCCGCCGATCGGGTTCATGATGCCCAGGCAGTTCGGGCCGATGACGCGGATCCCGCCGCGACGCGCCCGCTCGAGTACCTGGCGCTCCAGCTCCTCGCCCTCGGGGCCGATCTCCTTGAACCCGGCCGAGATGATGATCGCGCCCTTGACGCCGGTGGCCACGCATTCATCGATGACGCCCGGGATCGACGGCGAAGGGGTGACGATGACGGCCAGCTCGACCGGGTCCGGGACGTCGGCGAGGCTGGGGTAGGCCTTGAGCCCGAGAATGTTCGAACGCTTCGGGTTGACCGGGTAGACGGTGCCGCCAAAGGGGCTGCTGATCAGGTTCCACAGGACCGTGCGCCCGACGCTGCCGGCTTTCTCGGTGGCTCCCACGACGGCCACCGACTGCGGCGTGAAGATGTGATCTAGAGGTCGCCGCAGTATGCCGAGCACGTCCGTTGCGGGCTCGCCTGGCCGCGATGTGTCACCAACTGGCGGGTGTGCCGTCATCGTCTCTCCTTGGATGCCGCTGGGCTGCGGGGCCGGGTGGGACGTCCGGCTCCGTCAATTGTCCGAGTTTCCTGTGGCCTTTTGGGTGATCCGCAGATTCCCCTCACGGCTTCGCACCTCGGCCGAGCTCTGTCGCCCGTAATTGATGCGCGCCGGCCGTTGTCCTTCTCGCCGGCGAAGTCGCCCAAGCCTGGGAACAGGCTAGTGGCGCCGACGGCAGAATGCGAGCCCAAGTGCGGAGGAGGCGACTTCGCTCTCGCACCGTGGCGCAGAGACCGATGCTGTCGCCCGGCCGCATTGGGACGGGGCTCGGGCGAATCTTAGATCGCCGCGGCGATGTGCGCGGATGACGGCGCGGGCGGAGTGAGCGGAGGGCCAGCCTCTCCCCGGCGGCGGCCGGCCGCGGCCATACAGACTGGCGGCTAGACTGGCTGGCATGCGTGAGTTGTATCCGGCCATCGAGCCGTTCCAGATCGAGCGCCTGAAAGTCTCCGACCTCCATGAGCTCTACCTCGAGCAAAGCGGACGGCCGGATGGTCAACCGGTCGTCTTCGTCCACGGCGGGCCGGGCGGGGGAACCACGCCCGAACAGCGCCGGTTCTTCGACCCGGCCATCTATCGCATCGTCCTGTTCGATCAGCGAGGCTGCGGTCACAGCACCCCTCGCGCCAGCCTCGAGCAGAACACGACCTGGGATCTGGTCGAGGATATGGAGAAGATCCGGACGCACCTCGGGATCGAGCGTTGGGTCGTCTTCGGTGGGTCCTGGGGAAGCACGCTTTCGCTCGCATATGCCGAGGCGCATCCGGACCGCGTGACGGCGCTGGTGCTGCGTGGGATCTTCCTGCTGCGCCCACACGAGATCCGCTGGTTCTACCAGGAAGGCGCGAGCCTGGTATTTCCCGAAGTCTGGGAGTCGTTCCTGGCGCCCATCCCGGTGGAGGAGCGCGGCGACCTGCTGACGGCCTACCACCGCCGCCTGACAGGCGACGACCCCGCCGTCCGGGCGGTGGCCGCCAGAGCGTGGTCGACCTGGGAAGCGGCCACGATCCGCCTCATCCCGGACCCGCAGCTGATCGCCGATTTCAGCGAGCCCGCCGCCGCCGACAATCTCGCCCGCATCGAGTCCCACTATTTCGTCAACCACGGGTTCTTCGACCACCCGGACCAGCTGCTCGACGGGCTGCCGTCGATCCGACACATCCCGGCGGTAATCGTCCACGGGCGCTACGACATGTGCTGCCCGGTGTCGAATGCCTGGGATCTCCACCGCCGCTGGCCGGAGGCCGCGTTCGAGATCGTTCCAGACGCGGGCCATTCAGCCATCGAGCCTGGAATCGCGGATCGTCTGATAGCCGCGACCGATCGCTTCGCGACAATCTGAGACAACCGGCGCCGGCGGGTCAGCGTCGCTGAGAACCTGACCCACATCCTGCGGGACGGTGGTTCTGCGGGCGCGGCTCGGCGACTCGCGGAGCTCGGGGCCGGACGCAGCGGCGCGAGAACGTCACTCGGGGCCAGGCTTCGCCGCGTGTCGGGGATGCACCACGAACGTGCCGTCTTCGGCGACCTTCGGGAGGTGCGGCATGGACCCTGCCAGCCCGTTGAGCAAGGTGACCATGATGGCCGCCGGCTCGACCGACAGGACGTCGCCGTCGGCTGCCCCGATCGGCGTTGCCTCGAGCAGGCCGAGCGTCCCTCGGTCGAGGACCGCATGGAACGTGGGTGCCGTGTAGTCGATCCGATCGCCGAGCTCGACCCGGTGGGTCTCGCCACCGAAACGCCCTTCAAGCACGGCGCGGCCCAGCATCAGGAAGGCGTTCGACTGCTGGGCCGCGAACTCGGCCCGATCGAGATACAGCCGAGGCTTGTCGCGATATGGCGCACCCGACGTGGGACATGCCGTCACGCAGTTGCCACAGTCGTTGCACAGGTCCGTCAGCACCGCGACCTGATACCGCTGCTCGACCACGAACGGCACCCGATCAAGCGGCACGACGGCGCCGTTCACCACCACGAGCGACGGCAGGTCCGCGTGCACCGGCTCGAGCTGGTACGTCATCAGCGCCATGTTCGGGCAGGCGCCGACGCACAGGCTGCAGAACTCGTCGCAGTGCAGGCAGCGGCTCGCTTCCCGGATCGCCTCCTGGGCGGTGTAGCCGAGGACCGTTTCCTCGAAGCCGGTGCGCGC
This sequence comes from uncultured Chloroflexia bacterium, assembly GCA_963791725.1. Lineage (GTDB taxonomy): Bacteria > Chloroflexota > Limnocylindria > Limnocylindrales > CSP1-4 > Fen-1039. Next base: position 1,143,293 of record CAWBTQ010000008.1, on the reverse strand, counting down.
GTCCAGTGGGCTGACCCGGATCGGCACCCGGTAGGCTCTGTGGGCGCGTCGGACCACGAGCTCGTCAACGTTGACCGGAGGACGCTCCTCAACCGGCTCCACCCGCGCCTGCCCGAAGGCGGCCTTGAGCGCGGCGGCAATCCGCTTGCCGTCGGCCGCCGCCGTGACCACCGACGCCGGACCGTGGCCGGCGACGTCGCCGCCCGCGTATACGCCCGGGATAGACGTCTCGAGCGTCTCCGGTTTGACCTCGATGAAGCCGGAGGGCGTCAGTGTGGGAGGCCGAGCGCCGAAGAGGTCGAGCGCCGCGCCCTGGCCGATCGCGCTGATCAGGGTATCGAGCCCGACTTCGAACACTGAGTCCGGCACGTCGAACGGGATCTTGCGACCCGCCGCATCCCGAGCGCCGCGATACTCGGTCCGGGTGCAGACGAGGCCGGCCAGCCGGCCGTCCTCGAGGTGCAGGGCCTCCGGTCGGGCCAGCTCCACGATCTCGACCCCCTCCTCCTGGATTGCCCGGACCTCCTCGTGGTCGGCCGGCATCTGGTCGATCGTTCGGCGATAGATGAGCGAGACCGCCGACGCCCCAACCCTCAGCGCGGAGCGCGCACAGTCCATCGCGCTGTCGCCGCCCCCGACGACCCCGACCCGTGGCCCAATGGCCATGGGCCGGTCTTCCCGCACGCTTCGGAGGAATTCGAGGCCGTCTATGACGCCGTCGGCGTCGTCGCCCGGCAGATCGAGATTCCTCGAGCGCCCGGCGCCGATGGCGACGACGACCGAGGCGAACCCGTCTCGGCGGAGGGTCTCGAGCGTGAAGTCGACGCCGGCGGTCATGCCGTACCGGACTTCAACTCCCAGGCGTTCGAGCATCGCCAGGTCCTGGTGGACCTGCGCCCGGGGCAGCCGATATGTCGGGATCGCGCCGCCGGCCATGCCGCCCGCATAGGGGCGAGCCTCGAAGATCGTCACGCCGAAGCCGTCACGCGCGAGATCGCGGGCTGCCGCCAGTCCGGCCGGGCCGGCGCCGACGATGGCCACTCTGGCCGCGATTCTGGGCGCCCGATCTGGCGCCCGACCTGGAGCCGGACCGCCGGCAGCGCGCTCCTGCTCCATGATGAAGCGCTTGATCTGCCGGATCGCGAGCGGCTGGTCGAGGTGCGTTCGGACGCAGGTGTTCTCGCAAACGCGGTCGCAGACCCGGCCGAGGATCGACGGCAATGGGTTGTCCCGCCGGGTGATGCCGACGGCCTCCGCGAAATCGCCTCGACGCACCGCATCCATGTAGCTTGGGACGGCCTGGTCGACCGGACAGGCGTCCGTGCAGGGTGCCTCGATGCAGTCGAAAGCGTGCAACTCGCGCGACGTCTTCGACCGGTCCATTCGGAACGACGTCTTCTTGTAGCGCCAGTCGCGCCGAACCGACGTGGCATACGCCCGCAGGTTGATGCGCGTCAGCGCGGTGACGGCGAGATCGGCGATCTCGGCGGCGCGCCGCGCATCGCAGCCCGCGGCCCGGGCCCACGATCGCGCCCGGTCGGTCAGGCGTTCCGCGCCGGGGGTTCCCTGGAGCGTCTCCAGCAGGGCTTCGCACTGCTCCGAACGCAGGTCGGGGTCGCCCTCGCACATCAGCGGGACGAACGCGGCGATCTCCGGCCGCCTCAGCGCCGACCGGCAGATGAAGTCGGCCGTGTCGTGCGCCGAGACCGCATCGAACGCGGCATCGACGTTCTCTGTGTATTGGAGCAGTCGCAGGTAGCCGCCGGTCTTGAGCAGGTCTGAACAGACGGTGACGGTGCGCATGCCGGCGCCCAGCAGGTCCGCTGCGTTGAAACAGTCGGCGCCCCCGGCGAAGGAGAGCGGCATGTCGCCGCCGAGGTCCTCGGTCAGCCGGTCCGCGAGGCTAGCCGTGACCGGATGGAGCGCTCGACCCGACATGTACATCTCCGGATCGCGGTCGAAGAGGCCCCGCCAGTTCTCCACCTCGAGCGTGTTCGAGAGCTTCAGTCCGAAGTACAGCCCCCGCACCGCGGCGAGCCGCCGCAGGTGTCGGAACATGGGCAAGGCGTCGGCGTATTTGAGGTCGTGCTCGAAGGCCGAATCGGGGATCGGCACCTCGTCGAAACCCAGGTCGCGGTTGACGATGCCGCGCACGCGCTCGGCGCCAAGCAGGGTCGGGTTGCACTTGACCGAGGTGTGGAGCCCCCGTTCCTCGAGCAGGTAGCGCGAGATCGCCTCGATCTCGTCGGGTGGGCAGCCATGCATCGTGGACAGCGTGATCGTCTCGGAGATGCGCGCGGGGACCTCCACCTCACGAACCGCCGGATAGTGCCGGGCCACGATCTCGACGTATGCCGGCAGAAACTCTGACGCGTCGGCCATCGAGTCCAGGTACCACTGAACGTTCGGTTCGCGGATGCCCGCGAGGTCGTAACCGACGCTCATGTTGAAGACGACTCCCGGGCGACGACCCGGCCAGCCGAACCGGTGGTGGAGGGCGTGGATGAGCACCCACGCCCGCAGGTACTCGTCGAACGCCTGGTGGATCTTCAGCTCCTGGGACCACTCAACGTTGTAGCCCTCGTCCTGCAGATCGATGCACGGCTTGTTGACGTCGATTTCGTCCAGGGTCTGGATGGTCTTGAGCTCGATCAGCCGGGCGCCGACCAGCCACGCGGCGACGATGTTCTGGGCCAGCTGCGTGTGAGGCCCGGCCGCCACGCCGAACGGCGTGTCGAGCTCGACCCCGAAGGCGTGCGTGCGGAAGCGATGGTTGGGACGTGGGACGAAGAACGCCGACCGCGGGACGTTGAACAACGAGTCCTTCTCCGCCAGCTCGGTGAAGGCCCAGTTCGTGAGCTGCTCCATCGAGATGGGGTGGAAGCGGTCTGGCATCAGGTCTTCCTCGCGTTCGTTCGTCGGTCGTCAGAGGCGAGCGTGGAGGCGGGCCGCCTGTTCCCGGGCTTTGGCGCGTATCTCGCCGGCGTCGACCCTCGTGGGCCGCCCGTCGGCAAATACCAGCGCCCCATCGATCGTGATCCGCGCCGGCCGGATTCCGGCGGTGAAGGCGACGTACCACGGATCCATCGGGTCGTACGACCAGGTCACCTCGTCGCGAAGAGCCTCGGGGACCAGCTTCCAGCCCTGGCGGAGCCACGACCACGCGGTCTCGGGTCCGCACGCCACGTCGACGGAACGCTCGAGGACATAGGCCAGCCGGAACGCCTCGAGGACGTCGCCGCCGATCCCGTCGGTGCCGAGCGCGACCGCGTTGGCGAACCGGGCCGGATCGGCGTATCCGACGCCGTTGTTGAGGTTCGACATTGGGTTGTGAACGATCGTTCCCCGCAGCGTGTGATCCGTCGGCAGGTGGACGCAATGGGCCAGCAGCCAGTTGTCGCGCGTGAGCCCGTCCAGCCGCCGGGGCGCATCGGCGTCGACGTCGCCCTCGCAGACGTGGACGTGGACGCCCACACCCAGGTCCGCGGCGAGACCGGCCGCGTCCCGCAGCGAGTCGTCCGTGCATGTGAACGCGGCGTGGATCCCGACCAGGCCCCGGCCGCCGGCGCGGATGAATCGCTCGTTCTCGGCCAGCCCTCGCCGGGCGCCGTCGGGGCCGTGGCGGTCAGTGATTCCGTACGCGGCCACGACCCGGACGCCGACTTCGGCGCACGCGGCGGCGATGACGTCGAGGCTGCCCTCGATGGCGTTCGGGGATTCGTGGTGGTCGACGATGGCCGTGGTCCCGCTCTCGAGCGCCTCGAGAGCGCCCAGCATCGCCGCCCATCGGATCATCTCGGCGTCGAGGGCCGTGTCCAGGCGCCACCAGATCTGCTCGAGGATCTCCCTGAAGTTGGTGGGCACGCGCGGTGGCGCCGGCATCCCCCGCGCTAGAGTCGAGTAGAGATGGTGATGGGCGCACACGAGGCCGGGCGTGACTGCCGCCATGGCTAGGACTCCCCGGCGGGAATGCGGGCGCTGCGCGGGGCGGCCGCCCGGGCCGCCGCCGAGTCGCGCATCGGCAGCCTGCTCCGCCGTTTTCCGTCAAACGCGTACAGAGCGGCCGCGACCGCACCCGGGGTTGGGACGAGTACCGCCTCGCCGGCGCCCTTCGCCCCGTACGGCCCCTCCGGCTGCGGCTCCTCGATGAGAATGCACTCGACCGGCGGCATGCCGGCCGGGGGAATGATGCCAAGCGACTTCAGGGAGTTGCCGACCGGCACTCCGCCATCGAGGACGAGCTCCTCGGTCAGGGCGTAGCCCAGGCCCATGTGGACGCCGCCCTCGACCTGACCCTCCATCGCGGTCGGGTTCATCACGCGCCCCACGTCGTGGGCGGCCACTACCTTCGCCAGGCGACCGTCGTCGTCGAGAACGACGACCTGGCTGGCCCAGCCGTAGGCGAAATGGGTTACCGGCTCGTCCCCCCCGGCCTCGATCGAAGTGGTCCAGTCCACGACGAACTCGCCTGCGAACTCCTGCCCGGCAAGGTCCTCCAGACGCCCGCCGCCGAGGGCGGCGTTGAGGTGGCGCGCCGCGTCGATGACGGCCTGGCCTCCCAGGGTCGTCGCCCGCGAGGCAGTCGTCTCCAGCGTGTCGAGCTCGCGCTCCGTGTCCACGACCACCCTGATGCGTTCGGCCGCGATGCCCAGCTCCTCGGCGGCAATCTGGCGGAGGACGGTGTGAACGCCCTGACCCATCTCCGTCCACGAGTGGAGCAGGGTTACGGTGCCGTCGGCCTCCGGGCGCAGGATGGCCCGGCCGCGTTCCGTCATGCCGTTGCCCAGCCCGACGTTCTTGGCCCCGCATGCGATCCCGGTGTATCGGGCCGAGAAGTACGCGTCGCGGACGGCCAGCAGCGTGCGCTTCAGACCGACTCCCGGGCCCAGCAGCTGGCCGGTGCCGAAACGATCGCCCGCCTCGAGCGCGTTCCGCCAGCGCATCTCCCAGCCGTCGAGGCCGACGCGCTCCGCCAGGCGGTCGAGCATGCCCTCGATCGCGAAGGCCACCTGGATGGCGCCGAAGCCGCGCATGGCGCCGGCCGGCGGATTGTTCGTATAGACGGCGCGCGCCTCGACGTCGACGTTGGGCACGCGGTAAGCGCCGCATGCGTGCCCCGCAGCCCGCTCCAGGACCTTGCCGCCGACGCTGGCGTACGCCCCGGTGTCGCCCACGATGCGGGCTCGAACCGCAAGCAGATGCCCTTCCGAGTCGCATCCGACCGTGTAGTCCATCACCATGGCGTGGCGCTTGGGGTGGAGGCGGATGCTCTCCTTGCGCGACAGCTTGAGGAGCACGGGCCGGCCGGTGAGCATCGCCAGCAGGCTCGTCTGGCTCTGGACGCTCAGGTCTTCCTTGCCGCCGAATCCTCCGCCCGTCGCTACCTGGGTGACGCGCACGCTCTGCTCCGGGAGGTCCAGGAACGACGCGATCTGCCGCCGGTCCTCCCAGGCTCCCTGGCCCTGGGAGTGGACGCGGAGACGCGGACCGTCGCCGTTCGAAAGGTCCGGCACGACCAGGCATGCCTCCGGCTCGAGGAAGGCATGCTCGATGGCCTGGGTGCGGAATGTCTCCGTCGTCACATGGGCCGCTCCGGCCAGGGCCGCATCCGCGTCGCCTCTTCGGACGACCGACCGGGAGAGGAGATTCCCATCCGCATGAACGAGAGGCGCGTCCTCGGAGAGGGCCGCGAACGGGTCGGTGACAGGCTCGAGGACCTCGTATTCGATGTCGATGAGAGCCGCAGCCTCCCGGGCCGCAAGACGGGAATCCGCCGCGACTGCGGCGAGAACGTCGCCGACGTATCTGGTGGTCTCGCCCTCGGCGACGAGCCCCGGCCAGTCCGGCACGATCAGCCCTTGCGCGCGCCGGCCCGGAACATCCCGCCAGGTGACGATGCGCACGACGCCGGGGTGCGCCGCTGCCCGGGACACGTCGATCCTTCTAACGACGGCCCTCGGATGATCGGCCAGGCGCAAGGCTCCGTGCAGCATCCCGGGGACCACCATGTCACCGACGAACGGCCTCTCGCCGAGGGCGAGCTCGCGGCCTTCGTAGCGGGGGGCGCGCGAGCCGATCTGGTGCCCTGGGCGGCCATAGTCCCGTAGTGGAGCCGACCCGACCGCCGGCCTCGAATCAATCGTGCCCCCGGACGGTTCCGCCTCGGCGATCGTCTCCCCTCGTCGGACCGCTGCCACCCCCTCTATCGCCTCGATGATCTTCACGTACCCGGTGCAGCGGCAGAGATTCCCGGCCAGCGCGTGGGCGATTTCCGCGTGCGTCGGGCAGGGCACCCGCCGCAGCAGCGCCTCGGCTTTCATGACCATCCCGGGCGTGCAGTAGCCACACTGGACGGCACCTGCGGCCACGAACGCGTCCGCCCAGAGGTTGCGCACGGTAGGCGTCAGCCCTTCGAGCGTCACGACGTCCCGACCGGCGAAGCGTTCGGCGGGAGATGCGCACGACACGACCGCCCGACCGTCTGCGAGGATCGTGCAGGCCCCGCACGAGCCTTCCGGCGCGCAGCCGTCCTTCATCGACCTGAGGCCCAGGCCGTCACGAAGGAGGTCGAGCATGCTCATGCCGGCGTCGATCTCGACCTCGACCGGCCGGCCGTTCAGGGTAAAGCGCAGCTGTGCCGGCATCGTCAGCTCCCTCCTTGCGCGCGGGCCGCCCGCCTCAGGAAGCGGCCATGACCGGGGTGACCCTTCCATTCGCCGCCCTCGACCACCACCTCGCCGCGGCTCATCACGACGCTGGCGCCGCCCCGGACTTCCCGCCCCTCGTAGCACGAGTAGTCCACGTTCATTTTGTGAGTGCGTGCGGACAGTGTGTGCCGGGCGCCGGGGTCGTAGACCACCAGGTCTGCGTCGAAGCCGGGGGCGACGGCGCCCTTGCGGCCCCACAGTCCGAAGATCCGGGCCGGAGCGGCGGCGATGAGGTCGACCCAGCGTTCGCGCGAGATGCGTCCGGTGACGACGCCGCCGTCGTGAAGCAGGTCGACTCGCTCCTCGACTCCGGGCAGGCCGTTCGGGATCATGCGGAAGTCGCCGCGGCCCAGCTCCTTCTGGCCGCGGAAGTCGAACGGGCAATGGTCGGTGGCCACGGTCTGCAGGTCGCCGGTCTCGAGCCCCCGCCACAGCGCCTCCTGGTGCTCGGGCGTACGGAGCGGCGGCGAGCAGACGAACTTCGCGCCTTCGAAGTCGCCGCGATCGAGCGCGTCGCGCGACAGGAACACGTACTGGGGGCACGTCTCGCCGAACACCTGCGACCCGCGTGCCCGCGCCGCGCCGATCTCCTGCACGGCCTCGGCCGCCGACACGTGTACGACGTACACAGGCACGCCGGCTATCTCCGCCAGTGCGATGACGCGGTGGGTCGCCTCTCCCTCGAGTCCCGACGGGTGAGCGAGGGCGTGGTAGCGAGGCTCCGTCCTGCCCGCGGCGACGTATCGCGCCGCCAGCACGTCCACGGCCAGCCCGTTCTCGGCGTGCATCAGGATCAGGCCGCCGTCGTCCGCGGTCTGGAACATCGCCCGCAGGATCGCCCCGTCGTCGCTGTACATGCGATCCGGGTACGCGGTGAAGAGCTTGAACGTGGACACGCCCTCGGCGACGAGCGTGTCCATCTCGGCCAGCGTCGCGTCGTTCACGTCGCACATCGCCATGTGGAACCCGTAGTCGACGCAGCAGGCGCCGTCGGCCCTGGCGTGCCACTCATCCAGCGCGGCCCGAAGCGAGCCGCCCCGGCTCTGAGTGGCGAAGTCGATGATCGTGGTCGTGCCGCCAAAGGCCGCGGCACGCGTCCCGGTCTCGAAGGTGTCCTTGGACACGACGGCACCGACCGGCAGCTGCATGTGGGTATGGGCGTCGATCGCGCCCGGGATGACGAGCAGGCCGGAGGCGTCGATGACCCGGTCGACCGCCGCCGCCCCGGCCGTCCCCAGCCCGGCGGCCCCGGTCCCCGCCCCTGCGGTGTCTCCGGCGCCGAGGCCCGGCGCGACAGCGACGATCCGATCGCCGTCGACGAGCACGTCCGCCGGCCGTGAGCCGTCGGCGTTGACGACGATGCCGTTCGCGATCAGCGTTCGGACGCCCATGCCCCGGGTCACCAGCCTCCGGCTTCCCGGACGATGCGGCGGAGGATCCTGGCGGTGACCGCCCGCCGGTACGACGCGGTCGAGCGCACGTCGTCGATCGGAACGATCTCGGCGGCTATCGCGGCGACCGCCCGATCGGCCGTGGCCCGCGTCGGGGCGGCGCCCTCGAGGATCGCCTCGGCCGCGCGGGCCCGCATCGGGACGGGCGCGACCGAACCGACGGCCACCCGAACGTCGTGCCAGGCCGGCCGCTTCGGTGCGGCGCCCGCCCCCGCGGCAGTGCCGCCTTCGCCGTCGTGCCACGAGACGGCCATCACGACCTTGGAGATCGCGAGCGCGTGCCTGGTGCCGACCTTGCGGAAGCGGACCTGGCGGCCGGCCGGGAGTGGGATCTCGACGCGCACGATCAACTCCTCGGAGGATCGGGCGGTCGCGCGGTAGCCGGTGAAGAACGCCGCGGCCGGGACTCGACGCTCGCCGCCGATATCGCGGAGGACGATCAGTGCGTCCGTCGCCAGCAGGACGGGCAGCGTGTCGCCGGCCGGGGAGGCGTTGGCGACGTTCCCGCCGAGCGTCCCGCGATTCTGTATCTGGGCCGCGCCCACCGCTGCGGCCATCTCGGCCAGGACGGGGAGGTGCTCGGCGACGAGAGGCGAACTGCGGATCTCGGCGTACGTCGTCAGCGCGCCGAGCACGAGAGCCCCGGGCCCTTCCACCGCGTCGGCGCGAGTCTCCAGTCGAATCCCGCGCAGCTCGTCGAGTCTCCAGAGGTCCAGTAGAGGCAACCCTGCCCCCGCAGTCCCGGCCGCCAGCGTGACCATGAGATCCGTGCCGCCGGCGACCGGCCGGCACCGATGCCGGGCCAGAAGCGGGAGAGCTTCATCGAGCGTCGCAGGGGAGACCGAAGCGAGGTCGTGGGCCCCATGGACGCTCGTCTCCGCCGTCTGGGTCGCCGCCGCTTTCCCGGCTTCGGCCTCGGCTCCCGGCCTGCCCGAATCCGATGCCGGCCACGCCGCCTGCCACCCCGGCAGGACCTCGCCCGGCGGACTCGACGCGGCGAGCTCGATCGCTTCGACGATCTTCGTGTAGCCGGTGCAGCGGCACAGATTGCCCGCGATCGCCTCGCGGATCGCGGCTTCCGTCGGGGTCGCGCCCGAGTCGATGAACGCCCGGCCCGCGGCGAGCATGCCCGGCGTGCAGAAGCCGCACTGGGCCGCCCCGGTCGCCGCGAACGCAGCCTGGAGCGCATCGGGGGCGGCGCCGTCGGCCATCCCTTCGACAGTCCGGACCTCGCGCCCTTCGACCTGGCAGACCGGCACGAGGCAGCTGTTCACGAGCCGGCCGTCGAGGAGGACTGAGCAGGCCCCACACTCGCCCTCGCCGCAGCCCTCCTTGGTGCCGGTGAGCCCCAGGTCCTCTCGCAGCACATCGAGCAGGCGGCGACCGCCGTTCGCGGTCACCTCCGCCGCATGTCCGTTGACGGTGAAACTGATCGTGCCCGGGTGGGCGGCGACCGTCTCGATCGTCATGACGCCGCTCCTTCCGGCGCATCGGCGCGCATCGCGGCGTTCGGCTCCTCCGCAGCCATGATCCCGGCCAGGACGCGTTCGGCCGTGGCCGGCAGATCGTGGATCCACGCCCCGGTCGCGTCATGGATTGCGGCCACGACCGCCGGTGCGACGACGTCCATCGGCAGCTCGCCGAGCCCCTTGGCCCCGTGAGGGACGCCGGAGAACGGCTCCTCGACGAGGAGCGCGCGGATCCGGGGTGCGTCGAGCGACGTCGGGATCAGGTACGTGGCGAGCCGGTCGTTCACGTAGCGGCCGCGCTCGGTCTTCATCTCCTCGAGGGTGGCGTAGCCGACCGCCTGGAGCGTGCCGCCCTCGATCTGGCCGGTCGCGAGCATGGGGTTCACGATCCGCCCCGCGTCGTCGGCCGCGATCACGGAGCGAACGGCAACGTCGCCGGTGTCGAGGTCGACATCCACCTCGGCCACCGCGGCCGCGTAGCTGAAGACGGGATAGGCGTCTCCCCGGTGAGTCGCGTCGTCCCATTCGATGTCCGGGAAACCGTCGAACCGCTCCTGGGCTCGGGACGGTCCGTGGCTCCGCGCGTCGTCGCGGTAGGAGTCGGCGAAGGACCTGCCGGTGCGCGCCTCGACGTCCTCCCGCAGCCGGCGGGCGGCCGTCACGAGTAGGCCGCCGACGATCATGGTCGTTCGGGAGGCGACCGTCGGCCCGCTGTTGGGCACCACGCTGGTGTCCTGCGGCGCGACGTCGACCTCGTCGAACGTGACGTCGAGGGCGTCCGCGGTGAGCTGCGCGAGCACCGTCCGCGAGCCCTGGCCGATCTCGGTCGAGTCGACCAGGCACCTCACCAGGCCGTCGGCCGTAACCTCGACTGCCGCGACGCTGGCCAGGTGCCGCTCACCGCCGCCGGTGAAACCGGCCCCGTGCCACGCCAGCGCCAGCCCGATCCCAGTGGCGACGTGCTCGGCCGGGTCGCGGCCGTCTCGCCACGCGCGCTCTCGGGCCTGCCTCTCCGCCGCCGTCCGCTCGCGCGCGGCCTCGAACCCGGACGCCTCGACGGCCCGGTCGAGGACGCGGTCAGCGGCCACGCTCTCCCTCAGGACCTGACCGGTGGGCGTCACGTCGCCCACCTGGTACGCCCAGCGCCGCCGCAGCTCCGCCGGCGACATTCCCAGCGCCGCCGCCACCCGGTTCACCTGCATCTCGGCGGCGAACTCCGTCTGCGGGGCCCCGAAGCCGCGCATGGCCCCATTGGGCGGCGTGTTGGTGCGCATCGTGCGCGCTCGGATACGAACGTTCGGGCAGGCATACGGGCCGGCGGCATGAATGGCGCCGCGCGACAGGACCACGGGCGAAAGCGTGGAGTACGCCCCTCCGTCCATGACGACCTCGATGTCCTGGGCGATGAGGCGCCCATCGCGGGTCACGCCCGTGCGGTGGGTGACGATCGACGGGTGGCGCTTCGTCGTCGCCGCGATGTCCTCGTGCCGCTCGTAGATCATCCGGATCGGCCGCCGGGCCCGTTGGGCCAGGAGCGCCGCACGGACCGCCAGACCCGAGGGGTACTCCTCCTTGCCGCCAAACCCGCCGCCGGTCTCCGCCTGTACGACGACGCATCGAACGTCGTCGAGCGCGAGCGCCCGCTTCATCGCCGCGTGGACGTAGTAGGGGCACTGGATCGATCCGTAGACCGTGACGCCGCCATCCGCGCCGGGCACGGCGATGACCCCCTGGGGCTCGATGTAGAGCTGCTCCTGGTAGCCGGTCCGGTAGGTCCCCTCGACGACGAGATCGGCCTCGGCCAGACCGGCCTCGACGTCGCCACGGGCGATGTCGTAGGCGGCGAAGGCGTGGTCGGACGCCAGCGGGTCGAGGAGGGGTGGAAGTGGCTCGGTCCTGACCCGGACGTGGTCTCTGGCGGCGCGGGCAGTGGCACGGTCGGCCGCGGCCACGAGCGCAACCGGCTCGGCGTAGTGGTCGATGACGTCCGCGGCCAGGACCGGCTGGTCGTCCACCATCAGGCTGACGACGTTCTCGCCCGGGATGTCGGCCGCGGTCAGGAGGATGACGCCCGACCAATCGAAGTCCGAATCTCGTTCGACGCCGAGCAGGCGAGCGTGTGGCTCGGTCGAGCGGACTGTCGCGCCGTACCAGCCGCCGGGGAACACGAGATCGTCCGTGTAGCGGGCCAGCCCGGCGATCTTGGCCGGGGCATCGCGGCGGGGCACGGATCTGCCGGCGGCTCCCTCGCGGGGCCGATCTGGGACCCGGCCGGCTTCGGCCGATGTCACACCGGTGACGGCGGTAGTGCGCACCCTGTGCTCACTCCCTCTCCTTCTCTGCCGACTCCCTGCGCAGTCACGCGACAGCGAGCCGTCGAGCCGGCCTCCCCGGAGCATCCGCGGCTTCGCCGCACTGTCTCATTGTCCATCACGGTTCCAGAGCACGACATCGGGCGGACCCCCCAGGGCCTCAGCGCATCGTCAGGGCCATGACGGCCTTCTGGACATGGAGTCGATTCTCGGCCTGGTCGTAGACCACGGATTGGGGGCCGTCGATGACCGCGTCGGCGACCTCGACGTTGCGATCCGCCGGGAGCGGATGCATGAAAATCGCATCGTCCGCGGCGAGGGCCATGCGGCGCTCGTCGGTTATCCAGTCGGTGTACTTGCTTCCGATCCGGGCGCCCGCCTCGTCATCGCTGGCGACAAGGAGCGGCCCCCAGCTCTTGGCGTAGATCACGTCCGAGCCGCGGAAGCCGGCTTCGAAGTCGTCCATCAGTTCCAGGCTGCCGCCCGAACAGCGCGCGTTGGCGGCCGCCTGGTCGACGAGCTCGGGCACCAGCTTGTATTCGGGCGGATGCACCAGGCGGACGTTCATACCCGCGCGCGTGGCCGCGAGGATCAGGTCCTGGGGCACGCTCATGGGCTTCTGGTAGCTCGCTGCGTAGGCCCAGCTGACCGTGATGGTCCTGCCGCGCAGGTCGCCTTTCTTCTCGCGGATGGTGAGAAGGTCGGCCAGGATCTGGTGGGGATGGAACAGGTCGCACTGCATGTTCAGCACGGGGACCCGGCTGGCCGCTGCGACCTCGCGCATGTACCTGTTGCCCTCCCCCCAGGTGACGTGGCGAATGGCGATGCCGTCGTTGTAGCGGCCCAGGATCTCTCCGATCTCCTTGGCCGTGTCGCCGTGCGCGATCTGCGTGGTGCGGCTCTCGATGAACTGGGCATGACCGCCGAGCTGAGCCATGCCGGCCTCGAAAGATGCTCGCGTGCGGGTGCTCGAGAAGAAGAAGAGCATGGCCAGGACCTTGTCCTCGAGGTACGGGTGCCGCCGCCCCAGCGCCCTGTCGAGCTTCAGCGCGGCGGCTACTTCGAGTACCGTCTCGACCTCCTCCAGCGTCCACTCCTGGAGCGAGATGAGGTCGCGGCCACGGAGGCCCGTCTGCATCGCAGTCTCCTTCCCCGCCTTACTCGGCGGCGCCCAGGACGAGTGACAGCAGGGCCATCCGCAGGACCACGCCGTTGAAGGCCTCGGCCCAGTATCGCTGGTGGCGCGTCTGGTCGACGTCGGGCAGCAGCTCGTCCATGCGCGGCAGCGAGTGCAGGATGATCGAGCTTCGCTTGGCCTTGTCACGCAGCAGCTCGCGCGTGACCTGGTATTCCTTTGGTGTCAGACCGGTCTCGCCCTTGCGCTCCACACGTGACTGGGTGTAGTCGGCCTGAACGACCGGCTCCATGTAGATGACGTCGGCCTCGCCGATGACGTCGCGGACGTCGCCAGCCTCGCGGTAGGCGACGTTGAGCAGGTCGAGGTCGGCCCGGAATTCGGGCTGCAGGGCCATCTCGGGCGGACCGACCACGATGGCCTCGGCGTCGAACTGCGACAGCGAGTACAGGATCGAATGCATCGTGCGCATGCGCATGTCGCCGACGAGCACGTATGTCAGCCCGTCAAGCGTCCCCTTCTCGAGGAGAATCGTGTACAGGTCCGTCAGGACCTGGGTCGGGTGCTCGCCCCAGCCGTCGCCGCAGTTGATGACGGGGACCGACGCCCACCGGGCCGCCTCGGCGGGTGCGCCTTCCTGGAAGTGGCGGATGGCGAGCACGTCCGCGTAGTACTCCAGCATGTGGAAGGTGTCCTTGAGGGACTCCTGGTAGAAATCGCCCGCGCGGGTCATCTTCGAGTCGGCGAAGCCCAGGACGTGCCCGCCCAGGCGGTGCATGGCGGCCTCTGTGGCGAGGCGCGTGCGGGTGGAGGGCTGGTAGAAGGCCGTGAGGAGCGTCTTGTCCTTGAGGAGGTCCGTGTTGCGCCGGTCGCGGGCGAATGGGCGAAGGTCGTCCGCAACCTGGAACACGCGGAAGAACTCGTCGCGGCTGAACTCCTTGAGCGACAGGATGTCGCGACCCATGAAGCCTCTCATGACCGTGCCTCCTTCGGTGGGCTGGCGGGCCGGCCCGCGGCGGCCGGGGCAGGGGATGCCGTCGCGTCGTCGGTCGAGCGCCGCAACCCGGTGAAGAGAACGCCGACGGTTTCGGCGGGATCGACCGCTCCTTCGTGCAAGAGGTTGAGCAAACCGGCGAGCCCGGCCGAGCCGGTGGGATCGACGTCGCTGCCGGTGGTCGACCGCGCCAGCTCGTTGGCTTCTGCGAGGGTGTCCTCGCCGACGACGATCGGGGAGCCGCCCGTGTCGAACATGGCCTCGACCACGGCGAACCAGTCGTACGTTTCGTCGTCGAGGATGCCGTGGGCGATGCTGTGGGGCTCCTCCTCCCAGGACCACATGAACTCCGAGCGGTGGCTCGCTGCGTAAGCGAGCGCGTCGTCCGGTGCCGCGCCGGCGGCCACTCGGGCGGCGATGCGCCGATGCGCGCGTTCGAGCGGGTGGGCGCCGTGGGTCTGGACCGCGTGCAGACGCCCGGGCCCCACGGGCCGGCCGAGCGCTCTCGCCTCGGCCAGGCCATTGGCGCAGGCCGACGCAAGGGCGCCGCCGCCCACCTGGACGAACAGCCGATCGAGGCGGACGCCCGCGGCGGCGAGCTCGTCGGCCATCTCCCAGCCGAGCGTCTCACCACCCTCGACGGCGAGCCCGTTGAGGTTGCCCTGGCAGCTGAAGGCGATGGCGCCCGAGCTCACGGCCTCCAGCAGGCGGAGGTAGGTGGGATCGCCGCTGAGGCCGGGCTTGCGCTCGCACACCGTCAGGCGCGCCTCCAGGTTTCGGAGCCGCGCCACCACCGCGCGATCGGCCTCGGGCGGGATGAAGACGTCGAGCGGCCGGCGGGCGGCCCGGGCGACCACCGCCGCGGCGAGGGCCGCGTTCCCGCAGCTCGCGACGGCGAGCGGTGGAGGGGGAGCGGCAGGTTCTCCCACCGCACGACGCATCGCCTCGGCGACCTCGAGCTCCAGCAGCGTCCCCATCAGGTGACGCCCCTTGTGAGAGCCCGACACGTTCCCGGTCTCGTCCTTGACCCAGACGCCGCCGCTCGCCGAGAAGCCGAGGCGATCGCTCAGCTCGGCGGCCCGGAAGAACGGCGTCACGCGGAAGCCGTGCCCATCGACCGCGGCGACGGCCTCATCCAGGCGGCCGACGAGCGCGACGTACTCGGTGTCGCTCCAGCCCAGCTCGCGCGCCGCGTGCCAGGCGTGGAACAGGGTCCGGTAGCGGACGAAAGGATTGGCCTCGCCTCCCTGCGGGAAGGAGGCGCCGAGCACGTCTATCTTCCGGGCCAGAACGTGGTCCACATCGTCGTCAGCCGCCGCCCCGGCGCAGCGCAGCGGGACGGGCTCGCCCTGCGGCACGCGCCAGCCGCACCCCGTGCACTCGAACCAGGTGACGGGTCTGCCGGCCGATCCGCCCCGCGGATGGGCCGGCACGCGGGCGGTCACGAGGCGGCTCGGGTGCGCGCGTTGAACTCTCCGATGAGGTGATCCCACACCGGCAGGATGCCCCGCAACTCCGTCCAGAACGCCTGCTTGCGGCGGGCCTCGAAGGCCTCGATCGCGACCCCCTGCTGCTCCACCCAGGTGTAGTAGCCGAGGTTGAAGATGCGCTCGCGCTCCTCCCGGCCCAGCTCGAGCAGATCGTCCGTGCCGGCGCCGAGGAGATGCTCGCCGAAGGTCTGCGCGGCCGAGACGGCGTCGAAGCCGCCGGGAAAATCGCGGGCCAGGACCTTCTCCTTCTCGGTCTCGTACATCGCGGCGCCGTCGGTGGCCACCGTCACGATGGCGTCGTTGGGCCCGAGCCCGAGCTGCTTCGCCGTCTTTACGGCGAGGAGGATGTTGCAGATCGAGGAGATGCCGAAGGCAGGCAGCTCGGCCAGGATCGCTTCGGGTACGCCACGCTGCTCGGCCAGATAGCGCCGCCCCGCGGCGGTGTTGAAGAGGACCAGCAGTTGGTCGGTGGCGCGGTCGGAGACGTCCACCACCAGGTCCGTGTTCATAACGTTGTGAATGAGCGGGATGTGCTTGTCCCCGATGCCCTGGATGTTGTGCTCGCCGAAGCCGTTGCGGAGCATGGTCGGGCACTCCAGAGCCTCTCCTGCCACGATCTTCGCCCCGTGGCGCTCCTTGAGGTAGTCTCCCGCACCGATCGTGCCCGCCGACCCGGTGGCCGAGGTGAACGCCGCCATCCGCAGCCCGGGTCGGGCCTCCCGCAAGGACTCGAAAACCAGCTCGAGCGCGCGCCCCGTGACGAGGTAGTGGACGAGATGGTTCCCGAACTCGGCGAACTGGTTGAGGATGACGTTCGCCGGGTCCCGCTTGAGCTCGGCGCAGCGGTCGTAGATCTCCTTGACGTTGCTCTCCGTGCCGGGCGTCCGGATGATGTCGGCCGGATCGGCCACCCAGCGCTCGAGCCAGGCGAAGCGTTCCCGGCTCATGCCCTCGGGGAGCACCGCCACGCCGCGGCAACCCATGATCCGGCTGATCGCCACGCCGCCACGGCAGTAGTTGCCGGTCGAAGGCCACACGGCGCGCTGGGTAGTCGGGTCGAACTGCCCGGTGACCAGGCGCGGGGCGAGGCAGCCGAATGCGGCCAGCACCTTGTGTGCGGCGATCATCGGAAAGCGGTCGCCCAGGGCCACGACGATCGGCGCCTCGACGCCGGTCAGCGCCGCGGGGAGTACTACGTGTTCGGGGATGCGGACGCGAGACCGCCGGGTCCGGTCGTTGCCCCAGTGGACGCGAAACAGGTTGCGTGGATCGGGCGCATCGGGGTCGACGGCGGCGAGGTCCCGCGTCACCGCCGCGGGGATGCGCTCGGGGTCGGCCAGTTCAGCGAATGTTGGAATGACGATCCGCGCCTCGCGGAATCGCCGCACCGCCCGCTCGTATGTGCCGGAGTCGACGAGTTCGTGCTCGAGCCCGAACTGCTGCATCGCGTGCTCCCTTCAGCCCCGTCCAGATCTCAAAAGATCACCGCCGCTCGCGCTCGAGCCGGGACGCGTGAGGGCCGACACCGATGCGAGCCGAGAAGGAGCTCAATCTGGGCGCCGTCTGGCGGCCGAAACTGCCGCCTAGGTTCGAGAGATCGCCAACATGTGGAACTTCGAGAGCGACGACCTCCTCGCGGTCTCGCTCCCACCAATCCCTTCGTCGGATGGTCGCCGACCGGGCTCTCGATTGACGTGCTCGAGAGGCCGGGGAGGCGATCCCGACCCATAGGTCACATAAGCGGAGTGTAGCCCGCCCCGTGAGGATGTAGGCTGGATTTTCGTTGAGCGGCCGTGCTCTGGAGGGAGTCCGCCATGCGCCACCCGTACCCAAGCCTGGTCATCGCGCTCCCCGACTGGGTCGCCGTCTTCATGGCCGCGGCGCCCGCTGCTCTCGCCACTCCCGAAGACAGGATGAGGCTGGCGATCTCTCTCGCCCGCGAAAACGTGAACCGCGGGGGAGGCCCATTCGGGGCCGTTCTCGTGGAGTTGGACAGCGGCAACGTGGTCGCCCCGGGGGTCAACCTGGTGGTGCCCCTGAGCTGCTCCCTGGCTCATGCCGAGATGGTGGCCATCTCGATCGCCCAGCAACAGGCGGGGAGCTACGACCTGGGTGCGCCCGGGCTGCCTGCGCTGCAGCTGGTGACAAGCACTGAGCCTTGTGCGATGTGCCTGGGGGCCATCCCGTGGAGCGGCATCAAGAGCCTGGCATGCGGGGCCTGCGGGGAAGATGCCAATCGGATTGGGTTTGACGAGGGCGACAAGCCCGACAACTGGCCCGAGACTCTCGCCCGCCGCGCGATCTCCGTGTCGCGATGCATCTGCCGTGAGGAGGCGGCGGGCGTTCTGGCCGACTACGCCCGTGCTGGAGGCCTCATCTACAACGGCAGCGTCTGAGTCGACCGGCCGGGCCGTGGCCCAGGACGGCACTGGACAGTGGCGGCAGGCGCATGCAGGAGGTTGGGCCATGAAGGAGCTCGTCGAATCCCTTGCGACCTGGCGGGCCGCTGGGGCCGAGATCGGGCGGGCCGTCGTCGTCCGCACTTTCGGGCCTGCGCCGCGATTGGAGGGCGCGGCCATGCTGGCCACGGCCGACGGCCGCATCGCCGGCTCCGTAAGCGGTGGCTGCGTCGAAGGCGCGGTGTTGGAGGAGATAGGCCGCGCCCGGTCGACCGGCCGCTCACGGGTGGTTCGATACGGCATCACCGACGAGCAGGCCTGGGATGTCGGGCTCGCTTGCGGCGGCACCATCGACGTGCTGATCGAGCCGGAGGTGGGCGAGGCCGTCGAGGCGGCGGCACGAGGGACGACGACGCGAGTCGGTGCGGCCCGCGGCCGGGCCGTGATCACGCCTCTTCCCATCGACTCGCCAGGGCCGGAGGCCGGCCCCCACTTGCCCGGTTTGGGTGGGCCACCCGCGACGGTTCTTGTGACGTGGCAGGATGGGAGCCTGGACGGCTCGCTCGGCGACCCGTCCTCGGACGCCGAGTTGATCCGGCTGGCGCTCGAATCCCTGGCCGGCGGAACGTCCCGGACCGTCGAGCTGGCCGGCCGAGCACTCTTCATCGAGGGATTTCCTCTCCCGCCGCGGCTGGTCGTCGTCGGTGCCGCCCAGATCGCGATCCCCCTCGTCTCGATCGCCCGCACCCTCGGGTACGAGACGATCGTCGTCGACGGCCGTCCGGCCTTCGCCACTCGGGAGCGATTCCCCGAGGTCGACAGGCTCGTGGTGGGCTGGCCAGACGAGGTGGCGGACGAGCTCGACCTCGGACCTGACGATGCGGTCGTGGTCCTGTCGCACGACGCCAAGTTCGACGAGCCTGCGATCATGACCGCGCTCGCCCGCGGCTGCCGGTACGTGGGCGCGATCGGCGCCCGCCAGCGGCTGGCCGCCAGGCGGGCGCGGCTGGTTGCCGCCGGGGCCCGTCCGGAGGACCTCGATCGGCTGCGCAGCCCGATCGGTCTGGACCTGGGCGGGCGTGGGCCGGCCGAGATTGCCCTCGCGATCATGTCTGAGATCGTGTCGATGCGCTTCGGAGGAACGGGCGGGGCCTTGCGCGACAAAGTGCGTGCCCAGGCCGATCCGCAATTCTCGACGGTCGTCGCACCCGGCTCGCAGTCCGGCCTCGAATGAATGCCGGTCCGGCCAATGCCCGCCGGGCGGCCGCGATAGTGCTGGCGGCCGGCGCATCGTCGCGATTCGGACGCCCCAAGCTCCTCGTGCCGCTCTGGGGCCGGCCGCTGCTACAACATGTCCTCGACGTCCTGGCGGCCGTGGAGCTCTCGGAAGTCGTCGTCGTGCTCGGCCACGACGCGGAAGAGATCGAACGCAGCCTGCGCTGGCGGTCCGAGCGGCGGGTTCGCAATCCCGATCCGGAGGCGGGCCTGTCCGGCTCCCTGAGAATCGGGCTCGAGAGCATGGATCAGACGAGTGAAGCCGCGCTGATACTTCTGGGGGACCAGCCGCTCGTGCGAGCCGACGTCATCGAGCGGCTGCTGGAGGGCTTCGCCTCCGCGGCCCGGCCGCTGACCGTGCCTCGATACGAGGGCGGCGGGGGACCCAATCCGCTGTTGATCCATCACACCGCCTGGTCGCTCGCCCGCGACGCAAAGGCGGATCGCGGCCTTGGGCCCATCGTGCGCGACCACCCCGAGCTGGTCACCGTGGTCGACGTTCCGGGCTCGAATCCCGACGTCGATACGCCTGAGGACCTCGCCGCGCTCGAGGCGGGCGCGGGGTCGCAGCCCCGTCGCCGCGAGTGGTCGAACGGCGGGGGCTCGAGTGGTCGGACGTGAGGACGGGGTAGACGAGAGACCGGGTCGGCTCAGCCTTCGGTCGGCTCCGGGTTAGAGGGGACGACTGCGGCGTCGGAGGCCGGCCGGTCGATGCCGAGACTGGTTGGCCACCAGTTCCAGCGGCCCAGCAGAACCACGACCGATGGCACCAGGAGCGAGCGAACGAAGAAGGTGTCCATGAGCACGCCGGCGGCGATGCCGTAGCCGATCTGCTGAATCTGGTCCGCACCGGCGGTCCCGCCCACCGAGATGGCAAGAACGGCGAAGCTGCCGCCGAGGATCACGCCCGCGGTCGTGACCGTGCTGCCGGTCTTGCCGATTGCCCTGGCCACTGCATCCCGGAGTGGCAGATGGTGGGCCTCCTCTCGGATGCGGCTCATGACCAGGATGTTGTAGTCCGAGCCGAGCGCCATGAGGAAGACGAACATCAGGAACGGCAGGACGAAGTTGAGCCCGGCCTGACCGCCGAGACGCACGAAGATGATCCCGGTCAGGCCCAAGGCACCCAGATACGAGATGACCACGCTGGCCACGAGATACAGGGGTGCGACGGCACTGCGCATGACCGCGGCGAGCAGAATGGCGATCAGGATCGCCACGATCGGGATGATCCGCTCCAGGTCCGACGCCGAGATCTGGCGGATGTCGTACGAGAACTCGAGGTTGCCGAGCAAGCCGGTCTCGGTCGCGCCGGCCGACGCCCCGACGCGGTTCACTTCGTCGCGCAGCCCTGGGACGGCGTCCAGCGCGGCCGGACTCGATTGATCGGCGCCGCCGACCTCGGCCGTGTACTCGACCGTAAGGCCGTCGGGGCTGATCAGCTGTCCCTCGGCCCGATAGGCGTTGTACAGCTCTGCGGGCACGGCCGACGTCGTGGGTACGGGCGGCAGCTGACGGGCAGGCCCGAGAGCGGCGTGGAGCTGCGTCAGCTGGCTGGTGGTAAGCGCGATGCCGTTGGGATTGAGCGGGCCGACGACGCTCTTGAATTCGGGCAGCGCGGCAAGCCCGGCCTGGGCCGTGGCCAGCTTCCCCGGATCCTGCCAGACCGGGCTATCGAATTTGAACAGGACCAGGGTCCGGACGACCTTGGAGGACGGGAAATGGGCGTTCAGCGCGGCCGCCCCAGCCGCCGAATCGGTTCCGGCGGTGGTGGAGTTCGAGTCGCCGAAGCCCGAGGTGCCGGTGGTCAGGAGCGTCGCCGCCATCCCGCCGAACAGGATGGCTCCCAGCAGCAGGGTGATGGCCGGGCGACGTGTGGCGAGCAAGCCGACGCGATCCCAGATGCCTACGCGCTCGACGCCTTTGTGGCGGATGTCGCTCGGCCAGAAGACCGCCCGGCCGAAGATGGCCAGCAGTGCCGGGAGAAGGGTAAGCCCCGCGCAGAGCATGATGGCAATGCCGATCGCGAGGGCCGGGCCCATGCTCTGGTACAGCCCGAATTCGGCGAGGGCCACGCTCGAGAGGGCCGCGATGACGGTGAATGCCGAGAAGGTAATCGACTCGCCGACCCGGGTGACCGCACGCCTGACCGCGTCGGGACCGGACAGGCCCCGGCGCAGTTCTTCGCGCACTCGGAACACCAGGAAGACGCCGTAGTCGGTCCCGGCGCCGAGTATCAGGACGATCAGCATGAACTCGGTGATCGAGGAGACCTGGATCCCCACGCTGGCCGATTGGGCGATCACCGGCCCGGCCAGAGCCAGCACCAGCACTGCCGGAATCAGCGTCACGAAGGGCGCGAGCACGGCTCGATAGGCCAGGACGAGCAGCACGAGGATGAACAGCAGCGAGAATGTCTGGGTCCGATTCTGCGAAGAGCCCGACGCGTTGGCGTTGTCCACTCCGTCGGGGATCTGGCCGGTCAGATGGACCTGAAGCCCCGCCGGGGCAGCCGCAGTTGCCTCGCGACGGATGGCGGTGACGAGGCTTGCGGCTGCGCTGACGTCCGTGAACGACACGACCTGCGCCTCGATGAGAACTTGCCGAGCCGCGCCGTCGCCTGAGATGCCCAGATCCACCACGCCCTTGACGGTATCGATGCCCTTCATTCGAGCCTCGAGGGCATCGATGGCGGCGTTGTCGGCAGGTGTCAGCCCTCCGTTGCGAACGGCAACGAGGGTCGCGGTGCCGAGGTTGACGTCCACGAATGGCGCCGCCATGTTCGACGCCTGGATGCTCGGCACGTTGGCCGGCAGGAACCCGCTGGTCGTCGTCTTCGCGACACTGCCCAGGGTGGGCAGCGTCTGCACGGCCACGATCGTGATGGCTATCCAAGCGATGACGATGGCGTATCGGAAGCGGACGCTCGCTACGCCGATCAGGGCAAAGATCCGATTCATGAGTTCCTCGTGATGATGCCTTCGAAGGTCCGTCTGGCTGCAAGGAGAGGCCTGCACCGCAGAGTGCCCGGCAACGGGCAGCCGGCCGCACGAGAGACGCGGCGGCGTTGCTGATCGCCGAAGTGTAAGGGACCTGGTTCGTCCGGCGTGCGAGGCGCGCGATCACGTCGCGGCCAGCGACCAGAGGCACCTGGGCCCGACCGTGCGCGATCTCCGACGGAGGCCTCGCTGGATCGACTGGGCCGCCACCCGATGCGTATCCCCGGACGGTACCGCATTTGACACGTATCTGGTAGTGACTATCATCTGCATGTCCCCAGTAGACACTATCCACAGTGTAAAGGATGTCACTGCCATGAACGGAGTCGGGTCCCGCCGCTGGTGGGCGCTTGCCGCGATCGTCCTCGCCGTCCTGGCAATCACCCTCGACGTAACCGTCCTGACCGTAGCCCTGCCGACCCTCGCGAGTGAGCTGAAGGCGTCGGAGTCGCAACTGCAATGGTTCGTCACGGCCTACACGCTGGCCCTCGTCGCCGGCATGCTGCCCGCCGGATTGCTCGGCGATCGATACGGGCGGAAGGCGATGATGGTATCCGCCCTCGTCCTGTTCGCCGCCGGCTCGGCCGGGTGCGCCTTTGCCCCAACTCCGGAGGCGTTCATCGCCGCCCGAGTCGTCCTCGGCCTGGCCGGTGCCGCCCTGATCGTGCTCGCCCTCTCGGTTCTGACCGTGCTCTTTGACGAGGCTGAGCGTCCGCGAGCCGTGGGGATCTGGGGTGCCGCCAACTTCATCGGCCTGCCCCTCGGGCCGATCGTGGGCGGCTGGATGCTGACGCACGTGTGGTGGGGTTGGATCTTCCTGATGAACGTGCCCGTGGCTCTGCTCGGCCTGGTCGCGGTGCTCGCGCTGGTTCCCGAGTCTCGGGCGGCGGAACGACCCGGCATCGACTTCGTCGGGGTGGCGCTCTCGAGTGCCGGGCTCGTGGCGCTGATGTACGGCGTCGTCCAGGCGGGGACGGGCGGCTGGGGTAGCTGGAGTGCCATAGGTCCCGCGGTCCTCGGGCTGGCGGTCCTCGCCGGGTTCGTGCTCTGGGAGCTGAGGTTGACCGGTCAGCAGGGCGGACAGCCGCTCGTCGATCTGTCGCTCTTCCGTTCCGGCAGCTTCACCTGGGGCATGGTTCTGACCGCCCTCGGCGCCTTCGGCCTGTTCGGAGTCCTCTTCGCGTTGCCTCAGTACTTCCAGGCGATCCTGGGCGTCGACCCGGAGGGTTCGGGGTTGCGGCTCCTGCCCGTCATCGCCGGTCTCGTGATCGGGGCCGTCCCTGCCGACCGCGTCGCTGCCCGCCTGGGCGCGAAGATCACCATTGCCGCAGGGTTCGCAATCGTGGTGGCCGGGCTCGCGGCCGGCACGACGATGACCGCGACGAGCGGCGACGGCTTTATCGCGGCCTGGACCTTCGTGACCGGAGCGGGGGCCGGGCTCGGCTTCGCCACTGCCGCCTCTACCGCCCTGGTCGAGCTTTCCGCCGAGCGCAGTGGCGTTGGATCGGCCCTCCTGCAGACGGTCATCAAGCTCGGCCCGGCCTTTGGCGCGTCTATCCTCGGCAGCATTCTCAACTCGACCTATCAGGGCCAGCTGCACCTCGCCGGGCTCACGTCTCAGGCGGCTTCGGCCGTGCAGGCAAGCGTCTTCGGTGGGCTCGCGGTTGCCCGGCAGCTCGGCTCGACGGCGTTGCTGGCGTCCGTTCGATCGGCCTTCGTGGCCGGCATGGACGATGCCATTCGCCTCGCCGCGATCGTGTCGGCGGTGGGCGTGGTGCTGGCTCTGGTGCTCCTGCCCTCGCGCGCCCGCTCGACCGAGACGGCCGAGACGCCCGCGGCCACGACCGGCGCGACGCCTCGCGCCGCGTGATCGGACCGGCCTGCGAGAAGGGCGCTCGCGACTTTGCTCTTCGAGGTTCGACTAGGGGCAGGTGTTGGCCGGCGCCGGCTTGCCGTACCAGAGACTGTCCTTGCCGAACAGCTGGACGGACAGCGCCGCGACCTTGTCGTTGAGCAGACAGTTGGACGCAGTCTGGGTGCTGATGCCCGTCACCGTGTACGGCGGCCCCAGAACCACCTGGGTGATGTTGGCGCTCGGCACATCCTGGCCGAGAGCAACGTAGTCCGCGACCTGGTTGGCCGGGAAGTCGGTTTCGACACTGGCCGCAAGAGTCTTCAGCAGGCTCGGCAGCGCCAGGATCTGGCTTGGTTGAGCCATCTTGTGGAGCAGGGCAATGAGGACCTGCTGCTGGCGCGACGACCGCTTCCAGTCGCTGTCGCCCGCGCCGTGGCGAGACCTTATGTACGCCAGGGCGGTCCTGCCGTTGAGGTGTTGCGGTCCCGCAGCCATCCAGAAGCCGTACGGGCTGCCGTCCAGCCAGTCGTAGGAAGGGTCGACGATAGGGTAGGCGCTGACGACGTCGATGCCGCCGACTTTGTTGATCATCGTCATGAATCCGCCGACGTCCATGACGGCGTGGTAGTTGATCGGGATGCCGACGAGGTACTGCACTTCTTTGACGAGCGTCGTGTACGGGTCGTCACCAGACCTGACTCTGCCGGATTGGACGTAGAGCGGCAGCGCGTTGATCTTGGCGAACGCAGCATCCACGCCACCGAAGTAGAAGGGGAAGCTGGCGCTGTCGCGAGGCACGCTGACCATCTGGATCGATTTGGCCTGCGGGTTGAAGCTGACGACCATGATCGAGTCATAGGCGTTGTAGCTCGTCCCGCTGCCCCTTCCCGTCAACAGGATGGTGACGCGACCGTCGGACCCGGGGGTCGGAGCGGCCTCGGGCGTCCTGGTTGGACCGGCCGTCAGGCCGGGAGACGGGCTCGGCCCGGGTGTGGCCTGCACGAGCAGGCTGGTATTCGTGGCATCGAAGATCTGTGACCCCGCGTCCGAGAACGCCAGCAGGTAGTAGCCGCCCGCGAGGTGGGTAACCGCGATGACCGCGGCCAGCGCCAGCAGAACTGCCCTGTCGATCAGCTTGTGCGAGGAGGTGACGCTTCCGCCCCGGAAGGCATGAGCAACGGAAACGAGCCGCCAGATGCCAAAAAGGATGAGGGCAACGATCGTGGTGATGGCGACTGCGCGATCGGCGAAGAGCTGGGCTGCCAGGACGATCGGCCCGCGCCGCAGGCCGTAGGCAAGTACGAGCACCAGGGCCACGGATGGGATGGCGAAGGTGGCCGCGAGGCGACGATTGCGAAGGTATAGCTGGCCCAGACCTGGCCAGACGAACGAGAGCAAGGCGGCCAGAGACGGCGACCTCCCGGCAACAGCCCCTTTCGGCGAGGTCTCATCCAGAATCACCGACTGCATTCGCCTGACGAGAGCCAGGATCCTCCGCACGGTCGACCTCATACCGGACGTCGCCATCTAGCTGACCACCATGGTCCCGGCGATCCCTGGGCGGCGTCCAGCGGTAGGGTGCCATGTCGGCCGTATGCGCGCTTGCCGGCGGCGCGGGTCGGCGCGTATCTCGCAGCGGGGTCCGGACCCCGGCCGGATCAGGCCGCCCGCGCCTCCTCTGTGTCGCAAGGGTCACTGCCCAGATCGTCGTATCGCTTCCAGCGGTAGACGAGCGTGGAGACGAGCCAGCTCAACAGGAACAGGACCACGATCGCGCCACCGAGCAAGCCCATGTCGAGCCTGCCGGCGACGCCCCAGATGCCTCCGGACAGACCGAGCTCCGCGCCGATCACGTTGAGCGCCTCGATACCGCCGATGACGAACGCGATCAGCACCGAGACGAGGGTGATGTTCAGGTTGTAGTAGAGCTTCCGGATCGGCTTGACATAGGCCCAGCCGTAGGCTCCGAGCATGAGCACGCCATCGCTCGCGTCCACGAGCGACATCCCCGCGGCGAACACCGC
This sequence comes from uncultured Chloroflexia bacterium, assembly GCA_963791725.1. Taxonomy (GTDB): domain Bacteria; phylum Chloroflexota; class Limnocylindria; order Limnocylindrales; family CSP1-4; genus Fen-1039. The sequence goes on along the minus strand of CAWBTQ010000008.1, from coordinate 1,117,183 downwards.
CGGCAGCAGGACGATGTACCAGACAGGCACGTGCGAGGCCCCTGACGTCGCGGCCAGCCCGAGCAGTGCGACCTCGGAGGCAGTGTCGAAGCCGAGCCCGAAGAGCACTCCCAGTGGGTACATGTGCCAGCTCTTGCGGATCATGCGGAGCGCGGGTCGGAAGACGCGGGCCAGCAGTCCGCGATTCGACAGATAGTCTTCGAGAGACTGCTCGTCGTACGCCCCTCCCGTCGAAACCTTGCGGAACATCCGGTAGATGTCCAGAAGCACCACGAGGTTGATGATGCCGATGAGGAGCAGGAAGCTGGCCGACACCGCCGTCCCGATCAGACCCCCCGCCGACTGGAGAGTGGGCACGTTGCTCACAAAGGCAGCGGAGATGGCGATCACCAGCGAGAGGGCCACCACGATCGTCGAATGCCCTAACGAGAAGAAGAGACCGACGGCGACCGGGCGCGCTCCGTCCTGCATCAGCTTGCGCGTGGAGTTGTCGATTGCCGCGATATGGTCCGCGTCGACCGCGTGGCGAAGGCCGAACGTGTAGGCGAGGAACGCGGTTGGGAGAAGGATCGGGTAAGACGCCGATGCGACGAACACCAGACCCCAGGCTGTCAGGTTGAACAGCACCAGGAAGGCGTAGAGCCGAAACAGGCGCTGCCTGATTTCAGGAGAGCTGCCAACGAGCCGAGTCACCGTGGAGATCACTGTCGTCTTGCCTTCAAGATGCGGACGCCGAGACCGCTGGAGTCCCGCAAGGGGTGCCAATGTATGCTGCCTTCGCCATTATCGCCACAGGTTGCAGCACGTGTTCCGCATCGTGGGGAGATGAGATGACCCCAACTCAACGACTACCCGCCGGGCAGCTCTCCGATCCATGGTCGGGCGTCCCCGCGTGGCTTCGAGCGCGCGGGCTTCGATGGACCTCCCAACGGCGCCTGCTGATCGAAGTCCTGGCAGGCATCAACGGCCACGTGACCGGAGTGGAGCTCGTCGAGCGCTGCCGCGCGCTGGACCCGGAGACCACTCCTTCCACGGTCTACCGCACCCTCGACGTGCTCGAGGAGACGGGCCTGGTCCGGCACGGGCACGGCGCTGATGGCCGCGAGGAGTACCACGTCTTGCCGGCGATCGAGCACGGCCACCTGTATTGCGACAACTGCGGAGCCGTCGAGGAGATCTGCGAAGACGAGATTGCGTCGGTCGCCGAGCTGTTCCGCTCGCGCCACGCCTTCGCCGTGGACGGCTCACACATAACGATCGTCGGCCGGTGCAGGGCCTGCCAGGGGACCTCCGGAACGTAGAGCCGGTTGCGCCTCGCCTCATCGAGCCGGACGAGAAGGGCTAGGTGCCGGTCTGGGCCTCGTCGCCGGCAAGCCAGACCTGGTTTCGCCCACCGGTCTTGGCTCGATACAGAGCTCTATCGGCCGCCGCGAGCAGTTCGGCCTCGGTTTCGCCAGGAGCTCCAATCTTCACGCCGAAGCTGACGGTGATGGGAATGTCCCCTACTGCGGTGGGTATCGGGCTGTCCGCCACCGAGGCGCGCAGACGCTCGTACAGGATGCCCGCACCGTCCTCTCGGGTGTGCTCGGTGAGGATCACGAACTCATCCCCGCCGTGGCGACCGAGAACGTCATGCCCGCGCAGGTTGGTCCCGATGAGGCGGACGAGCCCGCACAGCACCTCGTCTCCGGCCTGGTGACCATATGTGTCGTTGATCTGCTTGAAATGATCGACGTCGCAGATTCCGACGGCCAGGATGGTCTGGTGCCGCGATCTCCGTGAGAGCTCGCGGATGAGTGAGCCGGCAAACGCGCGGCGATTCAGAACGCCGGTCAGCGGGTCGTGCATGGCCTCGTGGGCGAGGGCATCGCGCGTCTCGTTCAGTCTGGCCTGCAGTTCCAGCAGGCGCCGGCCCACGTCGACGCGGGCCATGAGCTCGCCGGGGTCGAAGGGCTTGGCCAGGTAGTCGTCCGCTCCGGCCTCCAGTCCGGTCACGATGTCGGTCTTCTGGTCGCGGGAGGTCAGGAGAATGAGGTACGGCGGCTGGTTCGTCTCGATCGTGCGCGCCAGGCGGCATACCTCCACCCCGGCGAGCCCGGGCATCTCCCAGTCGAGGATGGCCAGCTTCGGAGCGTCGGTACCCTGCAGGACAGCCCAGGCCTCCGCGCCGTTGACGGTCTCCACGACCTCGTGGCCGTGCTTTCGCAACACCCCAGCGAGGACCAGGCGGGACGTGACGTCATCGTCGGCGATGAGGATCTTCGTTGGGGCGGCCCGAAATTGCGGGTAACCGGGCCCGGCCGCCGCGCTCTTCACGACAGCTCGCTCGCCGGCGGTCTCTTCCCGTCGGCGAAGTCTCCCATCGCCTCCTTGAGCCGGGCAAATCGGGCATCGAGGTCGGGCAGACGAGCGGCCACGTCCTCGAGGCTGCCGGCCCGGGCGGCCTGCTCCATCTCCAAGGCCGCGGCCCGCAACGACTCGCCGCCCACGTTGGCGGACGCGCCCTTGATGGTGTGAGACTGGCGGACCACGCCCTCGGCGTCGCCGGCGTCGAGGTAGCTCCGGAGAGCCTCGATCTGCCTGGGCATGTCCTCGAGAAAGCCGTCGACCACCGCACGCGCCAGATCCTCGTCCTCCATCAGCCGGGCCAGCAAGCCCGGCCGGTCGAATACCGGCGTCTCGGGTTCCGGCGCGACCGCCGCCCTGGCCGGGGCGACGCGGCCCGTGGCAGCGCGTGCCGCCGCGACCGGTTCAGCTGACGCGTGAGGGGACTTCGAGGCGTCTTCGCCGGGTAGCCATCTCGCCAATGCCTCGGCCAGTGCCTGCGGCGAGACAGGTTTTGTCACGTAGTCGTTCATGCCCGCTTGCAGGCACCTCTCCCGATCGCCCTGCATGGCGTGGGCGGTCATGGCGACGATCGGGATGCCGTGGTTCAGGACCGCGGACTGAGGATCCCGGATGTGGCCCGTGGCCTCGAGGCCGTCCATCTTCGGCATCTGAACGTCCATGAGCACGAGATCGTAGGCGACCGATTCGAGTGCGGCGATGGCTGCCGCGCCGTCGGCCACGGCGTCCGCCTGCAGTCCCAGCTTCCCCAGGATGCCGAGCGCTACCTGTTGGTTCGTGGCGTTGTCCTCTGCGAGCAGGATGCGCAGCGCGCCCCGGCGCATCTCGCGGATCGCGTGGCGCGTCACGATTGGCCTCGCCGGCTCGGCCGCGGCCGTACCGCCCAGCACGGCGGCGAGGCAGTCGAAGAGGTCGGACTGCCGCGTGGGCTTGACGAGGTAGCCGGCAAACCCTAGCTCCTGCATCTGCCGCGCTTCGCCCCTCTGACCGATCGAAGTCATGAGCACGAGGATGGTGTGGGCCAGGGCCTCGTCCGACTTGATGGCGCGGGCCAGGTCCTCGCCGTCCATGCCGGGCATCTGCATGTCCAGGATCACGGCCGCGAAGGGATCGCCGGCGTCCTTGGCCCGAGCCAGCGCCAGCAGCGCTTCGGCGCCGTTGGAGGTTTCCTCGGAGCGCATGCCCCAGGAGTTCAGCTGAGCCGTGAGGATCTCGCGATTCGTGGGGCTGTCGTCAACTATCAGGATGTGGACCCCCCGAATCTGGGCCGGCGGCGGGACGGGTCGTGCCATCCCGGTTGGCTTGCCGAAGAGGGATGTGAACGCGAACTCCGAACCGTGCCCCTCCTCGCTCACGAGGCCGATCTCGCCCCCCATCAGCTCGACGAGCTGCTTCGAGATGGCCAGCCCCAGACCCGTGCCGCCGTACCTGCGAGTGGTCGAGGCGTCCGCCTGGGTGAACTTCTGGAACATCAGCCCTTGCTTGTCGGCCGCGACGCCGATGCCCGTGTCCTTGACCGAGAATCTCAACACGACCGCTTTGTCCGTCTCCGAGGCCACGCTCACCCGCACCGCGACCTCTCCGTGTTCGGTGAACTTGACCGCGTTTCCGGCGAGGTTGAGGAGTACCTGGCGCAGCCGTCCCGGGTCGCCGCTGAGGCGGGCCGGCACCTCAGGCGCCGCGGCGCATAAGAACTCGAGGCCCTTGTCCTGGGCGCGCAGGGCCATCAAGGCGGCGAAATCGTCGAGCAGCGCACGCAGGTCGAAGTCCAGCGTCTCGAGCTTGAGCTTGCCCGCCTCGATCTTCGAGAAGTCGAGGATGTCGTTGAGCAGCGCCAGTAAGGATTCGCCGCTCGTGCGGACCGTCTCCGCATACCGGCGTTGATCCTCGTCGAGTTCCGTGTCGAGCAGAAGGTCGGTCATCCCGATCACCCCGTTCATCGGGGTGCGGATCTCGTGGCTCATGTTGGCCAGGAAGTCGCTCTTGGCCTGGTTGGCCGATTCCGCCCGGGCCGTGGCTTCGGCCAGCGCGCGGTTCGTCTGGGCGAGCTCAGCCTCCGCCTGCTTGCGCGCGGTCACATCGCTCAACATGTTGAGCGTCGCCGCTTTGCCATTCCACTGGATCACGGCCGCGGACAGGAAGACCCAAATGGTCTTGCCCCCCGCTCCGATCATCCGGAAGTCGTACCCGTCGCCGACGTAGTCGCCCGCGATCCGCCGGACGTAGTTCTCGCCCACCAATTCCTTGTCGTCGGCGAAGATGAAAGCGAGGAACGGTTTGCCCAACAGCTCCGCGGCCGGTACGCCGAGGAGGTCGGCCATGCGGGGGTTGGCGAACACGAAGGCGCCGTCCTGGACGATATAGATGGCTTCGTTGGCCTTCTCGACCAGAGTGCGGTATTTCTCTTCACTCTCGCGCAGCTTCTGTTCGGTTTGCTTGCGCTCGGTGATGTCCCTCGAGATGCCCAGGGTTCCGAGGATCCTTCCATTGGAGTCCATCCTGGCCAGCTTGGTGGTCGAAACCCAGGTCTCGACGCCGGTCAGCAACGTCTCCTTCTCCTCCAGGCCCACGATCGGCTGGCCGGTTCGCATGATCTGGAGCTCTCCCTCAAAAGCCGGCCGAGCGTGGCTTTCCAGGAAGAAATCGAAGTCCGTCTTGCCCACCGCCTGCGAGGGATCGCTCAACCCGAAATGCGCGGCGTGGGCCCTGCTGATCATGATGAAGCGGCCGTCGGAATCCTTGAAATAGATGAGGTCCGGGGTGTTGTCCATGAGCGCCTTCAGCAAGGACCGCTCCTGGGCAAGCTCCGCTTCCGTTCGCTGAGCGTCGGTCATCTCGCGCACGAGGAGTGCGAGACCGATCGGCAACCCGGCGTCGCGCATGACGTCGGCACTCACCTCAATCGAAAAGACGGCGCCGTCCTTGCGGAGGGCGCGATATTCGACCGGGCCCTTGAGCTCGCCCGCAAGCACGCGAGCGAAATTGGCGGCAGCGCGAGCCCGATCCTCCGGCGCCATGTACTCGGTGACGAGGTGCCCGACCAGGTCCTCTTCCCGCTGCCGGCCGAACATCGACACGATTGCCGCCGAGGCCCTGAGCACGCTGCCCGTCGGATCCGCAACGACCACCGGCACCTTGTTCCACGCCCGGAACATTAGGTCGGGGGACCGGCCGCCGTCAGCGCTCATCGAGGCCGCCCGAGGATCTCGAACGCCACGCCATATGTGCCTGCACACGTGTCGTCCAATGGAACTCCCTGTGCGAAGGCGATGGCCATATCAGCGCGAACTCCAGGCGCATTGCCCGCATCAAGTCTAGTCGCCGCGATCGACTCATGGGCTGTCACGGAGACGGAGTCGATGGGACGAGGCAGCCCAGCCCGGGCCAGGAAGATCGACTTCTGCCGTTTGGCGCACGATATGATCCGGACGAGGTCGGCGCAAATCCGGCGGGCGTGGATCGATTCGGAGGGTGCGAATGGACGTCATCGAGCGGATAGCCAGCATTGGGCTGGTGCCGGTCGTAGAGATATCGGACCCGGGGACGGCCGCCCCTCTCGGTCGAGCTCTGCTCGCGGGTGGACTGCCCTGCGCCGAGATAACGTTCCGGACACGCGCGGCCGCTGAAGCCATCGAGATCCTGCGCAGGGAGTGTCCGGACCTGCTGACCGGGGCGGGCACGATCCTCACGTCGGAGCAGGTAGACGCGGCGGCGGCCGCCGGAGCCGCCTTCCTCGTCGCCCCCGGGTTCAATCCCGCAACCCTTGAACGAGCTCGGGCAACCGGATTGCCGATGATCCCCGGCGTTTGCACCCCGACCGAGATCGAGCAGGCGCTCTCGCAGGGCGTAGATGTCTTGAAGTTCTTTCCCGCCGAGGCCGCCGGTGGCGTGGCGTTCCTCAAGGCCGTCTCGGCGCCGTACAAGAACGTCCGGTTCGTCCCGACGGGCGGTGTAGGGATGTCCAATCTGGCGTCTTATTTGCTGCTGCCCCAGGTCCTGGCCTGCGGAGGCAGCTGGATGGTGAGCAAGGAATTGCTGATGAAGGGCGATTTCGAGATGATTTGCCGGCTTGCCGCGGAAGCGGTTGCGATCGTGGCCGATATCCGGCCGGCGCGGGCCTGAGAGGGGTGGAGCAGGGGATGGCGCTGGAGCTACGTTCGTCTGAAGACTGCAAGTGGGACATCGTCTCGCTCGGCGAGGTGATGCTCCGCCTCGATCCGGGCGAGGAACGGATCGCGACGACGCGCACGTTCAAGGTCTGGGAGGGTGGCGGCGAATACAACGTGGCTCGCGGTCTCCGTCGCGTCTTCGGTATGCGAGCCGCAATCGTCACCGCCCTGGCCGACAATCCGGTGGGCCGCCTCCTCGAGGACCTGATGCTCCAGGGCGGCGTGGATCTCTCGCACGTCCGCTGGGTGGCGGACGATGGGGTCGGGCGAACGGTGCGCAACGGGCTCAACTTCACCGAACGCGGTTTCGGCGTCCGCGCCGCCCTCGGCTGCTCCGATCGAGGCCACACGGCCGCCTCCCAGCTGCGGGCCGGCCAGATCGACTGGGATGGGATCTTCGGAGCGGAAGGGGTGCGCTGGTTTCACACGGGAGGCATATTCGCCGGCCTCTCGGAAACGACGCCGGGTGTCGTCGAAGAGGCGCTGGTCGCAGCCCGACGCCACGGCACCCTCGTCAGCTACGACCTGAACTACCGGCCCTCTCTCTGGAAGTCCATCGGAGGCCAGGCGCGCGCCCGAGAAGTCAACCGATCGATCGCCCCTCTCGTCGACGTCATGCTCGGCAACGAGGAGGACTTCACCGCGGCCTTGGGTTTCGAGGTCGAAGGGCTGGACCCGGCATTGTCCGCCCTGGATCCGGCCAACTTCGGGCACATGATCGACCGGGTCGTCACGACCTACCCCAACCTGAAAGTGGTGGCGACCACGCTTCGGGCCGCAACGACGGCCACCCGCAACGACTGGAGCGCGGTTTGCTGGCAGGGCGGCCGGCTGTACGGGGCCACGCCCCAGCCGAACCTGGAGATCCTCGATCGCGTCGGCGGCGGCGACTCTTTCGCCTCCGGCCTGATCTATGCGTTCCTGCGGGGCCACGGCCCGGAGCTGGCCGTCCAGTACGGCGCCGCACACGGAGCTCTGGCGATGACGACGCCCGGAGACACTTCCATGGCGACCCTGGCCGAGGTGGAGAGAGTGATGGCCGGCGGGAGCGCCCGAGTCCAACGTTGATTCGGCACCGAATCCACCGTCTCCGCGGAGACGATGAGAGCCCGTGGCCCATCGTCCCTCGTAGGGCGACGAACGGGTCGGTCCGGGCTATAAGCTTCGCCGGTGCGCAGAACGGATCGAACGAATGACGCCCGGGAGGGGTCGGCCGGGGGCCGTCGGCTCTCGGTGGACGCCGCGATCCTGCTCGCCGTTTTCGCAGCGGGTCTCGTAGCGGTAGTCCTCGCCTATCGGCCGCTTGGGACGCCGGCCATCGGCTTCGACTCGGCGGCATCCGTCCTGTACTTCGACAGGATCGCCGCCCATCGGCCGCTCGAGGCCTGGGTCTCGACGACTCCCAAGCCGTTCGTCACGCTGCTCTTCGGCGTCGCCTTCAACCTGACCCACGATTGGCGCGCCCTCTCGATCCTCGCGACGCTCGAGTACCCGGTCATGCTTGCGGCGGCCGCAGCCCTGGCCTTGCGCGCGGGTGGACCGGTCGCGGCGGGCATGACGGCAGCCGGGCTGCTCGGCAGCTATCTGCTCTTCGAGGACGGCGCTCTGACGTATGCCACTCCCTGGGCCATTCTCTTCTGGGTCGCGGCCGGGTTGGCCCTTACCTCGCGGTCGCCCCGGTACGGCCTGGCGGGGATCGCTCTGTTCCTCGGTGCGCTGGCGCGAGTGGAGACGTTCGTGATCCTGGGCCTCGCGGCGGTCGCGCTGGGCGTCTGGCGTTTCGCGCCAGCCAGATTGTTGGGTGAGATTCTCCGTCCGCCCCGACGCGCGGCGTTGCTGCTCGTTGGGTTTGCCGCCCTACCGGTCATGATCCTGCACGACTGGCTGCTCACGGGGAACGGGCTCTTCTGGATGGATGTCTCGACCATCGTGTCGAAGGCCGTGCCCACGGTCGTCATGAGCCCGACGCAGCTGACCTCGACCATGGTCGACCACTTCGCCGGCACCTGGACTCGCCTGGCATTGCTCGTGCTCTTCGCCTCTGGGGTCCTCGACCTCGCCAGGCGGCGCCAGACAGTCGTGTTGATCGGCCTCGCCGCATGCGGCCCCGGGGTCCTTGCGTTCCTGGAGTTCCTGGCCTTCCGGAACACGTACGTGTCGGGCCGGTACCTGATCCCCGTGGACGCGGCGGTCGTCTTCGGTGCCGCCTTTGGCGCCCAGGCGTTGGTGACGTCGGCGTTGGCGGCGCTGACCGCTCGACGAGCCGGTCCGTCGCCCGTCGCCCGAGTGATGGGCGCCGCGGCCGCCGGCCGTCCTGGCATCCGTGTCGTGGCGGCGGGAGGGTGGGCGATCGTTGGGGCCATCGTGGCGGTGGCGCTCATCAGACCCTACGGACCAATCAGCCAGGACACCCGCGGGACCGTGAACGGATCCATCGCCCTACAGGCCGACGTCCAGCTCGCGCTGCCAACCATCAGTGCAGCGATGGATGGTCTCCCGGATCGCCCCGCCTGGATCCTGACCGACGTCGAGCGACCGAATCAGGGCCCGCCGCCCCGGCTTTGGGTTCCCGCCCTGCTCGTGCCAAACGTCGCCGTGGACATGGGCCTGCCCGTCTGGTCCGTGCGCGGCGGCTCGCCGATCGGCGGCGACCCGGCGGGTCTGACCGTCACGGTCACCACGATCGTCTACGTCGATCGAGACCACGGTGGAAACGCCGCCCAGGACGACGCACCGTTCGAGGTCGACCACGTGGTCCAGGTGGGCAAGACGACCATAACACCGCTGCTGAGCCTGCCGGACCGAGGCCTCTGGGTCGTCAGGCTGAGCCCCGCCGGGGCCTGAGTTCAGGCCGCGGGCCGCCCGGTCGCGAGCGGGTAGTCCAACGTGCCGAGGGGTCCTTGTCGCACGACAGACTTCTTCAGATCTATGCCCTGTCCACGCACGTGCCGCAGATCGATTACCGGGATCATTTCTGAGGCGTGCGTAAATCCGAGCCGCCGGAGTCGGCCCCTGCCACAACCTCCCGATGACTTGGCCCACTGCCAGCTTCTTCCTGCCCGAATCGGAGATTCCCGGCACTAGAATGGGTAGCGTCTGACGTTCGGGTGACGGCAGGTTGCCGTCTTCCGACGGGAGTTCAGGCGGACTCAGGAGGGAGATCGAATGGTGACCGGGTTCGGGTTCTGCCCCAACTGTGGGACGGCGTTGACGGCCGCGGGTCAGAAGTTCTGTCCTACGTGTGGTTCCGGGTTGCCTGCCATGGTTGCGCCGGCGGTCGTACCCGCCGCTGAAGCGGAACCGCAGGCCCAGGCCGCGCTTCCGGCCGAGCCGGCGCCTCCGGCCGAGCCCACGGCTCCGGTTGAGCCCACGGTTCCGGTTGAGCCCCAGACTCAGGCCGCCCCGCCCCCGCCCTGGGCCCAGGCCGCCGCACCCGTGACTCCAGCCGCCCCCGAGTTCCAGGCCGCCCCGCCCCCGCCCTGGGCCCAGGCCGCCGCACCCATCGGGGTCCCACCGGCTGCACCGGCCTATCCCACGCCCCCACCGATCGTTTCCCGGCGGGCACGGTCGGGCATCAGCCCGGTCGTGGCGATCGTCGGCGTGCTTCTCCTCGCCGCAGTCGTAGCGGGGGCCTATATGGTCACGAGCGGAAGCTCGAAGACACCGACCCCAGGCAGTTCGGGCATGGCCACGCTCTCCGGCAGCGTCGCGCCCAATGGCCCGACGGGCCAGCCGGGTGCCTCCAGCCAGGCCGGCAATGGCGGTGGCCTCAGCGGTGCGGCGAGCGCCTTCTCCGACATCAAGAGCTTCAAGTTCAGCATGACCCTGGCGGGCGGAAGCTTTGGCAGCATGCTCTCGGCCCTCGGAGGTACAGGGTCGGACAACGCCCCCTTCACGATGACCGGCACGATCACGCTTGCGCCCGAGAAGGCCTCCGACATAAACATGGCCGGCTTCCACATCATCGAGATCGGCGGTTACGACTATCTCGACATGAGCGGCAGCGGCTCGTTCTTCAAGAGCGCGGCCTCGGGCAGCAGCATGGCCGACTCCTTCTCTCCGCAGACGATGTTCTCGAGTGCTCTCGACACATCCTCGGCCTCCGGCTGGAGCAAGGTCGGGACAGAGACGAAGAACGGCGTGAGCGCCGACCACTATCAGGCCTCCACCTCGGTCCTGGCCGAGTACGGGTCGTCGCTGGGGGTGACTGACGCGACATGGTCGGCGGACGTTTGGATCGCCAAGGACGGTGGCTATCCGGTCAGCATGGCGATCATGGCCACGGCCAGCGATAAGAGCGTCGCCTACGAGATCCAATTCGACCTGAGCAACGTCAACGACCCGGCCAACAAGATCACCGCTCCGACGAACGTAACGGGTTTGTAGCCGCGCTCGGTCGCGCGCTCTGGTACATCGACTCAGCGGGCAATCGCCGAAGTCTTCGATCGGCGGCTCGCAGTCTCGGCTGCCCTGGCGACCCTTCGGCGGGACCCGACTCCGCCTGCGATCCGTCAGGCGGGCCGCGCTCGCCTGCCGTTTGACCAGGCCACCGACACCGACAACCGTGGCGAGACCCGCGATTGCGGGACTCGACTCTGCCTGCCGGCAGATCTTCCTCGCGGGAGGAGCGGTGCTCGGTGGTCGGATCGGCGGCATGGAATCGACTGAGATCTGGCGGCGGCGCTCGCCGCAACTTCGCCGTGGCAGTCTGCGCGCTGACGCTGTTCGCCAGCGGGGCAACGAGCCCGGCGAGTCGTTCGCTGGCGGCGGCCCCTGCGAGTAATCTCACGCCCGCGAACCGCCCGGTCGCGGCTGCTCCTGTGCGGCCGTCCGTCGCGGAACCCGCGTCCGACTGGCCCGTCTACCACCTCAACGCCCAACGAACCGGAAACGACCCTGTCTTTCCGGCCTTCCCTGGCTCATTGGTCGCCGGCTGGTCGACGGCGCTCGATGGAGCCGTCTATGCGGAGCCCCTCGTCGTCAACGGCACGGTGATCGCCGCGACCGAGGGCGACAGCGTCTACGCGATCGACCCGGGCAACGGCGCGATCCTGTGGCACCGCAACCTAGGCACGCCCGTGGCGCTCTCGACGCTGCCGTGCGGTGACATCAATCCACTCGGTATCACTGGTACGCCGGCATACGACTCGGTAACCGGCTCGCTCTTCGCCGTGGCGGAAGTCACGGGACCCAGCCATGTCCTGTTCGCGCTCGACCCAACCACCGGTGCGGTCCTCTGGTCGCGCAACGTGGATCTGCCGGGGGACGACCCGAGCACTCACCAGCAGCGCCCGGCGCTCGCAGTGGCCAACGGTTATGTCTACATCGGCTTCGGTGGACTGGCCGGCGACTGCGGCCAGTACGTCGGCGAAGTGGTCGGCGTCCCGGCGACCGGCTCGGGCGCCACGATTTCCTATCGCGTCCCGACTGCTCGCGAGGGCGCCGTCTGGTCGACGGCCGGCCCGGTGATCGATGGCTCCGGCAACCTCTACGTCTCGGTCGGCAACGGCGCCTCGACGACCACCTACGACGGCACCGACTCTGTCCTCGAGCTTTCGCCCACGCTCTCGCTCGAGAGCTCGTTCGCTCCTACGACCTGGGCCACGGATAACGCGACCGATGCCGACCTCGGGTCGCTCAGTCCGGTCCTCGTCCCGGGCGGCTGGGTATTCATCGCCGGCAAGAGCGGCACGGGCTACGTGCTCAAGCAGGGAGCACTCGGCGGAATTGGCGGGCAGGTCTCCTCGGCGGCCGTTTGCACCGGCTTTGGGGGCGCGGCCCAGAGTGGCGGCACCATCTACGTGCCCTGCGTCGGCTCCGTCCGTGAAGTCCAGGTCGGCGCCAATGGCTCGCTGACTGCCGGCTGGCAGAGCAGTGCCGCGGGAGGACCTCCGGTCATCGGCGGGGGAGCGGTGTGGAGCGTGAACACCTCCACGGGCCGGCTCGTGGCTCTCGATCCCGCCACGGGCGTCACGTTGGGCTCGATCTCGGTTGGAGCCGTGCCCCATTTCGTCTCGCCCACACTCTGGCAGAGGCAGATCCTGGTCGGAACGAACGCCGGCATCGCGTCGGTCCAGGTGCCATCCGCCACCTACATCCCGCTCGATCCGACCCGCCTGCTCGACACCCGCAACGGGACGGGCGGCATCTCCGGGCCGATCGGCTCGCACGTGGCCCATACGTTCGGCGTGACCGGGGGCGTCGTGCCCTCGAACGCGACCGCGGTCACGGGCAACCTCACCGTGACCGGTCAGAACAGCGGCGGCTATCTGTTCCTCGGTCCCGTGGCGACCGACAACCCGACGAGCTCGACGCTCAACTTCCCGATCGGCGACGACCGGGCCAACGGCGTCACCGTCGCCCTCGGGGTGGGCGGCACCCTCTCGGTCACCATGGTCGGCCCGAGTTCGGCGGGCAGCGCCTATGTCGTGTTCGATGTGACCGGCTACTTCGCGCCCACCGGCGGCGCCACCTACGTCCCGCTCGATCCGACCCGCCTGCTCGACACCCGCAACGGGACGGGCGGCATCTCCGGGCCGATCGGCTCGCACGTGGCCCATACGTTCGGCGTGACCGGGGGCGTCGTGCCCTCGAACGCGACCGCGGTCACGGGCAACCTCACCGTGACCGGTCAGAACAGCGGCGGCTATCTGTTCCTCGGTCCCGTGGCGACCGACAACCCGACGAGCTCGACGCTCAACTTCCCGATCGGCGACGACCGGGCCAACGGCGTCACCGTCGCCCTCGGGGTGGGCGGCACCCTCTCGGTCACCATGGTCGGCCCGAGTTCGGCGGGCAGCGCCTATGTCGTGTTCGATGTGACCGGCTACTTCGCGCCCACCGGCGGCGCCACCTACGTCCCGCTCGATCCGACCCGCCTGCTCGACACCCGCAACGGGACGGGCGGCATCTCCGGGCCGATCGGCTCGCACGTGGCCCATACGTTCGGCGTGACCGGGGGCGTCGTGCCCTCGAACGCGACCGCGGTCACGGGCAACCTCACCGTGACCGGTCAGAACAGCGGCGGCTATCTGTTCCTCGGTCCCGTGCGCGACCGACAACCCGACGAGCTCGACGCTCAACTTCCCGATCGGCGACGACCGGGCCAACGGCGTCACCGTCGCCCTCGGGGTGGGCGGCACCCTCTCGGTCACCATGGTCGGCCCGAGTTCGGCGGGCAGCGCCTATGTCGTGTTCGATGTGACCGGCTACTTCGCGCCCTAGGCTTCCCGGGGGCGGGGAAGAAGCGCGGCAGGCGGGCGCGGTACGCGGCAGAGCGCGAGCTACCGCGCGCCAGTTCGGCTCAGTTTTGCGCGGCCCCCAAACGCACCGCGCCGACCGCCTCGGCCGTGCCCTCCAGGCTGGACCGTGGCCCGGCAGGACCAGTGAGGCATCGATCCCTTCGATCCGCGACAGGTTCGCCAGGGCAAGGTCCGGATCCGCCGAGAACGGTGCGATCTGCGGCCCCGACCGACCAGTGGTTACGGCGTAAGTGCAAAGCGCATCGCCCACGAATAGGGCGTCGTGGCCGGCGAAATGGAGAACGGCGCTGCCCGGCGTGTGGCCGGGAACGAGAGTGACGCGCGGAGACCCCGGGACGTCGAGCGTCGCCCCGTCACCGTATGTCGAGACGGCGCCGATGTGGCGGGTCCGCGCGCCGTGGCGCACCGACCAAAACAGGAAACCGAGCATCGGCAGCGGTCGCATCGGGCCGCCCTTTGCCGGATTCGGTACCTCGCCCCCCGCGAGTGCTGCATCAAGTTCATGGACACGGACCGGCCAGCCCCGCTCGGTGCGGCCGCGCTCGGCGAAACCGACGTGGTCGCTGTGGCCGTGCGTCAGAACTATCGATCGGACGTCCTCGAGGCTGCGCCCCATCGCGGCGAGCTCTCGCGGGAGGTCGTTCCACAGGCCCGAGAGCCCGGCATCGACGATGGTGATCTCGCCGCCGTCCTCGACCAGGTAGGCGTTGATGATGCTGTCACCGCCGACGCGGCGAATTCCGGGTGCGATCTCCACGGTTTCCTCGTCCAGAGCGCAATTGGGCCGGGCTTCCGAGCCGGCATTGGCGCTACATACGAGTAGCATTCGCGCACGGCGGACCGCGTCCCCGGTCCACCGGGACCCACGCGACGCAACGATGCCCGACTCGCATTTGACGCGAGCGACCCCGAGCCGCGGGCGGGTCTATTCGCGTTTGCTATCGTGGCGGCGATGGATCGTTCCACACAGTCCCCACCCCCGCGCGACGCCGGCTCGGCGCCGCCGATCGCAGCGTGGTGGCTCGGCCGAACGCCGTACCGCGATGCCTGGGAGCTGCAGCATCGCCTCGTGACCGCACGGGCGGCCGGATTGATCGCCGATCAGCTGCTCCTGCTCGAGCACGAGCCGGTGCTCACGCTCGGCCGGCATAGCGACCCCTCGCACGTCATCGCCGGCCCGGCCGAACTCCGGGCGCGCAGGATCGAGTTGGTCGAGACCGAGCGCGGTGGTGAGGTCACATATCACGGCCCGGGCCAGCTGACCGCCTACCCGATCGTGAAGCTCGCCGATCGCGGTCTGCTGATCCGGCCCTTCGTTCGGGCTCTCGAGGATGCGCTCACCGGAACCTGCGCGGCCTTCGACGTCGATGCGGGTCCGAAGGACGGGTTCCCGGGCTGTTGGTGTGGCGCCGGAACCCGCAAGATCGGGGCCGTCGGTGTCCGCATCGAGCACGGCGTGAGCTACCACGGCATCGCCCTCAACGTCACCGTTCGCCTCTCCGACTTCGATCTGATCGACGCCTGCGGGATGCCCGGCCTCGAGTCGACTTCCATCGCGCAAGAACTCGGCCGCGCGTCCGAGCCTTCGACCGAATCGGTAGCAGGCGCCGCCGCGGCGTTCGCCGTTGCGCTCGCGGCCGCGATCGGCGCCCCCCTGGACGGCACTCTGCCGCCCCTGGCAGATCCCGGCGCCGCCCGCGCGGAGCTCGAGCAGCTTCTGGCCGAGCGGACCGCGAGCCTCGCCGCGGTAGGGGATCTCTGATGGGAGCCGGGCTTTTCGAGCTGCGCCGCGACGCCATCACCGGCTGGTGGGTCGCCACCGTCGTGGACCGCCAGTTCCACCGCGGGCGTTTCTCGCTTGCCGCCGCGGCCGTGGACGACGGGGACGAGTGCCAGAACTGCACTCAACCCCCCGGCGAGGGCATCCGGGTCAGGACCCTCAAGGACTACGCGTTTCACGTGGTGGGGGCCCAGGAAGAGGCTCGTGAGCTGGATCGAAGCCTGGCCCAGGTCGCGATGTCACAGGCCAAGGCCTCCGGCAGCTGGCGCACAGTCGTGGCGCCCCCGGGCGAGCATCGGCCGATCCAGACCGTCGGGAGCGAGCTCTTGAAGGGCATGCTCTCGAGCGTGCGCAAGGCGTTCATCGACGCCGAGCAGGTCGGCCAGACCGAGTATCTGCAGGTGGTCCAGAACTGGGGCGCACAGGCCGGCGCGCGGACCAACCACCTCTGCCTCGACCTGTACGATCTTCCTCAGATCCCGCACCGGGTGGCCGAGGAAATCGGCGGAGCCGCCCGCTACGTCATTCGGGAAGGCGAGTGCCCCTACTGCCGACTCGTGCGAGAGGAACCTCGCGCCGGAACCCGCATGATCTGGCAGGACGACGCCAGCGTCGCCTTCGCCCCCTATGCGTCCCGCTCGCCGTTCGAGGTCTGGATCGTTCCGCGGCGGCATGCCGCCGACTTCGCCGACGCCACGGACGCAGACGTCGCATCCACGGCCGAGGCACTGCGCCAGGTCCTGGGCCGGCTGGCGTGCCTCGACGGCCCACCCCACAACCTCGTCCTGCACACGGCGCCTCTCCGCGAACGCGTCGACGCGACGTACCATTGGCATTGGGAAGTCCATCCGCGGCTGCGCGAGATCGCCGGGCTCGAACTGGGGACCGGATTGCCGGTGAACCCGGTCTCGCCGGAGGAGGCAGTTGAGGAGTTGCTGCGTCAGGGTCCATTGGGGGGAGTTGCTGACCTGCCATGAGACGAGGGGGATGGGTAGGGCCGCGCCGTCACAGGGCCATCGGGCGCGCCGTCACTAACTCCCGGCGCGCGGGGAGGCGCCTCAGGCCATCTACCCGGAACATGGCGGCGGCGAGAGAGTGTCCATCAGCGCGACGACCTGGCAACTGGAGCGCGGCGTGAGTGCCGCGGCGGACGGCACCGCCGACCGATCTTTCATCGAGGAGCTCTTCGCGCTCCACCATGCCGAGATCTATGCGTACATCTTCCGCATGGTGCGCGATGCCGACATCGCCGCGGACTTCGCCCAGGACACCTTCATCAAGGCCTACAAGGCCCAGGCCTCTCTCGAGGATCGGGCAAAGGCGCGAGCGTGGCTGTACCAGATTGCCCATCGCGTGGTGCTCGACGAGATGCGCCGCAGGCGGATCGTCCGCTTCATGCCGTGGACCGGCGAGAGTCACGGCGCGGCCCCATCGGCTGAGCATCTGGCCATGGAGATGCGTCTCTCAGGGCCTCTGGCGCGGGCGCTTGCCCGGATCCCCGAGCGGCAGCGCGCGGCGCTCCTGCTGGCCGAAGTCAACGACCTCACGGGACTCGAGCTGGCCGAGACGCTCGGTGTCA
Organism: uncultured Chloroflexia bacterium; assembly: GCA_963791725.1. Taxonomy (GTDB): domain Bacteria; phylum Chloroflexota; class Limnocylindria; order Limnocylindrales; family CSP1-4; genus Fen-1039. Next base: position 1,100,047 of record CAWBTQ010000008.1, on the reverse strand, counting down.
GCCACGTGGCGGCACGGGCTCTCCTGACCCGCGCGCGGGAGAGCCTGCGCCAGGCCCTCGCCGACGAGAAGCGCAAGGAAAAGGTACGAGAGGACGCCATCGACGCCACTTACGCGGGGAAGGTGCGCGGGGCCGACCCGCGTCGACAGAGCGACGACAAGACGCGGGCCGGACGATGAGCCGCGATACGAAGCGCCTCATCCGCGACGAGAGGCTGATCCACGAGCGGGCGCGAAGCCTGGCGGCCGAGTCGATCGACACCGAGCTCGAGACCGGCGACGCGGATTGGCTGGCGAGCCATCTTGGCGCCTGCCCGGAATGCGCGGGCGTGGCCGAAGAGTATCGGGCGGTCCACCTCGAGCTCGGCGCGCTCCCTGCGCCCGAGCCTCCACGCGACCTTTGGGCCCGGACCGCGGCCGGGTTCGATCTCGTCGATGCCGCCGCCGCGGGCCGATCGCCCAGAAGCGCCGGGGTCTCCCCCGCGGGCGGTCGCCCGCTCGTCGCGACCGCCGTCGCCGTGGGGGTGGTCGTCGTCGTGGCAGCCGCCTCGTTGATCGTTCAGAGCCCGATCGTGAATCCGTCGCCCAGCTCATTCGGGAGTGCCAACATCGTGCTCCGGACCGCCGGTCCGGGTCAGTCGCCCGGTGGGCCTCAATCGCCGCTGGCCGTCGTCAACGGCACGAGCTACTGGATCGCCTCTGCGGGAGGCGTGTACGAGATCAAGGGCGGCACGACACAGTGCGCCGCAACCGATAGCAGTTGCACTGTGGCCGACGGCACCGGCCAGACCCTGGGGTCGATCTCGAGCGACTCCGCGGTATCGGCGGCCATCGCCCCAGATGCCAGTCGGGCCGCCGTCTGGACCGACGACAAGATCGTCATCATGCCCCTGGCCACGAGCCCTCAGACCGTCGCCATCGATCTCCTCACTCCGCGACCGACGCTGACCCTCGCGCCGCCTACACCCGTCCCCAGCCCGACGGCGTCTGCCTCGCAGGTTCCGGCGCAGTCGCCCTCCGCCACCGCCGCGATCTCGGCGGTGGTCGCAACACCCGCGGCGTCGCCGGAGACGTCGTCAGGCCCGAGCCCGACCGTCGGCCCGACAGCCGCCGGCCCGACGGCCGCGGCATCGGCGGCGCCCTCGGGCGTGGCTCCGGCAGCCGCGATCCTTTCCGGCTACCAGATCGTCGGCCGCGACCCCGAGTTCTCGCCGGACGGCAGCCTGGTCGCATTCGCGGCCCGGCCGATCGATCACAGCACCGGCCCGGACGTCTTCATCTGGCGTGTCGGCCAGGCCCAGGCCCAGGCCGTCACCTTCCGCCACGGCGATCTGTTCGCCGGGTGGTTTGGCCAGAAGGTCCTCATCAGCGAGATCGCCCCGATCCAGGAGCTGGCTGGCGCCACCGCCTCGGCAGCCGCCGGAACCAGCTCGGTCGGTTCGACCTCCTATGTCTTCGATCCGAGCACCGGCACGGCGCTGGAGATCGACCGGCCGATGCTCCTACCGGCCGTCGACCCGACCGGCCAGTTCCTCGTGTACTGGTCCGGGAGCGTCGAGTTCGATCCGGTTTCGGGGCTCTGGCAGCCGGGGAGGGGCGATCTGTACTTCGACACCTGGTCCGACCTGATCCTGACCCCCGCATCGCTGGCGCCGCTATCCTCTCCGACGCCCAGCTCCAGTCCGATGGCGACGGCGACGCCGAGCCCGAGCCCGGTGGCGACCGCATCGCCGGTCTCGGAGCCTTCGTCCAGCCCCGCCCCGACGGCCACCGCCGAGGCCCCTCAATCGGCGGAGCCAGGCGTGCCGGCAGCGGATGCGTCGACAGCGCCCTCAATCGCCCCGAGCGCCCCTGCCGCCCCGGCACTGCCGCAGCTGCTGCCCGTCTCGTCCGGGCCGGGCCTTGTCCAGGGCTGGGTCGTGCGCTGGGATGGCTCGGGTGAGAATGTCGCGATCTGGGTCGCCGACTCGGGCAGTGACACGATCGGAAGGCTCAGCCTCTTCTCAGTGGATCGGGTCGCCGGGCTGGTCGACACGAACGAGCCTCGATTGGCCGCGGAGAAGGTGATGTCGAGCCTGACGTTCGACGACGGGCATCTGGTCTACACCTCGGCCGTGGACGGCAAGACCTACATGCAGGCCGTTCCGTCGGTGCCGCCCTCGACGGCGTCCACGCCGGCGCCGACACTACCCGGCCAGCTGCCGAGCGACGCGACGGCATCCGGTTCGCCGGCGGCGCAGGCGACCGATCGCCCCGGCAGCTAGTCGATCGCCGGCCGGACTTCCAAGGTTTCGACTCCGGCAGATGACGCCCCGGTACACCTCATATCGCGGCTGGCCACGTCAGGCGGCGACCCTTCCGGCGCTGTATCCTTCGCACGACCTTTAACGACCGGCACCGTGAGGCCGGGAAGGAGGACTGCGCCTTGCAGGGCAGCGAGCTTCGATGACGGACCGGCAGATCATGACCGGGGACGAGATCCGGCGAGCCATCGTTCGGATCTCCCATGAGATCGTCGAGAAGCAGGCCGGCACGCAGGACCTCGCATTGGTCGGCATACAGCGCCGCGGCGTGCCGCTCGCGATGCGCGTCGCCGACGCCATCGAGGAGCACGAGGGGGTCCGACTCCCGGTCGGTGCGCTCGACATCACCTTCTACCGCGACGACCTCTCGCTGGTGGCCCAGCAGCCGATCGTGAAGGGCACGGACCTGCCGTTCGACCTGAATGGGATGACCATCGTGCTGGTCGACGACGTCCTCTACACCGGCCGGACCATCCGGGCGGCGATGGACGAATTGATCGACTTCGGCCGGCCGCGGGCCATCCGTCTGGCAGTGCTGATCGACCGCGGCCACCGCGAGCTCCCGATCCGTGCGGACCACGTGGGCAAGAACGTGCCGACCTCGCGGGAGGAGATCGTCAAGGTCCACGTAACCGACGTCGACGGCACGGACGAGGTCAGCATCGCTCGCCGGGTCCCTGCCCCCGAGACGGCGACGGCGGGCGGCTGATGACGACCGAGGCCCCGGCGGTGAAAGACGCTCCGCCCATCGCCTGGCATCATCGCCACCTGATCGACCTGGACGTCGTGACCTGGCCCGAGATCGAGCTGATCATGCGGACGACGGACGAGATGAGGGGAGTCCTGGCGCGCCCGATCCGCAAGGTCCCGGCGCTCAACGGGCGCCGCGTCACGACCCTCTTCTACGAGGCCTCGACCCGCACGCGGGTTTCGTTCGAGACCGCCGCACGCAACCTGTCGGCCGACGTCGTAAGCATCTCGACGGCCACCTCGTCGGTTACCAAGGGTGAATCGCTGGTCGATACCGTCCGGACGCTCGAGGCCCTCGGCGCCGAAATCCTGGTCATGCGGCACTCCGTGTCGGGTGCTCCCTATCGGGCCGCCGAAGTCTTCGGCGGGCATATCCTCAACGGCGGCGACGGCTGGCACGCTCATCCCACGCAGGCCCTGCTCGACCTCTACACGATGCGCGAGAACCTTCCCGGCGGCGACCTCCGAGGCCGGAAGGTGGCCATCGTGGGCGACATACTCCACTCGCGAGTGGCGCGCTCCAACATCTGGTCTCTGACCGCCGCCGGGGCCGACCTGTGGTTGTGCGGCCCGGCCACTCTCTTGCGGGGAATGGATCGCTGGGCAGCGGCCTGGAGCGGGGGCGCGATGCCAGGCCACGGCCGCTTCAACGTCACGAGCGACATCGACGCTGCCCTGCGCGACGCCGACGTCGTGATGGGTCTGCGCATCCAGCGCGAACGGATGCAGGGCGGTCTGCTGCCGTCGCTGCGCGAATACGCGGCGCGGTTCCAGCTCAATGCGGCTCGGATCTCGCTCGCGAAGCCCGATGCCATCGTGATGCATCCCGGGCCGATGAACGAGGGTGTCGAGATTGCGCCCGATGTGGCCACCGGCGGCCGGTCGGTGATAACCGACCAGGTTGCCAACGGCGTGGCTGTCCGCATGGCGCTCCTATACCTGCTTGCCGGCAGCCACGAGGCGGCTCACGGCGAGACGAGCCGATGAGCGCGGACGGGAACGGTCTTCGCTCGACCCCGACCGGCCCGAAGGTCGGCGAGATGGTCGAGCGGTTTGAGCTCGCGAAGGCCTGGCTCGTCGATCCTGTGTCCGGGCGGGAGGGTCCCGGCGAGATCGTGGTCACGGACGGCGTGCTCGAGTCGGTCGTCTGGCTCGAGGGCGACGAAGCGGCCGGCGTCACCGACCGAGGCGTGATCGTAGCTCCGGGCTTCCTCGATCTGCACGCCCATTTCCGCGAGCCCGGCTTCGAGGATGCCGAGACCGTTGCCAGCGGTTGCGCCGCGGCCGCCCACGGCGGCTACACGACCGTCGTCACGATGGCCAACACGAAGCCGGCCCTCGACGAGCCGGGCATCCTGGAACGGATCCGTTCGGCGGCTCGGGCGAGCGGTTCGCCGGTCGAGGTCCACGCCTACGGGGCGGTCTCGGCCGGGCGTGCCGGCGAGCAGCTGTCGGCCATGGGCGAGCTGGCCGACGCCGGCGTGCTCGGCTACTCCGACGACGGCGCACCGGTCAAGGCGCCCAAGCTACTGCGCAGCGCGCTCGCCTACGCCGGCATGCTGGGCCTGCCTGTAGTGGAGCACGCCGAAGACCCCGAGCTCAGCACCGGAGCCGAGGCTCACGAGGGTTACGTGGCTTCTGTCCTCGGGCTCGCCGGCTGGCCGGCCGCGGCCGAGGTCGGGGCCGTGGCCAGAGATCTGGCCATCCTGGCCGATGTGATCGGCGACGAGCCGCGGGCCCGACTCCACCTCACCCATGTCTCCACGGCCGCGGCGCTCGAGCTGGTCCGCCGGGCAAAAGCGAGCGGCCTGCCCGTCACGTGCGACGTCACACCTCACCACCTCGCCTTCACGGACGAGTGGATCGCCGGCTCGCGCCGCTGGGCATGGGAGGCCCTGGACGAGATCGGGACGCCCCGCGATCCGTGGGTCGACAGGGCCCTGACCGCGTCGCCGTACGACACCTCGCTGCGCGTCAATCCGCCGCTCAGTACCGCGGCCGACGCCGCCGCCTGCCTGGCCGCGCTCCGCGACGGCACGGCCGATGCCGTCGCCACGGACCACGCCCCGCACACGACGGTGGACAAGGAAGTCGAGTTCGGTCTGGCGGCCAACGGCATAAGCGGCATCGAGACGGCGCTGGGTGTGCTGCTCTCCCTCGTCGACGCCGGCAAGCTGACGCTGGCCCGGGCCGTGGCCGCACTGACCGTCGGCCCTGCCGCCGTCGTGGCCGCTTCGCCGGGCGCGGCCGGCACCTCGGCGGCACGCCCCCGCGGACTGGTCGAGGGCGCTCCGGCCGATCTCGTGGTCTTCGATCGGTCCGAGACCTGGCAGGTCACGCCGGAGTCTCTTCTCTCGAAGGGCAAGAATTCGCCGCTCATCGGCCGGGAGGTTCCCGGACGCGTTGTGCTGACGATCGCCCGCGGCCGGCTCGCCTACGAAGACCCGGCGGCAGGCGAGGACTGAGCCCGAGACTGGGCCGGGGCTGAGCGCTCGGCTCCGGCCGCCGCCTCGCAGCCGGTATCGCCGGATATGCCGCCCGGCGTGCAAGAATAGGGGCCGCGCGGCGGCGTGCCACGGCCGCCGTCACAACTCACAAGTCAGGAGACCGCAGAGCCCGTGCCAGTCCTTGCGACTTTCTTCTCGGTCCGGCGTGGTCGCGACCCGTTCTTCAAGTTCTTCATGAAGACGCTGCTTCCGCGCCAGATGAAGCAGTACGAGGAGAAGTTCGGCATCAAGTTCATTGGCTGGTACAACGTTGCCTACGGCTGGGACTTCGACAACGTCATCCTGTTGGACTTGCCCGACTACGAGACGATCGACAAGCTGGAGCGCGACGAAGCGACCCGGGCCCTGGGTCACCGGGCCGGGGAGTGGATGTTCGAGCGGCATCATGCGATGTTCCTCCGGGAGCGTATTGGCCCGGATCTAGAGTTCAAGGGCTAGGAGGCCGAAGCGATGGATACGAGCCGCAACGATCAGCTCGGCGAACTCGCCGCGGACGCCTCATCGGAGCGCACGGAATTCCTGGCCGCATCCTCGGCCCAGCTGCATAAGTTCCTGGACAAGAACGCCGACCGGATCGCCGGATTGGGCGGTCTTGTCCTCATCGACGACGAGGTGGACTACCTCGCCATAGACGCCGACCTCAGCTTCCGCAGCCGCAACCGCTATCTCGACGAGGCCACCGGAAAATGGCTGAGCGAAACAGAGACCATCGATGACCCCTCCGAGCTGATCGAGCTGTACAACCTGGCCGACGTCCTGGCCGCGTTCCAGGACGCAACCAAGGCCGAGGCCGGGCTCGGCGAGGAGCCGGGCGCCGCGGACGAGCGGCTCAACGCTGCGAGCGCGGGCACTGCCGAGGCCGCTCCGACAGCCGGTGAGAACCCATACGCCGCGGCCGCCGACGATTGGGCCGCCGCCGGACGTCAGTACGAGGAGCCACCCGAGAGCGAGGAAGAGGCCGCCGAGCGGCTCTACGACCTGGCCCTCGCCTTCCAGGAGCGCAGCCAGCAGACCGAGGCACATCTGCTCGAGCAGTTCGAGACCGCCGCATCGCAGCTCAGCTCTGTGCTGGGCGACCTGATCATCGTCGACGACGATGACGAGCGCCTGACGCTTCGCGCGAACGGCTCATTCAGCGCGGAGGTAGTGCCGGAGAGCGACGCCGAGTCGGGTACGTGGCGCAAGCTCGACGGCCCGGACGACATCGTGGAGTTCTACGACCCCACGGACATCTTCGGCGACCTGGCCGATACGCTGGCCGAATCATTCCCCGGCCTCGGTGAGCCGGCCGGTGAGGGCGGCGCGCTCAGCGAGGCGGATGCCCAAGGAGAGGTTGGCGAGGGCGGGACTCAGGAAGGCGCCGAGCCCAACGACGCGGCCGGCAAGGACGGGGAGGGCGACGGCCGCCGGTGACGATGCGCCTCGTCGCGGCTGAGCTGGTCGATAGCCGGCAGATCCTGCCGGGGCAATGGCTTCAGTCGTTTCACGCGCCGGAGCTCGCGCGAGGTTCGCGGGCGGGCCAGTTCGTCCACGTCAGGACCGGCGACTACTCCGGTCTGGTCCTGCGCCGCCCGTTCTCGATCAATACCGCCGATCCGGCCACGGGCATCGTCACACTCCATTTCCGGACCGTCGGGCGCGGCACCGAGTGGCTGACTCGCGTCCGGCCGGGCGAGCGACTCGACATGCTGGGTCCGCTGGGCAAACCTTTCGAGGTCGACCCGCGGAGCCGCCACCTCCTCCTGATCGCCGGGGGCCTGGGCATGGCCGGCATACGGATGCTCGCCGACGAGGCGGTCCGTGACGGCCGGCAGGTCACGGTCCTCTTTGGGGCCCTGAGCGCGAGCCACGTATATCCGTCGAACCTGCTCCCGGACGAGGTCGAATACGTCGTGGCAACCGACGACGGGTCGCTCGGCCATCGGGGGTTCGTGACCGAGCTCATGGCCGACTACGAAGCCTGGGCTGATCAGGCCTTCGCCTGCGGCCCGTATCCGATGCTGGCCCGCCTGGCCCTCCTCGCCACCGGGCGCCGCGCTCGGCTCGGAGTGGCGAAGCTCGGCCGTAAGAGGGGAGCGGGCAAGGCCGATCCTCTCGGCTCGAGTACCGCTCGGCGTAAGTCATTCCTGCAGGTTTCTATGGAGCAGACGATGGGCTGTGCCGTAGGTGCCTGCCTCGGCTGCGTGGTCATGGGCGTGGAGGGACCGCAGCGGGTTTGTCGCGAGGGCCCGGTATTCGCCGCGGAGGAGATCGCATGGCCGACGCAGGCGTGAGCCCGAGCCGATGAAATCGAAGAGGAAGGTCGTCACCTCGGCCGACGTCTGGGTCCGCAAGAGTTCCGTGGGCAAGGGCGCGGCGAAGACCAGGCGGACGCCGACGGTCCGGACGATCAAGAGCGCCATCGTCCCCGTCGATCGAAACCGAAGCTCCGCGGTCGGTCGACCTAGAGTCGAGAGCGGCGCCGAGGCCGTTGCGAACCTGGGCGCACCCTTCACCGCTCCGCCGACCCTCGCCACACGAGAGGCGCTGGACCGCATAGACCTATCGGTGGACCTGGCCCCGGAGCGCGGTCTGCTGCTCGACAATCCGATCCTCGTCGCGTCGGGCACTTTCGGCTACGGGATCGAATACGGCGAGGTGGTCGACGTCCAGCGCATCGGCGCCATCTGCTGCAAGGGCACGACGCTGCGGCCGCGCGCCGGCAACCAGCCTCCACGGGTCACCGAAACCCCCGGCGGGATGCTCAACTCGATTGGATTGCAGAACCCGGGCGTCGACGCGGTCATCGACAAATACGGCCCGATCTGGCAGGGCTGGAAGGTGCCGGTCATCGTCAACGTGGCCGGGGAATCGATCGAGGACTACGTCGAGGTCGCTCGCCGGCTCGACGGCGTTCCGGGCGTCGCCGGGATCGAGCTCAACATCAGCTGCCCGAACGTGGGTAAGGGCGGGCTGCAGTTCGCCATCGATCGCGACGCCGCTCGGGCAGTCACGGCCGCGGTCCGCCGCGCCACCGAGCTGCCGCTACTGGTAAAGCTCTCGCCCAACGTGGCCGACGTCCGGCCCATCGCCAAAGCCATCGAGGACGCCGGCGCCGACGCGATAACCGCCATCAACACCCTCTCGGGGCTCGCGGTCGCGCCGGATCGAAGCCGCGCCTTCCTCGGGAATACCTACGGCGGCCTCTCCGGGCCGGCGATCAAGCCCGTGGCGCTGCGCATCGTCTATGAGGTGGCGCAGGTCGTCTCGATCCCGGTGGTCGCCATCGGCGGTGTGACGAATCTCGACGACGTGCTCGACTTCCTCGCGTGCGGAGCCGTCGCCGTTCAGGTGGGAACCGCGATTTTCGCCGATCCCGAGCTGCCGGTCCGCCTGGTCGACGAACTGCGGGCCGAGTGCCTGCGCCGCGGCTTCGACTCATATCGGCCCTTGATCGGCACCGCCCTGCCGAAGCGAGCCGGCGCGTCATCGGCCAAGGGTGTCGAGTACAAGCCGTGAGCGCGGACAGGAGGCAGGCGTGACGACGATTCGATCCGAGGTCGAGCTGGCCGCGCGGAAGGCGATCGCGTCTCGGACGGAGGATCTCTTCCGCCGCTCGGGCGCCCTCAAGGAGGGTCACTTCCTGCTGAAGAGCGGAAAGCATTCGGAGCGCTACCTCGAGAAGTTCCTGGTCCTCCAGGACCCGGCCGCGACGAGCGAGCTGTGCGGCTTCTGGGCGGCGCGGCACCGCAACCCGGATGGCACTCCGATGGTCGACGTGGTGGCCGGCCCGACGACCGGTGGCGTCGTCCTCGCCTTCGAGACCGCCCGCCAGCTCGGGGTGCGCAGCATCTTTGCCGAAGAAGTCAAGGACGAGGACGGGACCACGAGGCGCGAGTTCCGGCGCGGCTTCACCATCGCTCCCGGTGAGCGGGTGCTGCTGGTCGACGACATCCTCACGACGGGCGGTTCGCTGCTGGCGATGCTGCCGGCGGTAGAGGAATTCGGCGGGGAGATCGTGACCTGTGCCGTCCTGGCCGATCGATCGGGCGGGCTGGCTTCGCTCACCTCGCCGAAGACGGGTCGGAATTACCCGCTTCGTGCGCTATGGGAGCTCCAGCTGCCCACCTACGATCCGGGCCCCGAGACGTGTCCGGCCTGCGCCGCCGGCGTCCCGCTCCACGCTCCCGGCAGTACGGGCGCGGCCGTCGGCTGACGGCAACGGCTGGTCGATTTGCCCCACCGGGGGGCGGCATCCCTAATGCGCGATGAAGACCCTGGCGGTGGCGATCGCCTGGATCGATCCGGGCGTGGCCCACTCCCAGACGAGGGTCTGAACCCCGGTCGGATCGGTTGCGGTCGGCGCGAAAACCATGTCGAGCGAGACGGTCCCGCCCGGAACCAGCACCGGCCCGATGGCTGGGCAGTTGAACTGGCGAAGGACCGCGGCCGACTTGTCCGTTCCGGCGAAATACAGGCGATACGTGGGGCACGGATCCATCGATATCGGCCCCGTCGTCGGGTTGGTCAGATCCAGAGTGAAGTGGTTGGCCGAGTCGCGGTACCAGAAGGCCGCGACCGACGAGATCTGAGCCGAGATGGACCGCGGCAGCTGCAGGCTGGCGGCCGGCGACGCGGCTGCAGATGAATCCGCATCGGCGGGTGTCGTCAGGGTGGGGGCGACCGTGACGTCGACCCACGTGATCGGCGTCGGCGGGGGCGGCGTGTCGGCGGCGGCGGAAAAGAGGAAGGCGAAACGGCCGAACATCGCGACCGAGAACGCCAGCAAGACGAAGACGACGATCAATATGGCCGGCCAGTACGGAGCTCGACCGCGCTTTGCCAGCGGCTCGATCCAGAGCGGCCCCCGAGGTGCGGAGTCGCGATCGTCGTGACCCGGGTCGTCGCCTCGTTCTCGCCAGCGTCTCACGCGCCACCTCAGTTGCCTGGCCGATCCTGGCGAATCGCCGTCTCGGCCGACCAGCTCGAGCTCGAGTTGGTCGCGAATTCGGGTCAGTCGAGCAAGAGGTGCTGGTGCCAGTGCGGAGCGATGGTGGGCAGGCCGAGGGCCTGGATCTTCGGCTCGATCGCCGTCTGGGCATCCGGGTCGCCGTGGACGATGAAGACCCGCCGCGGCACGCCTGGATCGCCGGGTTTGCGGCCGGCGATGAAGTTGCCCAGCCAGGCCAGCAGCTCGGGTTCGTCGGCATGGGCCGAGAAGCCGGTTATGGAGCGGATGGCGCACCGCACCTGATACTCCTGGCCATCGATGTGGGCGGTCTTGACGCCGCCCTGAAGGCGGGCGCCGAGCGTCATCTCACCCTGATAGCCCACGAACAGGATCATCGCCTTGCTGTCGCCGATGAGGTTTCTGAGGTGGCCGAGGACGCGGCCGCCGGTGAGCATGCCGTTGGAGGCCACCAGCACGTATGGGCGTCTCGAACGCTCGATCAGCTCGGACTGGGCGGGCAGGGGAGTCTCCCTGGCTCCGGGGAAGTCGATCGGACCTTCGCCCTTGTTGAGCAACGCCAGCGTATCGGCGTCGTAGTAGTCCGTGTGCTCGCGATAGATGGTCGAGGCCTTGGACGCCATCGGCGAATCCAGGAACAGCGGCAGCTTTGGGATGCGGCCGGCGTCGAGCAGATGGTTCAGGGCCCAGACCACTTCCTGCGTTCGCCCGATCGCGAAGGACGGAATCAGCAAGACGCCCTTCTCGTCGGCCACGTCCTTGACGGCTGCCTCGAGCTGCTTGAGCGAATCCTCCTCGGGCTCGTGCTCGCGGCCGCCGTACGTCGACTCGACGAAGACGTAGTCGGCCTGGGTGACGACCGTGGGGTCGCGCAGGATCGGGGCGCCGGTGCGGCCCAGGTCGCCGGAGAAGACCAGGGTCCGCGCCGGGACGTCTTTCTGGGCGGCGATGTGCAGCTCCACGATCGACGACCCGAGGATGTGGCCGGCATCGTGGAAGGTGGCGGTGACGCCGGGCGCGACCTCGAGCGGGGTCTCGTACTTCGTGGCCCGGAAATGGGACAGCGAGGCCTCGGCCTGGGCCAGGTCGTAGACTGGCTCTTCGAGGACGAGGTTCGGGTGGGCCGGGTTGCCGGCCATCGCCGCGGCGTGGTCGGGATGTCCGACCGGCGGATAACCCATGCGCGTGCCCAGCCCTTGCTCGTCGTGCAGGGCCAGCTCGTCTATGCCCGAGGCGATCACGTGACCGTCGGGCGTCATGTCGCCGGGATGCAATCCGATTTCGGTGCCCGTGCTCGCACTCTCCAACGGAGCCTCTTCGGCCTCTTCCGCTATCTCCTCCTGGGCCTCGATCTCGGCCTCGTCGTGCTGCTCCTCGCTGGCGGCCTTGTCCGGGTGCTTGGCCGCCCAGTGGCGCTGGCGCTTCGCGAACTCCTCCTGGAGCTTGCCTGAGTCGAGCAGGACCAGTGTGGCCAGCTCGATCGTGCCGCGCGTGGCGTAGATGGGGCCGTTGAATCCCTCGGCGACCACGTGCGGGATGAGGCCGCAATGGTCGAGGTGGGCGTGCGTCAAGACGATCGCGTCGAGGGACGCGGGGTCGTAGGCGAGCGGCACGCGGTTGCGGACCACCTCGTGCGGACCGCCCTGGAACATGCCGCAATCGATCAGCACTCTTGCCCGCTCGGTCACGAGCAGGAACTGGGAGCCGGTGACGGTGTTGGCAGCGCCGAGGAAGTGGATTTCCATTCGCGCATACTGCCATTCCCGCGCCCGGGATGCGAGGGTCACATGCATCTGCTCGTCCGGCCGAGCGTTGCCACGCCTCCCACCGATCGACGGGCGAAGTCACCGCCTTGACCTGGTCTGTCAGGCTGTGGGCCAGGCACCGCCCGGCAACGGGCCATCCTGGTACCTTTGTAGGCAGACCGATCCGCCCCGTGCGAGCCGAGCGTGCTCCTTGGGAGGATGCTCCTGACGCGGCCCCGGCCGCACGGTCACGCACCGGACCGAGCGACGGAGCCCGCTCAACGAGGATTGACTATGGACGACAAAGAGAACGAGGCCATTCATCGGCGGAAACCGGCGGATGAGTCAGAGAACGCCGAGTCGCCGGCTGCCTCCGACTCGTCGGAACGCGTCGTGCGCGCGCGCAAGCCGTCGCGGCAGGCCATAGAGGCCGGCATCCTCAAGGCGCCGACCGCGCCGCTGCCGCCAATGAAGGTGTCGCCCGCTGTCCTTGCGCGTCGCGTCCCGAGTTACCCGGCCTGGGAGAAGCCGCCCAGCCCGTACCTTTATCCACAACTCCGCGGCCGTGAACAGCATCGTCCACTGAAGCCGCTCCTCCTGGCCGCCACAGGCGTGGCCATCGTCCTGATCGCGGTGGTGGTCGTCCCGGCATTGCTTGGCCACGGCTGGGGAGGAAACCCGGGGACGACCGCGTCAAAGTCTCCGTCCGCAAGCCATATCGCCGTCGCCAGCGGGAAGACGCCGGGCGCCTCGCCATCTGTGACCAGCACCCCCGCCGGCCCGACCGTGTACGTCAGCTACCAGCAGTACAAGGTTCTGGCGGGCGATTCGGTGGCGCGCATCGCCGCCAAGTTCCACCTGCGCCAGTGGGAGCTGCTGCTGGCCAACCCCAAGATCACGAACCCGACCCTCCTCAAGGTCGGATCCACAATCAACATCCCTCAGCCCGGTCAGTTGACCCAGCCACCGCCGACACAGGCCCCTTCGCCCTCCGCCTCATAGGCTGCGTTCCAGGGTACGCGGCATCGTCCACTCCGGGAGTGGCCTTGGGCGGCCCTTGCTAGAGTCCGTCTGGGACGGAGGCGACGGCGATGACACACAGCTGGTGGAGCCGCTCCGCGGCCGCGCTGGTGGCGGTCTGGCTCGTCGCCGCGTGCGCGCCGGCAATCAACACTGGCTCGTCGGCCCCCTCCTCTGCGGGGCCCACCTCGCCCGCTCCTACTGATGGGTGGATCGCGGCCAGAGTCGACCAGCCGGCGGCAATCGAAGCCGCGCCGACCGACGCGCCCGGCTTCTGCTCGCCCTGTCATCCGATCATCGGGACGTACATCGACGCGCTGGTTTCGGTCCGGAGCGGATTCCTGGCGCTCGGCTACGACCTGCCGCCGTCTCACGCGGCGGCCTGGGCCTCGTCCGATGCGTCGGCCTGGCACCGCGTGACCGCGCTCCCCGCTCCGGACGGGAGCAGCGTGATGGCGGCCGTGGCAACCGGCGACGCCTCGATCCTGGCCGTCGGCGGGAGCGGCGGAGCCGGGGCGGTCTGGCGCAGCAACGACGCCGCGGCCTGGACGCTTACGCCATTGCCCGCACCTCCTGCCGGCACGACGGAGCTGCTGACGGCGGTCGCGCCCGCCGGTGGCGGCTACGTCGCGGCCGGCTACGAGGAATCGGCCACGGCTCAGAAGACGGCCTCGTTCTGGCGGTCGGCGGACGGCAGCGTGTGGGTGCGCGCCACGGCCGAGCTCCCCGCCGGAGCGAGTGAGGTGACGGGCATCGCCGCGGTCAACCCCGCGAATCTCGTTGCTGTGGGCATCGCCGGCGACGAGCGACGTGGTTCCGCAGCAGTCTGGCGGTCGTCCGACGGCGGCGCGAGCTGGCAGTCGGTCACGAGCCCGGCCTTCGCGTCCGGCAGGATGGTGGCGGTCGCTTCCTCCGGGACCGGCGTCGCGGCCGTGGGCGAGCGCCGGGACCAGACGGGGGCCGCGGCGTGGTCCTCGACGGACGGATCGACATGGGTCTCGTCCTCAGGAGGCGGGCTCGACAACAGCGGGCTCCAGATGGTGATGACGGCCGTCGCGGCCGACGGCTCGGGCTTCGTCGCCGCCGGCTGGCGCACGGACGCCGGCAACGGCTCGGCCGTGGTCTGGCGTTCAACCGACGGTCGGACCTGGACCCACCTGCCACAGGACGTTTCGTTCTCGGGCGCGGGCCTGGCGAGCGTGCTGGCCTCGCCGCGGCTGCTGGTCGGAGGGACGATGGGCTGGCCCGACACGCACGCGGCCCAGATATGGATCGGGCCGCGCGGCTGATCCAGCGCCGCGGCTCGGCCCGGTTCAATCCGAGAGGTCGATGTACACCGGGGCGTGGTCGGACGGGAGCTTGCCCTTGCGGGCATCGCGGTCGATCTCGGCGGCGGTGCAGCGGTCGGCCACCGGCTTCGTCACGTAGAGGTGGTCGATGCGCATCCCAAGGCCCTTGTGAAAGTTGCCGGCACGATAGTCCCACCACGAGAACTTGCCCGGCTCGGGGTGATGGAGCCGGTACGCGTCGACCAGACCCCAGTCTCGAAGCGCCGCGACGGCCGCTCGTTCGGGCCCGGAAACGTGGGTTGCGCCGACATAGTCCGCCATGTCGTAGACGTCCATGTCCTCGGGCGCGACGTTGAAGTCGCCGCCGATGACGAGCGGCTGGGTCGGGTCGCAGCTCTCCCGGAGCCACCGTGCCAGGCGGTCGAACCAGGCCAGCTTGGCCCGATAGAACGGCGTCTCGAGGGCCCTGCCGTTTGGGGCGTAGATGCTGACAAACCGAATGCCGCCGCAGACCGCCGAGGCCATTCGGGCCTCGTCCGCGGATGCCTCCGATGCCTCGGCCGCGAGGGCATCGGCGATCGCATCGGCCGCCGGGGAGCGCCGCACCGGCCCGTCGCCGAAATTCGTCACCACGTCCGAGATCCCGACGCGGCTGGCGATGGCGACGCCGTTCCAGCGCCCCTCGCCGTGGTGGAGCAGTTCGTAGCCGGCCATGCTGAACGGAAGCACGGGCGCGGCTTCGTCGGCGAGCTTCGTCTCCTGCATCAGCAGGACATCGGGAGTCCGCTGGCTGAGCCACTCCTCGACTCGCTCCATTCGGGCCTTGAGTGAGTTGACATTCCAGGTCGCGATGCGCATCGGCTGCTCCGAATTGGTCTATGCCGCGGCCGTGCCGGGACGCGCGGCCGCCTAGTAGCGCCGGCCCTTCTGCCGGGCGAAGTCGAACTTGGCCGTGTCCGCGATCCCCATGACGGCCATCGTGCCGGCCTGGACGGGGTCGGTGACCACGAGGTCGGCGACGTCCGTGACTGAGCCGACCATGTTGAGGGCGATGACCGGAAAGCCCAGCTTCTGGATCTCGACGACCGCCTTGGTGATGTCACCGCCCATGATCGAGCCGGCAAGGAGCAGGGCGCGGGCGCGGTCGAGGTCCGCCACGGCTCGGACCGCCGCGGCCAGGTTCTCCTCGCCGACGAGCGGAATGGTGTCGACGCTGATCTTCTCGCCCCGCAGGTTATGGCGGTCGGCCTCGCTCACTGCTCCGAGAACCGCCTGGGCAATCTGGGCGCCGCCGCCGACGACGATGAGCCGCTTGCCGAAGACCTTGTCCAGGGACCTGGTGAGACGGCAGCCGCGGAGCTCCGGGAGGCCCTCGACGACCTCGATGACTCGCGGTTCGGGCAGACCTTCGACTTCGAGCTCGACTTCGACTAACGCGCCGGCCTCGCTGTCCGTCCAGCGCCTGACGGTGCTCAGCGTTCTGATCGTGCCACCGGCAGAGGCGACCTCCGCGGCGATGGCAGCGAGCGCGGCCGGTCGGTCGGATATGTCGAGCCGGACGGCGACGGTCCCGGGTCCGGCGCCAGACCGCGTCATCAGCCGACGCCCATGCCGCGGTCGGCCAGACCCTGGGCTACTCGCGGGTGATCCCCGATCTCCAGGCCTTCCCCGGGATCGTGCTCCTCGAAGCCGAGGCCCAGCTCGGCGAAGGCCTTGCGCGTGCCGTCCGCATCGCTAGTGGCCAGCATCAGCGCGCCCTCCGTGTCTTCGGCGATGCCGACGATGGCGCTGATGTTGATGCCGCGGTCGCCGAGGGCAGACGCCATCTTCGCCAGGGACCCGGGCTTGTCGCTCAACTCAACGGTGAACCAGATCACGCGGCACCTCCTAGCGTGGATGGTACCCGCCGCAGGCGGAGTAGGGGAGAGGTTCGGACGGCAGCCTCGCCTGCGCTCGGTGGCCGGAGTCGCGCGCGGCTAATCTGTCGTCGATGGCAGCTCCGTCGGGTCCCACCGTCCAGTTGTTCGGCCTCGTCGACTCACGGCCCACGCAGGCTGCGCTGCGCTTCTTCAAGGAGAGGCGCGTCAACGTGACGTTTGTCGATCTGCGCCGCAAGCCCATCGCCCTCGGCGAGTTGCGCCGGTTCGTCGAACGGCTCGGCGCGGCGGCTTTGCTCGATACCCAGGGCCGCCGATACAAGGACCTGGGCCTGGTCTATATGCGCCTCGGCGACGACGAAATCGTCGAGCGGCTCCTTGCCGACAACGCGCTGTTGAAGCTGCCGCTGGTCCGTTTCGGCAACGCGTTCACCGCGGGAGCCGCGGAGGTCACATGGAAAGCATGGCTGGCAGCGGTCCCGAAGTAGCCGGGCGGGCTCCGCGGCCGCGCTTCGGCCGGGCCCGCGCCACCGTGCGGCGCGGGCACTTTCAGGATTCCGTGAGGATCGGGCCATAAAGTCAGGGTATGGCCGAAATATCAGGACGTGCCGTCACTTTGGAGCACGTCGAAGCCAGCGTCCAGGCGTTGCTCCAGGCCTTGCCTAAAGGACCGCCGCCGTGGGCCAGGCACGACATGACGTTCGGCCAGTTGCGGCTCCTGTTCCTGCTCAGGCAATCCGGGCCCGTTTCGATCGGCCAGCTCGCCCACATGCTCGGCGTCACCGACGCGACGGCCTCCGAGTTCATCGACCGACTCGAACGTCGCGGCCTCGCGAACCGCAGCCACCGCGTCGATGACAGGCGCGTCGTCGAGTGCCAGCTGAGCGAGGAAGGCGCTCGCCTGCTGGGGGAGATCGCCGGGACCCGGCGAGAAGGTCTGCGCCGCATGCTCTCGGTTCTGACCGGGGACGAGCTCACCACCTTCGACAACCTGCTGCGCGTCATCGCGGAGCGCCTGCCGGCCTCGACTCCAACATCGGATTCAACAGAAGGAGGCACTCGAGTGATCTTAGGAACGCGGCCAACCGGCCAGGCTGGGGACGCCGGCGGAGGACCAGCATGAGCGGCACCGACGGCCTGGCTCTGGCCACGCGCGGTCTGCGCAAGAGCTACGGATCCCGTCGGGCCCTCGATGGATTGGACCTGTCGGTCCCGTCGGGCGTTGTGTACGGGTTCCTGGGACCCAACGGCGCAGGCAAGACGACCACCATGCGCGTCCTCACGGGGCTGATCCACCCCGACGGCGGCACGCTCGAGATCCTCGGCAAGCCGTTCAAGCGCGGCGACAGACACCGTCTCTTCGACGTCGGGGCGCTGGTGGAATCGCCGACCTTCTACCCATATCTCTCTGCCCGTGCCAACCTGCGCGAGCTGGCTGCCTCAGGTGCGCCTGTGCCGTCGAAGCGGATCGAGGAACTGCTCGATCTGGTCGGCCTGTGCGAGCGGGCCAACGACAAGGTCCAGGGCTACTCGCTGGGCATGAAGCAGCGCCTCGGAATCGCCGCGGCGCTGCTGAGCGATCCGAAGCTGCTCCTGCTCGACGAGCCGGCCAACGGTCTCGATCCGGCCGGCATAGTCGCGATGCGCGACACGCTCAGGGCTCTCGCATCGCAGGGCAAGACGGTCTTCGTTTCGAGCCACCTTCTCGCCGAGATCCAGGTCATGGCCGACGTGGTCGGCATCATCGCCGCGGGCAAGCTGGTCCGGGAAGGGCCGCTCAAAGACTTGCTCGCCAGCGAGGGCATGGTCAAGGTACGCGTCCGGCCCGACCTGGTCGATGGCGCCATTGCGGCGCTCGCTCCTCTGGCTCCGGCCGAGCGGCTCACCGAGACCGACCGAGACGAGGGCTGGCTTGCCGTCCGGATCGCAGGCGGTCGGTCTGACGAGGTGGCCCAAAGCCTCGCCGGCGCGGGGATCTACGTCTCCGGATTGGAGTCCGGCAGCGACCTCGAGATGCTGTTCCTCGAGTTGACAGGCGGTCACGCTCCATCAGGCGGCGAGGGTACGTTCGTCGGGCTGTCGGGCGTCAACGGCGACACGACGGCGGGAAAGGGAACCGCGGCATGAGGCTGTTCCTGTCTGGGCTCAGAAAGCTCGTCCGCCGACCCGCCACTTGGGTGACGGTGGGGCTGCTCATCGGCCTTCTGGTCCTGATCGTCATTGCCGTTGGAGCCACGGCGAACGGGAGAGCCGTCCGCGCGAACGGGACGGAGGCGAAGCTTCTCGTCACCTTCCCCGGCGCCTACGACCGCATCCTGCAGTTCATCACCGGTCTGGGAGGCCTGTTCGCGGTCATCTACGGTGCGGCCATCGCCGGCTCCGAGTGGAGCTGGGGAACGCTCAAGTCGGCGGTTGCGCGGGGCGAAAGCCGCGTCCGCTACATGATGATCTCGTATGTGACCGTCGCCGTGATGATCGGCTTTGGCATCCTCCTCACCTTCGCCGCCGGTGTGGTCGCGGCGATCATCGGAGCCCATCTCGCCAACGTCTCCACGAGCGGCCTGAGCGACTCGGCGACCCTGGGCGACCTGCCCATGAGGCTGGCCAGGGGCTGGTTCGCCGTGGTCGAGGAAGGGGCGCTCGGGTTCACGATCGCCACCCTGGCACGCAGCCAACTGGCCGGCATCGGCGCCGGCATCGCCTTCTACTTCGGCGAGGGCTTCGCCACCATCTTCCTGCCGGACATCGTGAAGTACCTGCCGTTCAGCGTTGCGAACGCCGCGCAGATCACCGGCACATCGAACACGCCGGGAGTGTTCGGCGCCGGCGCAGACGTGCTTCCGGCCGACCAGGCCCTCCTCCTCGTCGGTGTCTGGCTCGTCGGGGCGCTGATCGTCGCGGCGCTCTTCTCCGACCGAGCCGAGATCACCGGGTAGCGATTTCGTCGAGGTCCGTCCCGGGCCCGATTGGCCTGGGGCGGACTGTCAGAACAGCATCGAATCGCACGCCACTCTCGAGTCGCCTGCACGGCGTCCCTTGCGCCGTGGCATTCTCTGCGGGTACGACCAGGAGAGAAAGATGCCTCGCCCTAAGACCAAGAAGTCGACGGCTGACGCGGGAGCGCCCGCGCAGGGCCGGCCCGTGGCCAAGCCGGCCGGCCGGGCCGACCTCGACCCAAGCCCCAGCGCCGTCCCCAATCACGGAACGGATCAGATCCACAACGGCAACGGCAACCACGATCGGCGCCGCAGCGGTCGCGTGACCTACGGCCCGGCTGCTGCCGAGATGCTGACCGTCCACGCTCGCACCGAAGACGAGCGGCTGCTGGCCCCGCGCCGCCGGCCCGCCTTCCTCGACTCCGATCCATGGCGGTCGCTGCGCATCCTGTCCGAGTTCGTCGAAGGCTTCGACGCCCTCGCGGGCGTGGGCAAGGCGGTGACCATCTTCGGCTCGGCGCGGGTCTCGGAGGACGATCCGTACTACGCCAAGGCCCGCCAGCTGGCGGCATTGCTGGCGAAGGAAGGCTTCGCGGTGATTACCGGCGGTGGGCCCGGAATCATGGAGGCGGCAAATCGCGGCTGCCATGAGGCCGGCGGGCTCTCGATCGGCTGCAACATCGAGCTGCCGCACGAACAGAGCATCAATCGGTACGTCGACCTCGCCGTAGAGTTCCGCTACTTCTTTGCCCGCAAGACCATGTTCGTGAAGTACGCCGACGGCTTCGCCATCTTCCCCGGAGGGTTCGGGACGCTCGACGAGCTGTTCGAGTCGCTGACTCTCATCCAGACAGGCAAGATCCGCCACTTCCCGGTGGTTCTGGTGGGGACCGAGTACTGGTCCGGACTGCTCGACTGGCTGCGACGCGAGACCGTGCCGCACTCTTACGTCGAGCCGGCCGACATCGAGCTGATGCGCTGCACCGACGACATGGCCGAAGCCTGCGAATGGCTGACTGCCTCCTCCACTCGCCGGGCCGCGGAGGCCGACAAGGTGGCCCGGGCGGCCGAACGGCCGCGGGCAAGGCGCTAGGCCGAACGGCCGCGGGCAAGGCGCCAGGCCGAACGGCCGCGGGCAGGCGCCAGGCCGAGCGGCCGCCGGCCGGCCGCGCTACTCCGGCAGAATTGGCAGCCGCGCCTCGAGGCGGCCGTCGCGGACTCGCGCGGGATAGTAGCGCAGCCTGTTGATCCGGGTCAGGCGACGGGCCTCGAGCTTCTTGGACGGTGGCTCGGGCTTGGGCAGGGCGCCGCTTGGCGACCATGGGCCGTGGTATGTGCCGTCCGCATCGAGTCCGCCGGTCGTGGGCATGCGCACCGTCTCCCCGGTGCAGAGATCGAAGCGGCCCTCATGCAGCGGGCAGGCCACGACGCATCCCACCAGCTCGCCGATGCTGAGTGGCGCAGCCATATGAGGGCACCGGTCGTCCGTGACCACGATCCCGGCCTCGGTCCAGGCCACCAGCAGATCCAATCCGGCCAGGGTGACCCGCCGCATCGTCCCGGGCTGCAGGTCGGCCACCGCGGCGAGGTCCAGGAAAGGCGCGGCCCGGGTGCCGGCGGCCCAGAGCTCGCGGGGGACGGTGGCCAGCGGCATGGCGGCGAGGTTCACGCCCACATGTGCCTCGGCGGCGGCTGATGCCTCGGCGGCGGCCCTCTCTGCCTCGATGGAATCGGCCAGGTCCTCCGGCGTCATCGAGAACATGACCGCGTCGACCGGCCGCTCGTCTCGATCAGACTCCCAGTTGCGCGCGATTCCCTCGAAACGGAAACCGGCCTTCTCGGCAACCCGCTGCGAAGCCACGTTGCGGGGCAGCGTCCAGAGGGCGAGGCGCTCGATGTCGAGGTGCTCGAAGCCCCATCGCGTGACGAGGCGGAGGGACTTGAACGCCACTCCCCGCCGCCGGGCTTCCGGGGCGACGAAATAGCCTACCGACACGCGGTGCAGGTTGGGCCCGAGATGCAGCCCGATCGAACCGAGATACCGATCCGTCGTCGCGTCGACGATCGCGAATTCGTAGCCCGTTCCATCGTGCCAGGCCTGCAGTGTCATGAGGATGAATCGCCGCGCGTCGGCCTCGGTGTACGGCAGTGGGATCAACGGGATCCAGCGCTGGATCTCAGCGTCCTGGCAGGCGGCGGTCACGGCCGGCGCATCTTCGGCGCGGAAGGGCCGGAGGACGATCGCTCCGTCGTGCAGCGGCGGATTCGGCGGCAGTAGCGTCTCTGGCATGCCCCAAGTATGCCGCGGCGTCGCGCCGCGGGCCGGCAACGCGGGGCAAAAGGAAGGCGGGCCGGTGAGGGGGGGCCGGCCCGCCTGAGGAACATTCGGATTGAGACCATACCCCTGGGGTTCTGTCGGCCCCTGCTCCGACGAACCGCGGGAAGTTTAACGGTGCGGGCTGGTTCTTGCACGTCCCTTCGCACCAGCTGCGCCATTCGTCCTTTCGGTCCAAACTGGCTGCGTTGTGTCAGACGCCTTTCAGCCCGGTGGGAGGATGCGGATGCGCTTCGCGCTCATGACCGAACCTCAGCAGGGCCTGTCCTACGCCGAGCAGCTCGAGCTGGCTCGGCTCGCCGAACGGCTCGGTTTCGAGGCCTTCTTCAGGTCGGACCACTATCGAAGCTTCCCCGGCCCGGCCGATCGGCCGACGACCGACGCCTGGGCCGTCCTCGCAGGCATCGCCCGCGAGACGACGACCATCCGCCTCGGCGCGCTCGTGTCACCGGTTACGTTCCGCCATCCGGGGTCGTTCGCCAAGGTCGTCACCACCGTCGACGAGATGAGCGGTGGTCGGGTCGAGGTGGGCGTGGGGGCCGGCTGGAACGACGCCGAGCACAGCCAGCTGGGACTGGCGTTCCCCGAGATCGCGCAGCGAGCCGACCTGATGGAGGACCAGCTCGCGATACTCCACGGCCTGTGGGAGGAGCCCGACGGCTGGTCGTACGAGGGCAAGCAGGTCCGGGTCGAGGTCGCGTCGTTCAATCCCAAGCCGCTCCAGCGGCCGCACCCACCGATCATCGTCGGTGGTGAGGGAAGCCCACGATCCTTGCGCCTCGCCGCGCGCTATGCGGACGAGTACAACATGTCGAGCACCGGCCCCGACCAGTGCGCCGAGGCCTACGCTCGGCTCGACGTAGAGTGTCGCAAGCTCAAGCGCGACCCGGCCTCGATCCGCCGGTCGGTCATGGCCGGGTTCCTTGTGGGATCCGACACGGCCGATCTGGAGCGGCGCGTCCAAGACCAGATTGCGATGGTGGGGTCGGCGGCATCGAAGGCGGAGGCCTGGCTCGACGAGCGCCGGTCGCGGTGGATCGTAGGGACGCCCGATCAGGCCCGGGCGATGGTGGCCCGGTTCGCGGCGGCCGGCGTGCAGCGGATCATGCTCCAGGATCTGCTGCCGCGCGACCATGCCATGATCGAACTGGCCGCGCGCGAGCTCTTCGGCCGCTGAGTGGTTTGGGCAGGTCGGCGGTCCGTGGCCAGGCTCGCAGCCTACGGGTTGGTTCGCGACGGCCGCGCTGGATCACGCTCAGCGGCCGATGCGTCCGATCCGGCTCCATGGCGCGTATCGGAACCACGCCCGTCCCACCAGCGCGTCCGCCGGCACGGGTCCGTAGCGACGCGAGTCCACCGACACGGCGAGGTTGTCGCCGAGGAGCCACGCCTCGTCCGGACCCAGGTGCAGTATCCCGGCCGATATCCGGACGCGATCGCCGGGCCCGGCGGCCGACGCGCTTGATCGCCAGCAGACCGGTTGCGGGCTCGCGAAAGACGACCACGCTGCCGCGCCGCGGCCAGCGGGGTGATGTCGGGTCGAGCAGGAGCCAATCGCCGGCGGCCAGCGCCGGAGCCATGCTCTGCTCGGCGACGGCCACCCGCCAGGTTCCGCCGCCTCGCCCTTCGCCACACGGCGACGAGCCTGGGGAGCGCCCGTCGAAGAGCTGCCAGCGGCCGACCAGTGACGGCCATCGGGGCCAGGCCTGGCGCCTGAGGTTCGGCAAACGGGAACGCCGGAGGGATTTCCTCCGGCGTCGCGTTCATCTGAAGGGCCCGGCTACTTCTTGGTCGACCAGAAGATGTCGGCGTACTCCTTGACCGCGGCTTCGAGCTCGGCGGCCGCGGCGGCGTCGATGTTCTGCTTGTTCTTCGAGGCGAGCTTCAGGATCTTCCAGGTCCGATCGTGCAGGTCGGGGTAGCGCTCGACGTGCTCGGGCTTGAAGTAGTCGCTCCAGATGACCTGGATCTCGTGCTTGACGATCTCGGCGTGCTGCTCCTTGATGGCGATGCAGCGGACGAACTTCGCGCGGTCGGCCATCTCGGTGCTGCCCGCAGGAATCTGGCCGATCAGCTCGACCATGCGGGCGACGGTACGGGCCGCCAGTTCCGCCTGATGAGGGTCGTAGATACCGCACGGTACGTCGCAATGCGCATAAGACGGTCGTGGCCGGCTTCAGCCAGCTCGTTGCAAGGGACATCGATCTCCTCCCGGCGCGGGACGTCAGGCGAGGCGGGAACAAGCAGGCAGCTTCGCTGGGCCTCGGCCGAGTGCAAGTGTTGGATCGGTTCGGCGCGCTGTCAAACACGGCGTTCGCACGAACCGGCGGCTGGTCCCGGCGACCCCGGACCCAATCAGCAGACGCGCCACGTACACGCCGGCGTCGCGGGGCGTCGCGGGCCCTCCCCGTTTCCTCCACCGTGGCTCCACGGTAAATCCACACAGGCGCCACAGAGCTTTCAGCCGCACTACAGAAAGCGACTCGAATATCAGGTTGGTCGGGTCACCCGCGTCCGAGGATGCGGATGCCAGAAAAGGGAGCAGCGTTGACCGCCCGTAAATCGAGCAGCCACACCGGGAGCCGCGACCACTCGATGGACAGCACCTACGCGAATCGAAACAGCGTCCGAACCGCGACACAGCCGCGCAAGGTTCGGCGCGTGCCGGTCCCGCGCATCTGGCCGGTCACCGCCAACGACATCTACGCGCTCCTGATCGGCAACGGCGTGCTGATCCTGGGTATGTGGGTCCGCCACGGCGGACTGCACGAGTTGAGCACGCTGGCCGGCACCCTCACTGCCGCCGGCGAGATCAGCGCCCTCTTCGGGACTTATCTGGTTCTGATCCAGCTGATCCTCATGTCGCGCAGCCCCTGGCTCGACCAGATCTTCGGACAGGATCGCATCACCGACGCTCACCGCTGGGTCGGCTTCACGGCGATCTGGCTGCTGTGCGCCCACGGCCTGCTGACGACGTTCGGCTACGCCATGAGCGTCAACGCCTCGCCCGTGAACGAGTTCATCTCGCTCCTCCTGACGTACCCATACGTGCTCTGGTCGGCCGCGGCCCTCGTTCCTGTTCATCGTGGTGGGGATCAGCTCCGTCCGGGCTGTGCGGCGACGCGCATCGTACGAGACCTGGTACGCCATCCACCTCTACACGTACCTGGCGATCGCGCTCGCCTTCCTCCACCAGCTCTTCGTCGGCATCGACTTCACCACCGACCAGGTCGCCAGCCTCTACTGGATCGGCCTGTACGTGGTGGCGTTCGGCAGCCTGCTGGTCTTCCGCTTCGGCCAGCCGATCGCAATCTCGATGAGGCACCGGTTCCATGTCGCCAACGTCGTGGAAGAGGGACCGGGAGTCGCATCGCTCTATCTCACCGGACGGGATCTCGACCAGCTCGCCGCACCGAGCCGGCCAGTGGTTCCGCCTCCGCTTCCTGACCAGGGAAGGCTGGTTCCGGGCCCATCCGTTCTCGATCTCGGCCGCCCCCAACGGCCGGTACCTGCGCTTCACCGTCAAGGAGCTGGGCGACTACACCAAGACAGCTGCAGCGGATGCCGATCGGCACGCCGGTCTTCGTCGAGGGCCCGTACGGTGCCCTGACCGGCGCCGCCCGGACCAGGGCTCGCGTCCTGCTCATCGCCGGGCGGCATCGGCATCACGCCGCTGCGGGCGCTGCTCGAGGAGCTGCCGGCGGCGCGCGGCAATCTGACCCTCGTCTACCGCGCCAGCGGACCCGACGAGCTGGTCTTCAAGCGTGAGATCGACGAGCTGGCCAGCCTGCGCGGCGCGACCGTCCACTACCTGGTCGGGCGTCGAGGGTCGCGCGAGATGCCGGCCGACCCGCTCGATCCGCGAGCGCTGCGCCGGCTCGTGCCCGACATCTTCGACCGTGACATCTACGTCTGCGGCCCGTCCGGGATGATGACCAGAGTCCTGAGCGGCCTGCGCTGGCTCCGAATTCCGGACCGCCAGATCCACTACGAACGCTTCGCCTTCTGAGGCCTAGGAGTAACGACGATGGGTAAACGACCTCTGGTGGCGACTCTCGTGACGACCGCCGCCCTGGCTCTGCTGCTGAGCTTCAAGACCCCGCAGGTGATCAGCGTGACCACGACCACCGGCGGAGGTGCGCAAGGTGGCAACGGCGTCGGTGGCGGTGCGCAAGCCACGGCCGGGGCGGCCGGGGCGGTATCTACTACCGGGACCGGTTCGGGCAGCAACTACAGCGGCCAGGTGACCGGCGATGCCGTTCAGATCCCGTTCGGGACGGTCCAGGTCCAGGTGACCATCCAGAGCGGGAAGATCACCGACGTCCAGGCGATCCAGCTCCCGAGCGGCGGCGGCCATACGCAGGAGGTCAGCGCCTACGCCGGGCCTCAACTCCGGAACGAGGTTTTGCAGGCCCAGAGCGCCCAGATAGACACGATCTCAGGTGCGACCTACACGAGCGAGGGCTACATCCAGTCGCTGCAGTCGGCCCTCAGCCAGGCGGGTATGTGATCGGGGCGATCGGGCAGTCTCGAGCGCGGCGGCGGGTTTGGTAGCCGGGCGCTCGGCACGGAGCCGCCGACTCAAGTGAGACGGTAGAGCACCCCGTCGGCGGCGGCCACGTACAGCTCGCCGTCGACGCCCTGGCCCCAACCGTCTATGTTCACGCCCGAGGACAGGAGCAGTTGAGGCGTCTGGGGCGATGCGCCGGCATGGGCCACGTCCCAGATTCGACCACTACATTCGTCGCCGAAGAAGTAGCGTCCGTACAGTTCCGGATGAGCGGTGCCGCGATAGACATAGCCGCCGATGATGGCGCACCCGTTCGAGTCGTTCGTGCCGTGGGCGTATTCGGCATACGGCGGCGTCAAGCCAGAGGTGTCGCAGGCCGTCGCGGGCTTGAAGCAGTGGTTCCCCTCGGCGATGCTCCAGCCGAAATTCGCCCCGTTTCCGCCGCCGGTTGCGGCCGGAGCCCGATCCACCTCCTCCCAACGGTCCTGGCCGACGTCCGCTATCCACAGATCGCCGGTCAGCCGGTCGAAGCTGAAGCTGTACGGATTGCGCAGGCCGTACGAGAAGATCTCCGGCAGCTTCCCGCCCTGCCCGACGAAGGGGTTGTCCGGCGGGATCGCGTATGGCTTGCCGGCTGAAGCGCCGTCGACGTCGATGCGGAGCATCTTCCCGAGGAGCGTGGTGAGGCTCTGGCCGTGGTTGCTGGGGTCGCCGCCGCTCCCCCCATCGCCGGTGCCGACGTACAGATAGCCGTCGGGGCCGAAGACGATGCGCCCGCCGTTGTGGTTGGCGAAGCTGGGATGGGGGATCGTCAGGAGAACCTTCTCGGACCCTGGGTCGGCCACGTTGCGGTTCGAGGTGACGTGGAACTCGGAGATACGGATGTCGCCGACTCCGTCCGTGTAGCGGACGAAGAAGCGACCGTTCGACGCGTATTGAGGGTGGAAGGCGAGTCCGAGCAAGCCGCGCTCACCGCAGCACGAGAGCCGACCGGATATGTCGAGGAAGGTGCCGGTCACCCTGCCGCCGTCGTCGATCGCGATTCGCCCGGTCTGCCCGATGACGAAGAGTCGCGGATCGCCCGGCGCTATCGAGACGCCGATGGGGTTGGGCAAGCCGCCGACCACGGGTTCCAGGCCGATCTTGACGGCAGCCAGGGCGGTCGCCTCCTGCGTCGGAGCCGGGGTCGCCGTGGCGACGACGGTGGGGGTCGTCGCGGGCGACGGAAAGGCCGTCTCCGGCGGAGCAATCGAGGTCAATCCGGTTTGGGCCGGAGTCGGCGAGGCCTGGCTCGTACCGCACGCTGCCAGGAGTGCGGCAGCGCCCACGGCGGCGATGACCAATCGGATCGGGCGGCCTTCGAGGCGCGCGGTCAAGAGCATCGATCGAACCATACCGTTGGTGTCTGGCCGCGCGATTATCCACTCGAATGGCAGACCTCGCCGCCTCCGGCACGAATGACCCACGAAGCGCCGACGCCGCTGCCTCGGCACAAGACTGTTGCCCGCAGGTATCATCTGCGGCGTGACTGAGGAGCCGACTACCCTTTCCGATGGCGGACCCGCCGCCTGTCCGTTCGTCGCGTTCGAGGACGACCGGGACCACCGCTCGAACACCCCCGACTACAACCACCGCTGTTTTGCTGCGCCGGAGCCGGAACCGAGAGCCTTTCCGCACCAGGAGCGCTACTGCCTGTCGGCGGAGTTCGCGAGATGCCCGATCTTCCTCGATTGGGCTCGCCAGGAAGCGGCCGGCGTCAGGGCCGCCGCCGTTCCGACGGCCAGGTCGGCATTGGGCGATTCCCTGGCCGCCGGCGCGGCCGCAGGCGTAGCCGAGGACGACGCCGCCGCTCCGGCCTTCCTCGCCGCTCGGTCGCGGGTCTCCGCACCGGCCGATCTGGCGCCCGCGTCCAAGCGGACGGCCGACGCCAGCGCCAACCTGTGGAGCTACGAGGGCGAGTCGAAGCGGTCACCTTCCCCGAGTGCGCCCACCCCGCCCTCGTCTCTCGCGGAGCCCAGCTTCGCCATGGCCCGCCGCGGGCCGAGCCACCCGGGCTGGGAGAATCCACCGCGCGTCGAGAACTTCCCCCGGCTCCGCAGCCGTGAAGAGCATCGTGCCAACCAGCCGCTCTTCGTCGCCGCGGTCGGCGTGGCCCTTATCTTCGTCGCACTGATCCTGTTCCCAATCCTCACCAGCCCGCACGGCAGCGCTCCAGGATCGAGCGGCTCACTCCCGCCCGGCGGATCGGGCGCCCTGGACACCACAACTCCGTCCGCTCAGGACACGACCTCCGCCGGAACGAGCTTCCTGCAGTACACCGTGAAGAGCGGGGACTACATGGCGAAGATCGCCACCAAGTTCAACATCCCCCTCTGGGAACTGGAACTCGCCAACCCGGGCGTCGATCCGAACTACATCCAGGTCGGCCAGATCCTGAACATTCCGGCGCCCGGCCAGATCACGATGCCTCCGGCCAGCCCGACTGCCTCGGCGACCTGACAGACCCTCCTGCACCTGCCTCGCCTAGCGGGGCGTCAGGTTGATCGCAGTTATCTTGCCCGCCTCGACCCGGAAGCTGGCGTCGAGCTGTTGCGTCGGGGCTCCCGGCCGCAGGACGAGCAGATTCGCCTGGTAGGTATTGCCCATGTCCCGGACATCGCCGGGGATCATGCGGAAGCCCGGTTCCGCGCGCAGGAACCAGCCGCCGACCTCGCGGAGCCCTCGCAGCGTCCGGGCGTTGCCGGCGATATGTACGCGAAGCTCCGCCTTCTCGTCCATGAGCGAGACTGCGCCCTCGCGATCTCCTGAATTCAGCAGCTCGAAGAACTGCTCCATCGTGTCGACTGCACCCATGCCCCGAGTTTAGCCGACTGCGGCCGCTCTCCGTAGTCGCCTCAGCGCGGCGGCGTACCTGGCGTCAGAAGCCGCCCCCAGCGCCCCCGCCGCCCCCGCCACCGCCGCCTCCCCCGCCGCCGGATGCGCCGATGCCGCCGAGTGACGACATCATCGATCCGACGTCCGGTATGGCGCTCGCGGAGTACATGCCGGCCGCGCCGCCGCCGCCACCTGCGCCCGTGGAGACGATGCCGCCCGTGCCCGCGAACCACATCGGGTACCAGCCGACCTGGTGCCCCGACGCCTCACTGGCGCCGACCGTCCTCTTGAGAAGCGCCTCGATGTCGGCGTTGAGTCCCAGAGCGACGCCCCAGGCCATCGCGGCGTCGGGTGTGGTCACCCACGGCAGGGCCTTGCGCGCGACCACTTCGTCCATCGATGCGGACTGCGCCATCGTGTAATGGAGCGTCCGCTTGTAGGCGGCCAGCATCGCCCGGAGCATCGCTCCGAGCTGCGTCCGGCAGGGCATGAAGAAGGCCGTGATGCCCGTCACGACGGCGGCCGTCACCAGTGCCACGCCGCCGAGGAACCCACCGCTGGCGTCGAGCCAGATCGTCCACCAGAAGAGAGGTATCGCCAGCAGGCCTTCGGCAACGGCGACCGTGAACCAGATGCCGGCGACCCGGCTCGGCCTGGCGATGAGCCAGCCCCTCTGAACAGCCAGCATCTCGATTTCGCCGTTGAACTTGTTGATTGCCGGCCGCAACTCTCGAGCGGCGGTGACGGGCACGAACCCGTCCGGTTCTGCCCACGCGGATATCGCGGCGAAGATGCCCGCTTCGGGCGTCGCGATAGGCACGTTCTTGCCGGTCACGCCGAGGCTCGTCCGTTTGCTGAGGAACTCCGAGTCCTGTCTGAACTGGATCAGGCCCCGTGCTGCGAGGTCGACCATCGCCGCCGATAGCGTTCGGCCCGACGTCCGATCGTCCGTTATCAAGGTCGCCATGGCCGGGGTGAGGCCATCCGGCGGAGCCGGCATCAGGATCGAGTTGTCGTCGACGTAAACAGGGTCCCGTCCGTGGGTATACCAGCGCAGGAGCACGAGCAGCGCCAACGCCACGGCCAGGATCGCCGCCCCGAACCCGACCAGCGCGTTGAGGATCCGGGCGCGGCTCAGTTGGTTCGCGTGCTCGGGCGTTGCCGCCGCGTTGACATCCGACAGTGCGATCCGCAGGGCGCCGTCGAAGTTGCCGTCGACGAGCAGCGGTTTCATATCGTTGTCGAAAACGGCCTGCCGGTCCGAGTTGGTCATGAACGAGGCCATGAAGCCGCTCCCGGCGTATAGGGATACCTGGCCATGGACGAGGTTGCCCTGCATGTCGAAGAGGATCACGAGGCCGTCGTCGAAGCCCTTTCGCCCGACGCCCCACTGGTTCATGAGGGCGAGAGCGTCGGTGTTGGCGGCCTCGGGGGTGTCGCTGGCCGGCTTGACCTGGGTGTAGACGGCCACCTCCACGCCCGTCCGATCCCCGATCGCTTTGATCGTTTGCTCGGCATCGGCGATGGCCGCGGGCGAGAAGACACCGGCGTAGTCGTACACGCGCTGGCCGTTGACCGGGTCGGGATACGGTGGACCGGCCGGAGGCGCCGCCGCCGCCGTCGCGGCGGACCCGGCAGCCCAGGCCAGGAGCAGCAACCAGAGCGCGAGCCCCACCAGACCGGCGACTCCGAGATGCCTGTAGCGCCTCATCTCGATCCCTCCGCCGGCCGTTCGGCCGCTCCGCCTTGTGCGGCTACTTGGACTTCCCCGCCTGTCGGGCGCGCAATCGCCGCACCAATTCGGCCGCCAGCTCGTAGCGGCCGAAGCTCGGCATGATGTAGGCGCCGGTCACCTGGCCCTCCGCCACCGCCAGGAGATCCATGGCCATGTCCAGACCCAGCTCCGCGCCGCGGTCGCCGGCGGCGTGCATGGCCGCACGCTGCTCGTCGGGGATCGTGATGCCCGGCACTTCATTGTGGAGGAACTCGGCATGCCGAGCGCTGTGGAGCGGTAGGACGCCGAGGAGTACCGGCACCGGGAAGCCGCCCTGGCCGAACCGCTCCCGCGATCGCGCGAGCATCGATTCCAGTTGCGCCCCTGAGTAGAGCGGCTGGGTCATGATCAGATTCGCGCCGGCGGCGAGCTTGCGTTCGAGTCGCGACCACTCCTTGTCCGGGTCGGCGGAGGTCGGGTCGAGCGCGCACGCGACCGTGAAGCCCGCCGCCTGCCCGATCGAGAGCCCCGCCCCGTCCTCGCCCTTGTTGAGGCGGCAGATGATCTCGATCAGCCCGATCGCGTCGACGTCCCAGACAGCCGTGACGGCAGGCCGGTCGGCCACGCGCGGCGGGTCGCCGGTGAGGGCCAGGATGTTGCGCAGGCCGAGGGCGTGGGCACCGAGCAGTTCCGCCTCGAGCGCCATGAGGTTTCGATCGCGGGTCGTGAGGTGGACGAGGCATTCCAGATCGAGCTGCGTCTGGATCCCGAAAGCCACGGCCATGGCGCCCATTCGGACCCGGCCCGTGGCCGAATCGCTGACGTTCACGAGATCGACGCCGGCCTCCTTTAGCAGGCGCGCGGCCTCGATCGTGCGGTCGATCCGGATTGATCGGGGCGGATCGATCTCGACGGAGATGACGAACGACCCGTCGGCGAGTTTCCGAGCCAGATCCGATGGGGGAGTGGCCTCGGCCCTGCCGGATGACTCGAGCCGCGGCGTTCGGGGGGCCGCCGCGTTGGCCGGATCCGACTCCTCGCCGAGCGCGGCGTCTCTCTCGTCCTCGGGCGGCGGGGCGACGATCGTCGCGGCCCTATGGACGTCCAGGGCAAGCGCCTCGATCGCGGCCCGCATCGCTCGCGTGTGGTCGGGCGTCGTACCGCAGCAGCCGCCGACGATGCGGGCCCCGTCGGCCAGCATCCGGGGGACCATCTCCCCGAAATACTCGGGACCGGCCGAATACACGAATTGGCCCTCGACCCGTTGTGGCAGGCCCGCGTTCGGGAGGATGGAGCGTGCGATCGTCGCGCTCGGCGGGCCGGTTCGAACCAGGGCCTGCAGGCAGACGAGCGGCCCCGACCCGCAGTTGACCCCGACGGCGTCCACTTCGGCCGCTGTCAGCGCGGCTGCGGCGGCTTCCGGGGCCGTGCCGTCGTTGGCGGCGAGGTCCTCACCGAATGTCATCTGGGCGATGATCGGCAGATCGCAGGCGCGTCGCGCCTCTTCGATGGCCAGCAGCAGCGGTTCCAGGGCGTCGAAGGTCTCGAAGACGAGGATCTCGGCGCCGCCTTCGAGCAGGCCTTCGATCTGCTCTCGGAAGGCGGCGCGAGCGAGGCCGGGGTGCGGCCGCGGGGTCCGGCCCGCCGCCCGGAGCGGTCCGATAGAAGCCGCGATCAGGACCTGCTTGCCCGAGGTTTCGCGGGCTTCTCGAGCGATCTGGGCGCCGCGGCGGTTGATTCGGCCCGCATCCTTCTCCAGCCCGAACTCCGCGAGCCGGAACCGGTTGGCCCCGAATGTGTTGGTCTCGATCGCGTCGGCGCCCGCCTCGATGTACTCGCGGTGGATCGTCGAGACGAGCTCGGGCCGGGTGAGGACCAGCTCGTCGAGGCAGGCCCGCTGTGGCACGCCGCGCGAGTAGAGCAGCGTGCCCATCGCCCCGTCCAGCAGCAGCGGACGCCGCCGCAGGCGGATACGGAAACGCTCGCGCTCGGTCAGGTGGCCGGGCTCGGCCGTAGCCGATTGGCCCGTCGGATCGATCGCGGCAAACAGGCTCGCGAAGAATGGCGCGTCGGTTGCTGGCATCGATGCAAGCGTAACGGGTCCACTTCGGCGCGACACGGCGCGGCCAGACTCACCCCGGGGCGGCGCGGTCGACGGCGTCTAGATGCCGACGACCTTCCTCGGAACCAGGATCAGGCTGAGAACCGTGGATACGACGCTGATGACGATCGAGGCGACCACCGCGCAGCCGACGGCTTCGTAGCCCCAATGGGGCGGGTAGTTGCCAACGCTGAAGCCGATGTTGAAGGTGCTCCTCGCCGCGTCGACGATCCAGGCCGTCCCGAGCAACATTGCGGCGTTGATGACGAAAGCGACCAACCCCATGGTCAGGAAGCCGATCGGCATGGCCAGCGTCTTCACGATCGGCTTGATGTAGCTGTTGACCAGCGCGAACACGAGCGCGATGAAGGCGATCTTGAGCCAGTCCTCGGGTTTGTCCGTGTGGAAGGCGAGCTTGAACTCAGGCACGACGTTGGCCGCCACAAGCAGCGCCGCGGCGTTTACGGCGATCTTGACGACGAGGTCGAGCATCAGCGTCTCCTCCCGAGTAGTTCGACGGCCAGGTGCGGCGGCGCCGCATGGCCGATGCTAGCGCGCGGAGCCGGTGCACGCGAGGGGTTGGCGCCAATCGACCGCAACCATCAATCACGCTGATCGGGGGCGGCGGCGGCCCGAAACGCGGGCTACCCGCCTTCGCGCCGGTCGCTACACTCGACCTACTTTTCAATCGAGGAGACCGATGTCCCAGTTCAGCGCGCGTGTCGACGTCTTCCTTGACGAATTCTTCCGACTCTTCCCCGTTGCCGCGACGGCCATCGGGATGCACGCAGTGGACGGCGAATGGCCCGACCTGAGCGACTCCGGCCGAGCCGCCCGCCTCGCGTTTGCGGATCGTTGGAGGGCCGATCTGCAGACATTCGCAGATCACGCCTTGACACCGGACGAGAGGATCGACCGCGACCTGCTGCTGTCGGAGATCGAGGCGCTCCGTTTCGACGAGACGGAGCTGCGCGAGTCGGCCTGGGATGCGCTTGGCTACGTGTACCTTCTCGGAGGCGGCATCTTCCCGCTCCTGGCTCGCGATTTCGCGCCGCTCGCCACGCGGCTGTCCTCGGTCGCGGGCCGGCTGGAGGGCGTGGCCGGCCTGCTGGCCGCTGCCCGCGACGAGCTGGGCAGCCTGGCCGATCGGCCCCCGTCGCGCCTCCACACCGAGATGGCGATCAAGCAACTGCCCGGCATCGTCGCTCTTGCGGAAGGCGCTCTCGCCCAGGCCGACGCCGCCACGGACGATTCGGATGTCAGGGCCGTTGAACCCCGGTTGAAGGCCGCGGTTGCATCCTGCCGGGCCGCCGTCGAGGCGTTCGGGGCTTTCCTGCGCGACGACCTGCTGCTGCGTTCCAGCGGCGACGGCCGGCTTGGAGCGGCGCTTTTCGGCCGCAAGCTGCGCCACACGTTCCGCTCGGACTTGACCGCGGAGCAGATCCTGACGCATGCGCGCCGCGAATACTCAGCCGTTCGCGGCGAGATGATCCGGATCGCCCGAGAAATCTGGCCCGACTGGGTTCCGGGAGAGCCGCTTCCCACTGCCGCATCGGCCGGAAGCCAGGGAGCCGCCAATTCGCGGACGGTCGCCGCCGTCACTGCGGCAATCGGCCGGGCCCACCACCCGGTCGATCAACTCGTCGACTATTGCCGCGAGAGCTACCTCGGGATCGTGGACTTCTGCCGAAAGGCCGATCTCATCACCGTGCCCGACGATCCGCTCGAGATCGACTGGACGCCACCCTTCCTGCGGGAGTTCGCCGGAGCCATGCTCGACGCCCCGGGCCCCCTGGACAAGGGACAGAAGGCGTTCTACTTCATGACGCCGCCGCCGGAAGACTGGACGGCCGATCAGGTGGAGTCGTACGTGGCCGAGGAGAACGACCGCCAGATCGACCTGACCACGATCCACGAGGGCACACCCGGCCACTACCTCCAGCTCGTGTACTCGAACCGATGCCCTTCGCTGACCCGCGCCGTGTTCGGCAGCGGTGTCTTCGTGGAGGGTTGGGCCGTCTACGTCACCCAGGTCATGATGGACGTCGGGTTCAAGGCCGACGATCCCGCGCTGCTGTTGATCCACTGGAAGTTCTATCTGCGGGCGATCACGAACGCCATGATCGACATCGGGATCCACGCCGGAACCATGACCGAGGATGAGGCCATGGACCTGATGGTCAAGGGCGGCTTCCAGGAGGAGTCCGAGGCGCGCAAGAAGTGGGACCGCGCTCGACTGACCTCGACCCAGCTTTCGACCTACTTCGTCGGGTCGATGGAGATGTGGAACCTGGAGCGCGAGCGACGGGTTCGCGCCGCCATCGCGTCCGGCGATCCTCGAGGAGCCGCCGCCGTCCCGGAGCCGCGGGTCGTCGGAGGTTTCGGTGAGACGCCGGGCTTCTCGTACAAGGAACACCTGGAGTCGGTCATCGCCCACGGCTCGCCGCCCATCCCCCTGATCCGCCGCATCCTGCTGGGCGAGTAGGCGGACGGCCGATGAACCCGCGAAGCCTTCATCCCGGCGCCTTCGTGGTGATCGAGGGCATCGACGGAGCCGGCACTACGACGCAGTCCCAGATGCTCGTGGAGTGGCTCGAGGCGGCCGGCATCCCCTCGCTGCTCACTCGCGAACCTTCGAAGGGCCCGATTGGCGCGACGTTGCGGCGCCATCTCGGCAGGCAACTCGAGCTGGGCGGACCCGAGGCCGAGGCACTCGCATTCGCGGCCGACCGAATGGACCACGTCGCGTCCGAGGTTGCGCCGGCGCTCGCTCGTGGCCTGACCGTGGTCGCAGATCGGTACTACCTCTCGAGCCTGGCGTACCAGGCGCTGTCGTGCGACCTGGCCTGGCTTCGCGAGATCAACCGCTTCGCGACCCGGCCGGACTTGACGGTGTTTCTGTCGGTGCCGGTCGACGTCGGAGTCGCTCGCTTCAGCGCCCGCGCGACCCGCGAGCGTTTCGAGGACGACCATGAGCAGCTCGGGCGCATCGCGGCGATGTACAACACGGCGATCGAGGCGCTTCGGGCCGACGGTGAAGACATTCAGGTCATCGACGGCACGCGCTCTGCCGACGAGGTTCACGTCGACGCGGTCAGGCTTGCGCTCCCGATTCTCCGGTCGCGCTACCCGAAGGCGGCCCTGTCAGCCGGTGCCCCCTCCTGAGGCTGTCACCGGGGCGGGCGGGTTCCTCGGACCCGGGTCCGAGGATCCCCGGTTTCGCAGGTTCGCAATTTCCTTCTACGCCTGGGAGGAGTGCTATGGAACTCCGGCGCGGGCCCAGGGTGGAGACAGCCGGGAAATTGCCGCCAGAACGGCCAGCCCGGTCGTCCGTGCGGAGCCTTCGGCCGCGATCCGGGCGCTATTGGCCAGGCCCGGGGCGCGTATCCGGCCGCCAGCCGGCGGCAAGCGGGCGCAGGCGGAGTTCAGCCTTGCATAACACTCCCCGCACGCGTACAAGGAAACGCCGAAGACGCGGGTAGCCGGCCGGGGGGCCGCTCTCGAGTTCGCGCGGCCGCCTCGAGTTCGCGCGGCCGCCGCCGCTCGCCGCGGGTTTCCGCCTCTAGCCTCGAGTTCGCGCCTCCGCCTCGAGCTTGTCGAGCTGATATCCGGCTGATGCCGCCGCCCTGGTCAACGTGGCAGTCAGGCGCTCGGCTGCGGCCAGGCGCCTGGCGGTCGAGGCCGCCGTGCGGGCCGTCTCCGTGACATCGAGCGCGTCAAGCGCGAATATCCACCAGAGAATCTGGTCGAACGACTCGCGGTTGAACCAGCTCACGCCCTCCCAGACGTTGACGCGGATGTAGGGCCTGACTCCCTCGTCGGCGATCAAGGCCCGAACCAGTGCGGGCGCCCGCTCGGCCGCCGGGAGTCCCGCGACCGAAGCCGCCTGCGGGAGGCTCCGCAGCGTGCGAATCAGGGCCACGAGACGCCAGGCCGCTCCATCGTCCAGGCCCAGCTCGCGGAACACCCCGGCAATGACGCCCCCGAGCTGCAGTTCTTCGATCGCTGTTCCACCGTCGAGACCCGGTTCCGCCACGGCCGAGAGCGCGCGCGTGACGAGCCGTCCGGTCAGCGCGACCCACGTCCATTCGTCGGCGAGGCCGGCGCACAGCCGATCCGAGCCCAGCCCGGGCAGGCGAAGGGCCGCCTCGAGACCGGTCCGGAACCCGGCCGCCGCCGTAGCCGCGTCGCCGGCGCTGCCGGTCACTTCGACCACGGATTGGAGGGCCAGCAGCACCAGGTCCCGAGCGTCGTCGAGCAGCCGGCTCAGCTCCTCGTCCGTCGCGGCCGCGGCGGCCACGGCTGCGCCGGACGGTGCGCCGCCTACGACTGCGCCACCCGGAGCGGCTACCGCCTGAGCGGCGACGGCCTCGCCACTCGCCGTCGACTCGGGCTTCGAGGTAGTGACGCCCGGCCCACGCAGACCGAGATCGACGGGCGGGATCCCCGGGCACGCGGCGGCCGCCCGAGCCGCCCCGATCTGGGTCAGCCGCAGGATCGAGCCGCTCCTGGTTAGGCCGCGGACCGCGTCGTGCAGCGGCTCGAGTTGCGTATCTCGCAGCGCGCCGCTGATGCTCGGAACGCCAGTCCCGTTGAGTCGCTCGAACAGCCGGCCCAGCTGGCCCGATGGCCCATCTTCGACCTCGCGGATATCGAGGAAGACCTGACAGTCGTAGGCGTGGAGCTGGACGTACAGACCGTCGCGGCACAGGTCCGACGAGCGGCGCAGGAACTCCAGCCCGGAACGGTGCTCGCGCAGCAGCGTGTACCAATCGCCGTCGGCGTGAAGCCCGAGCCCTTCGCCGAGCGACTTCTGGATCAGGCGCCGTCCGCCGCTCTCGTCCGGAACCGAGAAGGCGGTGGACATCTTGATCCAGCCCTTCGCCTCGGCGAAGCGGTTGTGGTAGACGATCAGGGCGTGCTCGTCGGCGTGCCGGTTCGAGTACGCAAAGACGTCCTCGTTGACCCAGCCGCCCGGATCGTAGACGTCGTACAGCAGGAAGTCGGCCACGTCGGCAAACAGATAGCGGCGGTGGAAGAGCGGGAATATCTCGCGCTCGTGCCGTTCCACGAGCCAGCCGTCGGGGCTCTCCTCGCGATACGCCCGCCGATACTCCATGCCGTACTTCTCGGCGAAGCCCTCGACCTGCCCGTGGCCGATCATCGGCAGTCCGGGCATGGTCGCCATCAACGTGGCGACACCGAAGTATTTGTCGCCCTTGCCGAACTGATCGACCGCCGTCCGTTCGTCGGGGTTGCTCATGAAGTTGACGAAGCGCTTGAGTACCTCGGGGTCGAACTCGATCGTGTCCTTGATGACCTGCCGGTAGCTGGCGTTCTCCTCGTCGCGGAGCATGTTCATGAAGGCGCTGTTGTAGACACGGTGCATGCCCAGCGTCCGCACGAAGTAGCCCTCGAGCAGCCAGAACGCTTCGGCGAGGAGCAGGGTGTCCGGCACTTCCGCGGCGACTCGGTCGACGACCTCCCGCCAGAACTCGGTCGGCATCCGCTCGTCGAAGGCCGCTCGGGAGACGGCGTGCTCGGCGCGGGACGGGATGGCGCCGCCCTGGCCGGGTTCCGGGTACCAGAGCCTCTGGATGTGGCGCCGGGCCAGAGTCATCGCCGCGTCGAAGCGGATGATCGGGAACTGGCGGGCCACGTGGAGGATGGTCTGGATTACGGCCTCGCGCACCTCGGGGTTCAGGTAGTCGAGCTGGGCCGTGTCGTTCCAGGGCATGCTCGTGCCGTCGTTGCCGTGGTAGATGTAGCGGGCGTCGCCGGTCCAGTTGTCGGTCCGCTTGAACACGACCGCGGCGTCGGTCGCGTTCCAGTAGTGATCCTCGATCTGGATCGAGACGCGCTCGTCGTCGGAGAGGTCGCCGCCGGTGAACGAATACGAGGGGTACGGCGGATCGGGGAGAGAGAGGAACCAATCCGGATGCTCGATGACCCAGCGCGAGTCGATGCCCATGTGGTTGGGCACCATGTCCGAGCTCAACCGGATGCCGCGCGCGGCACAGCGGCTTCGTAGCTGCTGGAAGGCCTCGTCGCCACCGAGGTCGTCGGCGATGCTGTACTCCATCAACGAATAGGCCGAAGCGGCCGCGTCGGGGTTGCCGCGCCACTGTTTGATGCGTTCGCTCGCCCGGCTTCGCTCCCACAGACCGATCAACCACAGCCCGGTGAAGCCGCGCCGCGACAACGCCTCGAGCTCCTCGTCTGGGATCTCGTCGAGACGATGGATCCAGCGGCCGTAGCGCTTGGAGAGCTGGTCGAGCCAGACGTAGGTCGTCTTGGCCATGAGAACGACCCGCGGCATCCAGTCCCGATCCCGGCTGAACTTCTCGTATTCGTTCTCGAGGCCGCCCAGGCCGGGACCGCCGACCGCGGGGGCAGGGCCGGGCGTCGGGTGCATGCGCATCCAGAGCGCCACCTCATCCTCGTGGAGCACGTCCAGGCTGACGATCAGCCGGTCGAGGAAGCTGGTCAGGACGAGACCCCAGCGCGAACGGATGTAGCGCAGCTGTGCGGCCAGCGAGTCCGGGCAGGCGAGCGCCGGTGCGCGAAGAAAGGCGATGAGTGAAAGCCCTTCCGGGCCGAAGCCCGGCTGGCCGTCGAAGAAGGCCTGCAGACCCTCGATCAGCGCGCCGTAGGCAGTCCGCTCGACCAGGTCGGCGTCGTCGAAGAGCTCGTCGAAGGTATCGAAGGCCGGGTTGGCGTTGGCCAGCCACAGCATCAGCAGCTCTTCGAGGGCGACCTCGCGGTTGGGATGACCTTCGGTCTCGCCGGCAAGATACCTTGCCGGATCCTGGCCGTCGCGCGCGATCGC
The DNA here is from genome assembly GCA_963791725.1 of uncultured Chloroflexia bacterium. Taxonomy (GTDB): domain Bacteria; phylum Chloroflexota; class Limnocylindria; order Limnocylindrales; family CSP1-4; genus Fen-1039. Next base: position 1,060,310 of record CAWBTQ010000008.1, on the reverse strand, counting down.
CAGTGGCGGGAACTGGGCCAGGAACTGCGTCAGCGCAAGGCCCAGGTCCGCGGGTGGCAGGTGCGAGAGGAGCGCCGCGAGGGCATCGCCCATCACGTTTGGGTTGACCGTCCGGCGGTAGATCTCCACCGCGTGGTGGAGGATCTCGTCGATCAGGCCCATGGCGTTGAGCTGGGCGGCGTGGACGATGCGGTCGGGGTATCGCGCCGTGTCGGCGCGGTCGTTCATGCGCTTGGCGAACGCCCTGGCGGCGGGGAAATCCGGAATGATGACATTGCCGCTGGTCTGAAACAGCGCCCGGTCGAACTCGTAACGATCACGCGCCGCCTTCGAGATGTGGAACTCGAATGCCACTGATTCGCTCCGGATCCCTGAGAGCGGCGCCCCGGACAGCGGTGCCGATTGGCGCGAGTCTAGCAGGCGGCCGACGGCCGGGGAGCTTCGGGCGGTTCCAGTCGGCAGGCGGTGTCCGCCTAGCGCGATCCGAGCTCCAACAGGCCGGATTCGTAGGCCACGATCGCTGCCTGGACTCGATTCGAGAGCTCGAGCTTGTCCAGCACTCGGGCGACGTGCGTCTTGACCGTCGCCTCGCCCACGACGAGGGTTTCCGCGATCTGCGCGTTCGAAAGCCCGCGTGCGACGAGCTTGAGGACTTCGATCTCGCGCTCGGTGAGCTGCTCCAGACACGGATGGACCTGCTCGGGGCGCGGCGCCTTCGCCACGAAGGAGCCGATCAGGCGCCGGGTGATCGAAGGCGCCAGCATCGCGTCTCCGGCGGCAACGATTCGGATGGCCTGGGCTAACTCCGTCGGCGGCGCGTCCTTCAACATGAAGCCGCTCGCGCCGGCTCGAAGGGCGTCGTACACGTACTGGTCCAGGTCGAAGGTCGTCAGCACGAGCACTCTGGCGTGATACGGAGAGTCGGGGCCGGCCAGCCGCCTCGTGGCTTCCACCCCGTCGAGATTCGGCATGCGGATGTCCATCACCACGACGTCCGGATGGAGCCGATGGATGCCTCGATCGCCTCGCGCCCGTCGGCGGCTTCGCCCACGACTTCGAGGTCGGGTTGCGCGTCGACGATCATCCGCAGGCCGCCTCGCACGAGCGCCTGGTCATCCGCCAGCAGCACGCGAATGCTCATCGAGACGGAGCCTCTCCGCTCGGCGACATGATCGCGGAACCCTCAGGCGTGGCCGCGGGATCGTCCAGCGGGAACCTCGCCAGCACGCGAAAGCCGCCTTCGGTCCGCGGCCCTGTCTCGAGCCGGCCGCCGAAGAGCGCCACTCGCTCGCGCATGCCCACCAGTCCGTGGCCGACTTCGACGGAGCCGCGATCCACGGGATGGCTACGCCGCCCTCGACCGTCGTCGACCACCTCCACCACCAGCTCGCCGGGCTCGAAGTCGAGGCAGACGTGGACACGGGCGCCAACGCCGCCGTGTCGCAGCGTGTTCGTCAGGGCTTCCTGAACGATTCGATAGGCGGAGAGGTCTACCCCCGCGGGGACCCGGCTCGCTCCGGTGGTCTCGACGTCGACGATCAGGCCTGCTTCGCGAGTGCGCTCGGCCAGCGCCTCGAGCTCCGCCAGCCCCGGCTGTGGAGCCCTCGCCTCCGCATCGTCGTCTTCGCGCTCTTCACGCCCGCCTCGGCCGTCGGGCGCGTCGAGCGAGGCTTCCGAGCGCAGCAAACCGAGCAGGCGTCGCATCTCTGCCAGCGCCTCGCGGCCGGTCTGGCGGATCGCTTCGAGCGACTGGTACGTGGCTTGAGCGTTGGGCGGCAGCGTTGTCTGAGCGGCTCCGGTCTGGATCACCATGACGCTGACGTGGTGAGCCACGACGTCGTGCAGCTCCCGGGCGATGCGGGCCCGCTCCACCGCCACGGCCTCTCGCGCCAGGACCTCGCGCTCGCGCTCGAGTTCGTCGCGCTCCCGCTTGAGATCCTCGGTCCGCACGACGAGCTTCTGGACGTAGTCACGCCTCCTCGCCATGGCCCGGCCGAGCGCGGCCACGCAGACGCAGAGCAGTCCCACGACGATCCAGCCGGCTATCCGGGTGAGGAGATCCACAGTGCCCGGACCGAGGATCGTCGCGGCGCTTTCGCCTGCCATCGCCACGGCTATCGCGACGACGGCAGCGCGCTCTGTTCGCTCGGCAGCCACCGTGTAGACCGCGGCGATCATCACGAAGTCCGCGCCGCCCGAGGTGCCGAGCGCTGCAGCGATGACCAAGCACGCCGCCGCGGTCACGAGCAGCAGCTCGGGGATGCGCGGTCGCCAGGGGAGCAGGAAGAACGGCACCAGGGTCACCAGCCCTCCGGCAACCTGCTGCGCCGTAAGGTGGCTTAGATCCGAGGTGAACCAGGTCAGCACCAGGAGCCCGGCTAGAAACGCGGCGAGCGCGGAGTTGGGCCAGCTCGACGGCCGGAGAGCCGACCAGGAGAGGGAGCGCCGCACGACCTCTATTCGCCCGCCCTCGGCGGCGGCGACTCCGTTTCGGGAGCGTTTGGATCGGAAGGCCGGCACGAGTCAAACCTCGGTCATGTGCAAGTTCGGCTGGCCTGCATCGGAGATACCCGTGCCGAGATTATGGCGCCGGTATCCGCTTGGCAGGCCAGCCATGTGGCTCTTTCTAGCGCGGGCTATAGCTCCTCGCGTGAGAAGCGGATCTGCGCGGCGGCCAGCAGCACTCCGATTGCGACCACGTAGACCACCGGACTGATCCAGTTCACCGGCTCGCTCGCGGCAAGGCCTTTGATCCACTGTTCGATGCCCATAGGCCACCAGGGCGAGGCCGCCGCCCAGGTAGTCGCGACGAGGCCGGGGATCACCAACGCCACGACCAGCGCGATGGCGGTCACGGTTCGCTGGCTGTGGAAGAAAGTGCTGGCCGAGAGGTTGACCACCACCAGGAACAGGCTGAGGGCCACGCCCGTGAGCAGCGGCGCCCAGATCGAGTACCCATCCGGCATCTCGCCGTAGGCAAGGCGCACGGCGACGAGAGTGGTGATGAGAGGCAAGGTCACGGTCAGGATGCCCAGCACCACGATCGTGGTCAGGAGCTTGGAGACGAGCACCGCGCCTCGGGTCAAGGGCATCGAGAGCGACCAGGCAAGCGTCCGATCCTCCCGCTCGCCGATCAGGAAGCCCAGGGTGGAGAAGACGGCGCAGAGGGGCAGGGTCGTCTCCCAGCCAGCCATGAACATGTTGTAATTGGCGGTCAGGTCGATCCCGGCCGTTTCCGGGGAGATGGCATGGTAGATGCGTCCGCCCAGCACTCCCAGCAGAAGCAGAGCCTGGGCGGCTACCGCGGTCCAGAAGGCACGCCTGGTCCTGAGCCACTCTCTCGCGTCCTTGCGCATGAAGTTGCCGAGCCCGGTCAGCGATTCGTTGCCGCTCCGGGCTCGCGGATCGAGCGCTGGCAGCGATGTCGATTGGGCGTTCATGCGGCGTTCTCCTTGCGCCCCGGATCTTTCACGTCCGCGGCGTTGTCGACCAGGTGGAGGAACACCTCTTCGAGGTCGAGAGTGATTGGTCGAGCTTCGACGACGATCAGCCCGTTTCCTGACGCGAACCCAGTGATGGCTTCCTGGACGGTCCGCGCGTTCGAACCCTCGAAGTCCACCTGGAATGCGCGTCCGTCAGGCGTGACCTCATTTCGGGACACGGCGGTGACTCCGGGTACCGCGGCGAGTTGATCGGCTGTGGCGGACGTTGCCCCGATCAGCTCCACGTGCAGGCTGTTCCGGCCCTGACTGGCCAGCAGCTCGTCTGTGCGCCGGGCCACGAGCAGCTTGCCGTGGTCCACAACCGCCACTCGATCGCTGACTCGCTGGACGTCGTCGAGGATGTGCGTCGAGTAGAAGATCGTTGTGGTCTCTCGAAGCGATTCCATCAGCTCGAGCACGTCGCGGCGGCCAAGCGGGTCCAGGCCGGTGGCGGGCTCGTCGAGGAGCAGCACCCGCGGATGTCCGACCAGCGCGGCGCCGATGCCCAGGCGCTGCCGCATGCCGCCCGAGTACTCCTTGCAGCGCCGATCGGCGGCATCCGCCAGTCCGACGACCGCCAGCAACCGCTCGACCTCGGCCTTGGCGCTGCCCTCGATCTCCGGGAAGAACCCGGCGGCGTAGCGCAGGACCTCGCGGCCGGTCATCCAGCCGTAGAACGCCGGCTCCTGGCACAAGTAGCCAAGCTGGCGGCGGTAGCGCGGACCCTCGGTGCTGGCGACGCCGCCAACCTCGATGCTGCCCGAGGTCGGCCGAGCAAGCCCGGCGATCATTCGAAGGGTCGTGGTCTTGCCGGCACCGTTGGCGCCCAGGAACCCGAAGACCGAGCCTTCCGGTATCTCCAGGTCCAGCTTGTCGACGGCGGTCAGATCGCCGAACCTCTTGGTCAGGCACTCGATCCTGATGGCAGGTTTCATGGCTGTTCCCCTGTTGTTGTTGACTGCCATCAACCTACGGTCGAGCCGGCTCGTCCTCGTCAGCCAAAGCAGCGAAAGCGGCTCCACAGAAAGGTGTACGTCGCGGCGAGGTGCCTCCTTCCTGCGGATGGGACTCGTGCGGGGCGCGGCGCTCGGCACGCTGCCCCGGCCCGCCTCGGGCTAGCGAATCGACGAGTCCCTGCGGCGCGTCCTCACGGCCGGCTGGTCCGCCTCCGCCAGGGCCTCCGCATAGATGCCTGCCCCGTCGATACGGCGGGAGGGTGAGCTGAGCAGCGACAGGTCGTCGACGAGATGACCTTCGAGGTTCGTGCCGGCCGCGTCATCGGTCAGCCGCGCTGCCTTCGCGGCGCACAGCAGGACCTCCTTGGTCTCGGGACGGACCGGGTCGCCCCAGAACCAGCCGTCGCTGGCGAACATCGCCAGCCGCCACCGCTCGGCCTCGAGCAGCGTTAGGAAGCGGTCTCGCTGCCGCGGTGTCGCGATCGGGAGCAGGCTCCGCGCGAACTCCTCGCCCGTCTCGGCCCCGAACACCACGTCGACGTACTCATCGCGGGCTCGCCGCAGCCCGGCGGACTCCATGAATTCAGCGGCAAGCCCGGCGGCGACCGTGTCGATGCCCGTTGCCAGCCGCTCGAGGGCGACGCGAAGCGGCCCTTTCCAGCGGCCGTCCGCGGCGTCCGGGCACTCGCCCGTCCAGCGCAGGACCCCGTGGTGACAGCTCCATGACGTCCGCTCGGCGATCTGGGCCGACGGAAGGGCACCCGCCCGGACCCCGCTCACCATCCGCCCGACAGAGGTCATGTCGAAGCCGCGGTCGGGCACCTCGCGCCCAGGGTTGACCAGCCGGGCGAGGAACAGGTCGCGGAACTTCTGATGGTGGCCATAGAGTTCGCCGTCGGTGGCGATGACGGCGACGCGCGGCGTTCCGTCGGCGAAGGCCGGTCCGGCGACGCGCGGCAGCACGCGGTCCCGGGCAAAGGCATCCGCGTCCATTGTGGCGTCCGCCTCGAACGATGCCGACGCCGACAGCGCCGCGTCGTAGAACACGACCACGATCGACTTGCGCGAGCCCAGGTCTATTCGATATGGCCGGCGCGTGTCGAGGCGGCCGTCGGTGGCCTGCCACGGGGCAAGGATGGTGTAGCGGATGCCTTCGTCGGCCAGGATTCGGAGCGTCGGCAGATCCACCGCGGTTTCGGGCAGCCAGAAGCCCGTCGGCCTGCGCCCGAACCGCAGCTCGAAGTCGCGCAGGCCCCAGCGGATCTCGGTCCGGCGGTCGGCCAGAGAGGCGAGCGGGAGGATGGCATGGTGGTACGCCTGAGCCATGGCGTTGCCGCTCTCGGGATCGTCGATTCCGTCGACGCCGTCGCGCCGATCCGCTTCGACGAAGCCGCTATGCGTGGCGGCGTCGTTGGCCGCCAGCCAACCCGCGAGCGTGGGCCCCAGGTCGTACGAGATGTGATGGAGATTGCCGCGCTCGACGTTCGGCTTGTAACACTCGGCATCGACACGGGCGTTCCAGTCGCGGTACGGGGCCGCGCCCGCCTGGAAGGCGATCTCCCCGCTGAAAGGGTTGCGGCGCTCGGGCTGGTAGAAATGGCCGTGGACGGCCAGCTTTGGGCGACTCACTCGGCGGATGGTAGCGGAGCCTCGCCCGCCGGGCATTCCCATGCCGCAGACCAGCCGAGCCATCACGGATTCGCCGCCCGATCAGCGCCCGGGAGAAGCGGCAGCCGGGAGGCTCAGCCGGCCTCGGTGGCCGCGCGGCGGGTCGCCGGCTTCTTGATCTCCACCCCGGCCGCCGGCAGATACATCTGTTCGACGTACTCGTGGAGCATGCGGACCGTCGAGAACTGCCACAGCGTGCTGGCGATCGAACGGCGCATCTCCGTCGTCCAGCCCTCGGGTATGCCGTCGCCGTTGCGGCCGTAATAGAGCGGCACGACCTGTTGCTCGAGCAGGCGATAGAGATCCTGAGCGTCGGCATAGTCCTGAGCGCCCTCGTCGGAATCGATCTCACGGCCGCCGATGGCCCAGCCGTTGTCGCCCAGCCAGCCCTCGTCCCACCACCCGTCGAGAACCGACAGATTCGCCACGCCGTTGGCGGAGGCTTTCATACCGCTCGTGCCCGAAGCTTCCAGCGGCCGGCGCGGGTTGTTGAGCCACACGTCGACGCCCTGGACCATGAAGCGGGCCACACGCATGTCGTAGTCCTCGAGGATGAAGACTCGACCGCGCAGTTGGGGCGAGCGGGATCGCGCGAATATCTCCTGGATGACGCCCTGGCCGGGACGGTCGGCCGGGTGGGCCTTGCCGGCAAAGATGATCTGAACCGGACGGTCCTTGTCCCAGAGCAGCCTGGAAATCCGATCCATGTCCGAGAACAGCAGGCTGGCGCGCTTATAGGTCGCGAAGCGGCGCGCGAAGCCGATCGTCAGGGTGCCGACGTCGAGCACGTCCTCGAGCTCTTCGAGCGTGCCGGGGGATTCGCCGTGGCGCGCGAACTGGTGGCGCAGCCGGTTGCGGGCGAAGATCATCAGCTCGAGCTTCTGGCGCTGGTGCGCTTCCCAGAGGTCCGAGTTGGGGATCTGGTCGGTGCGGTCCCAGAAGCGGTCCGAACCGTTGCGCGCGTCCACGTTGTCGAGTTGGGCTCCGAGATAACGCTCGTAGACGTCGCGCATCGGCTGCCCGACCCAGGTCGGCATATGCACGCCGTTGGTCACGGCCAGGATCTGCTTGTCGCCCAGGCCCTGCCAGGTGTTGTTTGCGGTGACGCTGTGGAGCTTGCTCACGGCGTTGGCAGCGTGCGAGAGACGCAGCGAGAGGGCCGTCATGTCGAACTGGCGCGGGTCCTCGTCGATGCCGCGGGCCAGCTCCAGGACGCGGTCCATCGGCACACCGCCGGTGCCGGCGCGACCGTCGCCGTCGTAGAGCGGCCCGGCGACCTGCCGCACCAGCTCCGCATCGAAGCGCTCGTTACCGGCCGAGACGGGAGTGTGAATGGTGAAGACGCTGTTCGAACGAACGCGTTCGAACGCCTCTTCGAGGGCGACTCCCTGCGCGACCAGCTCGCGCGTCCGCTCGATCAGAAGGAAGGCGGAATGGCCCTCGTTGAGGTGCCAGACCGCCGGTTCGATACCCAGAGCCCTGAGCGCGCGGACGCCGCCGCTGCCGAGCACCAGCTCCTGGTGGAGGCGCATCTCGCGACCGCGGACGTACAGGATATGGGTGACGGGACGGTCGGACTCGGCGTTGTCCGGTATGTCCGTATCCAGCAGCAGGACCGGTACTCGTCCGACCTGCACCAGCCACACCGCCGCGAAGAGGTCGCGCTCCGGCAGCTCGACCGAGATGGTCAGCGGCTCGCCGTTCTCGCCGATCACGCGCAGGATGGGCAGTCTGGCCAGGTCGTAGTCGGGGTAGGAGTGCTCCTGGTGGCCGTCCGCATCGATCGTCTGGCGGAAGTAACCATGCTTGTAGAGGAGACCGACGCCGACGAACGGCATCGCCATGTCGCTGGCCGACTTGATGTGGTCGCCGGCAAGAACACCGAGGCCACCCGAGTAGATGCCCAGACTCTCGTGAAAGCCATACTCGGCGCAGAAGTAGCCGATCGGGCCGTTCAGCGACGATCGGTACCGGCGCTGGAACCAGTGCTCGCAGCCGCCCGCGAGGTAGCGGTCGAATTCCGCGAGAACCTGGGTGTACTCGGCCTTGAAGGCCGGATCATCGAGCAGCTCGGACCAGGCGATCGGCTGCGAGAGAACCTCGACCGGGTTCCGGTAACGCGACCACGACAGGCCGTCGATCCGGCTGAACAGCGCCCGGGCCCGCGGGTTCCAGCTCCACCACATGTTGTACGACAGCCGGCGCAGGCCCTCTAGCTGCGGAGGCAGCCGAAAGGACGCGCCCGGGAGAGTTGGGACTTGTACCGGGTGATCCATGTGCCGCGCATGATATCCGACCGGGCGGCGTCGATTGTCGGACCGATTCGACGCAGTCTTGCGGCCCGGGTCGCTGCCGGTCACTCGGGTGCTTCATGGCGCCGCTTTGACTACCATGAACGCGCCCAGTTCGGGTCGAGCTCCGGCTCCACAGGAGTGAACCATGCGGGTCGTCTGCATTGCCGCCGAATGCGAGCCGTGGGCCAAGACCGGCGGCCTGGGCGACGTGGTCGACGCACTTGCGCGGGCGGTAGGCGCAACCGGCGCGTCGCGCGAGGAAGGCGTGCCGACCGCTCCGGCGGGTGAGCCTGGTGCCCTACCCCCGGTGCCGTCTGCGACTCCTGGTCGCAAGCCGCGCGCGCCGCAGTCCCAGGTCTGGCTGGGCACGGGCGGGGTCATGGGCGTCGGCAAGGACGAGCTCGATCTGCCCGGCCACGTCGAGGCGCCCGTCGACGTCTTCCTGCCCATGTACCGTGGCGTCGAGGCTCCGCCGGAAGCGACGTCGAGGCTTCTGGACGTTCCCGATCCGCTCGCCGAGAGCGGCAGGACCGCCGTGAGGCTCGTCGAGTTCGAGGATCGAGGCTACCGGGTTCGACTTATCGACCATCCGCCCGCATTCGATCGCGAGGGCTACTACGGCGATTCGAGGGGCGACTACGCGGACAACGGCTGGCGATTCGGGCTGCTCTGTCGGGCCGCGATCGAGGCGCTTCTAGCCGACGAGCGCCCGGTCGACGTCCTGCACCTCCACGATTGGCAGTCCATGCCCGTCGCACTGTTGCGCGACGGTGCCTATCAGGGCTATCCGCTCATCTCTCGCGCCGCGGTGATGGTCACGATCCACAACCTCGCCTTCCAGGGCTGGCTGAGCCGCGACGCCGCCGCCGGGATGCTCTTTCCAGACGAGCTGAAACAGCTCGTTCCGCCCGACGCGGACGGAATCCTCCTGTTGCGCGAAGGGATCCGGCGGGCGGAGCTCGTCAACACCGTCAGTCCGGGCTACGCGCAGGAGATCCTGCGCCCGGCGTTCGGCATGGGTCTCGATCCCGAGCTGGCTGCCCTCGGACATCGGTTCGGCGGCATTCTCAACGGCCTGGACACGCGGTTGTGGAATCCCGCGACCGACGCGGCATTGCCGGCTCCGTACTCCCGTGGCCAGGTGGCGGGCAAGGCCGCCTGCCGTTGGGGGATGCTCTTCGAGCTCCACCTGGACCCGGACGACCCGAGCCCGGTGCTGGGGATGATCGGCCGGCTCGATCCCCAGAAGGGCTTCGACCTTCTGGCCGGCGCCGCCCCCGCACTAGTCGCTCAGGGGGCCCGATTGGTGGTCCTCGGCAGCGGCGATCCAAAGCTCGTCGACGATCTCAAGAACCTCGCGGCGGCCCACCCGAAGTCAGTCGCTGTGATCGACGCCTTCGACCGGTCGCTGGCGCGGCGCATCTACGCCGGAGCCGACATGTACGTGATGCCGTCGCGGTTCGAGCCGTGCGGACAGGGCCAGATGATCGCCATGCGCTACGGGACGCCGCCGATCGTTCACAGGACGGGCGGGCTCGCGGACACGGTAGTGGACGTCGACGAGCATCCGGACTCGGGCACGGGCTTCGTCCACGCCGAGGCGACGACCGACTCGCTGCTGGAAGCCTGCCGTCGGGCGATCCAGCACCAGCGGGAAGGCGGCCCGGAGTGGCTCGCCCTGCAGGACCGCGACATGGCCGTCGACTGGTCGTGGGAGGCCGGGCCGGCCGAGCAATACGCCGCCTCGTATCGGCGCGCGATCTCTCTTCGTCGGGAGAACCGAGCCCGGCTCTGAACGACCGCGCGGGCTGAGGCGGCGACGGAGGCAGTCGGCCGGCCGACCGGCGATAGCGTAAGGTGGGGGTTCTACCGGGCGGGGGCCATCAGAGGATCGTCACTAGCCAGATGTCCAACGAGCCATACGACGTTCTCGTCGTCGGGACGGGCGCGGCCGGATTGACCGCGGCCCTCGCCGCGGCGGAACGCGGCGCCAGCGTGTTGATGCTGACCAAGGGCCACGCGCCGGATTCGAGCAGCTGGCACGCGCAGGGGGGCATCGCCGGAGTGATGGGCGATGACGACACCGCCGACCTCCATGCGATCGACACCGAGACGGCCGGTCGCGACCTGTGCCGGCCGAGCGCCGTACGCGTGCTGGTCGAAGAGGGCCCGGACCGGATACGCGAACTCATGGCCCTGGGTGTGCCGTTCGACCCCGAACTCAATCTTGAAGGAGGTCACTCCAGGCGGCGTGTCTCGAGCGTCGACGGAGCCGCCACGGGCTGGGCGGTCACGAGCCGGTTGGGCCAGGAGGCCCTGGCCTCGGAGCAGATCGACACACAGGAGGCGACTGCGGTTCTCGGGCTGCTCGTCGCGGACGGCCGTTGCCTCGGGGCGATCACTCCGGAGGGGCCGCGCACGGCCCGGGCAACCATTCTGGCCATGGGCGGAGCCGCCGCTCTCTGGGCCAGGACCACCAACCCGCCGGGCCAGATCGGCGATGCCGTGGCGATCGGGCTGGCCGCCGGCGCGGCGGTAGCCGACATGGAGTTCATGCAGTTCCACCCGACCGTGCTCGAGGGATCGAGGCTGCTGTTGACCGAGGCGTTGCGCGGCGACGGCGCGACGCTGCTCGACGAGACCGGCGAACGGTTCGTCGATGAGCTGGCGCCACGCGACGAGGTCGCGCGGTCGCTGGTGAGAAAGGGCCGCGCGTTCCTCGACCTGCGCTCGATCGACCGCGCGCGCTTCCCCGGTCTGATGGCGGAGATCCGGAAGTCCGGCTTCGATCCGGCGACCCAGCCCATCCCGGTCTCGCCCGCCGCGCATTACACGATCGGCGGAATCGTCACCGATCTCGACGGCAGGACGGACATCGCCGGCCTCTATGCGGCGGGCGAGTGCGCCGCGACCGGTGTTCACGGCGCAAACCGCCTGGCCTCCAATTCGCTGCTCGAATGCCTGGTCTTTGGGCGCCGGGCGGCGTTGGCCGCGCTCGACGAGCCGCCGCTCCCGGCGAGGCGCGGTCGAATGGAGCAGCCACCGCCGGAAAGGATCGCCTCCGAGTCGCTGCGGGCGCAGGTGTGGCGTCAGGCGGGGGTCCTGCGCGAACCGGCCGGACTGGCCGAGCTGGCCGAGAGTCCGGATCCTGTGGCGTCGCTGGTCGCCCGGTTCGCTCTCGCCCGCGTCGAGAGCCGGGGCGTCCACTACCGTGCCGACGCACCCGTGGCCGACCCCGCTTTCGAAGGGCACTTCGTCCTCCGGCCCGGCCGAGGTCTCACTCTGGAGCGCTGGGCGTGACCGCCGCCGATCCTCCTGCCGACCCGGCTCCCGCGGCCGCTTCAGCTCCGCCCGCGCGCCGTGCGATCCAGCCGCCGGACCCGGAGGCGGTCGCGCGCGTCGTGGCGTCGGCGCTGGCGGAGGACCTCGCGCTCGGCGACCCCACGACAGACGGCCTCTTCGGGCCCGAGGCCATGGCGGAGATGTCGCTGCTCGTCAAGGAGCCCGGCGTGGTCTGCGGGCTGCCGATCGTCACGGCCGTGTTCAACGCCCTGAGACCCGACGTGATCGTGACGGCGCGGTCGGCCGACGGCGACCGCATTACTACCGTCCCAGCCGTGATAGCGACGGTGGCCGGCCCCGCGCGGGCCATCCTCTCGGGCGAGCGCACCGCCCTGAACCTGCTCGGCCGGCTGTCCGGCATCGCCACGCTGACGGCGCGCTGCGTGGCGGAGCTGGCGGGTACGGCTGCAACCCTGCTCGACACCCGCAAGACGACCGCCGGGCTGCGCGAGCTCGAGAAATACGCCGTTCGCTGCGGCGGCGGGACCAACCACCGGCTCAACCTCGGCGAGGCGCTGCTGGTCAAGGACAATCACCTGCGCCTTGCCGGCGGGATCGCGGCGGCGGTGGCCAGGCTTCGGGAGACCGCGCCGCGCATGCGACTCGAAGTCGAGGCCGAGACGCTCGACGACGTTCGAGTCGCGCTGGCTGCCGGGGTCAACCGGATCCTCCTCGACAACATGGGCCTCGACGAGATGCGGCGCGCCGTGGCCGTCGTCGGCGGCAGAGCCGAGACGGAGGCGTCCGGTGGTATCACCCTCGCCAACCTTCACGACGTCGGGGCCACGGGCGTCGATTTCGTCTCGATGGGCTCTCTGACGCACTCCGCCAGGGCGCTGGACGTATCGCTCGAGGTCGCAGGTTGAACGCGAAGCAGACGCCACCCCCCGCCGTGAACGGCACCGCCCTCGCGGCGACGAACCTGCCTTTCGCGACCGGGCCCGGCTCGGTCGTCGTCCCCCCGCCCGGCGACCCGGCGACGTTCGCCGGCCTGCAGGCCGAAATCCGCAGCCTGGCCCGCGAGCACGACGCCGTCATCCTGGCCCACAGCTACGAACGGCCCGAGATCCAGGACGTGGCCGATCACGTCGGCGACTCGCTCCGGCTTTCCCAGATTGCCGCGACGGCATCGGAGTCGACGATCGTCTTCTGCGGCGTCTCGTTCATGGCCGAGACGGCCAAGATCCTCTCGCCGGCCAAGCGCGTGCTTCTGCCGGACCTCGCCGCCGGGTGTTCGCTCGCCGATTCGATCACGGCCGACCAGCTTCGTGACTGGAAGGCGCAGCATCCGGGCGCGGTCGTGGTCTCGTATGTCAACACGACGGCCGCGGTCAAGGCGGAGAGCGACTACTGCTGCACCTCGAGCAACGCCCGGGCCGTCATCGACGCCATCCCAGCCGACCGCCAGATCCTCTTCCTGCCCGACATGTTCCTCGGGATGTGGCTCGAGCGCATAACCGGCCGCAAGCTCACCATCTGGCTGGGCGAGTGCCACGTCCATGCCGGGATCCGGCCGTCGGACGTCGAGCAATGGCATCGCGACGAGCCAGACGCCGAGCTGCTGGTGCACCCCGAATGCGGCTGCACCAGCCAGGTGCTCGAGGCCACCGCCGCGATGCCGCATCCGGAGGCGCCCCACCAATGCCGGTCCACGTCCTCTCGACCGAAGGGATGGTCACCTTCGCCGAAGGTTCGACCGCCGACAGGTTCCTGGTCGCGACCGAGGTCGGCATCCTTCACCGGCTGCACCAGAAAGCCCCCACCAAGAGGTTCGTGCCGGTAAACCGCGAAGCCATCTGCCAGTACATGAAGCTGACCACGCTCGAGAAGCTGCGCGACTCCCTCCGGCTGGGCATCCACGCGATCGAAGTACCGGCCGACGTCGCGGCCAAGGCTCGAGTGGCCCTGGAGCGGATGATCTCGATCTCCTAGGGCGCGCCCGCCCGTCCCGCGGCTGCTCGCAGCCGGCACCGTCCGATGGGCTAGACCGGGTGGCCGATTTCGAGACCGACTGACTGCACTGGCTCGCGCTGGTCCAGGCGGGCGAAGACGTTTCCGTTGGAGCGGTAGTGGTCGACGAGCCGGTCGTACTCGGCCGCGACCCAGGCGTAGTCCGGATGGCCCGCATGCCATTCGCGCAGGAACACGACGCCGCGCAGCCTTATCTGCATCAGCTCCTTGAGGCAGTTGAAGCAGGGCTGGAGAGTGGTATAGAGGATTGCGCCGTCGATCGCGGTCCCGAATCTGGCGGCCGTGGCCATGGCGTTTTGCTCGGCATGGACGCACAGGCAGATGTCGTAGAGCCGGCCAGAGAGGCTCGCGTCCGGTCGCTCGGCGCGCAGGGCGCAGCGGCGGCAACCTCGCTCAGACTCGGTGCAGTTGGGGTAGCCGGCCGGCGTGCCGTTGTAGCCGCTGCCCAGGACTCGATCGTCCCGCACGATGACCGCGCCGACGCGGGAACCCAGGCATTTCGCGCCCGACTCCACGACGAGTGCCAGGCGCATGTAGAAGTCGTGGCGACGCCAGGAGGCGTCCGAAAGTTCGATGACGTCCTGGGCCATGGCATCCCTCTCTGCTCTCGGGTTCCCGGCGCCTTTTCTCGGGCTCGCCACGCCGTGACGTTACACGAGAAGCGGCTCGTTTGCGCGACCGAGGCACGCTGCCGGAGAGCCGCGCCGTTGAATCGTGGGTGTCATGCCGGGCCCGATTCCGATACGCGCCGCTCTTCACGGGCAAACTAGAATCAGCCCTTGAGATCGGTCTCGTTCGGGGGACTCGATCGCGTGTTCATCCACCTGCTGGAATTCCGGGTCCTGCCCGGCTTCGACGCCGAGATGGCGGCCTACCTGCGCCACCAGACGAGCGACGCCGATCTGTCCCAGGGGATGGTTTCGTGCTTCCTCGGGCACCGCCTGGGCCGGCAGGGCAGGGAACACGTAGCCGTGACGATCTGGCGCGATGCCCCAGCGATGGACCGAGGGACGGATCGAGCGGGGATTCCCATCTACCTCGCCCCCAAGGTTTCGCTCATTGGCGATACGATCTCCACCCGCTATCGTCTTGTCGCCTCGATTGGAATCGGTGGCGAAGGGGCTCGAGTCCTGCGACTCTACAGAAGCTCGATCGCGGCCGGATCGACGGAGATCTGGGAGCGACGAGCCCTTGTGCCAGTAGGTCAACTCGTCGCCGTGAAGGGTCTGCTGACCGCTGCGGCGGGGATGGCAATCGATGGAGACCGATCGGTGGAACAAGCCGGGAGCGTACGCGTGGTCGTAGCCACAGCCTGGACCGACTGGAACCTGCTTCTTGCGGCGACGGGCGGCCGTCTCGACGGATCCGTGCCGGGCACTCAGCTGGTGGACCTGGAAGGGCCGGCGAGCATCCGTCATTTCGAGCTGGTGGCGTAGGGTCGACAGCCGGGGGGTCAGGTGAGGGGCAGACAACCATGATCGCAGCAGTCGCGGGTCCGATACGGCCCAACCGGCGCAACGTGAAGAAAGTAGGCGCGGATGGTGGAAACTCGGCTTGTCGCGATTCGTTAATCGATTTGTATGAACCGGTCCGCCGATCTGCGGCCTGGCGCCGCTCTCCATCGTCTCGGCCGTGAGGTGGGCGTCGTGACTCGCACCGCCTCGACCCCTGGCGTGCCCCGCGGCCTTCTACGTACCGCGCTCCGGCTGTCCACCTCACTGCCGGCAGTCCTCATGGCGTTCACTGCGCTGGCTGCGCTCGCGTATTTCGTCGCGCTCCTGCAGCCACTGGCCGACTTCCTGGACGGCATGTTGCCCGTGGACCCGGCCGATGCCAATCCCGCGGTCGCCATGCTCTCGGCCATCGGCTTCGCGGCGCTGACCATCGGCCTTGTCCGTGGCAAGGCCGTGGCCTGGTGGCTTGCCATGGCCACGCTCGGGGTCTCGCTGATCGCCCAGTCACAGGTGCTGTCTCATCCTGTCGTCGTGGTCTTCGTGGGCGGCGTGCTGGCGGTCCTGCTCGCCGACCGGCGCCGCTACTTCGTCGAGACGGGCATCGGCTGGCGCCGTGCGATCGTGGTCCTGCTGATCCTTGGCGGCGTGGCCGGGGGGCTCGAGACTTCGCTGATCATCGCCACGACCGGGGCGTGGCCCGGGCCGCTGGCCGCCGCCGGCGATGTCACCGCGGCGATAGGCAACGCCTTCGGCGTGAGCGACTCCACCGCCCAGGCGGCGCTGGCTCATACCAGCCGCGGCGTAATCCTGGGCCTTCTGCTGCTGGCCTCCCGTCTCCCGATCGTTCTCGCCGCGGTGGGCGTGCTCGGCCGCGTGCCCGAGCCCCGGGCCGATCCAACGACCAGGGCCCGGGCTCGGTCGATTGCCGCTCGCTTCGGCTCGGGTGCGCTCCTGCCCTTCCAGCTCGGCGAGGACAAGCTTGTATTCTCGCCGCCGGACGCCGACGGCCTGGTCGTCTACGGCCTCGCGGGACGAACCGCCGTCGTCCTGGGGGACCTGATCGGCCCGCCCGAATCCGCGTCGGCGGTCATGGGCAGGTTCCTGGAACGTTGCCGCAAGATAGATCGAGTCCCGGTCGTCTACCAGGCCAGCGCCGCAGGACGATCGACGCTGATGAACGCCGGATTCCGGCTCTTCAAGGTGGGCGAAGAGGCTCTGATCGATCTCTCGACCTTCGACACCTCCGGCCCGCGGCGAGCTAATCTGCGCCACACGATCACCCGCTGCCGTAAGGATGGCGTCGTCTTCCGCTGGTTCGAGGCCGGGATCCCGACCCAGGAATCAGCGCTGCTCGACGACCTGGCCGCGATCGACGCGATGTGGCGCCGGAAGGCCGGTCCCGAACTCGGATTCACGATCAGCAGCTTCGACCGGGCTACCCTGGGCTGGCAGCCGGTCTCCGTTGCTGTTGGCCCGACGGGCGAGGCGCTCGCCTACACTACCTTCCGCCAGACGGGGGTCGATGGAGGTTGGGTATTGGACCTGATGCGCCGCGCTCCGGACGGACCCCCTGGAGCCGTCGAGGGGTGTATAGCCGAGGCCGCGGCTGCCTTCCGCGCGGGCGGCGCGCGGACCCTTTCGCTCGGACTTGCCCCGCTGGCCGGCCTTGACACCTCGAGCCCGATGTTCGAGGAGCGGCTCCTGGCGAACGCCGGCCGGCTCGTCCGCCCCTGGTACGACGTCAGCGGCCTGGCCCGCTTCAAGAACAAGTTCGACCCGGAGTGGATCCCGCGCTATGGCGCCACCCGCCACCGTCGCGACCTGATCGGCTTCGTGATGGGGCTGCTTTGGGTACATCTCGCCGGCTCGCTCCATCTCCCCGGGCTGCGACGGAGGGCGAGGCAGGTCGCCGCAGCATGACACTCACGCAGCCGGCTGGCCGCTCCGAAAACAACGCCTGGTTTCCCGCCGGCGTGGCAATCGCCGCAGCCGTGGTTCTGCTGTCGGTCTTTTCGGCAACCGTCGAATCCACGGACGCGACGCTCGTCCTGATGGGCTTCGACCCGGATAGGGCGCAGCTCATCACCTCCCTCATCATCGCCGCGGTCGCTGCGGCGGCGGTGGCCCTGGTCGTCGATCGAATCGCCTTCGCCACGCTGCTCGGGGCCTGTTCCGTCGCGGCGTTGTTCGGGCAGACCTTCCTGACCGAGACAATGAACGCGGTCGGCCTGACCGGCGCCCTCGGCAGCTTCGATCCGGTCGGCTGGGCGCTCACGCTGGCCACCCTGCTGGTGATCGCGGTGATCGTGTCCTGGGCGGGAGCCACCATAGCGGCCGCGGTTCGGCCCGGGCTGGTGGCCGCCGGGGCGGCCAGCCTGGCGATGGTCCGGCTCCGCCGGCCCACCCGCCAGCTGGCCCGTCGACCGATCGCCGCCGTCGTTGCCCTGGTCCTGCTCGCGGTGACGGTGCCGGCGTTCGGGGATATGGTCAACCTATCGCCCGACGCCTTGATGCTCAGCGGGGCCCAGTATCAGGGTCTGGTGCCGGGCAACTCGATCCCCGCCGTGAGCAACCAACCGACGGCCGCGGCAACGCCCACGCCGACCATATCGGCAAGCCCGGACGCCACGGCCTCTACCCCCACTCCGTTCATCACCGCCCGGCCCGGCACCAAACCCTGGCTGGCCTGGAAGCCGACCGGCGCCGGCCACGTGACAACGGTGAACCTGCCCGCGCCGTGGGTCGGCGGCACGAAGTCGACCTCCGAGGTCGACGTCTACACGCCGCCCGGCTACGACGGCTCCGGGGACAGGCTCTACCCCGTTCTCTACGAGGCGCCGACCGGGCTTCCCCTGTGGGGCAAGGGCACGGGCGTGGTGGCCGCCCTGGACGATCTGATCGACACGGGCGCAATGCCTGCGAGCATCGTGGTCTTCATCGATTCGACGGGCCCGCCGTACGGCGACACCCAGTGCGCAGATGCGGTCAACGCCCAGCAATGGTTCGAGCGCTACATCTCTACGACCGTCGTCGACTGGGTGGATGCGCGCTACAAGACGATGAAGACGCCGCGAGCGCGAGGGATCATGGGCATGTCTGCCGGTGGATTCTGCGCGGCCATGCTGACCCTGCGCCACCCCGACGTCTTCAGCATCTCGATCTCGTTCTCGGGCTACTACTGGGCGGGAGCCGCGGGCACAGCCTCCGCTCTCCCGTTTGGCAACACGGCCGGTCTCAACGCGCACTCGCCGGCGCTTCTGGCCCCGCAAATCCCGGCGGCCAAGCGGTCCAGCCTGTACTTCGTCTTGATTGCCGACCAGAGTCAGCAGTTCTACGGCTCACAAGCTCAGGCTTTCGAGAAGATCCTCAAGACCGATGGCTTTCCGTACCTGGCGGTGAGCTCACCCTATACCCACGGCTGGGGTCAGGTCCGCTATGAAACCCCCGGCGCGATGGTCGACTGGGGCGCCCGCCTGGTCGTCAACGGCATCTGGTGACCGGACGAATCGCGCGACCTGGCGCCGCCGCGAGACGCCATCTATAGCCTCCCGCCGCGCTCAAGAGGATTGCGGCCACGTCAACGGATAGACGCCGAGAGTAGAAGGATCGGCGAGGGCTGCATCGTGCCTGTGCCTAATGTCATCGTGGCCGCCGGCGCCTATCACCAGATCCTGGCCGACCGAGACCGTGGCCTCGTTGAGGGCTACTATCCGGCTGCGCTCCGCCTGGGCGGGCGCACCACACGCGAACTCCGGGCCGCGTGGCGCTTCGGCGCCCGATATCTGCATTATCTCTCGGACCCTCGTCTATCCCCGGCCTGCACGTCGGACATCGAGCTCCGCGACGCCCAGGGTCAAGCTCTGCCCGTTTCCGAATACCGGAGGCGGGTCGCGTTTGGGTCCTGGTCAGCGCAACACAGACGGGGGCACGCACGATCAGCCTGGTCGACCTGCGCGAACAGCGCGACGATCGTTGGGATGCGGTGCGCCAGGCTCCGTCGACGGTCGTTGGCTGGAGCCTGCATCTGCCCGACTCTCGCGCGCCCCTTGTGGCTATGTCACCCTGGACGGCGGGTGGAGAGCCGGCCCGATTGCGAGCCGATGCGACCGCCGGGACTCACCCGATGTGGCTCCTGCCTCGCTTTCGGCGGTGGCTCCTGATCGCCGAAACCAGCGACTGACCAAGACTTCGCGAGGCCCTCGCGGTCGCGGCACGGGCATCGGAAACGCCGACCGGCCGCCTACCGGCCCTGTGGGACTTCGGCCGAGGTCAGCTTGGCCCTGGTCGTGTTCCAACGTCCGAGCTCGGCGAGTGCCTCTTCGGTCCGGCTGCCAGGATCGGCGGAGTAGGTGACGAGCTCCAGACCGGGATCGGCGGCCAACTCCAGGACCTCGTAGGCGAGCGTCAGGTCGCCGACGAGTGGGTGGTGAAGGGTCTTCACCCCGGACCTGTGAAACCGAACGTCGTGGCCCGCCCACAGGACGCGGAACTCCTCGCTCCGGGTCGAGAGCTCGCCGATGAGGTCCGTCAGGGCACGGTCGTAAGGATTGCGGCCGGCTTCCCCGCGCAGGGCGGCGACCATGTCGTGCGCGCTCGTCTGCCAGTCCCCATAGAACTGCCTCGCCCGCGGATCGAGGAACGCGAACCGGGCCGAGTTCACCGGGCGGATCGGCGACCGGTAGTGCTCCGAATAGAGGGCCTCCGCGAGCGGGTTCGCGTACAGGATGTCGAGCCGGCGGTTGCGCACGAACGCCGGGACGCCGGCCATGGCGTCGACAATTCGCCTGACACTCGGGCGGACACGCTGCGGTGCAGGCGACCGTCGCGAGGGTCGCCCGGCGCCTTCCGTGCGCACGAGATCGAAGAGGTGCTCGTGCTCGGCTTCGTCGAGCTGAAGGGCCCGGGCGATGCCTTCGAGAACGTCCTCGGATGCTCCGCGGACATTGCCTCGCTCGAGACGCGCGTAGTACTCGACGCTGATGCCCGCAAGCAGCGCCACTTCCTCGCGCCGAAGCCCCGCGACTCGGCGATGGGCGCCGTACAGCGGAAGGCCGGCCTGCTGTGGGCTTAGCTTCCCCCGCCGGGAAGTCAGAAACTCGCGGATCGCCTGCCGGGCAGGCTCGTCGTCGGGGTTGCTCATTTCGGGCCTACGGTACCCCGCACCGCTCCCGACTGGGAGGTACTGCCAGTATCCCTCTCAGCACGGTCTCCCTGTCCGCGACGGTGAGTGGTTGGATTGCTGGGCAACAAGAAGCCAATTGCTCGTCAAGCGACGAGCTGATGGAGGACAAGAAGTGGAGACTCGAACGCTCGGACAGGGCCTGCACGTTTCGGCGCTCGGTCTGGGCTGCATGGGCATGACGGGTGTGTACGGTGCCTCGGTCGATCGCAGCCAGATGATCGGCCTCATCCGGGCGGCCGTGGATCGCGGCGTCACCCTCTTCGACACGGCCGAGGCGTACGGACCGCTGGTCAACGAGGAGCTGGTCGGCGAGGCCCTGGCGCCGGTGCGGGACCGGGTCGTGATCGCCACCAAGTTTGGCTTCGACATCGACCCGACGACCGGCGAACGCGGCCCGGGCGTGAACAGCAAGCCGGCCCACCTTCGAGCCGCCGCCGAGGCGTCGCTGCGCCGCCTCGGGACCGACGCTATCGATCTTCTATACCAGCATCGGGTCGACCCTGAAGTGCCGATCGAGGACGTCGCCGGGACGGTCAGGGACCTGATCGCGGAGGGCAAGGTGCGGCATTTCGGCATGTCGGAGGCTGCGCCGGCGACCATTCGCCGCGCCCACGCCGTCCAGCCGGTGACCGCCGTCCAGAGCGAGTACTCGCTCTGGTGGCGCGAACCCGAGAAGGAGTTGCTCCCGACGCTCGAGGAACTCGGGATCGGCTTCGTACCTTTCAGCCCGCTGGGCGCCGGCTTCCTCACAGGCAAGATCGACCAGACGACCAGGTTCGACAGCGCCGACTTCCGGGCGCACGTGCCGCGCTTCTCACCGGATGCGATGCAGGCGAACGTGGCTCTCGTCGAGCTCATTCGGTCGGTCGCCAGCGGCAAGGGCACAACTCCAGCCCAGGTCGCCCTGGCGTGGTTGCTCGCCCGGAAGCCATGGATCGTGCCGATTCCCGGCACGACGAAGCTGGCCCGCCTCGAGGAGAACCTCGGCTCGGCCGATGTCGAACTCGCCACGGAAGAGGTTCGTGCGATCGACGAGGCCGCCTCCAGGATCGAGCTGCAGGGCGCCAGATTGCCTCAGGCCGCACTCGACATGACCGGCCGATAGGAGAACGAAAGATGAAGAGGCGAACACTCGGACACGGACTCGAAGTCTCCGCGGTCGGTCTCGGCTGCATGGGCATGAGCCAGAGCTACGGCGTCATCCCGGACAGGGCGGACATGATCCCCGTCCTCCGGGCCGCGGTGGATCGAGGCGTCACGTTCTTCGATACCGCGCAGGTCTATGGCCCGTTCGTGAACGAGGAACTCGTCGGCGAGGCGCTCGAGCCGGTTCGGGGTCGGGTCGTGATCGCAACCAAGTTCGGCCTCGGGCCCGACGCGAACGGCCGGCAGGTCCAGGACAGTCGGCCGGAAACGATCCGCGAGAGCGTCGAGGGCTCGCTGCGGCGGCTTCGAACCGACCGGATCGACCTCTTCTACCAGCATCGCGTCGACCCGAACGTCGCCATCGAGGACGTGGCGGGGGCGGTGAAGGATCTGATCGCCGCCGGGAAGGTTCTCCATTTCGGCCTGCCGGAGGCCGGCGTCCAGACGATCAGGCGGGCGCATGCCGTCCAGCCGGTCACCGCGGTCCAGAGCGAGTACTCGCTGTGGTGGCGGCGACCGGAAGAGGCGCTGATACCCACGCTCGAGGAGCTGGGCATCGGGCTGGTTCCGTTCAGTCCGCTCGGGAAGGGTTTCCTGACCGGCAGCATCGACGAGAAGACGACGTTCACCCCGAACGACTTCCGGAACAGCGTGCCGAGGTTCACAGCTGAGTCGCGCAAGGCGAATCAGGCCGTGGTCGACCTGCTCCGCGCGATCGCCGAGCGCAAGGGCGCAACCCCGGCGCAGGTCGCCCTCGCCTGGCTGCTCGCCCAGAAGCCGTGGATCGTGCCGATTCCCGGCACGACGAAGCTGGCCAGAATCGAAGAGAACATCGGCGCGGCAGAGCTCGAGCTCGAGGCGGCAGAACTGCGCGAGATCGACGCTGCGGCCTCGAAGATAGAAGTCCAGGGCGCCCGGTACCCGGAAGCGCTCGAAGCTCGAACCGGGCTGTAGGACGCGACATTCGCCGAAAGGAGCATGAGATGCAGGTGCTGCCCAAGCAGCCGACAGCGAAAGCGGGCTCCGACAGGTTCGTCGGAGACGTCTGGATCGACCCGATCGCCCAGGGCGAAGAACCATCGCGGGTCCGGGTGAGCGTGGTGCGTTTCGCCCCTGGAGCCCGTAATGCATGGCACGCGCACGCCGTCGGTCAGACGATTCACGTGACCGAGGGCGTGGGCCGGGTCCAGGTCCGAGGCGGCGACGTGCTCGAGATCCGGGCTGGCGATACGGTGTTCACTCCGCCCGGCGAGTGGCACTGGCATGGCGCGGCGCCGGACCACTTCATGACCCACCTCGCGATCTGGGAGGCCCCGGCCGGAGGCGGCGCCGAGAGCGAATGGGGCGAGCAAGTCGGGGATGCGGAGTATCTGGCGTCGGCCGCGGCGCAGACGCAGCGATGAGCGCCTGGGCAGCTGACGAGCTGGCGCGAGTCGGCCGAGCGACCGAACTCGGCCTGGCCTCGCGACGGCCCGACGGCAGTCTCCGACCTTACGTAACCATCTGGGTCGTGGAAGCCGGTGACTGTCTATATGTCCGCTCCGCACACGGCTGGGAAAATCCCTGGTTCCAGCGGGCCCTCCACTCCGGCGAGGGTCGAATCCGCGCCGGCGGTCTCGAGCGCGACGTGCTCTTCGAGCGGCCGGGTCCAGACGTGCTGGCCCAAGTCACCGCGGCCTACCACGCGAAATACGACCGCTTCGGGCCGGCGATCGTCGGAACGGTGGTGTCTCCGGAGGCGGAGCGCTCGACGCTCAAGGTGACGCCGAAGTAGGTCAGCCGCTTCCCACTGATGTCTTCGTTCCGAGCGCCTATTTCGTGGCGATGCGGGCTTCATTCCGTCCGGAGAGAGCCGCGGATCTCAATGAACGCTACGAATTCCGAATCGACGGTCACGTCTTTGAGGTCGCCGTAGCCGCAGGGCGATGCACGACGCGCGAGGGCGGTTCGACCAACCCGACGGTGGTTGCCTCGATGGACAGCCGGACCCTCAACGGACTCTTGCTCGAGGGCCTCCGGCCTTGCGACGTAGTTGCCGATGGCCGCATCGAGGCCACCGGAGATCGGGAGGCGCTGGACACCTTTGTTGAGTTGTTCGCGATCCGTCCGTCCGGGTCGTTCCCGCCGTTGAGCGGAGGCTGACCGAGACCCCCGCAGGCGGCTCGAGCCTGCAAAACCCACACTACGTCGAGCTGCGGATATCGTGGTGTAACCGAGATCAGTCGTCGAGGGCCGGAAGGTCGAGCGCGGCGAGCCGTGCGACGTCGGCCAGGATATCGATCTCGACGATCTTCCCGTGGGCGATCGTGAAACCCATGATCGAGAGCAGCTGACCGTCCGGGCCTCGGGAGACGATTCCGACGGCTCCGTTCACCAGAGCCGGACGAGCCGCAAGACCCGCCAGTCGGCGCGTAAACGAGATCGACAGTCCAGCCACCGCCTGGGCGCCGCGGGCCTCTCTGGTGCCTCCGGCCGGTGTCGGACCGCCGTCCGCTCGCAGGACGACATTCGGATCGAGCACTGCGAGCAACCCGGCGAGGTCGCCGCCGCGCGCAGCCGCGAGGAAGGCATCGACGGCGACCCTCTGGTGAGATATGTCCGTATCGGGAGCCTGTTCTACTCCCTCGATCCGTACCCGCCGGCGGGCCCGGCTGGCAAGCTGGCGGGTGGCGGTCGAAGAGCGCCCGACGACCTCGGCAATCTCGTCGAAGGGCATGGCGAACACGTCGTGGAGGACAAACGCGACGCGCTCGGCAGGTGCCAGCTTCTCGAGGACCACGAGCATCGCGAGCCCGAGCGAGTCGCTCAGGATGGCCTGGTGCTCGGGATCGACGCCGCCGGCTCGATCCACGATCGGGTCGGGCACGTGGACGTTGAGTGAGTCCTCGCGCCTTGACCGCCGTGAGCGAAGCATGTTCAAGCACACTCGCGAGACGGCCGTGGTGAGCCAGCCGCCCAGATTCTCGACCTCGCGGGCGTCCGCCCGGCTGATCTTGACCCACGTCTCTTGAACCGCGTCTTCAGCCTCCGTGAGAGAGCCGAGCATGCGATAGCCGACGGCCCGCAAGTGGCCACGGTGGGCCTCGAAGCGCTCGGCCAGCATGTCGTGCTCGTTCATCGGTCACATTCCTTCTTCGGGGCGTGTCACCCCATTGAACCAGTCAAAGCGGCCGATGTGACAGGGGCGTCGAAAGAGTTTCGGTCCCGTGCGCGGCCTTCCCCGAAGGAGAACTACTGATGCAAGCACGGATCAACAACCCGGCGATGGCGGTACCCGGCGTCATTGAGGCGCTGACGGCGCTATCGTCGGCGACCAAAGGCAGGGTAGCGTCGCGGACGCTCGACCTCGTTTACCTGCGAGTGAGTCAGATCAACGGTTGCAGTGTGTGCGTCGAGCTGCACGCCCGCGACCTCAAGAACGCCGGCGAGACCGACGAGCGAATGTTCGCGGTGGGCGCCTGGCGAGAGTCGCCCTACTTCACGGACGCGGAACGATCGGCACTGGCGCTGGCCGAGGCCGCGACCCGAATGAGCGATCGGCCCGACCCGGTCCCGGACGAGATCTGGGACGAGGCCGCGCGCAACTACGACGAGCCGGCTCTGGCGGCCCTCGTCGTGGCTATCGCCTCGATCAACACCTGGAACCGCCTGAATGTGACCACCCGTCAGGTGGCTGGTCCATGGACGGCGTTCGCCACGAGCGGCGAGGCGCAACCCGCCCTGGTCGGCTGATTTCGGTCCTGTCTTCATCGAGGGCGGGCATCGTGTCCGCCCTCAGCCTTCCCTAGGAGAACCAAGTGCAGTAGTTGAGTTGCGACGAAAGCTACTCGCGTAGCCCTGCCTTCTTCGGCACTGCGCCCGATTCCCTGCTGACCGATCACCAGGCGCTCATCGAGAGGGAGGAGCCGCTGCTAGATGTCGGCGCGGGTCAGGGCCGCAACGCGCTCTACCTCGCCCGGCTCGGGTACCGCGTTGACGCCCTGGAGCCGTCCGCCGAGGGCGCGGCCCAGATCTCCGCAGCCGCCGCACGAACCGGACTGACGATGGGCGTGATCAATCAACGCTTCGAAGACTTCAGGCCACGTTCTTTCATCGGCTACGGCGTCGTGGCTGAGGTAGGCGCCGCGCTCGTCGTTGGCTCGCCTGCTGTCCGGGGCCGATCAGATGAAGTAGTGGCCCTGTTCGATGTCCTCGATGAGGCCGGGGTGGGTGGGCTTCCAGCCCAGGAGCTCCTGGGTGATGGTGCTGGAGGCGGGCATGTCGGTGCTGAGCAGGTGCACGAGCATGCCCTCGTACTCCCCGGCGGGCAGAGACTTAGCCGGCAGGTCCAGGTGGCGGCCGATGGCCTCGGCGATCTCGCGGACGGGCACGCCTTCGTCGCCGACAGCGTGGAGCACCGCACCGGCGGGAGCCTGCTCGACAGCCAGCCGGTAGAGACTCGCGGCGTCCTTCACGTGGACGGCGGGCCAGCGGCTTCTCCCATCACCGATGTAGCCGGAGACGCCCTTGGTCCGGGCCACGTCGATGAGCTGGGGGATGAAACCGTGACGTTCCCCCTCGCCATGCACCGAGCGGGGCAGCATGACCAGGCAGGAGCGAACGCCCCGGTCTGCGGCAGCCAGCGCGGCCTGCATGTTGGTGATACGGGCCGCGATGGGCCCCGTGGCGACGAGTTCGTCGCGTTCGGTCGCGACTCGTCCGGGCCTGACGAGCGTTCCGCCAGAGACCACCAGGGGCTTGCCGGAGCCGGCGAGGCTGGTGGCAAACGTCTCGATGGCCCTGGCGTCGGTCTGTGTCGCAGCCTCGCTCACGCTGGGCGCGACGAAGGCCAGGTGGATGACGCCGTCGCTGTCGAGGGCACCGGCGCGCAGCACGTCGATGTCGTTCAGGTCGCCGCGCAGCACCTCGGCGCCCATGTCGGCGACGGCTTTGGCGGAGGCGTCCGAGCGGGCTAGCCCGAGGACGCGGTGGCCGGCGCTGATGAGTTCGGGGACGACGGCCGAGCCGATCCAGCCGGAAGCGCCGGTGACGAAGATGCGCATGAAGGTCTCCTTGGTCGTGCTTTGAGGTGATGAAGATGCGCGGCGCAGACGCCGCGGCCGGAACGTTGATGCGATCCGGTCGCATCACCATAACACAACCATGTGACTAAGTCGCATCACCTGGCCAGGTGATGCGATCCGGTCGCCTCGCTTAGACTGTGACGGTGAGCAGATGGGCACCGGACGCGCGTGAGCGCCTGGAGACCGCCGCGCTGGACCTGTTCGTGGAGAACGGGTACGAGGAGACGACCGTCGCGCAGATCGCGGATCGCGCCGGTTTGAACCGCGCCACGTTCTTCCGGCACTTCGCCGATAAGCGGGAGGTCCTGTTCGGCGGTGAAGACGTGCTGGCCGGGCTGTTCGCCGACGCCATCCGGGCTGCCTCCCCGGATGCGACGCTCACCGAGTGCCTGCAGGCCGCGTTCGCGGCCGCCGAGGCCGCGATGACTCCGCAGCAGCGGGCCAAGGCCGAGCAGCGCGTGCTGGTGGTCGCGGCGAACACCGAGCTACGGGAGCGGGGACTGCTCAAACACGCCCGGATCGCCGGGTCGATCAGCGCCGCCCTGCGCGCACGGGGCGCGGACGAGCTGACCGCCCGGCTGGGGGCGGAAGTGGGGATGCTCGCCTTCACAATCGCCGTTGAGCGCTGGATTGAGGCGGACAATGACGAACCGTTCCAGCTCCATGCCGCGGCGGCCTTGAGCGACCTGCAGACGCGCGCGGCCGAGCTCGACTCCCGGTCCGGCCCTTCAGCCTGACGTGAGGGCAGCGGCGAAGACCGGGTGGCGGCTGCGGACGGTCCGCCTTGCAGGATCCGGACTCTCGGGATTGCGTTGGTCGCCATGAAGGCTGGAATGGCGTGGTCGTTCCGGAGGACGGTGTCGACTTAGCGTGGTCCTGACCTCTGGCTTGAGCTCGCCCAAGGGCATGCGCCGCGCAGGACCGCACGCCTCGCCGATTGAGGCCCGACCTAAGACAGCGACATATACTCGAGACGTGTCCCCCCTCCAGACCCCGCCCGCCGCCGTCGAGCTCCAGAACGTGTCGCGGAGCTTCGGCGCCGTTCGGGCTGTCGACGGGATCGACCTGCGCCTCGAGCTCGGGGAGATAGCCGCCCTCCTGGGCCCCAACGGCGCCGGCAAGACGACGACGATCGACATGATTCTCGGGCTCGGACGGCCGGATCGGGGGACGGTCAGCGTCCTCGGGATGTCGCCCGCCGCGGCGGTCTCGCGCGGGCTCATCGGCGCCGTCCTGCAGACGGGCGGTCTCCTCAAGGACCTGACGGTTCGCGAGACGGTTCGCCTGACGGCCTCGCTCTACGCCGAGTCGCGGCCGGTCGATGAGGTGCTCGAGCGGGCGGGCATCGCACACCTCGGAGGGCGGCTCGTGGGAAGCTGCTCCGGCGGCGAGCAGCAACGGCTTCGATTTGCCCTTGCGCTGGTGCCGGATCCCGCGCTGATGGCGCTCGATGAGCCCACCGCGGGTATGGACGTCGAGGGTCGGCGCGACTTCTGGTCCGCGATCAGACGCGACGCCGAGTTGGGTCGAACCGTACTCTTCGCGACCCACTACCTCGAGGAAGCCGACGCCTACGCCGACCGGATCATCCTGCTGCGACAGGGTCGGGTCGTGGCGGATGGCACGGCGGCCGAGGTGAGGAGCCTCTCTGCCGGCCGTTCTGTCCAGGCGACGCTGCCCGGAGCGGATAGGGCGACGCTGGCCGGCCTGCCGGGCGTCCGCTCGGTCGAGGTTCGCGGTGACCGCGTGCTCATCCAGACGATGGACTCCGACGAAGTTGCCCGATATCTCCTGACCGCGACGCCTGCCAGCGACGTCGAGATCGCGACCCACAATCTCGAGGACGCCTTCCTGGCGCTGACGAGCGACGAGCGAGCATCGGGTACCGGCCAGGGTGCGCCGGAGCGTGCGGCGTGAACACCAACGCCTCCTCCTCGGGGCGCTCGTTCGATACCCGTCCGGCGCCGCCCCTGGGCGGGTTCAATCTCACGCTTCTGGCGATCGAGGTACGGCGTCTCCTGCGCAATCGGCGCACCGTCGGCGTCACGCTGATCTTTCCGATCGTCCTGTTCCTGCTGTTCCGTTCGAACAAGCGGTTCGTGGCCGTGCAAGGAACGGAGCTGACCGTGGCCACGACGATGATCGGCGTCGCGGTGTATGGCGCGATGCTGGCGGCCACCTCCGGCGGCGCCATGGTATCGATCGAGCGTGGGCTCGGCTGGAGCCGGCAGCTGCGGCTGACCCCACTGCGGCCGGCGGCCTACGTGAGCGTCAAGATCGCGACCGCCATGCTGCTGGGCTTGGTCTCGGTGGCGGTGGTCTACGCCGCAGGAGCGATCGACGGCGTGACCATGAGTCCGTCGACCTGGGTCACGACCGGGATCCTGGCCTGGGCCGCCTCGGTCGTCTTCGCCGCATTCGGGCTGTTCATGGGCTACCTGCTGCCGGCGGAGAACGTCATGCAGGTCATCGGCTTCGTGCTCGGCATGCTCGCCGTGCTCGGCGGCCTCTTCACGCCGGTGAACTCACTGCCGTCGGCGATGCAGACGATCGCCCCGTACATGCCGACCTACGGCGTCGCCGCGATCGCCCGGTTCCCGTTGGTCGGCGGAGCCTTCGATCCGACCTGGCTCGTAATCATGATCGCGTGGACGGTCGTGTTTGCAGGCGCAGCGATGCTGCTCTTCCGGCGAGACACGCGGCGCGTCTGAGGGCTCAGGTCGGCTGCCGCCGACCTGGTCGATTCTCGGGTGGTCGTAGGCGCCGGTCCAGGAATTCGGCTCTTCGATTACGCCATCGAGGCTGATAAACATCCCGCCAACGATCTTGCGCATCTCCTCGGCCTCCGGTTGCCGTCGTTTCTCGGAGGTTTCACAGTCTTCGACCGGTGGCAGACGAAATGGTATCGGTGGCTTGCCCACGTACCGCGTCGCGACCGCCCGCAGCCGCTTCGTGGCGAAGGCGAGCCAGCCGCGATGTCGAGATGACATGCTCCATCTGGCTCGAGTGACTGGTCGGGCGAGGCCACGACATGCGTGTCTAGTCCGGGCGCGAAGGACTGGTTTCGCACCGAGGACTATGGGCCAGGCTGCGAGGCATTTTCCTGGGGTGGCAATCCGTGACGGTCACGCTCGAGCATCCGCTCAAGGCCGAAGACGATCACGTCGACTGTGTTCTGCCACCAGCGGTGCGGATCGCTCAGCCAGACCTCGGCTGTGTCCTCCGCGCTTTCGACCAGGTTCGGGAACTCGTCGCGGGGCAGGCTAAGTTGCGCGAGCACCATGCCACGGCGCAGGAGATCGACCTGGTGGGCATCGAGCGCCGCGGCGTCCGGGGCACCCTGCTGGAGGAGGAGCAGGTAGCCGGCGAGGAGGTTCGAGATCATGCGGATCTGGACGATCGCCTCCCGTCGGTCAAAACCCGCATCGAGCAGGATGGCCAGGAGGTCCTCGAGCATTCTCCAGAAGCCCCGGGGGCCTGCTGAGCCGTCGCCGTTGTACGCGATGCTGAGCGGCAGGGCAAGCGGACGCGCGTCGATCTGCTCCTTGTAGTTATCGATCGCCAGGCGCATGCGTTCGGTCCAGGTCATCTCGGGTCGATACCCGGCGGTGGTGTCGATGCCGTCGAGGACGACTTCCGTCATGGCGTTGACGAGGTCCTGTTTGTCGCGAACGTGGCGGTAGAGAGCCATCGGCGTGACGCCTAGCTCCTGCGCGAGACGCCGCAGGCTGACCGCCTCGAGTCCTTCGGCATTGCCGATCTCGAGGGCACGGGCAACTACGGCCTCACGGGTCAGACCGGGCCGTTCTCGCGCCGGCAACATCTTCTCTGTCGCGTTCACCGGTTCCATGGCTTGACAAGTATACGCCGCATACCTAGACTGGCGCCACAGTATACGCCGTATGCGTACGGCGATAACTAGGCCGGCGTCCGAGCCGGCGTCGGGAGCGGCTTACCAGGGCCAGCGGACCGGGCCGAACCCCATTGAATGAGGCCGCAATGAAAGAGAGAACTGAGGCTTGATGACGATCGATCAACTCTCGGGCCCCGCGATCCATGTGCAGGGCCTGGAGAAGTCCTACAAGCAACTACACGTGCTGCGCGGCGTGGATTTCGACATCGAGCGGGGCGCCATCTTCGCCCTGCTCGGCTCGAACGGGGCAGGCAAGACCACCGTCGTCAACATCCTGTCCACGCTGCTCAAGGCCGACGCGGGGAGCGCGAGCGTCAACGGCTTCAACGTCTCCACAGAGGCTGCGGACGTGCGCGAGTCCATCAGTCTCACCGGGCAGTTCGCGGCTGTCGACGAGATCCTCAGCGGCCGGGAGAACCTCGTGTTGATCGCCCGGCTGAGGCACCTCAAGGACCCGGGCAAGATTGCCGGTGACCTGCTCGAGCGCTTCGGGCTGACAGACGCGTCCGCGCGGTATGTGTCGACGTATTCGGGGGGCATGCGCCGCCGCCTCGACATCGCGATGAGCCTCATCGGTGATCCGCCGGTCATCTTCCTCGACGAACCGACGGCCGGGCTCGACCCCCAGGCCCGCATCGAGGTGTGGCAGGCGGTCAAGGAACTCGCCGATCACGGCACCACGGTGCTGCTCACGACGCAGTATCTCGACGAGGCCGAACAACTGGCCGACCGGATCGCGATCCTCCATGAGGGCCGGATCATCGTGAACGGCACGCTCGCCGAACTCAAGCAGCTGCTCCCGCCCGCCAAAGTCGAATACGTCGAGAAGCAGCCGACGCTCGAGGAGGTCTTCCTCTCAGTCGTCGGTGACCATGGCGAGGACGGCGGCGCCGACGCGGACGGCAAGGTCGACAAGGACAAGTAAGGGACAATGATGAACAAGCACGTCTTCAGCGACACCGCCGTCCTGACTGGACGCTCCCTGCGCCACATCACGCGCAGCCTGGACACCATCATCACGACCTGCATCATGCCGATCGGCTTCATGCTGCTGTTCGTCTACGTGTTCGGCGGCGCGATCGAAACAGGGTCGGGTTCGTATGTGGACTACCTGCTGCCCGGTATCTTGATCATCACGATCGCTTCGGGCATCTCCTACACCGCATTTCGACTCTTCCTGGACATGAAGAGCGGCATCTTCGAGCGGTTCCAGTCCATGCCGATCGCTCGGTCGTCCGTGCTGTGGGCGCACGTGCTGACGTCACTTGTCGCCAATATGGTCTCGCTCGTGGTGGTCGTGCTCGTCGCTCTCCTCATGGGCTTCCGCTCACCGGCGGGAGTGTTGGCCTGGCTCGCGGTCGCCGGGATCCTGATCCTGTTCACCCTGGCCCTGACATGGATGGCCGTCATCCCCGGCCTGACCGCGAAGTCCGTGGACGGCGCGAGCGCCTTCTCCTACCCGCTCATCTTCCTGCCGTTCATCAGCTCGGCATTCGTGCCCACCGCCACCATGCCCGGTCCGGTGCGCGTCTTCGCCGAAAACCAGCCGGTGACGTCGATCGTAAACGCGATCCGCGCCCTGTTTGCGCAGCAACCGGTCGGCGCCGATATCTGGATCGCCCTCGCCTGGTGCGTCGGCATCCTCATCGTCGCGTATGTGTTCGCGATGAGGGTCTACCGCCGCAGGATCGCCCAGTAGAGCGTCGCGTGGGGCCGATTATCCCCGCCGTCGCGCTGGAGGCGCTTCGCACGATCAGATTCGCCAAGTCTCCCTTGAGCCTAGCTGTGGCGCGAGTAGTAGTCGCTGACTGCCCGGAACGACGCCTTTGGCTCCCAGGGCATGTCCGGATATGTCGTCCCGCGCCTGCCTCTGCCCAAGGTCTTGACCAGGGTTGAGGCGGCCACGTCGAGATCGTATCGAGGATCCTCGTCGTAGGGATGGATGGCGGACAGGAATGTGCTGACGAACGCGCCGTCGACTCCAGCCGCATCCAGGATGGCGAGGGTCTCGGCAAGTTCCCGGGCCTGGAGTTCCTCATCGCGCACGTAGACGCCGTTGAGTCGCGGTCGCACCAGCCGTCCGACGAGCGGTAGGGAGTGAAGGCCCAGCGTGAAGTCGACCATGCCACCGAGGTTCATTGCTCCGCCGGCCTTGTCGGCGCCGACGTATGTGCCCAGACCGAACTCGGTCGCGACCACTGGTTTCCCGACCGCAAAGAGGGGCGCGAGCATGTCGACGTAGCGATCGTTGATGCGGGGGTCTCGGTAGTGGTCGACGCCGATGATGTCAAAGCGACTCCAGTCGACCGCTTCCCAGATCAGAGCCGCATAGCTGAGGGGACCTTGGTAGACGCGCCGGACAGCCTCGACCGCACGGCCGAGGAATGCGTTGAGCGGCGCGTTATGCGCCCCGGTCTTTATGACTTCCCCGAGCGACGGGTTCCGCATCCGGGCGACGAGGCTCTTGCCGGGCACGATGCCCTGCATGAACAGGGTCAACTCCTGTCCGACGACGAATACGACTCGATCGGGCCACTGGAGGTGCAGCTTCTCGGCCGCCTCCGCCGCCGCAACGATGTAGGCGAGAGTCCGGTCGGGGCTTTTGTCCCAGAGCACGGGCGAGAACCACACTTCGAGGCCCTGGGTCAGGGCGTCCTCGGATGCCCGGACCACCCGCCTCAGATCGCGCCCACCAATCCGCACGGCATTGCAGTGGAGATCGCGCCCGATGATTTCCAGCTCGCGGTGAACCACCTTCATGTCGAAGATCGGGCGCCAGTTGATGGTCATGACATGGCCGACGTCGTAGCAAACGCCTCTTCGGTTCATTACGCTCGCCACCTCGTGAAGTGTGTACGAGACCATGCTAGTCGGGCGATACCAAGAGGAGCGCGAACGGTCTGCGTCAGGTGGCCCAGCTCCTGCAGGTGACTTGTCGCCCGGGATCCGGGACATTGAGATCGGGCAATGCAGGATCACCCTCGATCGGGCAGGTTAGGCGCAGTCCGGCCCAACCGCTCGGGAGAGTCGAAACTGCGATGCCAGAACTCCTCATTGACTTCATCACTTCGCTCGATGGCTACGCCGCTGCCGAAGGCTGGCCGGGCTGGTGGGGGCTCGAAGGCCCCGAGTACCTCGCGTGGTTGGGGGAGCAGCCGGAACGCGACTACACGATCCTGATGGGTGCGACGACATACCGGCTCATGTCCCGATTCGCCGCCGAGGGCGAGCCAGGCACCGATGCCCTTGCCGCCATGTCGAAGATCGTCTTCTCGACCACGTTGAGCGAGCCTCTTTCCTGGCCGAACACGCAACTCGTGGCTCGAGACGCCGTCGAGGCCGTGCGCGAGATGAAGGGCAAGGCTTCGCGGTCGATGCGCACGATCGGCAGCCTTACCCTGTGCCGTTCCCTGCTCAAGGCGGGCCTTGTCGACCGCTTCCGCGTGGTCGTGTTTCCCGTCATCACCGGACACACCGGTCGGGAACGGATTTACGACGGCTATCCCGATGTTGCTCTAGACATGATTGGCAGCCGCACCTTCGATGGTCGCATCCAACTCCTGGAATACGCTCCGACCATTCTGGCTGGGCCCCCTGGCACCGGCAGGATTAAGGCCTGACGGCACCGGCGGGGCACGGCAGAACGGCAGCCCATCGTGAAGTTCCCACCCAAGAGGAGCACGAGCCATGTCACTCGCCCGCGTCCAATTCTTCTCGGTCTCGCTCGACGGGTTCGGCACCGGCGAAGGTCAGAGCCGCGACGCGCCGTTCGGCCACGCCGGCGATCGGTTGCACCAATGGATGTTCGCTACCCAGTGGTGGCATCAGAAGGTCGGCGAGCCCGGCGGCAGCAGCGGCATCGACGACGCCTTCCTGCGGCTCCACGATCCGGGGATCGGCGCGGAGATCATGGGCGCCGGGAAGTTCGGACCCCCTGGATGGCACGAGGACCCGGCGTGGAAGGGATGGTGGGGTCCCAACCCGCCATTCCACACGCCCACCTTCATCCTCACCCACCACGTGCGTCCGTCGATCGAGATGGAAGGCGGCACGACGTTCCATTTCGTCGACGCGTCGCCGGCCGAGGCGCTCGAGATGGCCCGCGCGGCTGCGAGCGGCCAGGACGTGCGCATCGGCGGGGGTCCCACCACGATCCGCGAGTTCCTGGCAGCGCGGCTCATCGACCACATGCACCTCGTGGTGGTCCCGATCCTGCTCGGCCGGGGCGTGTGTCTTTGGGACGGGCTCGAGGGCCTCGAGAAGGACTACGAAGTCGAGGCAACCTCGTCGCCGAGCGGCGTGACCCATATGACGTTCACCCGGACACGTGTTTGAAGGCTCGACGCTCCGATAGGGGAGGGGCGTAGGCGGGCGCTGCTAGAGCGTGGGCTGCCGAGATCAGAGGAACAACGAAATTCGCGCCAGTCCGGCGCAGCCAGGGAATGCTCGACAGCGTCAGCTTGTGGTAGTTCGGAGAAGGGCTTCCGCGGCCGAACGCGCTCTTTCGCCACCGCAATCTCGGCCTGAGGGCCAGTCCGCTCCAAATGGGCAGTCTTTTGCGCAATTGGTGGGCATTGCCCCCGCTCAGTCGGATGGGCTATGAGGCGCAAGGGCCCGCAATCCTCCGCGAGGTTAGGTTCGCGAACCGCTGGGCTCGAGCAAATCGGCTTCGAAGCTCAAGAGCGACAGCGTGTAATTAGGCGCTGTGCGCTGAACGTGAATTGCCCGCCATCGGCTACAGTTATACGCTCTGGGAGCGTGGGGCCAACCAAGACTGCGCTCCCACAGCGTCCAGCGACAGGTATGGGCCACGGTTCGTTAGGCTAATCACAAGACTTGCCTAACAAACCAAGGCAAATCGGGCGGGAGTAGCTCAGTCGGTAGAGCGTCAGCCTTCCAAGCTGAATGTCGCGGGTTCGAGACCCGTCTCCCGCTCCAAATCTCCCAGTTCACGAGAGCAGCGACACTCAGCCTGGGCTTGCGCGGGGCTGGCCGTCGCTGGCCATGCCCGCTCCAACGCTCAGCCAGGTCTTCCTGAGTTTGACGTGCTCGCCCCGCATCCCCGCGGCGTCAGGCGGTCTTCGTTCCCGCCGTGTCGAACGCCATCGCCCTCTGGAGCGCGGCGGCCCGCAGGTCCTCCGGGATCTCGACCGGGCCGCCCAACGCCATTGCGCTGATCGCCGCCTGTGCCGCCTCCTCGACGACCCCGCCGATGAGGATGGCCAGCTCCGGCGTGCGGTGGAAGACGAGCACGCCGTGGTTGGCGAGCAGGACCGCTGGCACACCCGGTTGCGCCGCTCGCCGGATGTTGGACACCGCTCGCTCGGATCCACGCGGACCGTAGGCGGCGACGGGTACGCCGTCCGGCAGCCCGAACATCGCGAGCGCCTCGATCCAGCAGTCGATCGGACGGTTGGCGGCGGCAAACGCTGTGGCGTACGGCGAATGCGTGTGGACGACGCAACCGACATCGGGCCGGTCGTGGTACATCGCCGTGTGCATCGCCACGACGGCGCCCTGGATCGGAGGCAGCTGGCCCTCCAGGAGCGTCCCGTCGAGGCCGACGCGAACCACGCCCTCCGGCCCGAGCCCCCGGAGCGACGGGGCCGACGTGAAGTACATCTCCTCCGC
The DNA here is from genome assembly GCA_963791725.1 of uncultured Chloroflexia bacterium. Lineage (GTDB taxonomy): Bacteria > Chloroflexota > Limnocylindria > Limnocylindrales > CSP1-4 > Fen-1039. Next base: position 1,024,208 of record CAWBTQ010000008.1, on the reverse strand, counting down.
GCCGGGGACCCGCAGGCTTACGTTGCCGTGCCCGTTCGCCGAGATGGCCCCACTGCCGACCACCCTGGCCGCGACAGCCACAACCTCGTCGACGAGGTTCTTGTCCACCTTCGTGCCTCTCTTCGTTCAGAGCCGATTGTGGCCCCGACTACTTCTCGACGTAGACCGTCAGCGGGGGGATGACACCGTGCCGCTCCATCGTGGCAGCATCCTCGGGCGACGGCGAAGCCATCATTGCCTGCGCGCCCGCCATGTCGTGCACGTCGGCGGTGACGGCGATGTTGTTGCTGCCATCCGCCGCGACGTAGTCGGTCGCGTTCGTGGCGTACGCTGAGATGACTGAGGCCCGCTCTGACTTGCCCGTAAGCCAGCGCTCAGTGTCCACCACCTTGTGGGTGATGACGATCTTCGGCACACGGACTCCTTCGGGAAGCGCGCCCGAACAGCCTGATGGCGGGGACGCCGACCCAGTGCGAGGACAGCGAGGATAGGGCGCTCGGGTCGTTGGGAGCGTCAAGTTCCATACGGTGGGGTCCCCAGGGGCGGCCCGTTGCGAGGGCCGCATCGGGGACCGCCTCCCACGCAAACCCGGCGCCTATCTCGTTCAACTGCTATCTGTGATGGCTGGTGCCACAGAGCCAGTCTTGAGGCGGCAGACGACCGTTCACGACACGATAACTGGATGCCGTACGCTCGGGACTCCACGACGGATACTAGAGCGCTCACGCTCCCCGGCCTTCCAAGCCAACGTCGCGGGTTCGAGACCCGTCTCCCGCTCCAGTTCTCTTTTCGTGCTCAGGACGACGGCAGCGCCTGGGCCCTACGAAGCTGACCATCGTCGGTTCCGGACTTGTCTCCAGCCGCGGATCCCCTTCTAGCCCTGTGGGTTGGCGATCCGCCGCTGCTTGATTCGAGTCCGGTCGCCGGCGAAGGGTCCGCCTCCTGGCTCGAAGGTCTCGACTATCGGGCGCATGGCCGCCGGGAACTCGACCACAGAAGATCGGTAGTCAATGTTCAGACCGGTGAGACCGTCACGAACGCGGTCAGCGGCCGCGTTGCGCCAAGGCTGGTCTACGCCGTCGAGATCGGTGAGTTCGAGCATGATGACGGGTCGTGGCAACCCGCTTTCGTCGTCCCGGGTCGTGAGCATGAACGACTGGAGCCGCGGCAGGATCGCGGGATCCCGGTAGAGGAGGGTCTCGATGTCCTCGGGGTAGATGTTCGAGCCCATCACGCTGATCGTCGCGTCACGCCGGCCGTTGACCCACAGGAACGGGAGCGGGATCGGGCTGGCCCATGGAAGCGCGCCCCGTGGCCCGACAGTCTCGGCTCCTTGACCGAGCGTCCTGATATCGAATCCGAAGTCGCACAGCACGGCCCGGGCCCGTCCGAATGACAGGAGTCCGCCCTCGTCGTGCACGTTGTAGCGGATCCTCGGCGCGAGGAGGTCCAGCCGGCTCACGGTGCACACGATCTCGTGGTCGGTATTCGTCTCGAGGAAGTGGATCAGCGGGTTGTACTGGAACACCATCGGCAGGCGGGGATCGCTCTCGAACAGCGCGGCACGTATCTCGGGCCGGGCTCGGGCGAGCCGCCGGATTGCGATGCTGACAGGGGACTCGCCGGCCATCCCGATCTCGAGGTCGGTCGCTCCATATCCGGAGAAGACCGACTCGAACCGCACGAGCAGACGGTCGCGCAACTCCTCCGTCATGCCTTCTCCACCCACGAGCGCATGCAGCCGGTAACCCGCCCCACGAGAACCCGCGCCGGTCACCCTCGTCGACGAGATGCTTGAGGAAGGGCGGATACCCGCTGATCAGGAAGCGGTACGTCGGCCCCAGGAAAGCGAGGGTGGAGAGGATCTTGTCGACATCGGGCCCCACCGGCTTGACGATCCCGTGCCGCAGCATGCCCAGGGTCATGTTGAAGCCGGTCGCCCAGGCGCCCATCGAGAAGGCGTTGATCGTGACGAGTGGGTCCGTGCCGAACGCGTACCGCGCGAAGAAGCCGATGTTGCGATGGGCGACGAGGCGCTCGCGTTCCCCGCGGATCCAGTTGTAGGGCGTTCCCGTCGACCCGCTGGACTCGTCGATCGTCGTCCCGGCAAAGGGCACTGAACCGCCGACGCAGCGATCGAGGAGCGGGTAGCGGTCAATGTACGACCGCTTGTCGGTTTCCGGAAGGCGCCCGAGGATGCCGAGAGGAAAGAGGTCGTCGAGCGCGACCCGCCCGTCGGCGAGGAATCGGCGATACGCGGGGACGCGCTTCGCCGCCCTCCAGGCCGCTCGCTCGGCCCGCAGCTGCCCGAGTCCGGCGAGGATAGGCGGCGGCGTCCAGCGGAAGAGGGCCTTCAGCCAAATGTAGCGGAGTCCTGCAACTCGGAAGGTGACGTCGAGAGGGAACAGCCAGGCGCCCCGGCCCAGCCCGACCAGCCAGGCGGCCCCGTGTCGCGCGACGCGCCTGACGCCGTGCACCGGCTTCGCGGAGCGCTCCACCCCGGCGCTCACTTTGCGAGCCCGAACGTTCTGGTGAGGAAGTCCACGCTCCAGCGCCCCCAATCGGCGGGGCAGGTGTCGATGACGTGCCCGTGCCAGCCGCCTTCGCACATGTGCATCTCGACCAGTACGCCGGCGGCCTGTGCCGCGGCGAAGTTGACGTTGACGCTGCGTGCGGGGAGGTCCTGCTGATCGGCCGTACCGTGGATCAGCAGAAGCGGCCGGTGGTCCAGGGCCGGGATGTAGTTGATCGGGTTGGCGTCCATCAGGTTGATCCCGGTGCGAAGCCAGATCCCGAGCAGGATGGCGGGCGTCCCCGGCACGGACGGATGGCCCTCGTCGACCTCCAGGCGGCGGCCTATCACGTCCTCGACGCGGGCATGCATCGAGTCCAGGATCAGGGCCTCGATCCGCTGGTCGTCGGCGGCGGTCATCACGGCTGTTGCGCCGCCCATCGAGTTGCCCATGACGGCTATGTGGGAGGGGAGCTTCGTGCGCTCCAGCCAGTCGATCATCGCTTCGAGGTCGAGCTTCTCGCGCAGCCCGAACGTCACGTCGCTCTTCGAGCTCCTGCCGCCGCCGCGCAGGTCGAACGCGACCACGTTGTAGACCGCGTGGAACGGCACCGCGTACTTGAGGACCTCGCTCTTGTTGGACGCCCAGCCGTGGACGAGCATGACGGTCGGCGCCGTGGGGCCGGCGCCGCTGGCCGCGGGGATGTACCAACCACCGATGTGGATGCCGTCGGTCGTGACGACGTCCGTGCCGGCGGTTGCGCCCTGGCTGGCGCAGCTCTCCATGCTCGGGTTGGCCGCCTGCAGGGCTACGTCGTCGGCGACGTCGTAGTTGATCGCCTCGTAGGCCCAGCCGTACCGGACAATCGGGTTGCGGCAGTCGGTGTTTCCGCTCGGACGGACGAACGTCTCGGACCCGACGGCACCGACGTAGGCGCTGTAGCCGATCCCCCCGACCAGGGCCAGCACGGCGAGAAGGCCGAGAACTGCGGTCACTATCGGACCGACGCGACGACGACCTGTTCGCTGGACTCGGTCCTGGACAGGGGTGGCAGGCCCTGGCCCGGCGGCCTCGGGCTCGAGGGGCCCGGCGGCGAGCAACGCGATCCCGCTCTGCAAAACCGCTCCCTGGGACGCCTTCCACGCGGGTCGGTCTCGCCAGTGGCTCGGCGCAGTCCCGGCGGCCAGAGTGTGGGCCGCGCGTCCAAGCCTCCCGTGCGGGCTGACTGTATCACCGCCGTACGGTCTGTCAGCCTGTTTCGAGGCGATCTGGGCGCGCCGCCTGAGCCCTGGTCTCGAGTCACGACCGCCCACTCTCATCGGCCCCACAGCGGATGGGGCTCCAGCGCCTGGCCCCGACGACACGATAACTGGACACGCTACGCTCGGGCTTCCACGAGGGGTGCCACAGCGCATAGACGCTTAGGCCTTCGAAGCTCCCGAATGTCGCGGGTTCGAGACCCGTCTCCCGCTCCAATCCCTGTTGTATTTGCGTGGGAAGATTCTCCCGGGCGCGGCCTCGGGCGCCTACGGGCAACTCCGAGGGCGCCTGCCCCACCTGCAACGGCGCTGGCGTCATCTATAACGACCTGGGGATGATGGCCGGCGTGACCGCGTCGAACAACCGCGCGCTGGCAAGGCACCGATGGATGTCGCCTCCGCGCTCTCGGTGCCTCGCCTCGACATTAGCTCCCAAAGCGGCCAACATGGCACTACGCACCGCCGCGGCAGTGACTGAGGGTGCGGCGTACGTCGTCGCAACACTCCGGCCCGGAGGGAGGCTGGCTTGGACTAATGGACTCGAGGGTTGACGGCGGGCCGATGCCAGACGCCGGCGCCAGGAGGCCCGCGCTCGCCAGACAGCGCCAGACCCTGATCCTTGAGCGAGTGCGCGACCACGGGGCCGTTCGCGTTGCTGATCTCGTCAGCGCGCTCGGCGTATCGGACATGACCATTCGCCGCGATCTCGAGATCCTCGATGAGCGCGGGCTGATAGTAAAGGTGCACGGCGGCGCCGCAGCTCTCGACGGAAACTCCGTGCTCGAACCCGGTTTCTCAGCGAAGTCGAGCCTGATGCCGGCCGAGAAGGCCCTCATCGCCGGAGCCGCTGCAACGCTGGTAGTGCCTGGTACGGCGATTGCCATCTCGGCCGGTACGACGACTTTCGCCCTCGCCTGCCGTCTCCTGGACGTTCCGGGCCTGACGATTCTCACCAACTCTGTACCGGTCGCGGACGTGCTCTACCGAGACGGTCGGCCGGACCAGACGATCATCCTGTCCGGCGGCGTCCGGACTCCATCGGATGCCCTGGTCGGACCATTCGCAGTCGAGGTCATTCGATCGCTCCATGTCGACACGGTCTTCATGGGCACCCACGGGATGTATTCGAGGGCCGGCTTCACGACGCCCAACATTCTCGAGGCCGAGACGAATAGGGCCCTGATCGAGGCAGGTCGGCGTTTGATCGTCATGGCCGACAGTACCAAGTGGGGCGTAATCGGGATCAGTTCCGTGGCTCGTCTGGAGGAAGCCGAAACGATCATCACGGACACCGGGCTCGATTCGGTAGCACGTCAGCAACTGAGGACCGCGGTTGGCAGGCTCGTGCTGGCAGACGTCGCGACAGGCGAGCTCACCGTGTTTGAGGGAGACGGCGACGGCGGGCGCATGACAGGCCAAGGCAAACCCGATGCAATGGGTGAGCCTTGGGGTCGCGCGAGCCATCGTCCCGGCTAATCCAGAAGGGTCGTGCCCTTTGGACCCGATCGACGTGGAACTCATCAGCCTCGGTCGCACCGCCCGGACGCTGCCCATAGGAATCGCAGCCGCAGCTGTGCTCCTTCTTGTCGCCACGGTCAAACCGTGGGCCGGTGACTCGACCAGGGAGTCGGAGGTACCAGCGCCGCCGGTCCCGGTGATCGCGGCGCCCCCGGCTGCTCCGCCCGGGCGTACGCAATCTCCGACTCTCACACCGAGCGATTGGGATAAGACGGTGTGCCTGAGCCGAGACGGTTGGCTCGTCGTTGCCGACGACGTCCAGCCGGGCCGGTCCGTCCGGACCTGGCTGGTAGCCTCCGTCGTCTACGCCATGGTGCCGCCCATCCGGACTTCGATCCCCGTGACTTCGCTGGTCTCGCACAGCGTCGACAAGCTCGGCTTCTGTGTCCCAGCCGGGGTATTGGATCATGGCCGAAATGCCTGGAATGGCACCCTGTGGCGGCAGGGCGGCGACCCGGCCGACCCCACCGGATGGCGGCAGGTTGCTCGGCTGACGCCTTCGCCGGGTTCATTTGGCGCCATGGCCGACCCCCTCGATCGTTCGGTCGTCGTTTGGCCCCCTGGGATCTATGTGATGGAGGCGCGGATCAGCGGCTCGCTCCAAGACGCATGGCTTGGCCTGGTGATCAAGAACTCCTCTCTGGATCGTCGACGCTCGCGAATCGGGGCAACTCGGCTGGGCTCGGGCGCGGCTCTTTATCCCCGACGGAGCGAGCGGCAATTCGAACGTAGCAGACACTCGGAGTCTGGAGCGCGCTTCGCCGGCGTCTGATGCACAACACTCACGGCGCCCATATGCCGACGCTCGTGCGGCTCGCCGGTAGTGTGCTGTCGCGACGACACGATGACTGGACACGCCACGTTCGCCCCTCTGAGCGTGGCCTACTGCGCTCAGGCTCCGCGGTCTTCCAAGCTGATTGTCTCGGGTTCGAGACCCGTCTCCCGCTCCAGATCTCTCCCGGCGATGCCCGCTTGCGCGGGAATTTGCGCTGCAGCTAGGTCGAGCTTGCCTGACAGGTCCAGCTGACGGTCAGGTCGTATGTTGGGGGCCACGGATCGTTGGGGATCGTCAAGTCCACCCAGTACAGCGAATCGCTGCCGCCATAGGGGTCGTTGAAGCGGGTGCCGGTCAGATAAGCGGTACCGGACAGGTGTGAATCGTTGATCTTCGTCACCCGGTAGTTGTAGGCGCGCACGAACGAGATCGGCTGCTGGGGCGCCCCTCCCGCCACGAGGTATGGCCTGGGCCGCTCGGGGACGTTCGCCGGCTCGAAGACAGCGCTGCCTTCGGGATAGCCACCTGCGTCCGTCCATGGCGCGGATCCCACCAGCGGCACCGGCGTGCCCGATACGACGTCGCGCAGATAGATGTCCGGCAGGCCCAGGACGGCGAGGTGGACTTCGGCGACGGTCTCCGGCTGGCCCACGACCGTGCGACACGTGCCGGGGACGTCCGCCGCGGAGTTGAGCGGTGCCCCGAACTCCCAATGCACGTTGACGCGGTCTTCGATCGGCCCTCCTGCCGCGATTACGGTCGCGCCGCCCGTGACGTAGCCGCCCCAGCCCGCGATCAGCAGGAGCAACCAGCTCCAACCAAGGACACGGCCCGCGAGATCCGTCGATGCCGTCATCGTCCAACGGACCAGCCCTGTCGCGAGGGCTGCCAGGCCGATGATGACCGTCAGGGCAAGGCCGATGATCACGCTCATTTCAGGTGCCGGACGCCCCAGGAAGGGATCCGCCAGCCCAGCGACCTTGTACCGCCAATCCACCTGCGCCTGACCGAAGGTCACCGCGGCGACGTAAACGAGCGGCGCCGTAAGCACCGCGCAGGCGACAACGAGTCGAAGCCTCGACCGCATCTCAGACCCCGTGGGGCCGGCTCCTCAGGCCCTGTTTCTACGCAACTCTTGCGCTCGTTGTACTCCATCGATAGCGCGGTGGATAGCAAGCGGCCGACAGCGCGGAGTGCGGCCCACACGAGACCGCATGCCGAACTGGCCCGCGAACGTGCGCCAGTTCGGGTGAGGCCACGCGCCCGCCGATCACAGACGCCGGTCGTCAAAGACGTCGGTCTACCCACGGGGATGCCGAACGGGGCCGATCAGTCACGCCACTCGAATGGTCCGTCGACCTCCGGGAGCCCGAGGAGCGTCCTGACCGCGTCGCTCTTCTTGATCCCGATGCGGGCGCTCACGGCCCTGAGGCGAGGCAAGCCGATCAGCGGCCTGAAGGCGTCCGGCTGCAACTGAGGCATATCGTCGAGGATCAATTCTTCGAGAGCGGGCGCAGACGCCAGCGGCCGCAGGTCTTGAATGCCTTTCATGGTTTGGAGACGCACCCGCCGCAGCGCCGCGGCCTTGCCGAGGTTCGGAAGCGAGTCCACATGCTTGAGGGTCTGCAGGAAGAGGCACTGCAGGTCCGACATCTCGCCGATCCCACCGACGTCTGACAAGCCTCGGATTCTCCACAGTCCCAGGTAACGGAGCTTCCCAATGCGAGGAAGCAGACGAAGATCGCTTGACCCGCCCAACCTGATCTCGAGGGTTCGGAGATGGACGAGGGGCAGAAGCAGCGACAGGTCCGGCAGCGTTATCGATCGCAGGCTCATGCCGTCCAACTCAAGTGGTCGCTCACCGAGCACCGCTCCGCCGGGTTCGGTGATCGTGCGGACGTACGCGCGACAGACCTGAAGAACCGGCCTGCCCGCGATTGCGTCGGCTGTCGGGGGCTCCGTGCCGACCCAGTCCAGAAGCGCTCCGACGACATGGCTCGGGCACCGTACGACTTGACGTCTCGGTCGACGTCGAGCACCCGGCCGCAGGCGAACCGACCGTCAGACAGGGGTATGGACCAGAACTGCCCGGGAGCGAGGTATGCGTTCGTCTTCGGCATGAACGGATAGGTGACCACGGGCGACAGCCTACAGTCCCTGGCGCCGCCGCCGTGAGCCCAGACGGCGACGATGACTGGACACGCTACGCTCGCCCTTCCACGAGGCGGACTCGCGCCGCCCGTAGAGACCCGTATCGCTGGCCCCCTGAAGAGCCTCTCCGGGGGGCCAGTGGTGAACGCCCGACGACCGGGAATCGCATTCGATTTGGCCGGGAGCTACCGGCCGGCGTCAGAACGGCGGGCTAACGGACCGTGATCGACAGTCGATACGTCCACTCGCCCTTGCTACCCCCGGCCCAGGGCTGGCTGTAATCGGTGGAAACGGTCGTCGTGCCGGGCCCGATCGCACGGAACGTCAGGACCTCACCGCCCGCCGCGCCCACAACCGGGAGCGTGGCGTCGCCCGGCGTCTGGTACGAGCGATCGACTAGCCGGAGCACGCTCGTGTCGCCGAACTGCGGCTCCTCCCAGGCAAAGCCGGTCGAGGGGTTCGAGCAGAGGACTACGCTGACATCGCTGCCTGGCGCGATCTCGCCCGTCTGCTCGACTGTCTGGGTGGACTGGAACTGGTCGCACGTCGCGCCGAGGGGCTCGGCAGCCCGCGTCGTGGAGCAGGCCGCAAGAGCCGATGCGCACAGGAACGTCGCTAGAAACAATCGTGGTGCCACTGTGCTGCCTCCCTGGAGTGGCGGCCGGGACCGATCCGCGGTCGGGACGCGCCGACCACCCGGTTGGTGGATGTTGCCGGAAGGCAGACGATCAGGCCCCCTCAACGGTTCCCGTGTGAGCCCGACGATTTGGCGCCGGCCAGATCCGCGGAGGCAACCCCGAACTCTGTTGTCGTGGCAGAACGCCCCCTCGATAGATCACAGAGCCCGGCAGCCTTGGCCTCTCCCAGTTGGTCAGCGCACGTCGCGCCGCGCGATCACGACGGACGTCAGGACGCAAGCGCCCGCGACGTAGGCGGCCAGGACGACGGCCGCCTGGGGACCGGCGACGAGGCCGTTCAGCCCGGACGCACTGCTGCCGAATCCGGGCGGCAGGATGCTCGTGGCCAGAGAGCCGGCGTTCGTCCCGGGCAGCAAACGCGCCAGCCCCGCGACCACGTCGGAGCGGTCGGCGAGCGAGGCGACCAGTCGCTCGATCAGCAGGTACGCAAACCCGATGCCGAGCGGCAACGCCGTGCTGCGCAGCACAGTCGCCAGCACGGCTCCGAGGGCGGCCCAGGCCATCAAGATCAGCCAGGCGACTGCGATGCCGACGACGAGATCGGCCGGGGCCGGCCCGGCGATAGCCTGCTTCTGGACTACTGCGATGACGACGCTGGCGATGCCGGCCACGCCGAACCCGACCAGGACCTGGCAGCCGGCCGCGGCCATCAGGGCGCCGAGCTTGCCCACAACGATCCTGACCCGCGCCGGGTCCTGGAGCAGGATCGTGGTCCAGGTGCCCCATCCGAACTCGCTGCCGATGACGAGCGCACCGAGCGCGAGGGCGATGACGCCACCGAACAGGGGATAGCCCGGGATCTCCTTGCCGACGACGCCCGACGGCAGCATCGCCGCGAGAGTCGCCTGTTGCTGAGCCACCGAGACGCCGGCCGCAGGCGTAAGGTAGGCGAGGTACTCACTCACGTAGCCGAAGATCGCGGCCAGGCATGCCCAGAGCGCGAGCAGCGCCCAGAACGCCGGCCAGTGGCCGATCTTGGAGAGCTCGACCCGGAAACTGCGATACATCAGGACTCCTCGGTTTGGTTGCCGACGACGCCCGTGAGATCGAGGAAGGCGTCTTCGAGGGACTTCTGGAAGGGCCGAAGCTCGCTCAGCTCGACGCCGCCCTTGACAAGGCGGCTGGCGACCTCGCCCGCGGCTCGCGGGTCGGCGGCGATGAGAAATGTGCCGTCCAGGCGAGAGATGCGCTCCGCGCCGAACAGGCCTTCGAGCATGCCCTGGGCGAGGGGCATCGGGCTGGCTCGCACCAGGATCGAGATCGGCCCGCGCATCTCGGCCACTTCCTTCTCGGCGATCAGGCGGCCGCGCTGGAGAATGCCGACCCGATCGCAGACCTGTTCGATGTCTTCGAGCAGGTGACTCGAGACGACCACCGTCCTCGTTCCCTGGCCCAGACTTCTCACGAGGGCGCGCATGTCGACCCTGCCCTGCGGGTCGAGGCCGTTCGTCGGCTCGTCGAGGATGAGTACCTGCGGGTCCTTCAAGAGAGCGGCGGCTACGCCGAGGCGCTGCTTCATGCCCAGCGAATAGGTCGCGAAGCGACCGTCGGCCCGGTCCAGAAGGTCGACCTGCCGGAGCACCGCATCGACGCGGGATGGCTCGACCTTGCCGATGCGGGCGAGCATCCGGAGGTTGGTCCGACCCGAGAGGTGAGGGTAGAAAGCGGGAGTCTCCACGAGCGCACCGACCCGCTCGAGACCGTCCGGCGCTCCGAGCTCCAGCCCGAGGAGCGTGCCGCTGCCCGACGTCGGCCGCACCAGGCCGAGCAGCATCCGCAGAGTCGTCGTCTTGCCGGCTCCGTTCGGGCCGAGGAGGCCGTACACCTCCCCCTGACGGATCGACAGGTTGAGCTGGTCGACGGCGGTGATGTCCTTGCCGTAAACCTTCGTCAGGTTCGCGGTCTCGATGGCCTTGGATGTCAGGGGCGCCGTCCGGGGCGCCGGAGTTGTCGTGTTCATGGCTCGATCGTGCCCCGAGGGCGGCCTCGCCGTCGTCCGGCCCCGGATGACTCCACGGCTACAGAAGTGGCGGTACCAGGTGGGCGCGAAGAGCCTCCGACTACACCAGAAGTGGTAGATGACGCTACATCTGCGGCCGCATGACAGCCCGGCGGGAACGGCATATGGTGGGTTCATGACGGTTTCGTCGCATAGCCGGCTGGGCGCAGCGACCGCGGTCGATGTCGGCCTGGTCGTGCTCGTCGCGGGCGTTGTCGTCGCAGGCACGGTTGTTCTGACCGCCGGGCGGGGCATCGACGTTTTCGGCTGCTTCCTCCTCGCGGCCGGCGCCATGCCGCTCCTGGTGCGCCGCAGCCAGCCCCGTGCTGCGATGCTCGCAACCGTCGGTATCTCCTTCGCCTACGACCTCGCCGGCTATCCGGGCGCCTTCTACACGCTTTCGATCGGCATCGCCCTCTACACCGCCGTCGACGCCGGCTACCGGTGGGCCGCGGTGGCGCTGGCCGCAGGCGCCGCCACTGTGTTCCTGCTCGTGGGCGTCGTTCTTGGCCGCGGGCACGTCACGGACGCAACGAACGCGCTCTGGTTCGCGGGCTGGCTCGTGGCCAGCCTCGTACTGGGCGAGGTGACACGCTCCAGGCGGGCGTACGTCGAGCAGGTAGAACAGCGTGCGCTGGAGGCGGAGCGCAACCGAGAGGAGGAAACCCTGCGGCGGACGAGCGAGGAGCGCATCCGCATCGCTCGCGAGCTCCACGATATCCTGGCCCACCGCATCTCATCGATCAGCGTCCAGGCGGGCGTAGGCGCCCGACTGCTCGATCGAGATCCGGAGCAGGCGCGGCGCGCGCTCGTGGCGATCAACGAGGCCAGCCGGGAGGCGCTCCAGGAGTTGCGTACCACGCTCGGTGTACTGAGACAGGTCGACGAACCGGAACCACGCGCCCCCTCCCCCGGCCTGGCCCAGCTCGACGGCATCATCGCGGACACGGCTGTCGCGGGCGTCGAGGTGAACCTCGAGGTCGAGGGAGAGCCGCGCGACCTGCCGAGCGGGGTCGACCTGGCGGCATATCGGATCATCGAAGAGGCGCTCACCAATGTCGTTCGGCACGCGCGGGCAGCCAGGGCGCACGTGGCGATCACATACCGGCCGGCCGAGATCGACCTGGAGATCGAGGACGACGGCGTCGGCAGCAGGTCTGAAGTTGATGCCCCTGGCGGCCATGGCTTGCTCGGCATGCGCGAGCGTGCGGTGACCCTCGGCGGCGAGCTGGAGGCCGGTCCTCGGCCGACGGGCGGCTTCCGTGTGCGAGCGCGATTACCACTCCCCACCGCGCCGTGATACGGGTGCTCGTGGCCGACGACCAGAAGCTCGTTCGGGCGGGCTTCAGCGCGCTCCTCGCGGCCGAGGAGGACTTTGCCGTTGTCGGCGAGGCCGCCGACGGCCAGACCGCCGTGGAGATGGCGGTCCGAGAGCGGCCCGACGTCGTCTTGATGGACATCCGCATGCCCGGACTCGATGGCATCGAGGCCACCCGTCGCCTTGCCTCGGATCCGCGCCTGGGGAACTGCCGCGTCGTGATCCTCACGACATTCGAGACCGACGAATACGTGTTTGACGCGCTTCGCGCCGGGGCGAGCGGGTTCCTCGTCAAGGACACGGATCCAGAGGAGCTGCTGCGGGCGGTTCGAGTCGTCGCCCGGGGCGACGCGCTGCTAGCCCCCAGCGTCACCCGCCGCCTGATCGCCGACGTCGTTGCCCGCGGCCCGGCGCGCCCGCCCTCACCGGAGATCGAGGAGCTGACGCCGCGTGAACGCGAGATCCTGGTCCTCGTCGGCGGAGGGCTGTCGAATGACGAGATCGCCAACCGGCTCGTAATCAGCCCAGCCACCGCCAAGACGCACGTGAGCCGGATATTGGGCAAGCTCGCCGCTCGCGACCGGGCCCAACTCGTCGTCATGGCCTACGAGTCCGGGCTCGTCACGCCGAGCCGGATCAGTCAATGAGCGCGCAAGAACGCGGAGCTGGGATGGGCTTGGTGAACGAGTGCGAAGCCGCGCCCTGGGCGCGATTCAGTCGGTGAGCGACCAGCCCGTGCCCGTTCGCACGAAGACGCGCCCCTGCCGACCGGCCAGGACCGACTCGTTTCCGGCCACCTGGATCCCTACCGGCCGGTCGGCTCTGACCTGAATTCGGTCCTGCTCGATGCGGACTCGCACGCGCCGCCCCCGCAGCCGGAACGGCACCTCGAGCGAATGCCAGTCCGGAGGCAGGTGTGGGTCCAGGGTCAGCTGGTCGCCCGCCGGTCGGAGGCCGGCGAAACCGAGCACGATCGCCTGCCAGAGGCTGCCCATCGTGGCGATATGCAGCCCCTCGGCGGATTGGGAGCGGGAGTCATCCAGGTCGATCGAGGCCGCCAGCCTCAGGGCGGCGAGCGCATCGCTGGGTCGGCCCGCACGCGCCATCAGCGCCGCGTGGATGCCGGGCCCAAGCGAGCTGCCAAAGGAAGTCCGCGGGTCGTAGAAGTCCAGGTTCGCCGCGAGCGTCCCCGGCGACAGCTCGTCGGGCACCAGGTGATACAGCATCAACACGTCCGGCTGCTTCACGCACTGCGTGCTGGCCACGCGATCGCGACCCAGAAAGACCTCGCCCGAAAGCGGGCGCGTAGCCAGCTCGACGATCCTGATCGGCTCCAGCGCGAAAAAGCCACGGAATTGCTCGTAGACACCGGAGGCCGGATCGAAACCATCGACGATACGGCCGGCCAGATCGAGCCAGGCCGCTTGCTCCGCGGCATTGGGCATCGCCGTCCGACTCGCACGGCCATGACCGGCGGAGGTTCCGCCCGTACCGTCTCGGCCCGCCTGACCGGCCGCCGCCCCTGCCCAGGATGCCGCTCGACGCAAGTTCCAGCGTGCCATCACGTTCGTGAAGGCGTTGTCCGTGATCAGGTTGTGGTATTCGTCCGGCCCGATCACACCCGACAGGTGGGCCGATCCGTCGCCCGCGCGCTCGAATCGCGAGGCCCAGAAGCGCGCCGTCTCGACGAGCAGCTCGCTGCCGGGCCCGGCCGCAAAGGCGCGATCGCCCGTCCAGTCCGCATAGGTCGCAGCAGCCCAGGCCACGTCGGACACGATGTGCAGTTCATGTTGTCCGGTCAGGACCTGCAGTGGCAGGCCGTCGGCACCGATGATCAAGTCCGGTGTGACGTCGCGACCGTCGGCGGCCGACTCCCACGGCATCCAGGCGCCGGCATAGCCCGCCTCGCTGGCGGCTGCGCGAGCCGCGTCCAGCCGCCGGACCCGGTATTCGAGGACCGCTCGCGCCGCCCGCGGGTGGGTTGCCGTGAGGAACGGCAGGACGAAGACGTCCGTGTCCCAGAACACGTGGCCGCGGTATTTGAAGCCGGTGACGCCTCTGGCTCCGATGGCTGCTTCGCCTTTATCGGGCGCGTGCGCCAGCAGCTCGAAGAGCGCGAACCGGATCGCTCTCTGCATGTCGGCATCGCCTTCGATGCGGATATCCGCGTCCGCCCAGCGCGATGCCCAGGCCGAGCGTTGCTCGGCGAGGAGCCGGTCGAACCCGGCATCCGCGGCCGCGGCCAGCAGCGATCGGGCGGCGGCGACGCTCGGGACGCGGCGGCCGCTCGCCCGCACCGCCACGATCCGTTCGAGGCGGCGCGCATTGCCGTGGCCGTCGCCGCCCTCCCGGGCGGCGACGGCGATCCCGCCGGCCGCGCCACGGACCCGGACCGTTGCGTCGCGGCCTGGCTCCCCGGTCGAAGCGACGGCAGGCGCCGGGCCGCCGGGAGAGGAGGGGAGTGCCAGAATGCCCCCCCGCGGGCTCCGCGCACCCTTCCCCGCCGCGCGGAGGACGCCGATTCCGGGTCGAGCGCGAGAGGCGAACGAAACTGCCCGAACGCGGCCGAGCTCGCTGGCGAGGTCGTGGTGAACGAGTCCGGTCCTCATGTCCAGGATGCGTCGCACTGGCTGGCGATCGTCCAGATGCCCGGCCAGGCGCGTCCAGTCCGGGGCGTGGAGCAGAATTCGACGCGGCCCCCGTCCCCTGGTAGACGCCGGCCACGTACACCGCTCGGCTGGCCGCTCGGTAGTCGACGAGCGGGCTCCCGAGCGTCCCGGTCACGCCGTCGACCATTGCCAGGCGCACGCCGCGGGCGTGTTCGCGGACGGCTTCCGTGCCGTCGACGACGACCGTCCAGGACGGATCGGCCGGCATCGCCGGGAGGTCCAGCCGGGCGCGTCGCCGCAGCTGATCGCGCAGGATCGCATGACAGACGTCCGTCGAGGCGGTCAACCAGGTTGGGTCGGCCGCGTCGGGTTCGGGGCCTGCGAGGTGGCGGCGCGGTGGCGCCTCGCCGAGAATCAACCCCTCGGTCGGGCGAATCCCTTTGGACCACCACAGGTATGGCAGCCGGTCCGGCGCACGCGCACCCCTCAGGATCGAGATCGCGACGCCCGCGCCGGCCAGCTCGGCGAGGAGCCCGGCGACCCTCGGGTCGCCCGATAGACCGGCCGCAATCGCGATAGCTTCAAAGCGGCGCTCGGCGGCAGCGGGCAGGTTTCGGGCTCCGCGCGTCACGCGCCGGACACGGCGACCTCGCCGTCCCTCGGGGCAGAAGCCGAGTGAAGAGCCGCGAAATGCTGGAGCAGGCCGTCGTAGGTGAGCTGGTCCGTTCGGTCCAAACGCCAGTCCGCCCCGACCAGATCGCCTCCGATCGCGACCGCCAGCATTCGGGCGGCCTTGATCGCCTCGACTCCGACCTGGGCGTCCTCGACGGCTGCGCAATCCTCGTACGGCACGCCGAGCATGTCAGCGGCCTTGAAAAACGCCTCAGGGTCGGGCTTGCCCTTGACGAGTGTCGCCGGATCCACGATGGCGTCGATCACGTCGGTGATGCCAAGCCGGGCGACGACGTCCCAGACGTTGTGGCTCATCGATGCGACGGCGGTCTTGACGCCGGCCTCGCGCAGCGAATGCAGCAGTGCCGCCATTCCAGGCATCAGATCGCTCGATCCGATCGTGCGGATGAGCTCGCCGAAATACTCGTTCTTGCGATGTCCGAGCCGCACCTTCTCCGCGGTCGGAAGTTCGACTCCGGCATGCTCCAGGACGATGTCCAGGCTGGCCGACCTGCTGACCCCCTTCAAGCGCTCGTTGACCACGCGGTCGAACGGCCAGCCCATTTCGTCCGCGAGCCGCTTCCAGGCGAGGTAGTGGTACTCGGCGGTGTTGGTCAGGACGCCGTCGAGATCGAAGATAACGGCCCGAAGGTCGGGCTGGAGGCCGGCCGAAATGCGAGCGCCGCGCGTCAACTCCAGAATCCGGCCGCGATGGGAGACGGTCATCGGGTCGCCTTCGAGGAGCTCGTATGTCGCGCTGCGGTGGTTGAGCGTGAACTCTATGAGTCGGCCGCGAATTCGCAGGCGGATGCGCATGCTGGTCAAGCGCGCCGGAAGCCTGGGATCGAACCTGAGGCCGGTCCCTCCGTCCCTCATCCCGCCGAACCCATAGACGAGCGACATCCACGTGCCGGCCATGGCGGCCGTATGGACCCCCGCCGCGGTGTTGCCGCCGACGTCGTCCAGATCCATCCGCGCCGTTCGCCGGAAGTACGAATAGGCCCGTTCGGTATAGCCGAGGTCGGCCGCGGCCACGCTCTGGATGCACGGCGCCAGTGACGAGTCGCCGGTCGTCAGGGGATCGTAGTAGTCGAAGTTCCGCTTCTTCTCCGCGCTCGAGAACCGCTCCGGGAGCAGCACCTGGGCAAGCACCACGTCGGGCTGCTTGAGGACCTGGAAGCGGTAGACATTGAGGGGGTGGTAGTGGAGCAGCAGCGGGTAGTTTTCGGGCGGGGTTCCGGCGAAGTCCCAGACGGCCCTCGTCAGGAACAGGTCGTCCTGGGCGTGTATGCCGAGCCCTCTGTGGAATGGCAGTCGCATCCGCGCGGCGGCCCGCGCCCATTCCGTCGACCTCGGCGGCGTCAAGAGACAGCCTGGTCGAGATTTCGAGGTAGCGATCCGGGTTCGCGGCCTCGAGGTCCCGCGCCACCGAGCAGGCGTACTCCAGGTTCCACTGCGCCATGAGGTTGGTGTAGAAGTTGTTGTTGACCAGGGCGGTGTATTCGTCCGGGCCCGTCACTTCGTTGATGCAGAAGTCACCGCCCTGTTCGTCGACGTAGGCGCCGAGGGAGCACCGAGAATCGCGCGGTCTCGAACAGGAGCTCGGCGCCGCCATCGAGCAGGATGGTGCGGTCGCCCGTCGCGGAAACGTACTTGCCCAGGGCGAAGGCGATGTCGGCGTCGATGTGGTACTGGGCCGTGCCTGCCGGGAAATAGGGCGACGTTTCCTCGCCGGCGATCGTCCGCCACGGGAAGAGCGCCCCGCGATGCCCGAGTTCTCGGGCCCGGTTCCGCGCCTTGTCCAGTGTGCCGCACCGGAACAGGAGCAGATGCCGCGCGATATCCGGGTGGGTGTAGATGAAGTAGGGCAGGGCGTATGTCTCCGCGTCCCAGAAGTAGTGGCCTTCGTAACCCTCGCCCGATAGCCCCTTGGCGGCGATGCTCGTCCGTCCATCGCGAGCGGCCGCCTGCAGGAGGCTGAAGAGGTTGAAGCGGATACCCTGCTGCAGCGCGTCGTCGCCCTCGAGTCGGACGTCGGAGATCTCCCAGTACTGGTCGAGCGCGCGTTTCTGTTCCGCCAGCAGCTCCTCGAACCCGATCGACCTGGCGAATGCGGCGTCGCGCTGCGCCGCGTCTGCCAGATCCTCGCCCGGGAGCTCGAGAGAGGTGTGGTAGGCGATGTACTTGGTCAGCGTGACCGGCCGTCCCGCCCGAGCGGCGGCCACAAGGGTGAATCGGATGCGGGTACTGCCGGTCTTGGCGTCAGGTTCGACCCCGGCCCGCATCTCGCCGGCCGTCCAGTGGTGGTCGGCCGCGGCGGCGACGGCATTGCCGCTGTTGCGAGCCCGCTGGACGAGCACGCCCGACGACCCGCTCGCCCTCATGTGGGTCGCCTGCAGCGACTGGGACCGGAGCCGCGTGCCGATCCGCGGGTCGTCGCCGGTCTGCTGGTTGCTGGCCGTGCCATCGATGAGGGACTCGAACCGCAGCGCCGCGTCGGCCTCGGGAAGGGTCACCGTGTATGAGATGGCGGCGATCTCGCGGCGGACGAGAGAGACGACGCGGCGGATGTGGATGTCGGTCAGGACGCCCCCCGGCGAACGCCATCGAATGCTTCGCGACAGGATGCCGCCGCGCAGATCGAGGCTGCGTTCGTAGTGTTCGATCGTGCCCGTCCGCAGGTCGAAGCGATCGTCTCCGATGTACAGGCGGATAGGCTTGGTGTCCGCGACGTTGAGCATCACCTGGCGGGTCCGAGCGTATCCGAACGCCGGCTCGGGATAGACGATGGCCTCCTCCTCGAAGAAGCCGTTGATGTACGTGCCGTTGGCAACGCTGTATCCGGCGTCCTCGAAATTGCCTCGGAACCCGATGTTGCCGTTGCCGAGGGCGAAGATCGCCTCGTTGCGCGCGAGCATCGCCGGCTCGAAGGCGGTTTCGCGGATCCGCCAGACATCGACAGGAAAGGTTTTGCGAGGTGGCCTCGCGGGAGCCGCGCGGCGCACTCGGCGGCGCACTCCGCTGGTAACGGAACCTTCAGAACGATCCACGGATCCTCGCCCCCGAATGGGTCACGCGCCAAGGCCGCCCATATCCGTAGGAGTGACGAACCCCGTCCACAGGCTCTCCGCGCAGAAGTCAACCCTAACGCCAGTTAGTGACGCGCGTTAGCTAATCACAGTGCGAACGGCTCCGTCAATAGAGATTCGTGCGCCCGCCGGCAGGCCGCCATCAGAGGCATCCGGGCGCAGTCTTCGCGGCAACCTCGGTTGCCGTCGAAGGTGGTAGTGGATCAGTCGACTCAGAGAGGAGCGCAACGGGCCGAATCTTCCTTGACGGCAGGTTAAGGTTGTGTTTAGCTTTTGCGCGTCAGTAACGGGCGTTAGTAAAAGCGTCTCGGCCCGGGCTCTCACCCGCGGCTGATCCGGTCCCGGAGCAGGCTGGGTTTCAGGGAGGAGAGAATGGCTCGCAGCCGGCCTACGAGCACCGACGTCGCTCGCCTGGCGGGCGTCTCTCGAACGACGGTCTCGTTCGTGCTGAATGAGCGCAACGACATGGCCATCAGTCCGAGCACGCGCGACCGTGTGCTCCAGGCCGCGAACGCGCTCGGCTACCAGCCCAACGCCCCGGCGCGGCAGCTCGCCGGTGGCGCGAGTCTGACCATCGGCCTGGTGCTGCGCCAGGAGCCCTCCCAGGTGGCCTCGGACGCGCTCCTCCCTCAGACCGTGCAGGGCCTCGGTGACGCGGCCCGAGGAGCCGACTATCAGGTGCTCGTCGAATCGCTGCCTCCCGCGCCCGGGGGTTATCGCCGGCTGCTCCACTCACGTCGCGTGGACGGGCTGATCGTCTCCGGGCCCCTCGCCGACGACGTCGAGCTCCGGCGCGTTTTCGACGACGGCTTCCCGATCGTGCTCCAGGGTCATGCCACCACGCTCTCCGCCCCAAGCGTAGACGTGGACAACGTCGCCGGGGCGAAGGCTGCCGTCTCGCATCTGATAGAGCGAGGCCATACGAGCATCGCGATGATCACCAACGCACCCCTCACCTACACATCGGCCAGGGAGCGCCTCGACGGCTACAGGCTTGCGCTCCAGGAAGCCGGAATCGAATTCGATGCGGGACTCGTGGCCGAGGGAGCGTTCGTGGCGCAGAGCGGCTTCACGGCCATGACGACGCTGCTCGACAGCCGCTCGTTCACGGCCGTCTTCGTTGCCAGCGATGTGCTTGCCCTCGGTGCCATGGGCGCGATCCGGGCGGGGGGCCTCCGCATCCCGAACGACCTCTCAATCGTTGGTTTTGACGACATACCGCTGGCGGCGTATTTCGATCCACCGCTCACGACCGTCAGCGTTCCGGCCTACGCCCTGGGCAAGACGGCAGGCAACCTCCTGCTGGCCCAGATACGGGGCGAACCCGTGCAACAGCGAACGCTGCTCGACACGGAGCTCAAGGTCCGAGAGTCGGTCGGCCCAGAAGCCGCCCGGCAGCAACCTTCCAGGAGGACGGACAGGACCGCTTCCGAACGTTCGTAATGGGGACGCTCGGGCGCACAAGGAAGAGAGCGGGCATTCGCCCGCAAGAGAAGGAGGACTGGATAGTGTTTCCGGGCAAGGTGATTCCATTCAAGCCCTGGCGACCCCTCGCATTGCTGGTGGCGACGGCGGTCGTAGCGACGGCGTGCAGCAGCACCACCGCGACCCCCACGCCGGCACCGACCACGGCCCCCGTGGTGACAACGGCTCCCGGCGCCACCGCGACCGTGACTCCGACAACGGGCCCCATCGGCGGATCCCTGACGGTCGTCGGCACGTGGTCCGGCGCTGAGCAGACCGCCTTCCTGACGATGATCCAGCCCTGGGTCAACCAGACGGGCGTCCAGGTCAAGTACACGGGTAGCCGCGACATCAACGCCCAGCTCGCGCAGGGCATCCAGACGGGCAACCTGCCCGACCTGGCCGGACTCCCGGGCCCCGGGCAGATGGCCGAGTATCAGGCCGCGGGCAAGCTCGTCAAGCTCGACGACGTCCTCGACACTGCTACCTACAAGGCCAACAACTCGCCGGGTCTCGTGAAACTCGGCATGGTCAACGGCAGCATCTACGGCGTCTTCATCAAGGCCGCCGTGAAGGGCCTGATCTGGTACAACCCGAAGACCCTCCCCGACATCGCCACTAACGGCGCTCCCAAGACCTGGACCGATCTCACTACCCTTGCCACCACCGACGCCAGCAAGGCCAAGAACACGTGGTGCATGGGCCTCGAATCCGGCTCCGCGAGCGGTTGGCCGGGCACCGACTGGATCGAGGACTTCGTTCTTCGCACCGCCGGCCCGGATGTCTACCAGCAGTGGTACCAGGGCAAGGTCAAGTGGTCTGACCCCAAGATCAAGACCGCGTTCCAGATGTTCGGCGACGTCGTCAAGGCGTCGTACGGCGGCTCCAACTACATCCTGAGCACCAACTTCGGCAACGGCGGCGACGGCCTCTTCACCACTCCGCCCAACTGCCTGTTCCACCACCAGGCCAGCTTCATCACCACGTTCGGCGGTTTCGCCAAGGGCACCGCCGGCACCACGTATGACTTCTTCCCGTTCCCGGACATCGACCCCGCGTACTCCGGTGCGATCGAAGGCGCAGGCGATCTGTTCGGCATGTTCCATGACACGCCGGCCGCCCGGTCGCTCATGGCGTACCTCGTGACCCCGGCCGCTCAGTCCATCTGGGTCGGCATCGGTGGCGCTCTCTCGCCCAACAAGCTCGTCAACAACTACCCCGACGACATCTCCCGCCGCTCCGGTGAATTGCTCGCGAACGCCAAGTACTTCGTATTTGACGCTTCCGACAACATGCCGACGGCCATGAACGCGGAGTTCTGGAAGGAGATCCTGGTATTCGTCAAGGATCCGACCAAGATCGATAGCGTTCTCGCCGATCTCGATAGCGTGCAGGCCAGCGCCTACGGCAGCTAGCTAAGCGCCTGCCCGGCGGGCGTTCTCGCCCGCCGCGGCAGTCGGCTGTGGAGCCGCGGGCCAGACCGGACTAGCTCCTCCGTCCGGCCTGGCTCGCCCTCACCGTGTGAGGTAATCGGATGGATTCCCGCATCATCACCGCCCTCGAGGTCGTGCTGGTGGTGCCGGCCGTTCTGGTCGGCTACATCTGGGCGACCGAGCGTCTCATCAGTCTGGCGTCGGGCAAATGGCGCGAGCGGATCCGCCCGTGGCTGTGGCTCACGCCGGCTCTCGTCATCCTGACCGCCTTCCTGATCGTGCCGACACTCCAGACGGTGTGGTACAGCTTCCACAACAAGGACGGCACGCAGTGGAGAGGCCTGGATAACTATTCCTGGTTCCTCAACGGTCCGGGATTGGCCTCGCTCATCAACAACATCCTGTGGGTGGTATTCCTGACGCTGGGCACGATCGTTGTCGGCCTGGCGGTCGCCGTCCTCGCCGATCGCGTTCGATACGAGTCGTTCGCAAAGTCCATTCTCTTCATGCCGATGGCGATCAGCGGGGTTTGTGCGGCGCTCATCTGGAAGTTCATGTACTGGTATCAGGTTCCCGGTGTGCCCCAGACCGGCGTCGTGAATGAGGTATTGACCAAGGCGGGCCAGAACCCGATTCCATTCTTGATCGACTCCGACTTCAAGATCGACACGTTTGCGCTGATCTTCATCATGATCTGGATGTGGACCGGCTTCGGTACGGTGATCCTCTCCGCGTCGCTCAAGTCGATCAGCCCCGAACTGCTCGAGGCGGCCCGCGTGGATGGCGCGACCGAATGGCAGGTCTTCAGGAAGATCACGTTCCCGTTGTTGAGCCCGACCATCGCCGTCGTCTCGACCACGATGATCATCACGGGGCTGAAGGCCTTCGACCTCGTCTACACGCTAACGGCCAACGGATCCTATGACACGCAAGTCATCGCCAACGAGATGTACAACCAGTACTTCAACTTCGGCCAGTACGGGCGCGGCGCAGCGATCGCAGTGGTGTTGCTCATCGCGATCATCCCCGTGATGTTGTTCAACATCAGGCGGTTCCAGTTCCAGGAGGGCATCCGATGACATCCGCCGCGATTGCCCAGCGCAAGGAAGCGGCCGTTCCGGGGTCCCGTTTCCCGAAGCTACTGCGGCGGCTGCCCGTCCACCTGGCCCTCGGCGCCCTGCTCCTGATCTGGCTTGTCCCGACGATCGGAGTGTTCATCAACTCGTTCAGGTCGGCCGACGCGATAACCTCGGCCGGTTGGTGGACCGTCCTTACGAACCCCTCGGGGCTGAGTATGGACAACTACAACCAGGTTCTCAGCCAGGAGGACCTGGGTTCCAAGTTCCTCAACAGCCTGTACATAACCATCCCCGCGACTCTCATTCCGACGATGATCGCGGCCTTCACCGCATACGCGTTCGCGTGGATGAAGTTCCCAGGCAGGACGTGGCTGTTCCTCGTCCTGGTGGCGCTGATCGTGATCCCTCTACAGACCACGTTCATTCCTATCGGGCGCATGTTCAACAACTTCTTCTTCTTCGGGAATATCAACGGCACGTTCCTGGCGATCTGGCTCGCCCATACTGCCTACGGCCTGCCGTTTGCCATATACCTGCTTCGCAACTTCATGGGCAGCCTGCCGCGTGAGGTATTCGAATCGGCGGCCATCGACGGTGCGAGTCCGGTGACGTCCTTCTTCCGGCTGGCGCTACCCATGAGCGTTCCTGCGATCGCGTCTCTAGTGATCTTCCAATTCGTCTTCGTGTGGAACGATCTGCTCGTGGCGCTCATCTTCATCGGCGACAACACGGACAACCAACCGCTGACTCAGACCCTGGCCAGCCTGGTCAGCTCGTTCGGGAGCGGCTGGCAGTATCTGGCCGCAGCCGGGTTCATCGCCATGATCGTGCCGCTGCTGGTCTTCCTCAGCCTGCAGCGTTTCTTCGTCCGAGGCATCTCCGCCGGGTCGGTCAAGGGATAGAGAACCCGGGTCGAAAACACAGATAGCCGGCTGTCTATCGACGGCCGGCTATCGTGGGAAGCGGACGCTAATGGGGATGCGCCCGGTCCGCCGCCAGTCTAGCGTGGGCCACTCCAGTCGCGGCAGCGGGTCCATCTCGATTTCCGCCTCGGATGACATCACGGATGCGGGCGGCCGGGCAGTGCAACGGCCGAGGACCGGGGCCGCTCCACGAAGGCCGGCATCACCCGACGCGGTGTTCGCCGGTCGGCCGCAAGGTATAGACCCAGCCGTGCTTGAGCTCGAGGTCCTCCAGTTCCGTCGTCGTGCGGACTTCGTACGTGGCGAGCTCTTCCAGCACGTCCGTGGGCAGATAGCGGCGGCCGGGGTCGCCGATCAAGACATCGATCCCCGAGTCCTGTGCCCTGCGCAGCCAGGGCAGGACGCGTTCAGCCAGGCGGGCGTCGTACCAGCAGTCGCCGGCCAGGATCACGTCGGCGTCGGGCGGCTCCTCGTCGAGGACATCTCGACGGACGACGGTCACGCGATGGCCGTTGGCGCGCGCGTTGAGCTCGATCGCCGCGGCGGCGAAGTCGTCGATGTCGGCGCCCGTCGCCTCGGCCGCGCCGGCACGCAATGCCGCGATCGCGCAAAGTCCCGAGCCGGATGCCAGGTCGAACACACGCCGACCCGCCACGGCCTCCGGGTTGGTGCGCAGGTACCGGCCGATCGCCAGACCGCCGGCCCAGGCGAACGCCCAGTACGGGAGCGCCGCGTCCTGCTCTTTAGTCTCGATCTCGAGGGCTCGCCACAGGGGCAGCACCTCGTCGCCAAGGTGGAGCCTTATCTCCTCCAGACCGGGGACGGGTCGGAGGCGCGTGTGGCGCAGGACAAACGAACGGCGAGAGGCTGCCATGGTCCGTACTGTATCGGCCGCCTGGGGAGACTCTCGGGCCGTCGTGGCCAGGGGATCGGCAGGCAGTGAGAAGATCGGCCGTGCGGCCGTTCGGGCATGACCCGTCGAAAGCCGGCACGAGGAGACGGTGATGGATGTGGTGCAGGGCAGCCGGAACCGCTTCGCGAAACCGAGCGCGGAGCAACATACCGCGGCAGTCCACGCGACACGGGCTCGGAAGGTGCGAGAAGGGCCGGCCGAGGCTCTCGACGGTCTGCTCCACGACGGCATGACGATCGCCGCCGGCGGCTTCGGCCTGTGTGGCATTCCAGAGAACCTGATACGGCAGGTTGCCGACAGCGGCATACGCGACCTGACGATCATCGGCAACAACGCCGGCGTGGACGACTTTGGGATGGGTCTCCTGCTCCGGGAACGGCAGGTGCGCCGGATCGTTGCTTCGTATGTCGGCGAGAACAAGGAATTCGAGCGCCAGGCGCTCGCCGGCGACATCGAGCTCGAGCTGGTGCCGCAGGGCACGCTGGCGGAGCGGCTACGGGCGGGGGGCGCGGGCATACCGGCGTTCTTCACCCGAACCGCGGCCGGCACGATCCTTGGCGCCGGCAGCGAGACGCGAACGTTCGACGGCAGCGAGTATGTCCTCCAGACGGCCATCCGGGCCGACCTCTCGCTGGTGAAAGCCTGGACCGGCGACGCCGCCGGAAACCTGGTCTACCGGCGCACCGCCCGCAACTTCAACCCCGCCATCGCGACCTGTGGCGAGACCACGGTCGCGGAGGTCGAGCACCTCGTGGAAATCGGTGATCTGGATCCGGACAGGATCGATACGCCCGGGCATCTATGTCGACCGGATCGTGGTCGGCCCGAGATACGAGAAGCGGATCGAGTTCCGGACGGTCGCCCGCGGCGCGAACGCCGCCGAGCTCACCCCGGCTCGCGAGCGCATGGTGCGCCGAGCCGCGCTCGAGCTCCGCGACGGCGACTACGTCAACCTGGGCATCGGCATCCCGACGCTGGTGGCCAACTTCATCCCCCAGGACGTTCACGTGACCCTGCAATCGGAGAACGGCCTGCTCGGGACCGGGCCGTTCCCCGATGAGGCAAACGTCGATCCCGACCTCGTCAACGCCGGCAAGCAGACGGTGACGGCGATCCCCGGTGCGAGCGTCTTCTCGAGCTCCGACTCCTTCGCCATGATCCGCGGCGGGCACATAGACATCGCGATCCTTGGCGCGCTCGAAGTCGCCGAGAACGGAGACCTCGCCAACTGGATGGTCCCTGGCAAGATGATCAAGGGCCCAGGCGGCGCGATGGACCTGGTGGCCGGCGTGAAGCGGGTCGTGGTCGTCATGGAGCACACGTCAAAGGACGGCCGCCCCAAGCTCCTGCGGGAGTGCGCGTTGCCGCTCACCGGTCGGGGCGTGGTCGACCGGGTAATCACGGACCTTGGCGTCTTCGATGTAGTCCCCGGTACCGGCCTCGTCCTGCGCGAGTTGTTCGACGGCGTCGGGCTCGACCAGATCCGCGCGCAGACGGGCTGCGAAGTCACGCCGGCGCTCGACGAGGCTGCAGGCGGCGGCGACGTTCGCCAAGGGAGGGCCAGGTGAATACGCGGCCGGGCCCGAACGGCGACGTGTACATCGCCTCGGCCGCCCGAACGCCGATCGGGAAGTTCAACGGGTCGCTGGCGAGCGTACCCGCGACGGAGCTCGGAGCAGTCGCCATCCGCGCGGCCGTCGAGCGGGCGGGGCTCGACCCGGCCACGGCCGAGATCGACGAAGTCCTGATGGGCCAGGTCCTCCAGGCGGGAGCCGGGCAGGGACCGGCGCGCCAGGCTGCGCTCGCCGCCGGACTGCCAGACACGACGCCCGCCACGACGATCAATCGCGTCTGCGGCTCCGGGTTGAAGGCGATCATGCTCGCGGCCGCCGAGATCCGGGCCGGCGACGCCGAGCTGGTGGTGGCCGGCGGCATGGAGAGCATGAACCGCGCCCCGTATCTCCTGGCGGACGCCCGCTTCGGTTACCGCCTCGGCAACGGCGCGCTCGTCGACTCGACCATCGCCGACGGCCTCTGGTGCGCTCTGGAGAACTGCCACATGGGCACGCACGCGGAGCGGGTCGCGATCCGGGCCTCGGTGAGCCGGGTCGACCAGGATGCCTTCGCACTCGAGAGCCACCGCCGGGCGATCGCGGCGCACGATGCGGGTCGGTTCGCCGCCGAGATGGCGGCCGTGACCGTCCGCGACGCGAAGGGCCGGGAGACGGTGGTGGATACCGACGACGGCCCGCGGCGCGATACGACGGCCGAGGCCCTGGCCCGTCTGAGGCCGGCCTTCCCGCTCCCGGAGGGCGAGGACCGGGGGGCCGCGGCCGAGGGCACGGTCACCGCCGGCAACGCGCCCGGGATCACCGACGGCGCCGCCGCAACGGTCGTCGCTTCGGCGCGCACCGTCGAGCGGCTGGGTTTGACGCCGCTCGCCCGGATAGTCGGATACGCCCAGGCCGAAGTCGCGCCGAAGTGGCTCTTCCTCGCTCCCGTCGCCGGCGCCCGCAAGCTGGAGGCGCGCACCGGACTTCCGGTCGACGCCTTCGATCTCGTCGAGATCAATGAGGCGTTCGCGGCCCAGGTCCTCGCCAACGGTCGCGAGCTCGACCTCGATTGGGCCAGGGTCAACGTCAACGGCGGCGCGATCGCCCTCGGGCATCCCATCGGAGCGTCCGGCGCGCGTATCGTCGCCACGCTGCTCCACGAGCTGCGGCGGCGGCAGGGCCGTTACGGTCTGGCCACGCTCTGCTTGGGTGGGGGCGGCTCGGTCGCGATGGCCTTCGAGCGGGTCTAGCGGCGGCCGAGTCACCGGTCGGGATATCGATGCAGCGGACCCGATCCGGCAGCCGCGGTCGGCGGCGCGGGCGTCAGTCCGTGAACGACGTGATGAACGCCAGGCTGTCCGCGGTGTCGATTCGGTAGTCCTTGTCAGTGGAGCGGCAGTACATGTCGCCGGTGATGGTGACCGCGACGATCACCTTCGAATCACCGACGAAGTGAGGGCCGCCCGAGTCGCCGTAGCACGTTCCCCCGTTGCCGGTCGCCGGGTTCATGGAGAACGTCACAGTCCAGGCGTTCATCGACTGGAAGCTCTGGTCTACGAAACGTCGGATCCCGTCGTAGTAGCCGGAGTGGGGTCCACCGGTTTTGCTGTTTCGAACCTCACCGTAGCCGACGGCCGTGAAGGATTCGTCCCGAATGCCCCGGGCGTCGAGAAGGCCGACCGATGGCAGGGTCGCGGGGGCGATAGGCGGCGTGTCGTCGAGCATGACGACCGCCAGATCGTGGTAGTCCGACGACGGCCTGGTGCCGTACAGAGGATCGACCGTGTAGGTACCGCGGTAGAGCGTCCCCGTCGACGAGAAAGCCGGATCGAACGTCACCCAGACGTCATGGGCCGCGATGCCCGACCCGGACAGGCAGTGGGCGGCCGTCAGGAACTCCTTCGGAGCTACGAGCGTGCCCGAGCAGATCCAGTCGAGGCCGTGCGGGGTATCGACCACGAGCGCCCCGACCCAGGGATGGGCCGTGCCATCGACCTGACCGAAGGTGATGGCCGCGGCGGGCTTCGCCGACAGGCCGGATAGCAGCGCGACCAGAGCGCCAAGGACGACTAGGCGTCGCATGAGCCTACCTCCACTTCGGAGCGTGGATCGATGTCGTCAACGGCCGGTGGTCCCAGTGGACGGGTATGGGGGCTCGGTCGATGCCTCCCCGCTCCTCGCCATTGTCCCACGTGCGTGGATGATCCTGCGTGAGAAAACCTGACCGCCCGCCCGCAGCTGAGTCGCCAGACGTCCACCGTCCCGCCCATCGTGACCAGCTCGGGGGGCGAATGTAGGATGCGCTCATGAGCAGCAGGACAACGCAACGACCCTTCGTTCTCCCCATCGGCACCGGCATTCGCGCGCTGATCAAGGGGCGGTCCCGGCTCAGGCCCGGCCGGGTCGCGGTCATCCGCCTGTATGGACCCATCGGCGGGGGAACGAGGTCCGCCGATTGGGTGGACCTGGTGAAGGAGCTCGGCCGCCGCAGTAGCGTTCCGGCGGTCGTGCTAGACATCGATTCGCCCGGTGGTTCGGCTTCGGCCTCGGACTACCTATACCTCGCCCTCAAGCGGCTGGCCGAGAAGAAGCCGCTGGTGGCACACGTCCGCGGCACCGGCGCGTCCGGCTCGTATCTGGCCGCCATGGCTGCGCGGCGGGTCATCGTGGCGCCGTCGTCTGTGGTCGGGTCGATCGGTGTCATCTCGGCCGGCCCGCGCCTGCCGAAGCTGCTCGATCGCCTCGGAGTGCGCTTCGAGGAGCATCGCGCGGGGCGCCTCAAGGGTATGGGCGCGCCCTGGCGTGACGAGACGGAAGAGGAGGGGAGCCGCGAGCAGGAGCTCGTCGATGCGTTCTACGACCGGTTCGTGGATCGCGTCGCCGCCGGTCGGGGTCTCGAGCGGGCCAGGGTCCTGGAGCTCGCCACGGGCGAGGTCTGGCTCGGCACCCGGGCGGTGGAATTGGGCCTCGCGGATGCCGTCGGAGACCTGGACGATGCGATCGAGTCCGCTGCCGCAATTGCGGGCGTGCCGCCGGAAGCCTCTCCGGTCCGACTCCGCCGTCCTCTGCTTGCACGCCTGACCGATCGCTTTGCCACACGGCTCGCGAGCTCGATCGCGGACGAACTGGAAGCCCGTTTCAGGCAGGACCGGTTCATGTAGCTGCGACGGATCCCGGCCCGGCGGCCTCGTGGCCTGGCGATCCGGTGGCCCGGTGCGGCTTCCCCGACAGGTTCGGTTTCGCCGGCGAGGCGGGTCGACCCTACGGCTAAAGAGGCCGATCGCCGTAGCTCCCGGTCATGAGGCGCCCGGGGATGGCGCGGCGCCGCCGACCGGCGATTGGGCCGCGCTCGACGTCGGGGCGGCCGTCGGGGGCGCCGCGCTGCGAGCGGGACTTGGTGAGGCCGGAGGTGGCGCCGGAGTCGGGCTTGGCGGTGGGCTGGACGTTGTGGCCGGCGATGCGCTGGCCGGCGATGCGCTGGTCGGCGCGCTCGGCGATGCGGCGGCCGATGACGAGGGCGTAGGCCCCAGCGTCGGTGCGGCCGGGATTCCGAGGAGCGGGCCCTGAACCGGTCCGGCCGGCACCGCGCGGAATGGCAGCTCGGACACCGGGGCTCGGGCGCTTTCCGAGACGACCGCGGCCACGATCGCCGCCGTCGCAAGTCCACCCAGGAACAGGCTGGCCAGAGCGGGTCCGGATCGGATGACCCGGCCGACCCGTGGCGTCAGCTCGAGGGTCATCTTCTCGCGCAGGACGTCCTCAATGGGGGCGCGATCCGGATCGCCGAGGGCGAAGAGCGTGGCCGATCCATAGATCAGCAGGGCCCAGGCGAGCAGCCCGATCAGGACGAGGCCAAGGGGGCCCAGGCCGACGCGCAACAGCACCAATACCAGAAGGCCCAGCGCCGATACCCCGATGGCCGTCTCCACCGCCACCATCCGTATCTCGCGGACGGCGGCGGCCCCGGCGAACTTCGGCGTCCGGAGGAAGACGCCCTGAGACTGTGTCAATCCGCGCACGCAGGCGACCGCGATGACCCAGCCCAGCGAGAAGTTGACTCGTAGCGCGGCCATCGCCAGAGCCAGATGTGCGCCGGTGGTCGCTCGCAGGGCCCAGAGGTATCTGATCAGGCAGATGGAGATGAATACCGTCGGAAGGACGATCCCGAGGCCGGTCAAGCGCTGGACGACGAACGGCCGCCCCACGATCGCGCCCAGTGCGGTGGCCGCGACGAAGGCCGTAAATCCAAGTGTGAGCAGGTCGTTGAACCACCAAAGAGTGCCCATGAGATGGGCGTATCGCTGGCCCAGGGTGAGCCGGCCGTGAGGGAATAGCAGCGTGCGCCAATGACTCCGCAGGATCTGGATCCCGCCAAAGGCCCACCTGAAGCGCTGCTTTCGAAGGCCCTCGTAGGTGAGGGGCATGATCCCCTTGCCGAATGCCCGCGGCACGTAGACGGAGCGGTATCCCCTGGCGTGTACCCGGAGGCTCACCTCCGCGTCCTCGGTGATGATCCGTTCGTCCCAGCCGCCGACCTCGTCGAGCACAGACCGCCTGATCAGGCCCATCGTCCCCGCGAAGATGATCGCGTTCCAATGATCGCGACTGACCATTCCCACCTTGAAGAAGTAGGCCAGGCCGACATAGCAGGCCTGATAGAAGGCCGAGGTTTCCCAGGAGCGGTAGTCCTGCGGCGTCTGAACGAAGGCCACGGCCGGGTCGTTGAAGTGGGCGATGACCGATCTGAGCCAGTCCGGCGAGACTGTGTAGTCGGCGTCGATGACTCCCAGGATCTCGATCTCGGGGGCCAGATGCTGGCGTCCCCAGTTGAGGGCGCCGGCCTTGAAGCCGGGCCATTGGGGCAGGTGAGCGAACTCAACGGCATGGCCGGCCTTGCGGAGGCGGGCGCATTCCTCCTCGACGGGCTGCCAGAGCCCGGGCTCGGTCGTGTTGTTGTCGATCACCTGGACATGCAGGGTCGGGTAGTCGATGGCGACCAGCGACCGCACCGTTTCGATGACAAGCTCCGGCGGTTCGTTGTAGGTCGGCACCTGCAGGCAGACGATCGGCCAGCGATCCGGAGGCGGTGGAGTGGAGGGCTCGCGGCCTTGCGAGCAGATCGCATCGACCATCTCGAAGGCGGTGCCGAGGATCAGGATCATGGCCCCTACCTCGAGCAGGAACAGGGTCAGGCCAAGGACCATCGAGACGGGGTCGTGAGCGAGCAGGATGGCGGCGCGGGCCTGGTAGACCGAGTAGAGGACGGTCGTGACGACCAGGCTAGAGAAGCAGAGCGCCCCGTAGGCGTACCAGCGCCGAGGTCCCGCGAGTGCGAGTAGTGCGATGGCGGCGCCTGCCTCGAGGGGTTCGATCGACCCGGACAGCGCCGCACCCACAGCCGAGAAGACCATGAGGGCACCGGCAGTCTGCAGCCGCCACGACCAGCCGGCCATCGGCATCTGGCCGTACGCCAGCAAGAGCACGGTCGTGACTGCGAGAGCCACGAAGCAGCTGAGGAGAGCAGGACCTGGCATGGTGGGTCGACCGTGTGGCCGGTGTCGCCTCCTTATGTGTCGTTGTCACTCGTTATGTCTCGTTGTCACTCGATGCGGCGCTGGCCCGCCATCCGGGACCTGCGTGGCGTCGTCGTCGGCTGGCCTCACGGGGCCAAACGGAGTCTCGGCGTTACCACTCGGGATCCCTGTGACGCTCCTTGCCAGCGCCCTGGGGTAGGTTCTACGCTGCACCGGAAGCCACCAAAGCGTTCTTCATCACTCAGTCGGCCATCGGTTATCGCCCGACCGAGCGACTGCCGTGGTTTGAGGGACCTCCGTGACCAACTCTCAGGAACCGCCTGCGCTCATCCGCTACGAGTGCAAGCGCTGTGAGAAGGCGTTCGTGCTGCCTCCGTCGGGCGAGGCGCTCAGCCGCTCCGGCAAGTTGCATGCATTCACGATGGGGACCGGAAAGGCCTTTCGGTATCGCGAGAGCCTGCGCGCTGCCTACGGCCACGCCCGTCAGCAGCTTCTCGACGAGGCGGACGACGACGCCTATCAGGCCTTCGTCCAGAGCTTTCATTTTTGCGACGAGTGCCAGCAGTTCGTCTGCGGCGATTGCTGGCGCAGTTCCCGCGGAACCTGCAAGGCGTGCGCGGCCAGGGCTGTCTGGGCCGGGCTGGCGCCGGTAGCTGTCGGCGCCTCGGTGGCCTCGGTGGCGATGGAGCCGGTGCGAGGCGCAGTCTCGTCGATGAGTCGCAGCCGGCGCCGTCTACGTCAGGATTTCTCGATGGCGGCGTTGGCTATCGCCATGGTCCTGCTGGCCCTGGAAGGTGGGTTCCTGCTGGCCGTCAACCCCAGCCAGGCGCCCTCCGCCCCGGGTCTTGCGGACGCTCAGACGACGCCCAACCCAGGCCAGACGGCTTCGGCGACACTGAGTGGGACGCTCTCGAAGGTCCTCGCGGCGACCGCCGTCGCGGGCCAATCGGCCGGCTCCACAACGGGTCCGGCCGGCACGGCCACGTCGAAGCCGGGAACCGGCGGACCCGCGAAGCCCAACCCGACTCTCCGGTCGGGCCAGACCTCGACACCGACGCCGTACACCGCACCAACGCCGACGCTCGCCCCGGGCCAGACACCGCCGCCGACTCCGATCGAGACTCCGACGCCGGAGCCGACGCCGACCGCTGCCCCGGTATCGACTCCAACGGGCACGCCCACCCCCACGCCGTCGCCGACTGCGGCGCCCACGGACACGCCCACGCCCACTCCTACGCCCACTGCGGCTCCCACCGATACCCCGGCTCCAACGGACACGCTCGTGCCCACCGCGGCGCCCACAGACACGCCGACTCCGACCTAGCGAGCCCTCGCCTAACCCTAGACAACGACCGCTTCGATGCCGAGCATCTGCGCGAGGTTGAGGAGCTGGTCCGTCCAGTGGCCCTGGGCCGCGGCCATGTGGTGGGGAGCGCCGGCGGCGCACCATTGGTTGCACCACTCGTCCACAAGAAGGGTCCCGTGCCGGAACAGCGTCTGCGGGGCCGAGATCGGACGGGGCGGGAAGGGCAGGAACTCGCCTTCCGAGATCACGAACCGCCAGTGGTTCTCGCCCATCGTGACGAGGGCGAGGTTGGTGATCGGCCCCGGCTTGTAGGCGAACTCGAACCCGGCCCCAAAGCCGTGGACGCCCTGGTAGTAGATGGAATGCTTGACGCTCACCTCGCCGGGCGTTGCCAGGGCTGGGTTGCCATGGCCGTCGTGCGAGAACATGACGGCGTTGTTCTCGAAATCGATCACGTAGTTCTCGACGGTGGTTGCCTGCCCGGCGAGTTCCTGGAGGATCAGCTGCGCCACGGCACAGTTGACGTCGGCCTCCGGGGAGGCCGGGATGCCGATCTCACACAAGCGGCCGGTGCCGTATGACGGGATGATCCCCACGCGCGGGTCGGTCAGCCACACCTGGTCGAACGCCGTGAAGGCATCGAACTCGCCTTGCTTCACGACAGCCTCGATGGCGAGCGCCAGGCGGACGGAGCGTTCGAAGAGGGCGGGCTCCATGTCGACCTTGTAGCGGGCACGCTCCGCGGCTACGACGGCGTCGACGTCGGCCTGCGGGATAGCCGCAAACCGAACCGCGATCTTCTCGGGCTCGAGCGGCCACACGACCGGGCCGATGTCCTGGCGGAGCGAAAGCCCGTCGAACATGAGGTCGGTCATGCCTTCGAACGGATGGCCGACGAGGGCGACCCGCGCGGTGCGGAGGCGACGTCGGACGGCGGCGGCGGCGATGATGTCGCCAACCTTCTGCTTTCCCTCCGGGTCTTCCAGCCGCGATGTCACCATCATGAAATCCCGGCCGGTACGCAGCAGCACCGCGGTCAGCTCGGGGATGCCGGCCATCCCGGAGTTGAGCATCACGACGTCGAAGCCGTCGCCCTCGCCGAGACGGGCGATCTTCTGGGCGTTCCAGACAAGGACCGGGGCGGTGGTGTCGATCATGACCCGAGCCGGGACGATGCCCTTGGTGTAGGCGAGCTCCATGGCCACGATGATGTCGACGTCCTCGGCGTTGAAGAGGCGTGCCGCGGCAGCTGCCTGATGCTCCTCCTCGACGAGCCCGGCGTGGACGACGTCTCCGTACTCACCCAGGAGATCGGCTATGCCCTGCGCGGCGGCCGTGGCCGCGGGCCGCATATGAGCCGTCTTGTTGTAGTCGTCCTCGAGCAGGGCCATCACCAGCAGGCCGATCTTCGCTCTCACCGCCATGGTTCACCTTCCGCTTTCTTGCGACGCATCGAATTGAGGATTGACATTCACTCGCGCCGACCCTCAGCCGGGGGAGTGGAAGATCGGGCGCAGCGCGTCGAAGAGCCGCTTGTAGCGCTCGTACGCCTCGTCGTAGGTCGCCCGCGTCGGGGGATCGGGCTCGTAGCGGCCGCCAGTCACGACCATCGCCGCGGCGGCCTCCGTGAGGGTCGCGTAAGTGCCCGTCGCCGTACCGGCCAACATTGCGTCGCCGCGAACCGCGGCGTCCTCACCCTGAAGCGTCACGACCGGCAGCCCGCAGACATCCGCCTTTATCTGGTTCCAGAGCACGCTCCGCGCCCCGCCGCCGTGCGATCGGATCTCCGAGGCTGCGGCACCAGCACCTGCGAGCAGCTCCAGATTGCGCCGCAGCATGAACGCGACCGACTCGAGCACGGCGCGGACGAAATGCGGCTTGCCGTGGTGCAACGTGAAGCCGTAGAAGACCCCGCACGCTTCGGGGTCGTACTCGGGGCTGAACGCTCCCATAAGATGCGGCAGCATCGTCAACCCGCCGGCACCGGCGGGAACCCCGGCGGCCAGCTCGGTCAGCAGGTCGTAGGCGTTTCGGCCCTCTCGGGCCGCGCGGGCGACCTCCTCCCCGCCGAACTGGTCGCGGAACCAGGTGAGGGCCATCCCACCGGTGGGGCAGACCGGGCAGTAGAGGTACCGATTCGGCGCTGAGTGGATGTACACCGGCGTCTGGCCGGTCGGGTCCAGGCCATGCCGATCGACCGAGGCCTGGAGCGTCAGCGCGCCGCCGGTGCTCTCGGAAACGGCGCCGGCCTCGATGTTGCCGACGCCCACGGCGCCGGCGCCCTGGTCCATGCCGCCGGCAACGACGAGGACGCTCGACGGCAGACCGAGTGCTTCGGCCGCCTCCGCCGAGAGGTTGCCCACGACCGATCCGGGCGGGACGAGTTCGGCTAGCCGGCCGGGTTCGACGCCGATCGCTTCGAGCATGGGTCCCCACCATCCGTGCTCTCGGATGTCGTAGAGCAGGGAGGTGCATTGAATGCCGCCGTCGGTCACGAAGCGGCCCGTGAGACGGTGGAGGATGAAATCCTCGACGAGCAGGAATTGCCGCGCCCGTGCGAACAGTTCGGGCTCGTTATGGCGCCACCAGAGTAGCTTCGAGGCGGTCCACGTCGGGTTTATCGACGGCACGCCGGTGCGGTCGTAGACCTCCGCGGCGTCGAATCGCTCCGCGAGCTCGCGCGCTTCGGCTCCGGCCCGGTTGTCGAGCCACACGAGGGCGGGACCAATCGCCCGCCCGTTCGCGTCGACGGCGATAACGGTTTCGCCCTGGCTGCTCACGGCCACCGCAGCGAGTTGCCCAGGCTCGGCCTCCGCATCGGCCAGGGCACGGCGGATCGCCGTAACGGTCGCCGACCAGTAGGTCTCCGGGTCGAGCTCCGCCCGATCCGGCGCCGGATGGTGAATTCGGTATTCCTGTGCGCCGGTAGCCAGCCGCCGACCGGACGCATCGAAGAGGCCGGCCTTCACCGACGTCGTCCCCACATCGAGACCGAGCAGGAGGGTCATGGCCGGCCGCCCCGCGCTTCAGGCCAGATGGTGCTTCTTGGCGGCGGAGACCGGATCCGCCCCGTTCTTGACGACTTCCTGGAGCGCTTCGAGGAACCGCTCGGGGCTCTGAGCCTGGATGACGTTCCGGCCGAACACGACTCCTCGAGCGCCGTCGCGCACGGCGGTCGCGGCGAGTTCGAGCGCGTCCACCTCGTGCGGCAGCTTGCGCGAGCCGAGAGCCAGGATCGGGACAGGCGTGGAACGGACGATCTCCGCGAACCGCTCACCGGTATGGAAGGTCTTCACCATGTCGGCGCCTAGCTCGGCGGCGATGCGGCAGCCGATCGAGATCTGCTCGTGACGTTCCTCCGGGGCGAGGTCCTCGTGACCCGCCGGATAGACCTCCCCGATTATCGGGACGCCGGCCTCCCGCTTCTCGGCGACGCAGCGGGCGACCTGGGCGACGTTCTCGGCGTCGACCTCCTCCGAGCCGGTCTTGATGGACATCCCGACGAGGACGATGTCGGCCCCGAGCGAGACCGCCTGGGCGGCGGAGATCATCGGCACGCTCCTGCTCTCGCTGTAGCCCCACTGGGTGGCGTACTGCGTGCCCCAGTTTAGGCGGAGGATGAGTGCCGGAGCGCCGCGGCGCTCGAAGACCGATCGCACGTGCGGGACCATCCCGGGGCTGAGCAGGATGCCGTCGGCACCACGAAGGCGATCCACGATGGGGGCGAGATCCTCGAAACCGGGGCGCGGCCCGTTGTAGAGACCGTGGTCGATGGCCACGATCACGATGTTCTGCCCGCCGTCGAAGAGGCGCTGAAGCCTGATCGACTCGCCCGTCGACACCCTGAACCCTCCTTCGGATCACTCCACCGCCTGGTGGGAATTGAGTAGTCAGTCGCGGTACCTGGTCGGCAGGCGAGGGCCCGTTTCGGCCGCGTCCTCCTGCAGGACGCTCGGAAGCTTAGCACAATCGGCCATTAGTCAACCGTGAATGTTCCACTTACCGCTCGTTTGATGATCGGATCGACCAGCCAAGAGGCGCGCAACGGCCATTGCCGGGCCCTGGAAGCCACCTTCGGTTGCGATAGACGCATGATTGACGCTCGTACGACGCCCGTATAAACTCCGCGCGAGCACGACATATGCTTACTTCGTGTTCGACCAGGCGGGAAGACCGTGGTGGCCAGCCCACATGGTGATTGCTCTGCCCGTACTCGCAACCCCCACGTCGCGGGCGGGCCAACGGAGGAAGAAGGATCCGATGCCCTACCGAAGGTTCGCGGCGCTGGCATTCGCCGGCGCAATCGTCGCCGGCCTTCTCGCCGGTTGCAGCAGTTCCGGGTCCACCCCGGGTTCATCTGGCGGCGTCGGGACGGCGCCTGTGACCATCAGCTTGTGGCACAACTACGGGACGGAGTCGAATGCCACCGCGACCACGAATCTCGTCAAGGCCTACGAGACCCTCCACCCGAATGTCACCATCCAGGTGGTGAGCCAGCCTGCGAACAACTACTTCGACCTTCTG
This sequence comes from uncultured Chloroflexia bacterium, assembly GCA_963791725.1. Classification (GTDB taxonomy): domain Bacteria; phylum Chloroflexota; class Limnocylindria; order Limnocylindrales; family CSP1-4; genus Fen-1039. The sequence continues at coordinate 986,878 of CAWBTQ010000008.1, read as the reverse complement.
ACGGCAGCCGCGATCTCGAAGACCGGGCCTTGCCTGGCCACCCAGTGGACGGGTCTGTTCACCCTCCAGAACGCCAGCTACCTCGAGCCGCTCAACTCGTACATCCCCCTGGACACGCTCAAGCAGTTCAAGGGCATCGAGTGGGGGTCTGCGGACTTCGACCCGACGGCCGGTGTCTACACCGTCCCGCTCGAGATGCAGACGTATAACGGCTTCTACAACAAGGCACTCTTCAAGCAGGCCGGGATCACGACCCTGCCGACCGACTGGACCGACCTGATGGCCGACGTCAAGCTGCTCAAGGCCGCCGGCATCCAGCCCTTCGTCTACGGCACGGGCGCCCAGGGCCTCACCGCCGGGTTCTATCCCTTCTACGACCTCAGCTACATGATGATGATGCTGCCCGTCGCCGACTGGCAGAAGCTCTATACCGGGGCGCTGCCCTGGACCGACCCGACGATCAAGGCGCAGCTCGACAAGTGGGTGGCGTTGTACCAGGGCGGCTACACCAACCAGGATGTCCTCAACGACACAGAGTCCTGGCAGCAGTTCCTGGCCGGCAAGGCGGCGATGACCCTGGAGGGCACGTGGGCGATCTCCGCTGCCGAGCAGGCGCTTGGCTCCAACGTAGGCGTCTTCGTTCCGCCGTTCAGCGACCAGCCGGTCAAGGGCATCGTCGAGTTCCCCGGCGATGGCTTTGCGATGACCAACTACTGCCCGAACAAGGCGGTGGCCGCTGACTTCCTCAAGTACATGGCCACCTCCGACGCCCAGAAGATCATCAACGACGCCGGCCTCATCCCCGCCATCCAGGGGACGACCGCCAGCGACCCGATCGCCCAGGACCTCCTGAGCTATGGGGCGAGCAAGGGCTACGCCCGCTATCCGATGATAGACAACGTGATCCAGCCTGAAGTGCAATCGGTCGCGAGCACCGTTCTCGTGGCAGCGTTCGCCGGAACGATGTCGACGCAGGATGCCTTGCAGAAGATGCAGGATGCGCTGAACGCATTGCCGGCGGACCGCCGGTCGACCAGCTACAAGTAAGTCGGAGATCCGCCAGTCGGGCCGTCTCCGACGGCCCGACTGGCATCTTCAGCGCGAGGCAGGGGACCAGTGAGCGAGAAACCGACAGGGCGCGGGCAGCTAGCTCGGGCACGTCGGCGGGCAGGCATAGCCTTCAGCATCCCGGTGATCCTCCTCGTCGCCGGCTTCCTCGCCATTCCCATAATCCAGACCTTCTACTACAGCTTCACGACCTGGAACGGCATCACGTCGACCTGGGTTGGAACGGACAACTACAGTCAGCTCTTTGCCGACTCGACCTTCTGGCAGGTTGTGTCCAACAACGCGGTTCTGCTGCTCTCCATCCCACTCGCGATCCTGATTCCGTTGATCGTAGCGTTCCTGCTCAACGAGCACGTGCCGGGCTGGAGCTTCTTCCGGTCCGTGTATTTCCTGCCGACCGCCATCTCCTGGGTAGTCATCGGGATGGTGGCCATTCGATTCTTCGCGTCTGAAGGGATTCTCAACAACGTCCTGAGCACCGTCGGCCTGGGCGGCATACACACGGACCTTCTGTCGAGCAATTCGACCGCAATCATCGCCGTCATCATTACGTTCATCTGGTCTGTGTTCGGGACAAACACGATCATATTCATCACGGGTATGGCCACCCTCGACCGTGAAGTCTACGAGGCGGCGCGTGTCGATGGCGCGGGTGCGTGGTCGACGCTCTTCTACATAACCATCCCGATGTTGATGCGCTTCATCCAGTTCGCGTTCATCCTGACGGTTATCACCGCTTTCACCGCACTGTTCAGCCTGATCTACATCATGACGCAGGGCGGACCCGGCTTCGCAACCACCACGTTGGAGTTCTTCGTGTACAACAAGGGCTTCAAGACTGGCGTGTTCGGCCTCGCGGCGGCGATCGGCGTTGTTCTATTCGCCGTCGTCTTCGTCGTGTGGCTGGCCCAGTTCAGAGTCTTCCGGGATCGGGCGGACTGAGGTGAAGTGATGGAGCGAACCCGACGCCAGGTGACGAGAACCGCGATCTTCCTGATCCTGGTTCTGCTCGTGGTCGTGATGCTGTTCCCCTTCGTCTTCATGGGGCTGGTTTCCTTCCGCTCGTACCAGCAATATCTCAGCGGCTCCGGCTTCTCGCTCGACAGCTGGAAGGTGCTCTTCGACGTTCTGCCGGTTGCCCAGGAGTTGTTGAATTCGACGATCGTGACCCTGGGGGCGGTGGCGATAATCCTGGCCGTCAGTGCCACGGGCGGGTTCGCGTTCGCCAAGCTCGGCTATCCCGGGTCGGCGGTCGTCTTCCTCTTGCTCCTGGCCGGGATGATGGTGCCCATCCAGTCGATCGTCATTCCCGAGTACGTCAACATCAGCCAGATCGGGTGGATCAACCAGTTCCAGGGCGCGATCATCGTGTACGCCGCGGTCGGGGCGCCGTTTGCGACCTACCTGATGACGACCTACTTCCGGGGCGTGTCGAATGATCTGATCGAAGCTTCGCTGATCGACGGCGCGTCCTACTGGCAGATCTTCATTCGGATAATGTTGCCCCTGGCCACGCCGGCCCTCGTCACCGTGGCGGTGCTCCAGTTCATTCAGATCTGGGACGACTTCCTGATCGGCTTCCTCTTCCTTCAGACGCCTGAAGTTCGGACGATCACCGTCGGGCTGGCGACGCTGCAGAGTTCCCGAATGGTGAATATTCCGGCCCTGATGGCGGGGTCGCTCGTGAGCGCGTTGCCCGCGATCGTCGTCTACCTCATCTTCCAGAGGCACCTCGTGCGAGGTCTCACCATGGGTATGGGCAAATGAGCGATCTGCTGCCGGAGACGATCCACGCGACCACAGGGGCGCGCGAGCGCCGCTCGCGGATAGCCGAACTCGTCGCCGAGCAGGAGGAGGTCGAAGTCTCGGCCCTCGCCGAGCGCTTTGGCGTGAGCGAGACCTCGATCCGGCGCGACCTGGCGGTTCTCGAGGGACGCGGCCGGCTCAAGCGCGTCCATGGCGCGGCGATCTCGATCCATGCCGCCGCCCGCATAACTGTCGTTTCCACGAAGCTCCAGGAGCATGTCGAGGAGAAGCGGCGGATCGGCGCCGCGGCCGCGAGCCTTATCCAGCAGGGTGAGGTCGTCCTCTTCGACTCCGGAACCACCGTGGCGCAGGTCGCGGCCCATTTCCCAGCCCAGCTCCGGACGGGGAACGCGATCACGGCCGTGACTCATTCCCTGCTTGTGGTCCGCGAGGTCGCAACCTGGGACGGTCCGCACCTGCTTTGCCTCGGCGGGCTTTTCCTGCCCGACTACCAGGCCTTCGTGGGGCCTCAAACGGTGCTCAGTCTCAAGGGATTCTCGGCGGACGTGGCCTTCCTGGGCTGCGACGGGCTGTCGGTAGAGGCCGGGATTACCACCCCTCACGTCCTCATCGCCGAGGTCGGGGCCACGATGGCCGGCCGGGCGCGGCGCGTGATTGCGCTGGCCAATTCGTCGAAGCTGGGTCGTTACGGGTTCTCGACGATCGTGCCCCTCGCACAGGTCGACGTACTGGTCACCGACACCGGAGCTCCCCCCGATGAGGTCGCGAAGATACGGGCGGCCGGGGTGGAGGTCATCCTCGCTTGAGCGCCCGTGCACTCGACGGCTGGAGCGTGGATGGGCTGGCCGCGCTGATCCTGGAAAACGCGGCGCTCCGGGTCGTGGTGTTGCCGCAGCTGGGCGGGCACGTGCTGGAGGTCGTCGACAAGAAGGCCGATCGGAATCTGCTGTGGTCCAATCCACGCACGGCTCCGAGGCCCGCCCCTTACGGCGCCAACTTCGATGATTGGTGGTCCGGCGGCTGGGACGAGATCTTTCCCACGGGCGACCGGGCCGCGCTCCACGGCGAACAGCTTCCCTACATGGGCGAGCTATGGTCGGTGCCGTGGACCGCGAGGGCTGGGGCCGGCGAAGGGCGGGCCTGGATAGAGGCCGCCGGGCTCGGGACGATCGCGCCGGCCCGCCTCGAGCGGACGATGGAGCTCCGGGGCGACGAACCCGTCCTGCGGCTGCGCTACCGACTGACCAACCTGGACACCAGGCCACTCCCGTTCCTATGGGGAATCCACCCGTGCTTCGACGTGACGCCGGACCACCGCATCGACCTGCCCGCCGACCGGATGCTGGTGGGCGTCTCATCCGGCCCCGAGATGGGCGAGGTCGGCACGACCTATGCCTGGCCCGATCAACCTGACCCGACGGCACCGAACCGGTCGCGCGACGTCCGCCAGGTTCTGCCGGCCTCGGCCGCGGTGTACGGCGGCCACTGGGCGACCGATCTGCGCGAGGGTTGGCTCGCCCTGACCGACACTGCTTCCCGGCGCGGCGTTGCGCTGGCCTTTCCACGCGAAGTCTTTCCTCATGCCTGGCTCTGGCAGGTGTACGGTGGCTGGCGCGGCCACCATCACCTGTGTCTGGAGCCCTGGACCGGCTACCCCATGGAGCTGGAGCAAGCCCAGAAGGCCGGCCGGGCGCGGAGTCTCGAGCCCGGCGAATCACTCGATGTCGAGATCGCCGTCGTCGCATTCCATGGACTCGCAGATGTCACGTCGGTCGAGCGGACGGGCGAAGGCTTCCATGTTTACTAGATGGGGCGAGTCGAGCACCAGGCTCGGAGATATCCATACAGATCGTTCGTCGAACGGCCAGTGGCCACGGGCAAATTCGCCGAAGGGGCAAACGTGTACAACGAAATCATCCTGCGGAAGCCGCTCTTCGAGATAGGGCTCAAGGGCTATCTGTACGGCCAGGCAGCGGTCGACCTGGCCATCGAGGCCGACCGAGCCAGTGCCGAATGCGGCGTCAGCGTCATCTTCGACCCCCAGTACGTCGACATACCGGCCGTGGCGCGCGCAACCAAGAACCTGCTCGTGTTCTCGCAACACATGGACGCGGTCGAGGTGGGTCGGGGAGCGGGCCTGGTCTTGCCTGAGGCAATCAAGGCGGCCGGAGCGGTCGGGACGATGCTGAACCACTCCGAGCGCCGAATGACGCTCGCCCAAATCAGCGGTGCCATCCGGCGCGCCGACGAGGTGGGTCTGGCCACAATGGTCTGCACGGATTCGCCGGAGGAGGCCGCGGCCATCGCTCAGCTCGGTCCGAACATCGTCCTGGCCGAGCCGCCTGAGCTGATCGGCGGGACTCGATCCGTCGCGACGGAGATGCGGGATTTCGTGGCGCGGACGATCGATCTGGTCGGTCGGATCGACCCCCGGATCGTCGTCATGTGCAGCGCGGGGATCCACACGCCCGAAGACGTTTCGGCGATGGTGGCCCTCGGCGTCGGGGCGACCGGATCCACGAGCGGCATCCTCCAGGCCGCCGATCCGGTCGCGCAGATGCGCGCCATGATCCAGGCAATGCAGATGAGTTGGGCAAAGATCCATCCGGCCGGCGCGGGCGAGGCGGGCCGCCGCTGATCCGATGCATCGCGCCGACGTACGAGCAAGAGAGAGGAGCCAGCGGGTGACGGTCTACCACGACACGATTGGAGTCCGGAGCGATCTGCGCAAGCCGATGTTCCACGATGTGACGGATGCGGCCAAGGCGGCGGTCGTCAGGTCCGGCATTCGAAACGGCACGCTCACCGTCTATTCCGCGCACACGACCTGCAGCGTGATCATCCAGGAGGAATCACACGACACGCTGTACGACGGGACGAAGCACCTGCTTCAGGACATGCTCGACCGCCTCGAGCTCATGGTGCCAACCTGTCGCCGAGAGGGCCAGTATCTGCACCCGGGGCCGGCGCACATCAAGCATGCCGAAGAAGATCTCGGCGAAAAGGCCGTCTGGAGTCTGAACACTGATGCCCACATCCGGTCGGCTTTCATCGGCCGATCGGAAACGATCCCGATAGTCGAGGGCGAGGTCGAGCTCGGCCAGTTTGGCCAGATCTACTTCGTCGATTTCGACGGCGTGCGCGAGCGTGACCGGACGGTCCACTTCCAGCTGGTCGGCGAGTAACCACCGCGGCGTCGCGGACCCATCACAGGTTGCGGTAGTAACGACGCCAGATGATGCGGTGCACCGGCACCCAGCGCGGGATGTCGCGCAGGATCGGAATGAACGGGACCAGCGCCAGCAGTGTCGTCAGCAGGATCATCAGCAGAATGACCACGAGGTCCGTGTTCGAGGCTGTGTTGAAGGGCGGGATCTGATACCAGAACGAGAAGAGCCATAGCCAGGTTTGGCCCGGATACAACCCTGTCTCGTTCATCATTCCCCACTGGTCGCCCGTGAGGTGCTGATCGGCCGCCAGCCCGGATAGGTAGCTGCCGTCGCTCATCAGCAGGAGCGGTTTGGTGAAGTCGGTCTGGTAGAGATTCCCGCTGCTCAGAAGCAGGCCGTCGAGGGCGCCGGTGCGGGCAAGACCCAGCAGGTTCGACATCAGTTCAGGCACCGGGCCGTACTCGCCGCTCGCGACACTCACCTCGTCGTTGACGACGGTGGCGTCGGCCAGGGCCGTCGAATAGTTGGTGAGCCAGGACTGCTGCTGCGTGTCATTCGCCGCCTGGTACGTCCGGAGCGCAGTCGCCAGACCCGGATTTCCCACAGCCGCGAAGCCGAGCGGTTGGAGCACCAGGTCTTTGGCCGTATCGATCGGCGTGGTCACGCCCGCCCATGACTGCGGCGCGATCGGCCCGATCGCCTGGGCCGCGTCGGCCGTATTCGTGTAGGGCGGCCCGTACTGGGCTGTGCCGCTCGTGTAGGCCAGCTCGGAAGCCGCCGTCGTAACGAAGTCGACCGGGTCTTTTGCGGCCCAGGTCTGGATGGTTACGGCCGGGTCGTCGGGCGAAGAGAAGACGCCCGCCAGACCGACGACAAGGATCGAGACCGCGACCAGGGCGAGTACGAACTCCTTGATGAGGTCGAACCGGATCATCGGGATGCCCGCGTAGTAGCGGGTCTGGGGGTCGGTGGTGTTCACGACGCGCGCTCCTCGCCCGACGGCTGAGCCGTCCGGTTCTTCCCAATCGGCCGAACGACACCGTGGACGCGTACCAGCAAGACGTGAACCCCGACCAGGGTTGCGACCAGCATCGGCAGGAGCACGACGTGGAGGCCGTACATCTGGCCGAAGTTGAGGACGTTGAAGAACGACCCGACACCGGCCGCGTTCGTCGCATCCTTGGCGTTGACCGCGATCCACTGGCCGTCGAAGTTCTGCTGCGAAATGAAGCCCGTGAACGCGGTGACGATGCTGAAAGCGAAGATGACGACGCCGATCATCCAGGTCTTGGCCCGTCCATCACGCCAGCCCGCCATAAAATACTGGCCCCACAGATGCAGGACCATGAATACGAAGAAGACCTGTACGGACCAGAGGTGCAGGCTATTGACGAAACGGCCGACGCCCGACTGATGCCACCACTGCGGGCCGAAGAAGGCCAGGACCATTCCGCTCGCGACCACCCATATCAGGCCCGCGATCGAGATCACGCCGAAGATGTAGACCCACGAGCCCACGAAGATTGGCTGGCGATCCGGCAACAGATGCTTGAGAGGCAGGCTGCGTTGGAGAAAGCGCCTGAGTGCCAGAGTCCAACTCGAAGACTCCGTACTGGGCGCGGTTTTGCCCTCAAGCATCCTGGTCCTCCTCCGACGCGACGATTTCACGGTGGCTTGGGAACGGCGCGATCAAAGCCACCACGAAGACCGCAATCATCCCCGCGATCATCAGCACGTTGGGGATGGAGATGAGGATGAAATTCCAGTTCAGATATGTCGCCGGGGAATCCAACTCAATCCACCTCGGTCTCTTCTGGCCAGCGGCAACGGGCACCGCCGCGAAACGAGTGGCTGCCGGTTCTCCTACCTTGGCCACCAAGACACTCCTACTTTCAGGTAGCCCCGGCCTTCCGGGGTAGTGGCCTAGGTCACGTGATGACCTACCTATAGTGACGGGCTTATAGTTTCTTTTCGGGTGGGATCAGGAGCTCGTTGTGGCCACGACGGACCGATGCCGCGCCTCGCGCAGCCGCCTCGGGGTACGCCGGCGTGCTTGGTGCCTGGGACACCGAGCCAACGCTGGTCGGCCCGATCTATCATCGCGTTTGAGTCGTTCGTAGACGAGGGCAGGGATGACCGAGGGGGATCGCGGCGGCGAGGCTTCGGCGCATCAAGACGCGACGGAGCCGCAGAGCGCTCCCGTGAACGAGCCGGCGCCGGGCTCCTCGGGTCAACGTGGCCAGGCGGTCGCACCCGAGCCACATCTTGCTCGCCGATACCCTGGATCAGGCGGGCCGTCGGCTCGTCGGCGGACCTCGCGCCCGGTCCGTCCCACCGAGCCGGCCACCGCCACCGCCACCGACGCAGACGCCGACTCGGGCGCCGGCGAGGGTCGAAGTTCGCGCAGACGCGGCGAGCCGAACGTCCTCTACGGGGAGCTCGTACGCATCCTGGCCGGACGCCATGAGAGGGCTGGCCGTGGGCTCCAGGCAGCGGATCGCCCCCGCGCCCGGAGCCTGGCCTCAACCCGCATCGGGCTCGATCAGTTCGAGCTGCGTGACGCCGTTTGGCCGACCATGCTCGTGCACGTCGCTCTGCTTGTGTTCGCGCCCATCGCGGTCACGATCTTCGGATCCGCGCAGGCTCGGTCGTTGGGCCCGCTCGAGATCTGGAACCACTGGGATGGGCCGCACTTCCTGGAAGTGGCCGCGCGGGGTTACGATCCCTCGGGCGATCCGGCACGCGCGGTCCTGTTTCCGCTCTTCCCGCTCCTGATCCGGATCGGGTCGCTTCTGCTCGACCCGTTGGTCGCCGCGATGACGATCACTTTCGTGGCGACCGTCGCGGCCGCGGTCGGACTGTACAGGCTCGTCCGACCGGTCAGCGGCCGTGTGGTCGCCCGCAACGCCGTTCTCGCCCTGAATATCTTCCCGACCGCGTATGCGTTCGTGGCGCCGTACTCCGAGGCTCCGTTCATTGCGTTCACGGTTTGGGCGTTTGTCGCGGCTCGCCAGGACAGGTGGGGCTGGGCCGGCTTGCTGGGCATGCTTGCGGCCCTCACGCGTTTGGAAGGCGCGTTCTTGCTGCCGGCCCTTGGCGTCGAATACCTGGTGTGTCGCCACGGCAAGATTGGGATCGACGGACTCAACATCTGCCTCGTCGCGCTTGGCCCGGTGGCGTTCATCGCGATCAATGCCTACGCATACGGCGATCCGCTCTTCTTCCTGGGGATGCAGCGGCAAGTCTTCACTGTGTACTCGGTTCCGCCGTGGGCGATGCTTGAACCGCTGATCGGCACGGTGCTCGCCGGTGGATCTGGCGAGACCTGGGTCACCGTCTACCTGGCTCCGCTGGTGGCGTTCGGCGCCCTCGCCGCGGTAGCGGTCTGGTCGCTTCGGTCGCGGCACTCCCATGCTTCGTTCGCGGTGGTGACCTGGCTCAACCTGGCGTCATTGAGCACCCTCAGCTGGCCGATCAGCGTCCCGCGCTATCTCCTGGACGTGTTCCCCATTTTCGTCGCCGGTGGCGGGATGGGGCGCCGTCCAGGTGTAGGAGGTGCTCTTGCAGCCGTTTCTGTCTTGCTGCTGGGGGCATTCACGACTCTGTTCGTGATGGGCCATTGGGCCTTCTGAGCTAGCCGAAGCCGAGTGCTCGAAGACTTGTCGCGTCCTCTCCGCGAGCTCCGCCCGCCGGTAGACTGGGCGTCGTCAGGGGGCCATCGGCGACGCGGGAGGTTCGACTGCATGGGCGCGGGAGTCCGGCTCGAATTGCGAGCCTCGGCCGATGAGTCGGTGGCGCGCCGGTGAACGTTTTCCGCCGCCTCTTCACGCCTGCCGCCCCGACGCGAGCCCAGTCGGATCCGGCCGGGGCGTCCGCCCCGGATCTGCCGGGCCCCTGGGTAGCGTTCGTGGCGATCCTGCTCGGCCTGGCCGTCGTCTACGTCTTCCCTCCGGCCGCCGTCCTGCTCGCCTGGCCGTTCCTGTTCGTGGTCCCCGGCTGGCTGCTGGTCACGCGGGCGGTGCCAGGCTTAGGGGCGCCCGGCCGGCTGGCCGTCGGCGTCGTCGCTTCGATCTACGTGTCGGCTCACCTCACCAACGCGGTCGCGACGTTGGGCGGCGGATTCAACCGCGACGTGGTGCTTGCGACGGTCTACCTGCTGGCCGTTGCCTCGTACATCCTCGCCTCGTCGCCCCTTCCCTGGCTGGCGCCGCCACCCCGATTGAGTCCACGTTCGGCGCTGGCCGAGCTGAAGGCCGAACCTGTGCCCTGGGCGATCGCCGGCTTTGCGGCGCTCGTCATCGGTGGGATCCTCGCGGTCAGCTCGTTTCACCTGACCTCGGGTGGCTGGGTCTCGGGCGGATGGAACTGGAGCGACTACCTGGTCCACGTCTCGATCGGGGCGAGCATCCAGAACGGCAACTTCCCGCCGCAGGTGCCCTATTTCGCCGGCGTGCCTCTCTCCTACCACTGGTTCGGAGACTTCCACGGCGCGATCGTCGCCACGGCCGCCGGGATGGACGTGATCCCCGTCTACAGCTTCACGAACGGCGTGATGGCCGGTGTGCTCGCACTCGTTTCGTGGGAACTCGCATTCGTCCTCTCGAACGATCGGCGGGTTGCCGGGCTGGCGGCGGTGCTGGTCGTGTTCGGCGGAGGAATGGGCTACATCCGGCTGCCGCTGGACATGGCCTCGACGCACTCGTCCATCGGCCAGCTGCTCGCGGCCAACAGCTACGACAACACCTGGGCGGCGGGTTGGCCCTATTTCCGGATCGCCTCCGTCCTGGGCACGGGGTTGCTGCCGCACCGGGCGACGGCGCTGGGCCTGCCGGGCCTGGTAGCGGCTGTGCTGCTCGTCAAGGTCTCGCTCGGCGAGCGGCCGGCCGGGATGCTCGTCGCCGGGGTGATCGCCGCGCTCCTCGCTCCGTTCCATTTCTTCGCGTTCCCGGCCACATACTTGATCGTCCTGCTCTACGTGCTGGTCCGGCGCGAATGGCGGCGTCCCACCTGGCTGCGCGACGCCGCGTTGTTCATGGCTCCGATCGTGCTGGCCCTGCCGTTCGTCGTCGGGCCGGCCCTTCAACAGGTCGGCCACGGCTACTTCGGCATAGTGGAGGGGTGGGAATCTGCCCCGTGGTCGGACGGCGCGGCGGCCGTTGCGTTCTTCTACCTCACGAACCTCGGCCTGCCGCTCATCCTCGCTCTCGTCGCGCTGACGAGGCGTGATCTGCCGGAACGTGCCTTCCTGGTCGCTTGGGCTCTGGCCCTGTTCATCGTTCCCAACGTAATACGGGTCAGCGCGGTCCAGTTCGATATGAACAAGTACTTCCAGATGATGTGGATCTCGGTCGCGATCATGGCCGCCTGGCTGATACGCCGTTGGCCCCGGCCCCTCATCGCGGGTGTACTGGTTCTCTCGTGTCTCTCGCCCGCGCTCGTTGCGGTGTGGCACGTGGCGAGCTCGCAGGAGGTCATGACCGACGCCCAGGACCACGCCGCCAACTGGATCGCCGCGAACACCCCGCAACGCTCGGTGTTCGTCACCGACGCCTGGCTCAACAGCCCGGTTGACCTCGCCGGGCGGCTGCGGATCACGACCTACGGCCCGTACGCCGCGAACCTCGGCTACGATCCCGACCCCCGCGCAGCCGACGTTCACAGCATCTATTGCGACGGCGATGCCAGCGCGGTCGCGGTCATGGCCCGCTACGGCGCCACGTATGTCCTGTCGGCGGGCGGTCTGCTCGACTGCGGCGGGCACGCGCCGACGAGCTTCGGCTCGAGCCCGCTCTTCAAGACCGTGTACAGCGCCGGCGGCGTGGAGGTGTGGCAGCTCCGAACGCCGTGATCATCGCGCCCGGGCCGGCCCTCGTAGCGAGGCGCCGCCGCTCGGCCTCCGATCGACCTCCGATCGGCCGCCGATCACCCGCGGACTCCAGTCAGCACCGCGACGCCGACCGCGATCACGACGAAACCCGAGCGTTGCTTTGGAGAGAGGCGCTCGCGGAAGAGGAAGAAAGCCGCCACTGCCGCGAACGCCGCGTACTGGCTGGCCAGAACGGACGCGATGGCGATGCTCTGGCGGGCGCCTACGACGAAGGCGAGGTTGCCGAGCACCTCCCCGAGTCCGACGATCGCTACCAGAGGCGCCGCCCGGCGGGTCATCCGCAGGCGCCCCGTGAGCGCCAAGGGCACGAACACGCAGGTCACGCCCACGATCCTGGGCGGCAGCACCGCCATGATGATCGGGAGGGCAATTCCCACTCTTGCAGTTCCGTAGATGCTGAACCCGAAAGCAATCGCAGCCGCGGCTCCGTAGAGGACGGCTCGCTGCTCGGCGCTGAGGGCCGCGCGCAGGGTTCCGGCGACGGAACCAGGGCGGACAACGCCGGCGCCCGGTACCCCGGCAGATCCCGAGTCTGAGTCCGCCTCGAGCGTGACCGCGGCACCGCCCGCAAACGCCACGATGGCGACGCCGACGGCGACCGCACCGAGCACGAGCGTGGTTGGCAGGCTCAGGCTCTCTCCGGCTACCACGGCGAACACGGCGGCGATCGCTCCCTCGGTGGACGCGAGCGCCAGCACGACGCCGACCTTTCCGATCCGCATGCCCCTGTAGATGAAGATAAGGCCGATGACGCTGCCGAAACCGGAGGCGGCGAGCCACACGGCCAGAGTCGGAGTGATGGGGGGCAACGGCCCTGAAGCGACCGCGAACGGAGCAGCGACGATCAGCCCTACGAGCAGCATCCAGGCCACGGTCGAAGCCGCCCCGATAAGGCGAGTGGCTCGAGACGACGCCAGGTTGGCAGTTGCCCAGAGGACGGCGGCTCCGAGGCCGCCCAGGATAGCTATCACCCTGTCAGTCTGGGGCAGACGGAGCCAGGCCGCAGGACACGACACCGGTACGTGAGGAGCGGCCCGGGTCTCGAACCGCGACGTGCCCAGGATGAGCGCCGGCAAAGGGCCGGGAGCAGCTCACGGCGCCCAGCGTCCGGCCGCCGGGATTGGCTGCATCCGCCCACGTTCGACCTGCAGTAGTCGCAGGGTCGCGAGCCCGCACGGCAGGCCCATCACGACCAGCCCGATCGTGGCCAGCCCGGCGGGAGCGACCCCCGTCAGCAGGTCGGCGACCAGCATCAGGCCGTACGCGGTCACCGGCAGAGCCGCTGTGCCCCGGCCGAGGGGCGCCGCGGCGGGAGTCGTGCTGACGATTGGCGCATCTAGAGAAGCGGCGATCGCCCAGCGCCGCTCGATAGCCCGATAGACCAGGTACACGGTGAAGGTAGTCGCCAGCCAGCCGAGGTAGTTCTGGATGGGAATACCGAAATAGGGCCCGCCGTTCTCCCACACCCAGGCCTTCACCGACGGCCCCGACAGGATCGGGTCCACGACCAGATCCCAGGCCGTCATGACGACGGCGCTCGCGGCCGCCAGCCGTAACAGTCGCCACGGCCCGCCGGGGGTGCCCGTCGGTTGCCCCTCGACGATCGAGTTGGCGGTCACGTAGCTCGGGTAGATCATCATGAACCAGGCCAGCGGGATGAGCAGCGGCACCTCGCCGAGCCTCGATCCCAGATAGTCCGTGTAGTGGTAGGCCCCGAAGACCAGACCTGTCACGACGCCGACCTGCTCGTAGCCCCACGAAATCGTCGCGCTGAGGAGGAAGAAGGCGGCGGTCAGGCGGCCTCCGATCGAGTACCAGGCGTGCGTCAGGCTGAACAGCGCCAGGACGGCGGTCAGGACCTTGAGCCCGCCCGGGACCGCCGGCAGCGGCAGCACGTCGGTGAGAGCCGAGCGGAGAACGGCATCGTAGGCGAACACGGCGAGCAGGACGATCGATACGCCCAGGAGCGACCGGCGTCTCATCTGGCCTCCAGGGAAGGGCTGCAGCCGCATGCGGCGGGTCGCCATTCTATCCAGGTTTCGAGCATTTCCTGCCGACGGCTAGACGAGCCGCCAATCGAAGGGCGTCGACTACGGCGGTCCGTACACGGTGAGACAGGCGAGGTTCACGCAGCGGCTCTCGAGGATCAGGTAGCCGGCGGGCTTGGGCACCAAGGCGACGCCCTGATCCGCGACCCAGAAGATGCGACCGCCGCTTGCCACCACGCCCTCCGGCACGGCATGGACGAGGGCGCCCGGCGGATACGCCGCCGTCCCGACGAACCACGGCAGCCCGTTCGTGCTCAGGACGTGGAGCCGTGCCTGTACGCCCGGGTCGGCTTCATCGAGCAAGACCAGGTAGTTGCCCCAGGCCGCGAGGACGGCGTCGTTCTGACCGACCCGGGCGTCCAGCTCCGGGACCAGGAGGCTCGTCTCGGCGTGGGTCGGGACGGCGCTCAACGCCAGCGCCGGAACGGCCACGGCCGCCACGAGCAGCGCTGCCGCGCGGCGCGGCAGGGCGGCCAGCCCGACTCCCACCAGGGCGAACAGCGGCAGCCACATGACGCCGGCGTAACGCCCATCGAGTATCGGCCGCCAGATGCTGACGGCGGCCAGCAGAACGACCCCGCTCGTCGCCGCGAGACAGAAGCCGGCCGCACGCCGGCCGTCGAGGTCCAGATGCCGCGAGGCCGCGGCGGCGGCGATGAGGGCCGCCGAGCCGGCAACCACCGCCAGCCCCTGGAGGGCGATGAGCGTCGGGCCAAATGGCAGGCTCCCATCGAGGGGCGGGCCCATGAAGAGCTGCGCCAGCGTGCCGCCGACCATGGCCGGGCTGAGCGACCCGACCCAGAAACCCTGGCCGGTGTGCTGGAGCTGGGCGCTGGCCAGGACCAGCCACGGTACGAGGGTGGCCACGGCGAGGGCGGTGGCCGCTGCGGCCCGCGCGACGACCCCTCGCGATGGGCGCAGGACCAGGGCGGCCGCGCAGATCCCGGCCAGGGCCACGATCGAGAAGTAGTCGCTCCATGCGGCGACGGCGGCCGCGGCCCCGTATGCCGCCCACCGGCCCATGTCCGGCTTTTCGATTGCCCGCCAGAGAAGCAGTGCGGACGCCAGCGTGGCCGCGGCGGCCAGGCTGTACATGCGCGCAAAGTCGGAGAGCATCACGGTCGCCGGCGCGAATGCGGCGAAGCCGGCGGCCCACAACCCCGCGCCATCACCGGCGACCCGCCTGGCCAGTGCCGCGATGAGGGGGATCGATGCAATCCCGGCGACGGCGGGTATCAGCCGCAGCGCCACCGGCCCGCCTGGTCCGCCGAACGACGCGAGGCCGAGCAGATCGGCGAGAGCGACGACGCCGCGTTCGAGCAGATAGAAGAGCGGCGGGGCGCTGTCGTGGCTGACGACATCGATCATCCGACCGATGGGCTGGTGGACCACGACGGCGGTGAAGTCCTCGTCGAAGCCGATCGACTGGCGGGCGAGGAACGCCAGCCGGAGCAGCGCGCCTGCCGCGGTTATGACGCTGAGTGCGCGGCCGTAGGAGCGGCCGCCCAGGGCGGCACGGAAGCGAGTCACGGCGTGACCGCCCAGACGCTCGGCGATCCGGCAGGGTCCCAGGCTACCGGTCTCGCGAGCGCGGCGACGGCCGGTCCCAACGCCCTCGATAGATCGTTCTGGTTGAGTGCCAGGATCTGCCGATACACGCCTGGGTTCGAGATGACAGCCCCGGGCGAAACGATGGCCGGCGGCCGGTCGAAGTCGAGGAAGAGGATGTCCATCGCCGTGTAGTCGTCGGCTATCACGGCCGAGCTCGGGCTGCCGACCGCCAGGTCCGCCATCGAGGCAACCGGGTAGCTGAAGGCCTGGTAGCGGTCGGCAACCGGCCTGGTTAGATACGCCCACCCGCTCCAGACGGCAATCGCGGTCAGAATCGCCGCCACGCCGACGAGCGCGGCGTTCCCGGCCGCTCGCCCCCAGCGTTCCCGGCCCCAGGCCGCGATCTCGATTGCACCGAGTCCGACGGCCACCGCCAGGGGTGCGGCCAGGCCCAGGGCCCGCAATCCGTGGGGCGAGCCGCCTTCCGTGGCGATCAGCGGCGCGGCGAGGAAGACGGGCAATGCCAGCAGGATGAGCGAGTGGCTCGGGTCGCGCCGCCTCCGCCACAACCGCACGACACCGACGCCCGCGGCCACGGCGAGGGGCAGCGGCACGAGCGGCAGTGCCGCCACGTCGTGGCGCGGGTTGGGGTCGCCGGTCAGTCCGAACATCCCCAGCGTCCTCAAGACGTGGACCAGCGGGTTGTCCGCGGCCTGAACGTCCGGGTTCAATGAGGTGACCGCCGCCGCCCGACCGAAGTAGTTGGCCGGCTCGGTAACGGCCACGGCGATCATCGGCGCGGCCACGATCAAGAACGCCGCAGCGAACGGAACGGCTCCGGCCCGCAACTCCTCGTAATGGGCGCGGTCTGCGTGGCGCAGCCACAGCAGCCAGACGACCACCAACACCGGGAGCAGCTTGAGCGGCTGGTAGGTGTAGAGCGCCGCGAGCGAGGTGACCGCGCCGGCCAGCAGAGCCGTACCGCGGCCGGGCCGCGCGGCCCATTGGAGCAGCGCGATCAAGGCCACGGCACCGAAGAACGGCACGATGGCGTTGCGCATGCCGTCGCGGCTGACCGCGACCAGCCAGAGCGAGCCCGCCGCCCAGGCCGCGGCCACGAGCCCGGTCGCCGTCCCAAAGCGACGGCCCAGGGCCCAGACGGCGAGCACGCCCGCCACTCCGAAGGCGGCGGCGGTCGCCCGCAACACCAGGACCGTGGCACCGAAGAGCTGGAACGCCGCCGCAACCACGTAGGCGAACAGAGCCTCGCGCCCACCGTCGCTCGGGAACCAGACCAGGAAGTCGGGGCGGAACCCGGGCTGGTGGAGCAGCCGCATTGCGTCCAGCCCTTCGGCTGCCTCGTCGGGGTAGAGCCCGCCCGGATTCGCGGCGAGGTCTACGAAGCGAAGCAGGATCGCGCCGGCGACGATCGCCGCCAGCGCAGCCGGGACCAGCCAGGCGTTCCGGCTCCTCACCGGATTCAGGCTCGGGCGGCGGCGGCCAGACGCCGGAGCATCAGCTCGACGTGGATCGACTCACCGCCCTCGTGGTCGTTGAACGGATATACCTCGATCTCCTTCGGGCCGGCGTAATGGTTGTAGGCGGCGAAGACCGTCGACGGCGGGCAGGTGAAGTCCATCAGGGCAGTCGAGAAGAGCGCCGGCGCCTTCGCTCGCGCCGCGAAGTTCAGGCCGTCGAAGTAGGAGAGCGTCCGGAAGACGCGATCGAGCTGGTCGCGGTGGACTTTGCAGTAGCGCACGATCTCGTGGTACGGATCGTTGTCCGTGATTTCGATGGCGCGCCGCCAGTGGCACATGAACGGCACTTCGGGCATGGCCAGGAGCAGGTCGGGCACGAGCGCGGCCGTGTCGAGGGCCAGGCCGCCGCCCTGGCTGCCGCCCGTGACGGCGACGCGCGCCGAGTCGACCAGCGGATGTGCCCGGGCCGCCTCCACGGCGCGGACGGCATCGGTGATCAGGCGGCGGTAGTAGTAGGTCTGAGGGTCCGAGATGCCGCGCGTCATGAAGCCCGGGAACTGGCCCGTGGTAGCCGTAGCATCGGGGTCCGGGGTATCGCCGGCCCGCCACGAGCTGCCCTGGCCGCGCGTGTCCATGACCAGATATGCGTGGCCCGCGCTCGGGAAGGGCAGCCAGTCGATCGGCCGGCCGCGGCCGCCGCCGTAGCCGATGAACTCGACCAGGCACGGCAGCCGGCCGTCGCGGGCGAACGGCGACGCCGCGACGTCGTGCGGCGCCATGAACCAGCCCTTGATGGGCTGGCCGCCGAACCCGGCGAACGTGACGTCCGCCACGTCCACGGTCGAAAGGCCGGCGCCGATCGGCTCGAATTCGGCGTCGAGCCGGTGCGATCGGGCCTCCGCGAGCGTGTCGGCCCAGAACGAGTCGAAGTCGGCTGGCTCTTCGCGGTCGGGCTTGTATGCCCGTAGCTCGGCCAGAGGCAGATCGAACAGCATGCTTTCTTCCTCCAGCCGACGGTCAGGCCCGGCGTCGCTTGCCGGGTTACTGGACGCGCGCTTGGTGGCCCTTCCAGAAGGGTTCGCGCAGCTCGCCCTTGAGGATCTTGCCCGTGCCGCCCTTCGGCAGCGATTCGCGGAAATGGATGTCGCGCGGCACCTTGAAGCGGGCGAGCCGCTCCTTGCAGTGGTCGCGCAGCTCCTTGACCGTGACCGCTGCCTCCGGTTTGAGCACGACCAGGGCGATCGGGGCCTCGCCCAGAGCCTTGTCCGGCGCAGCCACGACGGCACACTCGAGGACGCCCGGATGGGCCAGGATGGCGTTCTCGACCTCGACCGAGGAGATGTTCTCGCCGCCGCGGATGATTATGTCCTTGGAGCGGTCCTTGATCAGGACGTAACCCTGCTCGTCGATCACGGCCATGTCGCCGGTGTGGAGCCATCCGTCGCGGATCGTCGCGGCCGTGGCCTCCGGGTCCTTGTAGTAGCTGTCCATCACGGTGTTCGATCGGACGACGATCTCGCCGATCTGCTCCCCGTCGGTGCGGACGTCGCTGCCATCGGAATGGACGACCCGGAGGCCGATGCCGAGAATGGGCCAGCCGGTCCACGACTGTCGGGCCTGGCGCTTCTCCGCCGATTCGGATGCCGTCAGGAAGGAACGCGGTTGGGCCAGGGTGAGGATCGGCGAGGTCTCCGACAGGCCGTAGCCGACGATCGCCTGGACCTTCATCTCGGACTCCAGGGCCGCGATCAGAGTCGGCGAGGAGGGAGACCCGCCGATGATCAGCTGCTGCAGGCTCGACAGGTCGTGCCTGGCCCGCTCCGAGTGGTGGAGGACGGCGTTGAATATCGCCGGCACCGCGAGGATTCGCGTCACGCGGTAGCGCTCGATGGCCTGGATGAGCGCCAGCGGCTCGAACTTGCGCAGCATGACGTGCTGGCCGCCGATCATCGTCAGGAAATGGGGCGTGCCCCAGCCGTTGACGTGGAAGAGCGGAACGACGTGCAGGATGACGTCGTCCTCGCTGAACCTCAGCCCGATCTCCGCGTACAGGCTGTGCAGGTACAGCTCGCGATGGGTCATGGCCACGCCCTTGGGAAACCCGGTCGTGCCGCTCGTGTAGAAGAGCTCGGCTACGGCGTTCTCGTCGATCTCGGGCTTGCGGGGGTCGGCCGAACAACCGGCCAGCAGGGCCTCGTACTCGTCGGAGGCGATTCCGTCGGGTGCCCCCTCCATGATCACAAACCGCGGCTTCGTCGGCAGTTCCGGGAGCAGCGCCTCGACCAGAGGCTTGAAGTCCTTGTGGAAGAACACGACCTTCGAGCCGGCGTGACCCAGGATGTAGGCGATCTCCTTGGGGGTGAGCCGGATGTTGACGGGGTTGAGCACGGCGCCGGCCTCGAGCACGCCGTAATAGGCCTCGAGGAGCTGGTGGGTGTTATAGGTGATGAAGCTGACTCGATCGCCCGCCTGCACGCCGAGGTCGACCAGGGCGTTGGCCAGCCGGTGGGTTCGCTCACCGAACTGGCGGTAGGTGAAGCGGTGGTCCCCATCGACGACACCCACCTTGTCGGCGAAGTAGGTTTCCGCCCGATCGCGGAACTCGAGAACCGAGAGCGGTACGAACACCGAAGTCCTCCTCCGCCTGTCCGCCTCGCGGCGGGTAACCGCCAACTGGACCCTTGAACGCCCCGTTGCGGACACGATAACGCCGCCGGATCTGGGACGCGGTGGCGGGGCGCGAAGGCCGGCGGTTGGCGGCGCCGAGCGGTGGGGCCGGCGAAGGGCCTGTCGGGCGACGGAACCCAGGCCGCTGCGCCTCTCAGCGGTGCGGCGCGGCCTCTGCTTCGCGTGCCGCGCGGACGAAGGCGGCCCACAGCCCCTCGAACTCCTCGGACGTCGAGTCGGTTCGCTCCGGATGAGACTGGACCGCGACGACCCAGCGGCCGTCGCGGCTCTCGAGCGCCTCGACCAGCCGGCCGGCCGCGCTGTGTGCCCAACCGACGGCGCGCAGGCTCGGGGCGAGCCGGGCATGGTCGACAGCCTGGTGGTGGAACGTGTTGACCGGCAGCTCGATCGTGGCGTCGTCCTCGTCGGTCGTGGCGAGACCTTCCGGTGCGCCTTCCGCCAGGGCGCGGCCCAGACGGCTGTTCGGCTCGATCTCCATGTTGTGGGTGTGCGCCGGGCCGTGTCCGTAGGGCGTGCCGGCGTGGTCGGGCACGTCCTGGATGAGGCTTCCGCCCGAGAAGACATTGATCGCCTGCAACCCCCGACAGATGCCGAAGACCGGCACGGCGCGCCGTTCGGCCTCGCGCCATGCCGCCAGCTCGAGGCTGTCCCTGGCCGGATCGAGGTCCGTGGCTCCGTCCGATGGCTCGTGATACAACGCCGGGTCGATGTCCGCTCCGCCCGAGAGGAGCAGCGCGGCCATCCCGGTCAGGGCGCGGTCGCGCTCCGCGACCGGAGTGCCGGGGGTGACGACGAGAGGAGTGCCGCCGTGGCGTCGGATGCCGTCGGCGTACAGGTCGATCTTGCGTCGCGTCAGGTCGGGGTCGGCAGAAGCGGACGGGTCGGCGACTACCAGGACGATCGAGGGTGGAGTGGCGCTCGATATTCGGTCGGACATGCGGCGCAGCATAGCGTGAAAGGTGCCATTCACTGAGAGCAAGACGGGCCGATCCACCTTGCGGGCGCCGACGACGATGCGCAACCCGGCCGGACGCTAGTCGGCGGGCTCCGGGGCTCTCACCTTCACCACGGATGGCTCCGATCGCCGGGCCGGCGAGGTTCTCATTGGGCTCGGCCACGGTCCGTCGGTGCCGGCCAGCGGATGCAACCGGCCCGACGGGAGCCGCCGAGCGGCAAGCACCGCCAGCCAGCCCGCCCAGAACAGCAACCACATGTTCGATCCCCAGGCGCAGACGCCCAGAAGGAGCCACACCAAGGCCCCGTTTTCGAGCATCAGCACAGCCGGCAGGGCGAACACGAAGCCGTGCGGCCACAGCGACGGCGAGGCGAAGATCGTGGCCAGGCCGAGGCCGGCGAGGCTTCTCCGGCCGCGGAAAAGAAGCGCAAGCGCGACGTAGCCGGCCGAGATCGCCGCGAAGAGCCAGCCCGGCAGGGCCTGCGCCTGCGAGTAGCCGTACATGGCGGGCACCGATGCTTGCGCCAGCGCGCGGTACCCGAGTCCGCTCCACCATGCAAACCAGGAGTCGAAACCCACGAGCGGGAGGGTCGCAAGGCCGACGGCCGCCAGCACCGTCACGCCGGCGAGGATGCCTCGCCACCGTCTCTGGCGGATCAGCCAGAGCGCCGGCAGGCCCGTCTGGACCTTGAAGAGGCCGTCGGCGATCAGCGTGCCGCCCCACCGCGCTCCCGCGACGAAGAGCAGGAAAGTCAGGCTGGCGATATTGCCGGACTCGAAGCCGATCGTCATTGGAGGAAACGCAAGCAGGGCCACGCTCCAGGCGCGAGGGAGGCCGAGCAGCCGATAGGCTCTGTAGGCGCAGCCGACCAGGAAGGCGACCCACAGCGGCCCCACCAACCCGTCGGACAGCCTCGACAAGGCAGCGAAGACCGGCAGCAGCGGTGGCGGATACAGGAAGAAGTCCGCACGGGCGCTCGAAGGCCAGGCCGTGAGCGCAGTCGTCAGATACGGCTGGCCGCCGTCGAGCCAGCGCCCCGCCGAAGCGAGGTAGACGTTGAGGTCGTATAGCTGGGTCGTTTGGCCCCAGAAGAGAATGTCATAGAGGGCCCAGGACACGACGACCGCGACGGGCAGCGCCAAACGCAGCAGGGGGATGCCGGCGGTTCCGACGCTCGAGGCGTCCGCGCCCCGGGCGACCGCGCCTCGCGGCAAGAACCGCAGCCCCAGAACGACCGCGGCCGTGGCCACGACCCAGGCCACTCCGAACGGAACCCCCGCCAGATCGCGGCCCAGCAGTGATGCGCCGTTCCATATGACGAGGAGAAGCGCGGCGGGCAGGACCAGGTCGATACCGCCGATGCGTGCCCAGCGGAACCCGGCGACCCGGGCCAGCCAGCCTCGCACCGAAGCCAGCAGGAGCAACGTGGGAGCCACGCGGCAATTCTAGGGTCCCGTTCGCGGCCGTTCGCTATGCGGGCCCCGGCCTCATCGAGGAGGCGTCGCCGCCAACCGCGCCACTTGGGCACGTGGTTCCAGCCTGTCTCGCCGTAGCCGGGCTCGGGGCCTACCATGGGTGCGTGCTTAGACGATCGAGCCTTGCCCTGGCGCGGCCTCATCGGCCCCGAGTCGCGGGCCTGATCCTGGCGGGAGTCAGCCTGGCGCTGGCGACCGCCCTGGCCGCCCTGGCCCGAGGGCCGTTGGGTGTCTCGGACGCCGCCATCGTCTACCTGCTGGCGGTCGTGGCCGTCGGAATGGGCTATGGCAGCTGGCTGGCGGTGGCCACCTCCGTCGCTTCGTTCCTGCTGTACGACTTCTTCTTCGTTCAGCCGCTCTACACCTTCGCCGTCGCCGCTCCCGACGAGTGGCTCGACCTGCTGCTCTTCCTCGTCGTCGCCATCGTCATCGGCCGGTTGAGTGCGCTGCAGCTGGAGAGGCGGCGCGAGGCCGAGCTGCGCAGCTCCGAGGCTCGGGCCATGTTCGCCATGAGCCGCGATGTCGCCACCGCAGCGACGGCGCTCGAGGCTGCGCCGCTCCTCGCCTCGAGGCTGGCTCGAGAGGCCGAGATGGCCCGCGTCTGGATCGGTCTCGGTCCGTCGATCGCAGAGGAGCGTGTCGTCGCCGATACCCTGCCCGGCGAGCCCAGACCGCCGGCGGCTTCGCGCTGGGTGCTTCATTCGAGCTCGGCGGAAGGGCAGCCCGGCTGGGTCAAGGTTCGAGAGACGTCTGTGGCGAAGTTGCGCGAAGGGCGCGACGTCCCGGACGCGCGCGAGTTTCGGCTGCGCCAGGGCCGTGACGACGGTCCCGTGACGATCCTGCGCGTCCAGATCGCGCTCGGTGGCGAGACGATCGGCTCTCTATGGGCCACTCGACCTCACGGTGCGCCGTTCCCGGGCCGGTCCCACTCGCGGCTCCTGGCCGCCGCCGCGGACCAGCTCGCGCAATCGGTGGTGCGAGACAGGCTCGCCTCCGAGGCCACCGCCGTCGAGGTCGCGCGCCAGGGCGACGCACTCAAGTCGGCGCTGCTGGACTCTGTATCTCACGACCTCAGGACGCCACTCGCCGTGATCCGGGCCGCGGCAGGAAACCTCATGGATCCCGCCGTCGCACTGGAGTTGGGCCAGGAGCGGGCCATAGCCCGCACGATCGATGCCGAGGCCGAGCGGCTCAGCCGGCTCGTCCGGAACATGCTCGATCTCGGCCGGATCGAGGGTGGCGCGTTGAACCCGACGCTCGAGCTATACGACCTGGCCGACTTGATAGATCCCGTCGTCGAGCGTCTTGCGCCGTCGCTGGCGCCCTCGCCCGTGGAGGTCGAGATCGCGGCCGACCTGCCCACCGTCCAGGTCGACGCCATCTTCGTGGACCAGATCCTGACCAACCTGCTCGAGAACGCCGGTCGGTACGCGGCTGGCAAGAAGGTCCGAGTGTCGGCGAAGGCGGTCGGGGGTCAGGTGTGGCTGACGGTCGAGGACGCGGGCCCCGGAGTTCCAGCCACGTTCCTGCCGCACATATTCGAGCGGTTCTATCGGGCCCCGCGACGCCAGGGCTCGCGGTCGTCGGGTGGGTCGGGAATTGGCCTCGCCGTCGTGAAGGGTCTGGCCGAGGCGATGGGTGGCCTGGCGGTTGCACGGCCGAGCACGCTCGGCGGCCTCGGGGTGACCGTGCGGCTGCAGGTCGGGGACGAACCTGAGGCGGTCGAAGGTGCGGTCGAAAGCGCGGTCGAGCCGGCAGCCGAGAGTGCCGTCGAGCCCGGCGCCGAACCCGAGGTCGAGCCGGTCGCCGGGGCCCCTGGCGGTCGGGCCAGGGCCGAACCCCAATGAGTGAGGGCGAGGCGGTCGTCCTCATCGTCGAAGACGACGAGTCATCGAGGGCGGCGATCGCCAGAAACCTCCGTGCCCGCGGCCACGACGTGGATGAGGCCGGTGACGTTCGCGAGGCGCTGCGGATGTGGGATTGCCGCCGTCCGGATCTCATCCTGCTCGACCTGGGATTGCCCGATCTCGACGGCCAGGCCGTGATCCGTCGCGTCCGCCGTGAGGCCAACACGCCGATCATCGTGGTCTCGGCGCGCGGCCGCGAGGAGGATCGAGTGGCCGCCCTCGACGCCGGCGCCGACGACTACCTGACCAAGCCGTTCGGGCTCTCCGAGCTGCACGCGAGGATGCGCGCCGTGCTCCGGCGGGCGGCCGGTCCGGAAGCGGATGTCGACGGTCGGATGCGGCTCGGCCCGGTCGTGCTCGACGTTCCCCACCATGAGGTGACGGTGTGGGAGACGCCGGTCGAGCTGACCCCCCGCGAGTTCGAGCTGCTCAAGGTGCTGCTATCCCAGCCGGGCCGGGTGGTGACGGCGGGCCGGCTGTTGCGCGCCGTCTGGGGCAGCGCGTACTCCGACGAGGCGCACTACCTCCACGTCTACGTCTCGCGCCTGCGCCGCAAGCTCGCCGCTGCAGACCCGTCGGGCGCCGCCGCAAAGCTCATCGTGGCCGAGCCGGGCGTCGGCTACCGCATCGTCGCCGAGTAGGGCAGCCCGCTGGGCTGGGATACTCGGACATCGCGTCCTGCCTCAACTTGGGCGGCTCGAGCCCCCAGACCGCCCCATGACTCTTGTACCAGCGTCGAACGGCCTCAGACCACCCTAGACTGCTCACTGCTTCGACCCACTCGAGGGTACGTCGTTTGGATCACACGCTCGTCCTGTATGGCCTCATCGTCACCGCGCTCGTGAGCGTCGCGGTGATTCTACTTGCCGCCGCGACCCTCCGCCGCCGGAGCCACGGGAATGGCGCCCACGTTACGGCCCTCGGTGGCACGCCTGCTGCAGCGCCGACCCCAGCGACACAACGCTCCGCGGCCGGTCTCGGACCGGACTACTTCGAGCTCGCGGGTCTCACGGCGGCTGCGTCGAACCCACTCCCGCCGGCCACTCCGACGGGCTTCCCTGCCGCGACGGCCCAGAACGGCCAGGCTCGCCCCAACCCTCCTTCCCCCGCCGAGCCTTCCGGGCACTGGAATCTCCCGGTTCAGGACGGCCCGAGGGCCGAGCCGGCAATCCGGGCCTTCGCCCGTGGCGTGGCACGCGAGACAGACGACGACCCTGCGGACGAACCGCGCGTCGATCCGGCGACCGGGCTGGCCAGCCGTTGGGCATGGGACGAGGTCTTCCGTCATGAAGAGCACCGCTTCGCCCGCTACGGCCGCCCGGTGACGGTCCTTGTGGCGGAGCTCGAAGGTCTCGACTCGCTCGCCTCTTTGCTCGGCCCGGAGGCGGCGGACCGGCTCATCCTGCCCGTCGCCGCGGCAATGCGACGAAGCGCCCGTATCTCAGATTTCCTCGCGCGTGTCGGGCATGCGCGTTTCGTGGCGTTGATGCCCGAGACCGACGAGATGGTTGCGATCAACTACGCCGAACGCGTCCGCTCCGCTTGCGATATGTGGCTCGAGTCGGGCAGAGTCGGTGTCCATCTGGCTGTCGGCTGGGCGCAGCCTGTCGCGGGGGGACGCCTCTCCGACGCCATGCACGTGGCCGACGACCGACTCAACGCCGATCGTCATCGGCCGAAGCCCCGCACCCAACCCTCGATGGCGGCACCGTTGGCGACGGGCGCGCGCGCCGCGACTGATGAGAGCCGCGAGAGCTCTCGTGAGGGCGGCTGGACTACCCCGACCTGATTCAGCCTAGGTGGACCCACACGGGCCTCGGTCGCGTGGAAGACCAGCATCGCGGTCGCGGCGAGCGCCCCGAAGAGCGTCAGCGGATTCAATTGCTACCTCGCGCCGCCGGACTCAATGGCGGTGCTCGGGGCCGGCCGCCGCCTCGCCGACCAGGTGAACCTCGAGGCCGGGTATCGCGTCCAGGAGATGATCCGCCAGCGTGGCCCGACCGATGTGCAGGCCGTGGCGTGGCCGGTAGACGAGGACGAGATGCGTAACGCGGCGGTCGCGCACGACCTCCTCCAGCCCGCGGGCGACGTCCGTGGCTTCACCCCTGATCATCTCGGCGCCGAGGTCGGTCGCGTAGTCCACGTTCGACTGGACGTTCTGCTGCCGGTCCCGCGAGAGCCCGACGCCGGGTGTTTCGATGGCGACGGCGAGAAGCGGGGCATGCAGCGCACTGGCGATCGACGCGGCACGTCGCAGTGCACGCCGGCACTCCGGCGACTCATCGACGAGTGCCATCACCCGTTCCGTGATCGGGCCGACGTGAAGGCCGCGTTCGCTGACGATCCCCTCGAGCTGCTCGTCCACCTTGCCGGCCACGAACCGCAGCGACAGGTCGCGCAGCGCGGTCAAGTTAGGCTCGGTGAAGAACCGGTCCAGGGCCAACGCCGCGCGTTCCGGCGGGTAGACGTTGCCGTGGCGCATCCGCTGGCGAAGCGCATGCGGGCTCATGTCGACCAGCTCGATCTCGTCGGCGGCTCGGACCACCTCGTCGGGGATGCGCTCGCGGACCGGGACGTCCAGGATCGTCTCGACCGCGTCCGCGATCGACTCGACGTGCTGGACGTTGCAGGTGCTGATGACTTCGATCCCGGCGTCGCGGATCAGCTCCACGTCCTGCCATCGCTTCTCGCGCGCGGAGCCCGGGACGTTGTTGTGGGCGAGCTCGTCGACGAGGGCCACGTCGGGATGGCGGGCAATGACCGCGTCCGCGTCCATCTCCTCCACGGCCACGCCGCGGTATTCGACACGGCGGCGCGGCACGATCTCGAGGCCGTCGAGCAGGGCGGCGGTGTTGCGCCGGCCGTACGTCTCGACGAAGCCCACCACTACGTCCGTCCCGCGGTCGTGGCGGCGGTGGGCTTCCTCGAGCATCTTGTAGGTCTTGCCGACGCCCGGAGCCATGCCCATGTAGATACGCAGCCGGGCGCGTTCCGGCTTCTGGTCGGCATGAAGTCGGGCCAGCATCTGGTCGCCGGTGGGGCGGCTGGGATCCGCCGGTCCGGTCGTCATTTCAGCAACCCATCGAGGTCCAGGTTCAGCTCGAGCACGTGGACGCTGGCCGCTCCGATGAACCCGAGAAATGGCTGCGAGGTGTGTCTCGCCACCGCGGCTCGAACCGCATCCTCGGTCATTCCCCGTGCCTTGGCAACGCGCGACACCTGGTATTCCGCCGCGGCCGGGCTGATGTCCGGGTCGAGCCCGGAGGCGGATGCAGTTACGAGATCGACCGGAATAGGGGCGTCGCCGTTCGCCTTGCGCAAGGCATCGACCCGCTGCGTGATCTGGTCGATCAGCGCCTTCGACGTCGAGGCCAGGTTGGAGCCACCCGACGACGTCGGGTCGTAGCCGGCCCCAGCCGCCGAAGGCCGGCCGGAGAAGTACTTGGGAGCATCGAACGCCTGACCGATCAGGCTAGATCCGATGGTTTGGCCGTCCACGACGATCTGGGAGCCGTTGGCCTGGTTCGGGAAGGCGACCTGGGCCGCCGCAGTAACGGCGACCGGATATGCGAGCCCGGTGATAGCCGTGAGCACGAGAAGGATTGCGACCGCCGGCCAGAGCTGGTTTCGCAGGAAGCTTCGCATCGTAGACTCCTAGGCCAGGTGAATGGCGGAGACGAGGAGGTCGATCGCCTTGATCCCTATGAATGGGGCGAAGATGCCGCCGACGCCGTAGATGAGCAGGTTGCGGCGCAGGAGCTCGGCCGCGGGGGCGGCCCGATAGGCTACGCCACGCAGAGAGAGCGGCACGAGGGCGACGATGATCAGGGCGTTGAAGATCACCGCGGAGAGGATCGCGCTCTGCGGATTTGACAGGCCCATGACGTTGAGCGAGTCGAGCTGGGGATAAGCCACCACGAACATCGCCGGCAGGATGGCGAAGTACTTCGCCACGTCGTTGGCGATCGAGAAGGTCGTGATCGCGCCGCGAGTGATCAGCAGCTGCTTGCCGATCGCGATGACCTCGATCAGCTTGGTCGGGTCGGAGTCGAGATCGACCATGTTGGCCGCTTCCTTGCAGGCGGAGGTGCCGCTGTTCATGGCCAGCCCCACGTCCGCTTGGGCCACGGCCGGGGCGTCGTTGGTGCCGTCGCCGGTCATGGCCACGAGGTGGCCGTCGGCCTGCTCCGAGCGAATTCGGGCGATCTTGTCCTCCGGCTTGGCCTGGGCCATGAAGTCGTCCACGCCTGCCTCGGCGGCGATCGTCCTGGCGGTCAGCGGGTTGTCACCCGTGACCATGATGGTCCGGATGCCCATCCGTCGCAGTTCGTCGAAGCGCGCCTTGAGGCCCGGCTTGACGGTGTCCTTGAGCTCGATGACTCCGAGCGGCGTTCCGTTTCGGCGGATCGCCAGCGGGGTGGCGCCGAGCGATGAGATCTCGTCGGAGACCGTCTCGAGTTCCGGCGGCGCGTCCTCGTCGAGGGCCGCCACGATTGCGTCCACGGCGCCCTTCAGTACGACCGTGCCGTCGACGAGGATTACGCCGCTCGTCCGCGACTCGGCGCTGAACGGGACCACCGTGGCGATCCCAGGCTCGGGCGGCGTCGCCGCCTCTGCTCCAGGCTCGTCCGAGCCGATCTCCCTCAGGCGCCGTCGCGCCAGCTCCACGATCGACTTGCCTTCCGGCGTCTCGTCTTCGAGTGAAGTGAGCAGCGCCGCATCGAGGGCCGCACGCTCGGTCACGCCCGGCAGGGCCACGATTCGCGACGCGAGCCGGTTGCCGAAGGTGATCGTGCCGGTCTTGTCGAGAAGGATCACGTCGACGTCGCCGGCCGCCTCCACGGCCCGGCCGCTCATCGCCAGGACGTTGAAGCGTGCGACGCGGTCCATTCCGGCGATGCCGATGGCGGAGAGGAGACCACCGATCGTCGTCGGGATCAGGCAGACCAGGAGAGCGACCAGGACGACGATTCCGAGCGGAGCGCCGGCGTAGAGACCGAATGGCCGCAACGTAGCGGTCGCCAGCAGGAATACGATCGTCAGGCCCGACAGGAGGATCGAAAGCGCTATCTCGTTGGGTGTGCGCTGTCGCTTCGCGCCTTCGACCAGCGCGATCATCCGGTCGAGGAATGTCTCGCCCGGGTTGGCGGTAATACGGATCGTGAGGGTGTCGCTCGTCAGCGTGGTGCCGCCCGTGACCGTGCTGCGGATGTCCGTGCCAGGTTCCTTGAGAACGGGTGCGGACTCGCCCGTGATCACCGCCTCGTTGACGTAGGCCACACCCTCGACCACGTCGCCGTCTCCGGGGATCGTCTCGCCCTCGCGGACGACGACGATGTCGCCGGAGCGAAGCGCGGACGAGCCGACATCCTCGAACGAGCCGTCGTCGCAGCGCCGGTGGGCCAGCGTCTCCGAGCGGGTCTTGCGCAGAGTCGCGGCCTGGGCTTTGCCGCGAGCCTCAGCCAGCGCCTCGGCATAGGTCGCGAAGTAGACGGTGAACCACAGCCAGATCGCGATCTGGAGCTCGAAGCCCGTGGACCGGCCCACCTCGCCCGCGACACCGCGGCTGACGCCCAGGGTATCGGTCGCCAGGACCAGTGTCACCAGCGCGGCCGTGACCTCGACCACGAACATGACCGGGTTCCGCGCGAGCTGGCGTGGGTCCATCTTCCGAAGCGCCGGCCCCAGTGCGCCGCGCAGGAGCTTCGGATCGAAGATGCCTCGGTTGCGCGGGCTGCCTGCCGCGCCCGCCTGGCGAGCTTCGCGGGCGATGCGGCGGGAGCCGCGAGCCGTGTCGACGACAGAAAGGGAGAGGAACTTGCGGCGGAAACCGCCGGCGAGTTCGAGCGCCATCAGAACAGCCTCCCGGCGTTGTTGAGCAGCTGGTCGGCGACCGGGCCGAGTGCAAGCGCGGGGAAGAAGGTCAGGGCGCCGACGATGATGATCACGCCGATCAGCAGTCCTACCCATATCGGTCCGGTCGTTGGGAACGTGCCCAGCGACGCGGCCACGCGGCGTTTACCGGCCATCGAGCCGGCGATCGCAAGGATCGGCACGATCATCGCGTAGCGCCCGATCATCATCGCGAACGCGCCGGTCAGGTTGTAGTAGAGCGAATTGCCCGTGAGCCCCGCGAAGGCTGAGCCGTTGTTGCCGGTCTGGCTCGAGAAGGCATAGAGGATCTCGCTGAAGCCGTGCGGGCCGCCGTTGAGCGGCCCCGCTTTGCCCGCCGGCGTGGCCGTCGCCAGCGCCGAGAAGAAGAGGATGCTGAAGGCCAGGAAGAGGACCACCAGCATGGCCATCTTCATCTCGTAGGCCTCGATCTTCTTGCCCAGGAATTCGGGTGTGCGGCCAACCATCAAGCCGGCGATGAAGACGGCGATGATCGAGAAGACGAGGATCCCGTACAGACCTGCGCCCGCGCCGCCCGGGGTGATTTCGCCCAGCTCGATGTTGAAGAGCGGGACCAGACCCCCGATCGGCAGGAAGCTGTCGTTCATGGCGTTGACGGCGCCGGTGCTGGTGCCGGTCGTGACCGTCGCGAAGAGACCGCTGCTATCGGCGCCGAAGCGGACCTCCTTGCCCTCCATGTTCCCGGCGGACTGATCGATGTTCTGCGCGACCGCCGCCGGGATTGAAGGGTTGCCGCGCTCCTCGCTGGACATTGCCACGAGGGAGCCCGCAGACAGGACGACGATCATGACCGCTGCGAGCGCCCAGCCCTGTCGGGAGTTGCCTGCCATCCGCCCGAAGGTATTGGTCAGGGCAAACGGGATGACCAGGAGGAGGAGAATCTCAATCCAGTTCGAGATCGTGGTCGGGTTCTCGAAGGGGTGGGAGGAGTTGGCGTTGAAGAACCCGCCGCCGTTGTTGCCCAGTTCCTTGATCGCTTCCTGTGAGGCCACGGGACCGAGCGGGATCGTCTGCGTCGCGCCCTGGAGTGTGTGGGCGGGGATGGAGCCGGCGAACGTCTGGATCACGCCCTGGGAGACCAGGAAGAGCGCGGCCACGAAGGAGATCGGCAGCAGGATGTACAGCACGCTCCGGGTCATGTCGACCCAGAAATTGCCGATGGTGGCCGCCGACCGGCGGACCAGGCCGCGCGTCAGCGCCATCGCCACGACGATCCCTGCGGCTGCCGAGGTGAAGTTGCGGACGGCGAGCCCGGCCATCTGGGTCAGGTACGTCATCGTCGACTCGCCCGAGTAGTTCTGCCAGTTCGTGTTCGTGTCGAAGCTGACCGACGTGTTGTAGGACAGATCCGGCGCAACGGGGCCCACGGCTACGCCGCTCTGGTTGAGCGGCAGCGACGCCTGGAGACGCTGCTGCAGGTACAGGGCCAGGATGCAGACGAACGAGAAGACGATGACCGACAGCGCATATGCCTTCCAGTCCTGCTCGACGGTCTCGTCGACACGCAGGACCTTGTAGATCCCGCGCTCGACCGGCCGGAGGACCGGCGACAGCAGCGTCCGCTCGCCTTCCATGACCTTGCGGATGTAGCCGCCCAGCGGGCCGGCCAGAAGGACCGCCGCGGCGAAGAGGCTGACGGCCTGCAGGAGGCCGGGTAGCGTGGGGATCACCTAGAACTTCTCCGCCCGCAGGAGGGTGAACAGGAGGTAGATGCCGAGGAGGAGGACGATCACGCCGCCCAGCACGTCCTGCGCGTTCATCGGGCGAGCCGGTCGCAGAGCCAGATCAGGCCCATGAAGAACAGCAGGCAGGCTGCCATCAGGGCGATCATCGCCAGGTCAAAAAGCATCGAATCCTCCGGGCGGGTTGGGGACGTCGGGACCTTCCGCCTCGCGGTGGTGACGTTCCACGATTTCGATGAGAGTGGGCACGGCGAACGGCTTGGGCAGGAAGCCCGCGCAATCGAACTCGCGAAGCCGAGCCGGGGGGACCGCGGTGGCGCTCACGACGAAGACCGGAGGCCTGCCGGCCGCGTCGAGTCCTCCTGAGCGCAGGAAGTTCCAGCCCGACTCTCCCGGCAGGTTGATGTCAAGGAGCACGATGGTCGGCCGGTAGCCGGCGCGGACCATCTCGGAGGCCTCCTCGGCCGATCCTGCGACCCGGGCGTCGTGGCCCCGAGCTCTCAGATGCTTGGAGACGATCGTCGCCAGCGGCACGTCGTCCTCGATGAGCAGGACTCGGGCCGGGGTGACTCCGCTACTCATCGATCCTCCGCACGATCAGATCGCAGCCGGAGTCCTCGGGCCAGGGGATTGGCTCCAGCCGCAGACCTTTCGAGGCGGCCTCGGCACGGAAGCGCCGCGCGATCTCCTCGCCGAACCTGAGCCCGGTCAGGGTGACCCGCGACGCCGCGCCCGAGGCCACGAGGGCCAGCGCGGACTCGACCTCGGCCACTTCCGAAGCGAGCCGACCTCGGGTCTCCTCGGAGTCGGTCGCGGCCCGGGCGGGCCTATCGGTGTCCATACTTCAAGAATTGGCAAGGCCACCAAGAGAGGGGCGCCGCGCGGCGGTTCGAGACGCTAAACAAGGTCTAAACGTGTTCGGTGGGGATACGGCGGGGATACCGCGGGGTGGCGACCGGCAGACGAACCGAACCGCAGAACGGCGGGATGGCCTCGTCCGGCCGTCGCGCTAAGGTGTTCCCATGCTCGAGAACCCGGCCGAGATCGCAGAGTTGCAGCGGCTCTTCGACGCCACGCTTGGCAAGGCGAACGCGCACATGCTCAGAATCGTGACCCCCGAACGGCGCCTCTCCGCGCGGCAGGTGGTCGCCTACTTGCAGGGCACCAGGCATGTCGCCCTGGCCACGGTGACCGCCAGAGGCGAGCCGCGCGTCTCACCGCTCGATTCGCTCTTCATCCACGGTCGTTTCACGCTGGGGACCGATGCCGGCGCGGCGCGAGCCGCGAACCTCCGCGCAAACCCGGCCTGCTCTGCGGCACACCTGGACGGCGATCGGATCGCGGTGGTCGTCAACGGCTCGGTCGAGTGGATCGGCCGCGGTCATCCGGACCATGACGAGATCCAGGGGATCTGGCGCGCGACCTACGGCCTCGATCCCTACAGCCTGAGCCCGGAGGTCGTCCTCTTCCGGATCGTCCCGGTTTCGATGTGGGCCTACGCCACGCATCCGGACGACTTCCCGGAGGGCTAGGGGTTTCCGGCGCTGGACCGGTGGGCGGTCGAACGTTGTCTTCACTCGTCGTGTGCCGCAGGCCGTCTGGCGCGACACATCGAGATATCCGAACCCCTGCCCGAGACCCGTCCGTAGCACTGTGTATCCGGGTTGGCGGGCGCGTAGCCCGGCCGAGTATCGGATCCGCAGGAGGAAAAGGTATGCGTACCATTTCCAACCTGAATCGCCGCGCGATCGGTGCCGCGGCGCTGAGCCTCGGGCTCGTGGCTGCCATGCTCGCGCCCGCGATCGCCGTCGCCAAGACCCCTCCATTCCTCGGGTCGCTGCCGATGCAGACGGTCGTCGGGTCGACGGTCCCAGGCAACGGCGACGTCAACCCGTACGGCGTCGCAGTCGTGCCGCGGTCGGTCGGGATGCTCGTCAGGGGCGACGTGCTGGTAAGCAACTTCAATGCGAGCTCGAACCTGCAGGGCACCGGCACGACGATCGTTCAGATCGCACCCGACGGCAGCCTCAGCGTCTTCGCCACCGTGATGCCCTCGGACGTTCCGAGCTGCCCGGGCGGCGTAGGGCTGACCACGGCTCTGGCCGTCCTGCGCAGCGGCTGGGTCGTGGTTGGCAGCCTGCCGACCGCGGACGGCAGCGCGGCGACGGCAAAGGCCGGCTGCTTGATCGTCCTCGATAGCTCGGGTCACGTTGCGCAATCGATCCAGGGCGGCCCGATCGACGGTCCCTGGGATATGACCGCGCTCGATCGCGGCGACAGCGCGGTGCTGTTCGTGTCGAACGTGCTCAACGGCACGGTCGCCGCAGGTGGCGGCGTCGTCGACAACGGCACCGTGGTCCGTATCGGCCTGTCGATCCCGGACGCCGGGTCGCCGACCATGACCTCGGAGCGTGTCATCGGTTGGGGCTTTCCCGAGCGAACCGATCCGGCCGCGCTCGTGATCGGCCCGACCGGACTGGGCCTGGCCGGCGAGAACCTGTACGTCGCGGATACCCTGGACAACAGGATCGCGGTCATCGCCGGTGCCGTTGACCGGATGTCGGCCTCGCATCTTGGCCGGACCGTGTCGGTCGGCGGAAGTCTCAATCAGCCCCTCGGGCTGGCTATTTCGCCTAAGGGCGACATCGTGACCATGAACGCCGGGGACGGCAATGCGGTCGAGACGGATCGGTACGGCCATCAGGTCGTCACGCGATTGCTCGACTCGGGTGGTGGCGGGACGCTCTTCGGACTGGCCGTGGCGCCCGGCGGTCACGGTCTCTACTTCGTGGACGACGGCTCGAACAACCTGCAGCTCTTGCACTAGACGTTGCTCGAGCCACAACGATCGGGCGGGGTTCGGCCAGGCCGCGACCCCGCCCGTATTCCCCGACGCTCGGCGGTTGCGTAACCGCGGCCGTCATACTTGGGCCCATGGGACGAGCATCCTGAGCGGCCCGCGGGGCGAGGCCGGGACCATCGGCGAGGCGCCGGATCCCCGGGCCGACTCCGCCGAGAACCCCGACCGGCGCCGCGATTCCACACCCTGGACGCTGCGGGCTATCTACGTGGCCGTCGGCTGCTCTACGGCGTCGATCACTCCGTTCGTGCCCGTCATCCTCAAAGAACGCGGCCTGGCGCCCGCGACGATCGGACTCGCGCTCGCGCTGGCGGCGCTCCTGACGACGGTCGTGGTCCCCGTCTGGGGTCACGTCGCGGACATCGTGTTGGGCCGGGCGCTCGCTTTCCGGATCGGGCTCCTGATCGCCGCGGGCTCGGCTGCCGGCCTGCTGCTCGACCTGCCCCTCGTCGCCGTCGTGGCCATGGTCGTCAGCTTCACCATCTATGCGAGCCTGTTCCTCGGGCTCAGCGATGCACTCGCCGTCGTGGAGCTGCCCGCGCCGGAGCGCCAGTACGGCGCCCTCCGTGCCCACGCCAGTCTCTCTTACACGGTCGCCTTGACTGCCGTGGGCTTCTTGTACAGCTGGGCCGGATACGGCGCGGCACCATTGGTCTTCCTCGTCTGGGCCGGCGCGCTATTCCTGCTCGTGGGCCGGGTCCGCGACCGGACTGCCAGGTCCGCCCGCGGCGCGAACGGTGCCGCGCCTGAGTTGACCGATGGCGAACCGCCTGACCGGCTCGGATCGGTCGGCCGAGCCTTTGCGGTCCAGCCACGACTGTGGGTGGTCCTCGCAGTGTTCGCGCTCGCCTTTGCCGGGATGCAGGCGGGGCTGGCGTTCATCGGCATCCGCATCGTCGAGTTGGGCGGCCAGCCCTCGGACGTCGCCCTCTCGTTCGCGCTGTCGTCGTTGACCGAGATCCCAGGGCTCGTCGCCGCGGGCTGGATCGGCCGGCGGCTCGGGCTCCGCTGGCTGTTCGCCATCTCGCTCGTGCTGTACGGCGCCTGCATCTGTTCGTGGGGAATACTGCCGACGGCGATCGCGATCAATGCGACCCGCCTCGTGACCGGCGTCAGCTTCGGTGCGCTCACCGCGGCACGCGTCCTGATCGTGCCGCGGCTGCTCCCGGAGCGGCTTCAGGCGACCGGGCAGGTCCTCGTGATGGCCTCGACGTCGGGCCTCGGAGCCGTCCTCGGATCCGTTCTGGGTGGGGTGGCGTACGGCTCAATCGGACCGAGCGCGTTCTTTGCGGCCGCCGGGGGAGTGGCCATAGCCGGCGGCATCGCGTCATGGTTCGTGCTCTCGGGGTCGGTCGGGGGCAGGCTCAAGACCCGGACCGCGGCCCCGTTCTAGGGCCCGGCGCTCCCGCGACCCGGCGCCGGACCGGCCGACTCGGGGACCATCCGCCGTCCGATGCGCCATTTAGTGCAGAATATCGGCCTGCAGATGCCTTGATCGGCCGGCCGTCCCTGACCGGCCTAGGGAGAACCAGACAGAATGCAGTTCCGTTCCATCGTCGGACGCCTTGGCGCCGTTCTCCGCCGGCCCGTAGGCGCCGCCGCCCTCTCCTTCCTGTTCCCCGGTTGGGGCCAGGCAGCGACGGGCAACCGGCGGCGTGGTGCGATCGTGGCCATCCCGGCCCTCGCCGTGATAGGCGCGTTCCTGCTCGTCCTCGTCGTGGACCGGCACTCGATCTTCAACGCGGCCTTCGACCAGAAATGGCTCACCAGCCTGCTGATCCTCGACGTGGCCGCCCTTGTCTACCATCTCTGGGCCGTCGTCGACGCGTATATGCTGGCTCGCCCGGCCGCCCCGCCGAGGCGCGGTCGAGCCACGGCCGCGGCCGTGGCCACGACCCGGGTTCCGTCGCGCAACTGGCTGGCCAACGCCGGCATCGCGGTCATCGTCTCGTCCACGGTGCTCATCCACGCCGGCGTCGGTTCAGTGGTCATGAACTGGCAGGGCGACATCTCGTGCTGGACGGCGCTGACGCCGTGCTGGGTGTCGGGCATGTCGCCCGGCGAGACCTACGCCATGCCGTCGGTCGACCCCGCCGACGCCTCGGGCGATCCCAACGTCATCCATAGCCCGTCGTCTTCGGGCTCCGGGCCGGCGCCCGCCACGCCGTCTGGCTCGGTTGCCACTCTCGATCCGGCCAGCATTCCGTCCT
Organism: uncultured Chloroflexia bacterium; assembly: GCA_963791725.1. Taxonomy (GTDB): domain Bacteria; phylum Chloroflexota; class Limnocylindria; order Limnocylindrales; family CSP1-4; genus Fen-1039. The sequence goes on along the minus strand of CAWBTQ010000008.1, from coordinate 950,218 downwards.
ACCAGACGACCACCAACTCCGCCGACTGGGCCTCCGACGGGCAACTCAACGTGCTGCTGATCGGCGTCGACGCGGGGGCGGGTGGGAGTCGAAACGTGGGCCTGCGGCCGGACACGATGATCCTGCTCCACGTCAACATCAAGACCGGCCAGGCGGCCATGTACGGCATCCCGCGCAATACCTACTGCGTCCCGCTGCCGAAGGGGACGGCCGAGCATTACCCGAACATAAGCACCGCCCAGATAACCTACGGCTGTCCGCCTTACACCTGGTCGTACATGCTCGAGAACCTGTGGCAGGAGGCGGCGCAGGTTCATCCGGGCAACTTCCCTTACTACCAGACACGATCGCCGGCCAACGACTACATGCGCGGTATCACCGCCCTCGAACAAGCCATCGGAACGCTGACGGGGCTCCACGTCGACGGCACAGCGCAGGTCAACCTGATGGGCTTCGTGAAGCTCGTCGACGACCTCGGCGGCGTAACGGTCAACGTTCCCACTCGGATCGTGGACCATGCGTGCGGTCCCAAGGGCACGCCCGAGAACCGCTACGGCTACTGCGCCACCGTCCACGGCGGGTACGCCGTCCCGGAGGGAACAGGCGATATCAACCTGGACTTCGAGCCCGGCATCCAGCATATGGACGGCCATCAAGCCCTGGCATACGCTCGAACTCGCGAATTCTCGACCGATTACGACCGGATGAAGCGCCAGCAGCTGGTCCTCCAGTCGCTGCGCAGCTCGCTCGATCCCTGCACGATCCTGCCCCGCATCCCGGCGTTGATCAGCGATCTCGGGACTGCCTTCTGGACCAACCTGCCGCTCGATCCATCGGTGATCTCGTCCTGGGTCGGCCTGGCAGAACACATCACCACCGGCAACCTCAAGAGCGTCGTCCTTGATCCGTCGATCAGCGGCGCCAAGAACAACGTCCTGACCTCGGCATCCGTGACAACGATCCGGAACGTGGTCGCGCATAGCCTCGACAGCGTGCCGGCCTCGAGCCCGGGCGGCGGAGGCGGCGGGGGCGGCGGATTCGGCTGCTAGGCGCCGCGAACCTCAGAGAGTCTCGTTGGCGGCGACACGGTAGCCGACGGCGGGCTCCGTCTCGATGAGGCCATCCAGCTGGGCGCCTGGGGCCGCGGCCGAAAGCTTGCGGCGGAGCCGGTTCACGTAGACGTGGAGGTAGGCGCTTTCCTCGGCGTAGGCCAGACCCCAGACCGCGCGGAGCAGTCGGGCCTTGGTCAGCACCCGACCCTGATTCGACAGCATGACCTTGAGCAGCTCGTACTCGCGGGGCGTTAGCCGGACGAGCTGGCTTTCGACGTGAACCTCCCGCCGGACCGGGTCGAGCTCGATGGGGCCCAGCCGCAGGCGGCCGTGGGCGTCCGCGTCCGGGCCGCCGGCCCTCCGGAGGACGGCCCGGATGCGCGCGTTCAGCTCGTCGGTGGCGAAGGGTTTGGTCAGGTAGTCGTCGGCGCCGGCCTCCAGGCCGGCTATCTTGTCGCGCTCGTCGCCGCGGGCGGAGAGGATGATGATCGGGGTGGTGGCCTCGCGCCGGATACGCCGCACGACCTCCACGCCGTCGAGGTCGGGCAGGCCCAGGTCGAGCAGGACCACGTCGGCCCTGTGCGCGTCCCACTGTCGTATCGCCTCCAGCGCAGTCGCCGCCTGGTGGATCTCATAGCCGCGGTGTTCGAGGTAGTCGGCCAGGGCGCGTCGGGAAGGCTCTTCGTCCTCGACGATGAGAAGGGTGGGGCCGGTCATCGATCCGGCCCATTGGGAGGCGCGACCTCGGCGGCTCCGGCGACGGGACCAGGAGCGTCCTCTCCGACGATGTAGCCGGGGATCGGCGCCGAGCGGAGGCGCACGTCCACGCGCAAGCCGCCCAGCTCGCTGCGGCAAGCCTCGACCTCGCCGCCCATGGCCCGAGTCAGGCCCTCGACTACGGTCATGCCGATTCCCATGCCGCGGCGTTTGCCTTCGCCCGGAGGCCCGGCCTGGTAGAACTTCTCGAACAGATGCGGTATCGAGGCGCTTGGAACGCCCGGTCCGTCGTCCTCGACGGTGATCTCGACCAACCCGTCCGTTCGCACTGAAGCCCGGACGCGGATGGTCGCGCCGCCGTGTCTGATGGCGTTCTCCAGCAGGTTGGCCAGGACCTGGCTCAGGTAGAGCTGGTCGGCCAGGACCGGCGGCAGTGACTCCGGCAGCTCCACCGCGACGCGCTTTGCGCCGCTGGATCCGGCTCGCTTCGCCACCGCCGGTATGACGTCGTCGAGATCCAGCGGCTCGAGCTCCGGCCTGAGGGCGCCGCCTTCGATGCGGCTGAGATCGAGCAGATTTCGGACCAGCCGGCCCATCCGTTCGGCCTCGGCGTCGATTGCCTGGAACGCTTCGCGCTGATCCTGCCCGGTCCATGCCACCGACTCATCGAGCATGCTGCCGGCCGCGGCCCGGATCGTCGCGAGCGGCGTCCGAAGGTCGTGCGAAACCGAGTCGAGCAGGGCCGTCTTCAAGGCTTCACTGCGACGCGCGATCTCGGCGTTGGTACGCTCCAGCGCGATCCGATCGCGCACGATCGCCTGAGCGAGCTGGTCCGCCGCGGCCGACAGGATGCGCGTCTCGGCCCTGTCGGGCTCGCGCTCACCGCGGGCCCTCAGTGCCCAGACCGAGCCGAGCGCCTCGCCCGACGCCTCGACTCGGACGCGGTGAACCACGGCGCGACCTGCCTTGCGCCGGATCACCGTCGTCGCTACGTGCATTCGAACCCAGCGAGCCGGCTCCTCGCCTGGGGAACGCTGCAGCACCACCTGCCAGGCCGGTACCGGAAGTGGTTCTCCGGGCGCCGTGTCGGCGATGTTCCGCTCCTCGACCGGCGTCGGCCCCAACCCGAACCAGATACGGTCCATTGCCGCGGCGGCGGCCAGTCGTTCCAGGACCATCGGTGCGGCTTCCTCGACCGTGCGCGTCTCAGCCAGGGCCCGGCTGATGCCGAAGAGAGCCTGCGCCTCGCGTGCCCGCTGAGCCACTGCCTCCGCGTGCTCGGCCTGAATCGCCACCAACCGGCCGATCGCGACCGCAACGGCCAGGAGGAGCAGCAGATTGAGCCACTCTTCGGGGCTGTTGATCGTGAAGGTGTAGAGAGGCTGGACGAAGAGGAAGTCGAAGAAGAGGAATGCGGCCACCGAGGTCACGACGGCCGGGATCGTTCCCCAGCGCATGCCGACTGCGACGACCGCTAGGAGGTACACGGGGGCGGCGTGCGTGACTCCCAGATCGGCCAGCAGCGCGATCGCCAGAGTCGCGGGGATCAGGGCGCCGGCTATCGATACCGCCACCAGCCCGGCGCGTGCCACGCCGGGCTTCCAACCACCCGTTCGCGTAATTGCCATCGACTCGATCGTAGTCCCGCGCGACCCTGACGCGACCTGTTCTGGCCCACCCTGTTGAGCAGTTGTTGAGCGCTCGGCGGCACCGAAACCGCCATTTCCTCGTGGGCACGTGCGTAGTGTGAAGTGGTGACATTCGCCGACAGCGTGCTGCACCTGGTTCGAGTCGGGGCCCGGATCGACCCGTGGGGGGCTCCGGGCGACGCCACTGCGCCGGAAGGCGCACCCCTCAACGCCCCGAACACGGCCGCCGCTGAGGCCGCAGTTTCGATCGAGTCGAGCGCTCAGTCGCCCGTCGAATCGGCCACACCCGAGCTGCTGGAGCGTCTCGACGCCGAGATGGCCGCGGGCGCCCCGCCGGATCTCAGCGTGCTCGAGCCGGGACTCCCCGACCTGGAGGCAGCCGTTGCCCTCGTCTCCGCCGGGCTGGCCACCCGCGTCGTGCTCTCGGGCTTCACGTCGTGGCCGGGGCTGCTCTGGCGGGCCTACCAGCTGGCCGACAGTGCCGGCGTCCAGATCATCCCGACCGTCGTCCGTCCCGGCGGCAAGGTGGACATCGTGATCACGAGGGACACCGCCTCAAATGGCTGAACAACGGCCCCTGCAGGGCCGCAAGCTCGGCGACCGCCGTGTCGTCGTAGACCGGCCGCACGCTCGGTACTTCCGATACATCAGCCCCGGCGTTCTCGAGGCCAAGCTCGAGGCCCAGGCGCCGCGGACGGGCTACCAGCGCCGGATGGCCACGCTCCGTGGAGTCCTGTTCGGCCGGCCGCTGTCGTCGGCCGCGGACCTGAGCGAACGGCTGCCCATCTGGAAGGCGTTGCCGGTCTTCTCCTCCGACGTTATGTCATCGGTCGCCTATGCGACCGGGGCGATGATGCTGATCCTGGTTGGCGCCGGACAGCAGACTTTCCAGTTCGTCCTGGGCCTGTCGGTGGTCGTTGTCGCCCTGCTGGTCATCGTCACGTTCAGCTACCGCCAGACGATCCGCGCATACCCGAACGGAGGCGGCAGCTACATCGTCGCCCATGCGAATCTCGGGGTGCTGGCCGGACTGGTGGCCGCTGGATCGCTTCTGACCGACTACGTCCTGACCGTGTCCGTGAGCGTGTCGTCTGGCATCCAGGCTATCTACTCAGCCTTCCCATGGATACAGCAACATGGCCTGGCGGTTCCCCTGATCGCGGTATCGATCCTGCTGGTCATGGTCGTCAACCTGCGCGGGCTACGCGAGAGCGGCACGCTGTTCGCAAGCCCAACGTACATATTCATCGGCTCGATGCTGCTGCTGATCGGCATAGGCGTGGCCGAATCGATGACCGGCCACCTGCCGCAGGCGTCGGGCGTAGAGAAGCTCAGCGGCGTCGCCACCGAGAACATGGGCATCTTCCTGCTCTGTAAGGCATTCGCCGATGGCTGTTCGGCCATGACCGGCACGGAGGCCGTGGCCAACGGCGTTCCCGCCTTCAAGCCCGTCGAATGGAAGAACGCTCAGAAGACGATGATCATCATGGCCACGCTGCTGGGGATCATGTTCATGGGCACGAGCTACCTGGCGATCCAGGTCGGGGCGCACCCGGCCGGCTACCAGGGCGTCGGCGAGAGCGTGCTCTCCCAGGTCGGTCGGACCGTGTTCGGGCCCGGGCTGATGTACTACGTGCTCCAGTTCGCGACGATGGGCATCCTGATCCTCGCCGCCAACACGAGCTTCGCCGACTTCCCGCGCCTTTCCTCGATCCTGGCCCGCGACGGCTTCTTTCCGCGCCAGTTCGCCCTGCGCGGTGAGAGGCTGGCCTTCAACTCTGGGATCGTCGCTCTCTCCCTGATCTCGATTGCGCTCTGCGTCGCCTTCAACGGCTCGACCGACCGCCTGATCGGCCTCTATGCCATCGGTGTCTTCACCTCGTTCACCTTGTCGCAGTCGGGCATGGTCAAGCACTGGTTCTCGGAGCGCGGACCGGGCTGGCGTCGCAGCGCCTTGATCAACGGTTTCGGCGCCGTCGTGACCGGCATCGTGGTGCTGGTAATCGCCGTCTCGAAGTTCGACCAGGGCGTCTGGATGATCATCGTCATCGTCCCGATCCTGGTCCTGCTGATGCTGTTCATAAAGCACGAGTACGACCAGGAGGGCGTCGGCCTCGAAGTTCAACCCGACGTGGTTTTCGGGCCGCCCCATCGCCGCCAGAGAGTGGTCGTCGCCGCTCAGGCGATGAGCCGGGCCGTCGTCCAGGCGGTCAAGGTCGGCGAAACCATGGGCGAGGAGGTCCAGCTGGTCCACGTCACGCTCGACCCAGCCGAAGGTGAGCATTTCCGCGAACGAGTGGAGAAGCAGTTGCCAGGCGTTCGGGTCGTGCTTGTCGAATCGCCCTACCGGGCCCTGGTCAGGCCCTTCGTGCGCTACCTGGAGGTATCGCAGGCCGAAGACCCGACCCGGCTCACGATCGTGCTCCTGCCCGAGCATCTGCCGCGCCACTGGTGGGATCGGGTCCTGTACAACTCGAACGTACACCGCATCCGAGCCGCGCTCGTCGGGCGCAAGGATTTCGTGGTCCTCGATACCCCCTACCGCCGAGGGCTGTAGTCCTCGGGACCCGCGCCTCTCACGCCTCGAGGAGCGCCCCCGCCTTCGTGACCTCGATCTGGCCGCCGTAGGTAGAGGCCGCCCGTTCGGTCGCCTCGTCCTCGCCCAGACCCGGGCCCAGATGCGTGAGCACGAGCCTGCCCACGCCAGCGTGGGTCGCGACGAGCCCCGCGTCCTCCGGTGTGAGGTGGACCGACGGAATCTCGACTTCGGTCGCGAAGCACTCCGCGACCAGGACGCCGGCGTCCTTCGCGAGCGCGACCAGGTTGTCGCAGGGACCGCTGTCACCGGTGTAGGCCAGCCGTCTGTTGCCGTAGCGGGCGGTCAGGCCGAAGGCGGGCACCGCGTGCTCCACCGCTCTGGCCTGGATCTTGAGATCGCCGATCTCGGCGACGCCGCGGTCCTTGAGCTCCACGACCTGGAAATAGTCGCTCATGTGGTGGTTCACCGAGCTCTTGACGAACTCCTCGACCCGCGCCGCCCAGCCGATCGGACCCAGGATCGGGATCTTGCGCAGCGGCGTCTGGGAGAACGCGAAGGCGTAGTAAAGGAGCGGCATGTCGGCGAAATGGTCGGCGTGGAGGTGGCTGATCCAGACCGCATGCAGGTCCTCCAACCGGATGTAGCGCTGAAGCGGACCGAGCACTCCGCCGCCGACGTCGACCAGGACATTGGCGCTGCCGGCCTGCAGAAGAAACCCCGAGCATGGATCGTCCGGCCCTGGATACGGCGCATTGCCCAGCGTCGTCCACCGGATCGGACCCTCTGGCTTCCCCCACCTGATCACGCCTACCTCCATCTCCATACGGTCACGCCAAAGTTAGCAGCGAGCAAGTACGTCCGTGAACTACGTTCGTCTGGCGGGATCGTCGCGCCGACCGCAGTCGCTGCGCCCGCCTGCCAGCCCGACCTCGGGGCGCTTCGTGGTGGCGGGTGAGGTCTCAGTCGGCGGGGTTGGCTCCGACCGTGGCGATCTCGGCGCCACCGAGATCCTCGTCGCTCCGCGGAATCAGCAGGTAGCCCAGGACGGCACCGAGGGCGTTCATCGCCACGCCAAAGACGATCGCGACCTCGACGGGCCAGATCGAGACCATCACCCCGGTCAGGGCGGCCCCGATCGGGAAGCCCGAGAAGTTGAGGTTCATCGAGACGGTGAAGGCCCGTCCCATCCAGGCTGGGTCGGTCTTGCGCTGGCGGAGCGTGAACATGGCGATGTCCATCGGGCCGTTGAACAGGCCGCCGAGCGCCATCGACGCGGCGATCGGGAGGAGGCTGCCGGGCCAGAGGAGAAGGACGGTTGCCGCCGTGAAGCCGACCGCCGGTATGAGGATCAGCCGGCGCTCCCGGCCATCGGTCTTGAGGCGGCCCGAGAAGAAGGCCGACACCACGCCGAAGGCTCCCATCAAGCCGAACATGTAGCCCACGACTTCCTGGCCCATGCCCAGATGCTTGAGTATCAGCACCGGGACCACGATCTCGATCATGCCGCCGGACAGGTTCATCACCGATAGCGAGACGGCCAGGCTGCGAAGCGTGCGATTGCTCCACGTGTAGACGAGGCCGAGCCAGGCGTCGCGGAGCAGGTTTCCGGTGGAGGCGACGTCGGTGCGTGGATCGGGGGCGCCGAACATGGTCAAGGCGGCGGCGGCATAGGCCGCGGCTATCCCGAACATCGCCGCCTCGAACCCGACGAGCTGGGCCACGACCGCTCCCATCGGCGCCCCCACCACCGTGGCCAGGACCCAGCCGTTGGAGTCCACGGCGTTGACCCTCTCCCAGAGCGGCTCCGGGACGAGCAGCGGGAACAGGCTCCGAAGACCCGAGCTGCTGAGGGGACCGGTCAACGCCGCCAGGCTCACGATGAGGACCAGCAGAGGGGCGCCCAGATGACCGGTCAGCGAGAGCGTTGCTACGACCGCGAGCGTGACCGTGGCGACGACATAGTCCACGATTATCAGCCGGACTCGCCCGTGCCGGTCGAGCAGCGCTCCGGCGATGGGGCTGATAACCAGGCCGGGAAAGATGCTGGCGAAGGCCACGAGGCCGGCGAGCGACGGGTCGTTGTAGCGCTGCAGCGCGAACAGGATCATCACGATCCCGATCATCGATTGGGCGATGCGCGCGATCTGCATGGCGAGCAGGACGCGCCCGAGCGAGGGCACCTCAAAGAGGGCGCGGTATGAGGGTCGAGTCGAGACGGGCTTGGTCACCTGGGCATGACCTGGTCGCGGGATTAGACGATGAGCGTGCCACAGATCGGGGCGCGGTGTGCCGTGGATAGGTCGAAGAGCGGGGACTGGCGGCGCCGCGAGCGCATTTCCGACCCCTGAGCAAGGGCGTCCGGCCGCTGAGATGCGGGCGTGCCAGGCGAGGTGTCACTGCGGGGCGTTACCTTGACGACGATGCAACTCATCGACGGCCGGCCCGTTCTCGCCGCCACCGACCTGGTCGGCTTCCTCGCCTGCGAGCATCTCGTCGGCCTCGAGCTGGCGGCGATGGCCGGGCTGGTCGACCGGCCGGTCAGGCTCGACCCGGAGATCGACCTGATCGCCAGGCGCGGGCTCGAGCACGAGGCCAGCTACCTCGCCGGGCTCGATGATGGCGGTCGGAGGGTCACCCGCATCGATGCCGGAGAGCACGGAGTTCGAGGCTCGGAGCGTCTCGAACTGCTGCGCCGGGCCGCGGCGGCCACCGAGGAGGCAATCCGGCGCGGCGACGACGTGATCTACCAGGCCACGTTCTTCGACGGCCGTTGGCTTGGGCTGGCGGACTTCCTGCTGCGCGTGGACCGGCCGAGCGATCTCGGGGACTGGAGCTACGAGGTCGTGGACACCAAGCTGGCGCGCCACGTCAAGGCCTCGGCGCTGCTGCAGATCTGCTCCTACGTCGAGGGGCTGACCCGGATCCAGGGTCTGGAGCCTGAGTGGATGCACGTGGCGCTGGGCGGCAGCGCCCGGGCAATCGAACGCCACCGTGTGGCGGACTACATGGCCTACTACCGCACCGTCAAGGCCGCCTTCGAGGCGCGCGTGGCTGCGGACGGCGGGTTCGAATCGGCCACATATCCACCATCGGGCACTTACCCCGAACCGGTCGAGCACTGCGACGTCTGCCGCTGGCAGCTCGTCTGCGCGGCGAGGCGGCGCGCGGACGACGACCTATCGCTCGTGGCATACGCGCCGTCCCGTCTGCGGCGCGCCCTCAAGGCCACGGGGACGCTCACCCGACGCCGGCTCGCGGCACTGGCATTGCCGCTCTCGAAGCCACTGGACGGGGTCGGCGCCGAGGCGCTGGCCAGAGCGAGGGACCAGGCCGCGCTCCAGGTCCGTGGCGAAGATGCACACGAGATCCTGTACGAGCTGCTGCCCGTGGATATGCTTCCGGACGGCTCGATCGAGCCGAACCGCGGACTCACTAGCCTGCCCGAGCCGCGGCCCGGCGACCTCTTCTTCGATATCGAGGGCGACCCGTTCGCGCTCGACGACGGCGTGGACTATCTCTTCGGCGTCCTGGAGCCGGGACTCGCGGCCCCGGACGGAGGACCGACCTTCCACACCTTCTGGGCCGTCGACGATGCCGGACAGGTGACACCGGAGGCCGAGAAGCGTGCTTTCGAGGCGGCGATCGATCTGATGATCGATCGCCTGGCCAAGGACCCCGCGATCCACGTCTATCACTACGCCCCCTATGAGCCGACCGCAGCCGGAAGGCTGATGGGCCGCCATGCGACTCGCGAAGACGAAGTGGACCGGCTGTTGCGAGGCGACGTCTTCGTCGACCTCTTCCGAGCGGTCCGACAGGGGCTGCGCGCCTCGGTCGAGAGCTACTCGATAAAGAAGCTCGAGCCCCTCTACGGACTCGCCCGCGACGAGAACCTGCGCGACGCCGGGTCGAGCATAGTCGTCTTCGAAGGCTGGCTGGCGGAGGCGGATACGGGTTCGGCGGTCGCTCGATCGCCCAGGACGGACGAGACGCTGCAGAGCATCCAGCGCTACAACCGCGACGACTGCGTCTCGAATTGGCGCCTGCGCGACTGGTTGGAGGAACGGCGAACTGAGCTGGCGGAGCGCCTCGGCCTGCCGCTGCCGCGGCCGGTGCCGACCGGCTCCGAGCCGGGCGAGGCACTCTCCGGGAGGCTGGCCCGCGTGGCCGAGGTGGCCGAGCGGTTGTGCGCCGGGGTTCCCGCCGATCCGTCCGCCCGAACCCAGGAGCAGGCGGGCCGCTGGCTGCTGGCCCAGCTCCTGAGCTGGCATCGGCGCGAGGAGAAGTCCTTCTGGTGGCGGTACTTCTACCTCATGCACGATCTCACCGACGAGGAGCGCGTGGCCGAGCGTGAGCCAATCGGACGGCTGGAGCTGGTCGGCAGGGTGGGGGAGTCGGCCCGATCCGTCGTTTATCGCTATCGCTTCCCGGAGCAGGAGCACGCCGTGGCGGTCGGGACCGACGTCGCCGATCCGGCCACGGGCCGCTCGCCCGGGAGCGTCGTGGCGCTGGACGAGGCCGCGGGCACGCTTGACCTGCGGCGCGGGCCCAGGACGGACGGCCGGCACCCGACCTCGCTCGTTCCGTTCGACTACGTGGACACGAAGCCCCTCAAGGAAGCCCTCCTGCGCATCGGCGGATGGGTCGCCGACAATGGCATCGAGGGCGCGGGCGAATTCGCCGCCGCCCGGGAGTTGCTGCTGCGGCGCCCGCCCGTGGTTGGGGCCGGCGAGCCCCTGCGCCGGCCGGGCGAGACGGCGCTCGAGGCGGCCAAACGTCTTGCGGCTCGAATGGAGGGCGGCTGCCTGGCGGTCCAGGGTCCACCCGGATCGGGCAAGACCTATCTGGGCGCGGAAGTCGTGGTCGAGCTGGTTCGACTCGGACAGAAGGTCGGCGTCACGGCGAACAGCCACCGGGTCATCGGCAACCTGCTCGACTCGGTGGCGAGGCGTGCCTCCGAGCACGGCGTGAAGGTCCGGATCGGGCAGAAGACGGACCGGGGCGGCGAGTGCGCCTCCGATGCCGCCGAGCCGTTTGGGGATTACGGCGCTCTCCTGGAAGCAATCGAGGCCGGCCAGATCGACGTCGTCGGCGGCACGGGCTGGTTGTGGTCGCGACCGGAGTTCCTCTCGGTCGTCGATGTCCTCGTGGTGGATGAAGCGGGGCAGCTCTCGCTCGCCAACGCCGTCGCCATCTCCGGGGCCGCACGCAATGTTGTGCTGCTGGGCGATCCGCAGCAGCTCGACCAGCCGCTCCAGGGTGCGCATCCGCCCGGCGCCGAAGCGTCCGCGCTCGGACACGTACTGGGCCGCGACTCGACCATGCCGCCGGACCGAGGCCTGTTCCTCGAGCGGACCAGGCGTCTTCATCCTGACCTGTGCCGCTTTACCTCCGAGGCCTTCTACGAGGGCCGTCTGGCGTCGGAGGCGTGGCTCGCGCGCCAGGATATGGAAGGGCCTGGCCGGCTCACCGGGACGGGAGTCCGGTTCGTACCCACCCTCCACGAAGGCAACCGCAACTCGTCGCCCGAGGAGGCGGCAGTGGTGGCGGGGCTCGTTCGGGATCTCATCGAGGCCGGAATCTGGACCGATAGCGATGGCCGGAGGCGGCGGCTCACGCCGGACGACATCCTCGTCGTAGCGCCCTACAACGCCCAGGTCGCCGAGATCGCTCGCGCTCTGCCCACCGCGCGGGTGGGAACGGTCGACAAGTTCCAGGGTCAGGAGGCGCCGGTCTCGATCTATTCGATGGCCACCTCGAGCCCGCAGGATGCGCCGCGCGGAATGGAGTTTCTCTACAGCCTCAACCGCCTGAACGTGGCCACGTCGCGGGCACTGTGCCTGGCCGCCGTCGTCGCCAGTCCGTCGCTCATTCGTGTCAGGGCGCGCACGCCGCGCCAGATGCAGCTCGCCAACGCCCTCTGCCGCTTCATCGAGCTGGCGGCCGAGGGAGCCTGACCGCGCGCCGGCGCGCCTGCTTGGGATCGCCTGCCGTTTCCTGGGTCCCGGGCTACTGTTGTCGAGGGGGCTCGCGCGCCGCGCGGTCGAACCCCCAGTGGAGAGGAGTGCGTTCGTGCAATACCGGAGGCTTGGCAAGACCGGTCGCGAGGTAAGCGCGATCGGCTTCGGCGCGTGGGCGATCGGAGCCGATTGGGGAAACGTCGACGATGCGCAGAGCCTTCGCGCGCTCCACGCGGCCGCCGACGCCGGGGTGACCCTGATCGACACGGCCGATGTCTACGGCGACGGTCACAGCGAGCGGCTCATCGGGAGATTCCTGGCTGAGCGCAGCGGGGAGCGTTTCTTCGTGGCCACGAAGATGGGGCGCCGCGCCCCCCTCGACATGGCCCAGTACACGCCCGAGGCGTTTCGGGCCTGGGTCGATAGGAGCCGGGACAACCTGAAGATGGAGCGCCTGGACCTGGTCCAGCTCCACTGTCTTCCCACACCCGTCTACTACCAACCGGAGACGTTCGCCGCCCTGGACGACCTGGTGGCCGCCGGAGCTATCGCCAGCTATGGCGTGAGCGTCGAGAAGGTCGAGGAAGGGCTGAAGGCCATCGAGTTTCCCGGCGTGGCGTCGGTGCAGATCATCTTCAACATGCTCCGCCAGCGGCCGGCCGACCGTTTCCTGGCCGAGGCCAGGCGTCGCGACGTCGGCGTCCTCGCCAGAGTCCCGATGGCGTCGGGATTGCTCACCGGCAAGATGAGCCGGCGAACCGTCTTCGACCCATCGGACCACAGGTCCTACAACCGCCACGGAGAGGCCTTCGACGTGGGCGAAACCTTCGCCGGCGTGGACTACGAGGCCGGTCTGGATTTCGTCGAGGAGCTGCGCGGTCTCGTGCCGGCCGGCGCAACCATGGCCCAGATGGCCCTGCGCTGGGTCCTGACGTTCGACGGGGTCAGCGCCGCCATCCCGGGCGCGAAGTCGCCGGAGCAGGCCGAGGCCAACGCGGCGGCGGCAGATCTGGCGGCCATCCCGCCGGCGACGCTCGATCGGATCAAGGTCATGTACGAGGAGCGCATCAAGCCGCTGGTGCACCAGCGCTGGTAGCCGCCGAGCGCCCGATCATCCGGCAATTGGACGGCGAGCGGCGCCGGCCATGGCGCCGGGACCGGGCTCAGGACCGGGGCAGCCGCCCGTACAGCTCACGGTACGTCGCCGATCGCTCAAGGTAGAGGCCGGCGCGGGCCGGGTCCGGCTCCATGACCCGAGTGTCTCCCGGGAGAGGCCAGGTCGATTCCGTGGTAGACGGGGCGATCCCCGCCGCGACCGCGCCGAGCAGCGCCGCGCCACGGGCCGAGGCGTGCTCGGTGGCACCGAGGGTCACCGGCATGTTCAGTACGTCGGCGAGTATCTGCTGCCACAGCCGGTTCACGCCGCCGCCGGCGACCACGCCGGCCTTCGGCTCGAGGCCCAGACCGCGCATCAGATCGAGGCCCTCTGCGAGGGCGTAGGCGACTCCCTCGAGCACCGCGCGGGTCACCTCGGCCTGACCGTGGCCGATCCGCAGCCCGACGAGCGCGCCGCGAGCCCCCGGGTCGAAATGGGGCGTGCGCTCGCCGCGCAGATACGGCAGGAACAGCAACCCGTCGCTGCCGGGGGGCACCTTCGCGGCCGCCGCAAGGAGCTCGCGGGCGCCGTTCGGGTCGTCGGGGCGGAGAAGCCGCACGACCCAATCGAGCGACGCCGCGGCTGAGAGGATCGCGGCCATGACGCACCACTGGCCCGGAACCACGTGGCACAGGCCGTGGAGGCGGCCTTCCGGGTCGACCTTCGGCTCCGCCACCGGGGCCAGGACCTGGCCGCCAGTGCCGAGCGAGATCAGGACGGTTCCATGAGCGTCCGCCTCTCGCGCGAGGCCCAAGCCGAGCGCCGCAGCGGGTGCGTCGGCGCCGCCGACGGCGACCGCGATCCCGGCCGGAAGCCCGAGCGCTCGCGCCGCGTCCTCGCGCAGGCCGCCCGCGGACGTCTCGGATTCGAAGAGAGGCGGAAGCCGCTCGCGATCGATCCCCAGACTCCGGCAGATCTCGTCGGACCAGGTTCGGGCCGCAAGGTCGAAGAGGAGCGTGGCGGACGCATCCGAGACATCGCCGGCGATCTCGCCGGTCAGGCGGGCCCGCAGGGCATCCTTGGGCTGGACGATCCAACGTGTCCGGTCCATGACCTCCGGCTCGTGAGCAGCGACCCACATGATCTTGGGGGCCGTGAAGCTGACGTTGGAACGATTGCCGGTGCGCGCCACGAGCTCGGCTCGCGGGATCCGCTTCTCTATCTCGGCCGTCTCGGCCTCGGCCCGCGCGTCGGACCACATCAAGGCAGGTCGGATCGCGCTGCCGGCCACGTCGAGGAAGACGGCGCCATGCATCTGTCCGGTCATGCCGATGGCCTCGACGCTCGCTCCGCGAAGGGCCGGTCGCGCCAGCAGCTCGGACATGGCCAGCCGCAGGGCATCCCACCAGCGGTCCGGGTTCTGCTCGGCATAGCCGGCGTGCCGCGTCTCGGTCGAGTACGAGGCCATCGTCACGCCAAGCGACTCACCCGCCTCGTCGAGCGCGAGGAGCTTCACCCTGGACGATCCGAGGTCTATCCCGATCGAGACGCGCACCTGTACCTCCGCAGCGGCCGAAAGCCGATGAGCCCCTCGCGACTAGCTTAGCGTCAGCCGTGGATCCGCGACGAGCGACCTGGGTAGCGGAACGGTTGCGGACGGCCACGACCGCCGGATCGGTCGACCGCCGCACGTCCTGGAACCACGCGGTGGCGCCATCCTCGGGCCGTCTCAGCAGCGCTGGAAGTACGTGTCTCGCTCCCATTGAGTGACCTGGCGCCGGTAGGCCTCCCACTCGAGCGTCTTGGCCGAGTGGAACAGCTCCATCAGCTCGCTGCCGAGCGCCCCGGTGATCACGTCGTCGTCCTCGAGGGCGGCTAGCGCCTCGCCGAGCGAGGCCGGGAGCGGTTTGGTGACGCTGTGGCCGCTGCCGCCGAAGCCGTGCTCGAGCTCCTCGAGCGGTGGCCCTAGCTCGAGGCCCCGGTCGAGGCCGTCGAGACCGGCGGCGAGCATGGCCGCGAAGGCCAGATATGGGTTGCAGCTCGGGTCGGGCAGGCGGAGCTCGAGCCGCGTACAGAAGACCTCGCCGGACGAGTCGCTGTGGACCGGTGTCGGGACGCGGATCAACGCCCCGCGGCTGTGACGGCCCCAGCTGCCCGCGACGGGCGCTTCATATCCGGGCACGAGGCGCTTGTAGGAATTCACGACCGGAGCCACCAGCGCGCTCATCCCCGGCGCATGCTCGAGCTGGCCCGCCAGGAACGACTTCGCTACCGCCGACAGGCCGTAAGCGTCGCTGGCGTCGTCGAAGACGCTGCGGCCGGACCTGTCCACGAGGACCTGGTGGGTGTGCATGCCGGAGCCCGCGGCGTCGGACAGTGGCTTTGGCATGAACGAGGCCTGCATGCCGCGCTCGCGCGCCAGCTCCTTCACCGCCGGCTTGAGCGTGGTGACGGTGTCGGCGGCGACCAGCGCCGGCAGCAGCGGCAGGTCGAGTTCGAACTGGCCGCTCGCCACCTCGTGGTGGCTCGATTCGATGTGGATGCCCATGGCCTCCAGGCCGGCGACAATCTCCAGTTCGACCCGGCGCGAACGACCCCGGGTACGCTCGAAGTAGGTGCTCGTATCGTCGGCCAGGGGCCCGATCGCGTCGCCCGGGAAGAGGAAGAACTCGATCTCGGGCGCCACCAGGTAACCCAGCCCGGCGGACTCGGCGCTGTCCAGGAGCGAGCGCAGCGTGCCGCGGCCGTCGCCCGGGTACGGTTCGCCGCCTGGCGTGACGACCTCGCAGATGAGGCGGGCGCACGTCACGCCGGAGGGCTCCATGATCGAGAAGGTCGTTGGGTCGGGCCGCAGGTACATGTCCGACTCGACTTCGCGAGCCAGCCCCTCGATGGCCGAACCGTCGAACCACTCGCCCTCGGCCAGGACGGCGGCGATTCGGCGCGCCGGCACGGCCACCGTCTTCACCGCCCCGGTCACGTCGGCGAACTGCAGCTCGATCTGCTGGACCCCGGCCTCACGCACCGCGGCGAGGATTCGCTCGGTGGCGCGTCGATCGACGTCGCTTGACGCCGTCTCCGCCATGCGGAACCCAGCTCCGGCCCTTTTCTGGGCGACGTCGTCGCGATGCGCGTCCGAGCCAGAGTCCCCGTTGAGCGAGCGTCCGGTCTTGTGAGGCATGGTGTCCCTCCCGCGCGGTCCTGGGGCGCCGGCGCGGCTATCAGTGGGCATGGCCGATGACATAAACGAGAACGATGAGGAAGATGCTGGCCGACAGGAAGGCGGCGCTCACCCCGAAGACGAGGAGGATCAGTCGCAGGTCCGACGATTGAGGCGCGATGGCGACCTCATCGCCGAAGATGAACTGGGATAGCGGCAGATCGCGCCAGTGCTCTAGATCCGACTGCAGCGAGGCCGCGTCCTCGTAGCGTTCGTCGGGCGACTTCCGCAGACACTTGCGCACGATCCCGTCGATCGGCGGCGGAACGTCCTTGTTGATCTCGTGGAGTGGAGGAACCGGCGCGCTGATGTGCTGGCTCATGACCGACAGCGCGTTGTCGCCCTCCCAGGGCACCCGACCCGCGAGCATCTCGTAGAGCATGACGCCGATGGCGTAGACGTCCGTCCTGGCGTCGCCGCGCTTGCCCTGGATCTGCTCGGGCGACATGTAGTCGGGAGTGCCGAGCGCGTTGGAGAACCAGCGCCAGGTCAGCCTTCGCGCTCCCGCCATGAAAGCCACGCCGAAGTCGGTGACGACGAGTCGTCCTTCCGGGGTCACGAGTACGTTCTCGGGCTTCAGGTCTCGATGGATCACACCCTGCGAATGCGCATATCCCATCGCCGCAGCGAGCTGCCGCCCGAAGCTGACCGCCTGATCGACCGACAGCTTCTTCTCGCGCGAGAGCAGCGATCGGAGCGTGACGCCTTCCACGTACTCCATGACCATGTACGGCCGGCTTCGATCGGTCGTGAACTCGATCGGGCGCTGGATGCCGGGGTGCTCCAGGTGGCGCGAGATCTCGAGCTCGCGCCGGAACCGATCGAATGTCGAGACATCGCCCATGATCGATTCGTGCGGGCATTTGAGCACGACCCGGCGCCCGGCCGGATCCTCGGCCAGATACACGTCGCTGTATGCACCGTGGCCGATCGCCTCGACGATCGTGAACTGGTCGAGTTTCGCGCCCGGTTGCACGTCGGTCGTGGTCAAGCGAACAACCTCCGCCATCCCTGCGGCGCCTCAGGCCGCTGCCCGGCCTCGCGAACTCGGATAGCCATGGCTGTCGCATTATCGTCGCCGCCACGCGCGAGAGCGAGGTCGACCAGCCGCCGGCACGCTTCCCCCGGCGGCCCGACCAGGGCCTCGGCGATCTCGCTGGAGGTCACGTTGCTCCATAGCCCGTCGGAACAGAGCAGGAACGTGTCCTCCGGATCGAGCCGCTCGCTCCGTACCTCGGTGCGGACGGTGATGTCGCCGCCGACCGATCGCGTCAGCGCGTATCGAGCCGGGTGCTCGATCGCCTGTTCGGGCGTGATGAGGTGCAGCCGGAGCAGCTCCATGACCTGACTGTGGTCCGTGGTCAGCAGCTCGAGCTCGCCTTCGCGGCGGCGGTAGACCCGGCTGTCGCCGACGTGGCCGAGGTGGGCTTCGCCGGGGGTTATGACCAGGGCGCTCAGGGTGGACTGCATCTTGCGGCCTCCCCGGCCAGAAATGGCAGCATCGAGGATCGACTGGTTGGCTCGGTTGAACGCGTCTCGCAGCGTGCCCGAGATCCGTCCGCCGTTGGCGAGGTTGCGCTGGGCCTGGCCGAGGCTCGCCTCAACTGCCATGCCCGCCGCTATGTCGCCGCCGCCGTATGAACCCAACCCGTCGGCGACGGCGAAAACCATCCCACGCCCGGACCTGGTCGCCGAAGGCTTGAGGATGTGCTCCTCGGGTGGCGTGACGAATGGAGGATCGCCGTCCAGCGCGACCCAGCCGAGCCGATCCTCGTTGCGTTCGCGGACATGGCCTATCACGGTCAGGCCGGCGTATTCGACGGCGAGGGTCGGAATCACTGCCTGCATGTGGGGTCAGCCGGGTCCGCTGACGCTGCGATGGGCATTTCTGCCTCGTTGCGTGGTGAAACCGCGCCGCGGCTGGAGCCTCACCGACGGCGCGGTCTCGATTGATGGCAAGTTGGGGGTCAGCGTTCCGGGCTCACCACCTGCGGTTTGACCAGCAGGCTGGTCCTGGTCAGCGAGGAATTGACGACGAGCCACACTGCCCCGACGACGATCCAGACACCGACGATGGCCAGGGCGATGACCGTGTCACTCTGCGTCGACCCCCCTGAGGAGACGCTCATGAACACGACGCCCACGAGCATGCCGATGTTTGCGATGAGCCCGGCCACCGGGATGATCACGTGTTTCACGAGGTTCCTCTTGTGTACGCCGCCGAACGCGAACAACACGATTGCGTTGGTCATGCCGTAGACGAGGAAGGTGCCGGTGTTGCTGGCGAGAGTGATCTGGAGCAGGTTGTCCGCGGATAGGACGGCGTAGCCGCCCAGGATGGCGGAGACTATGGCGAGGGCGATGACGCCGTAGTGCGGGGTGGCGTGGCGGAAGTGGAGCATGCCCAGGATGCCGGGGACCTCCTTGTCGCGACCCATCACGTACGTGATGCGAACGCCTGTGTTCAGGCAGGCCAGAGTGGTGCCGATAAGGGCGACGAGGACGGTGGCGGCGAGGATGATCACGAGCGCGAAACCCGTGCCGCCGAGCATCTTGTCGCCGATGAACCGGACCATGTCGCCGATCGGCGCCGACGAGGCGGCAGCGGCCCCGTATCCGGAAACCGTGGCCCCGGTCGCGTCGGTGGCGGTAACGCTGCTGTTGACGAAGAAGTTGGCCGCTACGTATTCGAGAACGTAGGCGACGGCGCCCTGAATGGCGAGCGACAGAAGGACAGCGCGCCTGACGTCACGCTTCGGGTTGATGGCCTCGCCGCCGAGGGCCGTCACGGACTCGAAGCCGACCAGCAGCAGGATGGCGATGGTGCCCTGGAACAACACGTTTGTGAGGTTGTGTGGCAGCACTACCGAGCCGACGCCCGAGTGGGCGTAGGCGAGATCGGGGTGTGTGAGACGGAAGGCGATCGCGAGCACGGAGAAACCGACGAGCGCGGTCAGCTGGATCGCGTTGATGACGATGGCTGTCATCGTCGAACCGTTGATGCCGCGGTAGGCGATGAAGCCTACGAGGCCCGAGAAGACGACGGCGGCCGCGATCTCCAGCGGTGCGTTTAGGGCTACGCCGAACAAACCGAGGATGTAGACGGTCAGGGTCGCGGTGAAGGCGACCATGATGCCCGGGTAGATCCAGTAGTAGAGATGCGAGACCCAGCCGACGATGAACTTGGCCAGCCTCGCGAACTTGTAGTGGATGGCCTCCTCGCGCTGCAAGAAGGCCGCCTCGGCGAAGTAGTAGGACGAACCTGCGCCTGCCTCCGGGAATATGTTGGCCAGCTCCGCGTACGAGAACGCGGTCAGGAATGCCAGCACCAGAACGAACAACAGCCCGGGAACCATGTCGAACGCGGTGGTCGCTCCGCCATTCTGCTGGACGACCTGTGCCTGAAACGTCGTCCACAGAAACGCACCCGGCGCGATGAGCGCCATGGCGTTGATCGTCAACCCGGTCATCGTCAGGGTTCGCTTCATTTCGGTCCCTGGCGCGGCGGCCATTTTGGTCCTCCTTCTCCAGCCCGGTCCATACCTGCCGACCACGGTGGGATCGGCGGCTGCCGTGCCTGGACGAAGAATCGGCCATGACCGCCCGAGAATCAGTAGTCACGTCGTGACGGTTTGGCTGCGTCCCGGTTGTGCTTCGTCGCGATAAGCGTTGCCGCCAGGTTGCGCGACAGGTCCGCGGAGGTACGGAACGATCCGGCTCCGGGCTCGGCGCCCGCGCAGGCTAGTGGGCGAAGGGGGCGAAGGCTATGACCGAGGTCGAGCCCGAGAAGGCGAGGACGGCGCCACTGTCGTTGACCGCTGCGCCCCCGCCCGAGATCCGCATCGAGGCGACTTCTGGCGGCAGCGACACCAGCGAGATCCCGGGCAGCACGGCGTCGACGGTGCCGACCCAGGGTTGGCCCGCCGCATCGGCTCCCAGCACCACCGCGCCCTGCGCGAGCGACGCGATCGAGTAGACGCTGCCCGGATGCACCTCGCTCGGTGCCGAGGTGAGCGGGTACCACCACAGGCCGTCTCCCGTCCCGATGAGAACGCCGCTGGCAGTCGCCCCTGCCGCGACCGGCCGTTGGGCCGGGCCGGGGTTGGTCGCCTGCCACGTCGCGCCGTCGTCGAGGGACTGGTACAGATTGCCCGAGGTCCAGCCGACCAGGCGTCCGGTCGAGTCGAAGGAGATGGGCGCGACAGTCGATTTGGAGCTCGTCCAGGTCGCGCCGGAATCCGAGCTCTCGTACAGCACCCCGGAGTAGTAGACGAGAAGCGTGTGGGCATGGGCTGGATCGAAGCCGACCCACGTGGGGCTGGGACCGGCCTCGCCGGGCAGAGGGCCGGCTGCCCATGTTGCGCCGTCGTCGAGGCTGACGTGCTGGCCGAGCTCGCAATAGGCGCCTTCCCCGGCGACATAGACGCTCGGGGAGGATGGGTCGCCCGCGATGAGATCGGCATGGCCGGCCGGCTGGCCTCCCCAGGTCGCGTTGCCCTGCCAGTCGATCGTTCCGAACACGTCGGCAAGGCACTGCTGGGACGATAGATGCCATTGCGCCGATGGCGCGAACGCGGCCAGCAGAGTCCGTTGCGTCGAGCCGACCTGGACGTCCCCGTTGTCGATGCCGACCTGGACCGCCGTCACGCTCGATATCGTCAACGGACTCGTGGGGTCGCTCGTCGGATCCGCGTTGACCACGGCACTCGTTCGGACGTTGACGACGCTCGCGAGCGCCAGGACCAGCACCAGGACCACCAGGGCCATGAACGTGTTGAGCACGAAGCCCCAACCCGTGGGTCTGGCCCCACCCGACCGCTCCGACGCCACCTCGGCGTCGCGGTCTTCCTGCTGCAGCCGCAGACGCAACTGCAGGGGCGGCGGTTCGCCGGGGTCGCGACTCAGGTACAGCGCGCGCAGCGCCGGCTCCGGGTCGCCCATCTTGACCGCCGGGGCGTCGGGCGCCTCGAAGCGAAGCCGCAGCGCGGCGATGGCCTCGGCCGGGTCGCCGCCGCTGGAAGCCCTTGCCGCCTCGGCCGGAGCCGCGGACTCCCAGGGCCCGAAAGCTCGGGCCAGCTCCACCTGGAACTTCGGATTCAGTCCTGCAAGCGCGGCTTCAAGCGGATCCAGAGCGAAGGCGTCCGCGCCGAAGCCTTGCGTCTTGAGCGCCGCATGGAGACCGGCCTCGAGCCTGTGCCTCAGGTCGTGGTCAAGGTCCCTGCCCGACGACCCGCCGGCCGATCGCCAGGCCCCCAGCGTTGCGTCGTGGACGACCGCGACGGCCTGCGTCGGATCGTCGAGCGTTATCGCGGCGAGGCGGTACGCGTCCGAGAGATTCCGGGCGATGTACGCGTGGAAATCGCCCGGAGAGGATTTGCCTCCGGGTTCGTTCTGCGGCTGGGCCGTCTGGCCGGGCATTTTCGAGTCTTCCCACTCCGCGCTCGATGCCGTTGCTCCCGCTCGGTTCGCGGGGCGACCGAACACTAAGCTCGCGACTACTTTATCGCGGCCCGGGTCTATGGGGCGTCGCACTGGGCTTGTAATCGGGTGGGGCCGCCTTTCGGCTGCCCCACCACTCAGCCGGGTGGCAATTCCGCGGGGCTAGGCGGCCAGATCTCGACGCTCGAAGAGGATCAGAGACAGCACGAGGAAGCCGACCGCTACCGCCGCCAGGACGCTCGCGTCGGCAAGGCTGATGCCGTTGCGAAGCGGGTCGTTGCCCATGTAGTAGCGGAACAGCGAAAGCGGACGCACCGCGCCCAGGCTGTCCACGATGTTCGCCAGTGCGTCCACCAGGTACATGGCCACCATCAAGGCGACGGCGATTCCGATCGACGCCGCCCTGTTGCCGGTCGCGGCGGCTATGGCCATGGCGATCGCGCCGAAAGCGAGGCCGAGCAGGACCACCATTACCAGCGCAGCCGCAAGACCATCGGCCGGCAGGGGGCTGGCACTCAACGCCGCGCCTCCAACGGCGAAGATCAGGACCACGATCGCCGCCACGATGCAACCTAGCACGACGGCTAGCGACTTCTCGAGAACCAGGCGCCGGCGCGAGACCGGGTAGGAGAGCAGCACGTCGATCGTGCCGCGGGACTCCTCTCCGGCAGTGAACCCGCTCGCCATTCCCGCCGCGAAGGCGATCATCAGGGCGGGCAGGATCATCGAGAACAGCTCGATGTGCAGGAAGCCCACGAGGGTGCTGGCGTCTCCAAGGCTTGCGCCCATCAGCTTGGCCGCCGGACCCATCTTCTCGAGGATCGAGTTGAGGTCGATGATCTTCGCGTAGGTAGGGAAGAGGAGGCAGAAGTAGCCGGTCATCGCGCCCATCCCCAGGGCGACCCAGAAGGTCGGCCAGCGCAGATCGCGGATCGTCTTGGTGAATACGTTATGCAGCAGCATGGCCGGCCCCCTCCTCTGCGACGTTCGCGTCGCCAGCCCCGTAGTAGGCCAGGAAGATCTCCTCCAGACTCGTCTCGATGGTCCTCAGGTTCTTGACCTCGTAGCGAGCCGCGGTCTTCACCAGCGCGTCGAGGCTGCCCATCACGGTGCAGCGCAGGACGCCGCCGTCGATGGTCAGGTCGCGCACGCCCGGCAGGTTTGAGAAGCCGTCGGTTGGCGCCTCGCCTCCGAAATCGATCTCGAGCCGGCGCAGGGCCCGATCCTTGAGGTCGGCGATCAGCTCGACGGCCAGCAACCGGCCCTCACGGATGATGCCGACGCGATCGCACAGGTGCTCGACCTCGGGCAGCTGGTGTGAGGAGATGAACACGGTCCTGCCCTCGGCTCGAGCGTCCTCGCACAGATGCTCGAACTCGAGCTGGATGAACGGGTCCAGACCGGCCGTGGGCTCATCGAAGACAAGCAGCTCCGGCCGGATCATGAACGCCGCAACGAGCCCGACCTTCTGCTTATTTCCGCGTGACAGGCTCTTGATGCGCTTCGACGGGTCCAGCTCCAGCCGTTGGATCAGCGCGTCCCGATATGTCGTATCGACGCGGCCGTGGAGATTGCCCAGGTAGGTCAGGAGCTGGTGACCGGTCAGGTCGTCATACAGGGAGAGCTCGCCCGGCACGTAGCTGATGCGCCTGTCGATTGCCAGGCGATCGCGATGCATGTCCAAACCAAGGACGCGGGCGGAGCCGCTCGTGGGCCGGATCAGGTCGAGCAGGAGTCGGATGGTGGTGGACTTGCCGGCGCCGTTGGGCCCCAGGAAGCCGAATATCTGGCCGGTCTCCACGGTCAGGTCGACGTCGATGATGCCGCGCGAGCGGCCGTACCACTTGGTCAGCTTGTGAGTTTCGATCGCGGCCTTCATCAGGAGGCCTCCTTTCGGATCGTGCGGCGTTCAACCTCCCATCGATCGAAGAGCTTGGGCAGCTCACGTTCCAGAAACGCGTACATGTCGCGGACCTCCTGCAGGGGTTCTGGATTGCCATCCGGTCCGAGCAGCTCGAGGCCGTCGCCGGCCAGCTCCTGGAGGCGCTGCAGCAGCTCGAGCCGCCACAGCATCATCCGGGCCCATGCACCGGACCTGATTACGAAGCGGTCGCGCCGATCGCCGGAACGAACGGTCCGGTCGACGAAGCGGTAGTGGATCAACAGCTGTGTCATGTTGCTGATAGAGCCCTTGCTGGCCCCGAGGGTCTCCGCCAGGTCGCCGGCGGTAGGGCCGTCCGCGGGGCCGAGCAGGATGGCTCCCAGGACGCGACCGGCCATGCGGGGCAGGTGCATGGAATCGAATACCAGGCCGATCTCCTCGACGAAGCGTTCCGCGGATATGCGCGAGCCCGTCGCCCCACGCGCTCGTTGCAGCAGGTCGTCCACCGACGCGTACCTCAGGACTCGTCTCCGGATACGGGCGACATGCACGCCCCGCGGAGACTCCAGTAGCATAGTCTGTTCGCGACGTTTCAGTCAATACTGAACAACGCATGAACACACGAACCTGCGTGGCAGCGGCGGGCCTCCGGACCGGGCCATCGAAACCCCCGAGAGCGCCAGTACCCCAGCCGCGGCGCGTGGACTGGGGTCACTCCCCGAACGATTGCCTCAAGCCGGGAATTCGCCTAAACGCCCGCCCTGCCGAAGACTTCCGGCCTGATCGCACGACGGGTCCAAGCCGAGCCTGCGGCCGACCCACCCGCCAGACAGACAGGCTCGCCAAGGACCGGCCACATGTCGATCGCCGACTACCCGCCTGTCCAGGGTGCCGCGACCGCGGCCGTAGCCATCCTCGCTCTCTGCCGGCTCTTCATTCGCTGGTACGATCGCCGACAGTTGCGGCGGGGCTAGCAAGCTGAGCTCGGGACGAGGAGCAGCTGGCCCAGTCCCAGCGGCTGGAGGCCGTCGGGCAGCTGGCTGGCGGGATCGCTCACGACTTCAACAACCTGCTCACAGCCATCCGAGGCTACGCCGAGCTACTGCGCCGGAACCTGCCGAGCGACGAGCCGAACCGTGCCGACATCGACCAAGTGATCTCCGCCGCAGATCGGGCCGCGGCGCTCACCCGCCAGCTCCTGGCTTTCAGCCGTCGCCAGGTGCTCGAGCCCAAGGTTCTCGATCCCGTCGAAGTCGTGCAGGGCGTCGCCCCTATGCTGCGCCGGCTGCTGGGCGAGAACATCGAGCTCACCACGCACGCTGGCGCCGGACCTCGGGTTCGTGCAAGATCGACCCGAGTCAGCTCGACCAGGTCATCGTCAATCTGGCGGTGAACGCCCGCGACGCCATGCCCGAGGGCGGCAAGCTCATCATCGAGCTCAGCGGAGTCGAACTCGACCGGGCCTACGCGGCGACCCACGCCGGTGACGGTCCCGGGTCCCTACGTCCTGCTCGCCGTCTCCGACACGGGCACCGGCATGGATGAGGCGACTCGCGCTCGCATCTTCGAGCCGTTCTTCACGACCAAGGAGCCGGGCTCTGGGAGCGGCCTGGGCCTCGCCACCGTGTACGGCATCGTCAAGCAGTCGGGTGGTTCCATCTACGTCTACAGCGAGCCGGGGCATGGCACAACCTTCCGGATCCATCTGCCACGCGTGTCCGAGGAGCCGACGGCGGCCCCGAGGCCGCCAGCGGCCCGAACGCCTTGGCCGGCACTGAGACGATCCTGCTCGTCGAGGATGAGCCCGCCGTGCGCGGAGTCGCCCGTCGCACGCTCGAGGAGCAGGGTTACACGGTACTAGAGGCCGCTGGCGGTGCTGACGCCCTCGCGATCATCGCCTCGTACGCGGGCCCCATCGCGCTGCTCGTGACCGACGTCGTCATGCCGGGGCTGCAAGGCCATCAGCTCGCCGCCCAGCTCACCGCGGCACGGCCCGAGCTGCGCGTGCTTACATCTCGGGGTTCACCGAGAACTCGGTGATCCACCACGGGCTGCCCGGGCACGCGGTGGCCTTCCTGCCCAAGCCGTTCAGCGGCGAAGCGCTGCTCGGGGCCGTGCGGCGGGTCCTCGACCGACAACCGGGATGACGAGCCGGGAGAACCGCTCAATGCCGAAAGCGGTCCGGTGCTTGTCGTCGACGACGAGCCGGCCGTGCGCGGCCTCTTCGCCCGGGCGCTCCGCGATGCCGGATACGACACTCTCGAAGCGGCCGATGGCGTCGAGGCCCTCGAGTCCTCGGAGGGAACGTCCTGGCTCCTGGCCGCACGCGGCGCGTAGCCGGCACCGCGCGCCTTTCCTTGTCCGAGATACTCTCGATCTCGACGTCCAGGCGGTCTGAGCCGACCCAGAGAGCGGATCGGCCGGAAGCCCGACTCCTGGCCGCCAGGCGCCGCTTGCCGGGCGGTCCGGTCCGGTCTCAGAGCCTGTCGCCCCAGACGGGTGCTGGCGATGGGCCGCCCGCCCTCACCTCACCCGTAAAGTGTCGGCTTGACTCCTCTCAGTTGAGCCACCGCGGTGATGCCGAGCCCGAGGAGCGAGAGTTTGAGGGCGCGAATGCCTCGGGCGTCGCTCGTCAGGGCATCGTCGATCGAGTCGCCTGGATCGTGGCTGTGGCCAACCAACCCGCCCAGGAGTCGGGCGACTCGGCCGTGTTCGTGAGAGTGCTCGTCGCCGTGTCTGTGATCATGGTGGTCGTGGTCGCCATGCTCGTGGTCGTGCCCGCTCATCCATGCCTCATTGGGGATTGCCCGCTCAGCCCATGATGCCCCAGCGCGGTTCGATCGTGCGCGGCAATCTGTCGGACGGCAAGGCCGGGCAGAACCGGCGCCTCGCCGGCCAGGACGAAAGGAGTCGGGCCTTCGACCCGATCCCGTACTCTCGGGCGACTCAGACCACCTGGGCGTCGACTCGAGAGCAGCTCCGAGAAGGACTCGCCGATGGAGGAAGCCCGCTCGTCCCAGCGCTCGCGGCTGATGTTGAGCGCGGAGAGGACCCCGTCGCCTTCGGACTGCCGGTCTGAGGCGTCGACGACGGCCGGGTAGCTCAGCTCGCGGAGCAGCACGTCGGCGCCGCCGACCAGAGCGCCGAGCGATCCCGAGTTCGGCACGTGGTGGTCCAACAGGGCGTGGAAGGCGGAGTTCGCCATGCGCAGGACCCGAGCCGCCAGGGCAGGGGAGCCGTCGATGAGCTTGGCCAGCTGGCGCGCGTTCGAGTCGCCCTGCCGCAGTTGCGCCTCGAGGCGCAGAAGGCTCGCGGAGGGGCTGATCGCGGAGCGTGCTGGACGATCGGGCGCGCTCGATCGTGAGTGGTGCTGGTCAACACCTCCATGGAGAGGGTGTCGGTCCCCCGATCGACTGTCTTGAACCACGACCGGGGCCAGGCCAGACGAGCCGGCAGGCCCTGGGATGCAGCCGCTATCATGTGCCTTCGACCACGGGGGAAGGATCGCGATGGCATTGATCGAGACGGCCGGCCTCTCGAAGCACTTCGGTCCGGTCAAGGCGCTTGATGTACTCAACCTCCAGGTTGAGCCAGGCATCATCGGCCTTGTCGGAGCGAACGGCGCCGGCAAGAGCACGCTGCTCAAGATCCTGCTCGGGCTGATCCGACCCACCGCAGGGCGGGCATCGGTCCTGGGCATGGACTCGGTGACCGAAACGCGAGCCATCCGCCAGGTCGTTGGCTATATGCCGGAACACGACTGCCTGCCCCCGGACGTCGGCGCGACCGAGTTCGTCACGCACATGGCGAGGGTATCGGGCCTGCCCCGAACCGCGGCCCGCGAGCGAACGGCCGAGGTCCTGCGCCATGTCGGACTGTACGAGGAGCGCTACCGCCAGATCGGCGGCTATTCCACCGGCATGAAGCAGCGCGTGAAGCTGGCCCAGGCGCTCGTCCACGACCCCAAGGTGCTCCTGCTCGATGAGCCGACGAACGGCCTCGACCCAACCGGCCGCGACGAGATGCTGGACCTGATCAAACGCACCGGCACGGACTTCGGGATCACGGTTGTGGTTGCCTCCCACCTGCTCGGCGAGATCGAGCAGGTGTGCACGTATCTGCTGGCCATCGATGCCGGACATCTGCTGAGCGCCGCGCCCATCTCGCATTTCACCCGGCGGACGCCGGTCCTGGCGGTCGAGGTGGAGGAAGGGGCGGAGGGGCTCGCCGCGGCTCTCGTCGCCCGGGGCGCACGCGCCCGGCTGAGTGGCGAGCGCGTGCTTATCGCGATCGAGAGCGACGGTGTCTACGACTGGGTGCGCGACGTCGTGGCGGACATGGCCCTGCCCCTCGTCCGCATCCAGCAGGAACGCGGCCGCCTCGAAGACCTATTCCGGGATCCGGCGCCTTCGACGGGATCTGTCCAATGAGTGCCTCGAGGCCGGCGGCAGCCGGGCCCGCCGTCGCCGGTGCTCCGGCCGGTAGCATCTATGACCTCGGTTATCGGCACTATGAGGGGCGGCGCAACGGACGCGGCTACGCGATGTGGTCGCTCTTCGTCGAGAGCCTCCGCGGCGTCTGGGGGTTCGGGCGGCCGGTCACGGCCAAGGCCGCACCCTTCATTCTCTTGGGGCTCTATTCGTTCCTGGCCTTCCTTCAGCTGGCCTTCTCGTCGGTCTTCTCGCAGGAGATGCAGCAGGGCCAGCAGGTCGATCTCTTCACCTACGGCAACTATTTCCAGCGGCTCGGTTCCCTCGTGATCCTCTTCTGCGTGGCCCAGGCTCCGGAGGTCGTGTGCCGCGATCAGCGCTACCAGGTCCTGCCGCTCTACTTCACCAGGGCCATGGACCGGCTGGAATACGCGCTGGCCAGGCTCGCGTCGCTGGTCGTGTCGCTATTCATCGTCCTGATGGTGCCGATGGTCGCCCTGTTCGTGGGCGACGTTCTCATGAAGCCAGACACTTTCGGTGCCATCGGTGACGAGCTGCCCAGGGCGCTGCCCGCCTTGCCCGCATACCTGATCGTGGCGCTCAGCCTGGGCTCGATATCGCTTGCGCTGTCGGCCTTCTCGCCACGGCGCGCCTATTCGGCGATCGGGCTCCTCGCCTACTTCCTCCTGATGGAGGCGATCCCGGTGGCCATCTACAGCGTCGGCCAGGGCGCCGGCTGGTCGTGGTCCGCCGACCTGGTGCTCGTCACGCCGATCACGGCGGCCGCGGGGGCGGTTTCGTGGTTCTTTGGACTCCCACTGACGCCCGACCTCCCCGCGACCATCGGCGCAGGTTCGTACCTGTTGGCGGTGATCGTGAGCGTGGCCTTCTTCGCCGCGGTTCTCCTGCTCCGATATCGGAAGGTCCCGGCATGACCGTCCAGCCCGCTACCGCACCTGAGCTCCCGCGGTACCCGTCCGCGCCGGCACCGGCCATCGAGCTGTCCCACGCCGCTCGCTGGTACGGCAACGTCGTGGCCGTCAACGACATCAGCTTCAGTCTGGGGGTGGGCGTGACAGGCCTGCTCGGCCCCAACGGCGCCGGCAAGACCACGCTGCTCCACATGCTCGCGGGTTTCCTCGCCCCTTCTGCCGGCACCGTGCACGTACTCGGCCGGAGCCCAAACCGCGACCCGGATGTCTACCGCCAGATCGGTCTGGTCCCGGAGCGGGAGTCTGTGTACCCGTTCCTCACCGGCTACGAATACGTGCGCTTCAACGCCCGTCTCCAGGGAATGCGGAACGCCGACTCCGCCGCGCGGACGGCGATCGCGCGCGTGGGTCTGGAAGATGCGGCCGACAGGGCAATCGGGACCTACTCCAAGGGAATGCGGCAGCGCGCCAAGGTGGCCGGCGCCCTCGTCCACGAACCGCAGGTGCTGCTGCTCGACGAACCCTTCAACGGCATGGATCCGCGCCAGCGCCTGGCGATGATGGATCTGCTCGGCCAGATGGCCGAGGAAGGTCGGACGATCCTCTTCTCCTCCCACATCCTCGAGGAGGTCGCTCAAGTCGGCAACGAAATACTGGTGATCGTCGCCGGCCGGCTGGCCGCGTCGGGCGACTATCGCGCCATCCGAGCGCTCATGACCGATCGACCGCACTCGATCACGATCCACTCGAGCGATGACCGCCGTCTGGCCACGGCCCTGATGGCCAATGAGTCGGTGTTCGCCGTGGAACTCAAGCCCGGGTCGCTGTCGGTTCAGACATCGCGCCTGTCCGAATTCCGGCGGGCCATCGCGGCCGTCGGACGTCAGGCTGGGGTCAGCCTGGTGGAGGTGGTTCCAGCGGACGAATCGCTCGAGAGCGTTTTCGACTACCTGGTGCGCCGATGAGCGGCGGCGGCATGTCGGCGTCCTGGGTCGCAGTGCCCGAAGTCGCCCGGTTGACGATCAGACAGCTGCTCGGCCGGCGTCGAACGCTGCTCCTTCTGCTGCTGGCGGCGATACCGATCCTGCTCGCGGTGCTCTTCCGTCTCGCCGATCAAACGGACATCAAGTCGTTCACCAACCATATATTCAACATGGTGTCGCTGCCGATCGTGCTGCCGATCGTCGCGGTGCTGTTCGGGACCGGCGCCTTCGGGGCCGAGAACGACGATGGCACGATCGTCTACCTGCTCGCGAAGCCGGTCAGGCGGTGGGTGATCGTGGCCGCAAAGGCGGTCAGCGCCGCGATCCTTGTCACGGCCTTGACGGTCGGTTCGGTCGCGCTGGCCGGTGCGGTCGATTTGCTCCCGACCGGAGCGGATGGCGCGTCGGCAACCTGGGCCTGCATCATCGCCATGGTCGTCGGCTCTCTCTCGTACGTGGCCGTGTTCATCGCCCTGAGCCTGTTCACGCGCCGGGCGTTGCTCATCGGCATCGGCTATGTGCTGGTCTGGGAGGGCGCTCTATCCAGCCTTTTGCCGGGCATCGCAAACCTCTCCGTCCGCCAGTACGCGCTCGGGGCGGCGTCGGCCGTCTACCCGCTGAACAGCGATGGTGCGACGCGCGTCCCGCCGGAGACAGCATTTGCGCTCGCTCTGGCGGTGATCGTCGTGGCCCTCGCGATCGCGACGTGGCGGCTGATGCGGTTCGAGTTGCCGGGCGGCGGCGACTGACTTGGCGGCCCCCGGCATTGGATCGTCGCATCGAGACAGGCATTTCTGGGACGCCGGACCCGTTCGGCTCGCCATCTGGTGGCTCCCGGCCGTCGTCTGGGCCGGGTTCATCTTCGCCCTGTCGGCGACGCCGGATCTGAGGTTCGTCCAATCGGATGCCCTGGACTTCGTCGTCCGCAAGGCCGGCCACATGGGCGCCTTCGGTATCCTCGCGGTGCTCCTGTGGAGGGCAGTCGCGCAGTCGCGGCAACGCGGCGCGCTCCCCCTCAGCCTGGCCCTTACGGTCGCCTACGCCGCCTCGGACGAGTTCCACCAGTCGTTCACGGCCGGCCGCCACCCCTCGCCCGTCGACGTCGGGATCGACTCGGTAGGTGCCGCGGTGGCCCTGCTGGCTCTAGCCGCGTGGCTGCGTTTCCGGGTGCGGCAAGCCGCCTGACGACGCCAACAGAGGAAGCCTCCGACGGTCTCCCCGTGAAGGCCGCGCGCTCGCGAACTCAATCCTCGCCGGCGACTGGCAGGGCCAGGATGTTGAAG
Source organism: uncultured Chloroflexia bacterium (assembly GCA_963791725.1). Taxonomy (GTDB): domain Bacteria; phylum Chloroflexota; class Limnocylindria; order Limnocylindrales; family CSP1-4; genus Fen-1039. The sequence goes on along the minus strand of CAWBTQ010000008.1, from coordinate 919,036 downwards.
CCGCCGTCGACGTAGAGGACCTCGCCCGTTATCTGCCCCGCGAGCGGACTGGACAGGAAGACGGCAGCTCCGCCGACATCCTCGATGCTGATGTTGGAACGCAGCGGCGCCACATCCTTGAAGGCGCCGTACATCGTCCGGAACCCGGCGATGCCGTGAGCCGAGAGCGTACGGACCGGCCCCGCGCTGATGGCGTTGACCCGGATGCCGCTCGGGCCCAGGTCCGCGGCGAGATACCGGGTGGTGGCCTCGAGCGCGGCCTTGGCCACGCCCATGACGTTGTAGTTGGGCACGACCTTCTCGGCCGCGTAGTAGGTCATCGTCAAGATCGAGGAGCCGGGCTTCATTACGACCCGGGCCTCGCGGGCCATGGCGATGAGGGAGTACACGCTGATATCGAACGCGGTGTGGAAGCCGGTGCGGCCGATGTCCGCGAAGTGCCCGTCGAGATCCTCCCGCTCGGCGTAGGCGACCGCGTGGACCAGGATGTCCAGGTCGCCCTCTTTGGAGTGCCAGCGCTCGAAGACCTTGCGGATCTCGTCGTCGTCACGGACGTCGCAGCCTTCGACGAAGGTCGAGCCGATCGACGCCGCGAGTGGCCGTACGCGGCGCTTGATGAGCGATGCCATCGAGCTGAACCCGACGTCGGCCCCCTGGTCGTACAGGGCCTTGGCGATGCCCCAGGCGATCGAATGGTCGTTGGCGACGCCGAAGACAAGGGCCTTCTTGCCCTTGAGCAAGCCCTCGCGAACGCAATCGTCCGCGGGTCGCGTCAGGCGCCGGGAGCGAGGCCGGGCGACGACGGTGGCCGCCTCGACGGCTGCCGCCTGAGATCTGGAGCCCGACGCGTCCGACGCCGGCACCGAATCGCGCGGCCCCGCGGCGGCCTCTGCCGTGGCAGCCGGCTCGGTCGGCTTTGCGGGTTGATTTCGTCAGTGTCATGGGTTCCGTCGATCCTCCGTAGGCCGCTGCTCCGATCGCTCCATGTTCGGCTGCGATGCAGGCGGGCGGCAGGCGCCTTCGCTGGTCGGGCTTCCGCGGCACCGACCGGTCTCAACTTCTCAAACCCCGCCGGCGGCCGATCGTTACTCGCGAACGACCGCGCTCCGCTGTCACGGTCGGTTCCCCGTCGGGGACGGCGAGCCATTGTCGCGGTGTTTGATGAGGGACCGGGCCGTGGCCAAGCGTGACAGCGTCCGTCGGCTGGCTCGCAGAATAGCTTCGACTCTCGTGCTCGACAATCCGATCGGCGAGGAGTTGCGGTTTGGCGCGGATCCGAAACCGACGGGCCCGTCGAGCCGCCTATCCCAGGAGCACCGGGATGGCGTCGAGGGGCACGGGGTTGCAGGCACTCACGACCTCGGCCGCGGCGCGGAGCTGGGGCGCGATCGAGGCGACATAGGCCCGGGCGATCGACTTCTTGGATTCGAGGAAGTTCGTGTCGCGCAGGAGCAGCCAGGAGCACGTCAGCCAGACCGCCTGGTCGACCAGGTCGCAGGCGTAATAGTCGACCTTGTCGCGCTCCGGCTGAGCTTTGAGCGCATCGACCGCTCGCTGGTAGACGCCGGTCAACTCGACCAGCGTCGCCTTCTCGGCGGCCATGTCTGCCGGATACTCGGCCGCGACCCATTCCGCCAGGAGCGGATCGAGCGAGCGGTTCAGCAGCTTGCCGATGGCCGCGACTACCTGGAGCTGGCTCGTGCCTTCGTAGATGTTCGTGATTCGAACATCGCGGAAGAGCCGCTCGATGTTGAACTCCTTCATGTAGCCGACGCCGCCGTGGACCTGCATCGACTGGTAGCAGACGCGGTTGCCCATCTCGGTGGAGCAGTACTTCACCATCGGGGTCAGCGTCTCGGCCAGCGTCTGGCTGGCCTTGAGGCGGGCGCGGACAGCGGGGTCGACTTCGGCGGCGTCCCCGGCGGCCTTGTCGTAGACCTTCCACAGGTCCACCCAGCTGGCCGTCTCGGCGAGGAGTGCGCGGGTCGCCTCGAGGTCGACCTTCATCGACAGCAGCAGCCGTCCGACAGCCGTCAGCGAGCGGATCGGCTTGCCGAACTGGATGCGCTCCCTGGAATACTGGTCGGCCTCGCGGTAAGCGGCCTCGGCGATGCCGAGGGCCTGCGCCCCCACCGCCAGCCGGGCCCCGTTCATCAGGTTCATCGAGTAGCGCATCAACCCGAAGCGGCGCTTGCCGATCAGCGTCGCCGGCGTGTCGTTGTACTGGATCTCGCAGGTGGGGGAGGAGCGGATGCCCATCTTGTGTTCGATGCGGCGGATCTTGACCGTGTCGTCCTTCTCGACGAGGAACATCGACAGGCCGCGGGCGTCGGTCGAGCCCTCCTCGCTCCGCGCCAGCACGACGGAGATGTCGGCCAGGCCATTGGTGATGAAGCGCTTGACGCCGTTGAGATGCCACTGGCCGGTGGCCTCGTCCAGCGTGGCCCTGGTGTTTACGGAACCCAGGTCCGACCCGGCGTCGGCTTCCGTCAGGACCATCGCGCCCGACACCTCGCCACGCGAGAAGCGCGGCAGGACACGGGCCTTCGTCTCGGGATCGCCGTATTCGTCGATCATCGAGGCGATTTCCTGCAGGCCGTAGACGGTCATCAGGCCGCTCTCGGCCCGGGCCACGATCTCCACGAGCATCGAGTAGATGGACTCGGGCAGGTTCAGGCCGCCGAACTCGCGCGGCAGCATGGCTCCGAAGAGCCCGGCCTGCCGGAAGGCGGCGATCGCGTCCAGCGTCGGCGCCGTGTAGGTGACCACGCCGTCGTCGAAATGGGCTCCTTCCTCGTCCGCTTCAGCGGCTCGAGGGGCGACTCGCTCGCCGCAGATCTCGCCCATCACCCCGAGAATGATCTCGTAGTTGTCCTTCGCGTCGGCGTAGTTCCTCGGGGCGCCGGGATACTTCTCGGCCTCGCTGTAGCTCTTCTCCTTGAGCTCCAGCGCCTCCCGAAGATCGATCTGGTCGAGCCGGAACCGGAGGTCCGGGTTGTCGAGGAAGAAGTTCTCGCTCATTCGGCTTCTCGCTGATCGATGGGGCGCTGGACTCGCTCGGGCTCGCCGAGCGTGCGCTCGCGCAGGGTCTTGATGATCAGCGGCAACACCTCGCCGGCGTCGCCGACGATGCGGTAATGCGCGATCTGGAACATGGGCGCGTTGGGGTCCGTGTTGATGGCGATGATCTTCGAGGACTGGTCCATGCCGGCCCGGTGCTGGATGGCTCCCGAGATGCCGGCCGCGATATAGAGGCGAGGCCGAACCGTCGTGCCGGTCTGGCCGACCTGGTGCGCTCGCCCGATCAGGCCCGCGTCGACGGCGGCGCGTGAGGCGCCGACCTCGCCGCCGAGCAGGTTGGCCAGCTCGCGCAGAAGTGCGAACTCGTCGGCGCTGGTGATGCCCGCACCACCGGCCACGATGACCGGGGCGTCCTTGAGGTTCAGGGTTGATTTGCGGACCTGGCGACTGAGGACCTGGAGAACGAGATCCTCGGGCTCGAAGGTCGGAACGATCTTCTCGACTACGCCGGTACGAGCTGCGTTGGCGGCCGGTTTGCGCATGACGCCTTCGCGAACCGTGGCCATCTGCGGCCGCGTGTTCGGGTTGACGATCGTCGCCACCAGGTTGCCGCCGAAGGCCGGCCGGATCTGGTACAGCAGGTTCTTGTAAGTCGTGTCGGTCTTCTTGACGTAGTAGTCGCCGATCTGCAGGTCCGTGCAATCGGCCGTCAGGCCGCAGCGGAGGGCGCTGGCCACGCGCGGCGCGAAGTCCCGGCCGTTGGGTGTCCCGCCGATCAGGAAGATCTCGGGCTTGCGGGCCTTGGCCTCGGCGATGGCGACCCGCGCATAGGGCAACGTCCGGTAGAGGGCCAGCTCTTCGTGGTCGGCCAGGAGGACCCGGTCGGCGCCGTGGGCGATTACGTCCTGGGCCAGCGCGTCTACGCCGTGGCCGCACAGCAGGCCGACGACGTCGTAGTCGAGCTTCTCGGCCAGCTCCCGCGCCTTGCCGACCAGCTCCAGGCTGACGTCGGCGATCACGCCGTCGGTGTGCTCGATGAATACCCAGATGCTCTTCCGCTCTGCCATCTCGCGCCTACCCGACGATGTATTCATGGACCAGCTCGGCCACCATGGCGGCGATCGCCTCGGGGGTGGGGGAGATGGTCTTGCTCTCGGTGCTCTCCAGGACCACGAAGTTGATCTTGTGGACCTGAGTTGGAGAGCCCGCCAGGCCGATGCTGCCCTCGGTCGCGCCGATATCCTCGGCCGTCCAGACGGGGATCTTGAGGTCGCGACGAGTGAGGTACGCGTCGAGTGCCTCATCCGACTCGAACTCGGGCCACTCCTTGCGGATGGCCGCGTATTCGCTGGGGATGGCGGCGAGCTTGCGCTCCATCTGACGGCGGACCGAGGCCGGCCGCGGAGTGTTGGCGGAGCCGACCACCGTCAGCAGGACCGGCATCTGGCAGCGGACGATCTCCGAGCCGGAGTCGAGCGCGCGCTCGGCGACGATGTGGGTAGCGTCGATGTCGACGATGGTCTCGGCGTAGGTGATCTGAGGGATGCCGAGCTTCTCGGCCGTCTGCGGGCCGACCTGCGCGGTGTCGCCGTCGATCGCCTGGCGGCCGCAGAAGACGAGGTCGTAGGCGCCCAGTTTCTGGATGGCGCACTGCAGCACGTACGAGGTCGCCAGAGTGTCCGCGCCCGCGAACTTGCGATCGGTCAGGAGAACGACCTTATCGGCTCCGCGATACAGGGAGTCGCGCAGGATGTTCGCCGCCTTGGGCGGCCCCATGGTGATGACCGTGACGGTTCCGCCGGTGCGCTCCTTGGTCTCGAGCGCCATCTCCAGGGCGTTGAGGTCCTCTGGATTGAAGATCGCCGGCAGGGCGCCACGGTTCATGGTGCCGTCTTTGGTCATGACGTCGCCGGTGACGTTGTGCGTGTCGGGAACCTGCTTAACCAGGACCACGCTGTGTATCGGTCGGGAGTCGGTCATCAAATCTCCGGAGCCCGCCCGGCGGCCGGGCGGATGATGTCAAGGCTCTCCCGGGTTTGGCTGCCTCCCGGGTGGCGGAGAACCGATGTGGGACGCGTGGCGGTTCCGGTGAAGGATACCCCGACCGGGGTGCCGGTCGTCGCGTCTCGCAGCGCGGCTGAAGTCGGACCGGGCAGGAGGCGTAGGGACGTAGTTGGTCCGGGAGGAGCCGAACCGTCGCTCCTCCGATTCTCTGTTCAGTGTGCGACGATCTCCGCATGATCGATCACCTGGCCTCCGGGTCCACGGGCGGCTCCCGCCTCCTCAGGGAACGCCTGTCCGGCGTGCGGGGCCTCGTCCTGGATCTCGACGGCGTCCTGGTCGTGAGTGGCACTGTTCTGCCTGGAGCGCTCGAGGCGCTCGCACAGTTGGACGAGCGCCGGATCCCGTACGTCATAGGCACAAATGTGTCGCTGGTCAGCCGCGCCACGCTCGCCGGCCAGCTGCGCCGGGGTGGGCTGCCGATTCCGGCCGAGCGCATCGTCAGCGCCGTCTCCACGGCTGCGGCACTGGCCAGAAGGCGATATCCTGCCGCGGCCCTGTACGTGATGGCCTCGCCCGACGGCATGACCGAGTTCGCCGGATTGCACCTGCTGTCCCACGAGGAAGCCGCCGAGCCGGACGCCGCCGTGGCCGCGGTCATCGTCGGCGATGCGGGGCAGGACTTCACTCCCCGCAACATCCAGTCGGCCTTCCGTCTGCTGCGCGGCGGCGCGCGCTTCGTGGCCATGCACAAGAACCGCTGGTGGATCACCTCGGCGGGGGCGACGCTCGACTCCGGCGCGTACGTTTCCGCGCTGGAATTCGCGACCGAGCGGCGCGCCACGGTCACGGGCAAGCCGTCGCGGGCGTTCTTCGACGAGGCCGTGAGGATGCTGAGCCGGCTCGGCGACGACGCGGCGCCGACCCAGCTCTCGCCTGGGGACGTGGCGATGGTCGGCGACGACCTCTGGAACGACATCCACGGGGCCCAGCGAGCCGGGCTGCGCGGCGTTTTCGTACGCTCGGGCAAGCACGGCGAGGCCGAGCTGGCCAGAGTGGCCGCGGAGCGTGGCGGCCGCCGGCCCGACGCCGACGCCCCTTCGATCGCCGAGGTCGTCGAAGCGCTCGTTTGAGGCTCCCTGTGTGGCGGCCGGTCTGACTGCTCCTCAGAACCAGCCGGCAGGCCGCTTTCCCGAACTCCCGCGAATTGCGTCGCGCGGCTCCGCCGGGCCCCGGCAGTGCCTACCGCCCCTGGCGCGCCGTGCCGGAACGGCCTGCGCCGTCTGAGTCGTGTCGTGCGAGCAGCGCACCGAGGCCGATCGTCGTCACCAGCCCAATTGCTGCGAGCGATCCGGCCAGTAGCGCCCGAAACACGACGACGCTCGCGATGACGGCAAGCAAAGCTAGACCGGCCAGACTCGTGAGTCGCCGAGCGAGCGATGGACCACCCAAGAACCAGGCGACATTCACCCGGCTTGGATGTCCCAGGTGGATACGCTCGTAAGTGCGTTGGAGGCGGCCCGCCAGCTGAAGGTTCCGTTCGGTGACCACGGACTGCGGATCGAGCCGGAGGGATTCGCGAAGCTCCACCGCGCCCTTCTCAAACTCACCGGCTTGCAGATGGGCCAGGCCAATATTGTTGTGCAACTCTTCGAGGGAAGGACTGTCCGAGAGTGCATCGCGAAAGACCATGCGGGCGTCGTCGGGACGGTTCGCGTGCAGTAGAGCAAGCGCGAGCGCGTTGGCCGAGGCAACGTCGTGCGGGTCGAGCCGAAGGCCTTCGCGAGCCGAAATAGCCGCATCCGCAAGCCTCTTCCGATCAATCAGGATCGCTGCGAGCTCCGCGTGCAGGGAGGCCTCAGCCGGCTCGAGCGAGATTGCCTCTCGTACCGCGTGTTCCGCCTCGCTACGTCGGCCCGACTGTCGCAGTGTGCGGGCACGTTCGAGATGGCATCGCCAGCTGTCCGGAGCGCGGGCCAGCGCTTCCTCGGCCTCGCGCAGCGAGGCTTTGAGTTCGCCGCGTGCCCGGAGGCACACGGCGAGGATCCGGTGGGCATCCCAACTGGCCGGGTCATCGGCTAGCTCGTCGCGCGCGAGGCGCTCCGCAAGATCCGCCCTGTTCGCATTGTAGAAGTCGATTGCCTGCGACAGACGCGTCGACACTCAGGTCACCGCCTTAGGTACGGCCGCACCGGGTCATACAGGCCCCCCTCGTTCGCGTAGAGCACGTAGTTGCGGACCGTCGCGAACCACTCGCCCGTCGAGGGGCGGACCAGGCGAACAGCCGCGGCTAGATCGTCGGTCGTGACGGGACGGGGAATGCCATCTCGCAGGGCCTGCGCAAGCCTTCGCTCGACTGCATGCTCGACGACCGCCATGAGATCCGCCCCCGAGTAGGCCTCCGTCCTCGACGCCACGCGCCCCACGTCCGCGCCGCTGGCGGGTCGGTCGCGGAGCAGCACGCGCAGGATCTCGGCTCGGGCCTCCAGGTCGGGCGGCGGGACGAACACGATCTGATCGAAACGGCCGGGACGACGGAACGCGGCATCCATATGCCATGGTGCGTTCGTAGCCCCGATCACGAGGAGCCCTTCATTCGACGAGTCCGCACCGTCAAGCTCGGCGAGGAACTGGTTGATCAATTGACGACCGGCGGTGCTCTTGAAGTCGCTGCGCGATGCCGCAAGTGCGTCGATCTCGTCAAAGAAGAGAACGCACGGGGCATGGGCGCGCGCAACTCCGAAGATGTTGCTGAGGTTCCGCTCCGAGGAGCCGACCCACATCTCGAGGACGTCGGCGATGCCAACCGAGATGAACGTGGAGTCGAGCTCGCCGGCCGTCGCGCGCGCCAGGTGCGTCTTACCGCAGCCGGGTGGCCCGTAGAGAAGAATGCCGCCACCAGCGCGCTGACCGTACGCGTGGTAGAGATCCGGGTGCTGCCGAGGGTACAGGATCTTCAGGCGGATCTGCTCCTTGAGGGCCTCCATGCCACCCACATCGGCGAACGAGATGCGCGCCCGCTCGATATCCACTCCGTCGATTGTCAGATACCGTGGCCTCGTGTCGGTCTGTGTCGTGGGCTCGCGACGCCCGTCTGCCGGAGACCCGGGCGGTTGAGGCGCCAGAGGCTCGGATGCCGCCGGCTCGGACGTCCCTGGCTCCTCGGTAGCGTTGGCGGCGTCCTCGGTCGCGAAACCCAGCGCGATCGCCAGTCGTTCGTCTGCGAGTGTCCTGTCATGCGTGATTGCTGTTTCGTATGCGGCCCGGGCGTCAGCTGACCGGTGTTGACCGGATAGCGCCCGGGCGCGAACAAGAAACGCAGCTGCGAAGGTCGCATCCTCTCGCAGGAGTTCATCCGCGACAAGCTCCGCGGCGGCGTATCGGTGGGTCGCGAGATAGGCCTCGGCGAGTGACATGCGTATCGGTCGGTCGTGGGGCGAGAGCTTTACCGCAGTTCCGTACTCCGCGATGGCCCCGTCGAACTCTCCCCGCTCGGCCAGCCGTTCGGCGAGAAGCCGATGGAGAGCAACATCATTGGGCGCGATCCTGAGGGCGACACGCAGGCTCTCAATCGCAGGGTCGGCCATCAGATACCGCCTTCCTCGTTGCCGCGGAACCCCACCGCCACAGGCAATCTATCAAAGCGCGAGGTGGACGTTCCGGACCCGAACGTACCCATGGGTCCCAGCCGGCCGCCCATATGCGGACTCGATCTGAGGCGCGGTCAGTCCAGCATTGCCAGGCGAGCACGATCGGGGCGTCTATCCCACCTCAAGTCCGGAACAGCGCCGCGGCCACCGCGACCCGTCTGCTACCGGATTAGGTCAATTGTGAAGTCATACCTTTGGAGCAAGCGATTCCGATCGCAGTTCACGATCTTGGCGTCGCCGTAGCCCCTGGCGACGGCGAACTTCCTGGCTTCCTTGATCGCTCGCCAATTCACATACCGTGACCAAAGCAGCGTGCTCTTGGTGCCCCAGATCCGCATCGTGAAGCGGTCGGGCTCGATCGTCGGCGAGAAATCCTCCGGCCAGACCCCCCAGAACGTGTTATACGCCATCTTCTTCAGATTCAACTCCCGCCTCCGTGGTGCCTGTTCAGGTCGCCCCCGGCCCTCACGCTGCCCAACATACTACGGCGCAGGCCTCAGCACGGGCTGCTTGCTCTGGTGCCCTTGCGCCGGCACGGGAGCGCAGTTCGACGGCACGCCCGAAATCGGGGCCGCGGTAGACTGGATGCCAAGACAGGCTGCGCCCAGCTGCGAGCGCGCGGCTCGAGGCGGTGCGGCTTCATACCTGTAACCCCCAGGAGGGTGTCGGATGACCGCGACGTCTGAGCCCCGGCTCAAGATCACCTACGCCACGCTCCGCAACGACAACGAGCAGCTCCACGCTTCCTTCGACGCCGGCCTGGCCCTGGCCCGCGGCGAGCTCGGCGGGACTCACGGCGTCTACATCGACGGCCAGTGGCGGCCCGCTAAGGCCACGTTCGAGAAGCGCTCTCCCATCGACGGATCTCTGGTCGGACAGTTCGCGTCCGGCACCCGCGCCGACGTGAAAGACGCCGTCGCCGCCGCTCGCGCGGCTGCTCCCGGCTGGGCCCGCACCCCGTGGCTCGAGCGGGTCGCCGTCATGCGGCGCATGGCGGATCTCATCAGCGAGCGGCAGATGGAGCTGGCCGCGCTTATGGGCATCGAGGTGGGCAAGAACCGGCTCGAGGCTCTCGGCGACGTCGAGGAGACCGCGGACCTGATCCGCTACTACTGCGACCAGTTCGTGGCCAACGACGGGTTCGACCATGCCATGGGCAACCTGGGGGACACGACGGTTCACACCCGCTCGGTGCTCAAGCCGCACGGCGTCTGGGCGGTGATCAGCCCGTTCAACTTCCCGATGGCGCTCTCCGGCGGTCCGTCGGGCGGGGCGCTGGTAGCCGGCAACGCGGTCGTCTACAAGCCCTCGAGCGACTCCCCGCTGTGCGGCGTCAAGCTCGCCGAGATCGCGGACATGGTGGGTTTGCCGAGGGGCGTCTTCAACATGGTCAGCGGCCCCGGCGCCACGGTCGGCGCCGAGCTCCAGGAGAACGAAGGCGTCGACGGTCTGCTCTTCACAGGCTCATACGAGATCGGGTTCGAGGAGGTCTTCAGGAAGTTCAGCAAGCGCTTCCCGAAGCCGGTCGTAGTCGAGATGGGCGGCAAGAACCCGGCCATCGTCAGCGCTCGGGCAGACCTCGAGGAGGCGGCGGAAGGAGTCATGCGGTCGGCCTTCGGTTACGGCGGCCAGAAGTGCTCGGCCTGCAGCCGGGTATACGTGCAGGCGCCCGTCTACGAGGCCTTCCTGGAGGCTCTCGTGGCCAAGACGAAGGGCATCGCCGTTGGCGATCCCACCGACCGCAAGGTCTGGCTCGGGCCACTCGTGAACGCCGCGGCCAGATCCAAATACGACGCCGCGGTTGCGGAGGCGAAGCGAGACGGTCGGGTCGTCGTTGGGGGCGAGGCTCTCCAGGGTCACGGCTCGGATCTCTACGTCGAGCCCACGGTCGTCGCCGACCTGCCGGCGGACCACCGCATCTGGCGCGAAGAGCTGTTCGTGCCCCTCGTGGCGGTGGGTCGGGTCGAGTCTCTCGACGAGGCGTTCGAGCTTGCCAACGACACGATCTACGGCCTGACCGCCGGCTTCTTCAGCGACGATCGCGAAGAGATCGAGGCGTTCAAGGAGGCGATCGAGGCGGGCGTGATCTACATCAACCGCCGAGCCGGCGCGACGACCGGCGCCTGGCCCGGCATCCAGCCCTTCGGCGGCTGGAAGGGCTCCGGCACGACCGGCAAGGCCTCCGGCGGCATGTATTACGTCCAGCAGTTCCTGCGGGAGCAGTCGCAAACCCTCGTCGACTAGCTGGAGGAGGCGGCCGCCGGGCTGCCCGAGGCCGCGAACCGAGCGAGTGTCGGGAACCGGTCCTGGCCGTCCCTTCGAATGTCCACTTCGGAGACCGGCCCGGCTCCGCTATACTTGTCGAACTATCCAGCCTGCATAAAGGCTATCCGGTCCGGCCGTCGTCGCGCCGTCCAGCGACTCCGCCCGGACAAGTCGAGGTGCACCGTGGCTCAGGCTCCAGAGAAGGTCGTCGAGGCTCTCGCCATACCCCACATCGTGACCGAGCTGCCCGGCCCAAAGGCCCGCGCCCATCTCGAATTCGACCATAAGTGGACTTCGCCGAGCCTCCCGCGGGCCTATCCGCTCGTGCCCGTTCGGGGCGAGGGGTGCACGATCGAGGACATCGACGGAAACGTCTTCCTCGACTTCAACGCCGGAATCGCCGTAACCTCGACCGGTCACTGCCACCCCGACGTCGTGCGCGCCATCCAGCATCAGGCGGCGACGCTGCTCCACTACAGCGCCGATTTCTACCTGCCGATCTACGCCGAGACGTGCGCCGAGTTCGCCCGGATCGCGCCGATGGAGGAGAAGACTCGGGTCTTCCTGACCAACTCCGGGACCGAGGCCGTCGAAGGCGCGATCAAGCTCGCCCGCCTCGCCACCGGCCGCCAGTACCTCGTGTCGTTCCTCGGCGCCTTCCACGGCCGCACGTATGGGTCCGTCTCGCTGACGGCATCGAAGGCGAAGTACCACGCCGGCTTCGGGCCGATGCTGCCGGGCGTATTCCATGCCCCGTTCGGCCACGTGGCGGACCTCAAGTGGTTCGACGAGGTGCTCTTCGACCGCCTCGTGCCGCCCGACGAAGTGGCGGCGATCATCGTGGAGCCGATCCAGGGCGAGGGCGGCTACGTCGTTCCCGAGGACGGCTTCCTGCAGGGCCTGAGGCGCATGTGCGATCAGCACGGGATCCTGCTGATCGCCGACGAGGTTCAATGCGGCGCCGGCCGCACCGGCAAGATGTGGGCCATCCAGAACTGGGACGTGGAGCCGGACATCGTCGCCACCGCCAAGGGCATCGGCAGCGGTATGCCGATCGGCGCGTTCATCGGACGCGAATCTTTGATGACGCGCTGGGGCCCCGGAGCTCACGGCACCACGTACGGCGGCAACCCGCTCGGCTGCGCCGCCTCTCTCGAGACGATCAAGCTGCTCGAGGGCGGGCTCATGGAGAACGCCAGGGTGCGCGGTGACGAGCTCCTGGCGGGGCTCCGCGCGCTGCAGGCCCGGTTCCCGGCAGTGATCCGCGATGTCCGCGGGATCGGCCTCATGATCGGCGTCGAGTTCGACTCTCACGAGCGTGCTGCTGCCGTCGAGTGGGGCTCATTCCAGCGCGGCGTGCTGGCCCTGGAGGCCGGCCACACGGTGGTCCGAATCTCGCCCCCGCTGGTGATCACCGCGGCCGAGGCCGCGGCCGGTCTGGCCCTCTTCGGCGAGGCAGTCGCCGAGGCGGCCAAAGCCGGCTGAATTGGCGATCGAGGATCTCCCGGCGTGCCAGAATTCGAGAACGAGTCGTTGGTGAGCGCCAGGTGATCCCGAGGTGAGCGCCCATGAGTAAGGTCGCGTCGATGCGCGACGCCGTCGTCGCCCTGGTCCATGACGGCGACGTCGTCGCCATCGAAGGCTTCACGCACCTGATCTGTTTCGCCGCGGGCCACGAGATCATCCGCCAGCGCAAACGCGACCTGACCCTGGCGCGGCTCACGCCGGACCTGATCTACGACCAGATGGTCGCGGCCGGTACGGCTCGAAAACTCGTCTTCAGCTGGCTCGGCAACCCCGGCGTCGGCGGGCTGCACGCCATCCGGCGGCGCGTCGAAGACGCGGATCCTGGGCCTCTCGAGCTGGAGGAGTACAGCCATTTCGGCATGGTCGGCCGGTACACTGCCGGCGCATCGAACCTGCCCTTCTTCCCGTTGCGCTCCTACTTCGAAACCGACCTGCCCAAGGCGAACCCGCTGATTCGCCCGATCCGGTCGCCATACGGTGACGAGACGGTCTATGCCGTCCCGCCGCTCAAGCCGGACGTGACCATCGTCCACGCCCAGCGCGCCGACGCAGAGGGCGACACTCAGATGTGGGGCCTGCTCGGTTGCCAGAAGGAGGCCGCCTTCGCCGCCGACCGCGTGATCGTCGTCGTCGAGCAGCTCGTCGACGAATCGGTGGTCCGAGCCGACCCCAACCGGACGGTGATCCCCGGGCTGATCGTCGATGCCGTCGTCCTGGAGCCGTTCGGCGCCCATCCCTCGTACGTCCAGGGTTCCTACGACCGGGACAACCACTTCTACCGTGAATGGGACACGATCAGCCGCGACGCGGTGACGACCCAGGCGTGGCTCGACGAGTGGGTCTACGGCCTCCCCGGCCGGGCGGAGTACGTTGAGAAGCTAGGAGCCGAAAGGATCTCGGGCCTGCGCCCGTCGGGCACGGCACCTTCGGGCAGCGTCGACTATGGGGTCTACAAATGAGCAAGCCGCGCGCCACGAGCAGCCCGCCCCCGGGTTCATCGGCGGGCCAGGGCACGTCGGCCTTCTCGAAGTCCGAAATGATGATCGTGGCCGCGGCCCGTGAGCTGGCCGGTCAGCGCGTCTGCTTCGTCGGCGTGGGCCTGCCGAACATCGCCGTCAACCTGGCCCGTCTGACCGTCGCCCCAATGCTCGAGCTCGTGTACGAGTCGGGCGCGTTCGGGGCCAAGCCTGCCCGACTGCCCCTGTCGATCGGAGACCCCACCATCGTCACCGGCGCGACTGCCGCCGTCTCGATGTTCGAGCTCTTCAGCTTCTACCTGCAGGGCGGCCTGGTGGACGTCGGCTTCCTCGGCGCCGCCCAGATCGACCGCTTCGGCAACATCAACAGCACGGTAATCGGCGACTACTCGCAGCCCAAGACGCGGCTGCCCGGATCCGGCGGAGCGTGCGAGATCGCGATCAATGCCCGCCAGGTGTTCGTGATCATGCGCCAGTCCAAGCGGTCATTCGTCGAACGCATCGACTTCCGAACCTCGCCCGGCAACCTCGGCGGGGCCGAGGCCGCGGCCCGCGTCAGGCGCGAGGAGGGCTGGCTCGGTCGCGGGCCGTCGGTCGTGGTGACGGATCTCGGCATCTATCATTTCGATGACTCGGGAGAGATGCGCCTCGACTCGATCCATCCCGGCGCGACACTCGACCAGATCCGTGACACGATCGGCTGGGAGCCGAAAGTCGCCGAGCCACTCTCGACCACGCCGGCGCCCACGCCCGAGGAACTGCGCCTCATTCGCGAGCAGCTGGACCCGGAAGGCGCCTACACGAAGTAGGTGGGGCGGGCCCTCAGGGCGGCTGAGGCCCGTGAGGCTAGTGGCGGGCGAGCTCGGGCTGGCCGCGGACGACCATGACCGGGCAATGGGCATGGCGGACCACGAAGTCCGAGACGCTGCCGATCAGGAAGCGGCTGACACCGCTCCGACCATGCGAGCCGACGACGATCAGATCCGCGTTCTCCGAGTCTGCGGCGGCCACGATGGCCTCGCCGGGCTCGCCCTCCCAGACGAGGAAGGTGGCATTGGCCCCGGCAGCCTTGGCCCGCTGGACCAGGGCCTGGGCCTTGGTTGTCAGCGAATTGCGAGAGTCGGCCGGACCACCTTGCTCGGTCGAGGCTTCGGAGGGGCGGGAGGAAGCGCCCAGCACGCTGACGACGAGGAGCCTCGCGCCAACCTGAGTCGCGAGGTCGATAGCCTCCTCGCTGGCCGACTGGGACGCGGGCGACCCGTCTGTCGCGAGGAGGATTGTCTCGATACGGGCCATGACCCCATCCGTTCGGCCGATGCGCTGGATTGCAGCCGGTCTTCGTGTTCGGCTAGGTTGGGCGTGGCCGGATGGAGGGCCAAGGGACGTCCGGCCCGTTCCGGCGGGCCGGACGTCCCCGGCGCCGACACGGCTGCAACCGAGTATGGACCCGCCGCGGCCCGGCAACCGATCAACTTCGGTGATACAGCCGGCGGGGACGCGACAGGGCCGCGTTAGGCCTGCTAGGCTCCCCTTGATGAGCGCCCCGCAGTCGACTCCAAACGCGAGCCGGGATTCGACCGGCCTGCTCGGGCTGCGCGAGATGTCGGCGGCCCTCGAAGCCTGGCTCGACCGCCCCAGCCCCGACAGCCACGTCTTTCTCACGACGGCATTCGACGCGGTCATCTCGAGCTCGGGGCTCGGCGGCGGGCAGCTGCACCTCCAGGCCCCGCCGCTGGCGGAGGTCGAGTTGCGCGTGGGCAGCCTCCTCGACCAGAATGCCGAGACGGCCGGTCTGCGCACCTATCAGCTGCGCTTCGGCGACCGTCTCCTGGCCACGCTCGAGCTGGACGCGCCGCCGGCGGCGGTGTTCTCCGTCGACGAATGCGCCCGCGGCCTGGAGATCGTCATCGGGTCCGCCTGGTCGCGCGCCCGGGCCGGTCAGGCCTCTGACGAGCTCGAGGCCATGGACGCCGCCACCCGTGGCATCGCCGGCGTACTGGACCTCGACCGCGTGCTCCAGCTGATCACGGACCGCGTTCGCGAGCTGGCCCACGCCCAGTACGCGGCCCTCGGCATCGTGGATCAGGAGGGCGGCATCGAGCGCTTTATCACCAGCGGCATCGGCCGGGCCGAGCGCGAGCGCATCGGGCCCACGCCGCGCGGCCACGGTCTGCTCGGTGTGATCGCTCACGAGACGCATCCGGTGCGTGTCCACGACATCGCCACCGACTCGCGCCGCTACGGCTTCCCGGCCAACCATCCCGAGATGCACTCGCTCCTGGGCGTCCCCATCGGATCGAGGGGCCGGTCGATCGGGCGGCTCTATCTGACGAACAAGCTGCCGCACGGCGACTTCACCGAGGACGACGAGCGGCTCATCGAGATGTTTGCGCTGCACGCCGGCATCGCCATCGAGAACGCCCGCCTACATGAGCAGGTGCAGCGCCTGGCCATCGTGGAAGAGCGCGAGCGGATCGGCCGGGACCTCCATGACGGCATCATCCAGAGCATCTACGCCGTCGGTCTTTCGCTCGAGGACGTGCCCGAGCTGATGACGGACGAGCCGGAGGTGGCCCGAGCCAGGGTGGAGCGGGCCATCGACTCGCTCGACCAGTCCATACGCGATATCCGCAACTTCATCTTCGGGCTTCGTCCCGAGCTGCTCGAGCAGGCAGGTCTTGTTGGTGGCCTGGCGGCGCTTGCCGACGAGTTCCGCGTCAACAGCATGGTCGACGTCGACCTGGATACCGCCGGAATACGCGAGGCCGATCTGCCCGCCGACCTGGTCGGGCAGCTGCTGTCGATTGCGCGCGAGGCCCTCAGCAACATCGCCCGCCACTCCAAGGCGACACGTGGCAGCGTTCATGTGGGCTCCAAGGACGGGACCCTGGAACTGGTCATCAGTGACAACGGGGTCGGCTTCGACCCATCCAGGCCTCGCGGCGCCGGCCACCAGGGCCTTGTCAACATGCGGGCCCGAGCCTCGTCGGTCGGTGGTCGGCTCGACGTCAAAAGCGAACCCGGGCTCGGCACGCGTATCATCGTGGAGGTGCCCCGTCCCGAAGCGTCCAGCGGGGCTGTGGATCGAGGAGAGGAATGACCGACCAGATCGAAGCACGCCCCCTGCGGCTGCTCGTGGTCGACGATCACGAGGTCGTTCGCCAGGGCCTCGTCTCGCTGCTAGAGCGGCGAGAGCACTTCCAGGTCGTAGCCGAGGCGGGAACGGCCGCCGAAGCCATCGAGATGGCCCGCAAGTTCGAGCCGGACCTCGTCGTCATGGACGTTCGGCTGCCCGACGGCTCGGGCATCGAAGCCTGCCGCGAGATTCGAGCCGAATTCCCGGGAACACGTGTGGTGATCCTGACCAGCTACCCGGACGAAGAGGCGGTCCTCTCGGCGATCATCGCGGGCGCCTCGGGCTACCTGCTCAAGCAGATCCGAGGCCGGGACCTCGTCAGCGCCCTCGAGTCGGTCGGTCGCGGCGAGTCGCTGCTGGACCCGGCGGTGACCGAGAAGGTGCTCGACCGCGTCCGCCGCATAGCGACCGGAACGTACACGGACGAGATGGCGCAGCTCACCCAGCAGGAGCAGAAGATCCTGCTCCTCGTCGCCGAGGGCAAGACCAACAAGGAGATCGCGTCCGAGGTCTTCCTGTCCGACAAGACGGTCAAGAACTACGTCAGCTCGATCCTTTCCAAGTTGAACCTCGAGCGGCGCGCCCAGGCCGCCGCCTTCGTAGCCCGCCACCGCATGAAGGGCGGGGCCTAGGCGTCGGGCCGGCCCGTCCGGGTGGTCTCGGGGCCACACACCACCGTCCGGTCTCTCGCCGGGAGGAACCGTCCGCTGCGGAAGCGCCGACGCGCGCGGGGCGCTGGCAGTCGGGCCATCAGGGCGGCGGCGCTGTCGACGCGCCGCGATCCGCCTCCGACTTGCCAACCGGGAACCGTCCGGCCCTAGAGGGAGAATGTCCGCCGCGACACCGCCCACATCGGCCCCCAGGGTTTGCGTCTGACGACGATGGCGACGGCGATCACCAAGTAGATCGCGAGCGGAACGAGCCCGGTCGTGCCCATCACCGAACCGATCGACGCGGGCGCCCCCACGACGAGCGTGCCGGTGATCGTGCCCCCGGCGTTGTGCGCCCCGTGAAGGATCGCCGCCGGCCAGGTGCTCCCCGTCGCGGCCCGAAGCTCGTTCGCGATAAATCCGATAGCGATCACGGCGAGGGTGAAGGCCGCCATGTTCGGATTGACCCCGTAGAGCGGGATATGCCAGGCCGCCCAGAGCGCGCCTGACGCGAGGCCGGCGCCCACCCGCCCCAGGCCGGCGAGCCGGGGCACGAGAAATCCGCGCCAGCCGAGCTCCTCCCCAAAGGCGGCGATGGAGCTCAACTCGATGAGTGCAAGCGAGACGACGACGAACTCGAGTCCGCTTATCCCTTCCGGCAGCGACGGGGTGGTGAGGCCGAGGACCTGCGCCGCGACGAGGCCGCCGCCAAGAGCCAGGAGAGGAATCGTGCAGGCCACAAGCCAAGTGCGGATGCCGAGCACCGTGAACCCGAGATCGACCCATGCGCCGCGATCGAGCCCGCGCGAGATGAGAAGCACGATCACTGCCGTGATGGTCGGGGTCAGCGGGAATAGCGGCGGCAACACCCGGTAATTGACGGTCGCCACGGCCAGGCCGAGCACGCACACGGCGTAGAGGAACGCCTCGGCGCCCCGGCCCAGGCGCGGACGCCGTCGTTGGCCTGCGACGTCCGGCATCACGGCACACTCGGCCATCTTGGAGACGGCGGTCTCGCCGGTCAATCCTACCCAGCCTTGCCGCTCCGGGCCAGAACGGGACCGCCAACCGGCTGTGGCGCACAGGCTTGTCGCCCCCCCGGTTGGTCCTGCCCATGGCTGGCTGAACCGCCGTTTCGTACCAATCGGCCCTCCCGCGCCTATGCGGACTGCATAAGATCGACGCATGCGTATCGTCACCGCCGATGAGGCAGTCTCCGGAATCAAGTCTGGCCAGCAGATATACGTGCACGGTGCGGCCGCGACGCCGTCGGTGCTCCTGGATGCCCTGGTCCGCCGGGCGCCCGAGCTCGAGGGCGTCAGGATCGCTCACCTCCACTGTGAGGGGCCGCATCCTCACCTCGCACCCGAAATGGAGGGCCACTTTCTCCACCGCGCCCTATTCATCGGGCCCAACGCCCGCGCGGCTGTCAACGAAGGCCGCGCGGAATTCATCCCGGTTCAGCTCTCCGACGTCCCGCTCTTGATGGAGAGCGGACTGCTGCCGCTCGACGCCGTCTTCGCCAACATGACACCCCCCGACGCGCACGGCTACTGCTCGCTGGGCACGTCCGTCGAAGCCATGCTCACGGCGATCCGCTGTGCGAAGACAGTGATAGCGCAGTTCAACAAGGCGATGCCGCGCACCCACGGGGACTGCTTCGTGCACGTCAGCCAGATCGACCTCGGGGTCGAAGTAGACCAGCCGCCGTACATCCACACCCCCGGCGAGATCGGCGCCGTGGAGCGACGGATTGGCGAGTACGTGGCAGATCTCGTCCAGGACGAAGCCACGCTCCAGATGGGGATCGGCGCGATCCCGACTGCGGTCGGCCTGTGCCTCACCGACAAGAAGCACCTCGGGGTCCACACCGAGATGTTCACGGATCCACTGGTCGAGCTCGTGGAGCAGGGGATCGTCGACTGCAGCGCGAAGACGATCGACTGCGGCAAGGTCGTGGCCGCGTTCATGATGGGCACGCCGCGCCTGTACAAGTGGGTCGACGACAACCCGATGCTCGAGCTGCGCGGAGTGGAGTACACGAACGACACGCACACGATCCGAAAGCTTCGGCGGATGACCGCTGTGAATTCCGCGATCGAGGTGGACCTGACGGGGCAGGTATGCGCCGATTCCCTCGGCCACCGCATGTACAGCGGCGTGGGCGGGCAGATGGACTTCACCCGCGGCGCCTCCCTGGCGCCGGAGGGGCGAGCCATCATCGCCCTCCCGTCGACCACCCCGGACGGGAAGGTCTCGCGCATAACCTGGGAGCTGTATGACGGCGCAGGTGTGACCGTCTCCCGCTCGAGCGTTCGCACCGTGGTCACCGAGTATGGCGTGGCCGAGCTGTTCGGCCAGGGCTTTCGTGAGCGGGCCAAGCGCCTCATCGCGATCGCCCACCCCGACTTTCGCGACGAGTTGACCGGGTACGCGAAGAAATACCACGAGCTCTAGGCACGAAGGCCGGTGTGGCCGGGTCTAGCAGATCGGAATCTTGCGGCACCCCGAAGGGCCGGGCGGCCGTCGCCGTCGACGGGATTCTCTCGACGTCCGTGGCGAGACATCCCGGTCCTCGGAGCTCACCTCCGCGCTCTCGCGTGAGTTCCCGCGAGGGTCGGTTCGGCGTTCGGCGAGCAACCCTCCGCTCTGGCCACGAAAGGCGTCGGTTTCCTGTCAGCTGCCAATGGGGGTGGCACGTGGCCAGGTGGGCGAGCCTCTCGCCGACCTCTTCCGGTCCCGAAGCTGCTGTCGCGAGCGTGCCGCGAGCCACGAAAGGTCCCTTGTGAGCTCGTTATCGGTCGGCCGCGGCCCCGGTACTTGCTCTCGGGCTACTCAGATCGGAATCTGGCCAGGTTACGGCCCAGGACCTGCTCCGGCGGTGTCGGGAGGTCTCGGAGAGGCCCCCGGGCTGCGCGCCGAGGAAGGCCGGAGCTACACACGTCAGCGGGCGGGCCGTCTGGCGCCAGGCACAAAAAAGGACGAACGCCGGGCGTCCCCTCCGGCGTTCGTCACGAGCAGCAGTCTGCGAGCCCGCGCGTTGGCTGCGCAGTGCCGAATGGCCCTCAGGGAAGGGCAAGTCGTCCCCAGCCCGATCAGGCGCTGCACCCGGGCCGGAAGCCCCGCCACCGGGGTGTCCATGTACCCTCGACTGCCCACCCGGCCGGTGGCCCCGGCCCACCTCTTAGGGCAGGTGCCACCTATCCCGTCTCGTGCCGTCGCGGGCCATATGGCCCCCGGTCTTAGGGAGCCCTGTCGCTACGGGTGGGAGCGGCCGCAGCGCACCCTATGAGCATGCTCGCCGACTCCCAGATACCCTTGCGCCGACTGCTCATCGTCAGTCAGCACCCGGCCGCAACCGAGGCTCTCTGCGACCACCTCTCGCGCCATGGCTTCATCGTCGCTCAGGCGTCGTGTGAATCCGCTGCGCGCGAGGCGGCCACGGCCCGGCCGGACGTGGTGTTGCTCGACGCCGACGTCGCCGGGGGCTGGCGGCCGATGGTTGCCGCACTGCGCGATCTGGTCCCTGCGGACCGGATCGCCGTGCTCGCTTCCTACTGGCACGCGGACGAGCAGCGCGAGGCGGTCGCCAGCGGGATTGGCGGCACCCTGCTCAAGCACTTGGACGGAAGCGCGCTGGCCCGCCAGCTGCGTGCATTGAGTGAACCGACCATCGTGACGAATTCGCCGACTCCAGAATTTCCAGGCATTCCCGCCATCATCGACGGATCTGAGGCCATCGCCTACGTCGAGACGCGGATCAGCGACGGCGCGTGCGCCTACCCGATCACGCCCTCGACCACCATGGCGGCGGTCTATCAGGTCGCCGTCGCCAACGGCACCCCAAACCTGTGGGGCACGCACCTGAAGTTCATCGAGCCGGAGTCGGAGCATTCCTCCGCCTCAGCCGCCGAAGGTTTCGCCCTTGCGGGCGGCCGGGTCACGAACTTCACCGCCGGCCAGGGCCTCATCCTCATGAAAGAGGTCCTGTACGTCATTTCCGGCAAGCGCCTTCCGGCGGTCTTCCACGTAGGTGCACGCGCTCTCACGAGCCAGAGCTTGAACATCCACGCCGGCCATGACGACGTGATGGGCGTCGCCGATACGGGCTGGGGGATCTTCTTCGCCCGCAACTGCCAGGAAGCAGCCGATCTGACCGCGATCGCGCGCCGTGTCGCCGAGGATGGCGAGACTCCGTGGTTCGTGTGCCAGGATGGCTTCCTCACCACACACACGATCGAGAACGTCCTTCTGCCCGAGGACGAGTTGCTCAAGCGCTTCGTCGGCGACCCTCGCGAGATGGTGCGCGATCTGTTCGACCCGAAGGACGCGCTCATGTCCGGCGTGGTCCAGAACCAGGACTCGTACATGAAGGGCCGCATCGGGCAACGAGCCTGGTACGACCGCCTCATCGAGATCAGCGAACGGGCCATGGCCGAATGGGCGACCCTCACCGGTCGCAAATACGGCCTCATCGACGCCTACAGAACCGCCGACGCCGATTACATCATGGTCTCGATGGGGACCATGGCAGATACGGCGCTCGCGGTCGTGGACGCGCTGCGCGATCAGGGCCGCAAGGTCGGTTGTGTGACCGTGACCAGCTTCCGGCCGTTCCCGGCCGCGCAGCTGGCCCGCGCCGTCGGCAGTGCCCGGGTCGTGGCCGTAGTCGAGCGCACCGACGAGCCAGCCGCGGCGGACAACCCGCTCACTCGTGAGCTCAAGTCCGCTCTCGCCGATGCCGCGATGGACGGCGCTCCGATGCCTCGCGTAATCTCGGTCTCGGGTGGTCTTGGCTCCCGTGACATCCAGCCGGGCGATCTCGGCGCCGTCTTCGACCTCATGGCCGACGACGAGGCCGTGAAGAAGACCCGCCGGGCGTTCCTCGGCATCCGCCATCCTCTCGCCCTGCCCAAGAACGACCTGAACATTCGTCCCAAGGGCGCCTACAGCCTGCGCGGCCACTCGGTCGGCGGCTTCGGCAGCGTGACCACGAACAAGCTCGTGGCCACGACCGTCGGCGAACTATTCAACCTGTACGTGCAGGCCTATCCGCGCTACGGCTCGGAGAAGAAAGGCCTGCCGACGACCTACTTCCTGACCATCGCCGAGGAGCCGATCCGGCTCCACAACGAGCTCACCGAAGTCGACTTCGTGCCGCTCTTCGACGTCAACTCGTTCAAGCAGGGCAACCCGCTGACCGGTCTCGTCGACGGTGGCACGGTCTTCGTGCCGACGCCGCTGACCGACCCGCAGGAGATCTGGGCAGCCCTCCCGCCCGCCACGCGAACCGAGATCCAGGCTCGCAATATCAGGCTTCTGGCTCTCGATACCGCGTCGCTTGCGATGAAATACGCCCCCCGCCAGGATCTCGAGATCCGAATGCAGGGCGTGGCTCTCGTCGGCGTCTTCCTCAAGGTCTCGCCGTTCGCGGAACGGGCCGGGCTCGACCGGCCGGCGCTCATGGATTCCGTCAGAACCAACCTGACTCGTTTCTTCGGCAAGCGCGGCGCGGCCGTCGTCGACGCGAACCTGGCCGTTATCCAGGGTGCGTACGACGGCGTCATCGACGTGACCGCCGGGATTGCGAACAGGGTGCCCGCCGAGGCCGCTCGATGACCCAGGCTCGAACCGTAGGCGAGGTCATGACCGCCAACCCGATCTCCATCGCCGAGACGGCCTCCCTGAAGGAAGCCGCCGCGATCCTCGACACCAGGAATATCACCGGTCTTCCAGTCCTGGACTCGGCCGGGCTTCTGGTTGGCGTGCTCAGTCAGACGGACCTCGTTCGGGTTCGAGCGAATCAGCACCTCGCCTCCAACTGGCCCGGCCTGGCGGTCGGGCAGGTTATGACCAAGCCGGCGCTCACGATCGCCGCCTCGGCCAGTCTCGAAGAGGCTGCCCGGGCGATGGAGGAGCGCCGAGTCCACCGTCTCGTCGTCACTGACGATGCGGCCACCCCGATCGGCATCATCTCGACCAGCGACCTCGTCCGGTCCTGGTTGCGGTAATCCGAAGACTGAGCGAGCGATGACCGAAACACTTGCTGCTACCGACATCTCGAAGCTTGGGGCTGGCCCCGGGCTCATCTCTCCGAAGAGCCTCAACGTCCAGGGCTACATCGACGACTTCAACACGACCGTCATCGATGCCTACCGTCGTGGCGTGGCCGATGTCGACCTCCCGGCCGACGACGGCGTAGGGCGAAGCCTCATAGCCCCGGCGACGGCCGGAGTCCGCGACTTCAGCTCCCTGTCGCCGCTGATCCCGGCACTCGAAGCGGAGAAGTGCGTCGGCTGCATGGCCTGCGTCAGTGCCTGCCCCGACAGCGCGATCGTGGCGACGGCACAGCCCAAGGCCTCGCTGGCCAGGGCCATCGCGGCATTCGCCGCCTCGCAGCCGGATGAGGCTCTGGCCGAGACCACGGCCAGGTCTCATTTCGTCCACACGACCAAGTACGCCGATGTGCCCGCCAAGAAGGGCCTCGAAGGAGCCGACTTCGGCCTCTTCATCGACCCGTCCCATTGCAAGGGCTGTGCCGAGTGCGTCGACGTCTGCGTGGCTCAGGGCCACAACGCCCTGGCCATGGTCGAGAAGAGCGACGTCGAGGCCGCCGGCGAATGCACGCTCGACCGCTACCGCCGTGACATCGCCTTCTACAAGTCCCTGCCGCCCACCCCGGTCGAGTACCGCAATGAGAAGGCGCTGGCCGATCTCATGCTCGGCGAGCACGCGTTTGGATTTGTCGGTGGCGGGGGCTCCTGCTCCGGCTGCGGCGAGGGCACCGTCGTTCGCATGGTCGTCGCGGCCACACTCCAGGTCAACGGCCCCCAGAGCCTGGGGATCGTGGCCGAGACCGGCTGCAACACCGTCTTCTCGAGCACGTATCCATACAACCCGTTCACGGTTCCGTGGACCAACTCGCTCTTCGAGAACGGTCCGGCCGACGCCATGGGCATCCGGTTGCGCTGGGATCAGGCCGGCCACGAGGATCGGCGCCTGTGGGTCTTCGGGGGCGACGGCGCCATGTACGACATCGGGTTCCAGTCCCTGTCGCGCCTGGTCGCGTCGGGTATGGACGTCAAAGTCCTGGTTCTCGACACGGGCGCCTATTCGAACACCGGCGGCCAGGCCTCGACCGCGTCCTTCACCGGGCAGGTCGCCAAGCTCGCCGCCTACGGCAAGGCCGAGCACGGCAAGCAGGAGAAGCGCAAGGAACTGGGCCGGATCATGATGGCCCATGGCGATGCCTACATCGCCCAGGTCTCCGCCGGCAACATCAACCACCTGTACAAGGCGGTCATCGAGGCCAACGCATACCCGGGACCCGCTGTCATCATCGCCTACGCACCTTGCATGCCGGAACATGGCATCGCCGACGACGCGGCGACGCGGCAGGCCAAGCTTGCCGTCGACTCGCGCGCGTTCCCGCTATTCACCTACGACCCGCGTCGCGGTACGTCGCTCGCCGCGCGCCTCTCGCTTCAGGGCAACCCGGCGACGAAGGAAGACTGGTCGAAGAACCCCGACGGCACGGCCTTCGACTTCATCTCGTTTGCCAAGACCGAGGCCCGCTTCGGCCAGCACTTCGACAAGGAGGGCAACCCCTCCGTTGAGCTGCAGCGTTCCCAGGAGGACCGCCTCCAGAACTGGCAGACGCTGCAGGAGATGGCCGGCATCCGCTGAGGCACGGGGCGGCGCCCCTATCGTCGGTCAACGCCAGAACCGGGGCCTCGTTCGAGGCCCCGGTTCTCGATTCCAACTGCCCCGAAGGCTTGGACGGGGCCGCTCTAGGCGACGACGCCCGTGAGCCCCGCCTCGAGCCCGGCCTCGAAGACGCCCAGGTCCGCTTCGACAACCTCGGGCCGCTTCTTGCTCGCCATCTCCGTGATGGCCGAGCGGACCGAGGCGCGTGAGACCCAGCCAAGTCGCCCCACCAGGGCCCCCAGTGCGACGACGCTGACGAGCTTGTCGTCGCCACCCTTTGCGGCCAGATCCGTGCAACGCAGCCTGAGCTCGTCCACGTCCGAACGGCCGACCTTCTCATCGCCGAGGAGTGACGTATTCAAGAGGACCAGACCGTCGTGGGCCACAAGCGGTGCGAACTTGCGGAGCGACGGCAGGTTCATCACGACAGCGGCATCGAAGTGGTCGACGACCGGCGATCCTATCGGGCCGTCGCTGACGATGACCGTACAGGAGGCCGTGCCGCCGCGCATCTCGGGTCCGTACGAAGGGATCCAGAAGACCTCGAGGCCGTCCTTGATCGCGGCCCGGGCCAGAACCTGGCCGGCGAAGAGCAGGCCCTGACCGCCGAAGCCGGCGAAGACCACGGAGTGCTCCATGTCAGGCCTCCGACCGTGCGGCTGACGCCGTCGCGCCGACCGGGTGGGACGTCGTGCGATCCACTATCACACCGAGGGGATACGCCTCGACGACCGGGCCCTTCAGATGCTCGATCGACTCCTGCGGGGTCATGTTCCATCCAACCGGGCAGTTCGAGAGGGCCTCGACTAGGGCAAAGCCGCCGCCGTCGATCTGGACCTGGCAGGCCCGCTTGATCATGGCCTTGAGCTTGCCGATAGAGCTGACGTCGGCGACGGTGCCCCGCGCGGCGTAGGTGACTCCTGGCAACTGCGCGAGCATCTCGGTGATGCGGATCGGAAAGCCCATGAGGGCCGGGTCCCGTCCGCTCGGCGAGGACGTGGTGCGCTGGCCGAGGAGCGTGGTGGGGGCCATCTGGCCGCCAGTCATGCCGTAGATGCCGTTGTTGACGAAGATCGCGGTGATGCGCTCTCCGCGGGCCGCGGCGTGGACGATCTCAGCAGTCCCTATCGCCGCCAGATCGCCGTCTCCCTGATAGGTCAGGACGAACGCCTCGGGCCGAACGCGGCGAATGCCCGTGGCAACGGCCGGGGCGCGGCCGTGCGGCGCCTCGACCCAGTCGACGTTGAGATAGTCGTAGGCGAAGACGGCGCATCCGACCGGCGCCACCGCGATCGTATGAGCCGGGAGATCCAGTTCCGTCATCACCTCGGCCAGCAGCCGATGGACGATGCCGTGGCCGCAGCCGGGACAGTAGTGGGTCGAGCGGTCGCGCAAGACATCGGGCCTGGCGTAGATCAGGCGGGCGGTAGGCCCATCGGTCGAGGTTGAGGCGTGGAGCGTCATCGCCGGCCTCCCCAATTCGCCCCGGCGCGAAGCCCGTGCTGCACTTCCTTGCCGTTGCCATGCGCATCGACTCCAGGCGGTTGGGAAACGGAGCCCACAGAATGGCCGGCCTCGCGCGTGCGAGCCACCTTCCCGCTCAGCGCTTTCAGAGCGCCCAGCACCTCGTCCGGCGTCGGCACCATGCCGCCCATCCGTCCGTGGAAGGCTACCGGGCAGCGGCCCTCGACCGCGAGCCGGACGTCTTCGACCATCTGGCCGGACGACAGCTCCACGGTCAGGATGCCGTGCAGGCGCCGGCTGAGCCGGGCCAGCTCACGCTCGGGGAATGGCCACAGCGTGATAGGGCGGAAGAGGCCGACTTTGATGCCCCTCTCTCGTGCCTTGGCGATCGCGCTGCGAGCGACGCGAGCCGCGGTTCCGTACGCGGCGATGGCGAACTCGGCATCTTCGAGCTGCCAGCCCTCCCAGCGGACTTCGTGGCGGGCGATCTCGCGGTACTTGTGCTGGAGTGCGAGGTTCCGCTTCTCGAGCACTTCGGGATCTAGATCGATGGACTTGATGATCCGCGCCGGCCGGCCGGCCGCGCCGGTGAGCGCCCAGTCGAAGGCGTGGCGCTCTGGCGTGCGGAAGCGCAGCTCGACCGGCTCCATCGCCTGGCCGAGGATCCCGTCCGCAACGAGCATCACGGGCGTCCGGTAGCGCTCCGCCAGCTCGAAGGAAGTGGCCATCAGCTCCATGGCCTCGCCGATCGACGCGGGGGCGAGAACCGGCACGCGATAGTCGCCGTGACCATGACCCTTGGTTGCCTGGAAGTAGTCGCTCTGGGACGGGCCGATGCCGCCCAGGCCCGGGCCCGCCCGCATGATATTGACGAGCACCATGGGCGTGCCCGATCCGGCCATGTAGCTCATGCCCTCGGCCATCAGGCTGATGCCCGGGCTCGACGAGGAAACCATCACGCGCGCCCCCGTGGCCGCCGCCCCAAGGGCCATGTTGATGGCGCCGAGTTCACTTTCGGCCTGGACGAAGACACGTCCCAGCTCGAGCATCCGGCGGGCCATCCACTCCAGGAGCTCGGCCTGCGGTGTGATCGGGTAGCCGAAATAGGCGTCGCAGCCGGCCTGGATGGCGGCCTCGGCGATCGCCTCGTTTCCCTTCATGAGAACGCGGGCACGACGTTTGGCGTCGGCCTCGGCGGCCGTCGCTTGAGACGGGATGTCGATCGACCGTTCTTCGTTCATCGCGACCGCTCCTCCCGCACCTGACGAGGCGCGGCCCAGACGGTGAAGACGGAGTCGGGACAGACGCGGGCGCAGAAGGCGCAACTCGTGCAGCCGGCGGCGTCGATCAGCTCTACCGGGTGATAGCCGAGAACGTTCACTCGGCTCCGGTCGAGGGCCAGTACTGCCTTGGGGCATGCGGCGACGCAAAGCTCGCAGCCTTTGCAGTGCTCCTCGGCGATGACGAGAGGCGCCCACGGCAGGGGCGGCCGGGGTGCCATGGCAATCGGACTTATCGCCATTCGCTCTTCGCTTTCGGGTGCGGTGCCCATCACGGAACAAACCGCCGACCTCGCGGTCTGCGGCGGCCCCGCGCACGGGACTTGTTGACCGTAGACTCCCGCGCGAAGGTCCCGCGGGCAAGGGCCGAACGACCCGTGCGTCCCTGCGAGAGGTACGTGGCGGCATCGACCCGATCGGGTAGGCCATCCACGGGGCTCAGACGCACGGGAGCACCAACGATCGGGTTCGCACCGGGATCCCTCGTTCGCCGCGCCGGCCTCCGGACCGCGCATCATCCGTTGACCGGTGTCGACACGAGCGTCCGCCACCGGGCCTTCGGCTCTGCGGTCCGGGTCGACCTGATGGCATACTGCCCGTGGAATAGGGCAGTCCAAATGGCCCTGGATCCGAGTCACGGTTGGACCGCACTCAGAGGGCCTTCATGGACGACGCGTCACGCCCGCCCGGCAGACCGGAAACCTTCACCAAGGCGCCGCCGGTCGACTTCGATCCCGACCTGACGCCCGCCCAGGCTGTTCGCGCTCACTCCCCGGGCGAAGTACCGCCCGAGGGTCTCCGCCTGGGAGACCTGGGACCCGGCTCAGAGTCCGAGCCGAACATCCGCCAGGCGCTCCTCGGCGAGCCGTTCGACGATCCGGTGGCTCCGGGCAGTGTCCGCTGCGTCGCCTGCGCGCATCGGTGCGTTCTCCGGCCGGGCCGGATCGGCATCTGCGGCGTTCGGCAGAACCGCGGCGGATGGCTCTACACGCTCGTCTACGGTCAGGTCGTTGCGGCCAGAGCCGAACCGATCGAGAAGAAACCCTTCTACCATTTCATGCCGGGCAGCTACGCGTATTCGATCGCCACGCAGGGCTGCAACTTCCATTGCGCCTTCTGCCAGAACTGGCAGATGTCGCAGGCCCACCGAGAGGGCGGTGTTCCCGAGAGCCGCAATCTCACGCCCGACGAAGTCATCGGCGAGGCCGTTGCGGCCGGCGTTCGGAGCGTGGCGTATACGTACGTCGAGCCCACGGTCTTCATCGAATTCGCGCTCGACACGATGGTCCGGGCCCGTGCTGCGGGTCTTCACAACGTCTTCGTGACCAACGGCTACGAGACGCCTGAAGCCATCGAGCTCGTCGCGCCGTACCTCGACGCCGCGAACGTGGACCTCAAGGCGGCGAATGAGCGCTTCTACCGAACCGTTTGCGGCGCTCGCTGGACGCCGGTCCGCGACACGGTCGTGGAGATGCACAGACGAGGGATATGGCTCGAGCTGACCACGCTCATCATCCCGGGTCTGAACGACGATCGACACGAGCTGCGAGCGATGGCGGAGTGGATCGCGACCGCGATCGGGCCCGAGACGCCCTGGCACCTGAGCCGGTTCCAGCCGGCATACCGGATGGTGGACCTCGAGCCGACGCCGGCGGCGACCCTGGTGGAGGCGGCGAAGATCGGCCGCGAGGTGGGGTTGCGCCACGTCTACGTCGGCAATGCCCCCGAGGTGGAGTCGGCGACGACCTGCTGCGCCCGCTGCGGCGAGACCTTGATCGCCCGGTATGACTTTGCGGTCACCCAGTGGCGGCTGGTCGAAGGCCGGTGCCCGCGCTGCAACCACTCGCTGGCGGGCGTCGGAATGGAGGACTCGCCCGTAGTCGTCTGAGTGCGGACGGGCGGCGTGGACCCCCTAGCCACCCAGGTGGACGGGCGGGAGTCGGGACCTTTTGGCCGCGGACGCGGGCCGCTCGGCAGGCGGAAACTTCACCGTGCAGGTGTGAGATATGCATGGGCGACCAGCGATTGCGCGCCCGCACGGCAGCTAGCGGTGGAGTCTCGATCCGATGCACGAAGCAGGTCTGGCCCGACACGTGGCGAAGGCTCTGCGGGAGCGCGCCCTGACGGCAGCCCAGATCAGGCTCGCGGTGACGGGCGGCCACCACGATCCGGCCGAATTCGAGCTGGAGCTCAGGGCCTATCTCACGGCCGAAATGCCCGAACAGGCCGCGGCGATCGCGAACCTGGACGTGCGCCGGTTGCCGTCGGGGCACCTGTGCCCAAGCTGCGGAGTCGAGTTCGACACCGCCATCGTCGCTCCGGCGTGCCCCAATTGCGGTTCCGACACCATCGCCGAGATCACCGACGAAGAGATCGAGATCGAACTGCGGGAGCGCGTCCGGTGAAGCCGGCCTCGCCGTCCGCGCGCGTCACCCGAGCCCTCGAGGTTCGGGGCGTGGTTCAGGGCGTCGGCTTCCGGCCGTTCGTGTGGCGTCTCGCGGCTGAACTGCGACTCGACGGGACCGTTATCAATCGCGCCGGTCAAGTCGACATCGAAGTTGCCGGGGCAGTCGAGGCCGTGGACGATTTTGCGCGTCGGATCCGATCGGACGCGCCTCCCCGGGCCAGGGTCGAGGCAGTCTCGATCCGGTCGATCGAACGCGAGATCGCGGCGGGTTCCGGTTTCACCATCGAGGAGAGCGAGGCCGTCGCATCGACCGAACGGCTCTTTCCGCCCGATATCGCGACCTGCGACGACTGCCTGCGCGAGCTCTTCGATCCGGCCGATCGGCGCTACCGCTACCCCTTCACCAATTGCACGAACTGCGGGCCACGGGCGACGATCATCGACGAGCTGCCCTACGACCGGGCCCGCACCTCGATGCGGGAGTTCCCCCTCTGCGCCACGTGCGAGGCCGAGTACCGCGATCCGTCGAACCGCCGCTTCCACGCCGAACCGGTCGCCTGCCCGGACTGCGGACCGCAACTCAGCTATCGGCGGCCGGGGGACGCAGCCCCGGCGGCGCACCGGGAAGCGGCCCTGGCCGCGGCCCTGGCCGACCTCCGGGCGGGCCGCATCGTGGCGGTCAAGGGGTTGGGCGGTTACCACCTCGCCTGCGACGCGACCGATCCCGTTGCGGTGGCCAGACTGCGTGACCGCAAGCAGCGCTGGGCAAAGCCGTTCGCAGTGATGGTGAGGGACCTCGGTGCGGCGCGACTCGAAGCTCATTTGTCGGCGGAAGAAGAGGCGCTGTTGACGTCCCCGGCTCGGCCGATCGTTCTCGTCGAGCGGCGTGGGCGGGCTGCTCGCAGCGAAGCGTCGCATGGGAGCGAGGAGTTGCCACGGGACGTGGCGCGGCCGCGGGGCGTGGCGCCGCCACTCGCCGATGGCGTGGTGAGCGCCGAGCCGGAACGCGCCGCCGCCCTCAACCGGCGGGTCGGGCTGTTTCTGCCTTACGCGCCACTTCACCACTTGCTGCTCGAGGGCCTGGGCCGGCCGATCGTGCTGACGAGCGGCAACCTGTCGGACGAGCCGCTGGCCACGGACGACGCCGAGGCGCTGGAGCGGTTGGCGGGGATCGCCGATTCGTTCCTGGCGCACGACCGCGAGATCCGGGCCCGCTACGACGACTCGGTCACGCGGGTCGTCGACGGACGTGAAAGCCTGATCCGACGGGGCCGCGGTTACGCGCCGGAACCGCTGGACCTGCCGATCGCGACGCCGCTCCCCGTTCTGGCGGTAGGCGCGGAGCTCAAGCACACGTTCACGCTGGCACGCGGCGGTCGGGCCCACGTGGCGCCCCACACCGGGGATCTCGAGGACCTGCTGACGCACCGTGCCTTCGAAGCGAACCTGGCCCACCTGAAGCGGCTGCTCGACCTCGAACCGGAGTACGTGGCGCACGACCTCCACCCCGGCTACCTCTCCACGCAATACGCCACCCGCCACTTCCCGGAGAACCGGCGCATCCCCGTCCAGCATCACCACGCCCACGTGGCGTCGGCGGCGGCCGAAGCCGGCCTGACGACGGAGTTCATCGGCGTTGCCTTCGACGGGCTGGGCATGGGCGACGACGGCACGTTCTGGGGCGGCGAGGTGCTCGTGGCCACTCTGGCGGACTACCGGCGCGTCGGCCGCTTTGGCCGCGCGCCGATGCCCGGTGGGGCGCTGGCGGTAAAGAAGCCCTACCGCATGGCACTGGGGTATCTCATCGCGGCCGAGGCGTTCGAAGTAACGGATGCTCGGTCGGACGGCCAATTCAGCTCGCTCCATTCGGCCGACCCGATCGACCCCGAGCTGACCCGGGCCTTCCTCGACCGGCTCGATCCCCGAGAGGTGGAAGTCGTGCGGGTCCAACTGGCGCGCGGCCTCAACGCTCCGCTGGCTTCGTCCGCGGGCCGGCTTTTCGACGCCGCCGCGAGCCTGCTTGCGATCCGCGACGTCGCCGAATACGAGGCCCAAGCCGCCGTCGAGCTGGAGCTCCTCGCGGAGGAGGGGAGCGCCCGGCCGCTGCCCTACGCGCTGATCCGCAGCGCCGACCTCCTCGTCTACGACCCGCGGCCGACCATTCGCGCGCTGCTCGAGGGGCGCGCTTCGGGCCAATCGGCCGGGTCGCTCGCGGCGCGGTTCCAGGAGACGATTGCCGCGGTCACTCGCGAGATATGCGTCGAGGTGCGAGCGTCGGCCGGCTTGCGGTCCGTGGTCCTGTCCGGGGGCGTGTTCCAGAATCAGTGGCTTGCGACTACCCTCGTGCGGCGCCTCAGCGGCGACGGGTTCGAGGTCTACACGAATCGCCAGGTCCCGGCGAACGACGGCGGGATCAGTTACGGTCAGGCGGCGGTGGCAGCCGCCCGTCTGGCCGGCGCGGCTTAGCGGCTCGGCTCAGCGGTAAGGAGATAAGCGAATGTGCCTCGGGATCCCGGGCAAGGTTGTCGAAATACGAGACGACGGACCGCTGCGCATGGCTCGCGTGGACTTCGGCGGAGTGCGCCAGGAAGCGTGCCTGGCGTATGTGCCGGAGGTCGTCGTGGGCGACTACGTCATCATCCACGTCGGTTTCGCGATCAGTCAGCTCGACGAAGAAGAGGCGCTGCGGACGCTCGAGCTGTTGCGGATGATCGACCCCGAGGGCATGGCCCTCGAGCTCGGGTCGGCGTCGGAGCCGGCGACGGCGGCCGGCGGGTCGGTCGATCCTGCTGCGCCGCCGGCATCGCCGGGGGCGGCTGCGTGAAGTACATCGACGAGTATCGCAACGCCGAAATCGCGCACAAGCTGGTCGACGAGATTCATCGCATCACCACGAAGCCCTGGGCGTTGATGGAGGTCTGCGGCGGGCAGACTCATACCCTCGTCAAGCAGGGCATCGACGAGGCATTGCCCAAGGGCGTCCGGATGATCCACGGCCCCGGCTGTCCCGTCTGCGTGACCCCGCTCGCGCAGATCGACAAGGCGCTGGCGATCGCTGCCCGACCCGACGTCATCTTCACCAGCTACGGCGACATGCTGCGTGTTCCAGGCTCGACCACGGATCTGCTGTCGCTCAAGGCACGGGGAGCGGACGTCCGGATCGTCTACTCGCCTCTCGACGCCGTCCGGATCGCGGCCGCCAATCCCGACCGGCAGGTCGTCTTCTTCGCCATCGGTTTCGAGACGACGGCCCCTGCGAACGCCATGGCGGTGTGGCAGGCAAAGCGGCTGGGTCTCGACAACTTCACGGTCCTCGTCAGCCACGTTCTCGTTCCGCCGGCCATGACCGCCATCCTCGAGTCGCCGACGAACCAGGTCCAGGCGTTCCTGGCCGCCGGCCACGTCTGCGCCGTCATGGGCTGGACCGAGTACGAGCCGATCGCGGAGCGCTACCACGTCCCGATCGTCGTCACCGGCTTCGAACCGCTCGACCTGCTCGAGGGCATCCTGATGGCGATCCGCCAGCTCGAGGAAGGACGCGCGGTCGTCGAGAACCAGTACGCCCGCGCCGTGAAGCGGGAAGGCAACCGCGAGGCCCAGGAGACGGTATTTCGGGTCTTCGATATCGGGGAGCGGACCTGGCGCGGCATCGGCATGATCCCGGCCTCCGGCTACCACCTCAAGCCGGAGTTCGCGAGCTTCGACGCAGAGGCGCGCTTCGAGGTCGGCGACATCCACACTCGGGAGCATCCGGCCTGCATCGCCGGCGAGATCCTGCAGGGCACGAAGACGCCGCTCGACTGCGCGGCCTACGGCACGCTCTGCTCGCCGCAGAAGCCGCTGGGAGCGCCGATGGTAAGCGCCGAGGGCGTCTGCTCCGCATATCACGCCGCCGGGCGCGGGCTGGCGGCGCCGACCGCCTTCCCGCTCTACGAGCTGGCGAGGCCCGAGCGATGAGCGAGAAGCGCGTCGCGGTCGATCCGCTCGGCGGGTTCGCCCGCACGGCGCCGGGTGACTTCACCAATGCCGGCGCGGCTCCCGGCCCGATGGCGGCGCCCGACCCATCGCAGCTGGCGTGCCCCGCGCCGATCCCCGAGCGGGCCCGCGTCCTCCTCGGCCACGGGTCCGGCGGTCAGTTGTCCGCCGCACTGATGCGCGACGTCATCGGGCCCGCGCTCGCCTCGGCAGCCCCGGGCGGGCCGCTCAACGACGCCGCCGTCGTCGACGTTGCGGGCACGCGTCTCGCCTTCACGACCGACTCGTTCGTGGTCAGCCCGCTGTTCTTTCCCGGCGGCGACATCGGCGAGCTGGCGGTCAACGGCACGGTCAACGACCTGGCGATGATGGGCGCGCAGCCGCTCGCCCTGTCGCTGGCATACGTGATCGAGGAAGGGCTGCCGGTCGAGGACCTCCGGCGCATCACCGAGTCGGTGGCGCGGGCGGCCGGCCGGGCCGGCGTCCGGGTCGTCACCGGCGACACGAAGGTCGTCGGGCGCGGCGCTGCCGACGGGTTGTTCGTCAACACGGCCGGGATCGGGCTCGTGTCGGCGGGTGTGGCCGTGGCAGCCGATCGAGCGGTCGCCGGCGACTCGGTCATCCTGTCGGGCTCGATCGGCCTCCACGGGATCGCCATCATGAGCGTACGCGAGGGGCTCAGCTTCGAGGTAGAGATCGCCTCGGATACGCAGCCGCTCAACGCTCTCGTCGCCGCGATCGTCGGGGCTTGCTCGGAAGTGCGCGTCCTGCGAGATCCGACACGCGGCGGGCTGGCCTCGGCGCTCAACGAGATCGCGGCCGCTTCCACCGTCGGCATCGAGCTGCGAGAGGAGACGATTCCAATCCCGGCTCCGGTGCACGCCGCGTGCGAGATGCTGGGCCTCGATCCGCTCCATGTGGCCAACGAGGGCAAGCTCGTGGCGATCGTGCCGGCGGCGGCCGCCGAGACCGTCCTGGCGGCGATGCGGGCCGTCCCGGAAGGAGCGGACGCCGTGGAGATCGGCCGCGTCGTCGCCGATCATCCGGGCATGGTGACGATGCGGACCATCGTCGGGTCGCAGCGCATCGTCGACATGCTGGTAGGGGAGCAGCTGCCCCGCATCTGCTAGCTGTTCATCAGGCGTGTCGGCCCGTCCACCCTCGTTTACGGTGTCTCCGCGCGGCCCGGATCGGCCTCGTCGAGGCGGTGGTGCCGTTCGGCCCTACTCGATGGGACTCGTGTACCTATGCGCACCTGCGCATATGGCAAACACTTCACGATATGGACGAGGTGTACAGGATCCAGGCCGATGTGCTCAAGACGCTGTCCAATCCCAAGCGGCTGGAGATCGTGCATCTGCTCGCGGAAGGGCCACGCGAGGTGCGCAGGCTCGCCGATGAGCTCGGGATCAGCCAGCCGAATGTGTCACAGCATCTCGCCCTGATGCGCGCTGCCGGCGTCGTCGAGGCGGAGCGCGACGGCCGCGAGGTCCGTTACCGACTCGCCGACCCGGAGATCATCGTCGCCTGCGAAACCATGCGCGGCGTGCTCACCCGGCACCTCTCTCGGATAGCCGAGGCGGCCCTCCGGACACCGGCCGAAGTCCTTGCCGAACGCGCCGCCGCGGCAGACGCCGCCGCCAAAGACCACCACTCAACCCAGGGCTAGCCGAGGCTGCACTCGATGGACGAAACCATCTCGATAGTTCTCTTCTCCGGTACCGACGACAAGCTCGGGGCCGCCGCCGTGCTGGCCGCAGGGGCTGCCGCCCTGGGGCGGCCGGTGAAGATCTTCCTCCAGTATTGGGCCCTCGACGCCTTCCGGGCCGACCGGATCGACGCCGACCACGGCCTCTCGCCCGAGGCCGGTGAGCGGGGCAGGGCCGCCATAGACGCAGCCTCCCAGGCGGGTTTCGCGCGATGGACGGACAACCTGCGGGCCGCCAAGGAGTTGGGCGAAGTCGACATCCAGGCCTGCTCGCTGTCGATGGACATCCTGAAGCTCAAGAAGGAGGACCTGGACCCGCTCGTCGATGGCGTCGAGGGTGTCGCCGCCTTCTACATCAACGCCGGAGAGGGCCAGATCATCTTCATCTAGGAAGCCGGTCCCGCAGCGGGCCGCATAGAAGCCTCGATCGACCGCAGAAAGGAAGACCCACGTGGGTGATCTCGACATCAAGCTGAAGGTGGACGCGAGCGGCCTCTCTTGTCCGCTGCCGATCCTCAAGGCCAGCCAGGGCATCAAGAGCGTCCAATCGGGCGAACTCATAGAACTGGTCGCGACCGACCCGGGCTCGGTCAAGGACATCGCGGCCTGGGCCGGCTCCACCGGCAATGCCCTTGTCGAGCAAGACTCGGCTAACGGCAAGTTCCGCTTCGTCTTGCGCCGCAAGTAGCCGGCGAACACTCGGCGTCCCGTCGTCACCGTCGAGCGAAAGGAAACACACATGACAGCCGTAGCAATGGCACCAGCCGCCGAAGCCGCCTCCGAAGCCGCCACGGAAGGCGCAGTCAAGACCAAGAAGCTCGTGATCGTCGACTACAGCGGCGACCTCGAGAAGACCTGGGCAACGATGATCCTGGCCTCGACGGCGGGCGCCATGGAGATGGAAACCTCGATCTTCGTGACGTTCTGGGGCCTCCAGACCTACGTGAAGGACCGCAAGCGCATCACCGGCGACAACTGGATGCAGAAGATGATGTCCTTCATGCAGCGGCCGGGCATAAGCCACCGTAAGCTCAGCCAGATGAACTTCTTCGGCATGGGTCCGTGGATGATGTTCAAGCTGGCCAAGAAGTACAACGTCGCCAGCCCCAAAGATCTGCTCGAGATGGCCCAGGCCGTCGGCGTGAAGTTCTACCCGTGCCAGATGACCATGGATCTGTTCGGGATCAAGAGCGAGGACCTGGTCGACGGCATGGAAGAGGCGGTCGGTGCCGCCACGGCCCTCCAGCTGATGACCGAGGCCGACTCCACGCTGTTCATCTAGCCTGCGTCGATAGCGCCCGCCCGAACCGAGCCGACCGTCCGTCGATGCTATAGTAGTTGCGCAAGTACGCATCCACGCGCAGCGAAGCGGAGTCAGGACGTGATCGGACTTGGTACGGGCGCGAGCTATCGACCCATGCGGGACCGCGGCGCTGCTCGCCTGGTCGGCGGCGTGGACGCTCGTCGCGCTCCTGGTCTACGGCATCGCCACGGCCATCATTCCGAACCCGGTCTTTGGGCGTGGGATCCCGCCGCAGCCCTTCGCAGTGGCGGTTTGGCTGGCCTCGGCGCCGCTCATCGGCGTCGTCATGGCGACGTACTTCGCGCCCCTGCCCGAATCGATGCCAGGCGAGCTCCCGTCTCCGGTGCGTAGGGATGGGACCGCCATCGGTTCGATCGGCGGCTTTGCGGCGTTCCTGGCGATCGGCTGTCCGACGTGCAACAAGATCGCGCTCGTGCTACTGGGCGCGAGTGGCGCAACCAGCGTGTTCGCCCCAATCCAACCTTTCATCGGAGCCGTGTCCCTGGCCCTCCTGGCCGGCACCCTCGTCTGGCGGCTGAGACTCCGCGCTCGTGGCGGCGGCTGCGCGGTTCCGCGGCGCTCGGTGCGGTCGTAGCGGGCAGGTCGATCAGCGCCCGCGTCCATGGAACCTGGCCGCCGGCTCCACGTTCGCTCCATCCGTCCCTCCGAAGCTGACTGTGTCAACTCCCGGAGGCGTCCCGCCGGGGCAAAACAGCCCGTACGGGCCGTATCGGAGATAGCACATGCGCAGGTTGATTGTCGCCCTCGGCGGCACAGCATTCGGTTCACTTCTGCTCGCCGCGACCGTTGCTGCGGCAGATCCAACTCCCATTCCCTCGCCCGTGCCGACGGCTTCGAGCGGGACGGTGGCAACGGTCCTCGGCCTGACCCAGGCCCAGGTCCACGACCTTCGTCACGACGGCCTCAGCCTGGCCCAGATCGCGAGCCAACAGAGGGTCGAGGTCCAGAAAGTCATCGACGCCCTGGTGGCCCGATGGAACGAGCGAATCACAGCTCGAGTCGCGAGCGGTGCGCTCACGCAAGCGGAGGCAACGCAGCTGCAGACACGGCTCGCGACCCAGGCCCAGTCCATGGTTTCCAGCACCGCCACGGGCGGGATGCAGGGTGCCGCCGTCGGCGCAGGTCCACAGAGCGGTACCGGAAACGGGGACACGACGCGGGCCCGAGACGGGTCGGGTACCGGCACCGGCAGCTGTGACGGGACCGGACCTCACGGCCCCGGACGACCATAGCCCGGGCATCCGTCGAAGGGGACGGTCGGGCCTTGCGCGGCTCGGCCGTCCCCTTATGGTAGGGCCATGAATGCCAGGATCCTGGTGGTGGACGATGAGGCACACATCGTCGAATTCGTGCGCGGGTACCTCGAGCGCGACGGATACCAGGTTCTGACGGCCTCGGATGGCGACAGTGCTCTTGCGGTAGCCAGACAGGCCCAGCCCGATCTGCTCGTGCTGGACATCATGCTGCCGCGACTCTCGGGTTTCGACGTCCTCCGCTCGCTGCGCTCGGCCGGCTCTTCGGTCCCGGTGATAATGCTCACGGCACGAGACGACGTCATCGACCGGGTCGCGGGCCTGGAGCTCGGTGCCGACGACTACATCGTCAAACCGTTTGAGCCGCGCGAACTGGTCGCTCGTGTCGGGGCCGTGCTGCGCAGGCTCGAGCGGCCCGTCGGGATGCCGGTCCTGATTCACTTCGACCTCACCGTCGACTCGACTACTCGCGAGGCGCGCCGGGCCCTGGAGCCCCTGCCGCTGACACGGACCGAATTCGATCTCCTGGCAGTGCTCGCTGCCCAACCGGGCCGTGTCTGGACGCGCGAGCAGATCGGCGAGCAACTCTTCGGTCAGTCTTTCGATGCTCTGGACCGAACGATCGACAGCCACGTGAAGAACCTGCGGGCGAAGCTCGGGCCCAGGCCGGACGGTGGCGCGTACATCGAAACGGTTCGCGGCGTCGGCTATCGCGTGCCTCGGGCCGGCGACGCGTCATGAGCCTCCGCCTCAAGATCGCCATCGGCTTCGCGGCGGTCGCGCTCGCGACGGCGGCCGTGGTCTCCATCGTGACGCCCCCGATCGTGGGCCGCGGCTTTGCCCAGCTGGAGTCCGCCTCGGCGGGCCAGGCGCAAGACTCCGGCGGGCGCGGTCTCGGACCGGGCGGCGGCAACGGCGCTGGACAGGGCCCGGGGGCCGGACCTCACGCGGCCGAGGTACAGCAGGACACGGTCGCGACGATCATCGCGGCGGCCCTCGCGGCGGCACTCGTGGCGTCGTTGTTGGGGTTCGTGGCCGCCGGCTGGATGGCCCGACCGCTATCCCAACTCGCCCGTGCGTCGCGGGCTGTCGCTTCAGGCGATCTGGGGCGCCGTTCCGGGCTTGGCGGGCGGACCGACGAGTTCGGAGAGGTGGGCCGCTCATTCGATGCGATGACGGCGGACCTCCAACGTGCGGACGAGCAGCGACGGCGGTTCATCCAGGACGCCGTCCACGAGCTTCGCACGCCGCTGACCGTGATCGACGGCACGGCCGGGGCAATCGAAGAGGGCATATTCGCACCGGAACCGCGACTCCTGCGGACGATTCGCGAGCAGACGCAGATGCTCAGCCGTATCGTCGACGATCTTCGCACCATCAACCTGGCTGAAGGCGGGGAGCTGCCGCTCGAGCGTGGGCCCGTCGCGGTAGCCGAGGTAGCGGCGGCCACGGCCGACGCGTTCGAAGTGAGGGCCAGGGCCGCCGAGGTAGCTCTCTCAGCCGATACCGGCCCCGGATGCGTCGTCGACGCAGATGCCGGCCGGCTGTCGCAGATCCTGGCGGCGCTGACGGACAATGCGCTCCGCCATACGCCGAGGGGCGGCTCCGTCAGAATCATCAGCCGTCAGGCTGGGCCGATCGTTCGCATTGCCGTCGAGGACTCAGGCGGCGGGATTCGGATCGAGGATCTGCCGCGGGTCTTCGATCGCCTGTATCAGGCCGATCCTTCGCGGGACCGGAGGACTGGGACGAGCGGGCTCGGGCTCTCGATAGTTCGCGCCCTCGTGGAGGCGCACGGCGGACGAGTCGGGGCAGGAAACCGGGCCGAAGGCGGGGCGAGCGTCTGGATCGAGCTGCCGGCGGCTCAGGAAAGCCGGGCCTGAGACTCACCGATCGAGGCGATTGAGCCGCGGCGCGGTTCAGGAGCCCGTGGAACCGAGCGTTCCGGGCGCCGACTCTGCGTCCAGTCGCTCGTGGATACGGGCGGCTATGCGGTCCTCGACGACGGCATCGGGATCGCGCAATTCGCCCATGCTCGCGCGGACGCCGACCAGGCTGGTGTAGAGCGGGGGACAGGTGGGACAACCCGCCAGGTGCTCTTCCACCATGGTTTTGGTGGCTTCGTCCAGCTCGCCGTCCAAGTACGAGGATACGTGGCGGCGCGCCTGCCAGCACCTCATGGGTTGGGCCAGGCTGGCCTCTCGACGCCCATCGGCTGAAGCCAGGGCGCTCACGAGCATCATCCGACCGCGCCTGAGCCGCTGTTTGGCCGCGGGTAGTCCGACGTCCATCGACTGCGCGATCTCGGTCGCGGTCCAGCCGAGCGCATCGTGGAGAACCACCGGCAGCCGGTAGATGACCGGCAGTCTGGCCAGTGCATCCTCGAGCTCGTCGCGCAGTTCGGCCCGTTCGAGCACGAGCTCGGGTTGCACCGAGTAGGCGTCGTCCTGCCAGTCGGACTCCACGGCGTCGAGGTCGAGCTCGTCATGGCGGCGTCGGGACCGGTCGATGATCCGGTTGACCAGGCTGCGGCGCAGCCAGGCAGGCAGCGCGGCGGCGTCACGAAGCTGGTCACGCCGCCGCCAGGCTCCCACGATGGTCTCCTGGGCGCAGTCTTCGGCGATGTCCGGGTCCGACAGGAGCCGAGTGGCGAGACCCACCAGGCGCGGCAGCTCGGCGGCGAGTCGAGCCGCGAATGCATTCGCCTCGCTCTCGCCGGCCGGAACTGCCGTTTGCGGTCGATCGATCACAGACTCACCGTCGGGACGGGACAGTGCTGAGCCGAAGGATGGCATACAGCGGGCAGAAACCCACGACGCCGGTGACCAGGGCAAGCGCGCCCACGAGAGTGGTCACGTAGAGGATCGGTGCCGCGACCAATCCGGCGGCCGCTGCGATCAGCAGGGCGAGGCCGACGACGACGCGAATTCCGCGATCTATGGGGCCTTCGTTGATTTGGAGCTTCATCGCTCGTTCTCCTTGATCGAGGCGGGTTGCTGTACCGCCTTCACCCCAAGGACGAGGTCGACGCGGAAATGGATACAAGCCAGCCGCGCGGCCTCTAGCGAAGAAGGAAAATGCTGGTGAGCAGGATGAGCAGGACCGCCAGCGTAATGGCTGTGTAGAGGCGATCGCCTTCCATGGCGAAGCCGATGACCGACGCCGCCACGCGTGTCACCGGGGTCGCGAGCAGGACCAGCAGGCCGAGCTGGACGATCGCGGCCGGCTCCAGCGAAACGAGTCGTCCCGGCAGGTCCGAGAAGTCGGTCGTTGCGGCGGCCACGGGCGCGGCGCCCGTCAGCGACCCCTGCCAGCCGATCGCCAGGGCGGCCATGAAGCCGACCCCGATCAGCACCGCGCTGACCGCGACGCCGATGATCAGCACCGCGCTGACCACCGTCCTGAACCGATCCGGCGTCATAGCCCGAACCCCAGGCCGCGGCCGATGGTCTCGAGGCCCACGGCGACCAGCACCGGCAAGAAGACGAGTCTGACTGCCCGATTGGAGATGTGGTGGAGGAGCCGCGCGCCGAGCAACGCTCCGGCAAGGACGCCCAGCGCCACCGGGGCGACGATCTGCGGGTCGACGTCACCGCGACTCAGATAGATCCCCGCCGATGCCGCGGCGGTAACGCCGATCATGAAGTTGCTGGTGGCCGAGCTGACCTTCATCGGCAGTCTCATCGCCCCGTCCATGGCCAGCACCTTGAGCACGCCGGAGCCTATGCCGAGCAACCCCGATACCACGCCGGCAATCCACATGAGCACGAAACCGAGCGGGATGCGGCGGGCCGAATAGTGAACCTCGCGACCGAGCTTGCGGTCGGGGTATGAGGATTCGAGGCGCAGGCGCGATGCGAGCGGCGAGGGCACCTCTGTCGGCGGCGTTTCCTCGCCCATTCGTGACACGTGCATTCCCGCCGATCCCAGCAAGACCAGCCCGAGGAGCACGTAGAGGAACGCGGGCGCAACCACCGCGGCCAGCAGCGCGCCGCAGACCGCGCCGGTGGTCGTGGCCAGCTCGAGGAACATTCCGACGCGCATGTCGGTCATGCGTTCTCTGACGTAGGCTGCGGCGGCCCCGGAGCTGGTGGCGATGACGGACACGATGCTCGCGCCGACCGCCAGGTGGATGTCCACGCCGAAGCCAAAGGTCAAAGCCGGGATGACCAGAATCCCGCCGC
The DNA here is from genome assembly GCA_963791725.1 of uncultured Chloroflexia bacterium. Classification (GTDB taxonomy): domain Bacteria; phylum Chloroflexota; class Limnocylindria; order Limnocylindrales; family CSP1-4; genus Fen-1039. The sequence continues at coordinate 876,507 of CAWBTQ010000008.1, read as the reverse complement.
CGACTCCGGCGAGCGCGCCGATCAGGCCGGCGGCCACGCTGATCGCGAATATCGCGAGATCGGCCTCCGGTGTCATCTGGGCCGCATCATCGTGAGGATCTCTCCTATACTCTGCTACTTGCGCAAGCACGCAATCGCTGCTATGTTACCCGATGCCCGGCGAAGCCGCCGGAGGGACAAGAGGCACTGATGAACGATAAAGGTTATCGAGATCCGGAGCGGTATCGGCTGCACGCCGAGGTGTGCCGTGTACTGACCGATCCGAAGCGGCTGATGCTTCTGGACGTTCTGCGCGACGGCGAACACTCCGTCGGCGACCTGGCCGCGGAGCTGGGGTGCAACCTGGCGAACGTGAGCCAGCACCTGGCCGTGCTTCGTTCGGCCGGCCTCGTCGACACGCGGCGGGCCGGCACGACGATCATGTACAGCCTTGCCGAACCCGACCTGATCGAAGCCTGCGACGTGATCCACCGCATCGTTGGCCGCCGGCTGGCGGGCCGATCGCTGGCCGTCGCGTCCGGGTCGGGCTCGCTACGGCAGCCAGTCGCGGGGAATCTGCGATGAGCCGACCCGTTGCCGCCACCGCCTACACCTTCGGCACGACCGTTCCCGTTACGGTCGCGGAGGCCCGACCCCTGGTGGAGGCGGCCCTCAAGGCGGAAGGGTTCGGGGTGCTGACCGAGATCGACGTCGCCGCCACCATGAAGGCGAAGCTCGGCATCGAGGGGCGGCCGTATCTGATCCTGGGTGCCTGCAACCCGCCACTGGCGCACGCGGCACTCGAGGCGGAACCCTCTGCGGGCGCACTTCTGCCATGCAACGTCGTCCTTCGCGAGCAGGACGGCCAGACGGTAGTCGAAGCGATGGATCCGCTCGCGGTCCTCGGCGTCGTCCAATCGGCCGCGATCGAGCCGGTCGCCCGAGAAGCGCGTGAGCGTCTCCTTCGTGTCATTGCAGTCGTAGGTTCGGAGTCCCGATGAGCAGCTATCTCTCCCACAAGCAAACCTCAACCGGCGGAACTCACCGCGTCGTCGTGTTCTCATCGCCTACTTGCGTCTGGTGCATGCGCGCCAAGACGTATCTACGCAGCCGCGGGGTTGCGTTCCGCGACGTGGACGTCAGCCGCGACCCGGCCGCCGCGCGAGACCTCGTGCGTCGGACCGGGCAGATGGGAGTGCCGGTCATCGAGATCGATGGCAGGCCGATCGTCGGCTTCGACCAGAACCGCATCGACAGCGCGCTCGGTTTGCGCGCCAACTAGGAGACAATCGACATGTCCGACCTGATTCAGCCCCTCGGCAGCCGCGTCCTCGTCCGCATCGAGCCCGAGGAGAACGTGACCAAGTCCGGCCTCTTCGTTCCCGATACCGCCAAGGAGAAGCCGCAACGGGGAATCGTCGTGGCCGTCGGCGACGACGCCGAGACGATCAAGGTGGCCGTCGGGGATCGCGTGCTGTTTCCCAAATACACCGGCACGGAGATTCGAGCCGACGGCGAAGACCACCTGATAATCGAGAGCGCCGACCTTCTCGCAATCCTGCGGCAAGAGGCGTCAGCGGCCGCGGCCGCGGCCCTGATCTCCAACATCGATAGCGGAGCCACCATGCATTTGTTCGCTCGCCGCACCACCCCCGAGATAGGCGTCGACGAGCTCGACGAGCTCTTGCGGAACGAGACCGTCCGGCTCCTCGACGTCCGTGAGGACTGGGAATTCCGGCGCGGTCGCGTGCCGGGGGCCGTGAGCGTCCCGCTCGGGCGTCTGACGGCCCAAGCCTCCGGACTCCTGCGCGACAAGCCCTACGCGGTCATCTGCGAGAGCGGCAGCCGCAGTCTGGCCGCGACGGATTACCTGCTCGCTCAAGGGTTTGAAGGAGCGGTGTCCGTCAGAGGCGGCACCGGCGCCTGGGCGCGGACGAAGCGACCTCTGGAGAGGGAGTGAGCATGGCTGCCGACCACCGGGCCCCCGACGGGGGCGATCCCCACGCCGATGATCCCCGGCGCGGCTGGGACGAACGACACAGCGCCGGCGACTTCGAGGGCGCTGGCCCAAACCCGACGCTGGTCGCGGGTGTCGCCGGGTTCGAACCCGGCTCGGTCCTGGAGCTGGCTGCCGGGAGCGGCACGAACGCGGTCTGGCTGGCGCAGCAGGGCTGGCGCGTGACGGCCGTCGACTGGTCGCCCGTCGGTCTGGCCAACGGCAGGGCCAAGGCCGACCAGGCTGGCGTCGAAGTCGAATGGCTGGAGCGCGATCTCTTCTCGTGGTCCGCACCGGCCCGATCGTTCGACCTCGTTGTGATCGTCTACCTGCATCTTCCTCCCGACGAGCGCCGACGGGTCTACGCCCACGCCGCCGCCGCAGTGGCCCCCGGTGGCCGGATGCTCGTCATAGGCCACGACCGCCTCCACGGCGCCGAGGGTCAGGGCGGGCCCGATCCGGCGCGCCTGTTCACGGCCGACGAGATGGCCCGCGATCTGCGGGCGGCCGATCCGGATCTTGTCGTCGAGCGAGCGGAGGTCCTGCGCCGAGTTCCGCTACCGGGGCGCGGCCCCATCGATGCTCTGCTCGTCCTCCGCCGACCGTAGCGTTTCCAAGGAGTTGAATTCAGTGACACGTCAAGACATCGACCGCCCGATACGACGGGACAGGTCTCCGCTTCACCGCCCGGACCGGTTCGGGCCACGCGATAGTCCTCGACGACTCGAACGGCAACGCCGGTCCGCGACCCGTCGAGATGCTCCTGGTCGGCCAGGCGGGCTGTACCGGGATGGACGTGATGTCGATCCTGCAGAAGAAACGCCAGAGCGTCACGAGCTATGAAGTCAGCGTCACCGCCGAGCAGCGCGACGGCCAGCCGGCGGTCTACACCCGGGCGGACGTCGTCCACGTCGTCACGGGCCCGGCCGTGGACGAAACCGCCGTCCGGCGGGCCATCGAGCTTTCGGCCACGAAGTACTGCTCGGTGGCGGCGATGCTCTCGGCCGGCACGGTCGAGATCCACCATCGCTACCGCATCTACGGCACCGCCGGCATGCCCCCGATCGAGGGCGAGGTGCTGGTCGCCGGGCCGCACGCCGATCCCGACACGCTCGCAAATCCAAAGCCCGCGGACGCCGTAGCCCCTGGCCTCGGCAGCGCCGCCTGACAATGAGCAGGCTGCCCGAGCTCGGCCGCCGCGGCGAGGGCTGGTTTGCCCTCCAGGTCGTGCTCTTCGGGGCGATCGCCCTGTCGGGCGCCGCCGGTCCGGATTGGGGAGGCGCCGCCCGGAGCGGTGGGCTGGCGCTTGGAACCGGCCTGATCCTGGCGGGCGGTCTCCTGTCGTTGCGCGGCGTCCTGGACCTGCGCGAGAGCATGACCCCGTTCCCCAGGCCGTTGGAGGATGCCAGCCTGGTGGAGTGTGGAGCCTACAGCCTGGTTCGACACCCGATCTACACCGGCCTCATCCTCGGCGCGCTCGGCTGGGGCCTTTGGACCGCGTCGCCGGCGACCCTGGCAGGGTCTGTCGTGCTGTTCGGCTTCTTCGACCTCAAGTCGCGCCGCGAGGAGATCTGGCTCGCCGGGCGCTACGCAGGCTACGCCGCCTATCGGGCCAGGACACGGCGGCTGGTGCCCTGGCTCTACTGACGCTCGGAATCCGGGCCGGTGGCACCGGCCAGCCGGTAGGCCCCGAGGCGCCCGCTCCGCCCGACTCTCACCGAAGCGCCGGACTTGTGGAGGCAGTAGGAGGCCCGGGCGGCCAGCCGCTTCGGCCGTCCGAGCGCAGCCGCGATATCGGCCGATGTGTAGGTGGCGGGAAGCGGCGGCAGCAGTCGGGTCAGGCCCGCCGGCGATTCGATCCGGATGGTCCCCACGACTTCGAGAAGCCGCCGGTCGAGCCGCCACCACTGGCGCGGATACCGATAGCGGGCGCCTTCCGGCACCGGACCGCGGACCTCCTCTTCCCGGACCAGGAGCAGCTCGAGGCTGAAGTTCGGATGGGCGACGAGTTCAGGAAACGCCACGAGCTGGTCGAAGAGATCCGCGGGGATGCCCCGCTTGGGCGAACGCCGCCGGGACACGACCGCGCCGCCGGCGTCGACCTTGACCAGCCAGCGCTCGACCGCAATCGGATGGACGACCAGGACGCGATGGCGGTGGACGAGTCTCCGGAGCTTTGGGGCCGCCGAGGCGAAACTCGAGGTCTGGATCTCGACGAGCTCCTCCCCGCGCACGACGTCCACGACGAAACCGTCGACCGCCTGCTCCACGAGCCCGTCGGGCCCTGCGTAGCGGGTCTTCAGGGCCGAGTGGAGCGATCCCTCCCGATATGTCGAGAGCGAGGAGGGGGGCACCGGCAGGCCGCCTAGGTTCTGTTCCTGTTGACCAGGGTCCGCCCGGACGACTGCCAGGCATTCATGCCGCCGTCAAGGTTCCACACGTTTGCGTATCCCAGGTTCAGGAGCGTCTGCGCCGCCTGCGCGCTCTCGACGCCGCTCCTGCAGTAGACAAGGATCTTCGCGGTCTTGGCCGCAGGTAGCCCGTTCGAACGTGCCGTCAGCTGGTCGTAGGGGATGTAGAGGTCGGTACCGTCGATCTCGCCCATGTACGGCGTCTTGACGTTGACCAGCGTGAAGTCTTTGTTCTGTAGCATCTGGGCGAGTCTGTCGGGAGTCACGTCCGTCCACTGACCGCCCTGAGCCTGATGGATGGACTCACCCGTTGCCAGGCTGGGTCCGGCGCCGGAGCCGGTGCCACCAAACGCCGCGAAGGCGATGGCGATCACGGCCACGAGGGCTACTGCACCGCCGGCCAGGGCGAGGTACAAGCGATTGCGGTACGGGGGCACCGGGCTTGCCTTGGGCCCCCCGGCCCTGGGCCGCCCGACTGATCGCGCAGCGCCCGACCCAGCCTGCCCCGTCCTTCGCTTGCTCGCCATAGAGTCATCCCCTTGTTATTGCCGAGTGCCGTCCCGCGCGGCTCAGCCCCGCAACCGGATGGCGAAGAGCGCGACTGGCCGGTAGAGGACGTGGGCGAACTTGCCGAACGGAACCAGCATAACGAGGGCCATGGCCACACCGACGTGGAGCAGGAACATCGGGTATCCCCAGGCAGGCGCCTGCGGCAGGTACAGCCCGAGCTCGAGGACGAAACCGGTCACTCCCGCCACCCAGAGCATCCACAGGAACATCCAGTCCGATGTCGTCGAGTGAACGCTCGATCGGTCGCTCTTCCGCAGGCGACGAACGATCAGCACTGTGGTTCCGTAGATGAGGGCCGCGCCGGCGAGGGTGCCCAACAACCGCACCGGATACCAGATGGGCACAGGCGTTCCCGTCGCCTTGATGCCGAGGATCTCCAGGCCGTAGTCGAGCATCGTAGCGCCGAGCAGGCCCAGGAAGCCCCACATGGTCGCGAAGTGGATGAACCAGCGCTGCGAATACCAGGGCCGTGATTTGGCGGCGTCCGCACAGTCCTTGCGGAAGCGCGTCTGGGCCAGCGATTCCGTTCCCACGGCGTAGACCGCGGCATCGGCGGCCTTGCGGATCGTGGCCTTCGTCTTGCCGGCCTTCGGTCCGCGCAATACGCGCCGGACCATCTCGAATAAGCCGAGCAGCGCCGCCACTCCCATGACGGCCATCGCTACCACGCCGAGGTTGTGGATGAAGTCCGAAGGTATGAACTGGAAGAAGGCGAGGGTCGAGCCGTCGACGGGCCGGTGAACCGAATACATGAAGGCGGATAGCAACGCCACGAGCGCGACGACGAAGACGCCGGCAAAGAGCCGAGACGTGGCGAGGAGGTAGGCCAGATGGGTCCGGTCGTAGCTGGCCACGGCGTAACGTCGGGCGGCGGCCATGAACGAGGCCGGGTCCGCCTGCGTGGGACATGACTCCGTGCACTCGGAGCAGCCGTAGCAGGACCAGAGTTCGGGGCTCGAGAGAAGCTTCTCACGCTGGCCCAATTGGGCGTAGCGCGACATCCGGCGCGGGAACGACGCACCGTCCACCGACAGCGGGCAGATGGCCGAGCAAACGCCGCAGTTGAAGCAGGCCGAGATGTCGGCGGCGCCGAACCGCTGCAGCTCCGGATACAGGTTGTTGTCGACGCGCGCGGTCACGGCCGCGCCTCCTTCTGGACTGCGCCGTAGCGGAAGTAGCCTTCGGGTGTCACTTCTTTGGTCTCACGGACCCAGCCGTATCGGCGCATGCCCATGACCCAGTACAGGGCCTCATGGCTGGGTCGGCCGACCGCCTCGGCAATCTCGGGCACGGTATGCGGCCCGTCCGCCAGAACCTCGAGGATGCGGCCTCGCATCAGCGGTTCCTCACGGATGATCTCCCGCAGGTCTCGGTTCGACGCGGTGTTGGGAGCGTTCACGCAAGTGCCTCCTCGAGCAGGCCGTCGATCTCGGCAGTGATCTGGGCGTCTGTGTAGCCGCGCAGATCGATTGCGTTCTCCGGGCACATCGGCACGCAGCCGCCGCAGCCCTTGCAGCCCGCCTCGCTTACGGTCGCGACCTCGCGGCCATTGAGCGAGAGCTGCTCGATCGCGCCGTACGGGCAGGCTTCCAGGCACTTTCCACACCAGGTGCACGCGTCCGGATCGACGGTGGCAACCAGCGGGTCCAACTCCGCCACGCCCTTCTTGAGCACCGACGCGCTCTGGGTCACCGCGGCCAGACCCGAGGCCACGCTCTCGGCCGAGCTCTTGGGCCCCTGGCACGTCCCGGCTATCAAGACGCCGTCGACAACGGTCTCGACCGGCCGAAGCTTGGGGTGGATCTCGTTGAAGAAGCCATCCCGGCCGAGCGGCAGCTTGAGGATGCCGACCATCTCCTCGTTCTTGCGGGGAACCATGCCCGTCACGAGGACCACCAGGTCGACCGGTATCTCCAGTTCCTCGTCGCCGGAGAGGAGGTCGCGGACGTTCACCGCGAGCCCGCCTCCCTTGTCGACGGCCACCGAAGGTGGCGCATCGTCCGGGTACTTGACGTAGACCGCGCCCTGCTTGCGAGCTTCCGTATAGAGCAGCTCGAAGCTGCCGTAGGTGCGGATGTCCCGATACAGGTGATACTGGCGGACCTTCGGGTCGAGCCCGGAGACCTTGATCGAGACGTGAGCGGTCGCCGAGCAGCAGAACCGCGAGCAATACTCGTTGCCGCCGGGCTGGCGGCTGCCGACGCAGTAGATGTAGGCCAGGCTCCGGACCGGCCGGCCGTTGTGGCGCAGCGGACCCTCCGCCCGGTCGACCATGTCCTTGAACTCGGGCAGCGTCACCACTCCGTCGAGGCCGGTGCCGAACTCGTCTTCGGCTGGCTGGTAGGCGTCGAATCCGGTTGCCACGACGATGGAGCCGACCTCGGCCGTGATCGTCTGGGGCGGATCGGCCGAGACCCTTATGCCGACCTGGTAGTTGCCGAAGCTGCCGGCCTTGCTCACGACCTCGGCCCCGGTGAAGACCTTTATGGCGGGCCGCTTCTTGACCTCTTCCACCAGCGTGGCGATCAGCTCTCGACCCTCGCGTTCATGCGGGAACATCGGGCCGAAGCGGCCGACCCAACCGCCGAGCTGTGGCTCTCGTTCCACGACAAAGACGCCGAGGCCGACGTCGGCCATGCCGATCGCGGCTCGCAAGCCGGTCACGCCGCCGCCGATGATCAGCGCTTTTTGGGTCGTCTCGACCACGAGCGGCTCGAGGGCTTCCGTCAGCCTGGTTCGGGCGATGACGCCGCGTACGAGGCCGATGGCCTTGTGGGTGGCGCCTTCGTGGTCGTCGGTGTGTGTCCAGGAGCATTGCTCGCGGATGTTGGCCTGGCTGTACTCGTAGGGGTTGAGCCCTGCCCGCTTGGCCACGCCCCGGAACGTCACCGTGTGGAGTTTCGGGGAGCAAGACGCCACGACCAGGCCGTCGAGGTCGTTGGCGGTGATGTCCTGCTCCATCTCCTGCTGGGCCGCGTCGGAGCAGGCGAACATGGTGTGTTTGGCGATGACCACCCCGGGCTCGTCCTTGACCGCGTCGACGACGGCCTGGACGTCAACGTAATCCGAGATGTTGCCGCCGCAGTGGCAAACGTAGACGCCTATGCGGCGGGCGTTCGGGCTGGCCGGGGGGAGCGTCTGGGGCTCACGCTGCTCGCTCATGCCGGCACCTTCAGAGTCTGGACGGGGTTGTCGCCGGCGGCGCGAGACCGGCTTTCGAGATGGGCCGCCACCTGGGCGACGGCTGCGCCCGCATGCAGGATCGAATCTGAGATGTCCTTCGCCCCGGATGCCGTTCCCGCCACGAATACGCCGGGGATACTGGTTCGCCCGGGCTCCATGTCCTCATCGGGTTCGGCCACGTAGTGGTAGTCGGAGAGCTCAATCTCGTCGCCCTGGAAGAGGCGCTCGACGTCACGGTTCGGCTGGACGCCGATTGCCAGCACGACCATGTCGTACTCGGCCTCGACGAGCGCGCCGCCGTGCTCGATATCCTCGTAGCGCAGGATCAGGTTGCCGTCCGGCTTCTCGGTGATCTTGGCCACGCGGCCCTTGACGTAGGTGGCGCCCATTGCCTTGGCGCCCTCGTAGAACTCGTCGTAGCGTTTGCCCGGCGCCCTGATGTCCATGTAGTGGACCGTGACCTCGGCCAGGGGCAGGGCGCCCATGACGAGCTGGTTCTGCTTGATCGAGTACATGCAGCAGAACCGCGAGCACAACGGATTGTTGACGCCGCCTCGACCGCCAGGTCCAGGCGCCTCGTCGCGAGAACCGGTGCACATCACGTAGGCGATGCGCTCGGGAACCTTGCCGTCGCCCGGTCGCAGCACCGTATTGAACGGCCTGGTCGGAGCGAGCAGACGGTCCATCTGCATGCCGGTGATGACGTTCTTGTAGCGGCCGAAGCCGTATTCCGGTTTGGCATCGGCGGTGAAGAGCTTGTAGCCGGTGGCCACGACGACGGCCCCGACATTGACCTCTTCGATCCGCTCGCGCATGTCCAGGTGGATCGCGTCCGACGGACAGACCTTGACGCATTCCTGGCATTCGGAACAGACGCCGCAGTCCAGACAGTCGCCGGCCGCGGCACGGGCCTCGGCCTCGGAGAGGGGAGCTTCGATCTCGGCGAAGTCGCGGGCGGCCGAAATCGAGGTCTCGGCAAGCAGGCCGGTTCGTCCGTACCGCTTCTGGCGGGCGAGGACGGCAGGCTTGTCGACGAGCGGCAGGAGGTCATCCATCTCGAAGCCGTCGAGCGTCTTGCCCTGCAGCCAGCGGTCCATCATGTAGGCCGCACGGCGACCCTGGCCGACGGCCCGGGTGATGTCGGAGGCCCCCGTTGCAACGTCGCCAGCGGCGAAGACGTGAGGCACGGCCGTCTGAAGAGTCCGCTTGTCGGCGGCCAGGGTGCCGTTGGCGTTGACCGCGACCCCGGATCCGAACGCGGCGCCTTCGGGCGACATGCCGATCGCGACCAGAACGGTGTCGCAGGCCATGACGAATTCGCTGCCCTTGATGGGTTCCGGGCGCCGTCGACCCGATGCGTCGGGCTGGCCCAAAGCCATGCGCTGGCAGCGCAGCCCGATCACTTTGCCCGAGGCGTCGCCGACGACCTCGACGGGGGCGACCAGGAAGCTGAACCCGACGCCGTCCCGCTCCGCGTCGTCGACTTCGGCCGCGTGGGCCGGCATCTCTTCGCGGCCGCGGCGGTAAGCCACGGTCGTCTCGACGGCGCCGAGCCGGACGGCTGTCCGGGCCGCGTCCATGGCGACGTTGCCGCCGCCGATGACGACGACGCGCTTTCCGCTCAGATCCACCCCGGAGCCGAGCTTCGTCGCCCGCAGGAACTGCAGTCCGCTTGAGACGCCGTCGAGCTTCTCGCCGGGAACGTTCAGGCCCGTCGAAAGCGGCGTTCCGGTAGCGACGAGGACCGCGTCGAAGCCCTCGCGGCCGAGCGCTTCGAGGTTCTCGACCGGTGAGTTGGTGGCGATCTCGACGCCGATGGCTGTGACGTTGGAAATGTCCTGTTCCACGACTTCGGCGGGGAGCCGGTAGGCCGGGATGGCCAGGCGGAGGAACCCGCCGGCGACCGGAGCGGCCTCGAAGATCTTCACTCCATATCCGAGGCGGGCGAGTTGCCAGGCGGCGGTCAGGCCGGCAGGTCCGGATCCGACAACGGCCACCCTCTTGCCGTTGGAGGGCGGAACCGATATGCCCGGTCCATCGGCCGTGGCGTAGTGCCGATCCGCGGCGAAGCGCTTGAGACGCCGTATGGGCAGCGCTCCTTCGAGAGAGCCGCGCGTGCACTCGCCCTCGCAAGGGGCGTAGCAGGCTCGGCCGAGGGTGCCGACGAGGGGCGTGGCCTCCAGCACGAGTTGGTATGCCTTCTCGTACTCGCCGCTGCGAACGAGCGAGACATAACCGTGGGCCTTGATCCCGGCCGGGCAGGTGTACGAGCAGGGCGACGTCCCGGCACGCTCCAGGACGGCCTTCTTGGGTACCGCCTGCGGGAAGGCGATGTATGCCGCCCGGCGGGCCACCATGTCGGCGTTGAACTGGTCCGGCACCGCTACGGTGCAGGCAGTCTCACACTGCTGGCAGCCGGTGCAGGCCGCCTCGTCTACGAAGCGGGGCTTGTGACGGACGGTGGCCTTGAACGTCCCGTCTGGCTGCCGCGCGATGCCATCCACCTCGGTGTAGGTAAGGGCCGTCACGTTCGGGTGGTGGATCGAGGCAGCCATCTTGGGGGTCGAGATGCAGCTGGCGCAGTCCAGGGTGGGGAAGACCTTGCTGAGCAGGATCATCCGACCGCCGACACTCGCCTCCTTTTCGACGAGCAGGACTCTGTAGCCCATGTCGCCGAGCTTGAGGGCGGACTCCATGCCGGCGATGCCGCTGCCGACGACGAGCGCGTCGTAGTCAGTCATCACTTCGCTCCCGTCGTCCGGAGCGCCGTCAGCGCCTCCGAGAACTGGTTCATGTGCTTGGCGAAGTTCTCGGCGCAGACGGAGCAAATGGCCGCCATCTTGAGGCGCTGAGGGGAGAGACCCTCGGCCTTGAGGAGCGCTTGCGCCTCGGCCACGATCCGTGAAGCGCGCTTGGCGCAGTCCGGCAGGAAGGCGCACTCGTCGCCATCCGAGGCGATGAAGACGCCCTCGAAGCCCTGCCTTATTGCGTGCAGGATCCACGACGGCCGGATGCCGCTGGTGCAGGGCAGGCTGATGACTCGCACACCGGGTGAGTAGTGCAGGTGGGCGCTACCGGCCAGGTCGATCCCTGGGTCGGAGATGTTGTTGGTGGAGAAGACCAGGATGCGCGGGGCGGCGATCCCGGCCTCGCCTTCCACCGGCGCAGTGGCTGGCGCGGTCATCTGGCGAGTGCTCCTGCAGTGGGTCGGGCGGTAGAGGGGGCCGAAGGCCGAAGCGGCGAGGCTACTTGCCCCGGCGAAGGAAGACGCGGTCGTAGCCATCCGCTTCGACGACGCCGAGGAACTCGTGACCTATCTTGCCGGCCCAGGCGCCCATATCGCTCTTGGTGGCCGGGTCGCTCGACCAGACTTCCATGACGTCGCCGATGGCGATCTTGCCCATGCCCTTCTTTGCTTCGAGCAGCGGGCCGGGGCAGGCGGCGCCCCGGGCGTCGATGATCTCTGCGGCGGTGATGGTTTCGAGGTCGGCTACGTTGAGTGCGCTCATGGCAGTCTCCGGTTGAGGGGTGGCTTAGTGGGTATGGGCGTTCGCGGCTGACGTCAAGACGGGTTCGGGGGTCGCCAGAGAAGCCGGTTGGGCTTGGGTCTGGCTTTCGTATGAAGCCGCCAGATCGCCGAGTCGAGCGATGCGGCGAATGAGCACCTGGCGCATCGCTCCGCAGGCAGCGACGATCTCCGGGTCCGCGAGCTGGTACCGGACTTCGCGTCCGTCGCGCACCGCCTCGACGATGCCGACTCCGCGAAGGGCGGCCAGGTGCTGGGAGACGGCGGGCTGGGTCAGGCCGAAGTGATCGGCCAGCTTGCGGACTTCCTGCGGGCCGGTCTCACCGAGGTGGTGGACGAGCTCTAGGCGTCGAGGGCTGGCCAGGGTCTTGAGCAGCGTCGCCTGCAGGGCGTAGATGCCGTCGGCGGGACGTTGCATCGGATCAATCCTCCTCGATAGAAGCGTTGCCGAACCGGTCGCGGCACTCGCCGAGTCCTGGGACTGGTTCGACATTTCGGTGGCCTCTAGCTGCATGATCTATTCGTGTTCTATGAATAGATCGACGACATGAATATGCCCATGGGCCATATGTCACGGCCGGGCGTCTCTCCGGCCTGAAGTGTTTTGCTCAACATTTGGCGGCGAGCGAGCGCCCGAGGTAGCGCCTGATCTGCCTACAATCGCGCTATGAATGCCACCAATCGCCAGGCTGCAGCTGCCGTTACCGGCCGGGTCTTTCAGAGGGCACAGGGGGATCTGCCGGTCGCGGTGCGTGCCGACGGCTGTACGATCTGGGACGCCGATGGGCGGGAGTACCTGGACGCGGCCGGAGGGGCGATCGTCGTGAACGTCGGTCACGGCCGCCGGTCTGTGGTCGAAGCCATGGAGCGCCAGGCGAGCGCGTTCACCTACGTCCACGGAACCAGTTTCACCACTGAACCGCTCGAGTCGTACGCCCGTGCGGTCGGCCGCTACCTACCGGTCGACGACCCGGCAATCTACCCGGTGAGCGGCGGGTCGGAAGCGATCGAGAGCTGTCTCAAGCTCGTGCGCTCTTACTACCTTGCCCGGCGCGAGCCGGACCGGACCGTCGTCATCGCTCGTTGGGGGAGCTATCACGGCAACTCGATCGGTGCGCTCGACCTATCGGGACGCGAGCCGCTGCGCCGGCCATACGAACCGTGGCTCGGGCGGTTCCGCCACGTCAGCGCCGCGTATCCGTACCGGGATGGAGAACCCGCCGCGCGCGCGCTGGGGGACGTGGGCCCCCTGATCGCCGAGCTCGAGGCGGCCATCGCCGACGCCGGGCCGGGGAGAGTGGCCGCGTTCGTGGCCGAGCCCATCGTCGGCGCAACGCTCGGGGCCGTGGTCCCGCCCGACGGCTACTGGCCGGCGGTCGCCGAGGTTTGCCGTCGCCACGGGATCCTGCTCGTCGCCGACGAAGTGATGACCGGCTTTGGGCGGACCGGCCGATGGTTCGGGCTCGATCACTGGGGCGTGCGCGCCGACGTCATGGCTGCGGCAAAGGGCGCCGGCGGCGGCTACTTCCCGCTCGGCCTGGCGGTGGCAAGCGGGACGGTCTACGAGACAGTCACGACAGGCGGTGGGTTCGTCCACGGCTTCACGTACAGCCACTCACCGGTGGGCGCGGCCGTGGCCCGCGAGGTTCTCCGGATCCTCCAGTCGGAAAGGCTCGTCGAGGCCAGCGCGGTCAAGGGCGAGCGATTGCTCGAGTTGCTGACGCGGCGGCTGGGCGATCACCCGCATGTCGGCGAGATCCGAGGCCGCGGGTTGCTGGTCGGTCTGGAGCTGGTGGCGGACCGGGCCACGCGGCGGCCGTTCCCGCGATCGGCGCATCTCATCGAGAGCGTCATGAGCCACGCCCGCGCCGCCGGGCTGCTCATCTACCACGGGACGGGCAACGCCGATGGAACGAACGGCGACACCATCCTGCTGGGGCCGCCGTTCGTGGTTACGGACGCAGAGCTGGTTTCGATTGCCGGCCGAGTGGGCGACGCCGTGGAGCGGGCCGTGGTCGAGACATCGGCGAAGCTGAGCTGAGGCCGTCCCGCCGAACTTCGTGCGGCGCCGTTTCTACGGCATCCGCAGCAGTCGGGTATCGCCCATGTTAGTGATGTCACGGGCGGCGTCGGTCCCCTACGGTTACCACATGGTCGCAGCGAATCTCGAGCGGCGCATCTCCCGACGCCCGGTAGACGCGAGAGCGCGGGTCCGGACGGTGGCTTTGTTCGCTGTCCGCTCTGCGCTTGTCTCGATCGTCGTCGTCTCCATCGGCTTGGGACTCCTGGTGATCGAGGCCGCGTTTGGGCTGCGTGGTGAACCCGCGATCGCGGGACCGGCGGCCGTTTCCGTGCTGCTCGTGTCCGTTCTCGCGGTTGGGTGAATTGCGACGCGAGCTGGTCGAGGTCCAGCGGTACCAGCGGCAGCTGGTCCGGACCTCCAGGCTCGGCGCCGTCGGCGAGCTGGCCGGGGCCGTGGCCCACGAGGTCAACAACCCGCTGACCGGCATCCTCGGCTTTTCGGAGCTGCTCCTCGGTGGGCTACCCGAGGGCGATCCCCGCCGCGTCGAGGCCCAGATGATCCGAGACGAGGCGATCCGCGCGCGCTCGATCATCCGGGCGCTGCTGGAGCTCGCGAGACCGCGCCTGCTGCAGCGCATCATGACGAGTCTCAACGATCTGACGCGATCGACTCTGGACGTAGTCCGCCCTCGGGCCTACCAGGCTGGGGTTGAGATCGTTGCCAACTACGGCGACGTTGGCTCTCTCGACATCGACCCCGATGCCATCGGGGAGGTTCTGCCGAATCTTTGCAACAACGCCATCGATGCAATGCCTGCCGGGGTAACCTTTGCGTGTCGACTATCTCCGACCCGGACCGAATTGGCGTGGTCGTAGCGGACGGAGGCGTGGGTATGGATAGCGAGAGCAGAAGCCGCATCTTCACGCCATTCTTCTCGATGCGCGCCGAGGGGGCGGAAGGCTCGGGCCTCGGCCTGTTGGTCGGTCTCCAGGTCGTCGAAAGTCACGGCGGGACGATCGACGTCGAGAGCTCGCCGGGCAAGGGGTCGGTCTTTACGGTCTGGCTCCCGACCGCGTGGCCTGAACGCGAGGGTTTCGGGAGTCGGATCCAGGCGGCCACGGGATCCGTAGTGCGGGCATGAGCTGGGATCTGCGGCCGCCACGCACGGGCCACGTTCGTCCCCGCGTGCTCTGCATCGACGACGAGCCGGTCATCCTGCAGATTCTCCGCCGCCTTCTCGAAGTCCAGGGCTTTGAACCGGTGACCTCCAGCAACCCGCTCGATGCGATCGCGTCCTTCTCCGACGGGGCGTTCGACGTGGTCATCACCGACATCCATATGCCGGGCATGGACGGCCTCGCTCTGATGCGGAAGTTCCGCGAGCAGCAGCCGGAGTTGCCTGTCGTCGTCGTGACCGGGCACGGCACCGTCGACATGGCTATTCAGGCCCTGCGCGAAGGCGCCACGGGGATGCTGGTCAAGCCGTTTACCGGCGAAGAGCTCCTCGCGGAGGTCCGGCGGGCACTGTCGTCCTCCCAGATGCAGTACGAGGCGCTGCAGTATCGGTATCTGAGTCCCGTCCTCGATTCGATTGCCCTGACGTTGTCAACCGCGATTGAAGCCCGCAACCTCGAGACCGGCGAGCATTGCCG
This sequence comes from uncultured Chloroflexia bacterium, assembly GCA_963791725.1. Lineage (GTDB taxonomy): Bacteria > Chloroflexota > Limnocylindria > Limnocylindrales > CSP1-4 > Fen-1039. The sequence goes on along the minus strand of CAWBTQ010000008.1, from coordinate 861,167 downwards.
TCAGCTCGGTGTGCTGTCCGAGCGGATGGCGGTGGTGCTCGGGCTCGACGAGCGACGCCAGATGACGATCCGCATCGGCGGCTACCTGCACGACATCGGCAAGATCGGGATCGCCGACGCGATCCTGCTCAAGCCCGGGCCGCTGACGGACGCAGAGATGACCGAGATGAAGCGCCACAGCGAGATCGGCGCCGCCATTCTGGAGGTCCATGAGGCGATGGCGGACATAGCCCAGATCGTTCGCCATCACCACGAACGCTGGGATGGCCGCGGCTACCCCGACTCTCTGGTCGGTGCCGATACGCCGCTCGGGGGCCGGATCATCGCCGTGGCCGATGCATTCAGCGCCATGACGACCGACCGGATATACCGCGCCGCCCTGCCGATCGAGCGGGCCTGGGCGGAGTTGCGGGTGTACGCCGGCACGCAGTTCGATCCGGAGATCGTCGATGTATTCGCCCAGGTCGTCGACGAAAATGGCGTGCTGCGGCGCCCGAACCCCGCGGTGGTAGCGGACGGATAAGGCCCGGCGACCCGATCGAGCGCGGTTCTCAGAAGCCCCGCGGAGCCCTGTTGCGCGTCACGACGTAGAAGCCCAGGAGCACGATCAGAAGGGGCCCGACCAGGCGGTCGGTCGGGAAGTTGAGGTTGGACGCCGCGACGTCGCTGCCGCCCCATAGTGCAAGCAGGGCGCCGATGCCCAGGGCCCAACCCAGCCGGTGTCCGGCCGTTGACCGGATCAAGGCGATGGCGATGACGCCTATGCCAAGGAACATCGTCCCCCAGCCCGCTCCGTGGATCAAGCCGATGCTGCTCAACAAGTCCGACAGGGCGAGGGCCGTGACGAACGCCCCAGCGTACAGGGCGAGGTCGCTGCGGTCGCGGATCCCCAGGTAGACGAGTATCACGCCGACCGTGAGGAAGAAGGCGGACGCCCCGATCTGGGCCTCGCGAACCAGCTGGCCGGCGGCCAGGAAGAGCCCGAGGACGATCAGGAAGACGCCGACGAGCGGCACTCTCGATCGGTTGCCCGGCCAGCTTCCGTCGAAGCTCCAACTGTCGACGCGGACGGCTTTGGGGGGATCCTGCTTTCCCATGACCGCAGATTATCAGGCCCGCCCACCGACGGCGAGGCTGTGACGCGGTCCGCGCTCGCGAGTCCGGACTCGCGCGGGCCTGCCGGCGCTGCTCGACGGACTCACCGCTCGAGCGATGCCTCCACACTCAGGGCGACGTTGCCCTTGAGTGCCCGCGAGACGGGGCAGCCTTCTTTTGCCCCCTCGGCGATGGCTCTGAAGCCCGCTTCGTCGATGCCGCGTACCCGGCCGCGGACGGTGAGCTTGCTGGCCACCACCGTCCATTTGCCGTCGAGGCGCTCGAAGTCGATTTCGGCCGACACGTCGAGATGCTCCGGTGGCGAGCCCGCCTTGGTCAGCTCGCTCGAGAATGCCATGGCGTAGCAGCTCGCGTGAGCGGCCGCGAGAAGCTCTTCGGGGCTCGTTCGGCCGTCGGCGCTTTCTGTTCGAGATGCCCAGGTCACCGGCAGGCCCGAGAAGGCGCCGCTCGTCGCGGCATCAAGCCGGCCGGAGCCTGTGGCGAGGTCGCCGTCCCAGCTCACTGTTGCGCGTCGAACCGCGGCCATATCCATCTCCTTCTAGGTTTGGGCGTCGATGTTCTCACCCACCCACCGGATTGATCTCCGTGGATCGGGCCAGACCGAGCGACGGAACGGGTTGTCGGTCGGAATCGACCTGCCCGCGGCCCGTGGCGACCGATGCCGATCTATTTCTCGACGATCCGGTAGCCCATGCCGTACACGGTTCCGATCACGGAATCCTGAAGTACGGGCGCGAGCTTGGCTCGGAGGTTCCGGACGGTGACCTGGAGAAGGTGGGTCTCTTCCTCGTAGCCGGCGCCCCATACGGCCGCGAGTAGTTCGCGGTGGCCCACGACCCGATCTGGCTGCGTCGCCAGGTGCTGCAGGAGCCGGAATTCGGTTGGAGTCAGGTGGATCTCCACACCGGAGACCTGGACCCGGTGACGTACCGGATCCAACAGCAGCCGACCGCGCCGGATCGAGGTCCCGCTCATGTCGTCCGCCGGATGCGCCCGGCGAAGCGCAGCCTCGATGCGGGCCATCAATTCCGGGAAGCTGAGGGGCTTGGTGATGTAATCGTCAGCGCCCAGGCTCAGGCCGTGGATCCTCTCGGCCTCGGTCCCCCGTGCGGTCACCACCAGGACCGGGACCCGGCTCGTGGCCCGGATCTGCTCGAGTACCTGCCACCCGTCCACGCCGGGCAGGCCGATGTCGAGGAGGACGATGTCCGGCTCTCGCGCCTCGAAGATGGCCATGGCCTCCGGACAGTCGCTGGCCACGATCGCCTCCCAGCCGTGGCGTTCGAGCCAGAGTTTGAGGAGGTTCGCAAACTCCGGCTCGTCCTCGACGACGACGACGCGCCGAGGGCCGGAGGGACGGGCTTCGGATTCCGTCTCGGTCATGGTCGGCTTCGCTCCTCGCGGGCGGGCGCGGTCGGTCGACTCGCGGTGGGGCCCGACGCTCCGCCACGATTCGGCAGGGTCCCCTCGCCGCCGCGCTTGGTCCAGGCGGCCAGGACCAGGGGCAGGGTCAGCGAGACACAGGTTCCTCCAGGCCGTTCCTCGAGCGTGATCCGGCCTCCGTGCGCCTCCACGAGTCGCCGGCTCAGATAGAGGCCGAGCCCGATACCGGGCGTCCCCGAGGATTTGGCATCTTGCCCTCGGTAGAATCTCTCGAACACGGCCTCGCGCTCATCAGCGGCGATCTCAGGTCCGTCGTTGTCGACGCTCACGACCACCTGGTCGTCTGCTCTGCGAGCCCGGATCGCGACCATCGAGCCGTGACTGCCGTACTTGCGCGCATTGTCGAGGAGATTGGACACTACCTGGCCGATCCGGATCGGGTCGGCATATACAGGCGGCAGGTCGGGCGGAACCGAGAGGCTCACCGCGAGTGAGCCGGGCATCTCGGCCACTTCGTCGATGATGGACTTGAGGAGAGGTCGGAGTGAGATCCGGCGCGGGTCAACGGCCAGGCGGTCGCTCTCCAGGGTGGCGACGTCGAGGAGCTGGTCGATGAGCGCACGCATCCTGTTGGCGGTACCGTCGATGCGCTCGACGAAGAGACGCCTGGCGGCGTCGTCGAGATCGAGCTCGAGGAGGCTCTGCGAGTAGCCGCTGATCAGGGCGAGCGGCGTGCGAAGCTCGTGCGAGACCGCGGCGACGAAGCTCGACTTGAGTTCGTCTATCGCGTGACCCGCCCGCAGGTCGCGGAACACGCCCACCGCGCCAAACTCTCGACCGCGCGTGCGAACATACGTCGCGGATACGGGGATACGGGCCTCCTGGGGGCCGATCGCCGTGTCGTCCCGGACGGCGATCGGGTTCGCCCCGCTCAGTACCTGAACGAAAGGGCAGTCGGAAGCGCCGCCGCGGCTGGGATGTCCTGCCGCAGCCGTGCCACCGGAGTCCATCGGATGGCACGCGCCACATCCGAGATACTCGCTGCAGCTGAGGCGTCCGGATCCTTTGTCAGCGCGACCGAGCAGCGCGACGGCCGCGGGGTTGTGCCGCACGATGCGGAGGTCATTGTCGACCGCAACGATCGCATCGCTGGTGTTCTCCAGGACGAGCGCGAGCATCGAGCCCTCCTGCTCGAGAGCGGACTCGAGCGCGGCCAGATGAAGCACGAGCGCCAGGTCGGGCGCCAGATCGCGCGCGGGGGAGGGAGAGGCCTGGCCGGACCCGGACGGAGCGACGGCCACGAATCCGGGCCCCTCGATCACGGCCGACCCCTCTGGTGCGTTCACGACCAGCCCCGCCCAACCGGCGCGGCCGCACCAGGCTTGGGCTTCCTCGACGTCTTCGAACCGCGCCGGCGCCTCCGGCCCGTTGCCATCCTGGGAAACGGTCGAGTCCGCCACCAGCTTTAGAGCGCCGCCCGGCGATGCGGCCGCCCACAAGGCCGCCGCCGCCGCATTGCGCAACTCGCGCAGCCGCGCCACGGCGCTGGCAGCCGCGGCGGGCGACGACACGCCGATGTGCCGCTGCGACGGGAGTCCGGACTGAGGCAAGTCGATCCTCCGCGGTTCTGCCCCGCAACGTGCGTATTCTGCGACGCGAGACTCCGGGACGCGAATGGCGTGCGGCGATCGTGGACCGGCCGGGCGCGAACGTCAACGTCGCGCTCGCTTCGGATGCGCCGCGCGAGCGCTACGCCGCAACGACTCAACAGGGCGGTTGCCGCCGGAGCGCGTGATTACATTTCGAGAATGATTTGAGGATTCCGGGCCGCCTCCGGCCCTAGAGTGCGGTCTTGGGGTTCGCCCCGGCAGCCCGCGACGTGTCTGCGTCACGTGACTCCAGCGCCGCTTCGGAAAGGAGGAGAGAGGGCGCTCAGGCCGCCACTTATGAGTTCTGCGGCCGAACCTAACCCAGTTGGCCGCGAAGCCCGAGGTCGCCAACTCCGACGACCCGCGTTCTGCCCGACCTCCATCGGTCCTCGCACCTATCCATTTCGCACCGATATCGGGGAGACAGCCAATGACCGAGAAATTCTTCGCTGAGATCTTCGGCACCGCGGTGCTCATCCTCCTGGGCGACGGCGTCGTCGCCGGTGTTCTGCTGGCGAAGTCCAAGGCCCAGAACTCCGGCTGGATCGTCATAACCATGGCATGGGGTCTGGCCGTGTTCTGCGGCGTGGTCGTGGCGGGGCCGCTCAGCGGCGCCCACCTCAACCCCGCCGTGACGCTCGGCCTGGCCGTCATGGAAGCGATGAAGCAGGGCAGCACCGGCATCACCTGGGACAAGGTCCCGGTCTACATCCTAGGTGAGTTGATCGGGGCAATGATCGGTGCCGCTCTCGTGACCCTCCACTACTGGGATCACTTCAAGGCCACCGAAGACAAGGGTCTCAAGCTGGCGGTGTTCTGCACCGCCCCGAACATCCGCAACTACCCTCTGAACCTGATCTCGGAGATCATCGGCACCTTCGTGCTCGTCTTCGTGATCTTCGCCTTCGGCCAGCCCCATAGCCTGGCCCCGGCGACGGTCGGCGCACTGCCAGTGGCTCTGCTCGTCGTCGTCATCGGCCTCTCGCTCGGAGGCACGACCGGATACGCGATCAACCCCGCCCGCGACCTCGGCCCCCGCATCGTCCATGCCATCCTGCCGGTTCCAGGCAAGGGCGGCTCGGACTGGGAGTACTCGTGGGTGCCCGTTGTCGGTCCGCTCATCGGCGGCGCGATCGCGGCGGTCGTCTACTACGCGGCGTTCACCAACTTCATCGTTCTCCAGATCGCGAAGTAATCGTCCTCCGTCCGTCGGACCCGCCGGCTCGTATTCATTCGTGCCGGCGGGACGACACGCAGGGACTCGACGCGGCGTCGCCGCAACTGGCGTTCGCTCGACGAGCTCATCGACGCCCCGCAAGGGCGGATGAGGATGCATTGAAGCGTGCGCGCGGGTCAACAGGACCCGGGGGCGACTTCGTCCACATGCTCCAACGGGACGCCGCGGAAGCCAGGTCCGGGGTTGCCTGATCGGAACGTTCTCCTGGTCGAAGCAACGAAGTGAGGTCCGAATGGCCAAGTATGTCGGCGCCCTGGACCAGGGCACCACGAGCACCCGATTCATGATCTTCGACCACAGCGGTGGCGTGGTCGGGATCGATCAGAAAGAGCACGAGCAGATCTACCCGAAGCCGGGTTGGGTCGAGCACGACCCCGCTGAGATCTGGACCCGCAGCGTCGAGGTTATCCGCGGCGCTCTAAAGAAGGCGAGCATAACCGCCGCCGATCTCGCCGCGGTCGGTGTCACCAACCAGCGCGAGACCACCGTCGTCTGGGATCGCAAGACCGGCAAGCCGGTGTACAACGCGATCGTCTGGCAGGACACCCGGACCGACGTGATCATCAACGAGTTCGCCAAGGACGGCGGCCAGGACAGGCTTCGCGCCAAGGTAGGCCTGCCCCTGGCTACGTACTTCTCGGGCCCGAAGGTGAAGTGGATTCTCGACAACGTCGCCGGCGCTCGCGCGAAGGCGGAGGCGGGCGACCTGCTGTTCGGGAACATCGACACCTGGTGCATCTGGAACCTCACCGGCGGCGTCAGCGGCGGCGTCCATGTCACGGACGTGACGAATGCCAGCCGGACGATGCTGATGAACCTCGCGACCCTCGACTGGGATCCCGAGATTCTCAAGCTCATGGGCATCCCACGCTCGATGCTGCCCACGATCAAGGCCTCCAGTGCCGTCTACGGCAAGGCCGTCGGCGACCTCGCCGGCGTCCCCGTTGCGGGCGACCTCGGCGACCAGCAGGCTGCCCTCTTCGGCCAGACTTGCTTCTCGCCGGGCGAGGCGAAGAACACCTACGGCACCGGCTGCTTCATGCTCCTCAACACGGGCACGAAGGCCGTGCCGTCGAAGAGCGGTCTCCTCACCACACTCGGCTACAAGATCGGCGACCAGCCCGCGGTCTACGCCCTCGAGGGTTCGATCGCGATCACGGGCGCGCTCGTCCAGTGGCTGCGCGACAACCTGGGCATGATCTCGTCGTCGGGCGAGATCGAAACGCTCGCCAAGACCGTCGACGACAATGGCGGCGTGTACTTCGTGCCGGCCTTCTCGGGCCTCTTCGCTCCGTACTGGAAGAGCGATGCCCGAGGCGTAATCGCCGGCCTCACTCGCTACGTGAACAAGGGCCACATCGCTCGTGCCGTCCTCGAGGCCACGGCCTGGCAGACACGCGAGGTGCTCGACGCGATGAACGCCGACTCCGGCGTTCCGCTTACCGCCCTCAAGGTCGACGGCGGCATGGTCTACAACGATCTGCTCATGCAGTTCCAGGCCGACGTCCTGGGCGTGCCGGTGGTCCGGCCGAAGGTCGCCGAGACGACCGCCCTGGGCGCCGCATATGCGGCCGGTCTCGCGACCGGCTTCTGGAATGCGGTCGAGGACCTTCGCGCCAACTGGCAGAAGGACAAGGAGTGGAAGCCCGAGATGGACGCGACCACTCGAGCCAATGACCTCAAGCTCTGGAAGAAGGCCGTGACGCGGACCTTCGACTGGGTAGAGTAGTCAACTGACGGACCCCGGTGGGCCGGCTTCGGCCGGCCCACCGGCGTACCCAGGGCCGGCCGGGAAGACGGGCAGGCCTCCGTCCGCATCGTCGCGGGAGCCAGTTCAGGGCGTAGCGAGAGAGATGGACCAGCCAAGAGTCGCGCCCCATGTCGTCATCGTCGGCGGAGGGGGGAGCGGAGGGGCAGTCGCGCACGACCTCGTGCTGAGAGGGCTACGGGTTACCCTCGTCGAGCGCGGAGAGCTCACCTCCGGCACCACCGGTCGCCACCACGGCCTCCTGCACAGCGGGGCCAGATATGCGGTGAAGGACCGGGAGTCGGCCGTCGAGTGCATCGAGGAGAACCGGATCCTGCGGCGGATTGCGCCCGATTCGTTCGAGTTGAACGATGGTTTGTTCGTGGCGATCACCGAGGAAGACGAGGCGTACGAGCCGCTCTTCTTCGAATCGTGTCTCGCCTCTGGGATACCAGCTCGCCGGGTCAGCCGCGAGGAGGCGCTGCGTCTCGAGCCAAACCTGAACCCGGCGCTGCGCCGCGCGGTCCAGGTCCCGGACGGGACGATGGACGCGATGCGTATGCCTCTCCGTTTCTTCGCTACCGCCAAGAGAAACGGCGCCTCGATCCGGCCCTTCACCGAGGTCGTTGCGATGACGATCGTGCAGAGCCCGACTGGCAGCTGCGTCACGGGCGTCTCTGTGAAGGACCACGCGAATGGCCGGCGCTACGAGATAGGGGCGGATCTGGTCGTGAACGCGACAGGTCCCTGGGGCGAGAGGATCGCCCGTCTCGCCGGCGTCGACGTGCCAGTCCAGCCCTCGCCTGGGATTCTCGTCGCCGTTCGCGGTCGCTTCTGCAACATGGTGATCAACCGCCTCCACCAGTCCGGCGACGGTGACATCGTCGTGCCCCAGCGTGAGCTCTCGGTCATAGGCACGAGCTCATGGGTGACCGACGATCCGGACCATCTCGCCGTGCCCGCCGACCACGTCGAGATGATGTTCCGAGAGGGCTCCACGTTGATCCCCGCGATCCGCTCGGCCCAGACGCGCGCCACCTGGTCGGCCGCGCGACCGCTCATAGGCTCGCGAGGGGCCTCCACAGGGCGTGAATTGAGTCGCACGTTCAAGTGCTTCGACCACGCGGACGGCGAGGGCGTCGAAGGTTTCGTCACCATTTCCGGAGGCAAGGCGACGACGCTGCGGGCGATGGCCGAGGCCACCGCCGACGTAGTCTGCAAGAAGCTCGGCATCGACAGTCCCTGCCGGACGCGGGAGTATCCGCTGCTGCCCCACACGGCCTATTACGCATGAGCGCCACCATCGATCCTCACCTCGACACCCACGCCACCGAAGGAACGGGCCGGCCGATCCGGTTCCGCGTCTTTCGATACAAGCAGGGCGACCGCGCGCCCCATTTCGACGAGTTCACCGTGGAGGTCGCCGAGGACACGACGGTCCTCGACGCCCTCACGACGATTTGCAATAGGGAAGACCCGACACTCATGCTCCGCCACTCGTGCTACCACGCCTCGTGCGGAACGTGCGGCCTTCGGGTCAACGACCAGGAGGTAATGGCCTGCGTCACGAAGGTGATGGACCTCAAGAGTCCTGTCGTGAAGGTCGAGCCGATCGCCAATCAGGCCCTGGTGGCGGACCTCGTGACCGACATGGTCGATTTCTACGCCAGGTTCAACGCGATCGGGCGGGCCCTCATCCAGACCAGCGAATGGCTGCCTGAGGCGACCTGCCCCACCGGAATCGAGACGTACCACCGCTTCGAGAACTGCATCGAATGCGGTCTTTGCCTGTCGGCGTGCCCGATCGTCTCGAGTGATCCGCGATACCTCGGGCCGGCGGCATTGGCGGCGGCCTGGCGAGCTGTCGAGGAGCCACGCGGGCTCGACCCGACTGCGGTTCTGCAACTCACCGACGACGGTCAGGGCAGCTGGCGGTGTCATGCCGCATTCGAATGCTCCGAGGCGTGCCCGGCGAACGTCGATCCGGCGGGCAAGATCATGCTTGTCCGACGGCGGCTGGCGGCCGACCACGTGCGGTCCATCTTTGGCGGGAGGCATTCGTGAGCGATCAGTCAGCCGACGAGACACGGGTCGAGCGTCCGGCCGAGGGCGCGAGCCGCCGCCGGCGCGGGGTGGCCGGCTGGGCCGATCCCAGGGGCCGGCGCCTCGGTGGTTTGGCGTTCATCCTCAACCGGCTGACGGGGCTGGGCATCCTCGTGTACCTCTTCCTCCACCTCATCGTGCTCTCGCTGCTGGCCCGTGGCCCCTCCGCCTGGGACGGCTTCGTATCGATCGCGCTGAGTCCTGTCTTCCTGTTCTTCGACATCGTTTTGATCTTCGGGCTGCTGTTGCATGGCCTGAACGGGATCCGGGTCACCCTCGTCGGCTTCGGCCTTGTAGTCGATCGACAGAAGGCGATCTTCGCGGCGCTGATGGTTGTCGGAGCCCTCGTGCTGATAGTCGCCGCGCTGCGCATCATCGAAGTTGGATAGACGGATGGAAGAGAGACCGACGCCTTCGGGCGACAAGATCCCAACGACCTGGACTCCCTCGCAGGACGAGCCCAAGCAAAGCTGGGGCTGGATGCTCCAGGCCGTAAGCGGCATGCTCGTTCTCGTCCTCGTCACCCTCCATATGATCGCCAACCACTTCGTGGTCAAGAGCGGCTTGCGCGACTTCGCCGACGTTGTCGCCTACCTCTCAAACCCCGTGGTCGTGGTACTCGAAGTGCTCTTCCTGGTCGTAGTGACCTGGCACGGCTTGCTTGGCCTCCGTGCCGTACTATTCGACTTCGGGTTCAGTCGACGCAGCGAGTCGTGGATCACCCGGATCCTCTGGGTCGTCGGCGTGGCCATCGTCGTCTATGGACTCTGGCTCACCTGGGTCATCACGTCCTACCACTGATCCGTCCGGCGCAAGGCCCCGAGCTGGCGCGGTCGACCGGCGGTCCGGCCGATCAGGACTGCATCACTCGATGCACCGTACAAGAATGAGCAGGGTGGAGTAAGTGGCTGCCCCTTCGGCCAAGGTCCTGGAATTCCTGGCTCGCCTGGCCGAGTCGCCCTGCTGCGCCGCGATCAAGTCCGATGAACATCTCGAACTGGCGCTCGAGAGTGCGGTTTCAACCCTCTTCATCCTGCGCGGGGATGGGCTCGAGCTCCGACCTCTCGTGCGGCGCATCCACGCCGCCGGCAAGCTAGTAGCTGTCCATCTGGATCTCGTAGAAGGGCTGCGGTCGGATCGAACGGCCATTGCGTGGCTTGCCCGAGCCGGAGTCGATGCCGTCATCAGCTCGCATGGCCAGCTGATGCCGGCGATCCGTCGAGAGCGCATGGTAGGGATACATCGGCTGCTGCTCGTCCGGCGCGGCCTGCTCGAGTCGGGCCTGGCTGCCGTGACGCGTTCCGGGGCGGACGTCGTCGAGGTGCTGCCGGGGGTCATCCTGCCAGACGTGGTCTCGCTCCTACCGCGCATGAACGTGCCACTGCTCGCGGGCGGCTTCATCCGGACCGAGGAGCAGGCGCGGGCCGTGCTCGCGGCTGGCGCGGTCGGTGTCACTACCAGCACCGAGAGCCTGTGGGCGGCCCGTCTTGCTTGATCGTCTGGCGCACCCATACCTGTTGCGCGTATTCGTCGCGGGCACGGCACGAGAGCACATTTCGGGGGCGGGCGACCTGGCAGTCGGGACCCTGCTCCGGGACGTCGACCTCATGACCCTCGTCAGCGTCGCAGAGGCCGGGCCGGAGGGCATCGCAGTGGACCTCGACTCCGTGGACGGCCTCAACGCCGACGACGCCGGCGTGAGGTTCGTCGTGGGTCGCCTGGGGATTCGGATCGTCATGACCCGCCGACCCGCGCTGGCATCGCTCGTCGCCGAAACCGGCTGCCTCGGTCTGGTGCACGTCTTCGCCTTCGACTCCACGGGCCTGGGGCGCGCCCTGGAAGGCCGTACCGTGCCGCGCGGCGTGGGCACGGTCATCTCGCCGGGCCCGGTCCTTTCGCACATGACCCGGGACGACCTGGATAGCCTGCCACGGCCGATCGTCGCGTACGGGCTCATCGATTTCGAGCGATCGCGCTCGTCACCTGCTCACGATCGCCGACAGTGTGGTGGTCGGCCGGGATTGTGCGACGGGCCTCGTTCAGGGAGCCGCGGCGCGGGTCGGCGACCGGCTCGGTCGGGCGATCGAAGGGGAGTCATCGGGTCGGCCCGGGCCGGGTGCGGGGACGCGAACGACCTGAGCGGCGGCTTGCAGCAAGCTTCCCATCTTGACAACGGCAGCGCAGAGGACTAGACCATCACTAGCCTATCTCCGGGACTACGATTTGGAGAAGTCCCGCTTCGGCGTTATGCCGGGGCGGGTTTTTGTTGCCGTCGAGACGGGTGGAAACAGAGGAGACGTCTCGATGGTCAGGGAACTCAGTCTCGTCGGCGTCGATCCGGGCCGCTACACGGCCGCGCAGCCGCGCCTACCCGGTCGCCAGCCTGACGGGCGTCTGACAGTCGAGCCCTCCGCCGATGGCTCCGCGAGGTCGGCCCTGCTCGAGGCTCTCACGCGGGAAATGCGGACGACGCTCGCCCTCGTGAGCGGCTACAGCCAGACCCTCCTCCACCTCGATCTCGCCGACGAGGAGCGGGGCCGGTACCTCGCCCGGATCTCGATCGCGAGCGAGCACGTCGCGGAGCTCACTGAGGAAGTGCTTTCGATCACTGCCTCGGAGAACGATGGCCGGCCGCGGTGTCAGGCCGTGGCGATCAGCAGCCTGGTCAGCCAGCTCACCCGCCAGCTCTCCGAGGAGCAAGATCCGCCGACGATGATCGCGCGCGTGCCCGCGGACCTGCCTCTTGTCAGCGCGGATCCGGTCTGGATAGTCACCGTCCTGCGGATTCTGGTGGCCGCGACAGCCGGTAGTTCTCTCGACGACCGAGCTGTACGACTGGACGCAACCTCAACAGGCGATTGGGTCGTCCTCAGCGCCCAGGCAGGAGGGGAGCAGGGCCCACACGAAACGTCGAAATCGGGCTCGCCGACCGCGTCGAGCAGCCGTCCGATCGAGTCGGCCGAGCAGGGGCCGTCTTCGATGGTTGGAGACGCCACGTCGAAGCATCACTCCCACCTGCCGTCTTCCAGCGTTGTGGACCCTGAGACGAGACCCGCGCTCGACTTCTGTCGCAAGCTCGTCGAGGCCCACGGCGGCCGGCTCTGGCTCAATCGGGGTGAGTCGGGCGAGCGTGTCTCCATCAGCCTGCCCCGCTACTGGACGGCCGAGACGACGGTTCAGGCCATTGGCTCGCGCCGTCTGGCCGGCGCGCTCAGGCCCTGATCTGATCCCTGCCGGCAAATCGCGTTGAACGTCCCCACCAGCGGGGCGCACCGTGCGCGCCACGTTCAGGCGTGATTCTGGGCTGCGAACGCTAGGGAACGGAGTGGCCGGCAGCGGGCCCGGCCGCCTGTTTTGGGGCCGGGCCCGCTGCCGGTTTCGAGGCAACCCCGGTTCGGCCCACTCGGACCGTGTCCCTGACCGCTCGGAAGAGCGACCGGTTGGCGGGCCCGGCGGGCGGTATGACCTCCGACGCGGCGCCGAAGGCAAGATAGGCATTGAGGGCCTCCGCGAACGCCATTGCGAAACCGGGCGCCTCGAGGGGGTCGAAGCCGGTCTCCCAGGTGAGGCCCAGGATCCGCACGCTGCGGGCGGCGCGGTCGATGCGAGGCTCGATTCGCCCGACCAGCCGATCGCCGAAGAGGATCGGGAGGACGTAGTAGCCCCAACGGCGCTTCGCCGCGGGCGTGTAGACCTCCCAGCGGTAATCGAAACCGTAGAGCGATGTCAGCGCGTCCCGATCCCACATCAGCGGGTCGAGCGGCGCGAGAAAGGAACAACCTGGTGGCGCACCATCCCGCCGCACCAAGCCCTCCGCGGCGTCGCTCGTTTCCCGCTCGGCCTGCGCGAGCAGCGGCAGCTCGTCGCCGATGACATACCGCTCGCCGCGCATCCCCTCCACCCCGACGGCCACGATCTCCCCCCGGTCGGCCAGCTCGCGTCGGAAACCAGCTCGGGTCGCGGCGGTCCCGGTTCCAGGCCACAGCTCGCCGCTGCCCTGGGTGCCGAGCAAGCCGTGGCCGCGATATCGCGACAGCAGTTTGTGGCGCATCTGCTCGCGCTCGGGGACCCGCGTCTCGAGCAGGTCAGCCGGAAAGAGGCGTTCCGTCAGATCGTAGTAGCGCCTGTTCCCCTGGCGTCGACTCAGGCCCAGCTTGCCCGAAACGCACAGAGCCTCGAGAACGGCCCGGACCGCCGACGTCGGTCCCCAGAACCAGGCTATCGCAGCCTCGCGCTCGAAGTCCGTAGATGACTTGGGCCCATCGGTGGTGATCTCGGCGAGAACCCTCTCCGCCAGGGCCGCCTGCCCGCGGAGAAGCTCGCCGGCACGGCCGTCGGTTCCGTTCTGCCAGGCGATGCGGTAGTAGGGAAGCTCGCGCGTGGGCAGGAGATTGAGGGCCTTGTTGTAGGCCTCGAACAGGAGACGGCGGCCGTACAGAAGCTCGTCGGTGAGCTCGGGACGGTAGCCGTCGATGCGAGCCTGGAGAACCAGGTCGTGGTTGCGTCCGGCCACCTGCAGCGGGTCGAATTGCAGGGAGCCTAACCGGTCCACCACTGCCATCACGCTCGCGGCGGACGCGGGCAATCCGCGCGGGGGCGCGAGCAGGTGGCGGATCGCGAGAAATCGGCGCGCTGCGGCCGCGCTCACTTCTTGGCCCATGGCGAGATTGTGTCCGATGCTTGCGCCAGAAGCTGACAGGTATGGCCGGGGCGCCGGATCCGGCGGGCCGTCAGCCCGTGGCCGCCGCCCGACCGCTCAGCAGGACGACGGATCGCGGCCCCAGCACGAGTCGGGAGCCGCCAGTCAATCGGTCCGTGGACGACGGTTCGGCGATGCCCGTGAAGCTATCGACCTCTCGGCCCCAGACCCTCGGCGAGCCGACGTCCGGCAATGTGAACGTCAGAGGCTCCCACCAGCCGTTCAGGAGGAGCAGCAAGTCGTCGTCGAGCACGGGCCTGCCGCGGTCGTCACGGTCCGCGTCTCGCGTACCGTCGAGATAGGCCGACACGCTCCGCGTCCAACCCGCCTGCCAGTCCTCATCGGTCATGGCCGACCCCGCCGGTGTGAACCACTCGATGTCGCCGCTCAGCGCGCCACTGGCGAAGCGGCGGCGCCGCAGAACGGGGTGGCGACGACGGGCCGCCACCAAGCCCCGCGCGAAATCGAGGAGACCATTGTCGACGGCTCGCCAATCGAACCAGGAGACTTCGTTGTCCTGGCAGTAGGCGTTGTTGTTGCCGCCCTGCGTCCGGCCGAGCTCGTCCCCGCCGAGGATCATGGGCACGCCGAGGCTCAGGACCAGCGTCGCCAGGAGAGCCCTCGACTGGCGGGCTCGCAGCTCCAGCACGGCCGGATCGTCCGTCGGGCCCTCGACGCCGCAGTTCCAGGATCGGTTGTCATCGGTCCCGTCAACGTTCGACTCGCCGTTCGCCTCGTTGTGCTTGCCGTTGTACGAAACCAGGTCGCGCAGGGTGAAGCCGTCGTGGCAGGTGACGAAGTTGATCGATGCGTTGGGGCTGCGGCGGGACGGTCCGTACAGGTCGGCCGACCCCGTCAGCCGGGTCGTGAGCTCCGGAAGCGTGCCGTCGATTCCACGCCAGAAGTTGCGGACGGTATCTCGATAGCGGCCGTTCCACTCGCTCCACAGCGCCGGGAAGCGGCCCAGGTCGTAGCTGTCGGCCTGGCCCACGTCCCAGGGCTCGGCGATCAGCTTCACCCGCGAGACGACCGGGTCCTGGGATACCAGATCGAAGAAGGCGGAGGCCCGGTCGAAGCCGCCGTGCTCGCGCGCCAGGGCGACGGCGAGATCGAACCGGAAGCCGTCGACGTGCATCTCGTCGATCCAGTAGCGGAGGGAATCCATGATGAGCCGCAGGCACGTCGGGTCGTCGGCGTTGAGGCTGTTGCCGGTGCCGGTCGTGTCGAAGTAGTAGCGCTCGTCGCCGGCCACGAGCCGGTAGTAGGCGGGATTGTCGAAACCACGGAGCGACAGGGTCGGCCCGAGCCGGTCGCCCTCGGCCGTGTGGTTGAAGACGACATCGAGGATCAGCTCGAGACCAGCCGCGTGGAGCGCCTTGACCATGGCCTTGAACTCGTTCACCTGGCCGCCGCGATGGCCGGCCCGGACCGCGGCGGAGTAGCCGGCATGCGGAGCGAAGAAGCCTAGAGGGCTGTAGCCCCAGTAGTTGTCGAGCCCTCGAGATTGCAGCGTCCCGTCGTCGGCATGCTGGTGGACCGGCAGCAGCTCCACGGCGGTGACGCCGAGTCCGGTCAGATGGGCGATCGCCGCCTTCGACCCCAGCCCGGCGAAGGTGCCCCGCAGTTCGGGCGGCACGTCCGGGTGCAGCTGGGTGAAGCCCTTGGCATGCGTCTCGTAAATGATCGTGCTGCAGTAGGGGATCGCGGGCGGCGCGTCGTCGCCCCAGTCGAAGTCGTCCCCGACCACGAGGCCGTGGGGCACGTGTCGCGCCGAGTCGAGCACGCTCATGATCTCCGGCCGGTCCGGCATGTAGCCGAGGACCTCGTTGCCCCAGCTAACATCCCCATCGATGGCGCGAGCGTAGGGATCGAGCAGCAGCTTGTTGGGGTTGCAGCGCAGGCCTTGGGCCGGGTCGTAGGGACCCGAAACACGAAAGCCGTAGGCCTGGCCGGGGCCGATTCCCGGGACGAAGCCGTGCCAGATGCCGGCGTCTTGCTCCTGGAGTCGGATCTGCCTCTCGCCGCCGGAGGCGTCCAGGAGACACAGCGTTACGACCTCGGCGATGCCCGAGGCGACCGCGAAGTTCGTGCCGTCGGGAGCGACCGTCGCGCCCAATGGAAACGGCCGGCCCGGCCAGACATCCATCTTCGGCTGCCCCTCCTACAGGCCGTACGAGTCGTTCATGGACGTCAGAGCGCCACCCGGCCGCCCGGTCGACGGCCTACCGGCTCAGTACCAGGCATGAGCCTTGTAGAAGTTGTAGGCGACGCAGGCCGAGCCGTAGCGGGTCCTCACGTACCAGAGGCCCCATTTGACCTGGACGAGCGGGCTGTAGCGCCAGTTCGACCCGAAGGCGGCCATCTTGGAACCCGGGAACGCTTGCGGGATGCCATAGGCGCCGGTCAGCGTGCCCGCGCGCGGGTTCCATTTCGACTCGGCCGTCCAGACGGCGTTGATGCAGTCGTAGCCTCTCGCGCCGAGGACGCTCTTGACGTATATGCGTGCGTTCCAGACCGTGTCGCGGGGCGTCGGCCTGGGGGTCGGCTTCGGCGTAGGGACGGGCGTGGGCGGCGCGGGCGTCGGCGTCGGGACCGGGATGAACACCGTCGGGGCCGGCCACCAGGGCGTCGCGCTCGGGTCGGCGGTAGGTGGCCAGGCAGGAATCGCGGCCGGATCAAGCGCGGCCGGATCCAGACCGGCCGGATCCAGCCCGGCGACCACCTGGAGGTTCTCGCTGGTGGACCGTTCCGGATCAGCCAGGGCATGTGGAACGACGACTATCGCAGCGTCGAGGAGGATGACGAGGGCCGCTGCCGCCAGGAGAACTGCCGCCGGAGAGAATCGCTTCAAGTGGTTCCTCAGGTGTTGCCGGTTCCACCCTGGTTGGGCCCCGGGATCCTACCCTTGCGGGTATGGCTGGCTCGGCGTGTTGGGCGTACGGGGTGGTGTGACCCTTGCGCGCTCCTCAACGACAGGCTGGGCCGTGACGGCGGAACTCGCATCTCCGGGATTCAAGGGCCAGCGCGCCATAGCTTCTCGCTAGGCGGCTGCCGACCACCGGAGGCGGCGTGAGAATAGCATGCGCAGGAGCGGCCGAATATATGTGATTCTGGGCGCAGCACCGGTTTGACGGCGATCGTTCTAATCCCGATAATATGACTCGGAATTAGCACAACAGACGTCGGCGGTCCGGCGTCCCCCCTCCGCTCGGACCGCCGGCTACTTCAAGGAGCGCGATGACCACCAGCCGCGAGATCGTCTCGGGCGAGTATCAGTTCGGTTTCCACGACGAGGTGGACTACCTCGAGGAAACCAAGGCGGGCTTGACCAGGGCGACCGTCGAGGCGATCAGCAAGTTCAAGAACGAGCCTCAGTGGATGCTCGACTTCCGCCTGCGTGCCTACGAGCACTTCCTCGCCCGCCCGATGCCAATGTGGGGCGGCGATCTGATGCAGATCGACCTGAACAAGATCGTGTACTACCGCAAGCCGTCGGAGGGCGAAGAGAAGTCCTGGGACGACGTGCCGGACAAGATAAAGAAGACCTTCGAGCGGCTGGGCATCCCTGAGGCCGAGCGCAAGTTTCTGGCCGGCGTCGGTGCGCAGTACGACTCGGAAGTCGTCTACCACAGCGTCAGGGAAGAGCTCTCGAAACTCGGCGTCGTCTTCATGGGCACCGATCAGGGGTTGCGCGAGTACCCGGAGCTCTTCAGGAAGTACTTCGCCACGGTCGTGCCGCCCGAGGACAACAAGTTTGCCGCCCTCAACAGCGCAGTCTGGTCCGGCGGGTCGTTCGTCTACGTGCCGAAGGGTGTCGAGGTCCCGCTGCCGCTCCAGGCGTATTTCCGGATCAACGCCGAGAACACCGGCCAGTTCGAGCGGACGCTGATCATCGTCGACGAGGGGGCCAAGGTTCACTACATCGAGGGCTGCACGGCCCCGATCTACACCACCGACGCGCTCCATGCCGCGGTCGTCGAGGTGATCGCTCTGCCGGGCTCAAAGGTCCGTTACACCACAATCCAGAACTGGTCGAACGACGTCTACAACCTCGTCACCAAGCGAGCCCACGCCCACGCTCACTCCACGGTCGAGTGGATCGACGCCAATACCGGCAGCAAGCTGACGATGAAGTACCCCAGCATCTGGCTGCGCGGCGAGGGCGCCACGGCCGAGGTCATTTCGGTGGCAGTGGCCGGTGACGGACAGCATCAGGACACCGGCGCGAAGGCGATTCACCTGGCCCCGAACACACGCAGCCGGATCATCAGCAAGTCGATCTCCAAGGGCACGGGCCGGACCACCTACCGCGGCCAGCTCAAGGTCGCCCCGGGCGCGACCGGCGTCGTGGCCAGCGTCCGCTGCGACGCGCTTCTCCTCGATGAGGGCAGCCGCTCGGACACGTATCCGTACATCGACATCCAGGAAGACGACACGACCATGACCCACGAGGCCACGGTCGGCAAGATCAGCCAGGATCAGGTCTTCTACCTGATGAGCCGCGGCCTGACCGAGAATGAAGCCACCAACCTTGTCGTCCAGGGCTTCCTCGAGGTCTTCACCAAAGAGCTGCCGATGGAGTACGCGATCGAGTTCAATCGCCTCGTCAAGCTCGAGATGGAGGGTTCGCTCGGATGACCGCAAAGGAGGGGGTCGCCGCTGCTGGGGAACCCACGGCGGAGACGCCGATCCAGGCCGTGCCGGCGGCCGTCGGCGGGGTGCCGCGGCCGGCACGCCAGAGCCCGTCGGATCTGACGTTGAGTTTCGTCGACGAAGCCACGGTGCGGCGCACTGCCGGGGCTGCGGCCGATCCGGATTGGCTCGTCGCGGACCGTCTCGCCGGGCTCCACGCCTTCGACGCACTCCCGATCGAGACGAACCAGCTCTACACCACATACATCGACCTGCGGAATGCCAAGCTTGCGGCCGCGCGGCCGTATACGGGCCCGGCCGCGGTCAAAGCCGGCGCCGGTGCCGCGAAGCTGCTCCCCGAGGGAGCGGCCGCATACGCCCAGATCCGCGAGGACCGAGTCGAAGCGCTCGTACTCTCACCGGAGGCCCGGGCGGCAGGCGTGATTCTCGAGACCCTCGCCGACCTGAGCCGCCGCGACGCGGGTCTGTTCCGGAGCCTTCTGGAGGGCGGCTGCGCGCTGCCCGAGAACGACAAGCTGGCTCAGATGACGCGCGCCCTATGGTCGCAGGGGCTGCTGCTCCACGTCCCGGACGGCGTGCGCCTGGAGAAGCCGGTCGTCCTGCGGTGGGTGGTGGGCGCGCCCGGGACGGCGTTGCTGTCGAGGACTTTGATCTCCGTCGGCGAGGACGCAGAAGTGTCAGTCGTGGAGGAGCAGGAATCGGCCGACGACGCCTGGTCCGTGTCGGGCGAAGGTCAGGCCTTCCTCGCCGGCACTACCGAGGTCCAGATCGGCGCCGGCTCGATCCTGTCGTTCGCCGGGCTCCAGGATCTCTCGCTTCGGCAGATTGCCTTCCAGCACCGCTCGGCGGTGATTGGCAAAGGGGCGACCGTACGGTGGGCGCTGGCGCAGCTCGGCAGCCGGATCATCCGCAGCCGGATCGACAATCGGCTCGAGGGCAACGGCTCGGCCGTCGAACAGGCGGAGATCTTCTTCGGCTCGGCCGACCAGATCTTCGACCTCACCTCATACACGCACCACATCGGTCGGGATACGACCGGCAACCTGCTATCCAAGGGGGCCCTCGCGGATAGATCGCGCGGGTACATGAAGGGCCTGGCGACGATCGACGAGTCTGCCCACGGCACGGACAGCTTCCTGGGCGAGTTCGGCATGCTGCTCTCCAAGCAGGCACGATCCGTCGCGATCCCGAGTCTCGAGATCGATCAGCCGGACTGCCGGCGCGTCGCCCACGCCAGCTCGGTCGGTCCGGTCGACGAGACCCAGCTGTTCTATCTCGAAAGCCGCGGCCTGGATCCCGAGGAAGCCCGAAAGGCGATCGTGCTGGGCTACCTCGAACCGGTCGTGGCGCGCGTGCCACTGGAGTCTGCGCGCGAGCGTCTCCGCGAGCTGCTCGTGAAGAAGTGGGACGACCGCATCGTCGATCGCCCCGCGGCCGTTGCCGTAGCCTGAGTCGATACGATGGGGGACGCCGCCGACCTGCGCCGGGTGGACCTGTGCGCCGTCGAGGACGTACCGCCGGGCACGATGAAGCTGTGCGAGGTCGACGACGAGCTCGTGCTCGTGACGAACCTCGACGGGACGTTCCACGCTACGCAGGGGATCTGCTCGCACGAGTACTTCGAGCTCGACCGGGGCATGCTGGCCGGGGACTCGATCATGTGCATGCTCCACCTGTCGCGCTTCTCGCTGCTCGACGGCGAGGTCATCGACCCGCCCGCCGAGCTGCCGCTGGCCGTCTATCCGGTCGTCGTCGAGGAGGGCCGCGTACTGATCGAGGTTCCTACGGGGCCCCTCGACGTCAACCGGTAGCTTCCCGCGTGGTGCGCAGGCCCACCCGCCGGCCGCTCAGTCGAACAGGATGCGCCCCAGCCCGAGTTGCTCTGCCCGCTTGAGGATCGCCGACGCAAACAGGACGTCGGCGAGCCCAACGCCAAGGTGCGAAACGAGGATTCGGCCGGCGCGGCGCGTCCCGCCGCCACGCAGCAAGTCTCCGATCGTCGCGTCCGGATCCGGGTAGCCGGCGAACACGGGGCCGGATCGAGTCGCCAGGAATTGCTCCCGCTCGTCGACGGCGAAGAATGCCTCGCGGGCGAGCGACGCAGGCGCCTGCATGTCGTAGTCGACGGCGACGAACAAGGCCTCGGGGCTGAGCCAGGCAGGCTCGAGCATCTGGCGGTTCGGGCCGAACGAGACCACGGAAACGACGACGTCGGCGGCCTCGACTGCCTCTCGAACGCCCGCGGCCGCCACGACCTCGCCGATGCCGTCGACCGTAGACGATTCCCGAGCCAGGGCGCCGGCGCGACGGCCGTCGACGTCTGTGATGTGTATCCTCGCCCCCGGCAAGAGGCGGCCGAGGACCGGGATGTGGCTCCGCGCCTGAGCCCCCGCCCCGAGGACCGCTACCCGCGCCGGAACCCCGCCTCGCACGGTGCCCTCAGGAAGGAAGTGACGGATCGCCGACCCGCTGATTGCCGCCGTTCGCTGAGCCGTGATGCCGGCCGCGTCCATGACCGCGCTGGGCGCGCCGGTCATCGCGTCGTCGAGCAGGACCAGGGCGTTATAAGCAGGCAACCCTGCTGCCGGGTTGCCGGGGAAGCCGGTTATCCATTTGACGCCGATCAGGTCGGAGGATCCGTCGGCCGCATCGCCACGCAGCAGTGCCGGCATGGCGTGAGCCAGCGACCCGGGCTCGCGCGGATGGATGCCCACCTTGGGGGGCAGCTCCGCATCGCGGCCGAGAGCCAGCATGGCTCGGTCGGCCAGATCGAGGCGCTCGGCCAGGGGCGGCATCGCGGCCGCGACTTCCGTGGCGGACAGATATCGAAGCGGCACCATCGATCTCCGGTCTGTGGCAGGCAGTGGCGCCCGCTCGGGTTTCACGGGTTCTTTCGGCAGCGGGGTAGCCGAGCCGCGCCCGGAGTGTAGGTTACGATGACTGCGGCGGCGCGTGGGCATTGAAGGCCACGGCGAGAATGGCGAAGGAGAGACTTTGCAGCGAATCCGTGGCCTGGTTGCCGCAGCCGCCGTCGGCATCCCGCTCGCCATCTTTGTCACCGCCTCCCTGCACGCCACTCGCGAAATTGCGGTCCTTATCGGCGCCGCCGTCGGGCTGGCCATATTCGCCGTGGTCGCCACTCAGCACGATGCCCACGACGAAGCCGCGGACGCGGCCTGGCGAGAAGCCGCCCCGGATCTGCCGCCGGTCTCGGATCGGATGGCGCTCGAACGATCGCAGGCGAGCATGCCCGGCCCGGAGAAGCCGAGGAAAGCCGCACGGCCGGCGAGGGATGGTGGCGGCGCACCCGAGTCGGGAGGGGCTGCCGGTTCGACGGGCAGGCCCACCTGAGCGCCGTCGATCGTGCCGGCATCGAGGCGAGGCTCCGGTCGCAGGGTCTTGTCTTCTCCTCGTGGTCAAACGGACCCGGCGACCGATACGCCATCCACGAGCACGACCACGACAAGGTCGTCGTCGCCGTGGAAGGCTCGATCGCGTTCGGGCTCGCGGGCCACGGCGGCAGCTTGGTTCTGGCTCCCGGAGAGCGTCTGGACCTGCCGGCGCACATCGAGCACGACGCCGTGGTCGGACCCGAGGGGGTGGTCTGTCTGGAGGCGCACCTGCCGGCCGGGACGCTCGGAACGGGGGCGAGAGGACGGGGAACCCGCTGGTGAGGCCGACGTACGCACTCATTCCATGAAGGCGAGATGGCACTCCGCTGTCGATTCTTCAGGGATCGGCTAGGCTGGACATGAGGCGCGATTGAGCGTTTTCCGGCACGGTCCAGAGGACGGGGAGAAGATGGGGTCCATCGAGCGGATCGACGAGACGGATGCTCGAATTCTCGAGCTCCTGCAGCGGGACGGCCGCGAGTCGTACGCGGAGGTCGGGCAGGCCGTCGGGATGAGCGGTCCGTCGGCCCACGAGCGAGTCAAGAAGCTGGAGGCACGTGGCGTCATCCGCGGCTACTCCGCCATGGTCGATCCCACTCTGTTGGGCTACAGCGTCCTGGCCTTCATCTTCATCAAGCAGGTGCCCGGCACTATCGCGACCGACATGACGGGCGACTTCATAGCCATCGACGAGATAGAGGAGTGCCACCATCTCGCCGGTGAGGCCGACTATCTGCTCAAAGTCCGGGCCATCGACACCCGCCATCTCGAGCGCGTCCTGCACATGATCCAGCAGGTCCAGCACGTCTTCACGACCGAGACCCAGGTCGTCTTCTCGAGCGCCTTCGAGCGACGCCCACTCCACATCTCGCGTGAGCCCGAGCCGCTCCCGAGCCCGTCGGGATCGTGACCGACGGCCACAGGTCGGCCGGCGGAGAAGACGCGCCCGACTCAGAAATCGAATTTGCCGGCCGAAAAGGCAACCTTGTGCCCGAGCCCCGGGTCACGACCATGTTCGACTCGATAGCGCCCGTTTACGACCGCATGAACACGATCATGACGCTGGGGCTCGACGGCCGCTGGCGGCGGGCAGCCGTGCGGGCGGCCGGGCTCTCGCGAGGCGGATCGGCGCTGGACGTCGCCTGCGGAACGGGCAAGCTCACCGCGGCGTTGGCGGGAGCCGTTGGACCAGAGGGTCGGGTCGTCGGTGTGGACATCTCCGCGGGGATGTTGGATGAGGCGAAGTGCCTCTTCGGCGAGCTGGCGGGCGTCGAGTTCCGGCTCGGCAACGCGCTGGATCTGCCGGCCGCCACGGGTTCGTTCGACGCGGCCACCATCGCCTTCGGGTTGCGCAATCTCGCCAGCTTCGAGGCGGGATTCCGTGAGATGGCCCGAGCCGTGCGGAGCGGCGGCCGGGTAGTCTGCCTCGAGCTTTCAGTGCCCCGGCCGAGGTTCATGGGTCGGGTCTACACCGGCGCGTTCCGGGCAACGGCGCCCGTGCTGGGCACGATATTCCGTCGCCGCGCCGCGTACGCGTATCTGCCGCATTCGCTCGAGGGGTTCCCGGCGGCGGAGGAGCTCGCGGCCACGATGCGGGGGGTCGGCCTCCGGGAGGTCTCGTTCAGGCGACTGGCCTTTGGCGCCGTCGCGCTGCATGTCGGGACGGTAGCCTAGCCTCGGCCCGGTCCTCCGGCGAAGGCGGGTAGCCGCCGGCAAACTCGCCGGGCGGTCAGCCCGCGTCTTCGGGAGACGGCTCCTCGACTTCCGCGGCGCGCTGCCTTTCGAGCCGGGCCGCCGCCGCGGCGGCTTGCTCTTCGCGGATCTTGCCGTCGACATACGCGCCGTGCAAATCCAGCAGCTTCACGACCGTGGCCTCATCGATCGTCAATCCGTCCGCCTCCATCTCCTTGACGAGGAGCGAGGCCTCAACGGAGTCGACCGGCCCGCCAGGCGTCTCGAGCGACTCGAAGGGGTGGTCGGCCAGAAAGAACCAGGCCAGCAGTCCCCCGATGAACAGACCGAGCAGTCCGAAGAAGAAGTAGTACGGCATCTCTGGCCCTTCCCTGGGCAGGTCATCGACCAGCCGGCGCGGCTGCAGGCCCAAGTCCGTCCTGGCCGGGGCCGGCGTCGCGGCCAGTATACGGACCGCGGCACCGGCGCGAGCCTTGCGGCTCCCCCCGGTACACTGTGCCGACCATGATCAACTTCACGCCCAACCCTGTTGCCCTGGCCCTCGGCCCGCTCGAGATCCGCTGGTACGGCATCGGCTACGTCGTGGCGATAATCGCCGGCACGTGGCTGGCCATCCGCCTGGCCCGCCAGCGCGGCGAGCGGACCGACATCATCATCGACGGCCTGATCATCGTCGCTATCGCGGCCCTGATCGGCGGGCGGGCGTACCACGTCATCGACCAGTGGGCCTACTACCGGGACCACCTGGCGCAGATCGTCCTGCCGCCCTACAGCGGGCTCGGAATCTATGGCGGCCTGTTCACCGGCTTTCTGGCCGTGGTCTGGCTTACTCGGCACTATCACGTTTCGTTCTGGCGGTGGGCCGACATCATCGCGCCGTGCATCCTGATAGCCCAGGCCGTCGGCCGCTGGGGCAACTTCATGAATCAGGAGCTCTACGGCCCGCCGACCAACCTGCCGTGGGGCATCGCCATCCAGTGCCAGTATCGAGTCGGGGAGTACCTCTGCCCGGCGCAGGGTGGAGCCACCCCGGTCGACGCCCATTTCATCCCGCTCTTCTTCTACGAGTCGATGATGAGCCTGCTCGGCGTGGGCGTGATGGTCTACCTGTGGCGCCGCTTCACGGCACACCACCGGCTGTTGATCGCCGGGGACGTCGGTCTGCTCTACTTCGTCTGGTACGGGGTGGAGAGGAGCATCCTCGAGACCTTCCGCAGCGGCTACAACTGGACCTTCTTCGGCCTGGCGACGGCGCAGCTCGTGGGCTTGAGCGTTGCGGCCGTGGCGATCGGAGCCATCGTCTTCCGGCACTGGTGGGTGAGGGATCATCCGGAGGGCGTCGCAGCGGCATCCGGTGATGTCTCACCCGCAGGGATCGAACAGGAAGGATCGACCGAACCGTCGGAATCGGCGCCGGCGACCTAGCCGCGATCCCAACCCTCGGCAAATGGCCAGGCGGCCGTGCTACCAGCGCCTTCCGCCCCGGGGCCGCGGTTCATCTCCGCCGGGTACGAATAGCTCGGCTCGCGAACCGGGCAGAACTCCGCCAGCGGCGAGACCTGCATCGGCCAGACGGCGCAGGGGCGCGCGGGCCATCTCCCACTCGTGAAACGAGGCGAGCCCGCGCTCGTCCAGGCTGCACGCCCACTCGGGAACGGCAGTCCGCGCCGGATCGAATGAAGCCATCGCATCGAACCTCCTCAGTCGCGCACGGTACGCGAGGTCGATTGGCGGCGGCTTATCTGCGGCTTACTTCCGGCCGGCTCGCCGGCTTTGGAGTTCGGCGAGCCCGATCCCAACCGGCGCCGTGCGCCCCGAGAGCGTTCAAACGGGCCGGGGGACGCCCGCGTTTGCACGACCACCCGCCGGCTTCGTACAATTCCACGGTCCCTGAATACCGACGCAACTCAAGACAGAATGCCGCTCCACCGGTCCCGCTGCCCCGAGCCCCGCATGGCTTGCGCCGCGTGTGGGGGCCATCGCCTGGGGACAGTTAGGAGAAGACGGTGAGCACTATCGGTGCTGGTGTCGAAGGGCGACCGCAGGGACTGCCTGCGACCCATCCGGTCGTTCGCTGGGTGCAGGAAGTCGCCGCCCTCACCACGCCCGACACTGTCTACTGGTGTGACGGCTCTGAGGGCGAGTACACGCGACTGTGCGACCAGCTCGTGGAGGCTGGCACTTTCATCCGTCTCAACCCCGAGCTCCGGCCCAACAGCTTCCTTTCGCGGTCCGACCCATCGGATGTCGCGCGCGTCGAGGATCGGACTTTCATCTGCTCGCGCAAGCAGGAAGATGCCGGCCCGACCAACAACTGGCGGGATCCGGCCGAGATGCGGGCCACGCTCAGCGGGCTCTTCAAGGGCTCGATGCGCGGTCGCACCATGTACGTCATCCCGTTCTCGATGGGTCCGGTTGGCTCGCCCATCGGCAGGCTTGGCCTCGAGATCACCGACTCGCCCTACGTCGTCGTGAACATGCGGATCATGACCCGCATGGGTGAGGCGGCCCTGGCCGAGATCGTCAAGACGGGCGACTACGTGCCCGCGCTGCACAGCGTCGGCAAGCCGCTCGCGCCCGGCGAGAAGGATGTGGCCTGGCCGTGCGATCCGGAATCCAAGTACATCGTGCATTTCCCGGAGACCAGGGAGATCTGGTCCTACGGGTCCGGCTACGGCGGCAACGCCCTGCTGGGCAAGAAGTGCCTGGCTCTCCGCATCGCGTCGGTCATCGCCCGGGACGAGGGCTGGCTGGCCGAGCACATGCTGATCATCAAGGTCACGGCCCCCGACGGGCGCGTCAAGCACATGGCCGGCGCCTTTCCGTCGGCCTGCGGCAAGACCAACCTGGCGATGCTCGAGCCCACCATCCCCGGCTGGCGGGTCGAGACCATCGGCGACGACATCTGCTGGATGAAGTTCGGGCAAGACGGCCGGCTTTACGCCATCAATCCCGAGGCGGGCTTCTTTGGCGTCGCGCCCGGCACCGGCCCGTTCACCAACGCGAACGCGGTTCGGACGCTCTTCGCCAATTGCATCTACACGAACTGCGCCCTCACCGACGAAGGCGACGTGTGGTGGGAAGGCCTGACCGCGGAGGCCCCGGCTCATTTGATCGACTGGACGGGCCACGACTGGACGCCCGATAGCAAGGAGCCGGCCGCTCACCCGAACGCCCGCTTCACCGCGCCGGCGAGCCAGGATCCCGCGATCGCACCGAACTGGGAAGATCCCGCCGGGGTCCCGATCGATGCGATCATGTTCGGCGGCCGTCGGGCGTCAACCGTGCCGTTGGTGCGCGAAGGCTTCGACTGGGAGCACGGGGTGTTCCTCGGCTCGATGATGAGCTCGGAGATGACCGCCGCCGCGGTAGGCACGGTCGGAAAGCTTCGCTTCGACCCGTTCGCGATGCTGCCGTTCTGCGGCTACAACATGGCCGATTATTGGGCTCACTGGCTCGAGATCGGTCGGAGAGCCGGCGCCACGCTGCCGCGCATCTACCTCGTCAACTGGTTCCGCAAGGACGGCAACGGCCGTTTCATGTGGCCCGGCTACGGCGAGAACAGCCGTGTCATCGAGTGGATGTTCGGCCGATGCTCAGGCGAAGACGACGCCGTCTCGACGCCGATCGGGCTCCTGCCGTCACCGGGTGCGATCGACACGAACGGCATGGAGATCAGCGAGTCCGACCTTGCGGCGCTGCTCTCGGTCGACCGCGCGGCCTGGGCCGATGAGGCCGCGGCGATCGCGGAGCACTACGCCAGATTTGGCACTCGCTTGCCGCCCGAGCTGGCCGGGCGTTTGGCGGAACTCAAGAGCCTGGTGGCATCCGCATAGGATCCTTCGCGGGATCGCTGCCCCGCCGCACGGTGCCGAACGAGGACGGACGGGGTACGATCCCGCTTGCGCCGTTTGACCTTGAACGGTGTTAAGACTTTGCCGACGGGGCCTTCCGCCGGCGTCCCGAGGGAGGTCGCAATGTCCGTATGTCGCCGTAGGGTAACGGTGGTCGGCGCCGGCAACGTGGGCGCCACCGCGGCTCAGCGGATCCTGGAAGCCGGCATCTCCGACGTCATCCTGATCGACGTCGTGGAAGGGCTGCCTCAAGGCAAGGCTCTCGATCTGGCCGAGGCGGGGCCGCTGCAGCATCACGACGGCGCGATCATCGGCACAAACGACTATGCCGATACCGCCGACTCCGACATCGTGGTCGTGACCGCCGGATTGGCCCGACAACCTGGCATGACCCGGGACGACCTGCTTCTCAAGAACGCCGGGATCGTCAGGGACGTGGTTACGAAGGCGGCCCGCCATTCGCCCAATGCGATCCTGATCATCGTCACCAACCCCCTCGATGCCATGGTCCACGTGGCCATCCAGGCCAGCGGTTTCCCGCGCGAACGGGTCATCGGCATGGCCGGCGTTCTGGACAGCACCCGCTTCCGGACCTTCATAGCCCAGGATCTGGGAGTCTCTTCGTCCGACGTCTCGGCCTTCGTGCTCGGTGGGCACGGTGACTCGATGGTGCCGCTCCCGCGCTTCTCCACGGTGGCAGGGATTCCGCTACCCCAGCTGATGAGCGCCGAGCGGATCGACGCGCTGGTGGAGCGCACTCGGAATGGCGGCGCCGAGGTGGTCGCCCTGCTCAAGGCCGGCAGCGCCTTCTACGCGCCGGCATCGTCAGTTCTGCACATGGTCGACGCGATCCTCAACGACAGGAGACGCGTTCTGCCCTGCGCCGTTCTGCTCAGCGGCGAGTATGGGATCGACGATCTCGTCGTCGGTGTGCCGATCATCCTGGGCGGTGATGGCATCGAACGGATAATCGAAGTCACTCTGACCGCGGACGAGACCGCCGCCTTGAAGAAGTCTGCGGGTTCGGTCAGGGGGCTCGTCGACACGATGCGGAGCGCGACCTCCTGACCACTCCGCGAGAAAGGCGCTGCGCGCTCGAGGATCCCGAGCTCCAGATGCAATAGGAAAGCCCCGGCGGTCCCGTCCTGCCGGGGCTTTCCTGGGCAATGGACTCGATGGGCGCCGGTCCCGGCCCCCCGGGATTCCGGGACCAGCGCTTTTCGCCCGTCCGATCCCCCTCGGTGGCGGCCTGCACCGCACATCGGGCGATAGTTGATTCGGAAGATGTCTGGGGCTATACCCTGACCGCTTCCGATGTCAGTAATAAAGCCACGTCGGTCGCCTGCCACCGAGCGAGCACCGGACACACATTGTGTCGGCCGGCCGACACTTCCCTGCCCGGGCCGACTCAGACATGCCGGTACCGGTACACTCTGGCCTTGTGTTGGCAGTCGTCAGCCTGAGCTTCGATCCTGCGGCTTCCGTCTTCGGATTGTCTCTACGTCTCGAGACGCTCGCGGTGGCCGGAGCGATCTTCATCGCGCTCGTGCTCGCGGCGCTTGGAGCCGGTCAATCCCGCCTCGCCAGCCCCGCCTCGAAAGATGCCGCGAGCCCAGCCGCGCCCCGGCTGCGTCGCGACGACTTGATCCTGATCAGCTTCGGCGCGGTGCCGGGCGCGGTCATCGGCGGCCGGCTTGGCTACGCTCTGATCCACTTCGACTACTACTCGACGAACCTGAACGCCCTCTTCGATCCGGGCCAGGGGGGTCTTGCCCTGACGCTGGCGGTTCTCTGCGGCACCCTCACGGGGGTCGCCGTGGCCGGCCTGCTGGCCGCACCTATCGGACGCTGGCTGGGTGTGGCGGCCGTCCCGGTCCTGATCGGACTCGGCCTCGGGAAGTTGGGCATGGTCCTCGGGGGCGCGGGTCAGGGGACCTACTCCGACGCAGCCTGGGCAACGAGCTACGCCGGCCCGGGCCCCTGGAATAGCGTCAACCCCGGCCTCGGCGCGATTCCGTCGCAGGCCCTCGAGGGCGGTCTCGTTCTGGCTCTTGCGGCCCTGGTTGCCGTGACCCCGTTCGCCCTCCGAATCCGGATGCGGCCCTCGCGCTTCCTTGTCCGGCCCGGTCTCGCACCCAGGCGAGACTGGCGGGTATTCGTTGGCGGCCGCCGCTACCTGACGGCGATCGGGTTGTGGGCGGTCCTCCGGTTCGGCGTCGAATTCACCTGGCGCGATGCCCGCGTATTCGGCCCGTTCGGGGCCGATCAGCTGGTGCTCCTGCCTCTCGCGGTGGCCTGCTTCTTCGGCCCGCCCGCTGCCGCCGCGATGGGCCGCGTCGAGGCCCGCGCCGCGTCCCGTCTGGCCGAGATTCGTGCCGAACGCTCGCGGAGGTCGGAGGAGGCAGCCAGGGCCGCCGACGAGGCGCACGTCACAGCGGATGCCGCTTCAGCCGCCGACGCTTCAGCCGCCGACGCTGAGGACGCCGTTCGTTCTGTCGACCAGCGATCCGTTGTCGAAAGGGAGCCCGCCGAGGAGTCGGAGGTCACCGAGGCGCCCGCCGCCGAGCTCACGTCCGACGACGCGCCGGCCACGGCGACACAGACAGAGGTTTGGCCCGAGACCGCGCCACACACGACCTAGCGGCTCGACCTCGACCCCAGGATCCGCCGGCCAGGGTGCTTTGCGTCCTGCCGCCGACCCCGCAGCCAGCACCATCGGGCGTGCGCCGGAGTATGCTCGGGCCGACCTGCGAAGCGGCCGTCCTGCGGGAGATCCCCGCCGCCTCGAGCCACGATCTGGAGAGATGATGTCGCCGTCGCGCCCCGGTTCGGAGCCCTTAGGCGGGCCCGTTCGGCCCGAGCCCGAGGCGAAACCCGCGGCGTCCAAGATCGTGTCGGCGCGCGGGTCGGGGCGACCCGTTGTCCCCGCGCCGCCGGCGGCTGCGCCCGTTCCCATGCCCGGACGATCGGCTGCCGTCAAGAATGTGCGCGGTCCGAGACCCGCGCCGCGCCCGGCCGAGCCGCCGCGGACGCAGCCCGTCCTGGTCCGCCAGACGCGTGGGGGAGTGGTGGAAAGCCGGCACCGCGGCTCGATCGTCGAGGTCGCGATCGATGGTTCGGTGCGCCGCGCCCTGGGCGATCCCGATACCGTGGTGAACCTTCGTTCGGCGGTGAAGCCGTTCGGCCTCGTGGCCCTCATCGAGGCCGGGGGAGTCGAGGAGTTCGATCTCTCGACGCCTGAACTGGCGATCATGGCCGGTTCGCATTCGGGCGAGGATCTACACGTCCGGACGCTTCAGGCCGTATTCCGACGCGCAGGCGTCTCGCAGCAGTATCTCGGCTGCGGTTCGGAGGGGGCGCCTTTGGACGCGCTCACTGCGGCTCGGCTGGGCCGTGACGGCGAGAAACCCGGCTCGGTGCGCCACATGTGTTCCGGCCAGCACGCCTCGATGCTGCTCTTGTGTCGAATGAAGGAGTGGCCGCTCGAGGAGTACTGGCTCCCAGATCATCCGGTCCAGCGCCTCTACGAAGCGACGGTGGCGCGGGCATTCGCCACCACGCCCGAGATGCTCGTCCTTTCCGTCGATGCCTGTGGCGTGCCGACGTACGCCTTCCCTCTCTATGAAGTAGCGCGCGCCTTCGCCTTCCTGGCCGATCCCAAGGGCATTCCGGCCGGCGATGGCCGGGCCAGCATGGCCGGCGCCCTGTGCCGGATTCGCGACGCCATGCTGGCCAATCCGGAGATGGTCGCCGGCAGCCGCGAGCGATTGGACACATCCGTCATGAAGGCGGCACCTGGCCGAATCCTGGCCAAGGGAGGGGCCGAGGGCCTGCGTGGTTTTGCCCTGCTGCCGGGCGAGGGACGGCCGGCTTCCGGGCTCGCCGTCAAGATCGAGGATGGAGGCGGCTTCGAACGGTCCACGACCGCCGTGTCGGTGGAGGCGCTCAAGCAGATCGGGGCCCTGGGCGCCACAGAGTTGCGAGCCCTGAGCCGATACCACCGCCCGGTCTCCGTCGATCCGCGCGGCGTGCCGGTCGGTGAGGCGGTCGCCCAGTTCCAGCTGGCGCCGGTCGGCGAGCTGCTCTAGGAACGGGCCCGGCGGCGCGAGGCGGGCAAACCTCTGGGGCCGACCCTCTGCCCGTACACTTAGCGCATGACCGATATACGAGTCCGGATCGCACCGAGCCCGACCGGCTCGCTGCATCTCGGAACCGCCCGCACCGCCCTTTTCAACTTCCTGTTCGCCCGCCACACCGGCGGGACGTTCATCTTCCGCCTCGAAGACACCGACCGGGCGCGCTC
The DNA here is from genome assembly GCA_963791725.1 of uncultured Chloroflexia bacterium. GTDB lineage: Bacteria > Chloroflexota > Limnocylindria > Limnocylindrales > CSP1-4 > Fen-1039. The sequence goes on along the minus strand of CAWBTQ010000008.1, from coordinate 829,339 downwards.
CACTGAAGCCCACGAGCTGGACATCCTCGAAGGACTGCACTGGCTGGGGATCCGGTGGGACGAGGGTCCGGGCATCGGCGACGAGCCGGAGCGCGGGGCGTACGGTCCATACCGGCAGATGCAGCGCCTGGCGCGGTACGCGGAGGCGGCCGAGAAGCTGCTGGCGGAGGACAAGGCCTACTACTGCTACTGCACCCCCGGCGAGCTCGAGGCCGAGCGGAAGCGCCAGGAGGCGACGCATCAAACGCCGCGCTACAACGGCCGCTGCGCCCACCTGACGCCGGAGCAGCGGGCGGCATTCGAGGCCGAGGGCCGCAAGCCGGTAGTGCGCTTCCGCATCCCGCCGGATCGGACGATTGCCTTCGACGATATCGTGCGGGGCCATGTCGAGATCGACACGAGCGCCCTGGGCGGCGATCTCGTGATCCTCCGTTCGGACGGAACGCCGCTCTATCACTTCACGGTTGCCGTCGACGACGCCGCGATGGCCATCAGCCACGTCATACGTGGCGAGGACCATCTGTCGAACACGCCCAAGCACATCCTGCTCTTCGAGGCGATGGGATCGCCGATTCCGCAGTTCGCCCACCTGCCGCTCATCCTCAACGCGGACCGGACGAAGATGAGCAAGCGCAAGAGCCAGACCGCAGTGGCCGACTATCGGGCCCAGGGGTTCATACCCGAGGCATTCGTCAACTACCTGGCCCTGCTCGGCTGGTCGACCGGCACCGAGGAGGAAGTTCTCTCGCTGGCGGAGTTGACCGAGCGGTTCGATCTCTCGAGCGTGAACAGGGCCGGCGCCATCTTCGACCGCGAGCGCCTGGAATGGGTCAACGGTCAATGGATCCGCCGCCTCGCGGCGGACGAGCTGATCGATCGGCTGCGGCCGTTCGTGCAGGCCGAGCTCGACGCCGGCCGGATCGACTGGCTGCCGTCCGACGATGAGATGCGGGCGCTGCTGCCGGTCGTCCAGGAGCGACTGCCGACCCTGTCCGCCGTGGGCGACCTGATCGGGTTCCTGTTCGTGAGGGATCTCGACCCGGACGTCGCGACGATTGTGCCCAAGCGATGGGACGTTTCGCAGACTGCCGCCGCGCTGAAAGTGGCTCGGGCCAGGCTCGCGGAGGTCGGGAGGGTCTCGTGGGAGGCGGATGAGATCGAGCCCCCCCTGCGGCGCCTCGTGGAGGATCGTGGCTGGAAGGCCGGCGACCTGTTCATGGCCATCCGCGTCGCCATCACCGGCCGGACGGCCGCTCCGCCACTCTTCGATACGATGGTTGCCCTTGGCTACGACCGGACGCTGGCCCGGCTCGATCGGGCGATCGGGAGACTCGAAGCGCAGGCGGCCGCCGCCACCTAGGAGGGAAGCCCGGCATGGCTCGCACGATCCTCGTGGTCGACGACGAAAGAACACTGCGCGAGACGCTTGCGGAGAGTCTCGAGCAGGAGGGTTTCCTCGTCGTCCAGGCAGCCGACGGCAGGGAGGCAATCGATGCCTTCCGGCACCACCACCCGGACCTCATCCTGCTCGACCTGATGCTGCCCGAGATCTCGGGCACCGAAGTCTGCCGCGTGATCCGATCCGAGTCGGGCGTGCCGATCCTGATGCTCACGGCCAAGAGCGCGGAGGTGGACAAGGTCGTGGGCCTCGAGCTGGGAGCCGACGACTACGTCACCAAGCCGTTCAGCTTCCGTGAGCTGCTCGCGCGCATCAGGGCGCTGTTGCGCCGGTCCGAGGCGCCGGTCGCGGCCCCGGAACTGGAGATCGTGGATCTGGGTCAGGTCAGGGTCGACCTGGCCGGTCGCCGGCTTCTGCGAGGCAGCGAGATCCTGCCGGTGAAGCCGAAGGCCTTCGATCTCCTGCTGTTTCTGATCAAGAACGCTGGCCACGTCTTTACTCGTGACCAGCTCCTCGAGCACGTCTGGGGTTACGACTACGCCGGCGAGACGCGCACCGTGGACGTCCACGTCCACTGGCTGCGCGCGCAGATCGAGGCGGATCCGGCCAACCCGATCTACTTGGAGACGGTCCGCGGCGTGGGTTACGTGCTGAGGCGTCCCGAGCCTGGCTGAGCGGCCGCTGCCGCGACCTAGACGCCGAAGAGGTGCAGCACCGCCGCCGTCGGTCCCGAGAGAAGGGTCAGCGCGAAGTAGGCGAGAGCGGCGATGGCCGCGGCGCATGGGATCGTCAGGACCCAGGCGGTGGCGATGCTTCGCGCAACTCCCCAGCGCACTGCCTTGAAGCGGTCACTCGTGCCCACTCCCATGATCGCGCTCGAGATGACGTGAGTCGTGGAGACGGGCATCCCGAAATGCGAGGCCACGAGGATGATCGATGCCGCGGTGGTCTCGGCGGCGAAGCCATGGACGGGGTCCAGCTTCACGACCCGCTGGCCCATCGTCTTCATGATCCGCCAGCCGCCGGCGGCCGTGCCGATCGACATTGCGGTCGCCGCCATCAGGATCACCCAGATAGGCACGGTCTTGTCCGGTATCGCCCCGGCGCTGAAGAGGGCCAGGGTCATGATGCCCATCGTCTTCTGCGCGTCGTTGGAACCGTGGGTCAGCGCCATGTAGGTGGCGGAGATGACCTGGAGCCGCCGGAATCGGTCGTTCATCAGGTGCGGGTTGGCGTGCACGAAGACGTTGAGCAGAACGACCATCAGCGCGAGGCCGATCAGGAGACCCAGGATCGGCGACGTGATGAGCGGGAGGATGACCTTGACGGCGAAGTTCCCCCACTGAACGGCATGCGGTCCGGCCGAGGCCAGCGCCGCGCCGATCAGGCCGCCCACGAGCGCATGGCTGCTCGAGCTCGGGATCGCCAGCGCCCAGGTGATCAAGTTCCAGGCGATGGCGCCAACGAGGGCCGCCATGAGCACGGTCGTGCCGTTGCCGGTGGCCGTGTTGGGATCGCTGACGATGCCGCTGCCGATCGTGCCCGCCACGGCCGTGCCGAAGACGATCGAACCCACGAAGTTGGCCGTGGCAGACAGAAGGATCGCCTGCTCGGGCTTGAGCGCCCGCGTGGAGACCGACGTGGCGATCGCGTTCGCGGTGTCGTGGAAGCCGTTGATGTAGTCGAAGCCAACGGCCAGCGCGAAGATCGCAAGCAGGCCAAGCACGGTGCCCGGAGACAAGCCGACAGGTCCTCGTAGCGCTTTCGATGCGCGGCAGGGGCCGCCGCTGTGAAGAGGCTAGCAGGTCGGCAGTAGCGCCGCTCCGCCCGGGTCGGCCCCGCCGGAATGGGCCAGGATAGCTACGTGGCGGGTCGCGGCGAACGGCGCCCGAAGGGTAGTGACCCGATCGGCGATTACGGGTTGAGGTCCTCGACCTCGCCCGTTGCCAGGAAGACGACGTCCTCGGCGATGTTGGTCACGCGGTCGCCGATGCGCTCGAGGTAGTGGGCGGCGAAGAGGATCCGCGTCCCTGGATCGACCTTGGCCGGGTCGGTCCGCATCTCGGCGAGAACGTCGTCGAAGAGCTTGTGGTAGAGGCGGTCGATCTCGTCGTCCCGGGCCGCGACCTCGCGGGCCGCCGCCTCGTCGATGTCGACCAGGGCCAGGACGACGTCTCGGACCTGGCGGGCCGCGAGAGTGGCCATGGGCGTCAACTCGTCGTAGGTGACCATGCTCGTCACGCCGGCCAGCTTGCGGGCCTGCTTGGCGACCGAGCCGGCGTGGTCGCCGATCCGCTCGAGTTCGTAAGTCACCCGATCCAGCGCCAGCAAGAACCGCAGGTCACGGGCTACCGGCGACTGGGTCGCGATCGTCATCCCGACCATCCCTGACACCGCCCGCTGGACCTCGTTCACGCGCCCGTCGGAGGCGATGACCTTCTGGGCCAGCTCCGCGTCGCGGCACACGATCGCGTCGTGGGCGGCGAGGATCTGCTCCTCGACGTAGGAGCCCATCCGCAGGACGCCTTCCTTGACGTCTCGCATCTCGGCGTCGAGGCTCACGCGGATATGGAGATCGCGGCCTTCCTGGTCGAGCGTCCGTGCCGAAGGCCGGGTTGGCCACACCGGTCCAGTTCGCCGGCGGTATGCCGGCAGAGTCCTCCGCGGACTGCATGGTCGACTCCTCGTGCTGCTGGGGGCTCATCCGAACCGCCCGGAGATGTAGTCCTCGGTCAACCGCTCGTTGGGTCGGGTGAATATCTGACCGGTCGGCCCAACCTCGACGAGGTAGCCGGCGCGGTCTTCGGCCATCGTGAAGAAGGCCGTGACGTCGCTCACCCGGGCAGCCTGCTGCATGTTGTGGGTAACGATGACGATGGTGTAGGCCTCGCGCAGTTCGCGCATCAGCTCCTCGATACGCAGCGTGGACACCGGGTCGAGGGCCGAGGCCGGCTCGTCCATCAGGATGACCTCCGGGTCGGTCGCGAGCACCCGAGCGATGCACAGGCGCTGCTGCTGCCCGCCGGAGAGGGCCAGTCCGGACTTGCGACGGAGGTCGTCCTTGACCTCGTCCCAAAGCGCCGCGCGCTTGAGGCTCGTCTCGACCAGCTCCTCGAGCGCGCGCTTGTCGTTGATGACCGCGCCGTCGTGGGCCGTAGGCGACGTTCTCGTAGATCGACATCGGGAATGGGTTCGGCCGCTGGAAGACCATGCCGACTCGCCGCCGCAGCTCGACCACGCTGACGTCGGGGTCGGTGACGTTCTCGTCGTCCAGGCGGACGTTGCCCTTCACGCTCGCCCCGGGGATCAGGTCGTTCATGCGGTTGAAGCAGCGCAGGAACGTGCGACTTGCCGCTGCCGGACGGGCCGATCAGGGCCAGGATCGAGCGGTCCTGAACCGTGAGAGAGACGTCGCGAACCGCGACTTTCTGGCCGTACTGAGATGGAAACGTGCTCGGTCGCGATCTTGATCTCGGCCGACTCGAACGAGCGCCTCGTCGGCGACGATGGGCGCCGTCACTTCGACGCGCCGGAGTAAAGCTTCAGGGTATGTGGCAGTAGCGGGCATCTCTTCTCCGGTGCTCATGCGGCCGTCAGCCGTCGGGTCAGGACGCGGCCGATCAAGCGCGCCCCGAGGTTGAAGATCAGGACCATCGAAATGAGGATCGCGGCCGAACCGTCGACGATCTGGTTCTTGAAAGCGCCCAAACCTTCCGAGTTCAACTTCCAGATGTAGACCGACAGCGTCGTGGCGGAACGGAACGGGCTCCACGGCGAGGCCGGGTTGGTCAGGTCGAAGTTCAAGAAGTTGTAGTGGGGTGGCGTCCCGACTCCGGATGTGAAGAGGAGCACCGCCGCCTCGCCGAAGACTCGGCCGGCGGTGAGGATCACGCCCGTTATCAGCCCGGGAATGGCCAGCGGAACCACGACGTGCTGGATGGTCTGCCACTTGGTCGCGCCGAGGGCCAGGCTGGCGCTCCGCTCATCCTGCGGCACCGCCCTGAGCGCCTGTTCGGACAGGCGCGTCATCAACGGCAGGTTGAAGAAGGTCAGGGCCAGGGCCCCGCCCAGAGCGCTGAAGCCCATGTGGAAGTCGTCGACAAAGAGGATCAGGCCGAAAAGGCCGACGACGATCGACGGCACCGAGCTGATCGACTCCTCGGCGAAGCGGATGGCGCTCGTAACGACATTGTCGCCCGCGTATTCGGCCATGTAGATGCCGCCCAGGATGCCGATCGGAACGGCGATGAGCATCGTCAGGACCAGCATGTAGATCGAGTTCCACAGGATCGGCAGGATGCCGCCCAGCGCCTCTCCGCTCGGGTCGCTGAGGAGGAAGCTCGGCGAAACCACGCCCCAGGCGGCAAAGGCGAAGTGGAGGATGATGCTGCCGAGGATGAGCAGGACCAGAGCGCCCGTCCCCCACAGGACCGTGGTCGCGGCGCGATCGGCCAGGATGCTGCCTCGCGAGCCATGGCCTTTCAGGCTGGGCTTCGGACCGGCCGACCGGTCGACGGCATGGTTTGCCACGCTCACGAGGCCAGCCTCCTCTTGTTGATCACCCGTACGAGGACGACCGACGTGATGGAGATGATCAGCAGGACGAGGCTCATGGTCCAGAGAGCGTCCTGCCATGGCTCACCGAATACGGTGTTGCCCATGTCGAGCGTGATCTGCGAGGTCAGCGTCGTCACGGGCTGGGTGATCGAGGCCGGGAGGGTGGGCGAGTTCCCGATGACCATCTGAACGGCGAGAGCCTCGCCTGCCGCCCGCGTCATGCCGAGAACCACGGCCGTCAGGACGCCGCTCAAGGCGGCTGGGATCAGCAGGTGCCGGATCATCTGCCAGCGGGTGGTTCCGAGGGCCAGCGAGCCCGTGCGAAGCTCCTGCGGGACGGCACGGAATGCGTCGTATGACACGCTCGTAATGGTCGGCAGGACCATGATCGACAGCACGAGCGAGCCCGCCAGCCAGGAGAAGCCGGTGAGGAAGCCCGGCATGCTGAAGACCTGGCCAACGATCGGCAACGAGATCGTGATCGGGCCGCCGAAGGTGTCGGCCAGGAAAGGCACCAGGACCGTGATGCCGAGCCAGCCCCACACGACGCTGGGTATGCCGACGAAGATCTCGAGCGCGGGCTGAACGACGGCCTTAGCCCAGTTGGGCGCGACCTCCGAGAGGAACAGCGCCACGCCCACGGACAGCGGCGTGGAGATCAAGAGCGCCCCGGCGGTGACGACGATGGTGCCGAGGATGAAGGGCAGGATGCCGAACTGGGGGCCGGCATCGGCCAGGGGATTCCAGGTGGGCGAGAGGAGTTCCCCTACCGACACGCCGTCCTTGAGGAAGAGCTGGAGCCCCTGCCAGGTGATGAAGGCCAGCAGCAGGACCACGATGGCGATCATCGAGGCCGCGGCTATGAACACGATGCGTCGGGGCAGGTCGATCCGCTGGCGCAGGGTCGGGGCTGCCCGCAGCCCGACCGTACGGTAATGGGTTGTCAATTGAGCCATCGGCGCTGCCTCGACTCGATCGGTTTCGGGAAACAGGAACGCTCCGGACCCCGCTCGTCACTGCGGGGCCCGGAGCAGAAGAGGGATCTAGTGCGCGACCGGACCGTACGAGTCCTTGGGGATGATGGTTCCCTGGACCTCGGAGCCCATCATGAAGTCGAGGAATGCCGCGGTCAGACTGCCGGCAGCGGGTTGTCCGAGCGTGTACAGGTTGCCGTCGGCGGCGAGCTTGTAGGTGCCGCTGCCGACGTTGGCGATGTTGGCGTCGATACCGTCGAGCTGGAGGCCGTTGAGGAGCGGCTTGTTCGCCGGGTCGTTGTAGTAGGCGAAGCCGATGACGCTGACGGCACCATTGGTCTTGGTGACGGCTGTCGTCACCGCACCGTTGGAGTCCTCGGTCAGGGTCTGGCCGCCGGTCGCCTCAGTGGCACCACCGAGGACAAGGGCCTTGAAGCTGGCGCGGGTGCCGGACGACTGGGGGCGGAAGATCAGGACGATCGGGAGGTTCGGACCGCCGACCTGGCTCCAGTTGGTGTCCTTGCCCGTCCAGATGTCGATGTTCTGCTGGGTGGTCAGGTTGGTGACGCCGGTGACGTCCTTGTTGGTCACCACGATCCAGCCCTGGCGGGCGACGACGTGGTCGACCAGTGTGTCGGCGACGGGGGTGGCCAGCTTGGTGGCGGCGAGAACGTCCGACTCGCCGATCTGGACGGCGCCCTGGGCGACCTGGCTGAGGCCGGTGCCGGAGCCGCCGCCGTTGACGGTGATCGTGGCGCCGGAGCAGTGGCCCATGTAGGCGGTCGCGGCGTCCTGGATGAGCGGCTGGAGGGCCGTCGAACCCGAAGTGGTGATGCTACCGGCCACGCAGTTGACGGTCGCGGCCGCGGAGGGGTTGGCAGCGGCGCTGCTGGACGAACCGGCCGTGGAGGCCACAGGAGCCGGGGTATCGGTGGCCGGCGGGGCGGCAGTGGGCGTCGCGGCGGTCGAGCTGCAAGCCGCAGCCAGCATGGCGGCGGCGAGGGCGATTGCGCCGAGGCGTTTCGTTCCGTTGAGCAATGTAGTGTCTCCTCACTGCTGGGCGGTTATGTGGGCCAACCTGCTCCAAGTTCCAGTCGGATCGTCGAGCCGTTCGTTTAACGCGGTGTTGGCCCTTCGTTAACGTTCGGCGGCCCGTCGGGCTGCGGCCAGACGCCTGGCGAGGCCGGCACGGGCGGGTCGAAGAGGTAGCCGGAGCCTCGAACGGTGACCAGGTGGATCGGGTTGGCGGCGTCGCGCTCGATCTTGGCGCGGAGCCAGAAGACGTAGACATCGACCGTCCGCTCGTTGCCCGCGGCGTCGTGCCAGACGTGTCGCAAGAGCTCTTCCCGGGTGAACGCCCGTCCCGGATGGATGGCGAGGAACTCGAGGAGCGCAAGCTCCTTCGGCCGAAGCGACAGCAGGCGGCCGTTGCGACGGATCGCTCGCGCTCTTCGATCCAGCTCGACACCATCTCCGAGTGCGATCCGATCGTCAGGCAGATGACCCCTCACGGGTCCGCGCCGCCCCGCGATCGAGAGCCTGCCGACGACCTCCATGGGATCCGAGGCGAGATCGACTGCGTCGTCGAAACCCAGTTCGAGGGCATGGAGGCGAAGGGCAACGGCCCCGTGCTGGCTCAGCAGCACCGCGCAGGCGCCCTGGTTCGCGGCGAGCCAACTCGACACACGCTGCAGGTCGCCGGGGCCGGCCGGCGGAGCGATGAGCACGACCAACGCCGGGTCGGCGACCGAGAGCGCTTCGGCAAATCCAGCCGGCGTCAACTCGACCCTGATCTCTATGCCGGGGAATAGGCGCTGCAGATCGACGGGGCCATCGGGATCGGCCAGCGCCAGCCAGCCCGCCGCCCGCCCGGGAACCGGCGCGAAGGCCAGGCCCGGTAACGACGCGGGCGAGGCGGGGTCGGGGCGGACCTCTCCGAACGCGTTCGTCATCCGACGAATGTGGCCGGATCCTGTTAACGCTGTGTTCCGGAGTCGTGAACGTTTACATCAGTGAGAGGGAGCGTGAGCAAGTTCGCGCGGGAGCGCCGGCGAAGGAAGATACCGTCGCCCCGTCTAGGCGTGCTTGACGACGATCCGCTCGATCAGGTCTGCGACGTCTTCGCATTTGTCGATGGTGTCTTCGAGCAGCGCGTAAACGTCCTTCCACTTGAGCACGTCGATGGTCTTGGTGCCGTCGTCGAAGAGGCCTGCGATCGCAGCTCGGACGAGTCTGTCGCCTTCGTTCTCCAACCGGTGGACCTCAGTCACAAACTTCTCGATGTCCTTGAAGCCGCGCAGGTTGCTGAGCGCTTGATGGAGCGTCTCGCAGGCTTGCACGACCAGGGCGGCCTGCTTCACCGAAGTCTTGGTAGGCGCCACAATCCGGTAGAGGACGAACGTGTCGGCCACTTCTTCGATCAGGTCCAGGATGTCGTCCAGGCCGCTGATGAGGGCGTGGATCTCCTCCCGATCGAAGGGTGTGACGAAGGTCTCTTCCAGCCTGCGCCCGATGTCGTGGCTGATGTCGTCGCCCTTGTGCTCGGCGTCACGGATCTTCTTGGCGGCTTTGTCCGGGTTGTCGTAGGTACGCAGCATGGCCTCGAGCTGCCGGGCGCCGTCCAGCACGTTGGCGGCATCCTCGACGAAGAGGTCGAAGAAGCGCTCTTCACGCGGGATCAGTCGAAACGAGGGCACGTGGCCAACCTCCAGGTCGTCGCGATGGTGTGAAGAGCCGGCCGCCCGCGGTGGGCGCATCGGTGCTCGTCGCCCGCCCTTGACACACGCTTAGGGTAGCGTCCGCCGGGCGTGCCCGCCAGTTGGGCCAGGACGCCAAGCCGAAGTCGACCGCGTGTGCCATGCTCGATTCATGGAACCGGTCGCGCTGGTCTTCATCGTCGCCCTCGCGATCCTCCTCGGCTGGGCGCTGACCGTCTCGATATCTCGGGGACGTGCCATCGAGCGGCTCGAGGAAGTCACCGGCGCCGTCGATGCCGACGATGTCGAGCGACGCGTCCGGATGGCCCTCGAGGAGGCCGAGGACGCTCGCTGGAATGCCAACCAGACCAGCCACGACAGCGGCTACCTGACCGAGCTGCTGACCGCCGGCGTGGTCCGCCTTCGCGACGATCTGACCGTGGAGTTCGCCAACGGTGCGGCTCACGCGATCCTCGAACGAAGGCCCGGCTCTATGGTGGGCCACTCCGCGCTGGAGGCGTTCGTCGACATCCGGATCGAGGGCATCGCCAGGACGGCGATGGAGAGCGGGTCGGCCATCGGCGAGCTGACGGTTCGCTCCAGCTCCGGTGCCACCGTGACCGTTCGCGCCCGGCGTTCGCCAATCTCGGGCGTGTGGCTCGTTCTCGAGGACGTCTCCGAGCTGCGCCGGCTGCAGAGGATCCGCACCGAGTTCATCGACAATCTCTCGCACGAGCTCCGGACGCCGTTGACCACGATCAGCCTGCTGGCCGAGACGGCCGCCCGAGACGCCGAGATCGGCGTCACCACGCCTGCGAGACCGCATCTCCAAGATCGAGATCGAGACCGGCCACCTGACTCAGATGGTCAACGAGCTGCTGGACCTTTCCCGCATCGAGAGCGGCACGGTGCAGCTGTTGCTGGACGACGTCGACCTGGTTCGCGTCGCCCGCTCAACCGCCGAGCGCCTCCGCCTATTCGCCGAACGCCAGGGCCTGCGTATCGATCTGGACCTGCCGGAGCGCGTATCGCCCGTGCGCGGCGACGAAGACCGGCTGGGCCAGGTCCTCGTCAACTTGCTTCACAACGCGGTCAAGTTCAGTCCCAACGGCGGCGCGATCGTGCTCGGGGTACGCGAAGAAGCAGGAGAGGTAAGGGTCTGGGTCCGCGACCCGGGCATAGGCGTTCCGCGAGCGGATCTCACGCGCATTTTCGAAAGGTTCTACAAAGTAGACCGGGCCAGGGTCAGAGGCCGCGGGGGAACGGGCCTTGGACTCTCGATCGCCCGCCACGTCGTTGAATCGCACGGCGGCCGTATCTGGGCCGAATCCGAGGAGGGCGCCGGCTCCACGTTCATCTTCGTGGTTCCCATCGCTCCGGCGCACTCCGGCCCGAACCTCGTGACAGCCCCGACCGTGGCGAGTGGAGGCGGAACCGCGACCGCCGACCCGGCCGCGAACCCGACCTCGAGATCCGCCGCCGAGCCAGTCGGTGGCGTGGGCGCGGGCAAACCTGACACTAGCGGCGCAATCGCTCCCGCGGGCGACTCCTCCGGCCCAACCGGGTCGGCGCCCGCATCCTGACGAACCGGGCCGGCGGTCCGATCAGGGCTTCTCTGTGGTCAGGGACGCAGCTCCCTCGGCTGGAGCACTCGCGACCTTCGCCGAGGGTCTGGCCGTCCGCGTGGCAGGTGGCTTCGTCGCGCTTCGTCGTGGCGAAGCGGCCGGTCTTCCGGCCCGCGGTCGCGGCGCAGGCGAGGCCGCCGACGCCGTCGCGGCGCGCGGCTTCGTTGTGGCAGCGGCACGGGTCTTGACCGGTGGTTTCGGCGTCGGTGCGACCGGCCTGGCCGCCGGGGCTGGCGCGGGCTTCGCGGCCGGCGCGGGTGCCGGTAGGATTCCACGCAACTGGTTCAGGGCAGCCTCGGCCACCTGGCGGCGATGGCGGGCCCGCTCGAGCTTGCGGATTCGCCTAAGTTCCTGCCTGGCCGCAGCGGCGAGCCGGCGCTCGAGACGGCGCATCTGTTTGCGGACCCCGGGCGCAAGTTTCGCAGTCTTCGGCTGGCTTCCGTCGGTCGAGGATTTGACTCGCGCGGCTACAACAGGCGTCGAGTCCTTCTTGGCCTTCTCAGATCGCTTCTTGCGCCCTTTTGCCATCTCGAACCCCTTTCTCAGCAGTCGCGGGACGGCGCGCCCCTCCGCACCCGGCGCGCGCAGGCAGTCACGAAGCATATCTCCGCCACAGGGTCAGTCAATCCTTCAGTGTTCGGCCGCCAGCAGCTCGGGCGGCAACAGCCATCGCAGCTGGCCTTGCCCGGGCGCAAGCGGCCTGACGAGGTCGATGCGTACGAGCGCCGCCTTCCGCATCGGCAGTTGGGCGAGGCCGGTCAGCTCCGCCGCGAGGGTGCTGAAGTCCGGGTCGTGACCCACCAATACCGGCCGGCGCGGATCCCCGGCGGAGTGAAGGAGCCTCTCGACCGTTTCGATGTCGATCGGTTCACCAAGAGCATCGACCACGATCACGTCCGCGCCGAGGGGTGCCGCCACCAGCCGGGCAGTCTCGACGGCGCGGACCTTCGGTGAGGTCAGGATTGCGTCGGGCCTGAAGCCCGATCTGGCGAGGAAGATACCCAGGCGTTCCGACTGAAGCCGCCCCTTTTCACTCAGCGGCCGGGAATCGTCCGGGCCGGTCCACTTCAACGCATCGCCGGCATGCGCGTGACGAAGCAGGCAGAGCTGTGTCTCGAGAGGCTCGTTCATTCTCCGATCATCTCACGGCCGACCGTCGGCGGCGAGCACCCAAGCGCTGACGACCGAGGGGCCTATGCGTTGAGGTCTTCGACCTCGCCGGTGGCGAGGAAGACCACTTCCTCGGCGATGTTGGTAACCCTGTCGCCGATCCGTTCGAGATCCTTGGCGGCGAAGAGCAGGTGGGCGCCGACGTCGACCCAGGCGGGTTCTACCCGCATCCGCTCGAGTGAGCGCTCGAAGTAAGCGTGGTACAGCCGGTCGATCTCGTCGTCCTGCGCGGCGACCTGTCGAGCGGCATCGACGTCGAGGTCGATGAGGGCGCGCAGGACGCCATGGAGGATTCCGCTCGCCAGCTCTCCCATCCTGTCCAGGCTCGCGCCGGCCCCGGTCCGGGAGTCGCCGAGCTTCAGCACCTGCTTGGCCACGCCGGCGGCATGGTCGCCGATTCGCTCGAGCTCGTAGGTGACGTGGGACAGCGAGAGCAGGAAGCGCAGATCGCCGGCCACGGGGGACTGAGTCGCGATGGTGGTCACGACAAGGGCCGTCAGATCGGACTGGGCAGCGTTGATGGCGCCGTCGTTGGCGATCACCGACGCCGCCGTCTCGATGTCATGCCGAGCCAGGGCGCCGACCGCCGAGTCGATGGCCGCCGCGACGAGCTCGCCCATGCGCACCACGCCCTCGCGCACGCCGAGCAACTCCTTGTCGAAGACGTCTCTGTGGCCATGGGCCACGAACCGGTCGCTGTCTTGCACGCTCGATCCACCAGGCGGCTGAGCGAGCTTCCGATCCGTGCCGGGTGCAGCTACGGCTGCCCGAGCGCGGGGAGGCTTCTGGCGCGCAAGCATAACGTTCAGGCGCCGACTAGTTCGCCCGGCCGGGCGAGTCCGTCTCGGAGGTCGATTCGGGTGGTGCGCCCAGGAGGGCCAGGATCGCGGCGCGCGGCAGCGTCGTTCTGTGCGAAACGAGCGCCGCGACTCGATGGGCGTCGTGGCGCACCCGTGCGAGCCGCTGGAGATCGAGTCGAGGCCACAGAGCCAGGGCGCGCGAGCAGTAGTCGGGTCGAAGGTCGGGCGGCAACGGGACGCGCGGAGCTGAACCAGCGAGGCTACTCATCCACCATTCCGATCGACGGAGAGCCCAGTGGATCGGCCGGCGTCTCGGCCTCGAGCTCCAACCAGCGCATGGCGTAGGCGATGTCGAGGACTTCGGCCGCCGAGCCGGAAGCCGGCGCCGGGGTGGCAAGCCTGCAAAGCGACTCGCGACGGTAGGAATCGAGAAGGGCGTTCCGAGTTCGGATGGGCGCGAGCTGGGCTCGGACCATGGCGACCCGGTCGGCGAGCGCCGCCGGGGCCGCAGACTCCGTATCAACGGCGGACATCATCGATACCGTCTCCTTGTCCCTGCTGTCCTTTCGGGCTCACGCCCGAATCGCTGGGAGGTGCTCCCAAGGCGGATGCAGGAGCGCAAGGTCGAGACTGCGATCTGCGCGTGATCGGGCCGTGAACCACGGATTAACGCAGGGTCAAATCTCCCGGCGGCCTGGGGCCAGGTTCAGCCGCGAAACGGGCTCGCCGCGCGACTAGAGGGCCGCAGTGGCACGACCGAGACCGCGACGGAAGGGCGCACCGTCAACCGCACGCCAGATCGCTCCCAGCGCGCGGCGCCGGCGAGCGACCTCGCGTTCGCGAGAGTGCAGGTACGCGCCGATCGCTTCGGCCTCCGCCTTGGAAAGCTGGCCCGCCCTGGCGACGAGCAGGTCTCGGGCGAGCTTGGTGGCCACGTCCGCGTCGTGGAGGCAGCCCAGGTGGTCCTGCAGTGCCACGACCCTGGCCAGGAGGCGCGCAGAATCGGGCCCGAGAGTCTCGCCGAAGAACTCCAGGGCGTAGCGCAACCACTTGGTCGCGATCCGCAACTCGTGGATCGTCTCGACATCGGCCCACGAGCAGCACGAGCTCGTATACCCGGACCGCCTCGTACGCGGCCCAGACCTGCGAGGCCGCCCGATCTCTGACGCGGTGCGGGGCCGTCGGCGCCGGAACGGCCGCCGCGGCGTTGGCGCCAGCGTCGAGGAATGCCTCCATCTCCTTGATGAAGGTGGCGTATCGGGCGGAATCGAGCTCGCCGATGAGTTGGGTCCTGGCCGAGTCGCGTTGCTTTCGCCAGAGCGAGAGGAGAGGATCCAGCCCATCGCGCTGATCCTCATTCAACCCGAGGCGATACCCTTCGAGGCCCTCGATCAGCACGTCCAGATCGCGGACCGCGCCCAGCCGATCGGCGATGGTCTCCAGGTGACGGCGCATCTTCTTGGTCTTGCCCGACTTGAAGGCGCCGTCGAAGACGCGCCAGGCCGCCCGCATTCGACGCGTGGCGACACGCATGTTGTGAAGTTCCTCGGCGTCTGCCCCGGAACGCGCGCCTGCCTCGCGGTGTTGCATCTTGCCGAAGTGGAACCGGAGCACCTTGATCGCCGCTTCCGGCATGCTGTCGTCCGCGACGATGCCGAGGGTCCGGGGCCCCGGCTTCGTGCGGTTGGCCGCCGTGTCGACCGGTTCGGCCGCTCTCTCCGACTCGGGCGGCGCTTTGAGCTCCGGCGCCTCATCTACGCCGTCGGGCCTCCCCGGCCGGTCAGGCTCGACGTCGACCTCGGGCTCGACGTCGAGCGACGGCTCCGCGGCTTCTCCGAGAGGCTCTTCGCCGCCATAGTCCGCTCGAGCGGCTCTGGCTTTGGCGACCGCACGGCCCGCTCGCGCCCCCGTCACCGGGTTATCCGCCGGCGCCGAAGACCAGCGCGCCTTTACGTCCGACGGCATCGAGGCCATCGTCAGCTGCAGGGCCTGGACGGCCCGCTCCAGCTTTGATCGCGAGAGAGGGCGCAGGGCATCGTCCGCGTCGAAGACCGTCACGAGTGCCGCCAGCGGCGCCTCATCGCCGCGCTTGAGCTCTACCTCCAACTCCTCGAAACGGTCGATGACACGCTCGCCCGCGACGACCTCGACCTCGTCGACGCTCAACTCCGCACGAGTTGACGATGATCGGAGTGGACGTATCCGCCGCAACTGGCGGATCGTCAGCAGCTCGACCAGCGCCGCGTCGCCGCACAATTCCAAGACGACGGTGCGAGCCCGGGACGCCGGCCAGTCACCTGGGATGAGCGCCGCGTCGGCCGGGCCTTCGATCTCCTCCCGGCGCTGCAACCGATCGCCCGAGGCGTTTTGGGCCTTGAGGCTGATGATCGTGCCGCGAGGGGTCTTGCGCAGCCGGGCCGCAAATCCGGTCCGCGCCAGGGCCCAGTCCGGCGAGTCGACGTAGCGGTCCTCCATCTGCACCGAGCGGACCGGCCCCGCGGCGACGAAGGGGCCGAGCTCGGGGGCGACGAGGTAGCGATCGCCGCCGCCGGGTGTCGCCACCTTGTACTTCATCTCGACTTCGATCTTTCGGCCGGCCGCCATGCTGCCCCCGTATCGTTAGTGTCAGGCCCTCGGATCGAGCGAGCCGAAACCGGCGTGGGGCCGGTGAGGGGCCGCGACCGCGGCGGCCGCGACCTCGATGGCGCGCTGCTGGAGAGTCTCGAAGGTGTCGATGGTACCCGGTGCGCCGTTGAGTTCCTCGGTCCGGTGGTAGGCGCCGTCGGCGCGGAGCTGCCACGACCGCCGGTCGTCGGCCAGCATTACCTCCAGCACCGATTCGATGTGGGCTCGTGCCTCGGGTTCCTCGATCGGCACGATCGCCTCGACTCGCCGATCCAGGTTGCGCTCCATCAAGTCTGCCGAACCGATGTATATCTCGGGCCGGCCGCCGTTGGCGAAGGAGAAGACGCGCGAGTGCTCGAGATACTGGCCCACGATGGAGCGAACGGTGATGCCTTCGCTGACCCCCGATATGCCCGGCCACAACGAGCAGATGCCGCGGATGATCAGATCCACCGGACCCCGGCCTGCCAGGCGGCGTAGAGCGCCGCGACGCAGGCCGGATCCACCAGCGAGTTCAGCTTGAGGACGATGCGCGCCTGTCGCCCGGCCCTGGCGTGGTCCGTCTCGCGCCGGATCATGTCGAGGGTCCAGGTGCGCAGGTTCATCGGGGCCACGATGAGGCGCCGGAAGTCGCGCTGCCGGATAGGCCGGTCAGCACGTTGAAGAGGTCGCTGACGTCGGCCCCGAGCTCGGGCCGGCACGACAGAAGCCCGAAATCCGTGTAGAGGCGGGCGGTCCCGGAGTTGTAGTTGCCGGTTCCGATGTGGACGTACCGCCGCAGAGTCGAGCCCTCGCGGCGGACAACGAGCGCCGTCTTGGAGTGCGTCTTGAGCCCGACGAGACCGTAGACGACGTGGGCACCGGCCTGCTCGAGCTTGCGAGCCCAGGTGATGTTCGCCTCCTCGTCGAAACGGGCCTTGATCTCGACCAGGACCACGACCTGCTTGCCGCGTTCGGCCGCCGCGATCAAGTCGCGCACGATAGGGGAGTCGCCGCTGGTTCGATAGAGGGTCATCTTGATCGAGAGCACTTCGGGATCTGAGGCGGCCTGGGTGATGAACCGCTGCGTCGAGGCCGCGAAGCTCTCGTACGGGTGGTGGACCAGGATGTCGCCGGCCGGATTGCCGCGAAGACGTCGGCCGGCTCGTCCTCGTCCGGCGGAACCAGTCGGGGCGGCACCACGGGCGAGTAAGCGGGCAGCTTGAGGTCGGGCCGGTCCAGCCCGGCGATCTGCCACAGCCCGGTGTGGTCGAGCATGCCGGGGATCTCGTAGCAGTCTGCCGGATCGACGCCGACGCCCTTTTCCAGGATCTGGCGCATCGAGGCCGGCATGGCCTTGTTGACTTCCAGGCGCACCGCGTCGCCGAAGCGCCGCCGCCGCAGCTCCTCCTCGAGGGCGAGCATGAGGTCGTCTGCCTCGTCCTCCTGGAGCTCCAGGTCGGCGTCGCGAGTGACGCGGAAGAGGTGCGTCTCGAGGATCGTCATGCCCGAGAAGAGCATGTCGAGGTTGGCCGCGATCACCTGCTCGAGCAGCACGAACTTGCTCGGCTCGATCTGCAGGAAGCGCGGCAGGACCGGCGGCACCTTGACCCGTGCGAACCGTTCCTCCTTCTCGTCGGGGTCTTCCATCCGGATGGCCAGCGAGAGGCTGAGCGTGCTGATGTACGGGAAGGGGTGCCCGGGATCCACCGCCAGCGGCGTCAGGACCGGGTAGATCTCGTCGATGAAGCGCTGCCGGAGCGCCTGCGTGGTGCTGCGGAACGTCCGCGTAGTCGACGATGTCGATGCCGGCCGCGCCGAGTTCGGAGCAGACGTGCTCGAAGACGTCGCTGCTGTTCGACGAGCAGCTCGCGGAAGCGAGTCCGGATCGCGGCCAGCTGCTCGGCGGCGGGCTTCTCCCCGGGTGTCGCGGGCACCGCGTGCGCCTCCGCCTGCTCCATCAGGCCCGAGACGCGGATCTGGAAGAACTCGTCCATGTTGCTGGCGAAGATCGCCAGGAACTTGACCCGCTCGAGAAGCGGGTTGCGGTCGTCGCCGGCCTCGAACAGAACGCGACGGTTGAACTCGAGCGAGCTCAGCTCGCGGTTGATGTACGGGAATGGGGAGCCCGCCTCGCCCGCGGCGAGCGCCGACTGCGGTGCGGTTCTCCGTACGATCGCGGTCATGATCTGTTGGATCGCCCCAAGGCATCCGCCTCAACGGTCGGTTGAGTGCTCCGGCCCATTCTCATCAGTCCGGCGCCGGTTCGCAAGGGGCCGGCCCCAGAACCCGTCGGGCGATCCGTCAACCTTCGGCGCGATATCGGCGCTCGCCTGTGCGCGGATCCACGTAGACGCGCATGCGGTGGTGGCTGGTCGGGTCGACGAAGACCTCGGTCGTGGGCAGGAAGCGCGGCTCCAGCGAGCCGGTTTCGCCGCCGCCCGGACCGGGGTCGGCGTGGTCGCGCTCGGCCGAGTCCGAGCGATAACGGCTGCGTTGCAGGACCGCTGCGACCATCATCGCCGCGCCCAGGAGAATTGCCCACACGCCCGCGCCCGTGTCCCCGCCGGGGACGCCGAGGTCGACGAGACCGCCGAGGAAGATCAGGCCGCCCAGGATGAACGCCAGCGCCCGGATTGTTGGATTGAGCATGTGATTCCTGACCTTGGAATGGCGGTAGTCGGCGGTTAGCGATCGCGCCAGTAGCGTCGCTCACCCGTGGCCGGGTCGACGTGGACCCTGGTCACGGCCCCGGTGGCCGGGTCCCGGAAGACCTCGTCGGTCGGCCTGAACCGCGGATCGCGCCGCGCGAGCCGGCGCCGCGCCTGGCCCCCGACGATGGCAGCGGCGGCCGTTACCGCGAGCAGCACGACCACGACGAGCACGAACCCGCCGGCCACGCCCAGAACCTGGACTCCCAGCACGAACGCCAGGACGGCGACCGCCCAGGCGACCCAGGTGTAGACGTCGGGCATGACCGTCTCCGTCGGCCGGGCAGGCCGGGCTCGGGTAGCCGCGCCCTACTCGCCGACCGGGCCGCCGGCGGTCGCGTCCGGAACGACGACGATCGCGGTGCCGTAGGCCACGATCTCGGACATGGTGGTGCCGATCTCGGAGGAGTCGAAGCGCATCGAGATGACCGCGTTGGCGCCCATCAGCGTGGCGTTCTGGACCATTCGATCGAGGGCCTGGCGTCGGGTGTCCTCGAGGAGCTCGGTGTACTCGTGGATCTCGCCGCCGACGAGCGACCGCAGGCCCGCGGCGAAGTTGCCGGCGAAGCCGCGGCTGCGGACGACCAGGCCGAACACCTGACCCTTGACCTCGGTGACGCGGTAGCCGGCCAGATAGGGAGTGGTGGCGACGATCATCGGATCTCCTCTTGCTCTAGTGCGCTGACGGTTGAACTCTGGTCTCGGTCGTCTATGCGCTGCCGGGCCGCGCTGCCGCACAACCGGCGCACGGGCAGTCGGCGCGGAGCGCCTCGAACGTGTAATAGCCCGTGTCGTGCCCGTCGGCCCACGTCGGGGCAATTGCATAGGTTCCAACGAGCCGCATGTCCACGAGCTGGGACTGGGTGGCGGTGAGAGTGGGGTTGGTGTCGAGCCAGCCCGGTCGGCCGGCTTCGCCCTGACAGTGCGCACAAGGACACAGCAGCCGCAGGGCCACGGCCTCGAACCGAGCTGAGGTGGCCGTCTGCCCAGGTGATCGTCACCAACCCGGCATCTCGTTCGACCTGGATGTTCGTAGGGGTATTTGCGGGACTTTCGCTCATGCCTCATTCTAGGGGCGGCGTCGGGGCGGGCGCCCGGTAGCGTGACGACCGAGCAGCGGACCCGGCTCGATTGGGTGGGTTGCCGTGAACCTGACCGCCCGCGAGCGCCAAGGCGCGCGCTCCGCCGATCCTGCCAGCGACCTTTCTCGCCTCGCTGCGCACCTTCCATCTGTCTCCGTTCTCGAGCGACTCGGGACCGATCCCGCCTCCGGCCTCACAAATGAACAGACCTCCGCGCGGCTCGCGGAGTTCGGTCCGAATGAGCTCGAAGAAGTCCGCAACGTCTCGCTGTTGCGGCTGCTCTGGGACGGCGCGCGCGAGCCGTTCATCGTCATGCTGTTCATCGCCGGCTGCCTGGCGATCGCGCTCAACGAAGTCAGGGACGGCCTGCTCGTCCTGGTGATCCTCGCCCCGATCGTCGGGGCCGGCGTCGTCACCGAGTACCGCGGCGAGAAGGCGCTCGAGGCGCTGCGCGAAGCCGCGGCACCCTCCGCCCGCGTCAGGCGGGACGGCCAGGTCGACGATGTCCTCACGCGCGAGCTGGTCCCAGGCGACGTCGTCCTGCTCCGTACCGGCGACGTGGTGCCGGCCGACCTGCGGCTCATTCGGGCCGACGGCGCTGGCGTTCGATCGCAGCGTCCTCACCGGCGAGTCGCTGCCCGAGCCGGGCGCCGTCGAACCCGATGCGGAAGGCGCGGCCATGGCCGACTGCCGCTCAATTGCCTACGCGGGTACGGCCGTCGTCGAGGGACGTGGCGACGGCGTGGTCGTGGCGACCGGTCTGACGACCGAGTTCGGGCGCATCTCGCAGGCCCTGGCCAGTCGCGAACGGCGCCGCTCGCCCCTGCAACGCGAGCTCGACCGCCTGGTCCGGATCCTGTTCTTCGTGGCGATCGGGCTGATCGCCATCGTCGTGAGCCTCGGCTTCCTGCGCGGCAACCCGGCCGGCAAGAACGTTCTGGCGGGGGTCTCGGCGGCGATCGCGGCGATCCCCGAGGAGCCGCCGGCGCTCGTGGCCGTCGTCCTCGGCCTGGGCGCCTATCGGCTCCTGAAGATGAAGGTCCTCGTCCGGCGTCTGACGGCCCAGGAGACGCTCGGCTCGGTGGACCTGATCGTCACCGACAAGACCGGCACGCTGACGGAGAACCGGCTGGCCCTTACCGCCATCCGGACGTCCGGCCGGGGTGGTCGAAGACCGAGGCCGAGTGGCCGAGCTGGCCGTGCTTGCGCTTCGGGCCGAGGAGGACGCCTGGAGCGTCGCGACCGGCAGCAAGCCGGGCTCTTTCAGCCGCTCGCTCTTCGGCTTCCTGTCCGAGCAGGCGATCGTGCTCGATCTGAATCCGGCGGACCTGATCGACGCCGACCCGGTCAGCGACGAGCGGCCCTACTCCCGAACTCGGTCCCGCACCAGGACCGCCGCCGGCAAGCCCGCCGTGGAAGAGCTGGCCCTGGGTGCGCCCGAGGCCGTCCTGGCGATGTGCTCGGGTCTCTCGGCGAATGAGCACAGGGCCTGGACAGATCTGGTGGAGACAGGGGCCGAGGCCGGCGAGCGCCTGCTGCTCCTCGCGCGCCGCATCGAAGGCGGTAGATGGCTGCCGTTGGGCGTGCTGGCCTTCGCCGATAGGATCAGAGCCGGGATCAGGGAGGCCATGCTCCAGGCCAAAGCCGCCGGGATCCAGCCCCTTGTCGTGACCGGCGACCACCCGACCACAGCGGCCGCGATCGCCGCCGACGGCGGACTGCCGAACGGCCGGGTCATCACCGGCGCGGAGCTCGACGAATGGGACGACGATCGTCTGGCCGCCGAGCTGCCGGGCCTCAACATCGTCGCCCGCGCGGTCCCCGAGCAGAAGCTCCGAATCGTCGACGTCGCCCGCCGCTCGAACAGGACCGTTGCGGTCACCGGTGACGGCGTCAACGACGCCCCCGCGCTCCACCATGCCGACGTCGCGGTGGCGATGGGCAGCGGCACGGCCGTGGCGCGAGAAGCCTCGGACCTCGTCCTCGGTGACGACTCGTTCGTGACGCTCATGCACGGGCTGCGCGAGGGTCGCCGCCTGGTAGCCAACGTGCAGAAGGGCCTCGTCTTCCTGGTCTCGACGCACGTGGCGATGCTCGGCTTCGTCCTGATCGCCACCGTCGCCGGCTTCAGCCAGCCGCTCCTGCCGATCCAGATTCTGTGGCTGGAGGTGTTCATCGACATGCTTACGGCGGTCTCTTTCGCGGGCGAGGCGGAGGAGCCGGGCGCGATGAGTCGACCGCCACGGCCGCGCACGAAGCCGCTCCTCGACGTCGGGCTCCTGGCCCGCATCTGTCTGGCCGGCGGGTTCAGTGCCGTGGCCGCCCTGGTGCTGATCGAGCAGCACGGCCCGGATTTCCAGCACGCTCGCTGGCTGGCCTACACGGCCCTCGTGGTAGGGCAAGTGGTCCGGGCCAACGCGAACCGGAGCCTGGCGTACCCGGTGCTGCTGCGGCGCCCGAACGCGCTGCTCCTGGCCGGCGGGGTCCTGTGCGTGGCCATCCAGATAGGCATCCCGTTCGTACCCGCGCTGAAGGACGCCTTTCAGGCGACGCCACTCGACGCGGTCGATTGGCTGCTCGTGGCGATCGTCGCGCTCCTGCCGGCGGCGGTCGCGGAGGCGTACCGCATGATCCGTCACCAGCCGTGGGTGGCCTGAACTCGCCTAGCCCGGCCGCCGAGAGCTGCGAGGCGGCCCGGCGGGCACGACGACGCGCGTGGGCGGCGATAATCGAACCACTGGGTCGCCGGTTGGGTCATATGACCGGTGGAAGCTGATGGAGTCGTTGTGTCTCTGCTGATCGACTCGATGTCCAAGCGCTTCGGCGACGTCCAGGCGCTCGACAATGTCTCCCTCGAGATCCAACCCGGTGAAGTCTTCGGGTTCCTCGGCGCAAACGGGGCCGGCAAGACGACCGCCATGCGCGTGGTGCTGGACATCCTTCGGCCGGACACGGGCACGATCTCATGGAACGGCACCTTGAACACCGAGCTGCCGCGGGAGATGTGGGGCTACCTGCCCGAGGAGCGAGGACTCTACGCCAAGATGAACGTCCTCGAACAGCTGGCCTTCTTTGGGAAGCTCCACGGCGTCAAGCCGCACCAGGCCGAGCGTGAAGCCCGCGACTGGCTCGAGCGTTTTCGGATCCCCGAATACGCCGACCGCCGTGCCGAGCAGCTCTCGAAGGGCAATCAGCAGAAGGTCCAGTTCATCGCGGCGATCCTGCACGACCCCCAGGTCCTGCTGATGGATGAGCCCTTCACCGGCCTGGATCCGATCAACGTCGCGATCCTGAAGGAAGCCTTCCTCGAGATGAAGAACCGTGGCAAGACGCTGATCTTCTCGACCCACCAGATGGAGACCGTCGAGGAGCTGTGCGAGTCGATCGCGATACTCGACCGCGGCCGCGTGGTTGTCGGTGGGTCGGTTCGGGACGTCCGCCGGTCGACCGGCCGCCAGATGGTGCGCGTAGCCGTTGAGGGCGACCCGGAGGTGGGCTGGCTCGGGACGCTCGATGGGGTGACCGTTACGAGGCACGGCCAGGACTACGTCGAGGCGGAGGTCTCTCCGGGCTACGATCCGGGCGCCGTCCTCGCCGCCGCACTTGCCCGAAACTGCCAGATCCGCCATTTCGAGATAGCGGATCCATCGCTCGAGGCGATCTTCATCGAGCAAGTAGGCCAGATAGACACCTCGGAACGGACGCTGGCCCCCAAGGCGGCTCGAGCATGAATGGCTGGCGGACTCTCTTCCCGAACGCCTGGTACATCTCCGTTCGTGAGTACCGCAGCCGCGTAAGGACGCGCAGTTTCGTGATCGGAACGGTTCTGCTCGCCGTGATCGCCTTTGCCGCCACGCAGCTGCCGGTCCTCATCGACTTCTCGATGAGCACGAGTCAGACCCGGATCGCGGTTGTCGTCCGGGCTGCGTCCGTGCCGCCGGACTCGGCGGGCCTGCTCGACGCCCAGCTCAACGGTGTCTCCGCCGGAGCCGGCGCCCACAAGGCCTTCGTCGTGAGCTGGTTTCCCGATGCCGCCGTAGCGCCGATTCAGAAAGACCTGGAGGCGGGCAAGTACGACGCCCTGTTGGTCATCGACCGGGTCACGGCCATGGGGGATCTGAGCTTCACTCTCCGGACGGACATCCCGCAGGATGGGGTCGCGCTCACGACCATCTCCAACGCCGTCGGCGCGCTCGAGATCGAGGACCGACTTGTCAGAACCGGAACGTCGACGGCCGCCTTGCGCGCACCGTTTTCGTACACCATCGCTCCGATCAGCGCCACCTCGGCCGGGACCAAGAGCATCAGCCGCGAGGTTGCGACAACTCTGCTTTCTACGTATCTGATCGTGCTGATCTTCATGGCCATCATCACCTATGGTGTCTGGGTGGCGATGAGCGTCGCCGAGGAGAAGGGCAGCCGCGTCATGGAGCTGATGCTCAACGCCACGACGCCGCTGCAGATGCTGGCCGGCAAGGTGATAGGGAACGGAGCGGCGGGTCTGAGCCAGTACGCGATCATCCTCGCCGCCGTGGTCGGTGGTTTGGTGGCCCAGGGCCCCATCCACAAAGCCGTCCTCGGCACCGATGCCGACGCCGCCTTCGGTGGCCTGGATCCCGCGGTTCTGGGCGCCTTCGTAGTCCTGTTCGTGCTGGGGTTCCTGCTCTATGCGCTGCTATACGC
This sequence comes from uncultured Chloroflexia bacterium, assembly GCA_963791725.1. Taxonomy (GTDB): domain Bacteria; phylum Chloroflexota; class Limnocylindria; order Limnocylindrales; family CSP1-4; genus Fen-1039. The sequence continues at coordinate 805,038 of CAWBTQ010000008.1, read as the reverse complement.
CGCGCTCGGCTCGCTGGTCAGCCGGCAGGAGGACGTCCAGAGCGCGACGTCGCCGCTCATGATGCTGATCATGGTCGGCTATTTCATGTCGGTCTTCGGGCTCCAGGCCATCGACGACACCTGGGTCAAGGTCGCCTCGTTCGTGCCGTTCTTCAGTCCCTACCTGATGCTGGCGCGTGTTTCCTCCGGCCATGTCGCGCTCTGGGAGTTCGGGCTGGCGGTGCTGCTGCTGGCGGTAGCCGCCCTCGTTGCGCTGTTCGTCGCGGCACGCATCTACAGCGCCGGCGTCCTGCTCTACGGCCAGCGCGTGAGCCTGCGCCAGGTACTCAGGGCGGCCCGGGTCTCGCGCTAGGCCGGATCAGCCGTCCAGAGGGAGGCGCTGGATCAAGGCGAGGACCGGCCGCGACTGCATCGCCGCGACCGGGTCGGGAACGGCATGAAGTGGCACCTCGCCCGGCTGGGACGCGATCCAGCGCCACAGCTCGCTGCGCCGGCCGGGCAGATATGGGCCGCGGAGGTGACGGGCCATGACGCCTCTGAGACCTTGCTGGGCAACCGCGGCGTAGAGATCCAGACCGTCTCGAACCACGCCGGGCAGGACCACCAGCTCGGCGGCGGGCCGGACGATTCGCGCCAGTTGCTCGCGGCGGTGCGTGAGCGGCCGGGCAATGATCGGACGGCCGGCCGCCCACAGCAGGTCGAAGACCAGATAGACCGGACTGGTGCCGGTCGTTTGACCGTCGGCGATGCGGCCGAGAAGCGCATCCTCGTCCATCCGGCCGATCTTGTCGGGCATCACGATCTCGCCGTCGAGTATGGCCGGCAGGTCGCCCACCAGGTCCGGTAGCGATGCCAGCTCGGGCAAGAACGGCGCCAGGTCTCGACCGTCTTCGTCCATCAGGCGCAGGCGCGCCCCGTGGGCGCCCCGGTCCGTTTCGATGAAGGCGAGCGCCCGCCGCCCGCCCCAGCGCGGCTCGAACAGGTGCTCGTCCGAATCGAAGGCGGCGTCGGCGGGCTTTGGCAACATCGGCCGTACCGACCCTGGCAGACGGGCCACGTCGCCGGTGAGGCTCAGGGAGAGCTGGTCGGGCATACGGCGATCTTACCTTCGGTCGGCGGCCGAACCGTTCAGTACTTCTCAGGCACGAAGTGCTGGCTCTTGATCGGAGGGCGGACGTAGCCGTGGTCGACCTGGCGAGGCGGTAGCACGATCTGGGCGGGCGTCGTGTCCTGATACGGGATCATGCTCAGCAGGTGGCTGATGCAGTTCAGTCGGGCACGTTCCTTGTCGTCCGCCTCGACCACCCACCACGGGGCGTCCTTGGTGTCGGTGGCGGCGAACATCGCGTCCTTCGCCTTCGAGTATTCGACCCACTTGGAACGCGCCGTGACGTCCATCGGGGAGATCTTCCAGCGCTTGGTCGGCTGGTTGATCCGATCCTGGAAGCGCCGCTCCTGCTCCTCATCGCTAACCGAGAACCAGTACTTGAGGAGGACGACCCCGGAGCGGATGAGCATTCGCTCGAACTCGGGCGTCGTCTTGAGGAAGTCCTGGTATTCGACCTCCGTGCAGAAGCCCATGACGTGCTCGACGCCGGCCCGGTTGTACCAGCTGCGGTCGAACAGGACCCACTCGCCCCCGGCCGGGAGCTGCGAGACGTAGCGCTGGAAATACCACTGGGTCTTCTCGCGCTCGGTCGGAATCCCGAGGGCGCAGATCCGGCAGACGCGCGGGTTCAGCGTCTCGGTTATGCGCTTTATGACGCCTCCTTTGCCGGCTGCATCGCGACCCTCAAACAGGCACACCACCCTGAGCCCGCTGATCTTGATCCACTCCTGGAGCTTGACCAGCTCCACCTGGAGGCGGGCCAGCTCGGAGTTGTAGAACTTGGGGTCGAGCTTCTTGCGATGCTTCTGCAGGCGGTCGCCGGTCGTAGGATCGAACGCGTCGGCGTTGGCGATGGCCTTGCCCCGGCGGCGCTCGACCGCGGAGCGCACGAGCCGCTCTTCCTGACGAACGGCCAGGGCCGCTTCCTCGAGCGCCGCCGTGTTCTCCTCGGCGACGCTCGGGCCCGCGGCGGGCGCCGGTCCCGCCGGCTGGGCCGCGCCTCGGGCCTTTGCCGACCCTGGCCTCGTCGCGTCCTTGATCACCTCGTCGGAAGCAACCGCCCTGCCGCCATGACGGTTGTGATGCGTCTTCGCCACGTCAGCCTCCTTGATGCTCAAGGTATGCGATGACGGTGAGCGGGGCAACCCGGATGCCCGCCCACGTCACGGAGGGCGCCAACCCTGCCCGGGACCCTACCCGAGGTCAGTCGGGCGCGGACGGCTCGAGACCGACCCGACGGCCGGCGAACCGTGAACCCAGCTGCCGCAATGCGCTCAGGTTGACGAGCGCCACTCCTCCGACGATCAGCGCGGTGCCGAGGACGATTCGGGCGTCGACCTGTTCCCCAAGCACCACGGCCCCGAGGGTTACCCCGACGATCGGCAACAGGTATGTCACGAGCGACGAACGCGTTGCATCCCAGCGCTGGAGCAGACGGAACGAGATCAGGTAAGCGACCGCCGAGCCCAGCGCCCCCAGCCACAGAGTGGCGAGGATGGGCTCGGGTCGGAGTGCGACCGTCCAGGGGTGCTCCGTGACGAGGGCCGCGACCGCGACGATCGGGAGGGCCAGCCCGACCTGGCCAACGGCGATGATCATCGGCCGCAGGTGGCCGAGGTGATAGCGGGCGTAGACGTTGGAGAACGCGTACGAGCAAGCGGCGCCGGCGACCGCGAGCTCGCCTGCGATTCCGCCGCCCCCGGCGTTGCGGCTCACGACGACGATCACTCCGACGAAGCCGACCGCGAGCCCGGCCAGCCGCGACCGGTCGAAGGCTTCACCGATGGCAGCTGCCGCGATCACCGCGGTGAAGAGCGGCACCGTTGCGTTCAGGATGGCGGCCGTCCCGGACGGAATAGACAACTCACCCCAGGTAATGAGTGAGAACGGAATCGCGACGTTGAAGACGGCCAGGACTAGCAGGTGGGCGATGGTCCGGCGGTCCCGGGGCAGGGGCTCGCCAGCCATGCGGACGATCGCGACCAATGTCAAGACGCCGAACAGGAGTCTGAAGCTGACAAGCTCGAACGGGCCGAAGTAACCGATCCCGATCTTGATGAACATGAAGCTGCTGCCCCAGATCGCCCCGAGCATGGCGAAGAGCAGCCAGTCGGCCTGGCTCGAGCGGTGGGCAGGGGTAGACGCGGGCATCCGCGAAGCATAGCCAGGCCGGACATCGGGGCAGCGACGCCTGCGCAATGCCGGCGATCCGGTCGAGTCCCGCCGCCGCTACCATCTCCTGATGCGCTGGCTCCGAGCTCTCTATCTGGCGAACGGGCTGGCCTACGGAATCATGTACAGCTTCATCCCGGTGCTGCTCGAGGCCAAGGGTTTCGACCCGGCGCTCATCGGGTTGACCACCAGCCTCGGTTCGCTCGCGTACACGTTTGCGCTGCCGGCCTGGGGCCACATCGGCGACATGGTCAGCGGCCCGCGGCGGGCCCTTCAGGTGGCTTGCATACCGGCGGCCATATTCGCTCTCGGGTTGAGCGCGCCGCTGCCCGTATTTGCCGTGATCGGCTGCCAGCTGATTCTCAGCGCCGGCGGCGGTCCCGCCCCTGCCCTCACCGATGCGATGGTATTGCCGACCCTCGAAGACGCCCCGGCCGAGTACTCCCGGCTGCGACTCCTCGCCAGCGTCGGGGCCGCCGTCGGCGCCGTCGGCGGCGGCATCGTCTACGTCTTCACCGGGTACCTGGCCGCCCCGGTCCTCTATTTCGGGGTCATGGCCGCGACCATCGTATGCGCGCAGTACGTCCGGCTCGGCCGCGACAGCGAGCGGCATCGCCGGGCTCGGGCCCTGCGCGACGGCCGCGTGCTCGATCACGAAACCCGCGGCAGCCTCGGCTCGGTCGGCGAGGCCTTCCGCGTTAGGCCCAGGCTGCTGGCCGTCCTCGCTTCGACGACGCTTGTCTTCATGGCCGTGATGGCCGCGGCCACATATGTCGGACTGCACGTCGCCGACCTGGGGGGAGGGCCGTTCGAGGTCGGCCTGGTGACCGGCGTCGGCTGCTCGGCCGAGGTGCCGGGCCTCGTCCTCGCCGGCTGGCTGATCCCGCGGCTGGGGACGAGACCCGTGTTTGGCGCGTCCGCCGCCGGTTTCGCCGTCTGCATGGTCAGCTGGGTAGTCTTCACGAATTCGGGCGCGATCCTGGTGACGCGCCTGGCGTCCGGCATCTTCTTCTCCGGGCTGATGGTCGCGTACGTCCTGGCCATCTCGAGGATGCTGCCGGAACGACTGCAGGCGACCGGCCAGACGCTGTTGCAGGCGGCCTGCTTTGGTTTGGCCGCGATCGCGGCCAATCTGCTGGGTGGCATCCTCTACGGTGCGGTCGGTTCGATCGGAGTATTCGGCGGTGGGGCGCTCTGCGCGGTCGCGGGTGGCGCCATCGGGCTGCTTGCGTTGCCCGCCGATGATGAGCCGAGCCGCGAGCCGGCGGTCCCTGCGGCGGTGATGATCGCGCGCTGAATTCGCATCGACCCGGCCGCGCGCGGCGGTGTCCGGCCCGGTACCATCCGCGTACGAGGACGGAGGAGAACCGGTGCGGATGTGGGGCGGTCGCTTCGAAGGCATCTCGGACGAGCGGATGGCCGAATTCACGCGTTCGATCGACTTCGATGGGGCCCTGGCAATCGACGACATCGCGGGTTCGATTGCCCATGTCCATGGCCTGGGCCGCGCGGACCTGCTCGCACCGGACGAAGTCGAGACGCTCGTCCGCGGGCTCGAAGGCCTCAGATCCGAGGTCGAGGCGGGAACTCTGAAGTGGGATCCGGCGCTCGAGGACGTCCATATGAACCTCGAGGCGGCATTGCGGGAGCGGGTCGGGCCCGTCGCGGGCAGGCTGCACACGGGTCGCTCGCGCAACGACCAGGTCGCCACGGACATCCGGCTGTGGCTGCGGCGGACGCTCGACGGCCTCGACGGGGCTGTAGTAGTCATGGAGCGGGCTCTGGTAGGTCTGGCCGATCGCGAAGGCGAGGCGATCCTGCCCGGCATGACCCACATCCAGCCGGCCCAGCCGGTGCTCTTCGCCCATCATCTGCTGGCCTACGTCGAGATGCTCGAGCGCGACAGGGGTCGAATGGCGGACTGCCGGCGGCGGGCGAACGTCTCGCCGCTGGGCTCCGGTGCGCTTGCCGGCGCGGGTTATCCGCTCGACCGCGAGGCCACCGCCGCCGAGCTCGGCTTCGAGGGCGTGACCGCCAACTCACTCGATGCCGTTTCGGACCGTGATTTCGCCGTCGAGGCGCTCGCGGCCTTCGCGCTGTGCATGGTCCATCTCTCCCGGCTTGCGGAGGAGATCACCTGGTGGTCCAACCCGCGCTTCGGGTTTGTGCGTGCCGCCGATTCGTTCTCGACCGGCTCGTCGATGATGCCCAACAAGAAGAACCCCGATCCGGCCGAGCTGGTGCGCGGCAAGGCGGCCCGCGTCATCGGTGAGCTGACCGGCATGCTGACCCTCCTGAAGGGCCTGCCGCTCGCGTACCAGAAGGACATGCAGGACGACAAGCCGCCGCTCTTCGACGCTGCGGCCACGCTGGAGACGTCGCTGCTGGTCATGGCCGGCATGGTGGCCACGTTGAGCGTCGACCGCGACCGCATGCGGGCCGCGGCCGGCGAGGGCTTTACCACCGCCACGGCCGTGGCCGACGCCCTCGTCCGGCGGGGAGTCGCGTTTCGCGCCGCTCACCACATAGTGGCGGCGCTGGTCGCCGAAGCGGAGCGCGACGGCTCCACGCTCGGCGCCATGGGCGACGCCACGATCGCGGCCGCGCTGGCCGCTTCCGATGACTCGATCGCGATCGCGCTGGTGGGCGATGCCGCCATTCCAGGGGAGCTGCGGGCGGCGGCCGAACTTGAGGGTGCCTTGGCCGGCTGCGATGTCACCGGCGGCACCGCGCCTCGCCGCGTGTCCGCGGCCCTGGCCGCCGCCAGGGCTCGGCTGGGCGCCTAGCCGGAGGAGCGTCCCGTTCTGCCACCCAATCGAAACGCGGCCGGCCTCGATTCCCGACTGGTCGGCGCCTATGTTCGACCTGGAGGCCGTGCGCTCAGGCGGAGATCGATGAAGCTGTACGAGTTCGAACCGGTGGGGGAGTCGCCGGTCCCGCGTGCCCAGCGGCGCGAGGACTCGTTCGTGCTGACTTGCGCGGCCTGCGGTTGCCGCCTTACGGCCCGCGAATCACTGGCCGATGGGGGGATGCTCGGTCCCGACGCGGCCTGGCGCCACTACTGGGGAATGCCCGGCCACGATGCCCGCGGCTGCCGGGTGGCATGCATCGACCTGCCGCACAGGACCACTCCGCTGGAGCCCGAGGCAAACTGATTCCGGCGCGGCCGGGCGGCCCGCCGCCGCGCGGGCGGGTCAGTGAACGGCTCGACGCCCGGGCCGCCGGCACTTCAGACCATGGATCGGTTGCAGCCCGCGATACTCGCCGCGAGGCGTCCTGAACCGAAACCCGGCTGTCACCGGCCCGCCACGCAAGCATCACTCGCCCGCTACTGATTCCGCCCAACCGCATCCTTACGCTTCGGTGCGAGTGGGGCGGCCCGCCGACGGAGAGTCCTGTCTCCCGGCAGAGGCCCATCTGTTTCGAAGGGAGCTGACTCGTGCCCACCGTCGCGTGCGCCGTCAACGCTGGCGACACCGCCTGGGTCCTGACCTCGGCGGCGCTCGTCATGCTCATGACGCCCGGCCTGGCTCTCTTCTACGGCGGGCTCGTCCGCCGTAAGAACGTGCTCAGCACGATCATGCACAGCATCTTCATTCTGGCCCTGGTCAGCGTCACGTGGGTTCTCTTCGGCTTCACCCTCGCCTTCGGCAAGGACGTCAACGGCTGGGGCTTCATCGGCGGGCTCGACTTCATAGGGCTGCGGGGTGTCGGAAAGGAACCGCTCTGCCAGTACGCCCCGACGATCCCCGGGACGGCCTACATGGCCTTCCAGATGATGTTCGCCGTGATCACGCCTGCCCTGATCACGGGCGCCTTCGCCGAACGCAAGCGGTTCAAGGCCTTCGTGCTGTTCTCGCTCCTGTGGACGCTCCTGGTGTACTCGCCGATCGCCCATTGGGTGTGGGGCGAGGGCGGCTGGTTGCGCCAGCTCGGCGCCATCGACTTTGCGGGCGGCACGGTCGTCCACATCAGCTCGGGCGTGGCGGCCCTGGTCGCGGCCCTGGTCCTGGGCCCGCGCGTCCGCCGCGAGTCGGACAGGTTCGAGCCTCACGACGTGCGCCTGACGGTCATCGGCGCGGGCTTGCTCTGGTTCGGCTGGTTCGGCTTCAACGGTGGATCGGCCCTCGCGGCCAATGGCCTGGCGGCCAACGCCTTCGTCGTCACCAACACCGCCGCCGGCATGGCCGCCCTGACCTGGGTCACCGTGAGCTGGCTCCACAAGGGCTCGCCGAGCGTCGTCGGCGCAGTCGCCGGGGGCGTGGCCGGCCTGGTGGCCATCACGCCCGCCTCGGGCTACGTGGACGCCAGCGCGGCGATCGTCATCGGTTTTGCCGCGGGCTGCGTCTGCTACGGCGCAATCCTCCTGCGTGAGCGACTCAAGGTCGACGACGCGCTCGACGTCTGGGCGGTCCACGGCGTCGGCGGCACTCTCGGGGCGATCCTGACCGGCATCTTCGCGGTCGGGGCGGTTGGTGGAGTCTCCGGCCTCGTCGAGGGCAACGGCAGCCAGGTTCTCAAGCAGCTGGTGGCCGTCGGGGCGACCTGGATCTACAGCGGCACCGCCACGTTCATCATCCTCAAGGTCGTCGACCGCTTCGTCGGTCTGCGCGTCGAGGCGTCCGAGGAGGAAGCCGGTCTCGACTCCTCCCAGCACGGCGAGGTTGCCTGGCAGAGTTGATGGGTCGGGTCAGCGAGCGACGGCGCGGCCCAGCCCTCCGACGCCGCGCGAGGTTGACACCCAACGGCAACCATCGCGTCACCGCAGCGTCACCGATGTTCCACCCGCGCGCTACCGATTGCTGCCGGCGGCCTGCCTAGACTTTCCAGCGACGGCAGGGATGCTGATGCCGCTGGTTCGGCCTAAGGAGGCAACGATATGATCGCAGCCGCATTCGTGACATTCGCCCTTCTCGTCGTCGGCTGGTTCATCGCCCCTTCCCGCGCCAACTCGCCCGAGTAAGCCCCGTCGGATCCGCCCAGGCGGTGCTGGCGTTCGCCCGGCCGAGGAGGTAGCCGGGGCTTCGGATCCGGATCCACGAAACCGACCCGCGCGCCTTCGGCAGGTGGCGCGGGTTCTTGTCTGTCCGGCGGCCGCGGTCGTCCGTCCCGCCACGGACGTTCTGCGCCCTCGGACGTCTTTTGGGCGACTCTCAGCCGCGCTGCCCGGCGGCGCCGCCAGCCAGATCGACTCGCGCAGTCCAGGCCGTCGAGGCCATCAGCTCGGGGCGGTGGGTGATCATGACCACCGTCCGGCCGGCCATGACCTCCAAGATGTCGGCCAGGAGGGCGATGGCGGTCGCCTCATCGAGGTGTTCGGTCGGCTCGTCGAAGACGACGACCGGCGCGTCGGCCAGGATCGCGCGGGCCAGCGAGAGCCGCTGCCGCTGCCCGCCCGACAGGCGAGCGCCATGCTCGCCCACGAGCGTCGCCAGCCCATCGGGAAGGGATGCGACCCAGGTCGAAAGCTGGGCCCGCGAAAGCGCGGCCGCGACCTGCGCATCGGTCGCCCCGGCGCGGGCCAGCCGGATGTTCTCGGCGACGGATGTGTCGAAGATGTGAGGGTCCTGCGCGCACAGGCAGATCGCGCGGCGCACGTCGTCCCCCGACAGCCGCCTGATGTCTGCCGACCCGTCCGACCCGACCAGCTGCACCGTCCCGGCGGACGGCTCCAGGAACCGCACGAGAACGGCCCCGAAGGTGCTCTTGCCCGAGCCGCTCGACCCGGTCACGAGCAGCCGCTCGCCCGCCCGGACGCTGACGTCGGGCATGGTCAGCGCGTCCGGGCGATCCGCCCCGTAACGTGCCCGCAGCCCGCGGCAGGTCAGGCCGTACGGGCCGGCCGGGAGCGGCTGCGGGTCCTGCGGCTCGGAAACGGGGTCAGGCCGGGATGTCAAGTCATCGAGCCGGGCGGCCATCACGGCGAGCCCCGGGAGATGCTGGGCCGCCGGCACCAGGCCCCCGACCGCTTCGTGAACCGCGATCGGCGTCAGGGCGACGACCGCCAGCATCACGCCCTCTACCGTGCCGGCGCGGAATGCGGCGATGCCGGCGAGGAGCCCGATCCATATTGCGAGACCGCTCGCAAGTCCCGAGAGCAGCGCTCCGACCCCGGTTCCGGCTGCCGTTCGAGCCTCGGCATCCGCCAGCCGCCCATCGATCGCCGCCAGGCCCTCCAGCCTGGCCTCCGTAGCGCCGGCGACGAGAAGCTCCGGCGCGCCTCTCAGGACGTCCAGGGTCGCCGCGGCCAGCTCTCCCCGACTGCCGGCGATGCGCCGCTCGCCCTGACGGGCGATGGCGACTGTCAGGAGGGGGATGACGAAGGCAACGAACAGCAGGGTCCCGCCAAGGGCGATCCCGGCTCCCGGCACCAGCAGCCACATGGCCGCGGTCGCGACGGCCGCGGCAACGCCGGCGATGGAGTAGGGGAGCAGCAGGCGGAGCCAGAGGTCTGCCAGCCCGTCGACGTCGTCGACCAGCCGCGCCAGCAGGTCGCCCGACTGGAATTCTGTCAGCCCGGCGGGGGCGAGGCGCTCGAGGCGGGCGTACGCGCCGCTCCGGAGGTTCGAGAGAACCCTGAAGGCGGCGTCGTGGCTGGCCAGCCGTTCCGCGTATCGGAGGGCCCCTCGGCTGACGCCAAAGGCTCGGACGCCGGTTACCGCCACCATCAGGTAGAGCACCGGCGGCCTTTCCGCCGCGCGCGAGATCAGCCAGGCCGAGGTCGCGGTGAGACCGATCGCTGCACCGGCCGCGGCCACGCCCGCCGCGACGGCCAGCAGCAGCCTTCCCGTGAGGGGCCCGCCGAATCGGGCGACCCGCGCCAGCGAAGCCAGGCCGTCAGGGCGCCCAGCGACGGCGCGGACGGCGCCGCTCTGCTCGGAGGTCATGCCGGCTCCCCTGAACGGCTGGCAATCTGGACGGTCCGGTCGGCGATCGCCAGAGCACCCGGCCGGTGTGCGACGAGCAGAACCGCGTGCTTCCGTTCCGTGGCGGAGGCGCGGATCGCCGCGAGCACGGTGGCTTCGGACGCGGCGTCGAGACCGGCCGTCGGCTCGTCGAGCAGCAGCAGGTCGGCATCCTTGAGCAGCGCCCGAGCCACTCCAATTCGCCGACGCTGGCCGGACGAGAGGCCCGCGCCACCTTCCGCCAGGCGCGTGGCCGGATCGAGCGCCGCCAGCCCGACCGACGCCAGGGCATCCTGAACGGCGGAGTCCGTCGCACCGGACACTCCGAGCCGGACGTTGTCGCCGACCGATCCGGCGAAGCAGAAGGGGTGTTGCGGAACCCAGGCAACGTGTCGATGCCAGGCCTCCAGATCGAGGCTCGGCAGGGCGACCAATCCGCCATCCGGCGCTGCCAGGACGACCCCGCCACCATCGGCCCGCCGCAGGCCGAGCAGCACCTCGATGAGGGTGCTCTTGCCGGAGCCACTCGGTCCCGCGACGGCCACGACCTCGCCCGGCCGGACGACGAGTACGGCGTTGAACGGCGCCTCGAGCGCCCGGCCCGGCTGTCGCACGCTGACGCCCTCGACGCGGATCTCGGCGCCGCGCAGGTCCGGCACGGGTGTCCTCCCGCCGCCCGGGGTCGGCTCCATCTCGATGATCCGGAACGCCTCGCCGGCCGCCGCGAGCCCCTCCTCGGAGGCATGGAAGCTCGCTCCGAGCTGGCGTAGCGGCAGATATGCCTCCGGCGCCAGGATCAGAACGAACAGTCCGGCTCGGAAGTCCATCAGCCCGTCCACGAGCCGGAGCGCGACCCCCACCGCCACGAGCGCCACGGAAAGCGTGGCCGCCAGCTCGAGCGCGAAGGCCGATAGAAAGGCGACCCGCAGCGTGGCCATGCTCTCGCGCCGGTAGTCGTCCGTGACCTGCTCCAGGCGTTCGAGCTGGGCGCCGGAGCGCCCGAAGACGCGCAGTGTCGGCAGGCCCGCGACCACGTCCAGGAAGTGGCCCGAAAGCCGCGCCAGCGCATTCCAGCGGCGCTTCCGCCGCCGTTCGGTGGCCGAGCCGATCAGCACCATGAAGAGCGGGATCAGCGGAACCGTCAAGGCGACCGTTCCAGCCGCGACCAGATCGACGGCGGCAAGACAGGCCACGACCACGACGGGGACGATGGCCGCCAGTACAAGCTGCGGCAGGTAATGAGCGAAGTAGGCGTCGAGCGCGTCGAGGCCGCGCGTGGCGAGCGCCACCACTGCACCGCTCGCAGGAGCATCTTCTCGGCCGGGCCGGGGCAGCGTCGCGGCTCTGAGGAGCTTCATCCGCAGGCTGGACTTGACTGAAGCGGAGCAGCGGCGGGCGATCGACTCCTGAGCCCAGGCCACGCCCGCGCGCGCTCCCAGGACGCCCGCAAGCGCCAGAATCGTGGCCCGCAGCGCGTCGAGGTTCGCACGGCCGAGGAATGTCGAATCGATGGCGGTAGCGAGCAGCCAGGCCTGCGCCACGGCCAGCGCGGCCGTGGCCAGACCCAGCGCGACCGCGGCCGAGAGAGCAACCGCGGTAGCGCGCGCGTAGCGCAGGAGACGCCTGTCGATGACCCTCAGTTGAGTGCCTTCAGATCACGCTCCTCAGCCAGCCGCAGGAGGCGCCGCGAGTTCGGAGGCGTCCGGGATGCGTTCGGCCGAGATTCGCTTGCGGAAGATCCAGTAGGTCCAGCCCTGATAGAGCAGCACCAGCGGCGTGAAGATCACGGCCACCACGGTCATGATCGTCAGCGTCAGATCCGTGGACGATGCATTGTTGACCGTCAGGCTGAAGGCCGGGTTGGTCGACGAGGGCATCACGTTCGGGTAGAGGGACAGGAACAGGGCCGCCACCGCGAGAGCGATGGTGAGGCCGGTGCCGATGAAGGCCCAGCCCTCGCGACCCCGGAGGTTGGCTACGAGCGCACCGACCAGGGCCAGCGCGGCGACCACGGAGGCGATCAGCGACGCCGTGGCGGTACCTGCGGGCGCCGTGCCGAGGTTGGCGCTCGATATCTGAGTCCAGGCCAGGAAGAGGACGGCCGCGACCGCGGCCACGAGACCGATGACCGGCATTGCCGCATTTGCCCGCGCGCGCAGGTCGCCCGTCGTCTTGAGGGCGATGTAGGCCGCCCCGTGCGTGGCGAACAGGGTCAGCGTGACCACGCCGCCGAGCAGCCCGAATGGGTTCAGCAGTGTCAGGAGGTTGCCCGTGAACTCGCCGTTCTTGTCGATCGGGACGCCGCCGACGATGTTGGCGAAGGCGACGCCCCACAGCAGGGCCGGCAGCGCGGAGCCGATGAAGATGGCCGCATCCCAGCCGCGGCGCCAGCCTGTGCCCTCCCTCTTGCTGCGGTACTCGAAGGCGACGCCGCGCAGGATGAGGGCGACCAGTATCAGGAACAGGGCGAGGTAGAACCCGCTGAAGAGGGTCGCGTACCAGAAGGGGAACGCGGCGAACGTCGCCCCGCCGGCCACGAGGACCCAAACCTCATTACCGTCCCAGACCGGGCCGATGGTGTTGATGAGGGCGCGTCTCTCCCGGTCCGATCGGCCCAGGAAGGGGAGCAGCATCCCCAGCCCAAAGTCGAAGCCCTCGAGGACGAAATAGCCGATCCAGAGGACGGCGATGAGCAAGAACCAGATGTCGTGCAGCATGGCCGTCTCCTCAGTACGCGAAGGTCATGGGGGTCTCGTCCGAGTCGGCCGCACCCGGCGGGACCGCGGACGGCAGGTCGCCCCCAATTCGCTTGGCAAGCAGTCCGACTTCCACGACCGCCAGCGCACCGTACAGCAACGTGAAGCCGACGACGGTCACGGCCACTTCCAGCGCGCCAACGCCCGGCGAGACTCCGGCGGAGGTGAGTTGCAGCCCGTATACGATCCACGGTTGCCGCCCCATCTCGGTGAATATCCAGGCGAAGGAGTTGGCCGCGAGCGGCAGCAGCGGCAGGAGGATGGCAATCGCCACGGCAGCCCTGCCGGGGACCCGGCCCTTGCGCATCCGCCACAAGAACCACAGGGCCGCGAGCGCGGCCAGGAGCCCGGCCCCGATCATGAAGCGGAAGCTCCAGAAAGTCACAGGCACGATCGGTGAGTAGTCGCCGGGACCGTATTGGGCCTGGTATTGGGTCTGGAGGTCGTTGATGCCCTGTAACCTGGCCGTTCGCGTCGCCGGTTGCGAGGAACGAGAGCAGGTTGGGAACCTTGATCGAGAAGCTCTCGTTGCCATCGGCGCCCCACAGGGTGATCAGCGAGAAGGAAGCCGGCTTCTCCGTGTCGTACAGGCCTTCGGCCGCCGCGAGCTTCATCGGCTGGTCCGTCGTTATGTGCTTGCCCAGCTGATCGCCGGAGATGACAACGAACAGGCTGCCGACCAGCAGGAGCACCGCACCGGCCTTGGCCGCGGTTCGGAACGGCGAGCCGTCAGGGCTAGGGCGCTTGAGCAACCGCCACACGGCGACGCCGAGGACGAACGCACCGCCCGTCATGAAGGCGCCGGCGATGACGTGGGGGAAGGCGAGGATGACCGTTGGGTTGGTCAGGACCGCGAGGAAGTCCTTGAGCTCGGCCCGCCCCGCCGCGGTGTTTACGGCGTACCCCACGGGCTGCTGCATCCAGGCGTTTGCCGCCAGGATGATGTAGGCCGAGAGGGCGGTCGCGACGGCCACGATCCAGATCGACGCGAGGTGGACGCGCCGGGGCAGCTTGTCCCAACCGAAGATCCAGATCCCCAGGAAGGTCGACTCCAGGAAGAAGGCGAGCAGCCCTTCGACGGCCAGCGGCGCTCCGAAGATGTCTCCCACGAACCGGCTGTAATCACTCCAGTTCATGCCGAACTGGAACTCCTGGACGATGCCCGTGACCACGCCCATGGCGAAGTTGATCAGGAACAGCTCGCCGTAAAAGCGGGTCAGTCTGAGGTACTTGGCGTCGCCGGTCCGGAACCAGGCCGTCTGAAAGCCCGCCACGATGAAGGCCAGCGAGATCGTGAGTGGGACGAATAGGAAGTGGTAGACGGTGGTGATTCCGAACTGCCACCGCGCAAGATCAAGGGCGTCCATTCACCGCTCCCATGGCAATCCTCCGGGTCAGCGATTGTCTCGATGGGTCCATCGGCGTGGCGAAGACCCCACGACGCCACTCCGTCCGGCAGGCAGGACGAACCTTCCGGTGCCCGGTTGAGACTGAACTCCCGCCGCGGCCGGGTCATGGTGAACTTTCACCATTTGAGGGGCTCACGATGGGAGGCGAGCCGCCGGCTGGCTGCGGGGCTCTAGACGAGCCCCCGGCGAAGTCCCTCGAGGACCATCTGGAGCCGATTCCGAACGTCGAGCTTGTGCTGAATGTTGGTCGCGTGATTGCGCGCGGTGAGCAGGCTGATCGACAGCTCGGAGGCTACTTCGGCGAGCGTCGCGCCGCCGGCAAAGAGACGGAGCACCTCGAGCTCGCGTCGCGTCAGCTGTTCGGCCAGAGGCTGGTCATGGCAGGACGGCGACTTGCCCGGACGCGTCGGCGGCGTCTCGCAGGCCTCACGGAGCAGGTGGACGACGCGAAACGAGCCGCGCGGCCCCTCGAGCACCAGCACGGTATTGTCGAGATACCGCGGCGACCCGTCGCGGGCCACGGCGGTGACCGGATAGGAAGCCGTTCCTCTTCCCCGACGGGCGTTGCGAGTGACCGGGCAGCGGGTGCCGCAGACGGGATGGCCGTCCGGTCGAGTGCCCATGACCACGTCGTAGCAGACGCGCCCGACCACTTCGTCGGCCGAGTACCCGAGCAGCTTCTGGGCGGCGAGGGACCAGGCCCTGACGCGTTGCCTGTCGTCCGTCACGAAGAGTCCGTCCGTGGCGGCGATCTTGCCGATCCAGGATTCGTCGAGCGAGACGTTCCCGTCCGATTCGAGCGACTGCTCGTCGGGCGATGGCTCTGGCGGGCCGACCGCCACGGGCTTGAGGGACCCTTCCGAACCCTGGCTGGGCGACTCGTGGGCTCCTCGGATGGGCGGCCGAACCGGCGTCACGGGGCGATGCCTGCTACTCGGACTCTTCGAGGCGGTAGCCGACGCCGCGGACGGAGGCCGGCACCGGGGCGCCCGCGCCGGCCAGCTTGGAGCGAAGTCGGGCGAGATGCGGTTTGAGCCACTGCGGATCCGGGTTCGGCTCACCCGGCCACCCGGCAGACAGCAGTGTGGAATGCGAGACGACGTGGCCGGCCGCGGCGACGAGCGACGCCAGAAGGCTGTATTCAGTCCGGGTGAGGATTATCTCGTCACCCGAGACCGAGGCGGTGTGGCGGCCGCGGTCGAGGACGATCGAGCTCCAGCGCAACTCCCCGACGCCATGCGGCTGCGCCTCGTTGCCGCGACGGCGCATGACGGCGCGGATTCGGGCCAGCAACTCCTGCTTGCCGAACGGCTTGACCACGTAGTCGTCGGCGCCCGTGTCCAGGGCTTCGACCTTGGCGCGCTCGTCGGCCTCGCCCGTCAGCACGATGATCGGCGTCTGCGACATGCGGCGGATCGCCCGGCAGACCTCAACGCCGTCCAGGCCGGGCATGGCGAGGTCGAGCAGCACCAGGTCCGGCCGCTCTTCGCTGAAGCGTCTCAAGGCAGTGTTGCCGTCGTAGGCCGTGACGACACGGTGGCCGGCCCGGCCCACGAGAGCCGAGACGGCGCCTACCATCGCCGGCTCGTCGTCCACCACGAGCACGAGCAGGCTCGTCTCCCCGGGACTCATGCCGTTCACCAGCCGCCCTCCGCTACAGCTCCACGTCAGGTCCGGCCTCGGACATCACGCCCGCCTCCGGTCCCGCGGCGACCCCGTCAGTTTGGCGCATCTGGGGCACGGCGACCATGAATCTGCTGCCGCCGAAACCGTTCGCTTCCAACCATACACGGCCGCCCATGCCGTCCATCAGCCGTCGCGCAGCATAGAGGCCGATTCCGGATCCACGCGGCCGATTGGCGGTGCGAACGTAGGCCTCGAAAACCGACTTCCATTCCGCCTCGGGCACCCCGGGCCCGTCGTCGGTGACGTAGACCTGGACCTCGCCGCCCGCGTGCCATGCCCCGACGCTGACGGCGCCGCCCTCGGGCGAGTACTTGACCTCGTTCTCGAGCAGATGCTCGAGCACCTGGCGGAAGCGGCCCTCGTCGCCGACCCCCATCAGCGCCTCCCACGTTCCGGTCCGGCGCAGCGGATGGCCGCGGAGGAGGGGAGTCATCTCGCCGATCGTGTCGTTGACGGCGCGGGCGACGTCGAACGGGACGCGAGCCAGGCCGGCCGCCAGGCCCTCGCCGCGAACGGAGGCCAGGATCGAGTCGACGAGACGGTCGAGGCGAGTAACCTGGGCGATGGCCTGGGACCGCCACTCCTCGACGCCGTCCGCGCCCGAGATGGCGCCGGTCGACGGGGCCGCGGCGCCGATGGGCCCCGTAGCCGCGGCGGCTGCGCCCGCGTCCTCGCCCGCCGACGGGGCGCCTCCTCCGGAGAGTGCATCCACCGCGGCATCGGCGAGCAGATCGACGTACGCCCGGACCACGGCCAGCGGCGTGCGGAGCTCGTGGGTGACCACTGCCAGCAGCTCGGCCCGCGCGCCGTCGAGAGCGGTCAGCGTCTCGAGCTGCTCCTCGGCCTCCGCCTGGAGCCGGCCCTTCTCCACGATGCCGCCGAGCAGCGCCCCGATCGTGACCAGGAACTCGACCTCCTCCGGCGAGAATGTCCGCGATCTCGATCGCCTGGACGTTGATGACGCCGATGATCGAGTCGTTCCAGGGCAGCGGCACGGACAGCATCGACACGAACTGCGATTGGTCGAAGCCCGGCACCCACTTGAAGAGCGGATCCACCCGAACGTCCGGCGATGCGACCGGCCGGCCGAGCGCCGCGGCGCGACCGGTCAGGCCCTCGCCGACGGCCATCGTGACCGACCCGACCTGGTCGCGGTCCAGGCCGTTCGTGGCGGCCAGGCGGAGCCGCGCGTCGTCGCGCTCCATCAGGTAGACCGAGCAGACCTCGACGTTGAGCGCGTCCGTAGTCCGGTCGACGATCGTCCGCATCAGCTCGTCCCAGTTCCGGGCCGTGGTCAGCAGCTTGGCGAACTCGTGCAGGAACGAGAGTTCGCGCAGCTTCCGCTCCGAATCGAACCCGGCCTCGGGTTCGCTTTCGCTCGAACTGGAGTTCCGGTCGGGCATTCGAGGACGCGGCCTATTTGACCGGAGCCGGAGGAGCGTCGTAGACCTTGGTCGGGAGCCCTTCGAGGAGTGGCTCGGTCCAGGTCCAGGCGGCGCCGTAGTGCCTGCCCACGGCACCGTGCCGGGCCGCCTCGGTGCGGAGCGGCAGCCCGAAGATCTCGATGAAACCGACCGCCGCGGCGTGGTCGTATGTGTCGTCCTTGTCGTATGTAGCCAACGACTTCTCGTACAGCGAGAGCGGGCTGCGCCGGCCGACGACGACCGCGTTGCCGTGGTCGAGCCGCACCCGGACGTCGCCGCTGACCACGCGCTGGCTGCTGGCGGCATAGCCGCGCAGGTCACGGTGGAGGGCGCTGAACCACAGCCCGTCGTAGGTGAGCTGGGCCAGCTCGTCGGCCACGACGCGGTTGAAGCGCAGCGTGTCCTTGGTAAGGGTCAGACCCTCCAGGGCGCGATGGGCCCGGTGGATGACGGTGGCGGCCGGAGCCTCGTAGATCTCGCGGCTCTTGATGCCGACCAGGCGGTCCTCGACGTGATCCACGCGGCCGATGCCGTGGGCGCCGGCGATGGCATGCAGCTTCTCGACGAGCGTCACCGGGTCGAGCCGGTCGCCGTCGAGCGAGACCGGCACGCCGCCTTCGAAGCCGATGACGATCTCGACCGGATCCGGCGCCGCCGCGGGATCGACGGTCCAGCGGTAGACGTCGTCGCGCGGCGCCGTCCAGGGATCCTCGAGGATGCCGGCCTCGATCGAGCGGCCCCACAGGTTGACGTCGATCGAGTAGATCGACTCCTTGCTGATCGTGATCTCGATGTTGCGCGCCCTGGCGTACTCGATCTCCTCGTCGCGGCTCAGGCCCATGCCGACGCGCATCGGGGCGATGACGGCCAGCGATGGATCGAGGGCGTGCGTGGCGACGTCGAAGCGGACCTGGTCGTTGCCCTTGCCGGTGCAGCCGTGGGCGACCGCGTCGGCGCCTTCCTTGTGGGCCACTTCGACGAGAAGCTGGGCGATCAAGGGCCGGGCCATCGCCGTGGCCAGCGGATAGACGCCCTGGTAGAGCGCCCCGGCCTGGACGTGCGGCCAGCAGAAGTCGCGCACGAACCGTTCGCGCCCGTCGACGACGTAGGCTCGCGACGCGCCGGCGCTGATGGCCCGGCGGTCGACGTCCTCCTTGAGCACGCCGCCGCCGAGGTCGACCGTCAGGGTCACGACCTCGACGTCGTACTGCTCGCGCAACCAGGCCACCGCGACCGATGTGTCGAGTCCACCGGAGTAGGCGAGCACAACCTTCTTCATCGAGGAGCCTCCGAATGCGCGACCGGCCGTTGGCCGGGCTTGGTCGGACGGTCGGCAGCGCCGCCGCTCCGGCCGGCTGATAGCTGGCGAAACGGACCAGCCACCGCTCGAGGGCGGCGTCGGTCTCGAAGAGGACGAGCAGCGTGTTGTCGCCGGCGAGAGTGCCGACCTGATCCTGCAGGCTCGACTGGTCGATGGCCTGCGCGATCGCACCGGCCGAACCCGGAGTGGCCAGCAGCACCAGACTCAGTCCGCTGCGGGCGACTCGGACCGGGATGTCCTCCAGCAGCCGGCGGAGCCGGGCGTCGTACAGGTTGCCGCCCGCCGCGCTCTCGGCAGTCGCGTAGACGTGGCGGTCGCCGCGAGGCACCTTGACCAGTCCGAGCTCCGCGGCGTCGCGGCTGACGGTGGCCTGCGTGACCTCGAAGCCGGCGCCGCGAAGCAGCTCCACGAGCTCCTCCTGGCTGCCGATCGGCGAGCCGGCGACGAGCTCGAGCAGCGCCCGCTGCCGGCGTTGCTTGGCGTGGATGCCGCCACCGCCGTACATCGTGGTTGCCATCTGTTCAGGCCTTCCCCGCCGGAGCCCGGTCGGGTTCGGGCGTAGCCGTGATCCGGGTCCCGAAGGTCGGGTCGCCCAGGGCCCGGGTCAGGGCGTGCGGATCGGACGAATCGGCGATGACCGCCTCCGCGCCGGGCCAGTTCACGGCCTGCAGGGCGGCCCGGATCTTGGGCACCATGCCGCCCCTGATCACGCCGTCGGCGATCAGTCGCTCGGCCTCGTCGACCGTCATGGTGGAGAGCTTCTCGCCCGCCGCGTCCCGAACGCCGTCGACGTCGGTCATGAGCACGAGCTGGCGGGCGCCGAGCCCGGCGGCGATGCCGGCCGCGGCGTCGTCGGCGTTGACGTTGCAGACGATGCCCTGCTCGTCGCGGGCGAGCGGCGCCACCACGGCGATCTGCCCGGCCACGAGCAGCCCGTCGAGGAAGTCGCGCCGCACGCCGACGACGTGGGCGACGAGCCCGAGGTGGGGCAGGCGCTCGGCGATCATGAAGCCGCCGTCCACGCCGCTCAGACCGACGGCGTCGACGCCGCGGTCGCGCAGGTCGGACACGAGCTCCGAGTTCACCACTCCCCGGAGAACGGCCGCGGCGACGTCCAGGGCGGCCTGGTCGGTCACGCGCAGCCCGCCCTCGAAGCGGCTGGGCACGCCGAGACGTTCGAGCCATTCGGTGATGCGCTTGCCGCCGCCGTGGACGAGCACCACGGGACGCGCCGCGGCCGACGGCGGCGACCTCGTCGAGGACGTGCGCCTGGTCGGCGAGCGTCGTCCCGCCGAGCTTGAGGACGAGGACTTCGCTCACGTCGTGTACTCCGCGTTCTCGATCACGTAGCCCTCGGTCAGATCGCAGCCGAAGGCCTCGCCCGTGCCGCCGCCGAGGCCCAGGTGGAGGCGGATCAGGACCTCGGGCGCGTCCATGGCCTTGCTCACGGCCGCCCGGTCGAAGGGCAGCGGTCGCGCCCCTGAAGACGAGCGTGCCGGCGATGGCGATCCGACAGCTTGTCCAGGTCGAGCTCCGGCTGGCGGCCGGCCCGCGGCATGGCCTCGACGTGGTGCAGACCGGCCGCCTCGAGGAGCTGCCTCGTCCGGCAGTCGGGCGTTGCCCGCGGCGCTCGCGACGCGGCCCCAGTTGGGGTCGCGGCCGTGGACGGCGGCCTTGAACAGGCTGCTGCTGACGACCGAGCGGGCGATCGCCCGGGCGTCGTAGTCGTCGGCCGCGCCGCTCACCTGGCAGGTGATGAGCGTCGTGGCGCCCTCGCCGTCGGCGGCCTGCTGGCGGGCGAGCGAGCGCGCCACGGCCTCGATCGCCGCGCCGAGCAGCGCGGCTTCGCGGCTCGCGGCCGTCACCGCTGACTCCGGCCGCGCCCGACGCCATCAGGAAGACGGTGTCGTTGGTGCTCGTGTCGCCGTCGACGCTGAGCTGGTTCCAGGTCCGCTGCACGATGGGTGAGAGCAGTCCGAAGAGCGTTGCCGGGTCGACGGCGGCGTCGGTCAGGATCACGCTCAGCATCGTGGCCATGCGCGGGTGGATCATGCCCACGCCCTTGGCGATCCCAGACACGGTCACGGTCACCGGCGTCCCGTCCGGGCCGGCTCAACTCGACCGTGGTGGTGGCCAGCTTGACCACTTTGTCCGTGGTCATCATCGCGCCGGCCACGGCCTCGAGCCCGGCGCTCGACTCCGCGAGCTGCGGAACCAGTCGGGCCAGCCCCGCCTCGATCCTGGTCATCGGCAGCCGGACGCCGATCACGCCGGTCGACATGCGCCAGCGTGCGTTCCGTGCCGGTACGCAGCAGACTCGCCAGCAGCCTTGCGACCTCGACCTGGTCGGCGTCGCCCTCGGCGCCCGGTCGCGGCATTCGCCGAGCCGGAGGTGATCACGATGCCATCGGCCCAGCCGAAGCGGCCGCCGCCGCCGATCTCGGTCGCATTGAGGTGAGCCCGCGAGAGCCTGACCGGCGCCGCGACGACCTGGTTGCGTGGTGAAGACGGCGGCGACGGCGGCGGGCTCGCCGGTCGTCGCGATGACACCCATGTCCGGCTTGCCGGAGGGCTTGATGCCGGCCGCCAGCGCGCCGGCACGGAAGCCGCGCGGAATCGCCGCCCGCCGTGCGACATCCGGCAGGTCCCTGACGAGAGGCCGCAGGTCGTCAAGGCGAGTCCCGTGCGCAGTCGAGGATGGATCGGGGCCGGCCATCAGATTTGGATTCCTCCGAATGGGCTCACGGCGATCGGCCGCCTCGACGGGGTCACCCACCGGCGGCGGCGTTTGACAGGCGCAGTCACGGAGCTATCGG
Source organism: uncultured Chloroflexia bacterium (assembly GCA_963791725.1). GTDB lineage: Bacteria > Chloroflexota > Limnocylindria > Limnocylindrales > CSP1-4 > Fen-1039. The sequence continues at coordinate 783,441 of CAWBTQ010000008.1, read as the reverse complement.
GTACTGCTCGAGCCCGACGGTCTCGGGCAGGCCGAACAGGACGTTGAGGGCCTGGACCGCCTGTCCGGCCGCGCCCTTGACCAGGTTGTCGATGACGCCGAGCGCCAGGATTCGGCCGCTGCGAGGGTCGACCCGGACGCAGATCCGGCACAGGTTGCTGCCGAAGACGTGCTTCGTCGCGGGCGGCTCGCCGACGACCTGGACGAACGGCTCGTCGCGATAGGCCTCGTCGTACAGGGCGTCGATCTCCGCCTGGGTCACCGGGCGAGTCGGACGGACGTGGCAGCTGGCGAGGATCCCTCGGGTCATCGGGATGAGATGCGGCAGGAAGTCCACGGTGGAGACGCCGGGGTTCGCGTCGCTCCGGCCGAACGGACCGCGCTCGCCCTGTTGCTTCAACTCCTGCTCCATCTCGGCCGTGTGGCGGTGATTGAAGAGGCCGTAGGCCTTGACGCTCTCGTTGACCTCGGCGTAGAGCAGCTCCGACTTGGGGTCGCGGCCGGCCCCCGACACGCCGCTCTTGGCATCCACCACCAGATCGCCGATCAGGCCGGCCCGGGCCAGCGGCGCCAGCGTCAGGATCGTCGCGGTCGGGTAGCAGCCCGGCAGCCCGATGATCGTTGCCGGCCGGTCGACGGCCGCGCAGATCTCGTCGCGGTGCAGCTCGGGCAGACCGTAGACTGCCTCGGCCAGCAGGGCGGGCGCCGGATGGTCGAACTTGTACCAGCCGGGGTAGTCGGCCGGGTCGTGAAGGCGGAAGTCGGGGCCGACATCGAGCAGCGCCGAGCCGCGCGCGACGATCTCGCGGGCCATGCCCGCCGCCACGCCGTGCGGCAGCGCCGTGAAGATCGCATCGGCCTCGGGGATGGCCTGCGTCGATGACCAGGCCCGATTCGCTCAGATGCGGGTGCGAGGCGGCTATCGGCTGGTTGTCGCGGTTGCGGCCCTGGAGCCCGGCCAGCCTGACGTTGGGGTGGTGGAGCAGCAGCCGGACCAGCTCGCCGCCCGCATAGCCGGTCGCACCGATCACCCCGACGGTGATGGTCTCTCCGCCGTGGCCGGCTCTATACGCTCTGGGTCCCAAACCGCGCTCCGAGCCGGGCCTCGATGGACCGCTCGCGCTCGCCGGCGCGCCGACGGCCGAAGCCGTCGTCCCTTCGCGGAGGGTGGCAGAGTCGCCTTCAGGCACGGATCGGAGTGCGGTCATGGTGAGTAACTATACGGTCTAGTGAATAGTCATGCAAGGCAGCCGCGGACGTGTCCCGAGCCAGGCAGGCCCGCGGGACTGGCCGGCTAGACGTATCCGGCGGCCACCATGAGGACCCAGGCGAGCATGAACCAGTGCAGGAGCCAACCCCATATGAACGAGCGCGTGCGCCAGGCCAGCAACCCGAAGAACGCCCCGCCGGCCAGCGTCGAGAGCTGCTCGATCTCCGGCTTCCAGACGTGCATCAGCGCGAAGGGGATGATCTGAAGCCAGATCGCGTCGGTGCCGTACTTGCGACCGAGCGCCCACAGCAGCCAGCCGCGGAAGAAGAATTCCCAGGCGAAGAGGTCGATGCCGGTGTCGACGATCAGGCGCCACATCGGGCGACCGTCGATCGTGTCGGTGTAGTAGGCCCGGAAGTCGGGCAGGCGGCCGAGGATCCAGATGATCACGGCCATCGCGGCGATCCCCGCGACTACGATCGGGAGGCCGATGCGCCAGTCGCCCAACCGGAGGCCGTAGCGTCGCGGGTCCTCGCGCCAGGCCAGCACGACGATCCCCAGAGGGATGACGAATTCGAGCACGAACCGGTCGTACTCGCCCTGCACGAAACGGTTGTTGAAGGCGACGATCAGGATGAGCGTCGCCAGCGCGACGATCTGGACGATCCGGGCATCGAAATCCACGCCCCAGACCCGCCATTTGCGCGCCGGCCAGTCGGTCCCGAGCGGTGGACCGGGCGCCTCCTCAGGCGCGCGCGCCAGCCAGGCGGCTAGGGCACGTGGTAGAGGCATTCGGTCGTGCTTCCGTATGTAGCGCAGATGGCTCGCTGCCTGGAGGACCAGATCGCGGCCGGGACACCGGAGGGGGCAGTCGCGCCGGAGGGTTCGAGATACCAGCGCACGCCCTGAGCATACAGATCGCCGGTGTTCGCCAGCCCGACGATCGTCGTCGTCGCCGTGGAGCGCATGAAGAACAGCGCCGCATCACGACCGGCGACCACCTGGCCGGCGGGCACGGCGTCGGCGAACTGGTTCTGGATGGCGACTAACTCATAGGTCGCTCCGCCCGCCCAGCGCCCGTACCAGACGAGGCCGGGGACCGCGGCGGCGACGATGACGGCGGCCACGAGCAGGCTCGGCACGGCGCGTCGGGTCGCGCTCCCACTGCGGCGGGGCGCGACCGAAGAGACATCGTTCGGCGCGGAGACCGGCGTCCCGACGGCATCGTCAGCGGTCGCACCGGTTGCCAGCCTCTCGTGCAGCCAGGCCAGGACCACGTGCAGACCGATCGCAGCCAGGATCGCAAGGGCGGGCACGAGCGGGACCACGTAGCGGTTGGGCCGGTACGAGACGAGCACGAGGATCCCGAACCCAAACCCGGCCCAGGCGAACGCGGCCGCCGCAAGCCTTGCCTCGGCCTCCTCAGCCTTTTGCGGAGAGCCAGGATCGCCACCGCCCCGGCGCCGCCGAGGAGGATCAGGGGCAGCAGCATCGAGCCGTAGAGGTAGTCGTTCGCGCCGGCGAGGTAATCCTTGATCGACCTGGCAAGTGCGCCCGGTGCGAGATTCCACTGGTACGGCGGCCATATCTTGACGTCGATCGCCACGGCGGTGCTGTTGGGAAGCCAGATGACGATCGCCCACAGAAAACCGGCGACGGCGATCACGGCCGACGCTCCGGCGACCCAGCGCCGCACCCCGCCATCGCGCCAGCCCCAGATCAGGCTCATCGTCAGCAGAATTCCGACGATGGGGAAGAGGGCGTTCGGCTTGGTCCCGATGGCCACGGCATAGAAGAGGCCGCTGATGGCTCCGCTTCGGAGTCCCGGGCCGTTCCTGCCTGCCAGCACGAGCGTGCCGAGGGTCATCCAGAGAACCACGAAGTCCTCGAGGAATGCCAGGCGGCCGTAGAAGAGGATCAGGCCCGACGCGGCGAACGCAATCCCACAGAACGTGGCCGCGGCCCGGCCCGCGATGCCCCGCATGCCCCAGACCAGTGCCGCGGCCGTAAGCGACACGCAGACGATCGAAACGAGGCGGGCCTGCACGATCCCGACTCCGACCAGCTTGAGCCACGCGGCTTCGATCAGGCTGAACGGCAGATTGACGAGATACAGGTTCCACTCGTCCGTGCTCCAGTGTCCGAGCTGGACGAAGTTGCGGGCGTTGGCCAGGTTGAAGGCCTCGTCCGTGAACGGTGCGAAGCTGGCTGTGGCCCTGCTCGTCGGATCGGCGGCGACGAACGCGGTGAGTATCGCGAACAGGCCCAGCCCGACCAGGACCGCCTCCCAGGGAAGATCGAGCAGCCCGCGCATGCCGCCGGATGACGCTCCGACGGTTCGGGCGCGCGACGTCGGGTCCGCCGTCACGGCTGGAGTCTCGGTATGTCGTGCCAGAGGATCCCGTAGGTGACGGACGCCATGCTGAACAGGATCAGGAGCCGTTCGAGCCGGCCGTCCCAGTGGTGCGCCCAGCGGCCCGAGCCCGCCGCGATGAGGGCGATCAGGAACGGCGTGAAGTCGAGCGAGTAGCGGAAGCCGTACTGGATATATCCGCCGCCGTAGTAGAGAAGGACCGGCACCGCGACGAGTGCCGCGGCGATCCACATGAGCCGAGCCGCCCGCTCCTTGAAGCCGGCCCACAGCGCCGTCAGAAGCGCCGGCGACACCAGCAGCATCGACAGCCCGTATGGATCGGCCGTCAGGAACGGGAACCTGGGCATCGTCTCGAAAGGAGCCAGGACCGCCAATCGCAGGTTCTCCGGTACCTGCAGGACCGAGAAGAGGCCGAGTGCCCGACGAGCCACGAGATCCTGCTGGGAGAGGTAGGAGATGGTGTAGCCCGCCTGAAGCGGCGACCCGAACCGGACCCAGTTGAACCAGCCGTAGATCGCCAGCGCGACCCCGATCGGGGCGGCGAAACCAACGGCGGCAATTGCCGGTGCCCGGAGGGAATCGCGTCGCTGCCACAGCAGCGCTATCCCAAACGGGATCGCGGCCAGAACGGTCGTCGGTCTGGCCAGGAACGCCACGGCCAGGCAGGTGCCCAGCACGCCGGTCCGCCGCCGTCCCGCCCACTCGATGAGGAAGACGATCAGGGCGAGGAATGCCTCGGCGTGGGCCAGGTAGTAGAAGTCGCCGAAGACCGACACGTAGAAGAGGAGCGTGCCGAAGGCCGCGAATCCGGCGACCCAGTAGGCGAGCGAACCGCGGGCGCCGTATGCGCGAGCCAGCGGCAGGGCCAGCATCGCGGCCGGAATGCCGACGGCGGCGCCGATGATATGACCGGCCTGGCTCTGCAGCGCGTGGAACAGCGCAAAGGGAAGGTACGGCAGCAGCTGCAGAGGTCCAACCGCGATGTAGTACCGGCCGCCGATGTCGACCGAGTCGACCGTTCCCCGGAAGGTGGCCGAGTCGAGCCGGCCGTTGAGCACCGAATCCGCGAGCGTCATCATCCGGTCGGTCGGCAGGTGCCGCCAGTAGACGGAGGCCAGCGTCGCCGCCGCGTAGACGAGAATCACTGCGGCGTAGAACAGGGCGTCGCCACGGTCGAGGCGCCGCCAGAGGCGCTTGACCGGCGGGTGCTCAGCGGATGTCACAGCGGCGAAGTATAAGCGGCCGGAATGGGCGCTTCGGCCAGGCGCCGACCAGTGGACGTGCGCGGGAGTGGTGCCGGTCAGCGGTCTCGCGGCGCTAGTCGCGCGAAATCGCCGTTCTAGTCGGCCAGCACGTCCCGCAACGGGCCGGTGACGACTACTTCGGCCGATTCCTCGCTCGGTGGTGCCCCGGCGGCGCCGGGCCGCTTGATCGTGTAGCGGTGGCTGATGGTCGCCGGCCCGGCCGCGATCTGGGCACTCACCGTGCAGTACTTCGTGGCCGAGAGCTCGATGGAGCGGCGCACCGCCTCCGTCTCGACGTCACCCTCGACGACATGCACGACGGTGATCTCGGTGTATATGTTCGGCGTCTTCTCGCGCTGCGTGCCGGTCACCTCGACCGAGTATCGATCGACGACCTGGCGCTTCTTGGCGAGGATCTCGACGACGTCCATGGCGGTGCAACCCGCGATCGCGGCCAGGACCAGCTCAGTGGGCCGCGGGCCCGTATTGCCGGCCGCGTTGTCGACGATCACGTCGTGGCCCGAGCCCGTCTGGGCGACGAACCGCAACCCGCCTTCGTGCCTGAGGCTGAGGTGCTTCTGACCCACGAATTCCTCCTGACCTGGGATCGGCTCCAGACGAGGGCGCTCCGCGCCAGCCTACCGCGCTCGCGGCATTCCGGCCGTCGACGGTAGCGACAGGGACGGATTGGCCCGCCCTTCGGTCGGCCCGGTCGGGGCCGCGAACTGCTCGTGGTAGAGACGCGCATAGAGCCCGCCGGCCGCGAGCAGCTGAGAGTGAGTCCCGCGTTCGACGATCCGGCCGTGCTCGTAGACCAGGATCAGGTCGGCGCGCAGGATGGTCGAGAGGCGATGGGCGATGGCGATGGTCGTGCGGCCGGCCTCGAGCCCCTCCAGCGCTCCCTGGATGAGTCGCTCGCTGACGGTGTCGAGAGCCGAGGTCGCCTCGTCGAGGATCAGGATGCGCGGGTCCTTCAGGAGAACGCGCGCGATCGCGATGCGCTGCTTCTCGCCGCCGGAGAGCTTGTAGCCGCGTTCTCCGACCGTCGTGTCGTAGCCCTCCGGCAACTCCATTATCCGGTCGTGGATCGCCGCCGCTCGGGCTGCCACCTCCAATTCGAGGTCCGTGGCGTCCGGCCGCGCATATCGGAGGTTGTCGCGCACGGAGCTGTGGAACAGGTAGGTCTCCTGCGTGACGAACCCGACGGTCTGGCCGATCGACTGCAGGCGGATCTTGCGGACGTCGATGCCGTCGATCTCGACCGCGCCCGAGTCGACGTCGTAGAGCCGCGGAATCAGATACGTCGTGCTGGTCTTGCCGGCGCCCGACGGTCCGACCAGGGCCACGAGCTGGCCGGGCTCGACCTCGAAATCGATCCCCTCGAGGGCGAACTGGGCCGGCGCTTTGGCGTCGCGACCGCTTCTCTTGACCGCTTCCGGGCCTTCGACCGCCTCCAGCGAGGCCTTCGTCGGGTAATGAAACGAGGCGTTTCGAATCCGGACCCGGCCGCTCACGGCCGCGGGATCGAGGTCTATCGCATCGGGCGCGTCGGCGATCTCGGGCTTCATCTCCAGATACTCGAAGATCCGGTCGAAGAGGGCGAGAGCACCCTGGAGCTCCACCTGGACGTTGAGCAGCTGGCCGAGCGGGAAGAAGAGCCGGCTCTGAAGCGTTGTGAACGCCACGATGTCGCCGATGCTCGGATGGTGGAGGGGGTCGTTGATAGTCAGATAACCGGCCAGCCAGTAAACGAAGGCCGGAATGATCGACATGATCGTCCCGATCAGCGCGAAGAACCAGCGGCCCACGAGAGCCTGGCGGATCTGGTTGCGGGCGACGCGCTCGTTGAGACCGGCGAAGCGATCGATCGACGCGGACTGCTGGCCGAACGTCTTGGAGAGCAGGATGCCGCTGACGCTGAGCGTCTCTTCGGTCGCGGCGGTCATGTCCGCCAGGGATTTCTGGACCTCGGTCGAAGCCGCCCGCCTGACTTTGCCGACGCGGTTGGCGATGAAAGCGAAGATGGGCAGCATCGCCAGAGAAAGCGCGGTCAGCCGTATGTCGATGAAGAGCATGGCGATGATGGTGCTGACGACCACCGCCACGTTGCTCGTGATGCTGGCCGCGGTGTCGGTTACGACCGACTGGATCCCACCGACGTCGTTCGAGAGCCGGCTCTGGATCTCGCCCGTGCGCGTCTCGGTGAAGAACCGCAGCGGCATGTGCTGGAGGTGCGTGTACAGCGCCGCGCGGAGGTCGCGCATGACGTTCTGGCCGACCATGTTGTTGAGGTAGGTCTGCCCCACGCCTATCAAGCTCGACACGATCGGGATGGCGATCATCAGGCCGACGTACAGGTTCAGGAGCCCGAAGTCGCGCCGCGGGATGGCGATGTCGATGAGCAGCTTCAGCAGGATCGGGTTGATGACGCCGAGGAAGCTGGTCAAGAGGATCGCGCCCAGCACGACCGTGACTTCGACCTTGTAGGGGACGAAGAAGACCATGATCTTGCGGGCTGTTCGAGTGCGCCGCTCGCGCGGAACGGGCGGCTGCTTCTCACGGAGGGTCGAACTGGCATAGCGGTGGCGACCACCGCCTGAGAAGGACATCGCGACTCCTGTTGCTCGAAAACCCTAGCAGCGGAGTCCGTCTGCTGCCCGCGCCGCTCTCGCCAGGCTCAGAACGAGCCGGTCAATCTAGCGCTGGGTCGCCCGATCGAGGGTGCAAGTCACCTGGGCGCCGGCCTGCTCTCCTATGGCGTGGGGCTGGCCGACCCAGCCGCCGCGGCCGCGGGAGCCCGACCCGTCTCCGCATCGGCGGCCGTCTGCGCCTCCAACCACCGCTCGGCGTCGATGGCCGCTCGGCAGCCTTCGCCGGCGGCCGTAACCGCCTGGCGATAGCGGTGGTCGTCCACGTCGCCGGCGATGAACACTCCGTCGACGTTCGACGCGGTGGTCGCGCCCTCGGTCCGCAGATAGCCCTTCTCGTCGGACTCGAGCCAATCGTGGAAGACGGCCACGTTTGGTCTGTGGCCGATGGCCACGAACAGCCCTTCGAGGGGCAGGGTCTCCCCGCCGGGTCCGTCTGTCTTGCCCAGACGAAGACCCTCGACGTGATCCTGGCCCAGGACTTCTTCGACGGTTCGATTCAGATGCAGTTCGATCTTGGGATGCGCCGCCGCGCGGGCCTGCATGATCTTGCTGCCCCGGAACGCGTCGCGACGATGGATCAGGTGGACCTTCGTCGCGAAGTGGGTGAGATACAGCGCCTCTTCGAGGGCGCTGTCGCCGCCGCCGACGACGGCGATCTCCTTGCCCCGGAAGAAGAACCCGTCGCACGTGGCACAGGCGCTCACGCCCTTGCCGCGCAGCCGGGTCTCGCTGTCGATGCCGAGCCACAGCGCCTCGGCTCCGGTCGCCACGATCACCGACCGGGCCCGGTACTCGATGCCGGCGGCCCAGAGCCGGAACGGCCGGCTGCCCAGGTCGACGCGGTCGACGTCGGCGTCGACGACCTGGGCGCCAAAGCGCTCGGCCTGCTTGCGGAAGAGGCCCATCAGCTCCGGCCCCTGGACGCCGTCGGGGAATCCTGGGTAGTTCTCGACGTCGCTGGTGATCATCAGCTGGCCGCCGCCAACCACACCGCCGATGACGATCGGCTCGAGATTAGCTCGTGCGGCATAGATCGCCGCCGTGAGGCCGGCGGGGCCTGAGCCCACGATAACCAGCCGGGCTTCCACCGCCCGGCCGGAACCGCGAGCAGCCGGGATGGCCGCGGCCGGCGCGACGCCATCGCCTTCGTCGGGGGCGAGTACGGTCAGCTTGAGGCCGGCCAGCGGGTTGTTCTTCTTGTTCATCGTGTCTTTCGCCATGGCGTCAATCCTAGCACCGTTGTGATACTCCTGGGGAGTATAGGGTCCGGAGGTCGGTCCCTTGGGTCGGCGCCGCGGACGCCCCGATATCCGCCGGCCGCGACCCCCGTCGGCCATGTGCCCGCGCCGCCTGCCACAAGCCGAGTTTCGGGCCGGCCGGATGGCTTCTCGCCCTAGATCGCTGCGGGTTCTATGGCGTGGACCTGAGGTATCACGTCCCGGCCCAGCGTCTCGAGATTCCGCACGTCGTGAACGTTCGTCAAGCTGAAGATCACGTGCTGCACGCCGACCTCGGCCAGCTTGCGGAAGCGCGCGATCACCTCGGCCGGCGTCTCCGCCCCGAGATCGACGCGCGCCAGGTTCGATCGTTCGATCTCTTCGAACGGGCGACCGACCTCGGCGCAACGCTGGCGCAGGACCGCGAACTTGTGGGAGAGCTGGTCCGGTCCACCGAAGATGTTGCAGGCGTCCGCGTACTTGGCCACCAGTCGCAGCGTCTTCTGCTCGCCCCCGCCGCCGATGATGATCCTCGGGTGTGGCTTGCTGAGGACCTGTGGGGAATTGAGCAGCCGTTCCGCGTGGTAGTGCTTGCCGTCGAAACGCTCCTCCGAGCCGCGCGGGCCCTGCCACATCGCGTGCACGATCTGGAGCGTCTCCTCGAGCATCTCGAACCGGACCCCGAGCGGGGGCATGGGGAACCCGAGGCCGTGGCTCTCCTCCTCGTTCCATGCTGCGCCGATGCCGAGGTAGGCCCTGCCACCGCTGAGGACGTCGAGTGTCGTGGCCGCCTTGGCCCACAGCGCGGCCTCGCGATAGTGGACTCCTCCCACCATCAGGCCAAGCGTCGCCGTCCTCGTATGTGCGGCCATGAACGCAAGAGCGCTCCAGCCTTCGAGCATGGGCTCCTCGGGCCGGCCAACGCCCCGGATCTGGTAGAAATGGTCCATCACCCAAAGAGAATCGAGGCCCGCTGCGTCCCCGGCTTCGGCGATGCGCCCGAGCGTCGGCCCGATTGCCGCATCGCCGCCGGGCCAGGTGAACGAGGGAACCTGTAGGCCGATCTTCATGGGTATCTCCGTAGGGTGGGCGCGACCCTCGAATGCGGCTGGCAGCGAGGAGGCTGGGGCTAGTACCCGCAAGGTTACACTGAGCGCGCGTAGCTCCAGGACCGTTGCCGAGCGGCGATACGGGGCCTGATTTGGAGGCGTCGATGGCAGACGCGTTCTTCGACGCAGGCGTGGAGCCGGGTCCGACGGCGCTCCGTGACCTGCTGTCGACGCGATCCGGTTTGTGGCTCGATCTGGCTCGACGAATCGAGGAGCTCGGTGGACGTGGAGCCTGGACCTGGGGCGGCCCGAAATACGGTTGGGAGCTCAAGTTCAAGCGCGCAGTCAAACCCTTCGCGACGCTGACTCCGAAGCCAGACGGTTTCGTGATCCTCATCGTCCTGGGCAGAGCGGAGGTGGCCGCGGTCGATCCGGCAGCCCTCGGCGAGGGCGTCAGGCGCACATTCGAGGGCGCAAGGCAATTGCCGGACGGAACCTGGCTCTACCAATCGGTCGAGTCGGAGCGGGACGTCGCGGATGCCGTCGCGCTCCTGGAGTTGAAGGTGCCGCGGACAGTGCGGGCTCGGCTGGAAGCCAGCCGGCGGGGCGGGGGTTTGCGTTCTTGAGGCTTCCTCTGGTAGGGTGGGTAGCGATCGACACGGTCCTCCCGCACCATCACTGTGGGCCGTTCCCCGCAGCGGAGCACCTGTATTGCGTCATCCAATCGCGGCGTCGAGTCGGGCTTTCAGCCGCCTGGTGCTTCTGACGAAGTCGCGCGGCCTTCGCCCGCCGGACGCCGGCGCGCTGGATCCGGTTGGCCGAGCTCGCGAGGCCATGGCCAGGCTCGCCGCCCGCGACGGCATGGACCGACTCATCCCGATTGCGGTGTGCGTACTCCTCGTGGGCGCCGCCCTGGTCAGCTCGCTGCCCGAAGTTCCCGCGGCGTCCGCCGCCGCTCGTCCCACGACCTCGGTTCATGTCGGCGCGGTCCCGTATCCGCAGTTCGGACAGGGCGACGGCCCGGCCGCAGCCGACTTCAGCGACTTGTATCTCGGCGACGGCTCCATCCCGAACACTCTCCAGAACCCCGGTGTCGGCACCGACGCAAAGACACTTCTCAAGGTCTACACGGTCCAGTCGGGCGACACGCTGGGCGCGGTAGCCGGCCGGTACGGGTTGGCCACCTCCACGGTTTATTGGGCCAACAAATCGTCCTTGCCAAACCCATCGTCACTTCGCGTCGGTCAGCAGCTGCTAATCCCGCCGATCGACGGGCTTCTCGTGAAGGTCTCTTCGAAGGACACGCTGGACTCGCTGGCTGCCAAATACAACGTAACCGCCCAGGGCATCGTCGACACCAACAACCTGCCCGATACGAAGCTGACGCCAGGCCAGACGCTCCTGATCCCCGGCGCCAGCGGCGGCCCCATGCCAGTTCCGAAGACGGTGTCCAGCGGCAGCAGCGGCCGGACAGTCAGGGTCGGCTCGTGGATCTGGCCGGTCGCCGGCTACAACTACATCAGCCAGTACTTCTGGTCGGGCCATCACGCCATCGACATCGCGTCTCCATTCGGGACGCCGGTGGTTGCCGCGGTCGGCGGGACCGTGGTGAAGGCCGGCTGGAACGGCTACACCGGGGGCGGCAACGTCATCTGGGTGATGCAGGGCACCAGGCTCTATACGACCTACAACCACCTCTCCAAGTGGTACGTGCGTGTCGGTCAGAGGATCGCCGCCGGACAGAAGATCGGGCTGATCGGCCAGAGCGGGGAAGCTACGGGCCCTCACCTCCACTTCGAGGTCTGGCTGGGCTACCCGTGGGCGCTCGGCACGGTCGCGGACGCGGTCAATCCGTGCCTCTATCTGGCAGGCTGCTGAGATTCTCGCGGGCTGCATCGCCGGTCGAGGCTCGTTGTCTGCCGACCCTCCGATCAGCCCAGGTTCGCAGCTAGATACGCTCGACGTGTCCGGGCGTGAAGCGAGGTCCAAACCGTGGGATCTTGATTCGCGAAGCCTCGAGGAGCCGGATGACTCGGCCGCGCTGGCCGCGGTATGGCTTGAGCAAGGAGAGCATTCGGGCGTCGTCGCCACGGGGCTCTCCGGCCAGGGCCCAGGCCACCAGATCCGGCAGATGGGCGTCGCCGACGCTCACGGCGTCGGGATCGCCGAAGGCGGCGCGGGTCGCCTCGGCCGCGGTCCAGGGCCCGATGCCGGGGATCCGCCGTAGCCGCGCACGGGCTTCAGCCGGCGAGAGTGCCGTCATCGCCTCGATCTGCGGTTCCAGCCCGCCCAGTCGCCTGATCAGCTCCGCGCGCCGCCGCTCCAGACCCATCGGGTGGAATTGGAAGTAGGGGAGCGCCGCCAGAGCCGCTCCGCCGGGTGGCAGGAGCAGCCCGCCGGGCCCCGGTGCCGCTTCGCCGAGCCGTCGCGCCAGGGCCGAATACGCCGCCTGAGCCTCGCCGGCCGTTACCTTCTGCTCGGTCACGGCCGGGATCAGCGCCGGCAGGAGCTGGCCCGTCCTGGGCAGCCGGAGCCCTGGAAAGCGGCGCTGCAGCTCACGAATGAGGCGATGCTGGGGAACGAGGGCAGCCGGGTCGTCGAGAAGGCCGGCCAGCCCTGGCGCGGCGAGGATTGCGTGCCCCGCGCCGGGGCCCCAGGCCCGGGCATGGATCAGAGCGCTGCCGGGCTCTGTCCAGAGGCGGATGCTCGCCGGTCCGGCGGTGGTTCTACGGGCCAGCCACACGCCGTCGCGCTCGACGCGGATCGTCGGGTCGTCCGGGCCGTGCCGCAGCGGCGTGAGCGTGAGCCTCAGGTCGATCGGCTCCGGCGCGGCGAAGGTCGCCTCGATGGGCGCATCCGGGCGCGCTTCGCCGGGCCCGTCGCCGTGGTCGTCTGCGGCTGCGTCCCCGCGCCCTGGCGCCGCGTGGCCGCCGTCGCGGTGCGGCGTCACTGGAACAGGTCGAACTCGCGCGGCATGAGCGCATCCGCGATTCGGCCCTCGCCGCGAGTGGGGTTCGCGCCACGCACGATCGCGGCCGGCCGCCCGGTGGTCTTGCCGAGCGCGAGCTCGGCGGCCGTGGCGATCTCGTCCGCAGTTGCACGGACCGTGCTGTGCATGATCCGGCCGTCGGCGTCGGGCTTGCCGCGCATGTCGTCGAGCGGGACCATCCCGCTCACGCCGATCGCGACATCCACGATGCCCCACCGCCACGGCCGGCCGAAGCTATCGGAGATCACGACCGGCACGTCCACACCGGTCGCCGCCCGGACGGCCGCTCGCAGCCGCGCCGCGGACGCGTCCGGATCGACCGGCAGCAACGTGACCACGTTCCCGGTCTCCGGGCCCATGTTCGACGCGTCGACTCCGCCGTTGGCGCAGACGAAACCCTGAGGCGTCTCGGTGATAAGGACCCCGTTCGCCATCCGTACGACCCGCCGCGCCTGGCGCAAGACGACCTCGAGCTGGCGGGGGTCGCGGTCCCAGCGCTCCGCGAAGGCCAGTACTTCCGGTCGCGGCTCGATCGACCTGAGGTCTACAAGCGCGCCTTCGGCCTTCGAGACGACCTTCTGGGTGACGACGAGTACGTCGTCCTCGGCGAGGGGCAGCACGCCGGCGGTCGACTGCAATGCCGCGATCAACAGGCTCGCCAGATCATCGCCGGGTCGTATCTCCGGCACGCCCTTGAGCGCTATCACGGAGAGCCAGCCCTCCGATCGCGCCACGCCGGCGTTACCGGGCAGGCCCGAGCCGGCCATCAGCGGCCGGCCTCATGGTCGAGGCCGAGCATGTCGGCTTCGAGCAGGTCGTCGGGCGTGTCCAGGTCGAAGGACAGCGGGCCATCGACTTCCACGTAGGTCGCGCCGGCGACCCGGGCGGCCGCGGCATGGGCTGCCCGGCTCGCTTCGCCGAAGGCGAACGCTATCGCGTCCGGCGGGGCGATGAGGAGTGCGTTCGTGCCCCTGCCATGGCGGTCCGGAACCAGAGCCACGACCGGGCGGCCGGGCCGCTCGCCAAGTGCGAGTTCGGCGGCTTCCGCAAGGTGATCTATCGCCTCCGCAGCGACACCGGGCAGGTCCGCGGGGATGACCATCACGGCCGTCGTCTCCGCAGCGGCCGCGTCCCGCGACTCGGCCAGTCCCTCGTTCAGCCCTTCGGACCGCTGGAGGAACGTGGCGGCGCCCAGCGGCTCGACCCGCCGCAAGAGGTCGGCATCCATCGATACCACCACGACGTCCGCGAGCCGGGTGGCTTGCAGTGCCTGCTCCACCGTTCGCCGCAGCAGCGCCAGGATCAGCTCGGCCCGCTCTTCGGCGTCGAGAGGCTCGCCCAGGCGCGACTTCGCGCCGCTGAGCGAGCGCACCGGCACCAGGGCCACGATGCGCTCGAGACTCGGGCCGGTCATTGGGCCGAGCCCCGTCCCCGAGGCCGGCCGGCCGAATCCGCGCCGGCGCCCGCTGGGCCATTTCGGGCGCCGGCTCGCTCCGCCCGGGCCGCGGAGGCGGCGGCCAGCATCTCCCCGGCAAGCCGGCCTCGCGATCCGGCGTCGGTCATGACCGTGTCCGTGACCACGACGTCGACGCCCATGGCTCGCACCGCCGGCTCGCTGGCTTCGTCCGCGCGATCGATCACGAACACGTCTATCAGCCCCGCGTCGACGTACCGGCGGGCCACTCCGACGGCGTTCGGCTCACCGCCGAGGCTGGCCAGCATCCGATCGGCCGGACCTCGGATCGCCTTGCCCCCGACGATGCCCGACAGGCCCACCACCGGGATACCGCGGCGCCGAGCGGCACCGATCTCTGCGAGCATCCCCGGTACGGCGAGAATCGGTCCGATCGAGACGATCGGGTTCGACGGGCCCACCACGATCGACTCGGCGCCTCGGACGGCCTCCGAGACCTCGGGGCTGACGGAGGCGTTCTCGGCTCCGTCGAAACGAACCTCCAGGACCGTGGGTTCCTGCCGCAGCCGGACGAAGTAATCCTGGAAGTCGAGCCAGCCGTCCGCCGTCCGGACCCGCGTTCGAACCGGCTCGTCCGTCATGGGCAGAACGCGCGAATCCACTCCCAGGGATCTTGCCAGGTCGAGCTCGACCTCGGTCAGCCGCACGCCGCGCCGAAGCCGCTCGGTGCGGAACAGGTGCGTCGCCAGGTCGCGATCGCCGAGCCGGAACCAGGTCGCATCGCCCAGACGCCCGAGCTGGTCCATCACCTCCCAGGTCTCTCCGGCCAGGCCCCAACCCTGCGCCGGATCGGCGGCGCCGGCGAGTGTGTACATGACGGTGTCCAGATCCGGGCAGATGGTCAGGGAGTGGCGCTCGAGATCGTCGCCGGTGTTGACCACGACCGTGAGTTCGCCGGGCGCGAGGATCTGCTGGAGTCCATCGGCCAGCTTGGCTCCGCCCACGCCTCCGGCGAGGCAAACGACGCGCATCATCCCTCCGATCGGCAACGGTATCGCCGGCCCACAGCGTAGCGCGGGGACGGCCCGTGCGTGCCGGGCAGTTCTCGGCGAGCCGGGCGGCGCCGCGCGATATGCCGCTAGGCCGTAAGTCGGGGCAGCACCTCGCGCCCGAAGGTCTCGATCCACTCCGCCTGGTTGCGACCGACGTTGTGGACGTAGATCTGGTCGAAGCCCATGTCGAGGAACTTCTGGATCTCGCGGCGGTGGACCTCCGGGTCGGCCGACATGAGCAGCCTGCCCTTGAAGTCTTCCGGTCGGACCAGGGCCGCCATCTGCTCGAGGTCGCGGGGCGAGCGGATGTCCTGCTTTGGGAACTTCATCCCTCCGTTGGGCCAGTGGGCGACGGCGTTGGCGACGGCCTCCTCGTCCGTGTCGGCCCAGGAGAGGTGCAGCTGGAGGATCTTCGGCATCTTCGACGGATCCTTGCCCGCCTCGCGGGCGCCCTCCTCGAACTTGCCAAAGACCATCTCCAGCTTCTCCTCGGGCGCCCCGACCGTGATCAGGCCATCCGCGAATTGCCCGGTCCGCTTTGCCGTCACGGGGCCGGCCGTGGCGACGTAGATGGGCGGCGCCTTCGGCGGCAGGGTCCAGAGACGGCACGTCTCCATCTTGAAGAAGCGGCCATCGTGCTTGACGTCGCGCCCGCTGAACAGCTTCGAAATGATCTCGATGGCCTCGAACATGCGGTTGATCCGCTCTGGGGCCTCCGGCCAGTAGCCGGCTACGACGTGCTCGTTGAGCGCCTCGCCCGAGCCGAGCCCCAACCAGGTCCGGCCCGGATACAGGGCCTCCAGCGTCGCGGCGGCCTGGGCCACGATGGCCGGGTGCATCCGGAAGGATGGACAGGTCACGCCCGGGCCGAGATCGCCCCTGGTGCGGACGCCGGCGACGGCGAGGACCTCCCAGACGAACGAGGCCTGGCCCTGCTGTGGAGTCCAGGGCTGGAAGTGGTCGGCGGCCATGATGCCCGAGAACCCGGCCGCTTCGGCGGCGGCGCACAGGTCCAGGATCTCGGCCGGCGCGAATTGCTCGAGCATCGCCGCGTAGCCGATCTTCGCCTCCGCCATCGCTCATACCTCCGATCGAATCGATGCGCCGCTAGCTGCCGGCGAACCGTTCGTAGATGCGGGTTGGGTGCAGTTCGAACGTGACCCGCTGTTGCCCCGTGAATACGGCGATGAGGGCGGCCGCAGCGGCCTCGTCCTGCTCGTAGCGCCGGGCCAGGCCGCCGATGACCTCCTGGCCGCGAACCGGGTCTTCGTCGATCTCGACCCGGCCGCGCATCTCGATGTAGTCCTCGCCGTCGGCGACTACGAGAGAGACACGACGATCGCGCGCGATGTTGGCCGGCCAGGTTCGGCCGACGCGGCTGTTGAACACGATGACATCGCCCTCCAGCGAATACCAGACGACGGCCTGAAGTGCGCTGCCGTCGGGATTGAGCGTCGCCACGACGGCGTATCGGGGCACCTCGAGGAAGCGCCGGCCGGCCGGCGAGAGGGATGGTCTGGAGGAGGCTCCGGTGGGAGTGGTCATAGAATTCCGTGCGAACTCGGCGGCAGAACCTCGACCGGCCGAAAGGCCGATCGAGTCGAAATCGATGGTACCGCCGAAGCGCCGGACGCGGGATGGCTACTGGCTGGAGGCGGTCCCGGTTGCGATCACGCCTTCCCAGCCGCCCCGGGTCGATACGACCAGCGGTAGATCGCGCTCTTGGCGAATGCGGCGCGGCTGTATCGGCTTGAGCGACGGGCGGCCGAGCAAGTAGCCCTGCCCAAAATCGACCTCGCGCTCCTGCAGCGCGAGCAGGTCGCGGCGGTTCTCGATGCCTTCGGCGACAACCTTGGCGCCGATGCGGCGGCTGAAGGAGACGAATGCCTCGACCAGCGCCTTCTTGGCCTCGCCATCCTTGTTTCCGATGCGGTACACGATGGCGCGATCGATCTTGATGATCGACGGCTCGAGCGCGGCGATGACGTTGAAGCTGGCGTAGCCGGCGCCGGCATCGTCGATCGCAAAACCGAAGCCCAGGCGCCGGAGCGCTCGAACCTGCTTCTTGAGGCGAGCCATGTCGGCGATGGCCTGCTGCTCCGTGCATTCGACCACGATCTGGCGGGGTGAGAGGCCGGCGCGGCGGACGCCCTCGGCAAACGCCGCGGCCTCGAAATGGGGAGCGAGCAGGCTGGCGGGCAGAAGGTTGATGCCATAGCGAGTCCGGTTCTCGATCGGGTCGGGTGCGGATACCTGGGCGATCCGGGTCAGAGTGGCCTCGACGGCGAATATGTCGAAGTCCACGGGCCGCTTGGCCACGAGAGCCGCGTCGACGATGGCGCTGATGGTCTGGGGCAGCATCGGCATATGCGGCCGGAAGAGGCACTCCCATTCGTGCGCCCGCATCGTCCGAAGGTCCACTATCGGCTGGAACTCGACGTGGTGGTTCTCCTTGAGGGCGAAGAAGTAGTCGAGGACCTTGCGCTTGGCGATCTCGGGGCTTTCGTCCATGCCGATGCTGTCGCTGAGCCCGGAGATCCGAACCGCCTGGCCCAGCGCAACTACGTAGCGCTCGGCGGCCGGCAGCGAGTGATCGACGTCGGCCAGGCCGTACGCGGACGCCTGAGCGATTTCGACCATCGCCGACTCTGTGAGCTCGCTCGCTTGCGCGAGCACACACCAGCCCGAATCCGCCAGTTCGATGATCCGAGCCTGCGGGAGCTTGTGCGCCGTTCGCGCGATCAGCCTGCTGTCACGCGACCAGAGCAAACGCTCGACCGCTCGTTGTCGAGTCCGACCGAACCGCACGTGGTTCCTCACTCACCTTCGACCCTCGCGGCGGGCACCTTGACCGGGAGACGGGCCGATCAATTGAGGGTCATGGAGTCTCGAGCCGGGCGCCTTCGCGGCGCCATTCGTGTATACGGGAGTGCGGACTCGCGCTAGGACCTCCGTAGGCCGTGGTCGATCGGGACGCTCGCAAACACTGGTGGTGCATATGTATCCCAGGTTTTCCACCGTTTGTCCACACTGAACCGCACAATTCCCGCCCGGACCGTTCCCGACTTCGACACCGAAGGCCGAGGTCCGTCGTCGAGGCTTGGGCAGGCGCGAATCGACCCGGAGCGTGGCCGGCGGCCCGGAGCGGGCCAGGCCGTCTAGAATCAGGCCCGCGAGCCCCGTCGAATGGCCGCCGGCCCGTACCGTCAAGCTGGAGTCAGCCGATGCCACAGATCCACCTTCGCGCCGAGGCGAATGACTACGCCCCGGTCGTTCTTCTCCCCGGCGACCCCAACCGCGCGACCTGGATTGCGGAAAAGTTCGACGGCGGCGCCGGGGCCGCCCGCCTGGTCAACTCGCACCGAGGTTTGCTCGGCTACACCGGGACGTACAGAGGTGTGCCGGTCAGTGTCCAGACCAGCGGCATGGGGGCGCCGAGCATGGCCATCGTGGCCGAGGAGTTGCTGCGCCTGGGCGCCCGGCGGTTGATCCGCGTCGGCACCTGCGGTGGCATCGGCCGTGGCATCAAGACCGGCGAAATCGTGGTCGCATCCTCCGCGGCGCCGTTCGACGGCGCGACTCGGACCTACCTCCACGGCGATCCATACGCCCCCAGCGCAGATTTCGGCCTGGTGCGAAGCCTGGTCGAGATCGCCGAGAAACACGGCCAGAAGCCTCATGTCGGCCAGGTCGCGACCGTGGACGTGTTCTACAACCCCGACCCCGACTACTTCTCCAAGTGGCGGGAACGTGGCGTTCTGGCCTTCGAGATGGAGTCGTCCGTCCTGTACTACCTCGCCTCGAGGGCCCAGGCGGCAGGCGCCTCCGCCGCGGCGGCGACGATCCTGACCGTGAGCGACGTCCTTTCCGAGGACGCGACGTCGGAGGAGTCGTACCTGCCCCTCGACGAGCTCAACCGGTCGATTGAGCTGAGCATCGAGATCGCCCTCGAAGCCGGGATCGCCGGTTGATCTCGTCAACGCCGACCGGTGTCTCTGCAGGCGACTCGAAGACACGTCTGGGTCGCTTGGGCCGGTCGGATGCCTTCGGCCCCGAGCTCGAGCTGGCGATCGACCTGGCCCACCAGGCCGGTCGGATCCAGATGGATCGCTACGAGCGGCTCGAACAGATACAGGCCAAGGGTCCGCGCGACGTCGTCACCGAGGTGGATCACCTGTGCGAGGGCCTGGTGATGAGGGCCGTCCAGGAGCGCTATCCGGATGATTCGTTCTACGCCGAGGAGATCGGCGAGGTGGCCGCGACCGGCGTCGCGAAGTCGGGTCGGGTCTGGATCGTCGATCCCCTGGACGGCACCGTCAACTATGCCAACGGCATCCCCTTCTTCTGCGTCTCGATCGCCCTGGCAGCGGCGGGGCGGCCCGTCGTGGGCGTCGTCTACGACCCCACCAGGGACGAGACCTTCGCCGGGTCGGTCGACGGTCCGTCTCTGCGGAACGGCGAGCCGATCCACGTCGGCGACAAGGAACTGCTCGAGGATCTCGTGGCCACTCTCGCCGTCGGTGGGCGAGGCACCGTCCGCAAGCGGCGAGCCGCGCTGAGGGCGATCCGGGCGCACCGTTCCATGGGCTCGGCGGCGCTGACCCTCTCCTACGTCGGCTGCGGCCGATTCGACATCTATGCCCAGGGCGCCGGTCTCTCCGCCTGGGACGTGGCCGCGGCCGGGCTGATTGCGGAGCGCGCCGGAGCGACGGTCACTAGCCTCGACGGCCAGCCGTGGTTCGACCTGGCCTACCCGGCCAAGAAGTGGTCGTGTCTGGCCGCATCGCCGCGGCACCATGCCGCCATGCTCGAGATGTTCAAGTAGGACGGGTATGCGCGGCTAAGGCCCGCGTCTCGGAAGGCGACGCCGCTCGGCGCGTTGGGGATGCTGGCCACCCGACGGAAGGACGAGGCCTCAGTCCTGCCAGAGGTGGGGGCGTTCGGCCAGACGAGGCTGCCCCAGCTCTTCGCAAAGGGCCGTGAATTCGGCCCGGCGCGCACCTCGCCAGACCAGCTCGGCCGGATCGGTCTGGGGCAGGGGAGCGTCCGAGGCGAGGGTCGCAAGGCACCGGAACAGCAGCGCGTCGGACCAGTTGGCCCGCAGTGTGGCCCCGAGCGCGGCCGGCGACCGGACGTCGACGCGCCACTCCGCCACGTCGGCGGGGATTGCCTCGAGGTGCTCGAAGCGACCCAGGACGGCGGCGGCCGACCGCGCTCCCCAACCCGGCAGCCCGGGGAAGCCGTCGGCCGAATCCCCGACCAGCGCCAGGTAGTCCGGTATCGAGGCCGGCCGGACTCCCCAGCGAGCCACCACCCCGGCCTCGTCAACGGTCCGCCGCCGGCGCCGGTCGCGCAGGACGACCTTCTCGCCACGCACGCATTGGGCCAGGTCCTTGTCCGGGGTGCATATCCAGACACGATCCACGCCCGGCGCATCTGCCCAGCGCGCGGCGGCAGCGGCCAGGGCGTCGTCGGCCTCGAACTCGACCATCGGCCAGACGACCAGGCCCAAAGCCTCGATCGCCCGTTCGGCCAGCGGGAACTGGCTCAGCAGTTCGGCCGGCATGCCGGCCTCGGTCTTGTAGCCAGGGTAGAGGGCGTTTCGGAACGAGCGTATGACATGGTCCGCGGCACAGCCGACGTGGGTAGCGCCCTCGTCCCGCAGGAGCGTCAGCAGCGTATAGACGAGACCGACGACTGCGCCCACGTCTCGGCCGTCCGGGGCGATCACCCGCGGCCTCGGGGCGTAGTGGGCGCGGAAGAGCTCGTAGGTGGCGTCGACGAGGTGCAGCTCCATCGGGCCTACGTTAGCGTCCTGCCGGCGCAGAGCCGGCGGCCAGAGCACATGGACCGCCGACCGCAATTGCCGCCGCGCAGTCGACGGCATGGGCGCCCGGCCCGGACTGCCAGGCGCAGCGGCGTACGCGCGATCAGCCGGTGACCGCCCTGACTCAAATCAACGCGACGCCGGCGGCCGCCATTTCGTCGAGCGCCCTTGCGCCGTCACCGGCCTGGAGGTCGACCGCCCGGATGGCGTCGACGAGGACCGCCGTCTGGTAGCCGAGTCGGACGCCGTCGAGCGCGGTCGCCCTGACGCAGTAGTCGGTAGCCAATCCGCAAATCACCAGGCGCCTTGCGCCACCCTCAGCCAGCATGGCATCGAGCTCCGTCGGGACCGCGATCCCGCCGGCGGGGTCGCGCATCGAGAATCCCGAGTAGCCGTCCTCCCCATGGCTGCCCTTCCGCACGATCCGGCCGCGGACGACGAGATCCGGGTGCAGCTCGGCGCCCCACGTGGCCTGGACGCAATGAACGGGCCAGATCCCGCCGTCCTGGGCGAAGTGCGGCGTATGGGAGGGGTGCCAGTCCTGGGTGTACGCCACCGCGGCGCCGGCCGCGAGCGCCCGCTCAATCTCGGTGTTGACCAGCCGGATGATCTCAGACCCACCATGAACCGAGAGGCTGCCTGATGGATCGGCGAAGTCGTTCTGGACGTCCACGACCAGGAGGACCGCCTCCGGACCATACCGCTCGTCGGGATGCTCCGGAGTCCATCGACTGTCTCCGACGGGCCTGGATCTGTCTGTCATGGACCGGCGCCTCCTCCGCATCTCGCCCCCGAAATCGGGTCTCCGATTGCCCTTTTTACGCGATGCCGGAAGTACGCGCAAGCGCCCCAATCGGCGACTCAGGCCGAATGGGCAACCTCCGTCAGGCGGCTCTGAAACGTCGATGCAATGGCCCGGCGGCCTGTCACGAGGCGGCCTTCAGGCCGACCTGAATATCCTGGTACCAGTTCACCGACCGATTGGAATACCAGACGGAGACGCCGGTGACGGGGCGTCTTCTGAATGAAACAAGCGGCCCGGGCCCCCCTCCTCGGGCCGCTTGTCTCTGTCTTGCGGGTGCCTGCGCGGCCCGCCGTTCGGCAGATAACGAGACCGCAGGCGTCACATCCGGACCTTCGGGCCGCCGGCACCGTCGATCCCGCGATGCGGATTCGGATCGGATGCCGCCGGGACGTCGCTGTGGGGCCCGTCGCGGCTTTCGTCCGGCGCGGCCGGGTCCACATCCAGCAAGTACCCGATCCCCTGGAAGGTCCTGATCCGGCCCGGCTCGCCCGGCTTCGCCCCGAGCTTGCGGCGAACGCGGCTGACCCACACCCGCAGGTACTGGAGATCGTCGCGGTATTCGGGGCCCCACACCTTGGTCAGGAGCTCGGTGTGCAGGACGACCTTTCCGGCGTTGGCCGCCAGGTGCTGCAGCAGCAGCCACTCGGTCCGCGACAACTCTACGAGTGCTCCGCCGCGCGTCACCATGCGCCGCTCGAGGTCGATCTCGACGTCGTCGAAGCGCACTGCGCCGCCGCCGACGCTGACTCCGGAGGCTCGCCGGAGGACGGCCCGGACCCGTGCCGCAAGTTCGTCGAGATGGAACGGCTTGCTGATGTAGTCGTCCGCGCCGAGGTCCAGACCCTTGGCTTTGTCGGTGGCCGAACCCTTGGCGGTGAGCAGGATCACGGGCACGGAACGGCGCTCCCGGATCTGGCGCATGACCTCGATCCCGTCCATGTCCGGCATAACGATGTCGAGGAGCACGATATCCGGACGCATCTCTTCGGCCTTGACCAGGGCCTCCTCGCCACCGGCGGCAGTCACGACTCGAAAGCCCTCGTCGCCCAGCGCCATCGAGACGAGCTTGGTGATGCGCTGTTCGTCGTCCGCGACGAGGACCAGAGGCTGGGTGCTCACCGGTTCGATCTCCCTCCCGCCGCTCGCGGCCCGTGTGGCAGTGCCGGTGGGAAGCGGGCACCGCGTCGACCGATACTGTGCTCCAATTCGCGGCCCAAGGCGAGCGAAATCGAGCGCCGCCATTCCCGCGGGGGCGATGCAGGGATCGCCGCACCCAGGCCGCCCGCTCACGAGGCGGCCCGCCGGCCGGCCCGTACAACGTCGTTCCGACAATCGGCTAACCTGAAAACGCGGGGTCGTCTCTCGTCCGGTGTGACCCGCGTCCTTTACCAGCTCCGGAGAAGCTGCAGCGCCATGTACTTCGATCAGTTCAAGCACCAACTACCCGATGTGGACCCGTCCGAGACCCAGGAATGGCTCGACGCGCTGGACCAGATCCACAGCCAGGAAGGGGACGAGCGGGCGCGCTTCCTGCTGTACAAGATCCTCAAGCGGGCTCGCCAGCTTCACGTCGGACTTCCGCCGCTCACGCAGACCCGCTACATCAACACCATCAGCCCCGAGCAGGAGCCCTTCTTCCCCGGCGACGAGGTTCTGGAACGCCGCATCCGCAGGCTGATCCGCTGGAACGCGGTGGCGATGGTCCTTCGAGCCAACAACCGGGCGCCGGGGATCGGCGGCCACCTGGCGACGTACGCCAGCGCCGCCACGCTCTACGAGGTGGGTTTCAACCACTTCTTCAGGGGCAAGAATGACGCGGCACCGGGCGGTGCCGGGGGCTCCGGCGACCAGGTCTTCTTCCAGGGCCACGCGGCGCCCGGCATCTATGCCAGGGCATTCCTCGAGGGTCGGTTGACCGAGGAGAACCTGGATCATTTCCGCCAGGAGGCGCTGTCGGGCGTGGGCCTGCCCAGCTATCCGCACCCGCGAACGAAGCCCGACTTCTGGGAATTCCCGACGGTTTCGATGGGTCTCGGCCCGATCGCTTCCATCTACCAGGCCCGCCTGAATCGATACCTCACGAACCGGGGCCTCGCCGACACCTCGGCCAGCCGAGTCTGGGCGTTCCTCGGCGACGGCGAGATGGACGAGCCCGAGTCGGTCACAGCCCTTTCCATGGCCGCCCGCGAGGGCCTCGACAACCTGACCTTCGTCGTGAACTGCAACCTGCAGCGGCTCGATGGCCCGGTGCGCGGCAACGGCAAGATCATCCAGGAACTGGAAGGGCTCTTCCGCGGCGCCGGCTGGAACGTCATAAAGGTCATCTGGGGTCGTGAATGGGACGACCTGCTGGCGCGGGACGTCGAGGGCGTCCTGGTCAACCAGATGAACGAGATCGTCGACGGCGAGTTCCAGAAGTACTCGGTGGCGGGCGGCGCCTACATCCGCGAGCACTTCTTCGGCCCGGATCCCCGCCTCCGCCGGCTGGTGGAGCATCTCAGCGACGACGAGCTGGCCCACCTCCGCCGCGGCGGACACGACTACCGCAAGGTCTATGCCGCCTACCGGGCCGCCACGGAGTTCCGTGGGGCGCCGACCGTGATCCTCGCCCAGACGATCAAGGGCTGGGCTCTCGGGCCGGGCGTCGAGGCTCGCAACATCACCCACCAGGCCAAGAAGCTGTCCGAGGCCGAGCTGCGCATCTTCCGGGATCGGCTCGAGCTGCCGATCCCCGATAGCGCGCTCCACGACGCGCCTTACTACCACCCGGGCCCCGATTCGGAAGAGGTCCAGTACATGCTCGAACGGCGCCGCGCGCTGGGCGGACCGGTGCCTCATCGCCTGGTCCGGGCTCAGCCGCTGCCGGCGCCGCGAAAAGAGGTCGACGCCGAGTTCGCCTCCGGGTCGGAGATGGCCGTCAGCACGACCATGGCCTTCGCACGGCTCCTGCGCAACCTCATCCGCGATCCGCAGCTCGGGCAGCGGATCGTCCCGATCGTGCCGGACGAGGCTCGCACCTTCGGCCTCGACCCGCTCTTCAAGGAGGTGGGCATCTACGCCTCGATGGGTCAGCGCTACGAGCCGGTCGACTCGGACCTGGTCCTGAGCTATCGCGAGGCCAAGAACGGCCAGGTCCTCGAGGAGGGGATCACCGAGGCCGGCGCCGTTGCGTCGCTGCAGGCGGCCGCCACCTCGTATGCGACGCACGGGCAGCCTCTCATCCCGTTCTACATCTTCTACTCGATGTTCGGCTTCCAGCGGACCGGCGACCAGTTCTGGGCCCTGGCCGACGAGCGCGGCCGCGGCTTCGTCATGGGAGCGACCGCCGGTCGGACGACGCTGATGGGCGAGGGGCTCCAGCACGACGACGGCCACTCGCACGTGCTCTTCTCGGTCATTCCCAACGTCCGGGCCTACGACCCGGCCTATGCCTATGAACTAGCCTCGATCGTTCGCGAAGGCATCGACCGGATGTACGGCCACGGCGAGTCGGGCGGCGACTCGCGGGGTGAAGAGGCGCCCGGCGCCTCTTCGCACGACGTCTTCTACTACATCACTCTCTACAACGAGAACTACTCGATGCCGAAGCGGCCGGCCGACCTGACCGACGAGCAGATCGCCCGCGGGATCTACCGGCTGCTCGAGCCGCCGGCCCTCGGCAAGGCCGCCCGGATCAAGGGCAAGCCCGTACGACTCGTGGGCAGCGGCTCGATCCTCCAGCAGGTCGTCGCCGCGCGCAATCTGCTCGCGGAACGTGGCATCCCGGCCGAGGTGTACAGCGCCACCTCGTTCCAGCAGCTGCGGGTAGACGGCCTGGCGACCGACCGCTGGAACCGCCTCAACCCAGGGGCGAAGCAGCGGCTGGCGCACATCTCAGAGGTTCTCCCGCCCGACGGTGGACAGATCGTGATCGCAACCGACTGGATCCGGACCTATCCCGATCTCGTTGCGCCCTGGCTGCCGGCCTCGCGCATCGTCCTCGGCACGGATGGGTTCGGCCGATCCGACACCCGCGAAGCGCTCCGAAAACTGTTCGAGATCGATGCGCCGCACATCGCCGCGGCCGCACTGGTCGGCCTGGCTCGAGATGGCCGGATCACGACGGCCGACGCCGAGGCGGCGGCCAAGGAGCTCGGCGTTTCCCCGTCAGACCCTGATCCGCTGGCCCTATAAGCGGGCGGCTCGATCCTCGGAGGGATCGGCCCTCTCGGACGTGGCGCTTCCCCCGCGCCGCCGTCGGTCAGCACCCATCGCATCCGGAGTCGGAGGCACGAGGTCGATCACGACGGCGCCGGTCACGTTGATAACGCTGCTGCCGCCAACCTGGACCCGCCACTCAGCGGCGGCCGCAAGAGGGGTATGCCCGTGCAGCCATAGGGTGGGCCGGAGGCGCTCGAGCAGCCAGCGGTAGCCGTTGAAGCCACGGTGGTAGGGGTCAGTCGGAACGTCGCCGGCGTCGCGCGGCGGCACGTGGCTGAGCACGATCATCGGCTCGAAATGCCCGAGCCGTCGCATCGCCAGACGCAGAGCCTGGCTCCATGCGGTGCGCTCGCTGCGATTCCCGGCCTTGCCGCGACGGCCCGGCCAGGTGAGCCCGGCCATCGACAACCCCATCCGGTGAAGGATGGCCGTAGATTGGATCGCCTCGGGGCAGAAGTTCGCGCAGCGCTGCCAGCGTTCATCGGAGTCGTGGTTGCCGTAGACGTAGACGAGCGGAGCGTCGAAGGCATCAGTGACGAACGCCAGGTCGTCGCAATCGAGGTCACCACAGCCCACGATGAGGTCGATCGGCGCAACGGAGCTGCGGTTCCGCTTATCGATGAGTGTGGGTTCCAGCACGTCCGACACGGCCAGGATCCTGATGGGGGCGCCGTCACGGCCTTTGAACGGGGCCGGGTCTGGCCATTCGATCGTCAGGCGGCGGGTCATTTCGGGTCGCGCCTCAGGGCCGGCGTCGCGTCTGCCTTCTCCGCACCTGGACCCTCCGGTCGGGGTTCCGCGGGACTCTCGTCCTCTTCTCGCGCCTGCTGCCCGACCTCGTCCGTCGTCGGGCCTTCGGCCAGCCCGGAGGCCTCATCGCCCGAATGCTGCTCAACCTGGCGCATGCCCATCGCCGGCCTGCGGCCCTGGACAACGGCCCGCATCTCGCCCGCCTCGCCCAGGTAGGCCAGCAGGTTCCGTGGTCGTTCGCTGGTCTGCCCGTCGAGTGCCACCAGTTCCGTGACCATCGCGTCGAGCCCCACGCCGTTCGCGTACAGCGTGACCGCGACCCGATTGTGGCCATCGACGACCCAGTAGTCGCCGTCGTACTTGATGAGATCGACCGGGGGCAGCGGCTGTAATCGTTCGTGCGCCCGGCGGATGCGCTGCCAGCGAGCCTCCCAGTTCTCACCCCGGAACGGTCTGAGGGGCAGGAAGTCGCCGCCGCGGGTGGTCGCTCCGGCAACGGCCGAGCCGCGGATCTCCTCGACGGGCACGAACCGGAAGCCGAGCTCGTGCGGGGAGGCCAGGCGAGCCTCCGGGTACAGCTCGTAGAGGTTTGGCAGGGGATCGCGGGCCAGGCGTCGGAGGCGGCGTTCGATCACGGCCTGGCCGAGCGACATGCCCTGCGTGGCCATCTCGATCATCGAGCCGATTGCGCTCGCCACCGGGCCGGCGACGCTCTGCAGGGTGCTGACGATCCCGCCCGGCGAGCCCCCGCCCTCCCCGGCCGCAGTCGCGCTGGTTTCGCTCTCGGCCTCGACCGGTGCGCCTTGGACAGGCGCGGCCTCGACGGGTCCCATGGTTGCGGCAGCGTCGGTAGCGCCGACTCCGGGCTCGGCTTCGCTCTCGGGCCGGGCAGCCTGAGACGCCTCGGTGTTGGGTGCCGAGGTTTCCGGTTCGCTGAGCTTGCGCCGCCCTTCGTCCATCGCCCTGAGCGTACCATCCAGGCCGGCCGTGCCGGTCAGAGCGGGGGCAGCTCCTGCTCGAGTTCGAGCGACGGCGAGAAGAGATCGCCCATCTTCGACAGGCGGTCGAGAATCGTGCGGATCGTCCAACCATTCGGCCGCAGGTCAGGGTCGTCCAGCTCGTCCCAGGCGATCGGCGCCGACACGGCGGCTCCGGCAACCGGCCTGACGGCATACGGTGCGACGAGCGTCTTGTTGGCGGCGTTCTGGGTGTAGTCGAGCCGCGCCAGCCCGCTCCGCCGCGTCTTCGACCACTCCCAGCTGACCAGCTCCGGCACGGCTGAACCCACGGCCCGGGAGACTCCGCCGACCCAGTCGCGGGTCTGCTCGAAGGTGTAGATCGGCTTGATGGGAATCCAGACCTGGATGCCGCGCTGGCCGCTCACCTTGGGAAACCCGGTCACGCCCATGTGGCCGAGGGCCGTTCGATACAAGCGGGTGAGCAGCAGGACCTCGTCCCAGGTGGTCCGCGCGCCCGGGTCGATGTCGATCAGGGCCCAGGTCGGCCGGTCGGGGGCGTCGATGCGGAAGGTCGACGGGTGCAGGTCGATGGCGGCCTCGTTGGCCAGCCAGGCCAGCGTGGCAACCTCGTCGGCCACGGCGTAGTCGCGCGTCTCGCCGGCGGAGACCGACTCCGACGACCATTGTTCGATCCAGCCCGGCGCATGACCCGGCAGTTGCTTCTGCCAGAACCCCGGCCGATCGACGCCGTTGGGATGCCTCATGACCGTCAGGGCCCGGTCGCGCAGGTAGGGGAGAGCGTAAGGCGCGACCGAGGTGTAGTAGCGGATCAGGTCTCTCTTGACGATCGAGTCGGCCGGCCAGATCGGCTTGTCCAGGTTGCTCACCTTCAACTCTCGGCCGGCCACTCTCCACTTGCCGCCGCTCGCCGGCAGGGCATCCAGGGCCGCGAGCTCCTCCAGCCGTGCGCTCTCCGGTGGGGCGCCCGTACTGGTCGTGCCGCGTTCTGCTGGGGTCGCTTCGACGGTCCCGGCGGCATCCTCTCTCTCAGCCCCGCGCCGCTGCGCCGTCTCTCGGGTGACGCCGGTGGGATCGACGTCGAGATCCAGCCCCTTGTACACCGGAGCTCGCAACGCGCCGCCCGCGGGCCAGTCGGCATACTCGACGCGGGCGACGAGCCGCGGCTCGGTCCAGCGTGCGGACCTCTCGCCGGGCGTCGGCCGGAAAGCCGAGGTCGACCGTGCGAGGGGGACCAGCAGAGACATCAGGCGCGCGCGTTCCGCCGCGTCGAAGCCCGTGCCAACCTTCCCGGCCGGACGCAGTTCCCCTGCTTCGAACACCCCGACCACCAGCGCGCCGAGGTCCGACTCGGTTCCGGTCCGTGGCGTCCAGCCGCCGATGACGAATTCCTGCTCGGCCCGGCGCTTGATCTTGAGCCACGACGAAGAGCGGCGGCCCGGCTCATACCGGCTGCGACGCATCTTGGCCACGATCCCTTCCAGACCCCGCTCGGCGACGGCGGCGTAGAACGCCTCGCCGTCGCCGTCGACATGGCCGGCGTAATGGACCGCCGGGGAGTCCCTTATGACCGATCGCAGCAGCCGCTTGCGCTCCTCGAGTGGGACGTCGACCAGCAGGCGACCCTCGAGGTAGAGCAGGTCGAAGACCTGGTAGGCGAGCGTGCCGGCCTCGGGCTCTTCGTCGTGGGAGGCGGCGCGAGCCCGCGCGGCGCTTCCCCAGGCCTGGAGCAGATGGAAGTCGGGCTCGCCGGCGCCGTTCAGTGCCACGACCTCGCCATCGACGATCGCCTCCTGTGCGGCCAGCCATGTCGGAGGGCCGGCCAGCTCGGGGAAGTAGGTGGCGCCGTTCTGACCACCGCGCGTGAACAGCGAGACGCCGCCGTCGCGAATGTGGGCCTGGACGCGGTAGCCGTCCCACTTGAGCTCGAACAGCCAGGCCGGATCGCTGAACGGTCGATCGGTCAGCGTCGCCTTCATCGGCTCGATGAAGGCGGGCATCGGCGCGGGACGCGACCGCGGGACATCCGCGACCTTGGCCACGGGGGCAGGTGCGGGACCGGCGGCCGGTTCGACGCCGGCCGCCACCTCGTCATTCGTCCGGCCGGTCTTGACCGACCGCGGCAGCGCGTCGATGTCCCAGCCCGGAACGGCCGAGTTGTCGCGTTTCTTGATGAGGAGCCACTCCTCGCGCTCGGCCGATTTGGGCGAGGCCCCGTCGCTTGCGGCGGCAGCTCCGGGACGGCCGGCGCCGCCGCGGGTGCGGACGATGGTGAACCGGCCGCGCAGCTTCTCTCCGAACAACTCGAACTTCAGCTCTCCGGCGGCCAGCGATCTGCCGGCATCGTCCGTCAGTTCGGGCTCGAAGCGTCCCCAATCCCAGACGATGACGTCGCCTGCGCCGTACTGACCCCGGGGTATCGTCCCTTCGAAGTCGAAGTAGCCGAGCGGATGGTCCTCCACGTGGAAGGCGCCGCGCTTGACCGCCGCGTCGAGCGTGGGCCCCTTTGGCACGGCCCAGCTGACCAGGACGCCGCCGATCTCGAGCCTGAAGTCGTAATGAAGGTTTCGGGCGCGGTGCCGCTGGACCACGAAGCGGCCGGCTGGCCCTCCGGCGCCGGCCGCCGGCGCGTGCGCGGCCCCCGCCGGCGACGGCACAGACGTTCCGTCGCCGCTCGGCTCGGGCGTCTTGCCGAAGTCCCGCTTGCGCTTGTACTGCTCGAGGCTCACTCCGCCCAGCCTACCGACCCTTTCCCTGTTCGGCGAGTGACGCACGGCGGCGGCCCGCGCCGCGATATGGCGCCGGACGCTCGCTTCCGGACACCGATGCTAGAGTGTTCGCCTGCCCGTCACGACCCTCAGGGAGGTTGAGCAGAGGGAGACCGGAGTTGACGATGCGGTCGAGAACCGTCGGGGGCGTCGGGCCCGGAGGGTCGGCAGGAAGACACGGACGCGCCTCCGTTTCGCGGATCGGCGGTCTCGGCCTCGCGTTCCTGCTGGCCGGGCTCGCCGCCGCCGGTTGTGGCGGAACGAGCAGCCCGGGGTCGTCGGCAGCGGTCGCGTCTTCGTCTCCGGCCTCGAGCGGATCGCCTCGCATCGGCGAATTCGTCTCCACCGGGGCCATGGTCAGCCGCTACGGGCACTCCGCGACGCTTCTCGCAGACGGGCGCGTGCTCATCGCCGGCGGCTGCTGCACGGGCTCGGCCGCGCTCGACACGGCCGAGCTATATGACCCGACGAGCGGCACGTTCGTTCCGACGCACGGGAAGATGACCGCCGCGCGGATGTACCAATCGGCGACCCTCCTGGCCGATGGCCGCGTTCTGATCGTCGGCGGGGCCGGCGATTCCGCGGAGATATACGACCCGGCGTCGCAGACCTTCAGCGCAACCGGGTCGATGTCGACGCCTCGATCGGCGCCCGTCGCCGTGCTGCTCCACAACGGCCGCGTGCTCATCGTGGGCGGTACGCTGGACGGCCTCACCACCGAGCTCTTCGACCCGACCAGCGGCAAGTTCACCGCCGCCGCCAGGCTGACCGTGCCCAGGTTCGCCCCAACCGCCACGCTGCTTGCCGACGGGCGGGTCCTGATCGCCGGCGGCATACCGGGGCTGGCCGCGGCCGAGCTGTACGATCCCACGACCAACAGGTTCTATCCGACGGGCTCGATGATGGACGCCCGGATGAACCAGACGGCGACGCCGCTCGACAATGGCACGGTTCTCGTTACCGGCGGTCGCGCAACCGGCTTGTCGGATCTTGCCGACGCCGAGTTGTACAACCCCAAGACGGGTGCCTTCGTCGCGACCGGATCGATGGGCACGGCTCGATCGGGATCTACCGCCACTCTTCTGAAGGACGGGCGCGTTCTCGTCGCCGGCGGGTCGCTCTCGGGATCGGCCGAGATCTACGATCCGAAGACCGGCAATTTCACTCAGGCAGGCTTCATGACGACGTCTCGCGTGGGCCAGACCGCCACTTTGCTGAAGGACGGCCGCGTTCTGGTCGCCGGCGGGACAGGCGGTTACGGGTCGAGCGCGGACGCCGAGCTCTACGCGCCGTAGCATCGACCGCGTTCGGGCGGCTCAGCCGTCGCGACGTCGGCCGGAGCGGCCCCGGCCGCGCTAGGCTGATGCGGGCTCGACGGCCAGCGTGACTGCCTGGCTCGACCGAACGGGCATGTGCCGGGAGGGACTTACGTGACGACAAAAGGACCGAGCGAGCCGGCCCTGCCTGCGCCCGGACGCACAGGCATCAACTGGTCCGACCAGTATGTTCGGCTGCTGGCTCTCGCCGCCGCAGTGGTGCTGGTCCTGTGGTTGGCCCGAGACATCCTCGGCCCGTTTGTCGTGGCAGGAGTCCTTGCCTACGCCTTCTCGCCCGTCGTGTCGGCCGTCGAGAGCCGGACCCGAATTCCCAGGGCCGCGGTCATCGGGATCGGCTATCTGCTGTTCCTCGGGGCGGTGGCTGTGCTGGCCGTGTTCGCCGCCCAAAGGGCCGGTTCCGAGCTGCGCGATCTATCGTCGAACGGTCGGGACATCATCTCTGCGGCGCTGCACCAGCTGTTCGGCAACTCGTTGACGATTGCCGGGAACACGATCTCGATCGATGCCCTCGCGATCGAGATACGGCGGGTTCTGGCCGGCCTGGTCAACTCACCCTCGAATGCCTTCCAGATGGCCGAGCGCGCGGTCGACATCGGCCTGCAGGCGGTGCTGTGTCTGATCGTCACCTTCTACCTGCTTCTCGACGGCCATCGGTTCGGCCAGTTCGCCCTGCGGTTCCTCGACCCGTCGCAGAGAGCGGAAACGCTCCGGATCGCCCACCGCATCCACGTCGTGCTGGGGCGCTGGCTGCGAGGTCAGCTGCTCCTGATCGTCCTCGTGTCCGCCGTCATCTACGCCGTGCTCGGGCCGATCCTGCACGTCCCGTACGCCCTGGCCCTGGGCATACTGAGCGGAGTCCTCGAGATCATCCCGCTGGTGGGGCCGCTGATCGCCGCCTCGATCGCCGGGACGGTGACCTTCGCCACCCACGGCACGGACACGACGATCGTCGTGCTGGCTGTCTACGTGGTCGTCCGCCAGGTCGAGGATCAAGTCGTCATGCCGGTCGTGATCGGGCGAGCCGTGCACCTCCATCCGGTCATCACGATCTTCGCCGTCCTCGTCGGGCTCAGCGCCTGGGGTGTGCTCGGCGGGCTGCTGGGCGTCCCGGTGGCGGCGGCTCTCAACGTGACCCTGCACGAGCTGTATCCGGAAGAAACGGGCGGTGGGCCGGGCGACAGACTCGCGGGCGCTCACGGGGACAACGGCCTCAGCGAGGTCGAGGGAGCGGTCGTGGAGAGCGGCGGCATGGAGAGCGGCGGCATGGAGACCGGCGGCATGGAGACCGGCGGCGTTGGCGAGGGCGGCCACCCGCTCGAGCTCGACGGCGAGGCTGGGCCGGCGCCCGGCGCGTCCTAGGGGCGGCCCGCGCCACTTCACGCGGCGACGGGCCAGGCTAGATCGTGGCCGCCGCCTCCGCCGGCCGCGCCGGGGCGACGCCGGGAGGCGGCAGCATATCCAGATGGACCAGCGGCGCGGTCAACCAGCGCTGCCACGGGCCATCCTTCTGCCGCCACCTGTCGACCACGCCCCGCAGGCACAGCGGCCAGAGCGCGACGAGGACCGCCAGCCTGGTGAGGGAGAAGATCGGCATCGTGGCCGTCGCGGCGATGAAGGCCAGCCAGTCGAGCCGCCACCGGATCGCGACGAGGATCGCCGCCGCCGCGATGGCGAAGCGGACCGCGAAATCGACGCCGCCGTGGTCGGGGACGATGGCATAGACGAAGTCGGCCTGCATGTGCGAAGCGGCCTCCCAGCCGAACGTTCCCATGTAGTCGTTCCACAGGCCGGGTGCGATTGCCAGCGAGGCCAGACACGCGGCGGCGAAGACGGCGCAGCCCACCACGATCGGTCGCCTCGTCTCTGGCCGGGTCACCCACAGGTAGGGGATCAACAGCGCCGGACCGAACTTCATGCCCGCGAACCACGGCAGGAGGTAGACCGCCCGCCGATCGCGGAACGCCCACAGCGCCACGGCGCCGAGCTGGAGGGTCACGTTGCCGAATCCCAGCTCCGCCATGACGGGCCATTGCAGGATCGCGAGGACCGTCAGCTTCCACGAGCCGCACATGTAGCGCAGGCACATGACGCCGCCGAGCCGCCAGATCCAGTCGACGATGCGTTCGGGTGCGAATCCGATCGGGACCACGAGTTGGGCGAACAGCGGCGGGTACTTGTAGGCGCCCGAGGTCCAGATCTCGGCCTGGAAGTACAGCGGTTGGCCGTTGACGATGTGCTGCGCCGCGAGCCAGTAGGCGTTCGTGTCGTAGGCCGGCCACCAGTCATAGCGCATGTTGTCGATCACGATCGCCGCTATCTGCACGGCGATGGCGACCAGCACGAACCAGGCGATCAGCCAGCCAACGGCATCCGCGCGCGAGCGCACCGGGGCCGCTGGCCGGATGACCCGAGAAACGCGGCCCAGCAGGCCCCTTTCCAGGTCCTCGTGGCGCGTCTTGGAGATAGGCGAGGCGGTGTTCACGGCTGCCTCTTGAGGACACTTGCTCGGATGTGGCAAGTCTAATGAACGAGACGCGGCTCAGCGACGCTTCAGCCGACCGGCCCGCCCCACCAGACGCTCGCCGCCAGGATCACGTACAGACCGATCAGGGCCAGGCCCTCGAGCCAGGTCGACTCGCCGTCGATGACCACCAGCGCTGCCAGGAAGGTCGCCAGCGCCAGAGCCGCGACGAGCAGCGGCGAAACGACGAGT
This sequence comes from uncultured Chloroflexia bacterium, assembly GCA_963791725.1. GTDB lineage: Bacteria > Chloroflexota > Limnocylindria > Limnocylindrales > CSP1-4 > Fen-1039. The sequence goes on along the minus strand of CAWBTQ010000008.1, from coordinate 748,865 downwards.
GACAGCGTTGCCCCGCCCATCACGAGGCTGGCGATGACCAGGACCGGCACGAGAGCCAGGGCCACCTGAAGGCTCGAATTGAGGATGACGCTGATGGCCAGATCGGCCTTGTCGGCAAGCATGGCCTGGATGCCGACGACGTTCTCCACCGCATTACCGGCGATGGCGACGACCACCAGACCGGCGAATGTGTCCGACATCCCCAGCGCGCTCATCGCGGGCTTGAGTGCCTCGACGAACCAGTCGGAGACGAATGCGGCTCCGATCCCGGCCGCGAGCAGAGTCCCGACGGCGAGGGCGATTGGCCAGCCATGTTTGTCGTCGACGGAACGCTCGCTCGACCCGACCGCCGGCCCGCGGCCGATAGAGAACGGAACGCTGGCGGCGAAGACGACGAGCAGGACGATCGAGACGAAGATCGACAGCTCCTCCTCGTGACCGTGGGCTGGGCCACCCGGCCCGGCCGCGATCGTGGGGATGGCCAGCGCGGCAACTGCCAGCACGAGCAGCGTTGACATCATCTTCGTCTGGTCCGCGCCGAACTTCTGCGGACCGTGGCGCAGGCCGCCGGCGAGGAAGGCCAGCCCGAGCACGAGCAGCGTGTTGGCCAGTATCGAGCCCACGAGCGCCGCCCGAACGACGTCGAGCAGACCCGCCCGGAGGGCAAAGATGCCGATGAAGAACTCGGGCAGATTGCCAAGCGCGGACTGCAGGACTCCGGTTGCGCTGGGTCCGAGCCTGCGCCCGAGCTGGTCGGTTCCCTCGCCGACCAGAGCCGCCAGGCCCGCCAGCCCGACCGCCGACGCGGCGAAGATCTCGACGCCGCCCGCGCCCGCGATCCGCAGCAGGAGCGCCGCCGTGCTGGCGCCGACGGCAACCAGGGCGATCATCCTAGTCCGGATCTCGAAGTAGCTCAGCACGCATCCGCCTCCCGGGCCGATTGTGCCGGAGCGGGGGCGCGTCCGTGCGCCGGTCTCACACCGTCTCCGGCGACTCGCGCTTCAGACGGCTCAGTACGGCGGCCAGGGAATGGCCGGCCGGTTGCGATCCGGACGCGGCAACACGCCCTCGGTGAGCAGCCTCTCCATCCGCCTCGCCGTCGCCTCCACTTCCGCGGGGTCGAGCAGCTCTCGCAGCTGCTCGCCCAGTTCGCCGTCGATGCCGCGGCGGAGCCGCTCGAGGACGGCGCGTTCGTCGAGGGTCAGCGACTGGCCTCGCCACTGCCAGAGAACGGTTCGAAGCTTGGGCTCCACCGCGAAACACAGGCCGTTGTCTATGCCGTGGATCCGGCCGTCGGGGAGTGGCAGGAGATGACCGCCCTTCCGGTCCGCGTTGTTGAGCGCGGCATCGAGCACGGCTATGTGCCGTAGGGCCGGGTTGTCAGAAGCGATCAACTGGCCGATGTCGACCGTCTCGTCGATCTCCATCCACATCTGGACCATACCCTCGCCGAACGGCCCGTCGCGCATCACGGTCGGTGGGACGATCTCCCATCCACTCGCCTCCGAGACGGCGTGGGCCGCTACTTCGCGGCACGCCAGCGTCCCGTCGGGAAAGTCGTAGAGCGGACGCTCGCCGCGGATCGGCTTGTAGACGCAGCTGGCCGCAACCGTCCGTCCGGGCTCGTCGCCGACACCCGCGACCAGGCAGAAGAAGGTTGCGTTGGAGGCCGACAGGAGCCGCCCGACGACGGTCATCTCGCCGTCCCTGAGCAAGCGCAGCGCAGTCTCCTTTTCGAGCCGGCCCGCGACCTGCCGGCCCTCGAGGGCCGCGGCCTCCATCTCCTCTGTGGTCAGCCCCGCGACGGTCGCGCCGTCGTCCGAGGTTTCGTCGGCCGTCAACTGCCGGCCCTCGCCGGTTCCCGTGACGTCATCAGTGCATGAAGCCGTTGCGACGGGCGCAGATATGCCCCTCCGGGTTCAGCGGCTGGCCGCAGAAGGGGCAGGGAGGTCGTCCTGCAGCCACGACCTCGAGGGCGCGCTGGGCAAAGGCGAGGGCTCGAATGGGCCCCAGATGGACCCGCATCACGTCCGACTCGTCGTCTTCCTCAGCCATCTCGGCGATATGGCCGGTCTCTTCCGCGTCCTCGTCGATGGCCCTAGCCTCGACTACGATCGACTCGTCGTCGCCGTCCCACACGATGGCCATCGTGCCAACCCGGAAGGCTTCGTTGAGCGGCTCGTCGAGGGGCGCCGAATCGACGTCCGCCGGAGCCGGTTCCTGGGGCACGTCCGCCCCGCGCTCCCGAACCTCGGTGAGCAGCTGGGTCAGGCGCTCGGCCAGCAACGTGACCTGGACCTTCTCGATCAGGACCGAGACGATCCTGTTGCCGTCTCTAGCCTGTAGATAGAACGTCCGGTTGCCGGGCTGGCCGACCGTTCCGGCGATGAACCGATCGGGGTCCTCGAAGTTGTAGACGAGTCGAGCCATCAGGCCTCCAGGGCGGGTGCGCGCCTTGCGCGCCGACAACTCGAATCTATACCCGACGACCAGATGGCTCCGTTTCGGCCCCCTGGCGATGCGCGGAGAAGCCCTCGTCCCCGCCGGGGCCTTGTCCGCTCGGCCCGTTCGTCCCGACCTCTGGCGTGCTTTGAGCCGAACGGCCAGCGTCCTGTGGCTCAGTCTCATGTGCTGATATGACAAATTGACAGGCCTGCCTTGACAAATGGAAACAAACACTGGCATAGTAGCAACCGTAGCGAGCAAGGCATCTCAGGAAGGTCGGAAACTCGCCTCTGCTGACCCAGTTGGCGAGGCTCGCAAATGAGGCAAACAACCGGTATGGCACGCGACGTCATCTCAACCTGTCCCATCTGCTCGAGCGAGCTGTCGATCACCCGGCTTCAGTGCCGCGGCTGCGGCACCGCGATCGAGGGCGACTTCAACGTCGGTCGTTTCGGACGGTTGAACCGAGAGCAGCTGGCCCTGCTCGAGAGCTTCCTGCGAGCCCGCGGCAACGCGAAGGAGCTGGAGCGCGAGCTGAAGGTGTCCTATCCGACCGTCCGGGCGCGCATAGATGGGCTGGTGCGGGCGCTTGGGCTCGCCGAGGGAGCCTCGGCCGGGGACGACGACGAGGACGGGCTCGGACGAGCCGGTGAGTCGGCGGAGCTGCGTCGAGACGTACTGGAGCGGCTATCGCGGCATGAGATCACGGCAGACGACGCGGCGGCCCTTCTCCGCGCTCGGAAGGAGTAGAGATGGGCACACTGGAGCGCACTGAGACGCTCTCCCATCGCATCGGGACCAATGGCAGACTCTCGGTCAAGACGATCAGCGGCACTCTCCGTGTCAGCGGGATCGATGGCGAGGAAGCCCATCTGACGGTCACGTACAGGATTCGGGCGGCAGACCAGACCGCGGCTGAGCGGGCGCTCGAGACCGGCCGCGTGATCGTGGATCGGGGCCCGGGCTCGCTCGAGGTCGAGACGCCGGAGCGGCGCCTCTCCACCGGGCTGGCGTGGCTTTTCGGCGGGGCGCGGGTCGGCGCCGACGTCACGGTCGAGGTGCCGTGGGGGACGCGCATCCGCTACGAGACGATGAGCGGCTCGATCGAAGCCATGTCTCTCGTCGGCGATCAGAAGTATCGGACCGTTTCCGGGGAGATCCGGATGTGGAGCGTCGGCGGGCTCATCGAGGCGGGCTCGATTTCCGGGTCGATAGCGCTCGACAACGGCGGCGACGTACGCCTCCGAGCCAACACTATCTCCGGCGGCATCAAGGTCCGGGCTCGCCGCCTGTACGGAACGGCGCTGTCGTCGACGAGCGGGAGCATTGCCGTCGTCGCTGCCCTTGATCCGTCGGGGGACCACCGGGCCGAATCGATATCCGGAAGCGTCGAGCTGACCCCCTTGAACGGGGTCACGGCCGAGCTTCGGGCGGTCTCGGGCTCGATCGTCTCGAGCGTCGAGAACCGGATGGAAGGCGGCCGCGGCTACTGGCGCTCGATCGTCGGCGATGGGCGGGCTGTCTTCAAGGTCAACTCCACCTCGGGCGGGCTGCGCATCCTGGCGGCCAGGCCGGGCGACGAGGTCGTCGCCCCGGCCGCACCGGCGGCCTCGGCTGCGCCGCCACGAACCGATTCGGACGTCGCGGCCGACTCCGCCGCGGGCGGCGCGGGAGCCGCCGCAGAGGAAACCGAACCTCAGGAAACGGGGGAGTCCTGGAACCCGGATGAGTCCGGTGATCTCGAGGAAGGCGCCGCCGACCAGGACGAGCTGGCCGTTCTCCAGGCTCTGGAGAGAGGCGATATCGGCGTCGACGAGGCGGCCGAGCGCCTCGATCGGTCGAGGAGCTAGGCCATGTCAGGCGAGCTCGAAGTCCTCCTCAGGCTGGTCTCGGAAGGCAAGCTCACGGCCGAAGAGGCGGCCCCCATCGTTGCCGCGCTCGAAGGTCGGGCGCGAGATGTCTCCGGAAGTGCGGGGGCACGCGCGGACGGCTCGACGGGAGCCCGTCCACGTGACGCGGCGCCTCGAAGCGGCGGCGCGCAGGAAGCCCTCGCCGGACGGCGGATCCGGGTCTTCGTGGCCGAGAACGGCCGTCCGATCATCAATCTCCAGATCCCCCTGGCCGCGGCGGGCTTCGCCATCGACCAGGTGCCGGGCCTGTCCTCGGACCACCGCTCGCGCATCGTCGAGGCAATCCAGACCGGCATGACCGGTCCGATCCTGGAGGTCTCCGACCACGGCGACGAGGTTCGCATAGTCATCGAGTAGCGCGGCGGCAGGGCCGCCGGCCATCTCCTCCATGTCCTCTCCGAGGCTCCAACGGACCCCGGCCTGGGTAGCTATTGCCTGCAAAGGATCGAACACGAATAGATCCGCCGACCTGGGGAGGTCCGGTCGACGCGACGGGAGCTAGCGATTCCCGGGACGGCCGGCTCATGGATTGGCGGATTGGCAAATCGGCAAAGGGGACGAGCGATGTTGCTGCAGATCGAAGAGTTGACCAAGATCTACCGGGGCGGCGTCCGAGCCAACGACGGCATCAGCCTGGCCGTTCGCGAAGGCGAGGTTTTCGGCCTGCTCGGGCACAACGGGGCCGGCAAGACCACGCTCGTCAACCAGGTCGTCGGATTGCTGCGGCCCAGCGCGGGATCGATTCGGATCGACGGCAGGGACATGGTGGCGGACCCCGGACTGGCCCGCCGGCTCTGCTCGTTCCAGGCTCAGGCGCAGGTCCCGATCGACGGCCTCACGCCGCGCCAGGCGATCGATCTCGTGGGTCAGCTCCGAGGGGCGGCCAGGGTCGACGTCCAGCGCAGACGTGGGCTGCTCATCGATGCCCTGGACCTGGGCGAGTGGCTCGACGTGGACGCCGCGGCGCTGTCCGGCGGCGTGAAGCGCCTCGTGGCCTTCGCCATGGCAGCCGTCACGCCGGGTCGCCTCGTCATGCTCGACGAACCGACCAACGACGTCGATCCCGTCCGCCGCCGCCTGATGTGGCGGCAGGTGAGAACCCTCGCCGACCATGGCGCCGCGGTCCTGCTGGTCACACACAACGTCATCGAGGCCGAGCGGTCCGTGGATCGCCTGGCCATCCTCGACGAAGGTCGAGTTATAGCGGAGGGGACGGCGGCCGAGCTCAAAGCCCGCCTCGGGGCGGCGCTTCGGCTGGAGCTCGTGATCGAGCCGGACTCGCTCGAGAAGCCCGTGTCGCCGTTCGGGTTGTCGGCCGTGGCCGTCGGCAATCGCTTGATGGTCGGCGTTCCGAAGGATGGCGCGGGACAGGCCGTGGCCTGGGCCGAAGCGCTCAAGAGCGCTGGTGAGGTCGAGGAATTCACTCTAGGGCCAGCGACCCTGGAGGACGTGTACGTCGCACTGGTGGGCGGCGCGGAGGCCTTGCCGGATGGCGGGGAGGAGGTGTTCGATGCAACTGCTGCGTAGTTACAGGCTGCTCGTCACGTGGCAGGCGCTGCGGAAGCGGAACTACCTGCCGTTGATGATGGCCGTGCAGACGCTCTTCTCGCTCGGCATCGTGCTGGGCTACCCGCTGCTCTTTCCGACCCTCGACCGGACCTCGATCTACCTGATCGCAACCGGCGCCCCGGCCATCTCGGTCGTGTCCGTCGGACTCGTCGCGCTGCCCCAGACCGTGGGCGAGCAGAAGACCGAGGGCAGCCTGGCGTATATGCGGTCGCTGCCCGTAGCCAGGCTTGCCTATCTCGTGGCCGACCTGACAGTGTGGCTGGCGATCGTGATCCCGGGAGTCATCCTCGGGGTCCTGGTAGGTGCATGGCGGTTCGACCTGGAGCTGCAGGTCAGCCCGCTGGTCGTTCCGGCCGTGTTGATGGTGGCGTTGACCGCGACGTGCGTCGGATACGCCATCGCCTCGCTGCTGCCGTACATGCTGACGGTGATCATCACCCAGGCGATCGTGGTCTTCGTCTTCATGTTTTCACCGTTGACGTTCCTGCCCGACAAGCTGCCGGCCTGGCTCGAGGCGATCCATCGCCTGCTTCCCATCCAGGCAATGGGCGAGGTAACCCGCGGCACGATCGCTCCCAACGAGTTCGGATTGCCGATGGGCGCGTTCCTGACACTCGCGGTCTGGTGCGTGCTCGGTTTCAGCGTCACCTACGCGGCCATGACCCGGCGCGGCTGAGGTCGCGTTAGGCTGTGGCGATGACCTGGCAGAACGTCCTCACGGGGCGCGCATGACCGGTTCCGGTGGATTGCCGGCCCGCGACTTCGAGCAGATACGCCTGGCCGAGGCCCTCGAGCGCGGCCGCTGCCCCGTCTGCGATGCCCGTCAGGAGGCGAGCTACGCAGCGTTGCGGGGCCTGGCTCGCGAAGGCGCGACCGACCGCGGCCTTCGGGACAGCATGGACCAGGGGCTCGGGTTCTGTCAGCCGCATAGCGTCGGCCTCTCCAAAATGGAGCTTCTGCAGACGAGCAGCCAGCTCGCCACGGCCGTCCTACTCGACGCGGTCCTGCGTCGGCGCCTCGCCACCATGAAGAAGCTCTCCGGGAGGGAGGCCTCCGGCCAGGGGCGTGGGCTGGCCGAGTTGTCGGATCCGAAGTGCCCGGTCTGCGTTCGGGTGTCGGAGGCGTCCGCGGCGGCCGTGAGCAGTCTGCTCGATCTGGCGGCCGATCGGGCCTGGGCAGTCGCGCTGGGAAACGGCGAGATCTGCCTCGACGACCTGTATGCGCTATGGGCCGCCGCCGCAGCCGGGTCCAGAGAGGTCCAGGGCCGTTGGTCTCCAGTCGTGGCGGCCCAACTCGAGCGGCTGGGCGTGCTGCAGCAGGCCCTCGCCGAATACGCTCACAACAGCACCTCGGATCGGCGCCACCTCATAACTCGCGAGCAGCAAGAAGCTGAGGCGGCCTCGATCAGGCTGTTTGGCGGGAGTCCGGACCGCGACCGGACGCGTTGACCGCGGTCAGGCCGCAGGTAGCGCGACTGCGTATGGCGCCCGTTACGTACAATTCGGGACGCCACCCCCCTGGCGTCCCTGCTCGGAGGTCAACTTGCCCGCGCTCCCTTACCCGGTCGCCCGGCTGATCGACGCCGCCATCGTCGGCGAGCTCAGCGTAGTGGGTCCCGACGGAAGCCCCATCACGTACCCGATGGTTCCCCTGCTATGGGGCGATCGGATCTTCATGACCTCGAGCGTGCTGGACTGCGCCAAGATCGCGCACATCAAGGCCAACCCGCGGGTCAGCCTCTCGATCACCAACCCCGCTGCGGCCGGCACGATGAAGGGCAAGGTCACGATCCAGTGCGACGCCCGCGTCGCCGAGGACGATCTGCACGCTGGCTGGGAACGCCTCCTTCCCAATTGGAAGCGCAAGGACGCTTCGACGATGGTCTTGCTCAAGGCGAGGCTCGGCTTTCCGCTGATCTTCGAGCGGGCATTGATCGAGCTGACGCCGCGGCGGGTCTGGTTCTGGCCCGACGGTAGAACCGATCAGCCGCCGCAGATCACCGTGGCGGCGGAGGTGGCCCGGTGAGCCCAAGACCGCGAATGCCGCGCCCGCCGCGCCTGACGCGAGTCGCCCCGCCCCAGGCGGATAGTGGCGTAGATGGCCGCCCCGATGCGCAGGCCGCCTCCGTACCTCCGGCTGCCGACGCCACCGAAGGAGCGGCTGCCGCGTTCTCGCAGCCGGGCCCGGCCCCGGACGCGATGGCTGCGTTCGAACCCGGCGAATCGGAAACCGCGGCCCTCGAACGTGCGGTGCTGGACGCGGCCCCGCCAGGAGAGCCCGGATCCTCCCAGCCAGAACCCTCTGAGCCAGAACCCGCCGCTTCCGAGCCTGCCGAGCCCGAACCCGAGGCGCCCGAACCCGAGGCGCCCGAACCCGAGGCGCCGGCGCGGGTGACCGTCGACGACGGCATTGCCAGGCTGGCGACCTTCCGCCGCGCCGTGCTGAGCTGGGTGGCCGAAGATGGCTACCCGGTCAACGTCGACGTAGAGATCGACGTCAAGCCGGCGGAGGGCGCCATCCGCTTCAGCGAGCCGGCGGGCTTTCGAATCGCCCCGGGGACGCATGTCGCCATCACCGGCAGCTACATCCGCACGCTGCCCGAGGGCGGTTTCGACCGGCGCGGCCACGTCACTCTTTGGGGAGTAGCCTCGGCACGCCCGCGGGCCCGGTTCGTGGTTACTCCGGTACGCGTCTGGGCCTGGGACGAGGGCGAGCCGCCGCTCCCGGCGGCCTATGAGCGAGATCTGCCAAAAGCCCGGCGGTATTTCGAGCGCCTCTCGGCCGAGCGCGGCGTCCGCGTCCGGCCGCGGATGTCCAAGCGAATGCTGCTCTTCCGGGCGACGCGGGCGCCATTCCTGACCGCAACGCTGGCACCCGTGCTGCTCGGCCTTGCCGTGGCCGCTCGAGCGGGCGTCTTCGATGCCTTTTCCGCGCTGATCACTCTGGTTGCCGCGGGCGCAGTCCACCTGGGCTTGAACGTTGCCAACGACGTCTTCGACACCCTTCAGGGCGCCGACGACGCCAACGCCACACCCACCAAATTCAGCGGCGGATCGAGGGTGCTCCAGAACGCCCTGGTCACGATCCGCGAGATGTCGATGCTGGCGCTCGGCTGCTACGCATTTGCGGCGGCCCTCGGAATCCTCCTGCTGGCCATGCGCGGCTCGACCGCTCTGGTCGCCATCGCGGTCCTGGGCTTTGCGATCAGCGTTGCCTACACGATGCCCCCGGTCAAGCTGGTGTATCGCGGCCTCGGCGAGATCGCCACCGCGATTGGGTTCGGGCCGGTCATGCTCCTCGGCGCCTACACCGTCCAGTCCCGTGGCGCCATCTCGGTCGAAGCCGTACTCGTATCCGTGCCAGTGGCACTGCTCGTGGCGCTGATCCTCTATATCAACGAAATCCCCGACAGGGTGGGGGATGCCAGCGCCGGCAAGCTCACGCTCCCGGTTCGCTGGTCGAAGGAGGCCGTGATTCGCGGCTTCGACGTTGCGGCCGCGGCCGCGTTCGTCACGATCGGCATTGGCGTGGGCGCGGGCCTGCTTCCGATCCCAACCCTTCTCGCACTCCTGGCGATCCCGCTGGCCGTGCGGATCCACGCCGGTCTGAACCAGTTCTACGACAATCCCTATGCACTGACGGGCACCATGGCGGCCAACATCCAGCTCCACATGAACGTGAGCCTGCTGCTGGCCGCTGGATACCTTCTGACGATCGCCGACCAGGTGCTTCTTGGTCGCAAGCCCTTTCTCTGGTAGGGCACGATCCGGCCCTCGTCGGTAGGACTGGCCACGATATCGGGCAGCGACCGCTTTGACCGGTCAGCGGTCTGCGAAGTACGAATCGAACCCGGGCGTCCAGCTCAACCGAGGGTTCGAGCCGTCGCGGTCCGCGCTGACCGAACAACCCTCATAGGACGGCAGGCCCGCGACCCAGCCCAGACCCGGCGGACCCATCGCGAAGGCCGCAGTGGCGTAGGCGTCGGCGAAGGTCAGGCTCGGCCCGACGATCGTGACGCTGAGGACGCCGCTCGGGGCGCCGCCCGAGAATGGATCTCGGATGTGCTCGCCGCGCTCATACATGCCGGATGTGGCGACCGCCCCGCCGCGTATCTCCAACACGGTGGCCAATCGGTCGCGGATCAACGGATGCTGGATCCCTACCCGCCAGGGTGTGCCAGGGGCGGCTTCGCCGCGAGCCACGACGTCCCCGCCGCCGTTGATGCAATAGTCGCGTGCCCCGGCAGCCTCGAGGATCCGACCGGCGTTCTCGAGGGCCCAGCCTTTGACCAGACCGGTCGGATCGGGCCGGCCGTCCGGGCGATGGGCCCGTATGTCGAAGTAGCCGTCGCTGGTGGAGCGGACTTCGTCGCACAGAGCCAGGACCAGGCGCAACTCAGGGCTGCATTCCGCTTCGTCGATGTCGCCCCGGATGAGGCGGCTGACTTCGCTTTCTGGCTTGTACGTGCTGAAACGCAGGTCCACTCCGCGAAGGTAGGAGAAGGCCTCCTCGAGCGCCGACCTTGGGACCGCGGCGTTCCGGATGTCGAGGCTGATCGCCGTGCCCATGATCTGCTCGACCCGGCGCAGGCCCGGGAGTGGGGTCGTGGCTGGCGATACGCCTGGCTGTGCCGGTTTCTCGGAGGGTTGCTCGGGCTGCGGCATGGCAGCATTATGGTTTGTCTGAGGGCAGGAATGGCCCGCTGCGATCTCTGCCGAATCGGTTCGTAGGAGGGATTCGGCAGGCGGTTCCGGTCGCCTGCGGCCTTCCCTCGGCAGGCCGGCGCAACTTGTGCAATGCTGCGCTTCACGCGGCGGCGCAGGCTGACTGGCAGCGTCGCCGCACCCCCAGGTGATCCTTCCGTTGGTTCAGGCTGCTCGCTGCGAACCACCGCCGACGCATCCAACGACGAACGCTTTGGGGCCGGAGGCGAGTGGTCAGGCGTGGCCCCTTGCCTGGTGTGGCAACCGGCCCGTGTCGGGGGCGGTGTCGGGCTGCGATCGGGAGCGAGATCGTCCCGCCGCGGTTCTAGCCGCGATAGCGGAAGCAGCCTGGGAGGTGGTCGTCGACCAGCCCGACACTCTGCATGAAGGCGTAGGCAATGGTCGAGCCGACGAAGCGGAACCCCCGACGCTTCAGATCGACGGAGAGTTCGTCGGACTCGGCGGTCGTGGCCGGCACTCCGGCCGGAGCCACGCCCTCCGGCAGGCAGGGCGCCGGTCGAGCAAACAGCTGGGCGAGGTACGCGGCGAAGCCGCCGAACTCGAGGGCGACGACCCGGAACGATGCGGCGTTGCCAATCGTGGCCTCGATCTTGGCGCGATTGCGGACGATGCTCGGGTCCGCCAGCAGCCGCGCGATCTCGCCCTCGCCGTAGCGGGCAACGGCTTCCGGCTCGAACCCGCGAAAGGCTTGCCGGAACGCCTCGCGTTTTCGAAGGATCGTGACCCAGGCCAGCCCGGCCTGGAAGCCTTCGAGGGCCAGCCGTTCGAACAGATCTCGGTCGTCCGAGACAGGCACGGCCCATTCGGAGTCGTGGTACGCGACCATCAGCGGGTCTGCGCGGCCGAGGCCATTCGGCCACCAGCAGCGCGGGCGGTCGTCCTCATATATAGAACTGACGTTCTCTACCATGCGAGCTATCCTACTCACGCCCGAGTGTGGGTCCAGGAAGCGGTCGACCCGCCCGGCGTCGAAGCATGCCCCAAATCCGAGTTCTTCGGGGCCTGAGACATCTAGCCGACAGCGTCTGCTTTACCAGGATTGGCATACTCGCCTTATGACCACGCCGTCAGCGGCTCGAGCGACCCGTCCGAACCACCCTGCCGCGTCCGGGAACGGCAACCTTGCGAACGGGGCCTGGATCGATGTCCAGGCGCCATCGCGTTCGATGAGGCGCTACCAGCTGGTGCGCCTGGCCGTGACCGTCGTCTCGAGAGCGTACTCGCGGGTCTACGTGGAAGGCACCGAACGTATGCCCGCCGGGCCGGCGATCCTGTGCTTCAGCCACCAGAACTGGGCAGATCCGTTGTTCGTATTTGCCGGGATTCGCGGCGGGCCCCGGATCTACTTCTTCGGGCCGGAGCAAGAGGAGATGCGCCGGGGCTTCCGGAACCGCCTGATGCGCTGGGGCGGGGTGTCGGTCCCGTTCCGCCCTGGCAAGCGCGGGCTCGTCGCCGCAATCTACCGCGCGGACTTGCTGATCTCGAGCGGGTCCGTCGTCGCGATAGCCGGCGAGGGCAGGATTCACTCGGGCGAGACGGCGGTCCTTCCCCTGCAGCATGGTCCAGCCTACCTGGCGTTGCGTACCAGGGTGCCGGTCATCCCCGTTGCTATCAACGGCACGAGCTGGCTGGGGTTCCGTCGCGTGGTGCGCGTCCGGATCGGGATGCCGATCACAGCCGACCGGGGGACGAGCACCAGACCGACTGCCGAGCAGGTCGCCGGAGTGACGGCGCGGGCCCAGTCGGCCCTCGAGCGGATGGTGGCCGACTTTCCGGACCGGCCTCGGCCGGGTTTGATCGGGCGCCGGCTGACGGAGCTCTTCAACGACTGGCCCAACGGATCCAGGCCCCCGATCCAGGGCAGCCCCGTGGAGGGCTCGCTCGGCGAGACGGATCGGCAGTAGCCGCGGGGTGCGCCTCGCTCGTCGGCCCATTCGCCCCGCGTGAACGAGCCCGGCGCTAATGAGAGTCTCGACCGCGCAGCCGAGTCTGCGATACTGACATCCGACGAGCTACTGGAGGAGACGTGGGCGCAACTGGCCTGGCTTCAAACCCAGCGGAATACCGCGACCGACTTGGCGAGCAAACGGACGAGCAGCTCGACGACTGGACGGCCGAGTTGATGCGGGACGTTGCCAGGCGGCGGGGCGTCATCAAGGTCGTCGCCGACTTCCGAAAGACTGCCCGGCTCGATGAGCAGGCCTTCAGGCGTGTCTTTGCTCGTGGCGGTGGAGCCCCGCAGACGGTCGGAAGCGATGCCGCCGGGCACCTCATGGTCCCCGCCATCTCACTTCATTTCCTGGTGCCCGGGTTGCGGGCCGAAGTTCCCGACGCACGCGACCGGCTGGTGGCGTATCTCGTGGCCAGCTTCGACGAGATCGTCTACGTCTGAGGGGAGACTCCCGCACCGTTCGGCGGTTCCCGGCCTGGTCTAGGCCGTTCGTCCTCTTCCCAATGTCTTGGGTGCGGTCGCAACAGTGGTCGTCGCGCCTCGATCGCGGGCGGGTCGCCCGCGGTGGCCGCTAGGCTGGGTTGCGATGCGCGGCCGACTGCAGCGGGCGCGCGATTGGCGGAAGGGCGCTGCCGACTCAGTGACGCTTGCCGGTAATGCCGCTCAGGACTCCGTCGAGCACTGCGGCGCCCAACTGTCGCCGCGCGGGACGGGCGGGCATGGCCAGGCGGTCGATCTCTCTGCGCCTAGCCTCGACGAACCAGGCCGATGGCATTCTCCAATCGGACCTTGACGATCGTCAGGTACTTGGCCAGGTTCTGACGGTCCGTGTCGTCGATGTCTTTCATGACGTCCGACTGCAGCACGGTGATGAGATCCGCCATCGATTCGGTCAGGCGCGCCCGCACGTCTATCAGGGAATCGTCGGTCAGCGGTTTCTTCGATCCTGCCGCGAGCCAAATGGCCTCCGCTTCCGCCTCGATAGCATCCTCTTCGGTTGCGGCGGTCGAACCCTTGGCGGCCGGCGGTGGCGATCCCTTGGGTCGGGCTGCACTGTCGATCTTCTCGCGGAGCTTGACGAGTGATAGCTCGCCGCGAGCGACCATCTCGGCCAGGTGCTTCCGCTTCTTGGGATCCTCGACCTTCAGCAATTCGTAGGCGTGTGAGAGGGTGTCTTTGCGCAGAGACACCAGCTCGCGAAATCTCAGGCGGCGCGTCAGCCAGGCGGAGGCGGTTCTCGAGGTAGCCCTTGTCCTTGCCCAACTTCTGGGCAAGCTTGCGGATGCTGTACCCATGTTCGCGAATCATCTTGTCGTAGATGAGCGACTCATCAATCGGCGAGAGGTCTTCCCGCTGGAGGTTCTCGATGATCGCGATCTCCAGGGCGGTCTCATCATCGATGTCCTCGATGAGAGCGGGTACCGTGTCAAGCCCGGCTGCGTGTGCCGCCCGCCACCGTCGCTCGCCGGCGATGAGCTGGTAGCGGCCGTTGGGTAGTGGTCGGACGAGGATGGGCTGGAGAACGCCGTGCTCTCGGACCGACGCCGTGAGATCGTTCAGACCCGCCTTGTCCATTGCGAGTCGTGGCTGGTTCGGGTTCGGCTCCACCCGGTCCACGGGTATGTTCCTGACGGCGGCCGGTCTGACGACTGTCGACTCGTTGGCGTTGAGGAGACTGAGGACGTTCTGGGACAGCCCCTGGCCTCGCTCCTCGTTGAGTCGAGCGGTGGCTGCAGCTCGGAAGTCTGGTCTAGCCAAGAGCGATTACCTCCCTGGCGAGCTCGCGGAAATTGTTGGCTGCGTCGGAGGCAGTGGCATACGCGGTGATCGGCTGGCCGGTCAGCGGGGCTTCGCCCAACTTCACGGCGGTCCGGATGATCGTGTCGAAGACGTGGTTTTCGCCGTGCTCGCGCATCTCGTCGAGCATCCCCCGGCCGAGGACGGTTCTGGGGTCGTAGAAAGTCGGGAGGAGTCCGAGGACCCGCAGGTTACGGTTCAGTTTGGACCTGATCGTCGCGATCACCTTGACCAGGGCGGTGAGACCCTTGAGGGCGTAGTACTGAGTTTGAACCGGGATGATGACGCCGTTCGCGGCCACCAGACCGTTGATCGTAAGCAGGCCCAGAGTCGGCGGGCAGTCGACCAATATGTAGTCATAGTGGCCCTGAGCCCAGTCGTCGATCACCTCCGAGAGGGCGTATTCGCGGCCGATGGTGCTGAGAAGGTCGACCTCAGTCGAGGCCAGGTCCAGGGTCGCGGGCGCGACGTCGATGCCCGGCGTATTGCTCGCGAGGATGATGTCCTTCAGCCGAGCGTTGGGCGCGCCGAGCACATTCGCCATGGATCGCTCGAGGTTGGCCAGGTTGATGCCGAGACCAACCGTCAGGTTGGCCTGCGCGTCCATGTCGATGCACAGGACTCGCAGCCCTTTCTCTGCGAGGGCCCCAGCCAGGTTGATGGCGGTGGTGGTCTTGCCGACGCCACCCTTCTGGTTTGCAATCGCGATGACGTTGGCCACCGTGGTTTCACCTCGCTCGGTGTGGAAATTCGGAGTTGACGAGGGCCTCCCGCCGCGCTGCCCTGCGAAGCCCGCTCCGGAGTCTCCGATCGTCGCGTCCGTTGTCGCTGGTCCATTGATGCTACCGCACGAGCCTTGGCGAGCGGTTCTGGCTTATCCACAGAATTACGAAGTTGTTCACCGGTTTTGTGGATATCGTTGGGCCTAACTCCAACATTCGAGCGGACCGTATCCACAACGTCAGGCGGCCGGGTTAGGCGCGCGTCGCGGAGCGGCCGGCTGTCTTTGTGCAAAGACGAGGCGACCTGCGAAATGTCCCGACGGTAGGCCCTCGGCCGCCCGAATGCCGGTCGCGGGCGGCCCCGCTCCCGGTTAGCTCCTCCCGGCGGCTGGCAATGATGGGCCGGGACGTGCCATCATCCCCGGGATGCAAGGGCGCAAGGGCAGGAACGAGAGGAAGCGGTAAGTGGCGGACGACCGGCGGGCAACTGAAGGCATCGCGGATCATGGGCCGACGGCCGATCCGGAGCGGGATCGATGGCGCGCCACGACTCGGGCAACGGCGCTGGCTCGCTCGCCGGAAAGGCAGGAACGCTTCCTCACGACATCCGGGGTAGAGATCCAGGATCTGTACACCGCGGCGGACACGGCCGACCTCGACGAAGGCCGCGACCTGGGACGCCCCGGCGAGTACCCCTACACGCGGGGCGTCCAGCCGACCATGTATCGCGGCCGCCTCTGGACGATGCGTCAGTATGCGGGCTTCTCCACGGCCGAGGACACGAATCGCCGCTTCCGCTATCTCCTCGAGCAGGGTCAGACTGGTCTGTCCGTCGCGTTCGATCTCCCGACCCAGATGGGGTACGACTCGGATGCCCCGCAGTCGGAAGGTGAGGTTGGTCGGGTCGGCGTGCCGATCAGTTCCCTGGCCGACATGGACGTCCTGCTCGACGGTTTGCCGCTCGGAAGCGTCAGCACGTCGATGACGATCAACGCCTCGGCCGCCGTGCTTCTCGCCCTGTACGTGGCCGCGGCCGAGAAGCAAGGAGTGGCCAGAAACCGCGTCAGCGGGACGACGCAGAACGACATCCTCAAGGAGTACATAGCTCGCGGCACGTACATCTTCCCGCCGCGGCCGTCGATGCGGCTCGTCACGGACATATTCGAGTTCTGCTCGAAGGAGCTGCCGCGCTGGAACACCATCAGCATCAGTGGCTATCACATGCGTGAGGCGGGGGCTACCGCCGCCCAGGAGCTTGCCTTCACTCTGGCCGACGGCATCGCCTATGTCGAAGCCGCGCTGAGCCGTGGTCTCGACATCGACGACTTTGCGGATCGCCTCAGCTTCTTCTTCGCTTCCTGGAGTGAGCTCTTCGAGGAGGTCGCCAAGTTCCGTGCCGCCCGCCGGATGTGGGCTCGGATCGTGAAGGAACGCTTCGGGGCGACGAGTACCCGGTCCATGGCCTGCCGCTTCCACGTCCAGACCGCCGGTTCGTCGCTGACAGCGCAGTCGATCGACAACAACGTGGTCAGGACCACCGTGCAGGCCCTGGCGGCGGTTCTGGGAGGCGCGCAGAGCCTCCACACGAACTCACGGGACGAAGCCCTGGCTCTGCCGACGGCGGAAGCCGCGCGACTGGCCCTGCGCACCCAGCAGATTCTGGCATTCGAATCGGGTGTGACCGAGACTCCGGATCCGCTCGGGGGCAGCTACTACGTCGAGTCGTTGACGAATGGGCTCGAGGCGGCCGCCACCGACTATTTGGCCGAGATCGATTCGCTCGGCGGAACCCTGGCTGCTATCGAGGCCGGCTACCAGCAGCGTCAGATCCAGGAGGCGGCTTATCAGGTCCAGCGGGCGGTCGAGAACGGCTCGAAGGTCGTCGTCGGCGTCAACAAGTTCCGCGACGAGGCGACGACCACGCCGTCGCTCCAGAAGATCGATCCCGAGGGCGAGCTTCGGCAGTGCGAGAGGGTCCGGCAGGTTCGCGCCGGTCGGGATGCGGCCGCGTGGACGGCCGCGATGACGCGCCTGGAGGACTGCGCCCGGGGCGATGAAAACTTGATGCCGCCGATAATAGAGGCCGTCAAGGCCTATGCAACCGTCGGCGAAGTCTGTGACCGATTGCGCTTGGTTTGGGGCGAGCACAGGGAGCTGATTACGGTCTAGCGCGCGCCACGATCGTCCCGGGGGAGGGGAGCCGTGAGTGTCAACGCCAGCCCCTCAGACAGCTGCCGGCAGCTGTCAGTAGCTACAAGTCCGACAGCTGCGCGCAGCTGTCTCGACCACCCTGTCCCGAGCCGGTCAAATCGGGGCCGGCGGCCTCCCGAGCGTGCGCGCCGGTGCGTAACATTGGTCAAGCTTCGCTGACGACGAGCGCCGCCGGCCCGCACACCGAACGCCCGTCCTGTTCGCCAGCCCTCGACAGTCGCAGGAGAGTAATGGATCGGATCGAGTCCGCGCTTCCCGAAGGCATCGGCATCCGCAAGATCCACCACGTCGCGGTCATCGTCCGCGACCTCGGGTCGTCGCTCGACTTGTATCGAGACAGGTTCGGGCTTCGGGTGGAGGCCGTGCAGGACATGGCCTACGATCACGTCACGATCGGATTCCTCCCGGTGGGCGAGACTAAGATCGAGCTGGTACAGCCAACGGACACCACGACCGGCTCGGCCCGATTCCTCGAGTCCAAGGGCGAGGGTTTCCACCACGTCTGCTTCGAGGTTCCGGACATCCAGGCTGCGCTCGACCGGCTCGCCGGCCTGGGGCTCACTCTCATCGACGCGGCCCCGCGCAAGGGCGGCGAGGGGCCGGTGGCGTTCGTCCACCCCAAGAGCTGCCACGGCGTGCTCGTCGAGCTCATCGAAGCCCCGGGCGGCCCGGCCTGGGAGAAGCTTGGATACTGATCCGGCGGACTTCGGAGGAGGATGCTCGTGACCGAGAAGAGCGCGCCAGGGGCCGACGCGCCGACGATCCTGCAGTCGGCAGTCGTGGAACTGGCCTTCGGCGCCGTCGGGCTCGTGCTGATCGTCGTTCTGGGACGGTCGATTTCCGACTCGTTCGGCACCCAGGCAGATCGGCTCGTGGCCGCGCCCGCAGGCCTGGTTCTCGGGCTGGTTCTCGGCGGAGCCTTCGGCCTTGGAGCCACGCGTCCGGCCTTCGCGGAGAGGGTGCGACCCTTCCTCGCCCGCTTCACCTCGTCGAAGCTGTCGATCGTCAACTTCGCGATCGTCGGATTGGCCGCCGCGCTCGGCGAGGAGACGCTTTTCCGGGCGGCGATCCAGCCATCGGCCGGCATCATCGTCGCGTCGCTTCTGTTTACGCTGGCGCACGCAGCCATCGCCGATTTCCGGCATCCAACGCCCGGGAAGATTGCCTATGCGGGTTTGGCGTTCGGGATGGGCCTCGTGCTGGGCTTTGAGTACGAGCACTTCGGCATCGCCGCATCGATGGCGACGCATTTCGCGTTCGACACGACGGCGCTGGCCATCGTCAGACCACTGCTCCCGGTCCGGTTCAGCGCCTAGGTAGACGTCCTAGATAGTCCAGGCGAACAGAACGTCTTCCGCGCCCTCGGCCCTCCGGCAGAAGCTCACCAGATCGCCTGCCAGTTTGCGCAGCATCGGCTTGTCGTCCGTGTCGACCTCACGTTCGTCACGTTCGATCAGGTCGATCCAGCGGGCGGCTATGCGATCGAGGTGGCTTTCCGGGAGCAAGGCCACAGCGTCGATCCAGTGCGGGTCGACGCGCTCGACGGTTCGATCGGAGGAGGCGGTAAAGCGGTTGTGCAGGGCGTGTGTAGCCTCGGTGAACGGTCCGGGCCGGCTGGAGTTCGATACCTCCCTGGCAGCACATGCGAACAGGTCGAGCCACGTCGCATCCATGCTGCCGCCGAGTGAGAGGTAGGCCGCAAACCGGCTTGGGTCGCTCAGACCCTCCCAATCCTCGAGTCCGACCGCAAGCAGGATTTCGCGAGCGTCGCCCGCCACCAAATCCATGAGGATTCCCACGAATCCGCTCCGTTCCCGATCCTTTGCCAGCTTCCCAGCCTGAGGTTTTGGCTACGGCCTGTAGCCGGCCTGGACCAGGAGCATCGGGAGCTGCGTAGGGGAGTCCGCAACGCGCACGCCGGCCGCCTCGAGAGCCGCGATCTTCTCCGCCGCCGTGCCCGAGCCGCCGGAGATGATCGCCCCGGCATGACCCATGCGGCGGCCCGGAGGCGCCGTCCGACCGGCGATGAAGGCCGCCATGGGCACGCCCTTGAGGTGTTCGGCCGCGTAGGCCGCCGCCTCCTCTTCGGCCGAACCCCCGATCTCGCCGATCATTACGATCGCCTCCGTCTCCGGGTCGTCGTGGAATAGCCTGAGCACGTCGAGGAAGGTCGTGCCGATGATCGGGTCGCCGCCGATGCCGACGCAGGTCGATTGGCCGATGCCCGCATCCGTCATGGCCTGGACCGCCTCGTAAGTGAGCGTTCCGGAGCGAGAGACCACGCCGACGCGGCCCGGCATGTGGATCGTGGCGGGGATGATCCCCACCTTGGCTCGGCCGGGCGACGTGACGCCGGGACAATTCGGGCCGATAAGATGGACGCCGGCGCGGTGGACCGCCTCGACAACCGGGATCATGTCCAGCGCGGGGATCCCTTCAGTGATGCAGACGATCGTGCCGATTCCTGCGTCCACGGCCTCGAGAACGGCGTCCGGAGCGCCGCCGGCGGGGATGAAGATGATCGATGTGTTGGCTCCGGCCTGACTAACGGCCTCGGCGACCGTATCGAAGATCGGGACCGTGCCGTCGATCGCCGTCTGGCCTCCCTTGCCGGGGCGGGTTCCGGCAACGACTCGGGTGCCGTAGGCGATTGAGGCGCGGGTGTGGAATTCGCCTTCGCGACCGGTTATGCCCTGGACGACGACGCGGGTCTCGGTTCCGACCAGGATGCTCATCGTGCGGCCCCCTTCGCCAGCGCCACGGCCTTTTCGGCAGCGCTGTCCAGTGACGATGCGGTCTCGAACCTGGCCTCGGTCAGGAGTCGAGCCGCCTCGGCGGCATTGGTGCCCACGATACGCACGACCATCGGCACCTCGCGAGCCTGCTGGGCCCGAGCTTCGATCAGCCCCGCCGCGACCTCATCCCCACGCGTGATCCCACCGAAGATGTTGACCAGGATCGCCTTGACTTTCGGGTCGGCCAGGATGAGCTCCATGGCCCCGCGTACTGTCTCGTGTCTCGCTCCGCCCCCGACGTCGAGGAAGTTGGCCGGTTCGCCTCCGTAATGCTTGACCAGGTCCATGGTCGTCATCGCCAGACCGGCGCCGTTGACCATGCACCCGATCGTGCCGTCGAGGTGGATGAAGTTGATGCCGAGCCGGCGGGCCTGAGCGTCGGTCGGGTCCTCTTCGTCGAGGTCGCGCAGCGTCTCGAGTTGCGGATGCCGGGCGAGGCCCGAGTCGTCGATCGTGATCTTCGCGTCGAGGCAGACCAGCGATTGCGAAACGGCGCCGTCGGAGCCCTTCTCGATCACGATCGCGAGTGGGTTGACCTCGACGAGGTCGGCGTCGTTGGCCTTCATCGTGGCGTACAGCCCCTGGGCGATCGCCACGAAAGGGTTCAAGAGCGGGTCGCGCAGCCCGATCGCCAGCCCCAGCGAACGAGCCTGGAAGGTCAGGAGTCCGAGCAGCGGATCCGCTGAGACGCGATGAATCGCGCCCGGGTTCTGGCGGGCGACCTCCTCGATCTCGACGCCGCCCTCGGCCGACGCCATCAGCACGATGCGGCGGCTGGCCCGGTCGATGATCGCCCCGAGGTAGTACTCCTTGACGATGTCGGCGGCTGCTCCCACGAGGACCTTCCGCACGGTGATCCCCTTGATGTCCATCCCGAGGATCCTCGCGCCAATCTGCGCCGCTTCCGCAGCCGACCCGGCCAGCTTCACGCCGCCTGCCTTGCCGCGCCCGCCGACGAGCACCTGGGCCTTGATGACGACCCGGTCCGATCCGGCGTCAAAGAAGGTTTGAGCGGCGGCTTCCGTTTCGCCCGGTGTCCGAG
The DNA here is from genome assembly GCA_963791725.1 of uncultured Chloroflexia bacterium. GTDB lineage: Bacteria > Chloroflexota > Limnocylindria > Limnocylindrales > CSP1-4 > Fen-1039. Next base: position 727,699 of record CAWBTQ010000008.1, on the reverse strand, counting down.
CCACCTTCCAGGGCGGGACGGGCAGGCCCTGGGCCAGCAACAGCGACTTCGCGTCAGCTTCCTGAATCTTCACGCCCGGCAACTCCGTATTCTCGTGAGCGGGGGCGCAGGACGGAGTCCGCAGCAGCCCCGGCGACGTTTCGGTTGATCCTAGCAGGCGGGCGCCGCGGTGCCTTGGGACGACGGTGGCGGCAGGGTCTGAACCCGGTTGCCAGCCAAAACGAGAATGAATAGGCGATTACTAACCGATTCTGCCGCTCGGCCGCCTCGCCCGGTCTCACGAGTCGATAGAATGCGGGTCATGGCCCAACGCGTGACGCTCATCCCCGGAGACGGCATCGGCCCCGAACTGGCCGAGGCGACGAGGCGCGTCCTGGACGCCTCTGGAGTGGAGTTCGACTGGGAGATCGCCGAGGCGGGCGACGCCGTCATGGCGAAGGAAGGGACGCCCCTTCCGCAGTCCGTGCTCGACTCGATAGTGCGCAACAAGCTGGCCATCAAGGGCCCGATCACGACGCCGGTCGGAGTCGGATTCCGCTCCGTGAACGTCGCGCTCCGCCAGACCCTCGGCCTCTACGCGAACCTTCGGCCGGTGCGATCGATGCCCGGTCTCAAGACGCGCTACGACAACGTGGATCTCGTCATCGTTCGCGAGAACACCGAGGACCTCTATGCCGGGATCGAGCACATGGTCGGCCCCGACGCGGCGGAGAGCATCAAGATCATCACTCGGGCGGCTTCCGAGCGGATCGCCCATTATGCCTTCGAGTACGCCGTGGCGAACGGCAGGCACAAGGTAACGGCCGTTCACAAGGCCAACATCATGAAGTTGTCCGACGGCCTCTTCCTCGAGAGTTGCCGCACCGTCGCCGCCGCATACGAGGGCAGGATCGAGTTCGAGGACCGCATCGTCGACAACATGTGCATGCAACTCGTTCAGAAGCCCGAGCTCTACGACGTCCTCGTCCTGCCGAATCTGTACGGCGACATCGTCAGCGACCTATGCGCGGGCCTCGTGGGTGGGTTGGGAGTGGCACCCGGCGCCAACATCGGCCCCGATGCGGCCGTCTTCGAGGCGGTCCACGGCTCCGCCCCGAAGTACGCCGGTCAGAACAAGGCCAATCCAACCGCCCTGATGCTCTCGGGCGTACTGCTGCTCCGCCACATCGGCGAGCAGGCGGCGGCCGGGCGTGTGGAGGAGGCGATCCGTTCCGTCATCGCCGAGGGCCGCACAGTCACCTACGATCTCGGTGGATCGGCCGGGACGAGCGATTTCGCCGATGCGATCGTCGCCCGACTCGGCTCCGCGGCCTAGACGGCCACATCTCGATCGGGCACGAGCTCGATCTGACAACGTTCGGGAGGCTGCATGCTGCTCCGTTATCGCGGCTCCGAGGGGATGGTGGCCTGGGCGTTCCACCGCATCTCGGGGATCGCCATCTGGCTCTTCGTGCTGCTCCACGTGCTCGACATCTACCTCGCCGGCGGCAACCCGAAGGTCTACGACGACATCCTGAGCTTCTACGCCAGCTCGCCCGGTCGCGTCCTCGAGATCCTTCTCGGCGCCGCGCTTCTGTACCACTCTCTCAACGGTCTGCGGATCATGGCCATGGATTTCTGGCCGCGCCTGACCGTCTATCACAAGCAGATCTGGTACGCGAACTGGGTCATCTTCGTCGTAGTGGGCCTGCCCGGCGCGTTCCTGATCATCAAGCCGGCCCTGGGCCTGTAGGAGGAGCGTCGAGATGGCACTCTATTCGCGCTCCGGCCGGCCCCGTCCGCAAAGCGGCGGCTTCGAGCTGGCCGCCTGGTACTTCATGCGACTCTCAGGCGTGGCCCTGTTCGTGCTCGCCCTGGCTCATTTCACCCTCGAGCACTTCCTCTTCGACCCGTCGCAGGAGACCAGCGCCTGGATCTTCAACCAGCGCTGGAACAGCCTCTTCTGGCGCAGTTTCGACTGGCTGCTTCTGATGATGGTGGTCCTCCACGCCTTCCTCGGCATGCGGACGGTGACCATGGACTACCTGAAAGGGCGGTCGTCGCACGTTTGCCCTGACCGCGCTGTATCTGGTCGGCGCCATCGTCTTTGTGATGGGCACGATCGTCGTCATGTCGGTTCCGCTCACGATGCCGAGCTGACGATGGACTACCCATTCGATGCCGTCGTCGTCGGTGCCGGTGGCGCCGGCCTCTGGGCCGCGCTCGAACTGGCACGTGAGGGCGTCAACACCGCCGTCCTGACCAAGCTCTATCCCACCCGCTCCCACACCGGCACCGCCCAGGGCGGTGTCTGCGCCGCCCTCGGCAACCTCGAGGAGGACCACTGGGAGTGGCACATGTTCGACACGGTCAAGGGCGGCGACTACCTCGTCGACCAGGACGCGGCCGAGGTTCTCGCCCGCGAAGCCATCGAGACCGTCATCGAGCTCGAGCACATGGGCCTGCCGTTCAACCGGACGCCGGACGGCAAGATCGACCAGCGCAAGTTCGGCGGCCACACCAGCAACTACGGCGAGGCGCCCGTCCGGCGGGCCTGTTTCGCCGCCGACCGCACCGGCCACATGATCCTGCAGACGCTCTACCAGCAGTGCATCAAGCACGGCGTGAAGTTCTTCGACGAGTTCCAGGTCGTCGACCTGCTCTTCGAGGGCGGTGAGCCAGGCGAGGGCGGGCGAGCCGCCGGTGTGGTGGCGCAGCGGTTGGCGGACGGCGCCCTGCATACCTTCCGGGCCAAGGCGGTGCTGCTCGCGACGGGCGGCTTTGGGCGGATGTTCCGCATCACCAGCAACGCCCACAGCCTCACCGGCGACGGCGTGGCGCTGTGCTATCGCCACGGCATCCCGCTCCAGGACATGGAGTTCTTCCAGTTCCACCCGACGGGCATCGTCGGCATCGGGATCCTGCTCTCCGAGGCGGCCCGGGGCGAGGGCGGGACGCTTCTGAACGACAAGGGCGAGCGGTTCATGGAGCGCTACGCGCCGAAGCTGATGGAGCTGGCGCCGCGCGACATGGTCAGCCGGGCGATGTACCAGGAGATCCGGGCCGGGCGAGGCATCGGCGGCAAGGACTATCTCTACCTCGACGTCCGCCATCTCGGCCGCAAGGTCATCGAGGAGAAGCTGCCCGACATCACGGACTTCGCCCGCATCTACCAGGGCGTCGAGCCGCTCAAGGAACCGGTCCCGGTCCAGCCCACGGCTCACTACGCCATGGGCGGCATCCCGACCAACGTCTCGTCCGAGGTCGTTCGCGACGACAAAGGCACGGTCGTGCCAGGTCTGTTCGCCGCGGGCGAGTGTGCCTGCGTCAGCGTCCACGGGGCCAACCGCCTCGGGACCAACTCGCTCGTGGACCTGCTCGTCTTCGGCCGGCGGGCCGGCCGCCAGATGGCCCGCTACGCCGGGTCGGTGGAGCGGCCACGGCCGATCGCCGACGCGGTGGAGCCGGTTCGAGCCCAGCTCGAGGCGCTTCGCGGTCGCGAGGCGAGCGGCGAGTCGGCCGCCGTCATCCGATCTGAGCTGCAGTCCGTGATGATGGACAACGGTCGGCGTCTACCGCGACGCCACGATGTTGAGCGAGGCCCTGGCCAAGGTCACGGAGCTCGAAGGCCGCTACGCGGGCATCTCGATCGCCGATTGCGGCTCGATCTTCAACACCGAACTGCTCGAGGCCCATGAGCTCGGCTATCTGCTCGACATCGCCCACGTAACCGTCGCGTCTGCGCTGGCGCGAACCGAGAGCCGCGGGGCGCACTCACGGGAGGACTACCCGGAACGCGACGACAAGAAGTGGCTGAAGCACACCCTCGCCTATAAAGGCAAGGACGGGCCGAGCCTGCGCTACAAGCAGGTCTCGATCACCCGGTTCGAGCCGAAGCCCCGGACGTACTGAGGCTGCCGACATGGACGTAGACCTGCGCATCCTCCGCTACGATCCCGAGCGCGATGAGACCCCGCATTTCGAGAGCTACAAGGTCGCGGTCGATCCGATGGACCGGGTCCTCGACCTGTTGATAAAGGTCAAGGCCGATCAGGACGGCTCGCTCAGCTTCCGCCGCTCCTGCGGCCACGGCATCTGCGGCTCGGACGCGATGCTGATCAACGGCCGCAACCGCCTGGCCTGCCGGATTCGAGTCGACCAGCTCGGCAAGAAGATCTCGGTCGCGCCGCTGCCCGGGCTGCCGGTCGTCAAGGACCTCATCGTCGAGATGAGCGGCTTCTTCGGCAAGTACCGCTCGGTCAAGCCATATCTCATCAACGACCAGCCCGAGCCCGAGCGCGAGCGTCGCCAGAGCCAGACCGAGCGGGCCCGCTTCGACGACACCACCAAGTGCATCCTGTGCGCGGCCTGCACCTCGTCGTGCCCGTCGTTCTGGGCCCGACCCGAGTACGTCGGACCGGCGGCGATCGTCCAGGCTCACCGCTTCATCTTCGATTCGCGCGACGAAGGCGCCGCCGAGCGGCTCGAGATCCTGTCCGACGAGGACGGGGTCTGGCGCTGCCGCACGATCTTCAACTGCGTGGACGCCTGCCCGCGCGGCATCAACATCACGCGGGCCATCCTCGAGGTCTCCTCGGCGATCGTGGGGCGACGAGGCTGAAACGCGACGGAGATTCCGGATGGAGCTCGCTGTGGGAATCCGTCGGCGCGGGCTCCGGTCCGGGTCGTGACGGCGAGGTGGGAGCCGAGCGCGGCCTGATCGTCCGCACCGACGGCGCCGCGCGTGGAAACCCCGGGCCTGCGTCGCTCGGCGCCGTCCTCATCGACGCCTCGGCCCCCGGCGCCCGGCGTCCGGATGCGGCCCCGATCGCGTCGATCTCGGAATACCTCGGCGTCCAGACCAACAATGTCGCCGAATACACGGCCGTGCTGCGTGCACTCGCGCTGGCCGAGGAGCTGGGCGCACGCAACGTGGACATGCTCCTTGACTCGAAGCTGATCGTGGAGCAGCTCCACGGCCGCTGGCGCGTCAAGGATTCCAAGCTGATCCCTCTCCACGCCGAGGCGAAGGCGAGGTTGGGGCGACTTTCGCGATGGAGTGCGACGCACGTGCCCAGGGCCCAGAACAAGCAGGCCGACGCGCTCTGCAATGAAGCGATCGATCGTGCCCAGGCGGGCGGTGAATGGGTCGTTACGGTGCGGCCGAAGTAGGGGAGCGGCGGCGCGCCCTGGCCCGAATGCGGCGGCCGCCGGCGGCCCCGGACGCCCTGGTCAGGGCCGGAGGCGGTAGCGGATCTCCGGAACTGCCTGTCCTGCCAGGTCGAGCGTCTGGCGGGCGCCGTCTGGGCGCCAGCCGATGGCCTCGTAGAAGGCGCGGCCCCTCGCGTTTGCCTCGAACACCCACAAGACCAGGGTTATCGAGCCGCGCTCTCGCCAGAAGTTCACTGCGGCGTTAATCAAGGCCCGTCCGGCGCCGCTACGCCACGCCGCGGGCGCAACGTAGACCGCGTAGATCTCGGCAGCCGGGGGCGGCACGTCGTCGTCGCGCGGCGGTCCGCTGGACGCGAAGCCGACCGCCCGGCCGTCGCGTTCCGCTAGCCAGGCGGGAGCCAGGTCTTGATCGCCGTTCTCGAGCCTCGATCTGAGGGCGATCTCGCGCGGGCCGACGGACATGCCGGCAAGGAAGTCGTCGGGCAGGATGCCGCGGTACGCGGCCTGGAAGCCGACGACGTTGATCTCGGCGATCGTGAGAGCGTCGGCAGCGGAAGCCCGCCGGATTGCCAGCCTGGTCCCGGACCTCTCCTCGTCCGACGGGCCTCCGTTGTCCGGCTTTGAAGGCGTCATTTCGCTCAGATTGGTAATCCTCCCGGCTTCGACTACAATCGCGCGTCGGCGAGTCGGCCGGACGATCGCGGGGCCGGGCCTTCGGGCGCGGCTCCGAGGAAAGTCCGAGCTCCTCAGCGCAGGGTAGCGGGTAACGCCCGTCCGCCGTGAGGCGAGGACCAGTGCCACAGAGACGTAGCCCGGACCGAGCTCCGCTCGGATCGGGATGTGAAACGCGGCAAACTCTACTCGGAGCAAGGCCAAATAGGAGGACGCGGTCCGTGCGTTCGGGCAACCGGGCGTGCTGGCGGAAGAGGTCGCGCTGCCCAGTCCTCGGGTCGGCCGCTTGAGCCGTCGGGTAACCGGCGGCCAGAGATGGATGATCGTCACCTCGGCTTCGGCCGGGGTACAGAACTCGGCTTACAGGCCGGCTCGCCACCAAACCTGTCGTCGAACGCGGGCGTCCGGAACCCGGGCGTCTGGAATGTAGGAGGATCTGGGCGCCGGCCGAGCCGAGGGTCTGCGGTCCCGGGCGCCCGAGCTACTCCTCGTCCGCTCGGAAGATGCGGCTGGCCGTGCAGGCCGAGCAGACCTCCAGGCTCGCCTCGAGGTCGCCCAGAGGCAGCGGCACGCGCCTGTCCGGGTAGAGGCAACTGACTTCGTAGCCCGCCGATGGCCCGGCGGCGATCCGGCTCAGGCGTCGGAAGGTACAGCGGCGGACGCGCGGCGCCTCGACCGGCGCAGCGACCGGCTCAATTTCCATGATGCGCTGGGGCATTGCCATCGTACGGGACCTTTACCTCCGGAGGTCGAAAGCTAGCACCCGAGTCAAGGGGACGGCAAGCATCGAAAGGTACTAGACTGCGCCGCGTTGGCTGCCCGGCGCTTGTATGCCTGGCAGAACTGTAGGCCGGGAGAGCTCGTGGAGTCAGGCGGAGGCTCTGGCAGCCGGGAGGGGCGATGGCTTCGTTCGCCTGACGAGCAGCGCCCGCGGATCGGGTCCGCGGGCGTGTCGCAGAGTCCCAGGCAATACGAAGGGGCCGCGACCCCGGGCGGCGTTCCGGACCGGAGCGAGTTTGCGGCGGTCGGGTCTCTCGCGACGTCGCCGTTCCCGCCGGGCAGCCGGGCGTCGAACCAGTCGGCCGCGCCGGAGGATCAATTCGACCATGGGTCGATGGTCAGGCCCATGACGGAGGCCGGCCCGTCGATCTCGGGCCCGATACGCTGCGAGTTTCTCCGCAGCGTAGGTCCGGCTGGGACTCTGGGCGAGGCTCAGACTACCGCCGTACCCACCCATCGATGCGCCGCCTTCGGCGACCCTTTGCCGCTTTCGCTGCGCCAGCAGGAGCTGGTATGTCTGCAGCGAGTCCATGTCAGCTGCCCGCGCTACGTCCGAGGGACCCTGCTCGCGGCCGAAGAGAAGGCCCAGCCCGACGCCGGCGAGCGGCGTGACCGCGGCATTCCTGTTCTGACCGTGGCGGGCGTGGGGCTCTTCCTGCTCGCGCTGGGCATCCTCTTTACGGGGCTGCTCGGATTCCCGCCCTTCGGCAATGCCGGGTCGCCGACCAGGCAGCCGGTCGCAGCCGTGTCGACCTCCTCGTCCACGGCCGCGTCCACCCCGACGCCGGCGACGGTCAGCGCCATTCCGGCGGTCCAGCCATCGACATCTACGCCCCCGGCGGGCAGCCCGAGCGCCTCGCCCAGCGCGAGCAAGACGGCGGCTGGACCGACCGCCGTCGCCTCGGCTACGTGGCCGCCCGGCGCCACGGCGTCGCGGATGGATCTCCTCGTTCCGTGTACCGACCAGGCCAACTGCTATGTGTACACAGTCCGAGGCGCAGGGACGAACGGGTCGTCGGTGGCCGACACGGTCGACGGGATCGCGCGGTACTTCGGCGTGACCACCAGCTCCATCTATGCGCTGGATCCGTGGGCGACCGCAGGGATCAATGCCGGTGACAAGCTGAAGATCCCGCCCCCAACCCGCTAGGCGGGTGGCCGGAGCCGGTGGTTGCAGGCCATGCGGTTGCCTGGCCATACGGTGAGCGGGAGCCTACCCGCTCGGAACTATCCGCGGCGCTCGGGTAATAGTTCCGCGGGCCCAATGGCACTGTCTCCTCGAGGCCTCTTTGGGGCCTCATACGGATGCGCCCCGCAGAGTCGGCGCGGCAATCGGCGTCGGGCAACGGCCCGGCCGACAGTTGGCCAACGAAGGAGCCCTCGGATGTCGATCGGTTGGGAGCCGAGCATGGAGACCGGCGCGCCATTGCTCGACGCAGGGCGCCGTGCGCTCGTCGAGCGCGCCGACGCGCTGGTCACGGCGATCGAGTCCGGCAGCGACAAGTCGGCCGTGGAGCGCGCCCTGCGACAGTTCGGCGATTACTCGGTGCGCCATTTCTCGCAGGAAGAGGACTGCAGTCTCCGCGGCATCTGTCCGGCACTCCAGTGGAACGGTGCCGCCCGAGCTGAGCTGATCAAGATCGTGGCGAGCTTCCGTCAGGCGTACGAAAGCCGGGGCGCCAGCGCTGGGCTGGCAGACGACCTTTCGGGCGAGCTCGCCGGGTGGGTCGGCCGCTACATCCCGGGACCGGTTGCCGCTCTGCCCTGCGTCACTGCTCGGGCATAGCCCCGAACAGCCGCTCGAAGCCGGGGTAGGCTCGCAGCGGCAGAACGTCGAACTGGATCAAGCCCGCCCCGACCATCGGCAGCGAAGCCAGCGCTGCGTCCGCCTCGGCGACGTTCGAGCACTCGAGTATCAAGACCGCGGAATCCTGCTCGTCGTGGAAGTACAGCTCGCGGATTACCCCGACCTGGTGCAGCCGCCACGCCTGCAGGGCCTCGGCGGCCATGATCTCAGGCGTGAACTGGGTCTCGCTCACTCCCTCAACGGCCTTCTCAATCGCCAGTATCCGCATTCGACGTCTCCCTCCGGCTAAGCGGTCGGATCAACGATCCGACCCAGGAAGGGTAGAGCACCGGTGCTCGTGTCTCTGACGGCGAACACGAAGGGCCGGTCCACGTGGAGGATGGTCTTCGCTGGGGTCGCCGTGACCCCGGCCATAACGATTGCCGTGGCGGCCGTCGCCTTAGCTCCAGTGTCGTCGACGGAGATCGTGGCTTGATGAACGACGGCCGCGATGTAGAGCCGCTCCTGTGTGGTGATCGCTGAGAAGTCCGCCTCGGCCGGATCGAAGGCGAGAGGCATCCCCATGGCCCCAAGTGTCTCGCTCAGGTCGTGGCGCGTCTCGGTCTTGGAGCGATCCCGCGCCATGCGAATGGCTTCGCGCTTTCGCTCGATCGACCGGCGGAACGACGTTGACGGACTGCCGTGTGGGTGTATTATCCGGCGGAGTGGCGGATAGTGGTGATAAGTGGGTCCAGGCGGCGAATTGGACGGTTGATCTGAGTCTCAGGTGGTGAATTCGACCCGAGGGAAAAGGCAACCACGGCCACATCGACAGGGCGCGGCAATCGTCCGCGAAGCAAGCAGGCAGGCGATCGAGAGAGATGTTCACCGGCGAGTACAGGCATTCGGTGGACGCGAAGGGGCGGGTGGCCATCCCGGCCCGTTTCCGCCTGCAACTCGAAGAGGGTGCTGTCGTAGTTCGCTGGGTCGACGGTTGCGCGGCGGTATTCCCGCGGCTCGCCTTCGAGTCCCTGGCGTCCAAGGTGTCCGTGCTGCCGCTTGGTGACGAGAAGGCCCGGGCCGTGTCGCGGTTCCTGTCGTCCAGCGCTTTCGAGGTCGAGCGTGACAGTCAGGGGCGGATCGTCCTGCCGGGTGCCATTCGGGTCTGGGCCGGCCTGGAGTCCGACGCCGTGGTCGTGGGCGCGTGGGAGCACGTCGAAATCTGGGCCCCGGATCGATGGGCAACGTTCCAGAAGGGTCTCGACTCGGCCGATGCCCTGGCGGGCCAGCTCAGCGGCCTGGGTCTGTAGGTGATCGCGATGAGCTCAAAGGAACCGCTCGACGCGACTACCGGTCAACTCGATGCGGCCGGCTCTCTCGAGGGGGGCGCCGAAGTGGAGGTAGGGCACCTGCCGGTGATGGCCGGCGAGGTCGTAGTGACTCTCGCCCCGCGTCCTGGCAGCCTCCAGATCGACGCCACCCTCGGTGGAGCCGGCCACGCCGAGCGGATCCTCGATGCCTCAGCGCCTGATGGCCGCCTCCTCGGACTCGACGCCGATGGGGCGGCCATCGCCAGGAGCGGCCGGCGGTTGGCACGGTTCGGCGATCGAGCCGTATTGCGCCAGGCCAATTTCCGCCAGCTGACCGAGGTCGCGCCGGCGGCAGGGTTCGGCCAGGTCGACGGCCTGTTCCTCGATCTCGGGCTGTCGAGCTATCAGCTCGCGGACGTGGAGCGAGGCTTCGGCTTCCGTGCCGGCGGCCGCCTCGACATGCGCTTCGATACCAGCCGCGGCCGATCGGCTGCGGATCTGCTCTCGACTCTCGACGCCGGCGAGCTGGCAGCCCTCTTCCGTCGATACGGTGAGGAGCCGTTCGCCGGACGGATAGCCCGGACCATCGTCGAAACCCGGCGCCACTCCCAGGTGGAGACGGCCGAACAGCTGGCGGCGCTGGTGGAGCGGGCCGTTCCCGCGCCGAAGGGCCGCCGAACGCATCCCGCGACCCGTGTCTTCCAGGCCCTTCGGATCGCCGTGAACGACGAGCTCGCGTCTCTCGAGGCCGGGCTTTCGGCGTCGCTCGTGCTGTTGCGGCCGGGAGGCCGTCTGGTGGTCCTGAGCTACCACTCCCTCGAGGATCGCATCGTCAAGCGTTTCATCGCCACCGAGCAGCGCGGTTGCGTCTGCCCGCCGGAGGTGCCGATCTGCGTCTGCGGGCGCCAACCGGAGCTGCGATCGCTCGGCAAGTCGCAAACCCCAACCGCGGCCGAGGTAGCCGCCAATCCACGCTCGAGGAGCGCCCGCCTCAGGGGCGCCGAGCGGATCGCGGCCTAGACCGCCCGGCTAGAACCAGAAGGGAGGACCAGATGAGCAAGCGCCACGAGGCCAGCCGCCGTCGGACGTACGCCCGCAGGCAGCACGAAATCCACGAGCGGACCGAGCGCCCCGTCAGGTTCCTCGGCTGGGTCGAGGTAGTCCTTACGGGAGAGCCTGAGCACGGGATGGTACCCGATCGGGCCCGTACGAACCAGGTCGAATGGGCAATGGCCCGGGGCATCGACTGATGGCCGTCTACGAGGGCGCGCGTCCGCGCTCCGGGCTGTTTCCGCGCCGCCACGAAGAGCCGTCGGTTCTTCGTGCCCCGGTACCGTTGGCGCGCCGGCGCTCGCGCGTCGCCTTGCGCTCGCGGCGCCGCCCGCGGTTCTTTGGGATTGCCATCGGGTTGATCGTCGTGGTCTTCCTGCTGAGCTTCTTCTCCCTCATCCAGACGGTCCGAATCTCCGCTTCGGGCTACGACATGAGCCAGCTCAACATCGACTACGGGCAGCTGCAGATTCAGAAGCAGCAAGATCTGTCGGACATCGACCGGCTCGATCGCGAGTCTGCGATCCGACGCCAGGCGATCTCCAACGGTCTCTCGCAGCTGCCGCCCCCGGTTGTGATCCCGGCCCGCTGAGAGGCCGCCACGATGCTTGGCCGGACGGATTCACGAGGCCGCCTGCTCTTGCTCCTCGCCGTGCTGATGGTCTTGTCCACCGGCATGGCCGCGCGCCTTGCTTACTGGCAAGTCAACCAGCACTCGCAGCTCGCGATCCTGGCTGCCCAGGATGCCTCGTACACGCAGCTCCAGGTGCCGGCAAAGCGCGGGACCATCTACGACCGAACCGGCACGGTCGTTCTCGCCCAAACCATCACCCGCTATCGGCTCGTCGCGGACCTTCACGGCCTGACCGATCTCGAGCGTGAGCGCGACGCTGTCGCCCTCGTCGACTACCTCGGCCTGGACGCGGGGGCGGAAGCCGCGCTGCGTAAGGCGATGGCGGGCAACGGCTACTACGTGATCCTGGCGAACGACATCGACGCCGATACCGCCAAGGAGATCACCGACGCGCAGGCATACGGGGCGCTTGCCACGATCACGCTCGAGCCGACCCCGGTCCGCGTCTATCCACAGGCCGGCGGCGCACCGCACACATCGCTGGCCGCCCAGCTGCTCGGCTTCGTGAACTCGAGCGGCATCGGCCAGTACGGGCTGGAGCAGCAGTACAACACCTTGCTGTCCGGCCGGCCGGAGCTGATCAACGTCGACCCGAATACCCCCGGCCCGGCGGGAGAGCACGTCGTCGACGCAGGAGCCCCGGGAGTCGACATCCGGACGACCATCGACGCCAGTCTTCAGCTGAAGGTCGAGCAGGAGGTATTCGCGACCTGGCTCGCCGACAAGGCAAAGACGGTCTCCGCGATCGTCATGGACCCCAAGTCGGGAGCCGTGCTGGCCGAGGCCAGCTATCCCTCATACGACGCCAACCTGTACGCCGCGGTCGCCTCCCAGGATCCCTCGCTCTTTATGGATCCCGTCATCAGCGAGGTGTACGAGCCGGGTTCGGTCTTCAAAATGCTGACCGCCTCGGCGGCCCTCCAGTCCAAGACGACGGCCCTCACCACCAGGATCGACGACACTGGCGTGCTGAAGCTCCCGGGCGGGCAGGAGGTCGCCGATGCCGACCGCCGGGCCAGGGGCTGGATGACGTTCGCCGACATCGTCGCCTGGTCCCGCAACGTGGGCGCTTCGCAGGTGGCGTTCCGTTTGGGCAAGAGCACGGCCTCCGCCTCGGCCCTCCTGTACAAGACATGGCAGGCCTACGGCATCGGTCAGCCCACCGGCATCGATCTGGCCGGCGAAGTGGCGGGCATAGTCCGCGACCCGGCCGCGACGCCGTGGCGTCAGATCGACCTGGCCAACGGGTCGTTCGGGCAGGGCGTGGCGGTGACGCCCATCCAGCTCATGAAGGTCTACTCCGAGATGGCCAACGGCGGGCTGTCCGTTACGCCACACGTCGCCGATCTCTCGCCGGCGGGTCAGCCGGCAGCGTCGCCGGCACCGCAGCGAGTCATCAGCTCCAGCCTTTCCACTGCGCTGACTGGTCTGATGGAGCACGTCGTCACGGCGGTGCCGTCCTACCGCCAGGCAACCTACATCCCCAATTACTACGTCGGCGGCAAGACGGGCACCGCCCAGATCTGGGATCCCACCCTCAACCGCGGCCAGGGCGGTTGGATGGAGAACATCTACAACTACAGCTTCTACGGTTGGGTGGGCCACAGCTCGCCCGACTACACCGTCGGCGTCGTCATATACGAGGGCACGCCGACGAAGGTGGGCCAGGGCATTCTGGACATGCCGGTGCAGTCCACGCAGCTATTCCGGCGCGTCGCCACCGACGCGATCCTCAACGAGCAGATCGCGCCGAACAAGAATGGACCGACGGCGCCGACCGGCCAGAAAGTGAAGTCTCTGGGGTGATCGGCCGGTCCCGCACCGGGCGCGGTCGGCTGTGCGACACTGAGGTTGTGACCAGCACCCGTCAGTGGGGGCCCCGGCCTGGCGTAGGGCCGGCGGCACTCACCGGCCTCGAGATCGCCGACGGATCGCGGCCTCAGGTTGGTCGTGGCGGCGCCACCGTCGGAACGGCGTGGGAAGTGGCGGTCGATCGGGCCGCCGAGACGCTGGGACCAGGCTTCGGGGACTCGGCTGCCGGTGCCGGTGCGTCGGGAGGACCGCACCCGCCCCCTAAGGAGGTTCGGTGAAAGAGCACGGCGTGGAGTTCATCCAGGGGCTGCTTCTCGCCTTTGCCTGCGTGGTCATCCTCATGCCGCCCTTCCTCCGGTTGCTGCGCTGGCTCGGGATGGGCAAGCAGATCCGTGAGGACGGCCCGGGCACGCACCTGGTGAAGCAGGGGACGCCGACGATGGGGGGCGTCCTGATCGTGGTCGTCACGCTCGCCCTGGCCTACGTCTTCGACGCGTTCGACGCCTCGACGTACTCGCCGCTCTTCGTGTTGGCCCTGGTGGGCGCGCTCGGGGCGGTGGACGACTACCTCAACGCCCGAACCGGGATCGGCATCCGCGGACGCCACAAGATCCTGTGGCAGCTGATCGTCGCCATCGTCGTGGCCGTCTACGTCCAGAACCACTTCGGCTTCAACGGTTTCCGAGTGCCGTTCATCGGCAACGTCGTCTATACGTCGACCATCTCGATCCCGTTCATGGATCACCCGGTCGAGATCGGCGCCCTGATCTTCATCGTGGTGGCCGTGGTCGCCATCGTCGGTTGCAGCAACGGTGTGAACCTTACGGACGGGCTCGACGGTCTCGCGGGCGGCACCCTGGTCTTCGCCTTCATCAGCTTCCTGATCATCGCTCTGCTCAACCAGCCCCTCCAGCCCAATCTGGCCATGGTCAACGCCATCGCGGTGGGCGCGATCATGGGATTCCTCTGGTTCAACGTTCATCCTGCCCAGGTTTTCATGGGCGATTCGGGGGCTCTTTCGCTGGGCGGAATGCTGGCGGTCGTGGCCCTGATCACCGGCCAGGTCCTGATCCTGCCGTTGATCGGGGTCATCTTCGTGCTCGAGGTCGCCTCGGACATCATCCAGGTCGCCAGCTACAAGATCCGGGGCAAGCGCGTCTTTCGCATGGCCCCGCTGCATCATCATTTCGAGCTGGGCGGTTGGGACGAAGAGAAGATCACGATGCGGTTCTGGATCGTCGGTGCGTTGGCCGGCATGCTCGGGGTGACGCTCTTCGTCGCCTCGATCCCAAAGTAGGCCCGGCCATGGCCCGCAGCGTCGTCGACGTGGACCGGCTCACGCTATCCGGAATCCGCGATGGGGCTCTCGAAGGCCGGTCGGTGGCGGTTCTCGGGCTGGCCCGCAGCGGCGTCGCCCTGGCGCGATTCTTCGCCGATGCCGGGGCACGCGTCACCGTCTACGACGGCCGACCCCCAACCGCGCTCGGTCCTGCCATCGAGTCGCTGGGCGGCAGGACGGTCGACTTGCGACTCGGTCCTGAAGTCGAGCCAGCCTCGACGCTGGCGGCGGCCGACCTGATCGCGACCTCGCCGAGCATCAACCCCGACTACCCGACGACCGAGCCGCGCCTCCGCTTGGCCCTGCAGGCAGTCGTCGCGGCGCATCGTGCCGATCCCGGCCGCGCCCCCGCCCTGGTCAGCGAAACCGACCTGGTGCTGCGGATGTGCCCTTGCCCTACGATCGGGGTGACGGGGACAAAGGGAAAGACCACGACTTCTTCGTTGATCGCGGCCCTGCTGGCCGCCGATCCCGCCCACCCGGTAATCCTCGGTGGCAACATCGGCCTGCCGCTCGTCGAGCGGCTGCCGGAGCTCACCGCCGAGCATCGCGTCGTAATCGAGCTGTCCGAGCTCCAGCTGCCGACGCTCTCGCGAGGCACCACAGTCGCCGTTTACACCAATGTCACAGCCGACCATCTCGACCGGCACGGCACGCTCGAGGCCTACCGCAAGGTCAAGCGCCGACTCGCGGACCTGGTCGATCCGAACGGCGCGCTCATCCTCAACGCCGACGACCCGGTGGTGGCCGGCTACGCTTCCGAGGCCGCCGTTAAGGTCGTCACATACCGTCTGGGGCCGCCCGCCGACGGTGGGCTTGGCATCGTGGACGGCTGGATCGTCGCCGACGGTGCCATGCCGGCGCTTGCCGGAGTGAGCTCGTTACGGGGAGGTCGGGACGTCGCGATAATGCCCGTCGTGGAGTTGGCTATTCTCGGCCGTCACAACGTCTCCAACGCCATGGCCGCGATGGCGGCCGCGTGGCTGTTCGGGATCCAAGCGGCGGCGATGCGACATGCCGCGGCGGCATTCGCGGGGGTGGAGCACCGGCTCGAGACGGTCGCCACGATCGACGGCGTGCGCTTCGTGAACGATTCCCAGGGGACGCAGCCGGATGCGGTGATCGCCGCTCTCTCCGCCTTCGCGCGTCCGCTGATACTGATCGCAGGGGGCCGCGACAAGGGCGTCGATCTCTCCGCGCTTGGACCCATAGCAGCCGGGCGCGCGGACGCGGCCATACTGATCGGGGAATCGGGGCCGGCGCTCGCGGAATTGTTCCGCGCCCGCGGCGTGGCTCGAGTGGAGCTGGCGCCATCGCTCGAGACGGCCGTCGAGCGAGCCGACGCGATCGCTCGTGAGTTGCTCTCCGAGGGTCGAGCGGCGGGCTCGCCCGCGACCGTCCTGCTCAGCCCGGCCGCGGCCAGCTTCGACATGTTCGTCGACTACGAGGCTCGCGGCCGGGCCTTCAAGGCCGCGGTCGGGGCGATCGGCGAACGGCGCCGGGCGGCGGGGTCGGCCCCGTGAGCAGCCGCGACGACCGCCGGGTGCTCGCGGTGCCTCGTGAGCGGGTCCGCCGCAACACGGGGCCCAGCCGGCCGAGCGCCGTCAGTGCCGGACAGACGAGCGTGCTGGCCAATCCAGCCGCACTCAAGCGCGACGCCCATGAGCCGGACTACATCATCCTCGTCGCGGTCGTCGCCCTGTGCGCCGTCGGCATCCTGATGGTCTACTCGGCCTCGGCTATCCCGTCCTATGCGCAGAGCCAGAACACCTTCCAGCTGCTCGCGCCGCAGGTGCTCGCCGGACTGCTCGGCCTGGCGGCAATGGTGGTCTTGATGAGGATCGACTACCGCTACCTACGCGTGGTGAGCGTGCCCCTGGCCATTCTCGCGATCGTCCTGCTCGTGGTGGTAATGGTGCCCAGCCCTCTGAGCGTCTCGGTCAACGGGTCAGCCAGGTGGCTCCATCTCGGTCCGTTCCTGCCGGACGTCCATCCTGCGGAGGTGGCCAAGCTGGCCCTGGTCGTATATCTGTCGCACTGGCTTACCACGCGCGGGCTCGGGATCCGCAGCTTCTGGCGAGGGACCGTCCCCTTCGCGATCATCGTCACCCCGTTCCTCGTGCTCGTCGCGCGCGAGCCTGACCTCGGCACGGCCAGTGTCATCGTCCTGATCGCGTTCTCGCTCTTCTTCGTGGCCGGAGCCAATTTCTTCCACATCGCGCTCGCCGGGCTTGTCGGCGCGGTCGGGGCCGGGGCCCTGGTCCTGGCAGTCGGGTCGTATCCGCTGCACCGTATCCAGGTGCTGCTGGATCCATGGGCCGACCCGCAGGGAAGCGGCTACCAGACCGTCAAGGGACTCGAGGCTCTCAGCGCCGGCGGACTGCTCGGGACGGGACTCGGCAACGACCGTATCTTCGTGCCGAGCGACGTCAACGACTTCATCTTCTCGGTCATCGCCCAGGAGCTCGGCCTGGTTGGCGGCGCCGTCGTGATCTGCCTTTTCGTCGCGTTTGCCTATGCCGGAATCCGGACAGCCCTGCGCGCTCCAGACACGTTCGGCGGTCTGGTGGCGGCTGGGATCACCGCTTGGATATGCTTCCAGGCGCTGATCAACATCGGCGTCGTCGTGGCCGTGATCCCCGTGACCGGGATCACCCTACCTTTCGTTTCGGCCGGCGGCTCGTCGTTGACCGTCAGCCTCGCCGCCGTCGGGATACTTCTCTCCATCTCGCGCGAAACCGTTGAACGAGGTTGGATTAGTGCGTCTGCTGATAGTGGGCGGGGGTACGGGGGGACATATATACCCGGCTCTCGCCGTCGCCCGATCGCTGCAGGCTAGGCCGGACCCCCCGTCGCTGCGCTGGATCGGCGGCCATCGCGGTCTCGAGGCGCAGGTGGTTCCGACGACCGGGATCCCGTTCCGGCGCCTGCTGGTGCGCTCGCTCAGGTCGGTCGAGCTCGACATCCACTTCATCCTCGACCCCATCCGGCTCTCGCTGTCCGTACCGCAGGCCCTGGCCCTCCTGGTGCTGCGCCGTCCGGCGGCCATATTCACGACGGGCGGCTACGTGGCCCTGCCCGCGCTGCTCGCGGCCGCGGCTTTGAGGATCCCGGTCGTCATGTGGGACGGCAACGTGGTCCCCGGCCGGAGCGTCCGGGTCACCGCCCGACTGGCGGGCTGCCTGGCGGTCGCGTTCGAGAGCACATGTCGAGCGCTCGGCCGGCAGCGGCGGCCGTGCTTCGTCACCGGGACACCGATCCGCGACCCGAAGGAGGTAGACCGCTCCGAGGCGCGCAAGGCGCTCGGAATTCCGGCCGAGGCCAACCTTGTGCTGATCTTCGGTGGATCGCAGGCGGTACGGCGCTTCAACTCGGCCGTTGCGCAGGCGCTGCCCCGGCTGGTCGATCGTGCCTATGTCATCCATGTCACCGGCGACGCCGGCTACGACGAGGCCGTCGCCGGCCGCGAATCGTTGCCGGAGGACCTGCGCGACCGATACCGTCCGGAACGTTTCCTCGTCCATGGGATGGTGCTAGCCCTCGCGGCCGCGGATCTCGTCGTCGGCCGGGCAGGTTCCTCCACTCTGGCCGAGGTTGCCGCGTTCGGTTTGCCGATGGTCGTAGTGCCGTACCCGCACGCCGCCGGCCACCAGCGCCGCAACGCGGAGGAGATGGTCCGTTCGGGGGCGGCGCGTCTGGTCGAGGACGCGGACTTCGATGCGGAGGCGTTGCTTGCCGCGGCCTCCATCCTCGAAGATCCACCCCTCCGCGACGCCATGGCGGCGGCCTCCCGCCATCTGGCGCGGCCCGGAGCCGCCTCGGCGGTAGCCGAGCTCGTGCTGATGGCCGCCGAGAGGCGGCCACTACCGGACGCGGCACATGTCGAAGCTCTGTCACGGGGACTGCCGGCGTGAGCGGCGCGGCGAGGGGCGACTCACCTCGGGGCGCGGGCGAAGCAGAGCCGGCCGCGGAACCCGCAACCCGGCTCGACGCCGCGTCTGACCCGGACCTGCTCGCCGCGGAGATAACCCGCCAGACGGGCGTGCCGGTGAGCAGGCATGAGCCGCTCGCCCGATACACGACGATGCGCGTGGGCGGCTCGGCCGATCTTCTGGTCGTGGCCGAGGACGTGCCGGCGCTCGTCGGCCTGGTGCGAACGGCGCGCGCTCTCGGGTTACCCCTGACCGTGCTCGGGCGCGGCAGCGACGTCGTGATCGCCGACGCCGGGATCCGCGGCCTCGTCATCCTGTCGCGGGCGGAGGGCTGCCGGATCGCAGGCAGGCGGCTCATCGCCGAATCGGGCCTGCCGCTGGCACGGGCGGCGACGCTGGCGCAGCGCGCGGGGCTCTCAGGTCTCGAGTTCGGGCTCGCCATACCAGGGACCGTCGGCGGCGCCGTCTGGGCAAACGCCGGGGCTCACGGTGCAGATGTGGCCGCGGTCCTCGAATCGGTTACGGTCCTCCGTGCCGCCGGCCACGAGGCCACCGAGCCCTCAGCGGCGCTCGCCCTGGGTTACCGTGACAGCCGCTTCAAGCACGACACGACGGAGGCGGGAGGCAAGGCGCCAACGTCCGCCACATCGCCGACGGCCGCGTCGCCACAGCCGGCGGCCGCATCGCCATCGCCGGCGGATCCTGCGGCCGCGGAGCCCGCCGCCACGGCGGCCTCACCGGGCGACCTGATCCTGTCCGCGACCTTCCTTCTGACGCCCGCCGCGCCCGACGAGATCAAGACCCGCATGAACGAGATCCTCCGCTGGCGGCGGGAGCATCAGCCGCTCGATCGACCCAGCGCCGGCAGCGTGTTCCGAAACCCGCCCGACGATTCCGCCGGTCGTCTGGTCGATGCCTGCGGCCTCAGGGGTTTCCGCATCGGCGGCGCTCAGATCAGCGAGAAACACGCCAACTTCATCGTGAACGGGGGAGGAGCCACCGCGGCGGACATCCGCCGACTGGCCGAGCATGCCCGGCACGAGGTTGACCGGCGGTTCGGCGTCGACCTCGTATTCGAGATCCACTTCGTAGGGGATTGGTCCGACTGGCGCCCGGATGCCGAGGAGCCGGGAGTCGGGGGGCCGCCGTCGGTGGGGCAGGCGTGATCAGCCACGGCGTCAAGGCCCGCCGCTCCGGCTCGCACGTCCGGCGACCGCCGGTCAGACGCAGCGGGCCGCCTCTTCACGCGGTCCAGCTCGTGGCGATCGTCCTGATGGCCATCTCCCTGGCCGGGATCCTGGCCGTCAGCATCGCGCCCTCCTTTGCCGCGCGGACGCTGGAGATACGCGGCGACACCTTCACCAGTCAGGCGATCGTTCGCTCGATCATCGGCATCGACCGCACCCCCAACGTCTTCCGCATCCAGACGGACAAGGTCGCCGCGCAGCTCGTCCGTCTGCCCGCCGTCGAGACGGCCAGCGTCGTCGTGCGGCTTCCCTCTACGGTCGTGGTGACCCTGGTGGAACGCGTGCCGAAGCTCGTCTGGGTCATCGGCGACCGGCGCTACGTCGTCGATCAGGACGGGCTCATATTCGGCCAGGTGGATTCAGCCGGAAATCCGATCCCGTCATCGGCCGGGCCGCTCCCGACTTCCAGCCCTTACTCAGGCCCGATCGATTCCGCGAGCTCGACGGGTGCAACCTCGGATCCGTCTCGGACAGATACGCCGACACCAAGCCCGACCGCAAAGCCGACTGCTACTCCCAAGCCGACCGCCACTCCCAAGCCGGCCAAGGCCACGCCGACCCGGCCTGGTACCAAGGCCTCTGCCGCGCCGACCCCGACGTTGTCGCCGACGCCCACGATCAACCCCTCGCTACTGCCGTCGTTTGCACCTCCGCCGACCCCAGACCCCGCGGCAACGTCGGGCCCAGGTGCGCTGGGGCTGCCCGTCGTCTTCGACCGCCGGGCCTCGGATGCGAGCCTGGGCCTGGGGGGCATCGTGGACCCGATAAACCTCGACGCGGGCTACAGGCTGGCCTTCCTGACTCCGACCGACGTCGGCAGCAGCACTCCTGCGCTCGCGGTCGTGGTAGACGACCGCCACGGCTTCACGCTCAGCTCGGTCCCGCCGGCCTGGGTGGCCGAGTTCGGCTTCTACGCCCCCACCGTTCGCAAGGACACCATCATTCCGACCCAGGTCCGCGACCTCCGCTCGGCCCTGGCTCACTGGGGAGAGGCAAAAGTGGCATGGGTCTATCTGGTTTCCGATGTCAGTACGGATCACACCGACACCGTTGTGCTGCGCTGAGCGCCTCTCCAGCGAGTTCCGGTTGCCCGGCCTCCCTCGGGTCGGGTAGCCTTCACCTGTAATCTGATATCGATCACGGCGCCGTCGGCCGATCAATCCAGCCATCGCCTCGCGGTCGAGGCCACACCGAGGACGGGAGCGAGTGGAACGCGAAGCAGTGCTCGTCGGTATCGATGTAGGCACGAGCAAGGTGTGCGCTCTCATCGGTGAGGTGGCGCGCGACGGCAGTCTGACAATCGTCGGCAAGGGTGTGGTGCCCGCCAGCGGCCTCAAGAAGGCCGTGGTGGTCAACATCGACCAGACGGTCCGATCGATCTCGGGTGCCGTGGATCACGCGGAGCGCCTTTCCGGGCTCCAGATAGATCGCGCCTTCGTGGGCGTCGGCGGCCAGCACGTGGAGAGCCAGAATTCTCGTGGCGCCGTGGCCGTGAGCGGCCATACCCGTGAGGTCACTCGCGAGGACATCAACCGCGCCCTCGAGGTGGCCCGGGCGGTTTCGATCCCGTCAAACCGCGAGGTCCTGCACGTCCTGCCGCGGGGCTTCATCGTGGACGGCCAGGAGGGCGTCAAGGACCCGCTGGGCATGAGCGCCATCCGCCTCGAGATCGAGACCCACATCGTCACCGCAGGCGCCACCGCGGTTCGTAACCTGGCCAAATGCGTCCAGGCCGCGAACGTCAAGGTGGACGAGCTGGTCGCCAATTCGCTGGCGTCGGCCGAGTCGGTCCTGTCGGAGACAGAGATGGACCTGGGTGTGGCCGTGGCCGATATCGGCGCCGGCACCATCGACCTCGCTCTCTTCCTGGACGGCTCGCCGTTCAAGACCGCCGTCCTGCCGATCGGCGGGAACAACGTCACCAACGACGTGGCCATCGGCCTCAAGACCAGTCTGCAGGTGGCCGAAGAACTCAAGATCCAGAACGGCAGCTGCGACCTGTCCTCCGTTGCCGACGACGAGATGATCAACGTCTCCATGCTGGGCGAGGCGGCCGGCCGGACGATCAGCCGGCTGGAGGTCTGCCGCATCATCGAAGCCCGCATGCGGGAGACCTTCGAGATGCTCGGCGCAGAGATAAAGGCGGCCGGCGAGGGGTTGCTGCCGGCCGGTGTCGTCCTGACCGGCGGCGCGTCCCAGCTGGCCGGAGCTGCGGCCCTCGGCCGCGAGGTGCTGGACATGCCGGTGCGCGTGGCCGGACCCGTCGGCGTAGGCGGGCTGACGGACAACATCCTCACTCCGGCCTACAGCACCGCCATAGGGCTGCTGTACTGGGGCGCGAAGGGCCTCGAGTCGGGCGAGGTACAGCGCTTCGAGTCCGCACCGGCCGGCGGTTTGCCGTACCGGGTCCGTGACGCCATCCGCAACCTCTTCCCGTAGCGGAGGCCGGGTGCAGCCGGCGAAGCCTGACGGATGAAGACCGCCGAGACGATCGTCCAGACCGCGCACAGGCGGGGGCTCTTTGACCTGACCGAGCTGTGCGAACGTTTCGTGGCCGGCGAGGGCGATGGGCTGCTGACGGTCTTCGTGCCCCACGCCACGGCCGGCGTCATGATCATGGAGCTCGGCGCCGGATCCGACTCGGACCTGATGGCGACCCTGGATCGGCTCCTACCGCGTGACGATCGATGGCTTCACCGGCACGGCTCGACCGGCCACGGCGCGGATCACCTGGTGCCCATCGTGGCCGCTCCATCCGTGACCATCCCTGTCGTCGGCGGCCGTCTCACCCTCGGAACGTGGCAGTCGATCGCGTTGCTGGATCCCAATCAGGACAACGCCGCACGAACCGTCCGGCTGGCTTTTCTGGCCGGCTGAGGAACGTCCTCCACAGCTCCCACCACTTTTGTCGGCGATTCGCGCCATCCCCTTCGAAAGTGCGAACGAACGTTCGCAGGCCCTTCGTGAGAATGCCGTTTCGGTGTACGGTCGGCGCACCGGAAACGCCGGCCGAGGCGTATACTGCAGCCATCCGAGCCAGCCCCGTCACGCGCAAGTGCTCTACCAACATCGGGGGGGCCGGACCGAACGACAACACATCTGCCGGAGAGCCACCGGAGGATCAGGAATGCCGCTACGGTCCGATTCCGAGAACTTCGCGCTGATCCGTGTGATCGGTGTCGGAGGCGGCGGCAGCAATGCCGTCAATCGTATGATCCGCGCCGAGATGATGGGGGTAGAGTTCATCGCCTGCAACACAGATGCGCAGGCCCTGCTCCAGTCGGACGCGCCTCACAAGATCCGTATCGGCGACAAGATCACGCGTGGTCTCGGCGCCGGCGGCGATTCTTCCATCGGCCAGAGGGCTGCCGAGGAAGACTCCGAGAAGATCACCGAAGCCCTGCGCAATTCGGACATGGTCTTCATCACGGCCGGTCTCGGTGGCGGCACGGGCTCGGGCGCTGCCCCCATCGTGGCCGAGATCGCCAAGGACCTCGGCGCGCTGACGATCGGCGTCGTCACCAAGCCGTTCACGTTCGAGGGCGTCCGGCGCAAGCTGGTTGCGGAACGAGCGGCCGAAGAGCTCAAGGCCAAGGTAGACACGCTGATCACGATCCCCAACGATCGCCTCCGCGACGTCGTCCAGAAGAACACGTCGATCGTTGAGGCGTTCCGCTACGTCGACGACGTGCTGCGCCAGGGCGTGCAGGGGATCAGCGACATCATCACCGTGCCGGGTCTGATCAACCTCGACTTCGCCGACGTGCGTGCCGTCATGAGGGATGCAGGCTCGGCGCTGATGGGCATCGGCCGGGCCAGCGGCGACAACCGCGCCCTGGATGCCACTCGCCAGGCGATCGCCAGCCCGCTGCTCGAGGTCAACATCAACGGCGCCCAGGGGATCCTGTTCAACATCACGGGCTCGTCCAACCTCAGTCTCTTCGAAGTCACCGAGGCTGCCGAGGAGATCCGCGCCGCGGCGGACCCGGAAGCCAACATCATCTTCGGGACGAGCTTCGACGAGCGCCTCGCCGACGAGATCATGATCACGGTCATCGCTACCGGGTTCGATCCGAGCCATAAGCGCGAACCGCAGCGACGCGAAGCGGGGACGCAGGCGCCGGTGGCCGTCTACACCTCGCGCTACGACGGCGCCGACCTCCTGCCGGATCTCGAGCGCGGGCGGACGTACTCCAACGAGCCGGTGGCGGCGCACCAGCGGCCGGCCGCGACATACGGAGCCGCCGGTACGGCCGAACGCCAGCCCGTTCCGGTGCCGGTCCAGAGTTCGCCTCTCCATCGTCCGCTGCCCGACCGGCAGCCGGCGCGGCCCGTGTACGACGACCAGGATCTGGAGATCCCGAGCTTCCTGCGTCGCCCGGCTCAGGAGGACAAGGGCTAGGCCGTCGCCGCCTTGGCTCCGTCTCTCGACTCTCACGACGCCGCCTTCTATCGAGCAGCTCGATCGCGCGTTCTCGACGAGGTTGCCGCCGCGTGCCGGCGTGCCGGCCGAGACCCCGGCGGGGTCGAGCTCGTGGCCGTCTCAAAGACAGTGGATGCGTCCCGGCTCGTCGCTGCGATGGCCGCCGGACTCACGGTGCTCGGCGAGAACCGCGTCCAGGAGGCCGAGGCGAAGGCGCCGTTCCTTCCTCGGCGCGACCTGGCATTTGATCGGGCCGCTGCAATCCAACAAGGTCCGCCGCGCCGTCGAACTCTTCGACGTAGTCGAATCTGTTGACTCGCTCGATGTGGCACGGCGTCTCGACCGGATCGCCGGAGAAGCTGGCAGGACCCCGCTCGACGTCTATCTGGAGGTGAATGTCGATCGAGATGAGGCGAAGGCCGGATTCCTGCCGGAAGCGCTCGAAGAGGAGCTACCGGTGCTGGCCGGACTGCTCAACCTGCGGCTGCGTGGGCTGATGACCGTCGGCCGTCTCGCCGTGACCGCAGAGCAGGCTCGTCCAACGTTCGTCCGGCTCCGCGAGCTATCGACTCGGTTGCGGATCCGCGCCGTCGAGCTCGGCAACGGGTCTGTCGATGGGCATGTCCGACGATTTCGCGGTCGCGGTCGAGGAAGGAGCCACGGTGATCCGCGTTGGGCGAGCGCTCTTTGGCGAGCGGCCCGGGTAGGGTTCCAGCGGATGGCATTTCCCGAGGGAGCGGGCTGACGGCGGTGCGACCGCGGCCCGCAGTACGCCCTGTGGTCAGGCGACGCGGTCGGCGGGGGTGGCGATAATCAGCGGCGATGGCACACGATCGATGGTCGCCCGATCGCTCGCGCAACTCGGCCAGGTTCGCCGTTCGGCTCACGCCACGCGGAGGCCTGGATCGGGTCGACGGCGTCTCTGACGAAGGCGTCCTGCTGACCCGCGTTGCTGCGCCTGCCGTCGGCGGCGCCGCCAACGCATCGCTCGTGCGCCTCCTTGCAGACGAACTCGATCTGCCGCGCTCGAATGTGCGACTTGTTGCCGGTGCCACCGGGCGCCGCAAGCTGATCGTGGTCGACGACGTCTCGCCCGAGCGCGTAGCCGAACGGTGGCCGGGCATCAAGGTCTAGCGCTTCCTGCCTGTCCGGTGGACGTTGCCGGGAAAGCCGCCGGTCCATCGCAAGTGGCGGCTATAATTCGGCCTCCGGCGCTTCAGACGCCCGGACCGTGGGCGATTAGCTCAGCTGGTTAGAGCGCGCGGTTCACATCCGCGAGGTCACTGGTTCGAGTCCAGTATCGCCCACCATCCCGTTCAGTACGCGAACCTCGGACGGCGGATCGGCGAGAGAGGAGCCTCCGATCGTTGTCGAGGACCTCGCTACGTCAACCCCGAGCGAACCCTTTTTGGCACGGCTTGCGAGCTACCCCGACTGGAGAAGGGTCCCCAAACTCTCGGATGCTGGCCGCCCGCCGACGCCTGTCCGTGAGGGTGTCACGCCTCCACTGCCGGGCGAGAGACGGGCACGACTCCGGCCGTCAAGCGACGACGTGCCGCTCGGTTGCTTCGGGCGACGTGTTGTCGCGTGCACCGGCTGCCACCCCGAGTGGCTTCTACAATGGCCCGATGCAATTCTCTAGCCGCTGACGCGGACCGCTGTGTCTGCCGGCCGGCCGTCCGCACCGCTCGCCCGCGTCGAGGCGATTCAAGTCCGAGTGCCGTTCCGGCGGCCGCTGCTGGACGCGACCGGGGAATTCACTCATCGCCGCTCCTGGCTGTTGCGGGTCGTCGACGCGGACGGCAACGTAGGACTCGGCGAGGCTGCCCTGAGCCCGATCGCCTCCGAGGTCACCGAGGGCGCACTGGCGAGACTGGTCCGCGAGGTCGTCCCGGCGCTCGCCGCCGGACGGTCGCCCGCCTGGTCGGACCTTGCCGCCGAAGGGGAGCCGGGACGCGCCGTCATGGCGGCCGTCGACGGCGCGCTGAGCGCGTTGACCGTGGCCGGAAGAGCAGGCGGGGCGGGTGCCCGCTCGGATCCGCCGGCACCCGTCATCGACGCGGGACCAACGTCGATCCCCGTGAGTGCGCTCGTCGGCTTCGGCGGCCCAGATGCCGGCGCAGACGCGGCTTCGCAGGCGGTGGAGCTCGGGTTCGAGACGCTCAAGCTCAGGGCCGGCTTCGAACGCACGACGGACCAGCTCGTCGACCGACTTCGAGCTCTGCGGGCGGCCGTTGGACCGGGGCCGCGCGTTCGCGTCGACGCGGGCGGAGCCTGGGACCTCGAGACCGCAACGGAGCGGATCTCGGCCATTGCGCCGTTTCGGATCGAGTTCGTGGAGCAGCCGCTGGCGGCGTGGGACTTGACCGGTCACGCGGCCCTCAGAGAACGGGTCTCGGTGCCGATCGGGCTCGACGAGAGCATCGAGTCGGAGGGCGCCGCGCGGGCCGCGCTCGGTGAGCGGGCGGCCGACGTGATCGTCGTGAAGCCCGCTCGTGTAGGGGGCCTCGGCGCGACCCTGCGGATCGTTGACGCAGCCGCGGCCGCAGGCGCCGGCGTGGTCCTCGGCACCTACCTGGAAACAGGCGTCGGGATAGCGGCCGTGCTGCGGATCGCGTCACGGGTCCGGGAAGCTTCGATGTCGGCTCGCCGCTCGTCGGGACGGGCGGTCGAGAGCGCGGCGACGCTCGAACCGGCGCACGGCCTCGCGACGGCGGGCATCCTCGTTCACGATCTCCTGGCCACGCCGCTGCCGATCGTGCGGGGCCGCATGGCCGTGCCGGACGTGGTCTCCCTGGACGTGTCTGCAGTCGATCGATACACGCTCGAACGTTTCGAGGTAGTCGTCTAGCCGGATTGGCTGACCCTGGAGCGCACGAGAAGGTCGACGTTCGAGTCGGTCAACCGCCAAGCGTCGACAGCCAGCCGAGCCCCAGCGCTACGCTGACCAGGAAGAGAGCGAACCTGGCCAGCCATTCGATCGGGCTGCCTTCTGGCTCGGCGACCTGGCGGGGAGCGTAGATCAGCATCGCGTAGTAGACGGCGGCGCCGAGGATCAATGCCCCGAGCACGCCGGCCAGGCCGGATGTGAGGCTGGTCACGGATCCACCGAAAGCGGCCCCGAAGTCGATCCCACCGATCACCGCGTGGACGATGCTCCAGAAGAGCCCCCCTGCGGCGAGCAGGTAGGGCAGGACGAAGGTGCGCCGAGCCGCCGTCGAGACGCGCGGTAGGCGGGAGGCGAGAAGGCTGAGCGCCAGGACGGCGGCGACCGTTGGGAAGAATGCGGCCTCCGGATCCAGGCCGAGCTCGGCAAAGGCACTGCCGCCCACGAGC
Source organism: uncultured Chloroflexia bacterium (assembly GCA_963791725.1). GTDB lineage: Bacteria > Chloroflexota > Limnocylindria > Limnocylindrales > CSP1-4 > Fen-1039. The sequence continues at coordinate 700,227 of CAWBTQ010000008.1, read as the reverse complement.
AACAGGCCGCCGACGAGCGGCCCGATCGCGCCTGAGGCCAGGACGCCGGGCCGGCCGCCCTCGTGTGTCTCCGTATGGCTGCTTCTCGCCTCGTCCGAACTGCGCGTTGCCAGGCAAGCCAGCGCACCCAGGAATCCCACCAGCTGCAGCAGGCCGGCGACGGGGTGGCCCGATTCGAACGGCCCGGCTCCGCCACCGGCAGCGGCGAGGATCGGCGCGGCTATCACGATCCAACCCGCGAGCAGCCAGTCCTCCGCCCGCACGGCGATCCCGCGCCAGCTTGTCGCCCCGGCGTTGGCAGCCGCCACGGCAGCGGGATCCGTCAATGCACCGGCGCCCACTGCAGCAGAACAGTCGGAGTCGGCGTGGCGCCGGACGGCTTTACCCAGAGCTTGAGGACGCCGTCGCCGTTGGAGATCGGCAGCGGGTCTCCGAAGTATGCGAGGGGGCCGCCGTCGAGGACGGGAGCGGTGGCGATCTCGATCGGCGCAGAGCCGTCGAGCGGGTAACGCCAGAGCTGGTTCTCGAACGCGCCGGTCTTGGCGTCGTTTGCCGGAATCTCCACGTACACGGCCTTCTCGTCACCTGCCACGAGGTCTCCGCCGGTCTGGAGAGTGGCGGCAGCGGCGCCGGGTCCGGTGAAGTACTCGGCGGTCTTGCCGTCGGAGAGCCCGACCCAGAGCCCGGTGCCGCCGGGCGCGAAGCTGAAGCCCTGGATCTTGCCGAACGCGTCGAGGCTCGTCGAGCCGGTCGCGAGGCGCCAGTAATTCTTGTTCGTGTCGTAGAGGAACAAGGCTCCGTGCGAATCGGTGAGAGATAGCCCTGGGTGGGGCAAGGCCACGCTCGTGCCGGGAGCGTTGGTGGTCGGGTCGATACGCCTGAGCACGGCACCCAGGTTCGTGGTGAGGTCGACCTTGGTCGCGTCGACGTACCAGAGGGCATCGCCGTCGCTGGCCATGTCGGGCGCGCTGCCGAAGGCGCTGCAAGGAACGGCGACGGTGGTGATCTGGGCCAGGGTCGCTGGGTCGACTCGAGTGACGCTGCAGTTGTTGTCGTTGGCGGTAACCAGGCCGGGCAACCAGACCGCGCCGCCGGCGAAGTGCACCGGCGTCAGGGCTGGCTCGTCGACCTGGGTCAGGACCTTGCCGGCCTTCGGGTCGAAGGCGATCAGGCTGTACTTGTTGTCGCCGGTCTGGACCGACAGGTAGACGGTGTCGTTCGCCCCGATGGCGAACCCGCCGATGGTGGTGCCCTGCGTAACCGTGAACACGTTGCCGCTGATCGCGCCGGACGCCGGCGTGGCGGCAGCCAGAGGGGCCGTTGGGCTTGAGCTCGAGGGCGGGACGACCACGGTTGGCCCGTTGTCGTAGAAGCCCTGCAGGTAGGTGTAGCCCTGGGCAAAACCGGAGTCGCCGGTGACGCCGACGTCGTAGACGCAATCGTCATGGAGCGCCGGGTCGGTGACGTCCGAACAGGCCGCGGTCCCAGCCGCCGCCTGACCGGGCGACAGGTCCCTGACCGAGGCCACGACGGTGTTGGTCGGGTAGGGCCTGATGGTGTACGTCTCGGTGTTCTTGCCAGGGTCGTAGTCGAAGAGGGTCGTGGAATCGGTCAGCCGCCAGGCGTCGGCGAACTGACCGTAGACGATGCTTCTGGCGTGGGCGTTGTCGCTGGCCGCCGGAAGACGCGTACCGTTCGGCAGGGCCGGCACGCCGAGGCCGCCGGGTGTGATCGATCCGAGCAGACCCACTCCGTCGGCACGCAAGCCGGCGCTCGGACGGATCTGGGCGTTGATGCCCCACTGACCCACCGATAGCACCCACATGGTGGTCCCGTCCGGGAAGTCGATCTCGAATCCCTTGGGATAGGTGGAGATCTTTCCGCCGCCGCTCAGGTTCATCGGACCGCCGCCGGGGTCGACGATCTTGCCGTCGACATGAGCCACGAGCCCGGTGCCGGTCGCGTACACGCCGACCCGGTGGCTGCCCACCTTCGCTGCTATGGCCGTGTTGGTCGAAATCGTGTTCGGCAGTGCCGCCGACGGATAGGGCTCCTGGCGGGACTGGATGTCGACGCTGCCATCGGGCGAACGCAGCAGCGTGAATTCGCCCGCCGCCTGGAAGTCGTAACGGTAGTTGTTGATCGTGACTATGTGCGGGTCGCCGTTGGAGTTCGGGCAGGCCACCGACCCGCAGGGGCCGTTCATCTTCTTCGGCTGGGGCGTCGGCTGCCTGCCGCAGAGGTCGGCGAGCTTGGATCCGATGATGCTGTAGGTGGACCCGCCTTCGGGCGCGTTGAAGGCCGCGACGAATGGGAGCAACAACGCCTGCGTCGCCATGTTCTGGCCGGCCAGGAGAGTCCCGCTTGGGCAGGTGCAGTCGCCCACGACGCAGAAGCTCTGGTTCTGGAAGGCCACCGAGCTGTTGCCGCTGCCGTCGCGGACGCTCGCCAGCCCGTCGGTGGCGATGGTCACGACCTCTCCCGACGAGGAACCGACGCTCAGGACGGTGTTCGACCGGCTCTGGAGGGAACCCACCCAACCCGGATCCGGCTGTGCCTGGGCCGGGTGCTGTTTGACCTGGGCCAGGTCGGGTATCTGGAAGCCATACATGATCCACGGGTCGCCCCAGGCGTTCTGACGGAGGTAGTTCGCGGCCCACGCGTCCCGGACGTCACTCGCGTCGCCGTTGAGCACGGCGATGAAGGCGTCCGAGCGTTGACTTGACTTGGCGGCGGCCTGCCAGGCCGGCAGCATCAGGTCCCACATTTTCCGCCCGAGATGGGCCAGCAGCGAGTAGTAACCGATGGCGTCGTAGTTCCGGTTGGTCAGCGGCGTCTCGGCCGTCATGTAGCCGTCCTTCCAGTCGGATGGGAGCGAGTCCTCCGCGACGCCGGTGTCGTCGGCGGCCAGATAGATGGCCGTACCCTCGGTTATCCAGGGCGGGATGGCTTTGGCGGTCGCCGTGGATCCCCAGACCACGTTCTGGTAGCAGTGGATCACCTCGTGGGTGATCAGGACATGGAGTCTTGGTGAGACTCCGCCGCCCGTCGTCATCGCCTCGTTCTGCCAGGCTTCCTTGTAGGCGGTGATATTGCAGGGCGTGTAGTACGGCCCCGAGACCGGCTTGCCGCCGAAGGTGATCCACTTGTCCAGGCCTTCGGTCAGGAAGAGAGTGTTGCCGCCGGACATAGGGCTCAGCGTGAGGGTGATGTTCGCTTCCGGGAACCCGGCAGGGATGACGGACATGCCCAGCCTGGGCCCGATGTGGGCGATGTCGTTCAGGACCTCGGCCCACATGGCCTGACCCAGAGTGCTCGGCGCTTTGGGAGCGGCCATGAGCTGTCCGCCGCCCGGATTATCGGCCGAGGCGAACCGTACGGTCGGCTGTCTCAGCGCCGCCGGCGAGGCCGATGCCGACGCCGCGGCCGAGGCCGAAGGAGCGGGCGAGGCCGACGAAGCCTGAGTCGAAGGGGAGGCCGGGGCCGAGGGCGATGTCTCGGGCGAAGGGCTGGGCGTCGGAGAAGGCGACGGAGAAGGCGAAGGCGAGGCTGTGGGGGTTGGCGATGGCGAGGCTGTCGGCGCGGGGCTGACGGAGAAGACCTGGTCACTCGGGCCGGCCGTGTCGTAGCGGTTGATTACGGCTTGCTGGTCGGCGGTCAGCCCGTCCCAGTTGGCCTTGACCCAGCGCATTACACCGCTGCCAGAAGTCGGCTCGTCGCCACCTTCGATACCGGATGGGACGGTCACGCCCGGTATGTTGACCCTGTAGACGTAGGCGAAGGCCTCGAGGGCGGTCTGCTTGGGCACGCTGTCGTTCTGGATGCCGGCGGTGATCGTCTGCCAGATCGTCTGGGTCGGCGCGGGAAAGAGCCACTGCGGCACCTCGACCGCGGCGACGGCCACGATAGCCAGCAGGCCGAGCAGGAGAACCAGCCAGCGGCGACGGGGGCGGCGTCCGCGCCGCGATGCTTCCGGCGAAGGAATCGCCGTCGACGGTTCCGCCGCTGACGGGGCCGCCTCGGCCGATCTGGCTTGCGGCACGGGTTCTGTAGACGGATCGGCCACGCGTGCGACCTCGGCATGCGTCAGGCGGGCCGTCTGCCTGCGGGGATTGCGCCCGCCTCACTCCTCGGACCGATCCTGACGGAGCTGCCGGCCGTGTCAATGGAACGGCCGACGAGGCTCACGATCCGAGACTCTCGGCGCGGCCCGCGGTTCCGCCGGGCCGGGGTCGTTGCCCGAGCATGTCATCCTGATGTTGCGCCCGGCCGCCAGAACGTCCGCCCGCCCTGAGGCCCAACACGGAGGAAAATTCGATGTCGTCGAGCCAGAAGGTACGCTGGGGCGTGATCGGGCCCGGCCGTATAGCCGCCAGGTTGATGCGCGACGTGGATCGCGCGGCCAACCTGAGCGTCGTCGCCGTGGCCAGCCGCAGCCGCGACCGGGCGGCGGCGTTCGCCTCGAGGTTTGCGATCGCCCGGATCCACGATTCCTACGAGGCTCTTCTGGCCGATCCGGGAGTCGACGCCGTCTATGTGGGCACCCCGAACTCACTCCACCACCCGATCACGATGCAGGCGCTGGCTGCCGGAAAGCACGTCCTCTGCGAGAAGCCGTATTCGCGGCATCCGGCCGAGGTCACCGAGGCGTTCGACGCGGCCGCGCGAGCCGGCCTGGTTCTGATGGAGGCTTTCATGTGGCGGCACGCCCCTCAGGTCGGCCGTTTCATGGAATTGCTGCCGGAAGTAGGCGAGCTCAGAGCCATCCGGGCCACCTTCAGCTTTGTACTGGCCGGCGAAGGCGACGTCAGGCTCGACCCCGCGTTCGACGGCGGAGCCCTGATGGACGTCGGCTGCTACTGCGTCAGCGGCTCGCGCCTGGTTGCCGGGGCGGAGCCGGAGTCGGTCTTCGGCGAGCAGGCCCTCGCTCGATCCGGGGTGGACCGCGCCTTCTCGGGTCTGCTGCGGTTCCCGTCGGGCATCGTCGCCGAGATAGTTGCGGGCTTCGACTCCGAGCACCGTTCGCTCGAGGCGATCGGGAGCCGCGGCAATCTCCAGATGCGAGACCCGTGGTTGGGTGAGCTCGGTGGGATCAGGCTCGGTGATCGGGACGTGGCCGTTGCCTCTGACGACCCGTACCGCCTGGAGCTGGAGAATCTCAGCGGCGCGATCCTGGGCACCGCCAAACCTCTGCTCGGGCGGGCCGACGCCCTGGGCCAGGCCAGGACGATCGAGGCGCTCTACCGGTCCGCGGCACTGGGGATGCCGGTCTCCCCGGCGTCCTGAGCCTCTATCGCCAGGCTCGCCTCGCCGGTCACGATCGGATCGGATGAGTGCGGGGTGCCCGACTACACTGCCCGTAACGACCCGAGCTTTCCCCGCGACCGACGAGGCTAAAGGCCGAGGAAGCCCCGGCATATTCGAGTTCGCCCCTGGACTGTCTCTGGCAAGCCAGAGTGTCTGGGCGGCGATAGGAGGCCCTGGCCAGGTCATGGAACGACAGCTCATGTCGGGCGACGAAGCCGTCGCCCTTGCGGCGCTGCATGCCGGCGTCGCCCTCGGCACCGGCTACCCCGGCACCCCTTCCACAGAGATCCTCGAGTCGTTCGACGCGCTCGGAGGCCGGGCCCAATGGGCCCCGAACGAGAAGGTGGCGCTGGAGGTGGGCCTGGGAGCCGCGTTCGGCGGCGCCCGCACGATCGTCACCATGAAGCACGTCGGCCTCAACGTCGCGGCAGATCCGCTCTTCACCGCCGCTTACACAGGTGTGGGCGGCGCGCTCGTCGTCGTCACTGCCGACGACCCGGGCATGAGCTCTTCGCAGAACGAGCAGGACAACCGGCGATACGCCGTCGCGGCCGGTCTGCCGATGGTCGAGCCTTCGGATTCGCAGGAGGCCTACGATTTCTTCTTCGCCGCGGTCCAGATCTCCGAGAGATGGCACATACCGGTTCTGTTCCGGATGACCACGCGCGTCTGCCACTCCAAGTCGATCGTCACGACGGACGGGCACCCCTCGGCCGGCGCTCCTCGCCGCCCTCATTTCGAGCACGACATCAACGGCCGAGTGATGATCCCGGCCAACGCGCGGCCGGCCCATCGGCGTCTGCGGGCCAAGCTGGCCGAGATCGCGGCCTGGGGCGAAGAATCCGCCCTGAACCGGGTCGTCAGCGGCGATCGCGATCTCGGCGTGATCGCAAGCGGCGTCGCGTTCCTCCATGCCGCCGAAAGCGCGCCCGGAGCCAGCTTCCTCAAGATCGGCCTCGTCCACCCACTGCCGATCGGCCGAGCCCGTGCCTTCGCCGCGAGTGTCCGTCGAGCCGTGGTCGTGGAGGAAGGCGATCCGGTGATCGCGGACGCGCTCCTCGCCGCCGGCGTGGCCGTAGAGTCGAAGCCCGAGATGTACCGCTTCGGGGAGCTGGACGTCTCGCGGGTTCGCCGCATCCTGGCCGGGGACACGAGCGCGGAGTCCGCCCCGGCCCGCGGGAAGCCGCCCGAACTGTGCCCCGCGTGCCCGTACCACACGGTCTATGCCACCCTGCGGAAGCACGACTGCATCGTCGCTGGCGACATCGGCTGCTACACCCTCGGCGTGCTGCCGCCATACGAGGCGATGGACACGTGCGTGGCCATGGGCGCGTCGATCGGCGTAGGTCTGGGCTTGCGCCACGTGCTTCCGGAGGAGGAGGCCCGCCGCGTGGTCTCGATCATCGGCGACTCCACGTTCGTCCACTCCGGCATCGGCGGCCTGGTCGAGATGGCGTACAACCCGCCGGCGACCGGCCACGTGGTGATCGTCCTGGACAACGGCACCACGGCCATGACCGGCCAGCAGGAGCACCCGGGGACCGGCCGCAGGCTCGACCACGGTCCCACGAACAAGCTCTCGATCGAGGGCGTGGCCACCGCCATCGGCATCCAGAGCGTCTCGGTGATCGACGCCTACGCCGAGCCCGAGCGGTTCGAGCAGCTGCTCGTGGAGCGTCTGGCCGCGACGGAGCTGTCGCTGATCGTGGCCCGGCGGCCGTGCATCCTGGCCGCGGCCGACATCCGGAGGTGGGAGGGGCTGGCGGCCACGCTGCGGGCCCAGGCGGCGGAGCAGGCGGCATACGACCTCCCGATGGGAGACCGGTGAGCGCCGGCGGCGGGCCCCGCCGGAGCCGGAGCCGGCGAGCCAGCGGGGCCGACCAGCGTCGCACCGTCATCAACGTCGTCCTGGCCGGCCTCGGCGGTCAGGGCGTGATCAAGGCCTCGGATATCCTGGCCGATGCCGCTCTTCGCTCGGGGCTTGACGTCAAGAAGTCGGAAGTCCACGGCATGAGCCAGCGCGGCGGTTCGGTCACGTCCGACGTGCGCTTCGGACGCACGGCCCAGGACAAGGTCCTTTCTCCGATGGTGCCGCGCGGCGAGGCCGACTACCTGGTCGTGCTCGCCGAGTCGGAGGTGGAAGAGGCGCGCGCCATGCTGCGGCCGGGCGGCGTGCTCCTCGCGCCGGACCTCATCCCGGACGGGGAGCTGCCCAACAAGCGCTCCTTGAACGTGGCACTGATCGGCGCGCTCAGCACGTACCTGGAATTGCCGGTGGATGCGCTCCTTGCCGCGGTGAAGGGCGCCCTGCCCGAACGCCTTCACGGCATAAACGCGCGGGCCTTCGAGCTGGGACGGTCGATGGCGGCCGCCGGGGCTGCCGCCGCGGTCACGACCGGTCGCTCCCGGCCCTAGCTCTCGTGCGGCCGGCGTCAGGCGGCGGCCACCTGGCCGAGCTTCGGCTCGGCCCATCTCAGAGCCAGGACGGCAATCAGCGCGAGGCTGCCCACCTCGATCACGCTGAAGAACAGGTAGTAGTTGCTCGGTGTCCCGACGCCCAGCGAGCCGAGCTGGACCACCGCCATGAATGCGGCGGCCGTCACGTTGGCCCAACGAGCCTCCCTGTGCCCCAGGATTCGGGTCAACAGGATCATGGCCATCGGGATCTCCATGAGCACGGCCGATGCGAGTAGGAACTCGGGAGTGATCTGGACGGATCCGCCCGCGGCGTTCCCGGCCAGGACGTCCTTGATGACGGCCGGATCGAAGAGCGACAGGACGTCGCAATACAGGTAGTTGAGGACCATGAATACCCAGAGCGCCGGCAGGGCGACTCTCATCTCCTTCACGAGATCGATTCCTTTCAGTCGACTGTCCGGAGGATCTGTTCGATCGATGCCGTCCGCGACCGGAGCTCCGCCACATCGACGGCCGTCCGTTGCTGAGCGTCGAGCGTCTTCTCGGCCAGCTGCTCGTACCGCTGCACGAGCTTTCGCAGCTCGTCGACCTGGTCGGCGCCGACCTTGACCTTGCGGAACTCAGTAAATGACGAGATGACGCCGATGAGGATCATGAAGCCCACCAGCGCCAGGCCGAGGATCAGAATGACCTGCGGCCAGGTCCAAGCGTCCATAGGGAGTTCTCCTGGGTGGTCGGGCCCTTTTCCGGGTCCGACTGGGTGAGGGTCCGAGCCGCCGCGACGAGCGTCGGGGCGGTCAGGTGGATGTCGAAGTCGGCGACTTCGAAGTACTTCATGGCTTTGCCGTCAAGGGAAAGCTCGAGGCTCCCGACTATCAAGCCGGCCTCCTCCAGCCTCTGAAGGTGCATGTGGAGGAGGGGCCGGCTGATGCCGATCACACGAGCCAGATGGCTGACGTAGTCCCGACCGCCCGCCAGCACCGCCACGACGCGCAGCCTTGTGGGGTTCGCCAGGGCAGCCAGCATTGCGACCAGTTCGTCGCCCGTCGGCGGATCCTTCGTATTGACTCCTTTCATGTGAAAGAATGTACTTACATGTGTCAGCCTAGCACACTGATTCTGGACGTGCAACCCAGGAGAAGCGTCCCGCCGTGGTCCGCCGGGGCCGGTCTCGACCTGAGGCGCGGAAGGCCCGCAGGCCTGAGGTGGCTGGGTGTCCGTTCGAATCGGGCCGAACGGCCGCGGCTGCGCAGGGCACAATCCGTTGGGCGGAGGCCGCCCGTCCCCGAGCGCCGGCCGCGGTCGAAGAGGCCGGTCTCGCTTGTTGCGCTGGGGGCGGCCGGAGTGCGCGTGCTGTCGGGCGAAGAGCTTCTGTCGAGCCGAAGGCGCCGGCTAGTGGCCCGTCATCGGGGGCGGCGTCGGGCTGGACGAGTCGCCGTGACTCTCGCTCGCTTCGGGCGTGTAGCTGGGATGGGCCGTGCCTGAGGCGCTGGGTCCGGCGTCTTCGGAGTCCCCGGGCCCGTCAGTGCCCTGTGACGCGCTCGGCTGAGCCGACTTGCCGTGATCGTGGCCGCTCTCCGTGTCGCCCGACGTTGGGATCGGCGACGTGGTGCCGTCGTGGCGACCGTGGTCGGTCGGATGAGCAGTGGGGTTCGGCGTCGACGCCACGGGAGGCGTCGGGACCGGGATGCCTAGAATCTGGCACAGCGCGGCGATGGCACTGTCGAGCGCCGCGGTCTCGGCTCCGTGTGAGCTGGCTCGCAGCAACTCCAGCCGTGCCAGTTGATCATCCAGCTGGCCCAGGGCCTGCGCCTTGGCCGTCATGTCCGCCGGCAGCGTCAGTCCGGCCATCACCTCGACGTAGGCACTTGCCGCGTCCGCGGCCGCGTTCCAGTCGGAGCTCGCGGCCGAGCTGGCGACGTCGTCGAGACGCGAGCCGGCACGGCCGATGTCGGCTGTAAGCCGGTTCTGGGATCCGGCGGGTGGGAGGTTGACGGCCTCGATGCCGAGCCGCAGCCTGTAAAACGGCTGGCCCGGACCGCTCTCTGCGGTGGCCAGTCCAACGGTCGAGAGGGTAAGGATCGCGACCGCACAGATCGCCGCGGCCGTGCGTCGCCGGCTCCACGGCCGCCGCCAGGTGCCGATCACGCGCCGGCCGGGCCTGCCGGGCGCGGACTCGCGTCCCGCCTCCCGCGCCGTCATGGATTCCACGAACGCGGCCCTGACCGCCGCGCCCATGCGCGACAGTGCCTCCTCATCGGGTGAGAGCGACCCGGCATAGCGCTCGAGCAGTTCTGCCACGGGCAGGTCCTCGGCCCCGCCTGTGTCCGAGCCGTTCACGCGCGTGGTGTGGCGCCACAAATTCGGCAGTCTCATTGGGGTGCGGCCTGGGACCTGGCGCCTGCGGCGCGATCGATTGCGGGCAGCTTGCGCCGAAGCGCGGCGAGGGCCCGATGCTGAATGACCCGGACAGAGCCTTCACTCCGCCCCATCTGGACCGCCGTCTCGCGCGAAGACAAGCCCGCGAAGAACCGGCACGCGACAACCTCGCGCTGGTCCGGCGGCAGAGCGGCAATCGCCTTCCTCAGCTGCTCGGACTCGATCGCCGCAGCTGCCAGATCGTCCGGGCCGTCCTCCTCGGTGGCGCTGTCCACCAGCTGGTCGATCGGCACCGACGGATGGCTGGTTCGATCCTCGTCGATCCAGGCGTTGCGGGCGACGCGGAAGACCCAGGCCGCGAACGGAATGCCCCTTTGCTCGTAGTTGGGAAGCTGCTCGATCATCTTGAGGAACACTCGCTGGGTCAGGTCCTCGGCCAATTCGGCGGCCGAGACGCGGAAACGAAAGAAGCGGTAGATACGGGGGGCAAATACGTCGTAGAGCGCGGCGAAGGCGGCGCCATCGCCGCTCCGTGCGCGCTCAACGAGATCCTGGGTGTCGACGAGATCCTGGGTCTCGACGTCCGACATAGGCAGGCTACCCTGGCTGGCCGATCGAATGAAGGGGCCTCAGACGGCGATCGGCTCACAGACATCAACTCGCCCCAGAACCGATCATCGGGGCTGAGGGCCGGCGCGGCAAGCGCCGGGGTATCGCGTTCCAGACGCACAACGGCGGTGGTCTCGGCTGAATGGGAGAGAGTCACCCTTCAACCTCCATCCACCGCCGCCGCGCGTGCCAATTAGCGGCCGAAGGTGTTGATCGGAGGCAGGCTGTCGATGGGCTTGCCATCGAAGCCGCCCTCGTCCCCGCCACCGCTGTGGCCGGGGCCATCGCCGTCGACGATGCTCGCGGACGGTTCGGCCGTCCTGCCGCTCATCTGGTCGCCGTGGCTATCCGGGTCGACCTTGAGGCAGGTCGGGGGCTCGGATGGCTCGGGAGTCGGCGACATCGTCGGCGTAGCAGACGCAACCGGCGCCTGATCGTCGTTGCTCTCGTCCTGATTCGCGGCCTGGCGCTCGCTCACATCCTCTTTGTTATCCAACGATGGGTTGCAGGATGCGCCGGGCTTGACCTCCTCCGTCGGGCCCGAAGTGGGAGCCAGAGGGGTAGAGGTAGCCCCGGACGAGGGGCTTTCGGTGGCCACGATTGTCGCGGTGGCCGTGGTCGTTGCTCCAGCCGTGTCGGTGGCCGAAGCGGTGTCGGTTGGATCGGCGGGAACGCCCGCATGAGACGGTGCGTTGGACGCGGCGACGGCCCCGGTAACCAGGGCGGCCATAGCCACGATGCCGATGAACCCGGCTACGAATCTTCCGAAGCCGAGGCCGTGAGTTCTTTCGGTCATGTGCTTTTCCTCCGTTAGCAGGGACGCTGCGCTTGTGGCGCAAGCGTCGGTAGTAACGAAGGCAGGCCGCCGGACGTTACACGGAGGTCCCGTCGGGTCGCGGACCGGGACCGCGCGCCTCAGCCGTCGCGGCCGCGCAGCAAGGAGACCGAAGGGATCGGGCAAGGGTCATGGAGTATGGCAGAGGGAGACGGCGCGGCTCGCAGACAGACGCGTTGCGCCCCCTCGAGCCGGTGCCGGTTGGCGGCGCGGGAGGGCAGGTCGCCCTGCCTTGTGGGCCGGTCTCAGGGACGCAAGCGCGGGCGGCCGGACGGGCGCTACCATGAGTCTCAGGCGAGGCCGGACTGGGACTGGCTCGATGCTGCGTATGGTCGTGGGGAGGTGGCTGCGATGCGGTTTCGAACCTTTGGGCGACTTGGCTGGCACGTCAGCGAGGTCGGCTACGGCATGTGGGGCATGGGCGATTGGTCCGGCTCCGACGACCGGGAATCGATGGCCTCGCTCGAGCTGGCGGTAGCGCGCGGCGTCACCTTCTTCGACACCGCCCAGGCCTATGGCGACGGGCATAGCGAGCAACTCCTGTCGATACTCCTAGCCGGTCACCGCGACAAGCGAGTGCTGGCAGCCACCAAGGTCCCACCCAAGAACCGTCAGTGGCCGAGCAGTCGCGGGGTGCCCCTCGGTCAGGTCTTCCCGCGGTCCTACGTTCGCGAATACGTCGACCTCAGCCGCTCGAACCTGCGGGTCGACACGATCGACCTTCTCCAGCTCCACGTTTGGGAGGACGACTGGCTGGCCAGCGGCGAGCTCCAGCAGACGGTCGCCGAGCTCAAGCGGGACGGCTCAATTCGGGGGTTTGGGATCAGCCTCAACCGCTGGGAGCCATGGAACGGGATCAAGGCCGTGCGATCTGGCCTCGTCGATTCCGTACAGGTCATATACAACGTCTTCGATCAGGCGCCGGAGGACGAGCTCCTGCCCGCGTGCCGCGAGAACAAGGTGGCCGTGATCGCCCGTGTGCCATTCGACGAAGGGAGCCTCGTGGGAAGCCTGACCCTCCGCACGACCTGGCCCGAGGGCGACTGGCGGAGGACCTATTTCGTGCCGGAGAACCTGGCCGAGTCAGTGGCTCGGGCCGATGCACTCAAGCCTCTCGTGCCGGCGGGCATGACGATGGCCGAGATGGCCCTGCGCTTCATCCTCTCGAATCCCGATGTCACCACTGTCATACCCGGTATGCGCAAGGCCAACAACGTCCAGGCCAACACTGCCGCCAGCGATGCCGGCCCGCTCTCGCCGGCCCTGATCGCCCGACTCCGAGCTCATCGCTGGGACCGCCGGCCCACGAGCTGGAGCCAGTAGCATCCATGCGAAAGAAGGTCGGTGAGCCATATCCGCGGCGCGCCGTCACCGACCGGAACTGAAGCGTGTCGATGACCGAGAAGCCGGTTCTGCCTTCGGGCCTGCGAAGCGGTGACTGGGATCTGCCCGAGGAGCCTTCACCGCTCCGGCACCCGGTCCGATTGCTGGCGGCAGCCGGCGCCGCAACGGTAGTGGCGGGCGTGCTGCTGCCCTGGATCGACTACGGCGTAGATGCATTCCACGCTTCGGCCAACGGCCTGACCGGCGACACGTGGGGGATCCTTGCCGCAGTGACCGCATGCGGCCTGGTGGCGGCCCTCGCCTCCCGATCAGCGGCCCGGAGCCAGGCTCGATGGGTTCAGCTGGTGCCCGCGCTGCTCGGGCTCGCGACCCTGGTGTTCTACTACGACGCCAGTCTCGGAGCCCAACAGCTCGCCGACTCGTATCGCCTGTCCGGCTACCAGGTCACGATGTCGGTCGGGCTCGGCGTCCTGCTGCTGGGTTCGGTTCTCTGCGCCGCCGGAGGCGTGGCTTCGAGCGCGCTGGTCTGGCGGAATGGCGGTCCGCCGCCGCGGGCGATCCCGGCCACGGAAGTCGGCCAGGTTGCCGGGACCTGGACTGGCATGGCCGCGGATCTCGTCCTCTCCGCGCTGGTCGGCATCGGCTGCGCGTTCGCCGGTGCCGTCCTGGCGTTGAACCTGACGAGCGGCGCTGGTGCGGCCGGTCTGATGGTCCTGTTCGCGGCTTCTGGCGGGCTGTTCGGCGCAACGCTGACGGACCGCCTGTGGCGGCGCTTCGCCCAACGGCGGTAGGCCCGGGCAGCCGGGGCAAGTCCCTAGCTCGATTCCCGCGCCAGACGTCTCAGCACGGCCGGCAGGATCCCGCCCTGGCGGTAGTAGTCGAGCTCGATCGGCCCGTCGAGCCGGACGGCGGCCTCGAACCGCAGCTCGCTCCCGTCTTCGCGGCGTGCCGCTACCCCGATCCGCGACCGTGGTGAAGGGCCGGCCGCCGGCAACTCGATTGTGAAGGCCTCGCGGCCGGTGAGCCCGAGGCTCGCTGCGCTCTCTCCGGGGCGGAACTGGAGCGGCAGGATGCCCATCCCGACCAGGTTAGAGCGGTGGATCCGCTCAAAGCTCTCCGCGATGACCGCCCGGACGCCGAGCAGGCGCGGGCCCTTGGCGGCCCAGTCCCGCGACGAACCGGACCCGTATTCCTTGCCGGCGACCACGATCAGGGGGATGCCTTCGTCGGCGTAGCGCATGGCCGCGTCGAATATCGTCATCGCTTCGCCGCCCGGCAGGTGGACCGTGAACGGGCCTTCCTTCTCGGCCAGACCGTTGCGAAGGCGGATGTTAGCGAAGGTGCCGCGCATCATGACTTCGTGGTGCCCGCGCCGCGACCCGTAGCTGTTGAACTCGGTCGGCGGCACGCCGTGAGCCTGGAGCCACTGGCCGGCGGGGGACGAGGGGGCGATCGAGCCGGCGGGGGAGATGTGGTCGGTCGTAACGGAGTCGCCGAGCATCGCCAGAACACGTGCGCCGTCGATCGGCGCGGTCGGCTCGGGCTCGGCCTTGAGACCCACGAAGAACGGCGGCAGCGCGACGTAGGTCGAGGCGGCGTCCCAGCGGTATCGATCGCCCGACGGGATGTCGAGCGCCTTCCACTGCGGGCCGCCGTCGAAGACGGACTCGTAGGCCGACCGGAAGAGCTCGCCGTTCACCGCGGAGCCGACGGTCTCGCGCACCTCCTTCGCCGACGGCCAGATATCCCGCAGGAAGACGGGCGCACCGGCCCGATCCGTGCCCAGGGGTTGCGTGGTGAGGTCGACGTCCACCGTCCCGGCCAGGGCGAAGGCGACGACCAGCGGCGGCGAGGCCAGGTAGCTGGCGCGGACGAGTGGGTGGATTCGGCCTTCGAAGTTGCGGTTGCCCGACAGAACGGCCGCAACGACGAGATCGTTCTCCTCGACCGCCCTGGCAATGGGCGCGTCGAGCGGCCCGCTGTTGCCGATGCAAGTCGTGCAGCCGTATCCGGCCAGGGCGAAGCCGAGCTTCTCGAGCGGCTCCAGCAGGCCGGCGCCCCGGAGGTACTCGGTTACGGCGCGTGAACCTGGCGCCAGGCTGGTCTTCACGGTCGGCGGAACCGCCAGACCGCGAGCCACGGCGTTCCTGGCCACCAGACCGGCGGCGACCATCACTGTCGGGTTCGAGGTGTTGGTGCAGCTGGTGATGGCCGCGATCGCGACGGAGCCGTCCCCGATTTCGACTGAACGTCCGGCGGCTTCGACTCGAACGGTCGGATAGGACGCCCCGGCTGAAGCCCCCTTCTCGGAGGCCATCGAGCCGGCGGAACCACCGCCACTCGGGCCCCCGGGCGCGACTCCCGCCCCGGCCTTCGCCTCGATCCCCTTTGGGAACGCGGTTCGGAAGTTGTTCCGCAGGTCGCGCAGTGCGACCCGGTCCTGCGGCCGGCGCGGGCCGGCCAGGCTTGGCACGACCGAGCCCAGATCGAGAGTCAGGAGGGAGTCGAACTCTGGGCTCACGCCCGGCAGCCGCCACAAACCCTGCTCCCTGGCATAGCGCTCGACCAGGGCGACCTGATCGGCCGGCCTGCCGGTCAGACGGAGGTAGGCCAGCGTCTCGTCGTCGATCGGGAACAGAGTGGCGGTGGCGCCGAATTCCGGTGACATGTTCGAGATCGTGGCCCGATCCGCGAGCGCCAGCCCGGCCAGGCCGTCGCCGGTGAATTCGACGAAGGCGCCGACGACGCCGTAGGCGCGCAGCATCTCCGTCACGAGCAGGACCAGGTCCGTGGCGGTCGCGCCCTCCGCCAGCTCGCCGGAGAGCCGCACGCCGACGACCCGCGGCAACGGCTGATAGAGCGGCTGACCCAGCAGGACGGCCTCCGCCTCGATGCCGCCTACGCCGTATCCGAGCACACCCAGGCCGTTGATCATGGTTGTGTGGGAGTCCGTGCCGACGAGGGTGTCCGGGTACGCCAGCTCGCCCTTGCCGTCCGGCGAGGGTCGTCTCGTCACTACCGAGGCCAGGTACTCGAGGTTGACCTGATGGACGATGCCGGTGCCGGGTGGCACCACGCGCAGGTCGTCGAAGGCGGTCTGGGCCCACCGCAACAGCTGGTAGCGTTCGCCGTTGCGTTCGTACTCTCGCGCCACGTTGAACGCAAAGGCGCCGGCCGTGCCGTAGCGATCTACCTGGACAGAGTGGTCGATCACCAGGTCGGCGGGCACGAGCGGGTTGACCCGGGACGGGTCGCCGCCGAGCTCGGCCATGGCGTCGCGCATCGCCGCCAGGTCCACGACCGCGGGCACTCCCGTGAAGTCCTGCAGGATGACCCGTGCCGGCAGGAACGGGATCTCGATGTCGGACACGCCGGGAGCGGTAGCTCCGTCGTGTGCCGAGGCGTCCGACGCGGGGGCTTCAGACGCGGGGACCTCCCAGTCGGCCGCGGCCGGGGTGACCTTCGATGCCCCCAGTCCAGACGCGCCCGGCTTCCAGGCCGCGAGGGCCGCGACGTCGGCTTCGCGGACGATCCCGCCGCCGGCGTTGCGGACCACGTTCTCGAGCAGGATCTTGAGCGTCACCGGGAGCCGGCCGGGATCGAGGGCCAGCTTCGCCGATCCGGATCTCGTCAGTGCGGAGACCCGATAGAAGTCCGGCAGGCCTGGGCCGAGGGGGGCCCGGGCGCCGAAGGGGTCGCTGGCAGCCATGACAGCTCCTTCGATTCTCGTTCGGTCGGCCCGCCTATGCCTTCGGTCTCGACCGTCGGGGCCGAACGAGGTTTCGCCTGAACCCCAGCGGGGGTGCGCCTCTGCCGCCAGGGGAGTAGTCGATGTCGATCGTCGCGGCCGATTTGGTGCGAACCGCGTCGCTCGTCGGTTGATACGGGCTAAACTCGGGCCGGCGCTCGCTCTCCGCCCCGCCCGGGCGAGACCGGATTGCGACCAACCGCCACGAGGCAAGTCCAGTTCGAAGGATACCGCCGTTCGCGGTGGGGGAGGGAAGTCGCGTGAAGGTCTGGCGCGACGGTGCAAGCCGCGGTGCAAGCAGTCCCTCGGGCGGCGAATCCGCCCGGAAGGCGCGGGCTCTCCGGCCCGTGTCCGACGACGAGCTCGCCGGCGAGCATCGTCATGGCGACGAGATCCACAGCCACGAACACCCGCATCCACACAACCGCGGGTCCGCCGGCTCGCCGACCGTGGGCATCGTCGGCGCCGGCGCGGTCGGCACCGCTCTGGGCGTGGCAATCGGCCGGGCCGGCTGGCAAGTTGCCGCTGTAGCCAGCCGCGATGCGGGCCGGAGGGACCGCTTCTGCAGCCTCGTACCCGGAGCGCGAGCATTCATAGAGCCCGAAGCCGTGCTCGATGAGGTCGAGCTCGCCATCCTGGCCGTGCCGGACGACGCCATCGCCTCAGTCCTCGAACCCTTGCGGCTCTACAGCGGTCAAACACTCGTCCACACGAGCGGCCTGCTTGGAGCTGAGGTTCTGCAACCCGCGCTGGCCGCAGGCAGCCACATCGGGGCCTTCCATCCGCTCGTGTCGTTCACGGCCGACGTGGAGAGGTCCGTCGCGAGCCTGACCGGCGCCACGATCGCGCTCGAGGGTGACGATCTGATAATGGGAATGCTGGCCGACCTCGCGGCGGCGATCGGAGGCGTGGCAGTTCGGCTGCCAAGTGGGACCAAGCCTGCTTATCACGCTGCCGCCGTTCTGGCTTCGGGAGGTCTGGTGGCCCTGATCGATGGCATCGTGACGCTCGCTGCAACGGCTGGCCTCGACGAGCGCGGCGCCGTGACCATCTACGGCCGGCTCATGGAGCAGACCCTGGCCAATGCTCGGGCAAACGGCGTTGCGGCGGCCCTCACGGGACCGATCGTCCGTGGTGATGTGGGCACCGTCGAGGCCCATCTCGAGGTCATGCGCCGTCTCGCCCCCGAGGTCCTCGATCTGTATCGCGCTGCCGCCGAGCGCGAGCTGCGGATCGCCGTGGAGCGGCGCGCCCTGTCACCGGAGGGGGCCGAGCGCGTCCGGGGCGCGCTTGCAAAGGTCGTCTGACCAGGTACGATTGAGCACATGCAGCACCGCATCGCGGCTAAGTACGCGGCCTGGCCCGCCGCCCGCTACGTTCGCCCTGCCGGACGCGAGTGGGAGAGACGCCTCGGCCTCCACTCCAGCCTTTCTTTCCAGAGGGCGGCCACGCGGCTGACGATCCTGCGGCCGTCTCACGGCGGCCTGCAGGTCACCGGCTGGCGCCCGGTGCCGGCCCGCCGCGATGCTTCTCGGAGCGGCATAGTCCGCGCCTCCACGACGATGCATTGGGCTGGCGGGCGGCCGCAAACCGACCGCCGGGCGAGCCTGGCTGCGGCCTCGTGGCGAGGCTGAGCAGCGCCACCGCTACTTCCGCCGGCGGCATCGTCATCCGCTATCAGGACGCGATACCGCAGCTGGTGGTGGGCCGCCGCAAGCGGGAGAGGGACGTCCACACATGGACCTTGCCGAAGGGCACGCCGATCCCGGGCGAGAGTCTCGAGCAAACGGCCCTGCGCGAGGTGTGTGAGGAGACCGGGCTGGAGGTCAGGATCACGGAGCCGCTGGATGCCATCAGGTACACGTTCGTCCAGCGTGGCACCCGCATCCACAAGACGGTGCACTACTTCATGATGCAGCCCATCGGTGGCGCTCTCGAGGGCCACGACCACGAGTTCGAGGAGGTCCGCTGGATCTCCTTCGATGAGGCCATGAATCTCCTGTCGTTCGAAACCGAGCGCTCTCTCGTGGGTCTGGCCGCCACCAGGCTGTCAGCGCCCGCCATTTGACCCGCGCGTCCCAGACAGCCGCGCGCCGGGCGACCGGTGCGCTCCATGACGTACGACCGGAGGAAGACCCAGATGGCTCACTCGCACGACGCGCCGCTGGCGACGCCGCTCGCCGATCGGCACGCTGCGCTCGGAGCGCGAATCGTGGAGTTCGGGGGCTGGCTGATGCCCCTTCAGTACAGCGGCATCCTCGAAGAGCACCGCGCCGTCCGCGGCCGGGCGGGGTTGTTCGACCTGTCGCATATGGGCGAGCTCTTCATTGAAGGACCGGAAGCCGGGGCGGCGCTCGGATACGCACTGACGACCGACCCGGCAAGCCTCAAGGTAGGTCGAGCCCACTACTCGATGATCTGCTTCCCCGAGGGCGGCATCCTCGACGACCTGATCGTGTACCGGCTCGGCGAACAGCGGTTCATGGTCGTGGCCAACGCATCCAACGCCGGAGCCGTGAGCGATGCCATGGCGACCCGCCTCGAGGGGCGCCAGGTGATCCTGGATGACCGATCACTGGCTACCGCACTGGTGGCGATCCAGGGTCCCCGCTCCGCCGGGATCCTGGCCGGACTGACCGACGTGCCGCTCGATGGGCTGCACTACTACGCCATCGAGGCAGGAACCGTCGTCGGCATCCCCGCGCTGGTCGCTCGTACCGGATATACGGGCGAAGACGGCTTTGAGATATTCGTCGATGTCGCCTCAGCCGGGACGGTGTGGGATGCCCTGATGGAGGCCGGCCAGTCGGCCGGTCTGGTGCCGGTCGGGCTTGGCGCCCGCGATACGCTGCGGCTCGAGGCGGGCATGCCTCTCTACGGCAACGAGCTCGGCCCGGACACGACCCCGTTCGAAGCCGGGCTGGGTCGTGTGGTCAGTGCCACCAAGACCGGCGACTTCGTCGGCCGTGCCGCGCTGGACAAGGCACGAGCCGATGGACCGCGCAAGCGGCTGGTCGGTCTGACCGTACGGGGCCGCGGGATCGCCCGCCACGGCTACGAGGTCTTCGCTGGGGATCGGGCCGTCGGGACCGTCACCAGCGGCACGCTCTCCCCAACACTCGGCGAGGCGATCGCGATGGCCTACGTGGCTCCTTCCGAGGCCGCGCCCGGTACCATATTGGCCGTCGCCATTCGCGATCAGCGGATCCCGGCCGAGGTCGTGCCCCTGCCCTTCTACAAGAGGCCCGCCTAGGCCACGGCTGGCGACTTCGACAGGGCGAGCAGCGGGACAGTCGGTCTGGCGCCGCAGACCGCAGTGTTGATCGGCGAGATGAATCCGGGCCAGGGACACGGGACCTAGGAGGAATCGAAGGCAATGGTGCCCAAGGATCTGCGATACACCAAAGACCACGAATGGGTCCGCGTCGACGGCGACATGGCCACGGTCGGCATCACCGAATTTGCGGCCGAGCAGCTCGGGGACATCGTCTTCGTCGAGCTGCCCGAGCTCGGTCGGACCGTCGCCCAGTTCGCCGCCGTCGGTGTGATCGAGTCGGTGAAGGCCGTGAGCGACCTCTTCGCGCCGGTAGGCGGCGAGGTCGTCGAATTCGAACTCGGAGCTGTCGACCAGCCCGGAGCTGCTGAACAGCGATCCGTTTGGCAAGGGCTGGATGCTGCGCATAAGGCTGGCGGCCGGTTCGACCGTCGACGGTCTCCTCGATGCCGCCGCGTACGAGGCGCTGACTGCGGAAGGCTGAGTTCCGCGTGCCGATTTCACTCGGGTAGGGAGCAGACTCGATGGCTTATGGCCCGCACACCACTGAAGACCGCGCCCGCATGCTGGGCGCGATCGGCGTCGCCACGGTCGACGACCTGTTCGCCGACATCCCCGCCTCGTTGCGGGCCTCCGGCCTCGATCTCCCGAAGCCCGAGCCGGAGTCCGATCTGACGGCGCGACTTGCTGCGCTTGCCGACCGCAACCGCGTCGACCCTATCAGCTTCCTGGGCGCGGGGGCGTACCGCCATTTCACCCCGCCAGTCGTCGACCAGTTGTTGCTGCGCGGCGAGTTCTATACCGCCTACACGCCGTACCAGCCGGAGATCAGCCAGGGCACCCTCCAGACCATCTACGAATACCAGTCCCTGATGGCCGAGCTCACCGGGCTGGATGTGGTTTCGGCCTCGCACTACGACGGCGCCACGGCCACCGCCGAGGCCGCGTTGATGAGCTGCCGCGCCACGCGCCGCGAGCGGGTGCTGGTGAGCAGGGGCGTCCATCCGCATTACCGTGAGACGATCTGCACCTACTTCAGCGGCGCCTCGCTCGTCGCCGATGAGATCCCGCTCGTCGGGGACGGTCCCGCGGCCGGCACGACAGACCTCGCGGCCCTGGCGCGAATGCTCGCCGATCCGGAGCGTCCGGTCGGGGGTGTCATCGTCGCCAACCCGAGCTTCTTTGGGTTGCTCGAGCCGATGGCCGAGATCGGCCGGCTGGCCCATGGCGCCGGTGCGCTCTTCGTCTCGGTCGTCGAGCCGGTTTCACTGGCCGTGCTGGCCGCGCCCGGCAGTTACGAGGCGGACATCGCCGCGGGTGACGGCCAGCCGCTCGGCCTCCCGCTCGCCTACGGCGGCCCCTATCTGGGCATCCTGGCCTGTCGGGACGCGTTGGTCCGCCAGATTCCCGGCCGGCTCGTCGGTATGACGAGCGACGTGGACGGGAGGCGCGCCTTCGTCATGACCCTGCGGGCCCGCGAGCAGGACATCCGCCGCGAGAAGGCCGCGAGCAACATCTGCACCAATCAGGCGCTGTGCGCCCTCGCGGCCGGTATCTACCTCGCCGCGCTTGGGCCGCACGGCCTGCGTGACGTCGCCGCCTCCGGCGCCGCGCGGGCGACTGAGCTCGAATTGGCTCTGGCCGCTGCCGGCGCACCGCGGCTCCATCCGGGGCCCTATCTGAATGAGTTCGCCGTTCGCGTTCCGGGCGCGGTCTCCGTCCACAACCGCCTTCTCGGGCGCGGCATCCTGGCCGGTCTGCCGCTGGCAAGGGTCGTGCCGGACGACCCGACCCTGGCCGACGCCCTGCTGGTATGTGCAACCGAGGTGACCACGTCCGAGGAGATCGCCGCGTTTGCTTCGGCGCTCGGCGCGGAGCTGGCGGGAGGCGTCCGATGACGGCCGCCGGAGATCGCCTGGGTCCCACGCTCTTCGAACGGTCGCGGCCCGGCCGCGGCGGCGGCAAAGTGCCGCATGCGCCCAAGGGAGCGCTGGCCCGGATCCCGGCCGGCCTCCTCCGAACGGAAGGCCCGCGTCTGCCCGAGGTTTCCGAGCCCGAGCTCACTCGCCATTACGTGAACCTCAGCCAGCTCAACTACGGTGTGGACACGGGCTTCTATCCGCTCGGCTCGTGCACCATGAAGTACAACCCCAAGATCAACGAGTGGGCGGCCCGTCTGAACGGCTTCGCGGCCCTCCATCCACTCGCCCCGGACGAGCTGGCCCAGGGCACGCTGCAGATGCTCTGGGAGCTCGAGGGAGCGCTCGCGGAGATCGGCGGCATGAAGGCCGTGACGCTCCAGCCGGCGGCCGGAGCCCAGGGCGAGCTGACCGGCATCCTCATGGTTCGGGCGTATCACCGCAGCCGCGGCGACACGGCCCGGACCGAGGTCCTGGTGCCCGACTCCGCCCATGGCACGAACCCGGCCACGGCGTCCATGGCCGGTTTCACGACCGTCAACATCCCCTCCGCGCCCGACGGCGGCGTGGACGTGGACGCCTTCCGCGCGGCCCTCGGACCGCGCACGGCCGCGGTCATGATCACCAATCCGTCGACGCTCGGGCTCTTCGAGAGCCGTTTGTGCGAGCTGCTCGACGCCGTCCACGAGGCGGGGGCCCTCGCCTACATGGACGGGGCGAACCTCAACGCCATCATGGGCCGCTTCAAGCCCGGCGAGGCCGGCTTCGACGTCATGCACATCAACGTCCACAAGACGTTCTCCACGCCACACGGCGGCGGCGGGCCCGGAGCCGGGCCCGTCGGCGTCGGGGACAAGCTGCTCCCGTTCCTGCCGTCGCCTCGCGTCCTGCGGGAACCGGACGGCCGGTTCCGGACCGAGGCAGCCGGCGAGCGGCCCACGAGCATCGGCCGCGTGCGGGCCTTCGTCGGAAATACCGGGGTCTTGCTGCGGGCCTACGCGTACATCCGGGCCCACGGCGGCTCGGGGCTGTGCGAGGTCAGCGAGGATGCCGTCCTGGCGGCCAACTATCTCAAGGCCCGCCTCTCCGACGTCCTCGACGTTCCGTTCGCCCGGCCGTGCATGCACGAGTTCGTCGCCTCGTCCGCGACCCTGAAGGCCGAGACCGGGCTGGGCACCCTCGACGTGGCCAAGAGGCTGATCGACTACGGCTTCCACCCGCCCACGATCTACTTCCCCCTGACCGTGCACGAGGCCCTTCTGATCGAGCCGACGGAGACCGAATCGCTCGAAACGCTTGACGCCTTCGTCGAAGCGTTGCGGTGCATCGTGGGCGAGGCCCACTCGGATCCGGATCTCCTGCACGAGGCTCCGCACAGCTCGCCGGTTCGCCGGCTCGACGAGACCACGGCCGCGCGTCAGCCCAATCTGCGCTGGAAGGCGATGACCGGGGTTCAGACGCCCTGCCCGGACTGATCGGCCCAACCGGCAGCGGCCGGCCGGCGATGTTCGACCGGCTGGATGGTCGAAACAAACCCGATCGGGAGATCAGTCTGGCTACCACCAGGTCGCTACGCCCGCTCTAGGATCTCATGGCATCGAGCGATTTCCGCGGGGCCGCGACCGCCGGGCGTGTTTGACACTGTGTCGGTGGCTGGGCATAGTACCGTTCCGTGGCAGCCCGGCTCCGCCCGTCGGCCAGATGGAATCTCGTCTGTCCATCTGCCGTTGACGGAGGGTAAAGACGCCGAAGGCTCTCGCCTGCGCTGTCGGTTCGACTCGCTATGGAGCTGTGTGGATGCGCACGCGTGTGATCGGCCTGCTCGGCGCCGTCGTATTGGTCGCGGCTGCATGCGGTCAGTCGAGCGCCACCCCCTCGGGCTCCGCGCTCGAGCCGATCCTCTCCGCCGCAACCCCCGCTCCCTCGCCGACCCCGGCGGCGCTGGCGCTCTCGGACACCACCTATGCGGCGGTCCAGGCGGCGACCACGGGCGGCAAGGTGACGATCGCGGAGTGGCAGTACCCGGATGCCGTCAACCCGTACTTCGCCGGCACGGCGACCGACCTCGAACTCGCGGCGAGCATGTTCGACGGACTGGTGCGGGTGACCCCGGACTTGAAGTACGTTCCGGACCTCGCCCTGGACGTGCCGACACTCGCCAACGGCGGCGTCGTCTTCAACGGCAGCGCCATGGACGTCACCTGGAAGCTACGGCTCGGGATGCAGTGGTCGGACGGCCAGCCGATCAATTGCGACGACATCAAGGCGACGTGGCAATGGATGACGAGTAAGGACAACACAGGCCTCCCGGCCGGCGCCACAGCCGGCTGGCAGGACGTGACCGGCGTCGATGGCGGATCCGATACTACGTGCGTCATGCATTTCGACAAGGCGTACGAGGGCTACCTCACACTCGTGTCGCCGCTGCTCCCGGCTCACTATATAACGACCATACCTATCAAGGACGCCAGGGCCAAGCTATATCCGATGTCGAATCTCCCGAGTGGTGTATATAGCGGTCCGTACATTCCAGCGGGCGTCCAAGGACGAACTCAGATAACTCTCAAGCCAAATCCGGCCTGGCAGACGGTCGGCGGCCATACGCCCTGGCTCACGGCTGTGACGTGGAAGTACTACACCGACGCCGGCAGCATGATCAACGGATTCAAGAACGGCGATTACGACGTAGGCCAGGACTTGAGCAATGCCGACATTCCCGCCCTGTCGGACGTGGCGGTGGGCTCCCAGATCATCCACGACTCGCGTACATATGAACTGCTGGCCTTCAACAACGCCAGCTTCAAGACCAAGTTCGATACCGACGCGGCCAACATCATCCAGGCCATCAAGCTCGCAACCGATCGAGGGGCCATCGCCCAAGGCCCGCTGCTCGGCAACGTCACCGTCAGCAACAACTTCGTCTCGCCCCTGTCCTGGTACTACAAGGCCATCACAACCTCCACCGCGGCCGACCCGACGACGGCTTCCGTCCTGCTGGCCAATGCCGGCTGGACCAAGGGCACCGACGGCTATCTGACCAAAGGCGGCAAGACCCTCGAGCTTTCGTATTGCACGACGACCCGCCAGTACCGCCTCGACACGCTTACGTTGATGGCGGCGCAGCTGAAGGTGATCGGCATCAAGGTGGATATTAACGCTAAGTCGGACTCGGATATATTTGGCCCTTGGACGGCCAAGAACGCAGGCACTTTGTGCAATCTGAGCCACGGCAATTACGACGCGGCCGAGTTCTCATACGTCTCCCCGCTGGATCCTCTGCTCGGCTACAAGGCGTATTATTCGAGCCAGATCCCCGATACCGCTCCGAATGACGGCCAAAACGTGACGCGGATAAGCCTGCCAGGTCTCGACTCGGCATATGACACGATTGCCACGACCGTCGACTTCAACAAGGTGCGTTCCGCTATGTATGCCGTCCAGGACATTTATGGCTCGGATAGCAACACGTATGAACTACCGCTCTACTTCCGGAAAGATGTGTGGCTCGCGAATCCCAAGATCCACAACTTCACCGGCAACTCCATGCCGTCGGGGGCGGAGTGGAATATCGGCGATTGGTGGGTTGGCTGATCGAGGGCACGGGCGGAAGAGCACCCGCAACGTAGATCGGCAATCAGCGCCTCTGCGAGTCCTACCGGTATGCAAGGGCCCGGACATCCCAGACTCGCGGGTGGAGCTGGCGCAATTCGCGCTCCGCTGAATAAGAGCGCGCCGTTCGGTCCCGTCGGACGGGCGGGCAGTCGGTTTCCGGTGAACCGGGCGGGCGCCGTTTGCGTATTTTGAATAGCGGCCAATGCCTGGTCCGTGTCGTTTCTGGGTCGTCGTGGAGACCCGACGGCGGTCTAGACTGTCTTCGGCCCTCGTAAAAGGGACGTTTGACACGTCTGCAACCGCCGCGCATAGTGTTCGGACAGGCGGTCAAGCCCACCCGACTGCAGGATCGACGTTGCTCCGTTCGGCGCCCGAAATGGGAGGTGGAGACGAACGGGAGCAGTGCCTTCGTTGCAGCGGACAACAGCCATCTGGGAGGATGTCGATGTCGAAACGGTTAACGGGATTGCTCTCGATCGCGGTGCTGGTGTTTGCCGCTTGCTCGAGCAGCACGACGACGCCTACGCCGGCGCCAGCAGCCACAGGGACGACCACCCAGGCGCCCGTGGTCACTCCGGCCCCCAGCCCAACGCTCAGTAGCCTCGATCAGGCCCTCTTCGGCACCAACTACAAGCCGGGCCCCGGCAAGACCGGCGGAACGCTGGTCATGGGCGAGTGGCAGCCCCCCACGCAGCTCAACCCGTTCTTCACCACGGCCTTCACCGACTTCGAAACGATCCAGCCGGCGATGCGCGGCTTCCTGACCATCAGCTCCGACGGCAAGTACATTCCTGACCTCGCCGCCGCCGTCCCCACCGCGGACAATGGTGGCCTCACCATCGACCCGAGCGGCACCGGCATGACCGTCAAGGTCACGCTCAAGCCGAACCTCAAGTGGTCCGATGGCCAGCCGCTAACGGGCGCGGACTTCGCTTACACGGTCAAGTGGGCCCAGGATCCGGCTCAGAAGGGCTGCACTTCCTGCGGCGTCGGGTTCACCACCACCGATGCCAACGGCAAGACGATCAACCTGATCGACAAGGTCGACGTCTCCTCTGACGGGCTGACCATTTCGATCCACTTCGCCCAGCTGTACGCCAGCTGGCTTTCGTTCCTCACCGGCCCGTCCACGATCCTGCCGCAGCACTACATGAGCACGATCCCGATCGCCGACGCGGCGACCAAGTCGATGCCCGTTAGCTCGGCCGCCGCGAGCGTGCCGTGGAGCGGCCCGTTCATGATCACGGCCGCCAGCGCGACCGAAGTCGACTACAAGCCGAACCCGTACTGGGCCGGTGGCGTGGGCGGCCTCCATGCGCCGTACCTCTCCGGGCTCAAGTTCGTGTTCTTCACCGATAAGAGCGGCATGATCGCCGCCTTCAAGAACGGCGAGATCGACCTTGCCTTCGACATGTCCACGGCCGACGCCAAGACTGTCGCCGCCACGGATCCGAGCATTGGCAAGGTCGAGAACAGCGCGGCCTGGCAGTACGAACACTTCGACATCAACAATGCCAGCAAGACCAATCCGTTCCTTTCTGACGTAAACGTCCGCAAGGCCATCTACGAGTCGGTGGACAAGCAGTCCATCATCGACGCGGTCTTCCCCGGCGCCGGCGTCACGCCCGCCTGCTCGAACGTCCCGCCGAACCTGTGGTACGCAACCGCAGTGACCTGCCCGACCTACAACGTGGCCGATGCGAACACGCTGCTCGATGCGGCCAAGTTGACCAAGGGCTCTGACGGACTCCGGCAGTACAACGGCAAGACGATCGATCTCTTGCTGTGCACGACGGCCGGCAACTCCGTCCGGCTCACCGAGCTGCAGAAGCTCCAGGGCTACCTGCAGGCGGTCGGCCTCAAGAGTCACATCGTGACCGCGGACGCCAGCTCCGTCGTGTTCGCGGGCTGGAACGACACCGCCAGCACTCCCAACAAGGATTGCGAGATGTACCGCGGCAACTACGACATCGTCGACTACGCGTACATCCTCGGCGGAAGCCCGTATAGCGACAACGATCCGGTATACGACAGCACCCAGTTCCCGGAGAACGCGGCGACTGGACACAACGGCGCCAACGACACCCGCTTCAACAGCCCCGCCATGGATGCGGCCCTCAAGATCCTCAAGACCGCCGTCGACCCGAAGGACCAGCTGAGCGCCATGGTGGCCGTCCAGCAGGCCTACGTCGCCGGCCTTCCCGAGATCCCGATCTACTACCGCACCGAGGTCACCGGTGTCGGCGTCCACGTGGGCAACTGGCCGGGGTACAACCCGAGCTCGATCGGCCCGACGTGGGACCCGGAGGACTGGTTCTACCAGTAAACCGAGTTAGCTAACCTTCTCAGTCCGGCCAACAAGGGGGCGGGCGATGGATCCCATCGCCCGCCCCCTTCACGTTCCGGACCCATCAACGGCAATCCCTGTCTGCTGTACTCTGTTGCGAACTTCGGGCGTCGACTGTCGGTCCGGTACCACTCCGTCCGGTCTGGATCGTTTGAATGGCCGTGCGGCGCCCCCCAAGATCCACCCGGCTGCAGAGCAGGGCAAGTGGTAGAGCGATGACCAAGTACATCATTCGGCGCCTGCTCCAGGCCATCCCCGTCCTCTTCCTGATCACTGTGATCTGCTTCTTCCTGATGCTCATGGCACCAGGAGGACCACAGGCCCAATTCAACCAGAACCGGTTCGTCACCCAGGATCAGGTCACTGCCTGGCTCCAGCACTGGTGTCTGGTTCGCAATCCGAGCCCTGTCGACATGCTCAAGGAGTACGGCGGCTGGCTGGGTGTCTGGGACTGCAGCAACAGCAGCCTCCTGAGCGCCCACAACCTGCCCAACTTCCTGCCCGGGTTCCTGGGCGGCGGGGACAACGGCATGCTGCACGGCGACTGGGGCATCTCGATCTCCCTGAACCAGCCCGTCCTCGACATCATCCTTGGCCGGCTGCCGGTGACCCTGCTGCTCATGACGACGGCCACGATCATCTGGATCACCCTGGCGCTGCTCCTCGGAGTCCTCGGCGCGGTCAAGCGGTACAGCCTCTTCGACCAGGCCGTGACTCTGCTGAGTTACACGTTCTATTCGCTGCCGACCTTCTGGTTGGGCCTGATGCTGATCTTCCTCTTCGGCGTGACGCTCCATTGGTTCCCGACCCAGCTGATCCAGTCGCCCCGGATCTCACCCGGACCCTTCGCCTCGGGTATCTGGTGGCAAGCCTTCTGGACCGATCCATTGAAGTACGGCTGGGATGTCGGTACCCATCTAGTCTTGCCGGTGATAACGCTCGTGGCCGTGACCGTGGCCGGTGACAGCCGCTTCGTTCGCTCGGCGATGCTGGAGTCCCTGAACCAGGACTACGTCCGAACTGCCCGCGCCAAGGGGTTGGGCGAGCGACGCGTGGTTTTCCGCCACGCTTTCCGGAACGCCCTGCTGCCCATCATCACCAATGCGGCCCTCGAGATGGCGTTCATCTTCTCCGGTGCGATTGTCACCGAGACCATCTTCAGCCTGCAGGGCATGGGCTATCTCTTCTACACAGGGTTGCTGGCGCACGACTACTTCCTGCTCATGGGCATCGTGTTCATAGCCTCGATCATGGTCGTGACCTTCAACCTGGTGGCCGACGTTCTCTATGCCGTCGCCGACCCACGCATTCGATACGACTGAGGCCCGCAAATGACATCGCGCTCAGAAGTCACCAAGGGCCCGGCGATCGAGTTGCCGGCTGCCGTCATAGACATCGATACCACCCCCGACGTCGAGGTCGCCCTCGTATCGCTCAACCAGTGGCAGCTGGCCCTCAAGCGATTCCTGCGGCACCGGATGGCCCTGTTCGGCCTGGCCGTTCTGACCGCGATAATCCTCATCGCCGTCCTCGGCCCGATCGTGGCTCCCTATAACCCGATCGACATTCCGGGCGCGAAGGAGCAGGGTGGCGATCCCCCGACGCTCACACATCTGTTCGGAACGGACGATGCCGGCCGCGACGTCTTCACGAACGTCGTCAACGGGGCGCACGTGTCGCTGGCCGTCGGGCTGTTCGCAACCCTGATCGCCGGCTTCATCGGCGTGATCATCGGCTCCATCTCCGGCGCCGCCGGAGGCACGGTAGACAACCTCCTCATGAGGCTCGTCGACGTGACGTTCGCCGTCCCGCTGCTCTTCCTGATCCTCGTCGCCGCCGTCTTCTTCGGCCAGGGCAGCATGGTTGCGTTGATCCTGGTATTCGGCTTACTCCAGTGGGGGTTGATCGCCCGGCTCGTCCGGGCCCAATTCCTGAGCCTGCGTGAGACGGACTTCGTGGAGGCCGCGCGGGCCGTCGGCGTGAGCAACCTCAGGATTACGTTCCGGCACATCCTGCCCAACGCCCTCGGGCCGGTCATCGTGGTCATGACCCTGCTCATGGCATCGAACATCGTGCTAGAGGCCTTTGTCAGCTTCCTCAACTTCGGCATTGCGCCGACCGAGGCCACCTGGGGTAACGCCCTTTCGAACTCACAGGGGGCCATGGGCTCGGGCAACTGGTGGTGGGCATTCTTCCCCGGCATGTGCATAGCCCTCACCGTCATCTCCATCAACTTCATCGGTGATGGACTCCACGACGCTCTCGACCCGAGGTCCCGCATATGACCACCGTGGTCGACCTCGAGCGCGTGTCGCCGGTCGCTGAACGGCGCCATGTCGTCGGCCCGCCGCCGGCGCCGGATGTCTTGCTGGAAGTGCGCAACCTCAAGACGCACTTCCACGTCATGGACGGGACGGTTCCTGCCGTTGACGGCGTCGACTTCCAGCTCAAGCGCGGCGAGACGTTGGGGCTGGTGGGGGAGTCGGGCTGCGGCAAGAGCGTCACGTCGCTTTCGATCATGCGGCTCATCGACATCCCGCCCGGCGAGATCGTCTCCGGCGAGATCTGGTTCGACGGTCGGGAGATCCTCTCGCTGCCCATGTCGGAGATGCGCCGGATCCGCGGCAGCGACATGGCCATGATCTTTCAGGAGCCGATGACCTCGCTGAACCCGGTATTCACCGTCGGCAACCAGATCGCAGAGGCGGTCAAGGCGCACCGCGACGTCTCAGCCAGGGCTGCCTGGGACCGGGCCGTGGAGATGCTCGAGCTGGTCGGGATCCCGTCGCCGGAGCGGCGGGTCAAGCAATACCCCCACGAGCTCTCGGGCGGCATGCGACAGCGGGTCATGATCGCCATGGCCCTGAGTTGCGACCCCAAGCTGATCATCGCCGACGAGCCGACCACGGCGCTCGACGTAACCATCCAGGCCCAGATCCTCGAGCTCATCAAGGCCATCCAGGAGCGGACCGGCGCGGCGCTCCTACTCATCACTCACGACCTCGCAGTCGTGGCCGAAACGGTGCAGCGGATGGCCGTCATGTATGCCGGCAAGATCGTCGAGACCGGCACGGCTGAAGAGGTGCTGATCAACCCGAAGCATCCCTACACGCAGGGCCTGATCACGTCCATTCCGTCCAACGTGCCGCGCGGCCAGCGTCTCAACGTGATCAAGGGCACCGTGCCGAACCCGTTCCGCATGCCCAAGGGCTGCCGGTTCGAGCCGCGGTGCCCTCTGGCCTTCGACACGTGTAGGGTGTTCGATCCGCCGCTCCGGACCACGGACCCGGATCGCCAGGCGGCATGCTGGCTCCATTACCCGATCTCAGAGCGGCCGGTCAGTAGCAACGGGGCGGGATCCGGCCCAGTGGCTGTAGCGCGAGTGGACAAGCGATGAATGAGACTCCGACGGCCACGGCTCCGGAGGCAAGGCCAGTCGAGCCGCTGCCGACCGAGACGCTGGTTTCTGCGAAGGGTCTGGTCAAGTACTTCCCGATAATGGGCGGCATCCTGCGCCACAAGGTCGGTGACGTAAAAGCCGTTGACGGCGTCAGCTTTGACATCCAAAAGGGCGAGGTATTCGGCCTGGTCGGTGAATCCGGCTGCGGGAAGACCACGCTCGGGCGCACCGTTCTGTACTTGATGCGTCCGACGGCGGGCTCCGTCGAGGTCGGCGGCAAGGATCTGAGCAAGCTGAAGTCGACCGACCTGCGCCACATGCGGCGCCGGATGCAGCTGATCTTCCAGGATCCCTATGGTTCGCTGAACCCGCGCATGCCGGTGAGCGACATCATCGGCGAGGGACTGCTGGCCCAGGGGATGAAGTCCAGCTCGGCTCGGATGAAGAAGGTCGAGGACACCCTCGAAGCCGTGGGCTTGAGGCGGGACTACACCCGCCGCTACCCGCACGAGTTCTCGGGTGGCCAGCGGCAGCGCATCGGGATCGCTCGGGCGCTGGCCCTCGATCCGGAATTTATAGTCTGCGACGAGGCGGTCTCGGCGCTCGACGTATCGATCCAGTCGCAGATCCTCAACCTGCTGCTGGACCTTCGCCGAGAATTCAACCTGACATACCTGTTCATCGCCCACAACCTCTCGGTCATCGAGTACGTGAGCGATCGGATCGGCGTCATGTATCTCGGCAAGATGGCGGAGGTCGCCACCTCGGACCAGCTCTTCAAGGGGGCGCGCCACCCCTACAGCGTCGCCCTGCTCTCGGCCATTCCCGACCCGGACCCACGAGTCCGCAAGAAGCGTCTGGTGCTGCGGGGCGACGTTCCGTCGCCGGCAAACCCGCCCTCGGGCTGCCGCTTCCACACGCGCTGCTGGCTGCGAGAGAAGCTCGGAAACCCGGAGCAATGTGTGACCCTCGATCCGCCGCTACGCGACATGGGCGGCGGCCAGATGTCGGCCTGCCATTTCGCCGAGCAGGTTTCGGACCGGGCAGCTGAAGAGGCCGCCTCGCGGCAGCCGGTCGTAGCCACGGCGGATGCTGCGCCTGATTGAGCCTGGCTGCGAGATATTCGCCGGCGAGCGACCAACTTGGCCGAGCGTCTTGGCCCGGTCTGGTGTACGGTGAGAGGCGCGTCAGGACGCCCTAAGCCCAGGGCGTATGCCGCAGCTTGGACCGGCAGCCCAGATCGCGTCGCAAGCAAGATTCGCAGCCGGTTCCCGCATGTGCGACCAGGAGGATGGGAGTAGAGATGAAGCGTCTAGGCTCCATATTGGCCGTGGCGGCCCTGATTGCCGCGGCCTGTAGCAGCAGTACAACGACACCGACCCCAGGGCCGACTACAGCGGGCTCGTCGGCCGCCCTTCCGACCGCGGGCGTCCCGACCCCGACGCCCGGCGCGACGGCGATCCAGGGCGGCAACATGGTCGTCGCCCTGGATGGCGACATGGTGTACGCGGATCCGTCCCTCGTCAGCGACGGCAACTCGCTGTACGTCCAGGCGCAGGTGGTTCAGGGCCTCGTCGGACTCCAGCCCGGGACGATCAGCACGGTGATCCCGGTCCTGGCCACGGCGCTGCCGACAGTCAGCTCGGATGGCTTGACCTACACGTTCAAGCTGCGGACCGGCGTCAAGTTCCATGACGGGACCGACTTCAATGCCGATGCCGTCGTCTTCAACTACGACCGTTGGAAGGCCTACCCGAAGGGCGACCTCCAGGACAACGCCTACTACTACGGCGCCGTCTTCGGCGCCTTTGGATCGGCCTCCAACGTCGTGTCGGTGACCGCTCCCGACGAGCAGACGGTTGTCTTCACGCTGAAGACTCCGCAGTCCAACTTCCTGCTCTCGCAGACCCTGGGCGTCTTCGGTATCCAGAGCCCGGCGGCGCTGAAGGCCGCGAACGCGGACAGCACGCCGCTCTCGAGCAACAAGTACGCCGAGGGGCTGCTGCCCCAGGGCCAGGACATGGTCGGTACCGGTCCCTATATCTTCAAGGAGTGGGTCGCGGGGGACCACATCACCCTGGTCAAGAACCCCAACTACTGGGACACCGCCAACGCGGCGCACCTCGATACCATCACCTTCAAGCCCTTCAAGGACTCCACCTCCAAGCTGCAGGCTCTGCAGTCCGGTGGCGCCGATCTGGCCTTCTCGATCTCGCCCACTGACGTCACAACGGCCCAGGGGTCCGGCCTGACGATCATCAACCGCGGCCAGTCGTGCAACCAGCTCAACCTCGACCTGAACCAGAGCGTTGGCGGCAAGCCGACCATCTACGCGGACAGGAACGTCCGGCTCGCCGTCTCCGAGGCGGTCAACAAGGCGGCCTATTTCAAGGCCTTCTATGCGAGCGCCGGGGATGTACCGACGGGCTTCATGCCGCCGGCGACCCTGGGCTTCAAGGCCGAGCCTCTGCCCGCCTACAGCGTTTCGCAGGCCACGGCTGACCTGGCGAAGGCCAACCTGACCAGCGCTCAGAAGACCATCGACCTGTACTATCCGTCCAACGTCGTCCGGCCCTACATGCCGGATCCGCAGGGCATCGCCCAGGCCATTGCCCAGGATCTGCAGGCCATCGGTTTCAAGGTCAACCTCAAGACCGAGGACTGGCACGGCGGCTACGTCAGCGACGCAACCAACGGGAAGTTCGCGGCGTATCTCTTCGGCTGGACCTGCGACTGGGCCGGCGCCGACAACTTCCTCTACGCCGCGTGGTTCGGATGGCAGGGCGGCAAGCCCAACGCTCAGTTCGGCTGGAACAACCCCCAGGCCAACACGCTGATGCTCAAGGCGCTCGCGGAGACCACTCAGGACGCTGCGAACGCGGACTGGGGTCAGGTACAGGATCTGCTGGCCCAGGATCTCCCCATGGTCCCGATCGTCAACTCGACGCCTCCAGGGGCCTACACGAGCAAGGTCCACGGCTTCGTGCCAGCCGGTAACGGCATCGAGTACTTCAACACCGTCTGGCTCTCTCAATAGCAGGCGGGTGGCCGGGCGCTAGCGCTCCGGTCTGCCGATCCGTTCAGTTTCGCTGTGCGGGCCGGCTGTAACATTCGTAGAAACGGCGCCCCCCGGGGTCGACGTCGACCCCGGGGGGCTGCTATCTAGCGGAGGAGTCACCTCTCACCGTGGCGCGTTTCATCGTCCGGCGCGTACTTGTGGCGGTGCCGGTCCTCCTCGGTCTCTCGATAATCCTGTTCATGTTCCTCAGGCTGCTGCCGGGCGGGGGCCCGGCGGAGGCGATCCTGGGACAGCACGCCACGCCCCAGCTGGTCGCGCAGATGAACGCCTCGCAGGGCTTCGACCGGCCCCTCTACGTGCAGTACTTCGAGTACATCGGGCGGCTGCTCCACGGCGACTTTGGCTCCAGCTTCATCGACGGGCGGCAGGTCGCGGACACGTTCTTGATCCGCTTCCCGGCAACGTTGGAGTTGACGATGGGCGCCATCGCCTTCGCCGTTGGCCTTGGCATCCCGCTTGGGCGCCTGGCCGCGCGTCACCCCAACAGCTGGATCGACGGCATCGTTACCGTGATCTCGTTGTTCGGGATTTCGATCCCGGTCTTCGTGCTCGGCTACACGCTGGCCTTCATCTTCGGGGTGGAGTTGCACCTGCTGCCAACGTTCGGTCAGCTCAACCCTCGCCTCGACGTGAGCCCGGTCACCCACTTCGCGATCATCGACGCGATACTGGCGGGCCACTGGTACGTGGTCGACGCGGTCGCCCACCTGATCCTGCCGTCGATCGCCCTGGGCTCCATCCCACTGGCGGTCTTCGCCCGGATCACCCGCGCCTCGGTCATCGACGTCAGCAACGAAGACTACGTCCGCACCGCTCGGGCCAAGGGCCTGAGCGACCGGCGCGTCAACGACCGCCACATCATGCGCAACGCCTGGCTGCCGGTGACGACGGTGATCGGACTCGAGACGGGTGCGCTCCTCGGGGGCGCCGTGCTCACCGAGACCGTCTTCAACTGGAACGGAGTCGGGTCCTGGGTGGTGAGCTCGGTCCAGAACCACGACTTCATCGTTGTCCAGTCGCTCGTCCTGATCTTCGCCATCATCTTCATGGGGGTGAACCTGATCGTGGACGTGGGCTACGCGTTCCTGAATCCGCGTATCAGGTACAGCTGAGATGTGGACGCCGTCCGTTGCCGTAGCCGCGTCGCCGCGTGTCAGCCGCGGGCTGTGGCGCGACGCCCTGCGACGCCTCGTGCGCAACGGGCCGGCGATGGTTGGGCTCTTCTTCATCGCCGTCTTCGTGGTCGGGGCCATCCTGGCTCCCTACATAACCCACTTCGACCCGACCGTCGGCACGCTGTCGGACCAGTACCAGGGGCCCAGCCTGGCCCACCTGATGGGAACGGACAAGCTCGGCCGCGACGAGTTCACCCGTGTTCTCTATGGCGCTCGCATCAGCCTGACCGTAGGTGTGGTCGCGGTGGTCTTCGGGCTCATCGGCGGGACGCTCGTGGGCGCGATCGCCGGTGGTGCGGGCGGCCTGGTAGACGGCGCTCTGATGCGGGTCGTGGACGTGCTGCTGGCGGTCCCGGGGATCCTGCTCGCCATTGGGATCGTGTCCTGGCTCGGGCACGGCGAGATCCAGATCATCCTGGCCGTCGGCATCTCCTATTCCCCGGCCTTTGCGCGACTGCTGCGGGGTAGCCTGCTCGCGCTGCGCGAATCGGACTACGTGACCGCCGCCCGCTCTATGGGAGCCTCCCCGGCGCGCATCCTGATCCGGCACATGATGCCCAACGCCCTGACGCCGCTGATCGTCCAGGCGACGCTGTTCGCGGCCACGGCCATCATCGACGTAGCCGGGTTGGGCTTTCTGGGCCTTGGACCGGGCGACCCACGCATCGCCGAGTGGGGCGAGATGCTGACCGACTCGTCGAGCTTCCTGCAGAACTACCCGTACCTGATCTTCTTCCCAGGCGCGGTCATCGTGATCGCCGCCGTGGGCTTCAACCTCCTGGGCGACGGGCTGCGAGAAGCGCTCGACCCGCGCCTGAAGCGCTAGGCCAGCCATGCACCTTCTTTCCATCGACGAACTGGTGGTCAAGTTCCGTACCCGCGACGGCACAGTCCACGCCGTCAACGGCGTCTCGTTCGACCTGGACGAGGGCGAGACGGTCGGCCTGGTGGGTGAGTCGGGCTGCGGCAAGTCGGTGACCAATCTGGCAGTCATGAGGCTGCTGCCGAGGCCCGCGGGCCGGATCGAGGGCGGCAAGGTCGTCTTCGAGGGCGAGGACCTCCTGGCGCTCGAGGAATCGGAGATGCGGGATCTGCGGGGCAAGGAGATCGCCATGATCTTCCAGGACCCGATGACCAGCCTCAACCCGGTCCTGACCATCGAGGAGCAGATGGTTGAAACCATCAAGGCTCACCAGAAGGTCACGAACCGGGAGGCGCGAGCGCGGGCAATCGAGTTGCTGGCCATGGTCGGCATCCCGCAGCCCGAGGGGCGCCTGCGCGACTACCCGCACCAGTTCAGCGGGGGAATGCGACAGCGCGTGATGATCGCCATCGCCCTGGCGCTGGAGCCCAAGCTGCTGATAGCGGACGAACCCACGACGGCCCTCGACGTGACGATCCAGGCCCAGGTGCTCGAGTTGTTGAGCCGGCTTGCCGCCGATCGCGGCACGGCCGTGATCCTCATCACGCACGACCTGGGAGTCGTGGCCGGTATGACTCGACGCATCAACGTCATGTACGCCGGTTTCGTCGTCGAGAGCGCAACCACGCCCGAGCTGTTCGCCCGGCCCTCGCACCCGTACACGGTGGGCCTGCTCCATTCGATGCCGCGCCTGGACGCCCAGCCGGGTGAACCGCTGATCCCGATCGAGGGCACGCCCCCCGATCTGCGCTTCGCGCCGACCGGCTGCCCGTTCGCGCCCCGCTGCGCCTGGCGCCTCGACCGCTGCTGGACCGAGATGCCCGCTCTCGACCCGATCCTGCCCACCGCTGAGGTCCTGAAGACCGGACCTCTGGCTACTCACCGATCGGCCTGCTGGAACCGCCCGACGGCCGAGGAGGCTGTGGCGGGCCGGCCTCTTCGGGAAGGCTTCGTCGCGGCCGCGCAGCCGTCGGCGGTAGTGCGATGACGGCCTCTTTCACACCCGGAAGCGGGTCGTCAGCAGTCACGGAGGCGGGCGCCGCAACGTCGCCGCGGGCGCTGCTGCAGGTCGAAGGCCTCAAGATGTACTTCCCGATCACCAGTGGCATCCTGCTCAGCCGCCACGTTGGCGACGTGCGGGCCGTCGACGGCGTCTCCCTCACGATCCAGAAGGGTGAGACCGTCGGGCTCGTCGGGGAGTCGGGCTGCGGCAAGAGCACCGTTGGGCGGACGATACTGCGGCTCTACCGGCCCACCGCAGGGAGTGTCGTCTTCGACGGCCAGGACATCACGCACGCTAAGGGCTCGACCCTGCGAGCCTTCCGGCGCCGAATGCAGATGATCTTCCAGGATCCCTACGCCAGCTTGAACCCGCGCATGACGGCCGCCGGGATCGTCTCCGAGCCGCTCGAGATCCACGGCGTCAGCTCAGGCCGGGAGCGCACCGAGCGCGTCCGCGACCTGCTCGCGACCGTCGGTCTCGACCCCGACTACGGCGACCGATACCCCCACGAGTTCAGCGGCGGCCAGCGCCAGCGCATCGGTGTGGCTCGGGCCCTGGCGCTCCACCCGGATCTGATCGTGGCCGACGAGCCGATCAGCGCCCTCGACGTCTCGATCCAGGCCCAGATCATCAACCTGCTCGAGCACCTCCAGGACGAGTTTCAGCTGACCTATCTCTTCATCGCCCACGACCTCTCGGTCGTCCGCCACATAAGCGATCGGATCGCAGTGATGTACCTGGGCAAGATCGTCGAGACCGCCGGATCGCGCGACCTCTACGAACGGCCGCTGCATCCGTACGCGGTCGCACTGCTCTCCGCCGTGCCGATTCCGGATCCTGCCGTGGAGGGCCGCCGCCGCCGAATCATCCTGACCGGAGACGTTCCCAACCCGGCCAATCCGCCGTCGGGCTGCCGTTTCCACACTCGCTGCTGGCTGCGCGAACGACTCGGCAACCCCGAACGCTGCGTCGCCGAGGAGCCTATCCTGCGCGAGCTGGCCGGCCGGCACGACGTCGCCTGCCACTTCGCAGAGGAGGTGGACGGGACGGCCGAACAGGTTCAGGTCACCGGACGGCGCGGCGGGGCGGGGGCTGCCGGGCAGGCTGGGCCGCATGGAGCCGGCACGACGCCCTCGGACGCCGTGGCAGAGCGCGCGGGGGGAACCACCCAGGTTGCGGCCGCACCCCAGACGCCCACGGCGCCAGAGGGTCCGGCACCGCGGCGGCGCGATCGTGGCTGAAACCCGATGGGTCCGCCCGAATTGGCTGGCGAGGACGGGCCGAGCCCGATAAGGTTGTAGCGAGAGGAACAACGGGCTGTCCCCGGCACGTCTGCCACGGTGGGCGAGCTGCTAGAGCTGCGCCCAGCCGGCGCAGCGCTCAGGAAGGACGAGGACGTGAAGCGTTGGGCGTCGATGCTGGCCGTGCTGGCCCTGGTAGCGGCAGCGTGTGGCAGCAGCACCAGCACGGCAGGGCCAGTCGGGGGTCCGACTCCGGGCGGCACTCTCAGGGTCGCCCTGGACTCGGACATGCAGTCCGCCGACCCGTCGTTAGTGAGCGACGCCGATTCGTTGTACGTCGCGAACCAGGTGGTCGAAGGCCTCGTCGGGCTGTTGCCGGGCACGATAAGCACCATCGTCCCCGTGCTCGCCTCCTCACTGCCCAAGGTCAGCCCGGATGGCCTCGCCTATACCTTCAAGCTTCGCTCCGGCATCAAGTTCCACGACGGAACTGCCTTCAACGCCGCGGCCGTCAGGTTCAATTACGAACGCTGGAAGGCCTTCCCGAAAGGCGACCTGCAGACCCACGCGACGTTGTACGCGGCCGTCTTCGGTGGATTCGGCGACGCCTCCAACCTGGTCTCGGTCGAGGATCCCGACCCGACCACCGTTGTCTTCCACCTGCGCCACGCCCAGAGCAACTTCCTGATCAGCCAGACCGTGGCCGCCTTCGGCATCCAGAGTCCGGCCGCCATCGAGGCCAACGACGGCAACAACGCGACCCTGAGCAAGAACGCGTACGCCCAGGGGACCAATGGCGAGGGCAAGGCAATGGTCGGGACCGGGCCCTTCATGTTCAGTGAGTGGAAGCCGGGCCAGCAGGTGACCCTGGTCAAGAACGCCGATTACTGGAACTCGGCCGCCCGTCCGTATCTGGATGGGATCGTCTTCAAGCCCTTCCCGGATGAGGCTTCGGAAATCTCGGCCCTCAAGTCCGGATCGGTGGATCTTGTCGAGGCGATCGATCCCACCTCCATCTCGTCCATCACCGGCACCGCGGGCCTGATGGTTCTGGATCGCGGCTCGTCCTGCAATGTCACCCAGCTCGGGATGAACAATGCCGATACCGTGGCCGGCCAGGCGAACATCCTCGGCAACACGGGTGTGCGCTTCGCGATCGCCGCGGCTGTGAACAAGCCGTCCTACGTCGCCACCCTCTACTCGGGCGAGGCCGGAGTAGCCGACAACTGGCTCCCGCCCGACGCCCAGTACTACAAGCGCGAGTATTTGCCGACGTACAACGTCACCGGATCGAGAGGCTACCTCGCCCAGGCCGGGGTTCCGACCAGTGGCCTGAGCGTGGATTTGTGGTATCCGACCGGCGCGCCCAGTTCGACCCTTCCGGACGCCAAGGGCCTGGCTCAGGCCGTCGCGCAGGACCTGGGTTCTGCCGGCTTCACGGTCAACCTCAAGACCGAGGCGTATGCGCCCAACTACCTGGCCGACCAGGCGGCCGGCAAGCTGCCGATGTGGCTCCAGAGCCAGACCTGTCGCTGGGCGGGCCCGGACGACTTCCTCTATTCCGCCTTCTTCCATTACAGCAACGGCGTGGCGTCGCCGATGTTCAGCTATACCAACGACAACCTGAACGCGACCATGCTGAAGGCCCTGGCGGATCCCGACGCCGCGACCGCCAGGACGGACTGGCTGAAGGCGCAGGATCTGATCGCGGCCGACATGCCGACCGTTCCTCTCATGAACGCCAAGCTGGCGGCGGCGGCCGGCAGATACGTCAAGGGGTTCGTCGGCGCCGGGAACCAGACGGAGGTCCTCTCATCGGTCTGGTTGAACAGGTAGGGGCCGGCGCGAGACTCGACCGTTTCGAGCCGCCGCACCGAGCCGCAAATCGCGTCCTCGGGCGGCCTCGGCGCGAGCGGTCCAAGGGCTAGACTTCCCTGATGCAGCCGCTTCGAATCGCCCTCGCCCAGATGGCCCCCAGGTTGGGCGTTCTGGCCGACAACCTGGAACGGCACCACAGGACGCTGGCCGAGGCAAGGGCCGCCGGCGCGGGGCTCGTGGTCTTCCCGGAGCTTGGGCTGACCGGCTACCAGCTGCAGGATCTGGCGGCCGAAGTGGCCATGAGGGCCGACGATCCGCGCCTGATCGAGCTCGCGGCGGCATCCGCGGGCATCTCGGCCGTCGTCTCGTTCGTCGAGGCTTCCTCCGACCACCGGCTCTTCATCAGTGCCGCGCTCCTCGAGGCAGGCGAGGTCCGGTTCGTCCATCGCAAGCTCTTCCTGCCAACCTACGGGCTCTTCGATGAGCGGCGCTTCTTCGCCGCCGGAGACCGGCTCCGAGCCGTGGAGTCACAGACGGGCGTGCGCCTCGGCATAGCCGTTTGCGAGGACTTCTGGCACCTCGCGGTTCCCGAGACGCTGGCACTCGATGGCGCGCAGATCCTGATCAACGTCTCCTCCTCCCCGGGCAGAGATCTGGCGGCCATCCACGAAGTGGGTCTCGGCACCGCCGCCTCATGGCGGACGCTGATGCGAACCTATGCCCAGCTCACGACCAGCTTCGTGGTGTTCTGCAATAGGGTTGGCCTCGACGAGACGGTCAGCTTCTGGGGCGGGTCCGAGGTGATCGGGCCCGGCGGTGAGCCGGTCTTCACCGCTCCGCTCTTCGACGAGGGACTGTTCTACGTGGACGTTGAGCTTGGCGACGTCCGCCGCGAACGCATAGGCCTGCCGCTCTTGCGCGACGAACGGCCCGAGCTCCATCTGCGTGAGCTGCGCCGCATTCTCGCGGAACGGACGGAGATGCCGATCGACGAAGCCAGCGAGGCGCCCGACGGCCGGCCTGCCCGTCGGGCCGGCGCATTCTCCGCACCAGACTCTCCCGAGAAGGCCTGATGGCAGGAGAAGAGGGTCCCGAGCCCGGCGGAAGCGGCGCGCCCGATCGGCTGTTCGAGCTGCCGCCCGAGCTCGCCATCGACGCCGGCGTCGCCCGGCGGGTCATGGTCGGCTTCGTCCGCAACCAGCTGGCGCAGGCCGGGTTCAGCCGTGCTCTGCTCGGCCTGTCGGGTGGGATCGACTCCGCGCTCGTCGCGTTTCTGACGGCCGAGGCCGTCGGCCCGGAGAATCTGCTCTGTGTGTTGATGCCGTATAGAACGTCATCGGCAGAGTCGGTGGAGCACGCGCGGCTGGTCGTCGACCGTCTCGGATGCCCCAGCGACCTGGTCGACATCAGCTCGATCGTCGACGGCTACTTTGGAACAGGCGGCGAAGCGGGCGCCGGCGGAGTCATGGCGAGCGACGCGTCTCAGCTGCGGCGCGGCAACTTCATGGCCAGGGCGCGGATGTGCGTTCTCTACGACAGGTCGGTAGCGTGGGGCGGCCTGGTCGTCGGCACCGGCAACAAGACCGAATCTCTGATCGGTTACTCGACGCTCTTCGGCGACTCCGCTTCCGCCTTCAATCCGATCGGCGATCTCTACAAGAGCCAGGTGCGCCAGGTTGCCGCCGCGGTAGGGGTGCCCGAGGCGATCATCCGCAAGGCTCCGTCGGCGGACCTGTGGCCCGGCCAGACGGATGAGGTAGAGGCCGGTTTCACCTATCCGGAGCTCGATCGACTCCTGTTCTGGATGATCGACAAACGCCGGACCGATGAAGAGCTGCTGGCCATGGGCTTCCACGGGGCGGCGATCGAACGGGTCAAGCGTCTCGTCGCCGTCTCCGAATTCAAGCGCCAGGTGCCGCCTGTGGCGAAGCTCGGACCGCGCACGACGGGCGTCGACTACCTGTACCCGCGACGCCGGCCGGGCTCCGCTCGACCATGAGTCGGGCCTCGAAGGGCGCGGCGATGGCCGCGGGGATTGCCGCGGGGAGTGGCGCGGGGAGTGGCCGCCTCTTCGTCGTGGCCACGCCGATCGGAAACCTGGGTGACGTCACCTTCCGTGCGGTGGAAGTGCTCAAGGCCGTGCCACTGGTCGCGGCGGAGGACACCCGGCTCACGCGGAGGCTCTTTATCCGGTACGACATAACGACACCGCTGGTGAGCTATCACGCTCAGAGCGGTCCTGGTCGCGCCCTCGAGTTGCTCGAGCATCTGCGCTGCGGGCGCGACCTGGCCCTCGTGACCGACGCCGGCACGCCGCTGGTCAGCGATCCGGGTGCCGAGCTGACGGCGGCATGGACCGCCGAGGGCGGCGTCGTGGTGCCCATACCCGGCGCGTCGGCGGTGCTGGCTGCGCTCGTGGCGAGCGGCCTGGCCGCGGCCCGCTGGAGCTTCGAGGGTTTCTTGCCACGGAGGGGCCGCGAGCGGCGGGAGCGGCTGGCGCGGATCGGCGCCGACGAGCGTGCCTGTGTCATATACGAGGCGCCTTCCCGGGTTCCCGCGACACTCGCCGATCTGGCCGCCGCCGCCGGGGGGAAGCGGATGGCCGCGGCCTGCCGGGAGCTGACCAAGATCCACGAGGAGGTCATCCGAGGTTCGCTCGATGAACTCGCCTCAGCCGCGACCGCCGGTGCGATTCCCCTGCGCGGGGAGTTCGCTATCGTGGTGGAAGCGATCGCGCCGGAGGGAGCTGCCGCGTGGCGGCTCGGTAGGGAGGGCCAGGCGTCCATGGCCGACGGCCGCGCGCGGGTCGCCCAACTGGTGGCCTCCGGGACTCGCCGCGCGGACGCGGTGCGGGAGGTCGCCGCCGCGTTGGGGCTGGATCGCCGCGAGTTGTACCGGCCGGACTGAGGATGCAGTCGGCTGGTATCGCCGGTGCTTCCGGCGCCGCCTGCCCGCCATGAATTCGGGCAAATGTGAGCGATACTTCCTGGCGCCTTGTCCGCCCCGCTATACAATCCACATAGAGGGAGGTTCGCCCAGAACCTCGTCGGTGTCTGACAGGGAGAGCCATATGAGCGGAAAGCTCCGGAGTGCGTTCTCTATGCTTGCGGTGGCCGTCATCGTTGCCGCATGCTCGAGCACGGCTTCCACACCCACCCCCGCGCCAACTGCCGTGCCCACGGTAGCGCCCACGACGGCAGTGGCCAGCACCGCGCCGAGCGTAGCGCCGACGGCGGCGCCAAGCTCCGGTCTCAAGATCGGCGTGGTCTCTGACGTAGGAACGATCAACGACAAGAACTTCAACCAGTACTCGTACGAAGGCGCCCAGGCGGCTGCGACGGCCCTCGGTGCCACCGTCCACTACGCCGTTCCCGCGGACGCCTCTGACTACAC
Organism: uncultured Chloroflexia bacterium; assembly: GCA_963791725.1. GTDB lineage: Bacteria > Chloroflexota > Limnocylindria > Limnocylindrales > CSP1-4 > Fen-1039. The sequence continues at coordinate 656,404 of CAWBTQ010000008.1, read as the reverse complement.
GAGGCTCATCCAGGGGTTCGTCGACCAGAAGTACGACATCATCGTCACAGTCGGCTTCAACCTCGGCGATGCCACGATCAAGGCGGCGAAGGCCAACCCGAACATCTGGTTCATCGCCGTTGACGTGGCTCCTTGCGTGGACGCGACCGGCGCCCCGGACAGCACCTTCCAGTGCAAGGGTGATGCCGCCACGCTCCTGCCGAAGCTCATCGGGATCCAGTTCCAGGAGGACCAGGCGGGCTATCTGGCCGGCATCGTAGCTGCCGCGGTCAGCAAGTCCGGCACGATCGGACAAATCGGCGGCATCAACAACAACCCGGCCGTCGTCCGCTACATGCAGGGCTTCCAGCTCGGCGCTGCGTCCTACAACCCGAACATCAAGGTCAAGAGCACCTTCTTCTCGACCGGCGACCTGGGCAAGGCCTACGCCGACCCGGCCTGGGGCCAGACCTTCGGGTCGCAGTTCATCAAGCAGCAGGCCGTTGACGTTCTCTTCCCGGTCGCGGGTGGTACCGGCAACGCGGCCCTCGACGCCGCCTGCACCGCCGGCATCCTCGCCATCGGCGTTGACGTCGACGAGTACCTGTCCTACCCGACGGCAGACAAGTGCATCGTCACCTCGGCCGAGAAGCATCTCTCGAGCGCCGTGAACCAGACGATCACCGCTATCGCCGCCGGTACCGCCAAGGGTGGCATCTCCAAGTTCAACGCTGCCAATGACGGCATCGGTTACTCACCGTTCCACAACACCAGCGTGACGCTTCCCGCCGACGTTCAGGGCAAGCTGGACGCCGCTCTCGCCGCGATGAAGGCCGGCACACTGACGACCTGCACCGCGACGTGCGGAACCTGGAAGTAGCCGAGATCCAGGAAGGTTCCTAGCCATTCTCCGAGCGGGTCGCGTCATCGAGGCGCGGCCCGCTCGCCGCATCCGGCCGGTCTCGGGCCGATCGAGGAAGCCATGACCGAGCAATCTGAACGGGACGGCGTCCCTGCCCTCGAGATGCGGGGGATCACAAAGCGATATCCGGGGGTCGTGGCCAACGACCACATAGACCTCGACCTGCGCCGGGGTGAGATCCACGCCCTGCTGGGCGAGAACGGCGCCGGCAAGACCACTCTGATGAACATCCTCTACGGGCTGGCCCGGCCCGATGAGGGCACGATCCTGATGGACGGCCGGCCGATCCAGATCGCCGGGCCTGCCGATGCCATCGCCCGTGGCATCAGCATGGTCCACCAGCATTTCATGCTGGTGCCGGTGCTCACGGTCGCCGAGAACGTGATTCTCGGCGCCGAGACCATGTCGAACGCCTTGTTCGTCGATCGCCATGAGGCCAGCAAGCGCATTGCCGCCCTGGCCACCCGCTTCGGCTTCGATCTCGATCCGGACGCGAAGGTGGGTTCCCTGTCAGTTGGACAGCAGCAGCGCGTCGAGATTCTCAAGGCGCTCTACCGCGATGCCAGGATTCTCGTGCTGGACGAGCCGACCGCGGTCCTGACGCCCGGAGAAACGGAAGAGATCTTCGCCCTGCTCCGGCGCCTCGCCGGCGACGGTCACTCGGTCGTCTTCATCAGTCACAAGCTCTACGAAGTGCTCGAAGTCGCGGACAGGATCACGGTCATCCGGCGGGGACACGTGATCGGCGAGAGGAAGCCGGCCGAGACCACCGAGGAGGAGCTCGCCGAGCTGATGGTCGGCCGCGAGGTCGAGTTGACGGTCGACAGGGGCGAGTCGCACCCCGGCGCGGCCGTGCTGCGCGTAGAGGGGTTGCGAGTCGACGACGATCGACACCACGAGGTCGTGCCCGACGCCACCTTCGAGATCAAGGCCGGCGAGATCCTCGGCGTCGCCGGCGTGGCCGGCAACGGCCAGGATGAGCTGGTACAGGCCCTTATTGGGTTGCGGCGGCCTCTCGGCGGCAAGGTGACCCTGGCCGGTCGGGACGTGACCGCGTTCTCGCCGCGGCGGATGAACGAGGCCGGGGTGGGCTACGTCCCGGGCGATCGCCATCGATTCGGGCTCATTCTCGCGTTCCCGCTGTACGACAACCTGGTTCTCACCAGCTACTACCGCCCGCCGTTCGCCAACGGCCTCCTGCGAAACGATTCGGCGATACTCGATTCCGCGTCCGCGCAGATCGAGCGCTTTGACATCCGGACTCCATCGCCGCGGGTTTCGACGACGACGCTTTCCGGCGGCAACCAGCAGAAGGTCGTGGTCGCGCGTGAGTTCGACCGTGACGTGAAGCTGCTGATCCTCGACCAGCCGACCCGCGGTCTGGACGTCGGCAGCATCGAATTCATCCACCGCCAGATCATCGCCAAACGCAACGCAGGGGCCGCGGTCCTGCTCGTTTCGGCCGAGCTGGACGAGATCATGGAGATGTCCGACCGGATCACGGTGATGTATCGCGGCCGAATGGTGGCCGAGCTGGACGGGCGAACCGCGGACAAGAGTGAGGTAGGCCTGCTGATGGCCACGGGTGGCCACGAAGCGGCGGCCACGACGAAGGAGGCTCTGGCGTGAGCGGTCCCGCAACGATCCAGCCGCGAGCGGGCTTGACGAAGGGTATTGCCAACGCCATCTCCGCGGTGGCCCGGCCGATCGCCGAGCCGCTGGTCGCCATCGTTCTGGCACTCCTGGTTGGGGCCGTCGGCATAACGCTCTTCAGCGGTCTGGTGGCCGGCCATTCCAACTTCGACATCGGGCTTCCCGTCGCGGCGTACCTGGCTTTGCTGCAGGGGGTGGCGACGCCCAACGGTCTCACGTCCACGTTGAACTACGCCACGCCGTTGATCCTGGCGGGCCTGGGGGTCGGGCTGGGCTTCAAGGCTGGGTTGTTCAACATCGGCGGGCGCGGCCAGTTCCTGATGGGCACCGTTGGGGCGTTGCTGGTGGCCACGGTCGTCGGCGCGAACCAGAGCACCTGGATTACCGTCCCGCTGGCCCTGCTGGTGGGCGCGCTCTTCGGAGCCGCAGCCGGGTTCATCCCGGGGGCCCTCAAGGCCACGTCGGGGGCCCACGAGGTCGTGACCACGATCATGCTCAACTACGTCTTCGTCTTTGCGACCTACTGGGCGATCAGCGGACCGCTGGCGTTGCCCAATGCGCACCAGCCGATCTCCGCCGACGTGACCACCACCAACGCGGCGCTCCCGATCATCCTCGGGCGCGACGGCCACCTCGGCATCCTCATCGCGTTGGTCGCGGTGCCGATCATCTGGTTCCTGCTGTACCGGACGACACTCGGCTTCGAAATCCGCGCCGCCGGCGCCAATCCCGACGCGGCCCGCTACGGCGGCATGCGGACCAACCGGCTGATCGTGCTGACTATGTCGATCGCGGGGCTCATGGCCGGCCTGGCCGGAGCCACGACGCTCATGGGCGTGGTCCACCAGATCGCGCCCGGCTACGACACGACCGTCGGCTTCGACGCGATCACTGTGGCCTTGCTCGGACGGTCCCACCCGTTCGGGGTCCTGTTCGCCGGCCTGCTGCTGGGGGCGATGCGAGCCGGCTCCCAGGCGATGCAGATCCAGGCCGGGGTTCCCTCACAGCTTGTCGACGCCCTGCAGGCGATCATCCTGGTCTTCCTGGTGGCGAACGCGCTGAGACGCTGGATGGATCGCCGGGCGACAACACGAGGGCCCTCGTCCTCACTCGGCATCGAGCCTGCCCGAGAGGCGGAGGGGGTGATATGAGCGGGTTCATCCAGAGCCTCGACGCCCTCCCGGCCCTCGGGGTCGTATTCCAGTTCCTCGGCTATGTGCTCGAGAACATCGGCTACATGTCCCAGACCACGGTCGCGGTGGCAATTCCGATCACGCTGGCCGCGCTGTGCGGCGTCATGTGCGAGCGCTCCGGGGTGGTCAATATCGGCCTCGAAGGGATCATGCTGACCGCGGCGTTCGTCGGCTGGATCGTCGGAGCGGCGGCGGTCGGGCTCATGGGCGAAGGCACGCCCATGCCGTTCTTCGGTGTGACCGCGCCCCTTCTCATTGGCCTGCTGGCGGCCATTGCGGCCGGGATGCTCGTCTCCCTGCTGCACGCCTGGATGGCCATCTCGCTCCGCGTGGACCAGATCATCAGCGGCACGATCATCAACATCGGGGCCGCGGGGATAACCGGCTACATCTACAGCCTCATCGCATCGCAGTCGCCCGTGGGCGCCGGCCAGTTCGCCGCGTATCAGGTCCCCCAGGGAGTGGCGGATATCCCGCTCGTCGGCTGGTTGATCAACGCCGTTCTGAGCCAGGGCCCGATCGGGCTGGCCACGATCGTGATCGTGGTCATCCTGCAGATCATGTTGTTCCGCTCCCGGTGGGGCCTGCGGACGCGGGCGACCGGCGAACACCCGCGGGCCGCAGAGACGGTCGGCATCGACGTCATACGGCTGCGGTATCGGAACGTCGTGATGTCCGGCGCGCTCGCGGCGCTGGGCGGCGCCTGGCTGACCCTGGAACACACGAACAAGTTCGACGCCAACATGACAGCCGGACGCGGGTTCATCGGCCTGGCGGCCATGATCGTGGGTCGCTGGACTCCCTTCGGAGCCTTCGGGGCGGCCCTCATCTTCGCGTCGGCTACGGGCCTGAGCACGTCACTCCAGATCTCGCCGCCGACCGGCAACCTGGGCGACCTGATGAACCAGGTTCCGGGCGAGTTCTGGGAGGCGCTGCCCTACATCATCACGATCGTCATCCTGGCCGGCCTGATCGGACGGAGCATCGCCCCGGCCGCGGACGGCCAGCCATACGAACGCGAGTCGGCGACCTGACGAGCGCGAGCTCGGGTTAGGCTCCGCGGACGAGCGAAGGGTAGAAGTTGGCCTTGCCGGCCTTCGCCTTGACCCGGCGCCACTCGTCCAGGATGGTGACAGCCTCGTCCGCGGCCCGGATCGCGCGTTCCTCGGCGCCGTCGCCGCCGAACGCGTTCGTGACCCGGTTCGCCACGGCCCCGAGCACCGCGCCGCTTCGCATCCCGAACAGCCGGGCCAGCACGAACAGGGCCGAGCACTCCATCTCGAGGCAGACGACGCCGGCCCTGCGCAGGTCGTCGATTAGACCATCCACGCCCGACTGCCAGAACCCGCCGGTCACCGGGCGCTCTTGCCCGACGTAGAACGAGCCGACGCTGCAGACGATGCCGGTGTGGTAGCGATAGCCGAGCCGTTCGCAGGCCTCGATCAGAGCCATGTAGACCTCGGGATCGGCGAAGGCCGGGTGCTCGACCGGGAGGTACCGATCGGCCGTACCGTCGCGCCGGACCGCGGCCACGGGCACGATCAGGTCGCTGGGATCTATCTCGGCCAGCAGGCCGCCACACGTCCCAACCCGGATCACGGTCTTGCCGCCGATCAAGGCGAACTCGTGGGCGGCGATCTCGAGGCTGGGCGCTCCGACGCCACTCGATATCGCCCCGATCGGCACGCCCTTGTACGTACCGCGGGCCGAGCGGAACTCGCGGTGAAAGGCGAGCTCCTCGCCGCCGTCCCAGCCGGCCATCATCTTGAGGACTCGGCCGGGGTCTCCCGGCATCAGGACTGTGTCCGGGATCTGGCCCGGTGAGAGATGGAGGTGATACTGTGCCCCCGTCTTGCTGGTCGGGGCGTCGGCACGACGCCCGGTGCGGGCACGATGCCCGGCGTCGGCACGATGCGTGGCTCCGGTCTTCCCCGCGTCGGCACCGCGGCCGGCCGCCCCGGGTCGAGACTTGGAAGGGCCGCTGGTGTTCATCGCTGTCCTCTCCTCGCCGGCGGTGATCGTTGGTCGGTGCAGACGCTATCACTCCTGGAGCAGGGGAGCGCGTTATGAGGTGTCCACGGTGACGAGCGGCGGCATAGAGTTGATCGACCGGGCTGAGGCGTCGGCCCGGTGCCCCCAATTCGAGGACCTGATTGGTCTGGCCCTGGCCGCGCAGGGACGTGCCCATGCGCCGTACTCCAAGTTCTCCGTAGGTGCCGCCGTCCTGGGCGGCAGCGGCGCGCTCTATCCCGGGTGCAACGTCGAGTCCGCCTCATACGGGGCCACCATCTGCGCCGAGCGGAGCGCCGTCGTCGGGAGCGGTGGTCGGTGGCGAGTCGACGATCCGGGCCTGCGTGGTGGTGACTCCGACCGCGGAGCCCTCGAGCCCATGCGGCATCTGCCGACAGCTCCTCGCCGAATTCGGCCCGGACCTCCTCGTGTTCGCCGCATCGAGTCTGAGCGACGCCGTCTACGCCGCCCGGCTGAGCGACCTGCTGCCGCTCGCCTTCTGGGCGAAGAACCTGGGTGAGGGCGCGTCAGGCGGCGCAGCGTCTGGCGGCGCGGCGTCTGGCGGCACGGCGTCTGGCGGCACGGGGTCCGGTGGACGCGCCCGATGAGCGTAGATTTCGTCCTCGGGCGCGAGATCGCACCGGTCGAGCAGCCGCCGCTGCTGGCGTCCCTGGAGAGTGCTGTCCAGGAGCGCACGAGCCTCAGACCGCTGGCCGGTCTGGTGCTCGGTTCGGGGTTGGGTGGTCTGGCCGACGCGATCGATCTGGAGGTCGCCGTCCCATTTGCCGAGTTGCCGGGCTGGCCCGCCGCCACGGCTCCCGGGCATGCCGGCAGACTGCTTTTCGGACGTCTAGCCGGGGTTCCGGTCGTCGTTCAGCAGGGTCGATTCCATCTGTACGAAGGCCATTCGGCTGGGTTGGTGGTGCAGCCGGTGCTCCTCATGGAGCGTCTGGGCGCCGAGATCGTCGTGCTGACAAACGCAGCGGGCGGCGTCAACCCGGGCTATGCGGCCGGAACCCTGATGGCGATCGCCGATCACATCAACCTCACGGGACGTTCGCCTCTTTCCGGCCCGAACGCACCGGAGCTAGGGCCGCGATTCCCCGACATGACCGACGTCTGGGACGCCGATCTGCGATCCAGGCTGCACGTCGCGGCTGAAGCCGAGGGCCTGGCCCTGGAGGACGGCGTTTACGCTTGCCTCCTCGGGCCGAGCTACGAGACCCCGGCCGAAGTGCGCATGCTGGGTCGCCTTGGCGCCGATGCGGTTGGCATGTCCACCGCGCTCGAGGCCGTCGCCGCCCGCTGGGCCGGGCTGCGAGTCTGCGGCGTCTCGCTCGTGACGAACCCGGCAGCCGGGTTGTCGGGCGCGGAGTTGAGCCATGCCCAGGTCCTTGCGGCAGCCGAGAGCGCCGGCCCGGCCCTGGCCCGGATTCTGACGCGGTTCATCGGCGGCCTGCTTCCGACCTGATGCGGTTCTCGACGTAACCCGGGCGGCCGCCTCGCGATCTCGCGCTCGTTCGGTGTGGGGAGCGCGGCCGGCGGGGGAACCGAGCCGCGCTCCCGGGTGGCGTCTATGCCAGGACGAGCACCTGCCCGTCATCGCTCGTGGCGGATTCGTCGAGCGTCGCATCGGCCACGGTCACGACTCCGACCTCCGCCGCCTCGTTCGGGGATATGGCCGTCTGATCGCCTCCGCTCTCGCCGCCGACCTGGGCAGCCAGCGAGTCGGCTTCGTAGTCGCGCTTGCGACGACCCGACAGCATCTCGACGGACGTGGCCACGACCTCCGTCTTCCAGTGGCGTGTGCCGCGGTCGTCGTCCCACTGGCGGGTCTGCAGACGGCCCTCGATCGCGACCTGCTGACCCTTGCCGAGGTACTGTCCGCAGACCTGAGCCAGCCGATCCCAGGTTAGACGTATAATTAGTCGTACTCGCCAAGCGAAGGGAGAACCGAACCATGACGGCGTACGGCTACATCAGGAAGTCCGTCGTTCACGACCCGGCGCGGATGCTGTCGCCCGAGATGCAGGAGGCCGCGATCCGAAAGCTCGCCGCATCGAACGGCAACGAGGACGTCGTGATCCTGAGCGATCTCGACGTGTCCGGTCGCAAGGGCCGGGAGAGGCGACCCGGCTGGGATGAGCTCCTCCACGCCGTCGAGGACGGCGAGGCGACCGCCGTCTACGCCTACTCGCTGTCTCGGTTCGCGCGCAGCGTCGCCCAACTCGCCGAGTTCTTCGACCTATGCGACCGCATGAAGGTCCGGGTCCGGGTTGACCGCGACCAGATCGACACCTCGACCGCGACCGGAAAGCTGGTCGGTAACGTCCTGGCGTCGCTGGCGCAGTTCGAGGCCGACGTGGCGAGCGAGCGTGTCAAGGACGCCTTCGCGACGAAGCGCGTGCACGATCCCGAGTGGCAGGGTCCGGGCAACCGACCCTACGGCGAGGGGGTAGGGGAGGACGTGCCCGCCGTGGTCGCGGCCTTCCGGGAGGCGGGCTCGTTCGACGGGACCGCGCGCTTGCTGAACGAGCGCGGAGTCCCGAGCAGGTACAACGGATCCCTCTGGTTCGGGTCGGTCGTGGCGACCATAATGCGGCGGGTCGCTCCCGACGAGGTCCTCCCGGCCGTGCGTCGCGGCGCTCCGGCCGGGTCTCACAGCTTCCGCCTCTCGCAGTTGCTCGCCTGCAGCACGTGCGGCACGTTCCTGACCCCATCGAAGGACCCCAAGTACGACTACATCCGCTACTACTGCCACCGGTCTCGGGTAACGCCGCACCCTCGGAAGTGGGTGACGGAGAGGGTAGTGCTCCCCGGCATCGTGGCCGAGGCCGAGCGCGCCGCCTTCGTGGTGAAGCGACTCCAGAAGGGCAGCCGCGACGATGAGGCGAAGCTCGCCGCGCTCGCGGCGAAGCGCGTGCGCGTCATCGACACCTACACCGACGGCCTGATCGACAAGGCCGAGCGCGACCGCCGACTCGCGGTCATCGCCGAGGACGAGTCGAAGCTGTCAACGCGGCGATGGGTCCAGCGCATCACGATCCCGCCCCTGATCATGGACGATGTTGACGCGGACGGCATGGTCGTGAAGGCCGACGTACCCGCGAAGGTCAATGCCTACCTGCGACGGCTGTTCGTCCGTGTCGTCGTGGACATGTCCGAGCCCGGCAAGAAGGGGCCGTCGAGGTCGGTCCCGGCCATGAGCTTCGAGTGGCGCGACCCGTCGATGCGCGCCGACGACGAGACGATGAGCGAGGACGAGGCCGCCGGCGCGCCATAAGTCCGCGGGCCGCAGGTACTGCCGCCTCGCTTTCAGGGGTGGACTTCCTCTCTCCTGTGGTTACCGTTCGCTTCCTAGGTGCGTGGTTGCGCAACAACGCGAACGAAAGGGACCACTCGATGGACGCCAAGACCACCCCGACGAAGGCAACCCCGAAGCAGCGCGCGACGTCCGCCACCGCCAAGACCGCGAAGCCGGTCGCCGCGAAGAAGCCCGCCCGCGTGACCTGGCCGAAGGGGGAGTGCCGGTTCCGCAACGCGAAGGGCAACCTCTTCTGCCACGAACCCGTTGCGCACAAGGGGGCGTCGTGCTGCAAGGCCCACGGTAAGCAGTGGGCATCGGGTGCTCGCCTCACCGAGAAGGGCCGCGTCCGCTTCGTCGCGATGCAGGCCGAGCGCGCTGCAAAGGTCGAGACCGTGAAGCTCGACCCCACGCTCCGGGAGAAGAAGCCTGCCGCGAACAGGACGCGACCCGCGCAGGTCGCGCAGATCCCCGCGCAGAACCACGTCGCCCCGATGCCCGAGGCAAGCGTCGAGCGGGTTACATCGTAGGGTCGAACTCGCCTCGCCAACCGAGAAGCCCGACGGCCCGTCCACCCCGTCGGGCTTCTCCTATACTCGGGGCGTGTACCCTCGCCACACCCCTGAAGACGATCTGACGCCCTCCGACGTCACCGCTTCGCCCGAGGCGGCGGAACGGCACGCTCGGTCGATCGACAACACAGTGACGGCGTTCGAGGCGTTGCGCGACGGCGTGGACTTTTGGATTGTGTCGCAGTGGGCCGACGACTTCATGGCTAGGCTCCGGGAGCGCGGCGTCACCTTCCACCGGAAGCGTGGCGAGCGGACGGCCGAGGACGGATGCTCGTGCGTCGTGTTCCTCCGCCATCGGATGCCCTAGACACGACAACGCCGCGATCCGTCCCCGAGGTTACGGCCCCTCGTGACCCCTTACATGCGAGGTCGTGGAACGTATCGCGGCGAATGCCGGCAAGCAAAGCTCGTCGAACGCTCGACGCCCGTGCGACGGATCGAAAGGCCGGGCAACCGGAGCCACCTGGGCTGTCGACTCGTCCCCAGCGGGGACGAATGATCGACTCGCCGAGGACGGTATGGCTCCCATCCCCGACGCGCGGACGGTAACGACCCGAGGCGAGGTTGTCGAACGGCCCTTCGCCCCCGTCTAGGACAGCCCACTCTCGAAGCGATCCTGCGCGGCCAGACGTGGGTTCGTCGCGCGCGCCATGTTCGCCTCGTCGATCGCCGTGTTGGAGCCGTCTCCGATGGGCGCGGAGTACGCCTCCCCGCGAGACGTCCTCGAGAGGTAGTCGGCCATCTTCGCCGAGACGTCGGCGACCGCCCTCTGCCCACCGGCGGCGATGCCCGCCGACCCGTCGATGCTCACGCCGACGGACGCGGCGAGGATCTGCGCGCGCTGGATGCCGAACTTGTCGGCCTCGCGATCGAGCGCGTCCTCGATCTCGCGCGCCTTGACGCGGTCGGGGTTGGTCTTGTCCATCGCGTCGCTCACGGCCGCGCTCACGGCGTGGACGACTGCCGCGTCGGCGTGCTTCGCCTCCGCGACCGAGACGAGGAACCGCGCCCTCTCGACCTGACCCGCGGCGAGCATGTCGCTCGCCTGCCGTAGGAACGTGGCCCCGTCCGTGCCCGACTCGACGAGCATCTTCCGCTCCTCGATGTCGGCGAGGCGCGTGGCGGGATCGACCGCCACGTCGGCCTTGGCCCGCAGCGCCCGCGCCGTCTGCTCGCCTTCCTTGACGTGCTCGGCGAACGCGTCCACGGCTCCCTGGTCGGCGAGCCTCACGGCCGCCACGAGGCGCGCCCTCTCGTTCTTGACCTGCGTCGGCGACGGTTCCTCGCCGTCGGCGACCGCGGCCGCCACCCTCGCGTCGAACGCCACGAGGGCGCGGGCCGCCTCGATCTGCTTGTCCTGGAATTCCGCGTGCTTGCTCATGCTGCTCCTTGTGGGCTGCGCCCACGCTCTCATCGCTCTCATGTACTCGTCGTCGGTCTGCGCGACGCCCGTGACCACGTGCGTTCTCACTCTTCCTCCTTCGTCGTCCCCGCCACCGCGTCGGCGAGGGCCTTCCTCGCCATCCGCTCGGGTCCGTCACCCGCGTGGCATGTCCGGTCGTGCTCTTCGAGCGCGGCAAATATCGAGGCCTCTACTTCCTCCACCCCGTCGAGGTCGCGGTAGGAGATGTTGTCGGCGGGCGGCGGGCCGACCACCCGGTACTGGGCCTCGATGACGCGTCGCCGCTCGGCGATGATCGCCACGCTCATCGACGGCGACGCCGTGGCGAGCATCTTGTCGAGGGCCTGCTTCAGCGCCGCAAGCTCCTCCCGCGGCGAGGTCACCGGCGCGTCGATCACGGGCGAGGCGACGGCGGACGCCGCGCCGGTCGAGGCGGCTGCTCCCGGCGCGCCCTGCGGTACCGGAGCGGCACCGGGAGGGACGTGCCCCGAGGCGCGGTGGCGCTTGATCGGGTCGAACGGCATCCCGGTCATCCGCGACACGGCGGCGAGGCTCATGCCGCTCCGGAGGGCGGCGTCGATCTCGGCCAGTCGGTCAGAGCGGCAGACGGTACAGCGCATGGTCATGAGGCACCTCCAGGCGCCCGGTCCGGGCGGTCCATGGGCCGGGTGGTCCGGGATGACGTCCGGACGCGATGCCCGGCCGAGACGGGTGTTTCGGGGAAGCGGCCGTTCGCAACCGGGGGCCGCGGGGACGGAAGGTACCGCTCGCGACGCGCATCGACGCTCCGAGCCGTGCAGGGTCGTGCCTGGGCCACGCAGCGCCTCTGCATGCACGCGCGCGACGAGACGCGCGTCTGCGTCGGCGACAGCGGTGTGGTGGTTAGGAGGGGACGGGGGGTATCCATCACGCATGGCTCATTGTATTGACTGATGTCGATATAGGGCCCACTCGGATGCGACTACCCTCCCCTGTATCGGGTACTCCCCGGACGCGCCCTGCAGGGGCGTCGTGGAGGGGGCGTACCCCACGTCGCACCCTCCGGCGGCAGTCTCGGCATGCGTCGTGCCGTAGGTCGAGGGACAGGTCGCCGCAACGGACGCACCTCCCCACGCCGCGATCGTGACGTGTATGCGTGCTCATGCTCCCTCCTTGTCGGTATCGCCCTTGACGCGGGGCGGTCGACGCTCCAACGCTCCAACAGGTCTACGAAGAGGCGGTGTTGCGTCGTCACCACGTTCAATCTCGCTCGACGCTCCAACAGGACTCTGGGCCTCGACGGTGGAACTCTGGTCACTGCGTGCGTGGTTACCACCCTGAAGTGTGGTAACCCCGGCCGACACTGCAACGCTAGCACGCGCTGGCACGTTCGGGCGGTGTTGGATCGTGACAGCGTCATTTCCGACGTCCACGCGCCAGTACTTCCACGCCTTGCTGCGCCCGGTCTTGACGAGCGCGTCGCTGCGCCTCAGCAGCCCTCCCTTGACGAGTTCTGCGATGCGCCTGGCGGGTGCTCGCATGCTCCACAGGATGCCGAGTTCCCCTTCCGTCATTCCCTCGGGGTCCTCGCTCTGGCTCGGGATGCCCTCGACCTGCGCCAGCAGCGAGGCGTTCACCTCGGCGGCCATGTCGACGGGCGTGAGCGTCGGGGGGACTGACCGCTGCCTGTACGTGTCGCTCCACGCCCAGTCGAACGTGACGGACTTCTGCGACGGGTAGTCGTTCGTCTTGCGGTTGACCAGCTCGCGCCTGTCGCCCGTTCCGGCGAAGCTCCACCCCATGCGGATGAAGGCGCGCCAGAGCATCGAGCCGAACGGGTACTCAAGGGCCTCGGCCTTCGTGACGTGGCCGATGCTCACGCTCGGGATGCCGATGGCATTGAGGGCGGCGAAGTATGGGGTCGGCGCGGTCGTGTCCGTGATGTCAGCAACCCCACACGCCGCGCTGACCGTGTCGACGTATAGCCAGTCGGCTCCGACCCGGTCAACCTCCGCCGCGAGCGCTTCCTTCTGGTCCCAGATCGCGCCTTCGAGCATCCCTCCCTCTAGCCCGAGCGGGAGCGCGATGTGGACGCGCGACAGGTCAGCGCCGAAGTCTTCGAGGCGAGACCGCCACTCCCCCTCGTGGCCCTCGTAGTCGAGCAGGAGCACGTTCTGGCCGGCCCGGGTGCGAGCGGCTATCTTCCACGCGGCGAACACGCCCTTGCCCGCTCCGTTCGGCCCCCACAGGCCGGTGTGCTGCGACGGGTGGGCGAAGTCGTCGACCAGCGGCTCGGGGTCGTAGCGCTGGACCTCCGACATCGGCCGAGACATCTGGATCGCGGTCGACTTCCACGGCCTCGCCTTGTCGTAGTGGTCGCGCATGGCGTCCGGGCCAAACCTCGCGATGAAGTCGGCGGCGTCCTCGCCCTCTTCCATCTCGTCGGGCCACGACGGGGCCACGAGGACCTCTGCCGCTACCTTCGCGATGACCGTGCCGCACCTGTCGGTGTGGGCGTCGGCTCCCTTGTCCGGCGAGAGGATCACGCGACGACCGAGGAGGAACGACGCGCCGGTATCGTCGATCGTGCCCTGCTGTCCCGTGACGCTGCACACTACCGGGATGCCGATGGCGTTGAGCGCGATGGCGGGCCCGTGTCCCTCGGTGAAGACGATCGGCGTGTCATCCGGGACGTCATCTAGGCGAGCAAGCCCGCCGTGGAGCCACGACGGCGAGATACCCCGAGGTCGGAGCGGCGGCACCCACTTGACGCCTTCTTGCTTGGCGACCTCGACGCCGGTAGACGTGTATGCGGGTCGTGACCCGACCTTCCGACGCCTGGTCGCCGGTACGGGCTCAGGCTCGGCGTCTTCGAGGGCCGCGACGACCGCCTCGTATGTGCAGTCAGCGGCGAAGCACTTGATGAGTGCCTTGCCGTTCTTCTCGGTCACGTGGAGGCTGTCGCTCCCGCCGTGAACCGGGCAGTTCGCGTGGCAGTCTCGCTTGCCCGGCGTCTCCGAGTTCCAGTGATCTACGGCGAGACGCTCGACGAACCAGTCGAACGTGTGGACTTCAGGTGATGCTGTCATGGCGTCGTGTTTCTCCTGTGTTGAGCCGCTGCCGGGGTGCGGGGAGAACCACGACGAACGACCCGCACCCCGGAGCAGCTTCCTTGGCGCGTTCGGCGGCCACTCCGAACGTCCGTTCAATCCTACGCGGCCGGCCGCTCCCTGGCCGCTGCCGCCTGAGTGTCCTGTACCAATCTCGGACCCACGCGTCGAGGTACCGGCCGTGGAGGGCGAGGTGCTTCCAGCAGACCGCGAGCCCTCTGGCGCAGTAGCGACCGCACCTTTCGAGGCGCTCGGTCTTCCCGACCTCGACGCGGCAGAGGGCGAGGTTCACGGCTCGGCCTTGGGCTCGTTGCGCGGGTCGAGCAGCCAACAGGCATAGATGAGGCCGGCCACCGAGTCCGGAAGCTGGCGAAGGCCGCGCTCCATGAGCGAGATCGCGGACTCTGACAGGCCCACGAGCTGCGAGACGTCGTGGCCCGAGAGCCCTCTTCCCTTGCGGATGATGCGGAAGGCGCCGGGCGTCATGACCGCCATTCGCCGGGCCACTTCGAGGTTTCGCGGGTTGAGTAGGCGCTGTCTCTTCATGATTGAAATACTAGGCGTCAACCTCACGGACGAGGCGCTCCGGCGACCTCCTGAACGTGAAACGCCCTCCTCCGGACTGCTTCAAGGATGCAGACCCGCCCGCGAGAACGGCGACGAGCCCCTCGCGTTGAGGGGCCCGTCGTCTACGTCAGCGTTCCGCGACCGGTCTTAAGGTTCGCAGTCGAACTCGCCGCCGATGGACTCGTGCCCGAGTCGGACCACGAGCGAACCGTCGTCCTTCGCCACCACGTATACGGGTGTTCGGAGTTTCCCGAAGACGATCTTGTCGTGTCGATCTTCGAAGTAGACGATGACCTCGCCTGTTTCTTTGTCAAACCCAACGAGTGCCTTCGCGTCTGCTCCCTTCACGCGATGCGTGATGATTGTCGTTGACGCCACGTTCCACCTCCGAGGGGGTGGACGGTCCTTATCCGCCGCAAGGAGCGACGGCCTCGGGCCGACATCGAGAGTCTCCTTTCGATGGCGTCGCGGGCGCTGACGAGGCGAGCATAGCGCCGCCCGGACGCCCGGTCGGGAGGGTCGAAGGTACCGGCGTAAGTCGCCGATGATCGGCGACCGGTAGCCTCCGAGATCGAGCCGCGCTCCGCGCCCGGACGCTCGATCTCGGGGACGCCCGACCAGACCATTCCGGGGCGTCACGGCTCGAATACAGTGCTGCCTGGGACCCATACGCAAGACCGGGAAGCGTACACTCGCAGAAATACTCAATGCATCACCAGAGGGAAACCCGAGGGGGTCGGTCGCGATGAATCTGCCTCCCGCGCCTCGCCAACGAATCAGCCGACAGCTTCGGGAGACGCTATTCCTTCGGTCCGGCGAGAAGTGCGAGAACGGTTGCGGACGACCAATCGCTCTTGACACCTTCCACGTCGCCCACCTTCGAGCGCACGCCAACGGCGGCGCCGAGAATGACGAGAACCTACAAGCATGGTGCACGACGTGCAACTACCAGCAGGGCAGTCGCGACGTCAGTGATACACGAATCGCCCCGCGGACGTGGCAACTCGAAGCCCTCGACCGGATCGTTCAGCGGATTGCTTCTGACGGCGCGGCGACGGTGGTGGCGGCGCCGGGGGCAGGCAAGACCGTCTTTGCAGGGTTAGTGTTCGAGGCGCTATACGCGGCCGGCATCGTGGATCGTATGGTGGTGCTGGCCCCTCGAACGCCGCTCGTGACGCAATGGGCAGAAGCCCTTTGGCACACTCGGCAGATCCAGCTCCACCCTAACGACCCGCTCGAACGCAGCGGACAGCATGGTGTAGTCCTGACATACCAAGCACTCCAGAACCCGCAGACCGTTGAGATCCTGCGTATGAAGAGTGAGGGCGTCAGAACCCTCGTCGTTCTTGACGAGGTACACCACGTTGGGGAGCCGGTGAATGGGCAACCGAACGCTTGGGCTCGTGACCTCCGCGCTTTCGTTGGAACCGTTGACAAAGACCTGAGGGTGGCGGGCGTATTGAACATGTCTGGCACCCTCTGGCGATCCACGCCCGGCGAGATGATTTCCACGGTGCGTTACGAGACTCTTCCTGACGGGAAGCTCCGCGCTACACACGACTTCGAGGTGGCGGCGGAGGAACTGATCATCGGTGGAGAGCTACGATCTCTCGACCTGTTTCGGCTGGACGCGAGAATTCGCGCGTCGGACCTCGGAGAGCTCGACCTTGTTGACTCGGACATGGCGGATCTCGACGACGAGGACGTGTCCAGGTTCGCACTGCGGGCAGCCGCTAGTTCAGATGAGTACCGCCAGTCCTTCGTCGCGAACGTCCTGGAGCGACTTGAGGAAGCGCATCGATCTCTCGACAACCACCACGTCAAGGCGCTTATCGTGGCGGCTAGGCAGGACGACGCTCGAGCATTTGCTGACGAAGCCAATCGCCAGATGCGCGCGCGCGGCTTGAACCCGCTCGCGGTTGTCGCAACGTCGGACGATGCCGCAGCAGCTTCAACGCTCAAGAACTTCAAGGCACAGAAGCGGGTCGGCGTGCTCTGTACTGTCGATATGGCCGGCGAAGGTTACGACTGCCCAGACATCGTCGTCGTTGGTTACGCGACGAACAAGTTGACCACGCTCTATGTTCGGCAGGTGGTCGCACGCGCTATGCGAGTGACCGACAAGGAGCGGACCCTCGGCTGGATACATCCGGCCGTCATCGTGACTCCCGATGTCCCTTTGCTCGTGAACAAGTTGGTCTCGTACCTCGCGCCGTTCATGCACGAGTTCTTCGCGACCGACCAGGTCACGATAGACAGTCGCGAGGAGGCGCCCGAAGGACAGACAACTCTGCTGCCGCGGTTCGAACTTCAAGAGTTGACGCCCGGAGAAGAGACGGTCACCTACCCGCATCTTGACGGGACGCAGTACGACTTCGAAAAGAGTAGGGTCGCAGCCATGGCCAAGCAGTTGGCGGACGCGCAGTTGCCACCCTCCTGGGCGACCCGAGTCCTCGTGGCCACCCAGAGGACGGTCGGCGATCTATTCAACGCTAGGCCATTCGAACCCGTCCAAACACCGCAGGAGCAAGTTGCATTCACGGCCCCAGCTCCGCGGATGGAGCCGGCAACCAATCAACCACTCCGCCAATTTGACTCGATCGAAGGGCGAGCGCAGATGATCCAAGACGCGCTTCACAAGTTGGAAGGTTGGTGGCACCACAACGGCGGGACGTCTGCTCCGCTATTTGCCGGCCATGCCAACGCAGCGGCAGGCATACCGAAAGGCGGCCGCCGACGGGCCGACCTACCAAGACTCGCGCGAGCACTCGATTTTGAGCGACGAGCGTGCGCGGCCCGCGCTGCGGAATTGGGGATCGCGCCGCCGCGCGGCGTTGGTATCGTGCCATGAGCGACGAGTTCGGCATGGATGCAAACGGCTCCGCTGTCGCGACTTTCACGAGCCGAGTCAAGAATTTGGCGCGGGTCGCCGAGTTGACTCACTCGATCATCGAGATGGCCGACTCTGGCGCTTGGAGGAGATATCGAACGGCATTAGGCGACCAGGAATGGCGCGAGGCAGAGTACGACTACTTCCTAATCGCGTGCCAACTTCAGCGTGACGACGTAGCGCGCGTGCTCGCGTGGAATAGTGAATCAGCAAGACTCGCACCCTTGATGGACCGCGACGCCGATGCTTCCAAACGCCGCGCCCTCGCCGATGCTGCGCGGTCGTGGAAATCACCGGGGTTCGGCACCTTGGTCGAGCGTGCGCGCGAACAGGGATGGTTGGGTCCATCCGGGCGCTTGAACGCGTCGCCCTTGCCACGTCGAGCGCGCATCCTTGCCGCCGAGGGCATAACGCCCGAAGAACGCGCGCGAAAGGCACGAGCCGAGCGCATAAGTACATCTCGCCGAAACCAACTCGACGTGCTTGTCGCCGACATCGACGCACAGTTGCGCGACGAATTGGAGCATCGGTACGTGCTCGATCGCTTGGCTGACAGACTAACATCGCGCAGGGCCATTCCTAAGGCGTCGCGAGAAGATCAATAGACATTGTGGCGTCGCGCTCACCTCGGGCCAATACGACTAATTGGCGCTTAGACCCAGGTCGCTCTGGCCGACATGAAGAGAGGCCCGACCGGGTCAAGCCCGTCGGGCCTCTTGATCTGGTTCATCGTTCGCCTACCATTCGGCATTGACTCAATCAGCGAGCGGAACCAACGACCTATGCCTCGTCCAGCCAAACGACCATCCCGCTCTTGCCGCTGAGCGTACTAGTGCGGCGGCGGAGCTTCCGCTGGTGCTTGGTCATGAACCGACCATAGAGGACGTTCATCGACTTGTTGTCTGCGTCTGGTATGAACACGGTCTTCCCACTGAGTAGGTCCTCCGTGAGCTGCGCGTCTTCGTCCGTGCGGAAGCTGTCGTCCACGACCTGGTACTTGCTAATCATCTATGTGCTCCAATCTATCGAGGGGGCTCGGTGCACATAGAGTCTCACAGATTTTCTGGATTGTCAAGCAGTTCTTCAGATCATCGCGTTGACACGAGGCCCCACTAGGTCTGGAAGCCCAAGTACGACTAAGTGGCGCTTTGACCCAAACGACCACGTTGTGATATTCGGCGCGCTCCTTGCCGTTGCCGCGGAACTCGTTCGTGGCCACGGCGAAAGTGGCTACGCTCGATCCGCTTGCCAGCGACCGGAGCTCCGGGTCCCGGGTCAGTCGCCCGGTCAAAAGGACCTTGTTCACGGTCCTGATCTCCTCTACCGGCGCCGCTCTCTGACGACGCCCTCTCCTGCGGCGGGTACCGTGACCATATCCGGGCCCTCTTCACTGCCGCTCAACTCGGCCTTATCGGGCCGCCGACCGTCCCGGCCCGCTGCCGGTCAGTCGAGCGCCGAGTCCTCGGCCAGGGGGGAGAACCTGACCCCGGTATGCACTTGCACCAGGTTCGTAAGCGTCGATCTCGGCACAGCGCCGGCGATCGCGGGCCAGGTGGGCATCTGTACCCCGGTGGGACAATGTGCGCGGGCACGGGGGGCTTTGACACGCAGCCCGCAAACACTGGCCGCTGGGACCGCGCCGAGCCACTGGCGAGACCGACCCGCCCTGCCGCCGCTCTGCACCACGACGGGCGACGGAGGAGGTGATATGAAACGGGTAGGTCTTGCTTTCCTGTTTGCCGGAGTTCTGATCGCCGCATCGGCCGCACCCACGTTCGCCAAGACAGTGAGGATTCCCGTGGTTGGCACGGGGACGGTCGCGCAAGAACTGGACCCGGGCGTGACCACACTCGTGGGCAGCGTGCTCTCCGTACGTGATGCATCGCAGCTCATCAGCTACGCCTCCACGAGCCCCTACGTCGCCGGCACCGAGGTCGCGGTCTTCAGTTACGACATCGACATCGGAACGGGTCTGGGCGAGATGTGGGGCACGGCCACGAAATACCCGGCCGCCTATCTCGACGGCGGGTGGTACTGCAAGTGGCACGCCACGTTCGCGTCACCGATCGCATGGACCGGCAGGGGCCTGTGTCACGGCACCGGGACGCTAAGGGGATGGCAGTGGCGAGCAGAACTCACCGGCTCGCCCGCTTCTACGGTGTCCTCCGGTTACGTCTTCCTGCCTGGGAATTGAGAGAGCATCCCCAGCCCGTATCCAGGAGATGATCCAGGAGGGCTTCGCGGTACCAATAGGCGGCCACTGCACCTCCGTGCAACTGGATCGGCGAACGCAATCTGGGGCGACACAACGCTGCGCGAGCGTCTGGGCAGCCAGGCTCGAAGAACGGCGGGGGCGCTACTCGCGGCTGACTACTCAAGACCGGCAGAGGTGACCGCGGTCGGCCGCAGCCTCCTATAGCGCCCCGGCGGTACCCCTTGACAGCGGCCTTCGCCGGCGGCATAGTCTTGAACATATGAGCAGCAAGCCGCACATTTGAGCATGGCAGCCGGAGCCGCGATCCTCGGGCAGGATGAGCTGGGTCTGGAGACCCGGCTGATGCTCCGCGCCGCCCAGCTCTACTACAGGCTTCACCTGACTCAGGACCAGGTCGGCGAGCGGCTGGGGGTCAGCCGCTTCAAAGTCGGCCGCCTCCTCGATCGCGCCCTGCGAGAGTCCGCCGTCCGTATCGAGATCGTCCATCCGGACGTGCGACTGGTGGAGCTCGAGGACCGCCTCGCCGGTCGGTTCGGCCTGCGCAGCGCCGTCGTCGTCGACGTGCCGCCGACTGCTTCCGCTGCCGATCAGGAGGTCCTCGCCCGCGAGCGCGTCGCAGGTGCCGCCGCGGCCCACCTGACCACCCTGCACCCGACGGGTTCGATCGGCGTGTCGTGGGGCCGGACGATGCTCGAGGTCGCCGCGCACCTGCGGCCCGGCTGGACCGCCGCGTCGGAGATCGTGCAGCTGAACGGAGCAATGTCGCGCTCCGCCCGACCCACCCGCGCCCAGGAGGTCGTGGAGCAGTTCGGGCTCACGAGCGGGGCCGCAATCCAGCTCATGCCTGCCCCGGCGATCGTCGGCTCAGCAGAGCTGCGCGAAGCGCTCGAGCGGGACGCGTCGGTCGGCGAGACGCTGGCCGCGGCGCGCGCCGCCCAAACCGCGATCTTCAGCATGGGAGTGCTCGGCCCGGAGAGCGTCCACGTCGCGTCCAACTTCATCGGCGAGGCCGACCTGGCCGCGCTGGCGGACGCCGGCGCGGTCGGCGACGTCCTGGGGCGGTTCCTCTCGCTCGATGGCCGTATAGCCCTGCCATCGCTCGACCGGCGGACCATCGGGCTGCCGCTCGAAGAGCTCGGCGCCAAGGCCCTGACCGTCGGGGTGGCGGCCGGGCCGGGCCGCGGTCCGATCGCCCTGGCCGCCCTTCGGTCGGGCTCCGTCAACGTCATGGTGACGGACGAGGAAACCGCGGCGTGGGTGCTGAACAATGACTGACCAGCGCGGCCCTGGGATCCCTTCAGTGGATGATGTCCGCGACATCGTGCGCGGCATCGTCGACGCCACGCTGGCCGAGGGCAGGGCGGCCGCGAGCGAGCCCGCTCCGACGGCGGCCCCAACTCCGGTGACAGTCCAGCCCGGCTCCGCGCGCGTCGCCATCGCCATCGGCGCCGATCACGGCGGGTCCGCGCTCAAGGACGTGATAGGGAAGATGCTGACCGAGGCGGGCTTTGAGGTCCGCGACTGCGGCACCCACGGCAGCGACCCGGTGGACTACCCCGACATCGCTCACGGGGTCGCGCGCCTGGTCGCCGACGGAACGTGCCGCTGGGGCATCATCCTGGACGGCGCCGGCATCGGCTCGTGCATGGTCGCCAACAAGGTGCCGGGCATCCGCGCCGCGTTGTGTCACGACCTCTCCAGCGCGCGGAACAGCCGCGAGCACAACCACGCCAACGTCCTCACCCTGGGCGCCAGGTTCATCGGTGAGGGATTGGCCATAGAGATAGTGCGGGCCTGGCTCGGCACGGAATGGGCTCCGGGGCGGCATGCCGCCCGGGTCGAGAAGATCACGGCGATAGAGCGCCGCTACATGGCTGCGGCCGGTGAGGTTCGAGGATGACGGAGGCGAAGTACACCCGCGACGAGCTGGTCGAGCGCATCACCAGCCAGGTCCTCCTGTCCCTGAGCGGGGCCGGCACCGGCGCGGCCCCGGGCGCCCAGACCGAGGTTTGTGCCAATTGCACCGGCGCCTGCGCCGCGCAATGCGCAATGAGGGTCCGCGACGTCGTGGCGGGAGGCGCCTCGCGCGTCGAGTATCACGGCCAGGCCGCGGACGTTCCAACGGACCTCGCCCGCTACATCGACCACACGCTGCTGCGGCCGGACGCGATCCTCGCCGACATCGACAAGCTGTGCGCCGAGGCCGCCGAGTTCCGGTTCGCCGCCGTGTGCGTCAATCCCACGTGGGTTCGGCGGGCCGCGGACGATCTACGCGACTCGGAGGTTGGCGTCGCCTCGGTCGTGGGCTTCCCGTTCGGAGCCACGCCGACCGAGATCAAGGTCTTCGAGGCGCGACGTGCGATCCGCGACGGTGCCCGCGAGATCGACATGGTCATCAACATCGGGGCCCTCAAGAGCGGGCTGCAGGCGCAGGTTCGCGAGGACATCGCCCGCGTCGCCGACGCCTGCCACGAAGCCGGCGCGCTGTGCAAGGTGATCATCGAGACCGGCCTCCTGACCGACGAGGAGAAGGTGATCGCCTGCCGCCTCGCCCAGCAGGCCAAGGCCGACTTCGTCAAGACATCGACCGGCTACGCCAAGGGCGGCGCGACCGTCTTTGACGTCGCGCTGATGCGCGAGACCGTCGGTCCGAAGATGGGCGTCAAGGCCTCGGGCGGCATCCGCACGGCCGAGGACGTCCAGGACATGATCGCAGCCGGGGCGACCCGGATCGGGGCTTCTGCCGGCGTCAAGATCGTCACGGGAGAGAAGGGCGCACATGGCCAATATTGACCTTCGGGCATACGTCTTCCTCGATAGCCTCCAGGCCCAGTACGCCGCCTTCCTGGGGACGGTTGCGCAGGGATTCCTGCCGCTCGCCGGCGACGCCTCGCTCGAGATCGAGATCTCGCCCGGGATCGAGATCAACCGGCTGACCGACGTCGCGCTCAAGTCCACGACGGTCAAGCCCGGAATGCAGATCATCGAGCGCTACTACGGCATGCTCGAGATCCACTCCCCGTCGCAGGCCGAGGTACGCGCCGCCGGCGCGGCGATCCTGGCCGACATCGGCCTGGCCGAGACCGACCGGATCAAGCCGCGAGTCCTGTCCTCGCAGATCATCCGGCGGATCGATGACCACCAGGCCCAACTCATCAACCGCACGCGCCACGGCCAGATGCTGATACCCGGCCAGACGCTCTACGTGCTCGAACTCGAGCCGGCCGCATACGCCGCCCTCGCCGCCAACGAGGCAGAGAAGGCGGCCCACATCAACATCCTCGAGGTTCGGTCCTTCGGCTCGATGGGCCGTATCTATCTCGGCGGCGAAGAGCGCGACATAGACGTCGGCTGGCGCGCCGCACTGGCGGCAATCGATGGACTCGAAGGACGCGAAGCGAAGGCATGACAGCGGCGGCGGCGACCGCCGGTCGCAACCGCAAGGTCGAACGGCCGAACGAGAAGGAGACAAGGTCGATGGCAGAAGCGCTTGGGATGATCGAAGCCCGCGGGTTCGCGGCTGTGGTCGAGGCCGCCGACGCTATGGTCAAGGCGGCCAAGGTCGAGCTGGTCAGCTACGAGAAGACCGGCGGCGGGTACGTCACCGCCGTGGTGCGCGGCGACGTCGCCGCCGTCAAAGCAGCGGTCGACGCCGGTGTCCGGAATGCCGCCAAGGTCGGCGAAGTCGTCGCCAGCCATGTGATCGCCCGGCCGCACGTCAACGTCGACCTCGTGCTGCCGCTCGGGCGGCTGGCCGAGGCCAAGGCCGAATCAGGCCAGAAGTAGAGCTATCGGGCGGCGCGCCGGCCTTCGTGCCGGCGCGCGCCCCATACGGGCGGTGACGAGATGCTCCTTGGACGGGTAACCGGAACCGTGGTCGCGAGCCGCAAAGAGCCGCTGATGGAGGGCTGGAAGCTGCTCGTCGTGCGCCAGCTCGATGCCGAGAACCGGGACGCCGGTGGTTACGTCGTGGCCGCCGACACGGTAGGCGCAGGTGTGGGCGAGGTCGTCCTGTACGCCACAGGCAGTTCCGCCCGCCAGACGGAGATGACGCGCGACCGGCCGTGCGACGCCGTGATCATGGCCATCGTGGACACGTGGGAGATCGGCGGGACGGAGGTCTACCGCAAGTAGCGGGCCACCATGAGCGAGCTCGACGAACGCGAAATCACCGAGATCATCGAGCGGGTCCGACGGCGCGTAGCGACGGCCGGCGACGCACGGCCCGGCGCGGGCCTGCGCGCCGAAGCCGAGCTGGCGACCGCCGCGGCCGCGGAGCTGGGCGACGGCATCCACGCCACGATCGACGACGCAGTCGCCGCGGCCGCGAGGGCCTTCGTGGAGTTCCAGGTCCAGGGCCTGGCCGGCCGCAAGATCATCATCGAGGCCGTGCGGCGCTCCATGCTGGACCACTCCGAGCAGCTGGCGCGGATGGCCCACCAGGAAACCCACCTCGGCCGCGTCGAGGACAAGGTCGTCAAGAACCGGCTCGTGTCCTCCAAGGCGCCGGGGCCGGAGGATCTGGAAGTCCAGGCCACGACCGGCGACGCCGGGATGATGGTCACCGAGTTCGCCCCATTCGGCGTAGTAGCGGCCATCACGCCGGTGACGAACCCCACCTCAACGATCATCAACAACACGATCAGCATC
This sequence comes from uncultured Chloroflexia bacterium, assembly GCA_963791725.1. Lineage (GTDB taxonomy): Bacteria > Chloroflexota > Limnocylindria > Limnocylindrales > CSP1-4 > Fen-1039. The sequence continues at coordinate 631,958 of CAWBTQ010000008.1, read as the reverse complement.
GTGTCGGCCGGGAATGCCGTTGTCTTCAACGCCCACCCGAGCGCCAAGCGGTGCTCGGCCGAGACGATCAGGCTCATCAACCGCGCCATCGTCGGCGCCGGCGGGCCTGCCAACCTCGTCTCGGCTGCCGCAAACCCGACGATCGAAACGGCCCGCGCCCTGATGTCGCACCCGAGCGTCCGCGTTCTGCTCGTCACGGGCGGGCCCGCGGTCGTTCGCGAGGCGCTCAAGTCCGACAAGCGCGCGATCACGGCCGGACCCGGCAACCCGCCGGCCGTCGTGGACACGACCGCCGATATCGAGCGCGCAGGGCGCGACATCGTGCGCGGCGCCTCGTTCGACAACAACATCGTGTGCATCGACGAGAAGCTCGTCCTGGTCTTGGACACCGTCGCCGACCGGCTGATCCGGGCCATGACCCAGAACGGTGCCTACCTGCTGAAGGAGCACGAGCTCCGCCGCCTGGAGCGGGTCGTGTTCAAGGAGCTCGGGCAGCCCGGCAAGCCGGGCGTCATGAACCCGTCCTGGATCGGCCAGGACGCGGCGAAGATGCTCGCCGAGATCGGCGTGCAGACGGATTCCGCGCCGCGCCTGCTGATCGCGGACGTGCCGCGCGACCACAGCCTGGTCTGGACCGAACAGATGATGCCGCTGCTCCCGGTCGTGCGGGTCGGCACGGTGGAAGGGGCGATCGAACTGGCGGTGCGCGCCGAGCACGGGTTCCGCCACACGGCGTCCATCCACTCCACCAACGTGGATACCATCACGAGAATGGCCCGCGCCATGAACTGCAGCATCTTCGTGACCAACGGGCCCAACTACGCCGGCCTCGGCGAGGGCGGTGAGGGCTTCACTTCGTTCTCGATCGCCAGCCCTTCGGGCGATGGCCTGACGAGGCCGCGGACCTTCTCGCGCGAGCGGCGGATAACCGTCGTCGGCGCACTGCGGATCGTCTGACGATGCCACCCAGCCTCGCCATCGAACCAGCCCTCGCGCTCATCGAGCTCGACTCGATCTCGGCCGGCATCGCCACCGGCGATGCGATGGCGAAACGCGCCCCGATCGACGTCCTCCGTGCCGGCACGGTGCACCCCGGGAAATACCTCGTTCTCGTCGGAGGGACGGTCGGCGACGTGGAAGAAGCGCTGGCGGCCGGCCGCGAAGCCGGCGCGTCGGCGATCCTCGACGTGGTGTTCCTGCCGAATGCCCATCCGGAGTTGATCGCCGCGATCGGCGGGAGCTGCCGGGAGGCGGCGGGCGAGGCGCTCGGGGTCATCGAGACCACCACCGTCGCCGCGATCATCGAGGCCGCCGACGCCGGCCTCAAGGGCGCCCGCGTCCGTCTCGTGGAGCTGCGCCTCGCCGATGACCTGGGCGGCAAGGGCTATCTCCTGTTCGACGGACCCGTCAGCGAGGTCGAGGCCGCCGTGGAGATCGGCGCGGGGCGGATCGCCGGATCGCCCGGCCTGGCCGCGCGGGTCATTCCGCAGCTGCACGCCGAGATGGCCGCGAATCTCGCGGCGGACGCGCAGTTCCGCCATCGCGTTCGGACTACCGCGGCGGCCGATGGGCCAGCCCCAAGGGCGGCTCGAACGGCCCCGCAGGCCGCGCCGCGCAGGGGCCGGTAGGCCGGCATGCAGCTCGCGCGGGTCATCGGCACCGTCGTCGCCAGCGTCAAGACGCCCGGGCTCGAGGGCGTCAAGCTCCTGGTGATCCAGCCCCTCGATCGGTCGCTCAAGCCGATCGGCGGCCAGCTGGTCGCCGCGGACGCCGTCCACATGGCCGGCCCCGGCGAGCTCGTCTACTTCGTAGCGGCGCGCGAGGCCGCCCAGGCGATGCCGGACCCGTTCGTCCCGGTGGACCACGCCATCGTGGGGATCGTGGACGCGGTCTCAGCTCTCGCAGGGCACGAGCCATGAAGCTGGGCCTCGTCGTGGGCACGGTCGTATCCACGATCAACGCGCCTGACTTCGACAACCGGACCCTGCTGCTGTGCGACCTCCTCGACCCGTCGGGGCGGCCGACCGGCGGCTATCTGATCGCCGTGGACACCGTCGGAGCCGGGGCCGGCGAGACGGTCCTGATCCTCGACGAGGGCAACTCGGCCCGCCAGGTGCTCAACGCGCCGGGCGCGCCCATCCGGACAGTGATCGTCGGGATCGTGGACGCCGTCATGGAAGGGCCGGCGGCGGTCTAGCCGGCGCCGCAGAGACAGCCCGCCAGACGGAAGTGCGGGCCTCTCCGGTCACGCTTCGAAGGCCGCGCTATGCTGCCGTCGGCGTCGCCGTAGGGGGTGCGCGCCAGCGTCCCATGAGGAGGTCATGATGGGTACGAGGAGGCAAGCCCTCGGCGGGCTTGGCGCCGTCATCCTTACGAGCGCCCTCGCTGTCGCGGGCTGCGGCAGCGGCGGTACCACGCCGGCGCCGGCCACTGTCACGGCCGCGTCCGGCCCCACCTATCCGGGCGCGAGCGGAACGGTCTCGCCGTCCGCGGCGGTCGAGACTGCGTCGAGCGAGAGGTCTTCCGGACCGGCCTCACCGGCGGCGAGGAGCGGGACCGTCGTGGCCTGGGGCGACGACAGCTCGGGCCAGATCGACGTTCCCTCCGGATTGAGCGGGGTGGTCGCCGTGGCAGCCGGCGACGATTACAGCATGGCCCTCAAGTCCGACGGGACCATCACTGCCTGGGGCGGCGCGAACGACCCGGCGGAGACGCAGATACCCGCTTCTGCGAGCGACGTCACGGCGATATCGACCGGCAGCAACTTCGGCCTGGCCCTGAAGGCGGACGGCACGGTCGTCGGTTGGGGCGACAATTCGGACGGGGAGTCGACGCCGCCGTCCGGGTTGGGCAACGTCATGGCGATCGGAGCCTCCGGCTCGCATGCGATCGCCCTGAAGTCCGACGGAACGGTCGTCGCCTGGGGCGACGACTCTAACGGAGCGACAGACGTGCCGGCCGGCCTCAGGAACGTCGTCGAGGTCTCGGCCGGCTACGACTACTGCCTGGCCCTCGAGTCCGACGGAACCGTGGTCGCCTGGGGCGACAGGTACCCGACCGACGCCACCTCGGGCGTGACCAAGGTTCCCGCCGGCCTGACCGGGGTGACGGCCATCTCGGCCGGATTCGCCCACAACCTGGCGCTGAACGCGGATGGGACGGTGTCGTCGTGGGGCGGCAACGCCGATGGCGAGACGACCATCCCACCGGGCCTGCATGCCGTAGCCGTCGCCGCGGGCGGCAACTTCAGCCTGGCCCTCAAGTCGGACGGAACCGTTGTAGCCTGGGGCGGCAACGATTCGGGTCAGGCGACCCTGCCGGCCAATCTCGCGAACGTCATCGCCATCGACGCCGGCGGAAGCCACGCTCTGGCAATCGTGACCGCGGGGCCATAGGAGCACGTATGAAGCAGGTTCTCAAGGTGCGTCTCGCGAATCGCCGGCCGCTTGACCTCACGACGCTCGACGAGAAAGCCCTCATGGGCACGATCGACCACTCTCTGCTCAGGCCCGATCTCACGCGAGCGGACGTCGAGGCCGGTTGCGACCTGGCGATGGAATACGAGACGGCGACGGTGTGCTGCCGACCGGCGGATCTGCAATTCGTCGTCGGCCGCCTGAGGAAGTCGCTGGTAGGGCCGACCACCGTGATCGGTTTTCCACACGGCGCGAATATGTCTCCGATCAAGGAACGCGAGGCCATTCTTGCGGTCGACCAGGGCGCCGTTGAGCTCGACGTCGTGGTGAACATCGGCGCGCTGCGTTCGGGTGACCTGGGTTACGTCCGGGACGAGCTGGCGGGGCTCATCTACACCGTCTCGCCCACGCCGGTCAAGGTGATCCTCGAGACCGCGTACCTTACCCCTGAGCAGGTGGAAGCCGGATGTCGCCTGGCCGTCGAGGCCCGCGCGGCGTTCGTGAAGAACGGAACGGGCTTCTCGCCGCGCGGCGCCGATCCCGGTGAGATCGCCTTGATGCGGCGCGTGGTCGGCGACACCGTGGGCGTCAAGGCCGCCCATGGCGTTAGAACGCTCGACGCCATGCTGGCGATGCTCGCCTCCGGTGCGTGTCGGGTCGGGGCGACGGCCACGGCCGCCATCGCGGCCGAGTGGCGGGCTCGCGGCCCCGAGGCGGTGCGAGCGGTCCTCGACGGGGGGCCCCTCGCGGCACCGGCTGCGCCGGGCGGGCACTAGGGTTCATCGGCCGCGTTCCACGAACCGCGCAATCCTGCGTCGCCGCGTCCGCGGCTCGGGCTGAGGGTCTCCCGCCTGCTATACTCCCGACTGCCCAGGGCCGAGGCGCCGTCGGGTTCCAGAGACAACATCGCCAAGGAGGCCACGTTGCCCCAGGAAGGCGTGCCGTTCGCCCCGTGAGACGAACCACCACCTTCGCTCCCTCAGGAGCCGCGGCTCCAACGGAGGGGCAGTCTACCCAGGTCCCCGGCCTGTCGGCCGAGGGCCTTTTGGTTTCCCGGGGTTACCGCAGCGACGACCTCCGGGGCGAGCACGGGGCAGCCCTGAGGCTGCCCTCAGGGGAGGACTAGATGCCCGCCACCGTGATCGTCGGCCTGCAATGGGGTGACGAGGGCAAGGGCAAGACCACGGACGCGCTGGCCGAGAACGTGTCGGCCGTGGTCCGATACCAGGGCGGCGACAACGCCGGCCACACCATCATGCTCGGCGAGGAGGTCTTCAAGCTCCACCTCGTCCCGTCGGGCGTGCTCTACCCGCACATCGCCCCGATCATCGGCAACGGCGTCGTCGTCAATCCCGCGACGCTGATCGCCGAGCTGGACATGCTCGCCAGCCGCGGCATCGAGGTAGACCGGGTCCGCGTCAGCAAACATTCCCACGTGATCATGCCGTACCACATCGCCCTCGATGGCGCGATGGAGGCTCGACTCGCCAAGGCGGCGGTCGGGACGACGCGACGCGGCATCGGTCCGGCGTACGCCGACCGAGCCTGGCGCATCGGCATCCGGATGGAGGATCTGCTCGACGGTCCGGCCCTGCGCGGCAAGCTGGCCCGCATCCTGCCGGAAAAGAACGCCACGCTCCAGCGCCAGCATCGCGTCGACGGTTTCGATCTCGACGAGCTCGTGACTCTGGCGACCGGTTGGGGGCTCCGCCTCGAGCCACACCTGGCCGACACGACGCAGCTGGTGCAGCAGATGCTGGCGCGCGGCGAGCACCTCCTGTTCGAAGGTGCCCAGGGCACCCTGCTCGACCTCGACCACGGCAGCTACCCGTTCGTGACCTCGTCGAATCCGATTGCCGGCGGAGCCTGCACAGGCGGCGGCATCGGGCCGCTCCAGGTAGACGAGGTGATCGGCGTGATGAAGGCCTACGCGACGCGCGTGGGGGCGGGTCCGTTCCCGACGGAGCTGACCGAGGAGATCGGCGAGGGGATCATCGACCGCGGCCGGGAATTCGGGACCACGACCGGCCGGCGGCGCCGCGTCGGCTGGTTCGACGCCGTTCCCTTGCGTTATGCCGTCGCGGTCAACAGCGTCAGCTCGATCATGCTCAACAAGATCGATATCCTGTCGGGCCTCGACGAAGTGCTGATCTGCATGGCCTACGAAGTCGACGGCAAGCGCGTCGACTGGTGGCCTTCTGATGCGGATGTGCTGGCCCGGGCCAAGCCCATCTACGAACGGTTCCCCGGCTGGACCGAGCCCATCCACGATTGCCGTTCCATGAGCGACCTGCCGGCGAATGCCAGGCTCTATGTCGACGCGGTCGAGCGCCTGTCCGGCGCCCCGATCTGCTTCGTCTCGGTGGGGCCGGAACGGAGCCAGACGATCGAGCGGATGCCCAGGCCGCAACGGCCGCGGCCGCCGGTCGTGGTCCGGAGCGGTTCGGCCTCGGCTTCGGCGCCGCCCCAGGGATCGGCGGATCGATGACCCGGCGCATCGGTGACGGCGCAGGCGCCGCCGTGAGCGGCCCCGCCCGCCTCCTCGTGCTCGGTGGCGGAGGCCGGGAGCATGCCCTGGTCTGGAGCCTCAGCCGCGAGGCAGCGGTGGAGGCCGTCATCGTCGCCCCGGGGAGCGCCGCCATAGGCCTGGAGGCCAAGGTTCGATGCTTCCCGGAGGTGTCGGCTCTGGATCCCGCCGCAGTCGTGGAGCTCGCGGCGCGCGAGCTCGTGGATCTGGTGGTCGTCGGGCCCGAGGCGCCGCTCGCCGCCGGCGTCGTCGATGCCTTGCTCGCGGCCGGCGTGCCGACCTTCGGGCCGACCAGGGCGGCGGCTCGAATCGAATGGAGCAAGGCCTTCTGTCGCGACGTCGCCGCTGCAGCCGGCGTGCGGATGGCCCGCGGCCGCGACTTCGCCGCTCTCGAGCCGGCCATGGACTTTGCGAGGCTGCTGGCCGCGGCTCCCGCGTCGCGCGGCGTCGTGATCAAGGCCGATGGCCTCATGTCCGGCAAGGGCGTCACCGTCTGCGACGACTACGCAGCCGCGGAAGCGGCCCTGAAGACGCTCTTCGCGGCGCTGCCCTCGGGCGACCCGAGCCAACCCGTCGTCGTGGTCGAGGAGCGGTTGAGCGGAGCCGAGGCGAGCCTCATCGCCATCTGCGACGACCACGCGGCACTGGCGCTGCCGCCCGCGCGGGACCACAAGCGACTGCTCGACGCCGACCGTGGCCCGAACACGGGCGGCATGGGCGCCTACAGCCCCGTGCCCGACCTGCCCGAAAGCCTGTGCGCCACGCTCGTCGACGTGATCCACCTGCCGATCCTGGCCGAGCTGGCCAGGCGCGGGGCACCGTTCCGAGGCGCTCTCTACGCCGGTCTGATGCTCACGCCGGAGGGCCCCGTCCTCATCGAGTGCAACGCCCGCTTCGGCGATCCGGAGATACAAGCTCTCCTGCCCAGACTCGCCGTCCCGCTCGGGCCTCTCCTCTACGGCGCCGCCCAGGGAGATCTCGCCTCGGCGGCGGCTGAGCTGGGGTTGCACGGAGAGCTGCTGCCGACTACCGGAGACGCGGCCGTGGCCATCGTGCTCGCCGCCGCGGGTTACCCGGAGAGTCCCCGCAAGGGCGATCCAATCAGCGGCCTCGAAGAGGCCGCTGCGGCCGGCGCGACCCTCTTCCATGCCGGTACGGTCAGAGATGCGCAAGGCGGATTCCGCACGAACGGGGGCAGGGTTCTGGCGGCCGTCGGATTGGGAGCCACGATTCCGGTGGCGAGAGCCTGCGCCGAGAAGGCGGCGGACCTCATCTCATGGCCCGGAATGCAGCGGCGCCACGACATCGCCGCGGCGCTTCCTGCGCCGGTCGATGCCGACGCAGCCGCGCGAGAGCCCGTGTCTGAGACCGCCTGGACACGGCGCGGCGCAGCGGGTCACACGGCGCCGGAGGCGCCGACAAGGGCGGCGGATGGGACATCGACCGCCACGACACGGAGGGCCGCCCCATGATCCCGCGCTACACCCTGCCCGAGATGGGCGCGATCTGGACCGACCAGGCTCACTTCGAAGGCATGCTGCGGGTCGAGATCGCCGTCGCTCGGGCCGAGGCCGCACGGGGCGTGGTGCCGCCGGAGGCGCTTCGCGCCATCGAGACGCGCGCCCGGATCGACGTCGACCGCATCGCCGAGATCGAGCAGACCACCGACCACGACGTCATCGCCTTCGTCAGCCAGGTTGCCGAGACGGTCGGGGAGAACGGCCGCTATCTGCACCTCGGGCTGACCAGCAGCGACGTCATCGACACCGCTCTGGGACTTCAGCTCGGGGCCGCGGGGGGCCGCCTCCTCGACGACCTCGACGCGCTGATCGAGGCCCTGGTGGTCCGGGCCCGGGCCGAGGCGGACACGGTGATGATGGGTCGAACCCATTCCGTCCATGCCGAGCCGACCACGCTGGGTATGAAGATCGCCGGCTGGGCATTCGAGATCGCGCGCGACCGTGTCCGACTGGCCGCCGCGGTCGACGACTCGGCCACGGGCAAGATCTCAGGCCCGGTCGGCACCTACAGCCATCTCGATCCGGACCTCGAGGAGGAGGTGCTGGCGGACCTGGGCCTGCACCGCGACCCGATCTCGACGCAGATCGTCCAGCGCGACCGCCACGCGGCGCTGATCGCCGCGATCGCCATCACCGGCGGCTCGCTCGAGCGCATCGCCACGGAGGTGCGGAACCTGCAGCACACCGAGATCGGCGAGCTGATGGAGCCGTTCCGGGCCGGCCAGAAGGGCAGCTCGGCCATGCCCCACAAGCGCAACCCCATCCTCTCCGAGAGGATCGCCGGCATGGCCCGGCTCCTGCGCGGTTATGCGGTCGCGGCCATGGAGAACCAGCCGCTCTGGCACGAACGGGACATCAGCCACTCTTCGGCGGAGCGTGTGCTCCTTCCCGACGCCACGATCCTGCTCGACTACATGCTGGTGAAGATCCGCGGCCTGGTCGAGCGCCTGGTCGTGAGGCCGGAGCGGATGCGGGAGAACATCGAGCGCGGGCTCGGTCTCCACTGCAGCAGCCGGGTCCTGCTGGCGCTGGTCGAAGCGGGCATGGCCCGGGAAGAGGCGTACGCTGTCGTGCAGAGCAACTCGCTACGGGCGGCCGACGAGCGGCGCCAGCTTCGCGAGCTGCTCGGCGCCGATCCCGATGTCGCACGAAGCCTCTCCGACGAGGCCCTCGCCGCCTGCTTCGACGAAACCCACTTCCTGCGCAACGTGGCCGCCGCTCTCGCCCGACTCGACGACCTGGTCCCGGCTCGAAAGGAGGCCCCCGATGTCGCCCGCTGAGAAATCCCAACGCGGCGATCCGAGAACCGCCGGTGCGAGCCTCCAGGCGGAGGGCTTCGTCCGCTCCGGCAAGGTGCGCGACCTGTTCGAAGTCGGCGAGCGGCTGCTGCTCGTGGCCAGCGATCGGCTCTCGGCATTCGACGTGGTGCTGCCGACGCCGATCCCCGACAAGGGCCGCGTGCTGACCGGCCTGTCGCGCTTCTGGTTCGGCAAGACTGCGGACATCCTCACGAACCACCTGCTCGCAACCGACCCGGCGAGCCTTCCGGGAAGCTTCACCGACGACGGCGGCCGGATCGCGCTGCGGGGGCGGATGATGCTCTGCCGCCGGGCCAGAGTGCTTCCCGTTGAAGTCATCGTCCGCGGCTACGTGGCCGGGTCGGGCTGGAAGGACTACCGCAGCACCGGAGCCATCTGCGGCATCGAGCTGCCCCAGGGAATGCGCGAGTCCGAGCGGCTTCCGGAACCCATCTTCACCCCGTCCACCAAGGCTGAGGTCGGGCACGACGAGAACATCGGCTTCGACGCGATGGTCGAGCTCGTCGGCGGCGAGATGGCCGAGATGGTTCGCGACATCGCGTTGCGCCTGTACCGCCGCGGCGCCCAGATCGCCGAGGCTGCCGGGATCCTGCTCGCCGACACCAAGTTCGAGCTGGGGACGGCCGTCGACAACGGCGAGCTGATGCTGATCGATGAGGCCCTCACGCCGGACTCGAGCCGGTTCTGGGACGCCTCCGACTACGAGCCCGGGCGGGCCCAGGCCAGCTTCGACAAGCAGTTCGTGCGCGACTGGCTCGAGGCCCAGTCGTGGGCAAAGACGTACCCGGGACCGGAGCTTCCGGCCGAGATAGTGGCCGGGACGCGGACGCGATATGTGGAGGCGTTCGAGCGGATCACCGGAGCCAGCTTCGATCGCTACCTGAAGGAGGACGTGGTCGCCCCATGAGCGAGTTCCGGTATGCCGTCAATGTGCTGCCCAAGCCGGGCATCCTCGATCCGCAGGGACGGGCCGTGGAGCTGAGCCTGCCGCATCTGAACGTGAGCAACGTCTCTAAGGTTCGAGTCGGGCGTCGGGCCGAGCTGACCGTCACGGCCGGCTCCGAGCCGGAGGCGCGCGCCGCGGTCGACGGCCTGGCCAGAGAGCTGCTGAGCAACCCGCTCATCGAGGTCTACGCCATCGAGCTGCTCGAAGCGACGTCCTCGTCGGTCTCGTCCAAGGTGCCCACGCTGTGAAGGTCGGGGTCGTCACGTTCCCCGGGTCGAACTCGGACGTCGACTCGCTGAACGCCCTGGCGGTCGCCGGGGCCGAGCCGGTCACTCTCTGGCATGAGTCGCCCGACCTGGGCGGCGTCTCGGCGGTCATCCTGCCGGGCGGCTTCGCCTACGGCGACTACATACGGGCCGGGGTCATCGCCCGGTTCTCTCCGGTGATGCGCGGGGTGAAGGAATTCGCGGCCTCGGGCGGGTACGTCCTGGGCATCTGCAACGGTTTCCAGGTGCTTGCCGAAGCCGGACTCGTCCCCGGTGCATTGCTCCGGAATCGCTCTCTGCGTTTTGCTTCGAAGATCGTGGCCATCAAGCCCGAGCGACTGGATTCGCCCTTCACGCGGGCGGCCACAGGCGCCCCGATCCACATCCCGATCGCCCACGGCGAAGGCTGTTACTACGCCGATGAGGCGACGCTGGACGCGCTCGAGCGCGATGGGCAGGTCCTGTTTCGCTACGTTCACGACGATGGGACCCCGGCCCTCGACCCCGACGACCCGGCCAACCCGAATGGCTCGCTGCGGGCGATTGCCGGCGTGGGCAACGCCGCCGGCAACGTGGCCGGCCTGATGCCCCACCCGGAACGGATGTCGGAGGCGGTTCTCGGCACGGACGAGGGGCTGCAGCTTATCCGCTCACTTATCGACAGTGCTCGCGACTGGGAGGCGGCCGGGAGGCCCGCGATCCCCGCCGTCCGAGCCACTGCCGGGGCGGACGCGGGGGCCGGGCGATGAGCGACGACACTCGACTCGAGGGGGAGGGCCGCGCAGCGACGGCAGGCGAGCTGCCGTCGCCCCTGCATCGCCAGCTCGGCCTGACGGACGGGGAGCTGGCCGTCATTCGTCAGAAGATCGGCCGCGACCCGAACCACACCGAACTGGCGATGTTCAGCGTGATGTGGAGCGAGCATTGCTCTTACAAGAGCTCCAAGCCGCTCATCAAGACACTCCCGACCCGGGGCAGCGGGCTGATTGCCGGAGTAGGGGACAACGCCGGCGTGGTTCGCATCGGCGACGGGCTGGCCGTTGCCTTCAAGATCGAGAGCCACAACCACCCGTCCGCGGTGGAGCCGTACCAGGGCGCCGCCACCGGCGTGGGCGGCATCCTGCGCGACATCTTCACGATGGGCGCCCGACCGATCGCGGTCCTCGACGCGCTCCGTTTCGGCGACCCGACGGACCCGCGGACACGCCACCTGGTCGACGGCATCGTGCGCGGCGTGGGCGGCTACGGCAACTGCGTCGGCGTGCCGACCGTCGGCGGCGAGCTGGTCTTCGACCCGACATACCAGGGCAACCCGCTCGTCAACGTCATGGCGATAGGGCTGCTGGAAGAGCGGATGCTGATCCTGGCCGAGGCGCCGGGCCCGGGCAACTACGTGGTCCTGTTCGGCTCCACGACCGGCCGTGACGGCATCGGCGGGGCGAGCGTGCTCGCCTCGGCGACCTTCCAGGACCAGGATCCGTCGAAGCGGCCCGCGGTCCAGGTGGGCGACCCGTTTGCCGAGAAGCTGCTGATCGAGGCCAGCCTCGAGCTGATCGACCGGCGTCTGGTCGAGGGCATCCAGGATCTCGGCGCCGCCGGCATAACCTGCGCCACCTCCGAGTCGGCCGATAAGGCCGGCACGGGGATCCTCCTCGATCTCGACGCGGTACCCCGGCGCGAACCCGGGATGGCGCCCTGGGAAGTCATGATCTCCGAATCCCAGGAGCGCATGCTCGCGACCTGCCGTCCGGAAAACTACCCGGCGGTGAGTGAAGTCTGCGAACGCTGGGGGATCCCCATAGCCCTCGTCGGGCGCGTCACCGCCGACGGAGACATCACCGTGATCGAAGGCGGCATCGCCTCGGACGGCGGTCCGAACCCGGACGCCACAGTGATCGCCCGCGTACCGGCGAGGGCCCTCACGAGCGAGGCCATCGTCCACTACCGGCTGGCAACGCCGCCGGCCAGACGTCGCCAGGCCCCCGCCCCGGGCATCCCGTTGTCGGCTCAGGATGGGCTTCCGGAACGAGGCATGGACCCGGCGGCCGTCCTCGTGGCCCTGCTCGGCAGCGCCAACCTCTCGAGCCGCCGCTGGGTCTACGAGCAATACGACGCCTGCGTTCAGAGCAACACAGTCGAGTGGCCCGGTCACGGGGCGGCCGTGCTGCGGGTCCGGGGCACGCGCAAGGCTCTCGTGGCGACTACCGACGGCAACCAGGCCGTCAGCGCCATCGACCCGCACCTGGGAGCGCAGCTCGCCGTGGCCGAGGCCACGCGCAACGTCAGCATCACCGGCGCGCGGCCGCTCGGCATCACCAACTGCCTCAACTATGGCAACCCCGAGCGGCCCGAGGCTTTCTGGCAGCTCCAGGAGGCGGTTCGGGGGATGGGCGAGGCCTGCCGTGCCCTGGGCGTCCCGGTCACAGGCGGCAACGTCTCGCTCTACAACGAGTATCCGGGCGGGGCGATCGCACCCACGCCGGAGATCGGAGTCGTCGGGCTGCTCGAGGACATCTCGCTGCTCGTCCGGCCCCCGTTCACGACCGAAGGCGACAGCGTCGTCCTGATCGGGCAGAGCAACCCCGGGATGGCCGGCTCCGCCTACGCGGCGCTGGCCGGCATCTCGTCCGAGGACGCGCCCCCAGGCCTCGATCTCGAACGCGAGGCGGCCCTTCAGTCGTTCATTCGCGAGGCAATCGGACGCGGCCTCGTCGCCTCGGCCCAGGACGTCTCCGGCGGCGGTCTGGCCGTGGCGATCGCCGAATGCTGCATGTGGGGCGGTCTCGGTGCGAAGCTGCGCATCGGCGTCTCCGGCTCGCCCGCCATCGAGCTGTTCGGGGAGAGCCCGACACGGCTGGTGCTTTCGTGTCGCCCCCGCCACGCCCCCGCCGTCGAGCTGCTCGGTCGCCAGTTCGGGCTGCACGCGGAGACCCTCGGCCTGGTCGGTGGGGACCGGCTGCGCATTGAATTGACCGGGCAGGGCGCCACCGGCGCGGCCGAGGAGCGTGGATCTCGCGTGGCCGACGCTCTCGACGTCTCGCTCGTGGATCTGCGCCACATCTGGGATCACGGCCTGGCGCGCGCCCTGGGGGTCGAGTCCGGCCACGAACCAGGGTCGGAGGCCGGCGAGCCGGCTTCGCCGGACCGGCGAGCCTAGCCGTGTGCGGCATCTTTGGCGCGGTGACGCCCGGCGCGGATGCCGCGGCGCTCACCGCGCTCGGCGTCTTCTCACTCCAACACCGCGGCCAGGAGTCGGCCGGGATCGCGGTCAGCGACGGCGAGCAGCTGATGCTCTACAAGGACCTCGGCCTCATCGCCCAGGTCCTCGACGAGCGGCGCCTGCCGAGCCTGCGCGGGTCGCTCGCCATCGCCCACTGCCGCTATTCCACGACGGGCTCCACGATCTGGGAGAACGCCCAACCGACCTTCCGGATGGGCCGTGGCAAGTCGATCGCGATCGGCCACAACGGCAACCTCGTCAATACCCGCGAGCTGCTGGGACGGCTCGAGGGCGGCAAGTCGAGGCTGCCGGCCACGACGGACACGGAGCTCCTGACGGCCCTCCTGGCGGACGATCCGTCCGGCGACACGGTCGAGGCGCTGAAGCGGGTTCTGCCGACGGTCCAGGGGGCGTACTCGCTGGCCATCCTCGACGAGAAGCGGGTCATCGGCGTGCGCGACCCGTACGGCTTCCGGCCGCTCGTATTGGGGCGGGTCGAGCCGGCGGCCGACGACCCGGAGGGCAAGAGATCCGGCGCGTGGCTGATCAGCTCCGAATCGGCCGCGATAGAGGTCGCCGGCGGAACCGTGGTGCGAGATATCGAGCCTGGCGAGATCGTCATCCTCGAGGATGGAAAGGATCCGGTATCGATCCGGTTCGCGAAGGGCCGCGAGCAGCTCTGCGTCTTCGAGCTGATCTACTTCGGCCGGCCCGACTCGTACATGCTCGGCCGGAACCTATACGAATCGCGCCGCAGGATGGGCGTGGCGCTCGCCAGGGAGGCGCCCGTCGCGGCCGACATGGTGATGCCGGTTCCCGACACCGGTGCGCCTGCCGCCGCCGGATTCGCCGAGGGCTCCGGGCTGCCGTACCGGGAGGGGATGGTACGCAACCGATACTCGGGCCGGACCTTCATCCAGCCGTCGCAGGCCATGCGCCAGCGCGGCGTCACCGTCAAGCTGAGTCCGCTGCGCGAGGTCGTGGCCGGCAAGCGGTTGGTCGTCGTCGACGATTCGATCGTCCGCGGCACCACCACCCGCCAGATCGTGGCCCTGCTCCGCAAAGCCGGAGCGACCGAGGTCCACCTCCGCATCAGCTCCCCGCCGATCCACCATCCGTGCTTCTACGGCATCGACACGCAGATCGAGACCGAGCTGATCGCCTCGACGCATTCGGTGGAGGAGATCCGGGAGTTCGTGGGCGCGGACTCGCTGACCTTCCTCTCCATCGGCGGGGTTCTGTCGGCGCTCGATCTGCCCTATGAGAAGTTCTGCTTCGCCTGCTTCGACGGCCGCTACCCGGTCCCGGTCCCGTACGACACGGCTCGTCACAAATTCGTCCTGGAGGACGCCGAGGGGGAGCCGGTATCCCAGGGCGAGGCCGAGGCGATCGCCACGATCCATCCTCATGAGTGACGTGGGCGGCGGCTCGTCCGGGGCCGGCGGCGCCCGGGGCGCGAACGGGAGCGCGAAGCGCGGAGGCGCCTGGGACGCCTACCGCCGCGCCGGCGTTGACATCGACGCCGGCGAGCGGGCGGTCGAGTTGATGAGGGCTTCGGTCGCCGCCACGCGCCGCTCCGAGGTGATCGGCGATCTGGGCGGCTTCGCTTCGGCGATGGCCCTGCCGGCGGGGATGCGCGAGCCGGTCCTGGTCAGCTCCACGGACGGTGTCGGCACGAAGACGGCCATCGCCACGGCGCTCGGCCGGTACGACACCCTGGGCCACGACCTGGTAGCGATGTGCGCCGACGACCTCGTCTGCGCCGGCGCCGAGCCGCTGTTCTTCCTCGACTACATCGCCGTGGGCCGCCTGTACCCGGAGCGAGTGGCCGGACTGGTGGCCTCGATCGCCGACGGCTGCCGGCTGGCCGGCTGCTCGCTGATCGGCGGCGAGACGGCGGAGCATCCGGGGTTGATGGAGCCGGACGAATTCGACATGGCCGGCTTCTGCGTGGGCGTCGCCGAACGTGATCGGCTCATCGACGGAACTGCGGCCCGAGCTGGTGACGCACTGATCGGCCTGGCTTCGTCCGGGCTGCACAGCAACGGCTTCTCGCTCGTCCGCAGGATCCTGGCCGACGAGGGCGTGCCGCTCGACGAGGGCTACGCCGAGCTCGTGGGCCGAATCCTCGGGCCGGCCACCACGCCGGAGCCGGATACGGGGCCGTTGAGCCTGGGCGAGGTTCTACTCACCCCGACGCGTATCTACTCCGCCGCCGTCCTGCGACTGCGGACGCGGCTCGACGAAGCGGGTTACGGGCTCAGCGGCGTTGCCCACATCACCGGCGGCGGGCTGCCCGGCAACCTGCCCCGGGCCCTGCCCGACGGGCTCGGGGCGAGAGTCCATCCGGCCCGCTGGCCGATGCCCTCGATCATGCCGCTCATCGGGGCTATGGGCGGGCTCTCGCACGCCGAACTGCGGTCGACATTCAACGGCGGACTCGGGATGGTCTGCGTCGTGCCGGCCGAGGCGGCGGCGCTGGCGATCGCAAGCCTCGGGAGTGACGGCATCGCCGCCTGGCAGGTTGGCGACGTGGTGACGGTCGACTCGCCCGAGGCACGCTACCTGGAGTCGTGAGGACGGGACGGACTGAGGGCGCCGACGAGGCGCCCGACGGACCACACGGAGGAGGAACGGCGTGGCGCATCGGATCGCGGTAGGGGTCTCGGGAACCGGCAGCAACCTGCGCGCTCTGCACGCGGCGGCGGGGCGCGGCGCGCTCGATGCCGAGATAGCGCTCGCCTTCTCAGACCGTCCATGTGCGGCCCTCGATTGGGCCGTGCAGCAGGGGATCGAGACGCTGCTCGTTCCCGCCGCGCCGCGCGGTGACGAGGCGGCCAGGGCCCACGAGGACCGCATCCTCGCCGAATCCATCACTGCGGTCGGACCCGAGCTCGTGGTCCTGGCCGGCTACATGCGCATCGTCGGGCCGGCCATGCTCTCCGCGTTCCGGGGCAAGCTGCTCAATCTCCACCCGGCGCTCCTGCCTTCGTTTCCGGGCGCCCGCGCCGTCCGGGACGCGCTCGCCGCGGGCGTCAAGGTAACCGGCGTGACCGTCCACTTCGTCGATTCCTCATTGGATGGCGGCCCGATCGTGGCTCAGGACGCCGTGCCGGTCCTCTCCGGCGACACCGAGGAGTCTCTGTTCGAGCGGATCCACGCGGTCGAGCATCGGCTGCTGCCGCGGGCCGTTGGGCTGGCTCTTGCCGGCGCATTGACGATCGACCCCGACGGCCGGACCGTTCGGATCGACGCCGTGCGGGCGGCCGAGACGGTGCCCGTACCGAAGCGGGCTCTGCTTTCCGTGTCCGACAAGACCGGACTGACCGAATTTGCGGCCGGGCTCGTTCGCAACGGCTTCGAGCTGGTGTCCACGGGCGGCACCGCGCGGACCCTGCGCGCGGCCGGCCTACCCGTCACCGACGTTGCCGCAGTCACGGGCTTCCCGGAGATGCTCGACGGGCGCGTCAAGACGCTGCACCCGCGCGTCCACGGCGGCATCCTGGCCGATCGGAGGCTGGCGTCGCATCGCGAGCAGCTCGCCGCGGCGGCGATCGATCCGTTCGACGTCGTCGTCGTCAACCTCTATCCGTTTGCGGCGGCGGCTGATACGCCGGGCCTCTCGTTCGACGACCTGGTCGAGCAGATAGACATCGGCGGGCCGTCGATGGTCCGCGCGGCGGCCAAGAACCACGCCTCGGTCGCGATCGTCACCTCGCCGGACCGGTACGCGGCCGTGCTCGAGGATCTGGAGAAGGACGGTCGGATAGGGGAGGGCCTGCGCTCGGCCCTGGCGGTCGAGGCCTTCCGGCACACCGGCGCATACGACGCCCGGATCGCCGCCGAGCTGCCCGGCCGGATGGCCGCGGCCGGCGTCGGCCTGCCCGACGAACCGGGTCTGCCGGGTGCCGCGGACCCCTACCCACCGACGCTCGTCGTCGGCCTCGAGAAGGTAGAGACGCTGCGCTACGGCGAGAACCCGCATCAGCAGGCCGCTCGCTACCGGCGCCCGGGAACGAGCCAGTGGGCCGGGCCGTTTGCTCGGGGCGGCTCGATCCTGCAGGGCAAGGCGCTCAGCTATAACAACGTTCTGGACGCCTCGGGCGCGGACGCCATCGCCCGCCAGCTGCGCGGCCCGGCCTGCGTCGTCGTCAAGCACACAAACCCGTGCGGCGCGGCCGAGCGCGCGACCCTCGCCGATGCGTGGGCAGCGGCGCTGGCGGGGGACCCCGTGTCGGCGTACGGCGGCGTCGTTGCGCTGACCCGCGAGGTCGACGCCGCGACGGCCGAAGGGCTGGCCTCGATATTCCTCGAGGTGATCGTGGCCCCGTCTTACTCGCCGGCGGCGCTGGCGATCCTGGTCCGCAAGGCCAACCTGCGGCTGCTCGAGGATCCCGTCCTCGGGTGGAGCGAGGCGGCGCCCCCACCCGACCCGCTCGGCTCGATCCGGGTGGCCGGCGGAGGCGTCCTCGTCACGGCTCCGGACGCGCTGCCGGACGACCCATCGACGTGGAAGCTGGCCACCAGCCGCGTCCCGACCGACGCGGAGACGCGCGACCTCGACCTCGCCTGGCGGCTCTGCCGCGGCGTCGTCTCGAACGCGATCGTGCTCGTCAAGGACGGCATGGAGATCGGCCTGGGGTCCGGCCAGACGAGTCGCGTCGACGCTGCGCGCCAGGCCGTCGCCAAGGCCGTCGCGTTCCATGGGGCCGAGGCGTTGCGTGGCGCCGCGTGCGGCTCGGACGCCTTCTACCCGTTCCCCGACGCGGTCCAAGTATGTCTAGACGCGGGCGTGACCGCCTTCGCCCAGCCCGGCGGATCGATTCACGACGCCGAAGTCCTCGAGACGGCGGAGAGGGGCGGCGCCTCGATGCTGATCACAGGCGTCCGCCACTTCCGTCACTGAGGTCGGGTGGCCTTCTGGGCTCGACGGGGTTCACCTGACTCGGGCGGAGGCCGTTGCCGCTACTTCACCGTCTTTAGATCGGCTTCGATCGGTTCGCGGTCATTAGGATCCGCGACTGCCTTCGCGGCGGCGCGTGCCTTGGCGAGCCAGGCCTTCTTCTCGTCCTTGTTGCCGGCCAGCGCATGCGCCCGGGCCAGCGCCTCATAGGCGTACGCCTCATCCCAGGTTTCGCCGCCCCCGAACTCGGTCAGCAGCTCCAGGCTGCGCCGCGCGTGCCAGATCGCGGGCTCGGGACGTCCGAGCACGGCATACACGCGCGAGCAGAGCCATTCGCCGCGTACGAGAGTGATCGGGTCGCCCGTCCTGCCCCAGTGGTATCGCGAGGCGTGCGCCGCGTGCAGCATCTCGTCGTCCTGCTCGGGCCGCCGCTTGGGCAGGTCGAGCAGTCGCCAGACTTCGTTGAAGAGGCCAGCCGCCAGCCGGCGCTCGCTTTCTCGATCCAGGTCGGGCATCTTGGTGAGAGGCATGACGCCGCCAGTTTCGGCCAGACGGACCTCATGGGTCAATGACGCCTCATCCAGTAATCGCCTCTCGCAGGAATGTCGGCCTTTGCGGTCCGGCCGGATGTCCAGCCGGCGGGCTCGCCGGCGCGGTGCCTGATACCATCGGGCGCCATGAGCCCTCGCTTCTACGTCACGACTTCCATCGCCTACGCCAACAACCGGCCGGGTCTCCACACGCTCTACGAAGTCATCGGCGCGGACGTCCTCGCGCGCTGGCACCGTATGAAGGGCGACGACACGCGGTTCCTAACCGGTACCGACGAGCATTCGGTCAACATCGCCCAGCGCGCGGCCGAGCTCGGCAGGGAACCCCGCGAGTTCATCGATGAGATGGTCGGGCTCTTCCACGCGGCCGAGGATGCGCTTCTGATCAGCCCGGACCGGTTCATCCGGACGACCGATCCGGATCACGTCCGTTCGGCCCAGGAGATGGTCCGGCGCGCCTATGCCAACGGCGACATCTACCTCGGGACGTACGAAGGTTGGTACTGCCCGGCCGAAGGGTTCAAGGCGCCGTCCGACGTCATCGAATCGCCGGAGGGCACGCGCTGCCCGAACCACCCGACCATTCCCCTGCAGTGGCTCTCGGAGCACAACTGGTTCTTCAGGCTTTCGGCCTACCAGGAGCGCCTCGAGCGGCATTTCCAGGAGCACCCGGACTTCGCCCAACCGGACTACCGGCGCAACGAGATGCTCGGCTTCATCCGGGGCGGGCTCGAGGACTTCTCGATCAGCCGGTCCGGCGCGGACTGGGGGATCCCGTTCCCGATCATGCCGGATGGGTCGTCGTCCCAGCGGCCCGACGGGACGTGGGACCCGGCCGCGGGCACGATCTACGTCTGGTACGACGCCCTGATCAACTACGTCACCGGAGCTGGTTTTCCCGACGACGCGGCGGCCTTCGAGCGCTGGTGGCCGGCCGACCTGCATGTCATCGGCAAGGACATCGCCCGCTTCCACACCATCTACTGGCCGGCCATGTTGTGGAGCGCCGGCCTGGAGGCGCCACGCCACGTCTGGATCCACGGCTTCCTGCTCGCCCAGGGAGAGCGGATGAGCAAGAGCCTGGGCAACTTCCTCGATCCGATCGACGTGGTCAAGACTCTGGGCTCCGACGGTGCGCGTTACGTCGCGCTACGTGAGGTCGCCTTCGACCGCGACACGGACGTCTCCTGGGACTCCTTCGTCCGCCGCTACAACGCCGACCTGGCCAACGACTTCGGCAACCTCCTGAACCGGACCATCTCGATGGCAAACCGCTACTTCGACGGCGAGCGGCCGGCCCCCGGACCCGAAGCCGGCCTGGCGGGGGCCTGGGACGAGACCCTGGCCATCTACCGCGATCGGCTCGAGAGCTGCCTTCTGCACGACTCGCTGCGCGTACTGTGGGAGTTCGTCGGTGCGGCGAACCGCCTCGTGGATGCCGAGCAGCCCTGGACGCTGGCGAAGGCGATGAAGGCGGGCGATGAGGAGGCCGGGGTGCGCCTGCGGGCCGTCCTGGGTGATCTCATCGAGGCCTGCCGGTTGATCGCCCTCGCGGCCGCGCCGTTCATCCCGGCTGCCGCGCCGCTGGCCTTGACCCAGCTTGGCTACCAGTACCCATACGGCGCCGACGGCAACGGGCCGGCTCCGCTGGCCAACGGCCCGGCGTTGCTCGACGAGCTGCGTTGGGGCGCCCACGCCGGAGAGGCTGGCAGGCTGGCTACCGCCGAGCCTCTCTTCCCACGGATCGAGGCCGAGGCGGCGGCCCCGGCGGCGGGCTGAGACCGGTCGCCCGTACCAGCCGATGAGGCTCGTCGACAGTCACGCCCACTTGCAGGCGGACGCGTTTGCGTCGGACCGGGCCGCGGTCATCGAATCCGCACGAGAAGCGGGCATCGAGCGGTTGCTGGTGCCCGGCTGGGACGCCCGCTCGGCGGTGGCGGCGGTCGGGCTGGCGTCCGAATACGGCTGGTTCGATGCGGCGGTCGGTATCCACCCCCACGACGTCGCGTCGGCGACCGGCGAGGATTGGGCCGTCATCGTGGGTCTTGCAGCCGACCCGCATGTGGCCGGAATAGGGGAGACCGGCCTCGACTTCGACCGCATGTACTCGCCGCCGGAGGCGCAGCTCGCCAACCTCCGGCGCCACCTGCGCCTCGCCCTGGCGACGGGCAAGCCGGCGATCCTGCACTGCCGCTCCGCCGCCGGAGCGCGCGACGCCCAGGACGCGTTGATCGCCGAGCTCCGCGCCGCCGGCTTCGGGGCCGCATCGGCCCGAGCCGCGTTCGGCGATCGGCCTCCCGCCGTCCTGCACTCGTTCTCCGGACCGGTCGACTACGCCGCTGCCGCACTCGAGCTGGGGCTGGCCGTCTCGTTCGGCGGCCTCGTCTTCCGGCGCGGCGAAGAGGCGTCGGCGGAGGTCGCTCGGCTCGTGCCGCGCGACCGGCTGCTGATCGAGACCGACGCTCCGTACCTGTCTCCGCCGGGGGTGCCGCGCGGATCCGTGCCCGGCTTCTCGGGCCGGCGCAACTCACCACAGTGGGTCCGCGTCAGCGGGGAGTGGCTGGCGGAGCGGATCGGCGAATCCCTCGATACGATTGGGCCGGGCCTCGTCGCAGCCTACGACGCAATCTTCCGGAGCCACTCTCGAAGCTGACGAGTCGGGCCTCGTGGCGCCGGCCGTACCCTCGAGGAGACGACCATGCCGGACCGGAGCTTCAAGCGCGCCAACGACGAGTCACGCGGACGGCTCGGGCGCCTCGTGGCCACGCTCACACCGGCCGCCCTAGCGGTCGACCTCGGCGAGGGCTGGACCGTCGCCTCGGCGCTGGGCCACATGGGGTTCTGGGACCGCTGGCAGGCGGAGCGCTGGACGGAGATGCTCGCCGGGAAATGGACCGCGGAGGACGACTCGGTCATCGCCGCCGAACACCTGGCCAACACAGCCTTGCACCCGTACTGGTCCGGCATTACGGCCGAGAACATCCCTGCCCTCGCTATCGAAGCCGCGACACAGCTCGATGCGCTCATCGAGAGCGCCCCGGACGCCATCGTCGACGCACTGGACGGAACGCCCAGCGCGTATCTGCTGCATCGGCATCGCCACCGTGGCGAGCACATCGACCATATCGAGCGCAGCCTTGCCGCCGCGACGGCGCCCCTCGACAGCTCGTACGTAGACCGGAACATGGAGTCTCGGCGCCGTCTGGCAGGGATCCTCCGGCGACTGACCGTGGCAGATCTCACGCGACACACCGCCCCAACCGACGAAGGCAGCTGGACCGTAGCCCAGGGTCTCGGCCATCTGGCGTTCTGGGATCGGTCGATGGAGACTCGCTGGCTGATGGCCGAGGCCGCCGCGCCGGAAGGCGGCGCGTTCGTGCCGGACAGCATTCCCGGCGGCATGACCGAGGCGATCAACCGGCCGCTGGCCTCGCTGCTGGGGGCATGGACGGCGCAGCTCGGACTCGACATCGCGGCGGAGGCGCTGGCCGCGGCCGAATCCGTCGATGCCCTGCTGGTCTCGTTGGGCGGGAGGCTGCCGGCAGGCGTGACGGCGACGCGGCCGCACCTGCTGAATCGTTGGATCCATCGAGAACCCCATCTGGCCTCGATAGAGGCGGTCCTCGCCGGCGACCGCGATGCGAACGGCCCTGGCTGATCGCCAATTCGACGGTCTCCTGGAGGGCGCCCGCCGCGCGCTCTGCGGTGCCCCCGCGCCCCACTTCGTCAAGAATGGTGGTCACAACGCCTCGAGGCGCAGTACTATCGGCCGGTCGTTCAGCCCGCCTATTTTGTGGGCTGGTTATTCGTCGGAGGAATCATCCATGCTCACGCTCAAGGACCGCTCAGGTCAGGGCCTGGCGGAATACGCACTCATCCTGGCGCTCATCGCAATCGCCGCCGTGCTCGCTCTGCTCTTCCTGAGCGGCACCATCCAAAGCATCCTCAGCGCCGTCGGCAAGGCGCTGTAGTCGCGTCCCGGATTGACGCGACCCGTTGACCGGCGCGGACCACTCTTCGGGTCAAGGACTTGCGGAATACGCTCTGATCCTTGCTCTGATCGCGGTCGTCGCCGTTAGCGCGCTGATGTTCCTCGGTGGAGGACTCAGCACCATCCTCAGCGTCGTCGGCTCGTCAATCTAGACACGAAAATCGAGAAACGGGCGGCTCCGGCCGCCCGTTTCCGATTCCCGGCGACCCGGCAGCCCCCGTCAACTCCTCTTGCGGGCCTTCCACACTTCTTCTGTCGGCCAGCGCCGGGCCCAGGCCGGATCGACCCAGGCGAACCTGGTCGTGGCACCCTCGGGCGCCTGGATCTCGATCAAGTCCTCGATCTCGAAGCCGCTCTTCCGCAGCAGCCGGATCATCTCGCCGTGCGGCAGATGGAACTCGACCGACTCGTCGCTCGGCCATTCGAAGCGGCAGGCGCCGAACTGATCGATCAGCAGGCGATCCGTGGGCGGCTTGTCGTCCTCCACGGGGCTGCACAACATGAACAGGAATGCGTTTCCCAGGAAGGTCAGGCGTCCTCCCGGGCGAAGCAGCCGGGCGGCCTCCGGTATCCACACATATGGGTCGGCCCAGATAGCCGCGCCGTACTCCGATATGGCCAGGTCGAACGAGGCATCGGGGTACGGAACCGACTCGGCGTTTCCCAGGAGGAGCGGGAACTCGAGCTTGTGCTCGGCCTGAAGGTCGCGTGCCGTCTCGAGCTGTTTTGGCGAGTTGTCGATGCCAACGGGTCGCGCCCCGCGGCGCGCCAGCCAGGCCGAGACATAGGCCGTGCCACATCCGAGTTCGATGACGTCCCGACCGGCGACGTCGTCGAGCATCCGCAACTCACTTTCCGGAATGCCCCAGATCCCCCAACCGGGCTCGGCGGCGGCCCAGTTGCGCCGGCCGCTGGCAACCCAGTCCGGCGCCCAGCGATCCCAGATCGCGCGATTGCGCGACACGTGGTCCGGCAAGTCGGCGGATGCCATCCCAATCCCCCTTTCGCTGATCCGTGGCGACGCTTCCAGGGCTCGGCCCATGGCTCGGCCAAGGCACGGCCCAGGCGCGGCTCGGGGCGTTATCCCGTCGCATGAAATGCCCGTGGATGAGGATAGGGCCCGCGCCACCGCGATGCCCGGGCCGCACGGGCGAGCCTGAGCTTGACAGCCCCAACGGGCCTGGTTAGGCTGTTAGCACTCTCGATGGTAGAGTGCTAATTCGACCGAGCAGCGTCGTCGCGGCGTGACGGAGGAGCCTTCGGGTCCGTCATCGCGCACCGCGAGGGCCCGCGGGCTCGCCCGCTGAGGCGGTCGATGAGCTCGGGCAAGAGCGTCGCCCGGCCCCGGCCGGTGTCGACAGGCTACATCCAGGAGTTGCGACGGCAGGCATTCGCCGCCGTCTTCAGGAGGAAATGCGCGTTGGCAACGGCAACAGCGACCAGCAAGAAGCTGAAGCCCCTCGGCGACCGCGTCGTCATCAAGCCCACCCCTCGCGAGGACATGACCAAGAGCGGCATCGTCCTGCCGGACACGGCCAAGGAGAAGCCGATGGAAGGGCTCATCCTCGCCGCCGGACCGGGCAAGACGCTCGATGACGGCAAGCGCGAAGCGATGGACGTCAAGGTCGGCGATCGGGTCCTGTACGCGAAGTACGCCGGAACCGAGTTCAAGGTCGACGGCGAGGATCTCCTCATCGTCAGCCAGAAGGACATCCTCGCCATTGTCGAGGGCTGACGAGACGCGCCACCAACGGCGCGCGATCGTCGAGAACTAGGCGACCCTGACAGTGGCGCCGATGACCCACTCGGTCCCCGGGACAAACCCGGCGGCCGGAGTAGTGCGGAGGAAAAACAGACTTGGCTAAGCAGCTCGTCTTCGACGAGACAGCTCGTCGATCTCTCAAGCGCGGCGTGGACCGTCTCGCCGAGGCCGTCAAGGTCACGATCGGTCCCAAGGGCCGAAATGTCGTGCTGGACAAGAAGTTCGGCTCGCCGACGATCACCAACGACGGCGTGACCATCGCTCGCGACATCGAGCTGGAAGACCCGTTCGAAAACATGGGCGCCCAGCTGCTCAAGGAAGTCGCGACCAAGACAGACGACGTGGCCGGCGACGGCACCACGACGGCCGTGGTGTTGGGCCAGGCCATGATCAACGAGGGCATCCGGAACGTCACCGCCGGCGCCAACCCGATGCAGATCCGCATCGGCATCGAGAAGGCAGTCGTCGCCGTAGTCGATGAGATCAAGAAGCAGTCGCGCCCGATCGACTCACGCGAGGAGATCGCCGCAATTGCCACGATCTCGGCCGCCGATCCGGAAGTCGGCGAGATCATCGCCGAAGTCATGGACAAGGTCGGCAAGGACGGCGTCGTCACGGTCGAGGAAGGCCAGTCCCTCGGTCTCGAGAAGGAATACACGGAGGGCATGCAGTTCGACCGTGGCTACATCTCGGCGTACTTCGTGACCAACGCCGATCGGATGGAGACGGTCCTCGACAACCCCAGGATCCTGATCACCGACCGCAAGATCTCGGCCGTCCCGGACATGTTGCCGGCGCTCGAGAAGGTCGTCCAGATCGGCCGTCCTCTTCTGATCATCGCCGAGGACGTCGACGGCGAGGCCCTGGCCACGCTGGTGGTCAACAAGCTCAAGGGCACCATCCAGGTACTGGCGGTCAAGGCACCCGGCTTTGGCGACCGGCGCAAGGAGATGCTCCGCGACATCGCCATCCTGACCGGCGGCACCGTGATCAGCGAGGAGATCGGGCGCAAGCTCGACTCCGTCACGATGGAAGACCTTGGCGAGGCCCGGCGCGTAGTGGCCACCAAGGACGACACCACGATCGTCGAAGGCGCCGGCTCGGCCGAGGCCGTCAAGGGACGCATCGCGCAGATCCGGGCCCAGGTCGAGGAGACCACCTCGGACTACGACAAGGAAAAGCTCCAGGAGCGCCTGGCCAAGCTCGCCGGCGGCGTTGCCGTGATCAAGGTGGGCGCGGCGACTGAGGTCGAGCTCAAGGAGAAGAAGCACCGCATCGAGGACGCCCTGTCCACCGTGCGGGCCGGCATCGAGGAAGGCATGGTCGCCGGTGGCGGCGCAACGCTCCTCCATTGCCAGGTCGTCCTCGAGAAGCTCAAGCTCGACGAGGCCGACGCCCAGGTTGGCGTCGACATCGTCCGCCGGGCCCTCGAGTACCCGATCCGCCAGATCGCCGACAACGCAGGCGCTCACGGCGAGGTCGTCGTCGACCAGGTTCGCGGCATGAAGGTCGGCTTCGGCTACGACGCCCTCAAGGGCGAGTTCGGCGACATGTTCGAAAAGGGCATCGTGGACGCCGCGAAGGTGACCCGCTCGGCCCTCGAGAACGCCGCCTCGATCGCCAAGATGGTTCTCACGACCGAGACGCTCATCACGGACCTTCCTGAGAAGAAGGATGCCGGCCCCGGTGGCCACAACCACGGCGGCGGGGAGATGGACTTCTAGGTTCGGTCGATACGCATGATCGCCGCCCCGGCGAACGCGTCGGGCGGCGATCGCCAAACGGCGCCGGCGCATCTCAGAGCGCGCCGGTAACCGGACCAGGAGCCAACGAATGAATTTGCCGGCCGACCGGCGAAAGGAAGCCCCGGGCTTAAATCGCCCGGGGCTTCCTTGATTGCAGCGTGAGACAGCGCAACATTTGTCGGGCACAAGTTTGACACGCCCACCGTTGGGCTCAATCCTGATGCCGGTAGCAAGCCCAAGAGGAGGTGCACCTTGATCCGACTGCCCAAGCCGGCACTAGCCGTGTTCGCGGGATTGGTCGTTGTCTTCGCCAGTGCGTGCGGCAGCAGTTCCGGGACGCCCGTTCCGGGTTCCACGACAGCCGGCGGCAATCCGACGAGTGCCGGCTCCGTCGCGCCAACCGTCAACGCCAACGATCCCAACTCGATCATCAGTTCGGTGATCAGCGGTGGATCGGACATCAAGTCGTTCCACATCAAGATCGCCGTCAGCGGCACCGTCAAGGCCGCGGCGCTGTCGCAGGCGGGCAGTTCCGGCATCCCGATCACCGGTGACGTCAAGCTCGACGGCACGGCTATCGAGGGTGACGTCGACGTCGCCAATCAGGCTGCGCACCTGACCCTCAATGTGCCCGCTATGCAGATGATGGGCAACATACCGATCACCGGTGACGTGATCCTCGTCAGCAACACCCTGTACTACAAGGTCAGTCTGCTCGGGCCCAAGTACACCAAGACGGACCTTGGCAGCCTGGCCGGCTCGTTGCCGGTCGCAATTCCGAGCGCACTGCCGACTGCAGGCGCGTCGGAATTGGCCGGCCTTACGGACCAGATCAACCAACTGCGTACTGAGATGCAAGCGGCGGGCGTGACGGCCACCCTGGTCGGCGTCGACCAGATCGGCGGCCAGGACGCCAACCACATCAACATCTCGGTGCCGATCGACAAGATCAACGAGGCGATCGCCGCCGAAGCCAGCCCCGGCGCCAACATGAAGGTCGACTCCGCGTCGGTCGACTTCTGGGTCTACAAGTCGAACAACCGACTTGCACAGGTCGAGCTCAAGGGCGCATCCTCGACACTCGGCAACCTCGATCTCATGATCACCGTGACCAACTATGACCAGCCGGTCACAGTGGCGGCACCGGCCGCGAGCGACGTCAACCCGTAAGGGCAAGGCAAACCCTCGCCATCAAACGGAACCCCGGGCCAATCCCCCGGGGTTCCGTTCACCTGTTCCCCGCCACAGCTCCGTTCGTGGGCCCCACGGCTTTCAGGTTGCCGCGGGTCCTGTGCCGCTACACTGCGGGGGGCGTGGAACGGCCCAGTTCCTGTCACGGCCGGCGACTGCCATGCCAAGAGCCCTACGGCCGGCATCTCGTGTGGAGGATTCAGGTGTCTCCTCGGAAATCGTTCGCAACCGCTGCCGCCGGCACGCTCGCCGTGCTGACGCTGGTCGCCGCCTGCAGCGCGGCGCCCCTTACCGACGCGCGGCAGATCCTTACCAAGGCGCAGACGTCCCTGACTAACCTCCAGTCCGTCCATTTCCACATCGAGGCCGGAGGCCAGTTCATCGTCGGCGTCCAGGCGCCGTCCCCAACGCCTGAGATAACCGCGACGCCCGTTCCGACGGCCTCCGCTACGGCCTCGGCCTCCGCGACGGCCTCGGCATCGGCGGCGCCGTCCGGTGCCGCGAGCGCAAAGCCGTCGTCCTCGTCGTCCGCGAAGGCCTCCGCGATGCCGACGCCCACGCCTACTCCAACCCCAACGCCGACGCCGACACCCACTCCGACGCCGACACCCACGCCATCTCCGACCTCCTCCGCATCGGCGGGCCCGACCCCGACCCCCGTCTACACCTCGGTCCCGGTGCCGCTCAGCGGAACCGTCGCCGACGGCGATATCGATTTTGCGAACAAGACGGCCCATGTCACGGGCGGCCTGCCGGGCCTGCCGGGCTTCTCGGGCGAGCTGATCGTGGTCGATCCGTACGCCTACTCGCGCCCATACGGAGCCACCAAGTACTCGATGGGCGGCGACTCGGACCTCGCGATCAACCCGGCGCTCAGCAGCGGCCCGGAGTTCATCGTCTCGCAGATCCTCGCCGTCGCCAACGACCCGGGCCTCAGCCCAGTCCTTGTCGGGACGGAGCCGGAGCCGAGCGGCCCCTGCTATCACATCCGCGTCAGCGTGACTCAGAGCGCGCTCAACTCGAAACTGTCGAGCTCGACCATCGTGCAGGCGCTCGGCAGCGGCAAGCTCGACCTGTGGATCACCCAGGGCGACTACGAGCTCGAGAGGATGGAGTTCTCGACCAGCGATCCGAACGCCGGAGCCGCGGCCGTGCGGCTCGTGCTGTCGAACTGGAACAAGGTCTCGCCGATCCATGCGCCGCCCGCAAGCGAGTTCGACATCCCGGCCCTCCAGTCGGCCGGATACTAGACGTCGGGGCCCAGAATCCCGATGAATTGAGGGCCCCTACAATTCGTCGGTGAGTCCACGTCAAAGCCACGGGCGGCAGGCCCGACCTGAACAGGCCCGAGACGGCGAGGGACCGGAGTCGACAGGCGGCCGGTTGGGCCCGCCCCTCGAAGGGGCCGCGCCGGATGCGTTCGCACCCGGCGCGGGTCTGGACGGCGCCAGGCTGGACGACGCCGGGACCGAGCCCCCGTTTACGCGAGAGGAGCCGCCTCCTCCCGACGAGGCGGCCCCCGAGGCCTTCGACGGGCCTCGGATCGAGCCCCGCGAACCTTCGCCGTTCGAGCCGGAGCCGGTCGCGCTGGCGGAAAGACAGGCTGCGACAGAGGCGCTTGCGGCACGCATCCTGGCGCGCCTGAACCCCGAGCAGCAGCGCGCGGTCAGCACGGTGGACGGTCCGGTCCTGATACTCGCCGGCGCGGGCAGCGGCAAGACGCGGGTGCTGGCCCATCGGGTCGCCTATCTGGTGGGCGTCAAGGGCGTCCGGCCGTGGCAAATCCTGGCCGTGACCTTCACCAACAAGGCGGCCGCCGAGTTGCGGGCCCGCATAACCGGGCTGGTGGGGGAGGAGGCCGGTCGTGAGGTCGCGATGGGCACGTTCCACGCCCTGTGCGCCCGCGTGCTGCGGCGCGACGGCGGGGCGATCGGCCTGGACCGCCACTTCGTGGTCTACGACTCGGACGACCAGCAAGCTCTCATGAAGCAGATCCTGCGCGAAGACGACCTGCCGGTAACGGGGGAATACAAGCCCAGCGCCATCCTGGGGGCCATTTCGCGGGCCAAGAACGAGATGCTCGACGCCGACTTCATCGCGGCGAACGCCCACACCCACCGGGAACGCGAGATCGCCCGCCTGTTCCGGCGCTATCAGACGCGCCTGCGGGCGGCGAACGCGCTCGACTTCGACGACCTGCTGATCGAGGCGGTTCGCCTGTTTCACGAAGCGCCTGAGGTGCTCGAGCGATATCAGGGCCGCTGGCGATACCTGCACGTCGACGAATACCAGGACACGAACCGGCCGCAGTACCTGTGGGTCAAGGCTCTCGCGGCCGGTCACCACAACCTGTGCGTCGTCGGCGACGACGACCAGTCGATCTACTCCTGGCGCGGCGCCGACATCCGGAACATCCTCGACTTCGAGGGCGACTACCCGGACGCCGCGATCGTCAAGCTCGAGCAGAACTACCGCTCGACCCAGCTCATCCTCGATGCCGCCCATGCAGTCGTGACCCACAACTCCTCGCGCAAGGACAAGAAGCTGTGGACGGACAACGCCGGCGGTCGCCAGATCGGACGCTTCGAGGCCTACAACGAGGAAGAAGAGGCGGAGTGGATCGCCCGTCAGATCGAGGAGCTGACCGGCGCTCGGACCTCGGTTTTGACGCGGCGAGCCGACGAGGACGCCGAGCGCTGGGAGCGCGGCGACGTCGCCGTAATGTACCGCACCAACGCTCAGAGCCGCGCCATAGAAGAGGCCTTCCTGCGCTACGGGATCCGCTACCAGCTCGTCGGCGGGACCAGGTTCTATCAGCGGCGCGAGGTCAAGGACGCCCTCTCATACCTGCGTGTTCTGAGGAGCGACACGGACCAGGTCAGCTTCGAGCGGATCCTCAACGTTCCGGCGAGGGGGATCGGCGAAAAGAGCATGGAGGAACTGCGCGTGGCCGCGGCCGGCGGCAGGACTATCCGATTACCCGGAGCCGGGGCCGAAACCGCGGCCCGAGCGGCCGACACGAGCGGCACGGTGACCGGGAGCGAAGCCGCGGCGACCACCGGCCCCACGTACTGGAGCGCAATCCTGGCCGGGGCCGATGGCAGTCTGGAGGCACTCGGCTCGCGCGCTCGCGGTGCGTTGGGCGGCTTCGCCGCCTTGATTGCGCGGCTGCGGACACGGATCGGCGCCCTGCCGCTGCCCGAGTTGCTCGACGCCGTGCTCGAGGAATCGGGCTACCGGGCCATGCTCGCCGACGGCTCCGAGGAGGGTGAGGAACGCTGGGCAAACCTGCTCGAGTTGCGCTCCGTCACCACCCGCTACGACGACCTCACCCCCGACGACGCGCTGGACCGGTTCCTCGAAGAAACCGCGCTGGTGGCGGATCAGGATTCGTACGAGGCAGGCGCCGACGCCGTCACGTTGATCACGCTCCACGCCGCGAAGGGGCTCGAGTTCCCGGTCGTCTTCATCGCCGGGCTCGAAGAGGGTGTCTTTCCTCACAGCCGCTCCCTCGACGACGAGAAGCAGCTGGAGGAAGAGCGCCGCCTCGCGTACGTCGGCATCACGCGGGCCAAGAGGCGCCTGTTCCTGTCGCACGCCGCCCGGCGGGCGACCTGGGGGAGCGGCGGCCTCTCCGTCCCGAGCCGGTTCCTCTTCGAGATTCCCGCGGCCCTGATGACCGGACCTCGGCTCGACCGCAGCGACGACTTCGACGACGATGTCGGCCAGGTAGATCCCGATCTCGTCTTCGGGCGCCGCCTTGGAAGCCGCTTCGGAACGCCGATCCGCACGGGCGGGGGTGCATACAAGAGCGGGAGCGGACCGGCCGGAGCGCCTCGGGACGGCGAGCGGTTCAAGCCCACGCGCGACCTCGGGGCTCGGCGGGAGGCCTACGATTCGGGGGCGCGATCGGGCAGCCTCAACGTGCCCCGCGGGCTGCCGCCGCGCCGCGGCGCGTCCGAGCCCGGGACTGGACCGCTGCGCCCGGCCGCGGCGGCGCGTCCCCGGATCCCCGGGGAGCGCCAGTTCCGCGACGGAGATCGGGTCCGCCACCCACGCCTCGGCGACGGCATCGTCGTCACCTCGAAGCTGACCCGGGCCGACGAGGAGGTGACGGTTGCGTTCGCGAACGGCGGTGGCGTCAAGACGCTGCTCGCCAGCATCGCGAACCTCGAACTCATTGGATGACTACAATCCCCGGAAGCGCGTCATCG
The DNA here is from genome assembly GCA_963791725.1 of uncultured Chloroflexia bacterium. Lineage (GTDB taxonomy): Bacteria > Chloroflexota > Limnocylindria > Limnocylindrales > CSP1-4 > Fen-1039. Next base: position 600,387 of record CAWBTQ010000008.1, on the reverse strand, counting down.
CGGCCGCTCTCAGGCCTTGTACCGGATCGAACGAAGGCGGGTAGTTCTCGACTATGACCAAGGCGAACGTTTCACGATCAAGTCGCGCTAAGACCGGCGGCAAGGCGGTGAGCGAGCCCTGCTCCTGCTGTGGCATTGCGCCCGATCCGAGGGGGCGGCCCTTCTCGATCACATACGACTTGCCGGACGTCACCTTCGAGATCGAGCCGCCGCTGCTCGACACCTGGGGCGAGGATCCCTTCTTCGCCATCAAGAACGTCGGCTTCTTCGTCCGGGTGCTGCTGCCCGTCCAGTTGACGGACGGCTTCTCGGTCGCCATCGGTACCTGGCTGGAGATCGACGCCGACGACTTCCGCAAGGCCTGGCAGACCTGGAACTTCCCCGAATACGCCGACCTTTCGTTCGAAGGCTACGTAGCCAACGCGGTAGCGCCGTGGGGTGCATTTCCGCATGCGCTCGTGCGGGCCCTGGTCCGAGACGCCGACCAGGTCCCGTTCCTGGCGTCGAGCGACGACCCCACGATTACCAGGATCCTGGGCGAAACGTGGCCGCACTCGGAGGTCCTGGCTCCGTACGCAGACCTGCTCAAGGCCGAGCCGCCGGCTGAGGGCTGAGTCGCCGGCTGAGGGCTGAGTCGCCGGCTGAGGGCTGAGTCACCGGCGACCATGGCGCAGCGGGCTGGCGTCGTCCGCCCGTCGACGGAGTCTTTTGAGGCGCTCCGATCGCTCTCGTAGTCGTCTCGCGATCCGGGGCGATATTGGCAGCGGGCGTCGTTGCGCGTACCATCGCCTGCGCCACACGTAGCATCGGTCGGGAGGGACGGGCAGTCGCCGGGCCTGCCCGGTTCCCGGAGACGGCAGAAGCCGTTGGCCGATTTCTGGGCCTGAAGCGCCCCGTGGATCGGAACCGCCCGGAGCGAGGGTCCGGCGGCAGCTGGGTCGCCGACGACCCGCGCAAGGTGCCATGAGCGCATCGACTGTATTCGTGTCTACGTATCCGCCGCGCCGGTGCGGCATCGCCACCTTCACCCGCGACCTGGCTGCCATAACGGGCGATCGCGAAATCGCGGTCCTCCACCCACTCGATGGGCCGGACGCGTATCCCGTGGAGGTTCGGCAACGCATCAGGCGGGACGTCCGGGCCGATTACTTGCGCGCGGCGATTGCCCTGAACCGGTCGGAAGCCAGCGTGGTGTCGGTCCAGCACGAGTACGGGATCTGGGGTGGAGACGACGGCGAGTACGTGCTCGACTTCGTGACGGCGCTCGCCAAACCGGTCGTCACGACATTGCATACGGTTCCGATGAGCCCGTCTCCGGGACAGCGCAGAGTGCTGCTGCGCCTGATCGAGGCCAGCGCCGCAAGCGTGGTGATGTCGCGCTCCGCGTCCGAGGTCCTGGCGCGTGTCTATGGCGTTGAGACGCATATCCTCGACGTCGTGCCTCATGGAGTTCCCAGCCTGCCTCTGACGCCGTCCCATACGGTCAAACCGCGTCTCGGCATGACGGCCGCGCCGATGCTCCTGAGCTTCGGCTTGCTGGGGCCCGGCAAGGGTTACGAGTCCGTCATCGAGGCCATGCCCGCCGTCGTGGCAGTCGAGCCGGCCGCCTACTACGTGATCCTGGGGGCCACCCACCCGGAGCTGCTGCGCCGGGAAGGCGAGGCGTACCGCCACAAGCTCATGCGCCTTGCGGAGTCCTGCGGCGTTGTAGACCGCGTTCTCTTCGTGGACCGATATGTCAGTTCGTCCGAGCTCGGCACGTGGCTGACGGCGGCCGACATCTTCGTGACGCCGTACCCGAATCCGGACCAGATCGTTTCGGGAACCCTGGCCTACGCCATGGGCGCCGGCAAGGCGATCGTCTCGACCCGATACAGCTACGCGGTGGAGATGCTCGAGGGTGCTCGCGGCAGGCTCGTGGCCTCCAACTCGGCCTCGGTCCTGGCCGACGCTCTGACCGAACTGGTCCGCGATCGTGACCTTCGCGATCGTCTCGGACGGCGCGCGTACGAGTTCAGCCGATCGATGGTGTGGTCGGAGGTGGGGGCCCGGTACCGGCGGATCTTCGAGCGGGTGAGAGGCCCGAGCCGGCTTACGCCGGTCGGGGCCGCGAGGGTCTTGGCCGGTCGTGCGGGTGGCTAGCGTCAGACGATCCCGCCTCGGCCGCGTCCGTCGGCCGCTATACCCGGTCTGCCGGGTCCACCTCGACGCCATGAGCGACGACATCGGGTTGTGGCAGCACGCCCGCGGCTCGGTGCCCGACGAGCGCTTCGGCTACTGCACCGACGACGTCGCCCGATCTATGGTCGTGGACGTGCTGCATTCTCGGGAATTGACGTGGGCTGCCGTCGGCGCCGGCATCGGCCGCTCGCTAGCATTTCTCGAAGGAGCCTTCGAAGAGGCGTCAGGCCGCTTCCGGAATCTGCGAGCGGCCGGCGGACGCTGGCTGGATGCCGATGCGTCGGAGGATTGTCACGCCCGGGCGCTGGTCGGTCTGGCGGCGGTCGCCGGCGAGGCGCCCGATGCGTCAACGGCCGACCGGGCCGACCGGCTCTTCGAACGAGCCCTCCCGGCTGCCGAATCGCTCGTCCAGCCACGCCCCATCGCAGCCGCCCTGCTCGCCTGCGATGTCGCCATCGAGGCCGGACGTCTCGCCGGGGCATATCCGGCATATCGGAGGCTGGCGATCCGTCTGGTCGAGACGATCGGGAGTGTCGCGACGCGGCCGCCGCTCGTATCATCACGAGACGACCGCGGGCCCAGCGCGGGAAGCGGCAAGATCGACCGGACCGGCCACAGCCCTGCCTCGGAGTGGCCCTGGCCGGAGCCGGTCCTGACATACGAGAACGCGCTTCTGCCACATTCGCTCATCGTCGCCGGGCGACGGTCGCGTCAGGATGACCTGGTTGCGGGAGGATGTGCGATGCTCGATTGGCTGATCGAGATTCAGACGGGCGTGGACGGTAGATTCTCGCCCGTCGGCAACAAGGGGTGGTGGCCGCGGAACGGCGTCCGGAGCCAGTTCGATCAGCAGCCGATCGAGGCCGCCACGCTTCTGGCGGCGGCCGCGGTGGCATTCAAGACAACGGGCCGGCAGCGCTATCTCGACGCCGCGGAGGCGGCCTATGGCTGGTTCCTCGGCGACAACGACATGGGCGTCACCATCGCCGACCCTGCCCGCGGAGCCTGCCACGACGGCCTCGCGGCGGACGGGGTGAACGAAAACCAGGGCGCGGAATCGACGCTGATGTGGCTGATGGCGGTCGAGCATATGCGAGAGCTGCGGCGCCTGACCGCGTCACGGGCCGTCAACCCAGCTGAGGATGCCCCGACACGGGCCGTTACGTCGCGCCGCGGCCTTCCGGAAGCGGGCGTCCGGGCTGAGCTGGCCCCCTACCGAAGGGCCGGTCGCCACGATGGCTGACGGCCGGAGCCTCTTCGTAAGACATCCCTCCAATCCGATCCTGACGGTTGACGATGTCCCATATCCGGCCAACACGGCCTTCAACCCTGGCGCCGCGCGCGTCAACGGCGAAACCGTCCTGTTGGTCCGCGTCGAGGATTTGCGGGGCATCTCCAGCCTGCTGGTGGCTCGCAGCGCAGACGGCGTCACGGGCTGGCGCGTCGACGAGAGGCCGCTCCTGGAGCCCGATCCAGATCATCCAGAGGAGGTGTGGGGCTGCGAGGATCCGCGGATAGTCTTCCTGCCCGAACGAGAGGAATGGGCGATCACCTACACGGCCTATAGCAGACTTGGTCCGCTGGTTTCGCTGGCCATGACCAAAGACTTCCGCGAAGTCGAGCGGCTGGGACCGGTGATGCCGCCGGACGACAAGGATGCGGCGCTGTTCTCCCGACGCTTCGACGGCCGGTGGATGCTGATCCACCGCCCGGCGCCGCTGCGTGGCTCCGCCCACATCTGGGTCTCGTACTCGCCGGATCTGCGTCACTGGGGCGACCACGCGTTGCTCCTGGAGGCCCGCGAAGGGGCGTGGTGGGACGCCGTCAAGATAGGGCTCGGCCCGCCGCCGCTGGCAACACCGGAGGGCTGGCTGATGATGTACCACGGTGCTCATACGACCGCCTCGGGGCCCATCTATCGCGTGGGCCTCGCCCTGCTGGACCTGGCGCATCCCGAGATCGTGCTGCGTCGTTCCGATGAGTGGGTGCTGGCTCCGATCACAAACTACGAAGCCGTCGGCGACGTCGACAAGGTGATCTTTCCGAACGGCTGGGTGCTCGACGAGGCGGCCGATCGGCTGGCGCTGTATTACGGAGCGGGCGATTCGGTCGTTGGCCTTGCGGAGGCCCGGTTCAGCGAGGTCATGGACTACATGCGGGCGGCGCCCCTGCACCTGCATCGCCGGACATCTGACGACGGTTAGTCCCGACCCACCGCCGCTCCGACCTCTACGGTCGATAGTGTCTCAACGCTCCGCGACGGCGTCGCTCCGGCTCGCCCGCCCGGGTTGCGTTAGCCCCGCCTCAGCGGCCCGGCCGAACGCTGGCACGCCGCGCATCGCAATGAGCTGGATTCAATTCCCGACGTCGCCTCTCTGCCGGCGGACCTCTTCGAGGAGCCTCTTCAGACGGTCGATCGTCTCCCGGTCGTCTTCGACCATCAGCATCAGCCGCAGGCCGGCCTCGACCAGCGCCAGTTCTTCGGCGGTCAACTCGAGGCTGACCGGCATTTCGATCGTCTGCTTCATCGTCGTCACCTCAGAGCAGCGGCAGACGCCGTAGCTCCAGCCTAGTCCTCCCGCAGGCGATCGCAAGAGGGCGATCCGCCAGCCGACGGCGCTACGATCTGCCCATGCCCACGGCCTCGTTCAGCTTCTACGGGTCGCTCAACGACTTCCTTCCGGCAAGGCTGCGCGGCGCGGCCATCGACTACCGGTTCGAGGGCGGCCCGGCGATCAAGGACGCGATCGAGTCGATCGGCGTACCCCACCCCGAGGTGGACGCCATCCTCACGAATGGGCGATCCGTCGGCCTGCGATACGGGCTCAGGCCCGGCGACCGAGTAGACGTCTACGGCCTCGAATACCGGGCCCTTCATGCTCCCTCGGGTGGCCGTGGCCTCATCCCCCCTGCGCCGATGACTCCCCGTTTCGTGCTGGATGGTCATCTCGGACGGCTGGCCCGATATCTGCGAGTGCTCGGCATCGACGTGCTCTACGCGAACCGCGCCGGTGACGGCGAACTGGCCGAGGCTTCCGCCCGCGAGGAGAGGATCCTGCTGACGCGGGATCGCGGGTTGCTCAAGCGATCGGTCGTGCGTCTGGGCTATCTGGTACGCACCGACGACCCGCGCCGCCAGCTCGACGAGGTCGTGGCGAGATACGGGCTGGCCGACCTCGCCGCGCCGTTCAGCCGCTGTGTGCGATGCAACGGCACGCTCGTGCAGGTCGACCGTTCGGCGGTGGCCGAGCGACTGGCCGGCGAGCCGCGGACGCTCCGGTACTTCGACACCTTTGGGCGATGCTCCGATTGCGGCGCGATCTACTGGCGTGGATCCCATTTCGACCGTATGAGCCGTATGGTGGACCAGGTGCTGCACGTCGGGGCGGCCATCGTGGACAATCGACGCGGAGTCGACTCACGGATGGAGGGCGACAAATGACCGAGTCGGTGGAGCAGGCGGTTGGGCTGCCCGTGGCGGCCGTTGCGGTCGAGGCCGCCCGGGCCCTCGGCGAGGAGGGCGCCCGCGGCAGGCGGGACGAGCTGGTGCCGATCATCCGGCGCGCCAACGAGCTCTACTACATCTCCGATGCCCCCGAACTGAGCGACGCCGAGTACGACCAGCTGATGCGCGAGCTCGTGGCCGTCGAGACGGCCTTTCCGGCCCTGATCACGCCCGATTCGCCGACCCAACGCGTCGGTGTCGCCCCGGGGGGTGCGTTCGGCGAGGTGGTCCATAGCCGGCCCATGCTTTCTCTGGGGAATGTCTTCGACGAGGAGGAGCTGCGAGCCTTCGACCAGCGGGTCCGGCGGGGCCTGGGATTGCCCGCCGCGCCGGCGTCCGCCCCGGAGTTGCACTACGTGGCCGAGCTCAAGATCGACGGGCTGGCGATATCGCTGCGCTACGAACGCGGCCGTTTCGTGCAGGGGGCGACCCGTGGCGACGGCATCACTGGTGAGGACGTCACCGCAAACCTGCGAACGATATCCGTGCTCCCGGATCGGCTGCGCGAGCCGGCCACGGTGCAGGTGCGCGGCGAGGTCTACATGCCCAAGGCCGAGTTCGCCCGGATCAACGCCGAGCGCGAGGAAGCGGGTCTGCCGAGCTACGCGAACCCGCGAAACAGCGGCGCCGGATCGTTGCGCCAGCAGGATCCAACCGTGACCGCCTCGCGGCGGCTGTCGTCATGGTCGTACCAGCTGATCGAGGATGGACCGGACGGCCGGCCCGCCGTCGAGAGCCAGTCAGGGGCCCTGGCCCGGCTGTCGGCGCTCGGCTTCCCGGTCAATCCGGACCGCGGCGAAGGGCTCGACATCGAGGGCGTGATCGACTTCCTGAACGAATGGCGCGAGAAGCGCCACGACCTCCCTTACGAAACGGACGGGGTCGTCGTCAAGGTCGACCGTTTCGACCAGCAGGAACGCCTCGGCCTGGTCGCCAGGGCGCCGCGCTGGGCGACCGCCTACAAGTTCCCGCCGGAGCAGGTCGAGACGGTTCTCGAGGATATCGTGCCCTACGTCGGCCGGACTGGGACGCTGACGCCGGTGGCCCACATGAGGCCGGCGAAAGTGGCCGGCTCGACGGTGGCGCGCGCCACGCTCCACAACCTCGATGAGGTGCGTCGAAAGGACCTCAGGATCGGCGACTGGATCGTGCTGCAGAAGGCCGGCGACGTGATCCCCGAGGTGGTCCGGCCGATCCCGGAGCGTCGAACCGGCGCCGAGCGCGTGTTCGAGATGCCTGCGGCCTGTCCGGTGTGCCGCACCGCCATCGTTCGCGACGAGGGCGCGGTCCGGCACTACTGCCCGAACGGACGCTGCCCGGCCCGGCTGTCGCAGGAATTCGCCCACTTCGCCGGGCGAGGCGGCATGGACATAGAAGGCGCGGGCTGGTCGGTCCTCGAACAGCTTCTCGAGCGCGGCCTGGTCAAGACTCGCGGCGACTTCTATCGCCTCACGGTCGACGATCTCGAAAGCCTCGACCGGTTTGCGCGCAAGAGCGCCGAGAACCTGAAGGCCTCTATCGAAAGGTCGCGCCGGCGGCCACTGGCGCGCGTTCTGAACGCACTCGGCATTCCCCAGGTCGGCGAGCAGACCGCCATCGACCTTGCCGGATGGATCGCCGCCCGCTGGCCGGCGGAGGGTCTGGATCCCGCGGACTGGACGGCCATAGTGGCCCGGTCGCTGCCCCGCGTCGCTGCCGAAGAGTTTCAGGAGGTTCCGGGAATCGGGGCCGTGGTGGCGCGCAGCATCGCCGGCTACTTTGGGGATCCGGCGACGGCGGCGGTGCTGGCGGACCTCGTCGACGCCGGCGTCATCGCCGAGCCGCCCGCCAGGCGAGTGGCTCGGGGGAGTGGCCCCGCAGGCCCCCTCGCCGGCAAGACCGTCGTCGTGACCGGGACCCTGCCCGGCTTCGACAGGACCGCCGCCGAGGAGGCCATTCGCGCCGCAGGCGGCAAGGCGTCGGGCTCGGTCTCGAAGAACACGTCGTACCTGGTCGCCGGGGAGAGCGCCGGCTCCAAGCTGGCCAGGGCCACGGAGTTGGGCGTGCCCGTCGTCGACGAAGAGGGCTTCCGGAGACTCCTGGCGGGGGAGGGGTAGGTCTGGGGGTTGGGCCGGCGCCGAAATCTCCTCAACTCCGCCCCGGGCGGCGTTACGTGCCGGGCCGGCGCCGAAATCTCCTCAACTCCGCCCCGGGCGGCGTTACGGCCCGCCGCGGCCGCGGTTTGGCCCGCCGCGGGTCGAATCTCGACCAAAACGGCCGTTGGAGCATGTCGAGTCAGTCGCTGGCGGCTGACAGTGGAGCCCACCACGGAGCTTGGGCGCCGCGGTCTTCGTTTGGCGCTGCCCTCAGTGGAGTTGAGCGGAAATCTGCGGGCCGTGGGCCGAACCATGGCGCCGCGGGCCGAACAATAGCCGCCTGGTCGGTAAAGGGCCCTCGGCCGGGCCCGACGGTTGGCGCGTGACGTGCGTTCAGCCCATCGCGGAGTTGATCTGGCCCCAGATCCATGTCGGGCGCCACGGGACGTCGGGTCCCAGCAGCATCCGAGGCGCCCGCCACGTCTCTTGCCACCCGCGCGCGGCCAGCTCGCGCCAGGCGGCCTCATGCTCCTGTGGGATGCCGGCGCGGACCGTGGTGCCGGCGGGGACGACATGACGATGCAGATCCAGCAGGAACAGGCCGTCCTCGAAGCTCGGCGCAACCACGGCGCCGAACGATCGCTCGGCCGGCAGCAGGAAGCCTCTCAGTCCACGTCCGTCCTCGAGGACCCAGCCGCCGTCTCCGGCCAGCACGCCCAACGGAACGGACCGGTCTTCGGCCGTGGCCTGCCGGTCGAGCTCGAAGACGCGCTCGAGGTCAGCCGGCTCGATGGGTCGAACCCGCGCTCCGGCCGGTATGTCCGGTCGTTCCGGCAGATGGTCGGCCTGAAGCTGGTGGTACGTCGTGACCGTGCGGAAACCCATCTGCTCGTACATCGGCCGACCCGCGTCGGTCGCTTCGAGCGACAACGTCTGGCAGCCGGCGGCGCGGAGACGGCTGCATAGCCCATCCGTCATCGCCCGGCCGATCCCGCGCCGGCGCCATTCGGCGGCCACGGCGATCGATCCCAGCCAACCCACCGGACCGTTTGCCGTTGCCACGCCGGTGGCGATCAAGCGGCCATCGATGACGCCGCCGAGGGGCAGGCAGGTCGGCGTTCGAAAGACCAGGTCGTAGAACCGCCTCCGGTCGCGCCAGCCCTGAGCCCGAGCCAGGTCCGCGGCGGCGTCGATGTCGGCGGCCGTCATCTCCCGAACCTGGAAGCCGATGTCAGCCATGGTTCGACTTTAGCGCCAACGTGCCCTGTTCGTGCCTTCGGGCCGGTCTGACGTGGGCGGCCGACGCGCTCGCGCGGCGGGACGGCTCATTTCGCTACTGACATCAGTGAGGGGCAGAGCTAGAATGCGCTTCTGCTCAGGTGTGAGTATTTGCTCAGTTCAAGCTCTGGGTGCGGCCCTTGCCCGAGAACCTCGGCCAGGACGAATTCGAGCTCCTCGCCCGCATTGCCCATCGCTACTACATCGATGGACGCACGCAGGCGGAGATCGCTCGGGAGTTCGCGCTCTCCCGCCCCAAGGTACAGCGGCTGCTAGAGCGGGCCCGCTACTCGGGGGTCGTGGACATACACATCGAGGCGCCGCCGTGGCTCAACCTCGATCTGGAGGCGCAACTCCTGGAGGCCTTTCGGCTGACCGAGGTCATCGTGGCTCCCCATCGCGACGACCCCCAGTCGCAGCGCGAGGAGGTCGCCCGTAGCGCCGCCCGCTATCTCGAGCGCCGGCTCCGGGACGGCTCCGTGGTAGCGGTGAGCCACGGTCGCGACACGGGTGAGGTCTACCGCTTCTTCCGTCCGCGTCACCGGCTGGACTGCACTTTCGTGAGCGCCATGGGCGGCTCCCCGAGGCTGGACGAGCCCACAAACCCCAACGACATCTGCCGGGCGCTCGCGGAACGTGCGGGGGGCCGTGCCGTCAGCCTGTATGCCCCCGCGTACGTCGGAAGCGCTGAGATGCGCGATCGCCTCCTGGAGCAGGACGCGGTCGCCGGCCCGCTTCGCCTGGCCGCGAAGGCCGACGTGGCGCTCGTGGGCATCGGGGGCACAGACGATGCCTGCACGATGGTTCGCAGCGGCTGCTTCTCCACAGAGGAGCTCGCCCGGCTGCGCGCGGCCGGTGCCGTCGGTGACGTCCTCGGCAACTATGTGGACGCCTGGGGCGGGAGGATCGAATCCCTCGATAGCGGCCGGCTGGTCGGCCTGTCGGTCGACGCCCTGCGGCGGATCGAGACGGTCGTCGCCGTCGTGAGCGAGATGGAGAAGCCGCCAGCGATCCTCGGCGTGCTCCGGGCGGGCGTACTGGACGTCCTGGTGGTCGACGAGGGCAATGCGCGCGCCGTCCTCGATCTCGTGCGCAGGCCCGACGAGACGAGTCCGGCCGGTGGGGCGACCCATCGGACAAGGGAGAGGAGGCAGTCGGCGGCGAGTCTCACCGGGTAGTGGGTGTCCAGCGATCGGGTCTCCGCAGTCGCGTCCCACTCAAGAGAAGGAGGTGCAACGCGTGCCGGTAGTGCCAACCCGCGAGATCCTCAACCGTGCGTTCGCCGAACGCTACGGTGTCGCGGCCATCAACGTAATCAACGATCTCACGATGGAGGCCGTCCTCGCCGCTGCCGAGGAACTAAAGGCCCCCGTCATCCTCCAGACCTCGGTCAAGCACGTGAAGATGACCGGTATCGACGCTATGTACGCGATGTGGGTGGAGTACTCCAGGCGGGTCTCGGTCCCCGTGGCTCTCCACCTGGACCATTGCCCGGAGCGAGACGTCATCAGCGCCTGTCTGGCCAAGGGCTGGAATTCGGTCTTGTTCGACGCCAGCAAGCTGTCCGTGGAGGAGAACAAGCGACAGTGCATCGAAGTCGTGGCCGAGGCTCGCCGCTACGGGGCCGACGTCGAAGGCGAGATCGAGGGCTTCAAGCGCACCGAGGAGATGACCGGCAACGAGGCCGAGCAGGTCCAGAGCCTCGAAACCGTCATCGACTTCGTCCGTGAGACCGGCGTCGACGTCTTCGCGCCCGCCATCGGCAACGCCCACGGGACGTACAAGACGACGCCCCACCTCGACAGCCAGCGAGTCAGCGATATCGTCGGGGCGACCGGGGTCCCGGTGGCGCTTCACGGCGGAACCGGTATGACGCCAGAGCAGTTCAGCGATCTGATTGCCCGCGGCTGCGCCAAGGTGAACATATCCACGGCTCTCAAGATCGCCTACATGAAGTCCGGATACGACTTCATGGCCGAGCATCCGGGCGACTACGACCCACCCAAGATCTTCACCGCCCAGCGCGCCGCCGTGATGGAGATGGCCAGGTACCACATCCGGTCTTTCGGGAGCGAAGGGAAGGCCTGGACGTGAACGCCCTGGTCTTCGATTGCGACGGCGTACTTGCCGACACCGAGCGGTACGGGCACCTGCCGTCGTTCAACCAGACGTTCCGAGAGTTCGGGCTCCCTCTCGAATGGTCCGAGGAGGAGTACGGGCGAAAACTGCTCATCGGCGGCGGCAAGGAACGCATGGCCAGCGAGCTGACGCCCGAATTCATTCGGGCCAACGGCCTGCCCGCGGACCCCGACGCGCTTGCGTCCGAGGTCGCGAAGTGGCACAAGCGAAAGACGCAGCTGTACACGGAGATGGTGGCAGCAGGGAGGCTGCCGCCGCGGCCTGGCGTTCGCCGGATCATCTCCGACGCGCAGGACCACGGCTGGAAGCTGGCGGTCGCGTCGACGTCGGCTGAGGCTTCCGTCCACGCCATCCTCGAGTATGCGGTCGGCCGGGAACGGGCCGACCGGTTCGACGTGTTCCTGGCCGGCGACTGCGTCCCCAAGAAGAAGCCGGCGCCCGACATCTACCTCCTCGCGCTCGAGAGACTCGGCCTGGACCCCGGCCAGGTGCTCGTCGTGGAGGACTCGCGCAACGGGCTCGAGGCGGCTCACGCCGCGGGCCTGACCTGTCTAGTCACGGTCAACGGCTACACGGAGAAGGAGGACTTCAGCGAGGCGATCCTCGTCGTTTCGAGCCTTGGAGATCCGGATGGGGAACAGACGACCGTTCTCGCCAATCGCTCGGCCGCCCGGCCCGGTGCGTACGTGACGATCGCCGACCTGGAGGCCTGCCTCGCCCCGCAGCTTCGTCCGGCGTCCTCGTGAAGCGAACAGAAGGAGGTCCCTATGACTAAGGCGTCGTTCGGCGACGTCGACCTCGTGCTAAAGACGATGGCCACGACGATCGTCGACAACGCGGAGTACTTCGCCCAACTCGACTCGATCGTCGGGGACGGCGACTTCGGATTCTCGTTGCGCAATGGGTTCGAGGTCGTGGTCGCCGACTACGACACGTTCGACCGGTCGAGCGTGGGAGCCGTGCTCAAGAAGATCGGGCTGGTCCTCGCCGGCAAAGTCGGCGGGGTCTCGGGTCCGATCTGGGGCACGGCCTTCCTCCGCGCGGGCGCCGTGGCCGCCGATCGGACCGAGCTCGCGCCCGAGGACGTGATCGCGATGTTGCGCGCCGCGATCACCGGGATCATGGCCCGCGGCGGTGCCTCGCTGGGTGAAAAGACGCTGCTGGACGCCCTCGTTCCGGCGACCGATTCGCTTGAAGCGGCAATCGGCGACCCGGCTATGCAGAGCGACCACGGCGTCGACGCGATCCAGCGTGCCGCCGACGTGGCGAAGAAGGCTGCGGAAGACACCAAATCCATGCTCGCGATGCGCGGACGAGCCGCATACACCGGCGAGCGGAGCATCGGTTCCGTCGACGCCGGCGCCACGGCGATCGGCGTGATCCTGCAGGCCATCGCGACGGCATGGCGCGACAAGTACGGAGAAGGAGCACAGGCGTGAGGAAGTTCCTGAACGACCCGAAGAAATTCGTCTCCGAGTTCCTCGAAGGCATCGCGCTCGCGAGCGGCGGAACGCTCAAGTACGAGCCGAAGTACAACCTGATCTATCGGGCGGACATGCCCAAGAAGAATTGAGTCTCGATCATCCAGGGCTCCGGGTCCGGGCATGAGCCGGCCCACACGATGATCGTCGGCCCCGGCATGCTCGATGCCGCCTGCCCGGGCGACGTCTTCGCCGGCCCGCCCGTCGAATTCGTCACCGAGACGTCCAAGTTGATGGACACGCCGGCCGGCGTGCTCTACATCGTCAACAACTACACGGGCGACCGCACCGCCTGGGAGATGGCCAAAGAGCTGTGCGAGGCCGAGGGCCAGAAGATCGGCTACCTCCTGGTCAACGATGACGTGGCGGTCAAGGACTCGACCTGGACGATCGGCCGCCGCGGCGTGGCCGGCAACTTCTTCGTGATCAAGGCCGCCGGAGCCATGGCCGAGAAGGGCGGCTCGCTCGAGGAGTGCGTCCGCGTCGGCGAGAAGGTGATCGGCAACGTCCGGACGATGGGCATCGCCCTGTCATCGTGCACGCCGCCCGTGCGCGGCACCCCGCTCTTCGAGATTGCCGACGGGGAGATGGAGGTCGGGATCGGCATCCACGGCGAGCCGGGCCGCGAGCGACGCAAGATGGGCACCGCGACCGAGATCGTGGACGTGCTCCTCGGCGCAATCGTGCCCGACCTGCCGTTCAAGTCCGGCGACGAGGTCGCCCTCATGGTCAACGGTCTGGGCGGAACCCCGATCAGCGAGCTCTACCTGCTATACGGCATCGCGCACAAGAAGCTGGCTGCGCAGGGCATCAAGGTCTTCCGCAGCTACGTTGGCGAGTACTGCACTTCGCTCGAGATGGCCGGTGCGCACATCTCGCTGCTCAAGGTAGACAAGGAGCTCAAGGAGCTGCTACTGGCGCCGGCGGAGGTTGCCGTCCGCGTCTTCTGATCCTGGAGTGCGGGGCGCGTAGCCCTGCGAAGCCCTGAGCGGGGGCCCGGTCGAGCCGACCGGGCCCCCGCTTTCTGTTCGGGCGCGAGCGACTCGATATCCTCGGCGAGTCGGGCGGTCCGTCGCATTCTGGCCCGCTCGATCGACTTACGCCTGCCTGCGCCGAGTTCCGCCGCCGGCACTCGGGCGACGGCCCACCCCTGCATCTGGTACCTTCCGCGGCAAGGCGCACCGGCGTCCGTAGTCCCAAGGGGCATATCGCAGCAAAGCATGGCCAGTCTGTCCCGTGCCGATGTCGAGCACGTCGCCCATCTCTCCCGCCTCGGACTCTCCGAGGACGAGTTGGCGCGCCTGGAAGGCCAGCTCAACCACATCCTCGATCAGTACGCTGTGCTTGCGACCCTCGAGACTGAGCACATCCCGCCGACGGCCCAGACGATCGAGCTAGCGAACATCCTGCGTGAGGACGTCGTCCGGCCGTCGCTGTCGGTGGAGGATGCCCTGTCCAACGCCCCTGAGCGGAGTGGCGACCACTTCGTCGTTCCGGCGATCCTCGGCGGCGAAGGCGGCGCATAACCGATGGCCGACCCCACTCGCCTCCGGGCCCATGAGATGGCGCGCCTGCTCCGCGCCGGCGAGGTTACGTCGCGTGCCCTGACCGAGGCCCACCTCGACGTCGCCGAGCGGCAGAACCGCGCCCTGAACGCCTGGCTCGTGATCGACCGGGCCAACGCCCTGGCGATGGCCGACGCTGCCGACGCCCGCATCGCCCAGGCCCGCCGCGCGGGTGCCTCCGCCCTCACCGCCCTCCACCCGCTGTGCGGGGTTCCGGTCGCGCTCAAGGACCTCGTCTCGGTCAAGGGCGGCCAGGCCACCGCCGGGTCGAAGATCCTCGGGGGCTACATCGCCCCGTTCGACTCCACGGTCACCGCCCGTCTGCGCGAGGCCGGCGCGGTGATCCTGGGCAAGACGAACATGGACGAGTTCGCCATGGGCTCGTCGACGGAACACTCGGCCTACGGCCCCACCTCGAACCCCTGGGCCCTCGACCGCGTCCCCGGCGGCAGTTCCGGTGGTTCGGCCGCGGCGGTGGCGGCCTACCACTCGCCGCTTGGCATTGGAACCGACACCGGTGGGAGCATCCGCCAGCCGGCGTCTCTGTGCGGAGTAGTCGGGCTGAAGCCCACCTACGGCCGGGTCAGCCGCTACGGCATCGTGGCCTTTGCCAGCTCCCTGGACCAGATTGGGCCCTTCGCCCGCGATGTCCGCGACGCGGCGCTGCTGTTGCACGCGATCTCCGGTCGAGACGAGCGCGACGCCACGTCCGCGCCGGAGCCCGTGCCAGCCGAGCTGCTGAGTCTCCCGGCCGGTGACGACGAGGCGGCCGCGTACCTGAAGGGTCGTCGCATCGCGCTGCCAAAGGAGTACTTCGTCGAGGGCATGGAGCCCGGTGTCGCCGCGCGCGTCCGCGAGGCTCTCGCGGCGATGGAAGCGGCGGGCGCCAGGGTCGAGGAAGTCTCGTTGCCGCACACGCACTACGGGCTGGCTACCTACTACATCATCGCCCCAGCCGAGTGCAGCTCGAACCTGGCCCGCTACGACGGCGTCAAATACGGCTTCTCAGACCGGACCTCTGGTGAGTTCATAACCGACTACCTGCGCACGCGCGGCGCCGGTTTCGGGCCGGAAGTGAAGCGCCGGATCATGCTCGGCACCTACGCTCTCTCGGCCGGCTACTACGACGCGTACTACCTCAAGGCGCAGAAGGTGCGCACGCTCATCAAGGAGGACTTCGACGCCGTGTGGGCGGCCGGCTTCGACGCGATCTGCGCGCCGACCAGTCCGACCGTCGCCTTCCCCATGGGCGCGAGGCTCGAAGACCCCGTCGCGATGTACCTGTCGGACGCGTGCACACTGCCCGTCAACATGGCGGGCCTGCCCGGGGTGTCGATCCCGGCCGGCCTATCCGACGGGCTGCCCGCCGGTCTCCAGATCATCGGGGCGCCGTGGGCCGAGCTGTCGATGCTCCGCCTGGCTCGCGCGTACGAGGCGATCACGGCCAGAGCTACCTGGCGGGACCTCGAGCCCGCCGAGCTGAAGCTGACCGACGATCCCACGACGCCGAGCCCTATCGAGCGAAAGGAGCGCCTCATGAGCGCCCACGCACCGGGCTCCGGCCAGAGAGCCTGAGGAAGCCCCACATGACAACACCCGCGACGCCCAGCCATCCGACGACACGATTGAGCACCGATCCTTCGATCCAGCCGGACCTGGAGTTCGAGAGGCCGGCCCTCTCGACGCGGGTCCTGTCGCGCCGCGTGGACGAGGTCCCGCGCTCCGGCATCCGCCGCTTCTTCGACATCCTGGCGACGATGACCGACGTCATAAGCCTCGGAGTGGGCGAGCCCGACTTCGACACGCCGGATCAGGTGATCGAAGCCGGCCGCCACAGCCTGGCCTCACGCCGGACTCACTACACCAGCAACTACGGCACGATCGAGTTGCGCCGGGCCCTGGCCCATCACCTGGAGCGGCTCTACGGCGTCCGCTACGACCCAACTGAGGAAATCCTGATCACGATCGGAGCCTCGGAAGGTCTCGACGTCGCCATCCGGGCCACGATCGATCCCGGCGACCAAGTTGTGCTGCACGAGCCGTCGTACGTGTCCTACCGTCCCGCGATCATCTTCGCCGGCGGCGTCCCGGTCGGCGTGCCGACGACGATCGACGAGGACTTCGCTCTCGATCCCGCCAGGGTCGAGGCCGCCATCACGCCCCGGACCAAGGCGCTCCTGATCAACT
Organism: uncultured Chloroflexia bacterium; assembly: GCA_963791725.1. Lineage (GTDB taxonomy): Bacteria > Chloroflexota > Limnocylindria > Limnocylindrales > CSP1-4 > Fen-1039. The sequence goes on along the minus strand of CAWBTQ010000008.1, from coordinate 583,976 downwards.
ACCCGTGCAACCCGACCGGCGCAGTCCTGCCCCATGAGGTCCAGGACGAGATCGCCAGGATCGCCGTCCGCCACGACCTGCTCGTCTACTCCGACGAGATCTACGACCGATTGGTCTACGGCGGCTACGAGATGCGGGCCATGAGCGCGCTACCGGGCATGCGTCGCCGGACCGTGCTGATGGGCGGCTTCTCGAAGGCCTACGCCATGACCGGCTGGCGCATCGGTTACATCTGCGCGCCGTCGGAGATCCTCGAAGGGATCCTCAAGATCCACCAGTACGTGATCATGTCGGCCTCGACGGTAGGCCAGGATGCGGCCCTCGAGGCCCTCAAGTCGGGCGAGCCCGACGTCCTGCGCATGACCGGCGAATACGATCACCGGCGCAGGCTCCTGGTCGACGGCTTCAACGCCATGGGCCTGCGCTGCTTCGAGCCGCGCGGCGCCTTTTACGCCTTCCCCCAGATCACGTCCACGGGACTCACGAGCGATCAATTCGCCGAGGCCCTGCTCGAGGAGGAATCCGTCGCGGTCGTCCCGGGCACCGCGTTCGGAGCGGCGGGCGAGGGGCACGTGCGCTGCTGCTATGCGACGAGCGAGGCCGAGCTCCGCGAGGCCCTGGTTCGCATCGGGCATTTCGTGAAACGACGGCGGGCCGAGGCGTGACGAGCCAGGCGGGTCGCGGCCGCGGCGGCGCGCTGGAGCGGTACGAGGCCGTGATCGGCATCGAGATCCACTGCCAGCTCAAGACCGTCAGCAAGATGTTCTGTGGCTGCTCCACCGACATCGACGGCGCCCCTCCGAACAGCCACTGCTGTCCGGTGTGCTTGGGCCTGCCCGGCGTGCTGCCGACGATCAACAAGACGGCCGTGGAGTACGTCATCGCCACGGGCTTCGCGATCGACGCGACCGTCGCTCCGGCCACCCGCTGGGATCGCAAGAACTACTTCTACCCGGACCTGCCAAAGGGCTACCAGATAAGCCAGTATCAGCTGCCGCTCGCGGCCAACGGCAAGCTGACGTTCGACACGAGCCAGGGCCCCTTCACGGTCAACATCAGGCGGGCTCACCTCGAAGAGGACACGGGCCGGCTGATCCATGACGAGCGCGACGGCCGGCGCGTCAGCTTGATCGACTTCAATCGGTCGGGCATGCCGCTCATGGAGATCGTGACCGAGCCGGACATCCGCACGGCCGAGCAGGCGCGTCGCTACGCCGAGGAGCTGCGGCTGCTGATGCGGACGATCGGCGCCTCCGACGCGGAGATGGAGAACGGCCAGATGCGCGTCGAGGCGAACGTATCGATAAGGCCTCGTGGGCGGGAGGCTTTCGGGATCCGGACCGAGGTCAAGAACATGAACTCGATGCGGGCCGTGGAGCGGGCGATCGCCTTCGAGATCGAGCGGCAGGCCGTCGTGCTCGATGCCGGCGGCTCGATGCGGATGGAGACACGGGGTTGGGACGAGGGCAGTCAGTCCACGTACCTTATGCGGCCGAAGGAAGAAGAGAACGACTATCGCTACTTCCCGGAGCCGGACCTGCCGCCGCTGTTGACGACACCCGAATGGCTGGCCGAGATCAAGTCGCGGCTCCCGGAGTTGCCGGCCGCCCGCCGGACGCGCTACAGCACGGTCTTCGGGCTCTCAGCCTACGACGCGTCGGTGCTGGTCAGCGACGCGTCGGCGACGGTTCTGTTCGAGGGCGCCCTGGCCGCCGACACGGGAGCGCCCCCAAAGCTGCTCGCCAACTGGGTCACGGGCGAATACTTGCGATTGGCCAAGGGCGGCGCGGGCGGCGGGTCGGCAGATCCGGCCGAGCTGGCGGCCCTGGTCAAGCTCGTCGCCGACGGCGCGATCTCGGGCACCAACGCGAAAGAAGTCTTCGCCGAGCATTTCGCCTCGGGGGTTTCGGTGTCATCGATCGTGGTCGCTCGCGGCTTCCGCCAGATCTCCGATGCCGCGGCGCTCGATGCGGCCATCGACGACGTCCTGGCGTCCAATCCGGACGCCGTGAAGGACTATCGGGGCGGTCGATCCGCCGCCGTCGGGTTCCTGGTTGGGCAGGTCATGAGGGCGACGCGCGGACAGGCGAACGCAGCGATGGTCCAGAGCGCCCTCCGGGAGCGCCTGGACAGGGTCGAGTAGGCAGGCGCCGGGAGGAGCGTTGAAATGGGCCTGGTCAATTTGCTCTGCTGGGGAGTCGGAGTGGCCCTGATCGTGGCGGGCTACCTGCGGGCCAGAGGCCCCTGGAGCCGCTACCAGGACCTCAAGTCCCAGGAAGCCAACATCTCGCGCTACGAAGGCTGGCGGGGCACTCGACTCCGCGACGACGGCCCCAGCGCCGCCTCGATCATGGCCGGCGAAATGCGCCGCAGGGCGCAGTTGGGCGTTCTGGTGCTTCTGGCCGGCTTCGTCCTCGTGTTCCTGGGCTTCACATTCCACTAAATGGCGCCCTGCCTCGTACGAACCTCGTAGGCCGGAACGCCTCCGAATGTGCCATGCTTGGCCTTGATGGGTGGGCTCTTTGCAGGAGGGTCCGTCGGATCGAGCAGCCAGGGGTGGGATGAGAGCGAGGCCACGTACTAGCCTTACTCATGGCGGCGCCATGACTGATCGCGCGCCTTTCCGGATAGGTCGAGAGGACGCCGGTTTCGCCCTCTTCGTCGCCGCTTGTGCGACCGCCGCCGTGGTCACGGTTGCAGCGGAGGCGCTGGCGGCGGCACCGTCGCGACGCCCCTCGCAGATGGTCGTCGCGGTCCTGCTGGGAGCGACCGTCCTGGCCGCGGCCTGGTTCCTGAGGAAGGGCTTCACTTCACGCGTCGTAATCGCGGCAGCGGTGATGGCGATGGTCGTTGGCGTGGCCGACGGGGCGCTGGTGCCGGACAGCCGCGACGCAGCCGTCATCCTGCCGGTGGCGGGCGCGGTGCTCGCGCTCCCGGCCGTCAGGGGACGGCCGCTTCCGATCCTCCTGATGCTCGCGTTCGCCGCGAGCATGGTAGGCGTGACGATCGAATACCTCGGGACGACCGACGGCATCGGCGATTTCGGCCTTTACGTCGACAGATCGCTGGCTGTCGCTGATCGAGTCGGGCCTCTTGCTGGCCTTCACCTATGGCCTGCTCTGGTTCGTCGGCGACCTGTGGTGGCGAGCGGACGGCCGGGCGCGACGGGCACTGGCCAGCCAGCGCCGCTTGCTCGAAGTCAACGAACGGCTGCTGTCGACGCTCGACCCTCAGGGGGTCTTCGAGCTCATCGCGGATTCGCTGAAGTCGGTCGTCTCCTACGACAACCTGACGATCTATCGAGTCGACCACTCGGAGGGGGTCTTGCGCCCGGTTCTGGCCCGCGACCGCTATGCGCAGCTGATAATCGGATCGACTTTCCCGCTCAACCTCGGCATCACCGGCTGGGTCGTCGCCCACGGGACGGCCCAATGCGTGAACGACGTCCTCCACGATCCGCGAGCCACGACCATTCCCGGCACGCCGGCGGACGACGAATCCCTTATCGTCGTCCCTCTCCTGGTGGGAGGCGAGGTCGCCGGCACGCTCAATGTAGGCCGGATGGGTCATGAGGAGGCCTATTTCAGCGATGGCGAGTTCGAGCTTGCACGTCTCTTCGCCGGTCAGGCGTCGATCGCCCTGCGGAACGCCGAGACGTTGCGGGCCGTGGCCACGCGCGCCGAGACGGACGCTCTCACAGGTCTGCTGAATCGCGGCGCGTTCGACGAGAAGCTGGCGGCGATGATCGACGATCCGCGATGCCAGCCCCTCGTCCTGGTCATGATCGATCTGGACGACTTCAAGCAATACAACGACGTGCACGGCCACCCGGCCGGGGACGCCCTGCTCCGCGCCGCCGGAAAGGCCATCTCGGGATCCGTGCGCGAACTCGATCTGTGCTTCCGATATGGAGGGGATGAGTTCGCCCTGCTGCTCCCGGGAACGGGTCCGGAAGCGGCCCGGGTGATCGCGGACCGTGTCCGCCTCGCGATCGCAGCCATCGGGACGAAGGGAGACTCGAAGGTCACGGCCAGCGTCGGCTTTGGCAACCTGCCGGCGGATGCGCGATCGGTCGACGCGCTCGCGGCGGCCACCGACTCAGCGCTCTACCGAGCCAAGGGGTCGGGCGGCGATCGCGTCGAATCCTTCAGCGCGATCGGGCGCACCTCGGGGGAGCCTTCGGAGCCCGCCTGACGAGTCGCCGGCCGAGAGCGGTGGGCCGGCGGCGGCGGCTCCGGGAGGACCGGTTCAGCCTCGGGCCAGCTTGCCCAGCTCGATCGCGGTGCAGCGATCCATCACGACCGCAAGGCCGCCCTCCGCCGCGATCCTGGCGCTCTCCCAGTTGACGATGCCGAGCTGCAGCCAGAGGGCCCCGGCCCCAACCTCGACAGCTTCGCGTGCGGTCTCCTCGGTCAGTTCCGCCCGCCTGAAGACGTCGACTATGTCGATCGTTCCGCCGAGCGCCGTCCGCGCCTCGGCGAGCGTCGCGACTGCGGGCACTCCTTCGACTTCACGCTCATTGGGATTGACGGGTACGCACTGGTAGCCGGCTCGAACGAGCGTTCGGAACACGTCGTGGGAGGGCCGGCTGGGATTCGACGAAGCTCCCACGACCGCGATACGTCTGGCCCGGGAGAGCAGTTCGGCGATGCCGATCGCATCGAGGAGTTGGACCGGTCTCCGGCCCGGATCGTGCCTGTTCATAACGTCCTCACGTTCCCGAAGGCATTGGCGACGATGTTACGGCCGGCGGACTGGCGCTGGCCGGCGGACTCGCGCCGGCCGGCGGCCCGGGGGTTGGCCGGGGCGGTCCGGCTCTGAGCGATGCCATCAACGCCTCGAGATTGGCCTGGAATCCGGTCGGAACGGTCGCATGGAAGTCACCGAGGGCGATCCCGCCGCTTGCGACGTCGTTCACGATGAGCGCGGGAAGCCTCCGGCCCCCCGCGATGGACAGGATCGCCGCCGTCACCGCCGCGTCGTCGCGCTCGAGCACGCTGACGATTACGCAGGACCGAATGTCGGGCACGATCTGCCAGGCATCCATGCCGAGACCCACTACTCCCGCCTCCCGCCCGCAGCCTTCCCGAAGCGCGCCGATCCCGGACAGACTTAGCGAAGCCAGTATCACCGTGCTGCCGGCCTTGACCACGGTTGCGGCGGCCGTCCGGCCTCTGTCTGGCGCGTCCGAGGTGCCGGCGTAGGCGGCTATGACCGCGGCATCTGACCCCAATTGGGCGGCGCCTGCCCGCACCCCGGCGCCGTAGTTGAGGGAGCTCACGTCCGACGGGTCATTGCCGACGAACCCGACCTTGCCGGACCCCGCGAACGACGCCGCAACGTAGCCGCCGAGATAGCCCGCCTCCGCCTCGTCGAATGCGAGCCCGTGGACGTTGGCCGGTGACGTGTCGGCGACGACCACGCCCATCTCGAGGAATTGGGTGGTCGGGTGGGCCGCGGCCGCGGCCTGCACCGCCGGGTCTGATTCGGGGCCGACCGTGACGCGACGGCCGCCGCCGTTCCCGAGGCTCGCTCGACGTCGTTCTGGAGCTCGGCACGGGAGACCGGTTCGATCAGTGCCGTCGCGGCCCCGATCTGGGCGCCGGCCTTCTGTATCCCGTTCCACGTCAGGCCCGCCGGCGTCCAATCCCTGGGTTCACCGATCGCGGCGACCAGCGTGATCGACTTGACGATCTGTTGGGTGGGGCCGGGAGTGGCCGTCTGGGTGGAGACCGACGTACCCGGGCTCGAGGAACCGCCCACGTATGTCGCGGTGGCGGCGGGGCCGCTCGAAAAGGGGTTGCAGCCGGCGATGAGGAAGGCCAGGCTCGCACAGGCGGCGGCAAGGCCGAGGGTCGGCGTCTTGGAATGGCTCATCTCTGCCGAATTGTAGGTGACCTCGAGCTCCGCCTCGCCGGCTCGCGCGATGGGACCCGCCGCTGCCGCCGCAACGGCTCGGCCCGGGTGGGCCGAGACTTGGCCGGCGGGCTAGGATGGCCCGAGAAGGAGGTCGGGGTGGGTCGTGCTTTCGAGCCGGTCGATGAGCGGTACGGAGTCGCCGACGGCGTCGAGCTCCGGGTCTTGCGCTGGGCTCCACAAGATGCTCCGGGCGCCTCTCCCGCAATCCTTTCCTTCCTTCTCGTCCATGGCCTGGCCTCGAATGCGAGGCTCTGGGACGGGGTCGCACCCAGCCTGGCAGCGGCCGGCAACCCCGTTGCCGCGGTCGATCTCCGGGGCCACGGCCACTCGGACAAGCCGGATGGCGGGTACGACTTCGCGACGATCGCCGACGATCTCCGGGTCCTGATCGCGGCGCTCGGCTCGGAATTCGAACGGCCTGTGCTCGTCGGCCAGTCCTGGGGGGCCAACGTCGTCCTCGATTTCGGCGTCCGCCACCCCGACCTGGCGCGCGGCATAGTCCTCGTGGACGGAGGGCTCACGGACCTGCGCGACGCCTTCCCGACATGGGAAGTCTGCTGGGACCGGCTCGCGCCCCCGCCGCTGGTCGGCATGCCGCTGGCGTCCGTGGAAGGCTACTTCCGCTCCGCCCACGCCGACTGGCCCGAGGAGGGCTTCGAGGGGTCGCTCGGCAACTTCGAGATACGACCGGATCGGACCATTTCGCCGTGGCTCTCGCGCGACCACCATCAGGCAATCCTGCAAGCCATGTGGGGTCAGCGGACGGCCGAGCTGTGGCGATCGCTGCGGGTGCCGGCCCTGATCGTTCCTGTCGATGGGGGAGAGAGCGATTGGACATCGGCCAAGCGCGCCGGCGCGGAAGCCGCGGTCGCGGCGGCGACCGGGAGCGACTTGCCCGTGCGGGTCGAATGGTTCAAGGGCGACCACGACATTCACGCCCAGCACCCGGCCGAGCTTTCTGCGGCGATCCTGGCCGCGGCGGCGGAAGGGCTCTTCAGCGGGGCACTCGTCCCGTGACATCGACCTCTCGGAGCGCGTGCGAATGACTGCCGGGGCGAGGCTGCCGCGGATTCTGACGATCATGGGCTCGGGCGAGACGACTCCGACCATGTCTCGCGTGCACCGCTCCGTTATCGAGCGGCTGGGCGAGCGACCGGTTCCGGCGGTCATCCTCGACACCCCCTACGGGTTCCAGGAGAACGCGGACGACATCTCCGCCCGGACCGTCGACTACTTCCGGTCCACCGTTGGAGCCCCCTTTTCGGTGGCTTCGTTCCGCGCCGCCGACGCGGATCCCCTCGCGCGCGAGACGGCGTTCGTTCGAATCCGCGACGCGCGCCTGGCCTTCGCCGGCCCGGGCAGCCCCTCCTACGCTCTTCGGCAATGGGCCGGATCGGAGATCCCTCGCCTCCTCGCCGAAAAGCTGGCCAACGGCGGCGCCGTGACGATGGCCAGCGCAGCGGCGCTGACCCTCGGCCGCTATACGATCCCCGTCTACGAGATCTACAAGGTAGGTGAGGCGCCGCGCTGGCTCCAGGGGCTGGATCTGATGACGCCGCTCGGCCTGACGGTCGCGGTCGTGCCGCATTACGACAACGCCGAGGGCGGCAACCACGACACCCGCTTCTGCTACCTGGGCGAGCGCCGGCTCGAGGTCCTCGAGGCGGCGCTGCCGGATGACGTCTTCATCCTCGGCGTCGACGGGCACACCGCCCTGGTCATCGACCTGGATTCGCGCTCGGCATCGGTGCTCGGACTGGGCACCGCGACCGTTCGAAAAGACGGCCGCAGCACCGTCTTTCCGGCCGGCACCGTGCTCACCATCGATGAGATCGTCGCCGCCGCAAGGTCGACCGGTCCGGCATTGCCCGCCCGAGCCGCCGCGGAATCGGCTGGCGTGCCGGTCCTCGAGCCGGCCCAGTCGTCGGCTCCGCTCCGCGAGGAAGTGGCGCGGTTGGAGGGCGTCTTCAGTGCCTCGCTCGATGAGTGCGACGCTCAGTCGGCCGTGCGGGCGATCCTTGGTCTCGAGGAGACGATCCAGTCCTGGTCGCATGACACTGACCAGTCCGACGCGCTGGCCACGGCCCGCTCTGCCCTCCGATCGGCGATCGTCTGCCTGGGCGAGATGGCGGGGACGGGCAACGACGACCCTGCCGAACTGGTGCGACCTTTCGTGGACGCGCTCCTGGCAGAGCGAGTTCGTGCGCGTCAGGCCCGCGAATGGGCTGCCGCCGATGGGATTCGCGACCGCCTGCTCGCCGCCGGCATCGAACTCCACGACACCCCCGACGGCACGACCTGGGAGCTAAACGCCGTCGCCCGCGTCAGCTGAGGAAATCCCCGCCCTCAGGGCGTCGTGACCACGACGTTGTCCGCGAGGAGGGCGAAGGCCTGGCGCGCGGTGTCGTTCCCTAGCTGGACGAAGCCCACGCCTGAGATCCCCAGGTTTGCGGCCGAGGTCTGGTAAACGAGCGTCCCGTCGAGGCGTATCTCGACCGTGCTAACGCTACCAGCGACGTGGACGTGGACGCTCAGGTTGTGCCAGCTGTTGAGCGGCGCCCGTCCGGTAGTCGTGTAGTACACGCCGCCGTAGGTGAGTCCTATAGTGTCGCTCGACTGGTTGAGCCGATAGACAGATAGGAGGCGGGTGCTCGCCGGGTCGTACAGGCGGATGAGCGGCACGTTGTTGCCCGGTGCACCCTCGCTCTGCACCATGAAGTCGCTCGACGCGGTGAGGTCCGCATAGGTGCTGCCAAGGCTCCGGCGGATGTAGGCGTAGGACCCGCTATTGGCGGTCTCGGATAGCTGCGCCGCAAACGTACCGGTCTTTACGTACGAGGATTGCACCCCGGCCGTGCCGTCCCCGCCGGTCCGGACGAGCGTCCAAGCCGAGAGCGTCCCGCTCTCGAAGTCGTCGGAGAACAGCCCGGGCGTTGGCGTCGGCGTGGGTGTGGGCGTGGGCGTCGGCGTGGGTGTGGGCGTGGGCGTCGGCGTGGGTGTGGGCGTGGGTGTCGGCGTCGGCGTGGGCGTCGGCGTCGGCGTGGGCGTGGGCGTGGGTGTTTCGGTCGGCGTCGGCGTGGGTGTCGGCGTCGGCGTGGGCGTGGGTGTGGGCGTCGGCGTGGGCGTGGGCGTCGGCGTGGGTGTGGGCGTGGGCGTCGGCGAAGGAGCGATGCCCAGCGAGATTGCGTTATGCACGTAGTTCTGCTTGCTGTCGTCGCTGGCGAGGACCACGAGTCCGCTCGCAGAGTTGACCGTCTGTTTTGTGGACGTCACGTTATTGATCTTCGGATCGGCGGCGAGCTGGATGAAGGGTGAGCCCGGGCCGGGATCGAAGTTAGGATTGTCCAGGCTCGTCTGCTTGTACATGATCGAGCCGCCGCTACCGTAAGAGGCGTTCGGCGCCGCCTTGGTGGCGAACACATAGAGCTGACGATGCTCTTGATCGAGCATCACCAGCGGCCGGGTTTCACAGTCGGCTGCGACACTGAACGTGCGGCGTTGCCAGGCCCCTGTGTTGTCCATGAAGAGGAGCAGGATCAGCGGCTTCTGGGAGTTGGCCGACGAAGGTGGACACTGGTCGTTGTTGAGCGAAGTCTTTGCGGCGGCGAATACCTGCCCGGCGTCGTCGGCCAATAGAGATTTGAGATCGACGTGGTTGTCGGCCCAACCTTTACCGGACAACGCGTTGTTCATCGTCCAGGCTGTGTCCGGTGCGCCGTCGACGTGGAAAGCGAAGTACATGGTGGAGTCGTTCTGGTTACTCCACATCACGCCGATCTTGCCGGAGTACGAGACCAGGGCGGAAATGTCATCGCACTGGGGCGTAACAGCTCCGACGAACGGCAGAACATACGGAGCTGCGAACTGAGCGCCGCCCGGGGTGGAGTGAGCGACGTAGACGTTCCGGCCACCCGATCCGTTGGCGTACAACCACGTTGCCCAAATGGCTCCGCTGGTGTCTTCGTCGATCGAAACGGATTCGACTGCCGCGTTCGTCAGAGTGACCGGGAAGCCCGCATCGAGGCTATACGTCTTCGCGGTACCGTTGTAGCTGTAGCGCAGGACCCGCAGCGTAATGTCGCCGATGGTGGGCGGCGGGCAGGTTTCGGACTGGTCTGAGATGCCACTGGCGATAAAGAGCTTCGACCCGTCCCATAGCGTGTCGGCGGATGAATTCTTTCGTTCATCGATCTTGACGCCCGTGTCGATCCAGCTTTGCGTCGTCCAGTCGAGGCGGAAAATGTCGAAGCTCACCGCCGCGCGGCTATACATGCTGGCCCACCAGCTACCGTCGTTGAACCACAGCTTGCTCTGGGGTTCGCGAACCGTGGGCGCCGTTCCGGAGTATCGAAAGTCCTGGTAGCCGATGTCGGGCGGGCTGCTTGGGTCGGCCGTGATACTCGGCGTGGGGGTGCTTGTCGGCGTGGGGGTGCTTGTCGGCGTGGGGCTGCTTAGGTCGGCCGTGATACTCGGCGTGGGGCTGCTTAGGTCGGCCGTGATACTCGGCGTAGGGCTGCTTGGGTCGGCCGTGATACTCGGCGTAGGGCTGCTTGGGTCGGCCGTGATACTCGGCGTGGGGCTGCTTGTCGGCGCAGGGGGGTGTGTTGGGCGCGCGGTCGGCCTCGCCGCCCAAAGTGGACCAGTCGAGGCCAACAGGGCGATCGAGGCGAGAAGGATGGATGCCGACAGGGCCGCCAGACGCGGCCGGCGTCTCATAACGGAAGACCGGTCGGAGCGCCCCGGGCTCGGACTCAAGGCCGGCCTGGCGGCGTTCGCCTGCTCCATCTCACGTCCTCCTTGCCAGACCCGGGTTACTCGCCTCCGTCGCGCCCAACCGCCTCGTCGATCAATCGCCGGAGCCCGAAACGGCGAGCCCGCCCATTCGGTTGACGAGGGTCACTGGCAGCCTCACCGTCGTGGGCAGACCACACACAAGAATCCCTACCCACACGGCGATCACATGGAACGCACGCTACGCTCAGTTCGGTGACGGTCAAGGGCAGATAGTCTCGATGCATTAGTACTAACGGCCCTATATTCCGGCAATGTTATAGGACGAAAGTACTGTCGACTCTGGGACTACGAGGACGGACAAGGGCCAAAGAGACCCGCCCAAGGACCTGGTATGGAGATCACCAAGCCTCGGGCGACGGGGAGCAATCGGCCTGCGGTGCCGTGTTCTGGACGTCGTCCCACTGCCCGAACCGGGAAGGGCGGGCCCGACGAGCGTGCGCCGGGTGGTCGGAGCGGGGTAGATATCGGCTTACGGAAGCGCCATTCGGGGAGTCTCGTCGACTTCGGTCGAGGCATTCGGCATCGATCGGAAGGTCCGACGGGGGAGGTCGCACAGTGGCGTGGGGCGTTGGCCCTGGCATAAAGGGGTTTCGCCGGGAGACCCGTCGCTGGCGGGCCTTGGCGGCGGTCGGCACAAGACCCGAAGTCATCAAGATGGCGCCGGTTCTACGAGCACTGGAGGCTCATCCGGGGTTTGAGGTCCGTTTGTGCGCAGTCGCGCAGCAGACGACCATGCTCGATGACACTTTGCGCGATTGGGAGCTCACCCCGGATCACACCATTCCCATCTCCACACGCGAGCGCGGGCCGTGTTGGGTCCTGGCGACAATGCTGCCCGCACTGTCCGACATTATCCGGAAGGAGCAGCCGGATGTGGTGCTTGTCCAAGGCGACACCACGACGAACATAGGCGTTGGGCTCGCGTGCTTCTACGAGCACACCCGAGTCGCGCACGTGGAGGCAGGCCTCCGCAGCGGCGATATGGCCAGTCCGTTCCCAGAGGAGATGCACCGCGTCCTCACGGACAGGTTGGCCTGGGTCCATTACGCCCCGACCGCAAGGGCACGTCAGAACTTGATCGCCGAGGGTTGCGCCCCGAGTTCGATCGTGGTGGCGGGCAACACGGTCGTCGACGCGATGTACTCGATCCTCGGGTTTACACCCCATGTCCGCGCTCACGGTGATGGGCGGATGCGAGGCATCGTGGTGACAGCTCACCGGCGAGAGAGCTTCGGCGACGGCATCGTCTCGATCTGCCGAGCGGTCAGGGACATAGTCTCGCTTCGTTCCGACGTACAGGTGACCTACATCCTCCATCCGAATCCGGCCGCACGTGGTCCCGCGATCGAAATCCTCGGGGACTGCCCTCGGGTCCAGATGCGTGAACCACTCTCATATCCGGCATTCCTGCAGCTGATCATCGACAGCGATGTGATTGTCTCCGACTCCGGCGGAGTGCAGGAGGAGGCTCCGTATCTCGGCCGCCCCGTCGTGGTGACGCGCGACCTGACGGAACGCCCGGAGGCGGCCGAGCTCGGTCGTTCGCTAATCGTGGGCGCGCATCGGGAGGCGATTGTCGGGACGGTCCTCCGGCTGCTCGATGACCCGATCACGTACCAAGCCGTGGCCCGGCCGGCAGCACCCTTTGGGGACGGGCATGCCGCGGAGCGGATACGAGACGACCTGCTGGCCAGGTTCTCGCGCCAGCCCTATCTCGAGATGCTTTCGGACGCCCCACTCGATCTGCGTACGGTTGCCTCACCAAGGTAAGGGAGACGCGAATGGAAGCGGCGGCGATCGACGCCTGCATCGTAGAGGCTCGGCGCTGGCTTCAAGGGCGGGACGTTGTCGTGGAGGATGGATCCGTTCTTTCCTGGGCAAACCCCAACCACCCCGGCTACCCGTACCCGGAGATTGCCGGTCTGCTGCTCAAGCTCCTGGCCCAGGATCCCGACTCGGATGGCGAGGTCCGGATGCGCATCGCGACGCGTCTGGGACGTGACGTTCGCGCGGACGGCGGAATCGGTCGCAGCGGCATTCGGTACGTATTCGACACGGCGATGGTGCTCTCCGGGCTGATCGCTCAGCTTCGGGTAGCGGGCACCCTGCCGGATCCCTCGCTGCCGCCTCGGTTGTTCGAATTCATCGTGGGTGAGATACGCGCTAGGCGAGCCGCTTCGACGCCTACCTCCGGCAGCGGCGCGCACTGGAGTACCTCGTACGGCTGCCACCTTCTCAAGACCGCGCTGGCTATCACCGACTATGGCGAGGAATTCGGGGACGCCCGCTGCGCAACTCTCATCGACCAGCTGGTCGCCGATCTGACGCCTCTGTTCGAGGAAGGCCGCTTCCGGATCCATGAGCACGACGACTACACATACCTCCACAGCAATTGCTATGCCCTGGAGGGCCTCCTTGCTATCGAAGCGGCATCTTCGAGGGGCTGGCTATGGCCGGTGATCCGCCGCGGAGCTCTGTGGCTTGCCCGAGCACAGGACGAATGCGGCGGGATCCGCGCCGGCCACAATGGTTTCGCGCCATGCGGGGACCTAAGGGGCGACGCGACTGCCCAGGCGATCCGCATCTGGACCCTCGTCGACAGAAACGCGTTCGCTCGCGAGATCGCCGCCGCAGTCGACTTCCTCGATGGACTCCGGGCAGACGGAGGCGGCTACCGGTACTCGCCTAACAGTCAGGACGTGAACACCTGGGTGACGATCTTCGCCACTCAGGCGCAAAGCTGGGCGGCCAAAGGGGGGAATGCTCGATGGATCGTCTGAATCCGTTGGTAAGTGTGGTAGTTCCAGCCCACAACGAGGAGCCGACGATAGCGGCCGTGGTCGCGGCCATCCTAGTCAGCGTGCCCGATGCCGAGGTCGTTGTGGTAGACGACGGCTCCGAGGACGGCACGGCCGAGCGCGCCATCGGCGCCGGGGCAGAAGTCGTCCGGCTGGAGCGCAACGGCGGCAAGGGGCACGCCCTCCGAGAGGGCGTGCGGGCGGCCGTTGGCGAGATCCTCGTCTTCATCGACGCCGACGGCCAAGACGACCCGGCCGAGATTCCGGCCATGCTAGCGGCGCTTACGCCAGAAGTGGACCTGGTGCTCGGATCGAGATTCGTCGGCCGCTTCAACCGGGGGGCCATCACGGGACTCAATCGGTTGGGCACGCGGTTCATCAACACCGTGTCTCGACTCCTCTTCCGATCTGGCGTCACCGACCCGTGCGCCGGTTTCCGAGCGGTTCGGCGCTCCGCCCTGGATGCGGTCGAGATCAAGGCGAACGGCTATGACATAGAGGTGGACGTTGTCTTCCAGATTCTGCGGTCCGGAGGTCGAGTGGTCGAGGTGCCGGCCGTCCGATCCCCGAGGGCCAGCGGCCGCAGTGGATTGAATTCGATGCGGGATGGGTTCTGCATTCTTCGCCGCATGGTCCAGATCCGGCTGGAGCGACAGCCTCGCCGGCTGAGGCTCGGCGAACGAGTCGCGGAACATGCTCCGGTACTGCCCGCTGATCGAGACCGCCGTCCCACCGGCGTCCACTGATGTGGTACGACATCGGCGGTGCCGTAACGCTGGAGATCGACCGAGCAGCGGATCCGCGAATTGTCGACTTCGTTCGACGCCAGATGAGGCCTTACGAGCCGCAATCGAAGTCGCTTCCGGCGGACGTCCTGCTGACGCCTGAATCCGGTCTCAATGACCCGACGCAGTTTCTGGAGATCGAGAACCCGGCCGGCGACCGGTTCACGACAGCCTGGGACGGCGAGCGAGCTTATGCGCTGCGGTGCGGACGCCGGTGCGCCGTGCCCGACGCCCTCGCCGACCCGCCGATCGTCTTCCGCTACGAGAAAGGTTTCCCGATCTCGGAGATATGGGGCTCGCTGGTGCGGCCAGCCCTGAGCCTCTCCGCATTGCGTCGTGAGGCGGTAGTCGTGCACGCGAGTGCGGTTGCCATTGATGGAAACGCGGTGCTCGTGGCCGGATGGTCTGAGAGCGGCAAGACGGAAGTGGCGCTGGCCCTGGCCGAGACCGGGGCGACCTTCCTCTCCGACAAGTGGTCCATCGTGCGGGCGGACGGCATGGTCGTGCCGTTCCCGTCGTCGGTCGGCGTGCGGCGCTGGGTTCTTCCGTACCTGCCGACGCTGCGAACGCGACTCCCGGCGGCGGCGCGGGTGCAGCTCGCTGGCGCGCGAGTGGCAGAGGCATTGGCGGCGCCGCTCAGGGACAGGTCGTCCTCGGGCACGGTGGTTCGGCAGGTGGCCGAGATGGCAACCGAGGCGGCAGACCTCGCGGCCCGTGTCTCCATGCCGGCCGGCGGAATCCGGCGCATCTACCGCGCGACCGGCGATCCCTGCGCGCCGATGCCCCTTTCGACGGTCGTGCTGCTGACCACCATTCGCGGCGCCAGCCGGGTCTTCACGGCGCCAATTGACGCGGAGACAGTAGCGTGGAGGCTGGCCACGGCTGCGGCGTTTGAGCGGCGGATGTACTTCTCGGTCGACCAGCGTATCGCGTATGCCGCCCGGGGTCACGCGCGATCGAGCATGGACGACGCGATCGAGCTCGAGCAGAGCCTGCTGGTCCGGGCGCTTGCCAGCGTGCGCTTGCTCGAGGCCAGGATCGAGTTTCCGGCGGATCCGCGGCATCTCGCCCAGGCAATCAGGAAGGTCGCGGTCTCATGACGACGGACCTCTACCGGTTCGATCGAGGCCCGGTCCTCGCCGTGGATGGTGACCCGCTTGCCAGACGCCATTTCGCCGGAGAATACGGCGAAGTCGCCGTCCGTGAGCCCCTCGCTGCGACTGTTGAGGTGTCGTTCGGAGAAGGGGGCGGAGGCGACGGTGGGTCGCGGGACGGCCCCTGGATCCAGGGGGGACATAAGACGATGCGCTGGAGGACCCGGCTCTCCGATCCGGGTGCCGAGACTCTGAAGGCCAGCGTGGCAGTTGCGGGTTGGCCTCGCCGCTACGGAATGTCTCTCGTCCAGGGCTACCAGGTGGAGCCTTTGCTCTCGATTTCGGCGGCTCGGGGCGGGGCGGTGCTGCTCCCCGCGGCAGCCTTTGCGGCGGAAGGCAAGGCCGTGATTCTGCTCGGGCTTTCCGGGAGCGGCAAGACGTCGTTGAGCATGCAGGCGCTCGCTCTGGGTTACCCCTTGTTCGGTGACGATCAGGTGCTGCTGACGCCGGACGGGTGTTGCCGACCTTTCCCGCGCCGAATGAGGCTGTACCCGGACCTGCGCAAGCGCATCCCCCTCGCGTATGAGCGATTGCCTCGGATGGCCCGCGCCAAGCTACAGCTGCGACGGCTGGCACGGTTTGCCAGCGCGGGATGGCTCTCTCCGTCGTTGGCCGTGAGTCCTGCCTGCCTGTGCCGCGCCGACCCTCCAGCCCCGGCGCCAATCGGCCGAATTGTCATTCTGATCCGCACTTCGTCGCCAGGTGAGCCTCGCTTCTCAAACGTCACCACTGGAGAAGCTATCGACTGCGGCGTCCACTGCTTGACCCAGCAGCGGAAACACCTTGCTGCTGGCCGCGATGACTGGGCCGCGGCCTTACGCGACACCGAGCAGGTTGAGGCGGGCCTGTTGGGACGAGCTTTCGCCTGCGCTCCGGCAATGAAGGTGGTGGTGCCGACTCCGCTCGACGCTCCGGCAATGACAAACGTGGCTCGCGCTCTAGGGCTTCACGACTCCGGGCCAAACGGGGAAGGGAGCATCTAACAATGATCTCGACCGCGGCCGAACATTCGACGGGCCCATATCCAGCCCGCCCGGAGACGGTGTCAAGCGGTGGGCTGTCGGTGGTGGTGTGTGCCTTCACCTTTGCTCGCCTCGAGCTTACCGTCCGTGCGGTCGCGTCTATCCTCGACCAGGATCCCGCGCCGGACGAGGTACTGGTCGTCATCGACCACAATGAACCTCTGCGCGCGGCTCTCGCCGAGCGGATCCGCGGCGCCACGGTGATACCCAGCGAGGGCCCGCCCGGTCTCTCAGGAGCCCGGAACACGGGTCTTGCCCACAGTGTCTCGGAGTTGGTCGCGTTCGTCGACGACGACGCGGAAGCGGCGCCAGGATGGTCCTCGGCGATTACCGCGCCGTTTTCCGACGGTTCGATTGTCGCCGTGGGCGGAATAGCGTCGCCGTGTTGGGATGGCGGCGCTCCAGGCTGGTTTCCCGACGAGTTGCTCTGGGCGGTCGGATGCAGCTACCGAGGTATGGCCACCAAAGGAGCGATCCGCAACCCGCTCGGCTGCAACATGGCCTTTCGCTCGGGGGCGGTCCGGCGTGCGGGGTTGTTTGATCCTGCTCTCGGTCGCCTTGGCACCCTGCCCTTCGGCTGTGAGGAGACGGATCTGTCCATTAGGCTCCGTCACGACGACCCGAGCGCCCGCATGATCATCGCCCCTGCCGCCGTCGTCCGGCACCATGTCCCGCCAGAGCGCAGCACGCTCCGCTACCTCTGGCAGCGCAGTTACTACGAAGGCATTGGCAAAGCCATGCTGCGTCGTGCGGCGGACTCCGGGGCTCTAAGCACCGAGCGCTCCTACGCCCTGAAGGTGCTGCCCCGCGCCGTTGCGCACGACCTGGTCAGGATGGCCAGCCAAGGGCAGTGGCGGCGGCGATCGAAGCGGATTGCCGCGATCACCGGCAGCCTGAGCTTCGCAGGTCTCGGATACCTCGTGGGTCTTGTCAGGCACACGAGTGGCCCCGCCGTAGAGGCCCAGAGAAGGATCGCGTCATGACCAAGCCAGAGTCGTCCCCACGTCGCCCTCGTCCTCTCGCGTCAGCGCCGAAGGCACGGGACGGGACGTCCGCCAAGCCCCCGGCCCCCGGGGCCGCGGCGGAGCCGGCTCGTTCGGTCGCAGGTCGCGGTTCATCGCCCGAAGAGCCGAACGCGGACCGATCCGCGCCTTCCCTGGCTCCTGCCGGGCCCGTTGATTCATCGGGAGTCTCGAAGCCGGAGTCGGGTGCAAGCGCCCTCGCCCGCACGCTCGCCCGAGTACGGGCCGTCGAACTAACCTGGCCTGCCGAAATCACTCGCAGGCTTCGGGCGGTGCATCGCCCCACCCGCTCCGATATGGGTGGCTGGCTCAGAGCACGGGTGGAGTCCGCTCGTCAGATTGCCGCCTCACGATGGATGCTGGTCTCACTGGCGCTCGCAGCAGCCGGCCTGGCGGCCCTCGTCGTCGGCCTCGAATCGAGCACTCTTCGTCTCGACAGCTACGGCTTGATCTCAAGCCTGCCGCCTATATACATCATCGGGCTCATCGCCATCGTCGCTGCCGGCGCGATCGCGATCGTCGACCGGAAGCACGGTCCCGCACTCCTGCTGGCGCTCTCCTTCGTTTTCGCCCTGGCGGTCTGGATCACGCCTCTGGTCCTGGAGGGCACGCCTCGTTTCCGGACTTCATATACGAACCTCGGTTACGTAGACCCAATCCTGCGTGGCGCCGGCCTGGTGCCGGGCCATTTCCTCTACCACAACTGGCCGCTTTTCCCACTCGCCATGGCCTGGCTGATTGAGATCACGCGGGTCTCGGCTCTGACCGTGCTCGAGTGGTTCCCGATCGTCATGATCGTGGCCTATATGGGGGGGGTCGTGGGACTGACCCGGATCCTCGCCGGGCGCCTCGAACTCGTCGCCTCGCTGCCGCTGGCCGCTGCGACTGCGGCATGGACCTACGTCATGTTCGAGTGGACCGGCCAGGAGTATTTCAGCCCTCAGGCGCTGGCCTACCTGATGTTCCTCGCGCTCTTGTGCGTGCTGGCGTGGATCGCCCTGGAGAGAGATGGGCAGCTGTCGACCCGGCTGACCGCGACTGTTCTCCTGCTGTTTGCGCTTATCGTGGTCACGCACGTCCTGACTGCGATTGCCACGTTGGGCGTACTCGCAGTGCTGCTGCTTACCGGGCACCTGAAGCGCTGGACCATCCTGATCACTTGCGGGCTCATCTTCATCGTGTGGCAGGTCACGGTGGCGGCACCTTTCTTCGTCTTCTACGGTGCGCACCTGCTCACCAGTGTCTTTGACCTCCGCGACTTCCTCGGCTCGAACCTGGAGAGCCGCATTCGCGGAGACCCAGGTCACACCTTTATAACTGAGTTGCGGGTCCTGACGACCCTCGTCCCGTTCATCCTGGCCGGAGTCGTAGTCCTCTTGTTCGCTCTTCGCTCGCCTGACTGGCGGGCGAGACTGCGGCGCTGGCGAGTGCCCAATCTGCCACGGTCGGTTTCGTTCCCGGTGGCGACCATTCTTGGGATCTTCCTCGTGGCGCCCGTCTCCGTGTATGGAGGCGAAATGCTCATCCGCGTCCTCTTCTTCACGCTGCCGTCTCTCAGTGTCCTCATTGCCCTGGGCATGTTCCAACGCTGGTTCAAGGCTGTCGTACTTGCCGCTCTCGTGGTAATGGCGCCTGTGCACCTCCTTACCCATTTCGGCAACGAGATGCTCGACTACGTATCTCCGGGCGAGATCGCGGGCTTCGACTACATCAGCTCGCTCGCACCTGCCAACGTCTACGGCGCCTTCCCGGCGGCGAGCACCTTCAACACCATCCGTCTGGACGCTCGTAATGCCTACCTGTTCCGAAACCTGCAGCCGGCCTCGCTGGCCGACTACGCCGATCCGATGCTCCACCACGACTGGGTGCATCCGACCTGGCCGCTGTATGTCGCGGTCAGCCGCGGCGACGATGCGGCTATGGTGCTGTTCCAAGACCGGCCCGACTTCATCGAGCAGGCTCGAGCCCTGTTGGACCGGGACCCCGACTACAAGAAGGTCTTCGAGAACGAGGACATAGCCGTCTACCTGTGGAAGGCCTCAGCCACCGGGCCGATCAACCCAGCCGACGATGAACTCACGGGCGCCTATGCGGCCTCGCGAGGCAGCCCACCTCTACCGCTGGCGTTGCTATGCCTGCTTGGGGTGATCGTCGCTGTAGGCCGAGAGCTGGCAGTTACTTCGTCCGGGAGGCCGCGGCTGCAACTGGCCGCCATTCGATGGCAATGGCAGGTCGTAGGCTTCAGCCTTCTGGTCGTCGCGGTGAGTGGCTACCGGGTGGCCGAGCTGATCGGCTACATATCATGAGCGAAGCAACGGCTCGAGCCCCGGGAGGGCTGCCGGTTTCGGTCGTCATACCCGTTCGAAACGCCGCTCCCTTTGTAGGAGACTGCCTGTCCTCCGTGGCACGGTCGCGGCCGGCGGAGATCATCGTCGTCGATGGCTGCTCGGTCGATGGGACGGCGGAGATCGTTGCTCGGGCCGGCTTGCGGATGCTCTCGGACGGTGGCCGAGGGGTGGCAGCGGGCCGCATGATCGGCGTTCGGGCGGCAAGCGAGCCGCTTGTGGCCTTGATTGATGCCGACGTCGTGCTTCCAGATGGAGCATTGGCAAGCTTGTTGGACGAATTCGAGGCCGGTCAGTACGCGGCCCTACAGGCCGGTCTCCACAGCGTTTCCGGACCGGGCTACTGGGGTCGAGCCCTGGCGAGCCACCACAACTTCGGCCGAAGCCGTTACTGGTTTGGCTTGATGGCGACGATCATTCGGCGGGACACCTTGCTCGAGCACCCACTGGACTCCAGGTTCGCGTCCGGCGAGGACATCGACGTCCGCTGGCGGCTCGCCGGTGCCGGTCTGAAAATCGGAGTTTCGAGGTCAACGTTGGTCACCCATCGTTTCGGCGACACCTTCGCCTTCGCACGAGACCAATGGCTCGCCGACGGCGCGGGTCTGGCCCGAATGGTGGCCGTGCATCGCGGGGGAGGGTGGCTGATGGTTTTGCCGGCGGCGGCGGCGGCGAGGGGCGTCGCCGTCACGACCCTGCGCCTGCAGCCGCAGTTCATCCCCTACTACCTGGCCTTCGGTGCTTTCAACTACGCGGCCATGCTCAGGACGCTATGGGATCTCGCTCGGGTACGGTCAATTCGCCACCGGGCGGAGTGAAGTACCTTATGCGAGCCGAGGCGCGCGCGATCCTGTCAGGGCGACAAATGCCGGTCCGAGTCGCCGTCCAGACCTGGTCCGAATGGCGTCTTGCCGCGACCGCAGGCCACGAACTCTCAATGGCCAGCAACTCGATCTTCCTGATTGCGTCCAAGGTCGCCGCGCTCGGGCTCGGCTTTCTGTGCTGGCTAGTCGCCGCCCGTCTCTTCTCCGCATCCGACGTGGGCCTTGCGTCAGCAGCGGTCTCAGCTACGACGCTTGTCGCCCAGCTCGCTTTGCTGGGGATCGGCTCCTCGGTCATCGGTCTCTTCCCGGGCCAATCGCGGCCCAACGACCTGCTCGACAACGCAGCGACGCTGGTTGGGCTCGCCTCATTCGTAGCCGCGGCGTTGTTCCTAGGAGTGGCGGCGACTGCACTGACTGACCTGCGAGTCCTGGCTTTGGATGCGCGTTTCGCCACGTTCTTCGTCGCCCTCGGCATCGCCGGGACCATCGGCGTCCTGGTGGACCAGACGTCCACTGTGATCCGCCGGGGTGACCAGGCGATGACGCGCAACTTGCTCTGTGGGCTCGTAACGCTGGCCATCATCCCAATGGTCATGCTGGTTGGAGAGGCTGATCGGAGCGTCGCCATCTTCGGCGCCTGGAGCGCCGGGGGTGTGGCGATGGTTGGGATGGGTGCCTGGCAGCTCCACCGTGGGTTCCTGCGTTACCAGTACCGGCCCCTCCTGCGCAGGGATCTGGCAGTACCCTTGCTTACGGTTGGCATTCCTAACCACTTTCTGACCCTGGCCGAACGTCTGCCCGGTGCCGTGCTGCCGATCCTCGTGACGGAGGTTCTGTCACCGGCGGAGAATGCCTATTGGTATGGCGTCTGGATGATGGCGTGGGTCGTCTTCATCATCCCGATCCAGATCGGCATCACGCTTTACGCCGAGGCATCGCACGATCTCGCCTCGCTGCACCGCCTGGTGGTCCAGGCACTTCGACTCTCGCTCGGCCTGGGGGTCCTGGCAGCGCTCGCCGCCATCGCCTGCGCTGGTATCGCGCTGACGCTGCTGGGCCATGCCTACGCCGCAGCCGGGGAGTCGCCGCTTCGGATTGCCGTTCTGGCCGTCTTTCCGATGACGGTGGTCGAGGTCTACTACGGGGTCTGCCGAAGTGTGCGGCGTCTGAGCGAGGCCGTAGCTACGGGCCTGCTGAGTGCGGGTGCAGCTCTGGCCGGGGCCGTCTTGGTGGCGCCGGCATATGGGTTGGTCGGAATTGCGCTGGTGTGGCTGGCGGTCCAGACAGCCGCAAGTCTTTGGGCCGGCATCCGGCTGACCGCTCTGGTCAGGCCCCCTCGAGTCACGTCACTGTAGAGTCGGCGACTCCGTCGCCGATCATCCCTCAGTCTCGCCCTTGAGCGATGCACCCGCTGCGTCCTCGATGGTGCCCGTGAGGTCGTTCCACCACATGACCTGTCCGTAGGGGCCGTGGGGTCGGGAGCGTCCGGCCGTGCTTGAAGAACCGGTTGAGTCCACTTCGCCTTCCAGATCGACGGCCACGAACGGGTACGAGGCCAGGTACGGCTCGTTCCAAGACCCGGAGTTGAACCACTTCACACGTCCATCCGTACCCGGTACGGTTCCCGAGCCGGCGACGTGGGTGTGGGCGAATACGAGGATCGGCACCTCGTCGCCGGTGGATCGCAACAGGGCGTCGAGGCTGGCCAGGGGCGGTCTGGGCCCCGCGGCCGATGCGCTCCGGGTCAGAGCGACGCGGAGCAATCGGCCCAGCATCGGTAGCACCGCCAGCTCGTCCAGCCCGTCAAGCGGGCCCGGCTTATCCAGCCCAGCGAGTCTATGGCGGTCGAGCGTGGGTGTTGAAGGGCCGGAGGAGCTGTCTGGTCGCTCGGTGATATACGTCCAGGCGGTGACGCTGTGGACCCGGACGGCAGCCCGGTGCTTACGGGGCCAAACCAGCGGCCGGCGGGCCATCTCCGCAATGGCTCCAGCTGCGAGGCGAGCGACGATCGCGGCTCGGATTGCCGGGGCTGTGTCAGCGATACTGTTCGAGCCGCCCGGGCGAGCGACACGGGACGCTGCTTCGGCGTACGCCGCCAGAGGGAGCCGCAGCCGCCCGCTTGAATCAAGCGGACGTCCTCGTATGGCGTTGATGTCGTGGTATTGACTGCCGTGCTCCGCGAACAGCACGCCCGGCACCAATGCATACCTTGGCGCCACCTGCAGAACCGTCTCGGCCGCACCGAGCCTCTCACGGAGGCGGGTTGCCACCGCCGGATCGGCCAGGGGCAGATCGTGGTTGCCCAGTACGGCCACTACTTCGACCCCGAGACCGGTAAGGCGGGCGAGTTTGGTCGCGAGGACTCGGTGCCGGTCGAGGATGGAATCCAATCGAGCCAGCCGGCGCCGTGTGCACTGAGCTGGACTCCCGGAAAGCTCTTCCTCGGCGCGGCAGAGCTCGAACGTGTCGCCCAGCAAGATCAGCTTCGCCGGCAGCCAGTCGGGCGTCGCCAGGCGATCCAGGAACCGTGAAAACGCATGCCCGGGCTCGACCGAGTCCGGCCTCAGGTGCAAGTCGCTCAGGATCAGGATACGCTTCGGCTGTTGCGGCACGTGTTATTGCCTCGGCCACCGGCTGGCTTCCAATTGTGCATCTCCGGACGCGCCGCCGATCGCGCCATCAAAGTCGTCGGCTCCTCGGCCCGGGGCCGCGAATGCGGCTCGAAACGTCATCCTGGGCCTGTCCCGCCTGAATCGGGCGCCTCGCAGTAACCGATGTCAGGAGCGGCGCCTCCATAGGCCAGGCCGACGTCGACGCCCGCGTCGATAGCGGGCGAGCTTGGCTTCGGGCAGTAGTTGGCATCGAGCATGGGGTCCCGGCCCCAGATGTCGTGCGCAGCCGTTCGCGTCCAGGACTGCCACTCGGAGAGCGAGGCAGTCTGATCGTGTCGTACCGCCCAGGCGTAATACGTCCCGTACTCGGCCGTGGACGCGGCCGTCGTGTAGGCGAGGTTGTAATCCATCACGACCGACGAGGGTATGGGGTTGTCGATGCTGTACGTTCTGCCGTCGAGGATGAGGTTGTCCAGGATTCGTAGCGCCTCGATGGAGCCGCCATAGGTCTCGTAATTGGACGAGACGTCGAAGGCGAACTTGTCGAGCCCGACGAAGGTATTGGCGGCTATCAGGCTGTGGTCGGCGCAGCGTAAGATGAGGCCCATCGTCGGATCGCTGGCCGACCGGTAGGCCAGGTTCCCCGTGAACACCAGGTTGCTGCAGGGTGTGCGAGACGCATCAGTACCGGTCTCCACGACCTTGCTGTTGTCCCACATCACATTCCTTGTCATGGTGACGTTTC
Source organism: uncultured Chloroflexia bacterium (assembly GCA_963791725.1). Classification (GTDB taxonomy): domain Bacteria; phylum Chloroflexota; class Limnocylindria; order Limnocylindrales; family CSP1-4; genus Fen-1039. The sequence continues at coordinate 559,956 of CAWBTQ010000008.1, read as the reverse complement.
GGGCCGCGAACACTTCGAACGCTTTTCCGTCATGTCCGAGGGGGTCGCCGGGGAGCGCGCGATTGCTCCAGATGCGGTTGTCGGAAGCCAGGACCGATCCGGTTGTGTAGTAGAAACTGACTCCCTGGGCGCCGACACCGGAATCGATCATCTTGTCGTTGTTGTGGATGTCGTTGTTTCGAATCACGACAGTGCCGGATCTGGCGATCTCGATTCCGGAGTGGTTGCCGTAGATGTCGGACTCTTCGATCACGGCACTCGAGTTGTTCGTGCGTATCCCAAAGCTAGTATTGTCGCGGACGACGAGGTGGGCGAGCGTAACGCCACTGGACGTGTCAACGGCGACCCCCGAACCGTACTGGACGACGTTGCCAGTGATTGTCAACGAGGCCAGCGTCGCCGAGGTCACGCCGAGAATGTGGACCGTGTTGTATGCCGACGAGTTGCCCTTGACGATGGCGGTATCGCCCGGGTAAGAGGTAAACGTAAGCCCGGAGCGCCGAAGTTCGAACGGCCCGTAGGTGCCCGCGCGGACGTACACGGTCGAGCCGGATGAGGCCGAGTCCGCTGCCTTCTGGAGGGTCAGCCATGGGTGTGAGGACGAGCCGGATCCGGCGTCGTTCCCGGACGGCGACACGTAGTAGCCGCCCAGAGACGTGGGAGTTGCTGGGTCGATCGGACGAGGTGTGGATATAGGACCACCAGCCGACGTCGAGGCCATCGGGACGCCGAGCAGCGTGGGCGTCGCAGTCGGGGACGGGGCCGGCTGCCCGGCGGCTCCGAAGACCCGGATAGAGCCCACGAGCGCGATGGACCACAGAAAGAAGAGCAAGGACGCTATGAAGAACGCTCTGGAGCCTCTCATGCGAATGACTCTCCGGCCGGTGCCGCGTTCCGTCTGATCTTACTCGACCCGGCGAGCGTCGCGATCCGCGCAAAGGCCGGACCATCAGGTCTTGGGGCGGATCGGCCGCTCCGCCTCCACGGCCAGGCCTCGTGACGCGACGCCTCTCGAAAACTGATCGGCCGCTCCGCGCCTGGGGCGGGAGGATGATGGCGTGCCCTCAGCCAATCGGACCGATGCTTTGGTCGGACGGCACAAGTGGGCCTGCTTATTTGGACCCTGGCTTCCGCTCGCACGCGCCGACGTGCCGCGGTGTTCGGCGCGGTCTGGCTCCAGCGATGGGCAGTCGACTCAGACAGACCTGACGGCCGGACGTGAGCGCAAGCGAGCGGCTCCGAGCGCGGCCCGCAACGCAGGGCGGTCGAAGGCCCGCGGAGGCTAGACTTCCTGGCGTGACCGTCGCCCCGAACGATTTCGTCCACCTGCACCTCCACTCCGAGTTCAGCCTGCTCGACGGGCTCGGACGCATCAACGAGCTCGCCGAGCAGGGCTCGCAGCTTGGCTTCGACGCCATGGCCATAACCGACCACGGCGCGTTGTACGGCGCGGTGGCCTTCGTCCAGGCCGTCGCGGCCAAGGGGATGAAGCCGATCGTCGGCGTCGAGACATACGTAGCCCGGCGGACGCATGCGCGACAAGGAAGGCAAGGCCGACAGCCAGCCCTTCCATCTCGTGCTGCTGGCGGAGAACTGGGAGGGCTACCAGAACCTCTGCCGGCTGGTCACGGACGCCCACCTCGACGGCTACTACTACCGGCCCCGCATCGACCGGGAGCACCTGGCCAGGCATTCCAAGGGCCTGATCGGCCTCTCGGCGTGCCTGAGCGGCGAGATCCCCAAGGCGCTCGAAGTCGACGATTGGGAGCTGGCCCGAAAGCTCGCCGGGGACTATCGCGACATCTTCGGGCCCGACCGCTTCTTCCTCGAGCTCCAGGATCACGGCCTGCCCGAGCAGCGCCGCCTCAACGAGAAGCTCCTTCGTCTCGGTCCCGAGGTCGGCCTGAAGCACGTGGTCACGAACGACCTGCACTACATCCGGCGCGAGCAGTCGGACGCTCATGACGTGCTGCTGTGCGTCGGTACGGGCAGCAACCTGGATACGCCCGGGCGGATGCGTTTCGATTCGAGCGAGTTCTACCTCAAGTCGGCCGCAGAAATGGCCGCGCTCTTCCCCGACAACCTCGATTCGATCCGCCGGACTCGAACGATCGCCGAGATGGTCGAGATGAAGCTGCCGTTCGGCCAGCTCCGGATCCCGAGCTTCCCCGTGCCCGAAGGCGAAACGATCGAGTCGTGGCTGCGCAAGGAGTGCCAGGCGGGACTCGAACGCCGCTACGGCACGGTGACGCCCGAGCTGCAGGCCCGCCTCGACTACGAGCTCGACGTCATCTGCCGCATGGGCTACGCCGGCTACTTCCTGATCGTGGCGGACTTCACCGCGTTCGCCCGCCAGCAACGGATCGCGATCACCGTCCGCGGCTCCGCTCCGGGCAGCATCGTCACCTACACCCTCGGCATCACGCCTGTCGACCCGATTCACTACCAGCTGCCGTTCGAGCGGTTCCTCAACCCGGACCGCGTGACCATGCCCGACATCGACGTGGATTTCGAAGACGGCCGGCGCGAGGAAGTGATCAACTACGTCAGCCGCAAGTACGGTGCCGACCACGTCGCCCAGATCATCACCTTCGGCACGATGCTCGCGCGCGCGGCCATCCGCGACGTGGCTCGCGTGGTCGGCATGACGTACGGCGAGGGCGACCGCATCGCCAAGGCGGTCCCGAACCAGCTCGGCATCAGGCTCGACGAAGCGATCGAGACGAGCCCGCCGCTCAAGGAGATGTACCAGAACGAGCCGCCGGTCCATCGCGTGATCGAGTTCGCGAAGCAGCTCGAGGGCGTGGCCAGGAACGCATCCACGCACGCCGCGGGCGTCGTTATCAGCCGCGAACCGCTGACCGAGCTGATGCCTCTCCAACGAGCCACGAACTCGGACGCAGTCATGACGCAGTACGAGATGCACGCCGTCGATGCGCTGGGCCTGCTCAAGTTCGATTTCCTCGGCCTCTCCAATCTGACGATCCTGCGGGTCGCGGTCGACCTCATCCGAGCCCACCGCGGCGAGGAGATCGACCTCGAAAAGATCCCGCTCGACGACGCCAAGACGTTCGAGCTGCTGGCGTCGGGTGAGACGACCGGCGTCTTCCAGCTCGAGTCGGCGGGCATGCGGCGGTACATCCGCGACCTGCGGCCGTCGAGCGTCTTCGACCTGGCGGCCATGGTTGCCCTCTACCGGCCGGGCCCGATGGACAACATTCCGGCCTACATCCGGCGCAAGCATGGCGAGGAGAAGGTCACCTACCTGCACCCGCTGCTCGAGCCGTACCTCAACCGGACTTTCGGTGTCTTCGTCTACCAGGAAGACATCATGTCGGCGTCGACGGCACTGGCCGGCTTCACCGGGCCCGAGGCCGACATGCTCGGCTACGCGATCCGCAAGAAGAAGGCCGCGCTGATGCGCGAGATGCGCGAGAAGTTCGTCCGTCAGGCGGCCGAGCGGGGCGTCAAGCCACAGGTCATCGACGCGGTCTTCGCCGCCTTCCAGCCCTTCGAGCGATACGGTTTCAACAAGGCCCACGCCACCTGCTACGGGCTCATCGCCTACCAGACCGCGTACCTCAAGGCCAACTACACCGTCGACTACATGACCTCCGTCCTCACCGCGTTCCGCGACAACGAGGAGAAGGTGGCCGCGGCCGTCGCCGAATGCCGGCGGCTCGGCATCGAGGTCAGGCCACCGGACGTCCATCGTTCCGCGGTCGAGTTCACCGTCGAGGACGACGCCATACGGTTCGGTCTGCTGGCGGTCAAGAACGTCGGCGAGGGCGCGATCGAATCGATCATCGCGGCTCGGGACGAGGGCGGCGAATTCCGCTCTCTGGCGGACTTCTGCTCCCGCGTGGATCTCCGCCTCGCCAACAAGCGGGTCCTGGAGTCCCTCGTCAAGGTTGGGGCAATGAGCCGCTTCGGGCATGCTGCCCAGCTGCTCGAGGCTCTCGACGACGCCATGGCCACCGGCCAGGCCGCCCAGCGCGACCGGACCAGCGGCCAGACATCGCTCTTCGATATGGCGTCCTCGCCGGATTCGCTGGACAGGCCGCTGCCGCAGGTGCCCGAGGCGCTCTCGCGCGAGAGGCTCCGCTGGGAGAAGGAGCTGCTCGGGCTGTACCTGTCAGAACATCCTCTGGGCGCGCTGTCGGAGCAGATCGCCCAATACGTCTCGGCGTACTCGAGCGATCTCAAGGACGAGTCGCTCGACGGCCAGCGAGTCGTCATGGGCGGGATCGTCACGGGTCTGCGGACCGTGGTTACTCGCAACAAGGAGACGATGGCCGTCGCCACATTCGAGGATCTGCAGGGTACGCTGGAAGTCGTCGTCTTTCCGAGGCTGTACGCCACCAGCGGGGCCAGATTTGCGGAGGGCACGATCCTCCTCGTCGCTGGTCGAGTCGACCACCGCGGCGACGAGGCGTCGCTGCTGGCCGAATCGGTGTGGGTCTGGGAAGAGGCAGCCGCGCGTGGCCCGACGGCGATCGCCGCGGAGGCCGCCGCCGGTGAACGCGGGCGCGGCGGACGTCGCTGGGGCAACGGAGCGGGCAATGGCAACGGAGCGGGCAATGGGAACGGGGCCGGCGGCAACGGCAACGGCAACGGCTACGCCAACGGCAACGGTTACGGCAGGTCGGCGGCGCCGGCCGTGCCCGCCATCCCGGCCCCGGGTGCCACACCCGGCGGGCCGCCCTCGCCTGAACCGGTCGTCGTCGCAACGGGCGCGGCCGGCATCCGCGTGTCGCCCCTGCGGGGTGGGGGAGTGACTGCCGTCGCCCCTGCGGCGTCGGCCGCCGCCGGAGCCCGCGCAGGTGCACGTGCACGTGCCGGTGCAGACGCACCCCCGGTGGCCCCCTCTGAGCCTCTCGCCGCGGTGCCGTCTCCGGACGACCTGGCCGCTCTCGCCCCGGAACGCGAGGAGCCGCCACTCCCAGATGAGGCGAGAGCGGTTGCCGCCCGGGCCTCGGCCGCGCCGACCGCGCCCCTGGAGGCGCCCGCCTCCGGGATCCTCAACGTCCGGTTCACGCGGGGCGCCGACACGGCCCGCATAGTCCTGGCGATGGAGGAGTTGAGGGCGCTGCTCAAGGGCCGGCCTGGAGCGACGCGAGTGGTGTTCCACATTCCACAGACGGGGGGTGCGACTCTGCCGATGGAGGTGCGCGGCGGCGTCGCTTACGATGCCGAGTTGCTGGCCGAGGTCACGCGCCGGCTCGGCGAAGGCCTGGTCCGCCTCGATCTGTCGACATTAAAGGAGAAACCCCCTCTGTGAGTCTCGCGGGCCGCACCCCGGGCCGTCGGCCGGACCCCTACGAAGCCCTGTACCACAGCGTCTTTCCGAGGGAACCAGCCTGGCTCTTCGTCCTTGGACCGGCGTTGGCCGTAGTCCTGGGTCTGGCTCTCGGTCTCGCGGCGGTCCCATTTGCGGTGCTCGTGCTGGTTCCCGCGCCCGTGGTCCTGAGCCTTCTGGTCGCGCGCCGACGGCGCCTCTGGCCGGCCCAGGAAGCGCTCATGTGGCCCAGCCTCATCTATACGGACCAGTGGCGAAGTGAGTTCGGCGGGAGTCCGCCGCGGACGCCGCGGCGGGCGCAGGAGTGGCTCGAGAAGCACCCCGGCGGTTCGGTAGCCTCGGCGACGCGAGCCGGCATGCTCCTCACCGCCGGTCGCCTCGACGAGGCGCGCGCGGCCATCTCGAAACTGCCGTCGGACTCGGCCCACGACAGCCACCGTCGCCTGGATCTGGAGCGGGCGCTCGATGGGAAAGAGGGCCGCCCACTCGATATGACGGCTGCCGACGAGGCCCTCCGCGCCGACACCACAATGCCGGCCGCCGAGCGAGATCTCCATCTCGCCTACCACGCGGCCCTGATGGCCGCCGACAGCGGCGGCGACGGGATCGCGCCCCTGGTCGCCGCGGGGGCGGCCGCGGGCCGAATGCCGGGCGCCTATCGGCGACGAATCCTCATCTTCCGTTATAAGAATCCGCTGGCCGCGATCGCCGTCGGTATATGGCTCATCGCGGCCCTCCTCGTCGGGATGGCGACCTCCGGCGGGGTGGTCTGGTTCTAGTGGTCCGGGGCGCAGCCGGCCGCTGGGGCGTGACGGTGCACGCAGCGCGTCGCGCGCTTCGGACGGTGATTGGCCTCGACTGCGAATTCGTGCATAGTAGGCCGGCGGGGCAGCTCCCCGGCCGGGCCGCAGGACCAGCTGCCGGCGTGCAACGCGAGGACTGAATCGGATGCGCAAACGGTCCTGGTTCCGAACTCCGGCCGCCGCCGCCTTCCTCTCGTTCCTTTTCCCCGGCTGGGGCCAGGCCGCCGCCGGAAACCCCCGGCGCGGATTGGTCGTGGCGATCCCGGCTCTTGGGGTGACCGTTCTCGCGGTCCTCGTGTTTGTCTTTGCGCGACACCAGATCCTCGACTCGCTCTTCTCCGACAGCGCGCTGACGTGGTTTCTGCTTCTCGACGTAGTCATCCTGCTCTATCGGCTGTGGGCCATTGCCGACGCCTATTCGATTGCGGGCCCTCAAAGGCCGAAGCCCGTGGTCGGTGACAAGGTCCAGACCAAACGACCGCTCAACGGCGCGAGGCAGCCGCTGACGGCGGTCGTGCTCGGCGCGGTAATGGTCGCCACGATCGGTACCCACCTCGCCTTCGGGGCAGTCGACGTCCAGTACCGCGACGCGATCAGCTCGATATTCAACCAGTACGCTCCCGACTGGTTCGGCGGCAACGGCAATCTGCCCTCCGGCGCAACAGCGGCGCCCTTCTCGAACGACCCAGGGCTCACCGATGCCCCGACGGCTTCGGGCGTCGCATCGGTCGCCTCGGCCACGGCTGGCCCAGGCTCGCCGACGATCGCGATTTCGGGGTCGCCTGTACCGCTGCCGACAGCGGGCCCGACGACTGCGGCCGGCATCCCGATCTTCCCCATCGAGAACGTGAGTGGGCTCGACACGGCTCCCGCTCAATGGGCATCCGACGGCAAGCTCAACGTCCTCCTCGTCGGCGCCGATTCGGGAGTAGGGCGTTGGAGCCTGCGGACCGACACGATGATCCTGCTCGAGGTGGATATCGCCAGCGGTCGGGCGGTCATGTACGGGATACCGCGCAACATCGAGAACATCCCGCTTCCGCCCGAGTCCGCGAACGCCTTCCCATGCCACTGCTTCCCTTATCCCAACCTGCTCAATGCCCTGTGGCGGGACGCGGTCAATCGGCCCTCGGCGTACCCGTATACGGGATCGGATTTCGTGCGGGGCTTCAAGGCCCTCGAGGGCGCGGTCGGCCAGTACCTGGGGCTCCACGTCGACGGTGCCGTCGTCGTCAACCTGATGGGCTTCGTCGGCCTGATCGATGCGCTCGGCGGCATCAACATCAACGTCCCCACCGAGATCAAGGACTCGCAATACTCGCGACCCCAGGACGGCAAGGACATCAGCATCGACATCAAGGCGGGCTACCAGCACATGGACGGGCTGGTGGCGCTCGAATACGCCCGGAGCCGACACCAGGACTCGGACTATGGCCGCATGTCGCGACAGCAGGCGGTCCTGATCGCTCTACGGGCCGATCTCAAGCCATGCTCGCTGCTGACCAAGATCCCGTCGCTGATCAGTGCCGCCGGCAGCGCCTTCTGGACCGACATGCCGGTCGCGGACGCGCCCACGCTCCTGGCGTTGGCCGAGCGTATCGGGACGAGCAACGTCAAGAGCATCGAGCTCGTGCCCTCGGTGACGGGCAATCCGGTCGGCTTCCTCAACATCCCGCGGCTGGCGATCGTGCGCAACATCGTGGCCCACGGCCTCGACGGCGTTCCGGCCGCGTCGAGCGGCAGTGGCGGCAGCGGTGGCGGCGGCCTCAGCTGCTGAGGCGGGAGCGGCGCTACGCCCGGCCTTCGCTCGGGCAGATCGGTGGTGCCGACGGCGGGAGTTGAACCCGCATGACCTCACGGCCACTCGATTTTGAGTCGAGCGCGTATGCCAGTTCCGCCACGTCGGCACGGTCCGGCGCGCATCGTACAGCCTGCGGGGCTCCGTGGTGGGCCCGGCCTCGCCAAGAGGGTTGAGGTCCCACCGGCGCGGTGACCGGGCGGGGCGCCGTGCTATCCTCGCGCCGCCGCGGCCGAGCCCAAACCCGCCGCCAGGCGAAGCGTTCGTGGGTGTGAACGTGGCTGACGAACGAGTCGTTACCGATGCAGAGGCCGCGGAAGGGCGAAGCTCCGAGGCCCCGGGACAGGGCGTCGACGCAGCCCTCGTCGAGGAGGCTCTGCGGGGGCGCCTCGACGCCTTCAACGAGCTCGTCGCCCGTCATCAGGATCATCTCTTCGCCCTGGTCTATCGCCTGGTTCCGGACCGCGATCAGGCCGCCGATGCCGTTCAGGAGGCCTTCTTCAGCGCCTATCGCAACCTGCACTCCTTCCGCGGCGGGAGCGTCCGCAGCTGGCTCTCACGGATCGCCATAAACGCGGCCATGGATCTCCAGCGGGCGACCCGTCGGCGGCCCAGCCAACCCTACCCCGAATACGAGGACGAAAGCTGGCAACCGCCCGCCGCCGCGGACGTAGAGCCGGAGGCCAAAGCACTGGCCGCGGAGCGGTCCAAGGCGCTCCGCCGCGCGCTGGCCGCGCTGCCGTTCGAGCAGCGCAATTGCATCATTCTCTTCGACGTCGAGGGTTACGACTACGCCGAGATAGCCGCGATCATGCGAGTCGAAGTGGGAACCGTTAAGTCGCGTATCCACCGAGGCCGGCTGGTGCTGCGAAATTCGTTGGCTTCCAGCCGGGAACTGTTCCGTGGTTGAGGTCGTCTGAGAAACGTGATCGACCGAACTCCTGCCGCCCACGCCGCCCACGACGAGCTACTGGTCGTCCGCCTCTACGGCGGCGATGTCGATGCCGCCGAGCGGGTGCGCGCCCTCGAGCAGATCGCGGAATGCCGCGACTGCTCTGAACTGTTCGCCGATCTGGGGGCGATCGCGGACGCCGACGTAGCCCTGCAGATTCCGCCCCGGCCGCGCGACTTCACGCTGACCGAGGGGGATGCCGCTCGGCTGCGCCGCCCGAGGCTCGCGACCTGGTTCGGCGGCGGGGGCCTGCGACGCTCCCTCGGCGGGTCGCTCGCGGCGCTGGGGCTGGTCGGGCTAGTCCTGACGGGCGTGGCGTCGCTCACGGGCGGGGCGGCCAACCCGGTTCAGTTCTCGACGAACCAAAGCCTCACGGGTGGCGCTCAGCCCGTGGCCGCGCCGAGTCAGGCGGATCTGGCCGCATTCGGCAGCGGCGCCGCCGCGACCGCGGCCCCGGCCGTCGAGGCTCCGACCCCGGCGCCGGCCGCCTCGGCCGCCGCCAGCGAACGCTCCGCCGCCAACCTCTCTCCGACAACCGCCGGTGCCAGTCCCGGCGCCAGCGCCTACGCCGTGGCTCCTGCGACCCAGCCACCAGCGCAACTGGGCGACCAGGGCAAGGTAGCTCCAGGGAGTCAGTCGCCGGGGCTTGGCCGGCCGACACCAACCGTGCCCGTGGCCACCGGGCCACAGGGCGGCATCGACGCGCGGCTCCTGTGGCTGGTCGGTTTTGGACTGCTCTTCCTCCTCGGAGTCGCTGTCGCGATCCTGCCGGGCCGGCGCCGGGGCCACGGTCGAGGGGGCCCATCCTAGCCGACGGCGTCGCGCCAGACCGACCACAGCTCCGGGGCCCGGTCGTTCGGGCTCACGACCCGGCCTGCCCGCCGGTTGAGGGCGTGCCCGGGCTAAACTGGAGGTGCCGGCCCCTGCTGACCCTTCGCCGGCGCCGAACCGACCGAGGCCAAGCATGACTCGTCTGATGCTGCTCGACAGCAACGGCCTCATCTATCGCGGCTATCACGCGCTGCCGCCGCTGACCACGAGCAAGGGCGAGCTCGTCAATGCCGTCTTCGGCTTCTGCAGCATCCTGCTGCGCGGCATCCAGGATCTCCAGCCGGAGTATGTGGCGGCCTGCTTCGACCTTCCTGGGCCAACCTTCCGCCACGAGCAGTTCGCCGCATACAAGGCTACGCGGTCGCCCATGCCCGACGACCTGCGCTCGCAGTTTCCCAAGGTCCGCGAGGTAGTTGCGGCACTCCGGATCCCCGTTTACGAGATGGCCGGCTACGAGGCCGACGACGTGATCGGAACGATCACTCGCGACATGGACCGGCGCGGGATCGAGACGACCGTCGTGACCGGCGACCTCGACATGCTCCAGATCGTGACCGAGCACACGCGGCTGATGACGACCCGGCAGGGCGTCGACTCGACCATCTACTACACGCTCGACAAGATCCGCGAGCGGTTCGACCTGCGGCCGGATCAGATGATCGACTACAAAGCGCTCAAGGGCGACCCCACCGACAACATCCCCGGCATCCCAGGCGTGGGGGAGAAGACCGCGGCGAAGGTGATTGGCGAGTTCGGCTCTCTGGAAGGGATCTACGAACGGCTCGAGGACGTCAAGCCCGACAAGCTGCGCGAGAAGCTCGTAGAAGCGCGCGATCAAGTCTTCCAGAGCCGTGAGCTCTCGCGTATCGTCCGAGACCTGCCGGTCTCGCTCGACCTCGAAGCCGCCAGGCTCTCCGACTACGATCGGGCCGAGGTCGTCCGGCTCTTCCGCGAATTCGAGTTCCGCACGCTGATCGATCGGCTGCCGCCTCTGACCGGCGAGTCGGCAGGAGATGCCGCCGAGGCCCTCCGGTCAGTTGTGGGGAGCGTGCCGGCGGCCCGTGTGGCGGGCGCGGCGCCGAGTGTCGCCCGGCGCGAGACACGATCTCTGATAGGCGAGGGTGAGGGGCTGCAGCTCAGCATGGACTTCGGCTCGACTGGTCTGAGCGCGCCCGTCGCGGCGCCCCTGCCGGCGGCCTCGCGGACCCGAACAGGCACCGAGCCGGCATCCGGGCCCGTCGATCTGGCGGCGGCGCTCCGTGCCGCAGTTGCCGATCCGACACTGCTGGACCGCTTCGAAGCGACCGACGACGACGCCGCGGAAGCCTCCCGGTGGCTGGCCGGCCGAACCGAGATCGGCGCCGCGCTCCTGAAGGACGACCCGCGGCCGATGCGCGGCCTGCCGCAGGCCCTTGCTCTCGCGGGCCTGGACGGCCGAGTGCTCGTGGCGGACGACCACGCCGCCGTCGGCCGGCTCGGCGACTTGCTCCTCAAGTCCGGGGCCCGCGTGGTAGGCCACGAGACAAAGCAACTCGTGGTGGCCAACATCGCCGGCGGGGCGGAGAAGCCCCTGCCTGTGGCGTTCGATACGCAGATCGCCGCGTACCTCCTCAATCCGGCGCTGCGCAGCCAGACCATCGCCGACGTCGCCCACGAGCGCCTCGACGTCACGCTGCCGCCGGCGGGCGACGTGCCGGCGGCGGTTCGGATCGGATTGGACGCTCTGGCGGCCCTTGCCGTCCGGGAGCCTCTCGAAAAGGCCCTCGCCGACTCAGGCCTGGACCGCCTCTTCAGCGAAGTGGAGATGCCGCTCATCCCTGTCCTGGCGGAGATGGAGGCGGCCGGCGTGGCCATCGACCGCAACGCCCTCGCCCTCCTGGACACGGAGTTCAGCAGGGAGATGGCGCGGCTTGAGGCCGAGATCTACACCGACGTCGGCCACGACTTCAACCTGGGCTCACCCAAGCAGCTGGAGCAGATCCTCTTCTACGAGCTCAACCTGCCCAAGGGCAAACGGACCAAGACCGGCTACTCGACGGACGCGTCGGTGCTCGAGGAGCTGAAGCCGGCCCATCCGATGATCGGCAAGCTGCTCGACTGGCGGCTTTACTCGAAACTCAGATCGACCTACATCGAAGCCCTGCCGGCGCTCGTCTCGGACCGTGATGGCCGTCTCCATACGACCTTCCATCAGGCCGTGGCTGCGACCGGGCGGCTCAGCTCATCCGACCCCAACCTGCAGAACATCCCAATCCGCTCAGATCTCGGCCGTCGGATTCGCCGGGCCTTCGTCGCCGGGGGGCCGGACGTCACGCTGCTGGCGGCCGACTACTCGCAGATCGAGCTGCGCATCCTGGCCCACGTCAGCGGCGACGAACACCTGCGGGACGCCTTCGCCCGCGGCGCCGATATCCACCGCGAGACGGCCGCGCGGGTGCTGCACAAGGCGCCCGAGGACGTCAACCACGACGAGCGGTCGATGGCCAAGATGGTCAACTTCGGCCTGGCCTACGGCATGAGCGACTTCGGGCTCTCGTCGCGGGCCGGGATCTCCAGGGCGGAGGCGAAGGCGTTCATCGACAACTACTTCGCCACGTACAGCGGCATCAGCTACTACATGCTGCACATCAAGGAGCTGGCCCGGCAGCAGGGCTGGGTGTCGACGCTGCTCGGTCGGCGGCGGTCCATCCCCGAGTTGCGCATGTCAAACCCGGCGCTGCGGGGCGCGGGCGAGCGGATGGCCATCAACATGCCGATCCAGGGCACGGCCGCCGACATCATCAAGATCGCCATGATCCGGCTGCCGGAGCGGCTTCGCGCCGCCGGGCTCAAGGCGCGGATGCTGCTCCAGGTCCACGACGAGCTCGTCCTCGAAGTGCCCCGCGGGGAAGTGGACGCGACGGCGCCGATCCTGCGCCAGACGATGGAGAGCGCCCTCAAGCTCGACGTGCCGCTCACGGTCGACGTCAAGGTGGGCGACGACTGGGAGTCGATGCGGCCTCTCACCCGCGAGGACGAGGTGCTCGCCGAACTCGGCGAGGCCCCCGCCGAGGTAGTCGCCGGCTAGCGTCCGCTCCGGATATGGCGAGGCCCCGGTTCCGGGAGATGGCGCCTACCGTGGAGTGGACGACGAGCGCCGATTACCTGGAACCCGGGCCTGCGCCGGGACTGCGAAAGTGGTCTACCAGTTGCGACTGTGGTCGCTCTCGGACGGACGCGAGTCGTCGCCAAGAGTCAGCGCGAGCGCGCCCACGAAGAGGAGGATCAAAGTCAGAGTCAAGATTTCCATGCCCCTACACTAGGTCCGGCACTTGATTAGAGCAAGTCGATGTTGTTCAATTACATATTATGAGCACTGATCACTTGGCGGGCGTCGAGTTCCGCCACCTGCTGAGCTTCCGGGCGGTGGCCGAGACCGGATCGTTCCATGGAGCGGCGGATTCCCTCGACTACACCCAATCGGCCGTGAGCCAGCACATTGCCGCTCTCGAGGCGGTTCTCGGGGTGAGGCTGCTCGATCGGGCTCGCGGACACAGGACGGTCAAGGTGACCGAGGCGGGTGCGCTGCTGCTTCGCCACGCCGACGTCATAGCGGCCCGGATCGAGGCCGCGCGGGCCGACCTGCGGGCCTACGCGGAAGGCGCGACCGGGTTGCTGCGCGTCGGCACATACCAGAGCGTCGGCGCCCGCGTCGTGCCGGCTACCCTGGGCCGGTTCACCCACCTGTGGCCGAACGTCGACGTCCACGTGATGGAGACCAACACGGACGACGGCCTGCTCGATCTCGTCGAGTCCGGCGAGCTCGACCTTTCGTTCGCGGTCTATCCGCTCTCCGACGGCCCCTTCGAAGGTGTCGAGCTGTTCCGGGATCCCTACGTACTCGTGGTCCCGATCGAATCGCCTCTGGCCGAGCTGGGGCGGCTCCCGACCGCACGCGAGATATCCAGCCTGCCGCTGATCGGGTTCCGCCATTGCCGCTCCACCGCCGCTGCCGAGGCCTATCTCCGGGCCAACGGCGGCGATCCGAAATGGGCGTTCCGGTCGGACGACAACACCACTGTCCAGGCGCTGGTCACGGCGGGAATCGGCATGGCGCTCGTGCCGCGGCTGACCGTCGACGAAACGGACCCGCACACGGCCGTGCTCGAGACCGATCTCCCACCACGGGTGCTCACGCTGGCCTGGCATCGCGACCGATACCGTTCCAAGGCGCAGATTGCGTTCGCCGACCTGGCCCGACAGGTGTGCCTGGAGCTCCAGCAGGAAGTGGCTCCGACGCTCGTCGATAACTAGGCCGGCTCTCAGCCGCCTTCGGCCCACCGGCCGGCGCACCCTCGCCCAGGCATCGCGAGCCCCGCCCCGTTACCCTCTTTGTATGCCTGAGCTGCCTGAAGTCGAGACCATTGCCCGAGACCTGCGCGCCCTCGTGACGGGCGCACGCATCGTGGGCGTCCGCTCCGACTGGCCGCCCACGCTGCGCAGTCACGCACCGGGCGACTTCGCTCAGGAAATGGCGGGCCGGGAGATCGAGGGCGTCGGGCGTCGGGGCAAGCAGCTGCTCGTCTGGCTCGGCCCGAGAGGCCCGGCCGCCGGCTCGATTGGGCCTGATTCGATGGATACCGGGCGGGCCGCAGGCCAGCCGGCCGGCCCCGAATCCGTCGTCATGACCATCCACCTCAAGATGACCGGCCAGCTGTTCGTCGTCCCCGCCGGGACGCCGCAGGACCGCCACGTCCATGTCGTGCTGAGCCTCGACGACGGCCGCGAGCTGCGGTACCGCGACATCCGCAAATTCGGGCGGATGGGCCTCTACTCTCGCAATCCCGCGACCGGGCTGCCCGTCGAGGGTCAGGCCGCCGGGGTGCTCCCGACCGGAGCCGAGCCGCTCGCCGACGATCTCACCGCCCGACGGTTGACCGAGATGCTCAGCGGCCGTCGCGGGCGCCTCAAGACGCTCCTGCTGAACCAGGATTTCCTGGCCGGGGTCGGCAACATCTACGCCGACGAGGCCCTGTGGCGGGCTCGCCTCCACCCGCTTCGGGAGGCCGATTCGGTGCGCCCGATCGAGGCGCGACGGCTGCACGGCGCGCTCCGTGACGTCCTTGCCGAGGCCGTGGAGCGGCGGGGCAGCTCGGTCGACGACTACACGGCACCCGAGGGCGATGGCTCGATGCAGGAGCACCTGGCCGTGTATCAGCGAGCCGGCGAGCCCTGCCAGAGATGCGGCCGGGCGATCCGGCGCATCGTCGTGGGCGGCCGATCGACCCACTTCTGCGGCTGGTGCCAGCGGCTGCCGGCCGGCCGGCGCGGGTCCGTCGCGAAGATCCTGGCCGGTGCGACGAAGCGTGGCGGGGCGAAGGGGAGTGGCGTGCACTTCCCGACCGCGGGCCCTCGCCGAGGTCCTCGCTGGACCGAGCTCGATGGCGCCGGCGCGCTGGGGCGGACTCCGGACGAGGAGGACAGAGCGGTCGAGCTGGGAGCGCGTCGGGCGAGCCGCGTGGCTGCGGCGCGAAGGGCCGCCGCGAGCCGTCGCGCCGCGGCACGAGCCGGCGGATCGGCCTGATGTCGATCGTACGGCTGGAGGGCGTCGTCCGCGAGGTCGGCGACTTCGTCATCCTCGACCAGGTCGACGCCGCGATCGCGGCGGGCGACCGAATCGGGCTGGTCGGCCCAAACGGCGCGGGCAAGACGACGCTGCTGCGGTTGATTGCCGGACGCGACGAGCCCGACGGCGGCACGGTCCATCGGAAGCGCTCGTTGACGATGGCGATGCTGTCGCAGGAGGCGCACGTCGACTCGGCCTTCATCGGCGCGTCGAGCCTCCGGGGGGCCGTGCGGGCCGGGGCCGCTCGGTTGGAGGAGCTGGAGCGAAGGCTACGGCAACTCGAGCACGACGGCCGCGTGACCGAGCCGGAGTACGAGAGCGTTCAGCACGAATTCGCGGTCAAGGACGGCTACGCCCTCGACCAGCGCGTGGAGGCGGCCCTGTCCGGGCTGGGTTTCGAACGCGACCAGTGGGACAGGCCGCCCGTCAACCTCTCCGGCGGCGAGCAGACCCGGGCTGCGCTGGCCCGCTTGCTCCTGTCCGACCCGGAGTTGCTGCTGCTCGACGAGCCGACGAATCACCTCGACCTCGGCGCGCTCGAATGGCTCGAGGGGCACCTGGGCCGGCGCCACGGCAGCCTGATCGTTGCGTCGCACGACCGCGCCTTCCTCGATGCCACCGTGACCAGGGTGTGGGAGTTGCGCGATCGACGACTGACGCCGTTCCGTGGCAGCTACTCGGGCTATGCCCGCCAGCGCGAGGAGCGTGACCTGCGGGCAGCGGAGGAAGCGGAGGCCCGCGCGGGCGAGATCAATCGTGAGCTGGAGCTCATCCAGCAATACCGCCACCAGCGCAAGCACGGCAAGATGCACGAGCACGAGGCCCGGCTCGAGGCGCTCCAGCCGCTCGAGAAGCGTCGGACCGAAGCCCGGCTCAAGCTCCCCAGCGAGGCTCTGGCCGGCAGTGTGGCGGCTCGATCGTACGAATCGGTGATCCGGGCCGAAAGGCTGGTGGTGGGATATCGGGCCGGCGACCCGCGGCAGGGTTCATCGAGCGAGGCGCGCGCCGATCACGGTTCGGCCCCGGCCGCCCAGGACGCCGCCGACCACCCGGTCGCTTTGGTGCCCTGGCTCGAGCTCCGGCGAGGCGATCGCGTTGGGATCGTTGGACCGAACGGGGCGGGCAAGACGACACTCCTGCGGACGATATCGGGCGAGCTGGCGCCGCTCGACGGCGCTCTCGACCTCGGCCGCAACGTTCAGTCGAGCTATCTCGCCCAGCTCCGCGACGCGCCGATCCCCGGTGCCACGGTCCTGGACGCACTGCTGGACGAGATGCCGCTCACCCCCGCGGCGGCGCGCGGGCATCTGGCGCGGTTCCTGTTCCGGGGCGACGACGTCTTCAAGGAAGTCTCGGCGCTCTCGGGCGGCGAGCGATCGCGGCTCGAGCTGGCACTTCTCTTCCTTCTTCCGGCCAACCTGCTGCTCCTCGACGAGCCGACGAACCACCTCGACATTCCGGCGCGCGAGGCCCTCGAGGCGTTCATGTCCGGAACCGACGCGACGTTGCTCGTCGTGAGCCACGATCGAAGGCTTCTCGAGAAGGTGTGTCACTCCCTGTGGGTCGTCGACGACGGTCTGGCCGTGCCGTTCGAAGGCGGCTACCGCGCCTGGCGTTCGGCGGTGGCCGACGGTTGGACGGTGAAGGCGGCAGCCGAACGGGAGGCCGGACGGCTGCATGGCGGTCCCGCGCGGGAGCCCGGCGGGCGGCGGCCGGGGGTTGCGGTCGTCGCTTCAGGTCCGACGGCCGAAGCGCGATCCAGCGGCGCTGCGGCTGCTCGGTCGACTCGCGCCGGCGCCGGGTCGCGGGCCGGTCGCCCCTCGGGCGCAGCGACGATCGCCGCGCCGGAGCGCTCACCTGTCGCGAAGCTGTCAAAGGACGCCTACCGGCGGCGTAAGGCACAGGTCGACGAGGAACTGATCGTGCTCAACGCTCGCAAGGTGCGGCTCGAGTCGGCCCTGCTCGACCCGGGCGTGCACGGCAATTTCGTCGAGCTGCGCCGCGTGACGAGCGACCTGGCGGCGGTCAACGAGGCACTGGCCGCCGCCGAGGAAGCGTGGCTCCAGCTGGAGGAGGCGGCGCCGTGACGGGATCCAACCTACCCGGCGACCGATTGCACGGCCGACGCCGCGGCTCTCTGCGCACTCAGGCTCCGCTGATCGGCCTCATCGGTCCCATTGGCTGCGGCAAGTCGACCGTGGCCGGCTGGCTGGCTGCTCGCGGTGCGGTCGTGATCGACGCCGATGAGCTGACGCGCCAGCTCATGTCGCCGGGCGCCCCGGTGACCAACTCGATAGTCGCCCATTTCGGCGCTGAGTTCCTCCGGCCCGATGGCTCGCTCGACCGCGCGGCGCTCGGCCGGTTTGTCTTCGCCGATCCCGGGCGGCTGGCCGAGCTCGAGTCGATCGTTCACCCTGCCGTCGAGCGTCTGGAGGAGGACCAGATCCGGGTCGCCGATGCCGGTCGTCCGGCCGCGATCGTGGTCGAGGCGATCAAGCTCGTGGAGGCCGGCCACTCGCGCTGGTTCGACGAGGTCTGGCTCATCGTCTGCGACCCGGAGGTCCAGTTGGCCCGTCTGATCGGCCGGGGCATGGCCGAGGCCGACGCCCGCCAGCGGATCGCCGCCCAGTCCGACTCGCTGCCGCTCTGGCGCTCCGCCGCGACCCGCATCGTCCGTGCCGACGGTCCGGCGGCCGCCACCGAGCTGGCCGTCGACGCGGCCCTCAAAGACGCCCTGCGGCTTTCTCGCGGCTGACCTCTTCAGGGGGTGAGTGCAAGACGCGGGGTGTGCGATACCGGCTCCGACATCCGCAGGCGGCTCCTCGCTCGCGGTGGCGTACGGGGCCGCCCGGAGTCCGGGATTTCCTTGTACGCATGGTCAGAGTGTTATGGAACCGCGGTCCGTTCTAGAGCGGCGCATTCGAGCTGTTGTCGCCCCGTAGTCACCTGGAAGGACCGTCGGATAGTCGTTGGCGACTAACAACACCGATCGATGAGCCCAGGCATTGATGGCCAGCCTTGCGTCGACCGGTCCGCGTCTACTTACTACTCCCCGCAGGCGTACAAGGAAATTCGCCCGCAGGGGACGGCGGAGCGCGGCCGGTCCAGCGACCAGCGTGACGCCCGTGCGTACAATCGAGCCGTGATTGCGTCCCGGATATTTGGCCGCCGGTGGATCGCTGAAGGGGGCGCGGTCCTGGCGGTCTTTGCCGTCGCGGGCGTCGTGTTCGTGGCCGGCGGATGCGCCGCTCCGACGCCGCGTGCGAACCCGGCGTCGGCGTCCGTCTCAAGCGCTGCAATCGCGCTCGATCCGACCGCCGCCGCCACGTCGAGCCCGCTGATCGTTCCCGGAACGATGACCGTGGGGCCTACCGCCGAGGCCAGCCCGGTCGCGACGTTCCCGCCGCTCGACCTCTTCGCCACGCCGAGCCCGGCTCCCGCGCGCGGCGCACTCCCGACCGACCCGAGCTACACCATCGACCCCCGCCGGCCGCTGCCCGTCCAGACGGTCGATTGGCTTGAGCTCAAGGCGTCCGGTAGGATCTCGATCGTGGGCGGTCACGTGACCGTGCTTCCCGAGACGGCCGACCCGCTCGTCAACCCGATCACCGGGGTCCCCGTGCCGGCCAGGGCGATGCTCGATACGACGTGGACCAGATGGATCGTCGAGCCGCCCGGCTACGGCACCGACGAGAAAGGCAATCGATACTCGAACCTGAGCTACTGGAACCTGTGCGGCGACGGGGCGATGACGGTGGCGCTGTGGTACTGGCAGCAACTCATCGGCCATCCCGACGTCACGGGCGCCGCGGGCTACTTCCTCGACCCGTATGCCAGCGAGGCGGTCGGCTGGCCGTCACCGGGACCGACGATCGCCGTCTCAGGCGGGGCACGCCTGGGCACCTACTGGTCCGGCACGGACCGGGTCAGCGGCTTTACCGCCCACGGCCGCGGCTTCGTGATGTACCTGGCCATGCAGTCACAGCCGGCGACGTGGCAATCGGCCGGTCTCTCTGTCTTCGCCCGAGACGGCCGGCCACTCTATCCGACCTCAGGGACGCCGCGGACCAACATCCAGACCGGGCTCAACTGGGAGGTCTCAGGCCGGGACACGACCGCCTGGACCGAGGCCTACTACGCCTCGGTCATCCGGCCCGACCCGACGCCTCGCCCGAGACCTGACCGCGGCGGTGATGCTCGACGTCGGGCGCGACGGGGTACCTGTCGTTGGTGCCGTCGACGCCTACAGCCTGCCGAACTGGCAGGCCGGCTCCGCCACGCCGCATACGCGGCACGCAATCGCGATCGTCGGCTATGACAACACCGCCAACCCGCCCACCTTCACCTACATCGACACCTGCGGGCGATCCTGCAACGCCCGGGGCGGCAACCAGAACGGCCAGCTCCACGTGATCTCGCAGGCGCAGATGGTGGCGTCGATCCAGGCCCGGCTCGGATCGGGCTTCGTCTGGTAGGCCACTTGGGGTCGCTGGACGATCCGGTCGAGCCGACGGGCTGGCTTTCCTGATCGAGCACCGCATCGCGCGGGGTCGCGTGGGACGGTCTCCGGGCGTAGAACGCCCGTGCTAATACTCGATGGAACGGTATACTGACGGCCCGAGCTGACGAGGTTGAAGTGCCCGATTTCCGGCTGGTTGCCGACTTCAAGCCCACCGGCGATCAGCCCCAGGCGATCGATCTGCTGAGCGACGGCCTGTCCCGCGGCCTTCGCCATCAGACGCTGCTGGGCGCCACCGGCACCGGCAAGACTTTCACCGTCGCGCAGACCATCGAGCGCTATCAGAAGCCGACACTCGTTCTCGCGCACAACAAGACCCTGGCCGCCCAGCTGTACTCCGAGTTCCGCGAGTTCTTCCCCGACAACGCCGTCGAGTACTTCGTCAGCTACTTCGACTACTACCAGCCCGAGGCCTATCTGCCCCGCTCGGACACGTACATCGAGAAGGATTCGAGCCGGAACGACGAGATCGACAAGCTCCGGCACGCGGCGACGAAGGCGCTCTTCGAACGCCGCGACGTGATCATCGTCGCCAGCGTCAGCTGCATCTACGGTCTCGGCGCGCCGGTCGACTATGGGGCCACGATCCTGAGGCTCCGCGTCGGCGGGCAGTATCGCCGAGACGCGGTGCTGCGCCACCTCGTCGACCTCCAGTACCAGCGCAACGACCAGGCGCTTTCCCGGGCCCGCTTCCGTGTCCGCGGCGACACCCTCGAGGTGATCCCCGCGGCCGAGGACCGGCTGGTTCGAGTCAGCTTCTTCGGCGACGAGGTCGAGCGAATCACGGAGCTCGACCCGCTCACCGGCGAGCTGCTGGCGGAGCGGAAGGACCTCAACGTCTATCCCGCCACTCACTACGTCACCCCCAACGACAAACTGATGGCCGCGGTCAAGGCGATCGGCGAGGAGATGGAGGTCCGAGTTGGGGAGCTGGAAGCCCAGGGCCGCGAGCTCGAGGGCGCGCGACTGCGCCAGCGCACGACGTTCGACCTCGAGATGATGCGCGAGCTGGGCTACTGCACCGGCATCGAGAACTACTCACGGCATCTTTCGGGGCGGGCCGCAGGCTCCCGGCCGTGGACGCTGCTCGACTACTTCCCGCCGGACTGGCTGCTCGTCGTAGACGAGAGCCATATGTCGATCCCGCAGGTCGTCGGCATGTACAAGAACGACCGTACACGCAAGGAGATCCTGGTCGACTTCGGTTTCCGCCTGCCGTCGGCGCTGGACAACCGCCCGCTGACCTTCGAGGAATTCGAGGCCAGCGTGAATCAGGTCATATACATGAGCGCGACGCCCGGTCCATATGAACTGGAGCGCAGCCAGCAGGTTGTCGAGCAACTCATACGTCCAACGGGCGTCGTCGATCCGCACATAACGGTCAAGCCGACCGAGGGCCAGATCGACGATCTCCTCGAACTCATACGCGGTCGCGTCGAACGGGGCGAGCGCTCCATAGTCACGACCCTGACCAAGAAGATGGCCGAGGACCTGGCCGACTACCTTCACGAGCTCGGCGTGAAGGTGCAGTACCTGCACTCCGAAGTGGACACCTTGGAGCGAGTCCAGATCCTGCGCGACCTGAGGCTCGGCGTGTACGACGTGATCGTCGGCATAAACCTCCTGCGCGAGGGGATCGACCTGCCGGAGGTCACGCTGGTGGCGATCATCGATGCCGACAAGGAAGGGTTCCTGCGCAGCGCCTGGTCGCTTGTCCAGATGATCGGCCGGGCGGCCCGCAACGTCGGCGGCGAGGTAGTGATGTACGCCGACCACATTACCGAGTCGATGCGGGTCGCCATCGACGAGACTAATCGACGCCGCTCGGTCCAGGAGAAGTACAACCTCGACCACGGCATCGAGCCGGTGACCATCGTCAAGGGCATCCGCGACATAAACGACCGGCTGCGCGCCGTAGCCGAGGCTCACGGCACGTATGCCACGGCGCCCGGACAGGAACGCGCCTTCACAGAGATGGCCAAGGGCCAGGTCGAGAAGCTCGTCGGTCAGATGGAGGCGGAGATGCGCCAGGCCGCCCGCAATCTGGAGTTCGAACGAGCCGCGGCTCTGCGCGACGAGATCCAGGAGATCCGGCTCCGAGTCCTGGACGAGGATCAGTCTGTGACCGTGGCCAGGGCGGCGGAGCGAGCCGCGAAGGCCCGCCCGGTGGGCCCCGCGAGTCCTCGACCGGCCCCCGCAAGATCCGGTCGACTGATCAAGCCGGTTCGGCAAGCCGGCCGGCGGGGCAGGGGAGGGGGCGGCGATAGCCGTGAGACCGAGGGGCCGGAGCTGGAAGTGACCGAGGTCCGCGTCCTGGCGGCCGGTGAGGAACCGGACGGAGACGAATCGGCTGTCGCATCGACGGCATCAGACTGGCTGCCCGGGATCCGTGACGAACACGAGGACGATGGCTGGTCGGCCAAGTGGCTGGACCGCCCCACGTGGGACCACACCGTCACGCCGAACGTTATCAAACGAACGGGTCAGCGCGGGCCAGGTCGACGCGGCGGGCGGCGGCGGGGATGAGTCCGCTGACGAAGGAGGACGCCGGGTCGCCGGCGCGTATGAAGGAGGCTGCATGGATCCGCTGAGCGAGGCGTTCCAACACCACACCTGGGCCACGGAACGCTTGATCCGCCACCTCCAGTCACTGCCCGAGGCCGCGCAGACCGCCACGGCGGCGGGCGTCTACGGCGAGGTGCTGGCCACGCTTTCGCATCTGCTCTCTGCCGACGCCCGCTACCTCGAGTACCTCGAGGGTAACCCGCCGCCGGCCCGGAGCGGACCGGACGCCACCGTTCCGCTGGACGAGCTCGCCGACCACTGGCCCGATCAGGCCGTTCGCTGGCGGATCCTGCTGGCTCGGGTCGGGGAGCTGGACGTCACGCTGCCGGCCAGCGGCCCGCGGCCTGTGCTGCCGCACGCCACGAACCTCGTCATCGCCCAGGCTCTCCACCACGGCACGGATCACCGCACCCAGATCTGCACGGTCCTTTCGTCGAACGGCTTCGAGGCGCCGGACCTGGACGTGTGGGAATACTGGCGGGAGCGTCGAGCCCCGTAGCCAGAGCTTCGACCGCTGCGCTAAGGCGCGGGTTGCGCCAGTGCCCGCCGTCCTGCCAGGGCGAGGAAGGCGAGCATCAAGAAGACGAGGACGAGGGATCCACGCAGGGTGACGACGCTAGCGAATGATCCGATGAGGGGCGGCCCCACCAGGCCCCCGGCATAGCCCATCGTCGAGACGGCCGCGATCCCAACGGATGGTGGGATCCCCGGCTGCGAACCGGCCGCGCGGAAGAGCACGGGCACCCCGGCCGCGAGGCCGAGGCCCATCAACCCGTAGCCGACGATCGCGATCGCCGGTTCGCCGATCCCGAGCACGAGGCCCAGGCCGACGGTCGAGAGAGCGGCGCCGCCGCTGACGAGAACGCCTGGGCCCAGGATGACCACCAGCGTGTCGCCGACGAAGCGCGAGAAGGCCATCGCCAGGCTGAATGTGGCTACCGCGAGGGCGGCCATGCCCTCGCTCGCCCCAAGGTGCCGGTGCATGTAGACGCCGCCCCAATCGTTGGCCGAGCCCTCAGCCAGCAGGGCGCACAGGGCGAGAGCACCCAGCAGCAGCAGCCGGCCTGTCGGCCGGCTGAGGCGGCCGCCACCGCCCGCATGTCGATCGGGGAGCATCGTGGCCCACAGCACCAGGGCGCCGATCGCAAGCAGGACCCCGACGACGGCGAACTCCGCGAAGACCGAGATGCCATTGGCCGCGATCTGGGCGCTCGCGAGCGCGCCGAAGAACGATCCGATGCTCCAGGTGGCGTGCAGGCGGGACATGATCGGCCCGGACCCGGCCCGCTCCACCGCCAACCCGTTGGCATTCATGCACACGTCCATCGTCCCCTGGAAGATGCCGAAGCCGAAGAGGCTCAGGAGCAGGCTCCAGAAGTCAGACGAGGCGCCCATGAAAGGAATGAGTGCGGCGCACCCCAGGAGCGTGGCTGCCGTGACGACGTGTGTTCCGACCCTGCCACCGAGCCAGCCACCGATCGACATCGTCGCTACCGCCCCGAGCCCTGCGCCGAGCAACGCAAAGCCGAGATGAGCCTCGTCGAGGTGGGTCTGGTTCTGGACTGCCGGTATGCGGGATGCCCAGGCGCCAAACGCGAGGCCGTTCATGAAGAACGCGCCTGCGACGGCGGCGACGCGAAGTCGAAGGCGAGCCTCGTGAGGGGAGGCGGCGGACGGCATCCCCAAATCTTGAGGCATCGCGCGCCAGATTGCCTGGCTCGCCATCCGTGGCCGGGCGCTCGCCCCGACGTACCATGAGCGGCGCCGCCTCGGATCGAAGACGGCCGGTCCCGACCGGCGGGGTCGTGTCGGCCGAGCTGGCAAGGGACCGGAGCCGTGAGATGCACCCTAGACCGAAGAGCTGGCGCGCCGCGACCGCAGCCCTGGCAGTCATGACCATGCTGTCTGGCTGCGGCGGAGGCGGGGCAACGCCGGCGCCCCGGCCCGCGCCGGTCCCCGAGCCAACGGGGAAGCCCCAGCCAACGCCGCCGCCCCAGCCCACGCCGGCGCCGCCTGCGACCCCCGGCCTCTTCGTGGATGCCGGCTCGGATCTCGGCGCAATCAGCCCATTCGTCTACGGCACCAACGACGGTCCCTGGCTCGGGGTCCCGTTCGCCCTGCGCGACCAGGTGGCCGCCGCGAAGTTGAGGTTCATCACCTGGCCGGGTGGCAATTGGGGCGACGAGAATGACGTGACCACGGATCAGGTCGACACGTTCGTCGCCTACTGCCGGTCGATCGGAGCGGAGCCGCGGATCGTGGTCCGGCTCAAGGGTGGGACCGCGTCCGCCGCGGCGGACCTCGTGAAATATGCGAACGTCACGATGAAATACGGCGTGACGTATTGGGAAATCGGCAACGAACCGGATCTCTACGAGGCCAACGGGCTGGCCGGTTACAACATCGATGAGTACGACAGAGACTGGCGTTCATTTGCGCAGGCGATGAAGGTTGTCGATCCAACCATCAAACTGGTCGGCCCGGATATCAGCCAGTTCGTGGCCGATCCTTCGAACGACTATCTCCAAGCCAGAACAGACTGGCTGACCTCCTTCCTGAAGTCGAATGGCGATCTGGTGGACATCGTGTCGATTCATCGCTATCCGTTCCCGGTCGACGGTCAGACGCCGCCTACCATCGACGATCTACGAGGCAACAGCAAGGAGTGGGACCAGATCATCCCGGCTCTCCGGTCGATCTTGAAGGCGCAGACCGGGAGAGACCTGCCGGTCGCTGTCACGGAGGTGAATTCGAGCTCCGTTCAGAACAGCGCCGGCGACGCCACCATGGACTCACACTACAACGCCGTCTGGTTCGCCGACGTCCTCGGCCGGTTGATCGAACAGAAAGTCGACATCGTGGCCCAGTTTGCGATCGCGGGCTCTTGGGGCATCGTCGGCGCGAGCGCACCTAACCCGATCTACTACGACTACATGCTGTACAGGCAATTCGGGACTGAGCTGCTGCGCTCCTCCTCCGACGATCCGCTCGTGACCGTCTACGCGGCGGCCCGAGCTGACGGAACTCTCACCATCTTGATCGTGAACCTGGGGTCGGCGACGGTAACCAAGCCACTCACCGTTGTGGGAATCGGGGCGACGTCGGCTGAGGCCTGGCTGTTCGATGCGTCGCACAACGCCGAGGAAGTGGCGGTGACGTCCATCTCCGCCGGCGGAAACGTGACCCTGCCCTCAGAATCCGTGACGTTGCTGGTCGCCTCGAAGTAGCCATCGCGACCGCGCCGCGCTCGAGGTCAGGCCACGCCGATCGCTCGCGCTGCCGCCACCAGCACGACCGCCGCGACTACCCCGACCAGAAGCAATCGCGTCCGCCAGACGACCAGGACGCACAGCCCAACAGCCAGGGGCAGGACGCCGAGCTGGAGGTGTGGCGGCGTGTCCGTGGTGAGGAGGCAGCCCGTCGCCGCCAGCGCGGCGAGCGCGGCCGGGCCGGCCAGTCGAAGGTAGGTGACCGCCCATTTCGGGAGGCGTTCGATGCCGGGAGCGAGCATCGGCAGCGCCCGAGAGGGATAGGTCACGGCCCACATCACGAAGGCAAGCGGGACGAGGGCGACGCCGACGTTCAAGGCAGACCTGCCTCGGCCGCCGGCTCGGGCGTCTCGGGCTCGTCGGATTCCTCGTGAGCGGATGGTTTGATCGCAAGACCGAAGAGCGGCCCGATCACCGCGCCGGCTACAAGCCCGAGGGACGACCCGCCCACGAGACCCACGACCACGGCCACGACGACGGCCCCCATCGCCGCCGCCACGTCCCGGCGTCCGGACACCATGCCGAGCGAGAGGCCGGCCATCGCCGCCGGGAACGCAACGTCGAGGCCGAGCCGGTTGATGTCGACCGCTCCGGCGACGAGGTAGCCGAGGACCGAGCCGACCTGCCACGGCACGAAGATGAACATGGCCGCCAGCCAGTAGCCTCGTCGATCGAAGCGGCTGATGCGCCTGAAATGGGCGAGGGCCAGCGCGAACGTCTCATCGGTCAGGAACTGGGCCATGACCGCCCGCTCGGGTCTCGGCCGGTCCAGAAGGAAGGGCGTCAGCGCAGCGGAGTAGAGAAGGTGGCGAGCGTTGACCAGGGCCACGACTCCGGCGATCGCGAGCCAGGATGAATGCTCCTTGACGAGGCCCGCTGCCGCGAATTGGGCTCCGCCCGCAAAGGCGACCGCGGAATTCGCCGCGACATCAAAGACCGAGTAGCCGGCCTGCAAGGCGGTCAGCCCGAAGACGAGCCCCACCGGCATTGCATACGCTGCGATCGCCAGGCCGTCGCGCACAAGCCGGCTGCGCGACTCACGCTCAGTCCTTCGCTCATCGGTCATGTCCATGGCGTCTGCCGCGTCGGGCTTGGCCCGGCTCATCTCTGCAGTGACCTCCATTCGGTCAGGTCTTCCGATCGTATCCGACTCAGTCGAAGCCGGTGCTACGATCGCCCAGTGCGCCGAAAGGGGAAAGCCCCGGTGAGCGGACCTGACCTCGAGATGACGGCCGTAAACGCACTTGCAGGGCTCGACCTGCTGCGCGATGGCAACGCGAGGTTTCTCGATGCCCTCGCCGTGTCAGGGGATCCGACCGTCGTCGCCGCCCCGCTGGTGCGAGGCGAGCCGTACGCCATCGTGCTCGGCTGTTCCGATAGCCGGGTGCCGCCCGAGTTGATCTTCGACGAGACGGTCGGGCGACTCTTCGTCGTCCGGGTTGCAGCGAACGTGGCCGGTCAGGCCGAGATTGGCTCGATCGAATACGCCGTCGCTCGCTGGTCGTGCCCGCTGGTCGTTGTGCTGGGGCACACGCAGTGCGGCGGAGTGGCTGCCGCTCTGGATCGGCTTCCGTCCGAAGCAGAGACTCCGCCCGACCCATCCGGCTCGGTGAACCTGGGCGCTCTTCTCAGTTCGATCAGATACAACCTGGGGCCCGTGGCGTCATCTCCGTCGGCCGGCTTGTGGCTCGAAGCCGTGACACTCAACGTCCGCCGCACAATCGAGTCGCTCTTGGTATGGTCTCCTCTGATCCAGCGGCGAGTGAACGCCGGCGAACTCACGATCCGCGGCGCGCTGTACCACGTGGAGACCGGCGCCGTCGAATTCCTGGAGGACTGAGTCGCGGGTCGGGGGCCGCGCGCGACACCTCTCCCGCGTTCCCGTACGAGCGCGAACGTCTGTTCTGTTTCGGCCGGTTGGCCTACAATGGCCCTATGCCGCAGGAGCAGCTCGTCGTTCGCGGTGCCCGCGAGCACAACCTCAAGAACATCACCGTGGCCATGCCGCGCGATCGGCTGGTCGTGATCACCGGCCTCTCCGGCTCGGGCAAGAGCAGCCTCGCCTTCGACACGATCTACGCCGAGGGACAGCGGCGCTATGTCGAGAGCCTGTCCGCGTACGCGCGGCAATTCCTCGGCGAGATGCAGAAGCCGGATGTCGACCAGATCGACGGGTTGAGCCCGGCCATCTCGATCGACCAGAAGGGCGCCAGCCGGAACCCGCGATCGACCGTCGGCACGGTCACCGAGATCTACGACCACCTGAGGCTTCTGTTCGCCCGCATCGGTCACCCGCACTGCCCAACGTGCGGCCGCGAGATCGAGCGTCAGTCGGTCCAGCAGATCGTCGACCAGATCTACGACCTGCCGGAAGGCACCCGGCTGATGGTCCTCGGCCCGGTCATCAAGGACCGCAAGACCGAGGGCAACCGCGAATACGAGCAGATCCGCCGCGGGGGCTTCGCCCGCGTCCGCGTCGACGGTGAACTGATGGACCTGACCGAGACTCGGCCCCTGGACAAGTACAAGCGCCACACGATCGACGTCGTGGTGGACCGCTTCATCGTGCGGCACGGTGGGGCAGGGGATGGCGCCGATGGGGTGGCCGGAGGCGAGGCGGGTGCCGCTTCCGCCACGGCCGGCGCGTCGCCCGCGAGTGAGAGGCCCGATTCGGCCCGGCTGGCGGACTCGGTCGAGACGGCGCTGAGACTCGGCGAGGGCGTAGTCCAGATCGCCCCGGTCCCGCGCGATGGAGAGGCGCCGGCGTTCGAAGAGCGGCGCTACAGCGAGCGCTATAGCTGCCCCTACGACGGCACCACCGTGGACGAGCTCGAGCCGCGCAGCTTCAGCTTCAACTCCCCCCACGGCGCCTGCCCGAGTTGCACCGGCATCGGCAGCAGGCTCGAGATCGACCCGGAGAGGGTGATACCCAACAAGAACCTGTCCCTCGCCAACGGCGCGCTGGTGCCCTGGGCGAGAATGCCGATGGAGAACTCCTGGCACGGCAAGATCATCGAGGCCGTCTGCCACGAGCACGGCTGGGACTACGAGGCGCCCATCAAGGACCTCCCGCCGGAGGCGCTGGACTACATTCTCTTCTCGGGGCGCGGCGAGCGGGTCGTCATCGGCTACCGCCACGAGCGTGGCGAGAACACGTACGGCGCCACGTTCGAGGGGATCGTCCCCAACCTGGAGCGCCGCTTCCGCGAGACGGATTCGGAGTTCATAAAGTCCGAGCTCGAGCGGTACATGGTCGCCCGGCCGTGCCCGAGGTGCGAAGGCCGGCGGCTCAAGCCGGAGATCCTGGCCGTGACCGTGGACGGCCGGAATATCTCGGAAGTCGCCTCTCTATCGATCACGGCGTCGTGCGAGTGGACGGCCGCATTGCCGGATCGGCTGACCGAGCGCGAGCATACGATCGCCCGCCAGGTGCTCAAGGAGATCTCGTCGAGGCTCGGCTTCCTGCTCGACGTCGGGCTCGACTACCTCACCCTGGATCGGACCAGCCAGACGCTGTCCGGCGGCGAGGCCCAGCGCATCCGGCTGGCGACCCAGATCGGATCGAGCCTGATGGGCGTCCTGTACATCCTCGACGAGCCCTCGATAGGCCTGCATCAGCGCGACAACGCCAAGCTGATCGCCACGCTCACGCGGCTGCGCGACCTGGGTAACACCGTTCTCGTTGTCGAGCACGACGAAGAGACGATCCGGACGGCCGACTGGGTCATCGACATCGGCCCGGGCGCCGGCGAGCACGGCGGTGAGATCGTGGCGAACGGGCCGCTCGAGGCGATCCTGACGGAACCTCGGTCGATCACCGGGGCATACCTGCGCGGCGAACGATCCGTGGCGATCCCTGCCTCCCGCCGAGCTGGGAGCGGTCAGTCGATCGTGGTTCGAGGTGCGCGCGAACACAACCTCAAGAATATCGACGTGGGGTTCCCGCTCGGTTGCTTCGTCGCGGTTACCGGTGTTTCAGGGTCGGGCAAGAGCACGCTCGTCTCGGACATCCTGTTCCGGGCGCTCGCCCACGAGCTAAACGGCTCGCGGGAGAAGCCCGGCGATCACGACGCGATCGACGGTCTGGCGGCACTCGACAAGGTCATCGACATCGATCAGAGCCCGATCGGTCGGACGCCTCGCTCGAACCCGGCCACGTACACCGGGCTTTTCGCCCCGATCCGCGAGCTCTTCGCCGGCACTCCCGAAGCCCGGATCCGCGGCTATCTGCCCGGCCGCTTCAGCTTCAACGTCAAGGGCGGACGCTGCGAGAACTGCAAGGGCGACGGCATCCTCAAGATCGAGATGCAGTTCCTGCCGGACGTCTACGTTCCGTGCGAAATCTGCAAGGGCAAGCGCTACAACCGCGAGGCGCTCGAGATCCACTACAAGGGCCGTTCCATAGCGGACGTCCTGGAGATGACCATCGAAGAGGCGCTCGAGTTCTTCGCACCCGTCCCGACCGTGAAGGCCAAGCTGCAGACCCTGTTCGACGTCGGTCTGGGCTATGTCCACCTCGGACAGCCGGCGACGACGCTCTCGGGCGGCGAGGCCCAGCGAGTCAAGCTGGCTACGGAGCTGTCGAAGCGGGCCACCGGCCGGACCATCTACGTTCTGGACGAGCCGACGACCGGCCTGCACATGGCCGACGTCGAGAAGCTCCTCCACGTCCTCCACCGGTTGGTCGAGACCGGCAACACGGTCGTCGTCATCGAGCACAACCTCGACGTCGTCAAGACCGCCGACTGGATCGTGGACCTGGGCCCGGAGGGTGGCGACCGCGGCGGCTATGTCATTGCGGAGGGGACTCCGGAGGACGTCGCGCGCGCTCGCGATTCGGCTACCGGGGAATACCTGGCCCGCGTTCTCCGCGGCGAACCCCTCGTGCCCCTCTCCGCCGTCACCTTTGCGGACCTGGCCGGGCGCGGCCTCAGGGAGCGGCGTTCCAGACGTGAGGCGGCCCCTCGGCCTGCGCCCAAGAAGCGGGCCGTGGCCGCCGGAACGCGCGCCGACGAGGACGGTCGCTAGCCCTCGGCTCGAGGCGGCGGTGGCCGGCCACGCACCGCCTTGGCGGTGCCCAGGGCTGCGCGTCCTGCCTGGGGCGCTGGTGCCGCGTCGACGCCGGGAACGTGACGCTCGCCAAGCCGGACAACCTGACCCGCCATATCGGTGACGTCGCGTGAACGGTTCACGCGGCTCGTGAAAACTCTCTTGACGAACCTGATAGAGTGCTGATGTCGCGCAGGAGCCCTCAGGCGCGAGAAGCAAGACTCTGAACGTGAGCGCCCCGGATAGGCATCGTCACTGGCGTCTCGGAGTCGAGAAACGAGTCAGGGCGGGAACGGTGGATTGGCTGGGGGCCGGGTTGTACCGTTCTCGCGGGTCGTGCCTCAGTCTCAGTCTGGCGGGCTCTCGAACACGCAACGGCGGGGTTCCGGAGCTCGTGGCTGAGTGGTCGTCTGTCTCAGTGCGGGAGGCTAAACCAGTGCGGACTGCCACGCTCGACGAGGTCGCTCGAGTGGCCGGAGTTTCGCGCGCCACGGCATCGCGGGTCCTGAACGGCAGGACGACCGTAGGCGTGGATGCACGCCAGTCGGTCGAGCGTGCGGTCGAGCGACTCGGCTACGTGCCCCAACGCGCGGCCCGGATTCTCGCAGCGCGCCGCAGCGACTCGATCGGCGTGGTCATCGCGGAGCCCACGAGCCGTGTCTTCGCGGACCCGTTCTTCGCCGAAGTACTGCGCGGCATCAGCGCCGGCCTTTCCGCTCGGGAACTTCAGCTGGCGCTCCTGATGCCCCAGTCGCCCGACGAGGAGCAGCGTCTCGAGCGATACCTGCTCGGCGGGCACGTCGACGGAGCCATTTTCGTCTCACTCCACGGCGACGACCCCATGCCCGAGAGGCTGCACCTGCGTGGCATTCCGGTCGTTGTAGGTGGCGAGCCGCCCCGCGGCGCCCGAGTCAGCTACGTGGACAACGACAACCACGGCGGCGCCATTGCCGCGGTGAACCACCTGATCAGGCAGGGGCGACGGCAGATCGCATCGATCGCCGGACCGCTCGACATGCCTGCCGCCGCTTCCCGCCGTCTGGGCTATCTCGAGGCCCTCCGCGGCGCGGGGATCTCTCCGCGTCCGGAACTCGAGTCAGGCGGCGATTTCTCCCGCGAGGGAGGGGCCCGAGCGATGCAGCAACTGCTCGCGAGGTGCCCCGAGCTCGATGCGGTCTTCGTCGCATCGGATCTCATGGCGTCCGGCGCGCTGGACACCTTGTGGGCAGCGGGCCGGAATGTCCCCACGGACGTTGCAATCGTCGGTTTTGACGACTCGGCCCTCGCCCTGTCGACCAACCCGCCGCTGTCGAGCGTGCGTCAGTCGGTCGAAGTAATGGGTCGCGAGCTCGTCAACGTGCTGCTACAGGCAGTCGACACCAGGGATCGAGTCTTGCGACGCGTCTTCCTGGCTACCGAACTCGTAGTGAGAGAGTCAAGTGGAGGAGTGCCGACAGGGAAGAGCTAGCTACCGGTCGGGCCGCACCTGCGGCGCGTGGGAAGAACCAGTCCCAGCAGTCAATTGCGTCACTAGGGACCGAAATGTCACTAGGGATCAGAGAAGGGAGCCCAATGGGTAGGAGAGGGTTGCGTCTCATTACTTTGGCCGCCATACCGGTGCTCGCGATCAGCGCGTGCTCCGGCGCCGCGGCCACGCCGACGGCGGCCCCGGCCACGCAGGCCGCCACCACCACCCCCACGCCGGCGCCCGTGACGTCGGCTGCCCCGGGGGCCGCCACCGTCCGCTGGTTCGTCGGCCTTGGTTCGGGCACTCAGCCCGCCCAGATCGACGCCCAGAAGGCGTTCGTGGCCAACTACAACTCGACCAACAAGGACGGCATAACCGTCAAGCTCGAGATCGTCCCGAACGCGAACGCGTACGACGTTCTCAAGACCGAAATTGCCGCCGGCAACGCGCCTGACATCATCGGGCCCGTCGGCGTCAAGGGCCGCAACGGCTTCGAAGGCCTCTTCCTCGATCTCACCTCCGAGATCGCGAAGAACAACTTCGACCTGACCGTCTACGACCCCACTCTCGTCAAGTTCTTCCAGACCGCCGATGGCCAGGTCGGCCTCCCGTACGACATCTTCCCCGGCTACATCTGGTACAACAAGGACGCCTTCGCCAAGGCCGGCCTGCCGAACCTGCCCACCAAGGTTGGCGATCAGTACCAGGGCCAGACCTGGGACTGGACCGAGCTTGGCAAGGTCGCGGCTCAGCTGACCCTCGACAAGAGCGGCAAGAACTCGACTCAGGCCGGCTTCGACCCCAAGAACATCGTCAAGTACGGCATTGACTTCCAGTGGGCGGACGGCCGCCGCATGGCTTCTGACTTCGGCGCCGGCTCGTTCGTCGCCGCTGACGGCAAGACCGCCCAGATCCCGTCGGTCTGGTCTGACGCGTTCAACTGGTACTACGACGCCATCTGGAAGTATCACTACGCCCCCAACGGCGCGGCCGAGAGCAGCACTCTCCTCGCGCAGGGCAACTCACAGTCTTCCGGCAACGTCGCGATGAACGCGGCCTGGGGCTGGAGCATCAGCTCCATCGCCACCGATGCCAAGACCGCGAAGGTCAAGACCTGGGACATGGCCGTCGTTCCTTCCTGGAAGGGCAACACGACCGCGGGCATGGACGCTGACACCTTCACGATCACCAAGGCCAGCAAGAATCCGGATGCAGCCTTCAAGGCGATGGTCGCGATCATGGCCGACCCCACCCTCATGAAGGACTACGGCGGCGAGCCCGCGAAGACGGCCGATCAGGCCGGCTTCTTCAGCAGCTTCGACGCCACCCTGGCCCCGATCTTCCCCGGGAACAAGGTCACGTGGTCCGTTCTCGGCGAGATGCAGAAGTACCCGGCGGTCCCGAGCATCGAGGCCGACATGCCGAACTTCACCCAGGCCAACAACGACTACACCGCGTTCTACACCAAGCTCCAGAGCAAATCGGGCTTGAACATCAACACCGAGCTCACGGCGCTCCAGGCGACGCTCCAGAAGGACTTCGACAACGCCCAGCCGCTCCTCAACCAGTAGCAGCTAGCGCAGCGTAGGAGTCGTCTCCTTACCGGAAAACCTCGTGGCGGCCATCGCAAGATGGTCGCCACGAGTCAATCCGGCCATGCGGAGCGCGAAGCGATGGCATTCGTCGAAGACACCGACATAAGAACCACGGCGCCAAAACGCAGACTGAACATGGCCCAGCGGGACATGGCTTGGGGCTTCGTCTTCCTGTCTCCCTGGCTCGTCGGTCTGGCCCTGTTCACGGCGATACCGATGCTCGTCTCGTTCGCGTTGTCATTCACCGACTTCAACATCCTGAGCCCGACGCACACCCACTTCGTTGGGTTGGCCAACTACCAATGGATGCTGAACGACGATCTGACTCAACAGTCGATCTTCATCACTCTGAAGTTCGCCATCATCAGCGTGCCTCTGACAATCTTCACGGCGCTGGGAATCGCCCTTCTGGTCAACCAGAAGCTGCTCGCCGGCAAGCGGGTCTTTCGCACGCTCTTCTTCATGCCGGTGCAGATCCCACTCGTCGCCAGCGTGATCGTTTGGATCGACTTCCTCAACGGCAATACCGGATGGCTCAAGTTCCTGCTCGAATCGGTTGCCCACGCCCTCGGCCAATTGCCCTTCCTGGGCTTCATGTCGTCGTTCTCGTCGCCTAACTGGTTCAACGACGACACCTGGGCGATCCCCGGCTTGGTCCTCATCGGGCTGTGGGGCATCGGCACGATGATGCTGATCTTCCTGGCCGGCCTCCAATCGGTGCCAACCGAGTTGTACGAGGCGGCCAGGGTCGATGGTGCCGGCGCCTGGCGCCAATTCCGCAGCGTCACCCTGCCGATGATCTCGCCAGTCTTCTTCTACAACCTGCTCCTGCTCATCATCGGCACAGCCCAGTACTTCACCCAGGTGTATGTCCTGGCGGGCCCTCTGGGCAACCCGGATCACCAGACCTATGTCTACAACCTGAACCTGTACAACATTGCCTGGAATTCGAATGAGATGGGCCGCGGCTGCGCACTGGCGTGGTTCATGTTCGTGATCGTGCTTGCCGTCTCCGTGATCATGTTCCGAACCTCGGCCCGCTGGGTCTTCTACGCCGGAGCCGACCGATGACATCCATCGCAATCGAAGCGCCCGTCCGTGCCAAACCGCGGTCCAGGCTCAGCCGCCGTCTCCGCAAGGTGTGGGCGCGCGGCTCAGTTACCCTGATTGCGGCCGGTCTCTGCGCCCTGTTCATTCTGCCGCTGATCTACATGTTCTCGGCCGCCTTCGACGATTCGAATACGATCATTACCCCCGGTGCGCCGCTCTACCCGGCGATCGCAAAGACGTACGCCTGCACGGACGCGACGCTCTGCTCGTACCACACCGGCTACATCGACGTTACCACGGGGAAATGGGTGGTCGATCCCACGGTCCAGAGCAGCGTCGGTCAGGAACTCCCCGTCTACCAGGTCCCGGGCCACGGCGACCTCGCTCTCCTGGCCGACCATGACCCGTCGACCGGTCAGCCGGCCGTATTTATCGACCCGTCGGCCGGGAAGCAGGTCGATGTCCTGGTGAGCAGCGTCAGCCTGAGTCAGGCGTGGCAATTCCACATCACGCTGGACAACTTCTCGACCGCGGCCGGATGGGCGGACAAGATCACCTCCGGCTACGTGACGAGCAGCTCCCTCGGCGGTGACTTCGGCGGCTTCGCCCGGTTCTTCTTCAACACGTTCATCATCGCGGGCGTCGGTACCATCGGCGCCACGCTGTCCGCGATCATCGTCGCGTTCGGGTTCGCACGCTTCAGGTTCCCGGGGCGGGATGTCCTGTTCCTGGTGCTCATCGGAACGATTCTCCTCCCGTTCCAGGTCACGCTGATCCCGCAGTTCATCATCTTCAACGCCATCGGCTGGACCGGAACGTGGTTACCGCTGATCGTTCCTCACTATTTCGCCAACGCCTATAACGTCTTCCTTCTCCGGCAGTACTTCTTGACGCTGCCGCGGGAGCTGGATGAAGCGGCCATGATCGACGGCGCCAGCCCTCTCCGGATCTTGATGTTCATCATCATTCCGCAGTCGTGGCCCGCGATCATCGCAGTCCTGCTGTTCCACTTCTTCTTCGCGTGGAATGACTTCCTAGCGCCGCTCATCTACCTGACCGGCAAGCCCGACTTGTATCCCATCGCGATCGGCCTCAACTACTTCAACACCACGTTCAGGGTCAACAACGCTCCGAGCGCGATCCAGGCTGGCGCGCTCCTCTCCCTGATCCTGCCCGTCGTGATCTTCTTCCTTGCCCAGCGAGTGTTCATGCGCGGCGTCGTCATCTCCGGCGTCGAGAAGTAACCTCACTGCGGCCTGAGTAGATCGGGGCCCGAGCACTTCTCGGGCCCCGATCGCTGTCCCTGCCAAGAAACGTCTGCCAGTTCTCCGCGCCGATACGTGGCAGCAGGCGCCGAGCGAGGGCGCGCGCGGGTACCGTCATGCGGGCGCCTCGGCGCCTGGGCGGGCGCGACGCCGCGATCACCGCCGTCGGCTAGGATGGGCGTATGCCCGACATCGAGTACGCCTTCCTGGCGGACGCCGCCGAAGTCCAACCGGGGTCGAAGTTCCATGTCCTGGGCGGCGGGATCACGCGACTCAACGGGCCGTCCTTCCCGTTCGTTCATCCCCACCTGGCGCTCGTCGTCGGCCTTCGCATTACCTCGGTCGAGCGGGATCGCGAGTACGAGCTCGGTTTCGTGGTAACGGCACCGGACGGCTCCGAGGTGACTACCGCCACGGGGCGCGTGGTCTCTCACGGACCACCCGACGCCACGGACCTCGTTCTGACCATCGCTGTCGACCTCTGGAACATGACCCTCAAAACCGCCGGCGAACACGCGGTTCGGATCACGGTCGACGGGTCCGAGCGCAAACGGCTGCCGCTGCTGGTCGGTCGGGCGGCGCCTGTGCCTGCCCCGGAACCACCGCGCTACCTCGCCTGAAGATGGTGCCGAGGCGCGATCCGGCGAGGCACGAGGTGCCGGCCGTCGACGAGGCGGCGCTGGCCGCAGCGTTTGCCGCGGACAAGGTGCTGGCGGCCGCGCGCCAGGCAGGCGCGCAGCGCTGGTCCGATTTCCTCGCGGTCGTACCCGACCAGCTTCGGGATGCACGGGTGGCGGAGTTGCGCGCCGTTGCCCTGCGTGCCCGCGCCGCCTACGGCCCCAAGGACTCGATCCGGGAATCGCTGCCGTCGGACGTCACCGAGCCGTTCCTCGATGCGCTCGACCGCCTTCGCAGGACTCTACTGAGGGAGATGTCCTAGCGGCCGGCCGAGTCGTCGGAAATGAGTCGACCTGGTGGTTGCCGCGGACCCGAGGGGGATTACCGTCACGCTCTCGATGGCCCGGTCGGCTATCCTCGGCAGGGGTTGTCGACCGCGCAAGCGGCCTTCGGGGTTGGTGGAGGCACGCGCATGATCGGGTGGGTGGCGCAACCAGGAACTCGGCCCGCAGCGGCGAGCTGCCGGCTCGTCCCGCGTGTGCCCTCCGAGTCCGCGCTGCCCGTGCTTCCGTCGCCTTCGCAATCGAGCCTGCCGGCATGAACTCCCCGAATCCGAATCGTGATCGGGCGATCGCGGCTCTGCCGCCGGGCCTTCGCGTTGCCGGCATGGGCACCCGGTTGGGCGCGTGGCTGATCGATAGCCTGATCCTGGGAGGATTCCACGTCGGCTTCTGGATGCTGGCGGTGGGCGTCGGAGCCCTCAGCGTCAACCCGGTCGCGGAGCAGCAGCTGCAGTCTGCGCCTCTCACCCTGCCGGCCGTTCCGCCCTACCAGGCCAACCTGCCGCTGCTCGGGGTGATGCTGGCTGTCTTCGCGGCCTTGAACGTCGTCTACGCCGCGGCCTTCTGGGTGTATTTCCGAGGAACGCCGGGCCAGCGCATGCTCTCGCTGCAGGTTGGGTCGGCGGCCACGGGTCGGAACCTGAGCGCCGGGCGGGCGCTGATCCGAAGCATCGTCGTACTGGGCCTGCCGGTCGGTGCGGCCGCCGGCGTGATCTACGGGGTATTCGCCTTCGAAGCCTCCGTGCCATGGCCCGATGTGCTCGACCCGGTCCAGGGCGGCGGGCCGGCCGACGTCTGGCTCTCCAGGTGGTCGACCTTCCTGCTCCTGGGGTTGTTCCTGGTCTTCGTGTGGCCCGTGATCCTCTTGATCGCAACTGGCCTGAGCCGGACGCGGCAGGGTCTCCACGACCGGGCCGCCGGTTCGTTGGTGGTGGGGGTGGCGAGGACCCAGGCATGGACCGCCGGCTATCGCGCCGTCTACGGAGCCGGCGGGGGGCCGGCGGGCGGCCCCGCCTCTGGGTTTGGACCGCCGCCGGTGCCTGGGGCTCCGCCGCAGGAAGGTCCGATCGGCCCCCCGGCCTCCCCGGAAGTTGCCGACGCGACGCTCAATCCGACCGCGGTCGAAGATCAGACGAACGACGCCGAGGCCGGTCCTCGGCCCGGGTCGGCGACGCCGCCCGAGTCGCCCCCTGCCGCCGAATCGGGTTCTCGGGTGCCCGATGGCGCCGGCGGCGGTACTCGCTGGCCCGGCGGCTGGACCAACCCGTTCGGAAACGGCACGGGCGGGCCGTCCGCGCAGAAAGGTTCGATCTGGCTCAGGACCGCGGATTCCGAGGGGGCGCCGACCGTTCGCTCGACCAGGACCCCTCGACGATTGATGGCCTATTTCTTCGACTGCGTCTTCGTGTACATCCTCTTCTCGTTCACCTCATCGCTCCTCACCGCGGCCCTGGTGCCATCGGCAGCTACGAACCCGGACGACAGGACGCTGATCCTGCTCGGGCTGGTCGGCGGACTCGAGCAGCTGGCCTACTTCGTCTCCGGCTGGGTGGTCTGGCAGGGCACCCTTGGGCAACGGCTGATGCACGTCCGGACCGTGCAAGCCACGACCGGGAAGGCGATCGGCTGGATGGACGGCCTGGTTCGCTGGGCCATCCTGCAGGGTCCGTTCGCGTTGATGACGATCGTCCCGTCGGGGCTGCGCATCGTCGTGCTGATGGCCGCCACGACCTGGAGCCTGTACCTGCTCTACACAACGGTTACCGACTCGGACCTGCGCGGGCTGCACGATCGATTCCTCAACAGTCGCGTGGTCGACGACATCTGGTAAGGGTCAGCGGTCGCTCCGGTCGTCCGCCTCGATCCCCAGCTCCGCATTCGTGAACGCCTCGAGCAGGAACTGCGATGGCGAGGCCGGATCGTAGAGCAGGGTCAGCGTCCGACGGGCGCGGGTCCAGGCGACGTAGGCCAATCGACGCTCTTCCTCGAGGACACGGTTCGGCTCGGGTGCCTCACGGATGGAGCGGCCCGATGGGAAGCGGCCGGCGTCGAGGCCGATTACCGCGACGTGATCGAATTCCAGGCCCTTGGTGGAGTGAGCCGTGGCCAGGGTGAGATCAGCGTCCTCGCGGCGCAGCTCGGCCAGGAGCCGGCGATGCTTCTCCAGGGCCGCCTCGAGCTCGGCCAGGGAACCGTAGGGTGCGGCCCACGCTACCAGGCCCGCCATGAGATCGCCCGTCTCCACGGGAAGCGGCTCGTCTATCTCGCGGCGGTCCGGGTCGATCGCAGCCTCGTCCGCGCGTTTGGCGGCCATTTCGGGGATCTCCAGTCCGGACCGGGCAAGAGCGACGAGGGAGGGGAGCAACGCACGGCCGCCTACGGAGCCGCGGCCGCCCGCGGCGCGGTCACGGCCGCCCTCGGCGCAGTCACTGCCGCCCGCGTCCGTCCTGGGCGCCTGATCGGCCCGCGGATGCCTCTCGCGATCGTTCCGCGGCGGCGAGGATGGCGTCGACCCGCCGGTCCTCTGAGAGAAACCTGAGGCGCGGAGCCTTGAACGGCAGACCCAGGTCGAGCGCCACCGAGGCCGCCGGGAGCAGCTCGGCGTTGGTCCGAGCCAGGATTGCCCGCGTCCCGCCGTCGTCGGGCCAGCTCTCGATGACTCTCCGAATCCGCACGGTCTCGTCCGAGCCGTCCGGTGCGAGGGTGAGCCGACCGCTTGCGTTTGGGCCGGCGCGGATCGTCTTGACGAACCGCTCGTCGTTGTGGGCAACCAATCGAACTGCCCGTTCGACCACGAGTCGCGGGCATCTGTAGTTCACCGTGAGGTCGATCCGCCTCAGGCCCGGCAGATCCTCGGCCAGGGCCAGGATGCGGCGCACGTCCGCCAGACGCCAGCCGTATATCGTCTGGTCGTCGTCGCCGACCAGGAAGATGCGGTTCTCCGGTGCGGCGAGCAAGAGGGCGAGTCGAAGCTGGGTCCGGTCGACATCCTGCGTCTCGTCGACGAGCAGGTGCTCCGTCTTCGCGCGCCAGCGGCGGAGCAGCAGCGGCCGGGCCTCCAGCAGTCGAAGGGCCCGCGCCACGAGATCGTCGAAGTCCAGCCCGCCGGCATCGTCAAGGGCCGATTCGTAGGACAGGAAGGCGCGGGCGATCGGACCTGGTTCCGGATCGGTGGCAACCTGCGCGGCCGTTACGCCCACCTCCAGCTTGAGACGGCTGAAGGCGTCGTCGAGGCGGCGTACGGTCGGGCGGTCGATCTCGGGCCACAACTCGCGCAGGACCGCCTCACGGTCGAGCAGCGGGTCCACCGAGGCGCCGCCGTCGATGAGGATTTCGCGGCCGAGCGCATGGAACGTCTTTACCCGAACGCCGCCTGCGGCGACTCCGAGCGGTTCCAGGGCCGCGTCGACGCGGCCGGCCATCTCGTCAGCGGCTCGCTTGTTGAACGTGACGGCGGTTATCCCGGCCGGATCCGCGCCCGTGGCGACGAGCCACGCGATCCGCGCGACGAGCGTCGTCGTCTTGCCGCTCCCCGCCGGCGCCACGCACAGCACCGGGCCGGGCGTCGCTGTTGCGGCCTCCCGTTGATCTGGTGCAAGACGATCGAGTCGTTCGGCGACGGAGGCGGGGAGCATCGCCGGAGAATGCCAGGGGTCGATTGGCGGCCGCTTATCTGGCCACCAGGCATCACGTACGAGCGAGATCGTGATCGCCCGCGAGTTGGCAACGAGCCGACCGTCGCAGGGCCGGCCGCCCAGCTGTGATCTCGGCGGACGTTGTTGACAGCGTCGATCGGTGAGCTACCCACGGGGCGCTCTTGGCATCGCGCCGCGGTCCGGTAAACTCGGGCTCGCGATCCGACCACTTGCGGGCTGTCCGATCGGATCGCCGACTGCCGGGACGCCCTGACGTGCGGAGCAACCGCGATGCCCGACTCGTCGGCCCCGTTCAGACCGCAGATACCCGATCAGATCCGCACCGGTCGCGTCATCGCAATAGGGCGGAACCTCGACCCGGCAAGCATCGCCGAGATCGCCGAGGGCCTGCGCTCTGCCGGCCAACCCGCTCGGGCGTCTGGTCCGCAACAAGGCCCGCGAATTCGGCGTTGACGTCTCGCACGTCGCCTGGGATCGGTCGAGCCGGATGGGGTTGTACTTCGTCGAATACGGCGCCTCGCCGCGGCCCAGCAGCGTCCTGTACGATCGCGGCGGCTCGGCGATCGCCGAGCTGCGCGACGTCAGCTTCGATTGGCCGGCAATTCTGGCGGGCTCGAAGGCGTACCACATCACGGGCATCACCGGGGCATTGAGCGGCCGCACGGCCGACGAGGTCCGCGCCAGCCTCGGCGCCGCCCGCACCGCCGGGCTGATGACCAGCTACGACCTGAACTACCGGGCCAAGCTCTGGTCGCCCGAGCGTGCCCGGGAAGTCCAGGAGCCGCTCATGAGCCTCGTGGACGTCCTGATCACGACCGAAGAAGACACGAAGACGGTGTTCGGCATAACGGGCGCCGACTACCGCGAGGTCGCCCGCCGGCTCGCCGAAACCTATGGCTTCAAGGTGGTGACCATCACACTGCGGGGCGACACCTCGGTCCTGCGAAACAGCTGGACCTCGATCGCATACGCCGGCGGCGCGATCGTCGACGATCGGACATACGACATCGAGCTGATGGACCGGATCGGCGGCGGCGATGCCTACGCGGCGGGGTTCCTCTACGGCCTTCTGAAGGCGGACGTGCCGACCGCGGTCCAGTACGGCAACGCGTTCAGCGCCCTGAAGCAGACGTCGTGGGGTGACCTGAGCTACGCCACGCTCGAAGAGGTGGAATCGCTGCTCAAAGGCGGCGGGTCGCGGATCGTCCGCTAGGCGGAGGGCGCGGCGTTTGCTTCGTGCGGGGCCGGCAGGCGGCGTCTGAAGGTCAGGGCTTTGTGTAGATAGTCGCCTGCGAGTTGGACCAGATCTGGCGGAAACCGTTGAGCGAGAGCCCCGACTGGGTCCGGGCGATCTCGTCAGCCGACAGACCCGCAGGCTCCAGGACCACGTACCCGTACCCACCGGCGAGCTGCTGGTCGAGCTGGTCAAATCCGAGCAGCCTGCCGCCCTCCGTGTGGATGCTCACCTCC
This sequence comes from uncultured Chloroflexia bacterium, assembly GCA_963791725.1. GTDB lineage: Bacteria > Chloroflexota > Limnocylindria > Limnocylindrales > CSP1-4 > Fen-1039. Next base: position 517,803 of record CAWBTQ010000008.1, on the reverse strand, counting down.
GGCGCCTCCGATATCGAGGTTTCGATGGCGCCCGTGAATACCCCGACTGGGACCGCGACCCACTGCTGGAAGCTCTTGGCGACGTTCAGGACCTGGGTATCGGGACCCAGCCGGCCGGACTCCTCCTCGGCTCGGAGCTCGTCGACGACGGCCTGCATCGGTGCGTCGATGATGCGGCGCGAGTCCGGGTATACGCCCGGATACCCGAAGTCCCAGTAGCCCAGCTCGGCCTCCCGCAGGGCGAGTCCAACCGATTCGGCGCCGCGGTGCTCGCCGATCTGGACGTTCGTGGCCAACGGCTGCGTGAGCGGGTAGACCGCCACGATCAGGAAGACCGTGATCGCGGCGGTGCGCAGGAAGCCGAGTCGCCGCTGCCGGCATACCGCCGCAAGCGCCCCGGCGGCACCGATGGCGAGCATCACCGGCAGCCAGTACTCGACCGACTTCGGGACCTCGTAATGGACCGCCTGCTCCGTCAGATTGGCGTAGCCGACGAAGCCGGAGGCGGTCCAGGCAGCCAGCCCCGCCGCGATGCCGCAGCCGAGCAGGATCCAGCCCCGCCCGAGCCGTCCGGCGGACAGGACCACCCCACCGAGCGCCAGCCAGACGAGGTGCGGAAAGTCGACCATGAGCTCGCCGGCTGGGTCGGCCGGGTGGGAGGGGTCGCCCGACGGTGCGATGCGCCAGGCCGCGACGACCAGCAGGGCCACGATGGCGCCACCGACCAGTACCGCTCGACCGATGTCGGACGCGGGTTCGGCCGACGTGCCGGCGGATACCGGCGGGGCGGGGCGGCTCGAGAAGACCTTTCGTTCCGTCAGGCGTCGAACCACGAACGAGGCCGCGAAGGCGACCCCAACGCCCCCGACGAGGAGAATGGCACCCACCCAGGCCGGCGCGCCGATAGCCCCCATCGTCAGCACCTGGGGAATCGCCAGGACGGCTCCGCCGGCGATGGCCGGCACGAGCCGGCGCCAGAGTTGGGCGGGGTAGAGGATCATGGCGCCGACCGCGGCAGTGAACGCGATCAGGCCGACCAGCGGGTGCACCAGGAAGGCGCCGCCGAGCGCGAAGGCGAGCGCCAGGTCGGGCCGGCGCGACTCATCGGCGACGCCGTCCGGGCCGCCGACGACGGGACTCCAGGCGGACCGGGCTCGGCCCGTGTTCCGTCGGGCCCGCAGTTCGGCCGCGATCGTGCTGAGCGCCAGCGCCGCGAGCGGGAACACGACGACGGTGTCGCGGCTGTCGGGGATGCGCATGAAGGTGAACGTGAGAGGAAACGTGAGGAGAACCCAGAAGCTCGCGCTGCCGCCGAAGAGCTCTCCGGCGAGGCGGCGTACGGACAGAGCGATCAGGATCGTCAGGGGGAGGGCGAAGGCGGCCTCGGCCAGGACCGCGTCGAGGTTCACGATCGTCGTGAGCTGGCCGAGCAGGGCCACGTAGCCGAGCATCAGGCGCGACGGGCCGTAGATCGGCGACGGTGACGTGGTGAGCGTGCTGAAGCTGCCGAAGACTCGGATGTGCTCCACGGGGGCGACGTGGTTCGGCAGGACGTCCTGGAACGGCACGGCGGGCGACGCCAGCTGCACGATCAGCGGCCCAGCCCACACGGCGAGGACGAGGAGCCACCAGGCCGCGGGGCGCACGGTTCGCAGCCTCAGCGGAACGCCCAGCAGGGGCCGCCGGCGGGGAGCCGCAATCCAGACGGCGGCGACGGCGGCATGCAGGGCGAGCAGCTCGGGCCAGCCGAAGAGGCCCAGGCTGCCCAAGAGGAAGAGGGTTGCCGCGTCGATCACTACGGCGCATGCGAAGCCCGCAAGGGCGAGCTCGGAGAGGCTCCGGAAGGCCGGGACCCCGATAAGTCGGAGAACCACGGCGCCGGCCATGACGTTGGCGGCGGTGGCGACGAGCATGAGAATCGCCGCCGGGCCGGTCGTACCAAGCTGGGAAATCACGCCGGCGAGGGCGCCATCGTAGGTGAAGCCCCACAGCGGCGAGGCCCGCACGATCTCGAGTCCTGCGACCAGCAGCCCCAACCCGACCAGGAGAGCCGCGCTCACGGTTGCGACATGGCCGTCCCGACCGATCAGGCCCCCGGCGAAGAAGCGGCGATGCGCACCCGGCCGTTCCGACCGATCGCCCGCAATCCCGAATCCCGTTGGGCCGGGAGCGGGTCGCGAATCCTGGTTCGGGCGGTCGTGGTCCGTCACGGCGAGATCATCCCACAGGCAGCCGGGGTCCTCGATGACTCCGAACCGCGGGCGGCTGCGTCAGAGCGCGGCCACAGACTCCATCTCCAACGCGCTCAATCGCCACTCGGCGGCAGCGACGTTGGCCCTAACCTGCTCGGGCGAGCTGGCGCTGGCGATCACCGACGCCACGACCGGCTGGCTCAGGAGCCAGCCGAAGGCCAGGCCGAGCAACGAGTGGCCGCGTTCGCCCGCGAAGCCTTCGAGCGCTTCGATCCGGGCGAAGTTGGCGGGGGTCATGACGTCGCCGGCACGCGGGCTCTCGGCGAGCCGGCCACGCCCTTCGCCGCCGGGCTTGTATTTGCCGGTGAGGAATCCGGACTGGAGCGGGAAGTAGGGGACGATGCCCAGGCCGTGCGCCTCGCAGGCGGGTATCACCTCGGCCTGGATCCCTCGCGTCACGAGGTTGTAGTGCATCTGGGCCGAGATCGGTCGTGCCAGCTGCTGGGTCCGGGCTGTCCAGTCGGCGTCCGCGATCTGCCAGGCCGCGAAGTTGCTGTGGCCCACGTATCTGACCTTGCCCGAACGCACGAGGTCGTCGAGCGCCTCCAGGGTCTCCGCGATCGGCGTCGCCGGGTCGGGGGCGTGTATCTGGTAGAGGTCGACGTGGTCGGTCCGCAGCCGTCGCAGGCTGTCCTCGACCGCCTGGTTCAGCCAGCGGCGCGACGCGCCCCGCTCCAGCGGCGACTCGCTCATCGGCATGCCGAACTTGGTGGCAATGACGAACCGATCGCGCCGGCCGGCGAGCAGGCGGCCGAGCTGGCTTTCCGAGGCGCCCGTACCTTCCTCCGAGCCGCGGCCGTAGACGTCGGCCGTGTCGATAAACGTCACGCCCTGGTCGGCGGCCTCGTCGAGCACCTTCCGCGCCGCCTCGTCGTTGAGCCGCCCGCCGAAGTTGTTCGTTCCGAGGCCGACAGCCGAAACCACCGGACCGGAGTCACCGAGCCGCCGCAGCTCCACACAGCACCTCCTTGTGACCCAAGCCTAGGTGGAAACTGGAACGCCTGCCTCAGGGTCGTGGCGTCAGGCGGGTGGCGGCAAGACTGCGCCGCCTGTCCGCGCCCGTCCACGCCGCCGGGCGGTTCGATCGAACGTGCCCTCGCACGCGTCCCGTAGAATGACCGCCAAACCAGGCGCCGGCCTCGGGGCGCGGATGGGCCGGACGCCGGCCTTCAGCAGGCGAGGGTCGATCGAGCGAGCGAGAGGACGGTGGCGAGTTGGCGGTGACGCAGACCGGTCGAGCGGGCGGAAGCGAGGTCGGGGGGGCGGGCCTCATCGAGCCGATGCTGGGCCTGACCTTCGACGACGTCCTCCTTGTCCCCCAGTACTCGGAGATCCTGCCAGGCGACACCAGTGTGCGGAGCCGTTTCTCGCGGCACATCGGCTTGAACACCCCGGTCGTGAGCGCCGCCATGGATACCGTCACGGAGGACGGCATGGCGATCGCGATCGCCCTGGAGGGCGGCGTCGGCGTCATCCACAGGAACCAGGCCCCGGAACGCCAGGCCGAGCAGGTCGCGGCCGTGAAGGCCGCCGAAGTGCCCGGCGACGCCGATCTGGCCAACGTGGACGCGCTGGGCCGGCTGCGGGCCGTCGCGGCCGTCGGCGTCGGGCCCGACTCTGTGGCGCGCGCCGAGGCTCTCGTAAAGGCGGGCGTGGACGCGCTCGTCGTGGACACTGCCCACGGCCACACTCGCAACGTGATCGACGCGATCAAGCGCTACCGCGCCAGCTACGGGACCGCGATCGACATAGTGGCCGGGAACGTCGCCACGGCCGAGGGAACAGCCGCTCTCATCGACGCGGGCGTGGACGGGGTCAAGGTCGGGATCGGCCCGGGCGCCATCTGCACCACGCGCATCGTCGCGGGCGTCGGCGTTCCGCAGCTCACCGCGATCATGCTGGCCGCGTCGGTGGCCGGCCAGCACGACGTTCCGGTCATCGCCGACGGCGGGATTCGCTACTCGGGCGACATCGTCAAGGCGCTCGCCGCCGGAGCGGACTCGGTCATGCTGGGCCGGCTCCTGGCGGTCGCCGAGGAGAGCCCCGGCGAGGCGGAGCGCGTCGGCGGCCGCGTGGTTAAGCAGTTCCGGGGCATGGGCTCGCTTGCGGCCATGTCGGCCGGCAGCGACCGCTATCCGCAGGTCGACCGGCGCAAGCTCGTCCCGGAAGGCGTCGAGGCGCTCGTGGCCGTGGCCGGACCGTTGTCGGGCATCCTCTACCAGCTGATGGGCGGCACCCGTGCCGGCATGACCTACTGCGGGGCGGAATCGATCGCCGACCTGCGGGTCAAGGCGCGCTTCGTCCAGCTGACCCATTCGGGCCAGATCGAGAGCCACCCGCACGACATCGAGCTCTCCCGCTCGGCACCCAATTACCCGTAAGTCGACGCGGCCGCACGACCTCGGCATCCGGCTTCGGACGTCGCGGTCGGGTGAGGTGGCCGGGACACCTGCCCGATGCATCGATGAACGGCTGCGCCGGGATGGTGGCGGTTGGCCATGAGGTGGATCGGGACCCGGGCGGACCAGGGGGCAGGCCGGGGCCGGCACGGCTCCGCACGTACAATCGAGCGGTGACTCCCGAACTCGCTGCGACCCTCAAGCGATTGCCCGATCGGCCCGGCGTGTACCTCATGAAGGACACCCGCGGGATCGTGATCTATGTCGGCAAGGCCCAGAGCCTGCGCAGCCGCGTGCGAAGCTACTGGCAGAAGCAGACGCTCGGCCCGGAAGGCCAGCTCATCCGCAGCGTGATCGGGAAGATCGCCGACCTCGAGTACACGATGACCGACTCGGTCAGCGAGGCGCTGCTGCTCGAGATCAACCTCGTCAAGCGGTACCGGCCGCGCTACAACGTCCGGCTCAAGGACGACAAGAGCTACCCGTTCATCAAGATCACGCTGGCCGAGGATTTCCCGCGGGTCGAACGAACACGCAAACTCCCGGCGGACGGCAGCCGCTATTTCGGGCCCTACGCGTCGGCAAGCAGCGTCGACGAGGCGATGAACCTCATCCGGCGGCTCTTCCCGTTCCGGACGTGCACGCTCGACATCCACGAGGGCCGCAAGGCGATCGAGCGGCCCTGCCTGCTCTACCACATCAAGCGCTGCCAGGCGCCGTGCGTCGGCTACATCGGCAAGGCCGAATACCGGGCCGACATCGAGCAGATCGAGCGGTTCCTCGAGGGCCGGCAGGAGGTGGTGGCGCGCGAGCTGACCCGCCAGATGCATGCGGCCTCGGAGGCGACCGAGTACGAGCGGGCGGCGGCGCTGCGCGACAAGGTTCGGGCCATCGAGCGGACGATGGAATCGCAGAAGATGGCGGCCCACGCGACGACGGAAGAGGACGTGCTGGGCCTGGCCCGGCAGGACAACCAGGCCGCGGTTCAGCTCTTCGCGGTGCGGGGCGGGAAGATGGTCGGGCGCGACGTATTCCTGCTCGACGCCCCTCGCGAGACCGACGATGCGGCCGTGCTGGCGGGCTTCGTGCTGCAGTACTACGAACGCGCCACGTCGGTGCCTCGAGCGGTTCTCGTGCCCGTGCTCCCCGAGGACTCGGCCGAGCTGGAAGCGTTCCTCGCCGCCCGTAGGGGAGCGGCCGTCCACCTTCACGTTCCCCAACGCGGCGAGAAGCGCGAGCTGCTGGAGCTGGCGGCCCGCAACGCCACGGAGACCCTGGCCCGCGAGCACGCCCGCTGGCTGGCCGACCAGGGCAAGACCCTGGCCGCGCTCGAGGAACTGGCCGACGCGTTGGGCCTGGCCGGGGCCCCGACGCGGATCGAGTGCTACGACATCAGCAACTTCCAGGGGGCCCAGTCGGTCGGGAGCATGGTCGTCTTCGAGGACGGCAAGCCGCGGACGGGTGAGTATCGACGCTTCCGGATCAAGGAAGTCCAGGGACCAAACGACTTCGCCAGCCACCAGGAGGTGCTGCGGCGGCGATTCAAGCGGGCCCGAACCGGCGAAGAGGGCAACGAGGAGGAGTTGCGCTGGCTGCTGCCCGACCTGGTCGTGATCGACGGCGGCAAGGGCCAGCTCTCCGCGGCGAAGGAGGTCCTGGACGAGCTGGGCTACCACGATCTGGCGGTGGTCGGGCTGGCCAAGGAGCGCGAGGAGATATTCCTGCCCGATCGCGACGAGCCGGTGCTCCTGCCGACCACGTCCCCGGCGCTGTATCTGATGCAGCGGCTCCGCGACGAGGCCCATCGCTTCGCGATCACGTACCACCGCTCGCTACGGGCCAAGGCGGCGACGCGTTCCGCCTTCGACGACCTGCCCGGCGTTGGCCCAAGGCGGCGAGCGGCGTTGCTGCGGGTGTTCGGCTCCGCCAAACGCGTCCGCGAGGCTCCGGTCGAACAAGTGGCCGCGGTGCCGGGCATCGGTGCGGCGCTTGCGGCCAAGATCAAGGCCGGCCTGGAGGGCTAGTCGAGGTCGCCTGGTCGTCCGCGGCCGTCTCGCCGCGCTCGGGGAACGGTCCCGTGACGGGGCGCCGCGCCGCCCGGTCCAACCCTGGTATCATCCCGCCTCGTGCGAAGACTCCTGCCAATCCTGATCCTGGTCCTTGGTGTGCTCGCCATCTATGTCGACATGCCGGGCTCGCGCTTCTTCCTCCTGAGCAACCCCAACGGCGGGCTCTCTCAACCGCTCGACACGAAGCTGGGGCTGGATCTCAAGGGGGGATTCGAGGTCAAGTACGGGGTCGACACCGGCGGCAAGGGCGCCCCGAGCGCCAGCCAGATGGAGACGATCCGCTCGATCATCGAGAAGCGAGTCAATTCGCTGAACGTCTCCGAGCCAGTCATTCAGGTCGTGGGTACGAGCGAGATCCTCGTCCAGGTCCCGGGCGCCACCGATCCGAGCGCCGTCGAGAGCCTCGTAGGACAAGTCGGGAAGCTGGACTTCGTGCTTCTGCCGGCCGCCGTATACGGCAAGTTCGATCCGACGACGGGAGCCGACGTAGGCGGAACCAAGGCCATCCCGGCAGAGGGCACGAAGATCGACGCGACGCTGCCCATCCAGTTCACGGGCGCCCAGCTCGACCTCGGCAGCATCTCGGCCGCCGTAAACCCGAAGAACGACGGCACCTGGCAGGTCAACTTCGCCTTCGCGGGCGATGCCGCCTCCGCCTTCTCGACATGGTCCAGCCAGCACATCGATGAGCACTTCGCGATCGTCCTCGACGGCGACTGTCCAGTCGGCACCCTACATCGCGGGGCAGATCACCGGCCAGGGATCGATCAGCGGCACCTTTACTCAGGACCAGGCCAAGTCGCTGGCGACGATCCTCTCGTACGGCGCGTTGCCCTATCCGCTTAACCTGGAGTCTTCGCAGGACATTCCGGCGTCGCTCGGACAGGCGTTCCTCAACCAGACGCTCTTCGCCGGGGCCATCGGCATCGGCCTGGTCCTGCTGTTCATGCTGGTGTACTACCGGCTGCAGGGCCTCGTGGCGTGCATCGCGCTCATCTACTACGGCCTGGCGGTGCTCGCGATCTTCCGCATCATCCCCGTGACCCTGACCCTGGCCGGCATAGCGGGCTTCGTGCTCTCGGTAGGAATGGCGGTGGACGCCAACATCCTCATATTCGAGCGGACGAAGGAAGAGCTGCGAACCGGAAAGACGCTCGTGACGGCCAGTGAGGCCGGCTTCATCCGAGCGTGGAACTCCATCTTCGACTCGAACGTGTCTTCCCTGATCACGGCCAGCATCCTGTACTTCTTCGGGACGCCCACGATCGCAGGCTTCGCCCTGGTCCTGATGATCGGCGTCGCCACCTCCATGTTCACGGCCGTGACCGTGTCGCGGACGCTCATGCGGGTCGTCGTGCGTCAGCAGATGGCCCAGAAGGCGTGGCTATACGGCGTGAGCGACGAGGAATTCCAGGCCCGCGCCATGGGCGGACGGCTCGCCCGACGGGAGGCCCGCGGACGTGTTTGATGTCATAGGCAAGCGGAACTGGTTCTTCCTCTTCTCGGGTTTGATCCTCGTTCCGGGCTTCATCTTCATCCTCCTGACGCCCATCAGCGGCGGCACGGTGGGTCTGAAGTTCTCGGTCGACTACACCGGCGGCACGGTCTGGCAGATCCAGTTCAAGAACCCGAACGCCTCCCTGGACGAGGTCAAGGCGATCCTGGTCAAGGACGGCATAACCGATGCCGAGGTAAGCCAGGACACGGCGAACAACATCACCATCCGAACGAAGCGCTCGGACCTGCTGCCCCAGATCACCCCGGCCCCGACCGTGAATCCGAGCGCCAGTGCCAGCGCCGCGACCGCCGCCAGCGCCTCCGCGGGGGCCAGCGCCAGCGCCTCGGCGGCTGTGGCCAGCGCCAGCGCGTCTGCCGCGGCGGTTCCCACCGCTTCGCCCGGCGCCAGTGCCAGTCCGAGCCCGAGCCCGTCTCCGTCGCCGAGTCCGAGCCCCTCGGCCAGCCCGACGGCGGTGCCCACTCCAACGCCGAACAGCGTCGCCCAGAACGGCAAGACCTGCCAGCTTCACCTGCCCGACAGCGGGACCATGGCCAAGATTGCCACGGACCTGCAGGCCGATCCCAAGCTGGGACCGATCGCCTGCACCCTGGAGCAGACGACCGTCGGTCCGATCGTCAGCGCCGAGCTCATCCAGGACGCGATCAAGCTCGTCCTGCTCGGTTCGCTCGGCATCCTGATCTGGATCGGCATCCGCTTCGGCAGCATCAAGTTCGGCGCCACCGCTCTTGTCGCCCTCCTACATGACGTGATCGTCGTGGTTGGCATCTTCGCCATCCTGGGCACGCTCTTCGGAGTGCAGATAGACGCGTTGTTCGTGACGGCGATGCTGACGGTCATCGGCTTCAGCGTCCACGACACGATCGTCGTCTACGACCGGATCCGCGAGAACAAGGCGCGTCATGCGGGCGAGCCGTTCGACGCGATCGTCAACCACTCCATCCTCCAGACCTTCGGCCGGTCGATCAACACCAGCCTGACGGTCGTGGTAACGCTGGTCGCACTGCTGCTGTTCGCAGGCGCCTCGATCCACTACTTCGTGCTGGCGCTGCTGATCGGCATCATCTCCGGAACCTACTCGTCGATCTTCAACGCCAGCCCGTTGCTCGTGGTCTGGCAGCTCTGGGAGGATCGACGCCGCGCCGAGCGCCTCGCGGCCATGAGGAGCGGTCGCCGGGCCTGATCCGGACCCGGGCGCAGGCGCGCTCGGCGGCCTGCCGAAGCGCAATCAGTCGCCAGTGTTCGGCCCGCGGCCGAAACGCAATCAAGCGCGAGTGTCGGCCTGGCCGGCCGATCCGTATCCGTGTTTTCGGCCGCTGGCTCGAGCGGCCCGTCGGAGGGCTGCGCGGCATCTGGTTCTTTCCCTGTACGCCTGGACAGAGTGTTATGGAACAGCTCCGAGCCAGCCGCCGCGTGCGCCTCCCTCGTAAGGCTTCGGCCAGGCCGAAATCGACCCCGACGGGGGCTCAGCGGTGCCCGAAGCGGCCCGCCACATGGCCTCAGGTCACCGATTCGGTCCGATCGAGGCCTCGGAACGCGGCGCAGGCCGCCTTCGGCGAGCGTCCCGCCGTCCTCGATCCCGACCCCCTTCCATAACACTCCACCCACGCGTACAGGGAAATTGGGCGACGACACGAGGCGGTCCGGAGTCGCCCGCGGCGCCTCCGGGGCCATCTGTTGCTGCCCTTGGGCCGCGAACGGCGTCGCAGCGAGACGACGAGGCGGTCCGGAGTCGCCCGCGGCGCCTCCGGGGGCATCTGTTGCTGCCCTTGGGCCACGAACCGCGTCGCAGCGAGACGACGAGGCGGTCCGGAGTCGCCCGCGGCGCCTCCGGGGCATCGCCAGCCGCTCCGAGCGACGGGGAGATATGTCGGTGATGATCGCGGGATGTCATCCTGACGGCGTGATCACTTCGAGCTTCCGCTGGCGCGTTGCCGGCTCGCCGCCCGTGAACGACGCGTGCCGAGACGCGGCCGCGGAGCGCGGCGTCTCGCCCAGGCTCCTCTCGATTCTCGCGGCGCGAGGGGTGACCACGGCCGACGAGCTAACGAGGTTCCTCGCCCCGGCCGAAGACGGGCTGCACGACCCAAGGCAGCTCCCCGACGCCGGCGCCGCTCTCCGGCGGGTCGCGGAGGCTCGGGCGCGGGGTGAGCGAGTGCTGGTGTACGGCGACTTCGACGCCGACGGCCTGACCGGCCTGTCGATCCTGGTTCTCGCGTTGCGGTCGCTCGGCATGGATGTCGCGCCCTACGTCCCGGAGCGGCTCGGCGACGGGCACGGCCTGTCGTTACGCGCCATAGATCGCGCCACGGCCGAGGGGCGAACCCTGATCCTGACCGCCGACTGCGGCACCAGCAGCGCCGCCGAGATCGATCTCGCACGCGGCCGGGACATCGACGTCCTGGTCACGGACCACCACCACGCCGCAACCTGGCCGGAGAGCGCCGTCGCGGTCGTCAACCCGGTCCGTGAAGACAGCGTCTATCCCGAACGCGGGCTGACGGGGGCCGGAGTGGCGTGGAAGTTCGCCCATCTGTTGATCGCTGAGCTCGGCGATACGGGAGGTCCGGCGGCCGGCGGCACTGCCGGCGGCACTGCGGGCGGTCGGCTAGGACTCCCCGAATCGGTCCGGGAGCTGGCCGATCTGGCCCTGATCGGCACGGTCGCCGACGTGGCGCCGATCCTCGGCGAGAACAGATCGATCGCCCGCCTCGGCCTGGAACAGCTCCGCAGCGGCGCGCGGCCCGGTCTGGCGGCCCTGCTCGAGCGCGCCGGCGTGGCGCGCGAGCGACTCGATCTCGACGACATCGGGTTCGCGATCGCACCGCGGCTCAACGCGGCCGGCAGGGTGGGGGAGGCGGCGCGCGCCGCTCGCCTCCTCCTTGCGACCGATCGAACAGAGGCCGACGAACTTGCGGCCGAGATCGAAACGGCCAATCTGGACAGACGCGAGATGACACGCCGGGCACTGGCGGAGGCGAGGCACGAGTTGGGTCTCGGTCCTGCGCCGGAGGTCGCCACCCTCGAAGCCGCCGGCGACGGCATTGTCCAGGCCACGGCTCCCGCGGACCTCCCGGCCGCGTTGCTGATCCGTGGGGAGTGGCCGGTGGGCATCGTCGGCCTTGTCGCGGGGCGTCTGGCGGAGGATCTCGGGCGCCCGGCCGTGGTGGCCACGACACTCGACGCGGAGGAGGGCACGCTGCGCGCCTCGTGCCGGAGCGGCGGCGGCATGAACCTGGCTGAGGCCCTCATCGAATGCGGCGATCTGCTGATACGCCACGGCGGCCATCGCGCCGCGGCCGGGTTCGACATCGCCGCCCAGCGCTGGCCGGAGTTCTGCGCGCGCTTCCTGGAGATGGCTGCGAGGAAGGCGCTTCCCCCGGGCGCCAGCGTTCCCGAGTTGACCGTCGATCTCGTCGTCCCCGCCGACTCGGTCGACTATGCCCTTGTGCGCGAGATCGGATTGCTGGCACCGACCGGCGTGGGCAATCCGACCCCGTCGCTGGCGGTCACCGGGCTCACGGTCCTGCGGGTGCGTTCGGCCAACGGCGGCCATACCCAGCTGGTCCTGCGGCGCAGCCGGGACGTCCTCGACGCGGTAGCGTTCCGCAGACCGGACCTGGCGGCAATGCTCCACGAGGGAGACCGGATCGACGTCGTCGCCCGGGCCTCAAGCCGGCAGTTCGGAGGCTTCGAGTCGATGCAACTCGAAGTCGTCGACGTCGCGGCCGAGGGCGCTCAGGCCGGCGGGCTCGAATCCGGCAGGCTGACGTCGCCGCCAGCGGCGGCGCCCTGATGAGTGGATCGCGGGTCGGCTACCCTTCGAAACCATGAGTTCGTATCTGATCCGCCTCGCTGCCCGCACCCAAACCGTCGGCTCCGTCCTTTGTCTCGGAGTCGACCCGCAACCCGAAGCGCTGCCGGACGGCTTCCCGGCGACCCTCGCTGGAGTCGAACGCTTCTGCGAGGTTCTGCTGGACGCGGCGGTTCCGTACGCCGCGGCCGTCAAGCCGAACCTTGCCTTCTTCGAGGCGTTCGGGTCGGCCGGCATCGCGGCGCTGGAGCGGCTGCGCGGCCACGTTCCCGCGGACGTCCCGTTCATCGCGGACGCAAAGCGGGGCGACATCGGTTCCACCGCCGCCCGCCAGGCCGTGGCTCTGTACGACATCCTGGGCGCCGACGCCATAACCGCGAACCCGTACCTCGGCTCGGAGGCGATCGAACCGCTGATTTCCCGCAACGACCGCTTCGCGTATCTGCTGTGCCGGACGTCGAACCCCGGCGCAGGAGAGCTGCAGGGTCTGGAGGTCGCCGCCGACCCGTCAAGCGGAGTTCCAGCCGAGCCTCTTTACGCGCGGGTCGCCCGCCGGGCGGTGGCCTGGGGCCCGGGGGGAACCGTGGGTCTGGTGGTGGGTGCGACGGCGCCGGTCGAGCTGGAACGCATCCGCGCTATCGCCCCGGGCCTGGCTCTTCTGGTCCCCGGCGTCGGAGCCCAGGGTGGGGAGGTTGAGCCGGCTCTTCGTTTCGGGCCCGCGGTCGCGGCGCCTGCCGGCGGGCGTCCCGGGGGCGGGCTGCTCGTCAACGTCTCGCGCGGCATCACGGCGGCGGCCGCCAAACCGGGGAGTGGCGCCCCGGCGTCAGCGGATATCGCCGAGCTCCTCGCCGCGGCCGCTCGGGATTGGGCGGCGCGCCTGAGCGTGGCCGGCGGCTGAGTTCAACCATCGGCTCATTCCACAACAGCGAGATGGGCCGCCGCATTCCTCCCGCCTTCCGCACTTGGGTTGAGGCCGGCGGCCGACAACGCCCGCGGACGGGCCTCGAGCGGTCGCCCGGGGCCGGCGGCGGCGATCCGGCGCGCGAACATGGCGCGATACACTGAACCGATGAGCAGCCGATCGGACGCGTCCGGAACAAGCACCGGCCGAACGACCGAGGAGGTCGGGAGCGCGCCGCGTACCGGAGGTCCGTTCACGCCCGACGCCCGGCGCCGTGGCCGCGCAGCCGGCGGCAGCGCAAATCGGACGGATACACCGGCCGGTAAGCCGGCGCAGAAACCGGAGAAGCGGCAGCGGGTCGTGATCCTGAGCGGTCTTTCCGGCGCGGGCAAGACGGCCGCGACGAAGCTGTTCGAGGACCTCGGCTACACCTGCATGGACAACGTGCCCGGCGAGCTGCTGCCGGACCTGGCCGAGCTGGTCTCGATCGACCGTCAGAGGTTCGAGAAGGTTGCCATCGTCCTCGACGTGCGCGCCGGAAACGCGGCCCTCGCTCTCGCGGCCATGCGGGGCGCTCTCGAGGGCCGGGGCATCAAGCCCCGCGTCATCTTCCTCGAGGCCCGCGACGACGTCCTGATCCGTCGCTTCTCGGAAACGCGCCACCGGCACCCGCTTTCTGGCCGCCGGGGCATCGCCGGTTCGATCGCCGAAGAGAGGCGCCTGCTGGATCCCGTGCGGGCCGACTCGGACGTCGTGATCGATACGTCGGACCTGTCGCTGCGACAGCTCAAGGAGCGGATCTTTGCGCACCTCGAAGACTCGCCGACCGGCCAGGAGCTGGTCTTCCAGCTGATCAGCTTTGGCTTCAAACACGGCGTGCCGCTCGAGGCGGACCTTGTGTTCGACGTCAGGTTCATGGAGAACCCGTACTACGTAGACTCGCTGCGGCATCTCTCGGGGCTAACCCCGGCGGTCCGCGACTACGTCATGAACCAGCCGATCGCCCAGCAGTTCTTCGACTTCCTGGCCAAGTTCCTCGAGCTGACGATCCCCGGCTTCCGCAGTGAAGGCAAGACGCGTCTGACGATCGCCATCGGCTGCACGGGCGGCTACCACCGCTCGATCGTCATCGCCGAAGAGCTGAAGAAGTGGCTCGAGAAGGGCGGCTTTGGAACCGTGGCCGTCTTCCACCGGGAGCTTGAGCGCGAATGAGGATCCACCGGCCGCACATCAGCGCCTCCGTCGTCCGGCGCTGGCTCGAACCCGGGATCGGGCTCAAACGCTGGCTTGTGGTGGTATTTGCCGGGGAGCTGCTACTCGCGCTTGCCGGCGCCCTCCTTCTGCGCCAGGTCTACCGTGGCTACGACTTCTCGGGACCGAGCCAGGGCCTGCTGTACATACTCACGCTCCAGTTCTTCCCGTACTGGCTGCGCGGCACGATCGTGGGCACGATCGGTGTCGGGCTCTTCGTCTACGGGTCCTGGCGGGCAGTGCGCGTGCTGATGGGCCCGTTCCTGAACAACGAAGGCGACCAGCCGCTGGTCGAGGTCATCTACCAGAAACGATTCCTGTCTCGCGGCCCGAAGATCGCGGTCATCGGCGGTGGTACCGGCCTCTCCACGCTGCTGCGCGGGATCAAGGAGCACACCAGCAACATCACGGCGGTGGTGACGGTCGCCGACGACGGCGGATCGTCGGGGCGGCTGCGGGAAGAGCTTGGGATCCCCGCGGTCGGCGACATCCGCAACTGCATCGCCGCGCTGGCCGACTCGGAGCCGCTCATGGGCGAGCTGCTGCAGTACCGGTTCCCCGGCAGCGGCGAGGCGAGTCTGGGCGGGCACACGATCGGCAACCTGTTGCTGGCGGCGATGACGTCGGTCCAGGGCGACGACTTCGAGGAGGGCGTCCGCCAGATGAACCGCGTCCTGGCGGTTCGTGGCCAGGTCGTGCCGGCGACGGGTACTGTGGTGACGCTCCACGCGCGACTTCTGAGTGGAGCCGAGGTTACGGGTCAGTCGGAGATCGCGAAGTCGACCAAGATCGAACGCGTCTGGCTGACGCCCGAAACCGTCTCGGCAGGCGACGACGCCAGGCGGGCGGTCGAGGAGGCCGACCTGATCGTGGTGGGCCCCGGCAGCCTCTACACGAGCATCATGCCGAGCTTGCTCCTGCCCGAGTTGCTGTCGGCCGTGCGCGCGTCTGCGGCCGTCAAGCTCTACATCTGCAACGTAGCCACCCAGCGGGGCGAGACCCAGCGTTACGACCTGGCAGACCACGTCGCCGCGCTCGAACGCCACACCGGCGCGGGCTGGATGGACGTCGTGCTGGCCAACAACCAGTTCGAGGCCAAGCGGCCCGGCGGCTACGGCGCCGAGGCGGTAAAGCTGCGCTGGCCTCCGCCGGCGGTCCTCTCCGAGCCAGAAATGCCGCGGCTCGTGCTGGAGGATGTGGTCGATCCGGAGAACGCCCACCACCACGATCCGGCTCGACTGGCCGCGGCCGTGATGCGTATCTACGAGCGGGAGTCCTTCGAACGGCACCGCTCGCGAGTGTCTCGGTCGGCATAGTGGATCCACGCCGGAGGTGGCCCCGGCGCCGCATGCGTCGGGGCTCCGACCCAGGTCCTGCGCGCGCGACATGACCACTTCAGAGCGGGACCTGGTCGAATCTTTACGGGCGGAGCTTGCGGCCGTCGATCCGCCGCGCCGTTGCTGCCGGATCGCCGAGTCGGCCGGGCTGGCCGGAGCCTTCGAGCCGCGTCGCCATAACATCGCCCGGCTCGTGTTCCGGCTGAGCAGGCCGAGGGCAGGGGAGCGTCCGGATCATGTCGATGGTTCGGCTGCCGGGGGCAAGGGTGCTGGCGCAGGGGTAGGTTCGAGCGCCAACTCGAGCGCCGGCTCGAGCGCTACCTCGAGCGTAGTCTCGGGCGCGGTCGCCGACGCGGTCGGTTCGGGCGTGGCCGTCCCGGGGGCCCAGGCTGTCTTGCCGCCTCCGCCGTTCGATTGGGCTCGCTCGCGCGAGCACTGCCGCATCGCCTACCTACGGGGCCGGTTCCTGGCCCACGGCTCGCTCAGCCTGGCATCCGGCCGGACCCACCTCGAGTTCGTCCTTCCGCCGGACGAGGCGCGGCAGCTCTGCGATCGGCTGGGCCAGCTCGACTTGGCCGCCGGCTGGCGCCTTCGCCGCGGCCGTGGCGTTGTCACCTGGAAGAGCGTGGAGACCGTGGTCACCTTCCTCAAGCTGCTGGGCGGTGGCTCGTCGCTGCTGGAGCTGGAGGCGCGGCAGGTTTCGCGGACAGTCCGGGGCGATCTCAATCGCGTCATCAACGCCGAATCGGCCAACCTGGCGCGGGCCGTCGCGGCGTCCGCCCGCCAGCTGGAGGCAATCGAGGCCCTCGCGTCGGACGGGCGTCTGGCCGCTCAGCCGTACACCGTCCGGCTTGTCGCCGACGCTCGCCGCGAGGAGCCGGAAGCGACCTTCACTGAGCTGGCGGAGCGCCTGGGCCTGCATCGTTCCGCCGTCCAGCGAGCCCTGGAGCGCGTCGAGCGCCTGGCGCTCCACCCCGATGAGGGTGTAGGCCGGCGCGGCCGAGGCTACGCCCTACGCTAACGCGGGGTTCGGGAAGGCGCTCCGAGTTGGCCGCAGCCGTGACGACGTTGATCGCGGCCCTGACGCCGATTTGAGACGAGCATATGGGCAGTTTCCCTGTACGCCTGGGGAGAGTGATAAGCCGCGGGTCTGTGGCGTTCGACCCAGCTGGGGCGGCGAATCGCCCGGAGCGGTCCCTGCATATGTCGTCAGTTAGCCGTCATCGTCTAACTGACACGCTCGGACCGGTCCTGACGATGGAATGGGGCCCGGGTCTGGCTCCATAACACTCCCCCCACTGGTACACGGAAACCGGCCGCGTCGAGCGTATCCGGCGCCGGCCGCCGCCACTGCCCACGCCATCGCGGGCCGACTTACCCCCGCACGCGGACCGGAGGCCACCCGCCGAGGGGCCGAACCTCCCTCCGTCGGGGCGCGCCACTCTGTCATCATTTCTCGTCATGAGACCACTGATCATTGCCGCCAACTGGAAGATGAACACCACCCCCGCGGACGCCGGTGAGCTGGCCGCGACAATCGCCGCCCGGACCGAGGAGCCGGGCGTGGTTCGAGTCATCTGCCCGCCGTTCGTTTGCCTCGCCGCCGTGCGCGACGCGCTTGTCGGGAAGAACGTGGCGGTGGGTGCCCAGAACGTCCATCACGAGCTGGCGGGCGCCTACACGGGCGAAGTATCCGCGGCCGAACTTGCGGGGCTGGCCACCTGGGTCATCATCGGCCACTCGGAACGGCGCCGCGACGCCCACGAAACCGACGAGCTCATCGGCAAGAAGCTGGCCCGCGCGATCTCGTCGGGGTTGCGGCCGATCCTCTGTGTAGGCGAGCTTCTCGACGAGCGCGAAGCGGGCCGGGCGGTCGAAGTCGTGGCCACTCAGCTGCGTGGGGCTCTCGCCGGCAAGGACGTCGAGGCGCTCCTCGGCGGCGGCTTCGTCATCGCCTACGAGCCGGTCTGGGCCATCGGCACCGGCCGGACCGCATCGAGCGCCGACGCCGCGGCAATGGCCGAGGCGATCCGATCGACCCTCTCGGCCGACCTCGGCTGGGGCAAGGCCGCGGAGAGCGTGCCCGTCCTCTACGGTGGCAGCGTGACCAGCGCCAATATCGGCGAGTTCCTTGCCGAACCGTCCATCGACGGCGGTCTCGTGGGTGGAGCGTCGCTGAAGCCCGACGAAATGGCCGGTATGGTCGCACGCGCCGCGATCACGGCCATGGCGCGCGCGGCGGCCGCAGGCAAGCCCGCATGACGGCGCCGAATACTGGCGCCGCCGGCCACCCCGGCCGCTCCGGCGAGCGTGGCGACGCGGCACGTCCGCGCCCGATCGTGCTGGTCGTTCTCGACGGCTTCGGCATCGGCCACAACCCGTCGGTGGACGCCATCGAACAGGCCAGAATGCCGAACTGGCATGCCTTACTGGCGCGCTGGCCGCACAGCGCCCTGCAGGCGTCCGAAGAGTTCGTTGGCCTTCCGGACGGCCAGATGGGGAACTCCGAAGTCGGTCACTTGAACCTGGGCACCGGCCAGCCCGTGCTGCAGGACCTGCCCCGGATCGACAAGTCGATCACGTCGGGCGGCTTCTTCACCAGGCCGGTCCTGCTCGCGCTCTGCGCCCGGGCCAGGGAAGCCGGGCATACCCTTCATCTGATCAGCCTCGTCGGCCCCGGCGGCGTGCATGCCAACGATCGCCATCTGGTGGCCGTGGCCGAGCTGGCCGCCCGCCAGGGAGTGGCGCGGATCCGGGTCCACGGCCTGCTCGACGGCCGCGACACGCCGCCGCGATCCGCCATCGAGTTCGTGCCCGATCTGGAGGCGCGCCTCGCGGCCGCCCATCCGGATGCGAAGATCGCCACCATCGGCGGCCGCTACTTCGCCATGGACCGCGACAAGCGCTGGGAACGGACCCAGAAGGGTTACGACGCGATCGTCCACGGCGTCGCCGACTACCACGCTCCGTCCGCCGTTGCGGCCGTGCAGGAAGGCTACGGTCGAGGCGAGAACGACGAGTTCATCACCCCGACCGTCATCGACGGGGTCGATCACGGGACGATCGCCGACGGCGACGCGGTCCTGCACTGCAACTTCCGGGCCGACCGGGCTCGCCAGCTCTCCCACGCGCTCGCCGACACCGACTTCAAGGGCTTCGATCGGAATGCCGCCGGCCCGGCGCCGCGCGGGATCCTCTACGCCACCATGACCGCCTACGAGGCCGACCTGCCGGTGCAGGTGGTCTTCGGTCCGGATGTCGTGCCGTCTCTGGCCGGAGCCGTCAGCAAGGCCGGCTGGACCCAGTTCCACGTCGCCGAAACGGAGAAATACGCCCACGTGACGTACTTCTTCAACGGCGGCCGCGAGGAGTCGTGGCCGGGTGAGGATCGAAAGCTCATCCCGAGCCTCAAGATCGCCACGTACGATCTCCAGCCGAGCATGGCCGCCGAGGGCGTCTGCGACGCTCTCGTAACGGCGATCTCCGGCGGCAAGTACGACCTGATCGTGGCCAACTTCGCCAACCCGGACATGGTCGGTCACACCGGTGTCTGGGACGCGACCGTCAAGGCCTGCGAGACAGTCGACGCGGTCCTGGGTCGGGTCGCGGCCTCGATCCTGGCCGTGGACGCGGACGACCCGGCCGCCCCGGGCGCGGTCCTGTTCATAACCGCGGATCACGGCAACGCCGACGAGATGAAGGACGAGGCCGGCAACCCGATCACCAAGCATTCGCTCAACCCGGTGCCGCTCGTAGGGATCGGCCGGTATTTCGATGGCAAGCGGCTCAAGGACGGGCGACTTGCCGACGTAACGCCGACGATCCTGGAGATCGGCGGCCTGGAGCCATGGCCTGACGTTACCGGCCACTCGCTCCTGGCGAAGGTCTAGCCGCAGTACCAGGCACCCCGCGGCCGCCCGGCTCATCCGGTCGGGAGGCCGCGGTCCTGTGCTAACATGCGCCGGTCCGCCACCTGCGGACCACCGAACGAGGTTGCTTCGAGACGTGAATCCCGCTCTGGCCTTCGCCATAGACATCATCGGCGTGTTCCTGATGATCGCCATCCTCCTGCAAGCGCGAGGGTCGGGCCTGTCGGCCACCTTTGGTGGCGACTCCTCCGTCTACCGCAGCCGGCGTGGGATCGAGCGGCGCCTGTGGCAGTTCACGATCGTTCTCGCGGTCCTGTTCTGTCTGCTCGCCGAGCTGAGCTTCCAACCTGGCTTCCATTCCTGACCTTGGGCTGGCGGCGCGGGGAGGGGAGCGAGGCTCGGACGGCGCTGACGTGAACGCATGAAGCCTCGAGATCGGTTCGCCATCGGAGCGCTGTTCATCGCCCTGGCGATCATCGGGGCGGCGCTGGTCGTACCGTCTCCGCTGTCAACGAGTAGTTCGGCGCAGCCGAGCGTCGCCGTCCCTCCGTACCGCGAAGGCGTGATCGGCCACCCGAGCTCCGTCAACCCGATAACTCCGCGCTCCCAGGCCGACCGGGATCTCGTTGCGCTGCTCTTCCGCGGGTTGACCAGGGCCGGGCCGAACGGCTCGGTCGTGCCCGACCTGGCGACGTGGACGGCCTCGGCCGATGGGCGCAGCTACACCTTCCAGATCCGCAGCGACGCCTACTGGGAAGATGGCCAGCCGGTGACGGCGGCCGATGTGGTCTACACCGTCGGTCTCGTCCAGGACTCGAGCTATGAGGGCCCGGTCGGCTCGTCGTGGCAGGGAGTGCGGGTCAGCGCCGAGGGCTCGTCTACGGTCCAGGTCACCATGACGCTGCCTATCGCCGGCTTCCTCCGTCAGGCGGAGTTGCCTATCCTGCCGTCGCACCTGCTGAAGGCCACGTCCGTGGCCAGACTCGCCGACTCGAGCTACAGCGCCCGTCCGATCGGCGACGGGCCTTACCGGATCGTCGAGCTCGACTACAACCACGCCGTTCTCGAGCGGGTCGCGGCCGTGACCGAGGCCCCGCTGATCAATCCGACCCCGGCGGCCAGCGCCGGTTCGGGCGCCAGCCCAAGCGCCATCGCCTTCGCCACGGCAACTCCGCGAAAGCCCCCCGCTCCGACGCCGACGCCCACTCCCACGCCGACCCCGACGCCCACTCCCACGCCGACCCCGACGCCTGCCCCGACTCCCTCTCCCACGGCCACCCCGGACCTCAGCGGGTTTGTCTTGAGCAGCATCTCCACGATCGACATCACGTTCTACGACGACTCGGCGTCGGCCGCGGCCGACTTCAATGCCGGCCGGCTCGACGCAGTGAGCGGCCTGACGCCTCGGCAGACCGACGTCGCTCTCAAGGCCGCCGGCTCGCGGCTCGTCGCTTACCAATGGGCCAGCCTGTTGAGTGTCGTCGTCAACCAGCGCAGCACCCACCCTGAGCTGCGCGACCCGAACGCCCGAACTGGGTTGCTGTCGGCGATCGATAGGAACGCGCTGCTGAGCCAGGTGCTCGAGGGTCGAGGCAGCTACGCGGACCTGCCGATCCCCAGCTGGTCTTACGCATACGACGCCTCGTCGGTGACCACGACCCCATACAACGTCGCCGAGGCGGCAGGCTACCTGGTGGCCGCCGGTTGGACACATTCCGCGGCCGGTTGGACGGTTCCCAAGGGCACGACGACATACAGCCTGGAACTCCTGACGCTGGACCAGGCCACGAATCCCGTTGTGTACGCGACGGCGCAGCGGGTCGCCGCCGATTGGACCGCGTTCGGCATTCCGGTGGTGGTCGATGCGGTCCCAACCAGCGCATACCTGGACCGGCTCGACAGCGGGGACTACATGTCGGCCGTGGTCGACTTCGAGGTCGGTCTGGACCCGGACCTCGGGCCGATGCTGCTCTCCTCTCAGATAGGCGCGGGCGGCTCGAACGTGTCGGGGCTGCAAGACCCGACGCTCGACCAGCTGCTGATCACCGTGCGCAAGACGGCCGATCCCGTGGCGCGACAGGCTGCCGTTTCGGCCCTGGAGAAGTACATCTCGACCACGATTCCGGTGCTGCCGTTGGTCTTCCGGGACTACGACATGGTGGTCAGCAAGCGCGTCCAGGGGGTGTCGTCCAACGAGATATCCAATCCGTCGGGCCGATTCTGGGATGTGATAGACTGGCGCCTCGCCAGCGCCCGGTAACGCCGGGCGTTGTGTGCGCCGAGGTGGCGGAATGGCAGACGCGCTAGCTTCAGGAGCTAGTATCCGCAAGGGTGTAGGGGTTCAAATCCCCTCCTCGGCACCAGGTATTCGGCGCAGCGACGTGGAGCCGTCGCAACGGCGTTTCGTGCCCAGGTGGCGGAATTGGTATACGCGTACGTTTGAGGGGCGTATGGAGCAATCCATCCGGGTTCAAGTCCCGGCCTGGGCACCACCCTCTTCTTTGATCCAGATTCGGCCGCACGGCGGCCGGCGCGCCGCCCAACGCGGCCTATCGGGCGGTTAGCTCAGCGGTTAGAGCGCCTCGTTTACACCGAGGATGTCGCAGGTTCGAACCCTGCACCGCCCACCAGTCCCCGAGATCCTGCCGGCGCGTGGCTGCGCCCGCCGGTACCTCAGACGGCGGTGGGCTCGACTGCCGCCTCCTCACGACCGAACCTTCCGCGCCGATCTTGGGTCAAACGTTCGGCGGACCCGACGTCTTCTCGTGTGCGACGATCCCTGCCGCCGTCGTTGTCGACGGGTCGCCTGCTAGACTGAAAGCACCGCACGGCAGCTGTTGCGGCCATACCGATCGGAGGAGGGACATGCTCGTCCCGATCATCATCATCGTCGTTCTGGTAGTCCTCGTTGTCTTCGTGGTCGGGATCTACAACGGTCTCGTCACGAAGCGCAATCGCGTCGACGAGGCCAACTCGCAGATCCAGGTCCAGCTGAAGCGCCGCCACGACCTGATCCCGAACCTGGTCAACGCGGTCAAGGGCTACATGGACTTCGAGAAGGGCGTCCTGACGGCCGTCACCGAAGCCCGCGGCAACGCCATCTCGGCCGGTTCGCAGGGTCCGGCGGCTCAGGCTCAAGCTGAGAACGTCCTGACCGGAGCCCTGAAGTCTCTCTTCGCGGTCGTCGAGAACTATCCGGACCTGAAGGCCAATCAGAACGTGATGTCGCTGCAAGAGCAGCTGACCACCACCGAGAACCAGATCTCGTTCTCCCGTCAGCACTACAACGCCACCGTGCTCGAGTTCAACAACTCGCTGCAGGTCTTCCCGAACGTGCTGATGGCGGGCCCGATGGGCTTCACGAAGCGCGAGTTCTTCGAGGCCGAGCCGGAGGCCGCCGAGGTCCCCGTCGTCAACCTGGGATAGGCGAGAACCAGGGCCCCACCCGCGAGAGCCGGCGGGGCCCGCCCCGCGCTGAGGCCGCATAGCTGTGACAACTTTCTACTCTGAAGAATCGGCCAACCGCCGAAATTCGTTCCTGCTCGCCCTTGTCGTAGTCGCCTTCCTGGCCGTCTTCGGCTTCGTGATCGGCTACGCCATCGGCTACGCCAATGGCGATCCCGTTCTTTGGGGGATCGGCGCGCTGGCCATCGCAGTCGCGGTTGGTCTGCTGAGCGCCATGGGCTCGTACTACGGCGGCGACCAGCTGGTCCTGGCCAGCTCCCACGCTCAGGAGGTCACGCCGGCGCAGGCGCCGCAGCTATTCAACGTCGTCAACGAGATGGCCGTTGCCGCGGGCATCCCGATGCCAAAGGTCTACATCATCGACGACCCGTCGCCCAATGCGTTCGCCACTGGCCGGGATCCGAACCACTCTTCCATCGCCGTCACATCGGGCCTGCTCCAGAAGATGAATCGCGAAGAGCTTCAGGGCGTTCTGGGCCACGAGATGTCGCACGTCCGCAACTACGACATCCGGTTCACGCTCATCGTCGGGGTCATGGTCGGCAGTATCGCCCTGCTGGCCCAGCTGTTCCTCCGCTACACGTTCTGGTTCGGCGGGGGTCGGCGGAGCAACAACAACGAGGGGGGCGGCGGGGGGCTCGCGATCGTGTTCCTTCTCGTCGGCGTTGTCCTGGCCATCCTCGCACCCATCTTCACGGCGCTCGTCCAGATGGCGGTGAGCCGGCAGCGCGAGTACCTGGCCGACGCTTCCTCCGTCCAGCTCACCCGGAACCCGCACGGGCTCGAAAGCGCTCTGGCGAAGCTGGCCTCGGACAACGAGTCGCTCCACTCGGCCAACGGGGCGACTCAGCATCTCTACATCGTCAACCCACTCAAGAAACTCGGCGGCGGCTCGAACCTGTTTTCGACGCATCCGCCGATCGTCGACCGCATCAACCGCCTCCGGCAGCTGACCGGCGACCCGCCCATGGATGCGTCAGAAGTGCGTCAGCTGACCGGGCTGGACTAGGGCTGTCGGCGTCGGGCGAGGCTCCCGGCAGCCGCAATACGCAGGCCCGGAGGTCGCCTTGCAGCGTCTCGGCTCCTCGTGTTACCTTTCCTCGCGCCGACGGGCAGCCAGTCCGTCAGTTCGGGCCGAGATAGCTCAGTCGGTAGAGCACGCGACTGAAAATCGCGGTGTCGCCAGTTCGATCCTGGCTCTCGGCACCACAAAAGACTGGCTTGGTTTTCGAGCGGAAGTGGCTCAGTTGGTAGAGCATCACCTTGCCAAGGTGAGGGTCGCGGGTTCGAGTCCCGTCTTCCGCTCCACTCCCTTCATCTGCCGACCCGAATGGTCGTCCGCCCATAGATCGAGCCTCTGCCCCTTCGTCTAGTGGTAGGACAGCGGACTTTGGATCCGTTAGGCGAGGTTCGAATCCTCGAGGGGCAGCCAGTCTGACCGCATTACCGCCGGTTCCCCCAGCCGGCAAAGCCACCGCAGGTGGCTCCGCGTCCGAGGCGACGTACCCAAGTGGTTAAGGGGGAGGTCTGCAAAACCTCTATTCAGCGGTTCGAATCCGCTCGTCGCCTCCACTTTCCCTACTGAACGTTTGACAGTCGCTAAGCCCTCGTCGATCTTGCGGACGATGACGTCGATGCGGCCCATCAAGCCATACCTTGTCCAGATGCTGGCCATGTGCCGTCATCCCGCGAACGCCGGAACCCGCGGAAGAGGACGCCGTCCAACGGCGCCGACAGGCTCCGCGGCACGCTCCGCCACCCGCCGATGGTCCCGACGAAGTGCCGGCCAGCTCGTGCGGCCGCGCCGGGGCCGTTCGCCGATTCCCAGACGGTGTAGCGCCGGGACTCCAATTCGACCAACCCCTGGTACCGGGCCCTGTTGGCGACGCCTGGCACTGTGAACGGGGACCGCCGCTGGCTCAAGATTCCAACTTAAAGGTGGATGACATGGCGGAGGGCGAGATTCGAGCCCCAGGGTTGTCCTGGCTGGCATTGGTTGCGCTCCCGGTGGCCCTCAATGCGTGCAGCGCGGGTATGACCTCCGTGGGTGCCGCGACCACGTCTCCGCCGGTGAAGACCGCCTCCGCGATCGCGGGGACACCGGAGGCGGGGTCGTTCGGGTTGCCGGCGAGTATCGATGGGTGGCGTCTCGTGGCGACAGTCAAGGTCATGTACCCCGAGACGGCGGCCATCGTCGCCGCGGCAGGTGGCGACCCGGCTACCGCCGTCGACGTGGATGTGGAGGTGTACGGGACGGCGCGGCTCAACTTCGACGTGTTGCGTGTGCCCGGCGTCACCTTCGGCGCTTTCATGCGGGCGGCCGAGCCCTACCTCATCGCTGTTGGGCTAACGGAGCGGTCGGTGCTCGACATGGCCGGCCAGACCGTCATGCGATACGCAACGCCCACCGATGCCTCGGGTCGGTTCCACGCCGTCTTCTACACACAGCGAGGCGACCTGCTCTACGCCACGGGCTATATGACAGACGCGCAATTCGCCGCGCTGCTGGCCGGACTGCCCTAGGGACAACGTAGGCGAACGGGCACAGACCCCCACTCCGCTGGTCACCGACGATCCCGGCGTATGCGCCCAGCTCGTGGTGGAGACCCGGCCGAGAGGGCTGCTACGCGCTCAAATGGACCGTCAACGGACCCGCCCGGGCGCTCCTGAGCGGCCTGCGTAACCTCTATTCCGCGGTTCGAATCCGCTCGTCGCCTCCAATCTCCTCAGTCTCGGTGGGGCTTGGGCAATCAGCCCGCACCTGCCGCCGACGACGAGTACGCGTCTCGATCACCGCGACGACCGCGGCGCGCTACCCTTGCCGCCGTGCCGGAGTGGCGGAACTGGCAGACGCAGCGGACTTAAACTCCGCGGGCCTTCGGGTCGTGCGAGTTCAAATCTCGCCTCCGGCACCAGCGTCGATGGTCCGGCCACCCTCCTCGGCGGAGGGCGGCGTGTTCGCGACAAATGAAAGGACGGGCCGCGTGAGCGACCCGTCCTGCGATTCGCCTGATGCCTCAGAGTCCTTCGCCGATACTGCTAAGGAGCGTCTGGAGGTTTCCGCTGATGAACATGAGTGCGGATACGGCGACGACTGCGATAAGAGAGAGGATGAGTGCGTATTCCGCGAGACCCTGTCCTTCCTCGCGGTGAAGGACCAAGAACACGATGCCTCCTTTCGCAAACGACGGTCGGCGTTCGTCGCGACCTCGGGCGGGCCTCTGCCGTTTGACCATACAGTTCTGATTACCCGAGTGTCCCAATCAGGATATGCCCACCCTTGGTCGGGGCGGAGAGAACTTTGGTACCGGTAAGCCTTGCCTTTATGGATGGGGACCGTAGAGCGATCCCGATGCCGGAGCGCCGGAATCCCGGGTCCTGCTAGAATGCGCCGGTCCTTTCGGCTCCGACCGACCGGCGTTGCCGCTCGCGCATCGGGGCATTCCCATGGGAAGGAGTCGCTGGCGCATGCGCCGATACGAACTCATGCTCGTCTTGCGTCCCGATCTGGCGGACGACAAGGTCCAGGCTTCGCTCGAGCGGATGGCCCGAGCCATTGCCGCCGGGGGCGGCCAGATCGTCAAGCAGGCCCCGTGGGGCCGCCGCCGACTGGCTTACCCGATAGATCACCATCGCGAAGGCTCGTACTACGTGATCCTGTTCGAGGCCCCGGCGACGGCCATCGTCGAGCTCGAGCGTGGACTGCTCATCAGCGAGGAAGTGCTCCGCCACCTCGTCACCCGCGTCGAGCGACCCCTCAAGGCTTCGCGCGGACACGAGGCGGACGCCGACGTCGAGGTGAGCCCGCCGCCTTCCGACGAGGAAGAGCCCGAGGACGAAGTCGGGCTGATCGACGAATCCGAGAGCGAAGCCGCGCCGGCTGCCATCGACTAGAAACCCGCGCCAGACGGAGTTGGAGGCACTCTCCATGTCGCTCAACAAGGCGATGATCATCGGCAATCTCGGCCGCGACCCGGAGATGCGGTATACGCCAAACGGCCAGGCGGTGACCCAGTTCACGGTCGCCGTCAACCGCAACTACAAGGACTCCACCGGCGAATGGAAGGAAGAGACCGAGTGGTTCCGGGTAGTCGCCTGGGGGCCACTCGCCGAGAGAACGGCGGAGTACCTTCGCAAGGGTCGCAAGGTCTACGTCGAAGGCCGACTCCAGACCCGGACCTGGGAGGGCCAGGACGGTCAGAAGCACTACACCACGGAGCTGATCGCGAACACGGTCACCCAGCTGGATCCACGACCCCGTGACGAGGGTGCGGCCGAACCAGCCGGCGCCAGGCCCGTCAGAGGTGAAGCGCCGAGCGGCGCCGGTGGCGGAGACGATCTCGGCTCGAGCGATCTGGATGAACTGCCTTTCTGAGGCGGGCCGTTCAGAAACCTGACCATACCAACCGCCGCGTCTCGAACGCGGCTCGAAAGACCTGAGGACCGACCACATGCCTACGAACCCACGAGAGAAGACCCGGGGCGGCAAGCGCGACGACTACTACCGCGATCGCCGGCGGCGCAAGGTATGCACGTTCTGCGCCGACAAGACCGTCATGATCGACTACAAGGAAGTCAACCGGCTGCGCCGCTACCTCTCCGAGCGGGCCAAGATCGAGCCGCGCCGCAAGACCGGCACCTGCGCCAACCACCAGCGACAGCTCGCGGTCGCTCTCAAGCGCGCCCGGATCGTCGCCCTGTTGCCGTACGCCCCCCAGCACGTCCGACCCTAACCCGAATCTGAGCCGCGGGCGCATCTCGGCGCGCGCGGCCCGACTCCGCCGTGTGCGCCCCCACCGGCGTCGGAGGCTGAGTGGACATCCTTCTTCTGGCGGTCTCGTTCGCGGTCATCCTGGCCGGCTCGGAACTGTTCACCAACGGCATAGAGTGGTTCGGCCACAAGCTGGAGCTCGGCGAAGGCGCCATCGGCTCGGTGCTCGCGGCCGTCGGGACCGCCCTGCCGGAGACGATGATCCCGCTCATAGCTATCGTCTTCGGGGGCGGCCTGGCCGCCAGCGAGATTGGCGTCGGGGCGATCCTCGGAGCCCCGTTCATGCTGGCCACGCTGGCCATGTTCGTTACCGGCAGCGCCGTCTGGCTGATGCGACGGCGGCGGGTCAACGGCACGAGGCTTGCGGTCGACACGGGCGTGCTGGGCCACGACATGGCGTACTTCGCGCTCGCCTATGCGATCGCCATAGGGGCGGCCTTCCTGCCAGTCGACCTGGAGTGGCCGCGCCGGCTCGTCGCCGTCGTCCTGCTCTGCATCTACGGCTACTACGTCCTTGGTCATATGCGCGCCGAGGCCGCGGCCCACGAGGGCCTCGAGCCGCTCCGGTTCCACAAACTGGATCGACGCGCTCCACAACATCCCGAGCCGCCGCGACTGTTCATCGTCTCCGTCCAGGTGGTGGTCGCCCTGGCCTGCATCATCGGCGGCGCGTGGGGCTTCGTCCACGCCGTTGAGGACCTGGCCTCGTCGTTCGGCCTCAACGGCACGCTCCTGGCCCTCGTGATCGCGCCGATCGCCACCGAGCTGCCGGAGAAGCTGAACAGCGTCCTGTGGGTCCGGCGCGGCAAGGACACGCTGGCCATGGGCAACATCACCGGCGCCATGGTCTTCCAGAGCGCGATCCCGACATCGGTCGGGCTGCTGTTCGCGCCCGCCCTCTGGACGGTCGTCGGCGCGGGCGTCGCCTTCGCGTCGGCCGCCATAACCTTCGCGTCGGCCGCAGCCGTGATCGTGCCGATGGTCGTTCGGGGGCGGCTCGAGGCCAAGGGCCTCCTCGTCGGCGGGATCTTCTACGTCGCCTATCTGATCGTGGTCATCGCGACTCTGGCGGGGCGGGGCTGAGGGTCGTGGTCGGCGGCTATACTTGGCGTTCGCCGGGTCAGAGCCGGCGACCAGCACCAGGAGCGCCGATAGATGGTCACCGAGCACGCAACGGCTCCAGCCGCAAGCGCGGCGTCGAAGCCCGACCAGGACAGCCTCGTCTGCTACTTCCAGGGTGGCTATACGGCGCTCGGCGACGCCCGTGTCCCGATCATGACTCATGCGTTCCTGTACGGCACGGCCGTGTTCGAGGGGATCCGGGCCTACTGGAACCCCGACGAGAAGCAGCTCTACGCCCTCCGCGTCAAGGAGCACATCGTCCGCCTGCGCAACTCGAGCAAGATCATGCTCATGTCCGAGTTGCCCTCGGTCCAGGAGTTCACGGACATCGTCGTCCAGGTCCTGCGGCGCAACAACTTCCGGGAAGACGCCTACTGCCGTCCCTCGGTGTACAAGAACACGGAGGCGATCGGCGTCCGGCTGCACGGCCTGACTCACGACTTCTACGTGCTGGCGATCCCGATGGGCGACTACATCGACACGGAGAAGGGGATCCCCGCCGGCACGGTCTCGTGGCGCCGCACCAGCGACGTCTCGATCCCGTCCCGAAGCAAGATCACCGGCAGCTACGTCAACCCGGCCTTCTCCAAGTCGGAGGCAATGCTGAACGGCTTCGACGAGGCCATCGTGCTGACCGCGGATGGGCACGTCGCGGAGGGTTCCGCGGAGAATCTGTTCATGGTCCGCGACGGCGTCCTCATCACCCCTTCGGTCAGCGAGGACATCCTCGAGGGAATCACCAGGGCAGGCATCATCGAGATCGCGGCATACCTCGGGCTGCCCGTCAGGGAGCGCCAGATCGACCGCAGCGAGCTCTACATTGCCGACGAGGTCTTCCTGTGCGGCACGGGTGCTCAGGTCTCGCCGGTTGCGTCAGTCGACCATCGGCCCGTCGGGGATGGACACGTTGGTCCCATCGCCCGCCAGATCAGCAAGACGTATTTCGACGCGGTGCGGGGTCGCCTCCCGGCTTTCCGGCATTGGGTGATTCCCGTCTACACGGGTGAGTGAGGCGACCGCGCGAGATTCCTCCGCCCTGCGGCCGGTCGAGGCCGTTCAACCAGCCCAGCGGGCCAAGCGCAGGCTCTCGCACCGAGTTCTCGAGACCATCCCGGGCATCGTCACGTGGCTGCTGATCGTATCGATGATCCCGCTCGCCATCCGGTGGCCGGCCGTGCTCGGCATCCTGGTGCTCTGCTTCGACTTCTACTGGATGTACCGGGCGATGGTCCTATCGGTGAGCGTGGCGATCTCGTTTCGCCGACTGCGTCGGGTCGTCGAGGTCGACTGGCGTCAGCGGGCGTTCTCGCTCGCCGATCCCGAGAAGCGGTTTGGGGAGCTCGCCGGGATCATCGAGCAGGTGCGCATCCGGACCGATGAGCTGGCGGCAGCGGGCAACTCTCTTGCCGCGCACGGGGGTCGGCGCGAGTTGAAGCGCCTGCTGCGGGAGCAGCGTGGCCTGGAGCGGCTGATCAACCTGGGTGAGCCGATGCCGGATCCGCGCGATCTCTGGCACGTGGCGCTAGTGCCTACGTACACGGAGCCCTACGAGAAGCTGTACGAGACCGTCAAGGCCCTGGTCGACTCGGATTACCCGAGAGACCGACGGATGGTCGCGATCATCACCCGCGAAACGGATCTGCAGGGTCGCGAGAACGTGACGAAGCTGCGCGAGATCTTCGGTCACGAGTTCAAGCACTTCTTCCACATCCTCGATCCGCTCGAGCCGGGCGTGGTGGTCGGAAAGTCCAGCGCCATGGCCTACGGCGGGCGGTGGCTCTATCGCGAGCTGACGCAGCGTGGCTTCGACCCCAAGCACGTGATCGTCACCGACCTGGATTCGGACTACCGAGTCCACAAGCAGTATTTCGGCTACCTCACCTACAAGTTCGTCACCGACCGCGACCGCTACCGACGGCTCTACCAGCCCGTTCCCATGTTCCACAACAACCTCTGGCAATGCCCGCTTCCGGTGAGGCTGGTAGCGGTGAGCTCGACCCACATCCAGATGTGGCGGCACCTCACGCCGGAGCGGCTGGTGAGTTTCAGCTCGTACGCGGTCTCGCTCCAGACGGTTCACGACGTCGACTACTGGGCGACGGACGCGATTCCGGAAGACAGCCGTTTCTACTGGAAGAGCTTCTTCCGCTACAGCGGCCAGTTCCGGGCGGAGCCGCTGTTCATTCCGGTCTTCGGCGACGCCGTAAGGGCGCGGTCGTACCCACGCAGCCTGATGCAGCAATACACCCAGATCCGGCGCTGGGCCTGGGGCGTGACGGACATTCCGTTCTTCATCGACAACGCGCTGGACCACAACGAGATCCCGCTGCGGGAGAGGGTGGCGCGACTGATCGACCTGTGGTTCGACCACATCAACTGGGCCGTGGCGCCGTTCTACCTGGCCCTGGGAGCCTCGCTGCCGCTGGCGCTCAACCAGACGTTTGCGGTGACGATCTTCGGCCAGCAGCTGCCGGTCTATGCGGGCTGGCTGCTGACCGGAGCATTGGCGTCGCTGATCGTCCTCGTCTTCATCGAGAACCAGCTGGCGCCGCCGAAACCTGCGGAGTGGGGGATCAGGATGAAGCTCGTCTCCTGGCTGCAGTGGTTCTGCCTGCCGGTCGTCGGCTTCTTCTTCACGAACCTGCCGGCGCTCGATGCGCAAACCCGCCTTCTGACGGGTCGCTACCTCGAATACCGCGTGACCGAGAAGGCCTAGCCTGCGGCGCGGCCCCGGACGGCGGTGTCGGGCCACGGCTCACGGCACCGCCGACTCCCCGCGGCGCCCCGAATGGCCGCGGAAACCGGCCGCCGTTGGCGCAACGCCGACTGGACTCGCCGCCGGTTCGCTAGGATACCCATGTAACACTCCCTTGCCGCCGTAGGACAGTCCTCGGGATACCGCGTTCCGGGCGGCCCGACGGGGAGTCGCATCCGCCACCGCCCTACGAGCTCGAGGACGATGTTCCGACCAGTCAGCTCCAAGCCCGATCTCGTCGCCCAGGAGCACGAGATTCTTGCCCTCTGGCGCGACCGCCGGACCTTTGCCCGGCTGCGCGCCCAGAACGCCGGCAAGGAGCGCTGGAGCTTCCTCGACGGGCCGATCACTGCCAACAACCCCATGGGCGTTCACCACGCCTGGGGTCGCGCCTACAAGGACCTGTTCCAGCGCTTCTGGGCCATGCAAGGCCGCGACCAGCGCTACCAGAACGGGTTCGACTGCCAGGGCCTGTGGGTGGAGGTCAACGTCGAGCGCGATCTGGGCTTCACGAACAAGCGCGACATCGAGGAATACGGCATCGCCGAGTTCGTCAGCCTGTGCAAGCAGCGGGTGCTCACGTACGCGGCCCGCCAGACCGAACAGTCCATCCGGCTCGGCATGTGGATGGACTGGAACGATCCGGTCGAGCTCCGTCGGATGCGCGATCTGTTGGCCGAGAACCCCGCCCAGCCGGTGACCACGCCGGGACCCGACGGGGCGCCGGTTACCGACTCGGCCGAGCAGATCGTGGGGCGACTCGGGATGCCCGAGCTGGGGGGCAGCTACTTCACCTTCAGCAACGAGAACAACTACCTCATCTGGTCCTTCCTGGCCGAATGCCATCGCCGCGGCTGGCTGTACAAGGGCCACGATTCGATGCCCTGGTGCGCCCGTTGTGGGACAGGCATCAGCCAGCACGAGATGACCGAGGGCTACGCCGACCGCGAGGACCCCGGGCTGACCGTGAAGTTCCCGCTGCTCGACCGACCCGGAGAGGCGCTCCTGGTATGGACGACCACGCCCTGGACGCTGACCTCGAATGTGGCCGCGGCCGTGGGCAAGGACCTGCGCTACGTCAAGGTCAAGCAGGGCGACGAGCTCTTCTGGCTCGGCCGCGGCACGACGAAGAGCGCGCTGGTGGGGCCGTTCCAGGTCCTCGAGGAGAAGCCCGGCAGCGAGCTCGAGGGCTGGCGCTACTCCGGCCCGCTCGACGAGCTGCCGGCCGTGCAGGCGGCCTTCCTCGCGGGCGGACCCGACGGCACGCCGTACGAACACCGCGTCGTGCTCTGGGACGAAGTCGGCGAGGAAGAGGGAACCGGCATCGTCCACATCGCCCCGGGTTGCGGGGCCGAGGACTTCGCGCTCGGCAAGGAGCTGGGCCTGCCGATGATCGCTCCGCTCGACGAAAACGGGATCGTCCTGCCGGGCTTTGGCCCGTACTCCGGCCGGGACGTGCGCGACGTGGCCGAGCCGATCGTCGAGACGCTCAAACACCACCACCGGTTCTACCGGCTCGAGACGATCACTCACCGCTACCCGCATTGCTGGCGGTGTGGCACGCCGCTCGTCTTCCGTCTGGTGGACGAGTGGTACGTCAGCATGGGTCCGGTCTATGACGCTCCACGCGACCGGCTGACCGAGGCACAGGTCGACGCAAGTCTGCGCTACCAGATCATGGACGTGATCCGCGACATCAAGTGGATACCCGGCTTTGGCTACGAGCGAGAGCTCGACTGGCTCCTCAACATGCACGACTGGATGATCAGCAAGAAGCGGTACTGGGGCCTGGCGCTGCCCATCTACGACTGCGAGGCGTGCGGCGCGGTCACCGTCATCGGCAGCCGCGAGGAGCTGGCCGAGAGCGCCGTCGAGGGCTGGGACCGGTTCGAGGGCCACACTCCGCACCGCCCGTACGTGGACGCGGTGAAGGTGCGGTGCAGCGGCTGCGGCCGGCCGGTCAGCCGCATCAAGGACGTCGGCAATCCGTGGCTCGACGCGGGCATCGTGCCGTTCTCGACGGTCCACTTCCGGAGCGACCCGGACTACTGGAAGCAGTGGTTCCCGGCCGACTTCGTGACCGAGAGCTTCCCCGGCCAGTTCCGGAACTGGTTCTACTCACTGCTGGCGATGAGCACGGTGCTGCGCCGCGAGGCGCCGTTCAAGACCCTGTTCGGGTACGCCCTGGTCTTTGGCGAGGACGGCCGCCAGATGCACAAGAGCTGGGGCAACGCCATCGAGTTCGACGAGGCCGCCGAGCGGATGGGCGTCGACGTGATGCGCTGGATGTTCGCCAACGCCCGGCCGGAGGACAACATCAACTTCGGCTGGCATGCGGCCGACGAGGCCCGGCGGCGGCTGCTGGTTCTGTGGAACGTGTACTCGTTCTTCGTCACTTACGCCCGGCTGGCGAGCTGGGAGCCGAAGCGGGGCATCAGGGCCGAGATGACCGCGGCCGGCGGCTGGCCGGCACTCGATCGCTGGATCCTCTCTCGGGCAGCCCGACTTGCGAACGCGGTGGAGCTCGACCTCAAGGCCTACGACGCACTGACCGCGGCTCGTGAGATCGACGGCTTCGTCGAAGAGCTCTCGACCTGGTATTTGCGCCGCTCGCGCGACCGGATGAGGTCCTCTGCCGACCCGGTCGACAGGGATCGGGCCTTCGCCACGCTCCACGCCGCTCTGGTGGCGCTGGCTCGCGTCGTCGCCCCGATCTTGCCGTTCCTCTCGGAATCGATGTATCAAAACCTGATCGCGACGGTCGAGCCGAATTTGCCCGACAGCGTGCACCTGACGAGCTGGCCCACCGAGGAGCTCAAGGACCTGAACGACAGCGCCTTGCAGGCGTCGATGACGACCATGATGCGGGCCGTGGACCTGGCCCGGACCCTGCGCAGCCAGGCCGGGCTCAAGACCCGCCAGCCGCTGGCTCGGATGTGGCTGGCCATTCCCGGCTCCGACCGACTGGTCGAGCGCGACGCGCTCCTCGATCTCGTCCGTGACGAGGTGAACGTCAAGTCGATCGAGCTGATCGGCGACGAGTCGGAGCTGGTCGACCGGCGCGTCAAGCCGCTGCTCCCCAAGATCGGCAAGAAGCTCGGGGCGGCGATACCGGCAGTCATGGCCGCGGCCCGTGAAGGGAAGATCGAGATTCTGCCCGACGGTTCCGTCAGGTTGGGCGGCGTGACCCTCGCTCCCGACGAGGTCGAGATCCAGGCCACGCCGCGTCCGGGCACGGCCGTGGCCCACGACGAAGGGCTCGTGGTCGTCATCGATACCGAGCTGACGCCCGGACTCCGTGCGGAGGGCGACGCCAGAGAGCTCCAACGCGCCGTTCAGGATGCCCGCAAGGAAGCCGGTGTCGAGCTGGAGGACGAGGTGGCGGTCCTCGTCGAGGCTGCGCCGGCGGTCGAGCGGACGCTGGAGCCGTACCGCACCTCGGTCGAAGCCGAGACTCGCAGCAAGATACGGTTCGGACCCCTGCCGGCCACATCGGCCGCGCTGGCGATCGAACTCGATTCAGGACCGATACGCGTCGGCTTGATCCCGAAAGCCGTCGCCCCTTAGGCTTAGCCGGACACCACGGAGGCTCGTCACTGGACCCTAGCGACACGCACCCAACGGACCCTTCCGGTCGCCCTGCCGGACCAGACGCTCCATCGGGGCGGCGGCGTGCGGCCCTGATCGGCTTTGTCCTTCTCGCCTGTGCGATCGCCGTGAGCGATCAGCTGCTCAAGAGCTGGGTCGTTGCCAACTTCCAGGAGAACACGCCCTCATCCGTCGTGGGCGATTGGATCCAGATCGATTTCATCCACAACGCCGGCGGGTTGTTCGGGCTGTTCCAGGGATCGGCGCCCCTGTTCGCGCTCGTCACCCTGGCGGTGGTGGCGGTCCTGGTGGGTCTCGAGGTCGGGTCGGGTTGGCGGAGCTGGCTGTTGACGGTCATCCTGGGGCTGCTGCTCGGCGGCGCGATCGGCAACTTCATCGACCGCATCAGGTTCGGTTACGTGGTCGACTTCGCCGACATCGGCATCGGGGCCTGGCGCTTCTACATCTTCAATATCGCCGACTCGGCCGTGAGCGTCGCGATTCTGCTGATGCTCGGGCTATGGTTTCTGACGCCCCTCCTCGGCGGCAAGACGCCCACCGATCACGCCGGCGGGGACGCCAGCGGCGGCGACGCCGACGCCTCGAAGGGCCGGTAGGCGGATGCGGCGGCTGACCTTCACCGTGCCGGAGACGGCCGCCGGACGAGTCGATCGGTTCGTCGCCGATGTCTCAGGGTTATCACGGAGCTACGTCCAGAAGCTGATCACCGAAGGCCACGTCACCGCCGGCGGAACGCCGATCAAGGCCAACGAGCCGGTCGTGCGGGGCGAGGTCCTGGAACTGGAGATCCCCGATCCGCGCCCGCTGGATCTGGCCCCGGAGGCGATCCCGCTCTCCGTCGTCTACGAGGACGCGGACCTGCTGATAATCGACAAGCCGTCGGGCCTGGTCGTCCATCCCGCGCCAGGCCACTCGGGCGGCACCCTGGTGAACGCCCTGCTGGCCCGCGATACCGAGTACGGCGGCATCGCCGGCGTCCAGCGACCGGGCATCGTCCATCGCCTCGATCGGGACACGAGCGGGCTGCTCATGGTCGCCAAGGACGATCGGGCCCAGGCGAGCCTCATGGCCCAGCTCAAGGCGCGGGGCGTCAAGAAGACGTATCTGGGCCTGGCCATGGGCGCGGTCTCCGCCACGTCCGGTCGCGTCGAGGCGCCGATCGGACGCGACCCGCACCATCGCACCAGGATGGCGGTCGTGCCGGGCGGCCGCGAGGCCGTGACCGGCTATCGCGTCCGCGAGAGGCTGCCCGGCTGGACTCTCCTCGAGCTGGACTTGATCACCGGGCGGACGCACCAGATAAGGGTCCACCTCTCGGCCATCGATCACCCGCTTGCGGGCGACCCGCTCTATGGCACGGGGACCTCTCGGCGCGGCCCGGAAGGGCTCGGGCGGCTGTTCCTCCACAGCTGGCGGATCGAACTGCAGTCTCCGAGCGACGGCCATCTGATCCGGGCCACGGCGCCCCTGCCGCCCGAGCTCGAGTCGGTGCTGGAACGGTTGCGGCAGGAGGCCGCGGGCGGACTGGGCGTGAGCCGCGGTCCCGCCGGGTCGGACGAGTCGACCGAGTCCGTTCCTCCGGTCGAGAAGAGGCCGGTATGAGCCCCGACGAGCGTCCCCGCCCCCGGCCATCGCCGGCCGACGCGGCCGCGGTCGATGACGTGCACGAGCCGGCGAACCCGATGCTGGTCATCATCTCGGGACCGTCCGGCGTCGGCAAGGACACGATCATCGAAGCGCTGCAGAAGCGCGGGCATCGGCCGGACTATCACTACGTCGTGACCTGCACCACGCGGGGCCGCCGACCGGGCGAGGTCGACGGCGTCAGCTACAACTTCGTCTCCCCGGAGGAGTTTGCCGCGCTGCGCGCGGCCGGCGAGTTGCTGGAGGCCAATCAGGTCCACGGCAACTGGTACGGCACTCCACGCGCGGGCGTACGGCAGGCGCTCGCCGGGGGCCGGCATGCCATCCTCAAGATCGACGTCCAGGGCGCCCGAGTAGTCAAGGGCTGCGTTCCCGAGGCCCTGCTGATATTCGTCGTCCCGCCATCGCTCGACACGCTCGTAGAGCACCTCAAGGCAAGGCGCACGGAATCGGCCGAGCAGCTCGAGCTCAGACAGCGCAACGCCGCCATCGAGCTTGCCCGCAAGGACGATTACGACTACGTCGTCGTGAACGAAGAGGGCCGGGTAGACCTGACTGCGAAGAGGATCGAGGACATAATCGAGCAGGAGGAACGACGGGGTCCTCGCCGCGCGGTGACCGTCTGAGGAGTGCCATGTCGGGTCGCCACGTCGCCGCCCGGGCAGGGAAGCGCTGATGGCAGATGGTGTCGAGGCCGTCCTCGAGTTGGGGCTGATGGCCGAGGCGGACCCGGCTGGCCGGGCCGGTGGGGGCGGAGGCGCGGTCGAGGTCGCGGTCGATGCGCCCGGAGCTTCGCGTACCTACGACTACCTCGTCCCCGACCGATTGGCTCCCCTCCAGCCCGGCGAGGCCGTGCTCGTCGAATTCGGACGGAGCCGGCAGGCGCTTGGAGTAGTGATGGGGCCGTCGTCAGACGTCAGGGGAATGGCCCTCAAGCCGATCCTGGCCCGGGTCAACGCCGATGGCCCGCTGATGCCCCGACTCACACTCGAGTTTGCGCGCTGGATCTCGAGTGAGTACCTCGCTCCTCCGGCCACGACGCTGCGCTCGATGCTGCCGCCGGGCATGCTCGAACGGCTCGAGCTGGTGGCCGAATGGCTGCCGATCGGCTGGGGTGAGGCTGCCGGCGGAGGGAGCGGGGTCGCGAGTGGCGCGGTGAGAGGTGGCGACTCGCCCGAGTCGGCCGACACGAATCCCGTTGGGCCGTCCGGCCTGGCCGTGTTCGAGGCCGATATCCGGGACCGGCTGGCCGGCGGGCCGCGCTCGGTTCGCGACCTCGGGGCCGGCGAGGGCCGCGCGGCCACGCTGCGGCAGCTGCGGGGGATGGCCGCGCGCGGGCTCATCAAGCTGGAGTGGACCCTCACGGCCGCGTCGGCCGGGCCAAGGTTCGAACGATGGCTGACACTCAGCGACGAGGGGCGGGCCGTGACCGCGGCCCCCGTCGGAGCGGCGCCGCTCTCCGACGGCGACGCAGTCGTGGGAAGTGACGCAAGGGCGGGCGCCTCCGCGGCTCCGGCGAGAGCGGTCCGCCTCGGGCCACGGCAGCGCGCCCTGCTCGCCGATCTAGCGAGTCGCGAAGCCGCCGGCGAAGCCGGGCTGGCGGGTGCCGAAGCCGCCCATCGCCACGGCGCGGGGACGGCTACGGGTCTCGTCCGGCGCGGCCTGGTAGTTGCCGAGGTCAGAGAACGGCCGCGGCGCCCGCTGGCGCTGCGGCGGGCCGGCCGGCGCGGCACGCGCCCCGTGGGGTCGGACCTGACGGCACCCCAGGCCGAGGCCCTGGCCACGATCGTGGGTTCGCTCGAGGCTTGCGACCCAAGGCCGCTGCTGCTCGAGGGCGTCACCGGATCCGGCAAGACCGCCGTGTACGCCGAGGCGATCGCGGAGTCGATCGCGCGCGGCCGGCCGGCGCTGGTGCTCGTGCCTGAGATAGCCCTGGCGATGCCTCTGGTCGATCGGCTGCGGGCGGAGCTCGAGGCGGAGATCGCGATACTCCACTCGGGCATCGGCGAGGGTGAGCGGGCCGACGAGTGGCGGCGGATCAAGGCCGGTGAAGTCGACGTCGTGGTGGGCACGCGCATAGCGTTGACCGCGCCGCTCGCGGACATCGGCCTGATCGTCGTGGACGAAGAGCACGACGCCGCCTACAAGAGCGATCGAACCCCTCGCCTGCAGGCCCGCGACGCTGCGCTGGCCCTCGCCCGGCTCGCCGGTGCGGCGCTCGTCCTCGGCAGCGCGACGCCGGCCGTCGAAAGCGTCGGGCGCGTGCGCGAGGGCCTGTACCGGCACGTGATCCTCCCGGAGCGGCCGAGCGGCGCGCCGCCGAGGGTCCAGGTCGTAGACCTGCGGGCCGAGCTGGCCGCCGGCAACCGCGGGCTGCTTTCGCGGCCGCTCGCGGCGGCGCTCGAATCCCTGCCGGAGGGCGAGCGAGCGATCCTGGTGATCAACCGCCGGGGGACCGCCTCGGTCGTCGTGTGTCGCGATTGCGGCCACGTGCAGCGCTGTCCGGAGTGCGAGCGGACCCTCGTCTACCACCAGGCCGGCGTCACGCTGCGCTGTCACCACTGCGGCACGGCTTCGCCGCTGGCCTCTCGTTGTCCGGCCTGCAAGTCGCCGCGAATCCGCTACCTCGGCGGCGGAACGCAACGGGTCGAGGAGGAAGTCAAGGCGGCCTTTTCGCACCTTCGCGTCGGCCGCCTCGACCGCGACGTAGCCGAGCACAAAGGCGCCGTGGATCGCGTCCTCGACGCCTTCTCCGAAGGTCGACTGGACGTCCTCGTCGGCACGAGCCTCGTCGCCAAGGGCCTCGACATCCCGGAAGTCACTCTCGTCGGCGTCGTTTCCGCCGACGTCGCCCTCAACCTGCCGGACGAGCGTGCCGCCGAGCGGACCTACCAGCTCCT
Organism: uncultured Chloroflexia bacterium; assembly: GCA_963791725.1. GTDB lineage: Bacteria > Chloroflexota > Limnocylindria > Limnocylindrales > CSP1-4 > Fen-1039. The sequence continues at coordinate 478,129 of CAWBTQ010000008.1, read as the reverse complement.
GACGCAGGCCGTCGGCCGCGCCGGCAGAGGCGGGCTGCCGGGCCTGGCCTTCATCCAGACGTACCAGCCCGACCATCCGGCGATCCTGGCCGTGGCGTCAGGGGACCCGGCCGCGTTCTACGACTCCGAGCTGGAGGTTCGCCGTCATTTCGATTCGCCGCCGTTCGGCCGGCTGATCAAGCTGACGGTGGGCCTGCCGGATCATCTTGCCGCCGAGCACGAGGCCGGGGCGATGGCCGATCGTCTGCGCGCGGCATGTTCAGCGCCGAACGCCTCGGCCGCCGGAATCAAGGTCGCCGTCCTGGGGCCGGCACCGGCATACATCGCGCGCCGCGCCGGGCGGTGGCGCTGGAACGTCGTACTGCGTGGGAATCGTCCTCTCGACGTCCTGGGCGACCCACCTGGAGCACCGTGGTCGATCGACGTGGATCCCGACTCCCTCCTGTGAGACGCGCCGAGGGCGAATGGACCGCCACGGATTCCGGTGGGGTTGACCGTCGCCGATCGGTGCGAAGCCGGAGTCACCGGGCTCTCGGTATACTCTCGGGCCATGAGCGTCAGACCCATCGTCCTTCTCGGCGACCCCCGGCTTCGGCTGAGGGGCGAGCCCGTCGACAGTTTCGGCAGGTACCTCCACGAGCTGCTCGACGACCTGGCGGAGACGATGCGCAAGGCTCCGGGCGTCGGGCTGGCCGCCCCGCAGATCGGCGAGGCCGTCAGAGCCTGCACTATCCAGGTCGAGGGCCAGCTCCACGAGCTGGTCAACCCGCGCATCGTCCGCTCGGACGGTGACGATCGCGATCTCGAAGGCTGCCTGTCGATCCCGGGTTACGTCGCCTACGTCACGCGGCGCGAGAAGGTCTGGGTCGTGGCCCAGAATCGCCGCGGCCGGAAGATCAAGGTTGCCGGCTCCGGCATCCTCGGCCGGGCGCTCCAGCACGAGCTCGACCACCTCGACGGCAAGCTCTACATCGACTACCTCGAATCGATGGATGAGCTGATCCCGACCGCCCAGGAAGAGGAAGAGGAAGAGGAAGGGCGACCGGCGACGGCGCACACTCTGGTCGGGTGAGCGACGCCGCGGCCGAAGGTTCCTCTTCGGGTCGCGCGTCCCCCGACTCCGCGGTCCGAGTCGTCTTCTTCGGCAGCGGCGGGTTTGCCGTCCCGATCCTCGATGCGCTGACGACGATCCCCGGCGTTCGGCTCGACGCGGTGGTCTCGGCGCCAGATCGACCGGTCGGCCGGAAGGCCGTGCTGACGGCAACGCCGGTTGCGGCCCGCGCACGCGAGCTTGGACTGCTCGTGCTGCAGCCGGTTCGCGTGCGGAGCGGGGACGCGATCGACGAGCTCCGCGCATTGGCGCCCGACCTCGTGGTGCTCGCCGACTACGGACAGCTGATCCCACGAACCCTGCTCGACCTGCCGAGGCGAGGGTTCCTGAACCTCCATCCGTCCGCGCTGCCGCGGCACCGTGGTGCGGCGCCGATCCCGGCGACGATCCTGGGAGGAGACACCGAGACGGCGGTCACCCTGATGGTCATCACCGAGGAGATGGACGCGGGCCCGATCGTGGCCAGTGAGAGGCTTGCGGTTCTGCCCGACGACACCTCCGTCACGCTCGAGGCGCGGGCCGCGGGGGTCGCGGCGCATCTGCTGCGCCGCGCGCTGCCGGAATGGCTGGCTGGAGGCCTCGTCGCCCGGCCGCAGCCGCAAACGGGCGTGACGATGACGCGGCCGCTCCGCCGTGAGGATGGCCGCCTCGACCCGAACCGGACCGCAGTCGAGCTGGAGCGGCAGGTCCGGGCATACCAGCCGTGGCCGGGGGCATACATCCAGAACGACAGGACCGGCGGCGAGCGACTCATCGTATGGAAGGCTCGGGTCGCGGGACCGGGCGCACGGGACGATGGCGGCGGCTTCGTTTCCACCTCGAACGGCGGTCTGGCGCTCGTCACTCGCGAGGGTCGGCTGGTTCTGGAACTGGTGCAGCGAGCCGGAGGTCGGCCCATGGATGCAAGCGAGTACCTGCGCGGCCATCCCGACCTGGTTCGGGCGCCTTCCGCCCCGCCTCGGGCCGGCATGCGATAATCGCCGCCCTGTGAGCCACACCGACGCGACCGGCACTCCGACGCCCGGTCGCAAGACCGCCACGTCTCCGTCCAGGCCGACGACCAACCGAGCCGCCGACGCGCGCCCCGGGCTGAGCGGCCTGTCCGACGGCGTCCTCGAGGCCTGGCTGGCCGAGCAGGGCGAACCGCCGTATAGAGCCAAGCAGGTGCGCGACGGGATCTGGCGCCAGAACGCCGCCGAGGCGGAGGAGCTTCGGACCCTGCCGGCGGCGGTGCGATCCCGCCTCGATGAAGCGTTCCGGGTCGACACGATCCCCGAGGACGAGGTAAAGGTGGCGGACGGCGGACTGACGGAGAAGACCCTTCATGTGCTGTCGGACGGGTCGCTGATCGAGTCCGTGCTGATGCATTACCCGGCCCGAGGATTCGCGGGCACCGGCCGGCCGACTCATCGTGAGCGGAACACCCTGTGCATCTCCAGCCAGGCCGGCTGTGCGGTCGGCTGCCCGTTCTGCGCGACCGGAGAACTGGGCTTCGGCCGCGACCTCGAGACCGCGGAGATCCTCGACCAGGTCCGTCATGCCGCTCGCCGACTCGCGGCCGGCGGCCGGCATCTGACCAACATCGTGTTCATGGGCATGGGCGAGCCGCTGCTCAATCTCGATCGCGTCCTCGAGGCCGTGGCGATCCTGGCCGACCCCCGTCGCTTCGGCCTCGGGGCCCGCCATGTGGTCGTCTCCACGTCCGGCGTTGTCCCCGGGATACGCCGCCTCACCGCTCTGGGGCCGCAGTTCACCCTCGCCGTGAGCCTCCACGCCGCCCGCGATCCACTGCGGGACGTGCTGGTCCCCCTCAACCGGCGCTGGCCCGTGGCGGAGGTCGTGGCTGCCGCTCGCGACCATGCTCGCGTGACGGGCCGGCGCGTCAGCTACGAGTACGTGATGATTTCCGGCGTGAACGACACCGACGTCGACGCCGATGCTCTCGCCACTCTCTTGCGGGGAGACCTCGCCCACGTGAACCTGATCCCCATGAACCCTGTGGCCCACACGCCCTGGCAGGCGAGCTCTCCTGAGCGGGTCGCAGAGTTTGCCGCGCGTGTCCGCCGGCGTGGCGTCGGAGTCACGGTTCGGGCCAACCGCGGCCAGGACGCCGGCGCGGCCTGTGGCCAGCTCGCCGCCGATAGGGCCGGGGAGCCAGCGGCTCCCGCCGTGGCGTACCGACGTGAGACGATCGTTCGCCAGAGCGAGGCCGCGCTGCGCGGCACGCGCAACTCGGAGAGTCTGCCCCCGGACCTGGAGGCCGCGGTGGCGGCCGAGAAGGCCGTCTGATGCCGTCTCGTCGCTCGCCGAAATCGGCCGGTTTCCCGAAGCCTCCGGCCTCTAAGACCGGAACCCACCGCGCCCTGATCAGCGCCAGCATCCTCGACGCGGACCTGGCCGATCTGGAGCGTGAGTGCCGCCGCGCGCTGAAGGCGGGAGCAGACCGGATCCATCTCGATGTCATGGACGGCCATTTCGTCCCGAACATCACCTTCGGCCCGAGCCTGATAAAGCGCCTCCGAAAGGTCGGCCGGCAGCCCTTCGACGCCCACCTCATGATCTCCGAGCCGGGCCGCTACATGGACCAGTTCCTCGACGCCGGCTGCGACACGATCACCTTCCATGTCGAAGTCGAGGAACCCATCGAGCCGACTTTGCTCAAGATCAGGAAGGCCGGCCGCCTCGCCGGCCTGGCCATCAAGCCCGCGACGCCGCTCTCAGCGCTCGATCCATACCGCGATCTGCTCGACATCGTCATGGTCATGACCGTCGAGCCGGGCTTCGGCGGCCAAAAGTTCATGAAGGATGCCGCGACCAAGATCGATCCGGCGCACGAGGTCTTCCGGGACCGCCCAGGTGAGCCACCGTCGCGGCGCGAAGTGCACGTCGACGGCGGTGTCAACAGCGACACCGCGGCCTACTGCGGCAGCCTCGGCATCGACGTCATGGTGGCGGGCTCCGTCCTGTGGAAGAAAGGCCACGACATCGAGCGCGAGATCCGGGTCATAAGGTCGCTCGCCGACGAGGCCTACCGGAAGCGGCGAGCCGGCCCCGCCGCCGTCGCGAAGACGGCCGGGAGAGGCTGAGTGAAGGAGGAAGCCGCGCTCGGAGGCGCAGCCGCGGGCGTCGAGGATCTCGGTCTCGAGGCCGGCGAGGGGAGCGCCCTGCCCCACGCCCACCTCGGTCGGCGCAACGACCGGCTGCTGCTGGCCGCCGTTGTCGGCTATGCCGTCCTGCTTTCTATCCTGATGATCTCCCGGGGCATCTCGGTCACGCCCGACGTGGTCGTTGTCAGCTTCGGGCTGGCCGCGCTTCTGCTCGGCCGGGGCAAGCTCTTCCTGCGCGACTGGATCCCCTTCGTCGCGCTCTTCTTCGCATATGAACTCATGCGAGGTTACGCCGACAAGTTCGGCCTCCCGATCCATGTGACCGACATCGTCTCGCTGGAGCGCATCGTTGGACTGGGCGGACTTCCGACCACGCTGCTGCAGAGCCTTCATCAGGGCCCGGCTTCGAGCCCCGACGTCCTGGCGTCCATCTCGGTCATCTTCTACTTCCTGCATTTCCCGCTGCCGCTGGCCATTGGCTTCCTGCTCTGGATCCACCAGCGCCGGATCTACTACGACTACGTGGCGGCCCTGATCCTGCTCTCGATGGCCGCCTTCATCACGTTCCTGCTGCTGCCCGTGGCGCCGCCCTGGTGGGCCGCACAGAACGGCTTCGTCACCGGAGTGCTGCACCTTCGCGATACCGGATTCGCCGGCCTGTCCCATTTCTTCGGCTTTGGCAACTACTTCTACTCGTACTCGGTCTACAGCATCAGTTCGAACGACGTGGCCGCCTTCCCTTCGCTCCACGCCGCGTACCCGTTCCTGGCGTTCCTCTTCGCGCGGCGGGCCTTCGGCCGGACCGGCTGGTTCATGCTGGCTTACACCGCCTGCGTCTGGTTCGCGATCGTGTACCTCGGCGAGCACTGGGTCGTCGACATAATCGGCGGCGTGGTCTACGCCTACGCCGCCTATTTCGCGATCACCCGCGGTCCGGCCTGGACCCGGCGCTTCATGGAGCGAGTCGCCGACGAGGAGATCGAGGCCGGTGTCGAAGCCGAGGATGAGGGCGACGTCGGCGCGCTGCGGCGCATCGGCCGGCGCGTCCGCTGGGCGCTGGTCGTCCAGGGCGTCGTGGTGGCCCTGGTCGGAGCCGTGCTCGCCTACGGCATGAACAGGCTCGGCTGGGCGGGCGGAACCAGCACCGCCTTCTACATGGTGCCGTGGCTGGCCATCCTGGGCGGGCTGTGGCGCGGTTCGGCCGGCCTCGTGAGCCGCTAGGCGCCCGTCATGCGTGCGTTGCTCCAGCGGGTGTCGCGGGCCGAGGTTCGAATAGCGGGGCAGCGCATCTCCGGCATCGATCGTGGCCTGCTGATCCTGCTCGGTGTCGCGCCCGGAGACGATGAGTTCGTGGCCGCGGGACTGGCCGCGAAGGTCGCCGGGCTGCGCATCTTCGCCGACGAAGACGGCCTGACGAATCTGGCCATCGGCGATGTCGGCGGCTCCGCCCTTGTCGTGAGCCAGTTCACGCTATACGCCGACGCGCGCCGCGGCCGACGGCCGTCGTTCATCGGCGCCGCGGGCCCGATAGTCGGCGAGCGACTGTACGAGGTCTTCTGCGAGATCCTCGCCTCGACCGGCCTGTCCGTTGCGCAGGGTCGTTTCGGGGCGGAGATGGACGTGGATCTGGTCAACGAGGGGCCGTTCACGATCTGGCTCGACACAACCGAGCTCGGGATCGAGCCGCGACCGGCGACGTAGCCGCAAAACGAAATCGGCGCCGAGCCTGGGCTCGACGCCGAGTGAGTGACGGGGACCGGGGGAGCCGGCTGCGGCTTACCTTTCGGCGCGCGACAGAGTGCGCATGCAGCGCGTGCAGACGAGCGCCTTTACCGCGGCGCCCTTGACCTGGATCGTGGTCTGCTGCAGGTTGGGCTGGTAACGGCGATGGGCGCGGACCCGGTTCATCCCGGACGACTGCGGGTTGAAGCCGTCCATGGATACCTTCCCGCAGACGGCGCAGGAGCGAGCCATAAGGTCCTCTCGAATACGTGCTTCGGAATGCGGTCCCGACCGGGACCGAACGGGGCGGTATGATAGCACACCGTTTCCGCCGCCCAGGCTGGAGGTTGTGCAAGCGCATGCCGGAGCGTCCGGTGGCCGGCAAATCCGTCGTCACGCGCCGGGCCATCGTAGACATCGTTCGAACTGCGGTCCAGAGCAGCTATGGCGTCACCGGCTTCAGCGATCCCTCGTTGGGCCGTCGGATGCTGCGCTGGATCGGCCTCGATAGACCCGGGGTCAGGCTGACCACGGAGGGCGGCCTGCGCCTCGATCTGTACATTACGGTCGCCTTTGGCGTGCCGGTCGCCGAGGTGGCACGGCAGGTCGATTCGGCAGTGCGCTACTCGCTCCGTCACTACATCGGTACGGAGATCGCAGCGATGACGATCCACGTCGACGGGCTGCGTTACCAACCGGCCGCGGTCGAGCGCGCCGAGGCAATCGAGCGCACCGAGACCATCGAGCGAGCCGACTCGAATCCAGAGACGCAGCAGGATCGATCTGGGGCCGAGGGGGAGACGGCTTCGAGGAAACGCAAGCCTAGATGATCAATCGAGCCGATCGATGACCCGCCGAGTCGGCGACGGTTCCGGGCTGCTGGCGGCGTTTCGGGCCGCGGTCGAGAACCTGGCGGCCCACGTCGACGAGGTCAATGCCCTGAACGTCTTTCCCGTGCCCGACGGCGACACCGGCAGCAACATGCTGGCCACCGTGCGGGCGGCGCTGGCCGAGGCCGAGGCGGTGGCAGACCCTACGGCCGATCGCGTCGCTCAGGCGATCAGCTTTGGAGCCCTGATGGGCGCGCGCGGCAACTCGGGCGTCATCGCCTCGCAGATCTTCCGCGGGATGGCCGAGGCGCTTGGCGGCAAGCATCGCTTCGATGGCCGTGCCCTGGCCAACGCCCTGACTCAGGGAACGGCTACCGCATACAAGGCCGTGGTCAAGCCGGTCGAGGGCACGATCCTGACCGTGGTCCGTGAGTCGTCGGCCGCCGCTCAAGCTGCAGCCGAGGCAGGGGGCGACCTGGAGGCCGTGCTCGACGCCGCCGTCGAGGGCGCCCGTCAGGCCGTGGCCAGGACGCCGTCGCTGTTACCGATCCTCCGCGACGCCGGCGTGGTCGATGCCGGCGGCGAGGGTCTCTACCGGCTCCTGCAGGGCGCGATGGAATACCTCGGAGCGCGCACGCCGGCCAAGGGAACGGCGGGAGTCGGGGCCGGCGCCAAATACGCAGGGCCCGGATCCGCGGCCGACGAGGGCTTCGGTTACGAGACCATGTTCATTCTCCAATCGGCCGGAACGCCAATCGATGTCTTGGCGCTGCGTTCGGCCCTGCAAACGATGGGGGAGTCGGTCCTCGTGGCCGGCGACCCCGGCGCGGTCAAGGTCCACGTGCACAACGATCGGCCCGACGCCGTCATCGCCCTCGGCCTTTCCCTGGGTTCGCTGACTCGGATAACCGTCGAGAATCTGGATGCCCAGTCGAACGAGGTCCGCGAGAAGAAGGCCGCCGAGACCGTCAGTCTTCCGATCGAGCCGCGTCCGCGCGAGGCTCAAGGCACGGGCCGCCCGCATGTAGAGCTGCGGACCTACGGAGCCGAGGTCGAGGCGGACGGGGCCGGCGCTGGATCCAACGGATCATCGGGCCCGCGCGACGCCGCCGGAATGGTCGCGGTCGCCGGGACCGTGCCCCTGGCCGTCGTGGTCGTGGCGGCCGGCGATGGCCTGGCCCGCATCTTCGATTCTTACGGCGTCGCCGCGATCGTCCGGGGAGGCCAGAGCAACAACCCGTCCACGGGCGAGCTGCTCGACGCCGTCGAGAAGGTTGCCGCTGACGAGATACTGCTCCTCCCCAATAATCCGAACGTGGTCCTGGCCGCTCGGCAGGCAAGTGAGCTCACGACGCGGCGGGTCCGCGTCGTTCCCACTCGCAACGCGGCCGAGGGCTTCGCGGCGCTGCTGGCGCTCGACCCCGACCGCGACGCCACCGCCAATGCCGAGGTCATGACCCTGGCCGGCCGCGCGGTTCAGACGCTCCAACTCACGGAGGCTGTTCGCGACGCAACGATCGGCGGCCGAAGGGTCAAGAAGGGCCAGACGATCGTTCTCGATCCCGACGACGGCCTGCTCGCGGTCAGCAACGATCGAATGAAGGCCGTTCTGGCCGCCCTGGAGGCCCTGGAACCGGGATTCGAACTGATCACCCTCTATTACGGCGATGGTGCCGCGCCGGCCGAGGCCGAGTCCGTGGCGAGTCAGGTAAGGGAGTGGCGCACCGGTATCGAGGTCGAGGTGATCCACGGCGGGCAGCCGCACTACCGGTATCTGATTGCGGCAGAGTAGGCACGTGATCGGACGGGACGACGACGAGGGGCTCACGGCCGGATCCGGCCCAATTCGAGGGCGCCGCGCTGCCGGGCCCGTTCGCCGGGTCGGCCCGGTCGGCCCTGAGACACCGATCGGTGCGACCGGGTTCGCGGGCGCGGCGGTGCTGCGCAGAGTGGGCCCGCGCCTCGGCATCCGCACGGTCCGCGACCTGCTCTTCCATTTACCGCGCCGCTACGACGACCTCCGTGAGCTGAGCAAGGCCCGAGACCTGGCCTGGATCCCGGACGGACAACCGGCCAGCGCACGCCTCCAGGTGCGAGCCGTCCGCGCGGAGCAGACCTTCCGCCGGCGTGTCCAGAGGACCACCGCGTTTCTCGGCGACGAGACCGGCGAGGTCGAGGCGACGTGGTTCGGGCGCCGCTATATCGAAAGGCGGCTGCACGAAGGCCTCTGGATCGTGGTCAGCGGCAAGGTGAGGCGGAGAGGCTTCACGACGACCTTCGACAACCCGGAATTCCAGGTCGATGACGGTTCGGCCCTGTTGCACGCGGGCCGCATCGTCCCGGTATACCGGCTGACGGCAGGGCTGACGGCCAACACCCTGCGACGGGCCATCCGCCAGGCCCTGGACCTCGTCGGCCCGACCTACCCCGAGTACTTGCCGCCGGAGGTGTACGGGGTTGGTCCGGCGGCGCGGCTCGCTCCGCCTGCCACTGCCGCCCGGGGGGCGGCTGCGCCTCCGGACGACGTCGCGGCACCGATGCCCATCGTCGCGGCGCTCGAGAACGCTCACTACCCAGAAACGTTCGCCGCCCGCGACGCCGCGCTCAGTAGGCTCGGTTTCGACGAGCTGCTCGCCCTCCAGGTTGGAATGGTGGCCCGCGACCGAGCGCGGCGGAGGCAGGTCGGCGTGCCGGTCGAGGTTCCGGAGGGGCGCGTCCGCCGCGCCGTGAGCAGCGTCGAGGCCGTGCTGACCGAACAGGTCCAGGCCCGAACCGGCAAGGCCGAGGCGGCGAGGCTCACCGCCGATCAGGCCGCAGCCCTGGCTGCCATCGTCTCCGACCTGGCTGCGACGCGACCGATGATGAGACTGCTGCAGGGCGACGTCGGATCGGGCAAGACCGCCGTCGCCGCCCTTGCGCTGGCGTTCGTCGCCGACGCCGGCCGACAGGGAGCCCTCCTGGCGCCGACGGACCTGCTGGCGCGGCAGCACGCCGTAGCGCTGCGCAGGCTCCTCGAGCCGCTCGGTCACGGCGTGACGCTCCTGACGGGGACTCTGCCCCCGGCAGAGCGGCGGGCGGCGTTGGAACTGCTCGCCGCACCCGCGGTCGGCGCCGATCTGCTCGGGCTATCAGCCGGACGGATAGTCGTGGGGACACACGCGCTGGTCCAGGAAGCGGTCAGCTTCGCCGACCTGGCCCTGGCGGTCGTGGACGAGCAGCACCGCTTCGGCGTGGCTCAGCGCGAGGCTCTGGGCGCCAAGGGTCGCTCGCCCCACGTGCTGCTCATGACGGCCACGCCGATCCCGCGGACCCTCGGCCAGTTTCTCCTGGCCGACCTCGACGTGTCCGACCTGCGTTCGCTGCCGGCCGGGCGGATCGGCATCAAGACGGGAATCCGCCGCACGGGCGACCTGGCCGCGGCGGCCGGCGATCCCACCCGCGGGGCGTATCCGCTGATCGTCCGCGAGGTGCGGGCCGGGCACCGGGCCTTCGTAGTCGTGCCGCTCGTGGAGGAAGACGAGGAGACCGCCGCGCGCTCGGCGGACGAGGTGGCCGCGGCGCTACCCGTGCAACTGGCAGACGCGGCGGCGCGTCTGGGGCTGCCGGCCGAGCCCGCCGCTCGCGTCGGCGTCGTCCACGGTCAGATGAAGGCCGCCGCCCGCGATGCGACGATGGACCTGTTCCGCCGCGGCGACCTGGACGTGCTCGTCGGCACGACCGTGCTCGAAGTGGGCGTAGACGTGCCCGAGGCCACGGTCATGCTGATCCTCGACGCGGATCGTTTCGGCCTGGCTCAGCTGCACCAGCTGCGCGGCCGCGTCGGTCGCGGCGAGGCCCAGTCCTACTGCATCCTCGTCAGCGACTCGGCCGATGCGACGGCCAGGGCCAGGCTCGAGGCTCTGGCCACTCACACCGACGGTTTCGAGCTGGCCGAGATGGACCTCGAGCTCCGGCGTGAGGGAGAGCTTCTCGGCCTGCACCAGAGCGGTCTACCCACGCTGCGCATCGCCTCGTTACGGGACAAGGGCGACCGGGAGCGCGCCGCTCGGGCCCGCACCATCGCCGAGCGCCTCGTGGACGACTCGGGAGCGCTCATTCCGGGCCATGAGGCCCTCGCGACCGAGCTGAAGACGGGCTGGTTGTCGCGGGTTGGAGCGGGCGAGGTCCTGGCGGACATTCCCCCGGACGCCGAGGCGGCACCTGGTGACTGACGCCGGCCGTGTCATCGCCGGATCGGCCCGCGGCACCCGGCTGCGCGGCCCGGGCGAGGGCACGAGACCATTCGCGGACCGCGTCAAGGAAACGCTCTTCGCGATCCTGGAGCCCTATCTGGCGGGAGCCAACGTGCTGGATCTGTTCGCCGGTTCCGGTGCGGGCGGCATCGAGGCCCTGTCGCGTGGGGCCGCGCAAGCCACCTTCGTGGAGCGCGACGCCGACGCGACCCGGGTCATCGCCGAGAACCTGGACCGCGCCCACCTATCCGATCGGGGTCGCGTCATCCGGACCGATGTGCACGCGTATCTGGCTGGCCGGGCGCGCTCGGAAGGGCCCTTCGACGTCGTCCTGATCGATCCGCCGTACGCCGAGTCGGGCTTGATCGGCGCCGCGCTCTCACGCCTCGGGGCGGCTGAGCCGGCTCTGGTCACGCCGGGTGTCTGGATCGTTGCCAAGCATTTCTGGCGAACACCTCCCCCCGCGACCGCCGGGCTGCTAGCATCCGTGAGGAACCGCCGCTTTGGAGAGACCGCCCTGACGTTCTATCGTCGGGCGGACGCGGCCCTCCGGACCGGGAAGTCGGTCGAAGACGTCACGCCGGATCGACCGCAAGCGAGGCCCGAGGAGGCAGCCAGGTGAAGATCGCCGTCTACCCGGGTTCCTTCGACCCGATCACATACGGCCACCTCGACGTCGTCTCGCGAGCCGCCCAGGTCTTCGATCGGGTCATCCTTGCGGTGCTCGTCAACCCGCAGAAGGCGACTCCCACGCTCTCGACGGACGACCGGTTGGCGGTCATCCGGGATGCGGTCGACGAATGCTGTGCCGCCGAACTGAGGCGTCGGATCGACGTCGAATCGTTCGACGGCCTGACGGTCGACTTCTGCCGGCGCCGCGGGGCCACCTTCGTCGTGCGGGGCCTGCGCGCCATCTCCGATTTCGAGTCGGAGCTCCAGATGGCCCACACGAATCGCAAGCTCGCGCCCGAGGTCGACACGGTCTTCTTCATGACGGCGCTCGAGCACAGCTACCTGAGCTCGAGCCTCGTGAAGGAGATCGCGGCCTTCGGCGGCAACGTGACTCAAATGGTGCCGCCATCTGTGGCGAGACGTCTGGCAACCCCCGGCCGAGGTCTATAATCCCAGCCAACCGGCAGCCCTTGCTACCTGCCCCAGGAGGGCCCGACCGATCGACATCATCGTCCTGATCGAGCGCCTCGAATCGCTCGTGGCGAATGGCAGGAAGCTCCCGTTCTCCAACAGCGTGATCATCGACCAGGCTGACGCCCTGGAGTGGATCGATCAGCTGCGTGTGACCATCCCCGAGGAGATCAAGTCTGCGCGTCGCGTCACCAACGAAGTCGAGCGGCTGCTCGAACAGGCGCGCGAGGAGGCCGAACAGATCCTCGCCCGAGCCCAGGAGCAGGCCACCTACCTCATCGAAGAACGCGAACTCACGCGCCAGGCCGAGGAACTGAGCCACGAGATCATCCGGCAGGGGCAGATGGAAGCGGAGGAGGTCCGGCGTGGCGCCGACGAATACGCGTCGGAGGTCCTGGTGCGTCTCGAGACCGAGGTGATGCGGACCCTCAAGACCATCAAAGGCGGCCTTGAGCTGCTGGACGATCGCCGCTCGGCCGCCGCGACGGCGGCTGCCGCGGCGGCGCCGGACGAGGGCGCGCCGAACGACGGCGAGGGGAACCTCGACGAATACGACGAATCGGACGCGGGTGAACCGGTCCGCGGCTGACGACCTCATCTTCAACGTGACCGGGCTGCTGGCGGAGCCGGCTGGGTCGGTTCGGGAGATCACTGTGTCGTCAGCCCCGCTGGATCTCGGCCCCGAGCTGCACGAGGTCCGTGGTATCGAAGGCGATCTGCGGCTGACGCGGACCAACCGCGGTCTGCTGGTGAAAGGCCGTCTGACCACCGCCATCGAGCTGACCTGCAGCCGCTGCCTGCGCGAGATCGAATGGCCGGTTGAGATCGAGCTCGAAGAGGAGGCGCTGCCGAGCCTGGACTTCGTCACCGGGCTGCCGGTCGACCCGACGCAGGAGCCGGACGCGCTTCGCCTGAACGAGCATCACGAGCTCGACCTCGAGCGTGAGGTCCGTGACTCGATAGCACTCGCCGAGCCGATAGCACCGGTGTGTCGCGACGACTGCCCCGGCCTGTGCATCGAATGCGGGCAGGAGCTCGCGAGCGGCCCTCACGACCACTCCGGCGACGAGATCGACCCCCGTCTGGAGGCCCTGCGCGGCTTCGTCGAGACTGAGGAGCGCGACTGAGGGTCGCCGGAACGGCCTGGAAGCCCGCCGGGACGCATCTCGCCGGATCGCTGTGACAGCGCGCCGCGGAACCGCTAAACTCCCGCCTCGGCCCCATGCGCGGGGTATGCTTTGGCGTACCTCGTCACGGATCGGTATCACCGCGCCCCGGCGCCTTCCCGGCCCAGCCATCTGGTCACGCCTAACTGGCCCCGCCCGCAGGCGCAGCGCCGGAGCGAAAGGAGTAGTCAATTCAATGGGTGTTCCCAAGCGAAGAGTCTCGCACGCCCGACAGGGTGACCGTCGCGCCCATCACGCGATCACGGTCCCGCACCTCGAGCCGTGTCCGCACTGCCACCAGCCCAAGCAGGTCCATCACGCCTGCCCGGTTTGCGGCTACTACGCCGGCCGGCCCACTGTCGAGATCAAGCAGGAAAAGCCGCAGCAGCCGGCCTGAACCGGTGGACCTGAGTACGGTTCGCTCGGTCAGCAATGAGCTCCGTCCGCGTCGCCGTCGACGCGATGGGCGGCGATCACGCACCTGCCGAAGTAGTCGCCGGAACGCTGGCCTGGGCGCGCGCCCACCCGGCGGACGCCGTGCTGCTCGTCGGCATACCCGAGCGCATCCGCGCCGTCGCCGACGGTCCAATGCCGGCCAACGTCGAGATCGTGGCCGCCAGCCAGGTCGTGGAGATGGACGAGTCGCCGGCGCTGGCCTTGAAGGCCAAGAAGGACTCGTCGATCATGGTCGCCATGGACCTGGTCAAGCAGGGTCGGGCAGACGCGCTGGTCACCGCGGGCCACTCGGGCGCCGGGATGGCGGCGGCCGTCCTGCGGCTCGGCCGCCTGCCCGGCGTGGATCGGCCGGCGCTGGCCGTCCAGATGGTCACCGAGACCGGTCCTTTCGTGCTGCTGGACATCGGCGCGAACATGGACTCGAGCGGCCACAACCTGTACCAGTTCGCCCACATGGGATCGCTATATGCGGAGAAGGTCCTCGGAGTCGAGAAGCCGCGCGTGGCACTGCTCTCGATCGGCGAGGAGAAGGGCAAGGGCGATCAGGCCGTCCAGCAGGCCACGCAGCTGCTCGACGAAGACGGCAGCCTCAACTTCGTCGGCAACGTCGAGGGCCGGGACCTGGTCAAGCACATGGCCGACGTGGCCGTGTGCGACGCCATGGTCGGCAACGTGACCATGAAGTTCTTCGAGGGCCTGGCCACGTTCATCTTCAATCTGTGGCGGCGTGAGTTCCGCCGCCTCCCGCTCGGTCCCGATCGGCTACCTGTTCATGAAGCCCGGGGCAGATCGGATCCGGGGCCTCTTCGACTACGAGAAGCTCGGCGCCTCGCCGCTCCTCGGGGTCAAGGGCATGGTCTTGATCACGCACGGCTCGGCCAAGCGGCGCATGTTCGAGTTCGCGGTCGAGGCCGGGGCCGCGGCGGCGCGGGCCCACATCCCGGAGTTGATCGCGGACGCGTTTCGCGGCCAGTCGCGCCACCCCGCACGGCCGGCGCAGTGACCCCATGAACCTCTCGCAGGACTCCAGCCGGCCACCGGAGCTCAAGCCGGATCCTCTCACCGTCAGCCACTCCGTGGTGGTCGAGATGGTGCGGGTGGCCGCCCTCGAGGTGCCCGGAGTCCTCAAGGTCGGCCGTGGCGGCCCACTTGCCTGGCTCGGTGGATCGCCGGTTCGGGCGCGCGTGGGCGATGGCAGAGTCTCGGTCCGGGTATGGATCATCGCCCGCCCGGGTCACGCCATCCGACCCCTGGCGGCGCAAGTCCGTCAGGCGGTGGCGGCGACCGTGGAGCGGTTGCTGGGTCTGGATCTCCGCGAGGTCATCGTCGTCGTGGATGGAGTGGGGGGCTGGGGCAAGTGACCCCGCTCGCGGACGACGCGGGCTCGGGGGCGCGCCAGGTCCGCGGCGTGACGGACGAGGCGATTTCGCACCGTCTGGGCCGGCGTCTGGCCCTCGCCGCCCTCTTCGAGGCCGAGTTCGGCCAGCGCACGGCCGGGTCGATTCTCGAGCGCCACCTGGCCGAGGCGGCCGCCGACGCCGCGACTGCGGACTTCGCGCGGGAGCTCGTCACGAGCGTCGTGGCGGATCGCGAGCAGATCGACGCGACCATCGAACGTCTCGCGCCACAGTATCCGGTGGTGCAGCTCGCCAAGATGGATCGGAGTCTGCTGCGTAGCGGCATCGGCGAGGTGCTACACTCCGGCACGCCGTCCCGGGTGGCGATCGCCGAATGGGTCGAGTTGGCTCGCACGTACAGTGGCGAACCGGCCCGGCGTCTCGTCAACGGAGTACTCGGGCGGATCACTCGCGACTCCGAAGCCGGTGCGCACCGCGCCCCGGAGCCGGGGCCGCAGTAACCGTCAATTTCATGCCGAGGAACCCCGAGGAGGGCGTCAGTGGCCACTACCTACGAGCGACTCAAGAAGATCGTCGTCGAGCAGCTCGGCGTCGACGAGGATGAGGTCAAGCCTGAAGCCTCGTTCGTCGACGATCTGAACGCCGATTCGCTGGACCTCGTCGAGCTGATCATGAGCCTCGAGGAAGAGTTCGGCACCGAGATCTCCGACGAAGATGCCGAGAAGATCCGGACCGTGCAGGACGCCGTCGACTACATCGACGAGCACGCGGCCTAGCCCGCGACCTGACTGATGCGCCCCGCTGCCGCTCTAGTCGAGCGGCTGGGGCTCCCGGTCCGTGACCTCGCCCTGCTTCAGCAGGCACTGATCCACAGCAGCTATCTGCACGAGCATCGGGACCTGGCCGCAGGCCACAACGAGCGCCTGGAATTCCTGGGCGACTCGGTTGTGAGCCTGGCCATTTCGGACGCCCTCTACCGTCGACATCCTGACGACGACGAGGGCGTTCTCTCCGCTCGGAGGGCCTCGATCGTGAGCACGGCCGGTCTGGCTCGCCTGGCCGGCCGGCTGGAGCTCGGCGAGTATCTGCTGCTCGGTGAGGGCGAATCGCAGCGCGGCGGCCGCCGCCGGCCCGCCCTGCTCGCATCCGCCTTCGAGGCCCTCGTCGGCGCCATCTACCTCGATCTCGGTTTTGACGCCGCAAGCGGGTTCGTGACTGCCCTGGCCGCACCCGAGTTGACGAGCGATCGTCCGCTCGGATCTTTGAAGAGCCCAAAGAGCCGCCTCCAGGAATACACCCAGCGTCTGTCCGGCGAGCGGCCGCAGTACCGCGTTCTCGACGCCGTCGGTCCGGACCACGACAAGGTGTTCCGGGTAGAGGTCGCCGTCGGCGGCCGGGTGATAGGCGTCGGAGCGGGTCACTCCCGCCGTCTGGCCGAGACTGAGGCGGCCGCCCACGCCATCGAGGAACTGCGACGGACGTCGGGCGAGACGGAATCGGGTTCGGCCGATGCTCCGGAGCTGGCCGTGTTTCCGAGCGACGCGGACGACGACTACGGCGTCGATCGCATGGAAGCCCAGGGCGACGACCCCGAGCTCGAGCCCTGGACCGAGATCGACATCGACGTTCTGGCCGCGTCGACAAAGGATGTTCCGGGCGGACGCGCTGAGCTGGGCCCGCCGAAGAGCGTGAAGCGATCCGGCGGTAAGCGGCGGTGACCGCGAGCTCGACCGATCGCCGGCCGCCAGCCTCGTCGGACGCCGGACTCGCCCTCGGTGGACTCAGATGACGGCTCCGGCGCGGCTGCTGGCGCTGCGGCTGCAAGGCTTCAAGTCGTTCGGCGAACGAACGCTCGTCGAGTTCGGACCCGGGATAAGCGCGGTCGTCGGTCCGAACGGCTCGGGCAAGAGCAACCTTGCGGACGCGCTGCGCTGGGCGCTCGGCGAGCAGGGCCGTGCCCTTCGGCTGCGCAAGTCGGAAGACGTCATCTTCGCCGGGTCGGAGAAGCGATCCGCTCTCGGGATGGCCGACGTCACGCTCGTCTTCGGCAACGCGGACCGGCTGCTGCCGATCGACTACGAGACGGTCGAGCTGGGGCGGCGCCTCTTCCGCTCGGGTGAGAACGACTATCTGCTGAACCACCAGCGGGTCCGGCTCAAGGACCTGGTCGAGCTGCTGGATTCGGCCCACCTCGCGGACAACGCCTTCCTCTTCATCGGCCAGGGCATGGTCGATCAGGCGCTGGCGCTGCGACCCGAGGAGCGCCGGCCGCTATTCGAGGAAGTGGCGGGCGTCCGGCGCCACGAGCGCCGAAAGGTCAAGGCCGAGGATCAGCTGATCGAGGCCGAGGCGAACCTGGCCCGTGTCGAAGACGTTCTGGCCGAACTTCGCCCCCAGGCCCGACGCCTGGCGGCCCAGGCGGAGCAACAGGCTTCGCGCCAGACCGCCGGCCGCGAGTATGGCCGGGCGATCATCGCGCTGGCTCGACACCGCTGGTCCGAAGCCGCCGGGCGGGATCGCGCGGCTGCCGCGGAGCTGGCCGCGGGACGGAGCCAGATAGACGCCGCGCTGGCCGCCCTTCGCGATTTCGAGGGGGCGGCGGCCGGGATCGCGCGCGAACTGGCTTCGGGTTCGGAGACGGAGAGCGACCGACGCGCTGCCCACGAGGCCGCCAGGGCGCGCCTGACCGCGCTTCAATTGCGTGACGCCCGTGCGGCTTCAGACGTCGCGGCCGCCGGACGCGATCGGGAACGCCTCGGGGCCGAGCTCGCCGCGGCGGAAGCCGATCTGGCCGTCCAGCGACGCGAGCTGGCTGCACCCGTTCCCGCGCGCGACCTGGCGCTGGCGGCGGCAGTCGCCGAAGCAGAACGGTCTCTGAGCGAGGCGCTCGAAGAGCTCGGCGCAATGCGTGCGGCCGAGCATGCCCAGGGAGAGGCTCTGGCCGCCCTCCGCCGAGTGGAGGCGGCTCGCGCTGCGGAGGTCGAGACGGCTCGGCGGCGGCTCGCCGAAGCCGAGCTGGCGGCCGCCGACGAACGCGCCCAGGCCGACGACGTGGCGCGTCGGCTCGTCGATGCCGAAGAGGCCTGCGCTGGTCCGAGGGCGGCGGTGGCGGATGCGATCGAGGCCGAGAAGACGGCGGTCGGGGCGCGTGTGGCGGCCCGTACCGAGCTGGACCGCCGCGAAGGCGCCCGCCAGGCATCGGCAGAAGCGGCGGCTGCGGCCGCGAGCCGGGTCGCCGGGTTGCGCGGTCGGCTCGAGTCCCTGGAGGCACGCCTCGCCGAAGAGGAGAGCCACGGCATTTCGAGGGCAGCACGCCGCGCCGGAGGCCGGTCCCTGGCCGAGGGGTTGGAGGTGGAGGCCGGCTTCCGAGTCGCGGTGGAGGCGGCGCTGGGCGAGGCGATGCGAGGCTACGTCGTGGGTCGCGAGGCGGCGCTCGGACTCGACGGGCAGCGCGGGATTCTCATCCTGGATCCGGCTGTGGCCGCAGACGGCAGGCCAGTGACCCGCACCCGTGACGCTCGTGAGGGGGCGGAGGCCGGTACCGAAGTCGCTGCGGCGGCTGCAGCCGGCGAGGGCGGCGGTCGCCTGGCCGATGCGGTTCGAGCAGACCCGGCGGGTGCGGCAACTCGACTCCTGGCCAGGTCGGTCTGGGTTCCGGATCTCAATGCGGCCCTGGCCGTTCAACCAAAACTGCCGACGGGATGGCTGGCGGTCACTCGGGATGGCGCCGTCGTGACCTCGCTCGGCGTCGTGAGCATGGGTCGGTCCGAGTCTCTCCTCGAACGACGGGCCGAGGTCGACCGGCTCGCGCACGAAGTCGCCCGGCTGGAGGCGGAGGCGGAGGCTGCCGCCACCGAGGCGGCCGAGACAGGCAAGGCGGCAGCCGCCGCGCGCGCCGCTCTCGACGAGGCGCGCGAAGTCGAGCGCGGAGCCGCCGAGGCCCGCCGCGCCGCGGAGGAGTCGGAGCGGCGAGCCGGTCGCGCCCTCGAGAGCTTGGCTCGCGAGGCGGCCTGGCGTTCTGCCCAGGCGGCCCGGCTCGAGGCTGACCGCGATCGGCTCGCCGAGTCCCTTCGCCCGACCGCCGCGGTCGCTGCCTCGCCGGCGTCTGCGGCACCGGGGAAGGCTGGACCGGCACCCGCCGCGCCTGTAGCCGGCGGAGTAGACGCTGCCGCTCGCGCACCGGCGTCGAACGAGCGGCAGCAGAGAGAAGAAGCACTCGCCGAATGGGAGGCGCGGGCCGCCTCGTTGCGGGCGCGTCGCGATGGGCTCGCGGCCGAGGAGGCAGCGCTCGAGGCCATTCGACGCGAAGTTGAAGTGCGCCGGGCCCGAGCGGGGGCCGCCGCGAATCTCGACGGCGAACGCATTGCCGTCCTGGAACGCCAGACATCCGAGCTGGCCGCGCGTGAAGGGCAGATCGGTGCCGAACGCGAAGGGCTGGGCGAGGAGCTGGCGGCGGCGGCTCTGTACGAAGCTGCCCTCCGGTCCGAGCTCGAGGAACTCCGGGCGACGGCCGCCGCGGCGCGCGGCCGCCTGGCCGAGGCGGAGGCCTCGGCGGTGCGAGCCCGCGACAGGCTGCGCACGTGTCAGGACCGAATCCGGAGGGCCGAGGTGGCAGAGCTCGAGGCTCGCCTCGCCCTCGACTCGATACGCGAACAGGTGCTCGTCGAGCTGGCCGGCCTGGGCGACCTGGGCGTCCGGCTTCTGGTCGAGGAGGGGGATCTGAAGCCGTCCGGGGCCGGCGTTGGCGAAGCCGGACTCTCACGGGGTCCAGGACAGACCGAAGGGTCGTCGGCCGAGGCCTTCGCGGGTGAGGAGGACGTTTCGGCCGCGACCATGGAGGGCCTGCTGGTCGAGGCCACGTCGCGCTGGGCCGAGTCGGTGGTCGCGGAGCCACCAGGCGCGGCGAAACTCGCCACGCTGCGGCGGCGCTTCCATGAATTGGGAGCACCGAACCCGTTCGCGGCCGAGGAGTACGACGCGATCAAGACTCGGTTGGACGGCCTGGAGGCCCAGCGTTCGGATCTGACCGCGGCCATCTCCAAGACCAGGGCCTTGATCGAGCAACTCAACGGCATGATAGCCACGCAGTTCCGTTCCACCTTTGCGGCCCTCGAAACGGCCTTCGACGCGCGTTTCCGCCAGCTCTTCGGCGGCGGGTACGCGCGGCTCAGCCTGACCGAGCCCGAGGACCTGGCCGCGACCGGGATCGAAATCCTGGCCCGGCCGCCAGGCAAAAAGGCCCAGCCGCTGAACATGCTGTCGGGCGGCGAGCGGGCGCTCACGGCCGCGGCACTGCTCTTTGCCATGCTCGAGGTTCATCCGGTGCCGTTCTGCGTGCTCGACGAAGTCGACGCGGCCCTGGATGAGGCCAACGTCGGCCGTTTCGCCGATGCCTTGCGCGGGCTCGCGGACCGGACGCAATTCATCGTCATCACGCACAATCGGGGCACCATCGAGAGCGCCGACGCACTGTACGGTGTGACCGTGGGAGACGATGCGGTGAGTCACGTTGTCAGCCTCCGGCTCGAAGAGGCGCGCGAACTCGCCGATCAGGTCAAGAACGAGAAGAGCGCAGCCGCGGCAGCTGGCTGAGAGGGAGGTTTCACCTGTTCCTGCGACGCAAGCCGAAGGGCGAACCGGGGCCATCGACAGAGTCGACCGAGTCGGCGCCATGCGCCGACGTGGCCGGATCGGCCGAGGCGCTCCGCCCAGGCGACGTGGACGAGCCCCTCTGGCGGACTGATCACGAGGAGCAGGCTGCCCCGACGGTGCCGGCGGGACCGACCGGTCCGCCCGGCTTCGATACCCTGGGTGAGACACCGGGCGATCTATCAGTGGGCCTGGAGCGCAGCCGCGGCGGCTTCATGTCGCGCCTGCGCGGGATCCTTCGAAGCGGCCCGACGGGCGCCGATTGGGAGTCCGTCGAGGAGCTGCTGATCTCCGGAGACGTGGGCGGGGGCCTGGCCATGGAAGTCGTCGAGCGGGCCCGGGCTCGCAAGGACGCGCCATCGGCAGAGGCCGCGGTGCGGGCGGAGCTGGCAGCTCGCCTCCTCCCGGGTGAGAGCGGCTGGCGTCCGGGCGCGGCGGAGTCCGATGGACCGGCTGTGATCCTGATGGTGGGAGTCAACGGCACCGGCAAGACCACCACCATCGGCAAACTCGCGCACATGTACCGGATTGAGGGCCGCTCGGTCCTGCTCGCCGCGGCCGACACGTTCCGCGCCGCCGCCATCGACCAGCTCCGGATCTGGTCCGACAGGACCGCCAGCGATTTCGTCGCGCATGCACCCGGCGCCGATCCGTCGGCGGTGATCTACGACGCCATCGACGCCGCCGTTGCGCGCCACGTAGACGTGGTCATCGCGGACACGGCCGGCCGGCTCCACACGAAGTCCAACCTCATGGAGGAGCTGGCAAAGATGCGGAGGGTGATCGACAAGCGCCTTCCCGGCTCCCGTCCCGAGGTCCTCTTTGTGCTCGACGCCACGACAGGTCAGAACGGTCTGTCGCAGGCTAAGGTCTTCCACGAGACGGTCGGCCTGACGGGCATAATCCTCACGAAGCTCGACTCGACTGCCAAGGGCGGCATTGTCTTTGCGATCGAGGACACCCTGCACGTCCCGGTTCGCTTCGTCGGGGTCGGGGAGAAGCTCGGTGACTTGCTGCCCTTCGACCCGGAGGCCTTCGTCGGCGCGCTGTTCGCCTAGAAACGCAACCCGGGCCGAGGCTAGTCCTCGTTCTCGGCTCGGCGGACCGTCCAGCGCGTAAGCGCCTCGGCCGCGCTCATCGGGATCTTCGATGCGAGGTAGCCGACCAGGACGAGTGGCAGGGCGGTCAGCGGGCTGGGGCGCCAGACCGCGCCGTTGCTCCCGATGGCAAGGGCGAGCACGATGCTGAAGCCGGCCGCGGCCAGGACCCAGGCCGGGCCGTGTGTTCGCAGCACGCCCGTCAGCGCCGCGGCGACGGCGACGCCCAGGATCACCGCCAGATACGCAGCCGTCTCGGCCTCGGACTGGCCCTGGACCTTCTGCGAAGTGATGACCTGGAATGGCTCGAGCCAGTTGAGGGACAGCACGATCCGAACGGCGATCAAGGCCAGGGGCGCGTACCCGACGATCGCGGCATACCGGGCGTCGGTGTACTCGGGCACGCCCCGGGACGAGAGCCAGGTGGTCCCGCCTCGCCCGGACCAGATGCGGACAAGCTGGGCCGAAAGGAACCAGGCCGGGAACCACCAGTAGCCGGCAACCAGGCCGATTGCGGCGAGCGTGAATACCGGATATGGCGACGCGACGTCAGCCAATGTAACGGGTGAGGCTTTCGCCCGCGGCGTGCCGGTCATAGTTCCTTTCGCAAGGCTCGTGCGTGCTGGCGCTATCGAGGGACTGTAACTCACCCTCGGTACGCAACCCGCCCTCGGGCCGCCTGTCCAGGCGCGATTCGATGAGGTACACTCCGCGAGCCTTCGGTGCCGCCAGAATCCGCGGCCCAGCGTCGCCTCTCATGTCGGAGGCGGCGGGACGGATCAGGAGAGTCCTCACCAACCCATGTTCGACGCCCTCAGCGACCGACTGCGCAAGACGCTCGGTGCCCTCACCGGGCACGGCCGCGTCAGCGAGGCCGACGTCGACGCGGCGATGCGTGAGGTCCGCCTGGCGCTCCTCGAGGCGGATGTCAACTTCAAGGTCGTCAAGGACTTCGTTGCGCGCGTTCGCGAACGGGCCACCGGCGCCGAGGTCCTGGCGAGTCTGACGGCCGGCCAGCAGGTCGTGAAGATCGTCAACGACGAGCTGGTCGCGCTGCTCTCTGCCGGCGACCGTACCTTCCGGCTGAGCGGGAACCCTTCGGTCGTGCTTCTCGTAGGCCTGCAGGGCTCCGGCAAGACAACGAGCGCCGCAAAGCTCGCCCGACACCTGCACAAGCAGGGCCGCCGGCCGCTGATGGTGGCGGCAGACCCTTATCGGCCGGCCGCGGCCGACCAGCTCGAGACTCTCGGCAAGTCGCTCGACATTCCGGTCTACCGTGCCCCGGCGGGAACGTCCGTCCTCGCCATCGCCAAGGGCGGACTCGACGCCGCCCGCAAGCTGGTTCGCGACACGGTTATCCTCGATACCGCCGGCCGGTTGACCGTGGATGAGCCGCTGATGAAGGAGATCGCGGATCTCGCCGCGGCCGTGAAGGCGTCGGAGACGCTGCTCGTCGTCGACGCGATGACCGGGCAGGAGGCGGTCAACGTGGCCGAAGCCTTCCATACCGCAGTTCCGGTTACGGGCCTGATCCTGACCAAGATCGATGGCGATGCGCGCGGCGGCGCGGCCCTCTCGATAAGCGCGGTCACGGGTCTGCCCGTCAAGTTCCTGGGCACGGGAGAGAAGACCGACGCCCTCGAGCCGTTCCATCCCGACCGATTGGCGAGCCGGATTCTCGGCATGGGCGACGTCATGACGCTGATCGAGCGCGCTCAGGAGCACTACGACGAGAAGCAGGCCACCAAGATGGCCGAGAAGCTGCGCAAGAACAGCTTCACGCTCGAGGACATGCTCGATCAGATGGAGCAGGTGCGGAAGATGGGCCCGATGGGCCAGATCCTGGAGATGATCCCGGGCATGGGCGGCATGGCCAAGCAGGCCCAGGAGTCCGTGGATCGGGGCGATCTCAAGCGCGTCGAGGCGATAATCCGATCGATGACACCTTCCGAGCGACGCGAGCCAAGTATCCTGAACGGGGCTCGACGGCGGCGGATCGCGCAGGGATCCGGGACGCGGTTGCAGGACGTCAACCAGCTGGTGAAGCAGTTCGGCGAGCTGCAGAAGGTGATGAAGCAGATGAGTGGGGGCAAGCTCGGGCGACGTTTGCCGGGCATGTTCGGGGGAGGGTGAGATGAACGAGTATCAGACTTCCGGGAGTGGTGAGGTGCAGCCGCCGGCTCAGCCGGAACCGCAAGGAACGGTCGAGCCGATGGCGGACGCCTGGGCGGCGGGCGTACACGCCGCTCCGGTCTCGCCTCGCTCGCGCCGGCTGCGGTGGGGCATCGCCGGGGCGGTCGTCGCCTGCGTCGTCGTCGCGACCGCGGCGGGCGCGTTCGTTCTTTCCGGCGCCGCAGGCGCCAAGTCTCTCACCGCAAGCGCCGCTCCCAAGAATGCCATAGCGTTCCTCGAGGTCCGGACGGACCTGCCCGGTGACCAGCACACCAACCTGGCCGATTTCATGAGCCATTTCCCGGGTTTCGCCGACCGCTCCCAGTTCGACAACGCCCTCGATGAGATGCTCAACAGGCTGACCAGCGCCGTTTCCCCCGACCTCAGCTACTCCTCGGCCTTCAAGCCCTGGATGGAGGGTGAGGTATCGGTCGCCCTGATGGATGTGGGCTCGATGTCAAACATGATGTCGGGGGCGGCGCCGATGGCGTTGAACGCCGGCGCTGCGACTCTCACGGCGCCCAGCGCGGTCGCGATCTTCGCGCTCAAGGACCGCTCGGCGGCCCAGAGTTGGGTCAGCGGCGAGCTGTCGCGCACAGGGCTGACGCCGACATCTCAGACGTACGCCGGCACTACCCTGTACGCCTTTGGCACAGGCGCCTACGCCTTTACCGACCAGGACTTGCTACTGGGCACGGTGGACGGCGTCAAGGCGGCGCTGGACAGCAAGAAGAATGGATCGCTGGCCGACAACGCCAACTACCAGGCCGCGATGAAGTCGCTCTCCGGAGATAGCCTGGCCCGCTTCTACGTCGACCCGAAGTCGATGCTGAGCCGCGAGATGGCGGCCTCCGGCTCGGCCATGCAGGCGCTGCTCGGCGGGGCGTTGCCCACGTTTGGGATGTCGCTCGACCGCATCCCCGCCTGGGTTGCCGGTTCCATCCGGGCCGAGTCGAATGACATGATCGTCAACGTCGTCGAACCTGCGGTCGCGGCCACGAGCACCGAGGACCACACCAGCCGGCTCGCTCCGGTCCTGCCGGGCAGCACGGTCGGCGTCTTCGAGTTCCATTCGATCGGCAAGGTCGTCACGAACGGCCTCTCCGCTCTCGAGAGTCAGCTGCCGGCGAGCTCGGCCAACCCGCTCGGAGGCATCAAGGACGGCCTCACGGCGATAGGCGGCCTGGACTGGCTCGGCGACGGGGTGGCCGTCGTAACTCGCGATGGATCCACGTACGGCGGCGGTCTGGTCGCCGAGGCGACGGATGTGTCGACAGCGGCGTCGAAGGTCGCTCTGGTCAGACTGGCCACGCTCGCCACCGGCAGCCTCCATATCACCAGCCGCGTCGAGACCTACAAGGGAATCGATATCACCGTCCTGTCGATCCCCGGCGGGTCCGGCGGTTCGCCGGTCGATATCGCCGTTGCCGCGAAGGACAACCTGATCCTCGCCGGATACACGGACGCATTCGTCAAGGCGGTCATCGACACGACGCCGTCAACATCGCTGGCGGCCCAGTCGGACTACAAGTCCGTCATCGACACGGCCGGGGCGAGCAACGAGCAGTCGTTCTACATCAACGTCCCGGCTCTGGAGGACCAGATCGGCCAGTACGTCTTCGCGGCTTCGCCATCGCGCTGGACGCAGGACTACAAGCCCTACTTCGATCACCTCGGCGGCGTCGGCTACTCAGTGGTCGGCGGCAATACGGTTATCCTGCGGTTCGTCGTCACGGCCAGATAGCACGCCGGACGACGCGCCGCACATAGCTCTGGAGGAAGAAGCTCGCACATGGCAGTTCGAATTCGTCTCAGCCGCGTCGGGGCCACGAAGCAGCCCGCCTACCGCGTCGTCGTTATGGACGGGCGAAGCGCTCGCGACAGCCGCGCCATAGAGACGCTCGGCCACTACAACCCGAGGACCGATCCGATCGAGTTCGTCGTCGACCCGGAGAAGGTCAAGAAGTGGCTCGCTCAGGGTGCCCTGCCGTCCGACACGGTATCCAGGCTTCTCCAGAACGCGGGCATCATCCCCAAGGTTGCGCGCAAGGTCGGCCCGACCGCCAAGTAGGTCGGCCACTCCCGTGTCCCACGGAGTCTGAAGACAGAACAAGAGGAAGCCAATGGCAGCCCAGGATCTGGTCGCGTATGTCGCCCGAAATCTTGTCGACGACCCCGATTCAGTCGTTGTCGAGGTCCACACCGGGCCCGACGGGACAGTCATCGAGCTCCACGTCGCCGAGGACGACATGGGTAAGGTGATCGGCCGCAACGGCAGCGTCGCCAAGGCGCTCCGGACGCTACTCAAGGTCATGTCCGCTCGCGACGGTGAGTCAGTCTCTCTGGAAATCGGCTGAGTCTCCGGCGATGAGCGCCGGGGAACGGCTCGTGGTCGGCCAGGTGCGCGGCTTTCACGGGCTGCGCGGAACGGTTCGGGTCGAGTCCCTGACAGACCGGGCCGAGGAGCGGTTCGCCGTCGGCCGGGCGCTCTACCGGGAGGGCGGCGACGCCAGGCTGACGATCGTCGAGGCCGCACCGGACGGCCTCGGTTGGCGGCTTCGCTTCGCGGAGGTGCTCGACAGGACCGCGGCCGAGGCGCTTCGCGACGCGTATCTCGAGGCCGTCGTGGCCCCGGGCGAGGAGCTGCCGCGCGGCGAGTTCTACTGGCACGAGGTCGTCGGGGCCAAGGTCAGCGACGTCGACGGTGCACCACTCGGCGAGGTCGTCGACATCTATCGCGCCGGCGGAGCCGAGGTGGTCGTGGTTCACGGCCCTCGGGGCGAGCTCGACATACCGCTCGTCCGATCGGTGGTCCGCATCTTTGCGCCCGCGCGCGGCGAGATCGTGGTCGACGGCGAGGCCCTTGGCTTGCGTGGCGGAACCGAGGACGAGGGCCGTGCGGCCGACGCGGCGGAGCTCGGCCTCGGAGGCGAGATCGGGGACGGCGAGGATCGATGAGCGACGACGGGGCGGCAGACCAGCCCGGATCGGATGAGGCGGCCCGGACGGCACCGGCTCGGGCGCCCCTCGAGATCGAAATCCTGACGCTCTTTCCCGGCATGGTCACCGGGCCGCTCGCCGAGAGCATCCCCGGCCGGGTGCAATCCCGCGGTCTCGCCACGGTCAGAGTTCACGATCTGCGCCAGTGGGGGTTGGGCCGGCACAGGACCGTCGACGACTACACGTACGGCGGGGGCGCGGGCATGGTCCTGCGGCCCGAACCCGTCGCGGCTGCGCTGGCGGCCCTGCGACGGCCCGAGAGCACGGTCATCCTGCCCGATCCGGGTGGCGAGGTCTTTGGGCAGGCGCGGGCACACGACCTGGCGTCCCGCCGGCACGTGATCGTCGTCTGTCCACGCTATGAAGGGGTCGACGAGCGGATCCGGTCGATGATCGATATCGAACTGTCGATCGGCGACTACGTTCTCTCCGGCGGGGAGATCCCCGCGCTGGTCTTCGTGGACGCGATCCTGCGACTGCTGCCCGGTGCGATCGATGCCGAGTCGACGGCCGAAGAATCGTTTACGACCGGCTTGCTCGAGTATCCGCAGTACACTCGGCCGCCCGAGTTCAACGGCCTGGCCGTCCCGCCCGTCCTCACGAGCGGCCATCACGAGGCCGTACGGAAGTGGCGCCTGAAGGAGGCCCTCCGGCGAACCCTGGCCCGCCGCCCCGAGTTGCTCGTGGACCGGCACCTCAACAAGGAAGAGGCCAAGCTGCTCGGCGAGGTCCGCGACGAAGGCGCGGCGGGGACGGGGGAGCCTCCAGACGCAGTTGGTTAGGTGCGCCGCGGCGGCCACAGCCGGTCGTCCCTGATCGCGCCCTGTGCGCCCCGAGGGTTGTGGTATCCTTCGCCGTCGGTCGCTCAGGCGGCCTCTAGACGTGTGTCTCCAGCGCAGCAGAGCTGCGGGCAAGATTGGCCATGAGCGCAGCCGCGCCGCTTGACGAAGAGTAGGGACCGATAGTGAACGTGCTCGACGAGATCACTCAGGACCAGATCCGGACGGACCTTCCGGAACTAGCACCGGGCGACACCGTGCGCGTCTCGGCCCGCGTTGTCGAGGGTACGCGAGAGCGCATCCAGGTCTTCGAGGGGACCGTCATGCGCATGCGCGCCGGCGGCATCCAGAGGTCGATCACAGTCCGCCGAGTCGCCAGCGGCGTTGGTGTGGAGCGCACCTTCAAGGTCAACAGCCCGCGCATCGACAAGATCGAAGTCGTACGTCACGGCCAGGCTCGCCGCGCGCAGCTGTACTTCCTGCGAAACCGCATCGGCAAGGCGGCCACGCTGCGCGAGCGCCGCACCAACAGCTAGTGACCCGGAGCGGCATGCCAGACGCCCGTCGCTCCGCCGGTTCGGTCCAGGACCCCGTCCGCCCACACTCCGGGGCCAGACGGGGTCCCACTGTATCCGCCCCCGGTTCGAGCGGAGGTCGGCTCAAGGTCGAAGCCTGGCACCGATCGCGGCTCGACCCGGATTTCGCCGAGGAGCGGATCCTGTGGTCGCGCGGCTACCGGTACGTGGCCGGGATCGACGAGGTCGGACGGGGATGCCTTGCCGGGCCCGTGACGGCCGCGGCGGTGATCCTCCCGCCGGACTGGCAGCCGGCCGGCTTGCGCGACTCGAAGCTGCTCAAGCCCGAGGAACGGCGACGGCTCGACGTCGAGATCAGGGCTCGGGCTCTGGCCTGGTCGATCGCCTTCGTTGGGCCGGAGCTGATCGACCGCATCAACATCCTCCAGGCCACCTTGCTGGCGAGCACGCTCGCCGCCGCCCGCCTTGCGATCCGGCCCGATGCCCTCCTGCTCGACGCGGTTTCACTCCCGGAGGTCCCGGTTCACCAGCGGGTGCTGGTGTCGGCCGACCGCCTTTGCGCCTCGGTCGCGGCGGCCTCGGTGATCGCCAAGGTGGCTCGCGACGCACTGATGCAGGAATACGACCTGATGTACCCGGGCTACGACCTGGGCCGCAACAAGGGCTACGCGGCGCCCGAACACCGGGCGGGCCTCGATGTCCACGGGCTCAGTCCGATCCACCGGCTCTCGTTCGCGCCGTGCCGTGATCGAGAGCAAATGACGCTGTGGCAGGATGGCGGGGCAGACGCGAGCGATGGGGTCGACGATATCGACGAGGTGGACGATCTCGCGATGGCCGATCTGCTGGGCTAGCGCCTGCCGGGAGCGGGTTTGGGGCGGACCGGGCGTCAAGTATCGGGCGATGCGGCAGAGGCATTCGTGGCCGGGCGGCTGGCCGCCCACGGCTGGACCATCTTCGGCCGCAACCTGCGCCTCGGGCGGTGCGAGCTGGACATTCTTGCGGCCGACCCGGGCCCTCCGGCGCGACTCGTTGTCGTCGAGGTCAGATGGCGCCGCTCCCGCGAATTTGGCGGACCCGAGGAATCCCTCGACTACCGCAAGCGGGCACAGCTTCGAATCGGTCTGGCCCGCCTGCTGCAAGGCGGGGTACTGCCGGACGGAACGCCGCTTCCGCGATTGCCGGTCGCGGTGGATTTCGCGGTCGTCGAGCCCGGTCCGGGCGGCGGCCCGCAGGCTCGCCTGTACCGGAACGCGCTCGAAGGCTAGACGCGGCGCCGGCCCGGCGGGCATCCGCCTCGTCGATCGACACCGCCGTCATTGGTTCCTTGTGGCCGCTGGGCGGGCTCGGGGCTGTGCTACACTCCGCCCCAAGCCGTCGCAGATTGCGACGGCCGTCGTCGCGTTGCGGCGACTCCCGGACCTGATCCGCGTTTCGCGCCAGGTGCGGAGATCACACGCAGTGCCGCCGTGTCGAGAGCGGTGCCGGCCGAGTCCACGGGCTCCCGGTTCTCGCCAGGAGCGCTGCGGAGGTAACAACCGCAGGAGGTTTCGTTCATGCCGTCCGTCTCGATGCGACAGCTCCTGGAGGCCGGGATCCATTTCGGCCACCAGACACGTCGCTGGAACCCCAAGATGCGCCCGTTCATCTTCGCCGAGCGCAATGGGATCCACATCATCGACCTCGCCCAGACCGTCAAGCGGCTCGATCTGGCGCTTGACGCCGCACGCGAAACGGTCGCGAGAGGCGACAGCGTTCTCTTCGTGGGCACCAAGAAGCAGGCTCAGGAGCCTGTCTCTCAGGAAGCCACGCGGGCGGGCCAGCCCTACGTCAATCGCCGCTGGCTGGGTGGGATGCTGACCAACTTCGTCACCATCAAGAAGCGGATCGCCCTGCTCGACCAGCTCGAGGCCCGCCAGGCGAGTGGCGATTTCGAGCGTCTGACGAAGAAGGAGACCGCCAAGCTCGTCGAGGAGATGGACCATCTGCGCGACGCATTCGGCGGCATCCGCAAGATGAAGCGCCTGCCGGGGATGGTGTTCATCGTGGACCCGCATCGGGAGCGGATCGCCGTCACCGAAGCTCGCAAGCTCGAGCTGCCGATCATCGGCACCGGCGACACGAACGTCGACCCGGACGAGCTGGACTACATCATCCCCGCCAACGACGATGCCATCCGCGCCATCAGGCTGCTGTGCCAGCTCGTGGCCGACGCCTGCGTCGAGGGGCAGCGCGAGCGCGGCGTCCGGTCGGGTGTCGAAGTCGAGGCGGTCGAACCGGTGGCTGAGGTCGAGATCGAAGAGGCGCCATCCTCAGAGCTCGTCGCGGCCCTGGCCGGTGGCGCGGCGCTCACCTTCGAGCCGGACGTCGACGAGGACGAAGTCCTCCTGCCCGGCGTTCACATTCCGTCCCACCCGCACGACGCCGAGGCGGAAGAGACTCCGCGACCACACTGAGCTAGCACCAACACGCCCGGCTCCGAGCGCTCGCGAGGGCGCGAACACTCGGCCGGCGCCGACGACAGGAGACATCGAACAACTATGGCGACGATCACTGCGGAGACCGTCAAGACCCTTCGCGAGCAGAGCGGCGCGGGCGTCATGGACTGCAAGCGCGCCCTCGAAGAGGCCGGAGGCGACATCGAAAAGGCCGCCGCTTTGCTCCGAGAGCGTGGCCAGGCGGCTGCCGCCAAGCGCGCTGGCCGTGAGGCCAACGAGGGCCTGGTCGCGAGCTACATCCACACGGGCGGCAAGATCGGCGTTCTGATCGAGGTCAACTGCGAGACCGACTTCGTGGCTCGCACCGACGAGTTCCAGAAGCTGGTCCGCGACCTGGCCATGCAGGTGGCCGGGCTCCGGCCTCAGTACACGACGGTCGACGCGATCCCCGCCGAAGAGCTCGAGGCCAAGCGAGCCGCGCTTCTCGCCGACGAGGCAACTCTCAAGAAGCCGGAAGCCGTCCGGGCGCAGATCGTGGATGGCCAGCTCAAGAAGTGGTTCGCGGAGGTCGTTCTCGTCGAGCAGCCTTTCCGCGATCAGGACCGCACGGTAGGCGAATTGGTTACTGAAGCCATCGCCAAGACCGGCGAGAATATCCGCGTCCGGCGCTTCGTCCGGTTCGAGCTGGGTGAATAGATGAGCGAGGCCACTGCGGCCAAAGGCGAGGCCGGCGGTTCGGTTGAACCCGAGCCGGCGGCCGGCGTCGGGAAGCGACCGCGCTATCGGCGGATCCTGCTGAAGCTTTCCGGGGAGGCGCTCCTCGGCAAGCGGCAGTACGGCGTGGATCCGGACTTCTGCGCATTCATCGCCGCCCAGGTCGCGGAGGTCCATCGGACCGGCATCGAGGTCGGCATCGTCGTGGGGGGCGGCAACATCTTCCGCGGTCTTGCAGCGGCCGCACGCGGCATGGACCGGGCCACCGGTGACTACATGGGCATGCTGGCCACGGTGATGAACGGCCTGGCGCTGCAGGACGCGCTCGAGAAGGCAGGGGTGCCGACCCGCGTCATGAGCGCCATCGCCATGAACGAGGTCGCCGAGCCGTACATCCGGCGGAGGGCGGTCCGCCACCTGGAAAAGGGTCGGGTCATCATCCTGGCCGCGGGAACGGGAAACCCGTACTTCACGACCGACACGGCGGCGGCGCTGCGGGCAGTTGAGATCGGAGCGGAGATCATCCTCAAGGCAACCAAGGTCGACGGCGTCTACGACTCGGATCCGTTGTCGAACCCGAATGCCAAACGCTTCGAGCGCCTCACGTACTCGCAGGTCCTGGCGCAGAGGCTGCGCGTGATCGATGCCACCGCGGTATCCCTGTGCATGGAGAATGACACGCCCATCGTCGTCTTCGATCTCAATACGCCTGAGAACATCACCCGCGTCGCAGCCGGCGAACCCGTCGGCACCTTGATAACGGGAGGCAGCCCCGCATGAGCAGCGAGATGTTGTCCGCCACCGAGCACAAGATGGTCCGGGCGGTGGAAGTCCTCGAACGCGACCTGCAAGGCGTTCGCACCGGTCGTGCGTCGACGTCGCTGGTCGAGCGGGTAATGGTCGAGTATTACGGGACGCCCACCGCGCTCAACCAGCTGGCCGGGATAAACGTTCCCGAAGCCCACCAGATCGTCATCCAGCCGTGGGACCGGGGCGTCCTGAGTGCCATCGAAAAGGCGCTCATCAAGAGCGATATCGGTCTGGTGCCCAACGTCGATGGCGCCGTCGTCAGGCTCAATATCCCGCCCCTCACCGAAGAGCGCCGCAAGGACCTCGTCAAGGGCGTCCACAAGCGCATGGAGGAGGCGCGGGTGGAGATTCGCAACCTTCGCCGCGAGGCGGCCGACGCGCTCAAGAAAGAAGAGCACGAAGGTACGCTGGGTGCCGACGAGGCCCGCCGCGAGCTCGAGCAGCTCCAGCGAATCACCGATAAGCACGTGGCCGATGTGGACCGCGTCGGCGCCGTCAAAGAGCAGGAGATCATGGAGGTCTAGTGGCCGCCCGGATTTCCCGCCCAACCGACGCCCCGGCCCTGGTTCACCGGGAGTCGGCGGCGGCCGCCGATCAACGGGTCGAGGGGCCCGCGGCTCCGGACGCCGCTCCGACGGGAGCATTCGAGGTGGCCAAGGAAGAGCTGCCGCGCCACGTGGCCATCATCATGGATGGCAACCGGCGCTGGGCGAAGGGGCGCGGGCTGGCGGAGATGGACGGTCACGCCGCCGGCGTCGAGGCGATCCGGGAGATCATCCGCCACGCCGTCAGGCGGGGCATCGAGGTCCTGTCGCTCTACGCCTTCAGCCGCGAGAACTGGGCCCGCTCCGACGAGGAGGTCGGCGGCCTCTTCATGCTCCTCGAGCAGGTGATCCGCAACGAGACGGCCGAACTGCGCGAGCAGGGCGCACGCGTCAGAGTGCTGGGTCGGATCGATGAGCTGCCGCCCGAGACGCGCGCGTCTATCGAGCAGGCGCTCGAGGCGACGGCCGGAGGCGCCCGGCTGCAACTCAACATCGCCTTCAATTACTCGGGTCGGACCGAGCTGGTCGATGCCGCCCGCAGGCTCGTGGCCCGCGGACTCAAGCCCGAGGAGATCGACGAGGACGTCCTGGCCGCGGCCCTGTACACGGCGGGCATGCCCGACCCGGATATGGTCATCCGGACCGGTGGCGATGAACGGCTCTCCAATTTCCTGATCTGGCAGGCCGCCTACGCCGAGTTCTACTTCAGCCCGATCCTCTGGCCCGATTTCGGCCCGAATGCCTTCGACGCCGCTCTCGTCGAGTACGCGAGCCGGCAGCGCCGGTTCGGCCGGTAGACGATGCGCATGCGGGCGCTTAGCGCCGCGATCTTCGTTCCGCCGTTCCTCATCGTGCTGGCTCTCGGCGAGCCGTGGTTCGCGGCACTGATCGCGGTCTTCGTCGCGGTCGCCGCCTGGGAAGCGGTGCGGCTGTTGCGCGGCGCCGGTTACGCCGCAATGCCCGCCCTGGCGGTGGCCGGGGCATTGGTCGTGGCCGCGGACGTGGCCTCGGTCGCCCAGTTGCGACCCTACGCCGACCTCGGGGTGGCAGCCGTGCTGGTCGCCGCGGCGGTTGCCGTCCTGCTCCAACCCGACGTGAAGGTTGGCTTCGCGACCTGGATGGCGACCGCCTTCGCTGCGGCGTACGTGGGAATGCTCGGCGCTCTGGTCAGGCTCGGCGAGGTCGGCCCGCCCCTGGCAGGCACGGCGCCACTCGCTCAGCTGGGGGCGCAGCGGGGCTGGATCATGCTGGTCGTGCTGCTCGTCTGGTCGTTCGACACCGGCGCCTATTGCGTCGGCATCGCTCTCGGCAAGCGGAAATTCCTCGTGCATATCTCGCCCTCGAAGAGCTACTGGGGACTCTTCGGCGGCCTGGTGGCCTCGACTGCGGTGGCGGTCGCGGGGCTCTGGGCGCTCGGCCAGCCGGCGGTGCTTGGGCTGATGCTCGGTCCGGTCATCGGCCTGGTCGCGCAGGCGGGCGATCTGGCCGAATCCATGTTGAAGCGGGCGGCGGGTGCCAAGGACTCCGGTCGGTTGATACCCGGCCATGGGGGCATACTCGATCGCGTGGACTCGTTCATCTTCGCCGCGCCGGTCGCGGCCCTCTTCATAGCCGCGCTGGTCCGGTGATGTGACCGACGCCATGGGGCAGGGAAGGGCCGGCAGAGCGGCGGGCCCAATCCGAGTGGCTTTGCTTGGATCGGCTGGGTCGATCGGACGACAGACCGTCGACGTCCTTGCCCGCAAACCGGAATTGTTCAGGGTCGTGGCCCTGGCCACCGGGTCTCAGGCGCAGATACTCGAGGCTCAGGCTCGTCTGCTGCGGCCGGCCGCCGTGTCGCTCGCCGGGAACCGGGACGCCTCCGGGCTGGATCTCCCGGCCGGAACGGAGGTGGTACACGGTCCGGACGCTCTCGAAGTGCTCGCCACACGCTCCGACGTCGACCTGGTCGTGGTCGCTACAGGGGGCCTGGTCGCGCTTCGCTCCGTGCTGGCCGCGCTCGAAGCAGGCAAGATCGTCGCTACGGCCAACAAGGAAACCCTCGTCGCCGGCGGGCATCTGGTGATGCCGCTCGTCCGGCAGCTGGCGGCTGGTGCGGCCGGCGCAACAGGCGATGCCCGCGACCCACTGGCCAGCCCGCTGGGCTGGCTCAGGCCGATCGACTCGGAGCATTCCGCGATCTGGCAGTGTCTCGCCGGCGAGGATGCCCTGGCCATAGCACGGCTGCTGCTCACGGCATCGGGCGGTCCATTCCTCGGCGCGACCGAGTCGGATCTTGCTTCGGCGACGCCGGCGCAGGCGCTCCGCCATCCAACCTGGACGATGGGCGCCAAGATAACGATCGACTCGGCCACGCTCGCCAATAAGGGACTGGAGATCATCGAAGCGCGCTGGCTGTACGATGTCCCACTCTCGGAGATATCGGTCTTGATCCACCCGCAGAGCGTCGTCCATTCGGCAGTACAGTTCGTGGACGGCTCCGTGAAGGCACAACTAGGTACACCGGACATGCGACTCCCGATCCAATACGCGCTCACTTACCCGGAGCGATTGCCCTCGCCCGCGGCGGCGGTCGACCTGATCGCGGCCAGCCGACTGGAGTTCCATGCTCCGGACGAGGGCCGGTTCCCCGCCCTCCGGATTGCCCGCGAGGCCGGACTGGCCGGTCCTCACGCGAGCGCCGCGCTGATCTCGGCCGACGAGGTCGCCGTGGCCCGCTTCCTCGGCGGCAGCCTCGACTTCAACGGCATACCGCGGATCCTGGGCGCCGCCGTCGAGCGCTTCGGCGCCGCCGCGGCCGGTGAGCCCGAAGCCCCGTCGCTCGAGCGGCTGATCGCTCTCGACGTCGAGGTCAGGCGGTTCGCGGAGTCGTATCGATGAGCTTCGACGGGATTCTCTTCTGGGTGGTCGCGATCCCGCTGCTGTTGCTCGTCCTGATCCCGCTGGTCATGGTTCACGAGCTCGGCCACTTCATCATGGCCCGGCTATCCGGCATTCGCGTCCTCGAATTCGGCCTTGGGTTCCCGCCCCGAGCCAAGGTCCTGGGCCATGACCACGAGACCGAGTACACCCTCAATTACCTGCCAATCGGCGGCTTCGTCAGGCTCGAAGGCGAAGAGACCGACTCGGACGACCCCAGGGCCTTCACCAACGCGCCCCTGGGCAAGCAGCTGATCGTGCTCGTTGCCGGCGTGTTCATGAACCTCGTGACCGCGACCGTGCTCTTCTTCATCGTCGCCTGGGCCTTCAACCCCCGCGTTCAGCCGACCATTGCGACGGTCGTCGCTGGAACGCCGGCGCAGGCGGTCGGACTGGCGCAGGGCGACGTTCTGGTCTCTCTGAACGGGAAGACGTTCGCAGCCCCATCGGTCCTGGAATTCGGGAACTCGAGCAACGTGGATCAGTGGATCACGGAGCTCAGGTCCCACGCCGGTCAGATGGTCACACTCGTGGTTGCCGACGCGGCAGGCAATCAGCGCTCGATCCTCGTCAGCCTGGCCGTGCCGACGGCCGGCAACGGCGCCCTCGGCGTGCAGATCGGCGCGTCGCTCGTCAACTCACCCGGCGATCCGGTCAGTTCAATCGGTATGGCGGTCGGCGGCACGGGCCGGGCCATGGACCTGATCCTCGGTGCGCTCGGCGACATCGGGCGCCAGCTGTTCACCAACCCCTCACAGGCGCCCCCCGGGGTGCAGGGTCCCGTCGGCATCGCCTCGGACGTGGGCCACGCCGCGTCGCAGCCCAACGCCGTGATGCTCTTCCTCCTCCTCGCGGCCGTTCTCTCCGCCAACCTGGCGCTGGTCAACGTTCTGCCGGTGCCCGTTCTGGACGGCGGCAAGATGGTGATCATGGTGGTGAAGCGGATCTTCGGTGCCAGGGGCGTCAGCGCGGTCGAGACGTTCGCCTACCTTGCCAGCTTCGCCCTCCTGTTAGCTTTCGTTGGCTGGATCACCTACTTCGACATAATGCGCGGCGGCGCTCCGTAGTCATGGACGCGTCCGGTCTCGCTGCCCGTCGGCGGTCGGTAGCCGTCGACGTCGGCGGTGTCGTGGTCGGGGGCGGTCATCCGATCGTCGTCCAGTCGATGACGAACACAGATACGGCCGATGCCGACGCCACCGCCATCCAGGTCGCCCAGCTTGCGCATGCCGGGTCGGAGCTGGTCCGGATCACGGTCAACACCGACGCGGCCGCCGCCGCGGTGCCCGAGATAGTGCGCAAGGTACGTGGCCTGGGGACGACGGTTCCGATCGTCGGCGACTTTCACTACAACGGCCACAAGCTCCTGGCCGAGTTTCCCGAGACGGCGCGGGCGCTGGCGAAATACCGGATAAATCCGGGAAATGTGGGCCCGGGACGCCACCACGACGACCATTTCGCGGCCATCGTCCGCGTGGCCGTCGAGAACGACAAGCCGGTCCGGATCGGCGTGAACTGGGGCTCGCTCGATCAGGACGTCCTGGCCGAGCTGATGGATGCGAACGCCCGGCTGGCCGACCCGAAGGACGCCCGCTCGGTGATGATCGAGGCGATGGTCGAGAGTGCGATCCGGTCGGCCGAACTGGCCGAGGAGACGGGCCTGCCGCACGACCACATCGTCCTGTCGGCGAAGGTCTCGGGCGTAAACGACCTCGTCGAGGTGTACAGGCGACTCGCCGCCCGCGGCGACTACGCCCTCCATCTCGGCTTGACCGAGGCCGGGATGGGCATGAAGGGCATCGTCGCCTCGTCCGCTGGTCTCTCGCTGCTCCTCGCGGAGGGGATCGGCGACACGATCCGCGTGTCCATCACGCCGGAACCGGGCGGAGACCGCACGGAGGAAGTGGCGGTCGCGCAGCAGGTTCTCCAGTCGCTCGGGCTGCGCTCGTTCCTGCCGCAGGTTTCATCCTGTCCCGGCTGCGGCCGAACCACCAGCACATACTTCCAGGAGCTGGCGCGCGACATCCAGGTCTATCTTCGAGACCAGATGCCGACCTGGCGGGATCGATACCCCGGCGTGGAGGATCTGCGCGTTGCGGTCATGGGCTGCGTGGTCAACGGACCGGGCGAGTCCAAGCACGCCGACATCGGCATCAGCCTGCCGGGCACGTTCGAGGAGCCTGTGGCGCCGGTCTTCATCGACGGCGCCCTGGATCGGACCCTTCGCGGCGACCATATCGTCGATGAGTTCAAGGCGATCCTCGAGGCATACGTCGAACGGCGGTTCTCGCCGGTTGGAAGCGCGACGTAGCGGAGGAGTGGCCGATCAGTAGCCGCTGCCGCCGCCGTTGTTGCAGGCGGCGACGATCAGGGGCACGGCCGCGACGGCAAGCCAGATGACGTGACGTCGTGCCAATTCGATCCCGGATTTGACACGGGCCATTGGAACCTCCTGCGGGGTGTCACCGCCTTTACGCCCGCAGCCGTGAAGAGGACTCCGAGTCGCGGTCCATGCGACTGGACCCGCGTCCACCGTGTCGGTCGAGGCGCTACGATTGCCCGAAATCAGCGCGGTTGGACGTCGGAGGAGCAATAGTGCCCAGCGAGGGTTTCGTCACCAGCATCACCCACCAGTCCGAGAACTTCCCGGATTGGTACAACGACGTGGTCCTGAAGGCGGAGCTCGCGGACTACTCCCCGGTCCGAGGCTGCATGGTGATCCGGCCCTACGGGTACGCCATCTGGGAGTCGATGCAGGCCGAGCTCGACCGCCACATCAAGGCGACCGGCCACAGCAACGTCTACTTCCCGCTCTTCGTGCCCAAGTCCCTTCTCGAGAAGGAGGCCGAGCACGTCGAGGGCTTCAACCCTCAGGTCGCCTGGGTAACCCACGCCGGCGGCAAGGCGCTGGACGAGTGGCTCGCCATTCGTCCCACGAGCGAGGCGATCATCGCCGAGAAGGTCAAGGATTGGATCCAGTCCTACCGCGACCTGCCTCTGCTCATGAACCTGTGGAACAACGTCGTCCGCTGGGAGTTGCGGACGCGGCTGTTCCTGCGCACGGCTGAGTTCCTGTGGCAGGAAGCTCACACATTCCACGCCACAGAGAAGGAAGCCGCCGACGAAGTCGCCACCGGCCTCGAGTGCTACCGCATCGTCTCGGAAGACTGGCTTGCGATCCCCGTGATCAAGGGTCGCAAGACCGACAGCGAGAAGTTCCCGGGCGCCGACTGGACCTGGTGCGTCGAAGCCATGATGCGCGACAAGAAGGCGCTGCAGGCCGGCACGTCACATATGCTCGGCCAGAACTTCGCCCGCGCCGCCGGCATCGAGTTCCTCGACCGGGATAACGTCCGCAAGAACCCATATGGGACCTCGTGGGGGTTCTCCACACGCATGGTAGGGGCCACGATCATGACCCACGGCGACGACTCCGGGCTCGTCCTGCCGCCCAACGTGGCGCCCGTTCAGGTCGTGATAGTCCCGATATTCCGGAAGGACGAGGACAAGGCGGCGGTCGCCGCGGCCATCGACCGCTTCCAGGCTGCACTGGCCGGGACGCCTGAAGGTGCCGGCGTGCGGGTCAAGGTCGATTGGAGCGACGACTCGCCGGGCTTCAAGTACAACCACTGGGAGTTGCGAGGGGTGCCCTTCCGGCTCGAGATCGGACCGCGAGATGTGGCTGCGGGCCAGGGGATGCTCGTCAAGAGGGTCGATCGAACCAAGGAAGCGGTTCCGCTCGAGCGGCTCGCGGCGGAGCTGCCGTCGCGATTGCGCGCCTACCAGGCCGAGCTGTTCAAGCGAGCGTTCGATTTCCGGGCCGAGAACACCCACAACGCGGACACGTACCAGCAGCTGAAGGACGGCGTGGAAGGCGTGGGCGGGTTCTTCATGGCGCCGTGGTGCGGCGATGCGAAGTGTGAGCGCCAGGTCAACGAGGAGACCGGCGCAACCATCCGCTGCATCCCGTTCGACTCACCCGACGAGACCGGCAAGTGCATCGTCTGCGGCGGTCTGTCGCCGCGTCGCGTCCTCTTCGCTCGGGCCTACTGAGGCGCCGTCGTGGTGCGAGCCGGATAGCGCCGATCGTCGGATCGAGGGAGGCGACGTGGCCACGGAACGGGAGCGCTCCAGGGGATCGGACTCCGACCAGGTAGATGCAGTCGTCGTTGGTGGCGGCATGAGCGGCCTCGCTGCCGCCGATGCGCTCGTCGAGGCGGGCCTGACCGTTCAGGTGATCGAGGCTGCGCCCGGCGTCGGCGGCCTCGGTCGTTCGCTCTCCGTCGGCGGCGAGGACATCGAGGCCTACTACCATCACGTCTTCCCGCAGGACCGGGAGCTGCGGGACCTCGTCGACCGGCTCGGCATGGCCGAGTCTCTCGAATGGCGGCCGGCCCCGATGGGAGTGCTGCAGTCGGGGCGGATCTACCCGTTCGATTCCCCGATCAGCCTCCTCCGCTTCAAGCCGCTGCCGTTGTTCGACCGGATCAGGCTCGGCCTGGGGACCGTTATGGCCCTGGCCGCCGGGCGAGGGCGGGCGCTCGAGGGGGTGAGCGTCAGCCGCGCTGCACCACGCTGGTACGGATCGAAGGGCTATGCGGTTCTGTGGCAGCCGCTGCTGGACGGCAAGTTCGGCCCGTTTGCGCCCGACGTCGACGCTCCGTGGCTTGTATCGCGCATTAGGCAACGGGCGAACGCCCGAAAGTACGGCAAGGGCGATCGGCTGGGCTACCTGCGCGGCGGTATGGGCACGCTGGCGCGATCCTACGAGCGAGAGCTGACGAGGCGTGGAGTCCGGGTTTCGTGCGGCGTCCCCGTCGACTCGATGACCCGGCGGGAAGGCCGCTGGCACCTTTCGTTCGGGGGCCGCGAAGTCTCGTCTCGCGCGGTGGTCGCCTGTCTGAGCGGTGAGGTGCTGACCGGACTTGCGGCCCTTCCCGATGCGTACCGAGAGAAGCTGCAGGCCATTCCGTACCGAGGGATCGTGTGTGCGCTGATCGAGCTCGACCGCCCGCTCGGTTCCTATTACTGGGTGAACCTCGTCCAGAAGACCGACCTGGCCTGCCTCGCGATCATCGAGCACACCAACTTCATACCTGCGGAGCGATACGGTGGGCGACACCTCGTCTACCTCCCTCACTACGTCGAGGTGGGGGGCTCGGCCTGGAACGCCAGTCTCGACCAGATCGTCGATGCAGTGGAGGGTGCACTGCGGGTCATCAACCCGGCGTTCGAGCGGAACTGGATCGTGGGCGCCCACGTGTCGCGCGACCGTTGGGCCCAGCCGGTCCCTCTGGTAGGCGGGCCGATGCCCCGACTCCCGATCGTGACCGGCTTGCCGGGTCTATTCCACGCCAGCCTCGCTCACATCTACCCGGACGACCGGGGCGTTTCGCTGGCCATCCGATTGGGCCGGAGGGCCGCCGCCGAGGCGGTCAGATGGGTTCACGAGACCGAGTCCGGGTACGCGGCGGCCGGTCTATGACCGCCTCGTACGCTCCGCGTCTGAGGGTCTTCCCGTCGTCGTGGCGTGATCTGGCGGCGAACGGCCTCGTTCGGATTGGCTCCCTGGGGGTGCTGACCGCGGCGTTGCTCTGGCCGGGACTGACCCTGGGGCCTTCGCGGGATGCGGCCGTCTTCATGCTGGCGGGCTCCCGCATACGCGACGGGCTGATGCCCTACCGCGATCTGTGGGACCACAAGCCGCCCGGGTCCTATTTGCTCAACGCCCTCGGCCAGACGATCCTGCCGCTACTCAACGCCTGGCAAGTGAGCTGGCTGCTGACGCTGTTCTGCACCGGAGCCGCGGTCGTCCTCATCTCCGATCTCGTCCGGCGCCGGCTTGGTCCAGGATCGGCGTGGGCCTGGGGCTTCCTGTGCTGCGTCGGCGTTGCCTGCTATCCCGTGGCCCTCGGCGGGGGCATTACTGAGTCGTTTGCCGTCCTGCCGCTGGCCGCTGCCCTCTGGGCGATCGCCGTCCTCCGTCGGACCTGGCGCGTCGCGGCCGGTATCGGTGTGGCCCTCGGTTGCGCCTGTCTGCTGTCGCTTCAATCGATTCCGGCCGCCGCGGCCCTGACCGTGGCCGCGGCGTGGGGCGGGCGCGAATCGAGTTGGGTAAAACGCGCCGCCGCGGTCGTCGTCGGAGGAGTCGTCGTCGCGGGTGCGGCGTCCGTCTGGCTGATTGCCGGCGGTGCGGCCCCCGACGCGGTCGACCAGATCGTGGCCTACAACGCCGCCTACCGCGCCTCCGGCGGCCAGCTGCTGGTCCTGCTGCCTGTAGTCGTCTTGCTGCTCGTCTGTCTGTTCGTGCCGTTGGCCGTCGCGCTCGT
This sequence comes from uncultured Chloroflexia bacterium, assembly GCA_963791725.1. Taxonomy (GTDB): domain Bacteria; phylum Chloroflexota; class Limnocylindria; order Limnocylindrales; family CSP1-4; genus Fen-1039. The sequence continues at coordinate 436,016 of CAWBTQ010000008.1, read as the reverse complement.
CCAGATGCTTCGTAAGCCGGATGCTTACGACCGCGTCGATTGGGCCTGCCTGATGTGGGCGGCTGGCTACGTGGCTTACGTCGGATACCAGGGCCGTATGTATCTCCACTATCTGATCCTGATCGTGCCGCCCCTGGTCGTCCTGGCGGCTTCCGGTACGCGGCAACTCTTCTCGCTGGCCCGCTCGTCGAATCCGAACACGCGCAGCCTGGCCATCGGCTTGTCGACGGTCGGCGCGGCTGCACTCCTCGTCTCGACCTACGTGACCCTCGACGTCGGCGACATCGCGCTCGGGCAGGTCTCTTCCAGCCAACGCGTGGCCGACCAGGCAGATCGCTGGATAGTTGCCAACTCGCCCGCTTCGGCAACGCTGTTCGTATGGGGCGACAACGCGGCGCTGTATCTCGGTTCGGGCCGCGCCCCGTATGACCGGTACGTATATCAGTTCCCGTTGACGACGGCGGGTTACTGGTCAGCCGGCAAGACCGCCGCCCTGGTCGCCGCCTGGGTCGCGTCTCCGCCGGCCGTGGTCGTAGAGAGTCCGTCGACGGTGCCGATGTTCCGCCCCGTCATGGTCGGTGGCGATGGCCGTGATCTGGATACACTTGACCCGCTTCGCGCTTTCGTGAGAGCCCACTACCGTATGGCCGCCTCGTTCGGAGGCGCTGACGTCTTCGACGATGTCTACGTGTATGTCCCGTCGAGCTAGGCAGGTAGCCCGGTAGCGTCGATCTGGCCCGGGAGCGGGACCGGCCCCTTGGACGGGCCAGGGCGCCGTGTATACTTTCACCAATCTACCGGCCGCTCGTGACGTGGGTGACCCCCACGTCTTTTGTTGAGCGGTCCGTGGCGGACCGGCGGACGAGTCGACCGGACGCTGGTCGTGGTGGCCGCATCTTGCGGCTGTCGAACAGAGCGAACGGGAGGCGCGAATGAGTCGGGATTTCGTAGGCGCCCTCCTGCAGCTCAACGCCGAGAAGGGCGTCTCGCGAGAGCAGCTGGTTCGGACCGTCGAGGAGGCTATCCAGTCGGCCTACCGGCGCACGCCTGGTGACGAAGACATCCAGGTTCGGATCGATGCGGAGTCGGGCAAGGTCCGCGTATTCCGCGCCCGCCTGGTCGTCGAGGAAGTGGACGACCCCATGACCCAGATGACGCTCGACGAAGCCCGGGCCGTCGACCCCGGGGCGGAGGTCGGTGGGCTCGTGGAGACCGAACAGCTCGACCAGGAAGCCTTCGGCAGGATCCACGCCCAGACGGCAAAGCAGGTAGTCCTGCAGCGCCTCCACGAAGCCGAACGCAACGTCGTGTTCGACGAGTACGCCAGCCGCGAGGGCGAGCTGATCACCGGCACGGTCTCGCGCGTCGAGCCCCGGGCCATGATCCTCGACGTCGGCAAGGCCGAGGCGATCCTCGCCACTACCGAGCAGTCCCCGCTCGAGCACTATCGCCTCGGCCAGAACGTAAAGGCCTACGTGCTGGAGGTCCGCCGCAGCGCCAAGGGACCGCAGATCTACGTCAGCCGTACCCACAAGGGTTTTCTGCGCCGGCTCTTCGAGCTCGAGGTTCCCGAGATCCACGCCGGCACCGTCGAGATCAAGGCCATCGCGCGAGAGGCGGGCAGCCGTTCGAAGGTCGCCGTCGCCTCGCGACAGCAGGGCCTCGATCCGGTCGGCGCTACCGTCGGCCAGCGCGGCGCCCGCGTCCAGGCGGTCGTCGCCGAGCTCGCCGGCGAGAAGATAGACGTGATCGAATGGTCCGAGGACGCCTCCACGTTCGTGGCCAAGGCGCTCAGCCCGGCCCAGGTGATCGAGGTTCGCATCGACGAGGAGCACCGCATCGCAAACGTCGTGGTGCCCGAGCGGATGCTCTCGCTGGCCATCGGCCGCGAGGGTCAAAACGCCAGGCTCGCGGCCAAGCTGACCGGCTGGCGCATCGACATTCGGAGCGACGTCTCCGTTGCCGAGGCCGCCAGAGCCGAGGCAATTGAAGCGTCCGCGCCGGAACCCATCGTTGCCGAAGCGGCCGAAGCGGCCGAGCGAAGCGGCCGAAGCGGCGTCGATTGAGAGCACGGAACAGGTGGCGGCGCCCGATGCCGCCCCGGCGCCCGATGCTGTGGCCGGTGCCGAGGTAGCCGGACTGCCCGCCAAACCCAAGCGGCGCAAAGCCGCCGTGGCGGCCGACGTGCCAGAAGCTGCCGAGACAGCCGGAACCGTCGCCGAAGCCTCTGCCAAGCCCAAACGGCGAACAGCCGCCAAGTCTACAGAGCCCGACGCTGACGGGCAGGTGGCCCCGTAGTCCGGGGAGCGCCTCCGCGGCGATACCCGACCAGGTCTTGCGTCGTCTGTCGGACGGCGCAGCCGAAGCGCGAGTTGCTGCGGATCGTCCGGACCCCGGATGGCCGCATCGCCCTCGACCCGACCGGCAAGATGCCGGGCCGAGGGGCCTATGTTTGTTCCAAACCAGAGTGCCGCGCTGCGGCGCTCGACAAAGGATCGCTCCAGCGAGCTCTCGAAGTGCCGATCCCGGCCGAACTCCGGGCCGAGCTGACAGGGGAGGCGAGCAGGATCGAAACAGGAGGTAGTCGTGGCCAAGAGTAGGAGCGGCACGCGGGGCCGTCGTGGACCGCGCAAGCCGGTACGCCGCGACGTCGGAGTCCAGGGCGGCGCGCCGCAGTCGTCGGATCCGCGCGACCACGGTGCGATCGAGCTGCCGTCCAGCATCACCGTCAAGGACCTCGCCGATCTCCTCGGGGTCAACCCGGCGGACGTCATCCGCGAGCTGATCAAGAGCGGCATATTCGCGAACATCAACCAGGGCATCGACCGCGAGACGGCGTCGCTGGTCGCCGAGGAGCTCGGTTACGAGGTAACCGAAGCGGCCCAGGCCGGTGGAGGGACGCCGAGCGGTGACGGCACCCAGGCCGAGTCCGCCCCCATCAGCGCCGCGACGAAGGAACAGCTGTACGAGGAGGACGACCCCAGCCTCCTGCTGCCGCGCGCCCCGATCGTGACTGTCATGGGCCACGTCGACCATGGCAAGACGTCGCTGCTGGACGCGATTCGGACCACCAAGGTCGCGGCCGGCGAGCGCGGCGGCATCACCCAGCACATCGGGGCGAGCGAGGTGGTCAAGGACGGCCGCCATATCGTCTTCCTCGACACGCCGGGCCACGAAGCCTTTACCGCGATGCGCGCCCGCGGCGCCAAGGTCACGGACATCGCCATCGTGGTCGTTGCCGCAGACGACGGCGTCATGCCGCAAACCCTCGAGGCGATCGACCATGCCCGCGCGGCCAAGGTGCCGATCATCATCGCCCTCAACAAGATCGACAAGCCGGACGCGAACCCCGACCGGGTCAAGAACGGTCTGGCCGAAGCCGGCGTGGTGGTCGAGGAGTATGGCGGCGACGTGCCCATGGTCGCCGTCTCGGCGAAGGCTCGTCTGGGCCTCGACGAGCTGCTCGAGATGATCAATCTCGTGGCCGACCTGCAGGAGCTCAAGGCCAATCCAAAGCGCGCCGCGATCGGAACGATCGTCGAGGCGGAGCTGGACAAGGGCCGCGGTCCGGTAGCCACGGCGCTGGTCCAGACCGGCACCCTGCGAGTCGGCGACGTGATCGTCGTCGGCGAGACTTACGGCAAGGTCCGCGCCCTCGAGAATGCCCTGGGCAAGCGCATCACCAAGGCCGGTCCCTCGAGCCCGGCCGTCGTGTTGGGCCTGGCGGACGTCCCGCAGGCCGGCGACATCCTTCGCGTCGTGGCCGACGAGAAGATCGCCCGGGGCATGGTCGAGGAGCGGAAGGCCGCCTCGGCGGCACGGTCGGAGGGCAGCGGCCGCGCCACCCTGGAGGATCTCTACGCCCAGATCCAGGCCGGCCAGACGAAGGAACTGAGGATCATCCTCAAGACCGACGTCTCAGGCTCGCTGGGAGCGATCACCCACGCCCTGCAGCAGCTGTCGACCGACGAGGTCCGTATCAACGTGCTGCACGAAGGCGCCGGCGACGTAACCGACAACGACATCATGCTCGCGGCAGCCTCCGACGCGATCGTGGTCGCGTTCAACACGAAGGTGACGGACACGGCCCGTCGCGCCGCGGAGTCGGAGAAGGTGGACGTCCGCAACTACGACATCATCTACAAGCTCACGGATGACATCAACGCGGCACTGCGAGGTCTGCTCGAACCCGAGCAGGTCGAAACCGTCGAAGGTCGAGCCGAGGTTCGCAAGATCTTCCGGGTCGGGAAGGTGGCGGTCATCGCCGGCTGCTACGTCACCGATGGGCGGATCGTTCGCAGCGGCGGCGCACGAGTCTGGCGCGGCGGTAAGGTCATAACCACCGATAGGATCGAATCCCTCCGGCGTATGAAGGACGACGTTCGCGAAGTCGCCACCAACTTCGAGTGCGGCATCGGGCTGGCCGGATCGAACGATCTTGTCGAGGGTGACATCATCGAGTGCTTCACTCAGCAGATGGTGAGCCGGGCGGCCGGTTGAGCCGGAGTAATCGGACTCGATGACGCAGAGAACGGACAAGATCGACCAGCTCCTTCGACAGGAGATCGGTCAGGCTCTCGAGCGCGAGGTCGCGGATCCACGCATCGGTTTCGTCACGGTCACCGACGTCGAGACCGCCCCGGACCTGTCGCGCGCGAGAGTCTGGGTGAGCATCATCGGCACGGCCGAGCAGCGTAAGGAGACGCTCTCGGCGCTGCGGCGGGCCATGCCCTTCATCCGCCATGGCCTCGGCTCCAAGATCAGGCTGAGGCGAATCCCGGAGCTCGACGTCCGGCTCGACGATTCGATCGAGAGAGGTACTCGCGTGCTCCGGATCATCAACGAACTCGAGGCCGGCAAGAACCCGGCGGACGAGCCGGGCGGCCATGGGGAGTCTCTGCCTACCCCGGTGGCACGGCTGCCGCACGAGGGCGATTCGCTCGACGAGATGCTGGCCGCCGCGAGGCTTCCCGAATCGGCGCCCAAGCCGAGAACCGGGCGCGGACGATCCGGAGATCGTCGGGCCGGCGCCCCCCGGTCCGCCGCACGAACGAAATCGCGCCGGAGGCCGGGATGAGCGAGACCGCGCCGCGTGTCGACCTCTCGACCTACGCCGCCGCCGTTCCAGACGAAGTCGTTGCCCGTCTGCGTAGCGCCCGGCGCGTCCTGACCATCTGCCACGAGAACCCGGAGGCCGACGCTCTCGGGTCGGCCCTGGCCGTGAGCCTGCTCGTCGAAGAGGGTGGGGGAGTGGCTACGGCCGTTTGCGCGGACCTCGTGCCGGCGATGTACCACTTCCTGCCGGGCATGGACCGGTTTCGTCGCGAACCGGACCCGTCGGTCGACTACGACCTGCTCGTCGTCGCCGACTGTGGTGAGCTCGAGAGAATCGGCCCCGTCCTGGAGTCCCACGCGGAGTTGTTCGCCCGGGTGCCGATCCTCGACATAGACCACCATCTGTCCAACCCGAACTTCGGGGCGTTGGATTGGGTCGACCCTCACAGCTCCGCCACGTGCGAGATGGTGACCTTGCTGGCGTGGCGCCTTGGCGTCCCGCTCACGAGCGCCGACGGCGCTCTCGCGGCCGCGCTGGCCGGCGGTGTGCTGATGGACACGGCCAACTTCCAGCACCCCAACGTGACGCCTCGCACCCTCGTCGTGGCCGCCGCGCTCAAGGAAGCCGGTGCACCCCTGAGCGAGATCGCGCGGCGCCTCTATCGCTCCAAGCCGAACACGCAGCTGTGCCTGTTCGGACGGGTCCTGGCCCGGATGGAATCCGACCTCGAGGGCAGGCTCGTGTGGTCCACGCTCGAGCTGGCCGACCTGGCCGAGAGCGGCGCTCGTTCGGCCGAGTCCGAAGGTCTGATAGACCTGCTTTCGCAGTCGGAGACATCTGAAGCGGCGATCCTGTTCAAGGAGGTTGACGGCAACGGTTCGACCCGGATCAGCGTCCGTACCCGCGACGGCGGCGTGGATGCGACGGTTCTGACCGGTGCGTTCGGCGGCGGCGGCCATGCCCGCGCCGCCGGCGCCACCCTCGCCCTGCCGCTCGATGAGGCCCGAAAGGCTGTCCTGGCGCGGGCAGTGGCCCTCGTCTCAGCGGTCGAGCGCTAGCGGTGGCAGCGTTTGCCAGGGGCATGGACGGCATTCTCGTCGTCGCCAAGGAACCCGGTTACACCTCCCACGATGTCGTGGCCCTGGTCAGGAGACTCACGGGGACGCGCCGGGCGGGCCACGGCGGGACCCTGGACCCGTTCGCGTCCGGTGTCCTGCCGGTCTTCCTCGGAATCGCGACGCGGATTGTCGAATACCACATGGGCGACGGCAAGGCCTATCGAGCGACTGTCTGCTTCGGCGCCAGTTCACAGACCGACGACCGGGACGGGGAGCTGGTGCCGGGCGCGGGGCCGGCGCCGCGGCGCGAAGATGTCGAGGCCGCTCTGGCTCCGTTTCGGGGCCGCATACTGCAGCGCCCGCCGGCCTACAGCGCCCTCAAGGTGGGCGGCCGCCGGGCTTACGATCTGGCCAGGGAAGGCACCCCGGTCGAGCTGCCGCCGCGTGCGGTCACCATAAGCCGGCTCGATCTGGTGGATTGGGACGAATCGGACCCGGACCGGCCGACTGCCGTCCTCGAAGTGGAATGTGGCGCGGGCACGTATATCAGATCGCTGGCCCGAGATCTAGGTGAGCGGCTGGGATGCGGGGCGTATCTCGGGGCGCTGGTCAGGGTCTCGAGCGGCCCCTTCCGAATGGCGGCCGCGCATTCCCTCGACGAGGTCCGCCGGGCGGCCGCCGAGGGACCCGCGGCGCTGGCCGCACTCTTGCTGCCGATCGACGCCGGCCTCGACACGATGCCGGAGGCGCCTCTCACCGCGGAGGAGGTGGCTGCCGCTTCGCGTGGCCAGCAGATCAAGCCGGCGCAGCGGCCGCACGTCGAGGTCGGGGCGAGGGTCCGGCTTCTGGCCGAGGATCGATCGCTGGTCGGCATCGGGTCGTGGAAGGGCGGCCGGCTCGTCCCCGAGAAGATCTTCGTGGCCGCCCCCCCGCCGGCGTCGGGTGCGGTGTCTCGAGAGGGGGGAATCGCGGCGGGATCCGCGGAGGGCGGCCGCCCGGCGCAGGTTGAGCCGCGGCTTCGGATCGTGGATCCGGCCAACCGGATGACCGTGGTGTCGGGCATCGACGCCCTGGACCCACAATTGGGCCGGCTCTATCTCGCGGTCGGCGTCTTCGACGGTCTCCATCGAGGCCATCTGTACCTCCTGCGCGAGTTGCGGCGGGCGGCCGCCCGGGCGGGCGCGCGAGCGGCGGTGATCACCTTCGATGCGCATCCCGAGGAGCTGATCGAGGGTATTGCGCCGCCTTTGCTGTGCGATCCGGACGAGCGCCTGGTTCGCCTCGGTGCGGCCGGCGTCGCGGTCACGGTCGTTCAGCACTTCGACCACGCCCTCCGAATCACTCCCTACGACGGCTTTGTCGCGGCAATCCGCAAGCGCGTCGAGGTGGCGGGGTTCGTGATGACGCCCGACGCGGCCTTCGGGTTCGAGCGTGGTGGCACTCCAGAATCGCTGCAGGCACTCGGCGAGCGAGAGGGCTTCGCCGTGACCGTCGTCTCGTCCTTCCTTTCGAACGGCGAGCAGGTCCGGAGCTCGGAGATCCGGCGGCGCATCGCCGCCGGCGACCTGAACGGTGCGAGACAGCTCCTCGGGAGGTTCCACGGCGTCACCGGCACGCTGGCTCCGAGTCACGGCGCCGGTTCCGCGCCGATGACCATCGAGCTCCCGGTCGCCCTGCCGCCGGACGGCCGCTACAGCGCGCTCATCGGGCCGTCGTGGAAGCTGGGCGGCCGGCCGGAACCGGCCACGACCCCGGGGGTGGCAGAGATTCTCGACGGCCAGGTTCGGCTCGAGACTTCTGGCGGCTCGCGCGCCGGCGAGGTCAGAGTGGTTCTGCTCGGCCCGATCGAGGCGGAGGGAACCGAGGCATCCTGAAGTAATGCCGGGCCGCGGGCCGAAGTAGCGCCTTGCTTCGACCTCGTCTAGCACGGGCGTCCGAACCCTGCTACCATCCGCCAGGCATTTAGAAGAGTTAGGAAAACCCACAGTCATATAGAGCTACTCGGAGGATTGTGTGCCGCTCGCGCGGGAAACGAAGGATGAAGTCATTTCGGAGTACGCCGTCAAAGATGGCGATACCGGCTCCGCAGAGGTGCAGATCGCGCTCCTGACCGCAAGGATCAAGGAACTCAACCAGCATCTGGCGGGCTTTCCGAAAGACAATCAATCCCGCCGCGGCCTCCTCAAGCTCGTCGGACAGCGACGCCGCCTTCTTGCGTATCTGATCAAGAAGGACAACGCTCGCTATCGCGCCGTCATCGCACGGCTCGGACTGCGCCGCTAGCGCAACCAGCCCAGTCGCGAAGCGCCGCTTCGCGAAGGCTTCCGCCCCGGCCCGTTCCAGGCGAGACCAAGGACACATTCTTCCTCCTTACGCTCAGGAGGAATACCAACCCGTGTCTCAGACATTCGAGACGCAATTCGCCGGTCGAACCCTGACCATCGAGACCGGCAAGCTCGCCATGCTGGCGGGCGGCTCAGTAACCGTTCGCTTCGGCGACACGATGGTCCTCGGTACCGCCAATCGGTCGGATCCGCGGCCGGGCCTCGACTTCTTCCCGCTCACGGTCGAGTTCGAAGAGCGCATGTACGCCGCCGGCAAGATCCCGGGCGGCTTCATCAAGCGTGAGTCGCGCCCGTCCGAGCAGGCCATCCTGGCCTGCCGCCTGACCGACCGCCCGATCCGGCCGCTCTTTCCCGAGGGCTACAAGGACGACATCCAGATCGTGATCACGGTCCTGTCGACGGACCAGGAGAATCACACCGACGTGCTGGGCACGTTTGCCGCCTCCTGCGCCCTGACGATCAGCGCGATCCCGTTCCTGGGCCCGATAGGCGCAGTCCGCATCGGCCGCATCGATGGTGAGTTCGTGGTGAACCCCACGGTCAGCGACCTCGAGCGCTCCGACATCGACCTCATCGTCTCCGGCACTCGGGACGCCATCATGATGGTCGAAGCAGGCGCCTCGATCGTCCCCGAAGACGTGATGGCCGACGCCATTCTCTTCGGCCACAGGGCTCTGCAGCCGCTCATCGACATCCAGGAAGAGATGCGCGCCGCGGTCGGCAAGCCCAAGTCCGTCGGCTACCTGGAGCCCGGGATCGGGTCCGTTCTGGAGTTCGTCAAGAAGGTCGGCCAGCCCGGCTCCGAGTTCGTGGTCATCGACACCGAGACGACGGGTCGCGACCCCAAGGTCGCGGACCTGATCGAGATCGGCGCCGTTCGCGTTCACGACGGCCAGATCGTGGATCGTTTCTCGACTTTCGTGAACCCGGGCCGCGACATCTTCGGCGCCCAGATGCACGGCATAACCAACGCCGAAGTCGCCGGCGCTCCCGTGGCCAAGGACGCGGCCCAGAAGCTGCTCTCCTTCATCGGCGGGGCCCCGGTGGTTGGCCACAACATCGGTTTCGACCTCGGGTTCCTGGACTTCGCCCTGGGTGAGACCGGAAGGTTCATCGAGGGCGGCTACTTCGACACGCTCGTGATCGCCCGCGAGGGCTATCCGGACCTCGAGTCCTACAAGCTCGGCGACGTCGCCCGCTTCTTCGGCATTACCGTCGAGACCGTTCACCGCGGCCTGGCGGACGCTGAGACCACTGCGGCCGTCCTGGCCAAGTTCGCGGAGGACCTCCCCAACCGCATCCAGAACCTGCGTGACGCAATCGCCATCTCGATCCGCGCCAACCGCCAGGATGGCGAGGATCCGGCCGCGCTGCTGGAAGCCGCGCGAAGGCAGGCTCGTGTCAGCAAGGGCCTGTTCCAGCTGGTTCAGAAGAAGACCGTCCGCAACGTCGTCCTCGACGAAGGCATCCGCATGGATGGCCGCGGCGTCGACGAGCTCCGCCAGATCTCGGTCGAGGTCGGCGTCCTACCGCGCGCCCATGGGTCGGGTCTCTTCACCCGCGGCCAGACGCAGGCCCTCACGGTTGCGACCCTCGGCCCGGCCTCGGACGTGCAGCGGATCGACACGATCAGCCCGGAGACCGAGAAGCGGTACCTCCACCACTACAACATGCCCCCGTACAGCACCGGCGAGAACAAGCCGATGCGTGGTCCGGGCCGCCGCGAGATAGGCCACGGCCATCTCGCCGAACGAGCCCTGCTGCCGGTCCTGCCGTCCGAGGACGAGTTCCCGTACGTCATCCGCCTCGTGAGTGAGTGCGTGACGTCGAACGGCTCCACCTCGATGGCCTCGACCTGCGGCTCGAGCCTGGCGCTGATGGACGCCGGCGTGCCGATCAAGGCAGCCGTCGGCGGAGCCGCAATGGGCCTCATCAGCGAGCCGGACGGCCGCTTCGTAGTCCTGACCGACATTCTCGGCAAGGAAGACGCCTTCGGCGACATGGACTTCAAGGTGACCGGCACCCGCGAGGGCGTCACGGCGCTGCAGATGGACATCAAGGTCAAGGGCATCAACGAGGCCATCATCCGCCAGGGTCTGCAGAAGGCCCATGCGGCGCGCATGGTGATCCTCGACAAGATGGATGCGGTCATCCCGACGAGCCGCACCGAGATGAGCAACTTCGCGCCGCGCATCATCACCATCAAGATCAACCCCGAGAAGATCCGCGACATCATCGGCAAAGGCGGCTCCGTGATCCGCAAGATCCAGGAGGAAACCGGCACCGAGATCAACGTCGAGGACGACGGCACGGTCCAGATCGCCGCGGTGTCGGGCGAGAACTCCCGCAAGGCAGTCACCTGGATCGAGTCGCTCACCCGCGAAGTCGAGGTCGGCGGCCTGTACCTGGGCAAGGTGACCCGGATCATGGGCTTCGGCTGCTTCGTCGAGATCCTGCCCGGTAAGGAAGGCCTGGTCCGGATCGGAGAGCTGGCCGACTACCACGTTCCCACCGTCGAGGACGTGGTTTCGGTGGGCGACGAGGTCATGGTCGTGGTCGTCGAGATCGACCGCCAGGGCCGGATCAACCTGTCGCGCAAGGCCGCGATGCAGCGTCATCTGGCTCGATCCGAGTCTTAGTCCGAGATACGGGCCGGTCGGTTTCGGCCGGCCCAGCATCTCCTGCATAGAGCGACTGCATAAGGTCGCATATATGCATGTGGCTCGGGGGTTTTCGGAGCCCGCTGGTATACTCCGGCGACGCCCGGCAATTCAACAGAAACTGAGTGGAGCCATGTCCCGAGAGCCTCGCCCGCTGACAATCGCGGTCGTCGGTGCCACCGGCGTCGTCGGCAGAACGATGATCCAGGTCCTCGGCGAGCGGCGATTCCCGGTCGGCGAGCTCCGGCTACTGGCCTCTGGCCGTTCGGCCGGGTCCACCGTGAGCGCCGGCGGACGCACGCTGATGGTGGGGGAGGCTACTCCCGAAGCCTTCGACGGAGTGGACATCGCGCTCTTCTCAGCCGGAAGCGACGTTTCGCGCCAGCTGGCTCCGGAAGCGGCGGCCCGTGGTGCGACGGTGATCGACAACTCAAACGCCTGGCGCATGGAGGCGGCCGTGCCGCTGATCGTCAGCCAGGTCAACCCCGAGGACGGCGAGTGGCATGAGGGGATCATCGCCAACCCCAATTGCTCGACGATGCAACTGGCGCCCGTACTCATGGCGCTCCGCGACGCCGCCGGCATCGAGCGAGTCGTCGTCGACACCTATCAATCCGTGTCCGGGACCGGGGCAGAGGCGCTGGCCGAGCTCGAGACCCAGATTCGGGCCCACGTCGCCGGCGAGCCGAAGGTCGCGACCGTCTACCCGCACCCGATCGCCTTCAACGCACTGCCCGAGATCGACGTCTTCCTCGAGAACGGCTACACCCGCGAGGAGTGGAAGGTCGTGACCGAGAGCCGCAAGATCCTCCATCTCCCGGACCTGCGGTTGTCATGCACGGCGGTCCGTGTCCCGGTCTTCGTCAGTCACTCTGAAGCGGTGCACGTCGAGACCGAGAAGCCGATGACGCCCGAAGAGGCTCGCCGAGCCTTCGCCGCGATCCCCGGCGTCGTCGTCATGGACGAGCCTGCAGGCCACGTCTACCCGCTCGCCACGCAGGCGGCCGGCAAGGACGATGTCTTCGTGGGTCGGATCCGGAAGGACCCGTCAGTCGAGCGCGGCCTCGCGTTCTGGGTGGTCAGCGACAACCTCCGCAAGGGCGCCGCGACCAACGCCGTCGAGATCGCCGAGATGCTCGTCGAGCGGGGCTGGGTCAAGGCGCGTTCGCGCCGCGGAGCGCCGACTTCGGTCGGGGAGCCGTCGTGACCGAGGCCGAGCGCCGCGCGGCGCTCGACGCAATCGCGGCGGAGGTGGCGGTCTGCACCCGCTGCCGGCTGCACCAGACTCGGACTCGGGCGGTCCCCGGAGAGGGGACCGCGGCTACCGAGGTCATGTTCGTCGGCGAAGGCCCGGGGTTCAACGAGGACCGCCAGGGCCGTCCCTTCGTGGGCCAGGCCGGCGCCCTCCTGACCGAGTTGCTCGGTTCGGTGGGCTGGTCCCGAGATGAGGTTTTCATAACCAACGTCGTCAAGTGCCGGCCGCCCGAGAACCGCGATCCGGAGCCCGACGAGATCGCCGCGTGTGCGCCGTTTCTCTCCCGTCAGCTCGCGGCCCTCGACCCGGCGCTGGTGGTGACCCTGGGCCGCTTCTCGATGGCGCGATTCAGCCCCGGCGCCCGGATTGGCCAGGTCCACGGAACGTTCCGGCCGGCCGACGCCGAGGCCGGTGCGCCCGAGGCCCTCACCTATGCCATGTACCATCCCGCCGCCGCGCTGCATCAGGGCTCGCTCAAGGCGACGCTCTTCCGAGACATGGAGGGTGTGCCGGCCGCTCTCCTGGAGGCCCGCCGGCGGCGGAGCTCAGTGACCGCTGCCGCCCCTGCGACGGCTGCGGCACCAGCCGCAGACGATATGGCCGCTCTCAATCCCGATACCTGCGAGGCCGGCCGGCCCGCTGAGGTTGTGATAGCGCCACCCGATGGACCGCCGGCGCTCGAGGCCGCCGCGGCAGCAACGGAGGTGGCTCCGGCCGCCCCGACCTCCCCTCGAGTCGGGCCACTCGAATCGGCCGATACGGCCGAATCCCTGGCTCTGGCTGCAGAATCCGACCCGACAGACCAGCTCACCCTCTTCTAGGATGGACGCAACTGGACGGTCCCGTCACGCGAGTAGCAATGCCTGATAACGAGACTCCGCTCCGAATCATCCCCCTCGGAGGCGTGGGGGAGATCGGCAAGAACATGTACGTGTTCGAGTACGGCGATGACATCGTCGTGGTCGACTGCGGGTTGATGTTCCCGGACGAAGAGATGTTCGGGATCGACCTGGTCATCCCCGACGTCACGTACCTGCGCGAGAACCGGGAGAAGGTTCGCGCCTTCCTGATCACCCACGCTCACGAGGACCACGTAGGCGGACTGCCGTACGTGCTGCCGTACCTGCCGGGCGTCCCCGTCTACGCCTCGACTCTGGCCCGGGGGCTGCTGGGGATCAAGGTCAAGGAGCACAAGCTCCACGACAATCCTCTCCTGCCTCTCGATCCGGGGGACATGCTCCAGATCGGGCCGTTCCGTATCGAGCCCTTCCGGATCAGCCACTCGATCCCGGACGCGATGGGGATCGCGCTTCACACCCCCGTGGGCACCGTCGTCACGACCGGCGACTTCAAGTTCGACCACACCCCGGTCGACGGCCGGCGCTCCGACTTCGCCATGCTCTCGCGGCTGGGCGAGGACGGCGTCATCTGCCTGCTTTCGGATTCGACCCGTGCGGAGAACCCGGGCTACACGCTTTCCGAGAGGACGGTCGGGGAGACCTTCCGCGAGATCATGGAGCCGCTCGACGGCCGGGTCATCGTGGCCACCTTCGCCAGTAACATCGCCCGGATCCAGCAGGTCATCGACGCCGCCGCCACGTTCGATCGCAAGGTGGCGGTCGTTGGCCGCTCCATGGAGCAGAACTTCAGGATCGCAACGGACCTGGGGTATCTGACCTACGCCCCCGGCCAGATCGTGGGCAAGGACCAGATCGGCTCGGCGGCGTCAAATCGAATCGTCATCGCCACGACCGGGGCCCAGGGCGAACCGATGGCGGGCCTGGCCCGGATGGCCAACCGCGACCACCGTTACGTCGAGATCCAGCCCGGCGACACCGTGATCGTCAGTGCCAGCCCGATCCCCGGCAACGAAGAGTACGTGGCCCGCACCATCGACAACCTGTTCAAGGCCGGCGCCAACGTCTTCTACCACACCGTCAAGCATGCCCACGTGTCGGGGCACGCCAGCCAGGAAGAGCTCAAGTTGATGCTCGGCCTGACCCGGCCCAAGTACTTCATCCCGATCCACGGCGAGTTCCGGATGCTCGTCCAGCATGGCCGCCTGGCCGTCGAGACCGGGGTTGCCCCGGAGAACGTCTTCATCATCGAAAATGGTCAGGCCATCGAGTTCTTCGCCGACGGCAGCGCCCGCCGGGCGGCGCCGGTGACGTCGGGTTACGTTCTCGTCGATGGGCTGTCGGTTGGCGACGTAGGCGAGGTCGTCCTCCGGGACAGGCGCGCCCTGGCCAGCGACGGCATGTTCATCGTCGTCGTCACGGTGGACAAGCAGACGGGCAAGGTCGTGGCCCGGCCCGAGATCGTGACCCGCGGCTTCGTCCACGGCAATGAGCGCGATCCGCTGATGATCGGCGCCGTGGAGCACATCCTGGCCGCGATCGAGAGCCCGGGCGACCGGACGAGCGAAGTCGGCCTGCTCAAGAGTCAGATCAAGGACGAAGTCTCCCGGTATCTGTACGAGCAGACGCGCCGGCGGCCGCTCGTCTTCCCAGTCGTGGTGGAGGTGTAGATGCCGCCCCGGGCCAGCGCCGCGTCGAGCCGGTCGAGCTCCACTCGGAGCAGTCGTGCCGTGCCTCCGGTGCGGAGGCGGCGGTCGACGCGCCAATGGACGGTCTCCTCCGAGATCGTGCGCTGGCTGCTTGCGCTGGCGATGCAGCTGGTGGGCGTGACGCTTCTGATCGGGCTCACGATCCAGGGCGGCTCCCTGACCAGCTGGGAGCGCGATGCAATAGCACCGTGGTTTGGCACGGCGCGATGGCTCCTGCCGCCGGTCCTCATCCTGCTCGGTTACTACCTGGAACGCGCCCACGGCGAGCATTGGGATTGGCAGCTTACCCTGCTCGGCAGCGGCCTGGCGTATGGCTCGCTGTTGGGCATCGCCGGGCTGCTCGAGGGCACGTGGGGCAAGTGGCCGGCGGCCGGATACATCGGCCGGGCCCTGGCCAACTTCCTCTCCCCGCTGGTCACCGCGCCTGGGACCGGCTTCCTCCTGACGCTGGGCATGGTTGCGGGCGCCCTGCTCGCCCTCGACACGTCTCTGCCAGCGGTCATGGCTCCGCTGGGGCGCTTCGTGTCACGGGCGATGGCGTCCCTCTTCCGACCTGCGCCGGAGTCGCAGGCGAGCGGCGTCGCGGCTACGAGGCCCGACCGACCGGAGAAGGCCGCCAAGACGGCGGCGACGGCCGACCCGCATCGTTTCGGTGACGACCGCACGCCGGCGATCCCGGTCGCGGTGCCGAACCCCGGTCCGACGTCGCTGACCTTTGCCCCGACGATGGCCGGGGCACCGGGCGGGCCACTACATGAACCCGCCACCGCGGCCCGCGAAGGCGCGTCGGTGCGCGACGGCGCTACTCTGCGCGGCCCCCACCCGGGTCTGGGCGTGCCACCTCAGTCCAAGCTTGGCGGGACGGTGGCGGCGGAGAAGGTGCCGGTCGAGTACCGGCTGCCGCCGTTGACGTTGCTCGACGACGCGGCCCCACGGATTGGCGAAAGCGGCATGGACCACGAGCGAAACGCCGCGATCATCGCCGCGAAGCTGGCCAGCTTCAACATTCCGGCCCGGGTCGCGGTCTGGAATGCCGGTCCGGTCGTGACCCAGTACGAGATCGAGCCCTCGCCGGATATCAAGGTCTCGCGCATCGAAGCCCTCTCCGACGACCTGGCCATGGCCCTGGCGGCGCGCACCATCCGCATCGAGGCGCCGATCCCGGGCAAGAGCGTGGTGGGGATCGAGATCCCGAACAAGGACTTCAATATCGTCGCCCTGCGGCGGATCCTGGAGGAGGTCGACTTCCAGGCGACCTCCAAGCTGACCTTCGCTCTCGGCCGCGACGTGGCCGGTCATGCCAGGGCGGCGGACCTGGCCAAGATGCCGCACCTGCTGATCGCCGGAGCGACCGGTTCGGGCAAGAGCGTCATGGTCAACGCGTTGATCTCGAGCCTGCTCTGCAAAGCCACACCGACCGAGGTTAGGCTCGTGCTGGTGGATCTCAAGCGAGTCGAGCTCTCGGCGTACAACGGCCTGCCGCATCTGATGGTGCCCGTGATCACGGAGACCGAACGGGCCAAGGCGGCGCTCAAGTGGGCCGTGACGGAGATGGAGAACAGATATCGGCGCTTCGCCGGCGCCACCGCCCGAAACCTGGCCGGCTACAACGAGACGCGGGCCGATCCCGCCGACCGCCTGCCGTACGTGGTCATCGTCATCGACGAGCTGGCCGACCTGATGATGCGCGAGGGAAAGAACGTCGAGGAGCCGATCGTCAGGCTGGCACAGAAGGCCCGCGCTACCGGTATCCACATGGTTCTCGCGACCCAGCGGCCGTCGGTCAACGTAGTCACGGGCCTGATCAAGGCCAACTTCCCGAGCCGTATCGCCTTTGCGATGGCTTCCCAGATCGACTCGCGAACGATCCTCGACATGCCCGGCGCCGAGGATTTGATCGGGCGGGGCGACATGCTCTTCCAGCCTGCCGACCTGCCGCGGCCGATACGCTTGCAAGGCGTGTTCGTGTCGGACAAGGAGATCGGCAACATCTGCGAACACTGGCGCGCCGAGGCTGAGCCGCACTACGACATGGCCATCATCGAGACCGACGAGGAGCCTTCGAACGCGAGCGAACTGCCCGACGACGATGCGGACCGTCTCATGCTCGATGCCGTGGGCGTCATCCAGGAGTACGATCGTGCATCCGCGTCGCTCCTCCAGCGACGCCTCAAGATCGGTTACGCCCGCGCCGCGCGGATCATTGATCAGCTGGAGGAACGGGGGTACATCGGCCCATTCGACGGGTCGAATGCGCGGCAGGTGCTGCGCCGAGACGGTGCGCCGTCCGATTCACGCGGTGGATACGGCGAGGACGATGTATGACGAGCACGAGACCATCGCGGCGTCAGGGACGCCGCATGATTGGCCAGAGGACGGGCCGCGCGGGGGCGGGCCTCGATGGCCGGTCTGCGGTGGGGGAACGCCTGCGGGACGCCCGCGAGATCAGGGGCGTGGACCTGTACCGTGTCGAGCGCGACACCAAGATCCGGCACAAGTTCCTCGCCGACCTCGAGGAAGGTGACTTCGCCGACCTGCCTGGTGATGTCTACACGCGCGGCTTCCTCAGGAACTACGCGACGTACCTGGGCCTTGACCCGGACGAGATCGAGGAAGAGTGGCGCCGGGAGTCCGGCGGCAGTGGCCCGGTGAGTGCGCTGATTGTCGGACCGCAGCCGCTCACGATTCGCCGCGGTGTGGCCTTCCAGCGCAGCCATGTGGTCATCGCCGTCGTCGCCGTCGTCGTCTTGATCGTCGCCGCCTACTTCGGATATCAGCTGACGCGCTACCTCTCCTATCCGACGCTCGCGGTCGCCTCCGGCGGTTCGGCGCCCATCACCGTCCCGGTCGGGACCACCAGCTATGTTCTGAAGGGCACGGCCACGCCCGGGGCCACCGTCCTCATCAAGTGGAACGGCCAGGACCCTCAGATCGTCGTCGCCGATGACGCCGGCCAGTGGACCTACAAAGCCGTCCTGCAGGACGGCCCCAACCAGTTCGACATCACTGCCAAGAACCTCGACACCAGTCATGCCAGCAACACCGTCCGGCTGATCGTCGTCGTTCCGGTTCCAACACCGACCCCGCTGACGCCGCAGGTCGCGTTCGCGACGCCTGCCGACGCGGCGTCGCTAGCCAGCGGCGCGGTCGTCGTCACCGGCACAACGACCGACGTTGCCACAGTAACGGTGACCCCGACGTATCTCGGACCGCCGCTCGCGCCTGGATCCACGGCGCCCCCGGCTCCGAGCCCCACCGCCGCGGCTCGATCGGCGTTGCCTTCGGCGGGCGCCTCGGCCGGCGCCTCGGCCAGCGCCTCGGCCGGGCCGTCGGTGGCTCCGGGCCCACAGCCGGCCTCCACGAAGCCTGGTGCCGACGGCACTTTCGCGGTCGATCTCACACTGACGCCGGGAAGGTGGCAGCTCTCGCTCGTCGGCTTGAGCCCGACCGGCGCCGTGACCAAACCGGTATTGAGAACCGTGTCGGTTCAGTACACGGGCATCAACGTCATGGTCCAGGTCAAAGGCGGTTCCGCGTCCGTGGGCGTCTTCCACGATGGCGTCGTCGACAGCGCAACTGTCACTCAGGCGGATGGCTGGTCGTTTACCGTGGCCGGCAGCCGGTACGTCTGCGTGGTCTCCGGTAGTCGTCCCAACCGCGTGTACATCACCGTCAACGGCACGCCGTACGGGCCGATCAGCGGATTCGGCGGTACGCACGCCTACATCGACGCTAAGGGGCCTCGGAACATCGCCGCCTGCCCATAGCCATGGAGAGCGAGTCGCTGGTCCAGCTGGTTGAACGCCTCCAGGCCACCTGCCTCGACCGTGGGCTCACGGTTGCGACCGCGGAATCGTGCACGGGCGGTCTCGTCGCCAAACTCATCACCGACATCGCCGGATCGAGCGGCTACTTTCGAGCAGGGCTCGTCTCGTACTCCAACGACGCCAAGGTGCGCCTGCTCGGCGTGCCTGACGACCTCCTCGCCGCCCACGGCGCCGTCAGTGCGCAAGTGGCTCGCTCGATGGCCCTCGGCGCCCTAGAGCGCACGGGCGCAGACATCGCCGTGGCCGTCACCGGTGTCTCCGGACCGTCGGGCGGCAGCCCGGCCAAGCCGGTGGGGCTTACATACGTGGCCGTGGCCGACGTGAGCGGCGTCGACGTCCGGCGTTTCGTCTGGTCGGGCGACCGGTCCGGCAACCGCGAATCCAGCGCCCGCGCCGCGCTCGAGTTGATGCTGGAGCGCGTCGCGGCGGCGGGCAGCGTCGCCGGCGCGGGGTGAAGACCGTACGGGGCGCGGCCGCGGTGGGGAGTGGACTCGCGCCCGCAAGAGAGGCGCGCCCGATCCGCGAAGGCGAGCGGATACACGTCGTCGGTGCGGCCGGCGCGGGAGCGTCCGCGGCGGCGCTGCTGGCTCATAACGCCGGAGCGGACGTCAGCGGCTGCGACCGGGGCGGGCCGTCACCCTATACGCCGCCACTCGAAGCGGCCGGGATGCGCCTCGATTGGGCCCATGATCCGCGTCACGTCACGGCCGGGCCGCTTCCGGATCGGCTGGCGGTCACTAAGGCGCTCACGGCCGTAGACCCCGGCAACGCTGAACTCGTCGCCGCAAGGTCGGCGTCGGTCCCGCTCGAGCCGTGGCAGCAGGTGATCGCCGACGCCGCCGTGGGCAAGACCCTCGTCGGAGTGGCCGGCACACACGGCAAGAGCACCACGTCCGGCTGGCTCGTCCACGTCCTGGCCGAAGCGGGTCTGGACCCGTCTGCGTGCGTTGGGGCGTTGCTGCCCGCAGGGCTGACCGGCGGGCTCGCCTCGACGGCCCGCTCGGGTCGCGGGATGCCGTTCGTCGTTGAAGCGGACGAGTACGCCGGCAACTTCGACGCGTATCGGCCGGACCTGACCGTCCTGACATCGGCCGAATGGGATCATCCGGACGTGTTCGCCGACAGGGCGGCCGTGGTCGATTGCTTCGCTTCCTGGCTCGAGCGCGCAGCTCGGACGGCGCCGGCGCCAATGCTTGTGGCCAACGTGGCAGACCCCGGCGTTGTCGAGGTCGTGGCGCGACTCCGCGGCCTGCCCGGACGTGTAATCGGAACGAGACTCACAACCGGCTCGATCGCTGATGCTCCTGGGACGGAAGCGGTGCTCACGGGGACGATCGTGGCGGCCGATGCGCGTGGAACGGAGCTGCGCCTGGCCGGCCTGACCCTTCCAGGCCCGCTGACCGTCCACCTGCGGCTGGCGGGGCGCCACAACGCGGCCAACGCTCTCGGCGTGGCCGGAGCCGCCCTCATGCTGGGTGTCCCACCGGAGGCTCTGGCCGACGGGATCGCCGGTTTCGGCGGCGTGGGCCGGCGCCTGGAGCGGAAGGGCGAGGCGAAGGGCGTCGTCGTCTATGACGATTACGGCCACCATCCCACGGCCATACGAGAGACGCTCGCCGCCATCCGCCAGCTTGAGCCGGGACGGCGCATCTGGGCCGTGTATGAGCCGCTGACGTATCACCGCACCGCGGCCATGCTCGAGGAGTTCGCGTCCGTGCTGGCAACGGCCGACGCGGTCGTGATCGCGGACATCTGGGCCAGCCGCGACCCGGATACGACGATCACCTCGGCCGCCGCTCTGGCCGCCGCGACAAGGCGCGGCAGGCCGGGTCTGCGGGCCGTGGCGCCCGGCAGCGTCGAGCAGACGGCTGCGTGGCTCCAGCGCGAGGTCCGCCCGGGCGACGCCGTCCTGGTCATGGGCGGCGGCAAGAGCTACCGGATCGCGGAGCTGCTCCTTGCGGGTCTGCTCCGTTGAGGTCGCCAGGCGTGGCCCTGAGTTCCGATCTTGCCTGCCCCAAGGGCCTCGCGGTGCGGCACAATCAACGCCACTCGGAGCAAGCCTGCTCATCTCGCCTGCGACACGGCACGGCGGTGGTGGATACGGATCCGGGGCTGGTTTCCATGCGACGTAAAGGAGGGTAGATGGCAGGCGAATCCTCATTCGACGTGGTCAGCGACTTCGACGATCAGGAGATGCGCAACGCGCTCGACCAGGTCCGGCGTGAAGTCCAGCAGCGGTACGACTTCAAGGGTGCGACTTTCGATCTGTCACAGGCGAAGACCGAGCTTGTTCTCGTCACCGACGACGAATTCCGGGCGAAGTCGATCCGGGAGATCATCGAGTCGAAGGCCGTCAGGCGCGGGCTGTCGTTGAAGATCTTCGACTGGGGCAAGATCGAGCCGGCGGGCGGAAACAAAGTCCGCCAGCAGATAGTGCTGCGGCGCGGCCTGGACGAGGACCTGGCGAAGAAGCTGAGCAAGCTGGTGCGCGACGAGTTTCCGAAAGTGAAGCCGCAGATCCAGGGAGACGCGCTGCGCGTCTTCGCCAAGAGCAAGGACGATCTGCAGCGCGTGATCTCCAGGCTCAAGGAATTGGATGAACCGTTGCCGTTGCAGTTCACGAACTATCGGTGAGAGCCGCCCGGTGATCCGGCGCGGCAATCCGAAGGAGTACGGCTATGTCCATCGATGAGACCGGGGCAGCCACCATCACGGTCGGCGGGGCCCTGGCGGCAGGCCTGGCTCATGCCGGCGTGAAGATTGCCTTCACCGTTCCGGGCGAGAGCGTACTGGGATTGCTGGAGGGGCTGGCTGCCAACCACATTCGCGTCGTCGCGACGCGCCACGACGGGTCGGCCGCCTTTATGGCCGAGGCGGTGGCCCAGCTCACGGGCCGGCCCGCGGTGTGCGTCGCTACCCGCGCACCCGGCGCCTCGAACCTCGCCATAGGCCTTCACGCCGCCCGCGCCGATTCTGCGCCAGTCATAGCAATCGTCGGACAGGTCCGCCGCGACGTGCAGGGCCGCGAGGCATTCCAGGAGATGGACCTGGTTCGAACCTTCGAACCGATGGTCAAATGGGCCGCCGAGCTCAAGGATCCGTCGGAGGCCGGAGTGCTCATCGAGAAGGCCATCGGCATCGCCATGCGGGGTCGGCCTGGGCCGGTGCTGCTCGCGGTCCCGTCCGACGTGTGGGACATGCCCGTTCCGGCGGCGGATGGCCAGGTTGCCGCCTTCCATCCCGACCACGCGGCCGAGCCGGACCCGACGCTCGTCCGCAAGGTCCTCCATCTGCTGGCCGACGCCCGCCGGCCGCTCATCCTGGCCGGCGCCGGAGTGCTGCGTGCCCGCAGCACCGACGCGTTGGTCCGTTTCGCCGAGACGATGCGCGTGCCGGTGGTCGCCTCGTGGCGACGCGGCGACGCGTTCCCCAACGACAACCCGCTGTACCTGGGCATGACCGGGCTGGGGGCCTCAAGCAGCGTTCAGGCGCGGCTCGAGGAAGCGGATGCTCTGCTCGTGCTCGGTTGTCGGCTGAGCGAGATGACCACGTACGGCTATCGAGTTCCCGGGCCGTCGACGCGATGGGCCCAGGTCGACGTGGAGCCGCGTGGCGGGGCCGCGGTGCACAAGCCTGAGATCGTGATGGCCGCCGACGTCGCGGCCTTCTTGCGAGTGGCCCAGCGCGTCCTGAGCCGGGCGGCGTTCGACGCTGTCTCGCTCGACTCGCGCACCGCGGCAAACGCCGCCGATCGGGCTGCCTACGAGGCGGGCTCCAAGGTCGATTCCGAGCCGTGGGACGGCCCCGGCGTGCACCCGGGTCGGGTGGTTGCGACCCTCGCTCGGGTGCTGCCGCCGGAGGCGATCCTGACAACCGACGCCGGAGACTTCGGAACGTGGGCCGCGCGCGGCTATCGCTTCCACAGGCCCGGCACCTTCATCGGTTCCTCGGCCGGGCCCATGGGCTATGGCCTGCCCGCCGCGATCGGCGCCGCGCTGGCCCGTCCGGGTCGCCTGGGTGTGGCGCTCGCCGGCGACGGTGGCTTTGCCATGACCATGGCCGAGATGGAGACGGCCGTCCGCGAACGAGCTCATGTCGTGGCTCTCGTCTTCGACAACGGCCGCTACGGCACGATCTGGAGGCACCAAGAGCAGAGAGGGACGAACGCAGGCCTGGCGACAAAGCTCGGCCCGGTGGACTTCGGCGCGGTCGCAGAAGCATGCGGCGCCCTCGGGATCTCCGTTCGCAGCGACGACGAATTCGAGCCGGCGCTGATCCAGGCTCTGGAGGCCGGCCGCCCGGCCCTCCTCCATCTGGCCCTGGATCCACGCTGGACCACGCCGGACGCCGCGCCTGCGGCCGACGAGCGGAATGCCTCGGAGACGGCGAGCGGGCCCGACGAGGAGGGCTTTGGGGCCGTCCCGGTGGAGCCGGCGGCTGTCCTCGCCGCACCGGCCGAAGCGGTCGGGGCGGACGCACCAGCCGAGGCGGGCGCACCAGCCGAGGAGAACAAGCCGAACGACGTGGACGCCCACGACGCGGCCGTGGCGACGAGCCCGACCGAGCTAATCGACGGCGCCGGCGACGACGTCTCGTCCTCGGAATCGGATGCCGAGACCGCGGCCCAGGAACTGGTTGCCGTCCCAACTGCCGGCGAGGCCGAGCCGACGGAGTAGGGGAGCGAAGCCGACCCGCGGGCGCCGAGGCATCGGACGCACGGCGACTTCGCAGCCACCTGAGTCCCGGGTTGGAGACTGCCTCGAGATTCAGCCCGTGGGTTGCGTCCGGCGGCGCTCCAGAACCAGCTGGACGCGGCGTTCGTGCAGCGCGCGCTCCAGGCCCACGGGATAGATGTGGGGATTGAGCAGCCGTCGGATCGCGGGGTGCAGGCCCCCGACCTGGGCGTGGGCTCGAGCGCGGATCTCGTCGATCGGAGGAGCCGGCGCCAGGCGCCGTCCCGAGCGCATGGCGGGAAGAACGAGTTCCTCGGGCTGCCAGGTGGCGTCGATGGCTCGCATGTGTAGCGCGTCGGCCGGGTCGACGATGACGTCGCCGTCGGGTGGAGCCGGCAGGTCCTCGTCGTAGATCATGTCGGCCCGGAAGCGACCCGTGGGATCGACATAGCGGCGGACGCCGAGCACCCCTGGAATGGAGATCTTGGCGCTGTGTTCGGACAGCTTGACAGGGTAGCGCCAGCCCCCGTCCGGATCGCAGACCGCCGTCAGCTTGTAGATCGCGCCCAACGCGGGCTGGTCGAAGCAGGTGTCCAGGCGGGTCCCGACGCCCCAGATGTCGATGCGCGCTCCCTGTTCGCGCAACGAGGTGATGGTGTACTCGTCGAGGTCGTTGGAGGCGACTATCTTGGTGTCGAGGAAGCCGGCCTCGTCGAGCATCCGGCGCGCCTCCGTAGACAGGTAGGCGAGGTCGCCCGAGTCGAGGCGGATCCCGGCCAGCTTCCTGCCCGTGGCTTCGAGGCGCCGACCGGTTTCGATCGCATGGCTGACGCCTGTGAGCGAGTCGTACGTGTCCACCAGGAGCGTCACGTTGTCCGGTTGGGCGTCGGCGTAGGCGTCGAACGCGAGCTGCTCGTCATCGAACACCTGGACCCAGGAATGCGCGTGAGTGCCCCGTACCGGTATGCCGAATAACCGGCCTGCCAGCACGTTCGAGGTCGCTGCCACGCCACCGATGTAGGCGGCCCTCGCAGCCGAGAGAGCGCCGTCGGGGCCCTGCGCCCGCCGCAGCCCGAATTCTAGAACCGAACCTCCGCCGGCGGCCTCGACGACCCGGGCGGCCTTGGTCGCGACGAGAGTCTGAAAGCCGATGACGGTGAGGAGGAGGCTCTCGACGAGTTGCGCCTGGAGGAGAGGTCCGCGGACCCTCACCAACGGTTCGTTAGCGAAGACTACCGTCCCCTCCGGAATGGCGTCTACGTCGCAGCCGAACTCGAGCCCGGTGAGAGTGGCCAGGAAGGCGGAGCTGAAGAGCGGTTCCCCGCCGGCGCCGCGCAGGCTCCTGAGATACGCGATGTCCTCGGCATCGAAGCGCAGATTCTCGAGTATTGCGATGGCGTCATCGAGGCCCGCCATGAGCGCGTACCCGCCGCCGAAAGGCAGAGTTCGAAAGCTCAGTGAGAAGACGGCCTCGCGCGCGGCCACGCCGGCCTTTTCGTAGCCGGCGCCCATCGTCAACTCGTAGAGGTCCGTGAGTGTGGCCAGGCTGGTCCGGTAGATCTCAGATACGCGGGACACGGTAGCCTCGCAGCGATGCTTCCGGCCCGGACCCAAGGACACCCGGATCTCCGCGCCCGGATGGGTCGTCCAGTCGCGCAACCCGAGCCGGCCGGGCATCTCTGCCGGATCGGCGGAGCTCCTGCCTGCCGCCCTCTCCCATGTCGCGCGCCTCCAAGTCCTACGGGGTCCCCGGACCTCTGAGCGCAGCATAACCGTGCTGGAGAGAGGTCGCGAAGCGACGTATGAATGGCGGGGCCGATGCCCCTTGGGCCTTGGCTCCGAATCGGACTGCTGCCGAAGCCGTCCACTCCGGAGCGTCTCGCCCAAAGGGTTCGCGAGTTGCTCGACGCCGGGTAGGTCCCGGCCTAGGCCTCCGCCGCCGTCCTGCCGATGAACTCGCGAACGAATTCCACGAAGCGGTAGGCGTCTTCGAACGTGCTCACGATCCCCAGCGAGACCCGGACGGCGCCCGTGCTCTTGTCGTCGATGCAGCGCCGGAACTCGTCGAGCGCAAGGCGGTCGCCGAGTCCCGACGAAACACGACGTGAGCTCGTCGGCCGAAAGGCCGAGCGCCAGCTCCCCGCCTCCCGGGTTGCAGAAGCACCCGGTGCGCAAGGAGATCCCCGCAACGTTTGCCCTCGCTTCGACGAGGCGGTGGTCCACGAAGTGGCCGTTGACGTCGTAGAGATTGAGCGAGATCGTGCCGCCGCGATCGACCGCGTCGAGCGGCCCGTAGATGCGGACCACCGGCAGGCCGTTGTCATGGTGGAGGGCCGCCAGGGCGCCCAGGAGCCATCCGGTGAGAGCCTGGACGCGGGCGTGGATCAGGTCGAGGCCGACGCGGTCGATGTGGCGCAGGCCGATCTCGACGGCCGGCAGCGACAGATAGTCCAGCGTGCCGTCTTCGAAGGCGGCCGCGCCCTCCTGCAGGTAGTAGCGGTCGCCCTGGACCGAAGCGACGGTGATCGTCCCGCCTGCGAACCACGGCCGGTGGAGCTTGCTCAGGGCGACCTTTCGGGCGACCAGGGCGCCGACGCCGGTCGGGTAGCCGAAGATTTTGTAGAAGGAAACCGGTACGAAATCCGGATGCCAGCGGCTCAGGTCCAACCTGTTTGTGGGCACGAATGCGGCGGCGTCCAGCAGTACGTCCCAGCCCCTGGCCTGAGCCAGCTCGATCCATTCGAGCGAATGCCGGACACCGGAGAAGTTGGACTGCGCCGGGTAGGCCAGGAGGTCGCACGAGCCGGTCCCGGTTTCCTCGAGGTAGCCGACCAGCCGATCGTCGTCGATGCGCATGTCGGGCGGGATGACCGGCGCGTAGGTCACCTTCGCGCCCTTCGTCCGCGCGAACTCGCGAATGCCATTCACCGAGTTGTGGTTGTCGAAGGTGAGGAGGTAGTGACCGGCCGGAGAGAAGGGATAGGCCTCGCCGACCAGTCTCAATGCGCCGCTGGCGTTCTGCGTGAAGCAGACCTCATATTCGTCCGGAGACGCATTGAAGAACTCGAGCACATACGCCCTGGCGCTTTCGACCCAGTGAGTCATCGCGAGCGAGGCGGGGTTGGTGGAATGAGGGTTGCCGAACACGCCGCCCAGGAGCAGCTCGCTATGGGCTCGGATCTGCGAGTCCGCGTACAGACCGCCAGCGGTGTAGTCGAGGAAGACCTGTCCCTCCCGGTCAAGGCGCGCATATTCGGCCGAGCGCAACTCATCCAGCGGGCGCGTGGCCGCGAATTCCGGATGGGACAACTCGAAGCCGGCCTTCGCGCCGGCCAGGGTGGTAGAGCGATCAGAGAGGAGTGCCAATGCCGTCCTCGCGTGTGATTTCGAGACTGAGCTTGGCGCCCTGGAGGGCCATCGTCAATGCGGCCTTACCATCCGCCACGATGCCTGACGAATGGGTCCTGCCCGCACCACCGCCGTGCCGGATCTTCGGCGATCGGACGGTCCTTCGTCGGGCCGCGACGGACGACCGGCCGCGGCTCCAAGAGATTCTGTCCGAGCCGGAGGTGGCGCGCTGGTGGGCGCCCCGAGCGGTCGATGACGCGGTCGACGGCCTGTTCGATGGTGCCGAGGTCGTGTATGCGATCGAGGTCGACGGTGCCGTAGTCGGCGCCATCGAGTATTGCGAGGAGAACGAGCCCGACTACCGGCACGCCGGCATCGACATCTTCCTGGATACACCACACCAGGGTCGGGGTCTCGGACGGGATGCGATCCGAGCCCTGGCTCATTACCTGTTCGATGGGCGCGGCCACCACCGCCTGATCATCGACCCCGCGGTCGCCAACGAGAGGGCGATCCGAGCCTACGAGAAGGTGGGCTTCCGACGGGTCGGCGTCATGCGCGACTACGAACGCGGTGCGGACGGCACCTGGCACGACGGCTTGCTGCTCGACCTGCTACGGGGTGAGATACAGCCCGACGACATCTAGGCGGACCCGGCGGCGGTCCCGCCGCTCGCTCGGCCTGGGCGCCGTATCCTGGTCGGGACAGCAGACGAGATGCCGGGACTCGATGGCTCGGCACATCAAGTGGAGTGATCGATGGCCCCTTCCAAGCGGATCGGCATCCTGACGGCGGGGGGCGACAGCCCCGGACTCAACGCCGCTATTCGCGGCATCGGCAAGGCCGCCATCGATCGTTACGGCATGGAGGTGATCGGCTTCCGCGACGGGTTCCGGGGTCTGGCCGAGGATCGGTTCGTGCCGCTCGATTCGAGGCTCTCCGGAATCCTGACCGTCGGCGGGACCATCCTGGGCACGAGCCGCGACAAGCCCCACAAGATGCTCGTGGACGGCCAGGTCGTGGACATGACCGGCGCCGTGATCAAGACCTACGAGAAGCACCGTCTCGATGCCGTCGTCTGTCTCGGTGGCGACGGCACGGCGAAGAACGCGCTCCGTCTCGTCCAGGCCGGCCTGAACATCATCACCCTGCCCAAGACGATCGACAACGATCTGGTCCTCACCGACGCGACGTTCGGTTTCGCGACGGCTCTTGATGTGGCCACCGAGGCGATCGACCGGCTGCACAGCACAGCCCACAGCCATCACCGCATCATCGTGGTCGAGCTCATGGGCAACAAGGCGGGCTGGCTGACCCTGGGAGCGGGCATCGCCGGCGGCGCCGACGTCATCCTGATCCCGGAGATCCCGTACGACGTCCGATCCATCGCCGACGCGATCGGCCGGCGCGTGGCCCGCGGGTCCAACTTCAGCATCGTCGCCGTGGCCGAGGGCGCCATGGACATCCAGGTCTCCGCGGCGTTCCGGGCGGCGGACGCCCGGAAGCGGTCAGCCGCGACAGCCGAGGACAAGGCGGCGGCGGCGGCCGAGCTGGCAACCGTCGGAGCGGCCCACGCCGGCAACACCATCCGGCTGGCCGGGCAGCTCGAAGCGCTCACCGGTCTCGAATCCCGAGTCACGATCCTCGGTTACGTGCAACGCGGCGGCACTCCTTCCGCCGCCGACAGGTTGCTCGCGACCCGCCTCGGCAGCGCCGGTGCGGATCTCATCAACGAGGGTGTGTTCGGCGTGATGGTGGCTGCCCGCGGGGACGGGACGGAGCCGGTGCCGCTCGACCAGGTGGCCGGCAGACGCAAGCCCGTGCCTCCGGACCACACCTGGGTTCAGGCCGCTCGACACGTGGAGACCTGCTTCGGAGACTGAGCCGGGGACCTAACCCAACTTCAGGTTGCGGTGGAAGCGCATCGGCCTCGATCGCTCTCTCGAAATGATGCTCTTGGCCTCGAGATCCAGTTGGACTGTCTTAGACCACCAACCGACCTTCGCGCCGCCGGGGAACAGCGCCTCGGGCAGGAGCGGCAACATGGCCTCGCGCATCTCTGCCTCGGTGAGGCCCGGGGCGGTGAAGGGCAGGACCTTGAGCATTGTGTCCCGCATGGCGTAGTACGGAGCGCCGGCTACCTTGGTCGTGGACCCGGGATGGTTCACGTTCTGGATCGGGACACGTCCGGAAACCATGCTCCGGCTCTTCTCGCTCATTCGCGTCCTCCGCGGTCGAGTTGCGATACCCCACGTCAGGTGTGTTACGAGCGAGTGTAGAGCCGCGCTTCTCTGTCCGAGCGAGACGGGCGCGGTCGAACGCGCCGGACCGCCGTCTTCACGCTCGTCGACGACTGGGGTTGTGCCGAGCCAACGGGTCACGCTCCGCGCCTGTCGAGCCCTCAAGGCGATCCAGGCCGCGGCCGATACGTGTTGACGACGGTGCCGGTTGGAAAGCGCACGCTATCGACGAGCGTAAGGGTGCGCCGCGGGGCGGTATTGAAGAGCCTCTTGGTGCCCGAGCCGAGCACGATCGGGTGGACCATCAGCCGGTATTCGTCGATGAGATGCTGTCCGGTGAGGAAGTCGATGAGCTGGCCGCTGCCGCCGATGAGGATGTCCCCGCCAGCGGCCGCCTTGAGCCTTCGAACCTCCTCCGCGACGTCACCTTTGATGATCGTGGAGTTCCAGGTCGCCGTCTGGAGGGTTCGTGAGGCCACGTATTTGGGCATGCTGTTCATCTTCTCGCCGAACTCGCCCGTACCCTTCATCGTGGGCCACGCGGAGGAGAAACCCTCATAGGTGAGTCGACCGAGCAACAGGATGTCGCTGGCGAACAGCTCCTTCGACTTGAACTGGGCGGCCTCTTCGCACCAGAACGGGAACGACCATTCGCCGGGCTCATCGATGTAGCCGTCGAGGGTAACGTACGTGCTCGCAACCAGCCTGCGTGGCATCTCCTGGCTCCTCCGAGCGTTCGGTAGGTTCGGCCGACGTTAGCACCAGCTGCACACGCCACGGGGTTCCCCACGCTGCCGCGAACGAGTGTCTCGGAGGGCGGCCCGATGCCGTCCGGCTTCCACGGGTGCGTCCCGCGGTCGCCCCCGACGGTCGTGGCGCAGCGGGTTCAGGCAGGCTCTAGAGTGCTGACTCGATGAGCGGCGATCGCATCGAGCTGGGTCGGCTCAGCCGCGGAGCGAGGATCAGGATGACGACGGACTATCGGGCCATCAACCGCAGCGTGATCGAGGCGTTTCGCAGCGGCGGCGAGATCCGGGGCATGCACCGCGATCGCCTTCTGCTGTTGACGACCACGGGCACCAGGACCGGCAAGGCCCACACAACCCCGATGATGTTCGTGCGCGACGGGGACCGGCTGGTCGTCGTGGCCGCGAACGCGGGAGCCGAGGATCACCCTCACTGGTATCGCAACCTGATCGCGAACCCGCAGGTCAAGGTCGAGGTTGGGCAGGAGGCGTACGACGCCACGGCGACGCCTCTCGATGGCGACGAGCGTGAGCGGGTCTGGTCGGCCCTGAAGGCTGACTTCCCGTTCTTCGGCGAATACGAAGCCAAACTCGAGCGCACCATCCCGGTCGTGGCGCTGGAACGAGCGGTGGCCGGCTGACCGGCGCCACGCTCGCGTGGTTGCCTAAAGGCGTTGCATTGGGCCGCGTCCTGACTGCTGCCGGCCCGACCCGATCATACTGGTCCGGAGACCGTCCTAGAGGAGGCCAAGGGCAGTGACCGCAGTTCCGATCGTGAAGCTCAACAACGGCGTCGAGATACCGCAGCTCGGGTTCGGCGTCTTCCAGGTCAAGCCCGAGGAGACCAGGGCGGCGACGCTCGAGGCGCTCAAGGTCGGCTACCGCCACATCGACACGGCCGAGATGTACGGCAACGAACGCGAGGTCGGCGAGGCGCTCCGGGATTCCGGCATCGATCGAGCCGACGTCTTCGTGACGAGCAAGCTCAACAACGCTTTCCACGCCCACGACAAGGCACTGGCGGCATTCGATCGTTCGCTCGAAGTCATGGAGTTCGACTACCTCGATCTCTTCCTCATCCATTGGCCGCTTCCGGCCGTCGGCGACTTCGTAGAGACATGGAAGGCGCTCGAGGAGATCCATCGATCCGGACGCGCCAGAGCTATCGGCGTCTCGAACTTCCAACCGCACCACCTCGAGCGGTTGTCTCGGGAGACGGCGGTCACGCCGGCGGTCAATCAGGTCGAGATCCACCCGTACCTGATCCAGGACGACGTGCGCACGTTCGACAGAGGCCATGGGATCGCCACGGAGGCCTGGTCGCCACTCGCGAAGGGACAGGTTCTGGACGATCCGACGATCGTCGGAATAGCGCAACGGCTGCACCATACGCCCGCTCAGGTCACCCTCCGCTGGCACATCCAGCGCGGCGAGATCGTGTTCCCGAAGTCTGTGACCCCGGCGCGAGTCGCCGAGAACTTCGCCATCTTCGACTTTGAGCTCACGGACGAAGACATTCGGGCCATCTCGGCCCTCAATCGCGACTACCGCACTGGCCCAAACCCCGACGAGTTCAACTGGATCCCCTGAGGCAAGCCCGCTATGACGTGGCGTAGCCCAGATACACCACTCCGGAGCGGAACTTCCGGGTTTCCGTCTGGCGGAGTCTGATCGGACGCTCGAGCGTCGGGAAGAATGGCGTGCCCGCCCCCAGGATCACCGGGTGGACCACCAGTTGATATTCGTCGACCAGGCCCCGCCGGATGAACTCCGAGGCCAGCGTTGGGCCGCCGACGGCGAGGTCGCCGTCGAACTCGGTCCGCAGCCGTGCGAGCTCGTCGCCGACATCGCCGCGTACGAGCCGGCTGTTCCAATCGACGGAGGCGAGGGTGGACGAGAAGACGACCTTGGGCGTCTCATTCCACATCCGGGCGAAGTCGAGCATGTAGGGGGTCACCGAGGGTTCGGACTCTGCGTGGGGCCAGTAGGCAGCCATCACATCGTACAGCCGCCGACCGTAGAGGAAGGCGTCCGTCGTTCGGCCGCGATCGGTGAACCAGGTATGCACCTCCTCGTCGACTTCCGTCCAATCGAGTGAGTGATCGGGTGTTTCGACGTAGCCGTCGAGAGACACGTTCATCAAGTAGATCAGCTTGCCCACGTTCCGCTCTCCTGCGCTCTCGAATGGCTCAGACCGGGCGGTCGCCGGCCTCCGCGAATCTTGGACGAGACGGCCGAGTCCCTGACCGGGCGTAGCATGCGTTGCACAAGGTGCACTCCGGGTGGCGCCGATCGGCGGACGCAGTAAGCGGCACACAAGCAAGGGCAGGTGCAGGAGATGGGTCCGTTCGGAAAGCCCAGGCCGAAGCCCGTGGTCGTCAAGGAGTACGGACGCGACAGCTTCCTGGGGCTGATAAACCCGATCATGACGTTCTTCGTCTTGAGCGGGCGAAACATGAACGCCCGGACGGTCTATCAGGATCGCCTGCTCGAGAAGATGGAGAAGGACGCTACCGCGATGGCGAAGCTCGGTTACCGGATTGCCTCCACCCGCGAGTACGAGAGGCCGGCGCTCGGCATCACCTATTTCAAGGTCACATACGAGCTGGTCGGCCCGCCGCGCCCGAATTGACCGCGCGCAGCACCGTCGCGTCCAGTGCAGCCGACCCAGGACAGGCGCCGGCGTTTAGCGCAAGATGGTCGCCCCGGTCGGCGGAGATGCCGGGCATCCCAGAAGAGGATCAGATGACGAAGAGATCGAGACACGAACGCGAGCAGCGCGCGGCGGAGAACGTGCGGGTCAAGCAGATCACGGCCGAGTGGGAGCGAGCAGTTCCGCCGGAGCGCGCAGCAGCGTTCGCGCTCGAGGTAGAAGCAGCTCGTGCTCGGGGACCGCGGCCCCCACAGCCGGACATGGCTCCCGGAACTGCCCCGCACCCGCCGCGACCGGGCCACGAACCCCGTCCGGTGAAGAAGGAAGAGCCTCGCCGCACCAGGTATTAAGCGGAGGGTCGGCCTACCCAACGCACCACGTGCGACGGGGAGCCGGCAGCTTCTCGGACCGCGGGTCGGCCTGACCCGCGTCAGAGCCAGTGTGCGAGCAGTACCGCGAGCGAGGCCGCGAAGACCGCGATCCACAAGATGGAGAGCGCTCCTTCGGCCGCGCCGATGAGCGCGCGCGCGTCGATCGACTCCCTCGACCCGTCCGCAAAGACGATCTCGCCGCTCACGCTGACGGCCCGACGACGGATCGAGCGCGCCCGAGTGGAGAGCCGCCGCTGCGCCAGACTCAGCAGAGCGGCGGCAAATGCGGCCAGGATCGCTGGAACCGGATGCGCGCCTGTCGCGTAAGCGGTCGCCGCCACGGGGAACGCTCCCCAACCGACCGCGAACCCGACGTCCGAGTGCACGAGCGGGGCTTCGAACCCGTAGAGGACCACGATCGCCGCGCCGGCGATCACGAACACCAGGAAGAGCGGACCGAACATCGTCGCGCCCGCAAGCCCGATCGCGACGGCCACGAAGAGCGCCACCGTGCCGAGAGCAACCAGAAGCGGCGACGGGATCCGCGTGCGCAGGGGACGCCCTTGTAGTTCGTCAAAGGAGTGTGAGGCGACCCCGACGGCCAGCCCGAAGGCCAGCAGCGCGCCCGCGACGATCTTCGGGTCGGGCGAGGGCGCCAGCGCCGCACCCAGGAGCACGTACGAGAGATGCCACACGGTGTATGGCGGATGCAGGAGCGTCCAGTAATCGCGCCAGCCGCCGCCACGCGCCGCGTAGAACGCCGGTGAGAGTGGCGACGGAGCAGGGGAGGGCGCCGATTCGACGCCCGCCGGCGTCGCCGGGGCATCGGCCCTGGTCGCGCTCATGACGACACCGCCGCCGAGACTCGGCCGGCTGGTCCGTACGTCGACGAGGCCGGCCTCGGCCCAATAGCGCTCGATCGCCGAGAGCGGATGGCGGTGGTAGAAGCGCTCGATGCTCGGCCCGAGGAACGCACCCACAGCCGACCACCTGGCGGAGACCAGGCGACCGGCGACCGGAAGGCCGAGGCGCGTGTACAGCCACCACAGCGGGCGCCAGAGGCCGCCCGGCAGGCCGAACTCCACCATCGCCAGGCGACCACCCGGCTTCACGACTCGAGCCAGCTCACGCAGCGTGGCGGCGGGGTCTTCGACGTACCGCAGCAGGTACGTGAACGTCAGGTGGTCGAAGGACGCGTCCGGAAACGGCAGCTCCTCGGCGCGCCCTTCGACGACGCTCTCGTAGACGCCGTCTCGAGTTCGGGCCACGCGCAGCATGTCCGCGCTCTGATCCACGCCGACGACCGAGCAGCCGTATCTCGCGTGCAGCGCCGCGGCCACCATTCCGGTACCCGTCGCGACATCCAGAACCCGGTCCGTTGGCCGCGCCTCGATCGCATCGACAAGGGCACGCCTCCATCGCGGATCCTGCCCGAGCGACAGGATCGTCGCCACGCGGTCGTACGACGCCGCGATTCCGGTGAAGATCCGCTGCGGATCGTCCGCGCCCATGCCTCAACTCTGGCAGATCGTTTCGGGCGGCAACCGAGTCGCGTCGCCACGTGGTACACGCGCCCGCAGGGCGTCGTCGAGCCTGGCCCGCTCCCGGTCGCGCGTCGTGGGACCAGACTCGCAGCGGAAACTGCCTCCTCTACGGCTACGTAGCCTGTCCCGTAACCGTACTGAAGGAGAAGATCATGCTTCGGACTCTTCGCCTGACCGGCATCGCAATCGCTATCGGCGCCCTTCTCGCGGCCACGTCGCTCTCAGTCCTGGCGGATACAGGCGGCGCGCCGCACTTCCAATCGTCGATGGCCGGACTGCCCGCGGCGCAGGTGAACCAGACGCTCTTCGGTGTCCAGGCTGGCGGCCTGCCCTGGCGGATCCGGGCCGGCTCGGCCTCGATCTCCGCGAGCGGGCGCTTGCAGGTGCAGGTTGAGGGCCTGGTTCTGGCGACCGGCCCCCATGCCGGTACCAACCCCATCCCTGAAGGACAGGCCATCCTGACTTGCGCAGGGACGCCGGTTGCCATGTCCTCCGTCGTTCCGTTCTCCTCGGCCGGCGACGCGCAGCTCGACCAGCCGATCGCGATGCCGTCGACCTGCCTCGCGCCGGCGGTCTTCTTCGCCGGGGTTCCGGCGCCGGGCGTGGACCGCTGGTTCGCCGTTACCGGCTGGTAGCCTGGTTCGCTTGCGGCAAAGGCGCCCGGGCCCTGAACCCGGGCGCCTTTTCGTTCGCTCACGTTGGGCGGTACGGTTGTATGAGCGCAATTCCGCGAGATGACCGACGCGGCTGATTGACGCGCTGCCGTCAGCCGCCGACAGTCAGGCGGCGGCAGTACATCCGGCGCTCCGGGAATCCGCCGCTCGTACGGTTTGAATCAGGCGGCGTTTCCGCGACAGTCCGTTCATGCGCCAAACTGCGGCCTCGCGGTCGTCTCTCGATGCCCTTGACCAATGGGGTATCCAATTCCCGCTGCTACCCGATGATCCCTATGAGTTTGTGGCGCCGACATCGTCGAACCTTACCGGAGCCATTTCCGCCTGGCGCCTCTCGATCCCGACGTTGCCGCCGAAGCGTCGCGAGGCGCTCGATCAGTGGGGCATCGAATTCCCGATCCCCGACGGGGAGTTCGCGGCTCTTGCCCGGTATCGTGGTCGCGGATGCCTTGAAGCCCGCAGTCTCGTTCTCGGCGACCGCCTGCGGGGCATCTCGCAGGCCGGCGCATGCGCCGCTCTCCTCGCGGTCGTCGTTGCCGGCTCGGCCCTGGCCGTCAATCCACCCGCCTCCGCCGGCGCCGTGCCGCTCGACCGTGTGCCCGTCGGTGGTCTGTCCGCCGGTGGATCTCCGGTAGCCATCGTCGCCGCCGACACGGCCCAGATGGCGAGTCTTCCGTCGATCACCGAGCGGCCGTCGGCGACCTCGGGCCCGACACCGGAACCGACGCCGGAACCGACGCCGGAGGCTACCTCGTCCACCGTGGTGATCGCGATGGAACCGGTATCGACCATCCCGGCTGCCGCCCCCCTCGCGGCAGCATCTGCGGTCGGGTTGATGGCTATTCCGACGGTCCAGGACGCCAGGAATTACCTGGTCGCTCGATTGGGCACGAGGGTGGATAGGCGCTGGGGCCTGGCTCAGTCTCAGTGCGCCAGCCTGATATTCGAGTACGAGGCGCGATGGAATCCGCACGCCGTCAACAAGACCAGCGGCGCCTACGGCCTGCCCCAGGCGAATCCGGCGAGCAAGCTGGCCAATTGGGCTGAGGCCAGGGCCGCGGCGGCGGGCAAGGCCGGCGATGCCGAAACCGCCTGGCTGTATCGAGCGTGGCGGGATAACCCGGTGGCTCAGGCGGAGTGGGGCGTCGACTACATGATCGGCCGCTATGGATCGCCATGTGCCGCTCTGGCGTTCCGCAACGGAGTCGGCTGGTACTAATCACCCGACCGGCGCTGTTGTTGCGCGCGGCCGACGACTATCCACGTGGCTCGGCGCGTTCGAGGGCGAAACGACAAGTCGACATGTCGGACGGTCTCGGAGCCTGCCCGAAGGTGTGGGCAGCCCGTAGAATTGGCTCGTCACGGCCCGAGACGGGTCTACGAGATGAGGAGCCGAGCGCATGGGCGTCAGCGTCGTCACGACTGTTGTGGCCCAGACTGGGCAGGCCGATCACAGGACGATCTCGAGTGCGATCGCCGCGGCGGCACCGGGCGGTCGCATCCTCGTCCGGCCCGGGACCTATGAGGAACTGGTCGCTATCGACCGCGATCTCGAGCTCGTGGCCGACGGAGCGCCAGGGTCCGTCCGGATCGTGGGGACCGGCACCTGCGTCACGGCGGCGGGATCGGTAACCGTTCGCGGTTTCACGGTATGGCAAGGCCAGCCGAAAGCGGGAGGGCTAGGACGTCTCGTCGGCCGCGGAACTGCGGCTGAGCCCATTCCGCCGACGAGGGAGCCGAAGGTCGCTGTGATCGAGCTTCGGGCGGGCCGGCTCCAGATCGAGGACTGCTCGATCTCGGCCGCCAGCGGCTTCGCGATCATGACGGGAAAGCCCGACACCCGTGTTGAAGTGCGCCGCAGCCGCGTTCATCGCGTTACAGGGGGCATCGCGGTCGTCGGTGGTGCCACGGGCTTGATCGAGGACTGTGAATTCTCGGAATGGATCTCCGACGCCCTCTGGGTAAGCCGAGCCAGCAGCGCAGAGATTCGACGCTGCGCCTTCCGCGACAGTCGGGGACAGCCGGTCTACGTCGACAAAGGCGGGGCAGCGCTCGTCGAGAAATGCGAATTCGCGAACACACGCGTCGGCGTTTTCGTCGCCGATCAGGGGTCGACGGCCGAGCTTCGAGCGAGCAGGATCAGCGGATGCCCGGATGCGGGGGTTCTGGTCGGGGGTGGCGGCCGGTTCGTGGGCAATGGCAACGTGGTGCGGGCGTCGGTGGTCGGTATCTTCGCCGGTGATCCGGACACTTTCGTAGACGTCTCGGGGGGGCGTCTGGAGGCCAGCGAGACCGGTCTCGCCGTGGCGGAAGGGGCCGTCGCGAAGGTTGCCGGGGTCGCGATCGTCGGCGGAACTTGCGGGGTCCGGGCGGTAGGACAGGGGACAAGGCTCGATTTGCGGGACTGCCTGGTGAGCGACGCCGCGAAGTTCGGGCTGTTCGCCAGCGGCGGAGCGAGGCTCGTGGCAGATGGTGGTGAGGTCAGTGGCGCAAACGGGGGCGTCTTTGTGGAAAAGACAGGCACCGACCTCGTCCTGCGCGGGGTCAGTGTGTACGGGAACCGCGGAACAGGCATTTCGATCGCCGCCGATGCAAAGGCAGTTCTGGATGGGAACGACGTCTTCGAGAATGCGTACCCCGGCATCGTGACCATGGGCGGCCACATCGAGGCGCTGCGCAACCGTGTCCACGACAACCGGAGCAACGGGATCGCCATCCACGCGGGCGCCGAAGCCCTCCTTGAGGGCAACGAGATATGGAAGAACGACCAACCGGCGATCACGGTCGTGGGAGCGGGCACCCACGCCGTTCTACGCGAGAACACCCTTCGGGACAATGCCAGTGAAGAAATCTATGTCCACGACGGCGCGTCGGCTGAGATCATCGCGAACCGGCTGTCCGGTAACGGGGGAGGCGCCATCACGGTCTCTGATCCCGGGGTGTCTGCAGTGATCGAGCGCAACACCGTCGAGAACTCCCGCCGCCCGGGCATCTGGGTGGCCGATGGCGCAACTGCCACGCTCGACCACAACGAAGTCCTTGGAGGAAGCGAGGGAGGGGTGCTGGTCGATGGTGGAGCCACCGTCCGGGCCCTCTAGTTCTTCCCTACGCGATTCGAGACTTTCCGACCTATTCGCGGCCCATCGTGGTGGCGATGTCGGCCTCGTTGCCCGCCGCGTCGGCTAGTGTCCACCACGCCGGCGCGTACTTGTCGCGCACCATGCGGCCTCCGACGGCCTCCGACGGCCTCCGGCGGCCAACGCAGCCGCGATACACGGTGATACCCAGGTAGCGGGATAGCGCACCGATTAGCCCGCGCGTGCTTCGGCTAAGCGGCCTCCGGCGCGCCGGCGTCACGGAATGACGTTCACCAGGCAGGTAGGACCGCCATCGGCGAGCGCGAACTCATCGAGCTCGAGCTCGTGGACGACCAGTCCGGTTTGCCGCAGAAGCCGGGCGGCGGTCGGGTTTCCGGAGTCGAGGAACGCGTGCCCGCCGAGCGCCAGGACATTGGCCCCCGGCAGTTCGTCGTCGGGCAGCAAGAGGCGGCGGCAACTCCCCGGGCGGCGCGGCGTCGGAGCCGGCCGCGTCGAGCGAGGCGAATCCGGCGGCCGTGCCTATGAGCGCGTCCGGCGTCACTTTGGTGACCGCTGTGGCCAGGTGAAGGCGGTCCGTCACGGGACAGAGGAAAGGCCGATATCCGAGGGACCGCGCGACATCGGCGAGCATTCGCGCGCCGAGGACGTTGGTTCGGGCGCTCAGGCCGATCGCAACACGGTCGCCATAGACGACCACGTCGCCGCCCTCGAGCGTGCCCGGATCCTCCACTGCCACGACCCGCGTCCCTACCGGGAGGCTGGCGCGGGCCGCCCGAAGAACCGAATCGACCTCGAGCCGCCGGGACGCGACGGTAGGCCGGGCGACCACGACCGCCGGCAATCGACCTGGAAGGACCGGCGCGAGCGCGACTAGCGTGTCCGAGACGAACGTGGCGTCGGGGAGATCCGATTCCCCAGACAGACGCAGCAGTCGCAGGCCGGCGCCCTCCAGCGCCGCACAGAACGCGGCGTGCTGCGCTTGAGCACGTGAAACGTCGATCCGGTGACTGTCCGGGTGGGTCGGATCGCGTCGCGGAATGCGACGCCTGGCGGCCGAACGATGACGAGCATTCTGGCAATCGTAACGGGTGGGGGAGTGGCGCCCCTGCCGGTTCGTCCGGATCGACGGCGGGCGCCGGTGCCGTCCCATCGTCCTCCGTTCGGTGGCAACCCGACAGGTAAGTCGGCCGATGCGTCCAGTGGGTTTCAGCTTGCTCCACCTTGACGGCGCTCCCTATCGTCCCACCAGTCGAAAGCGCCTCGGGCGTCAAGGGCCGCTTTCCGGAGGAGACGGCATGGGTCAGGTCTTCGGTGACGGCCGCGGGAGCCGTCGCCTGGTTTCCGGCATGCGGGTCATCGGCGTCGCCATGGTGGCCATCCTGGTGGCCGGCTGCGGAGCGGCATCGTCGCCGCCGCCGGGCGGCTCGGCCGGCTCGCCCGCGTCGAACGCGCCGACCGGCGCTGCGATAGGAAGCCCGCAGCCGCCGACCATGTCGGCGAGTGATGCGCTGAGAACCTACGGCTATGGCCCGTCTCCGAATCCGTCCGTCACCTTCCAGCCGGATGTCGTCGTCGTGGGCGGCGGCCCCGCGAGTATTCGATGGGGCAGCGACGACGGCCACACGTGGGCGATCGACCCGGCCGCGCCCGGCGCCTCCAGACTCCAGGTCGGTTCGGTGATGTTGCTGACCAGCAGAGCCGTCGGGCGCGTCATCGACCTTCGGGACGAGGACGGAAGCCGCGTCGTCACTGTCGGGCCCGTGCAGCTCACCGAGCTCTTCTCCGACGCGAACTTCAACCTCACCCAGCCTGTCGATGTCGGTTCGATGGCCTACCAGGCACTTCCGGAAACGCCAGGCGACTTGACGACCCCGTCGTCCTCGGCTTCGGCGGACCCAGCCGGCAATCTCAGCGACAACGGTGCATCCCCGTCTCCAGGCGCGCTCGTCATGCCGACCGTTCGCTTCGCCTCATATCGAAGCACCGCAACCCTCCCTGCCGACGCGCATGCCGCCACGAACGGCGAAACAGCTGCCGCCGGCCAGCGAGGCCTGCCAGGAGATCACCCTGGCCGGGAAGTGGTCGATCAAGCCATGCACCTCGGGCGGCCAGATATCGATCGGCGTGGACTTCGAACCGGGCGCCGGGAACGGCTCCGGGCTCAAGTTCGGCGGGAGCGTGATCTTCAAAGCGGATGCTCCTCAGCTCAAGGCGAACGTGGAGATCCAGAAGGGCAAGCTCGCCAATCCCACTGTCGTGCTCGACGGCATCAAAGGCATCGACGTGAACCTTGGAGCCGGGACGGCGAACGGTGCCAAGGATGACGGCAAGTTCAAGCTCGAGATCCCGATCGAGGTGGAGGAGCCTATCCCACCGAGCCCCGCCACCCTGGGGATCCCGCTCAACGTAGTCCTGGAGTTCAAGCTGCTCGTCGAAGTGGCCATGTCCGGCGACGACTCGACGCTGACCGCGGGAGCCTCCTACAACCTCGACGGCGAAATGGGCGTTCGGGACGGGCAGGTCGTATCGCCCAGAGCTCACGGTCAACAAATCGATCCTGGACTCGATCTCGGGCATCACGCTCGGCCCGAGCGGGGTCGTGTTCGCGGCGAAGTTCAAGCTGCACGTCGGGGTCGGAATGGAAGGCTTCATCGCCGGTCCGTACGCCACCACGACCTTCTCCGTGGGCGTCAGCAAGGGCTCGGCGCTCGGTAGCCCGATCGCGAACTGCATGGGCGCCTCGATCGGGCTGTGGGTCGGCGCCGGCGCGGGCGTGACCTTCGATCTCGGCGAATTCGCCGACCTGATCCCCAAACTCACGAAGTTTCAGACTGAGGTAGAGAAGAATTGGAACGTTTACACGGTCTCGAAGACGGTTCCGGACTCCCCGGCATGTCAAGCGCCATGAGCGAGCGCGTAGCCTTCCGGCGCCGCGGTTCCTCAGGCGCGATCAGGCCAGGGACCTTGCCTTGTTCAGCCAATAGATATAGGCTTATGTGCGGCGCCTGGGATTACTGCGGCAGATTGGCGCGGCGGTTGCCGATAGGGGAGTCCCGTGGCAGTTGGTTCGCCAGGGCGCAAGGCATGAACTGTGGCGGTGCGGTCGGCTGCAAACGACCGTCCCTAGGCATCGGGAGGTCAACGAGTTGACGGCGGTTTCTATCTGTCGATCGCTTGAAGCCGAGCTCGGTGAAGGCTGGTGGCGGTCATGAAGTCCACATATCGGATAACGGCGACAAGGACTGGTCGATGGTGGGCGATCGAGGTCCCGGACTTCCCTGGCGTACATTCGCAGGCGCGTCGGCTCGACCAGGTCGAGTCGATGGCCAGAGAGGCGATCGCCTTGCTCCTCGGCGTCCCTGAGGACGCTTTCGACGTCACCGTCCAACCCGATCTTTCCTCGCTCGGCAGCCTCAAGGACTCCATCGAGGAAGCGCTGCGAGCCCGTGAAGCGGCCGAGCTGGCCCAGTCGAAGGCGTCGGCCGCGGTCCGTCATGCCGTCCGCGAGATCCGAGCCTCCGGCTACACCTCCCGCGACACCGGCATGCTTCTGGGGGTGACCAACCAGCGCATCAGCCAGCTCGAGAAGGACAGCTGACGGCTCCCGGTCTCGGGCTCAGGAATGCCACGCCGCTCCTAGATTCGCAGAGAACGGACATAACCTCTCTTATCGGAAGTAGTCTACGCCCGAACTGAGGCCTGAGGCCCACACATAGAAGCGGCCCGCCGGCGCTCGTGCAGCGGCGGGCCGCTCTGTGACGGCAAACGAACGCCCGGAGGAACCGCGACCCCGCATCGTTCGGCCGATCCGAGAATTGGTCGAGTCGTTCGGTATCCGTGGCCCCTCCGGGCAAGAATCACTGTACGTCGCATCCCTTGCGAGGGGCAACGCGTATGTCCACATCTTGTGGGGTTGGGGCCTGCCGCTGGTGGGTCTGTCCACTGTCCGTGAACATCCGCGCCGTCGGCCAGGGCGATACGCTTCATGAAAGCGTACATCTGTTCTAAGCCCGCTGTTATCGAGGTTGAGGGCAGGGCGACCGATCCGTTGGGGTCTCCGACGGACACTCCGTGGACGTGCCGACTAGTTCCGGAGCTGTGTGATAGGGCCACCGAGAGGGGATCCGGGCGTGATCCCCTCCCCCACAGGTCCAGAACATGGCCGGAGCGACGGGGCACCGACTGGCACGGTCTCGCGGATCTCGGCCGTGACACCGCCGCCTTGCAGGAAGATGGTCTCGACCACACGGAGCTCGTCCGACGCCGGCGGGACGAACTGGGAGAACTCGTAACCGGGATTCACGAGGCTCGCGAGCCACAGCTTGCCGCCCGGACTCAAGTGAACGGCCCCGCTCCAGCCCGCCGCAGCGACCCGTGTGGCGTCG
The DNA here is from genome assembly GCA_963791725.1 of uncultured Chloroflexia bacterium. GTDB lineage: Bacteria > Chloroflexota > Limnocylindria > Limnocylindrales > CSP1-4 > Fen-1039. Next base: position 393,517 of record CAWBTQ010000008.1, on the reverse strand, counting down.
ACGATGCTCGCGTCCTGGATGTCTTCCCAACCCGTGAAGAACGAGTTCGTCGGCCGGTACCAGTTGTAGAGGCTTAGCACCGGCCACTGGGCGTCGCCGGTGTCGTTCAGGTAGTACCGGAGCGGGAAATACGTCTCGGCGTTGAGCGCTATGACCACGTCGCCGGCGCGGGCTCGCGAGGCAAGCTCCTGTGCCATCTGCCGACCCGGTTCAATCGCGGCTTCGCGCCGTAGCGACTCGACCGCGCGAGCAGCACCCACGGCCGTCCCGCATGCGATGGGTGCGATCAAGGCGATCGCCAGAAGGCCGGTCGGAACTCGTCGGGCGAACCCGAGGCGCCGCCTCGAATACCTCGCCGTCACCACGACCCCCGCGGCGATCCCAATCGCGACAGGCGGAAAGGCGGCTCCGAGGTAGCGCGCGTCGTAGACGGAGTGGACCTGTGAGTACATCCATACGACAGGGACCAGCCCAAAACCACAAGCGATCGCGATGGCCAGATGGCGATTCTCAACGACCGCCGGCGGAGCGCCGGGTCTCGGTTCCTTCGCCGACTCTTGTGACAACCGCCCAACGAGCGCTGCCCCAACGCCGATGAGCGCGCACCCTACGGCTGCCACAAGAACAAGCGGCGACAAGACGCCGCCGAGGTCGCCGGGCAGCCATCCACGCATCGTCACGGCGATCGAGCCAAGATCAGGACGAGGCGTCCAGAATGTCTGACCGTTCAGGGCCACGGCGAGCAGGTTCGGCAGCCACGGCACGAGACTGGCGGCTCCGAGGAGGACGGATCCGGTCGCGAGACGAGATGCATGGTCGCGAAGCCAAACCAGGCCGATCAGGGCAAGTAACAGTTGGAGGCCGGCGGTCGGGATTCCGAGCGACATCGTCCAGACCTCGCCGCCCACCGCCAAGGCAAGGGCTGCCGCAACGCCCAGCCGGTGCCGTGTGGACCAGCCGCCCCCGCGAGCCATGAGAAGCCACAGGAGCCACCACGCGCCGGTGGCGAAGAACGTCTCGAGACCGTATATGCGCGCGTTTCGTGAGTCCAGGACCATGGCAGGAGAGAGCGCGACCAGGGCTCCCGCGATCAAAGCCCCAAGGTCGCCCAACGTGTCGCGCGCCCACTGCCACGTCACGAGGAGGGTGCCAAGCCCCGCCAAGAGCGACAGAGATCGGAGCGCCCCCTCCGAGTCTCCAAAGACCGTCATCCAAACCTTGAGCAGGAGTACGTAGAGGGGCGGGAATGTCTCGTGAGAGACAAGCCGGAGCATGTCGGCGGTCGATTGGCTTGCCAGGTACCAGGATGCTGCCTCGTCCCGGAATAGCTGCGGGTCGCCGAGGTAGGCTGCCCGTACGGCCAGTCCGACCGCCACTACGGCAGCCAGCGGAATCGATCGCACCAGGCATGCGACCACGCCCCCGCGAGCAAGGTTCAGGTTCGACGAGGTCGCCGGTTGGCTGACCGAGTTGCCTTTCCCGACTGGCGAAATGCCTACGCCCAGCCCGGCCTTCGCCGGATCGCTAGCCACGTCTCGGGGTCGGCCGTCGCCGGCGTTGTCCCAGGGTGGTAAGTCGCAGGGCCAGGACCAGCCGGAAGGCCTCCATGAAGATGCCCATGCTCATCTTGGAGGTGCCGGCACGGCGCTCCTCGAACGTGATCGGGGTTTCGACGATGCGGGCGCCCGCCAGCCGAGCCCGAAACGTCGTCTCGATCTGGAACGCGTAGCCGCCCGCGTGGAGACGATCGAGATCGATCGACCGCAGCACGGGCGCGCGCCAGGCCTTGAAGCCTCCGGTGAGGTCGCGGTAGGGCATCAGGAGGACAACCCCCGCGAAGACGCTGCCGCCGCGGCTGACGAGGCGCCGGAGGATGTTCCAGCGCGGAATATGACCACCCTTGACGTAGCGCGAGCCCAGGACGAGGTCGGCCGTGTCCGAACGCAGCGGCTCGAGAAGTGACGGGAGGAAGCGGACCGGGTGGCTGAAGTCGGCGTCCATCTGGACCACGATGTCCGCGTCGCGAGCCAGGAGCTCCTTGAAGGCCGCGACGTAGGCTTTCCCCAGACCCTGTTTGGCGGTTCTGTGAAGCACGGCGATTGCGCCGTTGCTCGCGGCCATTTCGTCTGCCAGCGCGCCGGTACCGTCGGGGGACCCGTCATCGACGATCAGGATGTGAGCGTCCGGCACTGCCGTGAGAATCGCATCCGCGATCGGGCCGACGTTCTCGCGCTCGTTGTACGTGGGGACGATGACCCAGACGCTGGGGCTGGAGGGCGGCATGGACTTCCTTGTGATGCGATGCGGGTCGCGGCCGAGAATACCGCCTCGGTCCCCTCCCCCGCTTGCCGTGCCGTCGTTGGGCCCGCCTCAACCGTTGGGTCCGCCTCAACAGACAGCCCGCCTGAGGCCGTGCACCCCAACGCCCGCATCCGGACACAAAGAAGCGCCCGGAGGAACTAACGCGACCGTTCTGCGAGTTCGCGCGTACCGGCCGCTTCGACCTCCGCGAGCAAGGGATCCGAAGACTCCTCGCTCAAACGGCGACCTGCGCTCCGGCCACTGCCGGACTTGCCACCGAACCCTCTACATTCCGTCTTCCGCGGCTTGCGTTCTTCGCTCCGATCCCTGAGCCGTTGCGGGTCCAAGAACCTTCGCGGAGGGCGTTGCACCGTTTCCGTCGAAACCGCTGGTTTGGTGTGATCTCGCTGGCCCCTCCGGGCAAGACAAAATCTAGGCCCGGCGGCCCGTCTGAGGAAGGGGCTTATCCACCACTTTCGGCTGCGTGGCAGGCTGTTTTGGGAGTTGTCCACGCACTGCCAACACGGGTAGTGGCCCCGGCTCGGCGTCCTGTGTCTAGCTGAGAACGGGCGTTCTAGAATGAGCCCTCAGGCAGGAGCCCCATCGGAATCGCGGAGAGCCGCGCGCCAGCCGGCGGCGACGGCCTCCAGCTCGCCCGCGAGCGGCGGGCTGACTCGCCCGGTAACCCTGACGTCGCCGGGCCGATAGTCGAGCTCGACGGTGCCGCGCTCTCGCACGCGGGCCAGCAGTTCCCCGGCGCGGTAGGGAATCGAGACGTCGACGTCTACCCAAAGCGAGGCCAGCAGAGCTGACAGCTCGGCCCTCAACGTCTCGAGCCCGTAGCCGGTCATCGCCGAAATCAGGACCTGCCCGGCGATGGCGGGGGCCGGTGTGTCGCCGTCGCGCGCGGCCGCCTCGATGAGGTCGGCCTTGTTGAAGGCCACGAGACGCGGCTTGTCGCCGGCGCCGAGCTCCTCGAGGACGGTCTGGACCGTCGTCCGATGCTCGGCGAAGTGGCGGTCCGAAGCGTCGACGATCTCGAGCAGGACGTCGGCGCGCGTGACTTCCTCCAGCGTGGCCCGGAAGGCGTCCACGAGCTGGTGGGGCAGCTTGTGGATGAAGCCCACCGTGTCCGTCACGATCGCGGTCTGGCCCTCGCCGAGCTTGACCTGGCGCGACGTGGGATCCAGCGTGGCGAAGAGCCGGTCCTCGGCCTTGACGACGATCTGCCCGACGAGGGCGTTGAGCAGGGTGGACTTGCCGGCGTTGGTGTAGCCGACGATGGCGACGGTCGGGATCAGGCGCCGGTCGCGGCCGCGGGCGGCGGTGCGGCGCTGTTCGCCAACCGCCTCCACGCGCTCCTTGAGCTTCTTGATACGGTCGCGGACGATGCGCCGGTCGGTCTCGAGCTGTGACTCGCCCGGACCGCGCGTGCCGATGCCGCCGCCGGTTCGCGAGAGGTGGGTCCACAGCCGGGTCAGGCGGGGCAGCTGGTACTCGAGCTGGGCCAGCTCGACCTGGAGGCGACCCTCGTGCGTCTGGGCATGCTGGGCGAAGATGTCGAGGATCAGTCTGGAGCGGTCGATGACCTTGGTCTTGACGGCTTCCTCGAGGGCGCGCTGCTGGGCCGGCGACAGCTCGTCGTCGGTGACCAGGATGGTGTAGCCCGTCTCGGCCTTGGCGGCCACGAGCTCGTCGACCTTGCCCTTGCCGACGTAGAAGTTGGGGTCGATATGGCGGCGGTTCTGCCATTCGGCGCCGACGACTTCGGCGCCGGCCGTGTCGGCCAGACTGGCGAGCTCGCCGATCGACTCCTCGGCCGTCCAACCGGGGTCCTCGCCGCAGTCCACCGCCACGAGGAAGGCGCGCTCGACTGGAGCCGTGAGATCGATCATGTCTCTTGTCATGCCGGCACAGGATACCGGAACGGCGGCTACCACCCGTCCTAGCGAGAGACTGGCCGGCAAGTGGCGCCCTGGACCCTAGGCGTGAAGCGCCAGCGCAATCGAGGCTGCAACCATGAAAGACACGGCGCCGAGCAACACGAGAGCCAGGACCCAACGCCGCGAGACGGCGCGGTGCCAGATCCGGTACGTGGTGCCAACAGCGCCTCCGACTATCACCAGACCAAGGAGATCCCAGGCCGCCTCACCGTGCATGCTTCGAAGGAGGACGAGAACGAGCAGTCCGTAGGACAGCACCATCGCGGTAAGCCGGTCGCCCGACCGGTCTATTCCCTGCTCGCGCTCATCGCGGGGACCCGTGAGATTCACTTGCTCCCTCCTTCGATCCAGAACAGCTCGTCCACCCGAACGCTGAGGACGTTGGCCAGTTGGAAGGCGAGCAACGCAGACGGGCAGTACTGCCCGGTCTCAATCGAGCTGATCGTCTGCCGGCTGACTCCCGCCGACCGAGCCAGTTCGTCCTGCGACAGGTCGCGCTCCGCCCTGGCGACTCGCAGCCGGTTGAGAAGTTGGGGTTCGTGGTGGTTTCGCATCGACCGTCATCTTGCCAGGCCGGTACGGCGCGTGTCAAGGATACTTGGCACAATGACAAGTATACGCGGCAACAGTCACTGGCGCAGGTAGCCCAGCGCCGCCTGCAGGGCAGCGGCGAGTGGTAGCGCGCGCGTCGCATCCAGCCAGTTGACATCAGGTTCCCGGCGGAACCACGTGGCCTGGCGCCGGGCGAAGAGCACGTTGCGCCGCGCGTCCTGGGCGATCGCTTCGTCCAGGGTCAGGCGGCCCTGTATTACCCCGATCGACTCCGCGTAGCCGATCCCAGAGAAGCTCGGAAGCGCCGGGTCGAAGCGGGCAATCAGGCCCCGCGTCTCGTCGACGAGCCCGGCGTCGAACTGGGCGCGGGCGCGAGTTGCGATTCGCTCGCGGAGGACCGGCGGCTCGACGGTCAGCCCGAGCCAGAGGACCGGCCGGCCGTAGCCGCGTGGCTGGGGCAGCGGCGCGTCGCCCTGCAACCGGGCGATCTCGAGGGCCCGGACGACGCGGCGCGGGTTCTTGAGATCCACCTCTGCCGCACGAGCCGGAGCGAGGCGGCGCAGCTCGGCCACAAGTGCCGGCAGGCCCTCGGAGACGAGCGCCGCCTCCACCGCTGCTCGAACGTCGGCGTCCCAGGGCAGCTCGTCGACGGCGAGGCCGCGCGCCACGGCGCGCAGGTAGAAGCCCGTGCCACCGGCGAGGATGGCTATGGCGGCGCGCCCGGCGATCCCCGCCAGGGCCTCTTCCGCGCAGGCTACGAAGTCCGAGACGCTGAACGGTTGGTCCGGGTCGACGAGATCCAGCCCGTGGTGGGGAACGCGCGCTCGTTCGGCCGGCGTGGCCTTGGCCGTGCCGATGTCCATGCCCCGGTACACCTGGCGCGAGTCGGCGGAGACGATCTCGGCGGCGATGCCCCGCGCGCTGAGCGACCCGGCGAGCTCGAGGGCCACGGCCGTCTTGCCGGTGGCCGTGGCACCGGCCAGCACGACGAGCGGCGGGGGGTTCGTGTTCGTCACTCCGCGGCGGCGACGGCGGCGCGCCCCCGCAGGGCGAACGGTCCCGCGTGTTCTATCCGAACCGTCACGGCCTGGCCTACCAGTTCCGGAGCCCCGGCGAGGTGGACGAGCTTGTTGTGGCGCGTCCGCCCAGCCAGGGCAACGCTCCCCTCCCCCGCCGTTCCGGCCAGAGCCGGGATGCCAGGCCCAGGATCGTCCGGATCGGCGGCGAGGCCATCGAGCGCCTGACGGCGCTGCGGCATGACGCGCTCGACCAGGACCTCGACTTCGCGCCCGAGCCAGCCCCGGTTGATCTCGAGCCCGATCTTCTCCTGACGGGCCAGCAGGTCATTGAGGCGACGGCGCTTGACGTCGGGCGGTACGTCATCGGCCATGCGCAGCGCCGGGGTGCCGGGTCGGGGCGAGTAGGCGGCCGCGAAGACGGTGTCGTAGCGGATCTCCTCGAGCGCGCTCAGGGTCGATTCGAACTGCGCCTCGGTCTCGCCGCAGAAGCCGACGATGACGTCGGTGGAGACCGCGATCCCGGGCACGGCCTCGCGGATGCGGGCCAGCCGCTCCTTGTAGTGGGCGACGGTGTACTGGCGACCCATCCGCTGGAGCATTGCGTCGTCACCCGACTGGATCGGCAAATGCAGGTGCTCGGCCACTGATTCGCACGTGGCCATGGCGTCGATGAGCCGGTCCGACAGGTCCCAGGGATGCGAGGTGATGAACCGCAGCCGTGAGATCGCCGGTCGCCCGTCGGCGCCGCGGATGCCGTCGATAGCGCACAGCAACTCGGCCAGGTCGGGCCGGGATCGAAGGTCCAGCCGGCGCCCGGCCGACCGTTCGGTATCGATGTGACTGAAGCGTTCCTCGGCCGGCAGGTCGTGGCCGTAGCTGTTCACGTTCTGGCCGAGCAGGGTGAGCTCGCTGTAGCCCGCCGCGGCGATCGTACGAGCCTCGGCCACGATGTCGTCGAAGGGCCGGCTCCGCTCCGGGCCGCGGCTGAAGGGCACGATGCAGTAGGTGCAGGTCTTGTCGCAGCCGTAGACGATCGGCAGCCAGGCCGAGATCGTCGAGGAGCGGGCGACGCGGTTCTCTGATAGGGCGTTGGACCGGGACGCGGCGAGACGATCGGCGGCGCTCACCGGCCGGCCGCTCAGGACGGTAGTGGCGGCAGTGGAGACGGTCCGGAGTCCGATCGGAGCCTGGGCCGAGACGAGGCCCAACCGAAGAGCCAGCTCCGGTTCCTCGTCCGGCCGCAGGAACATGTCGACCGCCGGGAAGCGATGAGCCAGGCCCGCCCGCTCCGCCTCGCGTACGCCGCACCCGGTCAGGACCACGCGCATCCCCGGACGGTCGCGCTTGAGCCCGGCGAGCATCCCCTGGCGGCCGATCACCTTGGCCTCGGCGTGCTCGCGCACGGCGCAGGTGTTGATGACCACCAGGTCGGCAGTCTCCATCGATGGGGCGCGGGTACAGCCTGCGGCCAGCAGCTGGCCGGCCATCTCCTCGGAGTCGCTCATGTTCATCTGGCAGCCGAGGGTCCACATGAAGAAGCGCGGCAGGCTGTGAAGCTCGGGCCGGAACTCGAGGAGACCGGCATCCACGGCGGGCGAGGCGGCGAGGCTGCCCGGCATCGGCAGGGCGGTGAGGCCCGCGGCCAGGTCTTCGATCGATCTCGCGGTCATGAGGTCGTGGTAGCTCCTGCGGCCTGTTGATTCGATTCTCGGCCCAGAGCCGCGAAAAGGGCAAATGCGTCGCCGTCCGGGACAAAGAGCGCGGCGTGGGCCTGGGCATAGGTCTCACCGTCGCCGTGGTAGTCGCTGCCGCCTGTGGGAACGAGCCTGAGGGCCGCCGCCAGCGCGGCCATGTCGCTGACCGTTTCCGCGTCGAAATGGCGGTAGTGGACCTCCAGGCCTCCCAGGCCGGCGTCGACGAGCTCATCGAGGAGCGCTCGCCGGGCCCGGCCGTCGGCGAAGTGCGCCAGTGCGGGCAGCCCTCCGGCGGCGCGTATCGCGGCGATGGCGTCGCGCGGCCCGAGACCCTGGCGCGGCACGTACCCGGGCCTGCCCCTGGCCAGCACCTCCTGCATCGCGGCATCGACGGAGGACGCGTGGCCGGCCTCGACGAGGAGCCGGGCGATTTGCGGCCGGCCGAGCGATGAGCCGGGAGCGGTTCGCAGCGCCTCCGCCTCGCGATCGACCGGCAGGCCGAGTTCACGGAGCCGGGCCAATATGAGCCCGAAGCGGACCGCTCGCGACCGCCTCTGGCGTTCGAGCGCCGCCTCGAACTCCTCGTTCTGCGGGTCCACGCCCAGACCCAGGATGTGGAGCTCTCCCTCCCAGAGCCTGTCGATGCCCGTGGCCACGCTATTGATCTCCACCGCCGGCACGAGCTCGAGCGGCAGCGGCGCGGCCCCGGTCTCACAGAGTTCGCGAACTCCGGCGAGCGTGTCGTGGTCGGCCAGGGCGAGGACACGAACGCCGGCCCCGGCCGCCGCCTCGATCAAGGCGCGAGGCTCCAGGACGCCATCCGAGCGGCGGCTGTGCGTGTGGAGATCGACGCGAGACGGATGCTCCGGCACGACCCGCGGCCCGCTCATCGCCCCCGTTGCGCGGTCCTTGAACCTGTAGGCCATGTCAGCCTTCGACGATCCGCTGGATACGCTCGACGGCTACGGCGTGGCCGCTGGCCGGGTCCACGTCGATCAGGCAGGCGTTGAAGACGACCGGACCCTCGCCAACGACGAAACGCGTCGGCAGGCCGTTGATGAAGCGCGGTATGACCGTGGCCGGCTCGAAGCCGATGACGCTGTGGACGGGCCCCACCATGCCCAGGTCGGACTGATAGGCCGTGCCCCTCGGCATGATGCGCTCGTCCGCCGTCGGCACGTGCGTGTGCGTTCCCACGACCGCGCTCACGCGGCCGTCGAGGTAGATGCCGAAGGCGTTCTTCTCGCTGGTGAGCTCGCAGTGGAAGTCGACGATACGGACGATCGGCAGCGGTTCGGAGGCCTGGTCTACCAGCCGGTCGAACTCGGTGAACGGGTTCTCGATGGGCGTCATGTACGTCCGGCCCTGGAAATTGAGGACTGCCAGTTCGGTGCCGTCCTCGGCGTGGAAGATGCCCCAGCCTCGACCCGGGACGCCGTCCGAACCGTAGTTGTGCGGCCGCAGGATGCGTTCATCGCGTTCCAGGACCTGATACATCTCGCGCTTGTCCCAGATGTGGTTGCCGGAGGTGATCACGTCCACGCCGGCCTTGAACATCGCCTCGGCCGTGGATTCGGTGAGGCCCATGCCCCCGGCGACGTTCTCGCCGTTGGCGGTGACGAAGGCGATGTCCAGCTCATGCCGCAGACCAGGCAGCAGCGCCTCGACGGCCAGGCGGCCGGGCTTGCCGATCAAGTCCCCGATCATCAGGATGCGGCAGACCCGCCGACCGCCCCGGCCGGGCTGAGATGCGGCGCTGGTGGCTTCCAAGGCGGGCTACTTGGCGTATTCGACGGCCCGCGTCTCGCGGATGACCGTCACCTTGATCTGGCCCGGATAGGTCAGGCTGGCCTCTATCTTCTTGACCACGTCGCGCGCCAGCCGGGTGGCGCTGACATCGTCGATCTGCTCCGGCTTGACGAGAACGCGAACCTCGCGGCCGGCCTGGACGGCGAAGCTCCGCTCGACGCCGTCGAAGCTCTCGGCGATGGCCTGCAGGTCCTCGAGCCGGCGGACGTAGGTCTCCATCGATTCGCCGCGCGCACCTGGCCTCGAAGCGCTGATGGCGTCGGCGACCTGGACGATCGGCGCCTCCTGGGAGGCGAACTCGACTTCCTGGTGGTGGGCGGCGATGGCGTTGACAACCTTGGGCGACAGGTTGTGGCGCAGCGCGATCGCGGCACCGATCTGGGCATGCGGCCCTTCCACCTCGTGGTCGACGGCCTTGCCCAGGTCGTGGAGCAGGCCTCCGACCTTCGCGGCCTGCACGTCGGCACCGAGCTCCGCGGCGATGATGGCCGCCAGGCGGCTGGTCTCGACGGAGTGGACGAGCACGTTCTGGCCGTAGCTGGTGCGGTACTTGAGGCGGCCCAGAAGCTTGACGATCTCGGACGGCAGCGCGGGGACGCCGGCGTCGTAGATCGCCTGCTCGCCGGCCTGGCGCATCACCAGGTCCACCTCGGCGCGGGCCTTGGCGACGACCTCCTCGATGCGGCCCGGATGGATGCGGCCGTCGGCCATCAGTTTGGTGAGAGCCAGGCGGGCGATCTCGCGCCGCACCGGGTCGAAGGCGCTGATGACAACCGTCTCGGGCGTGTCATCGATGATCAGGTCGACCCCGGTCGCCTGCTCGAGGGCGCGGATGTTGCGGCCCTCGCGGCCGATGATGCGGCCCTTCATCTCGTCGTTGGGCAAGTGGACCGTCGAGACTGTGTGCTCGGCGGTGTGGTCTGCGGCGATGCGCTGCATCGTCGTGATGACGATCTCGCGCGCCCGCTCCTCGGCCTCTTCCCGAGCGTCGCGCTCGATGGACTTGGCCAGGCGGACGGCGTCGCGCTCGGCCTCTTCGCGGACGGCCTCGAGCAGCTGGGCCTTGGCCTCCGTCGCCGACATGCCGCTGACTCGTTCGAGGGCGGCCACGTGCTCCTGGTGGGCTCGGGCGAGCTCCTGGCGGCTCTGCTCGAAGTCCCGCTCGCGATCTATGAGCTTGCGATCGCGCTGCTCGAGCGTGTCGGCCCGAAGGTCGAGCTGCTCGTCGCGGGCCAGTAGTCGGCTCTCGAGCACGCTCAGCTCGCCGCGTTTGGCTCTGGCTTCGTCTTCCGCCTCGCGCTGCAGTCGCAGCTTCTCGTCTTTGGCGGTGAGGATCAGTTCCTTCTGTTGCGTGCGCGCTTCGGCGACGATCCGAGCGGCCTTCTCCTGCGCGCTCTGGATGGCCTGGTTGGCCACCATGCCGCGGCCCAGGAAGCCGACCACCACGCCCACGACAACGGCGACCACCACCACGATGGCCACAAGGGCGGTATCCATATTCACTTGCCTCCACCCGGCCGGCTGACGCGACCGGAGGTACGTAGAAACGAATAGGAGCGGCTCCCAACCCCGACCGTTCTCGCTCCCCGAGAGGACGAGCGGAAGCCGCGTTGTCGCTGATTCGAGCTTGCGCCGTCTCAATCGTGGAAGAGCGGCGCGTCCTTCGTCTCGCCGCGTAGTCTACGGCGCCGGGAGGAATTCGGTGGTGCCGCGCCGGCAGGGAGCCGGTCGTTCCCGAGGCCGGGTCGAGCCGGGCCGGGTCAGTCGTCCTGCGTTGCCGGCCCCACGGTTCGGGCGCTTACCTCGCGACACACCTCCGGATCGAAACCGTTCCGGGCGAGCAGCGCGTAGGCTCGCTGGCGGCGGGCGCGCGGATCGGCCAGGCGGGCCAGATTCGCGCGGTTCTTGTCCAGCAGCCGCTCGGCGGCTATCTCGTCGGCGCCGGCCGTCGTGTGTACTCCATAGTCGCCGTCATCCGCGGGCCCGCCGCTGTCGCGTTCCCGGTCGGCCAGGACTCCCGCCACCGTCTCGCGATCGATGCCCTTGAGCGCGAGCTCGCGACGTAAGGCCCCCGCCCCTCGCGGGCGAGCCCGGTCCCGAGACTCGACCCAGGCCCGGGCGAAGGCCGCGTCGTCGAGCATCCCGAGCTCCAACAGCCTTGCGATGGCGGCCTCGACCAGCCCTTCCGGGTATTTCGCCGTCAGCAGATGGCGGCGCATCTCATGGACCGACCGCGATCGCAGCTCGAGGAAACGTGCCGCGGCATTGAGGACGACGGCCGGGTCAGATTCGGCGGCATGGCGTTCCAGTCGAGCTCGTCTTGCCTCGAGGCGCTCGCGACCGGTGGGTGGGGGCATGGCCGGCTATTCGGCCTCGGCGATGCCCTCGACCGGAAGCGTGACCTCGGAGATCTTGCCCCGAATCTGCTTCTCCACCTCGGCCGAGATGTCCGGATTAGCCTTGAGGAAGTCCTTGCCGGCCTCGCGACCCTGGCCGAGCCGGGTCTCGCCGAACGTGAACCAGGCGCCGGTCTTGGTGACGATGCTCATCGCCACGCCGACGTCGAGCAGGCCGCCTTCGCGCGATATTCCCTCGCCGAACATGATGTCGAACTCGGCGACGCGGAACGGCGGCGCGACCTTGTTCTTGACGACCTTCACCTTGACCCGATTGCCGACCGAGTCGGTGCCGACCTTGATCGTTTCGACCCGCCGGATATCCAGCCGGACGCTGGCGTAGAACTTGAGGGCGCGGCCGCCGGGCGTGACCTCGGGGTTGCCGAACATCACGCCGATCTTCTCACGCAGCTGGTTCGTGAAGACGAGGGCCGTATTCGATCGGTTGACGGCGCCTGCCAGCTTGCGGAGGGCCTGGCTCATCAGCCGGGCCTGGATGCCCACGAAAGAGTCGCCGATCTCACCTTCGATCTCAGCTTTGGGAACGAGCGCCGCGACCGAGTCCACGACGACGCAGTCCACGCCGCCGGAGCGGATCAGCGTCTCGGTGATCTGCAGAGCGTCCTCGCCGGTGTCCGGCTGGCTTACGAGCAGTTCGTCCACGTTGACGCCGCAGGCCCTGGCATAGCCTGGGTCCAGCGCATGCTCGACATCGATGAAGGCAACGACGCCGCCCCTCTTCTGGGCCTCGGCGAGGACATGCTGGCAGAGGGTCGTCTTGCCCGACGACTCAGGACCGAAGATCTCCGTCATGCGGCCGCGCGGAATGCCGCCTACGCCGAGCGCGAGGTCCAGCGCGATCGAGCCGGTCGGGATGACGTCCACGGCCTGGCGTTCGGACGAGCCGAGACGCATGATCGAGCCGCGCCCGAACTGCTTCTCGATCGCCAGGATGGCCGCGTCCACGGCCTTGGTCCTGTCGTTGCCGCCACCGGCAGATCCGCGGGCCTCGGTCCCTCGCTCGATCATTGCCACCTTGCTCCTCGCTCCTTGGATGTCGCCCATCGGGCGGTCGATGCCGGTATGGACCTGCGCTCCTCGACTCACAGGCAAGAAGCCTGCTCGCCTTCGGTGCTCGATCCGCCTTGGCCTCGTCGCGCCGGGCGGTCGACATCGAGCACGCGCCTGATGGCGTCCGCCCGCGAGCTAGCTCTCGGTCTCCTCGGTCCGCGGCTTTCGCTTTGGCTTCCAGACCTCGACGTTTGTCGGCGGCTCCAGCAAGGGCTGGATCTTGGTCTTCGCCGAAGCGTCCTTGGGCTTCTTCTTCTCTTGACGGTGGGGGCGGTCTCGACTGGCCATCTGTTTCGCCTCCGCGTACTACAGGCTACGGGTGGGGCCTTCATTCCGACTGCACTGCCAATGCACGCGAGCTTGACGGCTGCGCGCGCGCTCGGAGCTCGGGCAGGCGCGAGGTGAACGTGCCGGAGCGCAATGCGGAGCGGATTTCGGCCATGAAGTCTAGGGTGAAGGTCAGGTTGTGACAAGTCGCGAGGCGGTAGGCGAGCAGCTCCTCGGCGCGGAACAGGTGGGCCAGATAAGCCCTCGAGAAGTTGCGGCAGAGCGGGCACCGGCAGCCCTCCTGAACCGGTCTGGGATCGTCGGCGAACCGGGCGTTGCGCATGTTGAGGCGTCCGCCGGGGATCCACAGCTGGCCGTTCCGGGCGACTCGAGCCGGCAGCACGCAGTCGAACATGTCGACCCCTCGGTGCACGGCTTCGAGCAGGTCCAGGGGCGAGCCGAGGCCCATGAGATAGCGGGGCCGCGGGTCGGTCGCGAGCAGGCCGACCACCAGGTCCAGTGTCGCCTCGCGTTGGGCCGGAGTCTCGTCACCCGCCAGGCCACCGATACAGATGCCGTCGAACGCCAGGTCGGCGACGGCGCGCGTCGACTCGGCCCGCAGCTCCGGGTCGAGCCCTCCCTGGATGATCCCGAACAGGGCTTGATCCGGGCGAGTGTGTGCGGCCAGCGATCGAGCGGCCCAACGATTCGACCGAGCCGCGGCCTCAGCGACCGCCCCGAGGCTCGTGGAGGCCGGGGGAACGGGCTGGTCGAACGCGACGGCGATGTCGGCGCCGAGCGCCTCCTGGACCGCGATCGAGAGTTCCGGCGTGAAGCGGTGGTAGGAACCGTCGAGGTGGCTCTGGAAGGTGACGCCCTCGTCGTCGATCTTGCGGAGCTCGCCGAGTGATACGACCTGGAAGCCGCCCGAGTCCGTCAGGAGCGGCCGGTCCCAGGCCATGAAGCGATGCAGCCCTCCGAGTCGGGCGATCCGCTCGTGGCCGGGCCGGAGGTAAAGGTGGTACGTATTCGAGAGGATGATCGTGGCTCCGGCCGCGCGCAGGTCATCCGGGTCGAGCGCCTTGACCGTCGCGTTCGTCCCCACCGGCATGAACTGCGGCGTCTCGACGACACCGTGCGGCAGCGTCAGGCGGCCGAGTCGGGCCCGCGTCGAGCCATCCGGCGGCGACTCGAGGACCTCGAACCGGGCAGGAGAATTGGGGCGCTCGCCGGCGCCGTGGGACCCGTTCGACATCAGCGCGCTTGGAGGTCTGGGTCGGCAGTCCCGTCCCACAGGGCCGGCTGCTCGGCCTCTGCACGGCGGGCGGGGGGAATCTCGTAGCCGAGGCGGGCGAGGTGCTGGCGGGCGCCGTCCGTGGCGATGCGACCCTGCGGCGTGCGATCCAGGAAACCGAGGCGCAGGAGGAATGGCTCATACACGTCCTCGACGGTCTCGGGCTCCTCGGCCAGGACGGCCGCGAGCGCCTGGACGCCGACGGGCCCGCTGCCGAACTTCTGGACGATCGCGGCGAGCAGCTTGCGGTCCGTCCCGTCGAGCCCCTCGTCGTCGATCTCAAGGGCGGCGAGGGCCTTGTCCGCAGTCTGCGCGTCCACGCGCCCGTCGCCGTTGATCTGGGCGTAGTCGCGAACACGGCGCAGAAGGCGGTTCACGACGCGTGGCGTTCCCCTGCCCCGGCGTGCGATGGCCGTGGCGCCGTCCGGGTTAAGCTCCACGCCCAGGAGACTGGCGGACCGCACCACGATCGCGGTCAGGTCGGCGATGTCGTAGAAGTCGAGCCGGTACGTGGCCCCGAAGCGGTCGCGTAACGGGCTCGAGATCCGGCCGGCGCGCGTAGTCGCCCCGACGATCGTGAAGGGCTTGAGGCTCAGGCGCAGGCTCCGCGCGGACGGCCCCTTGCCGATCATCACGTCGAGAGCGAAGTCCTCCATGGCCGGGTAGAGGATCTCCTCGACCGCACGGTTGAGCCGGTGGATCTCATCGATGAAGAGGACGTCGCGCTCATCGAGCGAGGTCAGGATGGCCGCCAGGTCCCCTGCCCGCTCGATCGCCGGGCCGCTGGCGTAGCGGATGTTCGTGCCGAGCTCGCGAGCGATGATCGTGGCCAGGGTCGTCTTGCCCAGCCCGGGCGGGCCGTGGAGCAGGACGTGATCCGCGGCGTCCCCTCTCTGGCGGGCGGCCCCGAGGAGGATCGACAGGTTCGCCTTGAGCTCGCGCTGGCCGATGTATTCGTCGAGCGTCTTGGGTCGCAGCGTCCGATCGACGGCGACCTCTACCTCGTCTTCCACGGCCGGCGTGAGGATTCGCGAGATGTCGGTCACGGGCGCTCGCTCATGTGCGGATCATATCAGACCGAACGGACGTTCTACAGCCCTTGCGGCCCGGGAAACACCGGCGCCACCGGGCAAATCCGAACCCCGACCGCACTCGGGGTGAATCCCCTACCCCCTGACCAGCGTCCTCAACGCCGCCTTGACCCTATCCTCGAGAGTCAGCCCCACCGATAGATCCACCAGAGCCTCCCGAGACGCCTGGCGCGCTTCGCCCGCGGAATAGCCGAGGGCCAGGAGCGCGGCCATCACTTCGGACTCGCCCGCAGAGGGCCCACCCGCGATACCGCCGGCGGCGACTCCGGCCGCGGCGACCTTCTCCTTGAGCTCGAGAACGACGCGCGCCGCCAGCTTCTTGCCGACGCCCGGTACGGCGGTCAGGAGGGCCAGGTCGTCCGACAGGATCGCCAGCTGGAGGTCGCCGACGGCTCGCGACCCGACTATCCCGAGGGCGACCTTCGGCCCAACGCCGGTCACCGTCAGGAGGAGACCGAAGAAGCCCAGCTCCTCGGGCGTTCGGAAGCCGTAGAGCGCCTGGAGATCCTCGCGTACGACGTGATGCGTGAAGAGCTTCAGCGGGCCGCCGACCGGCGTCGAAGCGAGGACGGACGGCGCCGCGAATACGCGATAGCCGACGCCTCCCACCTCGAGGATCAGCGAGTCCGCGAAGACGGCGCTGACTGTGCCGCCGAGCGAGGCGATCACGCCCCGGGCCTACGAAGCCGTCTTGGACTTGGGCGCGCCCGCCGCGTGCCCGTCGGGACCGAGACCCAGCCGCTCTCGACGGAGCGCGTCGCGGACGGCCTTCTCGTAGGGGGTCACGCCGTCCGGGGCCGGCTTCAACGCCGACCTGTCGAGCGCGCCCGTGGGAATGCGGCTGACGGAGCGCTCGCGATTCGCGACGCAGATCGCGATAGCGAGGGCGTCCGCGGCGTCGTCCGGTTCGGGCACCTCGGCCAGACCGAGGATGGCCTGGACCATACGCCCGACCTGCGCCTTGGAGGCCGAGCCGTGGCCTGCGGTCGCCACCTTGACTTCGTTGGGTGTGGCTTCTCGGATCTCCAGGTGGTGGAGCGCTGCGGCAAGGAGCACGACGCCCCTGGCCTGGCCGACGGCGAAGGCCGTCTGAACGTTCTTCGTGAAGAAGAGCCGCTCGACGCCGACCAGAGCCGGTGCATGGAGCTCGATCAGGTCCGTCAGGCTGAGGTAGATCGATTCGAGCCGGTCCGGAAGATCCATGTTCGACGGGGTCTTGATGACGCCGTAGTCGACAGCCCGCAGCCGCGTTCCGGTTCGCTCGATGAGTCCGTAGCCCAGCATCGCGGTCCCAGGGTCTATTCCCAGGATGATCACGCGCCGACCTCAGCCATGATCTCTTCGGGGATCTCGAAGTTCGACGTGACCCGCTGGACGTCGTCGTGGTCTTCGAGGATCTCGATCAATCTGAGCGCCTGCCGGGCCTTCGAGACGTCGAGCTCGACGACGTTCTTGGGCGTCATGCTGAGCTCGGCCGACTCGATCTTGACGCCGGCGCTCTCGAGAGCGCGGCGAACGGCTTCGAGGTCGGTGGGCCTGGTGTAGACCTCGACCTGCTCGCCTGACGAGTCGACGTCGTCCGCGCCGGCGTCGATGGCCAGCAATTCCAGCTCCTCGGTGTTGCCGCCGGGGGCCAGGATGATCGCGCCGCGCTGTTCGAACTGCCAGGCGACGCTGCCCGGCGCCGCCAGCTGCCCGCCCGCCTTGGTCAGCACCGAGCGAATGTCCGCCGCCGTCCGGTTCTTGTTGTCCGTGGCGGTCTCAACGAGGATCGCGACGCCGCCCGGACCGTAGCCCTCGTACGTGATCTCCTCGAACTGCTCCCCTTCACCGCCGCCGGTCGCCTTCTCGATGGCCCGCTTGATCGTGTCGAGCGGCATGTTTATGGCGCGCGCTCGCTCGATGGCCAGGCGGAGTCGGAAGTTGCCGTCGGGGTCACCGCCGCCGGCTCTGGCGGCGACGCTGATCTCGCGGCCCATCTTGGTGAAGACGGCGCCGCGCTTGACATCGTTGGCGCCCTTCTGGCGCTTGATCTGCGACCACTTGGAATGTCCTGACATCGGCCGGAGTATACCGCCGAACGAAGGCTCCGAGCCGGCCCTTGCCGGCCGCACCCTGCCGACGCGGCCGGGAAACCGCGCTCGGCGGGCGGTCGCGCGGGCCGTCGGGCCTCGGGCGTCCCGAGTCGCCGGTGTCGTGGAGGCGACCGTTCCGCCGGCGTCGCCCCCTCCTCGTCCGAGGCGGCGAGCAGGGATATCATGGCCGGGCGGCGGCAGCAGCCCCCTCGTCACGCCGCCTTGTCCGATGCGATCTGAGCCACCAGAGGATCGATGAGCAGATGACAACCAAGAGTGTCGACCTCCCCCACCTTCGCAGCGTCGTCCTGGCCGCCCATGCCGGCGCCGGCAAGACGACGCTGGCCGAGAGGCTTCTGTTCGACGCCGGAGCGATCACGCGGCTCGGCCGCGTGGACGACGCCACAGCCAGCCTGGATTACGAACCCGAGGAGCAGAAGCGCAAGCAGTCCCTGACCCTCGCGGTGGCCAGCCTGGAGCACGAGGGGACCCGCATACAGCTCGTCGATACCCCCGGATACGCCGATTTCGGGGCCGAGGTAGTCGAGGGCTTCGCCGCGACGGATGCCGCCGTCCTGCTGATCGATGCGTCCGGTAGCGTAGAGGCAGGCCTCGAGTCCGCCGTCGCGCTGGCTCGCGCAAACGGCCGCCCGGCGCTTTTCTTCATAAACAAGTGCGATCGCGAGAACGCGAACCCTGCGGCCGCGCTGGATGCGCTGCGCGGGGCCTTCGGCCAGAAGATCGCGCCTCTCCATATCGCGCTCGGGGCGGCCGAGTCGTTCACAGGCTATGTGGACCTGCTCCACCGCAAGGCCTTCCAGATGCAGGGTGGCAAAGAAACGGAAGTCGCCGTCCCGGCGAGCCTGGCCGACGAGGTGGCCGCCCGCCGCGACCAGCTGCTCGAGGCGGCATCCGAAGCCGACGACGACGTGATGACGAAGTACCTCGAGGGCGAGGAGATCACCGACGCGGAGTTCGAGACGTGCCTGCACAAGGCCATTCGATCCGGCATGGTGGCGCCGGTCATGGTCGGCAGCGCGTCCAAGGACATCGGCGTGCGGGCGCTGACCAGCGCGATCGTGCACTACCTGCCCTCCCCGGCCGAGCTCGGTGAGTTCGTCACGACGGACTCGAAGGGCAAGGAGGTGAAGCTCGTTCCGGACGCGACGGGACCGCTCGTGGCCCGCGTCTTCAAGACGACCGCCGACCCGTTCGTCGGCCGGCTGACCTACCTGCGCGTCCTCTCCGGGACGCTTCAGGGGCAGGGTCAGGCCTGGAACGCCACGCGCAGCGAGGCCGAGCGCCTGGGCCAGCTGCTGCTCCTCCATGGCAAGGATCAGGAAACCGTCGGGCAGCTACACGCCGGCGAAATCGGCGCGGTTGCCAAGCTGACCGTGACCGGCACGGGCGACACCCTGTGCGCCAGCCGGGAGGGGGCCTACGTCCTACCTCCATTGATCTTCCCGATCCCGACGCTCCAGGTCGCGATCGAGCCGCAGACAAAGGCCGACCTCGACAAGATGGGCACGGCCCTCCAGCGCATGCTCGAGGAAGAGCCGTCCGCCCGCGTCATCCGCAGCGAAGCGGGCGAGCAGGTCCTCGTGGCGACGGGCGATGCCCACGTGGCCGTCCTGGGCGAGCGGATCAAGCGCAAGTTCGGCGCGGCGATCGTCACCAGGACGCCCAGGGTCCCCTACAAGGAGACGATTCGCGGCAAGACCCAGAGCCACGGCCGGTACAAGAAGCAGACCGGCGGCCACGGCATGTTTGGCGACGTCTGGATCGAGATCGAGCCGAACCACGGCGGCGGCGTCGAATTCGCTGACCGGGTCGTGGGCGGCACGGTCCCCAAGAACTTCTTCCCGGGCGTCGAGAAGGGCATCCGCGAGGCTGCTGCGGAAGGTGTCCTGGCTGGGTATCCGCTCAGCGACTTCAAGGCGACCCTGTACGACGGCTCGTTCCACGCGGTCGACTCCAACGAGCTCTCATTCAAGATCGCGGCTTCGATGGCCCTCAAGCAGGGTGTCCTCGAGTGCAAGCCGGCCCTGATGGAGCCGATCATGACCGTCGAGATCCGGATCCCGGAGGCCTATATGGGCGACGTCAACCGCGACCTCAACGGTCGACGCGGGCGCGTCCTGGGCATGGACACCAAGGACGGGATGCAGATCATCACCGCCAGCGTCCCCCAGGCCGAGCTGTTCACCTACGCCACCGAGCTCCGCTCGCTGACCGGCGGACGGGGCACCTTCACGGCCACGCTCGACCGCTACGAAGACGTGCCGCAGCACATCGCCGAGAAGGTGATCGAGGCTCATAAGAAGGCGCACGAGGCCGCGCACAAGGAGTAAGGGCGCGGCTCGATCGGCCTTCAGAAGGGACCGTCGTGCTAGGATAAAACCGACCAGTCAGTCGGTTTGTACGGAGCGCGGCGTTGAGTCCCAGGCGTTTCTCCACCGAGCCCACCGAGAAGAGCCGGGCCCGTCGGGATCAGATCCTCGACGCGGCCTTCACCAGCTTCACCCACCGAGGCTTCCGCGATACCTCGATGGACGAGATCGCCACGGCAGCCAACACCTCCAAGGGCGGGATCTATTTCCATTTCCCGACGAAGGACACGATATTCCGGGAACTGATGCGTACGACCGCCGACAGGCTGGCCGGCAAGGTCGAACGCGCGGTCGCGGCAGAGACGGAGCCGATTGCCAGGGCCGAGGCCGGTATCCGGACGGTGCTGCTGGCCTTCGCCGGCCACCGAACGACTGCCCGCCTCCTCCTCATCGACGCGGTTGCGGCCGGTCGCGCTTTCCAGAGCGAGACGGCGATCATGCACGCTCGATTCGCGGGCCTCATCCGCGGGTACCTCGAGGAGGCCCAGGCCGCCGGCGCCATCCCGGAGCTCGACGCGGAGACGACCTCACGGGCCTGGTTCGGGGCGCTCAACGAGATCGTCTCGCGCTGGTTGCTCGATGAGAAGCCGGGACGCCTCGAGGACTCGTACCCGATCCTTCGCGCGGTCCTGCTGCGCAGTGTCGGTGTTCCGGAGGCGCGCATCTCGGCAGGCGATCCGGCGTGGCACCGCCTGGCCGCGGTCCGGTCTCGGTGACCGTGGTGGGCGGAGCCCCTGGCGCGGCCCGGGCGCCGGCCCGGCCGGCCGGCTGCGGGGGAACGGTGCCGCCGCCGATCTCGGCCGTGACGAGGTCGCTGTTGGAGCGCCCGGATGGCGAGGCCGGCAACGACGTCGCCGGCGGGTTGGTCAGCGCCACCTTCGGCCTGGGCTCGTCGCCGGCGCTCGATCCGGTCGCCCTGTTCGCGGCTGCGTTGCGCTCGGGCCTGGAACCGTCGCTGTGGTTGCAGCCGGCCGACGGGTTGGCCATGGTTGGCATCGGCCGGGCCTGGTCGATCCGAGGATGCGGTCCGGAACGATTTCGGACGATCGCAGATGCTTGGGAGCGGCTGCTGGCCGGCGCGCGGCTCCGGGGCGACGGCTCGGACGGTCGCGCGCTCGGTCCCTTGCTGATCGGCGGCCTCGGCTTCACGGGCGAGCCACCGGCGGACGCGGCGTGGTCTCCCTTCGGCGCCGCCTCGATGTGCGTGCCCGAGATCCTGCTGCTTCAGACCCCGGCGGGCGGCTGGCTCACGACGTCCTTCATGGCCTCCGAGGAGGGCGGCGGCTCGAAGCCCGGCGAATTCGATTCGCCCGATCGACTGGACCGACTCTGGGTCGACCTGGTGGCTCGATCGACCGCCGACGCCGCATCTTCCGAGGCTGCAACGGACCGGGTACGACTCTCGATCGAGGGAGAGCGTCCCGACCGGCAGACCTGGGACCGGCTGGTGGATCGCTTCGCCGGTGCAGTCGGGCGCGGCCGGTTGGACAAGGTCGTCCTGGCCAGGCGGCTAGATCTGAGCTCCGCGGTGGACATAGACGCCGTGTCTGCTCTGAGAAGGCTCGCGACCGGCTCCCCGACCTCGACGACCTACGCGATCGCCCGCGGCGGCAGCGTCTTCCTCGGCGCGACGCCGGAGCGTCTGATCTCAACGCAGGGCAAGGAATTCCAGACGGTCGCCATCGCCGGATCGATCCGACACGCTGACGACGCCGTCGAGGAGGCAGCCCTGGCGGCCGAGCTGCTGTCCAGCGACAAGGATCGAGAGGAGCACGAGATCGTCGTGGAGATGCTGCGCGCGATGCTCGACCCGGTTGCTGCGGAGATCCACATCGCTGCAGCCCCGGTCGTGGCCACCTTCGGGACGGTCCAGCACCTCGTGACCACGGTGACCGGGCGCCTGCGCAACCGGGCCGGTATCTTGAGCCTCGCCGCGCTCCTCCACCCAACACCGGCGGTCGGAGGCGAGCCCCGGGCGCTCGCGCTCGATCTCATCTCTCAACACGAGGGCTTCGAACGTGGCTGGTATGCCGGTCCCCTTGGCTGGGTGGGAGCCGACGGCGACGGTGAGTTCGTAGTAGCCCTGCGCTGCGCCGTCGTCTCGGGCCGCAATGCAGCGCTGTTCGCTGGCTGCGGCATCGTGGCCGATTCGGATCCGGGCCGCGAGTGGGAAGAATCGAGCAACAAGATGCAGGTCGTCGCCTCCGCGCTGGGCGAGTTCCGGTCATGAACGACATGCCGGCCGAGGCCGATCTGAGCATCGCCGATCCGCTGCGAGCCTTCGTCGAGGAGCTGGCCCGGGCCGGCGTGGGGGATGTCGTGATCTGCCCTGGATCGCGATCGACACCGCTGGCCCTGGCCATGCACGCCCATCCCGGGCTCCGCTGCCGCGTCCTGCTGGACGAGCGCGCGGCGGGCTTCTTCGCTCTGGGGATGGCCCGCGCCAGCCGCCGGCCGGTCGCCGTCCTGTGCACCTCCGGGACCGCGGCGGTAAACCTGGCGCCGGCCGTCGTGGAGGCCTTCCACGGCCGCGTCCCGCTCGTCCTGCTGACCGCCGACCGACCGCCCGAGCTGCGCGATCGCGGCGCCGCCCAGACGATCGACCAGGTTCGCCTCTACGGGACGCAAGTCAAGTGGTTCGTCGACGTGCCGGTCCTCGAGGCCGCGCCGGATCTACTCGCCTATATCCGGGCTCTCGCCGGCCGTGCTGTTGCGACCTCGCTGGCGGTTCCACGCGGGCCCGTCCACCTGAACTTCCAGCTCAGGGAGCCGCTCATCCCTCGCGGTTCGCTCGGGCCGCTCGCCGACGATCCTCGCGACCGCGCGGTTCTTGAGGGGCCGGGTGCTCCCTTCGCCGACGCCCTCGAAGGCAGGCCCACACTTTCGCCCGATGACCTGAGAACTCTGGCCGCCAGGCTGGCCGCGATCGAGCGCGGACTCATCGTGGCCGGCCCGCAGGAAGATCCGGCTTTCCCGGAAGCGGCGGCGCGGCTCGCCGCCATGACCGGTTACCCGATCCTGGCCGACCCCCTCTCGCAGATGCGCCTGGGGCCCCACGACCGTTCACGCGTGATCGCGCGGGGCGACCTGATCGCGCGGCCGGGACGCTGGATCGATGCCCATCGCCCGGAGATGGTGATCCGATTCGGCGCCATGCCCACCTCGAAGCCAATCCTGGAGATGCTCCGTCTGGCTCGACCGGCGCTGCTCGTTGTAGATGGCGGGGGTGGCTGGAGAGAACCGGCCCTCCTGCCCGCGACCTTCATCCACGCCGACGAGGTCGCCTTTGCCGACGGCCTGGCTGGGGCGCTGGCTCGCATGGGCACGCCGAAGGCCGCGGAGACGGCGTCGAACTGGACAGCCGACTGGTTGTCGGCCGACCGGATCGCGAGCGACACACTTGCGGCCTGGCTTGATGACCCGGCGGTTGTGGCCGAGCCTCTCGAGCCTCGCCCCTTCACGCTCCTCGCCGACCTGATGCCCGACGGTGGAGTCCTCTGGGCCGGCAGCTCGATGCCGGTGCGCGACATGGACGCCTATCTCCCGACCGGACCACGGGCCATCCGTTGCTGCTCCAATCGCGGCGCGAACGGGATCGACGGGGTCGTGTCGAGCGCGCTCGGCGCCGCGGCGGCGCAGACCGGTGCTGTCGTCCTCGTCGTCGGCGACCTCTCGTTTCTGCATGACCTCAACGCCCTCGTGGCAGCGCGGCTGCACCACCTGTCCGCGACGATCGTCCTCGTCAACAACGACGGCGGTGGGGTCTTCTCCTTCCTGCCGCAGGCGTCCACGGTCGATCCGGGTGTTGGGCTGCCCGAGGCCTACGAGACGCTGTTCGGCACTCCGCACGGAGTTGATTTCGGGCCGATCGTGCGGGCCCTCGGAGCCGAGCATGCGTTGGTGAGGGTCGGTGACCTGCGTTCCGCACTGGCCGGATCGGTCGGAGCCGCGGGCGTCCGGGTGCTCGAGGTCCGGACCGACCGGGCCAGGAACGCGGTCCTCCATCGTGAGGCAGCGGCCGCCGTTGCCGCGAGATTGGAAGAGCTTGCGGGCGGAGAAACCCGGCCGTGACCCGGCTGCAGGTCGACGGCGTTCGCTACGAGGTTCGCCTGGGAGGGAGTGGACGGCCACTTCTCCTCCTGCACGGCTTCACCGGCCGGGGCGCGGCCTGGGCGCCTCACCTGCCGGCCCTGAGGCGCGTGGCGACGACGATCCAGGTCGACCTGCTCGGCCACGGCCGGTCCGACGCGCCGGCGGATGCGGCCCGGCACGCGCCCGCCAGACAGGCGGCCGACCTGGCCGACATCCTCCGCCGGGTCGCCGGCCGACCCGCCGACGTAATCGGCTATTCGTTCGGGGCCCGCGTGGCCCTGGCTCTCGCCATCGGCCACCCGCCGGCCGTCCGGCGGCTCGTCCTGGAGAGCCCGTCCGCCGGCATCGCCGATCCGTCCGAGCGGTCGGCGCGCCGCGCCGCCGATGAAGCCCTCGCCGATGCCATCGAACGGGATGGAATGCCGAATTTCGTCGCCCGCTGGGAGAGTCTGCCGCTCTTCGCGACGCAAGCCGCACTGCCGGATTCAACTCGGAGGCGACTCCATGCCGAGCGGCTCCGCAACCGCGCCCGGGGCCTGGCGGGAAGCCTTCGCGGCGCCGGCCAGGGCGTCATGGAACCGCTGCACGACCGCCTGCGTGAGGTCGTGGCGCCGACGCTCGTGCTCTGCGGCGCGTTGGACCCCGTTCGGGGGCGGGCGGAGGTCGTCGCGGCCGGCATCCCGGGGGCCCGGCTCGAACTCATCGAAGGCGCCGGCCATGCAACTCACCTCGAGAAGCCGGCCGTCTTCCGCTCGCTCGTCCTGTCATTCATTGCGGCGCCTCGAGCGTCCCGTACAAGCTCGCAGGAGGACTCCTGAATGGCCACTACCACCTGGACGCCGGTCGCCGAGTACAGCGACATCCTCTACGAGCATTCGGGCACCGGGATCGCCCGGGTCACGATCAATCGACCGCGCGTCCGCAACGCCTTCAGGCCGGAGACGGTCCAGCAGTTGATCGACGCCTTCTACCAGATCCGCGACGACGCCTCGATCGGCTGCGTTCTCCTCACCGGAGCCGGCGACGTGGCCTTCTGCGCCGGCGGCGATCAGAACGTCCGAGGCCGCGGCGGGTACGTTGGCGGCGACGGCATCGCCCGCCTGAACGTCCTCGACCTGCAGCGGCAGATTCGTTCCCTCCCCATCCCCGTGATCGCACTAGTGAACGGCTACGCCATCGGCGGCGGCCACGTCCTGCACGTCGTCTGCGATCTGAGCATCGCGGGCGAGAACGCCGTCTTCGGGCAGGTCGGGCCCCGCGTCGGCAGCTTCGATGCCGGCTTCGGGGTCGGGCTGCTGGCCCGCCTCGTCGGCGACAAGAAGGCCCGCGAGATCTGGTTCCTGTGCCGGCAGTACACGGCCCAGGAAGCGCTGGCGATGGGCCTCGTGAACAAGGTCGTACCGCTAGCTACATTGCAGGCCGAGGGCGTGGCCTGGGCGGACGAGATCCTGGCCATGAGCCCGACCGCCATCCGCTTCCTCAAGGCTTCCTTCCTCGCCTCGACCGACGGTCTGGCCGGCCTGCAGGAGCTGGCCGGCAACGCCACGGGTCTCTACTACACGACCGAGGAAGCGGCCGAAGGCTCGAAGGCCTTCCTCGAGAAGCGCAAGCCGGACTTCTCGCGCTTTCCGCGGCGGCCATGAGCTTCGCTTCGCCTCCGAGCCTGCATACCTGGCTGCTCGCCATCCGCCCGGCGACTCTGCCGGCCTCGGTCAGCGGCGTCGTTGTCGGACTGGGAGCCGCCCTGGCGACGGGCGCCGCGTTCCGCCCGGACACGGCTCTCGGATGCGCGGCCGTGGCCCTTCTTCTCCAGATTGCGGCCAACCTGGCCAACGATCTGTCGGACTTCCGGAGAGGAGCCGACAACGCTGACCGGTTGGGCCCGACCAGGGTCGCGGCGGCCGGTCTGGTGACGGATCGCCAGCTCCAGGCCGGCATCGTCCTGGTTCTGGCCGTCGCCGCCGCAGTCGGCCTGTGGCTGGCCGTGGTCGGCGGCCCGGCGATCCTGGTGCTCGGCGCCGCCGCGATCCTGGCCCTGCTCGGCTACACGGGAGGTCCATTCCCCTACGGCTACCGCGGTCTGGGAGAAGTCTTTGTCTTCATGTTCTTCGGCCTCGCGGCCGTCGTCGGAACGGCCGAGCTCCAGTCGGGCCGGGTGGAAGCGCTCTACGCCCTGGCCGCGGTACCGATCGGCACCCTGACGACGGGGATCCTCGTGATCAACAACCTGCGCGACACGACGACCGACAGGGCGGCCGGCAAGCGGACGCTGGCCGTGACATTCGGTGAGTCCTTTGCCAGGGCGGAGTACGCGGCCTGCCTCATCCTCGCCTGGATCGTGCCGGTGGGGCTGGTGGCGGCGCGGTCGGCCGACGCCTCGCTCGGAGCCGGGCCGGCGGCCTTGCTGCCGCTCCTGACCGTTCCGGTGGCACTCCCGCTCCTGCGGACCGTCTACGGTCAGGGCGATCCGCGACGGCTCAATTCGGTCTTGCGAGGGACCGCCATGCTGACGCTTGGCTTCGCGGTCCTGTTCGCGATCGGCCTGGCGCTGGGCCGGTAGCCGGGTGGACGTCCGTCTTCCATCGGCGCTTCAGGCCGAGGCGTTCCACGTGTGCGTGCCGTTCCGGCGGCCGTTCGCGACCGCTCGAGGCATCGTCACGGTGCGCCGCTCGTGGATCCTGCGGCTGTTCGACGGCCAGGGAAGGGCCGGCTGGGGCGAGATCGCCCTGGATCCGTCGGCATCGAGCGGCCAGGAGCGGCGGCTGACGGAGGTCTTGCGCGATGCGCTGGGAATCGTGGCGGTCGGGCGGCTTCCCGATTGGAACCGCCGCGACCATGCGGAGCCGGAATCGCGGGCGGTTCGAGCCGGCCTGGACGGGGCCCTGGAGGCGCTGTCGCGAGCCGCCCAGGCGGGCGCGCCGGACCCGTGTCGAGCCGGGTCGGTGGCCGTCAACGCAACGCTGGACGTCATGGGTCCCGACGAGGCGGCGACGGCTGCCGCACGGGCTGCCGCCGACGGCTTCCGCTGCATCAAGCTGAAGGTCGGTCCGGAGCCGGTGGGCTCACTGGTCGACCGTGTCGCGGCCGTGAGGGCCGCCGTTGGCGCGCCGGTGGGGCTCCGACTCGACGCCAACTGCAGCTGGGATCTGGCGATGGCGGTGGAGCGCCTCGAGGCCATAGCCGCCTTCGCGATCGAGTACGTCGAGCAGCCGCTGGCGCCGGAGGAACTCGATGGTCACGCTCGACTCCGGCGCGGATCCGCCGTTCCGATAGCCCTCGACGAGTCCATCGATTTCCTCCGCGGCCGCCGCCGCCGTGCTATCCGCCGAAGCGGCCGACGTGCTGGTCGTAAAGCCGGCCCGGGTCGGCGGGCCGGCGGTCGTTCGAGAGATCGCCGCCCGCGCCGCCAGCGTCGGCGTGCCGGTGGTACTCAGCACCTTCCTGGAGACGGGCATCGGGACCGGCGCGGCCGTTCGAGCCGCGGCCGGCCTCCCTCGGGTTGGGCCGGAACGCGCCCACGGTCTCGCCACGGCCGCCTTCCTGGTCCACGATCTTCTGCGGGTACCAACCCCGGTGCTGGATGGCCGCATGGCGCTGCGCGAGAACGCCCTCCTCGACGAGGAGGCCCTCAGGCGCTACACGGTGGAGCGGATGGCACCCAACTCGTGAGCGGCAAGATCGGCCGCCCCGAGCCGACCATCCGCCCCTTGCCGTCGGTGGGGCGCGTCAACGCGTTGGATCGGGCCGGCTCTCCGGCCGTAATCGACGGCACGCTGAGATGGACCTGGCGCGAGCTGGACGCCCGAGCCGATGCGGTTGCCGCGGGATTGACCGACGCGGGCATCATCCCGGGCAGCCGGGTCGCGCTGCTTGCCCGCACGAGTGCGGCGGCCATAGCCTTCTTGTACGGCGCCGGACGCTCGGGTGCCGCCGTCGTGCCCCTCAACACGCGGCTGGCCACCGCCGAATTGGACCGGATCCTGGCCGATGCCGGCGCGGCTGCCGTAGTGGCGTCGCGGGAAATGACCGTCCGGGCCGGTCTGCTCGGTCGCCCGGCCCTCTCGCTCGAGGCGCTGGCGGAATGGCCCGCGGCCATGCCGCGACCGGGGACCGCGGTCCCAGGCGACCCGGCCGTCATCGTCGCCAGCTCGGGCACGACCGGCAGGCCGAAAGTCGCCCTCATCACGCACCGCCAGATGGCGGCAAGCGCCGCCGCCTGGAACGACTTCCTTCCGGGGGCGACCGGCTGGCTCGCTTCCCTATCGCTCGCCCACGTCGGCGGACTCGGGATCGTCTGGCGAGCGGCCATGGCTGGTGTACCGGTGGTGATCCCGTCTGCGGGCGACGCCGCCTCACTCCTGCGCGCGGCGTGCCAGCCGCCCGTCAGTCACGTTTCTGTGGTGGGGGTGCAGCTCGCCCGACTGCTCGACGAAGCCGGCTCCGCGCCGGCCCCGTCGAACCTGCGGGCAGCCTTGCTCGGAGGCGGCCCGATCGATCCCGGTCTCGTCTCCAGGGCGCTGGCGCTCGGATGGCCGCTGGTTCCGACCTACGGCATGACCGAGTCCGCATCGGGCGTTACCGCCCTGGCGACGGCCGAGGCCGCAGCCAGGCCCGCCTCCTCCGGTAGAGCGTTGCCGGGCGTTGAGCTGCGGATCGCGCGCCCCTCAGACGACGGCGTCGGCGAGATCGAGATAAGGGGGCCGAGCCTCTTCTCCGGTTACGTCGGCCATCGGGCCGAAACCGAGGCGTCGTTCGACGCCGATGGCTGGTATGGGACCGGCGACCTCGGCAGCGTCGACGCGGGCGGCTACCTGGTCGTCGCGGACCGACGCCTGGACCTCATCGTCTCCGGCGGCGAGAACGTCTACCCGGCCGAGGTCGAGGCGGTACTCACAAGCCACCCGGCCATCGTAGACGCGGGCGTTGCCGGCCGACCGGACCGGACATGGGGCGCCGTCCCGGTCGCCGCCGTGGCCATTCGCCCGGGTGCGGCGGCGACGGACGAAGAGATCCTGGTCTACTGCCGCGGCCGGCTGGCCGGATTCAAGGCGCCGGTCGCCATCGTCCGTGTACGGGAAGTTCCCCGCCTTGGCACGGGCAAGCTGGACCGACGGGCCGTTCGCCGGCTGCTGTCGATCGGAGAGACCGGCGCCCAGGTTTGATCTGCGCCGCAGCCGGCGGTGAGGTTGGCGCGCCGTGGAGCGGCGAGTTCGGGCGATACCTAGCCGTCTGGCTCAACGCGCCGTCGCGGTGCCCTGCGCGATCAACCGGCGCGGTTCAGCCGGATCGCAGTGGCCAGGTCCAGCCGGCCCTCGTAGATCGCGCGGCCGAGCACAGCGCCCACGCAGCCGATGGCCCGAACGGCGGAGACGTCCTGGAGTGACGAGATGCCCGCGGACGCGACGATCTCGCCGCAGCCGAGCCCGACCGCGCGCTTCAGCAGGCCGAGGTTCGGCCCTTCGAGCAGGCCGTCACGTTCGATCGCAGTCACGATGAATGTTCGGGCGCCGCGAGCGGACAGTTCCGCAAGGGCACCCTCGACGGCCACGCCGGGGGCGCCCGGTCCCCAGCCCTGACCGATCGCCATCCCATCCCGCACGTCGATGGCGATGGCGATGCGATCCGATCCGAAACGGGCGACCAGCCGCTCCACGAGGCGGGGGTCACGCAGGGCCGCGGTGCCCAGGACCACCCGCGCCGCGCCGGCCGTCAGAACGGACTCCACCGCCGCCTCGTCCCTGAGCCCGCCGGCGACCTCGCAGGCGACCCTGTCCCCCACTGCCGCCACGATTCCGGCGACGGCGTCCGTCTGGCGGCGAGCCCCCTCCCGCGCCCCCTCCAGATCCACGATGTGGATCCATTCCGCCCCGGCGGCCGCGAAACGAAGCGCCACCTCGGCCGGATCTGACCCGTAGATCGTCTCACGACCAAAGTCGCCCTCGGAGAGCCGCACGACCTTACCGCCTCTCAGGTCGATCGCCGGCAGCAAATGGAAAGCCCCGGGTCGCGGAACTTGCGTGCGTGATAGCATGCTACTATGCTAGCACACCAGCACGCCGGAGAGCCGCAGAAACGGCCCGGCCGAAGCGTCCACGAGGAACGACGATGAGTGCGATGGAAGCCTGGCGGGACGAGGCCGTGGGAGAGTTGCTCGCGGCTATTCTCCGCCTCGAGACGCCCGACGAGGCCTCCGCCTTCTTCCGTGATCTGTGCACGCTGGGCGAGCTGCACGACATGGCCCAGCGCTGGGCGGTGGTCCGGCTGCTCGACGCGGGCATGCACTACGCGGAGATCTCGAGCCGGACCGGTGCGAGCACGGCGACGATAACCCGCATCGCACAGTGGCTGCACCACGGCGAGGGCGGCTACACGGCCGCACTGGAGCGGCTGCGGCGGGCCAATGAATCTACGGCTGGAGAGAAGGCTCGATGACCCGACGCCTGCGGCTGGCCATCCCCAACAAGGGTCGGCTCGTCGAGCCAACGGTCGCCCTCCTTCGCGACGCTGGACTGGTGTTCGAGGCCGGCGAGCGGGCGCTGGTCGCGCGCGTCCAGAACTTCGAGCTGGACATCCTGTTCGTGCGCACCAACGACGTGGTCGAGTTCGTGAGCGACGGCGTCGCCGAGCTCGGCGTCACCGGGCTCGATCTGGTGGCAGAGTCCGGCTCCGACGTGCCGCGACTCCGCACGCTCGGTTACGGCAGATGCCGTCTCACTATCGCGGTGCCAAACGGCTCGCCCTTCCGGGCCGCAGAGGACCTCGCCGGGCTTCGGGTGGCCACGTCGCACATCTCCCTGACCAGGAGGTACTTCGAGGAGCGATCCATTCCCGTCGACGTAATCCCGGTGTCCGGGGCGGCAGAAGTGGCACCTCGCCTGGGCCTGGCCGAGGCGATCGTCGACCTCGTCTCAACGGGCTCGACCCTTGTCGTCAACGGCCTGCAGGCGATCGAAGAGGTATTCGCCTCCGAGGCGGTCCTCCTGGCCAACAAGGCGGCCCTGCGGGACAGGTGCGACGACATCGAGACGATCCGGACGATGCTGGGAGCGACCCTCGCCGCCCGCGACCGCAAGTACCTGATGATGAACGCGCCGGCGGCGAAGCTGGCCGAGCTCGAGGACCTGCTGCCGGGGCTCGAGTCGCCCTCGATCATCCCGCTGGCGCACGCGGGCATGTGCGCCATCCACTCGGTCGTCGACGCCGATCAGGTCTGGTCGCTGCTGCCGCGGCTGAAGGCCGCCGGCGCCTCGGGGATCCTGATCCTGCCCATCGAGAAGCTCGTCTCATGAGCGGCGCAGCGGTGACCCTCCGCCGGCTCGATCTGTCGCTGGCCGACACCGATCCTTCGGCAGCGGCCGAGATACGTGCCCTCGTGCGCCGCGGCGCAGTGCCGGACGGCAGCGTGAGGGACGGCGCGAGGGCGATCCTGGCCCGGGTGAAGTCGGGCGGCGACGCTGCCGTGCGTGCGGCTAACGCCAGGTTCGGCGGCGGGCGCGCGAACGGAGACCTCATCGTCACGCGCGCCGAGATGGAATTGGCCCGAGATGCTCTCTTGCCACGCATCAGGGCCGGCCTCGAGCAGATGATCGAGAACATCCGCCGCTTCGCCGAGACGGAGCTGCCGGAGACCCGGACCACGACCATCGTCCCGGGCGTCGACATCGAGCGCCGGTGGGTCCCGCTGGCGCGTGTCGGCATCTACGCTCCGGGCGGCTCCGCCGCCTACCCAAGTTCCCTGTTGATGGGCGTCGTGCCCGCCAGGGTGGCCGGTGTGGGCGCGGTCGTCGTGGCGTCGCCCGCCGCCGCCGACGGCCGGCTCAACGCCACCCTGTTGGGCGCCGCCGGTCTCGCGGGCGTCGATACCTTCGTAGTTGCGGGCGGCGCTCAGGCGGTTGGGGCGCTCGCCTACGGCCTGCCGGAAGCGGGCGTGGCGCCCGTAGACCGGATAGTGGGCCCCGGCAACGCCTGGGTGACGGCCGCCAAGCTCGAAGTCTTCGGCGAGTGCGGCATCGATCTCCCGGCCGGTCCTTCGGAGGTCATGGTGATCGCCGACGCGACCGCCGATCCGATCCATGTCGCGTCGGACCTGCTCTCCCAGGCCGAGCACGGCCCCGACTCCCCTGCCCTGCTTGTCACCTGGGACGCCGACTTCGCCGCCGCCGTCGAGGCGGAGCTGGACGTTCAACTGGCCGCGGCGGCCAGGCGCGAGATCCTGCGGCGTTCCCTGACCAGCTGCGGGCTCGTCGTCCTCGCGCCGGATCGCAGCACGGCGCTCGATTTCGTCAACGCTTATGCACCGGAGCATCTCTCCGTGGTCGTGGACGACGTGGAGGAGGCAGTGGCGCGGCTACGGAATGCGGGTTCGCTCTTCGTCGGCCCGTACGCGCCCGAGTCGGCCGGGGACTATGCCTCGGGGGCAAACCACGTCCTGCCGACCGGTGGGCTTGCCCGCTCCAGCGGGGCGCTCTCCACCGAGAGCTTCGGCAAGTTCATCCAGGTTCAACGGATCACGCGCTCCGGCCTCGCAGCCATCCGCGACTCGGTCGAGGCCGTGGCCGAGGCCGAGGGCCTGAGCGCGCACAAGCGGGCCGTCGAGGTCCGGTTCGAGTCGGCCGAATGATCGGATCCGTCCTGCCGACGTACGTTTGGGAGCCGACGACCGATTCCCTGGCGACGAAATACGGCCTGCCCCGGGAGTCGATCGTGCGGTTCGACGTAAACACCTCGCCCCTGCCGCCGGACCTGAGCGACGTGCTCGCCGGCTCGTTCGACCCGCCGCTATGCGAGTACCCGCCGAGCGACTACGCGCCGCTCGTGGCGGCCGCGGCGGAGGCCTACGGCGTGGAGCGGGACGAGCTGTTGCCGACCGCGGGAGCCGACGAGGCGCTGGACCTGATAGCGCGCGCCTCCTTGCGCGAGGGGTCGGTCGCCGTGGTTGCCGCGCCGACATACGCGATGTACCGAATCGTCTCGGAACAGCGTGGGGCGAGCGTCGTGGCGGTGCCTCGCCTCGGGCCGGACGCGGGCTTCCGGCTCGATATCGGTGCGATTGCCGATGCCGCTCGGGCAGCGCAGCTGGTTTGGCTGTGCGAGCCGAACAATCCGACCGGCGCGTACGAGCCGCCCGAGCGAATCGGTCAGCTGCTCGCGAAGCTCGAGTCCGATGCCGCCCGCGACGGCCGCCTGCCGCCCGTCGTTGCCATCGATGAGGCCTACTCTGAGTTCGTCGGCCGCACCGTCCTTCCACTGCGCTTCGACTACCCGAGGTTGGTGGTGGTTCGCACTCTGAGCAAGGCCCACGCCCTGGCGGGTGTGCGGGTGGGGTTCGCCATCGCCAGGTCGGAGACGCTGGCGCCGATAGTCTCCTTCCGAGCGCCGGCTTCCGTCGGCACCGTGTCGACTGCCATGGCCACGGCCTCGCTACGGCGGCCCGAGCTGGCCGCCGCGAACGTAGCCCGGATCGCGGCCCAACGGGACCGACTCACGAGGGATCTTGGCGCGCTCGGATGGCGGCCGTATCCGTCGCAGGCCAACTTCATCCTCGTTCGGTTCGGATCATCGGCCGCCGCGGCGGCGGCCGCCGAGACGCTGCTGCGGCGCGGCCTGGTGCCGCGCACGTTCGACCGGGATCACCCACTCGAGGACTGCCTCCGCCTGACCGTCCGGTCGGCAGAGGAGAACGACCGCCTGATCGAGGCCGCCAGGGAGGTGTCGGCATGAGCAGCCTGATAGGCTCCGTCGTGGCCTCGGGGCCCCGCTGGGCAACCGTATCCAGGTCCACCCGTGAGACCCAGATCGCGGTCACTCTCAAGCTCGACGGCGCCGGCGAGACGGAGATCGAGACCGGCGTCGGCTTCTACGACCACCTGCTGGGCTCGCTGGCCCACCACGCCCTGTTCGATCTCCGGATCACGGCCAATGGCGACCTCGTGATCGACGAGCACCACACCGTCGAGGACGTGGCACTGACTCTCGGCGCGGCGCTGGCCGAGGCGCTGGGCGACCGGTCGGGCATCGTCCGCTTTGGCGACGCTGCCGTACCGATGGACGAATCGGTTGCCACCGCCGTCGTCGATGTGGGCGGGCGGCCCTACGCCGTGGTCGATCTCCCGTTCCGTGGCAAGCGCGCCGGCAAGCTCCCACTGGAGCTGATCGAACACTCGCTCGAGTCGTTCGCGCGCTCGGGCGGCGTGACGCTGAACGTCAAGGGTCGTGGTCGCAACGACCACCACCTCGCCGAGGCAGCCTTCAAAGCGCTCGGACGGGCATTGAGTGCGGCCGTCGCGGTTGATCCTCGGCGGGTCGGCCCGGCTTCGACGAAGGGCTCGCTCGGATGAGCGGCGCGGTCAAGATCGCCGTGCTCGACTACGGTGCCGCGAACATGGTCAGCATCACCAGGGCGCTCGCCGCGGTTGCGGCGGAGGTCAGCGTTGCGGCGGACGCCCCCGGGATCGCCGACGTCGACGCTCTCGTGGTCCCAGGGGTCGGCGCCGCAGGACCGGCCATGGACCACCTTCGAGGTCGCGGGCTGCTGGAGCCCCTGCGGGACTGGGTCCGAGCCGGCAGGCCCTGTCTGGGGATCTGCCTCGGCTACCAGCTCCTGTTCGACATGAGCGACGAGGGAAAGGCTCCGACGCTAGGCCTGCTGCGGGGCCGAACGGCCGCACTCGTCGACGCGCCGACGCTCCCTCACATCGGTTGGAACTCGGTTGAGGTAGTCCGGGGCCACCGGCTCTTCGAGGGGATCGCCGACGGTTCGTACTTCTACTTCGTCCATTCC
The DNA here is from genome assembly GCA_963791725.1 of uncultured Chloroflexia bacterium. Classification (GTDB taxonomy): domain Bacteria; phylum Chloroflexota; class Limnocylindria; order Limnocylindrales; family CSP1-4; genus Fen-1039. Next base: position 358,743 of record CAWBTQ010000008.1, on the reverse strand, counting down.
TATGCTCCGGCGCCGGCCGACCCGAGCATCGTCCTGGCCACGACGACCCATGGCCGGCCGTTTGCCAGCGCCGTAGCCCTCGGCGGCCTCTATGGGCTCCAGTTCCACCCGGAGAAGTCGTCCGACGCCGGCCTGCGACTGCTCGCCAACTTCGTGAGCCTGGTGGCGGAGGCCCGCCCCGCGTCCGCCGCTGCCGCATCCGCGGCCGAAGGCGCAGCCTGATGCTGGCGAGGCGGGTCATCCCGTGCCTGGATGTGGCCAACGGCCGCGTCGTCAAGGGCACGAGGTTTGTCAATCTCACCGACGAGGGCGATCCCGCCGAGCTGGCCGAGCGCTATGCCCGCGACGGCGCGGACGAGATCGTCTTGCTGGACATCACTGCGGCCCACGAGCGGCGGGCCACGATGCTCGACGTGGTGCGCCGAACGGCGTCGCGGGCCTTCGTGCCACTCACCGTCGGCGGCGGCGTGCGCAGCGTCGAGGAGATGCGCGACGTGCTCCGGGCGGGCGCGGACAAGGTCTCGTTCAACACGGCGGCGGTTGCCGGGCCGGCGCTCCTGACCGCCTGTGCCGACAGATTCGGCAGCCAGGCGGTCGTGTGCGCAATAGACGCGCGGAGGCTGCCGGCGAGGAGCACGGATACCGAAGCACGCTGGGAAGTCGTCACGCACGGAGGCCGCCGCCCGACCGCGCTCGAGGCGGTGGCGTGGGCGTTGCGCGCCGTCGAGCTGGGGGCGGGCGAGCTGCTCGTTACCTCGATGGACCGGGACGGAACCCACAGCGGCTTCGACACGGAGCTGCTATCGGCCATCGCCCGGCGCGTCCGCGTGCCGGTGATCGCATCCGGAGGCGCTGCCGGCCCGGACGATTTCGTCGCCGCCGTTCGGGACGGCCGGGCCGATGCGGTGCTCGCGGCATCCATCTTTCACCGCCGGACGCATTCGATAGCGGACGTAAAGACTGCCATGGCCGCGGCCGGAATACCAGTCCGCCTGGACCGGGATGCGGTCTCATGATGGGCCTGGAAGTCTCCGGGACGGACATGGCCTGGGGGCCGAGAGGGTTGATCCCGGCGGTCGTTCAGGACGCCGCGGATGGTCGCGTACTGATGGTCGCCTACGTCGATGCCGAGGCGCTCGCCGCCACGCTGGCCACTGGTGAGGTTCATTTCCACTCGAGGTCGCGCGACAGGTTGTGGCGCAAGGGCGAGACGAGCGGCAACGTCCTGCGGCTGCTCGACGTCGAGCTCGACTGCGACGCCGACGCGCTGCTCTTCCATGTCGATCCTGCCGGGCCAACGTGCCATCGCCACACACGCAGCTGCTTCGACGCGGCCGGAGCAGTGGCCACGGCCGGCGTGGAGCGGGCGGCTGCCGCCGTCTCAGAATCAGCCCCCACGCGCGCCGCAATACCGCCAGTCGCCCAGGGATTCGAGTGGCTGGAAACCCTGTGGGCCACGATCGATTCCCGAGCCGGCGCGGATCCTGCCGGTTCCTACACGGCGCGGCTGATTGCCGCCGGCGTGGACGGCCCCTCGCGCAAGGTCACGGAAGAGGCCACCGAGGTGCTGATGGCCGCCAAGGACGATGCCGTGGCCGCTGGCGAAGCACGGGCCGGCACTCGCGAGGCCCTAGCCGGCGAGGTCGCCGACCTTCTCTATCACACCCTGGTTCTGCTCCGCGAACGCGGTCTCCCACCCGCCGAGGTGATCGCCCGCCTCCGCGAGCGCCACAGGGCCTAGCTCTTGCGGCGACCGATCAGCATGCTCTTCTTGCCGGCCCGCAGAACCAGATAGCGTCCGTCGATCGGGGCCGGGACGGCCTGGTCTGGCGCGGTGATCCGCTCGTCGTTGATCGTCAGACCACCCTGCACGATTGCCCGGCGAGCCTCGCCGTTGGAGGAATACTGGCCGCTGACGGCGGCGATCCTGAGCGCACCGCCGGCCATGTCTTCGGGCGTGAACTCGAAGCTGTCGATAGCCTCGAAGAGCGCGGCCAGCACTTCGGGATCGCGGATCGGATCCTTCGAGAAGGCCGCCTCGCTGACCCGGACGGCCTTCCTGGCCTCCTCCTCGCCGTGCACCCGAGCCGTCAGGTCGTACCCGACCGCCTTCTGGGCGACGCGAGTCTCGGGGTGCGTCGTCTGCTCGGCCTCCAGCGCCTCGATCTTCGCCCGGTCGAACAGGGTGAAGGTGCGCAGGTACTTGCCGACGTCGCGGTCGTCGGCGTCGAGCCAGTACTGGTAGAAGGCAAAAGGACTGGTCTTGTCCGGGTCCAGCCAGACGCTCGTTCCTGCCGCCGTCTTGCCAAACTTCGCGCCGCTATCGCTGGTCAGCAGCGGGTAGCTCAGGCCGTAGGCGAGGTCCTGCCCGTCCCCGGCCCCGAACTCCTTGCGGATCAGCTCTAGGCCCGCAGTGATGTTGCCCCACTGGTCGGCTCCGCCCATCTGGAGCTCGACGCCGCCGGCGCGGTAGAGGTGTAGGAAGTCCGCCGCCTGAAGAAGCATGTAGCTGAACTCGGTGAAGCTCAGACCAGCGCCCAGGCGGATCTGGACCGAGTCCTTCGAGAGCATGTAGGGCACCGTCAGGTGCTTGCCTACGTCGCGCAGGAAGCGCAGCAGGGAATACGAGCTGAGCCATTCGTAGTTGTCGACGACCTCGGCGCCATGCGGGCCGTCGAAGTCGAGGAACTTCGTAAGCTGGCTCTGGATCCCAACCACGTTTTCCTCGACCGTGGGCCGGCTTAGCAGCAGCCGCTCGGCCGAGCGCCCGGACGGATCGCCGATCATGGCCGTCCCGCCGCCGACGACGACGATTGGAGTACCGCCGGCGCGCTGGAGATGGATCAGCCCGAAGATCGGGACGAGGTGCCCGATATGGAGCGAGGGGCCCGTCGGATCGAAGCCGTTGTAGCCCTTGATCGGCTCGCCGGTCGCGAATCGCTCCGCCAGCCCGTGGCTGGTCTGGTGGAGCATGCCGCGCCAACGCAGCTCATCGAGCAGTCCAGGGAGGCCTGCAGCGGCGGCGGGGCGGTCGACTCCGTGGGTTTCGCCAGGCAGCGTCATCGGCGTAATCCGCTCCTTGTCGTCACGCCGCAAGGCGTCTGCCCGTCCGAAGCCCCGGCGGGAGGGGGTGGATTGTCCGCCCACGTACCTATGCTATCTTGCGAGCCGCCATGCAGACCAGCCTCGCCCGGCGCCAACGCCGCCGCCGCATCAAGTCGGGCTCCCGCGGCCCAGCCGGAGGGACCGGCAGCCGCATCGCCGTAATCCTGCCCCTCTTCTTGCTGGCCACGTTCTTCGGCGCCAGCCTGGTTGCCTTCGTCGGTACCGTCGAGGTCTATTCCGCGTACAGCAAGGACCTCCCGGACCCGAAGGCGGCTCTCGAGAGCATCAACTACGAACAGCAGACCGTTCTGTACGACCGTACCGGCACCGTGCAGCTTGCGGCCTTCGGCTCGGTGAACCGCCGCGTACTCAAGTTCTCCGACATCCCCAACGTCGTGCTCGACACCTTGACCAGCACCGAAGACAAGACCTTCTGGTCCAACACGGGCTTCGACCCGGCCGCCATCCTGTCCGCCGTCCGCGACGCCGTTTCCGGCACCCCGCGGGGCGCCTCGACGATCACCCAGCAGCTTGTCAGAGCGTCGGCGGCGAAGATTCTGCCTCCCACGACGAGCACGATCGATCGAAAGATCAAGGAGATCATCCAATCGGTCCGGCTCACCCAGGAATACCCAGGGCTCGCGGGCAAGCAGGCGATCATCACCGCATATCTCAACCTCAACTTCTACGGCAACCAGAGCTACGGCGTCGCCGCAGCGGCGCAAGGTTATTTCGGGATCACGGACCTCACCAAGCTGACGATCGCCCAGGGCGCCATCCTGGCGGGCGTTCTCCAGGCGCCATCCGCCTACGATCTCGTGGCCAACGCGGACCGGCAGCCTGACGGTACCCTGGTCGTGCCGTCGGACGCCCCAATCGTCCTCCGTCGCAACGCCATCCTCGAGGACATGCGTCGCAACAACGATGACGGCCTCCTGCGCGGCAAGTACGACGATTCGGCCATCGTCGCCGCCGAGTCGGAGCCGGTGATACTCCACCCGGCGCCCCAGGCTCAGATGAAGGCTCCCCAATTCGACCTGATGGTGCGTCAGCAGCTCGCCGACCTGCTCTGCGGCCAGGGCACCGACCCGGCCGACTGCGAGGCCGTCGACACCGGGGGCTACAAGGTGGTCACGACCCTCGACTGGAAGATGCAGCAGTCGGCCGAGAAATGGCTCAAGGCCTACGTCTTCGGGGCCAACCAGGCGACGCTCACCGACGACATCAACTATCTGGCCGCCCTGGGTATCACCTCGAAGAGCGACTCATACGACTACACTCGGATCATCGGCCCCAGTTCGACGAGCAGGACCGGTCTGAGGACTGGAAATATCCATAACGGGGCATTGATTGCCCTGGACTACCGTACCGGGCAGGTCCTGGCGTATGCGGGCAGTGCCGGCTTCTACGAAGATCCGGTCCCAGATCCGGGCGCCAAGGGTCAGAACTACTTCGACCCCCAGTTCGACGTCCTCTCCTCTGGCAATGGCCGTCAGCCCGGCTCGTCATTCAAGCCGATCGACTACCTGATCGGAATCCAGGACGGCTCCATGACGGCCGCCAGTCTGTTCATGGACGTGGCCACCAACTTCGGTGGCGGCTACACGCCCCACGACGCCGACGGATATGAGCGCGGGCCGGTTCGTTTGCGCGAGGCGCTGCAGTATTCGCTGAACATCCCGGCAGTCAAGGCCGCGGCCATCAACGGTGTCCCTCACGTCGTTGCACGAGCCGAGGAATTCGGCCTGCAGTTCCCCAAGAACACGAACCCTGGCGTCTCGATAGGGATCGGGACGGTGGAGGTCCATCCCGCCGACCTCGTTTCGGCCTATGGCGCCATAGCGGACGGCGGGACGCTGGTCCAGCGCAACATGATCCTCTCGATCACCGACGCCAACGGCAACGCTGTGGTGTCGCAGTCCGTGCCGGTGACCACTCACCCTTCGACGCCGGCAGCCTCCTACGTCGTGACCAACATCATCGCCGGCAACACCGATCCTGCGCAGAACAACTGGTGGAGCCAGTACAAGATCATGTCCGGCAACACGCGGCGGCCCGCGACCCTGAAGACCGGGACCAGCGATCAGACGCAGGACCTCTTCGCCGTCGGTTACGTTGCTCCGCCGACCGATCCGAATCAGCCCGCCATCGTGGCGGGCGTGTGGGCCGGGAACAGTGACAACGCCCCGGGCCACAGCGTGATGTCGCTGGAGATGGCCGCGCCGATATGGCATGCCTTCATGACCGAGGTAACGGCCGGGACGCCTGTGACCGACTTCAAGCAGCCCGCCGGCGTGACCTGGGCCACCGTGGACGCGAACAGCGGCATGCTGCCCGGCCCATACACCACTCAGACCGTTCGCGAAGTCTTCGTAAACGGCACCGTTCCTACGCAGGTCGATACAACCAAGATCCCGGTCGACGTCGACACCGTGACGAATACGCTCTGGACGTATGACTGCCCCGGGATCAAGGAGACGAAGGGCTTCCTGGACCTCAGCCAGGTGGACGCGAACAATGCAACGTGGCAGAAATACGACGCCATCTGGATAGCGAGGGCGCAGCAAGGCGTCGGGAAGCGAGGTGGACCGAACAACGGAGCCACCATGTACTTCTACGAGACCGGGTTCTGGACGCCGTTCGGACAGACGTGGGGAGCCCCGTTCCCGCCCACGGCGACCTGTACGTCAAATACCGGGACGCCGCCGCCGACGCCCATCTCCACTCCGACGCCGGTGCCCACACCGGTCCCCACCGCCGTTCCAGCGCCCACCCCGGCGCCGACCGCCGTCCCGACCCCGGCACCGACGGCATCACCTGCGGTAATCGGGCCCTCGCCGACTCCCTCCGTGTTGGTCGCGCCGCTGACCCTGGCGTTCTTCCGCCTGCGGCGCGGTCTTCGCCGCGGTCGCAATGCGAGACGCGTGCGCCGAAGTTGACCGGCCAGCCCTAGTCGTCCGATCCAGCCACGGGTGAAGAAGCTGCGGCCCCGCGTCCGACGAGGGTACGCGCCAGATCCAGCGCGTCCCGGAGCTCCGGCAAACGGAAGACGAGCGCCCAGGCGACGTACACCACGACCCCCACCAATCCGGCGGCGGCCACGGTCGTGACCTCGGACAGGATCGAAGTGGCGCCGGCTCCCGGGCCCCCAACGAACCTGGCCATGAGGAGAGCGGCAGCCGACGCGACGCAGGCTCCGGCGAAGAAGGCGATCGAGTGCCGGGCCAGCGGCCTCAGGTCGAAGCCTATGCGTCTCTCCATGAGCGCCACCAGCATCGCCACCTCCGTCCACGCCCCAAGCCCGATGGCCAGGGCGAGGCCCTCGAGATGCATGAACGGGAACAAAACGATGGCCGCCGCCACGTCGACAGCCACCGCTACGAGCGCGGCGGTCACGGGTGTCTTCGTGTCCTTGCCTGCATAGAAGATCGGGGCCAGCAGCGCGATGAGCACGTGCGCCACGAGGCCCAAAAGGAAGACCTCGTACACGGGCGCCATCGCGGCGGTGTCCTGCGCAGTGGTCTCGCCGTGCTGGAACAAGAAGGCGATGGTCGGCGTCGCGAGAACGAGCATGAATCCCGTGAGCGGAACGACCACGAAGAGCAGCAGTCGCAGCGACTGGTCGACCAGGCGGCTGAACCGGTCGTCGTCGCCGCGGGCGACCGCTCGAGATAGCGGCGGCAGGAGCACGATCCCAAGAGGAACGCCGATCAGACCGACCGGGATCTGGAGGGCGGTGAAGGCGCTCGTGTAGATCGTCAGCGGCCCGTTCTGCCCCAGGCTCGATGCGAAGAAGGTGTTGACCAGGAAGACGAGCTGAGTCACTCCGAGGCCGAGGGCACGCGGTGCCATCAACCAGAGCGTCTCGCGGACAGCAGGATCGTGGACATCGAGCGACGGCCTGTAGAGCCCGGCACGCCGCACTGCGAAGGCCTGGGTGATTACGAGCCCGGCCGCGCCGACGACGACGCCCAGACCGAGGGCGTATATGCCGAGGAACGGCACCAGCGCGAGCGCACAGAGGATGATGCCGATGTTGTAGACATTGGGGGCCAACGCCGGCACGCCGAAGATGCCTACTGAGTTGAGGCCGGAGGTCATGACTGCGCCCACGGCGAGGAGGACCGGCGAAAGCAGCATCAGCCGCGTGAGCCAGATCTCCATCTCCAGCTTGGCGGGGACATCGGTTGGAGCGATCAGGGCTACGAGCGACGGGGCGACGATCCAGGTGACGACCGCCAGGGGAATGAGGGCGAGGATCATGAGGTTGGCTATGGTCGCGATGAGACGCCTGGCTCGTTCGGGCTCTCCGCCGGCCAGGAGGGCGGAGGCAACGGGGACCAGCGCAGAACCGACGGCGCCGGCCGCCACCAGCTGGAACAGTGTGTCCGGGATTCGGAAGGCGGCATTGAAGGCGTCGAGTCGGCCGTCCTGCGTACCGAACTCGGCCAGGAACACCGATGCACGCGCCCAGCCGAGCAGTCTGGAGAGGACGACACCGGCGACGACCACCACCCCGGCGAGGGCTATGGCCCGACCGCCGAGCCGGGCCGAAGAGCTCTCCGAGAGGTCGGACGTGGCCGCTTCTCCGCTCAGAACGACGTCGCCCGCCACAGCCACCGGCGAAGGGTAGAGGGCCCGGGAATCGCCGGCCGGGCGCGGTCGAGCCGGCGGGCGAGCGGGCGGCCGGGTTGAGGCTGCCTTCGGTCCGGTTCCGCCCCGCAACCGATCCGGAATCAGGTTGCGCGGTTGCCAGCCGTGGACCCGAGGCGACGCCGGTTCCGTGCTGGGCGCCCCGGGCACGTCCGGTCCAGGCGCATGGCCAGTCTCTGCCGGGCCGCGTCGCCCCTCGGGCCCGGCAGCAGGGCCGCCGCGCGACGGATCGTCGCCGTTCATCGGAACCTCCTGGCCAGCCGCCAGGCCGCCCCGAGCAGCGGATTCGGCGCGTATTCGTGGGCTCCCACGCGAATCACGGGCCGCCCTCCGAAGCGGCGCTTGAACAGGTAGAGGTTCCAGAGCGGGTGCGTCTCGTCCTCGGGTACGCCCGGGGACGCCTGCGTGTCGACCCCACCCATGTCGTAGCCACTGAAGCCGGCGCCGGCCGCCCAGCGGATGATCTCCCACTGCAGCAGGTGGTTGGCCCTGGTTCGCCTCATGTCAGCGCCGTCGCGCGAACCTGCGGCGAAGTAGACGAGCAGCCGACCGTTGTGGAGTAGCAGGGCTCCCGTGTCGCGGCCGCCGAGCCCGGCGAACCACAGGCTCGCCGCTCCGGCTTCGCCCAGACGGCGCCATTGCTCGAGCTCGTAGTCGCGGTCGCGGACGATGAAGCCCTCGCGCCTGCCCGTGGCCGCGTGGATCTCATAGAAATCCGCGAGGGCTCGTTCCCGGGCCGCCGCGTCGTCCATGTCGATTCGCTCCGTGGTGACTCCCAGCGATACCGCCCGCTTCATGTCGGCTGCCGTGGTGTGGCCCAGCAATTCGCGCTGGGCCGCCTCAGACGCCTCCAGAGGGACGATCATCGCCGTGCGCGACACCTGGACGTCTCTGGCGGCTGCGCGGAAACCTGCGCCTCGCAGGGCTGCAGCGGGCCCGCTCCCCTGCTCCCACGCCGGGTCGATCGTAAAGGCCACCGAATGGCGGTCACGCGCAATCTGTCGCAGGCCGGCCAGAGCCGCCGCCGCCGCGACCGGCGCCCGATCCAGGAGAACAGGACCTCGAGGCGCGTAATGGATCCGGTATCGCCTCAACGGTCCTCGGCGGCCGAACAGGGGCCGTTCCTGGACCGATACGGCGGCCACCGGCGAGCCCTCGAGTTCGACCACGTAACGGAGCGGCGACCAACCCAGGCGCCGCTTGAGCTCGCCCCAGGCATGCGATTGGAACGCCTCGCCCATAGGGCTCCGAACCGCCAGGGCGTCCCAGGCGGACGGCTCCCAGCGGCTCGCATCGACGACGCGCAGGTCACCGGCTGCGTCAATCCGTGACTTGGGCCCCCTGGCCAGGCTCAAAGACTCCTCCACTGAGACGCGCGCGACAGGCGGGCGGCGCCCTCGGACTCGATTGTCGCATTCCCCGGCGCCATGTTGCCGATCCTCAGAGGGTCACGATGGTGGCCCCGTCGCCGCCCTCGCCCCTGCCCCCCGGCCGCCACGACCTCACGAGAGGATGCGACCCGGCGTGATCGCGAACGGCATCTCGCAACGCGCCCGTTCCCATGCCGTGAATGACGGTCGCCTCGTCGAGCCCGGCGAGAGAGGCGTCGTCGAGGTACCGATCGAGCACCTCCAGCGCCTCCTGGACCTTGGCGCCCCGCAAGTCCAGAGACGAGGCCACCGTTCGCGCCCGTTCCAGCTGAAGCCGGGACGCAGACGAAGGCGAAGCGGTCGCGCCGCCCCCCGAACCACGGACGGACCCGTCCCTCGCGGGCACTTGCCTGGCCGAGTCGGAGGATGCCGCCTCGGCCCCGACCGCAAGCTCCAGGTCTTCGAGCGCCACGGTTATCCTCAGCCCACCGGCCTCCAGCGTGGCCCTTCGGCCGGACTTCTCGAGGGCGGCGACACGGCCCTCGGCGCCGCCGGTTCGGGTGCGGGCGCGCATCCCAACGCGCCATACGACCGGCTCGGCCGAGGCAGGGGCTCGGGCCGGCTCCCGCTCGACCGGCTCCGGGAGTCGCTCGAGTTGGGCAGTCGCCCTCTGCAGATCCTCGTCCAGGCTCTTCTGGGTGACGGTTTCCCGTTCCAGCTTGCGCCTGATGACGCGCATTTCGGCGCGAACCTCGGTGACGAGCCGCTCGGCTTCGTCGCGAGCCGTCTTGACCGAGTCTTCACGCTCGCGCTTCGCCCGGCGCCGATCGTCCTCGGCAGAGGCGAGAGCCGCCCGTGCGCGTTCCTCCGCCACTCTGGCAGTAGCCAGCGCCTCTGTCGTCTCGAGCTGGGTCGCCCTGATTGAGGCGAGGGTCTCTTCGAAGGCCTGCTGTTCCTCGGTCAAGCGCGAGCGCGCGTCGGCAACGATCGGGATGGGCAATCCCAGTCGCTCCGCGATGGCGAATGCCTGGCTCTGGCCCGGCAGTCCGATCGTCAGCTTGTAGGTTGGCCGCAGCGTCTCGACGTCGAACTCGACGGAGGCGTTGCGTGCCTGCGGGGTCGTATGGGCGTAGAGCTTGAGCTCGGCGTAGTGGGTCGTGGCCGCGACGAGCGCGCCCGACCGGATGAAGTAGTCGAGCAGGGCCTGGGCCAGGGCCGAACCTTCGGTCGGGTCGGTGCCGGCGCCCAGCTCGTCGAGCAGGATCAGCTTGTTCGGCCCCGCCGCGGCGACGATGCGGACGATCGACCTCATGTGGCCGCTGAACGTAGAGAGCGATTGCGCGACCGATTGCTCATCCCCGATGTCGGCGTAGACGTCGTCGAGAACGGGCAGCCGGGTCCCGGTATCGGCCGGCACGTGGAGCCCCGATTGGTGCATGAGACTGAGCAACCCGAGCGTCCGCAGGGCCACGGTCTTGCCGCCGGTGTTGGGCCCGGTGATCAGCAACGCCGTGTATTCGCCACCGAGACGGATGTCGACCGGCACGACCCGGCCCGACAGGCCGGGATGACGCGCGCCGAGGAGCACGATCTCCGCCCGATCGGCGATCTCGGCCGGGATGGCATCCATCTCCTCCGCCAGGCGAGCCTTGGCCGACCAGAAGTCGAAACGCGCCAGAGCGTCGAGGGTCTCGCGCAGTTGATCGGCCTGGCCGGCGACCAGCATCGACAGCTCATCGAGAATCCGCTCGATCTCGGCCCTCTCGGCAACCTGCGCCTCTCGCCAGGCGTTGCCCAGCTCCACCGCGACGAGAGGCTCCACGAACAGCGTCTGGCCGCTGCCCGACGCGTCGTGGACGATGCCCTTGACCCGGCTCCGCGCATCCGCCCGGATGGGTATCACGTAGCGGCCACCGCGCAGCGTGACGATCGGTTCCTGCAGCGATCCTGCCAGCTCTCCGGAGTGGATGAACTGCTCGAGGCGTCCTCGGAGACGCTCGTAGGCGACGCGGACCGCGCGCCTGATCCCGCCCAGCCTGGGTGAAGCGGTGTCGAGCAGCTCGCCCGTCGGATCGAAGCTGCGTCCCAGTACGTTCCGCAGGCTCGGCAATGAATGTATCTCGCGAGCGAGGTCGCGTAGCAGCGGGCGCCGGTCGCCGCTCAGCGCGTCGCCCAGTCTGGCCGCGGCCTCGAGGGTGGCCGCGACGTCCAGGAAGTGCATCGGGTCGAGGCGACCGCCGCGGGCGGCCCGCTCGATCCAGGGCCCGATGTCCTTGCTGCCGCCGATGCCGGCGCCCGGGTGCGCGGCCATGAATGCGCGGGTCTGCGATGTCTCCTCCAGACCCCTGGCCACCACGATCGGGTCGGTGAATGGCTCCAGCTCCTCGGCCAGGCGGCGGCCGGGCGGAAACCCGGTCTGATCGGCAAGCCTGCTCCGCACCAGCGGATACTCGAGCAACGAGATCGAGCGTCGGTCGAGTTCCGAGCCGGAAGCCGCCGGGGGGCCGTCAGTCGACGGTCCACGGGCTCGATCGGCGGGATCGGTGCCTCGCGCGGTCACCTTCGCACCCGCGCGGCCGCGGGACGCGCCACCGAGACCGACGCGTTGCCCGGCACGAAGAAGCGCCAGGGCAGACTCAGCCAGGGTTCGGGGGCGTAGTCCACGCCCACCCGCGGACCGGCCTCGACGCGGAGTGGCTCATCCTCGGGCGCGATCTCCAGCCGCAGGTCTGAATCCGGATCGCACAGGTCGATGCCGTCCTGGCTGCGGGTCACGGAGAAGGCCGCGCAAACCAGACCGGGGCCGGATGCGAGCCGCGAACCCGGCAGCGATTCGATTCGCTTCCGGGCCAGCTCCTGAACCGCGAGATCGCGGCCATCGTCTCGCCGATTCGTATGGCGAAGTCTCGCCGCGAGCATCTCTTCCTGGCCCCGGATCGGTTCCACCGCTCGGATGAGCACGGCCGCGGGATGGTCCTCGGCCTCGGTCACGACGTTCAGACAGTTGTACATGCCGTAGACAAGGTACACGTAGGCAACTCCGGCCGGCCCGTACATGACCGCGTTGCGTTTCGTCAGACCGAATCGGGCGTGGGAGGCGAGGTCGTTCCGCCCGCCGTAGGCCTCCGATTCGACGACACGGCCGACGCGAGCCCCCAGGCCAAATCCTCTCGTCAGTCGCGCCCCGATGAGGTTGCGAGCCGCGGTCTCCGTCGCCTCGGCGAGGAGTTCTCGCGGAAAGAGACGCCCAGTCCCGGCCAACGGATCGACCATCAGCGCAGCGGACCAACGACCGGCTCAGGGGAAGATCGATACCAGGTCGGATGGCAGCAGCAAGGACAGGGCGTGGATGAAGACCGGCACCACGATGTCCTTGACCCCGCCGGCGATATGAGACTGGTGGATGAGCAGGTCCTGGGCCTGGCGGAGAAGCGTCACGTCACCCGATTGAGCAGTCGGCAGCGTGTACGAGTTGAAGATCACGACGGCGATCGTCAGCAGCAAGAAGGCCTGCAGCAGACCGAGCGCGCCGCCGGCGATGTCGTCGACTATCGGGCGCCCGGCCACGATGTCCGTTCGCTTGTAGAAGCCCTGGATCACGATCGAGAAGGCGGCCGTTCCGACCGCGAAGACGCCACCGAAGGCGATCAGCCGGTTGTATCCCACGTCGAACTGCGTCCAGTTGCTGGCCAGGAAGTCGCCCACCGGGTCGCGCAGGTTGGCGGCGAGCAGGAACGCAAAGAGAATCGCGATGATGCCGAGGATGCGGCGGATGGCGCCCTGCATGACCCCCAGGAAGAAGAAGGCGCACAGACCGAAAACGACACCCAGATCGACCAATGGCGCGCTTCGGATGGCTCCGACGATGTCCACCGCTCTTCCTCCGCGAGCAGTTGCCGCCGACCGTCCAGTCGGGCAAGCTCAGCTAGGGTAGCAGCGGCGGACACGGAACAGCAACGAGCCAGATGTACCTGCGGTAACAGGCGGCCCGCTAGCTTCGAATGTGCGCCTCGAGATCCGTTTCGAGGCCGGTCCGCACAGCCGCCATGGCCTCATCGACTTCTATCTCGGTGAGGGTCCTATCGGCGGCTCCGAAAACCAGTCGATAGGCGAGGCTCTTCTCGTCACCCGCCAATGGGGCGCCACGGTACAAATCGAAAAGACGTGCGCCGCGCAGCAAGACCCCGGCGTGCTTCCGGATGACGGCCTCGACCTCGGTGGAGATACGCCGCTCGGAGACGATCACGGCCAGGTCTCGCTCCACGGCCGGGAAGCGTCCGACCGGTACCACGTGGATGGCTCTGGGCGTTCCGCCGTTCATGGCATCGATCGCCAGCTCGACCACGATCACCCGTGATGCGCGCAGGTCCCAGGCCTCGAGCGCTTCGGGGTGGAGCTCGGCCGCGCGCCCGACGAGTGAGCTGCTCTCCAATCGCGAGGCGGCCACGAGCGCGCGACCGGGATGGAAGGGAAAGCCACGGCCATCGGCCGTATAGGCTGGAGCAGGGAGCCCGAGCCGGGCCGCCAGGAGCTCGATGGCGCCCTTGGCGTCGTCGAGATCGTATGCGCGAGGGGACCTGTTCCATGCCGGAGGCTCGGCGTTGCCCGTGAGCAGGAGGCCGAGCCTCGTCCATTCGCGCGGTCTATCGCCGTCCCGGCCGTAACCCTTCCCGATCTCGAAAACGGCAACGTCTGGACGGCCCTGTCGCTCATTGAGGGCGAGCACGCCAAGGAGACTCGCCGCCAGATGCCGGCGCAGGACCGAATGTTGGCTGGAAAGCGGGTTCGTCACCGAGATCGTGGCCCCGCCGGCGGGCTCGTCGAGCCCGAGATCGTCATCGGCCGGCCATCGGAGCCGAGCCTCCTCCTGAGGCGCCACCAGGGCGTGGGTGACGACCTCGGTCAGACCCGCTCCCGCCAGCGTCTCGCGAATCGCGTCCCTGACCTGGAGTGGCGACGGACGGTACGCCGGCATCAGCGTGTCCGGCAGGTGCGCCGGAGTGGTCTCGTAGCCGCGAATGCGGGCCACTTCCTCGGCCACGTCCGCTTCGACCTCGAGATCGCGGCGCCATGTCGGGATGACCGCCACGACCACCTCGTCGGGACCTGACGCCACGGTCAGGGGCCTTGGATCGGCCGCAACGCGGATCTCGGCTCCGGCGGACGCCGCCTCGGTCTCGATGCCGACGCGAGAGAGAAGGTCTCGCTGCTCTGCAGTGGCGATCTCCTCGCCGAGCAACCTGCCGACTCGCGCCGGCCGGAATGCCAGCCGCGACGGCTCGGGCTCGTCTGGCGCGGTATCGACGCGGCCCGCGGCGCATGTGCCACCGGCCCAGGCCAGGGTGAGCTGCGCCACTCGGTCGGCGCCGATGCGAGCCAGGCGGGGCTCCTGGCCCTTCTCGAATCGGAGGCTGGCCTCGGACCGAAGGGCGTAGCGGTGCCCGGTGCGACGGATGCTGACGGGATCGAAGACGGCCGACTCGATCGCGATCTCGGTCGTAGCGTCGGTGATCTCGCTCTCGGCGCCACCCATGACGCCGGCGATGCCGATGGGACCCTGCGGGTCGGCGATGATCAGCGTGTCGGTGGTCAGCTCGCGATCGACGTGGTCGAGGGTCTCGAGCCGCTCTCCTGCAATCGCCCGGCGGACGATGATCCTGCCCTCGTGAACAGAGGCTCCATCGAACGTGTGAGTGGGTTTGCCGAGCTCGAGCATGACGTAGTTGGAGGCGTCGACGACGTTGCTGACGGGCCGCATACCGGCGGCCTGGAGCCGCATCTGAACCCAGTCGGGCGATGGGCCGATCTCGACGCCGCTTATCCAGCGTCCGACGAAACGGCTGCACAGTTCAGGTGCACGGACTTCAACGCTGAGTCTGTCGGACACCGTTCCACCGGTCTCTTGGAGCGAGATTTCCGGCCAGCGAACGACAGCCCCGGTGGCGGCCGCGACTTCGCGCGCCAGCCCGATCAGGCACAGCGCGTCGCCCCGGTTCGGCTTGACGTCAACATCCAGCACGACGTCGCCATAGAGATCCGAGAGCTGCTCACCGAGCCTGGTGCCGGGCGGGAGGATCAGGATTCCTTCCGCGTCAGTGGTGATATGGAGCTCGTCGCCGGAGCAGAGCATGCCTTCGGAGGCGATGCCCATCTTCTCGGTGCGTTCGATGCGCCGGTCGCCCGGCAGAACCGCGCCCGGCAGGGCGACCGGGACGCGCTGGCCGGGGGCGATGTTGTTGGCGCCGCAAACGATGTGAAGAGGCTCCCCCGACCCTATGTTGACGGTGGTCAGATGCAGGCGGTCGGCGTATGGATGCTTCTCGACGGTCAGCAGCTCCCCGACGACGACCTTTCGCCAGTCGGCGCCCCACGCCTCGATGCCCTGGACCTCCATGCCGAGCAGCGTCAGGCGCTCGGCCAGTTGCTCGGGCGTCTGCTGGACCTCGACGTACTCGCGCAACCAGCTCAGCGGCACTCTCATCGGAACTGCTCCAGGAAGCGCAGGTCGTTCTCGAGGTAGTAGCGAAGGTCGGGCACGGCGTGACGCAGGTTCGAGATCCGCTCCACGCCCATTCCGAAGGCAAAGCCCTGGTAACGCTCCGGGTCTATGCCGCCGTACTGCAGTACGACCGGGTGGACCATACCGGCTCCCAGAATCGTCATCCAGCCCGACTTCGAACAAGCCGGGCAGCCGACGCCACCGCAAACGACGCACTCAACGTCGAATGCGACGGAGGGCTCGGTGAACGGGTAGTAGCCCGGCCGGAAGCGGGTCCTGCGCGGGCCGAAAAGGGCGTGGGCGAACTCGTCGAGCAGGCCCTTGAGGTCCGCCATCGACGTCCCCTCGTCGACCATCAAGCCCTCGACCTGGAAGAACTCGAACCCGTGGCTGGCGTCGACCGCCTCGTATCGGAAACAGCGGCCCGGCAGCAAGGCACGGATCGGCGGCCTGGTGGACTGCATGACCCGAATCTGGCCGGGGCTCGTGTGGGTCCGCAGCAGATAACCCGGAATGTCGACGTAAAGCGTGTCCCAGAGGTCGCGGGCCGGATGGTCGGGTGCGATGTTGAGCATCTGGAAGTTGGTGAGATCGTCCTCGACCTCCGGGCCTTCGTAGACGACGAAACCGAACTGGCCGAAGATCTCGGCGATCGCGGCGATCGTCTCCGGGATCGGATGCAAGGCACCACGCCCCACCGGACGGCCGGGCAGGGTCACGTCTAGCGCCTCCGACGCGAGCCTGAGAGCCTGAACCTGACCGCGGAGCGCCACGCCGCGCGCAGCGAGCGCACCCTTGACGGCCTCGCCGACCTCGTTGGCGATGGCGCCGACGCGTGGCCGGTCCTCGGCTGGCAACGCCCCGATGCCACGCAGCACGGCAGTCAGATCGCCCTTCTTGCCGAGATACTGGATCTGCAGCGCATCGAGAGCCGGCGGATCCGGCGCGGCAGCGATTTCCTCGAGCGCCCGCGTTTGCAGGCTTCGCAGCTCACCGCTCAGGCTTTCGAAGTCCACGCTGCCGTTCCTCACTCAATCGCGGGCCCGGCCCGCCAGACTCCAACTGCCGTGAATCTAGAACCCTCGACTCCAGTCGTCCTGCCGGACGCCACGTCCTCAGGACGGGGACGAGTCGAGGGCTCGCGGTACCACCCCGTTTCCCTGTCGCGGCCCGGCATCAGCCCGGATCGGGCAGGGCGCTCAAGGCCGCCGCCTGGCGACGGCCAGAGCTCTCTATCGGGAGCCAACCGGCCTGCCTACGCACCGCGACCCAACGCCGCGGCTTCAGCAGGCGGCTCGGGAGTGAACCGACGAGATCGATCCCAGGCGGGCTTTCAGTCTAGGCCCGACCCTCCCTGAGGGATGTGTCCCCGTCTTCTCTCCGTCACAGCCCGTTGTTCGAAGGACCCGACCGTTTCCGGCCGCGTGAAAGACTATGCCTTGCCGGCGAGGGCCACGATCTGGGCGAAGGCGCCCTCGTCGCGCACGGCGATGTCGGCCAGTATCTTCCGATCCAGCTCGATCTTGGCAGCCTTCAGGTTGGAGACCAGCTTGCCGTAGCTGACGCCATTGAGTCTGGCTGCGGCATTTATCCGGATGATCCACAGCTGGCGCATCTGGCGCTTGCGCTGCTTGCGGTCGCGAGTCGCATAGGCCAGAGCGTGAAGCGCCGACTCATGGGCTCGTCTGATCAGCCGGGAGTTCGTGCCGGTTCTACCCTCGGCGGCGTCGAGAAGACGCTTATGACGGTGATGGGCGGTGACGCCCCGCTTGACGCGTGCCATCGAAGGTCAGACTCCCAGGTAGGGCAGCAGCCGTCGGACCTGAGCGAGCGACTCGCCGGTCACGATCGACTTGCCATCGTAGCGGCGCGTTCGCCGCGACGACTTGAGTTCCAGGTGGTGCCCGCGCCAGGACCTGACGCGTACGGCCTTGCCACTGCCGGTTACCCCGATCCGTTTCGCGGTCCCCTTGTGGCTCTTCATCTTGGGCACTGTTTCACACTCCAGTCGACGCCGCGCCGTTGTCCGGCTCGGGCCTTGGCGGCGCCGGTGGGGCCGGCGGGGCCTGCTTCGTTACGTCTTGCTCCGCATCGGCTTCGTCGCCGGCCTCGCCGGCGGTTCTGGCCTGAGCCTTGGCCGCTGCCGCCGCTGTCGGCTCGTGGACCTTCGGTTTGTGGGTCGAGGCGACGCTGATGTGCATCGACTTGCCCTCGAGCAGCGGCGGCCGCTCGACCACGCCGTGTTCCTTGATCTGCTCGGCGAACTTGTCGAGCAGATCTCGCCCGATCTGCGGGTGGGTCAGCTCGCGGCCCCGGAACTGGACGGAGATCTTGACGCGATCGCCGTCCTCCAGGAACTCGACGGCCCGCCTTACCTTCGTATCGAAGTCGCCGATGCCGATCTTCACCTTCAGGCGAACTTCCTTGAAGGTGACAGAGCGCTGTTTTCGCTTTGCTTCCTTCTCACGCTTGGTCAGTTCGTACTTGTACTGACCGAAGTCGAGGAGCCGCGCCACGGGTGGACTTGCCAGTGGTGCGACCTCCACCAGGTCGAGCCCCCGCTCCTGCGCAAGCCGCATGGCATCTGCCGTTCGCATGACACCAAGCTGGCTACCGTCTTCGTCGACGACCCGAACTTCGAAAACACGGATCATCTGATTGATGCGCAGGTCTCGGCTAATGGCGAACCCCTTCTAAGCGTGTTCCAGTTGCCGGTTCTCCGGGATACGCGCCCCGAAAGCAGACGGGCGGCCCAAACCCGGCGCACGACTGCACCGGGCGGTCGCCCGCGGGACTATAGCACAGCCATTTCGCGACCGGCAAACCTCGCCGACCGCGCTCCGGGGTCCGAACTCGAACGTCTCCGCCGGCCTATGGACGGCGGGCCGCGGTCTCTTCGGCGAGCCGATCGGCGAAGGCCAACCACCCGACGCCGTTCTCTTGCTCCCCCGCCCGATTCCTGATTGCCACCGTGCGGGCTTCGACTTCGCGGTCGCCCAGGACCAGCATGTAGGGCACCTTCTGCTCCTGAGCGAGGCGGATCTTGTTCTGCATCCGGTTGTCTGAGCGATCCACCTCGACCCGAAGCTTGCGCGCGGCGAGGAGGCCGGCGAGCTCGTCGGCGGCCTCGGCGTGCCGATCGGCGATCGGGATCACGACTGCCTGCACCGGGGCGCACCAGACCGGGAAGGCGCCCGCGAAATGCTCGACGAGCACCCCTATGAAGCGTTCGAGCGACCCGTAGATGGCGCGGTGGATCGTCATCGGGCGGACGGCCTGGCCGCTCTCGTCGATGTAGGTGCAATCGAACCGCTCCGGCAGCATGACCAGATCGACCTGGATGGTCGCCGTCTGCCACTCGCGACCGAGGGCATCGTCGACCTGGATGTCGATCTTGGGTGCGTAGAAGGCGCCGTCCTTTGGCTTGAGCCGATACGGCTTGCCGAACGAGTCGAGGGCGGCCTTGATCTCGGTCTCGGCCTTCTCCCAGAGCTCCGGATCGCCCAGCGCCTTGTCGGGCTTCGTACCGAACGTGAACCTGGGCTCGAGCCCGAACCAGCCGTAGACCTCGTGGACCTCGCCGAGGAGGGCCTTGATCTCATCCTGGAGCTGGTCCGGCCGGACGTAGATGTGGGCGTCGTCCTGGATGAAGTGCCGCACACGGGTCAGCCCGGAGAGTGTCCCGGATCGTTCGTTGCGATGCAGCCGGCCGAACTCCGAATAGCGCAGCGGCAGGTCTCGATATGAGCGCAGCCTGCTCTTGTAGATGAACGTGCTCTCGGGGCAGTTCATCGGCTTGAGGCCGTATACCTGACCCTCGGACTCGACGTGGAACATGTTGTCGCCGTACAGCGCCCAGTGGCCCGACTGCTCCCACAGCTTCTTGTGGACCAGCATCGGCGTGGACACTTCCTGATAGCCGCGGCGGTCCTGGACCTCGCGGATGGCGCTCTCCAGGGTGCGCCAAAGGCGCTGGCCCTTCGGATGCCAGAAGGCCGAGCCCGGGCTGACATCATGGAAGCTAAAGAGATCGAGCTGCACGCCCAGCCGGCGGTGATCGCGGCGCTTCGCCTCTTCGCGCCGGCGCAGGTACGCGTCGAGTTCCTCCTGGGTCGACCAGACCGTGCCGTAGATGCGCTGCAGCATCGGCCGCTTTTCCGAGCCTCGCCAGTAGGCCCCCGCGACCGTCATCAGCTTGAATGGGCCGATCTTGCCGGTGCTCTCGACATGGGGCCCCTTGCACAGGTCGATGAACTCGCCGTGCTGGTAGGTCGAGGTTCGCGGGATCGCCTCACCGTTCTCCTGCGCGCGCGCCGCCAGGTCGTCCAGGATCTCGACCTTGAAGGGCTGATGACGCGATTCGAAGAAGGCGCGACCCTGCTCGAACGGCACCTCCTTGCGTTCGAAGGCATGGTTTGCGGCGACGGACCGGCGCATGCCCGCCTCGATCGCGGCGAGGTCGTCCGGGGTTAGAGGCCGCGGCAGGAGGAAGTCGTAGTAGAAGCCGTCGTCGATCGACGGTCCGATACCAAGCTGGGCATCCGGGAAGATCTCGACCACGGCCTCGGCCATCACGTGGGCCGCGGAGTGCCGCATCGCATCCAGTTCGCTGTGAGCCCCGGCGTCGAGCAGCTCCTCGACAGATCCGCGAACCGCGGCCTCGAAGTACTCCTCAGGGTCGCCGGGCGCTGCGGTCGCGGCCGCAGGTGCCGGTGCATGGCTCTGATCGTCGTCGCCCATGTCATCTCCCGTATGCCGTCCACCGCTTCGTCGCTCGCGGAATGGTCGTTCACAAACGCAAAGCCTCCCGTCCGACAGGACGAGAGGCTTCTCTCGCGGTTCCACCCGCCTTCGTGGATCCGCCGGTTTGTTCCCGGACCTCCACGCGCTCTTGGCCGCGCTAACGGGCGGAGCCCGGACCGGTTGACCGGTCGCTCACGGGTGGTGTCGTCGCCGGAGCGGATCGCCGTCGCTTCCAGCCACGACCTGCGTGGCGACGGCTCTCTTGGACCTTCTCGGCGTGATCTGTCCCGATCGTCGCTCTGATTCTGCTGTTGCCGGCGCCGCCCTGCGGCGGCCCCGAGTGGTGGGCGGTAGAGGACTTGAACCTCTGACCTCATGCATGTCAAGCATGCGCTCTAACCAACTGAGCTAACCGCCCGCCGATTTGTGCTCCGCTAGAGCACATAACCCGCGTTTCTCGCCTTATGGGCCTTGCCTACATCGCTCGAATGCCGCATGCTGGTCGCTGTTCAGACTTCCAACCGAGGCAGACGACCCAATGGAGACAAGCCCCACCAGTGCGGTGCATTCTACGGCACCGGACGCCCTGGCCGCTCTGGCGAGCTCGTGGCGCCGTTCCCTCGCGGCCCGGCGCGTCAGCCCGGCCACCATCGACACCTATACGACGGCAGTGGCACAGCTGGCCGCCTTCCTGCACGACAAGGGCATGCCCGAGACGGTCGGCACAATCCGCCGCGAGCATGTCGAAGCCTTCGTGCTGGACGTGCTCCAACGGCGGGCTCCTGCGACGGCTCACAATCGCTTCCGAGGCTGCCAGGCGTTCTTTCGCTGGTGCCTCGATGAAGGCGAGGTTCGCGTCTCGCCGATGGAGCGGATGAAGCCGCCACGGCTGCCCGAGGCGCCCGTCCCGGTCCTGCGCGATCCCGAGTTGCGCCGACTACTCGCCGCATGCGCGAAAGACCATTCCTTCACCGGTCGGCGGGATGAGGCGATCCTCCGTTGCCTGCTCGACTCGGGCATCCGGCGCGCGGAACTGCTCGGCCTGGCCCTCGCTGACGTTGACCTCGACCGTGGGCTCCTGAAGGTGACCGGCAAGGGCTCGCGCACTCGCGTCGTGCCCATCGGAGCGACCACGGTGCAGGCGATCGACCGCTATCAACGCCTTCGAGCGAAGCGAGCCGACGCCGACTCCCCCACCCTATGGCTCGGCCGCAAGGGCTCGCTCGGCGAGACGGGCCTGGCCGGACTGGTGCGACTCCGCGGCCAGCAAGCTGGGCTCGGCGATCACGTACACCCTCACCAGCTACGGCACACCTACGCTCACGCGATGCTGTCGGCCGGCATGGCCGAGAGCGACCTGATGGCGCTGGCCGGCTGGCGGTCCCGCGACATGCTGACCCGCTACGCCGCCTCTACGCGGGCCGAGCGGGCCATTGCAGCCGGTCGAGCCATGTCGCCCGGCGATCGGTTGGAGCCGAAGCGATGAACGACGAGGACGCCCTACGGTGGGAGGCCGAGAAGCGGGCCATACTCGTTTCGCTGTTCGATCTGGGCGAGTCGTTCCTGCCTGAGAGTGATGCACCTGAGATAAACAAGCGGCGCCAGGCGTTCAGCGAGAAGCGCGCGGAGATTGAGCACCTCCCGGCAATTCCCGATTGGTCAATGGTGCGCAACCTGT
This sequence comes from uncultured Chloroflexia bacterium, assembly GCA_963791725.1. Taxonomy (GTDB): domain Bacteria; phylum Chloroflexota; class Limnocylindria; order Limnocylindrales; family CSP1-4; genus Fen-1039. Next base: position 336,695 of record CAWBTQ010000008.1, on the reverse strand, counting down.
ATGCCGCAGCTGTGTTGTTCGCAGATGGTCTCCGGGCGGTTGGCGCGATTGCCCGAGATTCCCTCGATATGAACGACGAAATGCTGGCGGAACTTGAGTCCGGCGGGAAAATCGCGGCGCGCGGCTTCGAAGAGAGGCAGATCCGCGCGAAGGTTCAGGAGCTTCGCGAGCGGCTCGATCGGGCGCCCACCCGAGCGCTAGTAGCGTCAGAGTTGCACACGAGTGAGGCCACCCTGAAACGAGCGATGCGGGATCTCGGGCTCGGCCCGTGGCCGCCTGCGCCTCCTGAGGATTGACCCGTTCTGACCCGCTCTGACCTGATCTGACCCGCCGACCGGTCGTACGGTCCGGGGGTGAGCGATGTACACCAAACCGCTAGGAACTGGGGCCGGATCGGCGGGCTAATCGCTTGGAGTCGGAACGACGCCGAGACGATGACCGGTGGCGCCCACAAGGGCTTTCGCGCCAAGTTTGAGGCCCAGGTAGACCCGGAGGGCATTCTGCCGCCGGCAGAGCGCGCAGCACGGGCCGAGCGTGCCCGGCGAGCCCACATGTTGCAGTTGGCTGCCAAGTCTGCGGCTGTTCGCAGAAAGAAAGCCGCGGCGGGCTCTGACTCAGCCGCCGCGGCAGGAGGTCGACGCCATGACGTCGATCCCACAGCAACAGCGTAAGCAGTCGGCCGAGAGTCGGCAAGACCTGATCCTCTGCCATTGCCAACGATGGCGCCGCGGCCTCATGGCCGACCATCGCGACTGGTGCGCCGAGTATCTACGCGATCGGGCAGCCGAAAGTGTCCCCGATGAGAACTTCTTCGCGACATTCCAGCCACCAGCGCCTGAACCACCGACCGAGCCGCTGACGCGACTTGTCTTCCGCCCATGAGCGAGCCGCATCTGACCTCCGAGCAGGGGGTTTATCGGTCGATCTGGGAAGCTCCTGAATATGTCACCCTGACGCTCGACCGCGTCCATTCGGAGCGCTCCGGCGACGTGTGGGCAGAGCTCCGGGTCGATTCCACCGCGCCCGGCATCGCAGGTGTGCTCCATCGCACCCGCCACAACCTGACGTCGACGTCCGCTCTCACCACCCTCGCGCGGCATCTCGCCACGCGCACGCCGGGCCACGAGATCGAGTGGGCATCGCTGCTCGAACAAGCTCGCTGGCATGCCCTTGACGCGCATCGTCAGGGAGAGCCCGGCATGTTGCTACGCGACGCTGAGCGGCCGCCAGATGCCGGCTGGCTTCTTCCGCCAATCATCCTGGGAAGCCACCCGACGATCATCTTCGGCGATGGTGGTAGCGGGAAGAGCTACATCGCCCTCGCCGCCGGCCTCGCAATCCACATGGACCGGGCCGACCTGCTCGGCCTTGAGCCAACCGCTACGCGCGTCGTGGGTTTCCTAGATTGGGAGTTTTCGCCCTGGGATCACCGCGAGCGCATGCGCGCCCTCGTGGGCGATTCGATGCCCGACCTGGCCTATCTGCGCTGCTATGGCCCAATCACCGAGCAGCTCGATCGCATCCGCCATTGGATCCTCGAATATGGCGTGCAGTACCTGATCGTCGACTCCGTTGCAGCAGCTTGCGGCGGTCCGCCCGAAGATGCCCAATCGGCCCTCGCCTTCTTCGACGCTCTCCGATCGCTCGGCCTCGGCGCGTTGTGCATTGCGCACCAGACAAAAGCCGGCGACGAACAGCGGCCATTCGGCTCTGCCTTCTGGGCGAACAACGCCCGAGCGAGCTGGTATCTGAGTCGCCAGGCCGACGCGCCCGATGGTTTCACGATCGGCATGTTCAACCGCAAGAGCAACACCGGACCGCTTCACGGCCCGCTTGCCTTTCGCTTCCGGTTCGAGGGCGATCGCACAATCATCTCGCCCGAGGATGCGCGCGACGTGCCGGAGATCGCCGCCCACCTGCCGATCCGCTCACGTCTCATTCACGCCCTCTCAGCGGGCGCACGTCTACGGGTGGATCTCGCCGAAGAACTGGACGAAAGTCCGGAGACAGTCAACCGCACGATCCGGCGCTATCTCGGCCGCGACTTCACGACGATCGAGCGCGATGGCATCGAACACGTGGCTCTCCTTGAGACCCGCAGAGAGGCATCGGCATGACTGGCGGACAAAGTGTCCGGACACCTCTGGACAGTCTGTCCGGACACCCGGACAGACACACACTCCTCTATAGGAGTGTCCTGTCCGTGTCTGTCCGCCTTCCCTGGACGGTAGAGACGACATGACTCGGCCCATTCACGCCGTGCCGCTCCTGATGGCATCGGATCATCACGCTCTGCCCACCTGTCCATGCAGCCCGACTCCCGACCTTCGGGACCTCGAAACCGGCGCATTGGTCTACATCCACCACGAGCCCGCGTCTGATCGACTGGACCGTCTCGTCAAGGCAACCGGCGAGGTATATCGGCCTGACCTGGGGGGGCAGGGTAAGGCCGGTCTGCTAACTCACCCATCCGGCACCCGGGCGCCGCTTTCCACACCTATAACGAGGGTTTCCCGATGATCGCGCCTCCAACCTACGCCGTCTGCCTGCGCTGCAAGGATCGGATGACGCCCGGCACGAGCTGTTGCGAATGCCCATGGCACCAGGAAGGCCGCGAGATCCCGCCTATCCGGTTCGGTTCGGAGAAGTACTACGCGGGGGCGGAGCACTGCCGCGACTGTGGCGCGCCTGTCGGTGGGACGCATCACTACGGCTGCACGATCGAGAACTGCCCGCACGGCCGCCAGGCGATCACCTGCGACCGATGCCCGGTCCTCGATCGCGATCCGTACTACTCCGAGCCGAGGGCCAACTGATGCCGAACGCTGTCCCGGTCGCCTGCTCATTCCCTCGCTGTCCCGACCGTGCCGTGCCGAATGGTCGAGGCAGGTGTGAGCGGCACAAGCGCTCGGAGATCGAGCGAGGTTACGGAACGCCCCACAAGCACGAGCGGCGGGCGGCGCTACCAGGCGCGCGCTGTGCGGCATGCGGCTGCACGAGCAACCTTGAGCGCGACCACAAAGACCCGACACTCCGCGGCCCGGACCGTGAGGGCGCAGCCAACAAGCGCTGGCTGTGCCGTTGTCCAGAGCACGGCTGCCACGACCGATACGGCGCGCGGAGCGATCGGCCAGGCTCGCCCTTACCGGGGGGCCGGCCGGCTGACGGCGAGGTTGAGTCCCCAGACTGTGTGTAACAGCGGGTAGGCCGAGAACGTGAACGGCCACCGCGTCATCCTCGCGTCGTTGGAAGTAGAGAACCGACGACGAAAGGGACACCACGGTGGCCGACGACAGCATGGCTTTGCTCGATGGCGTGCGCAAGGCGATCGAGGACGGCGACGGCGACTTCCTGCGAGAGGCGGTGCATCTGCTCGCCCAGGGTGTGATGGAGGCCGAAGTCACCGAGCTCACCGGCGTGCCCAAGGGCGAGCGAGCGCCAGATCGACGCCTGACCTCCCGCAACGGCTATCGCGAGCGGCGCTGGGATACACGGGTAGGCACGATCGATCTCGCGGTCCCGCGGGTCCGCGACGGCAACTACTTCCCCTCGCTCCTGGAGCCTCGCCGGCGTGCCGAACGAGCCCTGCTAGCGGTCGTCCAGGAGGCATACGTTCTCGGCGTCTCGACCCGGAGGGTCGACGATCTGGTGGCGAGCCTTGGGATCACCGGCATCAGCCGCAGCGAGGTCAGCCGGATCTGCTCGGCACTCGACGCCGAGGTCGAGACCTTCCGGCGGCGTCCGCTGACCGATGCCGCCTATCCCTATGTCTTCTTCGACGCGACATACCTCAAGGTCCGCGAGGCCGGCCGAGTGGTCAGCATGGCCGCTCTGGTGGCAACGGGTGTGGCGATGAGCGGCGAGCGTCGCGTCCTCGGCATTGAGCTCGCGGCGGGCAACGACGAGGGCAGCGCCTGGCCGTCCTTCATCCGTTCGCTTGTCGGCCGCGGCCTCCACGGCGTGCGCCTAGTGATCAGCGACGATCATGCCGGCTTGGTCAAGGCCATCCGCGAGCAGCTCCTCGGCTCAGGCTGGCAGAGATGCCGAGTGCACTTCAGCCGCAACGCCCAGGATCTGGTGCCCCGCTCGGCCCGGAGCATGATCGCCTCGGCGGTCCGAGCCGTATTCGAACAGCCAGACGAAGCAGCCGCCCACGACCAGCTCGGACACATCGCCGATGGGTTGCAGACCAAGTTCCCGGCGGTCGCCCGGCTCCTGCTCGATGCCGAGCCCGACATCCTTGCCCACTTCGCGTTTCCCGAGACCCACCGCCGTCAGATCCGCAGCACCAATCCCCTTGAGCGGCTCAACAAGGAGATCAAGCGCCGCACCGCGGTCGTGGGCATCTTCCCCAACCGCGCATCGGTCATCCGGCTGGTCGGCATGATCCTGGCCGAGCAGGACGACGAGTGGCAGGACGGCCGGCGCTACTTCCGACCCGAGTCGATGGACCTCATCGACGCCGTCATCGACCACAAGGAGGTGGAGACGGCATTGCTGATGGCGAGCTAACCGATCAGACGCAAGGATGCGTTGTTACACACGTCCTGGGACTTGACCGACGGCGAGGGAACGCCTCCCAAGGCACCCGGGCGCCGCTTCTCTCGCGCGTCCAGGTTTCGCGAATCCGGTCACGAAGCGCCCGAGCTTTTACTTCCTCAACTGACGGCACCCGAAAAGCGGCACCCGGGTGCCGTACGAGCTGGATGCGCGCCCGTCCCAACCCCTCCCCCCGGTAGATAAGGAGCAGAACCATGAGCACCTACACAGACGGCGAAATCGAAGAGGCGCGCGCCTCATTCATCGACGGCCGGCAATCCGGTCGGGCGTATTCGAACGGAGAACTGGACTACTTCGCGTCCATCCTGCGTCCCGGCTTTCTTGACGGAAACGGTCGGCTCGATCTGGAGGGCCGGTTCGATGGCGACGAGATTCTCTACAGCGACCTGCTCGTCGACTTGCAGCGGGCGGGTCGTGTGCTCTCGGAAGACGAATCGGTATTCGCGGAGCTTTGTCAGCGCCAGCTCTATCTGGACAAGATCGAGTCCGAGGCGCGCGACTCGATCGAACGCGAGTCCGATGAAGACGCGGCGCTGGATCGCCGGATCCAAGAAGCGGCGCTTAACCGGTGAACGACCAGGAGCGGGCTCGGGTCCACGAAGCCGGCCATTGCATCGTCGGCGCCGCTCTCGGTCTCGCGGCCCCGAACGTCGTGGTTGCCTTCCCGACAGGCACAGGCCATACCAGCGGCTGGCTGCCACTGTCGCGCGAGGTCGCGTCTATGACGGCGGAAGCCTGGCGGGCCTTTGTCGAGCGACAGGGTGTATTCGATCTGGCCGGCCAGGCGGCCCTGGAGGTCTTCGGCGACCCCGATCCCGCCCGCGGAGCCGGCCCGGACCGCGACCACGCCCGATCCGCGGCGTGCCATCTTGCCCCGACCGCCCCGGACGCCGAGATGGGCCGACTCTACGGACACGCGCTGGCCCTGGCTCGCGAGCGGCGCGACGTGATCGAGCGTTTCGCCGCAACCATGGCGGCCAACAGTGATCGTCTCGGCGGCGAGGAGGTCCGGATCGCGCTTGACTGCGCCCTCGGCGGTCGGCCGGGGCCAGTCTTTCGTCCCGGGTTTGTGATCCGCCGGCGCGTGCTCTTTGAGGCCGCCCTGGCGCGCTCCCCTCTGACTCCAATCGAGGAAGCGTGGCGGCTGGCCGAGATTGCCGCCACGACCGATCCGGCTCGAAAGCCGAAGGAGGCACGCGATGCCTGACACCCCGACCACGATTGCCGCGCAGACCGGCGAGACCGTCGCTGAGCAGCGCGCCCGTCTCTGGCGCGAGCAGTGCCAGGACGTCGCCGCGCAACGCGTCGCCCGGGCCATCCCGCTCCTCGAAAAGTACGTCGCGAACCGGGACCTCGCGGATCTCGGTCGCGCTGAACAGCTCTTGCGCGATGCACTGAAGGTCGCCGTCGCCCCTCCGGGCGGCGTCATCTACTAAGCCAAAGGAGAAACCACAATGGCGTACGTTCACGAAGCGGCCCACGCCCTGGCCGTGGCTGAGGCAGGGTGGGAAGTCACATCGATCGAGGCCCATGCCGATGGGTCCGGCCATACGGCGTTCTTGTGTCCGCCTCTCAGCATAGACAGCGCGCTCGACACCGAGCGGGATCTGCTCATCTCACTTGTCGGCGGCGAGGCATCCGCCCGCTGGCATTGCGTCACGCGAGCCGGGACGGACGTCACGGACGTGTCGCCGGGTGACGACGCCGATGCGGAGGACATGATCTATCGTCTGGCCCGCCTCCGCGGCGTTTCCCACTTCGCCGTTGCCGAGACAGAACGCCGACGTGCTCGTGCCTGGATCGAGGATCACATCGAGGCGATCGGATGCCTGGCCCAGACGCTGCAATGGGCCGACGGCTGCCTTGTCGGTCGCGAGTGTGAGCAGGCGATCGCGGCCGCTCTTGCGGGCCGGACCTGGCACCGCGGGCCGATCGTGCGGCTCCCGGCCCGGAACCTGGCCGCCGCATTCCCCGCGGAAACCTCGCCGCTCCCGGCCGCATTCACTGAGGCTCTCGGCCGGGAGCCCGATGGAGCCGACATGTGGGAGGGCCGACACGTGGCCGCGATGGCCGGCGCGAGGGGCCTCGCTTTCGCGGCGATCGTGGCCGGTGGCCGAGCTCGCCGGCGTCGATTCGACAGCGTCGGATCGATGGTCGCCGCAATGGGCCGGCGTCATGCGTGGCGGGCGCTGTAATGGAAAAGGGCACCCGGTGGTTCGCGCTTGTTCCAGCCGGGTCGCCCAGGCCTCCGGCCGCTCCGGGTGTCGGCGGCCGGAGGCCCTCACAACATAAGCCCGGTGCCGACCCCCGCCCTTCGATAAGGCGGCTGGGAACCGGGCCTAGACGGGTCCCATCGGGCAATGACCGGCCTGGCTCGGCGGCTTTGCTTCGACGGGACCCGCCGCCCCCTGCCCGGCCGCCCATCCCCGAACGGAGGCAAAGACCATGCAGACCCTGACCGACGACGAGTGGCGCATCCTCGCGAGCAAGCTACAGATCGGTTCCGACGCCCACCATGCGATCGTTGAACTGCCGGACGTCTTTGTCGCCGGGCCGATCAATACGTCGAGCGATCTCACGACCTCGAATATCTACGGCATAACGCCGACCGCGACGTTCGACCAAACTCATACGGGTTCTCCTGTGGTTCTCACCGATGGCCTGGGAACCAGCGCGGTCTTCTTCGCCGGCGAACTCCTGCTCGGTGCCACCATCTACAACATCGCCGAGTTTGCGATTGTGGTCGGAACCGTGATCGGCACGGTGAGCATCATCGCGGCCTATGACGGCCTCCCTGATCCCGGCTACACCAGCTTCGAAGTCCTGGTCGATGGCAGTCCGGTAGCGGGGGCCTGGACCGCCAACGATGCTGACGGCTGGGACCTCCCGCTCGGCGGTTACTTCTTTACCTGGCGGCCGACCGGCGCGTACCCCGTGGCGACTGCCTCTCTGACAATCAAGGAGACCGTGGGACCAGCAACCTTCGCGGGCGGGTGGACGTGGAAGCAGGCGCTGGTGCGCGGCTCCACTCCCGGTACGCCCCTCCAACTTACCGGCGTATCGCGGATCGGCATGGACAAAAGCCGCCAGACCGACGCGGACGCTTGCACGATCGAGATTCAGATCCCTTGACCGCCCCGGCAGAACGCCACTACCAGAAGCCGATCACGCTGACCGAATTCCGGCGCCGCGCCTATGACCGCTTCCGCGCCAACCACGTGTTTCCCCCTCCGCTGTTTGACGGCGCAACCCACGAGGCCGCCCACGCCGCAATCGGAGACGTTCTCGGGCTGGACATCATCCTCGTGTCGCTCGCGATCGACAGCTATCCGCCGCGGAGCCCGTACTGCAAGAGCCGCGTCACGCGCTACTCGCAACCGCGCGCCCTACGCCGTCTGGCGGTTCACGCCCTGGCCGGTCATGCTGCCCGAGTCGTCCGCGGCTGGAGGCAGGGAGACTGGCGGGCCATGTCGCCGACTGACGGATCGGATATCGAAGTCGCCCTATCGGCTGCCGCGAAGGCGACCGCCACGCCGGACGAGGCCCTGGCTCTGCTCGACCACCTATGGACCGCGACATGCCGGCTGGTGCGTCGGCGACGGGCGACAATCGACCGCGTAGCGGCTGCGCTTCTCGACCGCGAGACCCTGACGGGCCAGGAAGTCCGCGAACTGGTAGCCAATCGCTCGCCCGTTCGATTCCTGCCCGTCTGGCGCCGGCCGCCCATCCCCGAACGGAGGCAAAGACCATGCAGACCCTCACCGACGACGAGTGGCGCATCCTCGCGAGCAAACTGCAGAAGGAGACGATCGGTGGCTAGATCCTCGATCCGCACCCATCTGATCAATGAACTCGGGCCGAGACGGCCGCCCGCAGTGGCTACGGGAGGCGGTGGCAACGCTCTGCTCACAACTCCGGTTCATGCCCACGACGGCCCGTCGCATAACGGGCAACTTCCGACCACGCGACTCTCCACGACCGAGACTGACACGACCAAGGTGGCCGCACCGGACGGGTCAGGAGGCGTGGAGTTCCGCCTTCCGGCCGGCGGCGTTCGCCCACCCTATGACTACGTCATCGCGGCCTCGGACACGGATGCAACGCTCCAGGCCATCGCCGATGCCGTTTGCACCGGCATCGCCGACGAGACGGAGATCAACGCGGCGATCACGGCTGCAGCCGCTGCCACGGTCCCGTACTCGATCCTGGTGCTGCCGGGCATCTACAACACCGCGTCGGCCGTCGCCTTCGGCGGGCTCTACGCCCATAGCGGCGGGTTGGTGACGTTCGACGCCACCGCGGCGCACATCAAGGCGTCGGGTTCGATGACGGCAATGGTCACGATCCTACCCGGCGCGGGCCACCAGATCCTCGCGGGGCTCGATCTCTCCATCGGCGAGCTCGACGGCAACAGCCAGACCATCACCGAGGCTGTCGCAATGAACCGCTCGAGCGACAACCGCATCTGGATCGGCAACATCCACAACCTGGCCGGCATGGGCTTTAGCTCGGACTCGACGGGCATCTCAGACTACGGCTGCTTCAACAACGACATCGTCCTAGGTCGCATCGCCGACAACACTGGGACCGCTTTCCACGCTGCCGGAGCCTCGGGCATCTACAACTTCCAAGGCAACCGAATCCAGACCGGGCAGCTAATCAACAACGGCAACGGGATCATCCTCGGGGACAACACCAACGACGGCTGCTCGTGGAACACGTTTATCTGCTCGCCCATCGAGCACCATTCGTCGGGCTACGGGATCTACGACCGTAGCGGCGGCAACTTCTTCCTTGTCGTCGACCTGAACAGCAACGCCCACGGGATCGGCTGCCCGGCCGGCATGAGCCACGCCTCAACCTTCATCGTGAACACCGGCGACAGCCTCGACGCCGCTCTGCTGACTCAGCACTTCGTCTTGAACAACGGCGTCATGGTCGGCATTAACTCGTTCGTGGATCGCTCGACCGACGCTGCGACCCCCCCCGGCTGGGCAGCACACGTTCTATTCGAAGTCGGGCGGCATGTACGTCAAAGACTCGGGCGGAACGGTTGTCGGGCCGCTGGGTGCCGGCGGCATGACCAACCCCATGACCACGCAGGACGACATCATCGTCCAGGGTGCCAGCACGCCTGGCAGACTCGGCAAGGGCACCGACGGGCAGGTGCTCACCGTCGATCCGACGACGCATCACCTGATCTGGGCAACGCCCAGCGCGACGGTGCAGACGACGAAGGGCGATCTTGCCGGCTACTCCACCGTCCCGGCGCGCATCCCGATCGGGACCGATACCTACGTCCTGACAGCCGACTCCACCCAAGCCCTGGGGCTCAAGTGGGCCGCGCCTGCCTCGGGTTTCTCGGACCCGACGACCACGAAGGGCGATCTCATCGTCCACGGTTCGAGCACGACGCGGCTCGGAGTGGGGACGGATACCTACGTTCTCACTGCTGACTCGACGCAGACGCTCGGCGTCAAATGGGCGGCGCCAGGTGGTGGCGCGGGCCTCGGCGCCTGGACGGACTACACGCCCAGCCTGACGGCGAGCACGACCAACCCCACCCTAGGCAGTAGCGCGCTGATCGGGCGCTACAAGCAACTCGACGCCCACACCTACGCCATTCAGATCAACCTGAACGTCACCACGAGGGGAGCATGGAACGCCGGGTCCGGGACGTGGAAGTTCTCCCTACCGGCCGGGCTCACGTCGCCCAACGTCGCCAACCGAACGCAACAGCTCGCGCTGCACATACTCCAGGCGGGAACGACCAACTTCGTCGGGGTCGCCAAGGTCTACCCCAATGACACGGTCATCGGCGAGATGAACTACAACGGCAGCGCTCCCGCCGTCGTTCAGAACAATCAACCCTTCGCCTGGACGACGGGCAGCACCATCGACATCACGGGCATCATCGAGGTCGCGTGAGCCCGCCCGGCCGATTGGCTCCGGCGGACCTAGGGCGTAACCGTCAGGGTGCCGCTGGCGAGCTGATTGCCGCCCACGTCAGTTATGACGACCTGGTAGGTCCCCGGAGTGTAGACCGACAATGCTGCGGCCTGCTCCACCACACCCCAATAGTCCGCGTCTCCGGTTAGCTTTCCGGGAACGTGTTCAACCGTCGATTTGCCGCTGTGGATGTCGAGCCGCGATCTAGATCGGCCGTTCGATTCCCTGCCCGTCTGAGACGCCCCAGGACGCGCGATTCCGCTCGCAGTGGCGCGGGTGTCCGGGCGTTGACAGGGAAAGCTGCGCTAGCTACCGTGGACGACGCCGGAGCGATCTGGCGGCCGGGTAGATACGGTCTCAATCGAATATCCTGACGAGGCCCCGTCCGGCTGGCGATCTACCGCCTCCGGTCGGGGCGTTTCGATTCAGGGAGGCAGGAATGGGCACGGCGACTCAGCCGACGATCGCACACGGGATCGCGCGGCTTCACCCGGAGGTCACGCTCCCATACGACTACTGGAAGTGGGGGCCCGAATGGACCCTGCCGATGGACCGGACGGGTCGGTGGGCCATGGACACCATCCACCATGTCGCGGTGCGGGTCGAATTCGGTGAGACCGCCCCTGGCGGTCCGGTCGATCACCCGCTCCGCGAATACGGCCGCACTCTCGACGTTGCCAGCGAGCTTGAACGGGCCCGAGACGCCCTCAGCGGTGAGGAGGAGACGCGCCTGGCCGAATGGCTCGGATGGGCCGATAAGCGCGCCGCTGTCGAATTCACCCGCCGATGGACGGCCCGCATTCGCCGCGAGCGCGGCCAGGTACCCGAGTACCCGCGTGGCGCCGCGATCCGGGGCAGACCCTCGGGAGTGTGGCACCTGGCGACAGGCCGAACCACGGAGGGCCACGACGACCACGACAGGGTCTACGTGAGCGTCGAATGCGGTGCCGGCCTGACCGTGGATCTCGGAGAGCCTGATTCTTCACATCGAACGGACCGCCGATCCGGCCGCCATCGTCTGCCGGCGATGCCGTTCACGTGTCGAGAACGCGGCTCACGAGCCCGCGATGGCCGAGGCGGTGACGGCATGAGCGCGCCGACTGAGGCATCCTGGGAGAGCAAGCACCGAAAGGCGCGCGATGCCGCGTTCGCTGCCTTGTACGAGTCCGGGTTGACCTATGGCGATCTGTTGGATTCGAAGCGGCGCACTGTGGACCTCCTGGCCCCCATCTCCACGGCTCTTGCCAAGCCGATGGCGGATCTCGCGTCGGGACTGTTCGACAGAATGGGCGTGGATCTCGACCGCGATGCCCGATTGCGCATCATCGAAAACGCGATTATCAGCACGGCAGGCCACACACTCTGGAGCCTGCCCGACGCGATCGGCGACGAGCTTGCCAAGCCCGAGCCGATTCCGTTTGACCCGCCCGCGGCTGGCACTTGGCTTCGCTGTCGATGGCTGCCACGCCCTCCATTGCGCAGGCAGCGTCGGCCACCCCAACTGATGCCCGAGTGGAATGGCTGCTGGCACGTGTTCTCCGGCGATCTCCAAACCCACGACAGCCGGACCCACAACGTAATCGGTCGCGCCCGTTGTGGGGCCAGGCTGCAACTGCGCGACTTCGACCTGTTCGGCGGCGGTGAGCAGTACGCCGACTTTGTTGTCGCGGACGAAATGCCCACCATCGATGCCTGCAAGACCTGCGCGAAGGCGATCGCGTCCGCGTAGACTCTCACCAGCCTGTACCGGCGCCCGTCTCCATCCCCCTCGGAGGCGGGCGCTTCCTATGAGCCGGTGGGGCGCGCCGAAGGCCTGGTCCATTCCTCCAGGCGATTGAGCAAATCGCCCGCGGCTCCGAGTAGATGCTGGCCCGAGCCTTCAATCGTCAGTACTGTCTCACCCGGGATTTCCATGCGGATGATGAATGGGTGGTCGCCCTCTTTCCGCCGAAACTCGATCTTCGTCCGCCGGGCTCGATCGTCGCCGACGATCTCCGCGGCCAGACTCTGAAGATGCGAGTGAGCGCTGCCACCACCGAGCGCCGCAAAGCGCGTTTGCCAGTAGTCGGCCCTATCCATCCGATTTCCCACCCCTCACGCTTGCGAATACCGCCATAACTGGGGTGTCTTCGCTCGATGATTCTACGCTCAGGGGAGCCCGCCTAGACCGCTGGGGCGCTAGGGGCATGTCAAGCATGCGCTCTAACCAACTGAGCTAACCGCCCGGGTGCGCGCCGCATCATAACGCATCCTCCGACGCGCTAATTGGCGGCGCGTTCTCGCGAGGGTCCGCTCGGCGCTCGGGTCAACTCGGGGCCGGCAGGCTGGCCCAGCACAGCTGGAGATTCGCTCCCGGCTCGTTGTTGACGCGAATGAAGACGACCATGTTGGCGGCGACAACCGGGCGAACGACCCCAAGCGGCGAAGTTGGGTCATGCCTCTCGACGGGGAACGACGTGTTCGTCTGCAGGTCGTACAGCTCGAAGATCGTGTCGTCGGGGAGCCAGGCCGCCACGAACCGGTCCCCCGCCGTAGGGTCGTTGACCTCCGCCTGGCCGCCGATGAACACCTGGGCGGTCGTCTGGCTTGACAGCGAGTAGCGCGTCAACGAGCCGCGGTTCACTACGTTGTTCCCCGTGACGCTCTTCCAGACCACGGTATCACCGCTCATGACGGGCTCGGCCGAATTCCCGTCCGAGTCCAGCCGGGTCGGCGTGAGCGGCCCGGCGCCGATCCGGGCGAGATAGACGTGGAAGGCGGGCGGGTCGACGGCCGTGGCCCCGTACTCCACGGTGCCGTACACGAGCCGTCCGGAATCGTCCGCGTTGGGAAACCAATACTCAGTACTAGTGGCGTCGGCGTCCGCCAGGTCGCGAGACGCTCCGGTGCCAATCTCGTGGCTCCGCAGGTAATAGTGCGGGCCGCTCGCGGTCTGGTGGACGGCGCTCCAGATCACGCGGGCGTCCGTCAGGGCAATCCACACCGGAGGAGCCGCGAGGCCGTGCGGGTCGTTCACGTTGGAGTCCAAGAGCGCTGGCGCTCGGTTCGCAGCCCCTAGGTACCACAGCCGCCAACCGGCAGATCCGTCCTCCCGTGCGTACGTCTCCTCGAACGCGTACTTGCCGTGATGAACGGCGATGGGGATCAACTGCGCCGTTCGATCGGCGCCGCGGTATATGAGCGTCGGCGCCGAGTCGCCGGGGACGTAACCGTACAGGTCCGGAGCCCCGTGCTCAGTATCTCCGCCCTTGGACCATACGATCTCCGTCCCGTCGGTCGACGTTGCGAGCAGCGGGGTGGTCCAATTCTGCGGGATGAGGTGTACGTCCAGCGTCGACGGGTCGCCTGAGTTCGATGCAGAAGCCGCCGATGTGGCCGGGTGCGAGGCCGACAGACTCGGCCCCGCGCCCGACGAAACTGGAGTGGGACCGGCGTTGGCCGAGCACGCCGAACCAAGCAGAGCCGCGACCAGGAGCACCAGTCCCACTCTCATTTCCCTCACCAGCCTACATAGACCCCAGTCTTGTTGACGTTGGTCTTTCGGATCATCTGCCACATGTCGTACGCGGGATCCAGGCTCGCTGTCCCCGTGGGTCCGACCGCGCTGTCGGCGTAATTGACCGTTGGCGTCCGGGTGTTGTTCCACACGCCGGTCCAGCCGTTCAGCACGATGTAGTGGCCGGCGTATTGCGCCGCGGCGTTGCGCCAGGTCGTCAGGAAATAGGGAAAGCCGGGGTCTTTTGGTGCCACGCTCACGACCTGGGGCATGCTGTACTGATTGATGTCCGTTCTGAGCAAGGAGTGCCAGGTAGCTCCACCCTGGGCTATCTGGCTCGACGTCATTGCCATGTATGTCCAGGACGCGGGCAGATACGGGCTGCCGGCATTGGCCTGGTTGAGGCCGTAGCTCTCCCTCGACGCGCTCGTGCCGGCCGTGGTCGTCTGCGTCCAACCGGTGATCTGCGACTGAGTCCACCTGTTGGACGACGGAGCCATCCGCCAGACATAGTTGGAAACGACCTGCACCGTCGCCACGCCGCACCAGTAACTCACCTCTTGCCGTCGTGGCGTAATCGAGACCCAACCCCAGTACCCGTTGCAGCCACTTGCCGGGCTGACGCCTGAAGACGAGGTCCCGGCGGCAAGAGTCTGGGCCGCGGCCGGGCAGGCGGCCGAGGAGACGCCGACCGCCGAACCGGGGTGGCGCCGCTCCTTCTCGGCGAAGGCCAGCTTTTCTGCGCGGGCCTGCTGCTCCGCCGGCGTGAGCGCCACCTCGCTCGGGTCTGCGCTCGGATTCGCCGGCGGCCGAGCCTGGACCGGCGACGCCATGACCCCGCTGAGCGTGGCTACCAGGACGAGCGCGAGAATCCCACTGCGAACCAACCTGGACATGAAGTCCCTCCTCTCGAAACTGCTTCGAGGCGGCGGTGTTCATATCGGCGGGTTCCTATCCTCTGGTGAACGGGCCCGGGCGGATCGACCCCTCCGCTCAGACGCAACTATGGCTACCCGGCGACCCCTCCTTTCTCATGCCGCGGCGAGTGGTGATGGCGTTTCGGCTGCCCCCTCGGTCCTGGGCTATGGCCGCCGAAACGCGACGGAGCCGACTCTAGGGGCGGTCGCTTATCTACGGCTTATCGGGCCGGCGGCATGCCATTGGACCGCCAGAGTGACGACGACGCCTATCGCGCGTCGGACGCCCCGGCGGGTCGCGTCTCGGGGTCCCCTACCCCGTCGTGCTCCATCTTTACGTAGCGAATCGAGCCTCTCCGGACCGCGAGATCGAACAGCGTCCGCGGCACGACCGCCAGCCAGAGTCCGCTGAACATGGCAACGCCAAACCCCCGCCGGGCTCTCTCCGGGCCGTCGAGGCACCTGCCATCCGAATCTCGATTCCACCGCAGTGCGTCCCACCCCAGGAGCCCGCTGATTCCGAGATAGCCGGCCACCAGCGCGATGAGACTACGTCGGCGGCCCGTCAGGACGGTGCCGGCCGCGGCCCCCAGCACGATTGGAGGCACCGCGAGCTGCGCCACGTAGGTGAGGAAATCAAGACGCGCACCGACCGACAGATGCCGGCTCCTGACTACGGCCGGACCGTGCTCGAAGGCGCGTCTGAAGGCCCCCTCGGCCCAGCGCAAGCGCTGGCGCCACAGCCGATCAATCGTCCGGACCGGCTCTTCCCAGACCTCCGCGTCGATGGCCCAGCAGACCCGCTCCCCGAAGCCGGCGGCGATCCGGCTCGACAGGTCGATGTCCTCGGTCAGTGCAGCCGCGCGCCAGCCGCCGGCTGCGGCGAGGAGGTCGCGCCGCACCATGATCCCGTTGCCGCGGAACTCCGAACAGCCGCCGAGAGCCCATCGGCCGCGGTTGAGCTCGCCGTCGAGGGTCTGCTCGTCGTCCTGAGCGGCGGCCAGCCAGCTGCTCCCCGCATCGAGGATCCGCCTTCGAGCCGTGACCGCCCGCGCGCCGGCCGCGAAATAACCCGCCGCGCGCCGCAGAAACTCGGGCTCGATCCGGGCGTCGGCGTCGAGCACCACGATGACGTCTCCGGCGCACTCGTCGGGCTGAACGGCCGAGAGGGCGGCACCCTTGCCATCGGCGAGGTCGACCCCGCGGCGCCCGACCACGCGGGTGATGGCCGCAATCCCGGCCGACGCGGCCGCGGCCGTCACGGCGTCGGCGGTGCCGTCGATCGAACGGTCGTCCACGACGACCATATCGAAGCGGGGCGATCCGTCGGCGGATCGATAGTCCTGCCGAGCGACATCGGCCACGAGCCGGCGGAGTACGGCGGCCTCGTCGCGGGCGGCGACGAGGATCGTGAAGGTGGGCGGCTTCTCGGCCAGCGCAAGTGCAGCGGCCGCGTCGGGGACGCTTATCGGCGGCCGGCGCGACGCCAGTGCCACAGGTACCGCGCAGCCGACCGCCACGCCGGCGGTTATCAGCGGAACGGCGGCCCCCAGCCGTCCCCGCGTGGAGAGCGCTCCGAGGGCGAACCCGCCGGCCAGGATACCGATCGCGGCGGCGCGCCACGCGTCGGGAGTCGCCGCCACCTCGGATCCGGCTGCCGGCGCGGCTGGTGGCATCAGGAAGCCTCGCCGTCCTCTGCCGCGCTCCGCTTAGAACGTCGCGACGGCTTGGCCCGCGCGGGGCCGCCCGCCGACGTGGTCGGAGCGACGGTCGTGCCGCTCATATCGCTCGGTTGGGTGGCCGCGGTCATCGGGTCTACCGGAGCGCCGCTGGGTGTGGAGGGCGCTCGGGCGTCGTCCGGGACCTGGAGCGATCGGCGACTGAGGATGCTGGCGACCCCCCACAGACCGACGAACACGCCCACGACCAGGATGACAGGCTCGCGGCCGACGAGGTCCGCCACCGGGCCGACGACGAGGATCGGCGAGAGGCTCGCCACCGAGACGACCATGTTGAGAACGCCGAAGACCCGGCCGCGCACGTCCTCGGGCAGTTCCTCCTGGAGCTGCGTCTGGGCCGATATGGCGACCATCACATACGCGGCGCCGACGAGGAAGGCGATCCCCATGACCAATGACAGCAGCGAAACGACGCGGCTGGCCTCGGCCAGACCCGTGGTCAGGGCCCGGTCCTCGAGGAATGTGGATATCGGCACGACGCAGGCGAGCAGGGCGAGCAGGACGCCGGTCGCGATCATGCCGGCCTCGATCGTGCGCCGGCGGGGCAGATATCGACCGTAGGAATTCAGGACGAGGATGCCCATCACGACCCCGAGCCCCAACGGCAGGACGATCAGGGCGAAGTCCTTGGAACCAAGGCCGAGTGTCTTGCTGGCGAAACCCGGACCCAGGGTCCCGAGGATCCCGACGAGAGCACCGGTGATGCCCAGATACGACAGGGACCAGCCCACGTTGTGGTGGTCCCGGATATAGCGGATCCCCTCGGCGAACTGGCCGGACATGGTCTGGACGGCGCGCTCCGCGTCGGCGACGGTCTGGCCGGGACTCACGGAACCAGCGCCAACAGTGGGTGCGGGGGGCAGCGTCCAGCAGAAGACCGCGGCCACGAAATACAGGGCGGCCACGATGACGATGAGGATCTCGGCGTTTGCCAGAGCCACCACGAATGGGCCCACGAGCGCAAAGCCCAGCGCGAAGGCCACGTTGCTGGTCAGCGTGAACAGGCCGTTGGCCGCCAGCAACTGGTTCCTCGGGACCAGGAACGGGATCATCGAGGCCTCGGCCGGCCCGAAGAAGGTGGTCACGGTAGAGACCAGAGCCATCAGCACGTAGAGCAGCAATAGGTTGTTGCCGACCAGGACGATCGCCAGGAAGGCGAACCCGCGCAGAACGTTGGTTACGAGCAGCATGTGGCGCTTGTCGACCCTGTCGACGAACACACCCGCCATGGCCGAGAAAACGATCGCCGGGAGGAGGAAGCTGAGCAGCAGGACGCTCACGGCGCTGTTCGAGCCGGACGCGGCGTAGATGATCAGCGTCAGACCGTAGATCACCATGTTGCCGCCGACCTGAGTCGAGAGCTGGGCCAGCCACAGCAGCAAGAACGGGCGATTCTGGAGAACCGCTGCGCCGGAGTCGCCGGCTGGCTTTGTGACGCGCTTGCGCGGGGGCGCAGCCGCCCGTCGATGCCGCCTGGGGGTGATGGTGACGTTCATCGACCGCCATCTCGCGCCGAGGTGCCGGAATCGCGCGGTTGCGGCGCCACGGCCTGGCTCATCGCCAGATCCCCGCGAGAGACGAAACCGGTCAGTCGTCGCTCCAGTGTTCGGCGTTCGATGAGAACGTGGCGTTCGCAGCCCCGGCATCGAAGCCCGATGTCCGCGCCCAGCCGGTCAACGAGCCATTCCAGGCTCCCGCAGGGGTGGGCCCGCCTCAATCTGACGACGTCGCCGAGTCGGAACTCGACTACGTCGTGCTGGCCGGCAGCCATTACGACAGCCTGAACTGGTGCGATGCGATGGCTTCACCCATAACGGCCGCTCAATCTATCAGAGCCTGGGTTCCCGCGTCCCGCCGTTCGCGGCGGCTCGACCGACAAAGGGACCGCCGAAGCTGAGCCGCAGATCATGCCCCAGGTCTACCGTCAAGAGGCTGGAGGAGGCTGTGGGGGCGGCTGACCGGGCCGTCGATACAGGACCAGGGCGATGCCCATCAGCAGGAGCCCCGCGGCGGCGATGAACCCGGCAAGGAGCACCTCGAAGGAGACCCCGGGCGAGGCCACAGATCCGGGTGCCACGGCCGGTCCCCCGGTTGGGGCGGTCGTTGCCCCGGCCGCCGGCGGTGCGGTGACTGTTACTCCCCCGGTTCCGGTCCAGCCCGGCGGCACCGGTCCCGCCGGGGCCGGCTGCGGCCCGAAGGTGGGAGCGGAGGTTATGCCGTTCTGAGCCAACCAGGCCTTGTCGACGGATTCGGTCGTGACGCCGAAGGCCGTTGTGAAGGCCTCGTCGTCCGAGGCGCCCGTCCCGTAGGCCTTGACCATCTTGGGAAACGCGCCCTGGCCGTACTTCCGGACCATGTAGTCGACCGCCGAAACCGACTCCGCGTAGGCGAGGTAGAAGCGATCGCTCTCGGTTGGGAACTGCCCCGTCAGCGCGCTGAGCGGCATCAGCGTCTTCGATTTAGCGGCCGAAGCTACGAGCCCGCGGTCGCTGCTGTCGTAGCCCTGCGACAGGTACACGGCGAGGCCCTCGTTGAGCCATCGCGGCGGCGCATGGTAGGGGTTTCCCGTGCCGTCGTCGAACACGACGTGGGTCAGCTCGTGCGGTACCACGGTGCTCGCGTATGACAGCTGGTCCGGTGGGACGAGCGCGAACAGGGTTCGCGTGGTCGTGTTCGCCTCGCCGCCGACGTTGTCCCGCGTGCCCGGCCCCAGTGCGTCGTAGAACGATTGCTGGTCCGCGTAGACGAAGAAGTCGATCGGCTGCGTCTCGGTCACGCCCAGGAACCCGGCCGACTTCGAGATGCCGCTCTCGCCCATGGCCAGCGCCTGCTGGGCGAAGCTCGTCGAACCCGAATACCAGTGGAGCGTCACGAGCTTTCCAGGCAGCGTCTGCCAGTGGAAGCGGTCGTCCTGGTAGGTGACCTGGATGACCGGGCCCTTCTGCGTTGAACCATCGGAGAAGACGACCTGGAAATATGCGGTCACCCGGGTGTTGGGCTGGATCTGGCCGCTCGACGTGTCGAAGGTGTACGTGAGGGAGGTCGCCGACGCGCCCGCCCCAGTCAGCGCAACGACGCTTGATCCCACGTCGCCCGGCAGGGAGAGGACGATGTCGGCTTCGCTGAAGCTCGAACCGCTGACCGGCTGCGTATAGACGATGCCCTTGCCGAACGTCGAGGAGGACGTCGGTGTCCCGAACGAGACCGATGCGCCGGCGGTCGAGCCGGCCAGCGCCATCAGCCCGAGCAGAGCACACGCGACTGCGGCCGAGAACCGGCTGACCATGGAGCGTCGCGGCCGGCTCATGTGCCCGACGCCCAGGCCAGGCCGGCGTAGCGCACCAACCCCTGGCCGTTCGGCTGCGCCCCGAGGAGGCCCTTCGCCGCCAGCGAGTAGCCGGCGCCGTAATCGACGGGGATGACCGGCGCCTGGTCGAGCACGATCGACTGAGCCTGATCGAAGGCCGCCTGCATCGAGGTCTCATCGGCCGCCGCGAGCGCCCTGGCAATGGCGGCATCGAAATCGGACGAGCTCCAGCGGGCGAAGTTGTTCGTCTTGCCCGAACCGAGCAGCAGACCCAGGAAATCGTTTGCGCCCGGATAGTCCGCGACCCAATCCATCTCCCAGAAGTCCGGTGGGTTGGTGAGGAGCTGCTGGTTGTACGACGACCAGTCTTCGATCACGTAGTCGATGTCGATGCCCAGGTTGTCGTGGAGCTGGCGCACAATCGCGCCGTCCAGAGTTGCGCCGCCCGTCACCATGGTGATCTTGGGGAAGCCGACGCCGTTCGGAAAGCCCGCCGCCGCCAGCTCCGATTTCGCTTGGGCCAGATCGAACTTGGGCCCGTAGTCCTTGCTGCTGTGGCCCGGCACACCGGCCGGAACCATGCCTGTGGCCGGAACCTCGAGCGGGTTGGACAGCAGCGCCACGATCCTGTCCCAGTTGATGCCCATCTCGAAGGCCCGCCTGACGTGGACGTTGTTGAACGGCGCCCTGGTCGTGTTGAAGCCGTAGAACTCCACAGATGGCGAGGGCTCGATCCGGAGCGATGGTCCAAGCGTGGAGTCGTAGGCGATCCACGAGGCGTCATAGAGCGAGATCGGGGTGTAGTCGAGATGACCGGCCTGGAATTCCGAGACCGGGCTCTTGCCGCCGATGTCGCTTAGCAGGTGAACCGTGGTTATCGCGGGCGGACCCGCCCAGTAATGCGGGTTCGCGGTCAGCGTCGTCTCGGTCTGGGTGAGAGCCGACACAATGTAGGCGCCGCTCCCGACGAAGGTCCCCGGCTCGAGCAGGGCCGAGTTCGAGGCCAGCCGGGAAGGAACGACCGCCAGCGTCGGGCTAGACACGATAGATGGCAAGTCCGCATCGGGGCTCACCAGATCGACCTCCACGTCGAGGGCGTCCGGGGCCTTGAGGCCGACGGCGGAAGCGGCGCCGCTGCCCTCGCTGTAGGCGCGGGCACCGACGACGCCGTCCAGCAGCGAGGCGAGCTGGCTCGGCTGTGCCGGATTGAGCACCCTCATCCAGCTCGACACGACGTCGGCCGCGCTGAGCGCCGAACCGTCGGAGAAGGTCAGCCCGGACCGAAGATGGAAGGTGATCGTCTTGCCGTCATTACCAGAGCTCCAGCTCGCCGCCAGCGCCGGCTGTACGCGCCCTGAGACATCGATAGACGTGAGCGACTCGAAGACCTGCGAGACGATCTGGGCGCTGCCCGCGTCGGACTGCGCGGCCGGATCCAGAGAAGCCGCCGACGGACCGAGGATGGTCACGCTCGTTCGGGCGGCGGCGGTTGCCAGAGGGTGCCAGGCGGCGATTCCGGCAAGGACGACGGCCAGGAAGACCGCGCCGCCGGCGACCAAGCGCCTGCGCGGGCGGCGCCTGCGCGAGGTGGGATCGAAAGGCGATCGAGCGGCGCCCATCACCGCATCGATCCGGCGGGGACAGCCGCATGGCCCGTCTCTGGCATGGCGGGAGTATAGGATCCAACCGCCGGGATCGCCCGCGTCGGGGCCGAGGGACTCAGTGGTCGCCCGGGATCACGAGCGGCCACTTCCCGTCACGAGGCGCCCCTGGTGTGGAGCGACGCGAACGCCGCCCAAACCGCGATGGCCATCCCCGCGACGAAGACCGGCCACGGAAACGCGGCCGGCATCTCGCCCTCGAGCAGCGCCGTCGCGTTCGCGGTGAAGCTGAGGACGACCACGATCCCCCCAATAACCGCGGCGAACCCGCGCATGAGGCCGACCTGCACCGCTTCACCCCGCCCGACCCGGCGCGCGGCGGCCAGCCCGAAGACGACAAGGGCGATGCTCACGGCGATCGGCGCCCACACCGGGCCGGCCCACGGCACCGGCACCAGGAAGAGCACGTCCCAGGTGTTCAGCGAGTGCGGCCAACCGATGAAGACCCACAGCCAGACGTAGTAGAAGACGTCCCACACACCGAACGCCGCCGCCGTCCAGGCCAGTCGGTCCACCCAACGGCGACCGACCAGGATCCCGACGGCGGCCAGCATCACGATCGTCGCCAGCTCTCGCCCGGCCTCGATGGCGGCCAGGTCTGCGGCCACCTCGGCGGCGTGGAGCGAGAAGAGGTTGTCCGGATTTATGCCCAGAGCGCGCTGCAGGTAGACGACGACGGCGGACTCGAGATAGGCCATGGCCACCGCGTAGATGACGACGGTGACCGCGGCAGTTCGAAAGCGCATGGCTGCCTCCGCTGGGCTCGATCTCGCCGACAGCCTACCCTCGACGGCCTCCGGACGCAGAGCCGGGGCCCGGCGTGCGGCCTCGCATTCTGGCTTCTGTACCGCCCCGACGTACGATCGAATCCGGGCTCAGAGCCCGTAGGCCAGGCGCCCCGCGATCGTGTTTCGGACGAAGACCGCCGTTTCCTGGCAGTGGCTCCGGTAGCGCTCCTCGATCCAGAACATGATCCCGAAGCCCATCCTCTCGGCGACGTTCACCACCACCTGACGACCCGTGCCATAGTCGAGCACGCGCACCACGATCTCGATCGGCAGCCACTTGACCGGGCACCAGGCTCCCCCGACGATCCGTATCTTCAGCTGCGACCCGAGTTTGGCGTTCACTTCGTAGCCTGAGACGGCCGGCGTGGAGCCCATCTCCGTGAGCGTCCGGCGCGCCGCCTCGACGCACTCACCCGCCCCAAACGGGAGCGCGGCAGTCTCCTGGAAGTAGAAACGCGGCATACGGAAGCCCCTGGCTGGCGAGTGGTGGCGCCCCCGGCCGGACTCGAACCGACGACGCCCGCCTTAGGACGGCGGCGCTCTATCCACTGAGCTACGGGGGCCCGGCTCGATGGTACAGCCTCGCGAGCACGGTGCGGGAACCAGGCCCGACAGACACCGGCCCGATCAGACGAGCGGTTCGTACCTGAAGCGATCGCGGTCTCGAACCATCCGGCCGACCGGGTGGAGCGGCTCGTGCGAAAGGACGATCGTCCAGCCCTCGGCTGTGGCGCGCGCGAAGTAATGCTCCTTGATGGCCACCGAATCGAGTGGAAAGTCGTCGAAGGCCGTGACCCATTTCGGGTTGGCACTCCAGGGTCGCATGCAGAGGTCGCCGAAGAAGCCGACCGTCCGATCTCGACCGCGCACCACGACGCCCTGATGGCCGGCCGAATGGCCGCCTGTTGGGAACACGGAAACACCTGGCAGGATCTCGACCTCGCCGTCCGCGGCGGACTCCAGCCCCAGGTCGCGGATCAAACGCAGTTCGGGCTGGTCGTAACTGGCCACGAGGCGCGGATTCTCACCCAGCGCAATCTCCCATTCCGCTCGCTGGGCAACGAACCTGGCCCGCGGAAAGGCCAGCGATCCATCGGCGCGCAGCACGCCGCCGGCGTGGTCGTAGTGGAGGTGGCTGACGGCGATCGCGTCCACCGAATCCGGCGCGAAACCGGCAGTCTCGAGCGCGGGCACGATCCACGGACCTTCGTAGGCCCGCATCGCCCGGCCCTTGTCGTTGATTCGGTCGCCGATCCCGGTCTCGACCAGCACGCGCCCCGAAGGCGTCTCGATCAGCAGGCAGTTGAGCGCCTGGAGCAGGCGGTGGTCGGCGTCGATCTCGCCGGCCACGAGGTCCTTCCACATCATCCGAGGCACCACGCCCAGGAGCGCACCGGCATCCGAGCGGAACCGCCCCGCCTGGATCAGCGCGACCCGGGTGCCGCCGCCGAGTTCCGCCGACCAGTGGACCGAGTCGTTGAGAGTCGTCATCGGGCTGGCTCCTCGCCGCCTGCCAGCGAAGCGCGCCCGCCCGCCGGGCGAGTACGCTCGCCGTCGCCTCGCTCGGGCTTCTCCGGTTCGGCAACGCCCCGGCGGCCGCCCTGGAAGTCCTCGAAGAAGGCCGAAGCGGTCGGCTCCGACTGGCCCTGATACTTCGAGCCCAGGCCGGCGGAGCCGTAGGGTCGATCTACCGGGCTCGACATCTCGAAGAAGCTGATCTGGCCGATCTTCATCCCGAAATAGAGGGCGATCGGCAGCTTGGCCACGTTCGACAGTTCGAGCGTTAGCTTGCCCTTCCAACCCGGGTCGACATAGCCGGCGGTCGAATGAATCAACAGGCCGAGCCTGCCGAGCGATGACTTGCCCTCGAGTCGGGCCACCAGATCGTCAGGCAATTCGACCCATTCGAGCGTCTGGCCCAGCACGAATTCGCCGGGATGGAGCATGAACGGCTCGTCGTCGGCGACGTTGAGCAGCTCGGTCAGGTCCGGCTGTGGCGAGCGCACGTCGATGTACGCATACCGGTTGTTGTGGAACACCCGGAAGCTGCGGTCGAGGTGCAGGTCGATCGAGGACGGCTGGAGGTCGGCGTCGTCGTACGGGTCGACCCTGACGCGCCCGCCGGCCACTGCGGCGGCGATGGCGCGGTCGGACAGGACGCTCATTTGACGGTCGCTCCGCTCTCGCTCTGCGCGTACAGGTTGTCGACCTCGCGCTTCAGCGTCTCGATGTCCTCGAAGCTCTGGTAAACGCTCGCGAAGCGGATGTAGGCGATCTGGTCGAGGGCGCGCAGCTTGTCCATGGCCAGCTTGCCGATCTCCGACGAGTCCACCTCCGTGGCGCCGCCGGACCGCAGCTGGGCCTCGATCTGATCCGCCGCCTGCTCCGCGGCATCGTCCGGCAAGGGCCGCCGGGTCAGAGCCTTGCGGAAGCCCGACACGAGCTTCTCGCGGTCGAACTCCTGGCGGGAGCCGTCGCGCTTGACCACGATCAGGCGCGGCGCCTCTATCCGCTCGTAGGTTGTGAACCGCGCGCCGCAGGTCTCGCATTCCCGTCGCCGGCGGATGCTCGCCTCGTCGAGATCGCGTGAATCGACGACCCGCGTCTCTCTTTCGCCGCACCGCGGACAACGCATCGATGACTCCTCAGGTCCGGCCTCGGTGGCCTGGCGCGAGGATATCACCGCCTGAGGCGCGGCCCGCCGCTCGGGATCATCGGATCCGACTACGCCGTCGAGCCTGGGCCCTCGGGCCGTCGGCGGCGGCGGCCGCCGCTATCCCGTCACCCACGGCCCGGATCGCCTCGCGCGCATGCAGGAGGTTGAGGTAGCCGCGCTTCACCGCCGTCTCACCCTCCCCGATGCGTTCGGCGTTCGCCAGGAGCATCTGCTGCCGGCCGTGCTCGATCAATTCGACGGCTCTCTGGGCTCGCTCGATCTCGACGCGAAGGCCGCCACCCGGCGGGTGGGGCACGTGTTCGTCGATGACCGAGGCCTCCTCGACATATCGAGCCAAGGCGTCCGCCGAGGCCTCGAGATTGGCGGCGCTTTCCTCCGGTCGGGCCTTGCGGCGCCGAAGATCGTCCACTATCGACGTAAGCTCGGCCAGCGAGACGTCCGCGCGGCGGGCGAGGTCGACCGCGGCGCGGTCCTGCTCGGCGTCGCGGCGCAGTTGGCCGCCCACCACGAAGATGCGCCACAGCAGGACGACGATCGGGACGCCCAGGGCGAAGAAGATGGCGAGCGGCAGCAGTACGTCTAGCGACACGGGTTCAAGACCTCGGCCACGGCCGTCGAATCGCGCCCGGGGACAAGACAGGGCGACGAGATCCCCGCCGGCCGTGACATCACTCTCGCTTCACTCTAGCGCCTGTCGACGCGAACGGCGAGCGATATCGACTAGGGCGTTCGTCTGCGCGGCGCCGGCCGGAAGTTCTGGGCGCGCGGAGCAGGGACGATGCGGCCGGCGACGCGAGCGCCCTTTGGCGGCCGCGTGGCCTCGATCGCCTCGCTCGGCCTTCGCCACTCCTCGGCCTCGCCGCCCGAGCTCGAGACGAGCCGTAAGGACCGTACGGAGGCCCCCGGATCGATATCGCGCACCATGTCGTAGATCGTCAGGGCGGCCACGGCGGCGGCCGTCAGCGCCTCCATCTCGACACCGGCCTGCCCGAAGGCCGCCGTCTCAGAGCGGATTCGGATCGCGCTTCCGGCTCGGTCCGGCGAGGCGTTGACGATCAGCGCAGTGAGCCCGGCCGGGTGGACGAGCGGGATAAGATCGGCGGCGCGCTTGCCGGCCATGACCCCGGCCAGCTCGGCTACGCTCAAGGCGTCGCCCTTGGCGATGGCCCCGTCCACGATTGCGCTCAGCGTCTCCTGAGCGATCGCGACCTCGGCCTCGGCCACCGCGCGACGGGCCGTCGCGGCGCCTTCGGTGATATCCGCCATGCGCGGCCTCCTGGTTCGGTCGAAATGGGTGGATCGGCGGCGCTCGGCTCGGCTCCCCTCGTCGAAGACGCCGCTCTCGCCGGGCCTACCGTCGCGCGGCACGACCCACTACCTCCGATGCGGGATCAGCGACCACGGAACCGCCCCCGGCCGATCTTGCCCAGGGTGCTCAACTGGCGCTGCTGCTCAGCGGCCTTTTCGCGGACGATTCGCGCCGCCGATCGCCTGGTCATGAGGAGAGTATCCGGTCCCGCGGCGGCGACCACGAGGGCGTCGAGGCCGCTCCGTTCAAGGGTCTCGAGGCCCGCCCACAGATCCGTGTCGCCGGTCATGCGAGGAACGTCGGCGATCTTGACCATGGCATCCTCTGTCCGCGTCTTGGGCCAGATCCGCCGTGGTATGCGCCGTATCTGGGCCGTCCCGATCAACCCCAGCAATTCTGAACCCCGCTCGACCAGGGCCGCGGCACCGAGGCGATCGGCCAGATACTCTCCGGCAAAGACGTCGAGTGTCAGCTGGGGCGGAACACGCGCCGGGTCGACGTCCTCCGCGTCGCTGACGTGGAGCCCGGCCACGAGTCCGCGGAGCTGGCTGCGCTTTTCCATCAACCGGCTCGATCCGACCATCAACCAGCCGGCGACGAGCAGGCAGAGTCCGACCAGGAGGTCGACGAAGGCCAGCGACACCACCGCCGAGCCGATCAGCAGCAGCCCGACGGAGCGGCCTACTCGAATGGTCGCGGCCGTCGCCGTCTCGTCCTTGCCCGTTCGTTGCCACACGATCGCATGCAGGGCTCGAGCGCCGTCGAGCGGATAGCCCGGCACGAGGTTGACGAGGCACAGCATGGTGTTGAACACGGCCACCATGACCGCCACGAACTGGGCGGCCTGGATCGCGGCCGGCGCCTGATCGATGTTGATCGGCCCAGCTGACAGTGCCGCTGCCACCGCTCCGGCGACGATCGCGACGACGAGGCTGAGGGCCGAGCCGGCGAGAGCGATACGCAGCTCCTCCCCTGCCGTCCTGGGCTTGACCTCCATGATGTACGGGCCACCGAGCAGCTGTACGGCCACGACGGGCACCCCCCGCCCTTTCCGGCTGGCGACCCAGACGTGGGCGAGCTCGTGGGCGATGACCGACGCCAGCACGAGGGCGGCCACCGCAATCGATGCGCCCCAGGCCAGCCCCGCCGGCCACATCGCCGCCGTGCCGTCGCTCAGATCGACGCCGAAGACCACGGTGATGAAGGCCAGGATGGGGATCCAGGTCCAGTGCACCCGAACCTCGGTCCCGAAGATGCGGCCGAGCGTCAAGCCCATCACGACGCGGCCGCCGTTCCGGGTGCGGCGGGCTCGGGTTCACGCCCAAGCCGACCTCCCAGCCAGGCCACCGCCAGGGCCAGGGCGAGCACTGCCGCGGCTATGGCCACGCTGGTCTCAGACCAGAACTGATCGGGAAAGAGCTGCACGAGCTTCTCCGTTCGTGGATCGAAGGCGTAAGTACCGGGTGGAAAGAAGAGCTCGTGGAAGAGCTGAAACGCCTGGTCGAAGAAGAGGGCGAAGCCCAGACCGACGACGACGACGCCGACGGCGAGAACCCGAGCCCCTGTGGCCACCGCCCGCCAGAACCAGCGCCCCCCGCGGCTGGCGATGCCCACGAACGCCAGCAGGATTGCCGCGGCCAGGGCGACGAGCCCCAGGTCCAGCAGGACGGTCCGCACGTCCACCATATGGCCGCGTTCGCGTTCGTCTAGAACCTGCGGGCCGTTTGGCGTCGCCGTTACGGCGAAGCTGGGCGGACCGAATACAAGGTCCGAGAGAATGCTGCCCGTGATCTGGCTGACCTGGGCCGGGGTATAGCCGGTCAACCCCGCCACGTCGCTGCGACCCTGGTCGAAGGCGACCCAGATCGGGTTGAGGAAGAGCAGCACGGCGACGGCCACGATCACAAAGGGTGTAGCCACCGCCGCCAGGACCGATGCCAGCCTTTCGGCGATCGAGTAATTCACGCCTTCATCGTACCGCCTGGGCCTCGAGAGCCTGCCGGACCCGAGGCGGAGCCGCTCAGACCGTGGCCTCGAGGGCCGCGGCCTCGCGCCGAACTATGCTCCAGACGAGATCCAGGTCCGAGTCCTGTGTCCGCAGGCTCGAGATGGCGATCCGAATGGCGAACCGCCCGTTCAACTTCGTGTGCGAGAGGAAGGTCTGGCCGGTCCGGTTGATCGAATCCATCAGCTTCACGTTCAGCTCTTCGAGTTTCGCGGCGATTGCGGGCTCGTCCTCACGTCCCGCCAGGCCGGCCGGCCGGTACCTGAAGCAGACGGTCGAGAACGGCACGGGCGCCATCAGCTCGAAGTCGGGCTCGGCCTCGATCCACGCGGCCAGGCGGCCGGCCATCGCGAGATGGTTGGCGACGCGCCGTCTCAGGCCTTCGAGCCCGAAGTAGCGCAGGTGGATCCACAGCTTGAGGGCCCGCAGCCGCCGTCCGAGGGTTGGCGTGTATTCGTTGTAGTCGCGGATCGGGCCCTCGCGGTCGAGCGTTCTCAGGTACTCCGGCACGAGGCTGAAGGCATCGCGCAGGACGGGCATGCGCCGCGTCAGGAGCAAGGAGGCGTCGACGGGTGTGAACCACCACTTGTGGGGGTTGGTGACGATCGAGTCGGCCTCTTCCCAGCCGTCAAAGGATGCGCGGAGCTCGGGGATGATGGCGACCACACCGGCGTAGGCCGCATCGACGTGGAGCCAGATGCCTTCGCGCCGGGCGATGGACGCCATCGCCCGGATCGGGTCGCGCGAGGTGCTCGAGGTCGTGCCGATCGTGCCCACGAGTGCGATCGGCCGCACGCCCGCGGCCTTGTCCGCGGCAATCGCCTCTTCCAGGGCATCGATGCGCAGCTCGAAGCGGTCGTTGGTCGGAATCTTGGCCACGCCGGCCCGTCCGAGACCAAGGGTCATGCAGGCCTTCTCGATCGAGGAATGGGCTTCCGCCGAGGCATACACCCGCAGCTGCGGCACGTCGGGGCGCCCCGGCAGGCCTTTGTTCGCGGCGTCGAACCCGGCCGCCTGGCGTGCCGCCGCAAGCGCCAGCAGGGACGATGTCGACGCCGTGTCGGTGATCAGGCCGTCGAACTCGGCGGGCAGGCCCAACGCCTGGCGCATCCAGTCGACGACGACGGCCTCTAGCTCCGTTCCGACGGGGCTGGTCCGCCACAACATCGCATTCGCGTTGAGCACCGCTGTGAGCATCTCGCCGATGATTCCGGGGCTCGATGCCGAGCTGCCGAAGTAGGCCATGAAGCGCGGGTGCTGCCAGTGGGTGACGTTCGGCTCGACCAGCCGCTGGTAGTCCGCGAGGATCGTCTCGATCGGCTCTGGAGATTCAGGCGGCACCGCCGGGAAGAGCGGCCGAAGAGTCCCCGGTTCGATCGGAGGCATGACCGGGCGGTCCCCCACCCCGGCGAGGTAGTCGGCCATGATGTCGACTGCCGCATGGGCGGCGGCCCGGAAACTCTCGGTGTCCATGTCGGCCAGGCCCGACCGCTGCTGAGCGTCGATCTCGGATGGGGCGGGCATGGCCAAGGCTGGTGTTTCGGTGCCTTCGGGGATCATCTGTTCACTCGTCTTTGGTCGCGCGAAACCGGCTAGGTCGCAGGCCGCGGGTCAACCGAGTTTACGCCCGGCCGCGGTTCTCCGGGCAAACCGGTTACCGCTTCTCGGGGGATCGGAAGGCCCGCGGGCTACGACCAGTGGATCGATCAGGCGACCGGCTGGCCGGCCAGCGCCTCGGACACCATCGAGCTGGCCGCTGAGATCGGGATGGCGAAAGATATGCCCTGCGCCGTGCTGGACGATGCCGTGACGACGCCGACCACGTTGCCGCTGCCGTCGATGAGTGGACCACCGCTATTGCCGGGGTTCACCGAGGCGTCGGTCTGGATCAAACCCGTCAACGTCTCGTTTTCGACCGTGATCGTCCGGTTCAGCCCTGAGACTATTCCGGCCGTAGCCGAGTCCGCGTATTGGCCGAGTGGATCGCCTATGGCGGCGACGGTCTGGCCGACGGCCAGCGTGCTCGAGTTCCCGAGCGTAGCCGCCGTGAGACCAGTGGCGCTGACCTTCACGATGGCCAGGTCAGTGGTGCTGGAGGTGCCATAGACGGTGCCGGCCACGGTTCGGCCGTCCGGCAACGTCACTTCGATCGAGGTCGCGCCGCTGACGACGTGGGCATTGGTGAGGATCACGCCGTTCGAGCCGACGATGATCCCGTTGCCGACCCCGCTCGCCCCCTGGCCGAAGGCGCCGCCCGAGGTCGTAACGTCGATCGTGACGACGCTGGCCTTCGCCTTCGCTATCGCATCGGCGAGCGAACCGGAGGTCGAGCTCAGCGTGACGCCGGTGACCACGCCCGACGTGGAGACTGACGCCGCGGCGTGACCGGTGAGCCCGGTTGTCAGGGCGAGCGTCGTACCAGAGGAGACGATGCCGCCCAGCATTGCGGCGGCCACGATGAGCGGGATCGGACCGCCGAGTCGTCCGCGGCGGCGACGCGGGCCGATCCTCGCGGCGGGCGGCGACGGGGCATTGAAGGCCGTCTCCGGCGGCGAACTCTCCGGGAGACCGAGAGTCGGCTCCGGCAGGCTCCATTCGCTGAGTGTTGCCGAGGGTTCGGGCTGCAAGGGGTCCTTGGTCGTTCCCGACGGGTCGTTCACGGTGGGCGTCCTTTCGAACGTAGGACTGGTTCAGGGGACCGGGCCTCGACGTCTGTCGTGGCGCCCGGTCAACGACCAGTCTCACGCCGGGTCCCTTTCGATCCGGTTACCTCGTGACAGAGACTCACCCAGGCCATCCACGACCGCCCACCAACTGAGACGGGCCGCGACTGTCCGGGAAACAGGAGGCCCTCGGATTCGTCTCCGAGGGCCGTTTCTCGTTCAAAAGATGGTCGGGGCGGAGCGATTCGAACGCTCGGCCTCCTGAACCCCATTCAGGTGCGCTACCAGGCTGCGCCACGCCCCGACGCGGCCAAGGATACCAGACCCCGCCATCGCCACGGCCCACCGATCGGGTGGGCCTGCAGCTCAGCCCTGGGGGTTGCGGCGGCCGCCGGTGCTCCGCTTGGAGCCGCTGGTTCCCCGCCTCGCGTCCTGGTGGACAGGCGTCGAACTCGAGCCGTGTTTACGCGACCCGCCACCACCTCGAGGCCTCGAGGCCCCGTTGCCGGACCTGCTCCGACCGTCTGAGTCGACCGAGCGCCCGCTGGCTCGCTCGCGAAAGACGAGACGCAAGGGCGTGCCGTCGAAGCCGAACTCGGACCGCAGCTGGTTCTCGAGGAAACGCTTGTAGCTGAAGTGGATCTGGGCGGCATGGCGGGCGAAGAAGACGAAGGTCGGCGGCGCGACCGCGACCTGGGTCGCGTAGAAGATCTTGGGAGGGCCCAGCTTGCCGGTCGGCGGAGCCTGACGCAGCCCGGCGGCCCCGATGACGCGGTTGAGCTCAGGTGTCGGGATGCGCTTGCGGCGTTCGCCCCAGACGTCCACGGCAAGCTCGAGAACGCGACCCACGCGCTGGCCGGTCTTGGCGCTGATCGAGACCACCGGCGCGAAGTCGAGGAAGGGCACCTCGCCCCGCATCGACGTGACGACCTCGTCGAAGCTGCGGTCGGTCTTCTCGGCCAGGAGGTCCCACTTGTTCAGGGCGATCACGAGGCCGCGGCCCTCTTCGGCCACGAACCCGGCGACATGGGCATCCTGGGCTGTCAGACCCTCAAAGGCATCGACGACGAGGATCGCGACGTCGGCACGCTCCACGGCCTTGAGAGCGCGCAGCGTCGAGTAGCGTTCGGCGGCCTGGCCGCCCGCGACCTTGCCGGGCCGCTTTATGCCCGCCGTGTCGATGAGCACGATCTCGCTCCGACCCCAGGTCACGTGCGTGTCTATGGCATCACGGGTCGTGCCGGGAATGTCGCTGACGATGGCCCGGTCCTCGCCGAGCAGCGAGTTGAGCAGGCTCGACTTGCCCACGTTCGGCCGACCGACCAGCGCGATCGAGACCGACTGCTCGTCCTCCTCGAAGGCCAGCGACAGGTCAGACTCGCCTTGCGCGGCCATCTCGATCGCCTCGGCCTCGCCATCGAGGATGTGCGAGAGTCGCCCGGCGGCCATGTCGCGCGCCCACTCGTCGGCTTCCGCCTCGCGTCGCTTGCGGGCGATCTCCCGTTCGCTCTCGGGCGGCAGCGCCCACACGACTGCGTCGAGCATGTCGGCCACGCCGCGGCCGTGCGCGGCGCTGATGGGGTACGTTTCCTCCCAACCCAGCCCGTAGAACTCGGCCGCTTCGAGCTCCCTCTTGTCGTTGTCGGCCTTGTTGGCGGCCACCAGAACGGGCGCCCTGGCGGTTCTGCAGAAGGTCGGCGGCTTCGTAGTCGGCCGGGGTTGGTCCCGAAATCGAGTCGACGACGAACAGGATGAGATCGGCCTCGGCGATGGCCAATCGAGCCTGCTCCTGGACCTTCTCCTCGATCGGGTCGCCCGGGTGGACCTCGAGTCCGCCCGTGTCGACCACGATGAAGCGGCGACCGTTCCACTCGGCGTCGCCGTAGATCCGGTCGCGCGTGGTGCGGGCACGGTCCTCGACGATGGCCGTCCGGCGGCCGACGATGCGGTTGAACAGGGTGCTCTTGCCGACGTTTGGGCGCCCGACGACGGCGACGATGGGAAGTGGGGTCACCGGGGGATTATGACCTATCCGGCCACGACCTCCGGGAGGCTCGTCGTCCGGCCGGCCGGAGTGGCCGCGGCGGCGAGTGCGGCGGCGGCCAATTCCTCGGCGCGAGCGGCGGCATCGGCAGTTCCAGCGAGCCGCAGAATTCGCTCGGCCACGCGGCGCAGGTCCTCGATCGGCGTGGAGGTCCCGCCCGTGACCCCGACGACGGACGCGCTCTCGAAGACCGACGCATCCGTGAGGTCGTCGGCCGACTCGATCTGGATGGCCGGCGTCCCGACGATCCCGCACAACCGGGTCAGCTCCTTGGTGTTGGCGCTCGACCGGCCCGCCGACGACCACCATCAGATCGCACCTCGCGCGCGGCCTCGACGGTGTCCTCCTGCCGTCTGATCGTGACCGGGCAGACGGTGTTGACGATCTTGAGCTCGTGGCACCGGCCGACCATGAACGCGGCCAGCTTCTCGAACTTCCAGGGCGGCTGCGTGCTCTGGCTCAGCAGCGCCATCTTCTTGCGCCGCGGGATCTGCTGCCAATCCTCTTCCTCGTCCACGACGATCGCATCGGGCGCGAAGCCGAGCAGCCCGACGACCTCGGGGTGGCGTGGGGTGCCGAGGAGCACGATCGAGTAGCCCTCGTCGACCAGGCGGGTTATCTCGCGCTGCTCCTGGATCACCCACGTGCACGTGCCGTCGATGACGTCGAGCCCGCGAGCCTCGGCCCGCGCCAGAACCTCCGGCCGGACGCCGTGCGCCCGGATGACGACCGCCGCCCCCTCGCGGACCTCGTCGAGCGTGTCGACGGTCTCGATCCCCTGCGCCTGGAGCGCGCTGATCACGCCCTCGTTGTGGACGACCTGGCCGAGCGTGTGCGTGCGCTTGCCGGCCGCCGCGGCTTCCTTGGCCTTGTCGATCGCCTCGCGCACGCCGTAGCAGAACCCGGTGCGGCGCGCGATGCGAACTTCTCGAACGTTACCCATTGCGCTCAAGTATCCCACGACCGGGATTCACGGTCGAAGATCGCCCTCTTGCACCGGCGCGTACACGCCCTGCTGTTCGGGCGGAAGCAGCTCGGCGATGTGACGCATCAGTTCCGTCGTGGCCAACCGCAGGGACTCGCGACGATCGCCGCTCGCCGGCATGGACAGCGTGAATGTCTCCCCCACCCTGATGCTCATCCGGCGGCCCGGCCGTGGCAGGAGCTTGCCCTTCGGCCAGAAGCGCTGCGTGCCGGCCATGGCGATCGGCAGGATCGGTGCCCCGCTGC
Source organism: uncultured Chloroflexia bacterium (assembly GCA_963791725.1). Taxonomy (GTDB): domain Bacteria; phylum Chloroflexota; class Limnocylindria; order Limnocylindrales; family CSP1-4; genus Fen-1039. The sequence continues at coordinate 302,350 of CAWBTQ010000008.1, read as the reverse complement.
GGACGGCCAGCACCGTGGCGCCCTCCTTGGCCTCCTGCAGGGCGCCGGTCGGCGATCGGGTTCCTTCGGGGAAGATCGCCAGCACGCGCCCCTCGTCGAGGACCGCCCTGGCCAGCTTGAAGGCCTCGAGGTCGCCGGCGCCGCGGCGGACGCCGAAGACGCCGTTCTGTTTCATCGCCCAACCGAGCACCGGCCAGCGCAGCGCCTCTTCCTTGCCCAGCCAGCCCATCGGGCGGCCCATAGCCGGAACGACGAAGGCCATGAGCAGCATCCCGTCGGCGTTAGAGCAGTGGTTGCAGACGACCAGAAGGGGACCTGACTCGGGGATGTTCTCGAGCCCCTCGACGGTTACACGGGCCGTGCAGGCGGCGGCCAGTCGCAGGACCGCACCTGAGAAACGCGGAAAGAACGGCAGCTTCCTATGAGCCACGTCGCCGTCCTTCGACCTCGCGGATGGCCCGGACCACTGCCGCGACGGTCTGGTCGAACGTGTTGCCGTCCGTGTGGATGACGATCGCATCCGGCGCCGTGCTGAGCGGCGCCGTCTTGCGGCTGGAGTCGATCGTGTCGCGCCGGAGCATGTCGAGCGAGGATCTGGCCCGCCTCGCTCTGGTCGGTGGTCCGGCGCTGGGAGGCGCGCCGGCGGGCTCGCTCCTCGGCGGAGGCGTCGAGGTAGATCTTCACGTCCGCGTCGGGCAGGATCACCGTCCCGATGTCACGGCCGGCCATGATGATCCCGCCGTCGACCGCGAGCTCGCGCTGACGCGGAACGAGGGCGGCCCGCAACTCCGGCACCTTCGAGTAGGCGGAGACGGCGCGATCGACCGCGGGCCCGCAAACCTCCGCGGTCACGTCCCGGCCGGCGGCGCTCACCCGCCGCAGGCGGCCGCGCGTGTCGGCGATGAGGGCCACCTCGGCGACCAGCGGCACGAGCGCCGCGACGTCGGTCGGGGGCACGCCGCGCTCCAGGGCCAGCCAGGTCACCGCGCGATAGAGCAGCCCGGTGTCGCAGAAGCGGTAGCGCAGCCGTCGCGCGGCCTCGGCCCCGACGGTGCTCTTGCCGCTCGAGCTGGGGCCGTCGACGGCCACGATCAGGCGCCCAGCCGCGCCGCCGCGAACCTTCGTGGATCTGATCGGTGGTCACGGCTCGCAGGATACAGTGGCCGGAGACGGGCCACGGCCTCGACGGACCTAGTCTGACTCGAGCCTCCGGCAGCTCGGGCGGCAGAAGGCGCGATCGCGCGGGCCATCGGCAGAGGGCCGGCTGGCCGCGAGCGCTTCGCGACGCGGGTGCCGGTCGTCGCCCTGGCGCAGGACGCCAGCAGGCTGACCTCGTGGTGAGTCAGGCGGCGGGCCTGCCCGGCAGTCAGGTCGGTCAGCTTCAGCGTGCCCACCCGCACTCTGCACCAGCCTCCGGACCGGCATGCCGACCGCGTCGAACATGCGTCTGATCTGGCGCTTCCAGCCCTGGGCCAGAACGACCCGATACCAGCGCAGCTCCGGCTCGGGCGGCGCCAGCAGGGCCATCAAGTTGCGCACCTGGGCCGGCGTCGTGTCGTCGAGGACGTCGATTCGAGCCAGGCCCTCCTCGAGCTCGATCCCGCCCCGCAGTGCGGCCTTCTGCATCTTGCGTGACCGAGCGATCCAGCCCGACCATGTACTCGCGCTCCACGCCGTAGCGAGGATGCAGGAGCAGCTCCGCCCAGGCGCCGTCGTCGGTGAAGAGCAGCAGCCCCTCCGACTCCTCGTCCAGCCGGCCGACGGGATACAGCCGCGTTCCGTCCCGCGCCTCGGGCGGCAGCAACTCCATGACCGTCCGATCCGCGTGGCGGTCGCGCACGGTAGAGACGACCCCGGCAGGCTTGTTCAGGGCCCAGTAGGACCGCCGCCCAACGCGTGCCGGAAGAGGCTTGCCGTCGACCTCGACCCGCTGCATCTCCGGGTCGACCTGCTCGCCGATGATGGCGAGGCGTCCGTCGACGGTGACTCGCCCGGCACGGATCAGCTCCTCGCTGCCACGTCGCGAAGACGACTCCGGCCGCGGCGATGACCTTCTGGATCCGCTCGCGCGCCACTACCCCAACTCCGGGGCCGTCGCGCCCGACGACGACTCTACGCGACCGCTCACGTCCGGCTCGGCGAAGAGCCGCTCGGCGACCGCGGGCTCGAGGGGCGGCAGCTCGTCCAGGCTCGTCAGCCCGAATCGCTCGAGGAAGTCGAACCCGGTCCCGAAGAGGATCGGCCGGCCCGGGGCCTCGGAACGCCCCAGCTCCACGACCAGGCGCCGATGCATCAAGGTGCGAATGGTGTAGTCCGAGTCGACGCCTCGGATCCGCTCGATGGTGGCGCGGGTGCAGGGCTGCCGGTAGGCGACGATCGCGAGAGTCTCCAGCGACGGCGTGGAAAGCCGCGGGGCATCGGCACCGACATACCGCGCGATCAGCCGCCCGGCGTCCGGCGCCGTGGCCAGCTCGACGCGCTCGCCGGCCTCGACGAGTCTGATGCCGCGCTCGGCGAGGCTGACCGCGAGGTCGCCGATCCGGGCGTCGACCGTCTCGCGATCCACGCCCGCAAGTTGGGCGATCTCGGCTCGCGCCAGCGGCCGCTCGGCCACGAACAGCAACGCCTCCAGCTGGATTTCGGTCAGCTCGCCCGGAGACGCTTCGTCGCCGAGACCGGGCCCGCCGTCCTGCGTGACGTCAGCGCGGCTCGGGGCGTCTTCGCCCGCGGTCTCGAGAATTGCGTCGGTGTCCAGGTTCAAGCGAACGACTCCAGGCTTTCGTCGATCTCGGCCTCGGCGGCCGCGGTCTGGTCCATGCGACGAGCCACGATCGGCCCCCACGGTTCGGTCTGCTCGATGCTGATCTCGCGCCGCTTCGACAACTCGAGCATCGCCAGGAACGTTACCGCGACCACGACTCTGTCGCGCACACCGCCCAGCAGCTCCTGGAGGACGACCGTATCCGAACCTCGCAGAGCCTCGCGGATGACCGCCGTCCGCTCCGCCAGGGTGATGGTTCTGGCCAGCAGCTCGACCGGCTGCGGAAGGAGCGGCACCACCACGGCAAGTCTCGAGAGGGCGTGCGTCAGCGCGCTCGGCGGCAGCGGCGGCCGTTCAGGAGGCCTGGCGCCGGCACGCCCCGCGCTCGCCGCCACCTCCCCGTCTCGCCGGAACAGCGGGTGGACGTCGAGACGATCGCCGAGCGCCAGGCCGGCATCACGGAAGCGGCGGTACTCGAGAAGCCTCGCTCGCAGGTCCGCCTCGGGGTCGGCCTCGTCGTCGAGGGGGATGGCCGAGCTCTTGGGCGGCCGCGGCAGGATCGCGCGGCTCTTGATCAGGATGAGCTGCGAGGCAACCGCCACGAAGGCGGATACGCTGCTCAGGCGGTCGCCCTCGAGGGTAACCAGTGCGTCGAGGTAGGCTTCGGCCAGGCCGCCGAGGGGGACGGTGAGGACATCGAGCTGGCGCGCCTCGATCACCGCGAGCAGCAGCGCTAGTGGCCCATCGAAGGCTTCGAGCTTTACGTTCGTCGCTCTATGCGGCCCGTCGCCGAACGCCACCTCCGGAGCCGTGCCGGGGCGCGGCATGGCCCCAATCCCACCCTTGGCGGATGCGCGGCCTCTCGCCAGCGTCGGCGGCATCATCAGCTGGCCTCGTCGGCTTCGTGCAAGAGCCGTCCGGCGTCGTCCGTGGGGGTCTCCTGGTTTCGTATCAAGTCGATCGCCCTGGCCGTACAGCCGGCCTTCGCGGCCATGTCGGCCGACAGCAAGGCATGGTCGCGCATCCTGGTGAGACCCTTTTCGAATGTCGGCAAACGGCCGCTCGCTCGCCATATCCACCGGCCGTACCGCTGCCCGAGAGACCAGGCCACGCGATGCACCAGCCGGACGTCCGGACCCTTGCCGCAGTCGTGGAGCAGCCCCGCTATAAGGAGGTCCGAGTCCGTCACGCCCACGGCTCGAAGGTGCCCCACGACGTCGAGGCCATGGCGCCGGTCGGCCACGGGCATGGTGTCGAACAATGCCAGCTGGGCCGTCGTGAGCCAGCCGTTGAGTTCGGCCCGCTCGCGTTCGTCCACGCGGCCATGGGCATATCCCCACGTCCTATGGACCCTGGCCGACCACCAGCTCCGTGCCAACGTTCCGGCTATCCGACCGGGACGCCGATGAGAAAGCCCTCGATCGGGTTCATGATCGGGCCGATGATGCGGCCGATGAAGAGCACGACCAGGATCAACAGCATGAGCGAGTACTGGTTCATGAAGTTGCGCAGCTCGTGGGCCGTTCTCGGGTCGACAACGTCGAACAGGACGTGGGAGCCGTCGAGGGGTGGGATCGGGATCAGGTTGAATATCATCAGAAGGACGTTGATCTGGACCCCTGTGAAGAAGACGAGTTGAACCATGTTGGCGGCGGAGGTGTTGTCCGGGTAGATCCCGTTCGACCATAGAAGGCGGAACCCGATCGCGAAAACGCAGGCGAGGGCCAGGTTCGAGAGCGGTCCCGCGGCGGCGACCATCGTGTCCGCATAACGGCCGCGCAGGTTGTACGGGTTCACGGGCGTCGGTTTGGCCCAGCCGAAACCAGCGATGCTTCCCTGGGAGATCAAGCTCAGGACCACGCTCACGATCAGTAAAGTTCCGCCGACGGGATCGAAATGCCTGATCGGATCCAGCGAGACGCGCCCGAAGAGCTTCGCCGTGCCGTCACCCAGCTTCCAGGCCGTGAAGGCATGCGCACACTCGTGCACCGGTCCGCTGATGACGAAGAACATCGCGACCCAGATGACGGCACTGGCCAGAGACAATGAAGTCAACGTTATCCTCGGTCTACTGATACCTCAGCCTGGACGCCGACGCGAGCGCAGCGGCTGCCCGCTCGAAGCCGGATCTACAGGCGGCTGAGCAGCTCGGCCTTCTTGCTCTCGTATTCGGCCGGGGTGATGGCGCCCTTGTCGCGCAAATCGGCCAGCCTGGCCAGCGTCGACGTTACGTCGTCGGAAGCCGAAGGCGCGGAGGGAGCCGCGGCGACCCTGGGCCCGCTCTGCCCGCGGTAGCCGTCCTCGAGGGCGTTCTTGGCGTTTAGCATCGCCTTCTTGAACTCGACCACGTGGGCGAGCATCTGGTACTGGTCGACGTCGTCTTCGTTGGCCGTGAGGATCTTGAGATTGCCGTAGTGGAACATGCGAGCCAGGATGCCCTGATCGAGCACGGCGTCGTTGATCTTGTCCAGGGAGCTGTCGGCGACCTTCTTGTCCAGCAGACCTTCGAGCTTCATGACGCGGCGATTCGTCACGAAGTAGCCCTGAGCACGCCAGGTCGCAAAGATGATGGCGATCCAGATCAGACCGACGAGCGCCAGCAGGAGGCCGGCATACACGATGAACTGCGACCAGTGGAGCACCTGATGCTCGATCAGGGCGAGCACGACTCCGACCAGCAGCACCAGGATTGCGTTTCGCGCATCGGACAGTGGCGCCAGCCAGTGCTGTCGTGCGCGGTAGAGGATCTGCTCGTCCCTCGCCAGCAACGAATCCGCGTAGCTCATCCTCGTCTCCTTAGGCGCCCGTCCACCGCCGGGCAACTCCTACTCCGTCAGGCCCGTGGATGGGCACGAGCATATACGTCTTTGATCCTTTCGCCAGTCAGATGTGTGTACAACTGTGTCGTGTTGATGCTCGCATGTCCGAGCAGCTCCTGAACGATGCGCAGGTCGGCCCCGCCTTCCAGTAGATGCGTCGCGAACGAGTGCCGCAGCGTGTGGGGGCTGACACCATCCTTGAGTCCGATGGACCGGGCCGCGGCCACCAGCATCTCCCAGGCCCGGCGCCGGTCCAGCCGATCGCCGCGAACCGACAGGAACAGCGGGCCGCCGTGGCGCCGATCGCCGTGCCACTTCTCCAGCCAGCTCGGCCGAACCTCCGCCACGTACCGCCGCAGCCATCCGACCGCCACCTCGCCGACCGGCACCTGACGTTCGCGGTCGCCCTTGCCCACGACTCGCACGAGCGCCACCGTGAGGTCGATGTCGTCGCTGTCGAGCCCGACAGCCTCCGATATGCGCAGGCCCGACGCGTACAGCAACTCGAGCAGCGCCCGGTCCCGAATGCCGGCCTTGGTCTCGTCCGTCCGCGACTCGAGCAGCCTGTTCACCTCCTCGACCGAAAGGACCTCGGGCAGCAGCCGCGGCTGGCGAGGCAGGTCGAACCGACTGGCGAAGTCCACCTCGATCAGCCCTTCCGCGTAGCAGAAGTGATAGAAGCCGCGGATCGAGGCGGTTCGCCGCCGCAGCGTGGTGGGTCGAAGGGCGGCCCGACCGCCCCGCCCGGGCCCACCGAGCACGCTCAGGTAATGGACCGGCGTCTCGGCCGAGGATTTCCAGGTCGCGGCCGCATCGCGGCTCGCGGCGAAGTCGAGCAGATCGGCCCGATAGGCGGTCAGCGTCGCCTCGGCAAGTCCCCGCTCGACCCGCAGATACATCAGATAACTCTCGATCGCCGCCGCCAGGCTATCGCCTGCGCCAGACGAGGTTCCCGCCGCGGCGCTCACACTCATCTGCCGCGCGCCGCCTGACGCCACGCTTTGGCCCTCTCCAGCAACTCGTCCGCGCTGGCCCGTGCGGCCGCGCCGCCCTCGGCTCCGGCCAGCATCTGGGCCAGCTCGTCGATCCGCTCCCGGCCCTCCACGCGATGAACCTCGGTGACGGTCCGGCCGTCGCGCTGGTGTTTCTCGATCCGGAACTGCGCGTCGGCGTAGGCCGCGATCTGTCCGAGGTGAGTGACGCACAGGACCTGGTGCGTTCGGGCCAGCTCCCAGAGCGAGCGACCGACCGGCTCCGCGCTGCGGCCGCCGATGCCGGCATCGATCTCGTCGAAGACGAGCGTCGGCGTGTGATCCGCCTCGGCCAGGATCTGCTTGATGGCCAGGGCCACGCGCGACAGCTCGCCCCCGGATGCGATGCGAGCCAGCGGCCGGGCCGGCTCACCCGGGTTCGGTGCGATCAGGAAGGCCACCGTGTCCAGCCCGCTGGCGTCGAAGGCGACGCGCAGCCCTTCGAGGTCGACGCCCGGTTCCGCCGGTCCCGCCGCGCGTCTCGTGACGGCCACGGTGAAGCTCGTCTGCCGGAAGCCCAGACCGCCGAGTGCCTCTTCCACGGCTCGGGCGAGCAGTGCAGCGGCGGTAGCGCGCCCGCCGGAAAGGTCCCGGCCTGCGGCGGCCACGACCAGAAGAAGCCTGGCGGCCTCGGCCGCGCGTTCCTCCCGCGAGGCGTCCAGCGCCCGGAGTCGTTCCGCTTCCGCGGCGGCTCGCTCGCCATAGGCGATCACGGCCGCTTCGCTCTCGCCGTACTTGCGCTCCAGCGAGTAGATGAGCGAGAGCCGTTCTTCCATCGCCGCGAGCGCCGATGGGTCGTGGTCGACAGTCTCGGCAAGCGCCCGCGCCTCCGACGCGACGTCTTCCAGCTCGGCCGCGAGGCCGAGCAGCCGCTCGGCCACGGGTTCGTAGCGTCCGTCGAGGCGGGCCAGTTCTCGAGCCCGCTGAGCGGCCTGGGCCGCGGCTTCTCGAGCACCGCTCCCCTCCCCGACCAGTGCCTCGTAGATCTCGGCGCTGTTGCGGGCGATCGCCTCCGCGTGCTGGGCGGCGGCGAGCCTGGCCACGATCTCCGCCGACTCGCCGACACGCAGCTTCGCGCCGGCGATCTCCCCGGCCTGATGGTCTTGCAGCTCGAGCCGGCGAGCGAGCTCGCGCGGGTCGAGGGCCAGCTCGGCCAGGGCTGCCTGGTTGGCACGCCAGGCGTCGACGGCCGCGGCCATCGCGGCCCGCTGGCCTTCCAACCGCCCGAAGGCGTCGAGCAGCTCGCGCTGCCAGCGTTCGTCGAGCAGGCGCTGCTGTTCGTGCTGGCCGTGGATCTCCACCAAACGGCCGGCGACCTCCGCCATGCGTGCCGCCGTGACCGCCTCATCGTCCATTCGCGCCGTCGATCGGCCGGCCGCCGAAACCTCGCGGGCGCAGATCAGCGGTTCGGGCAGCCTGTCGAAGAGCGCCTCGACCCGGGCCGTCTCAGAGCCGTGTCGAACGAGGGTGGTGTCGGCGCGCGCACCGACGGCCAGACCCAGGGCGTCGATGAGGAGGCTCTTGCCGGCCCCGGTCTCGCCCGTGAGGACGTTGAGCCCGGGCTCGAACGCTATCCGCAGCTTCTCGATCAGCGCGAGGTCGCGGACGGTGAGCTCGGCCAGGCGCCCCGCCGCCATTGGCTCGGCGGCTTCGGAGACCGACCCCCGACCGCCCGCCGGCTCGGCCTCAGCCGTTCCGGTCATGACGGGAGCAGTTCGGACTTCTGGCGCAGGAGATCCCAGAACGGGATCGCCCCGCGCGGCTCGATCAACCGGATGGGACGGCCCATCTCGCAGACCGACACGACGTCGCCGATGGCGAGCCGCCTGTCCTCGCGCCCGTCGACGCTCATGAGCACGTCGTAGGCGTCGACGACGCGGCAGCGGACCGTGTGGCGGGGACTCACCACGATGGACCGGATCGCCGACAGGTAGCCGGCGATCGCCGTGACGACGAGGTTCCGGCTGGTGGGATCGACGATCGGACCTCCGGCCGAGAACGAGTAGCCGGTAGAACCGGTCGGGCTCGACACAACTACGCCGTCCGCCGTGAATGTGGCCAGGTGCGAAGGACCGATCTCGACCTCGATCCGGCACACGCGCGCCATCGAGCCTCTGGCGACCGCGATCTCGTTGAGTGCGAAGAAGGTCTCGCCGGCTTCGTCCCGACCGCCCGGATGGATCGTGGCCTGCAATGCCATCCGCTCCTCGAGCCTGAAGTCGCCCTCGACCAGCTGAGCCAGCACGTCCTCGAGGCCTTCAGTCTCGACTTTGGAGAGGAAACCGATCTTGCCGAGGTTGACGCCCAACAGGGGCACGTCCACTTCGGCCACGGCTCGCGCCGCCCGCAGGAAGGTCCCGTCCCCGCCGAGCACGACGAGTGCGCCGGTATCCGGCAGCTTGGCGACGAGGGCGGCCAGCTCGCCAGCCGGAGCGGCCCAGTGCGCGATCCCTCGCCCCTGGCACCAGCCCTCGGCTCGGTCGAGCAGCCTAAGTGCGGCCTCCTTCGTGGGGTTGTAGGCGAAGCCGATGCGATCGAGCTTCATACGCGGGCCAGCTCCCCGAACTTGCTCGCCCACTCGGCGGGCAGCTGCGGCGGCTCACCTTCGAGGGCCACGAACCCGGCCGGCACTTCGAGCTCGAGGAAGAATTCGCGGTTGCCCGCCGGCCCGGTGAGCGGTGACGCCGCGGCGTTGCGCAGCTTGAGTCCAATCCCAAGCGCATAGCGAGCGACGGTCTCGAGCGTCTGGCGGTGCACCTCGGGATCGCGAACGACGCCGTCCCGAACCTGTTTGCGGCCCGCTTCGAACTGTGGCTTGACGAGCGCCACGATCTTGCCGCCGAGAGGGCCGAAGCACGTGGCCACCGGTCGGAGGATCCGATCCAGCGAGATGAACGAAACGTCCACGACGGCGAGGTCGACTGCCGTCGGGAGGACTCCCGGCCCCAGGGCGCGGGCATTCGTTCGTTCCATGGATATCACGCGCGGATCATGGCGGAGCGCCTCGGCCAGCTGGCCCCGACCGACGTCCACGGAGTAGACCTTGCTCGCGTCTCGCTGAAGCAGCAGGTCCGTGAACCCGCCGGTCGACGATCCGACGTCCAGACACACCAGACCGACCGGCTCCACGCCGAAGACGTCGAGTGCGGCTCGGAGCTTGAGGCCGCCGCGTGACACAAACGGCGGAGGAGCCTCCACCTCGAGGCCGATCTTCGTCTCGACGAGATCGCCGGGCTTGCGATCCGTGCGTGCCGCCGGACCCTCGCCGACTCGGACTTGGCCGGCCATGACCAGGGCCTGGGCGCGGGTCCTGGTCTCGGCCAGGCCGCGTTCGACGAGCAGCAGGTCGAGGCGCTGTCGGGTGGGGCGATCTGCCGCGGGGCTCATGCATCAATCGTGGCACACCCGGCTCATCTCGTGCTGCGCCGGGGCGCGGGACGGGCCGCGAGCCGCGCTAGCTTGGCCGGGTTCGGTCCGCCGCCGAAGCCGCAATCGCCGCCGCTGCGCCGGGCGAGCTCGGGGTAACCCGCAGTCGGGTCAGGGTTTCGCGTATCTGCTCGGCGATGCCGGTGGCATCCAGCTTCAGCAGTCTCCGCAGCTGGTCCACCGAGCCGTGTTCGACGAAATGGTCGGCGGGGATGCCGATGATCCGGACCGCGACGTCGCGATAGACAGGATCGGCAAGACGCGCTTCCTCGATTAGATCGAGGACGCCGGCTCCGAAGCCGCCGGTTACGACGCTCTCCTCGAGGGTGACGACCAGCGTCTTGCCGCGGGCCGCGTCGAGGATCAACTGCCGGTCCAGCGGCTTGGCGAACCGGGCGTTGAGAAGCCCGACCGACCAGCCGTCCGCGGCGAGGAGTCCGGCCGCCTGCCGGCCCCGCTCGACGATCGGACCAAAGCCGACGATCAGGATGTCGCGCCCGTCCTGGAGGAGCTCGCCGATGCCGACGGGCAGAACCTCCGGATCGCGCACCGGGACTCCGAAACCGGGGTCGCGGGGGTAGTGCAGCGCGAAGGGGTGATCCTGAGCGAACGCCGTCCGGACCAGCGATCGCAGCTCCTGCTCGTCCTTGGGGCTGGCGACGACCATGCCCGGGAGCTGGAGCTGGCTCGTCAGCGTGAACATTCCCTGGTGACTCGTGCCGTCCTCGCCGACGAGCCCGGCCCGATCGACGGCGATCACAACCGGCAGGTCGTTCTGGCAGACGTCGTGCACCTCCTGGTCGAAGGCGCGCTGCAGGAACGTCGAGTAGATGGCCACGACCGGCCTCTCGCCGGCGAGGGCCATGCCGGCCGACAGACCGACCGCGTGCTGCTCGGCGATGCCGACGTCGATGAACCTGTCGGGGAACTCCGCCTGGAAGAGGTGCAGTCCGGTTCCGGTGGGCATGCCGGCGGTCACGGCCACGATCCGCCTGTCGTGACGGGCCAGCTCGATCAGCTCGCGAGCGAAGTGGTAGGTGTAGTTGGGCGGCCGCTGCGAGGCCGTGGCCCGGGCCGCCTCGGACGGCGTGCCCATGTCGGCCGCACCGGCCGAGGAGTTCCCGTTTCCGGACGGCTCGACCGGCGCCTCGTCGACGCCGCCGGGCTGCGGCATGGCGCTCTCCTGGCGAGCCAGGGCGGGACCGGTCATCGGTGCGTGGGCTGCCGCGTGCACCTCCGGAGCGGCGCCTTCATCGGCCAGATCGGGCATCGGCGGCAGCGCTGCGCCGTGGAACCCCACCTGATCGCGTTCGGCGGGACGGTAGCCGCGGCCCTTGCGCGTGCGGACGTGGACCAGAACGGGGCCCGGCACGTCCAGGGCGGCCCGGAAGATGTGCTCGAGGCCGCGTCGGTTATGCCCGGGAATGACGCCCAGGTACGTGATGCCCAGGTCCTCGAAGAGCTGGCCGGGCTGGGCGAAGTTGACGACCATCCGGCGGATCCGGCGCGACAACGTCAGGGCGGGCTGGCCGACGACGGGCAGCGATTCGACGACTCGATCGTAAGCCGTCTTGCTCTGCTTCCATGCATTCGAGAGCTTGAGGGTCGAGAAGTACTGGCTGAACGCTCCGACCGTGGGACTGATCGACATGGCGTTGTCATTGAGGACGATCAGGAGCTGTGTCTGACGGTGGCCGATGTCGTTGAGGGCCTCCAGCGAGAGGCCGCTGATCAACGCGGCGTCGCCCACGACGACCGCGATCCGCTCCATCGAGTGGCGCATGTCACGTGACGTGGCGAGACCCTGGGCGATAGAGAGACCGGTGCCGGCGTGGCCGCCGTCGAAGACGTCGTGCTCCGACTCCGCCCGGCGCGGAAACCCGCCGATGCCGCCGAGCTGGCGCAGCGTCCCGAAGCGCGGGTAACGTCCGGTCAGCAGCTTGTGGGCGTAGGCCTGATGCCCGGTGTCCCAAACGATCTTGTCTCGAGGCGACTCGAGGACGCGGTGCAGCGCCAGTGTCAGCTCTACGACGCCGAGCGACGAGCCGAGGTGGCCCCCCGTGTGGGCGACGGTCGAGACGATACATTCGCGGATCTCGGCGGCCAGCTCGTCGAGCTGGTCGTCGGTGAGGCCGCGCAGGTCGCTCGGACCCTGCAACGTCGGCAGGATTGCCAAATTCGCTTGCTCCTGGGCGGATCCCCAATCCGCGGCCTGCTGTTCGAGTCTTTCGCTAGAGTTGAGCGTCCCGGTGCTCGTTTGTCTGCCGGGCAGCAGTCTACAGCGCCTGCGGCCGGGTGCTCGGGATCGGTTGTGGACGGCCCACCGGCGCCTGTCGTTACTCGCTACTCCTGGTCGGCCGCCTCCGCCGCGCGAACGGTGACTGCCTCCAGCGCCCCGGACGAGCGTTCCAGAAGCTTCTGGACGCGCAGCTCCGCCTCGCCGAGCAGGGCGACACAACGTTCGTGAAGGGCGACGCCGCGCTCGTACAGGGCTATCGAGCGTTCGAGCGGAAGGCCGCCCTGCTCGAGCTCGGCCACCGTGCGCTGCAACTCGAGCAGCGCGTCGTCGAAGGAGAGAGTGGCGACTTCGATCGCGGTCTGCTCCGCCGGCTGGTCAGTCACCGCGATCCTCCTGCTGGTCGACGTTGTCGGCGGCGGCATCGCTCCGCCTGGCCGAATGGGCCGCGTCTTCCGACGCCGTGAGTCCGTCCGGGCCGACGGCCGCGGCCCGAAACTCGATGAAGCGATCCAGACGATGCCCGACGAGGATACCAAGCCGGACCGACGCTGCGAGTACGAGCGCGGCCAGGCCGAGGAAGGCGACGAGGAGAACGAGTGCATCCATCAGGTCTGGCGATCCCCGGATTCCTCGCCCTCGACTCGCGCCGCCAGATCGCCCCTGGCGACCGTGATGGCGAGCAACTCCCCAGAGGGAGCCTCGGCCGGATCCCGCACGACGGTCCCGTCCGCCTGCCGTCGCACGATGGCATAGCCGCGGTCCAGTGTGGCCTGCGGGCCGAGCGCGACGAGTGCCGCGCCGTTTCGCTCCATCGCGGACCGTGCGACGGCGATTCGCGAGCCGACCATGGGCCCCAGCCGGGCAGCGAGGTTCGCGTCCAGGGAGCGCCGCCGGCCGACTTCGTCACGAACGCATCTGGTCGCGCGGTCCAGCAGGTAGCCGGCGCGTTCGCGAGCACCTGCCAGCTGCGCCGCCGGCTGCAGTCGATCGAGGGCCCGGCCCTCGGCAGCCAGCTCGTTTCGAGCCGCGAGCAGTGCCGCCCCGGCCCGTGCGGCGCCGCGTCTGGTCAGCTCCGCGATTCCGGAAACCACCTCGACACGGTCCGGGACCACGAGCTCGGCCGCGGCAGACGGGGTCGGAGCCCTTACGTCCGCGGCGAAATCGGCCAGCGTCACATCCACCTCGTGGCCGACGCCGCACACTATCGGGCACCGGGTGGGCAACAACCGCCCTCACGACCTTCTCGTCGTTGAACGACCAGAGATCCTCGAGTGAACCGCCGCCTCGCGCCAGGATGACCACGGCCGGGGCATCGCCGGGCCGGCCCTCGGCGCGGCACTGCTCACCCCACCGGCCGAGCCGGTCCAGCGCAGCCGCCACGCTCGCGGCAGCGCCGTCGCCCTGAACCTGGCAGGGTGCCAGAACGAGACGCGCCAGCGGCCAGCGACGGGCGATCACCTGACAGATGTCGTGCCACACGGCCCCGGTCGCGCTGGTCGCAACGCCGATCACCGCCGGCCTGTATGGCAGCGGCCGCTTCCGCGAGGAGTCGAAAAGCCCCTCCGCCGCAAGCCGCGCCTTGAGTGCCTCGAAGCGGAGCGCGAGATCGCCGAACCCGGCCGGCTGGACCGATGCGACATACATCTGGTAGACGCCCTGCGCCTCGAAGAGGTCGATCCGCCCGTGGACCACGACCCGAAGGCCCGTTCGGGCCTCGAAAGGGGATGCCACCCTGTCGTCGCGGAAGAAGACGCAGGCCAGCTGACTCCGCTCGTCCTTGAGGGTGAAGTAGCAGTGACCGGCTGAAGAGACCGTCACCCGCCCGACCTCACCCTCCACCCACAAGTCGCGCAGAGCCGGGTCGGAGCGGACGGCGTCTCGGACGGTCCGAGTCACCTCACTGACGCCCAGGATCCGCAGCGCGAACTCAGGCTCCCCTCGACCCGGGGTCGGGTTCGGTGTCGTCCTCGGTGAAGGCGAACGCAGCTCGACCGGTGCGGCCGCCGCAGGTTGCGGCGCGCCACCCAACCGAGGGACATCGCGACTCGCGGACTGCCGGCGCGATGTCGTGCTCGTTTCCGATTCGTCGATTGCGTCCCAGGCGGGCAGGGCCCAGTCAGGCGGTTCGGTCCGGGGCGCGGTCGGGCCATCGCGTCCTTCGATGGGGAGATCGTCCCAGAGAGACTCGTTCTCAGGCGGGCCGGTTCGACCCATGTCTGGCTGCTCCTCGGCCCGCTTCTCTACGCCGCTCGGACGCCGATCAGAGCCGGGTCTGGTACTCCCCGGTCCTCGTGTCGACGCGCACGGTGTCGCCTTCGCCGACGAAGATCGGCACCTGGATGGTCAGACCGGTTTCCAGGCGGGCGGCCTTCCGGGCGCCAGTCTGCGTGTCGCCGGCAAAGCCTGGCTCTGTCTCGACGACCTTCAGATCGACCGTGACCGGCAGCTCGACGCCGATCGTTTCGCCTTCGTAACTGGTGCGGTCGAGCAGCATGCTCTCCTTGAGGTAGTTGACCACTTCGTCGAGCTGGTCGGCCGTCACGCTGAACTGCTCGTAGCTCTCGGTCTCCATGAAATGGAAATCGTCGCCATCCCGGTACAGGAACTGGATCTGGCGATGGTCGAGCTGGACGCGGGGCCATCTGTCGCCGGCCTGGAAGGACCGCTCGACCGTCTGGCCGCGCTTGACGTTGCGCAGCTTGATGCGGACCTGGGCCGAGCCTCGCCCGATCTTCAGATGGTGGTAGTCGAGGATCTGCCAGAGGTCGCCATCGAGCTCGATGACCACGCCCTTGTGCAGGTCGCTTGTCGAAATCATGTGGCGGAGCGCTCCTCAGGATGCTGGCGGAACGCGTGCGGCCGTCCCTGCCGAAGTTCGATTGTAGCGGACGAACGTGCGCCGCTGACGACTGGCCGCCGCTAGCGGGATCGGGCCGGTATTGCTGGGTGCCGACGCGCTTGTCCCTGGGCCGGCCCCACGACCGCGGTCAGACTCCGACGGCCAGGATCTCGCGCGGGAAACCGGTCAGCAGCTCGAGGTTTCCGGCCGAGCGATCGAACAGAACGAGGTCCTCGATCCGGACGCCCGTGTCGCCGTCGAGGTAGATGCCGGGCTCGACGCTGAACACAGTCGGGCTCGGTAGCGGGTCCTCCGCCGCGACGCGGTTGAGCGTTGGCAGCTCGTGCGTAGCCAGACCGATGCCGTGGCCCGTGCCGTGGCCGAAATGCTCGCCATGACCGGCATCCTCGATGACCTGGCGGGCGGCGAGATCGACCGCCAGGCCGCTCGGACTCTTCTCTGAGGCCCCGCCGCCCAGCGCGGCTCGGAGCAGGTTCAGGGAGGCGGCCTGCGCGGCGGCCACGACACGGTACACGTCCAGGTCCCGCTGGGCCGGCTCGCCGACGAAGAGGGTCCTCGTCATGTCGCTCCGATAGCCGTCAACGAGCGCTCCGAAGTCGAAGAGCAGCACCTGCCCGAGCCTGACCTCGCTCGCGGACGGCGAGCCGTGCGGCAGGGCCGCGTTCGGCCCGGCCAGGCAGGCGATCCCGAAGGCGAGGCCGTCGGCGCCGCCGGTTCTCATCTCCCACTCGAGGGCCAGGGCGAGCTCGCGTTCCGTCCGACCGGGCTTGATGCGTCGCAGCAGCGCCGCGAGCGACCGGTCGGCCACTGCGCAGGCGGCCCTGATGCGCTCGACCTCCGCCGGGTCCTTGATGGCCCGATCGGCCTCGACCCAACCGGGGGCCTCGATCAGCTCAACCTCCGGCGCCGCGCTCTCCAGCTGCTGCCACAGCTGGTGGGAGACCGCGGTCGATTCCACGGCCACCCGTCGTGCCCCCACGCTCTTCATTAAGTCCGGCCAGAGCGCCGCCAGGTCGTAGGTCGTGGCTTCGATCCTGGCCCCGGTCGCCTGGGCGTTCGCCTGGAGCCGGTACCGGCTGTCCGCGAGGACCACGACCTCGTCTCCCGACACCACGAACCGTCCGGAATTGCCGGCGACCCGATCCTCGCCATCGTCCAGGGCGAAGCCGGTCAGGTATCGCATGTGCTCGGGCCGGATCCCGAAATAGCCGTCGAGGCCGTCCGCGGCCAGGCGAGCGCGCAATCGGGCCAGACGCGCCGGACGCGCCGCGGCGTCGGCCGCGGCCCACCGGCTGCGGTCCGAGGCGCTTGGAGGCGCCGGAAAGTCGGCCGGATGAGGCAGATTGGGCACCGCGTTTGTCATGCCCTCATCGTAGCCCCCGCTGGAAGGCGCTTACTGCGTGTACCCGTACTTCTTGAGGTTGGCGTTCTGTTCGGCCTGGGTCTTGGCGAAAGCGTGGGTGCCGCTGCCGTCGTTCTTGGCCAGGAAGTACAGATAGCCCTCGGTAGTGTCGGGCGTCAGGGCGGCCAGCAGCGACGCCGCACCCGGCGAGCAGATCGGGCTCGGCGGCAGACCGGCGTGGTGATAGGTGTTGTATGCGGCCAGATCGGCGGGGAAGACGACCTTGCTGAGTGGCCCGGTGGTCTTGATGGGATCCCAGAACGAGTAGGTCACCCAGCTCGCGATCGGGTTGGAGCTCAGCCAGACCGAATCGTTGGCGTAGTTGAGCGTCGGGTCCGCATCGAGCAGCCCCGTCGGCCAGATCTTGGGATTGAGGCGGTTCACGTATACCCCGGCGATGAGAGCACGATCCGAATCGACCTTCGCCTCGGTCTCGACGAGCGCCGCGATCTGGACCTTCTGGTAGATCTGGTCCGGCGGCAGCTCCAGCAGCCCGGGTGGCGCGTGGCTGGCGAAGGCGTCGAGCAGCTGCTGTATGAGTTCCAGCGCGGTCGTGTTCGGCGGCACGTCGTACGTGGCCGGGAAGAGGAAACCTTCGAGTGAGGCGCCGGTCGGGAGCTTGAGCCAGGAGTACTGCGCAACCAGGTCGGCGGGCGGATGGATCGCCAGGTCGTAGAACTGGCTCACGTCCAGCGTCAGCCTCGCCGTTGGATCGACCGGGTTGGCCTCGAGCAACTCGAGCTTGGCGACCATCTGCTCGATTCGGAGCCCTTCGCGGAACGTGATCCGAACGGTCGGCGGGGTGACCGGTGGTGTCGTCAGGTTGGCGATGATCTGGTCGACCGTCATCGACCTCGAGACGACGTGGCGGCCGAGCTGGAAGTTGAGCGTGGCGTTCTCCTCGATGGCCTCGTAAACGAAGGCTCGTGCATCCTTCAGAACACCGCCCTGGACGAGTTGATCGGCGATCTGCCGTGGCGTGGAGCCGGCTGTGATGATGACCACGACGGCCCGGGTGTCAGTCGCGTCGAGCGGCTGGCTGATGCTCCCCCAGAGCGTGCCTCGGACGATGTCCGAGACAAACGGCAGTTTGAGCGCGGTCGGGTTGTCGGAGGCCCAGTTCACGATGCCCTCGGCGACGAAGGGCTTGGCCACGAAGTACAGGCCGCCCACGACGATGCTGGCCAGGACGGCCGCGAACAGGACGAATTGGAGGATCTGCCCGAGCCCGCCGGACCGACTCCGGCGGTAGTTCCGGTGCGGCTCGAGGGGCGTGCCATCGCCGGCCGCCACTACTTCGTCGGCATCCGGCGGGATGTAGTCGTCCCAGCCTGAATCGACGACCCCGTGCCGCTTCGAATCGGGCGCCGGGTCAGTGGTCAGATCCGCTCTCGGCTTCCACCCGCCACGTAGGCTCATCAGGTTCTGCTCTCCGGGTTCTCGCCGATCGTGGCATCGATCTCATCTTGCAGGATCAGGGCCGCCGCCTCCCTGTCGACCCGTGCTCGATAGGCTTCGCGCTGCGCCGGGCTGGGCGGGCCGCCGGACCTGCCACGCGCCGGCGGTCCGATGCGGCGCTCGGCCCGCTCGCTGGTGAGCCGCTCGTCCCGATACCGTAACGGGATTCCCGTCGTGGCAGCGATCGCGTCCGCCCAGTTTCGTGTTCGAGTCGCTTGCGCGCCCTCACCGCCATCCATGTCCAGCGGCAATCCTACGACGAGCAGCCCGGCTGCATGCTCCGAAGCGAGTCGCGATATCGCCGCGGCATCCTGTTCGACGGTCTTGCCCCGGCTCAGCGTCGCGAAGGGCGCAGCCGTTCGAGCCACGAGGTCGCCCAGGGCCACGCCGATCCTACGTTCACCCAGATCGATCCCTATGACGCGCCGGCTGTCCTCCGACTGCCGATCTACTGGTCCGGGCATCAGCTTGGGTTCGCGCTCGACGACGGAGCTTCTGTGGGTGCCGGCGAGGCCGATGGCGATGGCGAGGGTGATGGCAATGGCGACGGTCCGAGTGACGGCGAGGGCGAGGACGACGCGCCGCTGGAAGGCGAGGCCCCCGGGGACGCGGATGCCGACTCCGTGCCAGTGGGCGTGGTGGGCGCCTTCGTGACGTGAGGGGTAGTCACGCCTCCGCCCCCCGACGGGTTTGCGCTTGCCGACGGCAGAGGCGCGGGTGACGCCGCCGGGACGACCAGCCGGACGTCGATACGGAAGTCGAAGCTGGGCATGGTCGAGGCCCAGCTCGGCGAGACCGAAACGTCGGCCTTGCCGTACTGGTCGAGGAACGCTCGGGCCTCGTTGAGCGGCTTGCCCTTGATGCCGGCCCGAAGCTTGTCGACGTCGACATTCGGGACCTGCACGGCGTCGACGACGACCGGCACGACGACATCGGCTCCCTCAAGGAGGGGCGTGCCGACGGTTGCGGCCGCCGATCCGCTGAGGATGGAGTAACCGCTCCGGACCGAGGCCCGGATGCGCCGAGTCGCCAGCTCCCGCACGGTCGCCATGTCGGCCATGGTCACGCTGCCGCTGGCCTGGCAGTCGAGCTGGAACGAAGCCAGGCCCTGGCCCGCGAGCGTCTGCGGATCCGGGTTGCAGACCGCAGGCCCGAGCTTGGCCGTCGCCTCGAACAGGGTGGATCCCGACGGTACGGCGCCGGGTGCCGTCATGGCGTCCTGGAAGCTGGCCTCGAGCTGGGACATCAGGCTCGCGGTCGCCGCATCGACGTCGGATTGTTGGATCTCCGGTGTGACGACGTGTGTTCCACCGGTTGTCGGGGCCTTATTGGTGACGGGGTTTATGGAGTTGACCAGGTCGGAAACGAGGGCCGCCGGCGCCCCGACGATTGAGTTGGCCGGCACGTTGCCCGATAGCCCTTTGTTGACGGCCGCTATGGGGGCGTCTGCAGTGCCGGGTGTCACCCGAAAACTCGGGACCGATACCGTGGCCGCAGGCACCACGACTGCCGCAGTCGTGACGAACGCGGTTCTGTCGGCGGTCGTGACCTTGGTGCCGCTCGCCACCCGTACGGATCCGCCGGTGTTGTAGCTCGTGAACGTGACCGTACCGCTGGCAGCCGTATCGACCACCTTCTGGCCGGTCGCGTCGAATGTGCCGGATGCATCGACCGGGAAGGCCTTGCTCAGGCCTGGAACGATGGCGGCCTGATCGTTGGCCGCAGTCACCGCCGGATCCACCTTGACGCTGAGCGTTATCGGTCCGACCGGATCGCCGCGCAGGGTCAGAACGACGCTGGCGCTCGGATAGAAGAAGAAGGCGGCCGCGGCCAATACGAGGATCAGCAGAGCCCCGATGCCGACCAGCAGCGGACGTGAGACGCGGACCCAGGCGATCCACGCGGCTCCACCCGGAGCGCCCGCGACCCGCGTCACGGCCGGGGCAACGGCCGGCTTTGCGGTCGAGGCCGGCTCGTTCAGGGTCTCGGAGACCTGTCCGGGTTGCCGCCCGGCGCCCCGCAACATCGCGGCTTCCGCCCTCTCGTAATCGCCGACGCTGGCATAGACCCGCAGTTCGGCGGACCTGGCAACAGACTGGACCGAGGGGTCCGCGGCAATGATCGCCAGCCGCTTGCCCCGATGTTTCGCTTCCCTCGCCAGCAACCGGAAGTTGATCCTCGAAGTCGCCACGCGGGAGCCGGACGACAAGACCAGGGCGATGCGACTGTCCGAGGAATCGCGAATGCGGGCCGCGGCCGATGTGATCTCGTCGTCGACGTCGAGGTAGTAGATGGCCATGGCTACATCTTCATGGCTCGGAGGACGCGGCGCAAAGCCACGTCCAGGGGGTCTTCGTTCGTCTGTAGCTCGATGGCCTGATAGGCCAGCCCTAGCGGCGTCACATCCTGCTGGTCAACGAGCAGATGAGTGGCGTCGTGGATCCGCTCCACCTGCTCTGGCGCCATGACCAGGACTTCGGGGGTGCGGCTGAAGGGGAGCCTTCTCCAGAACGACTCCTCACACATCGCCGCCCCGATCTCGGGCAGATGCGAGCCGCCGCCGCAGAGGTAGACGCGCCCCGGCAGGAGGTCCCCGCCGGCCAGTTCGTCGAGCACGAGCTCCACTCCGGCGGCCCAGATGGCGACGTCGTCGGCGACGATCTTGGCCAGCTCCGGGCGGCGGTCGACGGCCACACCTCTGGCGTAGTCGAGCTTGACCTCCTCGGCGCGCGGGAACGGCAGGTCCAGGCGATCGGCGATCGACTTGGTGAAGGCCCGCCCGCCCAGGGCGAACATGCGCGTCCCTTCGATCCCACCCCCGCGCACCAGAGCGACGTCGGTGGTTCCGCCGCCGATGTCGATGAAGAGAGCACCGGATTGCCGCACCTGCTCGCTGGCCAGGACGCGGGCCACCGCATAGGGCTCGGCCACGATCTCGAGAAGCTCCAGCTCGAGCTGCTGGGCAACGGTCTGGAGGGCGCCCAGATGGACCAGTGGAGCGAACGCATTGAAGACGCTGATCTTGACGTGACGGCCCTGGAACCCGACCGGGTTGGTGACCGGGTAGCCGTCGATCTGGGCGCCGGTCACCGCCGCGTGAACGAGACGGACGTCCACCCGCACCAGGCCGGTCTCCCATGTAATCGCCCGCTCGGCCTCCCGCAGCGCCTCTCGCTGAACGCCGTCGATCAGCCGCTGCAGCTCCGCGTCGGTTATGGGCGCGTCCGACCGCTTGCGGTCCTGCGTGTGAGTCGTGGTGAAGCCCTTGACCAGCTCGCCGGCGATGCCGATGACGCATTGCGTCGGCCGGAACCCGGCCATCTCTTCGGCTTCCTGGAGCGCGACCGAGCAGTTGTCGACCACTGCGTCGATGTCGGTCACGGTGCCGGACTGCATGTGCGCGAGGCCCTGGCGCTTGCGCCCGACGCCGCGGACGGTTCCGGACCCGGTGTCGTCGATCTCGAAGACCAGAGCCTTTACGAACTCGGTCCCGATGTCGAGCGCGGTGCAGGCAGCTAGAGCCGATTCTTCTTCGCGGCCCCAGATTCTGCGCCAGAACGCCACGGCCGCTCCCCTAGCTTTGGGCTTTGTCGCCTGCGGTTCTAAGTGTATCCGCGATGGCGGCCATCGCCGCTGGTATCCCGTCCCGGCGACTGCCCATTCCCTGGGCCATCTGGGGGCGCCCCCCGCCGCGCCCATCGAGAGACTTCATGGCGACTTTGACGAGCTCGCCGGCGGAGATGCCACGGCCGACCAGGTCATCGCTCACCGTGACGAAGACCTGCGGCGCGTCGGCCTCGAAGGCGACGGCGATGACGCCGGATCCGAGGGCGGCCCGGATCTCCTTGACGAAGCCTTTCCATTGCTCGGGCGAATCGAATGCGGCCGTGTGCGAGACGAGTCGCACACCGGGCGCGACTTCGGCCGAGCGAGCCGCCAGCTCCGCCGCCTTCGGCAAGCCGCTGCCCCCGGCACGGAGCCGCCGGCGTGTCTCGCGCAACTCGTCCTGGATGGCCGCCACACGCTCGGGAACCGCCTCGACCGACGTGGCGCCGACCGAATCGGCGATCCGGTCCAGGAGCGCGAGCCTGTTGCGCAGCAGGGCATCCGCCCCGTCTCCGGTCACTGCTTCGATTCGGCGGATGCCGGCTCCGATGCTCCGATCCGCGGTTATGACGAAGCTGCCGATCTGGCCCGACGCCGAGCAATGGGTGCCGCCGCACAGCTCGAGCGAATAGCCCTCGACTCGCACCGTCCGCACGCGCTCGCCGTATTTCTCGTCGAAGAAGGCGTCCGCGCCGGCGGCGATCGCGTCGGCCATGGCCTGGACCAGCGTCGTTACCGGGTGGTTCTCGCGAACGACGCGCCGGACCTCGTCCTCGATCGCCCGCCTCTCCTCGATCGTGAGGGCTCTGTCCAGCGGATAGTCGAAACGCAAGTAATCCGGCGCGACGAGGGAGCCGGCCTGATGCGCCTCCGGACCCACGACGTTGCGCAGAGCGCGGTGCAACAGGTGCGTCGCCGTGTGGTTCCGCATCGTCCTGGCCCGCCTCTCGGGGTCGACTCGCGCCGTGACCGTCTCCCCCACCCGCAGCCGGCCGTGGAGCTGACCTCGATGGACGAAGAGACCGGCGATGGGCTTCTGGGTGTCCTCGACACTGAAGATGGCGCTGCCTCCGCCGGCCTCGTGGAGCTCGCCCCGGTCGCCGACCTGACCGCCGCCCTCGCCGTAGAAGGGCGTGGCGTCGAGAACCACCTCGGCCGCGCCGTGGCCGGTCAGCTCCTGGTACTCCATCCCGTCGCGCAGGATGGCAACCACGCGACCCTCGGCTTCGGTGCCCTCGTAGCCGAGGAACTTCGTCTCGTCGGCGCGCCGCAATATGGCCTGGTATAGGTCGCCGAGCTCGGCGTGGCGCGCGAGATCGGCCTTCGTGCCCTTCCGGCTCCGTTCCTTCTGCTCCGCCATCGCGGCCGCGAAGCCTTCGCGATCGACTCGAACGCCATACTCGGCGGCCATATCGACGGTGAGATCGACGGGGAATCCGTACGTATCGTGGAGCCTGAAAGCGACGCTGCCCGGGAGGACCGGGGCATCCCCGGGCAGGCTCTCCGGCCGGCGGCCGATCGTGCGGTTGAACATGACGGCCATGCCAGCAATCGGCGCGGCGTCCTCCACGAGGCGCAAAAGCGCAGCCTCCAGCTGGCCGGTGCCGGCCTCGAGGGTCCG
This sequence comes from uncultured Chloroflexia bacterium, assembly GCA_963791725.1. Lineage (GTDB taxonomy): Bacteria > Chloroflexota > Limnocylindria > Limnocylindrales > CSP1-4 > Fen-1039. The sequence goes on along the minus strand of CAWBTQ010000008.1, from coordinate 279,127 downwards.
CGCGAACTGAGCCTCCTCCTGCCTGACGACCTTGAGGATCCTGTCGCGCTGATCGGCCAGATAGGGGTAGGCGTCCTTCATGACGTCGATGACCACGCCCGCGGTCACGTCCATGAACGGTTCGCGCCGCCCGAGCAGGCGGCCGTGGCGCACGGCGCGGCGGAGGATTCGGCGCAGGACGTAGCCCCGGCCCTCGTTTGACGGCGCCACGCCGTCGGCGACCAGGAAGGTTATGGCCCGGGCGTGGTCCGCGATCACCTGGTAGCTGAACCGCTCCGCCTCGAACGCCTCGGGATCGTGGCCCAGGAGGTCGCGCATTGCGGCGTGGATCGGCGTGAAGAGGTCCGTGTCGTAGTTGGTTGGGACCTGCTGGATGACGCTGGTCAGCCGCTCGAGGCCCATGCCCGTGTCGACCGAGAGCATCGGCAGTGGCACGCGCGTGCCATCGGCGCGCTGCTCGAACTCCATGAAGACGAGGTTCCAGACCTCGAGCCACCTCGGGCAGTGCTCGTCGTGGTCGGGAATGCAGTGCGGCCCCTCGCTGAATTGGACGCCGCGATCGAAATGGATCTCGGAACAGCGACCGCAGGGGCCGGTTTCGGCCATCCGCCAGAAGTTGGCATCGTTGCCCTCTTCAACGTTGCCCCAGCGGGCGATCCTCTCCGGCGGAAGCCCGATCTCGTCGTGCCAGACGTTGTAGGCCTCGTCGTCGTTGGTGTACACGGTTGCGGCCAGACGGTCCCCGGGGATCTTGTAGACCTCCGTGAGAAGCTCCCACGCCAGGTGGATCGCTTCGCGCTTGAAGTAGTCGCCGAAGCTCCAATTGCCGAGCATCTCGAAGAGGGTGTGGTGGCGCGGGGTGCGACCGACCTCCTCGAAGTCGTTGTGCTTGCCGGCCACGCGCAGGCAGCGCTGATAGTCGACCGCTCGGACGTAGCTGCGCTTCTCGCGACCCGTCAAGACGTCCTTGAACTGGACCATCCCGGCGTTCGTGAACAGCAGCGTCTGGTCGCCGGCCGGCACGAGCGAAGCGCTGGGCACTTGCGTATGGCCGCGCTCGGTGAAGAACTCGACATAGCGACGGCGTATTTGGGCCGCAGTGAGGTAGGGAATCGGCAGTTCAGGCATCGCGGCTAACAGTAGCAAACCCGATGGCCCGGCTGTTCTCCCCGTGACAGTCAGGGTGCTGGCTGTATGGCTAATCCCAGCCACGCCTCGTCCGCGGTACCGGCGAAGCGCGTCTCCAGCACGTAGAGACCGGATGACCAGCCCCTCGTCGATGAGTTCACGGGGTTGGCAAGGGCGCCCAGGGCACCCGGCGGCGGCATCAGCCGGGCGGCCAGTCTCCAGAGCACTGGATCAGCGCTTCCGGGCTCGACCTGCCAGAGCGTCGCACTCCAGCCGACGGCTGGCCCGGCCAGGCTGGCAGGGAGGCAGAAGCCGAGACGATCGACAGCCTTCGAAACCACCACGGTCTCGGGTATGGTTGAGCTCATCGGAGGGACGGCCGAATACTCGACGCTCGCAACGAGCCAGGAGCGGATGGGACGGCCGAACTCGACGTCGTCGGCCACGATTCGCCAGCCGTCCGGACTCTGGCACAGTGCCGAGGCGCTCTCCTCGCACGCCTCCCGAGCCAGTCGTCGGGCCGGCCGAAAGGCCCGTCAGGGTCGCACCCGGCGGACTCGATGGTCCGGGTGCACTCGACGGGCTGGGCGGCTTCGCTCCGATTTCCAGCCACGGCTTTGCCACCGCGACCAGCACCAGCAGGATCGCGACCGTCATGCCGAGACGCATCCGCCGGCCCACGCGGCCGAGGCGGACGAGCTCAACTTCGTTCGGGCCCACGCGCGCGGCCTTTCAGCTTCGGCGCCAAACTTAGGCCCAGTGGGCGCCGCGCGGCTGAGGGCACCCCTTATGGCCGATCTCGGGCCACCCGCCGCAACAGCTCCTGCCGGACGCGTCGCCGACTCCGTCCGGGCGCGAATCTGGTGGCGCCCCTGCGGACGGCAGGACAGCGTCTTGAGCCGGCAAGATCCCCGGATTGGCGGGCGTCTGTGCCGTCGGCCCAGCGTCCAAACGGTTGTCGTTTGGTTTCGAGATGATCCAAACGAGGCGTCCGGCCGCAAATACGAGTGGAGGTTGGGCGGCGCGTTTTGCGTCGCGCCGGCCGCCTGGACTCATCCGACCCAGATTTTGGGTATCTTTCAGCAGGTTCTCAGCTACTGCGGCCAGCATTCGAGGTTGGTACGACCAGCCCTCTGCGGCTTCGGCCTGTGATCTGCCCGGCGGGCCGGTCGCGGAGGCGACCCCCTTCTATGGGCAAAAGAGGACCAGCGAACATCTCTCCCAGGTAGCGGCGTTGCCGCTGCCCTGGTGGCGCCCGTGCCAGAACTGCGAGACCGCTCAAGCAACCAGAGCCCCTGGTCTGACGACTCGCGACCCGACTGCCCCAGGCGCTCGGCCATACACGCTAGTGGAGTCATGACCACTTGGACGCAACCGAACAGCGACCCATAGCCAGGCGGGCACTCGACGGCATCGTCTGGCCGGCGCCAGACGCAGCGTCGCTGCCGCTGCTTCGACAGAGCGATCTCTGGCGGCTCCTGGCTGCATTCTTCACCTTCGCGGCCGTCTTCGAACTCTCCGGCAGGGCTCAGCACCCGGCTGGGACGATCGGAGTCGGGCTCTACGTGACCGTCGTCGATTCGATTGCCCCGGCCGCAGCAGCCATGGTCGCGACTCTGGCTCTCTATCGCCCCTTGCGGGCGTTCATCCTGGTCCTGGCTCTCACGCCACTCTGGAATACGGCCTATATCTCGTGGCAGGTCGGTCCGGTGCAGGTCATCCTCCAGACTGTGTTCGTCGTGGCGCTCGCCGGCGGCGCCTTCATGAACCGGCCAAATACAGGCACCTTCCTATGGTCGGCGAGCGACCTCCGTCGTATCGCCAGAACCAGGGGCTTCACGGCATTCAGGTTCGCCGAGGTCGCGACGGGGGCCTTCCTGGCGATCGCGGCGATCTCGACGCTTGCGTCTCAGAACGCCAACCAGAGCGCGACCGTCCTTCTCCACGGCATCGTTGAGCCGATCGCACTGGCTGCCATCCTCGTAGCTCTCCGTCCGTCGCGACGCAACCTGATGCTGATCGGCATAGCCCTGGGCGCCTCCATCGCCCTCGGTACGGTCCTGAACGTGCTGCAGACGCTGCCGACGATGAGGTCGTTCGCGGCGATTCAGGCGAACCGACTTCTCTTCGCCCGGGCATCCTTCTACAACGTCGGGCTCTTCGCGGCGGTGATAGCCACGACAGTGCCGCTGTTCGTGGCGGCTCTGGCAGCCCGACGCTCGCTCGCTCTGCCGCGATGGGCGATCAACCTGATGATCGTCGCTCTCGCCCTGGGAATGGGCGGTCTCTTCTTCTCGCTCTCCAAGAGTGCCTGGATCGCGACCGCCTTCGGGACCGTCCTGCTGCTGTTGCTCCTGGTCCAGAGCTGGCGCCGGCGTCTGACGGTCGTGCTCGCGAGCGCGGCGATATCCACGCTGTTCATCCCGTGGCCCGCATTCCTGCTGCAAGTCGTTCCCACGGTCGACCAGGGCTATCGCACGACCATGGTTGCGCTCGTAGGCGAGAGTCGGTTCGACTCCTGGAATCCCGCCACACTGGCCGGGCACGGGTCGATGGCCGAGCGCTTCTACGCAATCGACGCGGGCGTCCGGATGGCGCTGGCCAATCCGGTCCTCGGCGTGGGCCTCGACCAGTTCGGCCCCAACTACAAGGGCCCGCCGTACCGACCGGCCGCGGCGCAAGACGTCCTGGACCACGCCCATTCGCTGTTTCCGGAGATCGCCGCAGAACTCGGGCTCGCCGCCGCGGTGCTCGTACTGATCATCTACGCCGCTGTCGTATGGGCGATGTGGCGGGTGTATCGGAGCGCGCGAGATCAGCTCACTCGTTTTCTGGCCGCCGGTCTGATGGCCTCCATCGTGGCCTGGGTGGCCGTGGCGACGGCATTCGGTTGCGACATCTACCGGTCCAGCCGCGACCTCTCATCTGACGTCGTCGTCTCCTGCATCGTGGTCGGCGCGGCAATTGCGCTGGCTCGGCTCGTCGAGGCCGAGAAGCCAAGGCCGTGGACAGGGTCAAATCTGAACGCCGGCGCCTAGGCCCCGCTCAGCTCCTGCGACTCCGCTTCAACAGGCTCGAGCCCGCTAGCGCCGCCCCAACGAGGGCGCCCAGGGCGAGGCCGCGTGCGAACGCAAGCAGCCTGGGGTCGGGTCCTGACGATCTAGCTCTGGCAAGGCGGAGACGGCGCACAAGCGGGGCGATCACTGGCGGCGCTCCGTTGCGTCCGCCGGGCCCAGGATCGAGAGGACCTGCACGAAGCCGATGCCCGCCCACGCGACCACCGACGCCGAAATGACATGGAAGTCGCCGATTCGGATCGGGTCGATGCCCAGCCTGCCGCCCGTGGCGTCGCCCGCCCAGGCACCCAGCGCGGCGGCGATGAACAGGATGAAGAGCTCGGCGCCGCCCCGGCCGCGCAGCAACAGGTACAGCGCGGAGTGGAAGCCCCCGACGAGCAGGGCCAGAACTGGAGCGGGGCCGATAGCCACCCCGCGAGTATAAGGAGCCGCTCAGATCCCCGACTCGGCGGCCCGGGCGATCCGACCGCCGCCGAGCACGACGTCGCCGCGATAGAAGACAGCCGCCTGGCCAGGCGCTGCCGCCCACACGGCCTCGTCGGTTTCCACGGCCCAGCGGGCGCCCTCCACCCGCCGCACCGTGGCGGCGACAGCGCGACCGCGATGACGGATCTGGACTTCGGCCCGGAACGAAGCGGCCGGCCCCTCAGGGGGCTCGCCGGCAACGAAGCGGACCTCGTCGAGCTCGAAGGTTCGCGTCTCGAGATCCTGCCGCCGGCCGAGCTTGATCACGTTGGCGCCGGGGTCGATCTTCCACACATAGCGCGGCTCCCCCAGTGCCACGCCCGTTCCCTGCCTCTGGCCGACGGTGTACGCGGCCGCCCCGCCATGCTCTCCGACCTGCCGGCCGTCGACGTCGAGGAGCGGACCGGGCTCGGCCTTCCAGCCCGCCTTTTCCCGCAGAACGTCCCGGTAGTTGCCCCTCGGCACGAAGCAGATCTCCTGACTGTCCCGTTTGTCAGCGGTCGCGAGACCGAGAGCCCGGGCCATGTCGCGAACCTGCGGCTTGGCCAGCTCCCCGAGAGGGAAGAGCGTGTGAGCCAGCTCGGGCTGGCCCAGCCCGTACAAGAAGTAGCTCTGATCCTTGTCGCGATCGAGGCCGCGCAGCAGCCGATAGGAATCCGGTCCCGACACCGTCGCAACGGCATCGGAGGCAATTGCTGACCCTGGGCCGGCGACGCGAGCGTAGTGACCCGTGGCCACGGCATCGCAGTCGTACATCAGCCGCGCGCGGCCCAGCAGAACCCCGAATTTGACGACGCTATTGCAGTCGACGCAGGGACTCGGCGTACGACCCGCCAGGTAGGACCGCATGAACGGCTGGAGAACTCCCTCGTCAAACTCCCGCTCGAGGTTCAGGACGTAGAAGGGAATGTCCAGCTGGGCAGCCACTCGCCGGGCATCCTCGGCGGCGTCGAGCGAGCAGCAGCTCCGTTTGAACTCCGAATAGCTGTCGGCCACGTCGCTCAGTCGCATCCAGACCCCTACCGCCTCGTAGCCGGCGGCTTTGACGAGCGCGGCAGCAACGGACGAGTCCACGCCACCTGACATCGCCACGAGGACACGGGGCTTCGCGGGTACCGTTCCCGTCACCCGGCCGAGACCCCCGCACCCGGACCCGCCGAACCGATGGCCTCCATCGAGCGGCCGAGAGCCGCCGCCTTCTGGGCGCCGAGCTGGGCCGCCGCCTCCCGCTGATGCGCGATCGTGCCCGAGACCAGATCGGCTGCCCTGCGAATCTCGTCGGCGGTCGTAGTACGGCCGAGCGAGATCCGGAGCGCTCCGCGCGCCTCGTCCTCCGGGTAGCCCATCGCGCTGAGGACGTGGCTAACCTCGTTCGACCCGCTGACACAGGCGGAGCCGGTGGAGCAGGCAAGACCGGCCAGGTCGAGCGACATCGTCGCCGCACCGCCGTCCACGCCGGCCGCGACGAACGACGCCAGCCCCGGCAGGCGCTCGGTTGGGTGGCCCGTCAGCTCGACTCCCTCGGTCGCGCAGACAGCGGCCACCAGCGAATCACGTAAGACGCGCAGTCTGGCCGCGGTCTCGGCCCGCTCCGCTACCGCGAGTTCAAAGGCCGTGGCCAGTCCTACCGCCCCGGCCACGTCCTCGGTCCCGGCCCTGCGGTACCTCTCCTGCGACCCGCCGTGCTGCTGGGCCAGGACGTTGGTGCCATGGCGGACGAACATGGCCCCGACGCCCTTGGGACCCTCGATCTTGTGGGCGGCCACCGTGAGAAGGTCCACGTCCAGGGCGCTCACGTCGATCGGGAGGTACGGAGCCGCCTGGACCGCGTCCACGTGGAGCAGGATCCCCTTGTAGTGCCGCACACGAGCCGCGATCTCGCCGATCGGTTCGATCGTGCCCACCTCGTTGTTGGCGAGCATGACGCTGACAAGGATCGTCTTGGGAGTGATCGCCGCCTCCACGTCGTCGGGAGAGACGCGGCCATATCGATCGACGGGCAACTCGACGACCTCGAAGCCGAACTTCTCGAGATAGCGAACCGTGTGGCCGACGGAGTGATGCTCGATGGAGGTGGTGATGATCCGGTGACCGCGCGCCTTGCCCGCCCAGGCCGCACCCTTGATGGCGAGGTTGTTCGCCTCGGTCCCGCCGGAGGTGAACACGATCTCGCGTGGCGTCGCACCGATGGCCCGCGCGACCTTCTCGTGCGCTTCGTCGAGCGCCGCTCGCGACCGCCGGCCAAAGCCGTGGAGCGAGGAGGGATTGCCGAAATGCTCGGTCAGGTACGGCAGCATCGCCTCGAGGGCTTCGCGCCGCAGTGGCGTAGTGGCGGCGTGGTCGAGGTATATGGGCATCGCCCAGATTGTACGCCGAGCGGCCCCAGTCGCCGGTCCCGAGGCCTGGCGACTATGCGCCGCGGGCGGCTCTCATGTGACGACGATCGTTCCGCAGACCCGCGATGAGGCCGACGACGCCTGCCGCATACGACATGGCTCCGACTCCCCATTCAGTCTGGAAGCCGTACCCGCTCGGCCCCGACCAGGACGACATCAAACCCACCGGCCCCACGCTCACGGTCATCGAATGGACACCGAGTAAGGACGCGGCCATGGCGACGGATCCGAACAAGGCGACGCCGCCGAAGAAGACGATCACCCAACCAAGGAGAACCCACCTGCAGACCTCGATGACCCTCGCCGTCATATCGTCCATCCCTCCGACTCGCATCTGGACTCCGGCCCACGAACTCGAAGCATAGACCGACCGAGGCGGCAGTTCTCCTACCGGGCGTCCTTCTCCGCCAGCCTCTGCTCGTACTCTCGACCCGCCTGCCGCTTGCGGTCGTGGGCGGACAGGATCCGCTTTCGCAGCCTGATCGACCTGGGCGTCACCTCGACGAGCTCATCGGCGCCGATGAACTCGATGGCCGACTCAAGAGTCAGCTCGCGCGCCGGCGTGAGGCGGATAGCCTCGTCGTGCGAGTGCGTCCGCATGTTCGTCAGCTTCTTCTCTTTGGTCGCGTTGACGTCCATGTCGTCGGATCGGGCGTTCTCGCCGATGATCATCCCCTCGTAGACATCCACGCCGCTCCCGATGAACAGTTCGGATCGCTCCTGGAGGCTGTACAGGGCGTAACCGTTGGAAGTGCCCTGCCGATCGGCTACCAGGACGCCGCTCGTCCGGTGGGTGACCTCCCCGGCCCACGGGCCGTAACCTTCGCCGATCTGGTGCATCAGCGCCGTCCCGCGCGTCTCGGTCAGCAACTGGCCGCGGAAGCCGATGAGGCCACGCACCGGGATGACGTATTCCATGCGGACCCGGCCGTCGGCGTCCGTGCTCATCTGCTCCAGCCGGCCCTTCCGGTCGGCCAGGGCGGCCTGGACCGAACCGATGAAGTCGGGCGGGATGTCCGCGGTGATGCGCTCGTACGGCTCCTGGGTCTCGCCGCCGATGGTCCGCAGGATGACTTCGGGCCGGCTCACCTGGACCTCGTAGCCTTCCCGCCGCATCTGCTCGATCAAGATCGCCAGTTGCAGCTCGCCCCGGCCCAGGACTTCGAACGTGTCGGCGGAGTCGGTCGGCACGAACTGGATCGAGACGTTGCCGAGGACCTCCTTCTCGAGCCGCGCCTTGATGTGGCGGCTGGTGACGAACTTGCCCTCGCGCCCGGATAGCGGCGACGTGTTGGCGCCGAATGTCATGGACAGCGTTGGGGCATCCAGGTCCAGGCGCTGCATCGGCCGCGGGTCGGCCGGATCCGTGAGAGTGTCGCCGATCGTGACCTCGGGGATGCCCGCGACGGCCACGATGTCGCCCGGTCCCGCCTCTTCGATGTCCACCCGCTCTATGCCGTGGGCCGTCGTCAGGCTCGTCACGGTTCCGCTCAGAGTGATGGTCCGGCCCGGCTCGATCGAGCCGCTGGCGTCCTCCTCCTCCTCGCGCACGATGACGACCCGCCCGCCCATCTTGATCGTGCCGTTCCAGACTCGACCGACCGCCATCCGGCCGACGTAGTCGTTCGCCGACAGGTTGGTCACGAGCAGCTGGAGCGGGTGATCGGGCACGAATCGGGGCGCCGGCGTATGTTCGATCAGCAGCTCGAACAGCGGTTTCAGGTTCGTCCCCGGGACGGCCAGGTCCATGGTCGCGGTACCGGCCTTGGCGTTGGTGTACACCACCGGGAAATCGATCTGATGCTCGTCCGCGCCGAGATCCATGAACAGCTCGTAGACGGCGTCCAGCACCTCCGGCGAACGGGCGTCCGAGCGGTCGATCTTGTTGATGGCGACGACGACCGGCAGGTGATGCGACATCGCCTTCTGGAGCACGTAGCGCGTCTGCGGCAGCGGACCCTCGGCCGCGTCCACGAGCAGCAGCACCGAGTCGACCATGTTCAGGCTGCGCTCGACCTCGCCGCCGAAGTCGGCGTGACCCGGGGTGTCGACGATATTGAGACGGATGCCCTCGTAGTCGACCGCCGTCTGCTTGGCGAGAATGGTGATCCCCTTCTCCCGCTCCAGGTCGTTGGAGTCCATTACCCGCTCGACGACAACCTGGTTGGCACGAAACGCGCCCGCCTGGCGGAGCATCGCGTCGACGAGCGTGGTCTTGCCGTGGTCCACGTGGGCGACGATGGCGACATTGCGGACGTCGGCGCGGATCGACGTCGCGGCGTCGACGGAACGGACCTGTCCGGGGTGGTCGAATTCGAAAGGCGCAGCTGAACGAGGAGAATCACTCATGGGCTGCGGAATTGTCGCACACACGGCGGAACAGCGACCGCTCCCGCTCGGCTGGCAATCGCGACGCCGTCCACTGGGAGATACACTCCCGCGAGGAGGGCCCGATGACAGTAGCAGCTATCGTGCTCGTTCCGGATGCGGCGGCCGCGGTAGGAGACGCCGACGGCGAGCCGGCGATCCGGAGAGTGGCGCATGCGGCCTGGGCCGGCGGCGCGCTGCCCATCGTCGTCGTGGCCGGCGATCCGTCGGCGCGCCTCGCTGAAGCCGTCGCGGACTCCCCGGTCACCATGGCTCGTCCATTGCCCGGACAGGCGCCCGGCATAGCCTGGTTCGTCAGCGGCCTGAAGGCATCCCTGGCTGCCGTGACCGAGACGACGGCCGGCCTGCTGTGGCCGTTCCGTCATGCCTGGCTCGATCCCGAGACGGTGACATCCCTCGTGGAGGCGCACGGGCAGGCGCCCGAGGCGATCGTCCGGCCGGCCTTTGCCGGCCGGGCAGGCTTCCCGATCCTGGTCCCGATTTCGCTCATGAGCCGCCTGGAGGAGCAGACCGGGCTCCACGGCGAGGAGGCCGTGGCCGCGCTGGTCGCCAACGGCGCGCCACTGCGCGTGCTCGAGCTCGGCGATCCGGGCATCGTCTACGACGTGGGTACGCCACGCTCGAGCCTGCCCGACTACCAGGGACCACCGCGACCGTCGGGCGGCCCGCCGCCTGAGTGGAATGCCGAACTCGGGGCCCAGGCCCAGCGTTCCGGCGAGCCGGGGAGTTAGGCTCCCCTACTGGCTCGGTGGAGCCGCCGAGCTCGGCGATGCCTTTGGGCTGGGTCCGGGGGACCCGATCGCCTGCGGCACGCCCACGTCCGAGAACGTATACGACACCTCGATGTCGAGCAGCTTGGTCCCATCGGTGGCCGAGTTGGTCCCATTGAATGTCGCCTCGACGGGCGCTCCCGCGACAGTGGACCACACGTCCAGCAGGACCCTGTCGGGCTTGATGGGTATCCCAGACAGGTCCGTCAAAGCCATCCGGCTGAGGTCGGGATTCCACCAGCCGGTCGATTGGAAATGGTTAAGCAGCTGGCCGTCCCTCATCTCCTGGCCGACCAATTGCAGGTCCTGCGCCGAATCGACGCTGAACAGGGGGCAGATGACGAGGTAGGCGGACAACGAAGCGATGGCCTTCCATTTTCCCGTGGGGAGAATTCGCTGGTATGCCTGCCCGTCCACGAGCCGAAGCTCCTGCGAGGTGCCGAAAGCCGTGAGAGTCCCCTGCTGGTTCCCGCCGGAGACCTGTCCATTGAACGAGACTGCGATCGACTGGGCGTGACCGAGGACCTTGCTGCTCAGCTGCACCCGGCTGTCGACGGTCACGCTGGCGCTCAGATTCGGGTCCTCCAGTTGAGCTACTGCCGAGACGATGGCGGGCGGGAGAGTCGGCGTAGGCGACGGCGACGCTGTCACCGCCGAGAAGATGAGCGGCGCCTGGGTCGGGCCGTTGCCCCCAACGCCCCCGAGCTCGAACAGGATCGCGACGAAAACCGCGGCCACGATCAGGGCCGCCCCGCCTCCGATCCACAGACGAGTGTCGTGGCGACGAGGCGCCGGGGCCGGAGCAACGGCTGGCAGCGGCAGGAACTCCGTGCCCGCGTAGCGCTCCACGTAGAGACCCTCGTGAGCCTTCGGCTGTGGCACGGGCGGCTGGTACGGCGCCCCGCACACTGGGCACGAGCCCTCGTCGGCCTCGAACACCTGGAAGCATCGAGAGCACCGGACCATCCCTTCCGCCATCGATTGCCTCCGCCTCGCTCAGATCGCGCCTGTGTCGAATGGCCGCGCTCGCCCGTTACTGTCCCGGATCGGCCCCCGCCTTGCCGGCGTCGACGCCGACGTAGCGGAGCCCAAGCTCGGCGAACTGCTCGGGCTCGGGCGCCGCGGGGGCGGCAAGCATCAGATCGGTCCCCGACTGCGTCTTCGGAAACGCCATTACTTCGCGAATGTTGGTCTGGTGGGCAAAGAGAGCCGCCCAGCGATCGATGCCCATGGCGATCCCGCCGTGCGGAGGAGCCCCGTAATCGAACGCCTCCAGGATGCCGCCGAACAACTCGTGCATCTTCTCGAGGGAGTAGCCCTGGAGGGCGAAGCTCCGCTCCAGTAGCTCGCGGCGGTGGATACGGACCGAGCCGCCGCCAAGCTCCCAACCGTTGAGTGCGATGTCGTATTGCATCGCCCGGGCCCGACCCGCCGGATCGGTCCTGGACGGCTTGTAAGGGTCCCCGGACGCGGTCACGAGCAGCTTCTCGTCTTCCGGCACGACGCCGCTGAACGGGTTGTGAGTGGCGTCCCAGCGGCCCCGCTCCGAGTCCCACTGGTACATCGGGAAGTGGTAGACCCAGCAGTAGGCCAGGACGTTTTCGTCGGCCAGACCGAGCCGCAGGCCCAGCTCCTGGCGCAACCGGCCCAGCACGTCGGCCACCACCTCGTGCTCCGGGTCGGCAACTATCAGGATCAGGTCGCCCGGCTTCGCGGCCGCGGCATCGACGATCGCGGCGATCCGCTCTTCACCTAGGAACTTGGCGATCGGCGAATGGCCCGCGCCGTCCGCGCCGACCGAGACGTGGGTCAATCCCTTCGCGCCATAACGGCGGGCGAACTGCGTCAGCTCGTCGATCTGAGATCGGCTGACGTCGCCCATGCCCGGAGCGGCAATGGCCTTGATGCGCCCGTCGGCCGCGATGGTCTCGTCGAACACGCGGAAGCCAGTGGCCCCCACGCCGAGGGCGGGCGCAAGATCCACCAGCTCCATGCCGAAGCGGAGATCGGGCTTGTCGGAGCCGTACCGCTCCATGGCGTCGCGGTAGTCGATGCGCGGAAACGGCACCTGCTGGATGGGCCGATCCGGTACGACCGCGCGGCTTACCTCGACGACCATGGCCTCGACGAAATCCATGACCCGGCCTTCGGTCACGAAGCTCATCTCCAGGTCGAGCTGGGTGAACTCCGGCTGGCGGTCGCCGCGCAGATCCTCGTCTCGGAAGCAGCGCGCGATCTGGAAGTAGCGGTCCATGCCCGCCACCATCAGCAGCTGCTTGAGCTGCTGCGGGCTCTGCGGCAGGGCGTAGACCGAGCCGGGCTGGAGGCGGCTCGGAACGATGAAGTCCCGGGCGCCTTCCGGCGTCGACTTGAGCAGTATCGGCGTCTCGATCTCGATGAAACCCGCCCGATGATGAGTCTCGCGAATGGCTCGGACCAGTTCCGAGCGAAGCAGCAGCCGATCCAGGAGCGGCTTGCGCCTGATGTCGAGATAGCGGTACCGCAGGCGCAGGCTCTCGTCGACGGGCGCGTCCGGCTCGTTGATGTAGAAGGGCGGCGTCTCCGCCTCGTTCAGGATCTCGACCGATCTTGCCTGAACCTCGACCGCGCCGGTGGCGAGCCTCGAATTCTCAGTCCCGGGCAGGCGCGGCGAGACCGTGCCGACGACCTCCAGCACGAACTCGTTGCGGACGCGATTCGAGACCTCGGTGGCCCCGGCCGCCTCGGCCGCGTTCACGACCACCTGCGTCAGGCCGTAGCGGTCGCGCAGGTCGATGAAGATGAGCCCGCCGTAGTCCCGGCGGCGATGGACCCAACCGGCGATCTTGACCTCGCGTCCCGCATCGGCGGCGCGCAGTTCCCCGCACGTGACGTCGCGATACGGCGTGGCGACGCTGAAGGCTGCTTCGGGCGATGTCGACGAACTACTGGGCTCACTCATGCCGCGCATCGTAGCGGAACGCAGGCCGGCACTACCGGCGATCGAATCGTCTAGCTCGGTGCCGGGCTGCACAGGCCGGCGTAGGAAGGGGCGTTCGCGCCCCACCGGAAGCTGGCGATCGAGGGCCTCAGCCGTGATGGTGGCTCTTGGCCGCGCGGGCAAGTTCTCTGGCCAGATCCGCGAGCGGCATCAAGCGCTGAGTGCCCGCCTCGAGATCCTTGAGCTGGACGTTGCCCTCGGCCAGTTCGTCGCCGATGATCACGGCGAAGTGCGCATGCTCCTTCGACGCCGTCTCGAGCTGGCGTCCGAGCTTGCGATGGGCGAGCTCGACACGGATTGACAGTCCCTCGGCGCGGAGGAGCGACGCGACTCGCAGCCGCGAGACTGTGTCGGCCGGATCAGCGCCGGCGACGACGGCGAGCGGCGGAGCCACGCCCGCGGCAGCCGCCCCTGATTCGTCCAGCGCGAGCATCACGCGATCCAGACCCAGCGCGAAGCCGATCGCCGGCGTAGGCCGACCGCCGAGCAGCTCGACGAGGCCGTCGTATCGCCCGCCCCCTCCCAACGCCTGCTGCTGGCCTTCGGCGCCGCGGCGGTAGTACTCGAACGCGGTGCGGGCGTAGTAGTCCAGCCCCCGTACGAGATTCGGCTCGACTCGATAGGCCACGCCCACCGCGTCGAGATGGCCCCGGACTGCTTCGAAGTGCCCGGCGCATGCGTCACACAGGCATTCGGAGATCTTGGGCGCGGCCGCGACCAGCGCGGTCATCGCCGGATCCTTCGAATCCAGCAACCGCAGGGGGTTGAGCTCCAGGCGGCGCCGCTCCAGCTCCGGCAGGTCGGTTTCGTGGCGGGCGAAATACGCCTTCAGCGTCGCGAGGTATGCGGGCCGACAGGTCGAGTCGCCGATCGAGTTGATCAGGACCTGGACGTCGGGAACCCCCGCTTCGACGTAGAAGCGGCGCCCCATCTCGATGACTTCCGCATCCACCGCGGGCCCGGGGTCGCCGATGGCCTCGGCGTCCCACTGCCAGAACTGGCGGTACCGCCCGGCCTGGGGGCGGTCGTACCGGAACATCGGCCCGACGACGCTCAGCTTCACCGGCTGGGGCCAGGTGTGCATGCCGTGCTGGACGTAGGCGCGAACGATCCCGGCCGTGGCCTCCGGCCGAAGCGCCCACGATTCGGACTCCTCGGTCCGTGGGGCGAGCCGGAACAGCTCCTTCTCCACCACATCGGTCGCCTCGCCGATGCCGCGCTCGAAGACGGAGGTCTGCTCGAAGAGGGGGATCTCCATCTCGCGGTAGCCGTATCGGGCGGCAAGGCCTCGCGCGATGCCCTCGAGACGCCCGAGGCCGGAACGCACTTCGGGCAGGAGATCCCGGGTCCCTCTGGGTGCTCGATATGACGGCATGCGGGCTGGTCCTAGCGGTCGAACTGGGCGATCAACCGGAGCCGGAGTGGCGGGCTCTACGCCACGACGTTCTCAGTGTCCGTCTCTTCCTTCAGAGCCGACGCGAGGCATGAGAAGAAGCGCCGGACGGCCAACGCGATGGATCGCCTGGTGACGCCACCCTCGACGGAGACGTAGTACTCGAAGAAGAACTTGCCGTTGTCCGAAACCGAGACTCGGATCAGCTTGATCTGATCGTTGACGCGGTTGACGTAGGCGAGTTTCGCGGCCATGACGGCATCGTCGTTGGCGCCGAAGATCGCATAGACGGAGATCAGGCGACCGTCAGGGTCGGGACGCAGATAGCAGCGGTAGTTGTCTTGCACGATGAGGTCGCCGTCCGTGTCCACGGAGACCTCCATGTAAGCCTCTTCAAGAAGCTTCTTCAGGGAGTCGGCGCTGATTCCCTCGGGGTAGATCAACTCGTCTGACACGGAAACCTCCTTGTGACGGGCTCCCCCGGGCCTGCATCTCCCGGAGCGGCAACCGCGCGGACGGACAAACGGCCGGCCACGTGACTATACCGGACCCGCGAACCCCAGACGTGTCATCCGAGATCGCGCTGGACCGATGTCACGTCCTTGAGCTGCTCGAGCCGGCTCATTACGCGAGCCAGTTGGGCAACTGAGGCCACTTCGATCGTGGCCCGCACTGTGGCGGTCCTGTCCGGCGTGACGGCGAGGTTTGCAGCGACAATGTTGACCTTGTTCTCCGCCACGATCTGGCTGATGTCCGAGAGGAGGCCCGTGCGATCGTAGGCCTCGAGCCGAATAGAGATCGGGTAGGTCTGCTGCACCTTGCTTTCCCATTCGGCCTCGATGAGCCGGGCCGTCTCGCGCTCGCCCAGTATCGTCTGGCAATTCCTCAGGTGGACCGTGACGCCCTTGCCGCGGGTGATGAACCCGATGATCGGGTCACCCGGAATGGGGTGGCAGCACTTGCCGAAGCGCACGAGCAGATCTCCGACCCCCTTCACCCGAACGCCGCCCTGCCGAGAGGGGCTCGGCGGCGGCGCCGTGGGAGGCAGCGCCAGTTGGGCATCGTCGACCACCCCGAGCCGGGTGACGACCTGCTGCGCGCCGACCGCCCCGTAGCCGACCGCGGCGTAGAAATCGTCCAGATTGTCGAACTTGTAGAGCCTGGCGATCTCGAGGATTCGATCTCCACCGACGGCTCCCAGACTGGTTCGGGCCAGCCGTCTCAACTCGCGTTCGAGCGAATCGCGGCCGTGGGCGATGTTCTCGTCGCGCTCCTGCCGCTTGAACCACTGCCGGATCTTTTCCCGCGCATGGCTGGTTCTGACCAGGTTCATCCAGTCGCGCGACGGTCCGTGCTCGCCCTTCGTCGTGACGATCTCGACGATGTCGCCGTTCTGGAGCTTGTAGTCCAGCGGGACGAGCCGGTTGTTGATCTTGGCGCCGATGCAGCGGTGACCGATGTCGGTATGGATGCGGTACGCGAAGTCGAGCGGCGTCGCGCCGGCCGGCAGGTCCTTAACTTCGCCCTTCGGCGTAAACACGAAGACCTGGTCCTGGAAGACGTCGAGCTTCACGCCCTCGACGAATTCGGTGGCGTCCGATACGTCGCGCTGCCAGTCCATCACCTGGCGCAGCCAGGCCAGCTTGGCGTCGTACTCGCGATCGGCTCGCGAGCCCTCCTTATAGCGCCAGTGGGCGGCAATGCCGACCTCGCTGACCTGATGCATCGAGTGAGTTCGGATCTGGATCTCGAGCGGCTGGCCCTCCAGCGCGATGACGGCCGTGTGGAGGCTCTGATACAGGTTGGGCTTCGGCACGGCGATGTAGTCGTCGAACTGGCCGGGGATCGGCCGCCACATCGAGTGGACCACGCCCAGCGCGGCGTAACAGTCCTTGACCTCGTCGACGAGGATCCGGATGGCATAGACGTCGTAGATCTCGCCGATCTCCGCGCTCTTGCGTTGCATCTTCTTCCAGATGCTGTACAGGTGCTTGGGACGGCCCGACAGTTCGGCTTCGATGCCCGCCCGGGCGAGCTCGGGGCGCAGGGCGTCGATGGCACGGCGGATGAACCCTTCTCGACCCTTTCGACGCGTATCCAGCATCCGCGCGAGCTCGCGGTAGGCCTCGGGCTCGAGCGTCTTGAAGGCGAGGTCCTCGAGCTCCCACTTGACGCTCCAGATGCCGAGACGCTCGGCGAGCGGCGCATATATCTCGAGCGTCTGGAGGGCGATGCGGGTCTGCTTGTCCGCCGGCAGGGCGTACAGGGTACGCATGTTGTGGAGCCGATCGGCCAGCTTGATCAGGACGACGCGGATGTCATCGGCCATCGCCAGGAACATCTTCCGGATGTTCTCGGCCTGCTGTTCCTCGTGGCTGTGGGTGCTGAACTTCGACAGTTTGGTGACGCCGTCGACCAGCTGCGCGACCTCGGCTCCGAAACGCTCCTCGATGTCCGCCAGCGTGTAGTCGGTGTCCTCGGGAACGTCGTGCAGGATGGCCGCGGTGACGGCCGTGGGGTCGATGCCGATGTCGGCCAGGATTTGGGCCGCGGCCAGCGGGTGGGTTATGTAGGCCTCGCCGGTCACCCGCGTCTGGGTTCGGTGAGCCTGCTCGGCCAGCTCGAACGCCGCCCGGAGCTGACCCAGATCGGCCTGCGGGTAGTGGTGGCTGACGGAGTCTCGGACACGCTTGAAGCGCGTCTCGAGGGTCGGCAGGCCGGGCAGCCCGCGACGCAGCCGATCCGCGAGCGGCAGCCGGACGCCTCGACGTTTGGTTTCCGTGGCCCCCACGATCTCAGGAGGCACGGGCGGTTCGATCGACATCGGTTTGAGTCTAGCAGTCAATCCACGACCGACCGCCTCGTGGAAGCCGCGCTACAGACCCAGCAACGTCTGGATGTCGATCGTCCCGACCAGCGTGACTCCGGTCGCTCCGACGGCCACCCCTGAGAGCTGGAACGGGTTGCCGCCCCCAGCGCCTATGAGGGTCACCGTTGGCAGCGAGCTGTCTACCGGCACGACCTCCAGCGTTCCGCCGACCGCAGCTCCGCCGACCGGATCGGAGGGCTTGATGATCAGGTGGGCTCCCTCGGAAATGCCGTTGACAACGATCGTCACCCCGTTTGGGGACACGAACTTGACCGTTCCCACGAGTCCGGTCTGAGCCTTGAGCTGGGTCTGGGCGAGACGCTGGGCCTCGGCCGTCGAGATCGTGAGCGTCGACTTGACCGCGGTGCCGGCTCCCGTGAGCGCGGCTGTCGAGATGGATATCGGGTCGCCGTCAGGGGCCAGGACGCGGACGCCGGTGAGAGTTCCCGTGACGTTGCCCACCGTGCGGTCGAAGAGGGAGACGTCGCCGAGCGTGACGTCGAGGGTCGCCGCGTTGAGCCCGCCCACGCTGACCTGGCTCGAGGTGAGACGAACGTCGTCCGCGTGGCCGAGGAGGATCCGCGGCGGCAGGTTCGCCGAGACTTCGACCTTGGTGTCCGTCCCCGTAAAGCCTGCGGCATTGAGCGCGTTCGTGGCAAGCCAGCTGGCGCCGAAGGGCAGGCCGAACCAGAGCAAGGCGAAGATGACGGCAACGGTGAGCAGAAGCTGGATCAGGCAGGATCGCAAACCAATCGCCTCCTCAGCGCCTCGCGCCGCTCACTCGACCCGATAACCCAGACGGCCGAGGGCCGCCATGGCTTCCGAACGCTCGTCCCAGGGCCGTGGCCCGTCGGCCATGATTATCGTTTGTTCATGGCCCTTGCCGGCCAGAAGCACCACGTCGCCCGGTCTGGCCCGCTCGAACGCGGCCTCGATGGCCGTTCGCCGGTCGACTATGCAGAGCAGATCCCGGCCCCTGAGCTTACCAGCAGCCTCGGCTCCGGCCGCGATTTCGTCGAGTATCGAGGCGCTGTTCTCGCCCCGTGGGTCTTCCTCGGTGACGACGACCAGCCGGCAGCGTTCGCCAGCGACCAGGCCCATCATCGGCCGCTTCTGGACGTCTCTCTCACCCGCCGAACCGAAGACTGCGATCAGACCGCCCGGCGCGGTGGGAGCCAGGATGTCGAGCACCTTCTGGAGTGAGGCCGGCGAGTGAGCGTAGTCGACGATCACGGTGAACGGCTGACCGCAATCGATCCGCTCCATCCTGCCGGGCACTCCGCTGACCCGCCGCAGCCCCTCTCGAATCCGGTCGGGTTCGAGCTCGAGCGCCTCTCCCACCGCTACGGCCGCCAGGGCGTTTTGAACGTTGAAGCGGCCAAGCAGCCCCAGCTCGACCGGGCCACTCCAGCGCGGAGTGGTCACGTCGAAGCGCAGCCGGCCGCGTGCTTCGTCGGCCCGACCGGCGCGCACGCCGGCCGAGGGCGACTCGCCGTAGGTCACGACCCGCGCGCCCGGCTCGCTCGGCGATTCTGATGAAGAGGGGCGCGGCGGCGTCGTCGGCATTCACGATCGCCGCCCGGGGCCACGCGCGAGGCAGACGCTTGGGCCCGAGCTCGTCCCCGAGGTGGGCGAACAGGCTCAGCTTGGCCTCTCGATAGGCCTCGAAGGTTCCGTGCAGCTCCAGATGTTCGTGGGACAGGTTAGTGAACACGGCCACGTCGTAGGCGATCTCAGCCACGCGGTTGAGCGCCAATCCGTGAGAGGTCGTCTCGACGACGGCGGCGCGGTTGCCGGACCCCACCATCGCTCGGAGCATCAATTGGAGCTGCGGCGCCTCGGGGGTCGTCACGTGCTCCGGGTTCGCCGATTGCAGGAGCCCCACCTTCAGTGCCGCCGTCGTGATGAAGCCGGTCGAGATGCCGGCGGCCTCGAGGACCGCCGCCGCCAGAAACGTGGTCGTGGTCTTGCCGTCCGTGCCGGTCACGCCCACGACGCCCAGGTCCCGGCTGGGGTCGCCGTACCACCAGGCGGCCGCGGCGGCGAGCGCCAGGCGCGTGTCGGCGACGACGATCTGGGTCAGGCCGGTTCCCGGAACCGGCCGTTCCACCACGACCGCCGACGCTCCGAGCGCGGCGGCCGCGGCCACGAAGTCGTGCCCGTCGGAATGGATGCCCGAGATCGCTATAAAGATGGAGTCGGCGCGGATACGGCGCGAGTCAGAGGTCAGACGCCGGACCTGGACCGCCTCGACAGCCTGCGTCGCCCGGCCGGTGCCGGCCGACGAGTCCCCCGCCGAGACGACGCCCCGCAGCTCACCCGACGCCTCGAGCCGCGCTATCAGCTCACGCAGCGGACGTGGCTCGGAGGGCTCTGCGGCAGCCAGTACCTCGGCCATTGCATCGGCCGAGTCCCGCGGAGGCTCGTCCGCGTCCCGTCCAACCCGGCGATCGGGGCCTGTCACTCGGAATTCTCGCCGCCGGGCGGGTGCTGCCGGCCGCGGACCTTGCGTATGCCGTGGCGCCAGGCCCCGATCCGATCCTGCATGACCTGGGCGCTGTCGTAGGCAAGGCGCCCGGCCGGGTCGAGCACCAGGTCCCAAGCTCCGACGTACTTGATCTCGCGCCCACCGAAACCGGCCTTGAACTGCTCGATGCCTTCGTGCGAGATGCCCCACATGTCGTAGCTTGTCGCACCCGCGTCGCGCGACGTCCGGATCGCCTCCCACTTCAGGAGGTAATTGGCGCGGCGCTCCGCACCCGCTCCCGTCATCCCACCGTACGGCTCGATGACCCGATTTCCCACACGGAGCAGGAAGAGGGTCGCCAGACCGACGCCGTCCGGGCCCTCTGCCATCAACAGACGAGCCATGCCCAGCCGGGCAAAGGCCCGCCAGACGCCCAGGTACGAGTCGTATGTCCGGATCACGAACCCGGCTCGACTCGCCGTCTCGCGGTAGATCGAATAGAACTCGGGCAGTCGATCGATCGTGGCATCCACGACGCGAACGTCACCCTTGCGGGCCTTGTTCACATACTGGCGCCACTTCTTGCGGAGATCTGACCAGAGGGCGGCCTCGTCGGCCCGCAGGTCGACCTGCCGAGTGCGCGCCGGTTGGATCGGTGCCCCAACTCGCCAGCCTCCGCGCCTGAGCGCGTGGCGGAACTCGCCGTCAGGGTCGGCCGGGCCGTTCAGCTCGACCTCTGGCTCGACGCGAACATGGGAGATGCGAACGGGACTCGATCTCACGGCCTCGCGCAGGGCACCGGTGAACGCCTCGAGGACGACCGGGTTCCAACGTTCGAAGACGGGGCCCCGGGGCGCATAGGCAAACGCCCATGGAAAGAGCCGAGGCTTGCGGACCAGGATCTGGACCCCGAACGCCGTCTCGGCAGAGTCGGCATTCGACTCGCCGTCGCCCCCACCGATCGCGGCCGCGCCGCTCGTGATGACCTGCGTCTGGCCGTCCGTGCCGGTGCCGGCACGGGAGCCGGAGCCGGCGTCCGAGCCCGAGCCAGAGCCTAACCCTCCGATCGTGGCGCCCATGAACCGCAGCGGCGACCAACCGTTGGGGGCCTTGACCTCCGCCCAGGCGCTGGTCTGGAGATACGAGCCGGGGTCGGAGCGGGCGACGAAGCCGTCCCACGTCGGCAGGTCGGGCGCCAGATCCACGACTGACGCTCGCGTCGGCGTGGGCCTGCCATCGGCCGCGTGGGTCGCGCCCTTCTCCCGCATCAGCTTGCCTCCACGTTCAGAGTTCTCGGATCGAGCCCGCCTCCAAGCGATTCTAGCGGCGACGGCGTCCCATCCGGCCGGCCCGGGGTCGCCGCCACCGTGGAGCCGAGCTCGCGCGGTCAGGAAGCCGTGCCCGATTCACCCGAGGCTCCTGGCACAACGTCGGAGTCGGCCGTTGCAGCGGCAGATTCGCTCGTTCCAGGACTGGTCGGCAGACTCGCTCTGGGGTGCGATGCAGTGTAAGCGGCACGCAGACGGGCCGGCGATACGTGCGTGTACAGCTGCGTTGTTGCCAGGCTCTCATGCCCGAGCAGCTCCTGCACCACGCGAAGATCGGCACCGCCGTCGAGCAGGTGCGTGGCGAAGCTGTGCCGCAACGTGTGCGGTGAGACACCTTGCGGCAACCCCGCCGCAACCCGGAGTCTCTCGAGCCGGTAACGCATGCCCCTTACCCCGAGCGCGTCGCCGACGTGGTTTAGGAACAACACGCCGCGTTCGGCATCGTCCGGGCCGCCACGCGGTCGCGCCTCGGCCGGGGCGGGCGCGGCGCCCCGATCGGCGGAAAGAGCCGCCGACTCGGCCCTGGCCGCCCTCGACGCCAGCACCGGCCGGCCGTCTTCCAAGTAGCGCGCGAGCGCGGCCCGCGCCGGCCGGCCAAGTAGCGATGCCCGCTCCTTGCGCCCCTTGCCTGTCACCCGGACCTCGCCACGCTTGAGGTCCACTGCGCCCATCGTCAGCGAAGCCAGCTCGCTGATGCGCAGGCCGGCCGCGTAGGCCGTCTCGACGATGGCCACGTCACGCAACGCGAGCGCGGCCACGAGCTCCGCGTGCGACCCGGCTGAGCCGCGGACCCCTGTCACATCGCGGCGCCCCGTGGGCCCGCCTTCCCCGGCCGCGGCCGCGATCAGCCGCTCCGTCTCGGCAATGGTCAGAACCTCGGGCAGACGTCGCGGCTGGCGTGGAGTAGCCAGGCCCGCGAGCGGGTTCCCCGCCGTCAATCCCTCCCGTGTCGTGAACCGGTAGAAGGATCTCAGAGCCGCCAACCGCTGGCCGACCGTTCGCCTGCCATGCCCCTCCGCCAGTACCGCGAGATAGGCACGCAACTCGTTCCGGGTTGGAGCGCGCCAATCACAACCGCCGGCCCGGACCCATTCGAGGTACGCATCCAGAACCGTCCGGTAGGAACGGATAGTGTTCGGAGAAGAGCCGCGGGCCACGAGGGCCTGGAGGAAACGCTCGGCTGCAGCCGCGGCCGGCGCCGTTTCTGCTGCGGAGCCCCGAGTCATCCCGCGCGGCGAGTGCCGCCCGAACGCGCGACGGCCGTCTTGCGCGGCGACGATCGTTGAGCGCCCGCCGCCGAACCACGGCCGCTTCGCCGGGGCCGGCCCGAGGCGGGTCGCGCCAGAGCCGCAGGGTCTGGTTCGCCGCCCGGGAGATGCTTTCCCACCGGGTCATCGATGCCGGCCACTTCAATTGGGGCGCCGCACGCGAGGCACAGAGCCGACGCACCGTTCAGGCCCACCGGGCCGTCGTCGGCGTCGTGCAATGCCCCGATCGGTTCATGGGACGTCGTGTAGTCGCATTTCGGGTAACGCGAACAACCCCAGAACAGCGAGCCGGTCCGGCGGGCTCGACGGGTCACCAGGTTGCCCTGATGGCACGTCGGGCATTTGACCTCGAATGCGAGCGGGGCGGGAGGCGGTGGGCCATCCTTCTTTATGTAGTCGCAGTCCGGGTATCGCGAGCAGCCCATGAACGGCCCGAACCGGCCTCGCCTCTGGACCAGGACGCCGCCGTCGGTTGCGCCGCATTTCGGGCAGGTCTCGGGGGCCGCCGGTTCGCCGCCATCTGCCTCGGTCCCCTCCCCGGCCGTCTTCGACCCGTTGCCCGGGGCGCCGGCCAGCTCGCGTGTCTCCTTGTGCTCGGGGTACATCGAACAAGCCAGGAACTCGCCGTAACGGCCCAGCCGGATGACCATAGGATGGCCCTCCGAACAGACCTCGTCGGACGGGCGCGTTGTGAAGTCTGCCCGTCGGAGCTCCTTCGTCTTCTCCTCGATACGCGCCCGGAACGGTTTGTAGAAGGCGCGCACCACGGGGACCCAGGCGCGCTTGCCGTCCGCCACGTCGTCGAGCTCGTCTTCCATCCGCGCCGTGAATTCGAGATCGACGAACTCACCAAAATGGTCGACCAGCAGGTCCGTGACGACCTCCCCGACCACTTCGGGCTTGAGGCGGCGTTCCTGGACCTTCACGTAGCCCCGGTCCAGAATCGTGGAGATCGTGGCCGCGTAGGTCGACGGGCGGCCGATGCCGTGCTCCTCCAGGGCCTTGATCAGGCTAGCTTCGGTATAGCGGGGCGGCGGCTCCGTGAAGTGCTGCAGCGGCGCAACCGACTCGACGCCTGCGACGTCGCCCTTCTCGAGCGGTGGGAGACGGCACTCAGCCTCCTCCTCGAGGTCGTCCTGACCCTCGGTATACACCCGCGAGAACCCGTCGAACGTCGTCCTGGTCGCGTTGGCCCGCAGTTCGTATCCGTCCGCCGCGAGATCCGCGGTCGACGTCTCCTGCTCCTTGGTCGCCATCTGGCTGGCGAGAGCCCGCTGCCAGATCAGACGGTACAGGCGCGCTTCGTCGTTGCCGAGGCGCTTGGCCAGTGCATCGGGGTCGCGCTGGAACGATGTAGGCCGGATCGCCTCGTGGGCTTCCTGTGCGTTCCGAGTCTTAGTCTTGAAGGCGCGGCCCCTGGGAGTCGTGTACTCCGGGCCGAAGCGCGCCTCGATCACTCGCGCCGCCTCGGCCATGGCGCCGCTCGAGAGCGCGACGGAGTCCGTGCGCATATACGTGATCAGGCCGACCTGGCCCTCGTCCGTCTCCATGCCTTCGTAGAGCCGCTGGGCGGCGCTCATCGTCCGCTTCGGCGAGAAGCCGAGCTTGCGGCTCGCCTCCTGCTGCAGGCTGGATGTCGTGAAGGGCGGCGCCGGCGTCCGGTTGGTCTTCTTGACCGAAATGTCGGTCACGATCGGGCGGCTGGACCTGAGCGCGGCGGCATGTCGTTCGGCGGTTTCGCCGTCGCCGATGTCCGGCTTCTTGCCTCCGACACGGACGAGGTCCGCCTCGAACGTCTCTCCGTTCGGTGCGACGAGCACGGCCTTGAGCGTCCAGTACTCTCGAGCCGCGAAGGCGCGGATCTCCCGCTCGCGGTCAACCACGATCCGGACGGCGACTGACTGTACCCGGCCCGCCGACAGGCCCGCCCGAACCTTGCGCCAGAGGAGTGGACTCAGCGTGTAGCCGACCAGACGATCGACGACGCGGCGCGCCTGCTGGGCATCGACGAGGTTCCGGTCGATCGAGCGCGGCTCCGCGAAGGCGCGCTTGATGGCCGATTCCGTGATCTCGGAGAAAGTCACCCGTCGGGTGCGCTCCGGGGCGAGGTCGATGGCCTCGGCCACGTGCCAGGCAATGGCCTCGCCCTCGCGGTCGAGGTCCGTGGCCAGGTAGACGAGGTCGGCCTTGCCGGCGGCCTTCTGGATGGCGGCCAGCTGCCTCTTGCGATCGGCGACGACCTCGTACACCGGCGCGAAGTCGTTGTCCACGTCGACGCCGAGCTGGTTCTTGCCGGGGTTCTCCGGCAGGTCGCGGACGTGGCCGTATGAGGCGAGCACGGTGTAGCCCGGCCCGAGATACCGCTCGATCGTCTTCGCCTTCGCCGGCGACTCGACTATCACAAGGTTGCCGCTCATCCGCGGGAGTCTAGCATCAGCCACTAGCGCGGCCATCAGCCGGGGCTTTGGGCTCGCGAGTTTCGGAGGGCGTCGAGTCGCACGGCGCGACAGCACCGCTCTCGATTGGCGTGCCTTCAGACCTCACGAATGCGCCGCAGCAGCTCGTCGTCGAGACCGGGGCCATCCGCCGACTCCGGCCCCGCAGCCGCCCCCGCTTGGTCGTCGGTTTCATCTCCGCTCAGTAGCCGCCCGAGCCTGGCCAGCCCTTCCACCCGCCCTTCGACGGGCTCGGCGGCCGAGGAGCCCTCAGGCGCTTCGGCTCGGCTTTCTGCAGCGGCCGCATCCATCGACGACAGAGGCATCTCGATGAAGCGGATGTGGACGAGCGGAATGATGAACGTGGAATCTGCCCTGTCGACGAACACGGGCTTCTTACCGGCCATCGTCCGCACGTTCCGGCAGATCAGAGCCACGGCCGTGGGATCGGGTTCGGCCACGAGGTCGGCCCGGATAGGCTGCTCGTTGTGAATGTGGATGACGACGTCGCGGATCATCGGCTTGCCCTAGCTACGGAATCGCCTGGATGTGCGGGTCTTCGAGCCGAGACCGGCCATCAGCCGTAGAAGTCGATCGAGACTCTCACGACGCCGTTGGACACCCAGACGCCCACACCGGCCTGGTTGAAATACGGGTCCATGATGTTGTAGTAGTGCTCGCATCTACACCAGTACTCGTTCTGGTAGAAGATCTCGATGTCGATCATCCCGCCGCGTCCCGCCGAGCTTGGCGAGGCGATGTTCTCGCCCCAGGACCCGCCGCAGTAGCCGCCCCAGTTGCAAAGCCGCCAGTGAGCATCATGGTAGGCGTAGTGGTCCAGGATCCGGCGATCGGCCATGAACTTGGCGTACGGCCGGGAGACCAGATTCGAGATGCGGGAGTTCAGCGCGAGCCGCCCCTGGGCCGGCAGCGTGTGGTGGGTTTCGGTGCTGCACGTTCCGCTGCTGGTCACCCAGCCGCCGGTCCGAGTGCAGTTCATGAGGTTGAAGTAATAGACCTCGGAGGCGTGGTAGGGCGCGCTCGCCGAAGCCACGCCGCCCCCTCCGATGACGGTGGACCGGGGTGGTGAGATCTTGAAAGTGGCGCGAGCGGCGGTGCCGAGGTGGAGGCCATCCTGCGATCGGGCGGCCGTGCTGACGCGCGCCACCACCGTGCTGCCGACCTTGAATGAGTACCGCGGGGTCAGAACCAGGACCGTGTCGCCCTCGGCCCAGTAGGTACTGCCCGCAACGGCCCTTCCGTTCACCGTTACGGAGAATGCAGCCGCCGTCGACTTCTCGTCCATCGGGACGGTGAATCGAACCGAAACCGGCTGGTTGGTGTCGTAGGCGGCCGTCCCGTCCTGGGGCCTGAAGCGCACGACGGCCGGCGACGTCATGGTGACGACCTGCAGCGGGGCGACAGGCTGGAGGGCCGCACCGGTTGAGTCCGTGCCGCCGGCGGCCATGCTGAGCAGGTAGGTCATGTTGGACGCCAGCGGCGCATTGGGCGTCATCGTGAAGACCTGAGAGGCCGCGTCGGTCGGGTCGTCACCGACGAGCGTGAACGGCACCTGTGGACTGATCCCGAACCGGAGCATGACCGTGGACAACTTCACGGGCCGCGTGAAAGTGATCTGGAAGGTCGTCGACGGGGAGACCAGGCCGTTGGCGGTCTGCGTGGCCGAGATCGTGCCCGCCGTGGGCGCGCCGGATTGGAACGCGGTGTGGATCTCGTTGGCCAGGCTCAACCCTTCCTGATCGCTGGCGGCGCCCGAGATGTCCACGGTATAGGTCGTGTCGGGAACCCAGTGCGTGTTCGGTGCCAGGGACAGGACCTGGGCCGTCGCGTCCCATTCGAAGGTCATGTTGATCTGGGGCGTGACCGTCAGGGCGTTCTCGACTGAGGCTTCGTTCATCGGCTTGGTGAACTTGACCTGAAACGGCACATCAAACGGCAGATTGGTGCCGGCCCGGCCGGCGACTGCCTGCGGAGCCAGCGGCGCGAACGTGGGGGGAGCTCCACCTGCGACCTTTTCTGCGGGCAGACCGAGCAGCAACCCGCCCACCAGGCTGGCGACCGCGACTCCGACCATCAGAAGCTGAAGGGGCCCGGCCACCGCCGTATTCACCGGCGACTTCCGCCGAATCGCGGACGATACGTAGATGAAAGCGATGAAGGGGAGGGCCACCACGGCGGCCGCTATCTTCCGCAAACAGCTGTCTCCTGTGGCGGCGGGAGGACGGTCCCGAGTCGACGACTTGGCCGAGCGTAACATCCCCCGGCCGGATCGGGCAAATGCGCCATGTCGGACCCGGATATCAACGCACGGGCCAGAACTGCGGCGCTCCGCCTCTTCAGCGAGTCATCGGCCCCGACCTCGGAGCGCGGTCGAGGAGGATCCGGACCAGGTCGCCAGATCGCCTCGGGGCGTGTAGCGACCGTAGGCGCCCGCCACCAGGCCCCTGAGTTCGAGCAGCGTCAGGGCGCTCAAGACGGCTGCATCGGGCAGTCCCGTTCGAACGGCGAGCTGATCGGCAGTTGCCGGGCCTTCGACCAATTCCTCGGCCAGGCTCCGCTCGACCGGGCCGAGCGAAGCCAGCACTGCGGTCCGGCCGGCACCCAGGCCAGCCGCGAGCTGGGCGCTCCGCGACGTGTGCGGGTCATCGGCGCTGGCAGGCGTGGCTGATTCGGACGGATCTCCGGCCATGGAGTCGAGCTGCAGATCCTCGATCAACTCGGCTACGCCGCACACGACACGAGCCTCTCCAGGGAAGCTCCGAAGGAAGCCAAGGCATCCGGCGCTGGCAGGTGCATCCAGCGGGCCGGGCACCAGGAAGCACTCCCTCCCCTGCTCGAGCGCCCAGCCGGCGGTGATGAGCGCTCCGCTGCGGCGCCCGGCCTCGACGACGACGGTGGCATCGGAAAGCCCGCTGACAAGGCGGTTCCGCCGCGGGAAGGTCCCGGGACTCGGGCTCGTTTCAGGCGTCAATTCCGACACGATTGCGCCGCCGGCGTCGACGATGGCATCCGCCAGACGCTCGTGAGCTTTCGGAAATAGGTGAGCATGGCCGCCGCCGAGTACGGCAACGGTCCGACCACCCTCGCCGACGACCGCCGCGTGCGCGGCGCCGTCGATCCCGACCGCCAGCCCGGAGACGACCACGGCTCCCGTTCTGGCGAGAGCCGAGCCGATCCAGCCGGCAATCAGCCGACCCTTGTCGGTGGGCCGGCGTGTGCCGACAACGGCTACGGAGTGGGCGGCCGAGAGAGCGGCCGGCGAGCCGCGCACGAACAGCAATGGCGGCGGCAGCTCCACCCCTCTCAGGCGGTCCGGGTAGTCCGGGTCCTCGAGCGTAACGACCGCGAGGCCGAGCGAACGCACCTTCTCGAGGGCCGGCGCACCGTTCGCAGCCGCCTCGCAGATCCGAGCCGAGAGCTCGTCGCCGATGATCGCCCGGCGCCGGACTCCGGCTGCGCGGGCCGTTGAAGCTTCGGCCCGAACCGGGGCACATGCGTCAAACATGCTCGAGTCTGAGCCGGCATCGGGATCGACGGCCGCGTCCGCCAGCGCCTGTCGCAGCCGGGCCGGGCCGCCTGGACCGGCCGCCGCCTCTAGCGCTGCTCGAGCGGATCCGAAGGCCGCCAACAACGCGCCGAAGCTGACCGGACCCAACCCGGACACCGACAGAAGCACGACCCAGGCATCGCGCTCGAGCTCGCTCTCCTGGTTCTGAACGGCGGTCCCGCGGGGAACGGCGGTCGCGCCAGGAACCGAGGCCCCCTTCGGGCATGGCCTGGTGGAACCGTGGTGCAGCGCCTGTTGCGGCCCTACGGGCAAGGACGCGGACTCAGCTATGGCACCCACCGGGATGCTCTCTGACACTCGACGGGGCGCGATCGGTCCCAGGCTCTGCACTCCCAGCATGGCTCAGCTCACCGCCTCGAAGCCAATGCGCCGCCCGGACGGGGACCGGAACCGCGCCGCCTCGTCGAGGTGTGGCTGCTCGACCCGTGGCGAGCCGGCCAGGTCCGCACACGTCCGAGCCACCCGCAACAGCCGCTCGATGCCACGGGCGCTCCAGCCTTCGAGCTCCGCCAGACGGACGGCGTGGGCCTGCTCCACCGGCCCCAACGCACAGACCGCTCGGAGCGCCCGGCCGCTCATCCGAGAGTTCGATCTACCGCTTCGCTCGAGCCCGGCCCTGCGAGCCTCATGGATACGAGCCGCAACAGCGGAGGAGCCCTCCGGCGGGGCAGCCATCACGTAGTCGCTGGGCTCCACCCTCGGCATGTGGACCCAGAGATCGATGCGGTCTCGGAGTGGACCGGAGATGCGGCCCGCGTATCGGTCGACGACGACCGGCTGGCAGCGACACCGTCCGTCGCCCTCCCCGGCGTGGCCACACGGGCACGGATTCATCGCGGCGATGAGTTGGAATCTGGAAGGGAACACGGCCGCCCTGCCGACCCGAGATATCGCCACCTGACCGTCCTCCAGCGGCTGGCGCAGCGCCTCCAGGGTGGCCCTGTCGAACTCCGGCAGTTCGTCGAGAAACAGGACCCCGTCGTTGGCCATCGTCACCTCGCCGGGCGACATGTGCGGCCCGCCCCCAACCATCGCCGCATACGAGATGGTGTGGTGAGGCGAGCGGAATGGCCGCGCCCTGACGAGCTCCGTGACGGGCTCGGATCCCGAGACCGAGGCGATGACCGTAGCCACGCGGGCCTCGTCGTCGTCGAGGGGAGGCAGCAGGCCGGGCACGGTCCTGGCCAGGAGCGTCTTGCCCGATCCGGGTGGACCGATCATGACCAGGCAGTGGCCTCCGGCCAGGGCCAGCTCCATCGCTCGCCTGGCCTCGAGCTGACCCCGGACCTCCGCCAGATCGGGACCCGACTCGGAGTTGCGATAGGAGGCACGGCCGCGACCAGGCACACCCCTCCCGTCGACACCGCCGTTCGAGTCCGGCGCGTCGGGCGCGAGCTCTATTCGAGGCGGCCTCGTGCGGGCCCGGCCGCGCCGGCTCTGACGCAGTATCGTCGCCGCCTCCGCCAGGGTCGCTGCCGCGACTACATCCACTCCCTCCACCAGCCTTGCTTCCGCAAACCCGTCCGCCGGAACCACCACCCGACTGACCCGACGGCGCCCGAGCGCGCCGACCATGGGCAGCAGTCCCGGTATCCGGCGCAATTCTCCGCCGAGGGACAACTCGCCAAGGACGGCCCAGCGGCCGTGGGCGGCCACCTGTTCCGACCCGACGAGAATCCCCAGGGCTATCGCGAGGTCCAGCGACGCTCCGCTCTTGCGCAGATCCGCCGGAGCCAGGTTCACCGTGATCCGGCGTGGCGGATACTCGTATCCACTGTTCCGGATGGCCCCCCTAACACGCTCCCGAGCCTCCTGAAGGGCCGTGTCCGCCAGGCCGACGATGGTGAAGCCGGGCAGCCCGGGAGCAACATCCACCTCGACGCGGATCGGGCGTCCGTCGAGACCATGGAGGGTTGCCGACAGCAGCGATGCAAGCACGCGGCCAGGCTAAGGGGCTCCGATCATCCGCGGCTTACCCGTCCGTCCTGGCGGCGTTTCGCCTACTCGCGGGCCGCTCGACCTGCCGGTGGATTGTCGGCGAAGTCCTTCTCCATCCCTTTGACGAACTCGTGAAGGTTCTTGCCCAGCGTCGAATCCGCCTTGGTGTACATGAAGGGTGCCCCACTGTTGAGGGCGCCGATAGCTGAGCGGTATTCGTTGAATATCTGGAAGTCGATCTTGCGCTTGAGGGCGCTCTCGGAATTCTTGACGTTGATGCCGGTGAACGCGGTCGACCAATTCAGGATCAACTTCACCTTGTCGTCCGCGTACCCGAGATGGCCGATCGTCTCGAGCACCAGGCGAACGTTCTTGAGACACGGGAGATCGGCGGTCATGACGACGTAGACGATGTCGGCGGCATCCATGATCCGCAGATTGACTTCATCGAGCCGCTTGTCGACGTCGACGAGGATGTAGTCGAAGTCGTTCACCATGTGGCCGATGATCTCGGGCAAGGCTTCGTGAGTCACCAACTCGGCCGTTTCAGGGGACGGCGGCGCGAGCAGCAGCTCGATCCCGGATTCGTGCTTGACGAGGATGTGGCGGATCAGGTCTATGTCGACCGACGGAGCCGTGGCGAGATCGACCACGCTGGGACGGTCCAGCCCAAGGTCCAGGAAGACGCGGTGGTCCCCGAACTGCAGATTCGCGTCGATGAGGCAGACGCTCCGACCGAACTCCTTGTGCAGAGAGATCGCGGCGTTGACGGCAATCGTCGTGGTGCCCACGCCGCCTTTCGCGCCGTAGAAGAGCACGACTCGGGCGGGCTCCCGCTTCTTTGGCGTCGTCGGCAGGGCTGCCATGCCGTGGGCAGACCTCGGCGACGGCGGATTGAACTGTTCGTCCGGTTTGTATCGAGCCAGCAGACTCCGCATCCGAGCCATGAGCTCGGCCGGGTGGAACGGTTTGATCAGGTAGTCGTCGGCGCCGGACCGTAGGGCCTTGCCTCGATCCTCCGCCTCGTTTTCGGCCAGGAGAAGGATGGCCGGGGTGTGAGCCGACGGTCCGTCTTCCGCTCGCATCCTCTGCACGATCGTGAAGCCGTCGACCCCGGGCAGATTCGCGGCGACGAGAACGAGTGCCGGATGGTCGGAATGGGCTATGCGGAGCGCTTCGGGGCCGTCGCTAGATGCCAGGACCTCATAGCCCGCCTGGGACAGGGCGTGGCCCAGGGCTCGCTGTACGGTCGGGTCGGCGTCTACCACGAGGATTCTGACGGCCATCACTCCACCCTGAATGCCCTGATGCCAACGCTGGCTGATAGCGGCGGGGCCGGGCCGCCCGTTGCGACTACCGCTCGCGGCGAATGACCCGATTATAGGCAGCCGGCCCCACTGGAGGCATCGGCCGTCTCGGCCGGGCCTCAAGCGCGGGCATAGACATCACTGGACGCGACGGCTGCCACCGACAGCCCGCCGGCGGCGGTCAGCGAAACCTACGGCTTGTCGGCAGACAGCTTGCCCATTCCGCCCTGAACCATGGTGCCGACGGGGCCCATGAGTTGGGTGAATTCCAACGGGATGACGAACTTGGTCGCAGCTCCGGTTCCCAGGGCCTTCAATGCGTCGAAATACTGCAGGGTCATCGTCTTCTGATCGATGCCTTTGGCTGCTTCGAAGATCGTTTGAAGGGCATTGCTGAACCCCTGGGCTCGAAGGATCGCGGCCTGGCGATCGCCCTCGGCCCGCAGGATGGCGGATTGCTTGTCGCCCTCAGCCACGTTGATCGTGGCCTGCCGCGTACCCTCGGATTCAGTGATGACGGCGCGCCGAGTACGTTCGGCCGACAGCTGGCGGTTCATCGCCTCTTGAACCGCGGGCGGCGGGAGGATCTCCCGGATCTCGACGGTCGTGACTTTGCCGCCCCAGCGCTCGGTGACCTCGTCGAGCTTGAGCCGCAACGTCTCGTTGATCTTCTCTCGCTGTGACAACACGTCGTCGAGCGGGATGTCGCCGATGACCGATCGAAGCGAAGTTGCGGCCACGCCCTGGAGGGCGCCGGCGAAATTCGCGACGTTGATCTGGCTCATGAGCGGATCGACGATCTTCCAATAGATGAGGAAGTCCACCCCCAGCGGGGCGTTGTCCTTGGTAATGGCGGTCTGGCGCGGGACCTCGATGAATTGCTCGCGCAGATCGACCTGGTAGCCCTTGTCGACGAAGGGGATCAGGAGACGAAGCCCCGGGTTCCGCACGAGCTGGGGGCCGGTCTGACCCCAGCGATAGACCACCAGCTTCGCCCACTGCGGCACGATCCGTACCGATAGGGCGATCAACGCCACCAGCAGCACCGCCAGAACAATGATGGCTATCAGCGCCAGGCTGCCAGAATCCATCCCGGTTCCTCCTGTCTCGTGCCGCCTGCGCGGCGGACCATGCCAACGATCGAACTCTGCCAGGCCTTGGCCGCTATTCGACCCTCTCCACTATGAGCGTCAGGCCCTCCTGGCCAACCACGCGAATCTTCGTGTCGCGCGGGAGCGGGCTGCCGTCCCGCGTGTGAGCGGACCACTCTTCGCGGCCGACATACACGGTTCCCACAGGAGCGAGTTCGCGACGCACCTCCCCGACCTGCCCCACGACCTTCTCGAAGCCGACCAGCCCGGCCCCTACCGGTAGCGGTTGACGTCTCAGGCGCATCAGCGAACCAACGAGTATCAGCCCGTATGCGGCCGCCGCCGCCGCCGTCACGCCGATGATCGGCCAGGCAACAGACACGGTTGGCCGGAATGGACCTGGGGAACCATAAAACGCCACCGCGCCGACGACGAAGACGAAGATGCCGCCGATGGTGAGGACGCCATGACTTGGGAGGTTGGGCTCGAGCACGATCATGCCGATGCCCAGCACCACCAGGACCACGCCCAGGACGTTGAGGGGCAGGCTTCCGGAGCCGTAGAAGGACAGGGCCAGACACAGCGCACCAGCCAGACCCATCAGCAGCGTGGGGTGGAAGAACTCGACCGCCACCAGGAGCACGCCGAGCACGAGCAGTATGAAGGCGATGTTCGGGTCGTCCAGCGTGTGCAGGAACGACTGGACAAGGTCTTCGTTGACCGTGACGATCGTGGCGCCCTTGGTATGAACTACGACCGGGCCGCCAGTCGTGGTGACGACCGCACCGTCGGCCTGGGCCAGCACGTCGTCGAGGCTGCCGGCGATGCCGTTGATGGCCTTGGCCGCGAGGGCCTCCTGGGCGGTGTACGACTGAGCACCCTCAACGGTCGACACGGCCCACGAGACCGCGTCCGGATGCCGCTCCTGGGCGATGCTGCGCATCGTCGCGATGGCATCGTTCATGACCTTGTCGGCCTCGGTCTGGCCGTACGTTGCGGCGATGTCCGCGCCACCGGCGGCAACGGGCGAAGCCGCCCCGATGTTCGTGCTCGGAGCCATGAACGCGAGGTTGGCCGAGAGGGTGATGAAGGTGCCCGCGCTCGCAGCCTTCGCGCCGGACGGGCCGACCCAGACGATCGTGGGGATCTTGGAGTGGAGCGCGGCGTCGATCTGCAGCATCGCGTCCTCGCTGCCGCCCAACGTATCCAGCTGGACGACCACCGCGGCTGCGCCGTCCGACTCGGCGAGGCGCACCGCACTGGCGACGTGGCCCGCCATGACGTCGTCCACGACCCCGCTCGTCGGGACGACAACTACCTCCGGCCCGCTTGCGACGCCGACCGGGAGCGACCCTAGCGGCGTCGGCGCCGGCTGGAACAGGTCGGACCCGCTCCCGCCCGTCCGAACCTGACCGACCAGGAGCAAGAATGCGCCCGCTATCGCGAGAGTCAGACTGAGCCGGGCAAGGGCCAGACCTGCCTGCCGGACGCCGCCGGCCCCGGCCCACAGCCCCGAAAGTAAGCCGAACCGGCCGGCCCGCGGAGACCCGAGCTGGACCGTCCACGGCAGATCCGCCAGTTCTTCGGGCAGTGCCGGCGCGCGGGAACTCCGCGCAAGCCTCGTCAGACGCTCGTCCATATCGTGATCCAGGCCGGCGTCGAGTTCCGGATCGTTCATCTCGTGCTCCCTCCCGCCGGCTCGATCCGGCGGCGAAGTGCCCGCAACGCGGCGTGGTGTCTTGACTTGACCGTGCCGATCGGGATGCGGAGTCGGTCTGCGATTTCCGCGAGTGACAGCTCCCCCCAGTACCGTAGGACGACCACGAGCCGCAGTTCCCGGCTGAGGCAGGAGAGCGCGCGGCCAACCGCGTCTCGGGCGAGGGCCGCTCGGAATGGATCGCCGCTCTCGAGATCCACCTCGTCAACGTCGAGGGCGCGCTGCCGGCCGCGCTGGCGCAGTCTGGTGCGGCAGACGTTGACGAGGATCTGGCTGAACCAGGCGTGGAACCGATCGCGCTCGCGCAGGTTGGGCCAGCCGCGCCAGGCCCTAACCGAGGCCTCCTGAACAGCGTCCTGAGCCTCGGCCGAGTCGGCGAGCAAGTAGCCGGCAAGCCGGTAAGCCATCGACAGCTCGGCTTCGAGAGACGCCACGAATGCGGCGTCGAAGGCACGGTCCCGGACGGCGGCCGGGCGAACGGGCGTCCGAACTACGTCGGCGCCCAGATAGGCTTCTTTCGCGAACATGCCACGCTCATCTGGCGGCCCGAGCGGGTCGCTCATGCGTGTGACTCGTGCCTCACCGGATCGGTTCATCCCGAGATTCGCCGGCCCGTAGCACGGTCCGCCGGCATCGCATCGCGAGCGGCTCCGAGGAGCGCATCGAAGGCGAGCTGGCTCCAGGTCTCCATTTCGGCATACGCTGCGCGAACGACTTCGAGCGTCTCGAACGAACCGCTGAGCTTGTCCGTTTCCCTCACCGCCACCGGCCGGCCCGCCGCGTCGGCCGCATAGACGATCCCGAGGTGATGGATACCCACGTCGACGGTGTCGTCGTTGAGCAGTCCAATGAATTCGAAGTCGGGCGTGAAGTCGGCTTCGAGCTCCTCTCGCCATTCGCGGGCGAGCCCGCCGAGGACCTCTCCGTCGCCGGGGTTGAGATGGCCGCCCACGCCGATCGTGTAGCGATCGTGCAGTCTGGCATCGCCGCCGGCGCGGGTCCGCCGCATCAGGAAGATCCGATCGTCGTCGCGCAGTACAAGGTAGGGAATGATCTGCTTGAGGGAGCGGTCTATCTCGGCCGACGGCCGGGGCACGTACGCGCCCGCCGTCGTGGCTCGATCAAGGACGGAATCCACGCCGCTCCGCTTGACGCCGAGCCACGGCTCCACTCCTTGGAAGAGCACGTCGCGCGGGACCGCGTAGACGAGCTCGGGGCCGTCTCCGCTCATAGCGCGTCGGGTTCGAGCAGGCGCCGCCGTGCGGACGTGAAGCGCTCCCGCAGCGCATCTGCGTTCGGTTCCCCTTCGCATTCGAGCTCGGCCAGCCACTCGTCGATCGCGGCCCGAAGGTCGCGCAACCGGCTCGCGATGGCGGCGGCGTTCATCGCGGCGATGCCGGCGCCCATTGCCGGCTCGCCTCGGGCCAGGCGGGTCATGCCCGACCAGCCGGTCGCAGAGAGCACCTCCGCCGCTCGCCAGTCCTCGTGCTCGGCCTCGCCCGGTCCGCCGGCTACTGCCTCGACCATCGCCGCGGCCACGACCAGGGGCATGTGGCTGATGGCTGCCACCGCGCTGTCGTGCGCGACCGGGTCCATCGGCAGCTGGATCGCACCGCAGGCGTCGATGAGCTCGCCGATCCGCTCCCCGTCGCACAACCTGGCATACCGGCCGAGGACCGTCACCCACGGCCGACCCACGAACAGATCGGGTTGCGATGCACCGTAGCCGCTGAGCTCGCGGCCGGCCATGGGGTGCCCGCCGATGAATGGCAGCCGGAGATCGTCGGCCCGGCCGACGATCCGCGACTTGGCGGAGGCCACGTCGGTAACCGTGCAATCGTCGGCCATCGCGTCCCGAAGGGGACCGCCGAGCCGATCGACGAGTTCGAGGCAAACGAGGGGCGGCGCTGCCAGGATCACTATCTCCGAACCACGTACCGCTTCTTCGAGGCTCGCGGCGACCGAGTCGACGGCGCCTTCAGCCAACGCCCTCTGTGCGGACGCCGGAGTCCGGCTCCACGCCGTCACGTGCCAGGTGCCGGCGGAGGCGCGTTCATGTAGGGCGCGGGCTATCGAGCCGCCGATCAAGCCAAAACCGAGGATGGAGGCTCTCACCCCGACATTATGGCTGCGCCGCCCATGGCCAGGGTCGTCCGATCTCTCCGATCGGTAGGCTTTCGCCCACCGCTCAGCTAGAATGCGCACAGCCGGCTGGGCCGAAGGTCCGGCCGCAGGCGCGTCGTCCGTCGTCGTCTAGAGGGCGTTCCAAAGATGACCGATTCGCTCGGCGAGACCCGACCAATCCGAGTCCTGCTCGTCGACGACCACCAGCTGCTCACCGGTGCCCTGTCCCAGATGCTCAGTCGCGAACCGGACATCTTCGTGGCGGGGGTTGCCGGCAGCGTCGCCGAGGCCAAGGCCATGGCTCGCGAGCGTCTCGACGTCGTGCTGATGGATTACCGGTTGCCCGACGGTACCGGTGCAGAAGCCACGCGTGCCATCAAAGCGCGCTGGCCCGCTGCCCGTGTCGTCATGCTGACGGCCCTGACCGATGACGAGACCGTGCTGGAGTCGATTCAGGCCGGGGCAGACGGCTACCTGACCAAGGACCGGGCCATCGATG
The DNA here is from genome assembly GCA_963791725.1 of uncultured Chloroflexia bacterium. GTDB lineage: Bacteria > Chloroflexota > Limnocylindria > Limnocylindrales > CSP1-4 > Fen-1039. The sequence goes on along the minus strand of CAWBTQ010000008.1, from coordinate 241,898 downwards.
AAGTCGTCAGCGCGGTCCGGGCCGCCCATGCCGGCGAGACGCTGCTGCCTCGCTCCGTCATCGTCGGCATCGCCCAGCGCGTGGCAGCGGCACGAGAGCGTGGGACGGAACGCCGCCAGATCGAGCCGCTCACTCCTCGCGAGCTCGAGGTCCTCAAGGCCTTGACCGAGGGGCTGGCGACGCCGGAGATATGCGAGCGGTTGTATATCGCGCCCAATACACTCCGGACGCACGTTCAGAACATCATGGGCAAGCTGCGGGTCCACTCCAAGCTCGAAGCCGTTGCCTTTGCGCTACGCAATCGACTGGTCGACCCGCCGAAGTCGGACGACAACCTCTTCTGACCGCTGCCCCTGGGAGTGCCAGCCGTCGCGTCTCAGCCGATCCGGCGCCGCTGACGTCCGCGGCGGTCCCCGCCTCGGCGCTCACCGACCTTACGCACGACTCCGACCTTGACCTGACGGCGCACGTACGTGCGCCGGTCGGCCTGGCGGCGATCGTCGTCCAGCGACGCGCCACACCTGGGGCAACGGCGTTCTTCGGCAAAGAGCTGGGCCACCGGAGCGGTCGCCCACAACGTTCGCCCACACTTGCGGCATGCGAGTCGTGGCATGAGTGGATGCTACGTCATCCGAGGCCACAATCAATTGCGTCCCCGCACCAATCCCGGCGTGGCAGCATGGCTTGGGAGGAAATACGTAGCTTTGACGATGACCCGATCCCTGGCCGACACGAAGATTGGGCAGCGTTCGCCGGCAGTGGCGACGCCGCGGCCGCCCGGGCAAGCGACCGCTTCGGCGGGTCGCTTCGCTCCCCCCGGGGCGACCCGCTCCCCGCAGCATTCCTGCCGCCCTTCCCGCCGATCGCTATCCCCTCCTCCAGCGATCGGCACCCCCGCCACCCATCCGAGTCCTGAATCGGAAGAGCCGCGCGAGAGCGCGGCTCTTCTCCTTCCGTGCGGGACGGGGCTACGCCTCGACGGCCTCGAGAGCGTGCTTGACTTCTTCGGCCGGATACTCGTAGTCCTCGAGTTGACCCGAGAGGTAACGCTGATACGAGCTCAGGTCGAAGTAGCCGTGGCCGGACAGGTTGAAGAGAATGACCTTCTTCTGTCCGGACTGCTTGGCCGCCAGCGCCTCGTCGATGGCGACCCGGATGGCGTGCGTCGACTCGGGTGCGGGGATCAGACCCTCGGTCCGAGCGAACTGGATGCCGGCCTCGAAGCACGGCCGCTGGTGAACACTGCGGGCCTCGATGAAGCCTTCGTGCTTGAGCAGGCTGACCTGCGGCGACATACCGTGATACCGCAAGCCACCGGCGTGGATCGGCTCGGGGATGAAGTCGTGGCCGAGCGTGTACATCTTGACCATCGGCGCCATCTTGGCCGTGTCGCCGTAGTCGTACGCGTAGCGACCCCGAGTCATGCTCGGAGCGGCCTCCGGCTCCACGGCGATGACCTGGTACTTGCGACCGCCACGGAACGTGAGGCCGAGCCACGGGAAGGCGATGCCGCCGAAGTTGGAGCCGCCGCCGGCGCAGGCGATGATCATGTCCGGCTCTTCGCCGGCCATCTCCATTTGCTTGATCGACTCGAGCCCAATCACGGTCTGGTGCAGCAGGACGTGGTTTAGGACGGAGCCAAGTGAGTAGTGAGTGTCGTCGCGCTTGACCGTGTCCTCGACGGCCTCGCTGATGGCGATGCCGAGCGAGCCGGTGCTATTCGGATGCTCGGCCAGGATCGACCGACCGGCGGCCGTTTCCTCGCTCGGGCTCGCGACTACGCTCGCGCCGTAGGTCTCCATCATCAGGCGCCGGTACGGCTTCTGGTCGTAGCTGGCGCGAACCATGTAGACCTTGACCTCGAGCCCGAACATCGCGCCGGCATAGGCGAGCGCGCTGCCCCACTGACCGGCGCCGGTCTCGGTGGCGATGCGCTTGATGCCCTCTTGCTTGTTGTAGAAGGCCTGTGGGATGGCGGTGTTCGGCTTGTGGCTCCCGGCGGGACTGACGCTCTCGTTCTTGTAGTAGATGTGGGCGGGCGTATCGAGAGCCTTCTCGAGCCTCAAGGCGCGAACGAGCGGGCTCGGGCGGTACTGCTTGTACAGCTCCCGGACCGGATCCGGGATCTCGATCTCGCGCTCGGACGAGACCTCCTGCATGATCAGGGCCATCGGGAAGAGCGGAGCGAGGTCGGCGGGTCCGAGCGGTTGGTGCGTGCCCGGATGGAGCGGCGGCGACTGCGGCACCGGCAGGTCGGCCGAGATGTTGTACCAGGCCCGCGGAATATGCTCTTCGCCCAGCGTGAAACGGGTGCGTTCGACCATCCGACTCCTCCCACCGGCCAACCGGCGACTAGGCTGCAAGGTGCCCGTGGTCGCCCCAACACGACTGTGGCCGCGCAAGCCTAGCGGCTATCGAGGGGACGGCGCAAGGTGCGCGATCGCGGCCCGGTACGGCCTATGGCGAGCCCGGCATCTGCGCTCTCCTACGAGATCGGTGCCTCGGCCAGGACCTCGTACCGCGCCGGCCCTCGGCCGAGAACGCTCTTGTAGAGAACGAGCCGATCGGCCTGCCAGCTCAGCTGCAGATCCATCGCAACTTCGGCCAGCCGTCTGGCCCGCTCATCGGCGCCCGCGACGCCGTCGGTCCGGGCCAGCGTGAGGTGCGGCGAGAACGGCCGTCCTTCGGGAGGCCAGCCCAGCGGCTTCAGCTGCGTGTCCAGCCGGAGGACCAGGTCGGCGAGATCCGCCGCCCCCTCGGCGATGCCGATCCACAGGACCCGCGGCCGGCTCGGATCAGGAAATGCGCCGCCGCCCGAGAGGACCACACGGAACGGAGCCACGCCTCGTGCCGTGGCCGACAGCGCGGCCGCGAGATCGTTCCGGCGCTCATCCGGCGTGGCGCCCAGAAACCGCAGAGTCAGATGTAGGCCCTCGACACTGACCCAGCGCGGCTGCCCCGGGACCCTCTCGTCGATCGGGGCGCCGGCAACGGTCTCCATGAGCCGGCCGATTGCCGTCCGGACGTCCTCGGCCACAGGAACGGCGACGAACATCCGGCTCGTCCCGGGCGGGTCGTCGGGCGGTCGGACGAACGGTCGCCGCCAGCCTGGGTCGCCGGGACGTCGAGGCGCGTCTCCGCCTGGCCTTTGCCGCGATGTCACTGGCCGCCCCCGGTCAATCGTTGTAGAGACGCTCCTCGATCAGCTTCTCCTGGACGGTGCGCCCGTTCGGATCGAAGCAGGAGAATTCGAAATGCTTCTCGAACTCGAGATCGATGTTGTCCTGGCCGCCGCGGTTCTTCTCGATGGTGAGGATGACCCAGTCCCGGAACCGCTGAGCCTGATACGGGTTGAACTCGATGTTGACCTTGGCGACGATGTGGTACTTCTCGTTGATGATGAGGATGATGTCGGCTTCGTAGTTGATCGCGGACGAGCCACGGAGATGATGGTTCCGCAGCCTCGAGGCCTTGAGGCCCTCCTTATCCGCGGCCACGATCGAGATCAACGCCACCTGCTCCGACAGGGCTATGTCCTTGAGTCCGTTGACGATGTACGTAACCTTCTCGGACTCGGTATCCGGCTCGGGGTGCATCGGCACTTTCTGCATGTAATCGACGACCACCAGCAGCCGCCGGTCGCCGGAGAGAGCCCGGTGCTGTTGGACCAGTGTGCGGATGTTCTCGATGGTGCAGGACGTCTGTGAACCGCGCATCAGGAACAGGTTCTGACCGTAGCGTGCGATCCGGTCCAGGCTGGGTCGCAACCGCTGATTGCCGGCCAGCCCCGCTCCCCCGCCGCCTTCGGCCATCCACGAGGACATGATCTCCTTGCGGACGTCCTGGATCTTGATCGCGCCGGTCTTCTGCGGCAGATGGGCCAGCGCCGATTCCAGGGCAACGAGCCTGTTCAGGAGGTACTGCTCTTCGTGCTCGAAGCAGATGTACAGGACGTTGGCCTGGCCGCTGGAGGCCACGTTGCGAGCCATCTGCAGGGCCATGGTGGTCTTGCCGGTTCCCTGGGCCCCGCCGATGAGCATCAGCTCGCCGGGCCGTATGCCGCCGCCGATGGCCTTGTCGAGCAGTCCGAACCCGATCGGGACGGGCTGGTACTCGGCGAACTTGCCACTGACCAGGTTGTCGTTGAGGTCGACGAGTACGTCGAGCGCCGAGCGCGGAACCATGCTCCCGTTGTCGGTGTCGAGGCGCCACGTCGGCTGCGGGGGTTCGGCCGGCGCGTCTTTCGGTCGATCGGTTGTCGTCACTTGAGCCTCCAGCCAGGTCTCAGTCGGAGTGCAGCGTCCGGCATCGTATCAGCGTCCCACCGCCCGGACAGGCATTCAATCTGCACGCGTCCGCTCGCCCTTTGGAACCGTGGTGCTCCTGCGCACCCGTTTGCCGCCGGAAGGGCCGGCATCTCATAGCTTGTCGAGCGCTGCCACCTCGTCCCAGTATCGGGCAATTGCCCGGATTCCGGTCTCATAGTTGGCCATCGTCATCCGTTCGTTCGGAGCATGGAACCGACCGTCGGGCGGAGCGAAGCCGAGCAGGACCGTGTCGAGCCCGAGAATCGACTCGAAGCTGGCGCAGACCGGGACCGAGCCGCCCTCGCGCATGAATAGCGGCGCCGCGCCGAAGCTCGCCTGGAGGGCCCGGGCAGCCGCCTGGATCGTCGGGCCGTCGATGGGCGTCAGGCTTGGCTTGCCGTCTCCCATCCGGGTGATGTGGTATCGGATCGACCTGGGCGCGACCCCATCGATGTAGGCCGCCACGAGCTTGAAGATCTTCTCAGGATCCTGGTCGGCGACGAGCCTGCAACTGATCTTGGCGTGGGCATGCGCGGGGATGATCGTCTTTGGCCCCTCACCCTGGAAGCCGCCCCATATCCCGCATACGTCTAGCGTGGGCCGGGCACCCAGGCGCTCCAGCGTGGTGTAGCCCGGCTCGCCGTGCAATTGCGGGACTCCGAGCTCTTGGCAATATGCCTCTTCGTCGAAGGGCAGCATCGCCAGAGCCTCGCGCTCGCGGTCGGTGAGCTCGAGGACGTCGTCGTAGAAGCCGGGCACCAGGATCCGGCCGTCGGTTCCCTTGAGCTCGGCCACGATCTGGCAGAGGGCATTGATCGGGTTGTCGACTGCGCCACCGAAACCGCCCGAATGCAGGTCCGCGTCGCTGCCAGTGACATCGATCTGGAAGTAGAGAATCCCGCGCAGCCCGACTGTGATCGCGGGCAGGTTGCCCTCGAAGAACGCCGTGTCCGAGATAACGGCGAAATCGGCCTTGAGGCGGGCCTTGTTGGCCTCGAGCCAGGCATCGAGGTGAACGGAGCTGGCCTCCTCCTCCCCCTCGAAGACAAACCGCAGGTTGAGCGGCAGCGAGCCTCGCACCCGCAGCAGCGCCTCGGCTGTCCTGATGTGCATGTGGAGCTGCGACTTGTCGTCGGCGGCGCCCCTGGCCAGCATCAGGCCGTTCTTCACGACGGGTACGAAGGGCGGCGACTCCCACAGATCGAGCGGGTCCACCGGCTGGACGTCGTAGTGACAGTAGACGAGGACAGTCGGCTTGCCGGGGGCGTGGAGCCAATCGGCGTAGACGACGGGATGGCCGCCCGTCTCCGAGACTTCGACGTTCTCCAGGCCGGACGCGCGCAGATCGGCCGCGACGTACTCGGCGGCACGGCGGCAGTCGGCCGCATGAGCCGGTATGCCGGAGATGCTGGGGATCCGAAGCAGCTCCTTGAACGACTCGAGCCGCTGCCCCTCGGTCGACTTGAGAAAAGTCTCGAGGGCTGCGTCCCCCGCGGCGTTGGCGATCGTGTCAGGCATCGGTCCTCCGTCTTGCTGCTCGCAGGCGATTGTATCTACACGCAGGCATCACCGATACCCGCGGCTCACGCAGGCATACGAGAACCGGGCGGCTTTGGTGCCGCCCGGTTCTGGCTTCGTCGCTGTGTTCTGCCTAGGAGGGGCTGGGCGTCGGGTTCGGCGTCGCCGTCGGAGGCGGGGTGGGTGCGGGAGAGTCCAGGACGGCCGATCCGGTGAGCGCCGGAATGATGCCGTGGAGGTTGGTCTTGGGCGGCAGGTCGTCGAAGATCTTCTCGAATTCCTCCGACTCGACCGTCTCCTCGGCTATCAGCTTGTCGGCGAGTGTGAGCAGCTTGCTCTTGTACTCCGTGAGAACCGCCGTGGCTCGAGCGTAGCCGTGCTCTATGAGTGAGCGGACTTCCTCGTCGATCATCTTGGCCACGTCGTCGGAGTAGTTGCGCTGCTCTCCGATCTCGCGCCCGAGGAAGATCATCTCGTCGCGCTTGCCGAAGGCAAGCGGGCCGAGTTTGTCGCTCATGCCCCACTCCGTGACCATGCGTCGGGCCAGATCGGTGGCCTTCTCGATGTCGTTGGAGGCGCCGGTTGTGGTGTCGCCGAAGATGAGCCGCTCGGCGGCGTTGCCACCCAGCAGCCCGGCGATCTTGTCCTCGAACTCGGTCTTGGATTGCAGATAGCGGTCTTCCGTGGGCAGGGCCATGGTGTAGCCGAGAGCCATGCCACGGCTGATGATCGTGACCTTGTTGACCGGATCGCATTTGGGCAGGACGCGCTGGACTACGGCGTGGCCGCCCTCGTGAATGGCGATGATCCGCTTCTCGGCGTCCGAGATGATCCGGCTCTTGCGCTCGGGCCCGGCAATGATCCGCTCCAGCGCTTCATTGAACTCCGCCATGCCGATGACCTTGCGGTTGCGCCGGGCGGCCAGGATGGCTGCCTCATTGACGAGGTTCGCCAGATCCGCACCGGACATGCCCGGGGCCTGGCGGGCCAGGTTCTCGGGATCGACCGTCTTGTCGAGCGGCTTCCCCTTGGTGTGGACCTTGAGGATGGCGACGCGTCCGCGCAGGTCCGGCCGGTCCAGGATGACCTGGCGGTCGAAACGACCGGGACGCAGGAGCGCCGGGTCGAGGACATCGGGGCGGTTGGTGGCGGCGACGACGATCACGTTGGTGTTGGTGTCGAAGCCGTCCATCTCTACCAGGATCTGGTTGAGGGTCTGTTCACGCTCGTCGTGAGAACCGCCCAGGCCGGCGCCGCGCTGGCGGCCGACGGCGTCGATCTCGTCCACGAAGACGATGCAGGGCGAGTTGCGCTTGGCCTGGTCGAAGAGGTCGCGGACGCGGCTGGCGCCGACGCCGACGAACATTTCGACGAACTCGGAGCCGGAGATCGAGAAGAACGGCACTCCGGCTTCGCCGGCTACCGCGCGGGCCAGCAGAGTCTTGCCGGTGCCGGGAGGCCCGACCAGGAGCACTCCCCTGGGGATGCGCGCCCCGAGCGAGTTGAACTTCTCGGGGTACTTGAGGAACTCGACGACCTCCTGGAGGTCCGTTTTGGCCTCATCGACGCCTGCCACGTCGGCGAAGGTCACGACCGTCTTGTTGCCGAGGAACATGCGGGCCCGGCTCTTGCCGAAGCTCAGAGCCTGGTTGTTGGTGCCCTGAGCCTGACGCATGAAGAAGAAGATGAGCAGCACGACCAGGGCCACGGGCACGACTGTGCTGATCAGGAGAACGATCCAGCCGGTATCGGCCGGCTTGTTCACGGTGTAGCTGATGGCCGACTTGACGCCGGAGTCGTTCATCCAACCCTGGATGACCGCCCACTCCCCGTCCAGCGGCGAGTCGGACTGGACGGAGTATGTCGTTCCGTTCTTGTCCGTTATCGTCAGGGTCGTGTCCTGGCGTACGACGGTCGTCACATTGCCGGACTTGACGTCGTTCTCGAAATACGAGTAGCCCTGCGACGTGGGTTGCGATGGCTGGATCAGGGCGTACAAGAGTGCGGCGGTAGCGGCAACGAGAACGAGCATCACGATGCCGTTGCGCATGAAACGCGTGTTCAAGGTTTAGCGGAGCCTCCGGGTCTGGCGATCGGAGCGAGGCCGATCGGCCGCCGCAGTATACGCCCGAGGACCTTTCGGCTCGTTTCGGCAAGCCTCCGGGCGGGAGACCGAACTCCCAGGTCGCAAGCCGTGCGACGGCTTCACTTCTCTAGACTGGCCGATGCCGCCTTGTGTTCGGCTGAAAACGGAGCCGACCTCGACGTCTCGGTCCATGGTCCACGTCGGGCCGGCCCGCGCTCCGGCCGCGGGCATCCGCGGCAACGGGGTGAGCCCAAAAAACACGGCCCGAGCAGCGCCCGGGCCGTAACGACGATCCTGGTAGCTGGGGTTGGGTTCGAACCAACGACCTAGCGATTATGAGCCGCTTGCTCTACCACTGAGCTACCCAGCCTCGACCGCGTAGTGTAGCGGATGGGCTTGACCGAAGCCATGTCACCGCCAGCGGCGGCGGCATCAGGCGTTCGCGACCGCGGCCGGCCAAGACACCCCGGCGCCACAGCCAAACGCCTCCGAGGGATCGGGTCAGGCCGCGGCCGTTGCACGCCCGTTCAGCAGTGCTGCCAGCCGCCGCGCCGCCGCCCGGCCCTGGGCCACGCAGTCCGGGACACCCACTCCGCCGATCGCGGAGCCCACCACCGCGACGTCCGGCAGCCCGCGCATCGCCTCGTCGAGCAGGGCGACGCGTCCAAGGTGCCCGACCGTGTAACGGGGCATCGCGTCCAGCCAACGGGCGACGCGCGTCATGACCGGCCGGCCGCGGACCCCCGCGATTCGGGCCAGGTCGGCCTGAACGACGGCGATGATCTCGTCGTCGGAGCGACGCAGGAGGGCCGGCGAGCGCTCGCCGAGGAACACTCGGGCGAGCACGAAGCCGTCGGGGGCGCGTCCGGCCCACTTCACCGAGCTCCACGTGCAGGCGCCGAAGGAAACGGCTTCGTCGCGGGCGACGAGGAATCCGTGTCCAGGTCGGGACGTGACCTGGTCGGCTCGGTAGGCGAGGTTGACCACCGCCGTCGAGCCATGAGGCACGCCCCCCAGTGCAGAGGCCGCCGCCGGCGCCAGATCGGCGAGCGCCGCAGCCGATGCGCCGGCAGGACCGGCCAGCACGACCCCATCCGCTCGTGTCGTGGCCCCGTCGGCAGTGCGGACCTCGAGCCCGGCAACTCCGCGCCGAACCTCCACGACGCTCACTCCCAGCCGGATCCGGACATTCGAGTCCTCGGCGAGCCGCGTGCCAAGCGCGTCGGCGAGTGAGCCCATGCCGCTCCACAGACTCAGGAACGGCGAGCCTGCAGGCGCGGGCGTGCCGGACCCCGCGGCTCGCGCCCTGACCCGGCCCTGGGCCAGGCCGGCCAGTAGCAGGCTCCGGTGCTCCGCTTCGGCCGCACGGAGCTGAGGGACGACGGCGTCGAGGCTCAACTCGTCTACCGGAGCCCCGTAGATGCCGCCGATCAGTGGATCGCCGAGGCGCGCTACCAGTGCGGAGCCGAGGCGGCGCCGCAGGAACCACCCGATGGAGACATCCTCTTCGGCGGGCGAACGGGGCATCAGCAGGTCGCGGATCATCCCGAGCTTCTCCAGCGGGGAGAAGAGCCGCGTCGTGACGAATGGGGCCATTCGCGTCGGAAGGACGAGCCCGATCCCCTGGGGCAGCGGCACGAACCGGCCGCCCGTCCGGATATGGACCGTCCGGGGTTCGTTCGTCCCGATGAGCTCGTCGCCCAGGCCGAGCTCGCGGGCCAGCACCGTGGCGGCGGGTCGGTAGGAGATGAACGAATCCGGCCCTTCCTCGAGCAGGAACCCATCGACGCGCTCCGTGCGGAGCTTGCCGCCGAGTCGGTCGGACGCCTCATACAACTCGACCGAAACGCCGGCGCGGGACAGCTCCCAGGCCGCGGCGAGACCGGTGATGCCGCCGCCGGCGACGATGACCGCCATCGCAGGTATCAGGCCCGGCCGGGGGTGTACGGGCAGAGCGGGTCGGCCGCGAGCGTGTCGCCGGTCCAGGCATAGGCACGCGCCCTCGACCCACCGCAGCGATCGACGTAGGAGCAGATCCCGCAGCGGCCCTTGAACTGGCCCGTGTCGCGGAGCGACCTGAAGATGGGGTGCTCCCGGTATAGGGTCACGAGGTTGTCTGTTCGGACGTTTCCTACCGCCAGCGGAAGAAAGCCCGACGGGTAGACGTTGCCGTCGTAGGCCACGAACACGATGCCGTTCCCGTCGCGAACCCCGAAGCCTCGACCGACCGGCGTGCGGGCGATCTCCTCGTCCGTCTTGCCGTCCTGTTCCATGCGCCGGATCGCGACCCGCCGGTAGTGCGTGGCCTCGGTCGTCTTGATCTGGAACGGAGCGACCTGCGAGAGGTCGTACAGCCAGCCCATGAGCTTCTCGCTCTGGGCGGAGCTGATCTCCCTGAGGACGGCGCCTCGGCCGACGGAGATCAGGAAGAACAGGCTCCAGCGCAGGACCCCCATTCGGGCGACCACGGCATAGATCGACGGCAGGTCGTCCAGGGTGGTATCGGTGACAAGCGTGTTGACCTGGACCGGCAACCCGACCTGCTGAGCCCAGGAGTTGGCCTCCATGGTCATGGCGAAGGTGCCCGGCACCCCGCGGAGCCCGTCGTGGCACTCGGGCGAGGAACCGTCCAGGCTGAGTGAGATCGTCTGGATGCCGGCAGCCTTGAGCGATGCCAGGCGGGCCTTCGACAGATCGGGCGTGACCGCCGGCGCCAGCGACGCCCCGATCCCCCGCTCGGTTGCGGCTTCGACCAACTCCTCGAGGTCCGGCCGGCGAAGCGGGTCGCCGCCGGTGAAGACAACGTGCGGGAGCGGATCGCCGAATCCCCGGATGCGGTCGAGCAGCCTCTTACCCTCATCCGCGGTGAGCTCGAGCGGGCTTCGATCCGGAGCTGCCGTCGCGCGGCAGTGTCGGCAGGCCAGGCCGCAGGCCAGCGTCGTCTCCCAGTAGACCAGCATCGGGGCACGGTCGTAGACAAGGCCCCGGGGTTTCACCGCGCCTACGCCCGGGAGTCCCCCGGGATGGCCGCTGCCGTGACCGCCAGGGCCTCCGCCCCCATGAGAGCTCGGCCCGCCCGTTGCGTGCGGAGGATTTGCGAAGTCGGCCAAGGGTGGTTCCTTCCTGCGTCTGTCAGCCAACCGCCGCGGGCCCGTCCAGCGCCGCCTCGGCGACGTCGGCCAGGCCGGCGATGAAGATCGGGTCGGTGTTCATGGAGCGGGCGCGCTCGAGGTGGATACCCACGTCGTGAGCGACTGCCTGCGCCTCGATGTCGATGTCGTACAGGACCTCCAGGTGATCCGCGACGAAGCCGACCGGCCGGATCATCAAATCTCGCACGCCGAGGCCCGCGAGCCGCCGGATCTCGTCGAGGATGTCAGGGCCCAGCCACGGCTCACCGGTCCGGCCGGCGCTCTGGTAGCTGAACTCGTATGTCTCCAGACCCAGCCGTCCGGCCACGAGCGCCGCCGTCCTGGCCAGTTCCTCCGGATATGGATCGCCCTCGGCCACGACCCGGGCGGGCAGGCTGTGGGCGGTGAACATGACGCGGACGGCGGACGGGTCCGGGAAGCGGGCCAACGCCTCGCGGCTCGTCTCCGCCAGCGCCTCGACGAAACGCGGCTGGTCGTGCCACGAGTCGACGAAGATGACGGCCGGCGCGCCCGCGCCGAGACCCGCCACGGCGGCATCGACCGCCCGCCGATAGGCGGCTCCGTTGGACGACTTCTGAGGCGCCAGCGCGATCGCCGCAAAGCGCTCCACGCCGTCGGCGGCCATCCCTTCCACGATTCGGCCGATGCGCGGTTCGATGTGGCGCATGCCGGCGTAGACGCGCACGGGCCGGCCGCGCCCGGCGAGCTCTGCCTCAACCGACCCGCGCTGAGCCTTGACGATCCGCGAGAGAGGAGACCCTCCGCCTATCGCCCTGTAGCGGCCGACCAGCTCGTCGAGGAGCTGCTGAGGTGGCGGGCTGCCCCGCCGGATATCTGTGTAATAGGCCTCCACCTGATCCAGCCGGTCCGGGCTGCCGTAGGCCATGAGCAGGACCGCGTCGATGGTCATGCGGGCCTCCCTGGGACGTACTCATGGACGAGGTCCACCAGACGAGCGAGGTCGTCCGGATCGGTGCCGGGCAGAACCCCGTGCCCGAGGTTGAAGACGTGGCCCGGTTGCCCGCCCGCCTGCTCCAGGATGGCCCTGGCATCCGCGGCGACGGCGTCGAACGGGCCGAGGAGCAGGCTCGGGTCCAGGTTGCCCTGCACCGCCCGGTCGTGGCCCACCAGGTCCCAGCCCGCATCCAGGTCGATCCGCCAGTCCAGGCCGATCACGTCGCCGCCGGCCGCCGCCTGCAGCGCCAGGACCCCGCCAGAGACGAGGCCGAAGTGGATTGTCGGAACCCCGAGCGGCCGCAGGGCCTCGAAGACGCCCGCCATCCAGGGAGCGACGGAGCGTGCGTAATCGCGTGGGGCAAGAGCCCCGACCCAGGAGTCGAAGACCTGGACCGCCTGGGCGCCCGCCTCGATCTGGGCCCGGAGATAGGCGATGGTCGTCTCGGTGAGCCTGTCCATCAACGCGGCCCAGGCCGTAGGCTGCGCGCGCATGAAGGCTTTGACGCGCGCGAAATCCTTCGACGGACCGCCCTCGATCAGATAGCAGGCGAGAGTGAACGGGGCGCCGGCGAAGCCGATGAGCGGCACCGGGCTCTCCGCCCGAATCAGCCGCACCGCCTCGAGCAGCTGGCCTACGGAGGCGTCCGGATCGAATTGCCGGAGTGCGGCGACGTCCGCGGCGGTGCCAATCGGACGCGCCATTACCGGCCCGCGTCCCTCCACTACCTCGAAGTCGACGCCCAGGCCGGTGAGAGGTGTCGTGATGTCCGCGAACAGGATCGCCGCGTCCACGCCCAGCCGCCGCACCGGCTGGAGAGTGACCTCGGCGCAGAGCGCCGCATCGCGGGTGATCTCGACCAGAGTGGCCCTCTGGCGGATGGCTCGGTATTCGGGCAGCGCCCGGCCGGCCTGGCGCATGAACCAGACCGGCGTGGCGTCGACCGGCCGACGGCGGCAGGCGCGCAGGAACCGATCGGCGCCGGGATCGGCTGGGCTTGGGCCGGCGGCGACGTCGCGGCCGGCGGCGGCCGGCGCGGACGGATGCGTGGCGGCGGAGGACTCGAAGGTCATTGGACCGCCGCCTTGAAGGCGCCGCGGGCGGCGTCCAGAGTCACGCTCAGCTCCGCGGGCCCGTGGGCCGCGGAGATGAACCAGGCCTCGAAGGGTGACGGCGCGATCAGCACACCCGTGTCCAGCATGGCGGCGAAGAACCGGGCGTAGGCGCCGCGGTCAGCCTCGAAGGCCTGGGCCCCATTGCTCGGCGCCCCGTCTCGGAAGAAGACGGTCAGGAGCGAGCCGACCCGCGTGATCCCGACCGTGGCGCCTGACGCCGCGGCCGCGTCGACCAGGCCCGCCTCCAGGGCGGCCCCGGTAGCCTCCAGCCGCGCATACACCTCGGGCGTCAGGAGGCGCAGCATCGCCGCGCCCGCGGCCATTGCCAGCGGGTGGCCGGACAGCGTGCCGGCCTGGTAAACCGGCCCAGACGGGGCCACCAGCTCCATCAGGTCGCTCCGGCCGCCATATACCCCCACCGGCATGCCGCCGCCGACGATCTTGCCAAGTACGGTCAGGTCCGGCGTCACGCCATAGCGTGCCTGGGCGCCGCCGTGGGCAACCCGGAAGCCCGTTATCACCTCGTCGAAGATGAGCAACGCGCCATTGGCCCGAGTGATCTCCCGGAGCCGGGCGAGATAGCCCGGTGCGGGCGGGATTACCCCTGCGTTCGCGACGACCGGCTCGAGGATCAGCGCGGCGATCTGGCCGGGATGCGCGCCGAAGGCGGCCACGACCGCATCGGCATCGTTGAATGGAACGACGATCGTGGCGGAGGCAGTCGCTGCCGGGACGCCGGCGCTGCCGGGAATGGCCAGCGTGGCGATGCCGGACCCCGCCTCGACGAGCAACCCGTCGCTGTGGCCGTGATAGCCGCCCGCCAGCTTGATGACGAGGTCGCGGCCCGTTGCGCCCCGGGCCAACCGCACGGCGCTCATCGCCGCTTCGGTTCCACTCGAGGTGAACCGCAGCCGTTCGAGCGACGGCATAGCCGCGCGGACCAATTCGCCGAGCTCCACCTCTCGCGGCGAGGTCGTACCCAGCGAGAACCCTTCCAGGGCGGCCGCTCTCACTGCTTCCACCAATTCGGCCCGGGCGTGGCCCAGCAGCGCGGGGCCCCAGGCGCCGATCCAATCCAGGTACCAGCGGCCGTCGGCGTCGCGGACCCGTGGCCCCGACCCGGCGTCGAGCACGAGCGGCGGCCGGCCGACGGACCGGAAAGCCCGGACGGGGCTGTTCACGCCACCCGGGAAGAGGCCCTCGGCACGGGCGCGGAGGTCCTCCTGGCGGCTCGCGGTGACGGTCATCGGCCGTCCTCTCGCAGCCACCCGGCGACGTCCGCGGCCGCGTAGGTGATCACGAAATCCGCCCCGGCCCTGACGATGGATGTCAGGGACTCCATCACGATCCGGCGTTCGTCGACCCATCCGCGCTCGGCGGCGGCCTTGATCAAGGCGTACTCGCCGCTCACCTGGTAAGCCCCGATCGGCAGGTCGTGGTCGGAGCGGGCCCGGGCCAGGATGTCCAGCGATGGCAGGGCCGGCTTGACGAGGAGCATGTCGGCACCCTCGTCGACGTCGGCCGCGATCTCCCGGCGCGCCTCGCGCGCGTTCGCCGGGTCCATCTGGTAACCCCGGCGGTCGCCGAAAGCCGGGGCCGAATCGGCGGCCTCCCGGAATGGACCGTAGAAGGCCGACGCCGTTTTCGCGGCGTACGCCAGGATCGCCGTGTTCACGAAGCCCGCCGTGTCGAGACCCGCCCGGATCCCCGCGACCTGGCCATCCATCATGGCACTGGGCGCGACCACGTCCGCGCCCGCCTCCGCCTGAGAGACTGCGGTGCGGGCAAGAAGCCGGACCGCGGCGTCGTTGTTCACGGCGCCGTCGGGATCGATCGGGCCGCAGTGGCCGTGGTCGGTGTACTCGCACAGGCACGTGTCCGCGATCAGGACGAGTGGCAGTCGCGCCGCGCGCAGGAGCCTGAGCGTCTCCTGGACGATGCCGTCGCCGAGCCACGCACCGGTCCCTTCGGGGTCCTTGTCCGCCGGGAGCCCGAAGACGATCAGGCCGCCGACCCCAAGCGCCGCCAGCCGGCCGGCCTCGACAACGGCCTCGTCCGGCGAGAGCCGCTCCACGCCGGGCATGGAACCGATCGCCTCACGCACTCCCGCGCCCGGCCTGACGAAGAGCGGCGCGACGAGCATCGAGGGCTGGAGGCGTGTCTCGCGCACCAGTGCGCGCAGGGCCGGCGTGCGTCGGAGACGCCGCAGCCGCGGCGCACCCGGTGGCCGGTTGAGTATTGCCGTCCCATCTCCGAGGTCCTGCAGGAACGTGGTCATAGGATCTCCCGCGTGCTGGGTGCGAGTGTCTGAGCGTCGCCCGCTGAATGTGCCTCGATCGCAAGCTCAGTCCTCACGAGCTCGGCGAGAGTGGCGGAGTCCGGGGCGGATGACTCGTAGACGAAGGCGAACCCTGCCGACCGAGCTGCCGACGCCGTTGACGGACCGATACAGAAGGCCGGCAGCGCCAGGACGGCGGGGCGATCGTCCGGGGACAGCAGGGCAAGCAGCCCGCGAACCGTCGAGCCGCTGGTAAACGCGACGCCGGCCAGCCCGAGCCGGAGG
Source organism: uncultured Chloroflexia bacterium (assembly GCA_963791725.1). Taxonomy (GTDB): domain Bacteria; phylum Chloroflexota; class Limnocylindria; order Limnocylindrales; family CSP1-4; genus Fen-1039. The sequence goes on along the minus strand of CAWBTQ010000008.1, from coordinate 226,202 downwards.
GCTGTCCGCATCGCGTCGGTTGACGCAGCCGGCCCTTCGGTCGTCCGGTAGGCGATCACGTCGTCGACGAGCGCGCCGCGACCGCGGAGGAGATCGCCGGACCCCTCGCCGGCAAGATTCCCTCGGACCAGCAGCACCCGGGTGCCCGCGGGGGTCGGTAGCTCGGCGGCCAGGCCGGCGGCGCTGGCCACGACCGACTGGAAAGCCACGCGACCGCCGGCGCGCTCCACCGCCGCACTCGTGCCTGCCCCGACCGATGCGATCCGCACGCCGCCCAGGTCCGCGCCACGACGGGTCGCTGCGGCACCGAGCGCTTTCGCGCCCGTTGGGCTGGTCACCACTACCCAGTCATAGGAGGAGAGGGAAGGAATCAACACGTCCAGCGGTCCACCGGGTTCGTCCGCCTGCAGCCCGATTGTGGGGACGTGAAAAGGAACGAGCCCTCGCGTTGCCAGCTCACGGATCAAGGTCCCGGCTCGCTCCGGATCGCGGGTCACGAGGACGCGCGCTTCGGATTGCACCGCCACACCCCGGGCGAGGGACTCGGCCAGCATTGCGCCTTCACCGACCGGGACGCAACCGCGCGCCCAGGAAATCCGCACCTGCTCACCGCCGTCTGGCCGCTCCCGGGTGAAGGTCGTTCCCGGGGCTTCCGCCGCCCCGAAGGCCGGCGCGTCCCCTACCCGCAGATCGTCAGGGTCGGCGGTGCCGACCAGCAGGTCGAGGGTCCCGTCGCGGACGCTGCCCAGGGCGCCGAGGGGCGCTCGGCAACCGCCGCCGGTCGCGGCCAGGAACGCTCGCTCCGCCTCCACGGCCGCTCGGGTGGCGGCATCGTCCAGCCGTTCCACGACTGCCCGGGCGGTGGGGTCGTCGGCCCGGCACTGCACGGCAAGCGCGCCCTGTCCCGGGGCCGGTGGAACCACATCTGCCGGGATCACCTCGCTGATCCGATCCGTCAGTCCCAGACGAGCCAACCCGGCCACGGCCAGGATCAGCGCATCTGTTTCGCCCTCGGCCAGGCGACGGAGACGAGTGTCGACGTTGCCGTGGAGCGGGTGTGGCCGCAGATCCGGGCGGTGGGCCACCAGAAAGGCGGCGCGCCGCGGGCTGTCGGTTCCGATTCGCGCCCCGCGCGGCAGCGCCGCGAGAGTGGCGCCGGGGCCCCCGACCAGGGCGTCGCGCGGGTCCCCGCGGGTCGGGAAGGCGGCGATCACGAGGCGCGGGTCCTGCGCGGTCGGCACGTCCTTTGCGCTGTGCACTGCGACGTCGATCCGCCTGTCAAGCAGGGCGACCTCCAGAGCCCCCACGAATGCGCCCTCACCCCAGGCCGTGTCGGGGGCGCGGACGTCCCCGACCGTCCGAATGGTCACGATCTCCACGCTCGCGCCGAGCGCTCGTAGAGCCTCGGCGACCAGGGCCGATTGGGCGAGCGCCAGCGGGCTGCCCCGCGTACCCAACCGCAAGTGCCGCCCCGGAGCCTCGGCCACCTCGGGCCGCGAGCTTGCGTCGGGAGCGCCGGGACTTGCGGTGCCGATCCGCTGCATCTCACTCACAGCCGGAACAGCTCACGGGCGGCCGGCTCGAGCTCGCCCTCCTCGTCGGAGTGAAGCGCGTCGAGCGGCGCATGGAGAAGCGCCCCGACCAGGCGGTGGCTCATCTGCTCCACCGCCGCCCGCTCGTCGACGCCGAGCTCCGGCAGCCGGCGGAGCAGCCACTCCAGCTCGGCCCGGCGGACCTGCTCCGCGGACGCAGTGACCGCCTGGATCACGGGCACGGACTCTCGGGCACGGAGCCAGAGGGTGAATTCGTGCCCGGCCTTCGCGACCAGCTTCTCGATGCGCCGCCGCAGCCGATCCTGCGGATCGAACTCGGTGCCGGGCAGGAGATCATCGACGGAGAAGAAACGGGCGCCGAGCCGAGCCTGGAGATCCGCCGGCACGGACGGCGGCGATGACAGGTCCACGACAGGGGCGGCGGCGGCGGCGAGACGGTCCGAGTTCTCCGGGCCGACCTGCCACGTGCCGGCCAGCGCGATGAGAGTCCCCGCCATGTCTGGCGGAACGCCGACTCCCTCGTACGGGGCCCAGGTGCCGCTGACGTCGTGAGCGAGCGCGCGCGCCCGCTCGTCCGTCCGGTTGACGACCACTACGCGCGCGCCGCGCCGGTGGGCGGCGAACGCCGCGAGGCGGCCCATCTTCCCCGCCCCCACCACCAGGACCGTCCGGTCGCGCAGATCGCCGCTCGACAGGACGACGAGGTCAAGCGCGACGTCGGCGAGCGAGCGGGCAGAGCCGCCGAACCAGGCATGCGATTCACGACCTGCGCGCAGGGCGGCCTGGAAGAGACGGTCCAGCACGGGCTCGATTCGGCCGGCCTCACGTCGCTCCACGAGCGTCACCCGGAGCTGGTGCAGTATCTCGTCCTCGCCGAACACCGCCGAATCCATCCCGCAAGCGACCTCGATGAGGTGCCGGACCGCGTCCTGATCCTCGAGCCTTTCCGTGCCCGCCGGGAGCGGCGGGAGTTCGAGCCGCGTCCCGGCGCCCGCACTCACGTATAGCTCGACGCGGTGGCAGGTATGGACGAGGATCGCCCCGGGTCCCAGGTCCATCGCGGCGAGGTCCGTGGCGACCATCTCGCGCTCGACGCTGTGCACACGCCGCGCGTGGAGAACGTAGGCGACCACGAATGGAGAATCGGGACGGATGCGTTCATTCGTCGAGACGGCAGTTCGACCGTTACCTGCGAGGCTCGGCTCGCGCCCGTCGACACGCATATTGGCGTCTAGCTCACGCATGAAACGACGGGCCTCGCCGGGCAATCGTGGGTGGAGTCGAAAGCCGATCGACAGACGCGACGTGATGCGATTGAATTGGGCGCTGCCATCACACTATCTGTCCCTGTTCGGGTGCAAGCCGGTCGAGGGCCCGGCCGGCGGGTTGGCCTGCGGGATTGGCCAGCGGCGCTAGGTGGCCGAGGCGGACTGCGTCCGCGTACTATACGCGAATATCGGATTCGCGTACTATCGATTAGGCTACAGGAGGAATAGGCAGATATGGTGAGGTTCGGATGACCACGGCTAGCCGCCCCACCTCGTCGTGGGTCGGGCTGGGAGAGGCCAGCCGGCTGCTGGGCATCGCCCCGGGTACGCTGCGACGGTGGGCGGATGAGGGTCAGATCCCCGTCTTCACGACTCCGGGTGGCCACCGGCGCTTCGCCAGCTGCACGCTCACCGCGCTGCTCCCGACGGCCCGAACCCGCCGACCCACTCTCCGCCGCCTCGGCGCGTCCCCGGAGCGCATTACTCGCGCATATCGGGCTCGGAACCACGCTGTCGCGGGCAGCGGTTTGCAGGCCGGCACTCCGTGGACGGCCGGGCTTTCAGACGATGCCCGAGAGGGCTTCAAGTCGCTCGGTCGCGATCTAATCGCCCTCCTGCTAGAGCATCTCGATGCGCCGGACGCCGACCGCAGTGCCGAAACGCTGCGGGCCGCGTCACAGCTCGCCGCGGCCTACGGCCACGAAGCGGCAGGCCAGGGAGCCTCGCTGGGCGAGGCCGTTGAACGCTTTCTCTGGTTCCGTGGGCCGTTCCTGCGCGAGCTAGGAACGGTGGCGCGCCAGCGCGGCCTGGACACCCGCGAAGCGACCGGGCTGCTTGCCGACGCCGAGGCGGCCACCGATCGACTGCTCGTCAGCATGATGACCGGGCACACGATCGGCACCGGGCCGCGGACGGGCTCGGCGTGAGTGCCCGCTTCGTCCGCGCGCTGGCGTTGGGTCTCGATCCGGCGTGGCGCCGCCTGGACGCGACGCAGCGGGCCGCGGATGCCGCGGCGTTCCTGGAGGCCCTGAAGCCGGCCGCTGGCGTCGTGACCGAGACCTACTCACTTATAGGACTCAAGCCCGGCATCGACCTGCTGGTCTGGCAGCTGGCCGGTTCAGTGGACACGCTGGAGGAGGAGTCCGCGCGCCTGTTGCGGTCCGGCCTGGGACGGTGGCTGGGAGTCCGCGAGAGCTTCACGGGCCTGGTCGGCGACTCCCAGTACGTCGTCCGACCGACGAGCCAGGAGCAATCGCTCTTCGAGGGCGAACGGTCCCGCTACCTGGTCGTCTATCCGTTCACGAAGTCCACGGATTGGTACCTGACTTCGCGTGAGGTGCGCCAGGGCTCCATGAACGAGCACATGCGCGTCGGGCACACCTATCCGCAGGTGCGGCAGTTGCTGGCCTATTCGTTCGGCCTCGACGATCAGGACTTCCTCGTGGCATACGAGACCGACGACCTGCCGGCCTTCTCAGCGCTGGTGCATGACCTGCGAGCCACCGACGGCCGTCGCTCCACGGTGCGCGACACGCCGATCCTGCTGGCCGTCCACCGTCCGGCGGCGGAAATCGTCGCGCTCCTCGGGGCGAGCGGCGGAACTCCTGCCTGACCCGGACGACGGCTCACCCGCCGATACGCTGGCCCGAAAACCTTGTTTTGGAAAGACGCTCGACCCTACTCTTTCGATGGACCGATGGGTCCGACCGCGCGCGTCCCGAGGCCACCCAGATGAGCTGGCCCGCGGTGCACGGACGGTCCAGTGTCTGGAGGGTGCATGAAGCGTCTCCTCGCCATAGCGGCGGCCTGCCTGCTCCTGGCCGCGGTGCCGGCATCGGCGTCGGCCGCACCGGCCGGCGACTGGGCCAGCCCCATGTTCCGCGTCAAGCCGATGACCACCTCGTCCCCGACGGGCCTGTCGCCGGCAACGATCAAGTCGGTCTACAACTTCCCTTTGAGCCTGACGGCGGGAACCGGCCAGACGATCGCCCTGGTCGACGCCTATGACGATCCCACGGCCGCCAACGACCTGGGCGTCTTCAGCAGCACCTTTGGGCTGCCCTGCAACGGCTGCTTCACGAAGGTCAACCAGACGGGCGGAACCCGGTATCCGAAGTCGAACTCCGGCTGGGCCCTCGAGATCAGCCTCGACATCGAGTGGGCTCACGCCATAGCCCCCGGCGCCCACATTCTCCTGGTTGAGGCCAGCTCGGCCAGCACCTCCAACCTGATGGCGGCCGAGGACTACGCCAAGCTCCATGCCACCTACGTCTCCAACAGCTGGGGCGGCGGCGAATCCAGCGGTGAGACCTCCCTAGACTCCAACTTCGTCCAATCCGGTGTGAGCTTCTTCGTCTCTTCCGGCGACAGCGGCCTGCCTGCCCAGTGGCCGTCGGCGTCGCCGAACGTGATCTCTGTCGGCGGCACGACGCTCCACCTCGACTCGAACGGCAAGCTCATTTCCGAGGCCGGCTGGTCGAGCGGCGGCGGCGGCTGCAGCGCCTATGAGACGGCCACGACCGCGCAGTCGACGTTCACCAGTTACCCTCAGGTCAGCTGCGGCGGCAAGCGCGCGACACCTGACGTTTCGCTCGACGCCGATCCGGCGTCCGGCGTGTCCGTGTACGACACTACCCGCTACAGCGGCCAGGTCGGCTGGTGGGTAGTGGGTGGAACCAGCGCCTCGTCGCCGATGTGGGCGGCCCGCTCCGCCGACGCCGGCGTAGTCGTCAACTCCGCCTACGTCTATGCCAACAACATCACCTTCCGCGACATCACCGCGGGCGGCAACAGCGCCGGCTGCCTCGCCGGGTTCGACCTCTGCAGCGGCCGAGGCAGCTGGACCGGCACGACGCCGTAACCAGCGCAATATAGAGAGCGCAGTAGTGAACGGCGGGCGGTCATCCACCCGCCGTTCTTCCTTTGTCTAGCTTCGATCCAGAAGCTCGAGGGCGGGCCCGAGGGCCTCGATCGACTCGACCGTGATGGGATCGACCACCAGCTGGACGTGCGAAACGCCAGCTCGAGCGTAGGCGCGCAGCTCCTGCGCGATCGCCTCGGGCGGGCCCTGCAGCGGGTTCGGGGTAGCGTCGGTGTAGCCGTCACCCTGACGCCTGCCGGTGCCGCCGGGCATGCGCACCAGGGCCGCGACCGTGGCCTCAACAGTGGCCGGATCCCGGCCCACCTTCGTGCACGCCGCGGCCACGCGAGTCAGCAGCGGCGCGACGCCGTCCGGGCTGTTGTGGGTGTCGCTGTGCCAGACGTTCCACGCCTGTGCGTACGGCATCGTGATATTGAGCATCCGCTCTCCGACCGAGCCGATCAGCATGGGCGGCCCACCGGGCCTCGATCGGGGGACCAGCTCGCAGTCGCGGGCGCTGTAGTAGCGACCGTCGAAGTCGATCCGGCCCTCCTGCAGAAGCGTCCGGATGATCGTGAACGCCTCTTCGAAGCGCGCAACTCTGTTGTCATACGGGACGCCGTACCCACGGAACTCGACCTCGTTCCAGCCGGCACCCAGCCCGAGAATGAGCCGCCCGCCGGAGATCTCGTCGACTGTCGCGGCCTTCTTCGCCAGGACCGCCGGATTGTAGAAACCCACAGGCGTAACGAGCGGCCCGAGCTCGACCCGCGAAGTGGTGGCTGCGATGGCGGCAAGGACCGACCAGCAATCCCAGGGCGCGTCGGCGGAGCCATTGGCCATCCTGTAGAGGTAGTGGTCGCCGGCCCAGATCGAATCGAAGCCGACGTCTTCGATCACGCGAATCAGCGTCGCGATCTCCGGCCAGCGGACGGGTCGCTCGATTTCGGGAAGCTGTACGCCGACCTTCAAGGGGCGCCGGCCGGCGGGCGCGCGGCTGTTCACCCGCGGATCGTAACTCGTGCGGTCGCTACTGCCCGGACCCGAAAAGGGCCTGCATCCAGGAGTCGAACGGGCTGACCTGTTGGGTGGCTACGTCGGGTTTGATGCCGACCGAGCCCGGGGCATTGGCCGGTAGAGCCGGGGCGTTGGGGTCGAGCGCGAACGGGACCTCCCCGGCGGCTCCCAGGAGGTAGCCGCGCGCCATCTGCGACACGAATGCGGGCTGCTGGATCAGCTTTATCTCCTGCTCGAGCGAGGCCACATCTCGCTCCATGGCCACATTCCGAGCCCGCATCAGATCGGCCTGATTTGCGGCTGCCGCCGCCTCCCCAACCTGGCGCGCAAAGACGCCGACGAACCAGAGCGCGACCAGGCCCGCCACGAGCAGTGCCAGACGGCGCCGCGTGAATGGCAGCGAGGGTCCGGAGACGGACGGCGACGGCGCCGGTCGATCGTTCTGCGGCAACTCCAGCTCGCGTCCCTGCATGGCTGGATCGTAGCTTTGGGCAGCTGACGTGTCAACGAGCATTCAAGCCCGGCTCGAATGCTCAGACGCTTGCGGACGCTGCTAGACTGGCATCTGCTTTCGTACGTACGTTCTGTTTGAGGACGGGCAGATGCGCTACAACGAACCGGCCGGCGTTCAGGCCGTTCTCGAGAGGCTGCTGGCCGAGCCGTCGATGTCGAGCGGCGTGTTGCACCACGCGCATGTTCCCGCCAGGGCGGCCGATTTCGTGCCGATGCCGGATTGGCTCGACTCAGGCTTGCGGGCAGGCCTCGAGATGCGAGGCGTGTCAGCCCTGTACCGCCACCAGGCTGAGGCTATCGAGGCGGTCCGGGCCGGCGAAGACGTCGTCGTCGTCACGCCTACGGCGTCCGGCAAGTCGCTCTGCTACCTGGTGCCCACGCTCCAGGCCCTCGCTGCCGACCCCACGGCTCGCGCGCTGTACCTCTTCCCTACCAAGGCGCTCGGCCAGGACCAGGTCGCGGAGCTGGGCGAGCTCAGCCGGGCCTCGAACCTCCACATCAACGCTTCCACCTACGACGGCGATACGCCCAACCCGATCCGATCCGCCATCAGGTCGGCCGGGCAGGTCGTCGTCACGAACCCGGACATGCTCCACGCCGCCATCTTGCCGCACCACACCAAGTGGTTCCAGCTATTCGAGCAGCTCCGGATCATCGTCATCGATGAACTGCACACCTACCGAGGGCTCTTCGGCAGCCACGTGGCCAATGTGCTGCGCAGGCTGCTGCGCATCTGCGCCCACTACGGCTCCCACCCGGTGATCGTGTGCTGCTCGGCCACGATCGGCAACCCGGGCGAGCTGGCAAACCTGCTGACGGGGCGCGCCGCGCGGGTCATAGACAGGAACGGCGCCCCCTCGGGCGAGCGGCACATCGTGATGGTCCAGCCGCCGCTGCTCGACCCGGCCACCGGCGCCCGCGGTTCGGCCCAGACGCTGGCGGTCCGGTGGGCGCTGCCGTTCCTTCGCGCCGGCCGCCAGACACTGGTCTTCGGCCGATCGCGCGTCGGCGTGGAGCTGATGCTCTCCAACCTGCGCGAGGCGCTGCGCCTTGGCGATGGGCCGCGCACCCGAGTCCGCGGATATCGCGGCGGTTATCTGCCGACCGAGCGCCGCGCGGTGGAACGCGGGCTGCGCGACGGGGAGCTGCTGGGCGTGGTCAGCACCAACGCGCTGGAGCTCGGCGTGGACGTCGGCCAGCTGGACGTCTCCATCCTGGCCGGCTATCCGGGCTCGATTGCCGCGACCTGGCAGCAGATGGGCAGGGCCGGACGCCGCAAGGGCACGAGCGTCTCGGTCCTGATTGCCGGGGGCGGGCCGGTCGACCGCTATGTCGTGGAGCATCCGGAGTTCCTGCTCGATTCGCCGCCGGAGGAGGCTCGCCTGGATCCCGACAATCTGCACGTCCTGCTCGGTCATCTGAAAGCGGCGACGTTCGAGATGCCGTTCGAGCCCGGGGAGCGTTTCGGCCCGTCGGAGGCCGAGCCGCTCCTGGCGTTCCTGGGTGAGGAGGGCCTCGTCCGCCGGGCCGGCGACGATCGCTGGTACTGGTCGAGTGACAACTTCCCGGCCTCGTCGGTATCGCTCCGGGCGGCGGCGGAGGAGAACGTCGTGATCATCGACACCACTCCGGACCGGCCGCGAGTTATCGGCGAGATCGACATCTTTGCGGCCCAGACGCTCGTCCACGAGGACGCGATATACATGCATGAGTCGGCCCAGTTTCACGTAGACACGCTCGATTGGGACGAGCGCAAGGCCTACGTCCGGCGTGTCGACGTCGACCACTACACGTATGCCGATCGGGCCGTCACGCTCAAGCCGCTCGAGACATTCGCTTCCGCGCCGGCGAGGGGCGGCGACCGCGCGCACGGCGAGGTCATGGTCTCGAGCCTTGTCAGCATGTTCAAGAAGCTCAAGTTCGGCACCGACGAGAACCTGGGCTGGGGGCCGGTCCACTTGCCCGAGATCGAGCTCCAGACCACGGCCTACTGGCTGATGCTCGGGACCGCGGCCGACGGGTGGCGCAGAGCCGACCTGGACGTTGCGCTGCTGGGTGTGGGTCGAGCCGTCCAGGCCGTGGCCGCGGTGTTGTTGATGGTCGACCCGCGCGACCTGGGCCTCGTCAGCCAGGTGCGATCGCCGCACAACCAGTCCCCCACGGTGTACCTCTACGAAGCCGTGCCCGGCGGAGTCGGGCTGTCGGAGCGACTCTTCGATCGGCACGATGAGCTGCTGGCCGGGGCGGCCGAACTCATCGCCGGGTGCGGTTGCGTGAGCGGCTGCCCGTCCTGCACGGGTCCGCGCCTCGAGCCGGATGTCGATGCCAAGGCTCTGGCGTTAAGACTGCTGGGGGCCCTCATCCCGGCCGACCAAACCCGCGAGCGGGCCCCGATGCCTGAGGCATCGCCGGGAGCCGCGGCATGACCGTCGACGGGACGCGCCTCCAACGCCGTCTCGAGGCGATGCGTCGAGGGCGCGGGTCGGTCGGAGACAAGGACCGAAGGGCCGAAGCCGACCCGGAGATACGGCGAGCGATCGAGGCAGTTGTCGCTGCCGGCGAGCCTTTTGGCACGCCCCAGCCGGTCTGGCAGGGCGTCGGCCCCGTGGATCCGCCTTCTCTGGCGCGCCGGCTGGCGGCGGCGGTGGACGGCGATCCGATCGAGACCGCGCATGGCTGGTACGTTCGGCGTGAGCTTCGCCCCGTCTATCTGCCGATCGATCGGGGCCGGCTGGCCTCGCTGCCGGGTATGCCCGAGCCCGGCACTCCCCTCCTCTGCCTCGACACCGAGACCACCGGCCTCGGCTCCGCCGCCGGCACCGTCGCCTTCCTGATCGGCATCGGCTGGTGGCAGGGCGACCGGCTGCGCCCCGTTCAGCTACTGCTGCCGGACCACTCCGAGGAGGGCGCGCTTCTCGACGCGCTGATCGCCGAAACGCCCGCCAACGCGTGCCTGGTGACCTACAACGGCCGCAGCTTCGACTGGCCGCTCCTCGAGACCCGCTTCCGGATGGGCCGGCGGGTCCCGCCCGCCCTGGAAGGACACCTGGACCTGCTTCTCCTGGTGAGGCGGCTCTTCCGGCATCGCCTCCCGGACGCGCGCCTCCAGACCGTAGAGCGGCACTTGCTCCGGCGTCATCGCCCGCCCGACATCCCCGCCTGGGAGATTCCCGCCGTCTACCACTCGTTCCTGCGCGGCGGCCCGGCCGGCCCAATCCGGGTGGTGGCACGGCACAATGCCGAGGACGTCGTCACCCTCGGCCGCATCCTGGCGCACCTCGAACGCGGCTACGGCGAGGGCGAGGTCCGGCGCTGGGCCCCGCCGGGCGACCTCGTCCGTCTGGCGCGACTGTTCCGCCATGACGGCCGCGTCGACGAGGCGGTCGCCTGCCTGCAAATCGCCGGCGGCCCCATCGACGGAGGCGATCCGGATGTGGCGCTGGCCACGGTCGAGCTGGCCAGGCTGCTGCGCCGCTGCGGCCGCTCGGCCGAGGCGGGCGTAGCGTGGAGCCGCCTGGTGACCGCAACCGGGCCGCTCGCGGCGCTGGGCTGGATCGAGCTGGCCAAAGAGCGCGAGCACCGGGAACGCGACATCGCGGGCGCATGGGCGGCCACCGACGAAGCGCTGCTGGCTCTCTATCGCAGCCGCGGTCACGGCAACGCCATGCAGCGCAGAGCTCTCGAGGCCGACCTTTCGAAGCGCCGCTCGCGCCTGGGGCGACGGCTGGAACGCAGTTCCCTCTAGCCCGCCAGCCGGTGGCACCTCTCACCACCGGAACGTCGCCCGCACCAGCCCTACGCCGCAGGCGCCCTACGGCGCGGCCGATCGCGATCGCAGCCGCGCCGCCACCTGTCTCCTGGTCGGAACCCCGGCCAGGCCGACTCCTTCCACGGAGCAGGATGCCGCCGCCGCGGCGAAACGAAGCCCCGCCGCCGTGACCGCCTCGCCGGTCAGGAGCCAGGCGGCGGCCAGCGCGGCCAGGAAGACGTCTCCGGCCCCTGTCGGGTCGACGGTCCGATCAGACGGAACGGCCGAATAGCGCTCAATTGGCCCTTCACGAAGGACGATGCCGCCGTCCGTTCCCGCGGTCAGAACGATCGTCGCGTGGGGTGCGAGCCCCCGCAACGGCTCGAGCCTGGTATCGGGCGCCAGGTCGTCGACGCTGGCACACACGATTCCGGCGGCCCTCAGCAGCGCCGAGGATGCCGGTGCGACGCGGGTCACCCAGCCGTCTTCCGACATCTCACGCAACATCCCCTGCCAGCCGATTCCTACGAGGGCGCCGGGGTCCGGAACGCCTGCCCAGCCCTCCCCTACCTCGCCGGCTACCGGAACGAAGAGCCACGCCCGCGCGCGCCGCCATGGCCCGGGCACGGCGTCGGGGTCGATCTCGTCGCTCTTCGACAGCCACCGCTGGCGCCGATGCCCATCCCTCTCGAGGTTCTCGAACACCGGTCCATTGGCGAGGTGAAACCGTCGCACGGCCACGCCCGCCTCTTCGGCGACGGCCAGTTCCGCCGCCTCGGCAGCGGGCCCATCGACGCCGGCGATGCACCCGACGCGCAGCCCCAGCCGAGCGGCGGTGAGCGAGCAGTACATCGCAGCTCCGCCCAGCCGCCAACCGCGCGGATCGTCTCGGGCGAGGTCTCTCGACGCGGCCCCAACGATGACGAGGTCGGGCACGGAGTCGAGGGTCGCAGGGATCGCAGGGTATACTCGGCGAGCTTCCAGCTGGCACCTCCATGGAGTCGAAACGTGTTCTTCTACGAGCTTCGAGAGGGCGATGACGACATCTTCGCCGACCTGCTTCTGGGCCGCGAGGACGAAATGGACCCCGAGACCTTCTTCGAGCTCGTCCAGGAGATCCGCCGTCGCGTCCAGGATTCGTTCACGCAGGACACCTTGATCGAGGCCATCGCCGACGAGCTAGAGCACGATCACGAGTTCATCGCCATAACGGACGATCGCCTGAGCGCTTCCGTCAACGTCTCAAAGCAGGACGATGAGAACTACCTTGCCAGCCTGGATTCGGACGACGACCCGGACGGCCCCGACTATCGCGGCCTCTTCCTCGACTTCCCCGGCGACGGCGCGAAGCTGAACTAGGCCGGCGGCCCGAACGCCCGCACGGAGCGCCGACGGCGCTGCCCGGCTACTTGCTGAACAGGATCTCGACGACGTCGCCGTCCTTGACCGCGTACGTCTTGCCCTCGGATCGGAGCTTGCCGTGCTTGCGCGCCTCGGCCATCGTCTTGAGCGCAAGGAGATCCTCGTAGGGCACGACCTCGGCTCTTATGAAGCCATGCGCGAGGTCCGTGTGGATCGCGCCGGCGGCATCGACTGCCGACGCGCCGGCCGGGATCGGCCAGGCCCGGACCTCGTCCGGCCCGGCGGTCAAGAAGGAGATCAGCCCGAGGAGCTTGTAGCTGAGGGCAATGATTCGAGACAGGCTCGACTCGGTCAGGCCGAGCTCATCCATGAAGACACCGGCCTCCTCCGGGTCGAGCTCGCCGAGCTCCATCTCGATCTTGGCCGACAGCGCCGACACCATGGTTCTGGCGCCTTCGTAGCGAGAGGCGATCCCGGCCACGATCTCGGCCTCCCGTGACAGGTCCGACTCGCCCACGTTGAGCAGGACCAGGACCGGCTTCTGGGTGAGGAAGCGGAAGCCGCGGATCGACTTCTCCTCTTCCGGGTCCAGCGTTGCCGCGCGGAGCGGCTTGCCCTCGGCGAGAGGGCCGTGGAGACGCTCGAGCAGCGTGAGCTCGCGATCGTTGGCCTCGCGCTCAGCCGGGGTTCCATGGCGGCCCCCGGCCTTCAGTCGTTCGAGCCGCTTCTCGATGACCGACAGGTCGGCCATGACGAACTCGAAATCGAGGCGTTCGAGGTCGCGCCACGGGTCGACCGAACCTTCGGCGTGCGGCACGGCGGGGTCCTCAAAAGCCCGCACCACGTGGAGCAGCGCGTCGGCTTCGCGCAGTCGGGCCAGCTGGTCGGCCGGCAGTTCCTCGGTCCCGACGCGGCCCTCGATCGAAGCGGGTGGCGCGGCCAGATCGAAGTAGGTCACGTCCGCGTGGACGATCTTCTTGGGCTTGAAGATCTCGGCCAGCCGGTCCAACCGCTCGTCTGGAACCTTGACCGTTCCGACGTGCAACTCCATCCCGCCGTATCCGCCGGTCTGGGCGTGGCCTCGGGTCAGCGTGTTGAAGACGGTCGTCTTCCCCGACCCGGCGAGCCCGACGATGGCGATCTGCATGGGGTTCCGGTCTCCTCGGCTTCAGCGCGGTCGCGCGGGCCCATGCTAGCCGACCGGTGGCTCACTCGGATCGCTAGCGGGGGCCGACCGGCCCGATCATTGCCTGACGCAAGCCACTCGGCCGCGCCCCGGCGACTCGCTAGTAGCCGGCTTCGAGATCGACCACGTGGGCCAGAGGCTCACCGGCGCGATAGCGGCGCAGGTTGTCGCAGAAGACGTCGAACGTGCGACCCAGGACCGCAGCGCTCGACCAGCTGGTGTGGGGCGTGACGATGCAATTCGGGAGTCGATAGAAGGGCGAGGTCTCCGGCAGCGGCTCCTCGCGGAAGGCGTCGAGGACCGCGCCCCCGAGCGGACCCGAACGGAGCGCCCGCAGCATCGCGCGCTCGTCGACGAGGCCGCCGCGAGCCACGTTGATCATCCACGAGCCCGGCCTGGCGCCGGCCAGGACCTCATCGTCGACTACGGCCTCGGTCTGGGCCGTCAGGGGCAGCGCCAGGACGATGAAGTCGGAGGCAGCGACCAGCCGCGGCAGGGCCTCGAGGCCACCCAGGACTTCCACGCCCTCGACGGGCTCGGCCGTGGCCCGGCGGCGAACGGCCACCACTCGCGGCCCGAACGGTCGCGCCAGTGCCGCGACCTTGCATCCGATACCGCCCAGGCCGACCAGCCCGATGGTGGTGTCGGCAAGCTCCCGCGCCTCGATCGGCTGCCAGGTCCGTTCGCGCTGCAACTCGATCAGCTGGGGCAGCCCGCGGCAGACGGCCAGGATCATGGTCATCACGTATTCCGCGATGGGCTCGTCGAAGACGCCACGGCCGTTGGTGACCGTCAGCCCGCGCAATCGAACGCAGGGCGTGAGCAAGGCCTCTACGCCGACAGAGACAGAGTGAATCCAGCGCATCCTCGGTGCTCGACCCACGAGCCGGTCGAGCGGGTCACCCCCGAGCGACCAGCCGCGCAACAGTACCTCTACGTCGTCCACCGGTTCGTCCGCGAATCCTTCCGCGCTCACGGGAACCAGCCGAGTACCGGGAGCTGCCTGGAGGATCTTCTCGCGCATGGAGTCGAACGCGTCACGGCCGGTGAGAACCGGGCTGATGGCAATCGCCAGGGGCGAACCGGCCGGTCCGTGCCCCGGTCCGATGATTGCGCCGCTCTCAACCTTCATGTAGATCCCCTGTGCTAGACGGCAGTCGGTCGATCGGGCATCACCCGCGCCACCCAACTTGACGGATCATCGATCTCCTCTGGTGACGGTAGCGTCTCGGGACCCAGCCAGAGCGTCCGTAGCGCATCGGCCCCGCGGGCCCGAGCGACGGCCGCCACGAACCCCTCGCCCTTGCGGTATTGCTCCATTTTGAGGTCCATCCCCGTCACCCGCATCATGGTCCGCTCGAAACCCGTTCGCTGCCCGCGCCGGGCATGGAATCGAGCGCTGATCAGCTCGACCTGGGGCACGAGATCGCGTCCCACTTCGTCCATGACGTAGTCGCCAAAGCCCTCCAGCAAGCTCATCACCGCCTGGATCTCTTGGAACTCGCGGCGCATCTCTGCCGTCATCAGCCCTTCCATCCAGGACTCGCCAGAGTCGGCGCCGCGCAGCATCCGACCAAGCCTGCCCGCGGCGTTCCGGCTCATTGCCGACATGTCGGTAGACAGGTTTCCGAGCTGGTGCTCCAAACGAGCCGAGAGGTACGGTCGGAGCCACGGATGCGCCTCGAATTCGAAGGCGTGCGTAGTCTCGTGGAGTGCGATCCAGGTCCGGAAGGGGTTGAGCGGGACCTCCAGGGCGGCGGCCGTCCGGCGGATGTTCTCGTCGACGAACAGGAGTCGACCTGGTGTCGATTCGGCGGAGAGCAGAGCCAGGTCGTACTGACCGAGAACGCGTTGCCCCAGGAAGCCGAGGACGTAGCCGACCTGGCGCGTAGTCACCATCCGGTTGGCGATCGCCATCGATGCCTTCACCAGGCCGACCCCGGGCGGCACAACCTGGTCGAGAAGCTCGTTTTCGATCTTGCCGATGAGCGACGCGAAGGTGGCGACGTTGGCGTGGACCCACGCTTCGCGACTGACGACGCCACTTCGCTCGACGATCCCGGGCAGCTCGGCGCCCAGGGCCTGGCTGAGGGCGGGCACGATCTCGGCCATCGCCGCGGCGTAGACGGGCTCGGCGCGCCGCAACTCCAACTCGTCGAGAGTGCCCGGGGCGTTGCGGACCCGATCCGCCGCCATCCGTTCGGCGGCATTCCAGTCGATGAGGCCGCGGCGAGCAGCCTGCTCCGCGCGACGGCCGAGAACGGTCACCGCGGCGCCGGCGACCGCGCCCACGAAGAAGCCCGCCCGGAGGAACGCGGCTCGGGCCGCGCCGGCGCTCGAGCCTCGGCGCGGCTGGCCGGGCCTGTCCCCTCGCCGGCCGGTCCCGGGGTCGCCGCTCACCCTACGCCGGCTCCGAGAACGATCGGCTCCACGTCGGGGAACTCCTCACCGAACATCCTCTCCGCGACCGCGCGGAATGCCGCCACGTCGCCGGTGGTCAGCTGACGGTGTGACGGCATCTCGGCCGTCTCGTCCGGCGGCTCATGGCCGGCCAGGCCTGCGTCCGCGGCGGTGCCACGACTTGTCCCCGGCGCCTCGAGCGCGTTGACCGAGAGCAGCTCGGACAGAGATGAGGCGGTGGCGGTCGCGGAGTCGACGATGGCCACGCTGTCTCCGACGCAGTCGCGCAGGATCCCCGCCAGCAAGGGGTAGTGGGTACAGCCCAACAGCAGGGTGTCGATCCTGGCCGAGGGCGGCAAGGGGAAGATGAAATCGCCATCCTCGTTGCGCTCGCCGAGCAGCGGCGCCACCGCCAGCCTGACGGCCGCCTCGATGTCCCGTCCGGACAGCCGTCCGGCCTCGACCAGGGGCACCAGGCTCGGCGTCGCGTGCTCGTACACCTCGATCGCCGGATTCTCGTCCTTGATGGCGCTGAAGTAGGCGTGCGATCGGATCGTGGCGGGCGTGGCGATGACCCCCACCCGTCGATTGCGCGTCGCCAGCGCGGCGGCGGCGGCGCCAGGCCTTACAACGCCCAGGACCGGCAGGTCGTAGCGGCGCCGAAAATCCCCGAGGGCGACGGACGTGGAGGTGTTGCAGGCCACCACCAGCGCCTTGACGTCGCGGCTCACCAACGCATCGAGGGCCTCGAGGCTGAATGTCCTGACCTCGGCGTCGGTGCGGACACCGTATGGGGCCCTGGCGTTGTCGCCCAGATACACCGTGGACTCGAAGGGCAGACGGCGCAGTATCTCGCGCAGGACGGTCAGACCGCCCACTCCAGAGTCGAAGATGCCGATGGGACGCGGATCGGACACGGGCTCAGCTTCTCACCGGTGCGTTCGCGGTCCGACCCAGGAGGGTCTGAGCCACTCGCTGGACATCTCGACTGATCGCGGCGTCGGGACTCGAGACCACGAACGGCATGCCCTCGTTGTTGGCCTGGACGACCAGCCGGCCGTCTGAGACGACCTCGAAATCGGGCCGTTTCCCGAGCGCCCTGGCCAGCTCGTCCCGGCCCATGCCGCCGGTCGAGTCGGAGCGGTTGACGAGGTAGTGCAACTTCTCGGGCAAGTAGCCGATCGAGTTGAAGACCTCGGCCACGGCCAGCGTGTTGTGGATCGTCGTCGAGTCGTAGGTCACGATCGAGAGAACTACGTCGGACGCGTCGAGGAGGGCCAGCGTCATCTCCGAAAGGGTCGTCGGAGTGTCGATCACGACGGCCTGGTAGAGCCGGCGCAGCAGGGAGATCGTCTTCTCGACGTCGCGCACCGTGACCATCTCCGCCATTTCGACGCGCGGCGGCGCCAGCAGGATGTCGATGCCGGCCGGATCGCGCCACATGACTTCGCGCAAATCGGACTCCTGGATCCGGTCCGTCGGAAGATCCAGGATCGACGGGATGTCGCTCGGAACCTTCAGCAGCGACCTCAGGTCGCCGTACTGCAGGCTGCCGTCGATCAGCGCGGTGGCCGCGCCGAGCTGGCCCAGAGCCACGGCCAGGTTGAAGGCCATGGTCGTCTTGCCCACTCCGCCCTTGGGAGAGAAGACGCATACGACCCGGCACGCGCCCGACGACTGGGCCTGACGGTCCGTCAGAACGCGGCTCAGTGTGTTTACCAGCTCGAAGCCGCTGAACGGCAGGCTCAGCACCGCATCAACGCCGCGTTCCGGGTCTCGGGTGACCGGATGCTGGGGTACGGTCAGGACGACCACAGGGATGTCGAGGCCGGAGGCGCTCAGCTGTTCGATAAGCTGCGGCCCTTTGACTTTGCCCTGCAGCAGCAAGTCGACCACAACCACGTCCGGACGGAGCTGTCGCACCGCATCGACGACCTTGGAGCCGTCGCTGAGAACCTCGAGCAGCTTGACCTGCGACTGGACGCTCAACAGGTTTCGAACGTGCTGAGTGACCTGCGGGACGTCTTCCGCTACGAGCAGCCGGATGGAGACGGGGTTGGCCACGAGTCGACTATATCAAGCTCGCGGGGCGGGTCTCCCCCGCCTCCGCGCAACGAGGATGGCCCGTTCGTCATGGGGGCCCATAGTGTCGAGCTCGTAGTCGCCGGCCACCACCTCAACCTCGAGGCCGGCCGCCTCCGCCATGGCCCGCAATTCGTCGGCGCTCAGCAGCCTCAGCCGGTCTTCGCGAATCCAGCGGCGAGCCGGCTCGCCCGGCTGACCCTCGTCGTAGATGGCGGTCAACCGGATCCGCCCGGTGGCGGGTTCGTGCTCGGCCGCAGCCAACTTTGCGACCTGCAACCCGGTTTCCGGATCGCGGCGCACGTACTCGAGGCTGACTCGGCCGTCGTATCGGGCCAGCTCACCGGCCTCGGGCAGCCAGACATCCACCACGGCCAGCCCGCCTGGTTCCAGATGCCTGGCCAGGGTCTCGATGGCGGCCGCTTGCAGTTCACGCGCATCGAGCAGCAAGATCGAGTTGAGGGCGAGGATGGCCAGCCGGAAACGCGCGCCGCCTGGCAGGCTGAGACCCACGAGATCGGCCTCGACCAGATCAACGCGGGCTCTGACGCCGTCTCCCTCCGCCGTCGCCCTGGCGGCGGCGCGGGTCAGCATCGCCGGATCGACGTCCACCGCGGTAATGTCGTATCCGGCCATGGCGAGCGGCACGGCCACGCGCCCCGACCCCGCGGCGATCTCGAGGATCGGGCCGCCCGTTCGAGCGGCCAGCGCGAGGTACAGATCCACGTCGCCCGGGTCTTCGAGCAGGTCGACGTCGTACAGCCGAGCCAGCGCGGCAGCGGAAGTCGTGTCGAGTCGAGGCTCTGCCATCCCGTACAGGTTAGCCGGTCTTTGGCTGATCCGAATGTCGGGGATTGAAGGCTAGCGTTCCATCGAGAGAGTGATCTCCGCCATCAGGACGAGCACCACCACGAAGACGGCGATCGGCAGGCTCAGCACATCCTGGATCCGCAGCGCCACGAACAGGGCGATCACGGCCGCCACCCAGGCGCCGCGACGCATCGCCCGCCCCCAGTCGCCCAGAAGCGCGATCCGGCGGTGTCGCGCAAACGGCACGAGCCACATGACCGGAACCGCGGTCAGGCCGCAAGCCAGGCCGATCATCCCGGCACCGACCAGGCCGGTGGTCGGGTTCTCACGGGGGTAGGTCGAGGTCACGATCTGGGCCACCGCAACCCAGGCCACAAACGCCACGCCGATGAAGAAGCAGTTGCCGAACCTGTCTCTGGCCTCCACCCCGCCAGTCTACTTAGCCGGGCGGCCGTCCGGCAGCCCGAGCGCGGCTTCCAGGTCGAGAACCGAATCGATCGTGAAGTCCGGTCGTGCATCCGGCGCCGGCGCCGCCGTGGGCAGCGGCGAGTCCGCGGGTTTGTTCCGTACCCAGGCCGTGCGCCAGCCTGCGTTCCGCGCTCCGATCACGTCTGCCCCCGGGTCGTCGCCCACGTGGAGAATGGCCGGCCCCGAGGCCACACCCAACTCCGACGCGGCGACCTCGAAGATCTCGCGGCGCGGCTTGATTACACCGACCCGGTGCGAGACGACTATCGAGGAGAAGTAGCGGGCCCAGTCGGCGGCCTCCAGAAAACGCTCGATCGAAAGCGAAAGCGGCCAGTTGGATATGACGCCGAGCCGGTGGGCGCGCGCCAGCCTTTCCAGCATCGGGCCGATGGCCGGCGGTACGACTGTATTCAGGACGAATGCGTCGGCGTATGCACCCAGGATCGCCGCGACCTCCGCGGGTTTCGCGTAGCCGGCGAGCGCGGCGTCATCCCAGCGCTTCCCTGGCGGCGGCACCGGCCGTCCCTTCAATCTGGCCGTCACGCGGACGGCCCGGACGTCGAGGTCCGCCTCGCGTCCTTCGGGCACGTCCTCTTCGAACTGGCGAAGGCGTTCCTCGTCCCAGGCCTCGATCCAATCCTCGGACGTGCAGCCGATCAGGCCGGCCGCCCTTTCCGCGGTAAGGCGAACGACCGCTGCCATTGGACCCGCGGGGACCGGGACGAGCGTGTTGCCGAAGTCGAAAGTGATCGCCTCCAGACCATCGATCACTTGGCGGCGCTCGCAGGGCAGATGTCGCGGAAGGCGCAGTAACCGCAGGCCAGGTAGTCCGGCGTTGCCTCGAACTTGCGGGCGCGGATGCCGCTCGCGGCTCGACGGATCGAGTCGCGCGCCTTCTCGAGACGCTTCTCGTCCACTTCGGCCTTCCCGACCAGTCCCGACTCGAGGAACCACAATTGCACGCTGTCGGGCAAACGTCCGGTCTCCGCCTGATAGGCCATGGCGTAGATCTGGAGCTGGAGCGACTCACGGGCGCGTTCACGGGCGCGCACCGGGTCGCGGACGTCGCTCGACTTGTAGTCCGTGATGGTCACCCGTTCCGGGTGGAGGCCCGGCAGAGCCGGCGCCACCGTATCCGCCAGCTGGGTCTCGCCGGTGTGGGCCACGATCTCGGCCGGCAAACGCTCGATATCGACGCGATCCATCCGGCCGCGGATGCGGTCGCCGTCCAGGGTGAAGCTGAACTCCCGCTCGACGTACGCCGGGACGATCGCATCCGGGCGCATCTGCTCTTCACGGAATCGGCGTAGTGCCGCGCGGCCCGCCGCCAGGCGGGCCTCCTCGTGCTCACGGGTTAGGAAGCCCTCGTTGGACCAGGCCCGATCGAACGCGGCCAGTAGCTCCTCCTCGGTCATCACGTAGCCCCGCGCCTCGCGGCGATGGAACTCCTGGACGGCCTGGTGCAGGGCCGAGCCGTAGACGATCGAGTGATGAGGTGCGATCGGCACCCGCAGAACGTGGACGTACTTGTACTTGAGCGGGCACGTCAGGTAGTCGTCGACCTGGTAGAAGCTCAGCGACAGCGGCCCTTCCAGGGGCTCGCGGCCGGGCTCGACGGGCTCGGCCTTCGGTTCGAACGCGGCGAGCCGCTCGAGCGGCGCGTGGGCCGCGGCGTCGGCGGCGGCGCCGGTCGCGGCCGACGCCGGCAGGTCCAGCGCCTCCAGCACGAACTGCGAGACCCGTCGGGCGCGCCTGCCCCCGTAGTCGGCGGCGTGGCTCAGGACTAGCTCGTCGCGCGCCCGAGTCATGCCGACGTAAAAGAGCCGCCGCTCCTCCTGGACGTGCGGGTCGCCTTCGGGCAACGTCTCGTGGACCAGCTCGACCGGCAGGGTCAGTGGATCTCGTCGCGTCCGGGCGGGAAATCGGCCGTCGACGAGGCCCGTCATAAAGACCACGGGGAACTCGAGGCCCTTGGCCTTGTGCACCGTCAGCACAGCCACGGCGTCGGCATCCGAATCGACCTCGGCGGTCGCCGGGTCGTCGCCCGCATCGATGAGCGTCTGGAGGTGGCGGGCCACGAAGACGACGCGGTCGTCCGGAAGCAGATCGGACTGGGCCCGGATGATGTCGAAGAACCGGGCGATGTTCTGGAGCGCCTCCTCGGCCGCGACCGAGTCGGCCGAAGCAAGCCGGGAGAGGAGGCCGCTGTCTCGCAGGAACTGGTACAACACCTCACCCGCCGGGCGTTCATGGCCGAGTTCGGTGAAGCGCCGCAGGTCCACTACCAGCCGGTCCAGGGCCGCCCTGGTCTCGGACGAAAGGCGCAGGAGGCCCGGTTGCCGTGTGAGCTCCTCCAGGATCTCCCAGAGCGAGCGGTTGCGGCGGCGAGCACTGTTGACGATCGCGGTCAGGTCCGGACCTCCCAGCCCGTAGATGTCCGACGCAGCCAGCGCGTACACGTCGACGCTCGCGGACAGATCCGCGATCGCACGCAGGAAGGCCAGCAGCAGCCGGATCTCCGGCCTCGCATACAGGCCTGACGTGCCGGAGAACCGCCACGGCACGCCCGCGAGATTGAGGCTGCGCAATATCGGGTCCGCATCCGCGTTGGCTCGGACCAGAACCGCAAAGTCCTTCGGGCACGCGCCGGCGGCGACGCGAGCGGCGATCTCGCGGGCCACGCCGTCCGCCTCCTCGGTCCCGGCGGCGAAGACGAGATGCCGGACGAGCCGCACCGGACCACGCCGTTCCGGAACCAACCGCTTGTCTATCCCGTTGCGGACCTCGAGCCGATCCGGGTCGTTGAAGCGGATCAACCGGTAGCTAGTGTCCAGGATCGGGGCCCGCGAGCGGTAGTTGCGTCGGAGCACGATCTGGCGGAGGCGCGGGTGCCGCCGTTTGAACTCGATGATGTTGCTGATCGCGGCGCCGCGAAACTTGTATATCGACTGGTCGTCGTCGCCGACGACGGTCATGTTTCCGTGCGGCGCGGCCAGCAGCTCGACGAGTTCAGATTGCGCGCGGTTCGTGTCCTGGAACTCGTCTACGAGGATGTACCGATAGCGGCGCTGGAGATCGACCCGAGCGGCGGGCGACTCCCGAAGCAGTCTCAAGGCGAGGCTGACCTGATCCCCGAAATCGATGAGGCCGGCTTCGCGCAGCAGCTTCTGATAGCGATCGTAGGCGCTGGCCAGCTCGCTCTGGCGTCGGGCATTCTCCTCCAGCGCGGCCAATTCATCAGCGAGGACTTCGGCCGTGGATCCCGCTCCGGCTCGGGCCGCGTCTGCCTGCGCCACAAGCCGCGCGGCGTACTCCAGGTAGGCGGCCGGGCTCACGTCCTCGTCCTTGCAGCGGCTGAAGAGCGTGGCCAGGGCGCCGAGAAAGCGCGTCGGGTCGCCCAGCGGACGGTATTGGTCCAGCTCGAAGGCGAATAGCCGTTCCCGCAGGAAGATGACTACCTCGGGACGCGAAAGGACGCGCGAATCCGTCGGCAGCCCGAGCTCCAGCGCGAACTCACGGACCAGCCGATCGCCGAAGGCATGGAAGGTGGAGATCGCAGCGTCCGTGTAGCCGTATGGCACCAGCTGGTCCACGCGGAGCTGCATCTCGTCGGCGGCCTTGTCCGTGAACGTCAGCGCCAGGATCTCCGACGGACGCGCTCGACGTGTGGCGATCAACCAGGCGATGCGACGCGTTATGACCTGTGTCTTGCCTGTGCCCGCACCCGCGACAACGAGCAGCGGTCCCTCCCCATGGCACACGGCCCGCCGCTGCTCGGCGTTGAGTCCGGCAAGCAGCTGTCCAACGCCCTCAGGCGCACCGGGCGGCGGACCCTCCTCCTTCGGCGGCGACCACCAGACCGGTATCTGCTCGAGCGGGAGCGGCTCGCGTGTGGATGCCTTGCGGCCCTGGCGCGTCATCCTCGAATGCTCGCAGAGACCGGTGACATCTCACGTGTCACAAGCTCGGACCCGAGCCGGCCTGAATAGCGGCCGGCGACTCCCTACTGGCCCGGCTTTCGCTCGATGCGCTCCGGATCCACATCGACGGCCTCCGAC
Organism: uncultured Chloroflexia bacterium; assembly: GCA_963791725.1. Lineage (GTDB taxonomy): Bacteria > Chloroflexota > Limnocylindria > Limnocylindrales > CSP1-4 > Fen-1039. The sequence goes on along the minus strand of CAWBTQ010000008.1, from coordinate 202,877 downwards.
ACCGACAGGCTCTTCGGCTTCTCCTGACCCTTCGCTTGCTCGCTGTCGGCCCGACGGGCCATCTCATCAACCCTGTCCGCCGAAGCTGCCAACGGGGCAGAAGCTGCGAGCGGGGCAGCAGCCGCCATCGGGGTCGGGGGCGCTACCGGAGCGCGCCTGACCGGCGTCGCCTGGGCGGCCGGCGACGGTACCTGCGGCGCGGGAGTCGCAGGCGCCTCCGGCGCAGGCTTCGGCGTCGAGGCTGCGACGGGCGCCGCACCCGCAGCGGGAGCGGGTCCACGAGCGGCCGCTGAACGGGCCGGCAATGGCGGACGAGCGGGCCGCTTCGCCCGAGCCTCGTCGATCGCGTCCTGCTCCTCGGTCGACAGTGTGGTATCGGCCTTGCCGGCGTTCACGCTCTTGGCGTAGATGCGAGTCCCCGTCCGCGAATGGAGACTGCTCACGATGAAGCCATCGTCGGACTCGTCGAGCAGGGCCAGGGCGAAGCTCTGGTTGCCGCCCGTGTCGGGGAATGGATTGAAGCGCACCAGCCCCTGGCGGGCGAAGTGCTGGCGCGACGAACCCTCGAGGGCCGCCATTCGAGCGGCGAGCTCGTCGAGGTCGCGCCCGACCTGATGCACCGTCTCGAGATGCTGGCCGAGCACCGTCTCGAGATCGCCTTCCTCGACGCCTCCGGTCAGCTGCTCGATCCGCAGCTTGAGCCGGCTGACTTGAAGCGATTGCAGCATGACGATCGCCAGCAGGCACAGGCCCGCGAGTACCAATGTGATTGCAGCCAGGTTGCTAGAGATGAAGTCGACCACAGGAACCTCCGCTCGATCGCCCGGAGTCTACCAGCCGCGGGCGCCGGGCTGCTGCCGTCTTCCCTGGGCTGACTCCGACGGGTTCGATCAGAATGTTATCCTCGCACCCAGCGCGCTTCGAAGAGGATCGACAAACGGGCGGCCGATGGGCGCCCATCCAGCTGCGTCATCGGAGGCTTCTCACAGACCATGGCCAAGCGAACTCGTGGATCGAACCGTCCTGGCCAGCGACATCCCGATCGCCACGGTCCGGCCCGCCCCCAGTCGCGCCCCGAATCTCGACCCGCAGGCACTCTCTCTGAGACCGAGGAGGCTCGCGCGGCCGAGCTCGAGTCCCAGATCGTAGCCCGAGAGCGCGACGCCGAGATGACCAGAGCGCGTGCTCGCGATCGCGGTCGAGCCGAGAGCGTTCGGCCTGGTCGCCCGGGCGGACAGGGCCTCCTCGCCGCGCGCGCAGCCGAGGAGTACGGCTACGTGGTGCGGGACGTGCGCCGCATCATCACCGTCGGCGGCACGATCGTGGCCGCCATGTTCGTCCTCTTCGTGCTGTACGACGTCTTGCACGTCTTCACCATCAGCTAACGGGCCGGCGCCCTAGCGCCTACGGACAGCATGTAGCATCGAGCCATGCCAGCGCGCCGCCCCTCCCGCTCCCTTGCCGGCGAGTCCGGCGAGCAGCAGCCTGCCTTCACGCCGCCGCCCGGCCGGCAGCCCCTGGCGGCGCGGATGCGACCACGGACGCTGGACGAAGTCGTCGGCCACGAGCAGCTCATCGGCGAGCACGGAACCCTGCGGCGCGCCCTGGCCGGCGGTCGCCTGGGCTCCCTGCTGCTGTGGGGACCGCCGGGCAGCGGCAAGACCAGCCTGGCGCGCGTCCTGGCGGACGCCGCCGGAGCGCGACTGGTGTCCATATCGGCCGTCCTGAGTGGCGTGGCGGAGGTTCGAGCGCTGATCGCCGACGCCCGAGATCGGCTGAGCCTCAACGGCCAATCCACGATCCTCTTCATCGACGAGATCCATCGCTTCAACAAGGCTCAACAGGACGCGCTGCTGCCCCACGTCGAGGACGGCACCGTCACGCTCGTCGGCGCAACCACCGAGAATCCGTACTTCGAGGTCAACTCGGCCCTGCTGTCGCGGGTTCGCGTCTACCGGCTGGAACCCCTGACCGACGAGCAGGTGGGCGCCGTTGTAAGACGCGCATTAGCCGACACCGAGCGCGGCCTGGCCGGGAGCCTCGGGCCGGCCGGCGGGGTCGCCCTCGACGTCGAACCGTTCGAGCATCTGGTAGGTCTGTCGGCGGGTGACGCGCGTCAGGCCCTCAACGTTCTCGAGGGCGCGGCGTCGATCGCCGAGTCGGCCGGCGCCCGCGACTCCGAGGGCCGCGTCGCGCCGCGGCTAGAGGACGTCGAGGCGGCAGCTCAGCAGCGGGTCCTCGCCTACGACCGCGCCGGCGACGGCCATTACGACACCGTCAGCGCCTTCATCAAGAGCATTCGCGGCAACGATCCGGATGCCGCGCTGTACTGGCTGGCAGCCATGATTGCGGCGGGCGAGGATCCACGGTTCATCGCCCGGCGACTCATCATCCTCGCCTCGGAGGATGTAGGTCTGGCCGATCCGCGGGCGCTCGAAGTGGCCGTCGCCGCCGCGGGAGCCCTCGATTGGGTCGGCTTGCCCGAGGCGCAATACGCCCTGGCCGAGGCCACGGTCATGCTGGCCGTCACGGCCAAGAGCAACGCGACGGGCCGGGGTTACTTCGCCGCCATGGCCGACGTCCTCGACCGCGGCTCACTGCCGGTGCCGGCCCATCTCCGCTCGAGTGGTTCGAGCCGCCGCAACTACCGCTACCCGCACGACTTCGAGGGCGACGACGTCCGCCAGCAGTACCTGCCCGACGGCCTGACCGGCCGGCGTTACTACTATCCCGGGGACCAGGGCGCCGAGGCCAGGATCGGTGAGCGGCTGAGCCGCATCGACGCCGCCCGGCAGGACCCGCCTCGCCGCAAGGCCGCCATTCCCGGCAGGCCCGCGGCCGATCCGATGGCCACGGGCTCGGAGGGCATGCGGCGGCGCCAGGAGAGTCTCCGCGAACTTGCCGACGAAGAGCGCCGCGACGCGGAGGAGTAGCCCGGCCCGTCCTCCTACGGCTCCAGATCCAGGGCCCGCACATGCCTGGGCCGGAAGATCGCGATCGGCGGGCGATCGAAGACGGCGACGCGGGTGACCCGCAGGCGCTCGGCGGTGGCGACGAGGACGGCATCCGTCAAGCGTGGTCGATACTCCAGCGTCTCACGCATGAGTTCGGTCGCCCGGACGAGGTCCTCGTTCGTTGGGGCGATGACCTTGATGGCGCCGCTGGCTATCGAGTTGAGGAACGCGAAGGTCGCCCGGGGGCCGAGCTCGCGCTGCAGCAGCAGGTCGAGCTCGGCGAGATTGAGGGCGCCGATCATCAGCGGCTCGCTCACTCGACCGAACCAGGCCAGAGCGGCCCTGTGGTTGAGGTCCGACTGATCCGCGGCGGCAAGAACCGCGCTGGTGTCCAGCAGGATGGCCACGCCTCACAACTCGTCCGGGCCCGGCCGCGACCCGGCCTCGCGACGCGCGATCGATCGGCCGTCCAGCGACAGGCGGCCGTGGCCGCTGCGTCCGACGGCCAGGAACGACAGGTCCGGCGCGGTGTCGTGAGCCTCGAGATACGACTCCACCGCCGCCGCGAGCACCGAGGTCTTGGTCAGGCCGCTCCGGGCCGCGAAGCGATCCAGCCGCTCCAGCAGATCCGAGTCGATCAGGATGGTCGTACGCTTCTGCATATGCGGTCATATATACCACACTGGTCGTGCCGGCGGCGGGCAGATACGATGGGCCGGCATCCCCATCCCACAGAGAGGTGGAACCCGTGAATCCTTTCGAGCCCAACCTCCGAATCCCTGGCCCAACCTCGCTCCCGGACGCGGTTCGAGAGGCCGGCGCGCGTCAGATGGTCAACCATCGGGGCCCGGAATTCGCCGCGCTCCAGAACAGGATCATCGAGCGCCTCAAGTGGGCCTACCGGACGAAGAACGACGTCCTGATCCTCACCGCGGCCGGAACCGGCGGGCTCGAGTCGGCGATCGTCAACTTCCTCTCCCCTGGCGACAAGGTCCTGGCGGTCACCATCGGCGCCTTCGGCGACCGGTTCGCGAAGATCGCGACGGTCTACGGCGCCGACGTCACAAGAGTGGCCTTCGATTGGGGCCAGGCGGCCGATCCGGCCCGGGTGCGCGAGGCGCTGGGCGCCGGTGGTCCGTGGAAGGCGGTGCTGATGACCCAGAACGAGACCTCGACCGCCGTGACGAACCCGATCGAACTGCTTGCCGCGGCGGTCAAGGAAGTGGCGCCCGATGCCCTGATCGTCGTCGACGCCATCAGCGGCCTCGGCGCGGTCCCGTTCGAGACCGACGGCTGGGGCCTGGACGTCGTCGTCAGCGGCTCGCAGAAGGCCTGGATGGTAGCCCCGGGGCTCAGCTTCGTCTCGGTCTCGCCCAGGGCCTGGGAAGCGGCCGCGGTAGCCAGGATGCCGAAGTTCTATTTCGACCTCGCCGCTCACAAGGTCAGCGCGGAGGCCGGGCAGACACCCTGGACGCCGGCCGTGTCGGTCATGTTCCAGCTGGACGTGGCCCTGGGCCTGATCGAGCAGGAAGGCCTCGAGGCGATCTGGCGGCGCCACGCCGCCGTCGGCGCCGCCGTTCGCGCCGGTCTCATGACCCTGGGGTTCAAGCTCCTGGCCGATCCGGCCTTCGCCTCGGACACCGTCACGGGCGCATGGATCGCCGAGGACATCGACTGGAAGGCCTTCAACGGCAAGCTGCGCAAGCTCGGCCTGATCGTGGCCGGCGGGCAAGGCAACCTGAAGGGCAAGATCTTCCGTATCGGCCACCTCGGACACGTCACCGTTCCAAACATCCTCAACGCCATGGCCGTCCTCGAGCAGGCGCTGATCGAGCTCGGGCGTCCGGTCAGGCCGGGCACGGCCGTCGAGGCCGCCCAGGTTGCCGCGCTCGAATCCCTGGCAATCGCCGTTGCGGAAGGAAGCGCCCGATGAAGATCCTCGTCGCCGAGCCCCTCGCCAGGCAGGGCCTCGAGATCCTTCGCGCCCACCACGAAGTCGACGAGAAGATCGGGCTCAGTCCCGAAGAGCTCACCGCGATCATCGGCGACTACGACGCGCTGCTGGTCCGCAGCCAGGTGAAGGTCACGGCCGACATACTGGCTCATGCGACCCGGCTGGTAGTCATCGGCCGGGCGGGCGTCGGGGTCGACAACGTCGATCTCGAGGCCGCCACCAGGGCCGGCATCGTCGTCGTCAACGCACCCACCGGCAACACCGTCTCGGCCGCCGAACAGACTATCGCGCTGATGCTCTCGCTGGCCCGCAAGACCGCGGCCGCCGACGCATCGATGCGCCGGGGCGAATGGAAGCGCAGCGCCTTCACCGGCGTCGAGCTGCGCGGCCGCATCCTCGGCATCATCGGCCTTGGCAAGATCGGCCAGGCCGTCGCGGATCGGGCCCGGGGCCTGGAGATGAACGTGATCGGCTGCGACCCCTTCGTAACGGCCGAGCAGGCCGCTCTGCACGGGATCAGCCTGGTCGACATCGATACGATCATTGAGCGAGCCGACGTGATCAGCGTCCACGTGCCCCTCAACAAGGCGACCCGCGGCGTGATCGGCCCCGAACAGATCGATCGCCTCAAGCCCGGCGTAATGCTAGTCAACGTTGCCCGCGGCGGCGTCTACGACGAGGCGGCGGTGGCTCAGGCCCTGACCGACGGCAAGATCGCCGGTGCCGCGTTCGACGTGTACGAGAAAGAACCGCCGGTCGATTCGCCCCTCATGACCGCCCCCAACACCGTGCTGACGCCGCACCTCGGAGCCTCCACGGCCGAGGCGCAGGTCCGGGTGGCCGAGGAGGCGTGCGAGCAGGTAGTCGACGTGCTGGCGGGGCGATCGGCCCGCTACGCCGTAAACGCGCCTCTGTTGACACCCGAGACTGCACGAGCCATAGCCCCCTACCTGCCGCTGACCGAGACGCTCGGCCGCATCGCCGCCCAGTACCTGCGCGGCGGGGTGAAGGCCCTGACCGTCGACGTCGCCGGAGACCTGGCCAACCACGACACTTCGCAGCTGGCGGCGGCGGCGCTGCGCGGGATCCTGGAGGACGCCACGAGCGAGCGGGTCAACCTCATCAATGCCGGGTTCCTGGCCAGGAGCCGCGGCCTTACCGTTACCGAGCGCAAGACCACCGATGCCGGGACGTTCGCGTCGCTCGTGACGCTCACCGTAGAAGGCGATGCAGGTAGGGCCACCATCGCCGGCACCGTTGCCAACGGCGAAGCGCGGTTGGTCCGCATCGACGACAGCTGGCTCGACATGGCGCCTTCCCCCGTCATGGTCATGACTCGTCATCAGGACAAGCCGGGAACGATGGGTCGGATCGGCCTCATCCTGGGTGAAGCGGATGTCAACATAAGCTCCATGACCCTGGCCAGATCAAACGCGAGCCACGACGCCCTGATGCTTCTCGCCGTCGACGACGAAGTGCCAGACGCGGTGGCCGCACAGCTCCGGAGCCACCCCGCCGTCCTCGACGTCTGGGTCATCCGGGCCGCCTCGGAACGTTGAAGTCCATGTCGGGGCAGCCGGGGCGGGCCCGAGGCTCGGATTCGCCGGCCTCCGGGGCTGCCCCGGTCATTCCCGATGGCCTCGACGCTATCCTGGTCCTCCTGCGCCACGGCCAGACGCAATTCATCGTGGAGAATCGCTTCCAGGGAGCGATGGAGGCGCCTCTCACTCCGCTCGGCGAGCTGCAGGTCACTCTCGCCGGCCGCCGCCTGGCGGCCCCGCTCGCGGATCCGCCCCTTCCGATACCCGACGCCGCACCCTTCGCCGTCGTCCACTCGCCCTTGGGCCGGGCCCAACGCAGCGCGGAGCTGGCCGTCCAGGCTATGGCCGAGGCCGGCCGCGCCACTCCCCCACTCCGTGCCGACGCGGGGTTCTGCGAGATCGGCCAGGGAGAGTGGGAGGGACTCACCGAGCACGAGATCGGGGTCCGGTTCGGCGACTCGCTGCCGGGATGGAGGCGCTGGCCGACGAGGTTCCCGGCGCCGGGAGGAGAGACTCTGGAGGAGGTCGCCGAACGCGTCGACGCCTCTCTCTCGGTTCTATTGCGGTCGATGGCCGCCGGAACGTTGCGGGGCACCCATGACCGAAGCCAGGTTCTGGGCTACGGGGACGCGGCCCCGGATCGTCGTCGCTGGTCGCTCATCGTCGCCCACGGCGGCGTCTTCCGCGTCGTGCTGTGCGCCCTGCTGGGTCTCTCGCTCGATCATTTCTGGAATTTCGACTTCGGCCTCGGAGCGATCAGCGTGGTCGAGATTCGAGCCGGGCGAGCTGTCCTGCGAACGCTCAATTTCGAGGCTCATCTTGGCAGCGCGTCGGAGACGCCGCGTTCGGAGTCGCGAGAACGCGACGAAAGCGGCGCCCTCTAGCGTCCGATGGTCGGATGCCGATCGACGGGCCAGTTCGACCGCCGGCATCGACATGGCCGTCAGGTCCGCCTTGACCGCCTTGCGGGATCGGCCGATGCGCTCGTCCGGGCGCGGCCCCGGAGCCGGGGAATCCGGAAGACCAGCTTCAGCAGAGCCCCACGGATCAGGCGCTGCGCGGCTGCCAGGGAAAGCAGGCGCTCGGAGCCAAGCTGGCGCCTGCCGTAGGTGACCTCGACCGTCGCCATCGCCACGACGCCCAGTGAGTCCCGGGCTTTGGGTACGACGTCGGCGAGCATGCCCGTGTATTCGTAAACCGTCTGCGTCGGCTGGGGCTTGTAGCCGAGCTGGCTGGCCAGTCGGACGACGCTACGGTAAACCGTGTCCGGACCATCGAGCCGCCGAGGCCTGCGCCGCCACAGCACGAAGAGAGCAAGGGCGAGGACCGCGATCAGGATCGCCGGGATCAGCAGCGTCGTCAGATTGCCCGAACTGGTGCCGGCGCCGCTCCCGGGAGTGGTCGAGCCGCCGCGCGGCCTGACGTCGCCGCCGGACGCGCCGGGGCTCTGCAAGGGCAAGGGACTCGGCGTCGCGCCCACGGCGGAGCCAGGGACGAGCTGGGTCGGCAGGCCCACGACCCCGGTCGGGTCGAACGGGATCCAGCCGTAGCCCGGGAAGTAGACCTCGACCCATGAATGCTTCTGGAGGCTCGTCACCTGCTCGACGAGGGAATGCTGATCCAGGGCACCGGCCAGGTAACCCTGGACGTACCTGGCCGGATAGCCCTTCATCCTCATCAGCATCGTCATCGTCGTCGCGTACTGCTCGCAGAAGCCCTGCTTGATCAGAGCGAAGCAGTCGACCGTGGAAAGCCCCGTGCATTGAGGCATCAGGGAGGTGATGTCGGGGTTGTAGGTGAACCTGTCGCTCCTCAGGTAATCCTGAATGGCCTTGGCCACGTCGTACTCGTCGCCGAAGGAGTTGCCGTTCGCCTTCGCCCAGCTGGCGATATCGCCGAGGAGTGCATTCCCGTCCGCTCCCACGAGAGACGCGCCCTGCGTATAGCGATCGAGGAGTCCGGCCGGGTAGTTGGTCCCGGCATGCTGGAGCCGCCATTCCGTGAGGCCGTTGCCCGCCGGGTCCAGGTCCGGCACGAGGGCGGTCAGCGTGTAGTCCGTCGCGCTGGTGGAGAACGAGGCCACGTCGGTCGCGGCCGGGTCGTGGCCGACGAGGGTCCGCTGGACGCCGGCGTTCACCGTATCGGGCTCATTCGCCACCACCAGGTGCTTGAGCGACGTGTCCTGGATGTGGATCACGATCGAGATCGAGCCCCGGCCCGGAGTGGTGGCACTGACGAGATCGAGGGTCCCCGCGTCGAGGGTGCCCCCCGCTACAACCTGATCCTGATGAGACACCGGCCCGATGGACCAGCCGAGGGTCTGGAACTCGTCGTAGGCGAACACCCGCCAGTGGCTGGCGAGTCCGCCGTTCGTGGCGCGCGCCGTGAATACATCGCGCGACGTCTCACTGAACGATGACGAGATGCTGACCGACGACCCGAAGTCCGAGCTCGGCTGGTACCGACTGGCGGCGCCGTTCGGCAGGTAGCCGCCCATCCAGCCGAAGGCGTCCTCGAGGTGCGAACTCAGGCCGGAGAACGTCGAGGCGAGCGGAGCCGAGCTGGCCACCGAGGTGAGGACCAGCGACCCCGCGACGGCCAGCGAGGCAAAGGCCATGCCGCCCTGCAGATGCGGCGCCTGGAAGTCGCGACCCCGCCAGATCCGGTGGCGCGACCAGTTCGTTCGTTCGTCAGCGGCATGGGCGACCAGGAGCAAGGCCAGGGCGGCCGCGCTGAAGACGATCAGGCCGCCGTACTGGTCCTGCACGGTCAGGGCCATGTTGACGATCAGGACCCCCGCCATCAGCAGCACGCCGTTGACCGCGCGGTGATAGCCGAAGATGTCGTACGAGGCGGCCTGGGCCGTGCCCCAGACGATCACGCCCAGGATCAAGCAGAAGTGGCCGACCTGGAGCGTCGAGATCTGATGACGCCAGCTCAAATCGAGGTACGCCTGGGTGACCGAGTTGGCGGTGGCAGAGAACCAGCCGACGAGGCCCGGAGTCGAGCCCGGAAGGGAAGCGCCGACCGCTTCTATCAACACGAAGGCGCCGATGACGCAGCCCAGAGCCTGGGCCAGCCAGGGCGACAGGCCCAGCCGCGCGCTCAGATAACCCCAAAGTGCCGCAGCGAAGGCGACCCAGATCAAGAAGGTCGTGAGGCTGTCGTCGCCGAGGATCCAGCGCGCGTCGGCGATCGACCAGGCCATCGTGCCCGCCAGTACGAGGACCAGCGGCAGGGCAACCCAACCTTCGTCCGGCTGAATGCGGTCCACCACACGGGCCACGATTCCGTTCAGGCCCTCGGGCTCGTCCATGTCTTCAGGACCGGCGTTCATCCGATCGGTGGGAAGCCAGCCGGCGGTTGACATGGCTAGCGTCCCGCCCGGCCTGGGGACGAGAGAAATCGAGTTCTCATACCAGCACCGTCCCGAGGTTGTCGCCGGCGTGGACCTCGCTGGCCTTCACGTCGTATTCGGCGAGCGCGAAGCGCAGGGCCCGCTGCTCCTGTGCGGAGGCCTCGGCGTCCCCTTCGGCGTCGCGGTGGCGACCGTCGTAGACGTCGTACGTGGCCGCGACCAGGGCAATCACGGCCGCGGTCACGCCCCGGGCGCGGAGCGACGTCAGTGTCCGAACCCATTGCCGCTCACGCGACGCAGTCACGATCACGGCCGTCATGCCGCGTCGGAGTTTCGGCAACCCGTTCACGAGCACTTCGGCCAACGGCGTGTGGCCGTCCCCATCGACGGCCGCCAGCAGCTGCATGATCTTCTGCCGCTGCCGGGGGCCTCGATCGGCCGGTATAGAAACGAGCCGATGGCCGCTCGTCGTCAGACCCACCGCGCGGTTCTCGAGGATGGCGTCGTGGGCGACGGATGCCGCGACCCGCAGCGCCTCCTCGACCGTCGAGACGTCGCCCTCGCCGGCCTGCACCCTCGATTCGAGGTCGACGAAGAGCCAGACGTCGGCCGTCTGCTCGAGATCGAATTCCTTGACCTGAATCTCACCCAGTCTCGCCGTGCTACGCCAGTGGATGCGATTGAAGCTGTCCCCTGGGGCGTAGGGGCGGACCGTCGTGGCCAGGGGCGTCGTCTGGAGCGTTCGCTCAGGGGCCGAGTGCGTGCCCTCGAGAAAGGCGTTTGCGAGCCGCCACCTGGGCAGTGGAACGACACGTGGAAATACGGTCAGCGCTGTCGGCCGCCCGACCGTCGCGGCCGCCTCGAAGAAGCCGAACGGGTCGCCGGTTCGGACCACCATGGGCTCGATGCGGTAGGTCCCGCGACGCGTAAGCGGCACGATGGCGACCCACGAGCGCTGCGCCCACGAGCGCAGGCCGAGAGCCCGACCGGGCAAGGGGACGGGCAGGTCCGTCGGGTTGTACACCTCCAGCCACGGCTTGGGCAGTCCGCTCGCGTTGGAGATGCTGTAGGTCGTGCGGAGGTCGTCGCCAACGTGGGCCTGCCGATGGTCAACTCGATAGCCGGCCTCGAGATCCGCCAGCCCGAACCGGGTGAGGACGTAGCTGCCGCCGACCGCCAGCAGACCCAGATAGACCACGTAGAACAGGAACGGCAGCCCCGTCGCGAACGCGGCCATCAGAAGGACGACCGCGACGATCAGGAGTTGGAGCCGCCTGATCACGAGTCCGCGCTCCCGGGGTTACAGCGCCGGGCTGCCGGTCGCGCCGCGTTCCGCGGCGCCTGGTTGAGCGCGCGGCGACTCACCGCGGCGGACTCCCTGGCCGGTCGTCTTCGCGTCGCCCACCGGCACGCTGTTCAGCAGTTCGGCGATGACCTGGCGAGGGTCGATATCGTGCATAGATGAACTGGTCTTGATGATCAGGCGGTGGGCCAGCGCCGCTTCGGCCAGAGCTTTGATGTCGTCCGGGATGACGTAGTCGCGCCCGGCAAGAGCGGCCAGGGCCTGCCCCGTTCTGTACAAGGCCAGCGATCCGCGCGGCGAGGCGCCCAGATAGACATCCGGATGGGTTCGCGTGGCGTTGACCAGGCGGACGATGTAGTCCGCCACGCTGGGATCCACATAGACCTCGCGGACCGCGGCCTGAAGGCTGCGCAGGTCGTCTACCCCGAGGACTTCGCCGAGGTCGTCCAGTGGATGGCTGATCTTCTGTTCGTCGAGGATCGTCTGCTCGTCCGCCGGGCTCGGATAGCCGAGCCTGATGCGCAGCATGAACCGGTCGAGCTGTGCTTCCGGCAGGGCGAATGTGCCTTCGTACTCGATCGGGTTCTGCGTGGCGATGACCAGGAAGGGCTCGGGCATCTGATATGTCGTGCCGTCGATCGTGGCCTGATGCTCCTCCATGCACTCCAGCAGCGACGACTGGGTCTTTGGCGTGGCCCGGTTGATCTCATCGGCCAGAACGACCTGGGCCATGATCGGCCCGGGCCGGAACTCGAACTCCTGGGTCTTCTGGTTGTAGATCGAGAGCCCGGTGACGTCCGATGGCAGCAGGTCGGGCGTGAACTGGATGCGGCGGAAGCTGCATCCAAGGCTCCGTGCCACCGCTTTGGCCAGCATCGTCTTGCCGGTGCCGGGAACGTCCTCTATCAACAGGTGACCGCGGCACAGCAGGGCGACAAGTGTGAGCCGCACCTCCTGGCGCTTGCCTATGATGACCCGCTCGACGTTCGCAGCTACCTTCTCGCCGGTTTCGTGGATCGTCGTCATGTCACTCTCTTCGGGTCCCGAAGCGGATGGCGGCCCGCGAAGCAGTTCGCAGGGCCCTGAGAACCTGACGCCCTCCCGGCCCCGAAAAGGCGGAAGGCCGCCACATACTACGCCGAGACGCACCGGCGGTTGTGCCTGTGATTGGCTCGTTTCGTGCCTGGGACCTCTCGGACCGGCAGGCGCGCATGAGCTTGGCCCGTCGCTACGGAACGTGGCGGCGACGTTGGAGAAACGAAGCCGAAGCTTCTCCAAGATCTTGCCGCAGCCTCAGTCCCACCCACCTGGCGCCGCGCGACGGGACCATCGGACCCGTCGAAAAGTACGAGCAGGCGTGGTGCCGCCGTCGTGAGATCCGCGTAGGCTCGGGGTGACCGTCGTGCAGGCAACGTCCGGTCTCGCCTGCGCGACAACGGAGCAACGATGGCCCTCGCTACCGACTCGTTCTGCGAGCGGTGTGGAAACCGCTACGTGTTCTCTCCCAGCGCGCCCAAGCCGCTGTCGTTGAAGGGTGCGCGCGTCCTGGCCAAGGGTCTGCGCAACTTCGTCCTGACCGACGGCCAGTCGATGTCGGATGCCATCTCCCTGGCCCGCCTCGACGACGACCGCGAGGCTTCCAGCCGGATCGACCAGGCCTTCCACAAGACCTTCAACTTCTGCATGACGTGCAGGCAGTACGCCTGCGACAGCTGTTGGAACTCCAAGGTCGGTGCATGCCTCACATGCGCGCCCGAGGACGGCATTGGAGCCGCCGCTCCCGAAGAGAACCCGATCGCGCGCATTCCGGTCGCGCGGCCCGACGGCGACCGGCAACAAGAGCCCGAGGGAGGGGCCCCTGGGCAGCAGGGCAATGGTTCTTACGCGTGGCCCGCTCAGGACGTGCGGGCCGGAAGTGAGCCCGCGGCTGCCAGCCAAAGTCAGGGCCCCAACCGCCCCCGCGGCAGGGGCGCCGATCCGGAGGCGTGGACGCTGTGGCCCGTGGCCGATCAGATAGCGCCCGAGATGACTTTGACCCCCGAGGAGCTGGCCATGGTGGAGGCCGAGCTCGATCGAGCTCAGGGGCCCCAATCGATCACGGCCGACTCGACGGTCGTCGAGGAGACGATTCCCGCGGTCGTTGCGCCGGCGCAAGTCGTCGAGGAGAAAGTCAGCGCAGACGAGGCAGCTCTCGTCGCCGAAAACCCGGCCGCCGCCGCAGAAGAGCCGGCTGAATCCGGCTCGGCAACCCCGACATGGGTATCGCTGAACGTCGAACCAAGAGCGTCGGCCCAGGCCGTGGACGAGACCGACGTCGCGGCAGAGCCCGAAGCCGTGGTGGCAAACCTGCCCGAACCCAGCCTCGTCCCGGATCCTTCCCTCGCGTCGGAGCTCGATCAATCGGCCGCGATCGCGCTGCCAGTCGAAATTGAGGCCCTTACAGACGAGCGCGCCGCAGATTTGCCCGACGGCATCGAGGCGGATTCGGCGAGCGCCGCGCGGCCGCGCCGGGTGCTCCGAATGTCTCTGGCCGACCCTGCTCTGCCGCCGTTGACGGCTTCGGCCTCAACACCCGAGCCACAATCGGTCGCCAAGGAGCGGCGGCCGATGGTTGCGAGGCTCTTCGGTCGCGGCGCACCCAACGCGTCGGCCGGCAGCCCGTGGCCACATCCGACCCTGTGGGCCGACAGACCAACGACTATCAACGACTGGTGGGGCGATGCCGAAGCCGCGGCCGTCGTGGACTCGGCGCCTGGGGTCGCCTCTCAGGCTGCGTCTTCAGCACCCACGCCGGAACTTGAAGACGCTCCCGTCGTTGTGCCGGCACCGGCCGAAAAGGACGCGCCCGCGGCCGCGCTCGCGCAAACCGCCGACGCCGAGCTGGTTGCTGGGCCGGCCGCGGCGGCAATCCCAGACCCAGCCGCCGCTCCCGCCCCGGTCGCCGTACCGGCCGAGGCACCCAAGCCCGAGCCGGCATCCGACCTCGCGCCGCCCATGACGGCGACGCCTGACCTGCCTTCGCCCGCCGATGCTCAGGAAGCCATGGCGATGCGGCTGTCGGCTGTGGCCGGAGATTCCGAAGGTACCGCGGAACCCACTGAGCTGGAACCTTCGGCACCGGCGGCGTGGCCTCCCCTCGGGGCACAGTGGCCGTCACCGCAGAGGCCGAGCCAACCTTGGCCTGCTCCAGTCGTGGCCCCGGTCGCGGCCGTCGTTGCCGCTCAGCGGCTCGGTGGCGCGCCGAGCGTCGCCGAGATGTGGGCCCAGTCCGCCCAGGAAGTCGTCAGCCGAGGTTCGGTGCGCGTCTGCCAGAATTGCGCGCTGCCCGTGTCGACGCATGCGCGGTTCTGCCGCCGCTGCGGAACCCCGCAGGCCTGATCCGAGGGACCTCGAGCGTTGATGCGGGAGGGGCTGCGATCAGGATCGGCCGTCCGGATCAGGATCGGTTAGTCGTCGAGGTCTTCGAACAGGCCCGGCTGTAGGTCGTCGCCGTGGATCGAGCCGTGAGGTCGCAGCAGCGACCGAACCTGCGCCTTCCGCACGAAACGCCGATTACCGAGCTTGATGCTCTGCAGCTGGCCCACGCGCGCCCAGCGGCCGATCGTCCCCGGGCTGAACTTGATGTTCGATGAGGCGAGCAGCTCAGCCGCCTCCGAGAGGGAGATCCAATCGGTCGGCGGCTTCGACATCGTCAGTCCTGATCTTTGGCAGGAGAGGCCGGTTTGGATGCCTCAGCCGTGCCGCTTTGGGACGATCCCGACCCAGCGTCGGATGTGGAAGCCTTGTCGACGGACGTCGGCCGGCTCGGCCTGGCTCCGCTGGAGCGCTCCTTCCGCGCCCAGCCGGTCCCTTTGTAGTGAACGGCAAGTGCGGAGAAGGCCTTCTTCATCGGGCCTCCGCATTCGGTGCATGTCGACGGGCCATGGCCGTGAACGGCATGCATGACCTCGATCCTTCGGCCGCAGTTCGAGCAGACGTAATCGTAAATCGGCAATTGAGTCTCCAGCCAGTCGGCCTAGGCGCGCACCATCCGCATCCCGCATTTCGGGCAGTAGAAGGCTCTTTCGTGGCCTGAGTTGAACCCACAATGGGAACAGTCCGTCCCACCGACACTGGGGGACGGCGTTGGTCGATCCAGGGACACCACTCCGAGGGCGTGGCTGTCGCCGGCGATATTGTTGAACAGCCCGGCCAGGACGCCGGCCGCGACTCGTTCGGTGCCTCCCCGGACGCCCCTGCCCCCCCAGCCGACAACCCCCCGCACGACCATGTCGCCCGTTACCTCGTCGAAATGCGAGACGACGCCACCGACGATGGCGTCGTATTCCGGGTAGCCCATCGTGTCCGTCTCACCCGACAGCAGCCCGCACACGAGGGTCTCATACACAGGATCGATCGCATCGACTGACTCCAGGACGACCAGGGCATGGCGGGTGACCGGCGATCGATCGCGGTTGTATTCCAGCCACTGCCCGCTGCCCGGCATCCGGGCGATGTACGGCGTGGCCTGGCTCAACTCCGAGGGAAGCGGCTCCACCATCTCGGATTCGCCCTGTATGTAGCCGGCCAGCATGCTGTGCAGTCGCTGGTCGAGGCCCGGGCCGGCCTTGAGCCTGACGCCCTCCGAGCTCTTCGCCGCATAGGACAGCTTCAGCGAGAACTCATGGGAGCTCACCTCCGGAAGAGGCGGAGGCGGCGCCGGCTGATCCTTCTCGCTTCTATGGAGTCGGCCGAAGAGCGGCACTTTGCCTCCTGGAAACGTGGTGCAGAACTGCCGCTATCCTAGCAGCGCCCTGGCGTCGGCAGTCCCTTCGGTCCGCAATCTGCATCGCCGCCGAACACCGCTGCCGACCTCCGAGCCCTAATGTCACCCGCGGTACCTGCGTGGCTAGCCCAACCGGCTCGCCAATCGAGCCACGAGCTCCGCTAGTTCGCTGGCTCGAGCGCGAGCGGCCTCGACCACGGGTGGCGGCGCCTTCGACGTAAACGCCTGGTTCGCGAGGCGGGCCCTTGCCGACGCCAGCAGCCCTCGGGCTTCCGCCAGCTCGCGCTCCAATCTGGCCCGGTCACGTTCTGACTGCGCATCGTCCCTGGCGGCGGGGCGGACGACGGCTTCGATCGTGCCGGCGATGACCGAGAGCCCACCGGCCACGCCGTTGCGGATCTGCTCCAGGCCGGATGCCCGAACGAGGGGCCGGGCCCGCGACAGGCGCTCGATCGCGGCGCGGAGCGCCCCGAAGGTAGGGCTCAGCCATTGCGGCACGAAGACGTCCACGGGCAGCCAGGCCGCTGGCTCGATGCGCGCCTCGGCTCGGGCGTTGCGAACAGCCCGAACCAGGTCGATCAAGGCCGACACGTCGGCCTCGGCCGAGGCGTCGACCATCTCCGACCGAACGGTCGGCCAGTCGGCCACGATCAGCAGCGCAGGATCGTCGGCGGCGCGTGGCAGCCGCTCCCATATGGCCTCGGTTATGAACGGCATGATCGGATGGAGCAGCCGCAGGTACGTGTCGAGCGCATCAACGAGGGTCCACCATGTGGCCTCTCGCTCCTCGGCCGCCAGTTCCGTTTCGGCCAGCCGGATCTTCGCCAGCTCCACACCCCAGTCGCAGTATTCGTTCCAGATCGCTTCGTAGAGGACCTGGCTGGCGTCGCCGAACGTGTACCCCGCCATGGCCCTATCCACAGCCTGGACGGTCGCCGCGGCCCGGGAAAGGATCCAGCGCTCCGCCGGACCGAGACGAGTCCTGTCCGGCAGCCGGCGCGGCGCGTCCGCGGCTATCGACTCCGGTCGCGCCCCGAGAACGAACCGCGCCACGTTCCAAAGCTTATTGGCGAAGTTGCGGGCGTTCTCGAGCTTCTCGGCGCCGAGCCGGGCGTCGTTGCCGGGAGCGGTGCCGTTGACGAGCGCGAAGCGCAGCGCGTCTGCGCCCACAACGTCGATCGTCTCGAGAGGATCGACCGAGTTGCCTTTGGTCTTGGACATCTTCGCGCCGTATGGGTCGCGGATAAGCCCGGAGAGATAGACCGTGTGGAAGGGCGCTTCGCCGGTGAGGTGGATGCCGAGCATCATCATCCGGGCGACCCAGAAGAAGATGATGTCGTAGGCCGTCTCCATGACCGAGCCCGGATAGAAGCGCTCGAAGTCGCGCGTCTTCTCCGGCCAGCCCAACGTCGAGAACGGCCACAGCCCGGAGCTGAACCACGTGTCGAAAATGTCCTCATCCTGGCGCAGATCCGCCGCGGGTCGACCGCAGACCTCACACGCGGACGGCCCGGCCGGGTCGGCGGTCACAGTGGTGTGACCGTCGGGGCAATACCAGGCCGGAATTCGGTGGCCCCACCAGAGCTGGCGGCTGACGTTCCAGTCGCGCATCTCGGTCATCCAGTGTTCCCAGACCTTGGCGAAGCGTTCGGGCAGGATCTGCGTGCGCCCTGAACGGGTCGCCTCGAGCGCGGCGGCGGCCAGCGGGGTCACCCGCACGAACCATTGCGTCTTGAGCCGCGGCTCCACCACGTCGTCTGAGCGCTGGCAACGCCCGATCAGCATTTCGTGCGGCTTGACCGACTCGAGATCGCCGGCCGACTCCAGGGCCGCGACGATCTGGAGGCGGGCCTCATAGCGGTCCAGCCCGGCGAACTGAGCCCCGTTCTCGTTTATGCGCGCCGCGTCGTCGAGCACGGTGATCATGGGCAGCCCGTGACGCTTACCGGTTTCGTAGTCGTCCTGGTCGTGGGCAGGAGTGATCTTGACCGCGCCGGTACCGAAGGCTCGGTCGACCACCGGGTCGGCAATGATCGGCACTGCCCGGTTGACGAACGGAATCAAGGCCCGGCGGCCGACGAGGCCCGCGTAGCGCGGATCCTCCGGATGGACGGCCACGGCCGTATCGCCGAGCAGGGTCTCGGGGCGGGTCGTAGCGACCGAGATCCACGCGCCCGGCTCGAGAGCGCCGGTGCCGCCGGCGGCAGCCGACGCCTCGTCGATCAGGTGGTATCGGATCGTCCAGAGGCTGCCCGTCGTCTCGTGCGGGATCACCTCCAAGTCGGACACACTCGTCCTGCAGCCCGGGCACCAGTGGATCAGGGCCTCGGTCCGGTAGGCGAGTCCTTCCTGGTAGAGCCGCAAGAACGCCTCGCGAACGGCTCGGGCGGAAACCTCGTCCATGGTGAAGCGCAGCCGGCTCATGTCGAGCGAGGCGCCGACGCGGCGCTGCTGGCTCAGGATCGTCTGGCGGGTCTCCCGCACAAACTCCCACATGGCCTCGAGATACCTCTCGCGGCCGAGCGTCTGGCGGGTCTCTCCCCTGGCGGCGAGGAGCTTGTCCAGCACGTATTGGGCGGCGATGGAGGCGTGGTCGAGCCCGGGCAGGAAGAGCGCCGGCCGACCCTGCATTCGGGCGTGCCGGGTCATGAGGTCTTCCACGGTGGATCTCTGGGCGTGACCCAGATGCAGCGAGCCGGTGACGTTGGGCGGCGGCTGGATGATGACGAACGGCGGCTTTGACCAGTCGGCGCGCGATCCGGCGCCATCCGGATTGAAGACGTCGGCATCGAGCCAGCGCGCGAAGACGGCGCCTTCGACGTCGCCAGGCCGGTACGCCTTGGCCAGCTCCGACCCCCCGGCAGACTCGTCCGCCGCCCGCTTTTCCCGGTCCGCCATCGATCGCTCCATCAACAAACGGCCCGCTCGTCCAGCGGACGAACGGGTCGTGGTACCACCTGCTGGTTCGGCGTCGCCCGGCGTCCGGTCATCGACCGTCCGGTCTCCCGGACGGTTTCGGCCGCGTGGATTGGCGATGCCCTCGTGGCGCGCTATCGGGCGCCTCCCGCACTGCTCGCGAGCTACGTTCGCGCCGTTCCGGCTGCGGGGCTTTCAGCCTGCGCCGCTGTGGCGCGGGCCCCGCTCTCTAAACCGACCGCCAGCGCGATCGGTGGTCGCCGGCTGGCGACGCTACTCCTCTCGGTCAACACCGTGAAGGCCGCGATCGTAGCACAGGCGCCGGGCGCGACCCGGCCGGTGAGTTCGGCTAATGGGCCTCTCCGTATTTGCCAGCCACCACTACGCCTCGGGGCAGCATCACGAACCCGGTTCCGCTGCCCATCCCGAAGTCCTTTGCGGCCGGACCGCCCCAGGGGATAGGCGTCCAGGACTCGCCATCGTACGAAATGGCTGCCTTAGCCCCGTCGCTGATCGCCAGAAAGGCGGTCCCGTTTGAGACGATCACCCCGGCCGGCGCGACGCTGCCGGCCCGGTTCACGGTGTCGGCCACGCCCAACGGATTGAAGTTGTCGTCAGGGATCCATGTCTTGCCGCCGTCGCTGGACCTCGCCAGCCCGACGCCTCCCGGCGTGGACTTGTAGTTCGTTTCCAACAACAACCCGGAGCGGCCGAAGAGCACGCTCCCGGCGAACCCTGAGTAGCTGCCCCCGCACTCCGTCCAGGTGACACCGTCGTCCGACCAGAAGGTGACGTCAAGCGGCGACGTGGCGTCCAGGACGAACCGCGGCGAGCTCGCTGGGTGCATGGACCGAGCTACCGGGATTGGAGCGTTCATGCCCGTCAGGAAGAAACGACCGTTGCCCGATTCGACGTGCGGGATCTGCATGAAGTCGGTCGCCAGGATGCCGCCGGCGCCGTTCTCGGCTCCCCAGTGGATGCCGTCCTGAGAGAACAAGACCGAATAGCTGCCGCCGAGGGCGCTGCTCGCATCTCCGAGATCCACGGTAGCGACGATGCCTGCGCCCGTCCCGGCAAGAGACACGAGGGACCCCTGGGCCGGCAAGTCCGTCCAGCCGGCATCGTGCCAGCTCGTGCCATCGGAGCTGGTCCAGACAGACCCCGGCTTGTACGGGGCCTTATTGCCGACGGCGACGGCAACCAGGCCACCAGGAGCCGCCGCAACGAAGACTGTGCTGGCGTCGATCGAGGTCACCGGCGTCCACGAAACGGCATCCTTCGATACCCAGAGCCCGGTCGTCGGGCCCGACGGGTCGGTCGAGCTGGTGGCGAAGTAGCCGCCGCTCCAGGTTTCCACGGTCCGGACGGAACCGAGCGGGCTTGTGCTGGGAACGTCTCCCCACGAGAAGCCGGTCCAGGCGTCCGCGGCCCCGGCTGTCTGGAAACCGGCGGCAGTCATGGTCGGGCCAGAGGCGACGGTGGGCGTCGGCTCGGCCGTGGGCGGGACAAGTGGTGTCACCGTCTCCAGCACCGCAGGCGTCGACGTCGGATACGGAAGCGGGGACGGCGTGACCGGTGGACCGAGCGAACCCTGCGGCGCCACCCCGACCAGTCCCTGGCCGAAGTAGACCCGACTGCCGGCGATCCACAGGACGCCGTTGGGGAGCAGGAGAATCTGGCCGTCGGCCGGCAGGCCCCCACGTCGCCGCCCTGCTGGAGCAGGCGCCAGTGCCCGTCGCCCTCGCTCAGGTAAAACCGCGCCCCAGACCCGGCCGCCATGACGATGCGGTTCCCGTCCGAGACGAGTCTGGTCGTCGTCCAGCAGGTTCGGGATCCGGTCGCTATCCGCCCGCCAGGTCGCGCCTCCATCCGTCGAGTAGATCAGACCGTCGCCGGCCCCCAGCCGGCCCTGCCGCATCCCGGCCCACGGCATCCCGCCCTGCCTCGATCGAGGGGATGGCCGGGTCGTAAGCTGTCCACGAAAGGCCGTCGTGCGAGATCCAGGCTCGCTCCGAGTAGCGACGCTCGTTGCTCGTCCCCACGTCGTAGATCTGCGATCCGTTGGGATCGGAAACGAACCCGATTGCCACAAACCCGCCCGGGAAGGCCGATACGTAGACATTGCCGGCAGTCGCGAGGTCGGCAGGCAGCGTCGCCTGAGTCCAAGTCGTCGCGTCGGTGCTGTAGTAGATCGCCGAGGGCCCGGGAGGGAGGCCGCTGTCAGGTGCGGTCGTCACCGCGACGACGCCGGAATCGCCGGACGCAAACCCCGAGACTGACGCAACCTCGAACGGAATCGCGGCTCGCGTCCACGTGACGGCATCCGCCGTGCGCCAGAGCCCTGAGCCGGGCCCGTTGACGGTCGGACCCCAGGCCAGGAGATCGGCGCCGATGGCCGCCAGCCCGGCGTATCGAGGGGCACCCAAGGACTCCGTCCACGTCAGGCCGTCCCGCGGAAACCCAGACGTTCATGTCCCCGCCGACGGTGGCGAACCCACCGCGCCACGCGACCACCGTGGTGTTGGATCTCCACATCATCGACGACTGGCCGTCAGACCCTATGCCGCCCGCCGTGGCGGTGATGTCGTGCCACTCCAAACCCGTCCACTCGCCCTGACCCGCGTCCGGCCGGACGGTCCACGTGGCCGCAGGTTGGGGTCCGCGCGTGGTGACGAGGAAGCCGGTCGCCGTGACCGCTATTACCAGGACCGCGGCGAGGGCACCGGCGCCGGCCAACCGAAGGCCAAAGTGGTTCCCGCCAGCCCGCCGGACACGCTCGAGCCGAACGCCGTTGATGCTCCTGGCGCGGTTTCCGGCCGCGACTTCATTGAGCTGCCGGTAGATGGACGCCGGCACCTCCGGCTCGGGGCCGGCCGCGATCCGTCGCAGTCGGGTTTCGAGATCGGGGTCGTCGTGGAGACTCATCGGGTACCCTCCCCGCCCTGCCGATCGAGCTGCCGGCGGAGTGACTTCATGGCGTAGTGGAGCCGGGACTTCACCGTCCCGAGCGGCAGCTCCAACCGCTCGGCGATCTCGTCGAGGGACAGGTCTCGCCAGAACCGCAGCGCAACGATCAGCTGTTGATCGACCGGGAGGGCGCCCACCAGCCTGCCCACCTCGTCCCGAGAGAGTGCGTCGCGGAACGGATCGCGGGCGCCCGGCGTGTCCGCCGCCTCGTCGTCGAGGCCGAGCACGCGGACATTTCGGCGCTCGCGCAGGCGGTCTTTGCAGGTGTTCGCAACGATACGGTCGAACCAGGCACCCGCGCGGTCACGGTCTCGAAGCCGGAGCCAACCATGCCAGGCCTTCGCCAGCGACTCCTGCGTAGCATCCTCGGCCTCGGTCGCGTCGCCCAGAAGGTAGCCCGCAAGGCGATAGGCGCCCGGCAGTTGTTCTCCGATGAGACGGACGAACTCCGCGGCATCCTCCGCCACTGGCTCCGTCAAAGCCACCCTCAAGGCTCCCTCTCCGGTCACGGTCGGCTCCCTGCCCCAGTCGCTCCCTTTCGGAGTGCCCTTCCAGACGGAACCGACAGTCAGAAGGTTCGATACTCGACGAAGATAGACGCTCTCCGGTGGCGGGATAGGGCCCGATGGCACACGCGCCGCCCAGACTCCGGCGGTCGATCGGCCATCTTCGGGCGGTATCCTTGGCCTCGATGCCACAAGGTTCCTCGCCGGTCCCTGCCACCTTTGCCCGCCGCGACTCGCTGGCCGCCGCCCTTCGAGCGGGCATTCGCGGCGAGGTCCAGTTCGGGGCGGGCGACCGCGCGCTATACGCCACGGACTCGTCCAACTACCGACAGCTGCCGATCGGCGTGGTACGGCCGCTGGACACCGACGATCTCGTGGAGATCATTCGTGTCTGCCGGGAACACGACGCGCCGATAACCCTGCGCGGCGGCGGCACGAGCCTGGCCGGCCAGGCCGCCAACCATGCCGTCGTGATCGACGTCTCCCGCCACCTCAATCGGATCCTCGAAGTGAATCCCGAACGGCGGATCGCCCGAGTCCAGCCCGGCGTCGTCCTCGACGACCTGCGCGCAGCGACCGAGCGCCACGGCCTGACATTCGGGCCGGACCCCGCAACCCACGATCGATGCACGCTAGGAGGGATGCTCGGCAACGATTCGTGCGGCGCCCACTCGATCATGGCCGGCCGGACGAGTCAGAACGTCGAGTCGCTCGAGGTGCTGACTTACGACGGGCTGCGGCTCGAGGTGGGCCGGACCACGGACCTGGAGCTCGCGAGGACGTGCGCAGAAGGCGGACGGCGAGGCGAAATCTACCGCTCGCTACGGGCGTTGCGAGACCGGCACGCTGCCGTGATCCGCGAGCGGTTTCCCCTGCTCCCGCGTCTGGTTTCCGGGTTCCCGCTTCAGGCTTTGCTGCCGGAGAACGGCTTCGACGTCGCTCGCTCGCTCGTCGGAACCGAGGGGACGTGCGTGACCATCCTCGAGGCTGCGGTCCGGCTCGTGCCCAGCCCGCCGGGTCGAGCGCTGCTTGTCCTCGGTTTCGAGGACGTCTTCGAGGCGGCCGATCGATCGCCCGAGATCCTGAGCGCGGGACCGATCGCCCTGGAGGGACTCGACGATCGGCTGGTCGACGCCTGCCGTCGTAAGGGCTTGAGCACCGCGGCCATCGAAGGGCTGCCCGAGGGTGGAGGATGGCTCCTGGTCGAATTCGGCGGCGCCACGGCCCACGAGGCCGAGGCGAAGGCGCGCCGCGCTGCAAAGCGGTTCGGCGGGCGCGGTTCCGCCCTGGTGATAGTCGACGCAGCCAGCCGGCAGGCCTTCTGGACCCTGCGCGAGTCGGCCGTTGGAGCCACGGCCGTGGTGCCCGGCAAGCCCTCCACGTATCCGGGTTGGGAAGACTCCGCGGTTCCGCCGGAGCGGCTCGGCGCCTACATGCGCGAGCTGGATGCATTGATCGGCCGCTTCGGATTCGAGCGCACCTTCTACGGCCACTTCGGCGACGGCTGCCTGCATCTGCGGTGCGAGTTCGACTTCCGGACGGCGGAGGGTCTGCGCGCCTTCCGCTCCTTCATCGAGCAGGCGGCCGACCTGGTGGTGCGTCACGGCGGCTCGCTTTCGGGCGAGCACGGCGACGGCCAGGCTCGAGCCGAGTTGCTGCCGCGCATGTTCGGGCCGGAGCTGGTGGCGGCGTTCCGGGAGTTCAAGTCGATCTGGGATCCGCGCGGCCGCATGAACCCGGGCAAGGTGGTCGATCCGCTACCGCTCGATGCCGACCTGCGCCCGGCGCGGCCGCTTAGAGATCCGGTGACGATCTTCGGTTTCGGCGAGGACGGCGGCTCGCTGGCGCGCGCCGCCGCGCGCTGCGTAGGCGTCGGGAAGTGCCGCCGCGAGTCGGGCGGCGCGATGTGCCCCACCTACCAGGCCACTCACGAGGAACGTCACTCCACGCGGGGGCGGGCACGGCTTCTCTGGGAGATGCTCGACGGAGAGGCGTTGCCGGATCTCTGGCGGAGCGAGGAGGTTCGCGAGGCTCTCGAGCTGTGCATCGCCTGCAAGAGCTGCAAGAACGAGTGCCCTGTTCAGGTCGACATTGCCACCTACAAGGCCGAGTTCATGGCCCACCACTACGCCGGTCGGCTGCGTCCGCGAGCGGCGTACTCGATGGGTCTGATCCACTGGTGGGCCCACCTCGCGGCGATCGCCCCGGGTCTCGCCAACGCCGCCGGCACCGTTCGGGGCATCTCCGGGCTGGCGAAGCTCGTCGCGGGCGTGGACTCCCGGCGGGAGCTGCCGCGTTTCGCCGAGCGTTCCTTCCGACGACAGCTCCCAGACGGAGTGGCCGACCTCGGAGGCTTCCGAGGAGCCGATCGTCGCGTAGTTCTATTCGCCGACACGTTCACCGAGGGTTTCGCGCCGTCTCAGGGGCTCGCGGCCTTGCGAGTGCTGCAGGCGGCGCGGTTTCTCGGTCGAGGTCCCGCGGGCGAACCTGTGCTGCGGCCGGCCGCTCTACGACCGTGGCTTCCTCAAGCAAGGCCGCCGGCTCCTGCGCGAGGTGATGGACACGCTGGAGCCGGAGCTCGATTCGGGCGTGCCGGTGGTCGTGCTGGAGCCGTCGTGCGAGGCGGTCTTCCATGACGAGCTACCGAACCTCTTCCCGGCCGATCCGCGCGCACGGCAGCTCAACACCACCGTCGTTGGGCTTGGATCGTTCGTCGCGGCGCACCCGCGCGAGTTCGAAGTCGCCCTGCCTGGCCGTTTGACCGCCCCCACCGTGCTCCATGGCCACTGCCACCAGAAGGCACTGGTCGGCATTACGGCGGAGGAGGCGGCCCTGCAATCGATCGGCCTTTCACCGGCGCAACCCGAGCCCGGCTGCTGCGGCATGGCCGGAGCGTTCGGGTTCGAACGCGGCGAGCACTACGAGCTGTCGCAAACGATCGGTGAGCGGGCGCTCCTGCCGGCGGTCCGCGCAGCCGCTCCCGACGCGCTGCTCATCGCCGACGGCTTCAGCTGCCGAGAGCAGATCGCCCAATCCGGCGGCCGTCGGGCGCTGCACCTGGCCGAGGTGCTCGAGATGGCGCTGGCGCCTCAGACCCAAGACTGAGTGAGACGGATTCGCCTGGCGACGAAGTCAGGGCTGGTATATCTCCGCCGTCGACAGCACCGACCCGCCTACCTCGAAGTCCCACCAGTGATGAGAACTCGGCCGTCCAGCAGCAGCGTGGCCGCAAAGCCGTCACGAGAGGCGCTCATAGATCCGGTGCAGGCTGAAGGTGCCGGTCGAAGGGTCGTAGAGTTCCGCCGAGTCGAAGGCTTCCCCGGAGTGCGACCCACCACCTGCAATTAGCACGCGACCGTCCGCCAGGGTCACGGCGGGCAGCGACCACGATTCGCCGAACAGCGCCTCGCCCAACCGCCATGGCTCCCGTCGATGCGAACCTGGCGGTCGCCGGGTCGTACAACTCCGCCCGAACGGAGGGCATATCGATGCATATTGCATCAGAGGGCACCGGGTCGACCCCCTCGCAAAAAGCGTATCCCGAGGCAACGAGCACCCGGCCGTCCGCGAGCGGCGCGACTGCCGAGTCATATCGCGGGCTGGCCATCGATCCGTCCATCGTGAACTTGCCGGTCACAAGGTCGTACATCTCAGCCGTGCCTTCCCGGTCGCCTCCGACGACCAGGACGCGCCCGTCGGTCAGGCGAACGGCTCCCGCGTACTGTCGGACCCGGTTCAGCGCTCCGGTGAAGGTGAACTTGCCCGTGGCCGGGTCGTAGATCTCGGCCGTGCCATGGGCGTCCCCGCCCGCGATCAACACGCGGCCATCAGGCAGCAGACTTGCGGTCTGGCCGACTCGCGCCACGCCCATCGAGCCCGTGAAGCGGAATTTGCCCGTCTTCGGGTCGTACAACTCCGCCGACGCATCGACCGTGGTTCCACCCTCGTCGCCACCCGCGATCAGTACCAGGCCGTTTGTCAGCAGGGTGGCCGTCTGGCCTTCGCGGGGCCGCAGCATCGAACCCGTGGGCGCGAACTTGCCGGTCACCGGATCGTAGATCTCGGCCGTGTAGCTCACCTGGGATATGTCGCCCCGCCAACCGCCGGCGATCAGGACGCGGCCGTCGCGCAACAGCGTGGCCGTGTGGAGGGTCCGCGGCCGGGTCATGGAGCCGGTCGCGCTGAACCTGCCGGACGCCGGGTTGATCGTGTGAGTCTCGGAGGGGAGCGGGACGGCCGTGCGGAGGTCCGCGGGGGCCGGGCTGGCAGTCGCCGATGCAACGGACGCAGCTTTGCTGGGCTCGGGCGTGGCGGTCCGGATATTGCCGCAACCGGAAATCGCGAGAACCGCGACGAGTGCAACCGCCAGCCGGATCGCCGCAGCCTGGTGGATGCTTCGGCCCGCGGTCCACCCGACCGCAGCTTCGTGCGATTGCCCGTCGGGCATGATCCCCTCCCCCGTCTGCCCGGTATTACGCCGTCTGGCCTCGCTCCGCCAGCAGTCGCTCGTAGTTCGACTCGTCGAAGCCCTCGTCCACCTGGCTCTTGGTGAGCAGCAGTGGCGGCCGACCCTCGCGGATCGTCTCCTCGGTGATGATGCACTTGCGGATCTCGCCGTGGTCCGGCACGTCGTACATCACGTCCAGCAGGGACTCTTCCACGATCGAACGAAGCGCTCGGGCGCCGGTCTTGCGGGTGATCGCGACCTCGGCCGAGGCTCGAAGCGCGCCGGGCGTGAAGACCAGGTCCACCTTGTCGATCGAGAGGAACTTCTGGAACTGGCGCGTGATGGCGTTCTTCGGCTCCGTCAGCACGCGCACGAGATCGTCCGCGGTGAGCGACGAGAGGGTCACGACCACCGGCAACCGGCCGACGAACTCGGGGATCAGGCCGTACTTGAGGAGATCCTCAGGCATGAGCTTCTCGAGGATGCGCTCGCGGTCCACGATCGGCATGTGGTTCTCCGCCCCGAACCCCATCGACCGCTTCCCAACCCGCTCTTCGATGACCTTCTCGAGGCCGTCGAAGGCGCCGCCGCAGATGAACAGGATGTTCGTCGTGTCGATCTGGATGAAGTCCTGGTGAGGATGCTTGCGACCGCCCTGGGGCGGTACGTTGGCGAGCGTGCCCTCCAGGATCTTGAGGAGGGCCTGCTGGACACCCTCGCCCGAGACGTCGCGCGTGATCGACGGGTTGTCCGCCTTGCGCGCGATCTTGTCGATCTCGTCGATGTAGATGATGCCCCGCTGGGCCCGCGCTACGTCGAAGTCGGCGGCCTGGATGAGCCGCAGCAGGATGTTCTCGACGTCCTCGCCGACGTAGCCCGCCTCGGTCAGGGACGTCGCGTCGGCGATGCAGAACGGCACGTCGAGGATCTTGGCGAGCGTCTGGGCCAGCAGGGTCTTGCCCGAGCCCGTGGGGCCGACCAGCAGTATGTTGGACTTCTGGAGCTCGACGTCGTCGATCTGGTGGCCGGCGTTCACGCGCTTGTAGTGGTTGTGGACGGCGACCGAGAGGACCTTCTTGGCCTGCTCCTGGCTGATGACGTACTGGTCCAGGGCCAGCTTTATCGCCCGCGGGTTGGGCAGCTTGGCCACCTGCGGCTTGGCGCGGGGAGCCTCGAGCATCTCCTCTTCGATGATTTCCTGGCAGAGGTTGATGCATTCGTCGCAGATGTAGACGCCCTGGCCCGCAATGAGCTTGCGAACCTGCTCCTGGCTCTTGCCGCAGAAGCTGCAGCGATATGGGACCTTGGGGCCGCTCTTGGTCGTTGTCACTGCGCTTTGACCTGTCCTTCGCGCCTGCTGTCGCTATTCCCTGGCAGGCTTGGGGCCCTTGGCGTCAACCGCCGGCTCCGACGCCTCCGTGTCCTGAGTCCCACCGCCGGCGATCTCTTTGAGCGCAAGCGGCGAGCCCATCGCCGAGTAGACCGAGTCGATTATGCCGTAGTCCTTGGCCTCCGTTGGGGACATGAAGTAGTCCCGCGAGGTGTCGGCAACGATCTTCTCGATCGGTTGGCCAGTGTGGCGGCTCAATATCTCGTGATTTGTGTTGACAAGAGTCTCCATCTCCTTGACCTGGATGAAGACGTCGGGGGTATTGCCGCGGAAACCGCCCGAGCCCTGGTGGATCATGATCCGGCTGTGCGGCAGGGCGAACCGCTTGCCAGCAGCCCCGGCGGCCAGCAGAACCGCGGCCATGCTGGCCGCCATGCCGATGCAGATTGTGCTGACGGGAGCCCGCACGTACTGCATCGTGTCGTAGATGGCCAGGCCGCTGGTGATGACCCCGCCGGGCGAGTTGATGTAGAGGCTTATGTCGCGCTCCGGGTCCTCGGCGTCGAGGAAGAGCAGCTGGGCGATGACCAGGTTGGCGACGTTGTCCTCGATCGTGTCGCCCAGGAAGATGATCCGCTCGCGGAGAAGCCGCGAGTAGATGTCGTAGGCGCGCTCACCACGGCTCGATGACTCGATAACCATCGGCACGAGCATCGGATCGTTCCTCCAGCAGTGGTTGGGCTACGCGCCTGTCGGCGCAGTCGCTTCGGGGGGCGTCAGGCTGCCGGCAGCCACGGCGTCGACCGCGCCGGCTGCCGATTCCGTCGGATTGTCGAGGGCCGCTCGTTCCGGCACGTCCTCTATGTGGCGCAATCGTGGCGCATCCGGGTGCGCGGCCAGCCATTCGTCGACGAGCAGCTCCACGGTGCGAGTCCGCTCGAAGGAACTGCGGATGTAGTTGCGGCCACGGTTCGATTCGAAGTACTGGACCATGCTCCTGTCGTCCGTGTAGCGAGTCCGGGCCCGCTCGACTTCGGCCTCGACGTCGCTCTCCGGAACCTCGATGCCCTTGATCTTGGCGATCTCGGTCAGGACGAAGAGGCTCTTCACCCGCTTCTCGGCTTGCGGGGCCAGCTCCTCGCGGAGCTGCTCCTCGGTCTTGCCCGTGACCTGCAGGTACGCCTCCTCGCTGATCCCCTGCCGGGCCATGGCCGAGGTCATCTCGTCGCGCATGATCCCGATCTCCTGCTCGATCAGGACGTCGGGCATCTCGAGGGAGGTGGCGTTGGCTGCCGCGTACTCGACGATTCGCTCCGCGAACTCATGACGCGCCCGATCGAGAGCATTCTCCTCGAGACGCTTGCGCAGCTCGGACTTGAGATGATCCAGGTCGTTGAACCGACCGACGGACTTGGCGAAGGCGTCGTCCGCGTCGGGCACGAGCTTGGCGCGGAGCTCCTTCAGGGTGAGCTTGAAGTGCACGTGGAGGCCCCGCATGGCCTCGACGTGGAAATCGTCGGGGATGTCCAGGTCGAATTCGCGCTCTTCGCCCTTGCGCAACCCCACGACCTGGTCGTCCATGCCCGGGTAGAGCCGGTTCTCGCCCAGGATGAGCGGCATCTGCTCGGACGATCCGCCCAGGAAGGCTTCACCGTCGCGAGTGCCGTCGAAGGCGACGATCACGTAGTCGCCGAGGCGGGCCTCCCGATCGACAGCCTCGAGGCGTGCCTCGCTGTCTCGAAGCTCGTCGATGACCTTCTCGACCTTGATCTCGTCGACCGGGTCGACCGCCGGAACGAAGTTGAAGTTCTCGAAGTCGCCGAGGGTCACATCGGGGCGAACGGGAACGACGGCCTTGAAGATGACCGGCTTGCCTTCTTCGCCCTGGACCATCTCTACTTCCGGCGGAGCCAGCGGCGCGAGGTCTTGATCCACGACGGCCTCGCGATAGGCGTCGTCGACCAGCTGATCCAGGGCCTCTGCGAGCACCGCGCCCGGGCCGAGAACGCGCTCGAGCATGACTCGAGGTGCCTTCCCCGGCCGAAAGCCTGGGACGCGGGTCTGGCGCGCGAGCCGCCCGACGGCCTGGCCGATGGCGCGATCGAGTCGCTCGGGCGGAAGATCGAACTCGAGCTGGAGGCGTGACTTCGGAAGGGGGGTGTTGGTGGTCTGCATCGTCGGGCGATTATAGGCGGACGAGACGTCGGGGACCGGCCCGCACGACCTGGCACCGGGATGCCGCGCCAGCCCGGCGGCGCATCAGCCGACGAACCCCCGGATGGGGGCGATCGCCGGGCGCGCCGCGCGGCACGTTGTCCGAAAGGTGATAGACCGCCCGCTCGCAACCACCTACCTTGCCCATATGGCCACGGTCGTCGGGTCCAATCCGAACCTGGACCTCGACCGCGTCGGGGTGGTCTTCGTCCACGGCATCGGGACGCAGCCTGCCTGCGAGACATTCCTCGGCTGGTCCGGAGCGCTCGTGGGAGTGTTGTCCGACTGGCGGCTCGCCCACGGGTTTGGCGCGGATCCGGTCCGACGCTGCGAGTACGACCTCTCCGGCGCCAGGCTGCCGATCCTCGAGATCGAGGTGCCCGGATACGACGGCCATGCGGCGCAGAGTTGGGTCATGACCGAGGCCTGGTGGGCCGCCACGACCGTTTCCCCAGGGCTCGGATCGATGACGGCGTACGTTCGCCACGCACTGCCGGGGATCATCGCCGGCATCCGGCAGAGCTACACGCTGCGTGCGGCGGCGTGGGAGCAGCGGCGGACGCAGAGCCGCGCCTTCGCCGAAGAGCCAAACGGCTACGCCCATTCGCAGCTCCTGCTGGGGGCGGTGCCGGGCCGGCGACGCGATTGGATCGACCTGCTCGATCGGGCCCAGAAGGAGCTGACGATCCTGGCCCTGGGACCGGCCCTCGTGCTCGGGCGTCTGGTCCTGGTCGTCTACGCCCCGTTCCGGGCGATCCCGATCAAGGCGCTCCAGGACATGGCCGCTCTCAAGGCGGCCGACAACATCCTCACCCGCTGGTTGGGCGAGCTGCCCGACATCACCAACGACCCGATCCAGTCGGCCAATGTCCGATCCAGGCTGGTGGCGGCGATTCGCGGACTTCGCGCCGAGGGCTGCGGCCGGATCGTCCTCGTCGCTCACTCCGGCGGCGCCATCGTGAGCTTTACCACGCTGTGCGACCCGGTCTACATGGACGTCAAGGTGGACAAGGTGGTCACGCTGGGCGAGGGACTGGCGCTGGCCTGGCGCATCGAGAACGCCTACAAGGGGCTTCCACCCGGCTCCCGGCTGCAGGGCGACCTGTCGAAGTTGCGTCCGGACCTCCGCTGGTCCGACTTCTGGTCGAGCTACGACCCGGCGCCGGCGGGCCCGATGGCACCGCCACACGGCGTGAGCGTGTCCGACCGGTCGAACGCGACTGTCAATCGCATGAGCATCCTCGAAGACCACGGCTCGTACTGGGACAACGACGAGGAGTTCTTGATCCCACTCTTGCGGGAGATCGACGCGTCGGCCGGCGTGCCGGAGGATTCACGCTTCTACCGTGACGACAACCTGGCCACGATCAGGCTGGCCTGGCGACGCCGGCGAGTGGCGGTGCTGGCGCTGTGGCGCTGGATCGCGACGCTCGGCGCGGGCATCCCCGTGGTGCTGACGACCCTGGTCGCACTGCTTGGCGCCGCCGGGTTCGCCGCCTTTGCCGGCCGGCAGGGACCGGAGCGACTCGGCGCGGCCTTCGCCGGGCTGTGGGCGCAGATCCCCGGCCATGAGATCATCGCCGGGCCGCTCGACAGCCTGTCCCAAGCCGCCAGCTGGCCCGGGGTGTTGCCACTCATCGGCGAGTGGGCCATGGGCGTCGGCATCATCGCCGTCGTCTTCCTGGTGCTATCCCGGATCGGCGTCGGCCGGTGGAGCGTCTGGGACATGAGAGAGCGGCAGGCGGCCCGCCGACGCGTCCCCGGCAACGTGACCGGCTGGGGGCCGGCCCTGACGTTTGCCGTTCTCACGGCCGTCGCCGTCGCGCTGTCCGGTGCCACGTTCGCCTATCTCTGGCGGTAGGCCGGAACGAACTGGTGGGCAAGGCGGGACTTGAACCCGCACGCCGCTCACGCGGCACCAGCTCCTAAGGCTGGCGCGTCTGCCATTTCGCCACTCGCCCGCGGCCACAGAGTCTAGCGGGGCCGCGCCCCAAGGGCATGGTTTCGATGCCGGAGCAGATCCGCCTATTTGTGGCGTAGCCGGTTGCGACCCATCGGCCGCCGGGTCGGCCTGGCCGCGGGGGAATCGGCCGATTCGCGGTTGGCCTGCGTGGCGCTGCCTTCCCCCGTCGAACCCTTGCGGCGACCGCGCCGCGCCTGAATCCGGTCCATCACCTCGTTGAAGCTGCCGCCGTCCGGCTTGAACAATTCTTTGGCGAGCCGCTTGCCGGCTTCGGTCGTTACCGGGCGCAGCAGGTTGCCGCCAAGCTCCGAGACCGTGCCGCGCAGATCGCGCCCCTCACGTTCCGGCCTGTTCTTCTCGAGGTAGCCGACGAACTCGCTCTCGAGCAATCCTCGGACTCGGTCGCCGTCGTCGCCCAGCGCCTTGAGCGCCTTGTCGATCTGTTCCGGCAGCATCGACTTCGGCAGGTCCGCCCTGGGGCCCAGGACCGCCCGGCGCGCGGCGCGGTATGTCCTCTGGGGCCCGCCGAGGGCGACGAACGCCGCCCCTGCCGCTAGCGCGGCGGTCCGGGCCGGCGCGCGCCGGATCTTCGCGGGAATGTCGATCGCCGAGCGGCCGGCGGCCTCGAGCCTGACGACCTCGTCCAGCAGCAGCTGGCGGCGGGCTACGACTTCCGCGCGTGCGGCATCTGTTCGCGCAGCCACTCGATGGTCTCCTTGGTTGTCTCGATGGTCTGATCGGGCACGAAACGATCCTTGAGCTTGGCCGTGTCGATCCCGTGCCGGAAGACGAAGACGGCCGCGACGATCGGCCAGAACAGCAGGAGCGCCGCGACTCCGATGGCCGCTGCGACGCGAAGCCCCGGGCCGAACGAAGCGAGCCAGCCGAGCAGTCCACCGACGATTGCCCCGACGATCAGCGCCGCTACAGCCGGCCAGCGTCCGAAGCTCGCGGCCAGTATGAGACCGAGCGCGCCGACAACGACTACGCCGGCGGCGACCGATAGCACGATTGCCGCGGGCGCGGCCGGATTGCGCTGGCTGAACCCGTTCCAGTCGACGGCGAGCAGGCCGCTCAGCACGAGGCCCACGCCCAGCGCGACCAGGAACGCGGAAGAGCCCCGCCGCCACCCCAGATCAATGATCGCCAGGACCAGCAGGACCGCGACGCCGATCAGCAACTCCAGGCCATCGAGGAGACCCCAGCCGATCGAGCCGAAGATCCATTCGCCCAGGAACAGCAGGCCGCCGATCGCGATCAGCATGCCGGCCAGGAAGAGAAGCAGCAGCGCCACCCCGCCGAGGGCGGCCGCGCGCTTGATCTGGTCGCCGATCTCGGAGAACTCGGCCCTGGCCAGGTCTATGTGCGATGCGATCAGCCCGAGGAGAGCGCTGCGGGTGCGGCCGAACTGCTCGCCCAGGCCGGGCGCGGCGCCGGCAGGTGAATCATTCGAGGAGGACCGATCAGCCAAGGGACCTCCTTCGGGTAGGTGTCAGACAGCACGGCGATGATAGCAGCGGCGAGCGCCGGAACGACAGTCGTCCGCGGCCGGACCGCCGGTCGCGCGTAACGGGGGCCGGGCGGCGCGGGCCCAGCGATGCCCGGGCGCGGGTCAGGACCGCCCGGCAGCCGGCGGCGCCATCCGCCGACCCGGTTCGGCCGGCGACTTTACACTCCCTGCCATGGAGAAGAACGAGCCGGCCGCGCGCCCGATCCACACGGTTGTGCTGCTTGCGATCGGCAGCGAGCTGACCGTCGGCGAGACACGCGACACGAACAGTGGGGACCTGGCCCGGACCCTGGCCGACGCCGGAGTCGACGTCGAGTGGCTGTCGGCTCTGCCGGACCGGCTCGGGACGGTCGTCGCGGCGCTGCGCGATGGGCTCGCCGCGGCCGACCTGGTCGTCACGACGGGAGGCCTCGGGCCCACGCCCGACGATCTGACGCGTGAGGCGATCGCCGCCGTCTGCGGGGAGGAACCGGTCGTGGACGCCGAGTTGGCGAAGTGGCTGCGCCACCTCTTCGACCGCCGGGGCGTCGCCTTCGCCGAGGCCAACATCAAACAGGCCTGGCTGATCCCATCCTCGAGCCCGATCCCGAACGACCGTGGCACCGCCCCAGGCTGGTGGGTCGACCGCCCCGACGGACGCGTGGTCGTCGCTCTGCCGGGGCCGCCGAACGAGATGCGTCCGATGTGGCTGGGTTGGGTCCTGCCGCGGTTGCGCGAGCGCGGACTGGGGCGTGAGCGCGTCACTCGAACCTACCGGCTGCACGGCATCGGCGAGTCCGCCGTGGCGGCGCTCCTCGGCGAGGATCTGCTGCGCGCGGCCAACCCGATCGTCGCCACCTACGCCCGCTCCGACGCAGTGGACGTCCGAATCTCCGCCACGGCCGAGCCGGATCGAACCGCCGAGAGTCTGGCGGACGATGCGACAAAGGCGGTCATGGCGGCGGTTGGCGACCACGCCTGGGGTCGGGACGATGACACGTGGCCCGGCGTTATCGGCCGCGAGCTGGAGCCGCGGGACTGGAGCGTGGCCCTGGTCGACATAGGCACGGGCGGATCGGCAGCCCGGCTGATCGGCGACGCGGCGTGGCTCCGGTCGTCCCGGACCGTCGGCGACGGCGATCCTGACGTGCGCGCAATCCTGGTGGAAGTCGCCGAGGCGGCCAGAGGCGTTTCGGGCGCTTCGATCGGGCTGGTGGTCCGGGCGGTGGAGACAGCCGAGGACACGCGGGTCGAGGTGGCGGCGGTCGGCCCATGGGGGGTCTCGGAGTCGAGCCTGACGGCGTTCATGGGTGGTTCGGAGGGTCGCCGCCGGGCCGGCGTCGCCGCTGCCGCCTTCCTCAACGAAATCCTTCGAGACGTATCGAGAGCTCCCGATGCCTCCGACGCGCCCGGCCGGGGTTAAGGTGGTCAGCAGCCGTCCTGGAACTGGCAGAGAATATGGCCGGCGAACGCGATCACGTGTGGGAGCATCCGATGGCCACGAGTGAGAGAGTCTCAGCAGTCGAGCTGGCCGCGCTGTCACTGTTCGAGGGGCTCGACCCGGCCGACCTCGAGACCCTGGCCGTGACCGCGGTACGGCGCAAGCTGGTCGACGGCGAGACGCTCGTCGAGATGGGCGCGCCGATCTCCGAAGTCCACTGGCTCGAGAAGGGCCAGCTCGGGTTGCGAGTCCGATACGACCAGCGCTGGGTTCTCGTATCGACTCTCCACGTCGGCGATCTGCTCGGATGGTCCGCGCTCAGGGAGGACCCGACTGCGCTCTCGACCGCGCGCGCCATCGGTCCGGCGGTCCTGATCTCGGTGCCGGCGGCGGGTTTGCTGGCGATGCTGGCGGGCGGA
The DNA here is from genome assembly GCA_963791725.1 of uncultured Chloroflexia bacterium. Lineage (GTDB taxonomy): Bacteria > Chloroflexota > Limnocylindria > Limnocylindrales > CSP1-4 > Fen-1039. The sequence continues at coordinate 167,310 of CAWBTQ010000008.1, read as the reverse complement.
TCGCCCAGATCGGGGCTGCTTCTCAAGCGACTTTTCGGGATCGCCACCCAACACCTCGACGAGAGCCGGGGCCAGTTGCTGCAGCTCGGCCGCGAGGGGGTCATCTCGGCCGGTTGATCGGCCGCCGCTGCCCCGACCTCCACGAGCTCCCGGCCGCCCGACCCGTCAGCGGCGAGCGGCCCTGGACAGTCGATCCAGATCGGGCACCACGATCGTGTCTCGTTCGAGCCTCAGCAAGCCATCGGCCTCGAATTCGCCCAGGAGCTTGTTCACGCTCTGGCGGGTTGCGCCGATCATGGCCGCGAGATCGCTCTGGGTGAGCGGGGCGTCCAGCCGGATCGTCCCGTCTGGCCCGCGCTTGCCGTGTTCCTCGGCCAGATGAGCCAGCCGCGCGGCAAGGCGTCCGGTGAGGTCGAGGAAGTGGAGCTCGGCGACGTGAGTCGTGAGGCGCCGCAGCTCGCCCGCAAGGGCGGTGAACAGCGCGTCCCGCATCGCCGGCTGACTGGCCACGAGGGCCCGGAACTGCTCTCGGGGGAGAGCCATGACTTCGGTCTGTTCGAGCGCGATCGCACTTGCCGACCGAGGCGCGCCGTCGAGCAGGGCCAGCTCGCCCAGGAAATCGCCGCGCCGCAGGGTCGCGAGGATGGCCTCGTCGCCATCTTCCGATGGGACGACCACCTTGACCGCGCCGGAGGCAACCACGAACAGGGCGTCGCCCGGATCGCCTTCGTGGAAGAGGACCTCTCCGCGACGGAACCGCCTCGTCCGGAGTGTTCGAGCGATCGCGCGGAGCGAATCCGGACCCATTCCGGCAAAGAGCCGGCAGCGACCCAGCGCCTCGGCGGCGAATTCGATCGGCAGCATGCCCACATCGTAGCCGCGGCCAGGGCCCCTCGCTTCGTTTCGCGCGGAACGAGCCGGTTCAGGATCGCGGCGCGTTCCGAGACCACTCCCTCTGGTACGGGCCTTTAGGATTCGACCGTGGACGCGAACCCGACATGCCTCTTTGCGACTCCCGGCCCGGCACGGCCGGCCGGCCGCCAACCCCGCACGAACCGCATTTCCGTCCACTGGCCTGGCCGCGCCGGCCGCCTCGGGATGGGCGGGCAGGCAGTCCTTGGGCTGATCGCCACGATTGCCGTCGCCGTCGCCGGCTGCAGCCCCGCTGCCACGGCCTCGGCCTCCCCAAGCCCGCGCGAATCGTCGGCCGCCGTCGCAGCCACTCCGTCGTCGACGCCCGGGGCAACGCCGGGCCCGTCGGATACGGTCTCGCCCGCCCCGACGCCGCAGCCCACGGCCCCACCCCTGCCCGCCTTGCTCGGTGCCATCGGAGACTCCTACACGCAGGCCTGGAGCGTCTCCCCGACCTATCGCTACGACCATCCGCAGTTCTCCTGGGCCGTCGGCACCTCGAAGACCGACGGCGTCACCAGCCTGCTCGAACGATTCCGGGCGTTGGGCGACGCGCCGGTCGTCGTCGACGCCGCCACATCCGGCAAGACGATGGACGACGCATCCCGTCAGGCCGACCTGGTGGTGGCCGCCGCGAAGAAGCTGGCCCCCGAGAAGACCGCGTACGTGACATTCGAGCTGGGGACCAACGATCTATGCGCGTCGCCAAATCCGATGACGGACATCGTCGACTTCCAGGTGGAGTTGCGGACCGCAATCAACACTCTTCGCACCGGGCTGCCGGCGGGGAGCCGGATCCTGATGCTGTCCGTCCCGGACTTCCCCCACTTCCACGACATCACCGCGGCGGACGCGGCCGCGAGGGCGAAGCTGGCCGGGCCGCCCTCGTCGCAATGCGCACCGTACCTCGGCACGAACGGGCCGGCCTCCGTCGCCGACGCCGACTCGATGCTGGCCCAATACGACGCCGCGCTCAAAGGGATGTGCGACGACATAGACGCCAAAGAAGGACACACCGGCAAGCTGTATTGCACCTACGACGCGTCGTTGCTGGCCGAGTCGGACTTCACGATCAAGGACCTCAGCACCTACGACTACTTCCATCCGTCGCTCTCGGGCCAGGCGAAGATGGCCGAGGCCGCCTGGAAGGCCGACGTCTGGGCGGCGCTTACGCCCTGAGGCCCGGGAACCGCGCCAACCCGGAGCGCGCCTAAGACAGGGCCGGCGCCCCCGCGCCTCGGAGCTCGTCGGCCGTCCTGGCGAACGCCTCGGACTCGGCAATCGCGCCGACCGCCGCCGCCTCACGAGCCGCCTGCTCGAGCAATGGCACGGCGCGTTGCGCGTCTCCGGCCGCGACTCGGTGGCGGGCCAGCTCGGCCACATCCGTCCGAGGCTCCATCGCCTCGAGACTGTCGGCCACGCAGCCGTGGAGTGCCCGGCGCCTTTCCGTAAGCAATCGGCCATAGGCAGCGTCCAGGAACAGCTGGTGGCGGAACCGCCATTGGTTCGGCGCCATTCCGGGATCCTCGGCCCCGGCGATCATTCCCGCTTCTGCCAACTCCTGCAGATCCGCGTTCGTGATATCTCCCTCGCAGAGCGCGAGAAGCATCGGCTCCGAGAACGTCATGCCGATGACCGACGCCACCTCGAGGGCACCCCGTTGGGCCTGCGGAAGGGCGTCGATGCGGGCCCCCAGAAGAGCCCGCAGGCTGAGCGGCACGCCGCGCCGGGCGGCCCCTCGGTCGATCCTGACCCGCTCGCCGACCCGCTCGAGGCGGCCCGTGTCGAGCAGGGTCCTCATGATCTCGCCGACAAAGAGCGCGTTGCCGGCCGTCCGCTGGTACAACCAGCGCGCCGATTCGGCCTCGAGCGCCGCGCCCGCCACCTCCGTGCCGAGCTCTTCGGTCGCGGCCGGATCCAGCCCGCCCAGATCGATCACCTCTACGTGCGGCAGTTCAGCCCAATACGGCAGCACCGGTGGCCGCGATCCCGTCAGAACCACGAGCGGCAGGTCTCCGGCCATCTCGATCATGTATTCCATCAGGGTCCGGCTCGTAGGGTCGATCCAATGGAGGTCGTCCATCACCACGCAACGCGGCTTGGCCGCCACCATCCGGTTGACGAACAGACGGGTCACGAGCTTGAGTCCGGCCTGGAAGTCGGCGGGATCAGTGAGATCGGGCAGCAGTGACTCCCAGCCTTCCTCCGGCAGCAGGATCATTTCGGAATCCCGGGCCAGCATCCCGATCGCGCCCAGCATCAGCCGCGAGGCCTCCGGATCCAGGCCGGGCGCAACGTCGTCACCGAAGAGCAGCCGCCGAGCGACGATGCCGGCCTTCACTCCCTCCTCGTCGGCCAGCCAATCGACCAGGTTGCGGGCCGTTCGGTAAGGAATGTCCATGCCATGGGGTGTGTTGTCCAGCCACGTCCAGGCAAAGCCGGCGGCTCGCGCCTCTTCCTCCATCTCGCACAGCAACCTGGACTTGCCTATGCCCGCCTCGCCGCGCAGGAGCACGGCGCCGCCGTGGCCGGTCTCGGCCGCCCGGCGCACCAGCTCGACCAGGAGAGCCTTCTCCGCGTCCCGGCCGATGAGCGGCGCGGCGGTGCGGCAGGGGTGGCTGATGATGCGCCGCTCGATCCGGAGCCGATGGACCGGGATGGGGCGTCTCTGGCCGCGCAGCAGCTGCTCGCCCAGATGCTCCACCCCGATGCGGGGTTCCGCGGCCAGGACGGTCGCGTCGTCGAGGAGGGTGTCGTTTGGCTCGGCCAGCTGCTGGAGTCGGGCCGCTGTCGTCATCGGCTCGCCAGTGAGGGCGACGTACCTGGTGCCTGCCATCTCGCGAAGGGCGGCCACGACCTCACCCGTGGCGATCCCGATGCGCAGCTCCATGGGCTGCTCCTCGCCGGTCACGTAGCGCGCCAGCGACGCCTGCATCTCGAGCGCGCACAAGCAAGCTCGCAGGGCGTCGTCGTCGTGGGCGACCGGAACACCGAAGACGGCCAGGACGGCGTCGCCGATGAACTTCTCGAGCGAGCCACCGAAATGGACGACGGCGTTGCTCAAGATCGACAATGCCCCGTCGACGCGGGCACGGACCTCTTCGGGGTCCAGTTCGTCAACCAGACGCGTGTACCCGACAAGGTCCGCGAACAGCGCGGTGACAACGCGCCGGTCGCCGACCCTCAGCCCTTCGGCGATGGTGTCCAGTCGCCGCCCGCAGTTGTGACAGAAACGGGCGCCTGGAGCCGTCGGAATAGCGCAGTCGGGACAGGGCATCGGGACCTCGGCGGGACCTGGCGAATATTACGCCCCCGCCGGAGCCCCGGAGAGCCCGCCCTACGAGATGCTGAGGACGGGCTTCTCGCGCGCGGCCTGGACGCTCACCTTGCCGGCGATTGCGCGCGCGACGTGCTCCAGCGCGGCGGCGGCCGGTCCTGGCTTCGTCTGCGCGACGGCCGGAACGCCGACGTCGGCACCCTGGCGAACCGTTATGTCGAGCGGGACGCCGCCCAGATAGTCGATGCCGTTCTCGGCCGCGTAGCGCTCTCCGCCACCACGGCCGAACAGGTCCGTCACCTCGCCGCAATGGGCGCAGACGAAGCCCGACATGTTCTCCACGAGTCCCAGGATCGGGACGTTGACCCGGCGAAACATGGCCAGTGCCTTGGCGACGTCGGCGAGGGCCACCTGCTGGGGCGTGGTCACCAGAACGGCGCCGGTGAGCGGGACCGACTGAGCCAGGGTCAGTTGCGCATCCGACGTGCCGGGCGGCAGGTCGACAACCAGGTAGTCGAGCTCTCCCCAGTCGACGTCGCGCAGGAATTGCTGTATCGCGCCGCCGACGAGCGGCCCGCGCCAGACTACCGGCTGACCCTCGGGCAGGAAGAACTGGATCGAGATCACCTTCACGCCGTTGGCTTCGATGGGCGTGATCCGTCCGGACGGGCTGGCGACCGGCTGGCCTTCGGCCCCGATCATCATCGGGATGTTCGGACCGGTGATATCGGCGTCCAGCAGCCCGACTGACGCGCCCGCTCTGGCCAGGGCCACGGCCAGGTTGACGCTGATGGTCGTCTTCCCCACTCCACCCTTGCCCGAGGCCACGGCCACGATGTTCTTGACGCCGGGCAGCATCTGAGGCGACGTGGGAGTGGAGCGGCGCACGGTCGCCCCCCAGCCGACGTCGATCGCCTCGGCCCCGATCGGCCGAAGGGCCGCTTCCACCCGCGCCTGAATCTCGTCCTTGAGCGGGCATGCCGGCGTCGTCAGCTCGATCGTGAAAGCCACCCGCGACCCGTCGACGACCAGGTCCTTGACCATATTCCGGGTAACGAGATCGCCCCCGAGCTCGGGCTCCTGAACGGTGGACAGGGCCTTTAGGACGGCGGCTTCGGTAAGGGCAGGCATATCTGGCGACTTCCTCGAACGGGCTGGCGAGCCGGGGCGGATGCGGCTCCGCCGATATCCTACGGCCTTGGTGCCTTTTTAGCCTCGGCCGGCAGGCTACTGGACGCAGAACTCGTTGCCCTCGGGATCGTTCATCCGGACCCAGAATTCGCCGCCCTCGTCCATCGGGCCGCGATGGTCGTCGGCGCCGAGGCCCTTCAGGCGCTCCACTTCGGCAAGGACAAGGAGCCGTCGCTGCTCGACGGGCACCTCGCCTCCACCGCTGACGTTGATGTCGAGGTGGACCCGGTTCTTGGCGACCTTGCCTTCAGTCACCCGCTGGAAGAACAGCCGCGGTCTCAGGCCCTCGGGGTCTTCTGCGGCCGCGGCATCGTTCCAGTGCTCCGGGGCAATGCCCTGACCGCGGGCCCAGTCTTCCCACGTCGAGAATCCCTCTGGCGGGTCGGGCAACCGGTAGTGGAGCGCCCCGGCCCAGAACTCGGCCTGCTTCGCGGGATTGCCGCAATCGAACGTCACCTGGATACCTGTAGCCATCGATAACCTCCCGCCGTATCGCCCTCGCCCAGTCTCGCAGGTGCGCCCGTTCGCGGCCCTCAGTCCGGCGGGGCGTCGCGAATGGCGGCCGTCTCGGCGTCCCGCTGCGCGGCCGTATCGGCCTGGGGAGCCTCGCGGGACCGGGCCGCTAGCTCGAAGCCGTTGTCCCAGTACGCTCGCCGGCCCCGCATCAAAGCCACCGCCGACGCGCCGAAATAGAACGTCAGATAGAACGGTCCGTAGCGCTCCCACTGGCGGATGTGCTCGAACTCGTGGGCGAGGATCTCCGGCGGTATCGGTCCGGGCGCAAAGACGTAGCGCCCGAGCGTCTGGGCTCGGACCGGGATCATGTGGGCCCTGAACCAGCGCTCGACGCGCGGGTCCTCGATGAGGACTGCCGTCATGTCGCCGGATCTGGCTTCGCGCGTGGGAGCCGGGATGCCGCAGCCGCGCATGACCACCATGCCCAGGAGATCGCCCGGAAGAGCGCGCCACAAGTCTCTGAAACGGAACGGCCGCGCGAGCCAGCGCCTGCCACCCTTGGCAAGGGAGGACCAGCCGTCGAGGATGGCAGCCGCCCACCGAAAGATCACGACCTAGGCCCCGCGCCGGTCGGCCACGACCCGCCCTCCCTGCATCACGAAGACGATGCGAGCGGGATCGCGCCACAAGCCCGGTTCCGCGAGCGGATCGCCGGAGACCGCGATGATGTCGGCTTTCTTGCCCGGCTCGAGGGTCCCGACCTGGTCCGCCAGGCCCAGCAGGTCCGCCGCCTCCGTGGTGGCCGCCTGGATGGCACGGAACGGCCCCAACCCGAACTCGGCCATGTAGGCCAGCTCGGCAGGCGGGTACATGCCGTTGAAGCTGTCGGTGCCCATCACGACGCGGACGCCCCGTTCGATGGCGTGGCGGAAATTGCTCTGCTGGCGCTTGAAGAGATAGCGCATCTTCTCGATCGCCCACGGGGGGACCTCGCCGCGAGCGACCCGTTCCTCGTCCATGAGCGCGAAGTTGATATTGAAGGTGGGCACGAGAGGGACATTGCGCTCGAGCATCAGGTCGATCCCCTCGTCGTCGATCAGGTCGCCGTGCTCGACGCTGGTGATGCCCGCTCGCAGCGCGTTCTTGATGCCCGTCGTGCCCTCGGCGTGCGCCAGCGTGCCCTTGATCCCGGCCGCCCGGACCTCTTCGACGATGGCCCTGATCTCGTCGACGGTGAACTGGCTCGCGTCCGGGCTGTCCGCCGCCGACAGGACGCCGCCCGTGGCCATGACCTTGATCCAATCGGCGCCGGCGCGGATCTGGAGCCTCGCCGCCCGGCGAACGCCGTCGACGCCGTCGGCGATCCCGGGCGGCAGATCGCTGACCTGCGTATCGAGGATCGAACCTGACGGGGTCCAGCCGTCGCCGTGCCCGCCCGTTTGCGACAGCGGAGTGCAGCTGACCTGGGTTCGCGGGCCCGGGAAATCGCCGGCGGCGAAGGCGCGCTTGATCCCGGCCGGTGTGTAGCCGGCGTCTCGGATCGTGGTCACGCCGCCATCGAGGAAGCTGCGGCCCGTCTGGAGCGCGCGAACGACCAGATCCGTGGCCGAGCGCTGCGTTTGCTCCGCGACCGGTTCGAGCCGCAGGCACAGGTGGACGTGGCAGTCGATGATGCCTGGCAGGAGGGTCAGGCCCGATGCGTCTAAGCGATCGGCGTCGCCCGGCGCCGAAATCGACGCCGCTGGACCAGCCGCGACGATCCGACCCTGCTCGTCCGTGACGACCACTCCGTCCGGGATCGGGTCGGGCGATCTGCCGTCGAGCAGCCGCGCACCCACGAAGACGGCAGGGCGGATGGGCGCGGCCATTGAGACCTCCGAGTCGCGTGCAGCGCGAGCGAACTGCGTATTCGATCTAGCCTAGAGCCGCTTTGTCTCGTTCACCCGGGAAGCCGGAGGCACGGCCGTCCTGGTCTCCGGGTGCAGCCCGAACCTGATCGCATGGCGAGCCCATTCGGCATCGTCGGGAGTCCACGACCCGACCGTCTCGCCGGCGGCATCGGTCTGGACTATCGCGCCGTCGCCCCGCAGGACGAGCTTGCCTCCCTCGGCGAATTCGATCTCGCGGCGCTTGTAACGGCGGCCCGGCCCGGGCCTCCGTGACGGCAGTTCTCCAGCCGGCACTAGGCGCTCTTTGTCGGCGGCTTGGTCGCCGGCTTCGGCTTCTTGACCTTCGGCGGTCGCTTGGGGGTCTTGTCGCCCATCGTCGTGCCTCCGTATACGTGCCCGGTTGGCGCGGTGGCCATCGCTCGGGATCTACACGCCTGCATCGTAGCCCAGCGGCGAGCTCCCGACTACGCCGGCGGGGCCAGTCGCGACGGGATGAGCACGGCGCGAGCGGCCGAGCGGCGGTTCGACTCGGCGGGCAGGCCCGAAGCCCAATTCAAATCCAGGCTTCGCACAATCTGCGTCTCGCCCGCCACGGCACCGACGTCGAGGCTCCATTCGAGCCGGCCGTTGGCCCCGAGCATCGGCGTATGGGCAAGCGCCTCGCCCGTCGGCGTGTCATGCCACCGAACGCGCAAGTCGAACGCAGGGCGCATGCCGATATTGGTGACGGCGAAACTGACGCCGTTCTGACTCGCGGTCGCCTCAGCCAACAGCCGGGGTTCGTCGCGATCGAGGGCATGACCTACGGCGGCCCGGACCGCGGTATAGATCACGAGCCACGCGACGACCACCGAGACGATGAACCACAACCCGGCGGAACCGCCGCTGTCCACCGACACTCTGCGACCCCCTTCCTTTTGATTACTGCTTCAGTCGCGCCGCCGCGCCCGAGCGCCTCAATCGGCGCAGCAGCTCGTCGTGTACCAGGCCGTTCGTCGAGACGCCAGAGTCGCCATCGATGACCCGCTCTCCGGACGCGGTGGTGAAGCGGCCGCCGGCTTCCTCGACGATGACGAGCGGCGCGGCCCAATCCCAGGGATGCGCGCCCGTCTCCATCATGGCCTCGGCAGCTCCTTCGGCGACCAGCATGTGCCCCCAGAAGTCGCCGAAGCCACGCTCCCGCCACGCCTCGGCGAGGGTTGCGTCCAGGCCGGGCATGACCCCCGAGCGCATGTCCGCGGTGCGACCTCCGTAGAGGAGCTGGGACTCCTCAATCGTGGCCACACGGCTGACCTCGATCCGATCGGTGCCGCGCCACGCTCCCCCGCCCCGCCAGGCGATCCACCGCTCCCGGAGAGCCGGCGCGCTGATGATGCCCAGCTGTACCTCACCCTCCAGGGCCACCGCCAGCAGCGTGGCGAATATCGGGACGCCGCGGACGTAGTTGTGGGTGCCGTCGATCGGGTCGACGTACCAGCAGACACTGGCGCCGGCGGCTTCGGTGCCCTCCTCCTCCCCCACGATTCCGCAGACTGGGTATTCGGTCTTGAGGCGGGCCCGAATCATCCGCTCGATCGCCTGGTCGATTTCGGTCACGAGTGTCCGGTCCGGCTTGGTGTCCACCCGGATATCGCGCCGGAAACCCGCGAGTGCCATCCGGTCGGCCTGGTCGCAGAGGAGGGCCGCGGTGTCGCGCCAGCGAGCGAGATCGGTGGGGTCGGCGACTGGTCTGGTCATCCTCGGATCGTAACGACAGCGAGGCCGGCCCGGAGCCTTCCGGCGACGATGGCCAAGCCCGAAGGCCAGCGGGCTCAAAGAGGAAGGCGCCCCTTCGCAGGGGCGTCTTCCGCGCGTGATTCGGGGCTGAGCCTTAGCGGGCGGCCTTGAGGCCCTCCGGCAGCGGCTGGTGGTACTCGACCGGCTTGACGTACTTCTCGACGAGGGCGCGGCTGCCCGGGGTCCCGAGCTGCTTGAACAGGAAGTCGACCTTGGCGGCCTGAGAGGCCAGGATCGCGTCCTTGGTGGGCAGATCCCAAAGCTGGCGCTTGAACGGACCGATCGCCTTCTTGCGACCGGTGTAGACGAACTGGGTGTCGGTCTGGTCGGGCTTGCGCTCGTCCTGGCAGTTGGCGAAGACCCATTCCTCGATGGCCTTGTGGAGCTCGGCCGGGAAGGCGGGGTGCTCGTACATGGCGTTCTGGAACCCGGTAGCCAGATGGATCTCGGCGCAGCCCGTGGCGGGGAACTTGTGGAATAGCTCGTCCGGCAGGGTCGAGGCGCCGTGCTGGACAGCGCCCGACAGTCCGTACTGGCGCGCGACCTGCGAGAGGTCCGTCAGCACGCCGAAGTCAAGCGCGACCTCAGCCACGCCGCCGCCCGGCAGCGGAGTGCCGCCGTGGCTGGTGCCGGTCTGGACGGAGACCTTCGACAGGCCGATGGCATCCTGGGCGCGCGCGTCGAGCTCGCGGCGATAACCGTCGAGGTACGCCTTGAGCTCGTCGGGCGTCGAGTTCTTCTTGCCGACCTCGCCGATCTCACCACCGACGCTCACGGTCACGCCGTCGGTTTCGAGAGTCCGGATCAACGCCGTCAGTTCGGCCGCCCGCACGTAGTTCTCATGCTGCTGGGCGTCGAGCGTGGGATGTGCGAGGTCGACCAGCGTCGAGCTGTCGATGTCGATGTTCCGGTAGCCGGCGGCGATGGCGTCGCGGCAGGCCTTGCGGATCTCTTCGGTCATCTTCTCGGGATCGGCCGCGTACTTCTTGGCATTGAACTGGTAGTGGTCGCCCTGGATGAAGACGGGCCCCTTCCAGCCCGCGGCGATGGCGCCGGCGAGGACGCTCGTGGCGTACTCGGATACGCGCTGGAAGGTGTATGTCTGCTCCGAGCGGGCCAGCTCGAAGATCACTGCCGCGCTGTCGTTCTTCCGAGCGGTCTCCAGGATGACCCGAGCCATGTCGAAGGTCTGGGCGCGGAGATTGATGGCGGGGACTGTCATCCCGTCGTACTCGCCCCGAGAGCGGGCCTTGTAGAGCTCCTGGATGCTGGCCGAGCGAGCGCCGACGGCCTGGCTCGCCTCCCACACGAACCAACGGGCGGCCTCGACGGCGGCTTCGTCCTCGCTGAAGGTTGCGGTCCAGGCGAGGTCGTAGATGCCGCGCGTCCGGAGGCCATTCTCGTCGATCACGACGAGGCGGTCGCCGTCGACCCGCGCGATGCCGTCGAGGGCGGCGAGGAGCTCTTTGACGGAGCCGGCAACCGTGGGCATGGGTTTCATCTCCTGAGAATGCCCGGGTTCGAGGCACGCCCGACGGGCGCGGCGAACGACCGGGGAGCTTGAACATTGGATGGCTCGTGAATGGTACACGGCCGGCATGGCCGCCTACCCTGCCGCTTGTACCGTCGGCGCCCGCCGAGCGGACGCCGAACCGCGGGCAGGTCGGACCGTCCGCCCGGAACCGCAGTTGCCCAATCGGTAGGTTCGCCAAGCGCGCACGGGCCGATCGCCCGTTTGAAGAACCGGACTCGGCTAGGTGGCGGAACCGAGGGTGACCGGCGCCAGATGCGGAGCGAGCAATTCGGAGGCGACGAAGAGGTCCGCGGCGGCAACGTTCGTCGCGATCGGCACGTTGTGCACATTGCAGACGCGCAGGACGGTCTGGATATCGGGGTCGTGGGGGTGAGACGTAAGCGGGTCCACCAGGAAGATGACCACGCCGACCGACCCCTCGGCCACCATTGCCGCGATCTGAGCGTCACCGCCCTGGGGGCCGGACAGCACCTTCTGGCACGGCAGACCCACCTTGTCGATCAGCAAGGCGCCGGTCGTTGCGGTCGCCACCAGGTCGAACCCGGCCAGTCGATCGCGGTTGTAGGTTGCGAACGCGACCAGGTCGGCCTTGCGTCCGTCATGCGCGATGAGCGCGATTTTCGTTCTCGAAACGGCCATTCAGTCCTCCAGCCATGCCCTTTGTAGCTGTGGTGCGGGGGCAGGCCTCGCCTGAGCATACGGCTCGAACACCGTGCCGGCGTTAACGCACCGTTCAGCTTCGGTTGCCGATTCCGACCGAAACAGCACCGCCCGGTGGCGCTGCGACGCCAGCCTGCGCTCGACAGGCGGGGCGCAACGTCGGCTTCGCCGACGGGCGGACCTAGGCCCGAACGGGGGCTGCCGCGGTCTCAGGCGAAGGCGCTTGAGCGTCTTGATCGCCGGATCGCCGCCGCGCCCGAAGAGATCGTGCAGCCGCACGTACTCGCCATACAGCTACGTCGTAGGGCTTCCGGTTCGCCTCGATCGGCTCGTACGCCTCGTCGCGCAGCCGTGCCATCCGCTTCGGCCGCTTCCTTGATCGAGGCGTAGCCGCCGTCTGCGGCTCCCGGCGGCGACCGCCGCGAACATGGCCGAGCCGAGGGCCGGCGTCTGCGCCGACGCCGCGATGCTGCAACGTTCGGCCGGTCACGTCGGCGTAGATCTGCATCAGCAGCCGGTTTCGCTCCGGCAGTCCGCCACAGGCCACGACTCGGTCGATGTGGACGCCGCCCTTCTCGAAGGCGTCGATGATCACCGCGCGTGCCGAAGGCGGTCGCCTCGATCAGAGCCCGGTACATCTCCGGCGGCCGTCGTGCGCCAGGGTCATGCCCAGCATCACGCCGGACAGATCCGCGTCCACCAGCACCGAGCGGTTGCCGTTCCACCAGTCGATGGCGAGCAGCCCCGACTCGCCCGGCCGAAGCGTCGGCGGCGTCCTCTTCGAGGACCTGGTGAACGCTGACGCCGCGGTCGCGGCGCGCGCTCGTGGTAGAGCGGCGGCACGCAGTGCTCGACGAACCAGGCGAAGATGTCGCCCACCGCGGACTGGCCGGCCTCGTAGCCGAAGAGGCCCGGGAATCACGCCGTCGCGGACCACGCCGCAGGCGCCGGGGATGATCGGGGCGGCATCCGCGAGGACGATGTGGCACGATGCTCGTGCCCATGATCGCCACCAGTGTGCCGGCCTCGGTGACCGTGCGCCGCCGGAGCCGAGACGTGGGCGTCGACGTTGGCAACGGCGACCGCGATGCCGGGGCGCAGCCCCGTCCACGCTGGCGGCTTGCTCGGTCAGCCGCCCGGCCGCGTCGCCTAGCCGATGCGATCGACCGGGACATCTTGGCGTCGACGACGTCGGCGAACTCGGGATCGAGAGCCTCGAAGAACGCGCGCCGAGGGAAGCCATCCTCGGCCGACCAGATCGCCTTGTACCCCGCCGTGCAGTTGTTGCGGGTCTCGACGCCGCGTGAGCTGCCAGATGACCCAGTCAGCGGCCTCGATCAGTCGGTCGGCCGCGCGATATATCTCCGGGCGCCTCGCGCAAGATCTGGAGCGCCTTGGGAAAGAACCACTCGGATGAGATCTTGCCGCCGTAGCGGGCCGGCCAGGTCTCCCCCATCTCGGCGGCCACGCGGTTCACGTCGTCCGCTTCGGGCTGCGCCGGCGTGGTGCTTCCACAGCTTGACCCAGGAATGCGGGTCGCGCCGATACTCGCTCCAGCGAAGCACAGCGGCGTGCCGTCGGCCTTGGTCAGGCAGCATCGTGCAGGCGGTGAAATCGATGCCGATGCCGATGACCTCGCGCCGGATCGATGCCCGTCCTGGCCAGCACGCCCGGGACGGCGCGCTTGAACGTCTCGAGGTAGTCGTTCGGGTCCTGCAAGCGCCCAGTCGGGCCCGAGAGGGCCTCGTCCGAGCCGGATGCCTCGAATGCTATGTCGACCTCGTGCTCCCTGACGTGCCTGCGTACCGATGACACGTCGGGTCCCGCGATGGCATCAACCAGGAATGCCTCACTCGCACCCATGGCGCGGGCGGCGGCAACTGGATGCTCGAGACGGTCCGTGGCGATCACGGTATCCGCTCCTCGCAGACGCAGGAGCTGGATCAGCAAGAGCCCGATGGGCCCACAGCCGTATACGCCCGCCCGTCCGCCGGGAGCCATGGAGGCTATGTCGATGGCGTACAGGGCGACGCCGAGCGGTTCGAGAACAGGAGCCTCATCGTCGGTGATCGAGTCGGGTATCGACTGCAGGAGCCTCTCCGGCCAGCCCATCAACGAACGCCGCGCACCATCGGTCGTGCCGTGCCCGGCGAAGCGCATGACCAGGCAGAGATGGGTCAGCCCTTCCAGGCAGGGCCCGCAGCGGCCGCAGTTGTAGGCGGGGTCAACGGCGACGCGTTCTCCCGCCCTCGAACCGGCGGCGATTACCCCACCGAATTCGTGGCCGAGCACGAGTGGACGCGACAGCCGAGCGTCGCCGATCTCTCCTTCTTCGTACCAGTGCAGGTCCGAGCCGCATAGGCCTACCCCCGTTATCCGCAGAAGGACCTCGCCTGGGCCCGGTTCCTCTACCGGCCCCACCGCGACCCGGACATCGCCGGCGCGTGGATGCGGGCTGCCTGCACCAGGCCGTCCGCGGTCGTCACTTCCGCCGCTGGCCGTAGTAGGCGTTGGGACCGTGTTTGCGCTGGAAGTGCCGCTCGCGCAGGTAGGACGCCACCGGTTCGATGCCGGGGTTGATGGTGAGTGTTTGCGTCGCCATCGCCGCCACGGCCTCGAGGGCGATGGCGTTGTCCACGGCGTCGCCGGCGTCATGGCCCCACGTAAAGGGCCCGTGCGAAGCCACCAGAGCCGCCGGCATCTCGTCCGCGTGCAGGCCGAGCCGATCGAGCGTCTCTACGATCACTGCCCCAGTCTCGGTCTCGTACTCCCCCTCGACCTCCGTCCGGGTCAGGTGCCGGGTCACAGGCACAGCCCCGTGAAAATGATCCGCGTGGGTCGTCCCGAGCAGCGGGATCGGACGGCCCGCCTGAGCCCAGGCCGTCGCGGCGGTGGAGTGCGTGTGCACCACTCCCCCAATATCGGGAAAGCGGCGGTACAGGAGCAGGTGGGTTGGCGTGTCCGAGGACGGTCGTAGATCCCCTTCGACGACCCGCCCATCCTCGAGCGAGACGACGACCATGTCCTCGGGCCTGAGCTCGTCGTACGGCACACCGCTGGGCTTGATCACCAGGACTCCCGCCGCGCGATCGACGCCGCTCGCGTTGCCGAAGGACAGCGTCACGAGCCCAGCCCGAACGAGAGCCTGGTTCGCGCGCAGGACCTGCTCACGAAGGCCGGACAACGAAAGCGGCGACACCGATCTCACCTCGTGCGGATCCAGGCCCGGGATCATCGCAGGCCGTGTGCCAGATGGTAGTAGGCCTCATTCCAACGCAGTTCCTTCTTGAAGCTAGCGACCGACGTCTCGCCGTCGATCAGCAGGAACTCGCAGCCGGCCATCTCGGCGAAGTCGGCGATGGTCTCCGCTCCCACCGCGCGGCTGAGCACGCTGTGGTGCGAGCCGCCGGCCATCAGCCAGCTCTCGGTCGCCGTGGCGAAGTCCGGGCGTGGCTTCCACACCGCTCGTCCTACAGGCAGCTTGACCATGGGCTTGTCCGGAGGCACGAGGTCGATCTCGTTGGCGACGATGCGGAACCGATCGCCCATGTCCATCAGCGCGAGGACGATCCCGGGCCCGGTTCCTGCGTCGAAGACAAGCCGGACCGGGTCGCTCTTCGCCCCGATCGACAGCGGATGTATCTCGCAGGAGACCTTGCGGTCGGAAATCGAGGGGCAGACCTCGAGCATGTGGGCGCCCAGAACCCTTGGTCCGGCGGGATCCAGATGGTAGGTGTAGTCCTCCATGAAAGACGTCCCGCCGGGCAGACCCCGGGCCATGACCTTGACCAGCCGAACCATCACGGCGGTCTTCCAGTCGCCTTCCGCGCCAAACCCGTAGCCATCGGCCATCAGACGCTGGGCGGCGATCCCAGGCAGCTGCTGGAGTCCGTAGAGGTTCTCGAACGTGTCGGTGATGGCACCGAACCCGCCCGCCGACATGAACTCGCGCAGTGCGACCTCGATCCTGGCCGCCTCTCGCAGGGCCTCGCGGTCGGCGCCGCCCGCTCTCAGAGAGGGAGCGACGTCATATGTCGCCTCGTATACGCCGACGAGGTCGTCTACCTTCGCCTCCGCAACCGCCCGGACGGCATCGCTGAGATCGCCGACGCTGAAGCCGTTGACGCTCACGCCGAACGTCATCTGCGCCGAGACCTTGTCCCCATCGGTCACGGCCACGTCGCGCATGTTGTCGCCGAACCGGGCGAGCTTGAGGTGCTTGCCCTCGTACAGGCCGCACGCGGCACGTGTCCACGAGCCGATCCTGCCCTGAACGCCAGGCTCCTGCCAGTGGCCGGCGACGGTCTTGCGACGCAAGCCCAACCGGGCCTCGATGTGGGCGAACTCGCGGTCGCCGTGGGCGGCCTGGTTCAGGTTCATGAAGTCCATGTCGATCTCCGCCCACGGGAGATCGCGGTTGAACTGAGTGTGCAGGTGAAGGAGCGGCTTTGTCAGCGCCTGCAGGCCGGCGATCCACATCTTCGCCGGCGAGAAGGTGTGCATCCAGGCGATGACGCCGACGCATTTGTCGGTGGCACTCGCCTCGATGCACGCGGCAAGGATCGCCTCGGCGTTCTTGACCACAGGCTTCCAGATCACACGGACAGGGATGGCCTCCGAGTCGTCCAGGCCGGTCGCGACCCTCCTGGAGTTCTCCGCGACCTGCCGAAGCGTCTCCTCGCCGTACAGATCCTGGCTGCCGGTCAGGAACCAGACCTCGAACTCTCCAAGCGGCTTCAATGCACCAACTCCCAGCTATTCGACGACGCACGGCCAAGGATTCTCAAGGCTCGCGCCACGCACCCGACCCTGCTTCTGGATAACGACCGTCGCGATTCCGCGACCGCTGAGGCACATCATGCCAACCGGCAATCCCGCCGACACTATCAGCCCTCATCCCCAGAGATTTCCAAAGTGGTGGTCGACGAAAACCTCTGCAGCTGGGTTTCTACCGGAGCGGCCACATAGAAGCCGTTCACCGGTCGAGGGGACGCCAACCGTCGTGGTCCACTCGGCCTCTGTCGCTGACGGGCGTGACACGAAGGTCTGTGAAGTGTGGACTCTGCGAGAATCCGTACATGATTCCTGCCGCGCGATCGCCAGCGGATTCCCGGGAATCGACGAACCCAAGAACCGCCGGGCCCACATAGGCCTTTTGGCTCCGATTTCTGCTTCCCTGGGTGATGTTATCGTTCCCGGTAGCGGTAACGGGAGCGGTAACAATCTAGCACCGGCGCCAAATGTGAGTCAATAGGCGAATGGCACGCCGCCAGATCCTGAATACCGGCTCTCGCGCTCGTGGAGGATCCCTTCGGTGGCTCAACGAAAAGGCTTGACCATCAGAGAAGTGGCCGCGGCGGCCGGGGTCTCGACGCAGACCGTGTCGCGGGTTCTCAACAACAGGCCGGACGTGGCTCCGGAGACCTTCCTGAGGGTCCAGCAAGTCATCAGCGAGACCGGGTATGCCCCGAACATGCTCGCCCGCGGCCTGACGCAGGGTCGCAGCCATGTCTTGGGCGTAGTCGCCTACGGCCTCGACTACTTCGGCCCTTCGCGTGTGGTGACGGCGATAGAACGCGAAGCCGCGGAGTTGGGCTACGCGATCATGCTCAACCTGATCCTCGAGCCCGAGTCCAACGATGTGGACACCCTGATCAACAGCCTGCGGGCGCGCCAGGTCGACGGCATCATCTGGGCAATTCCCGAGGTAGGCGCCAACCGGGCCTGGCTGCGCTCGCAGCTGGCTGAGCTGCCTGTGCCGGTGATCCTGGTCGGCGGCATGACCGGCCAGCCCTACCTGCCATCGATCGCCATCGACAATGCCGCGATCGGCTCGCTCGCGACCGAACACCTCCTCGCCGGCGGAGCGGGGCACGTCGGCATCATCACGGGGCCGTTGAGCTGGTGGGAGTCGCAGCAGCGCCAGGCGGGCTGGCGACAGACCATGCAGGCTCATGGCCGACCGGTCGAAGAGGGCATCGTCGTCGAGGGCGATTGGACGGTGCTCAGCGGGGAGCAGGCCTTCTATCGGATGCTCGATGCCTGTCCAGACATCGACGCGATCTTTGCCAGCAACGACGAGATGGCGCTCGGGGTACTGCATGCCGCGCATAGCGTCGGCAGGCCGGTCCCGGAGGCGCTCTCCGTCGTGGGCGTGGACAACATCCCCGAGGCATCGCACCTCTGGCCGCCTCTGACAACCGTCCATCAGCCTCTTGGCGATGCCGGGGCGATGGCCGTGAAGGAGATCGATCAGCTCATCGGGAGATCCACGCAATCCCGGCGAACGGTCGACAACACGCCTGAGATGACACTCCTGGAACCGAGCCTGATCGTGCGCGAAAGCGCGCGGCCGGTGCCTCCCGTCGAGTTGTCACGAGAACGCTCAGCGGACGGTATTACCGCGGCCTGAGAACGCCACGGATCGCCCGTCACCCTGCCTCGCGAGTCGACAGCCGCCGCCACACGTGCCGCAGCCGCGTAACCAGTAAGCAGCTGGCGCGGATGCAGAAAGGCCGAGCGACACCGTGCCGCTCGGCCTTTCTTGTGGGTCTGGACCCTACCCTACTCGAAGCGGCGCTGTAGCAAAGCGTGAACGGTGACAGCGCCCAGGATGATCGCGCCGTAGATGAACTGCGTGTAGTAGTCGGTCAGCCCGACTGCCACGATCCCGGCCTGGATTCCCCCAATCATGAAGGCGCCCAGGAAAGTCCCATAGATCGTCCCGCGACCACCGAAGACGGAGGTCCCACCGATGAATACAGCCGCCAGGGTCGGCAGCTGGTAGCCAGAACCAAGGTTTGGGTAGAAGTTGGTAAGTGAGAAGGCGTTCATCAACGCCGCCAAAGACGACGCCACCCCGACGAGGACGAACAGGGTGATTCGTGTCCGCCGGATCGGGATACCCATGAGCTGGGCGGCTTGAGCGTTGTCGCCAATGACGTACGCGTTTTGGCCCAGCCGGTGGCGGTTCAAGAGGATCCAGGCCACGACCGCCAGCGCGAGCAGCCAGAAGAACTGGATCGGGATCGTTCCGACCTTGCCGGCGAGCAGTCCGTAGGAGAACGAGGAGGAGGTTTCGACGAGCGGATAGCTCTTGCCGTTCACAAGCACCAGCGTGAGGCCGCCGAAAAGGAACCAGGTCGCTATGGTCACGACGAGCGCGGGGATGCCGACCACGGCCACAAAGAAGCCGTTGAACAACCCGCACAGGGCGCCGACGGCCAGGCAGGCCGCGATTCCGAGCTCCACACTGCCGGTCGCCTGCCACGTAAAGACGAACCCAACCAGGCTGAGTGACATGATCGAGACGAAGGACAGGTCGATGTCGCCCGCGACGATGACCATCGTCAGGAAGAGGCCAGAGATCGCGAAATACGGAGTTGTCTGGGCGAACGCCAGATAGATCCGGGAATTGAGGAACGTGGAGGGCGCCCCAATGATGAAGAGCGCCCAGACGGCAAGAAAGGCGACGGTAATACCGATTTGCGAGGCCCACGAGCCCGTGAAGGCAACGATCGGGCTGCGCGCATGAACCGGCTTGGCTGGGGCGACGGCTGACGTCATGCGTGCTCCTCGCTGGACTCGGTGGTCGCCTCGACCGTCTCACCTTCCCGCCGATAGCGCTCCTGCTCCGTGAAGGCGCCGGTAGCGGCAACCTCGCGCATGATGTTCATGAGTTCGTCCAACGAGTAGCGCGACGTAAGGAACTGCCCCGCCACGCGCCCTCGGTCCAGCAACACGATCCGATCCGACACCGAGTAGACGTGGAAGATGTTGTGATCGATGAAGATCGCCGACTTCCCGGCAGCCCGTATGCCTTCCACGAAGTGCAACAGCTTCTCCGTCTCTTTGAGGGACAGGCCCATCGTCGGTTCATCGAGGATGATGATCTCGGCCTGGAAGTGGAGCGCTCGAACGATGGCGAGGCCCTGGCGCTCACCGCCAGAGAGGCCCTTGACGTTCGTGTTCGGAGTCAGGACCGCAGAGGTGAAGCCCATAGACTCACCCATGAGGTCCGCCGTAGCTCGCCTCATGCCGCCGACGTCGAGGAAGCCGAACCGGTTGCTTACGGGGCGGCCCATAAAGATGTTCCGCCAGAGAGGCAACTGATCGGCGAGTGCGCGTTCCTGGAAAACGGTCTCCACGCCGAGAGCACGAGCCTTCTGGACGTCCATGCCGGTGACCAGCTGGCCGCCGAAGTAGATCTCGCCCTCGTCCGGCTGATGGACGCCGGTGATGATCTTGATGAGCGTCGACTTGCCGGCGCCGTTGTCGCCAAGGAGGCCGACAACCTCGCCGGTCCCGAGTTCGAGGTTCACATCCTGTAGAACGTGCACGCCACCGAACGATTTGGAAACGTGCCGAAGCTCGAGACGCCTGACATCTTGAGAGGATGGGGTGGCGGCAGGCACAAGGGCCGCCAGAACCGGATCGGTAGGTTGAGTCGGCTGACGAGCGCCTGCGCGCTCGTCAGCCGACATGCCGTTCGCGGCAGTCAGAAGAGACATCTAGCGGATTTGCTGCGTAACGAGCGGGCCGATGGCGTCGATGTTCGACTTGTCGACGAAACCGGCACCGGTGTTGATAAAGAGCCCGCCAAAGCCGTACTTCTTCTCGAGGCACAGCTGCTCGACTCCGAAGAAGCCCTGGAGGTACTCCTGCTGGTCGATGACCAGGCTGACATACCCGTCCTTGATGCCCTGAACGGTAGACGGGGACATGTCGAAGCCGGCGGCGAATACGCTACCTGGCGCCAGGTTCGCGGCCTTCATGTAGGTCGGGATGGCGGAGGTGAGGTTGCCGTGGTCGATGAAGATGGCCTTGATGTTCGGGTGCGAGGCTGCGAATCCGGTGAAGGTCGCCGTGCCCGCGTTCGGGTCGGCGTTGGCGGCGGCGTCGATCTCGAGATAATCGACCTTCATCCCCGCAGCCGTGAGGGCGTCCGTGATGCCCTTGGTGCGCTCACCGCGACCGGGCTGCGCCGCGAGACCCCAGACGAAGACCTCGTCGCCCTTCTTGAGGTTGCCGCGCTTGATGGCCTCGTTGGCGAGTGAGGCGCCGGCGTCGTGGAGCACCGCTCCGGTGTAGCCGAGACCGTGAGCGGCCTCAGCGTTCGGGAGCTCGGTGTTCATGACGGTAATGTAGATGCCCTGCTTGATGGCGTCATCGATGAGCGGGTCGAACGAGGCATCGCCGGGATGGCCCATGATCGCGATGCCGTCAGGCTTGGTGGCGACGGCCTGCTGGAATTGCGTGATCATCGTAGCCGGGTCCCAGTTGGACCACTGATACGACACGTCCGGCCCGAAGGCAGCTTGAGCGGCCTTGGCTCCGTTGTAGACGACCGTCTCGAAGCTACCGCCCGGTGTCCCACCCGGGAAGAACGTGATCTTCATGCCACTGCAGAACTGGGCGCCTGTCGCCGCGGCGCCGGTACCGGCGGACGTGGCGGGAGCGGCGGTGACGGGAGCGGCGGTGCTACCTGGAGCGGCGGCGGTTGCCGGAGCGACCGTGGGCGTGGCGTTGCTAGTGCCGCACGCGCTGATGACCAGAACAACTGCCGCCAACAGAAGCGGCAGTCTCGTCAAGGGTTTGGACATTCCTCTTGCACTCCCAAAGCTTATGTGTCGGACTTTAGTGGCCGGCCCATTCGACCGGTTCACATCGGGGCCGCCCTCTGCGGGCGAAACAGACCTCCCTTCATTCGCTTATGGTCAGGGCAAAGCGCGGAGCGGTCCGTGACATCCTGCACAGGCGAAACTCGAGCAGCGGCCGCGCGGTGGTCAAAGAACGGGCGACACGGCGAAGCGCCCCGATCGACGGACCCATCCTCGCTCTTCCCTGAGGTTCACAACCCCGGCTTCAATCGACGCAGGCCGACTCAACGACGGGTGTTCCGGGCGCCCGTGTTTCTGGCCGCGTGCGATTTCCTCCTGGCGCCGAATTCGAAGGTGCTGCCGGAAGGTGCCCATGTTAGCGTTACCGGTACCGTTACCGGGAACGCTAACAGGCTAGCATCGGCGTCGGAACCCAGTCAATAGGCCGGGCCGAGATACGGTCGTGCATCGTCGCCGCGCGAAGAATATCCAGTGAGCCGTCGGCCTTGCCCGAACGGCGCTTGGCACGCTACTCGTGACCGGGTGGACCCGACCGTTGACAGTCCACCGACACTTCCCTATCCTGCCGTGGTCTGCCAGAGAGGCAGCCGAACGAAGAGGTGTTTCGTGCGCAATCTCACTAAGGCACCGGGGCGGACCGCCCGAGTGGGCGGCGGCCTTGTCGTGCTCGGGAGATCTGCGCCCACCGAGAGGTAGAGCCAGGCGGTAGAGCCGCCGGATGAACCTCTGAGCCGTGGGCCAGATCGGGCCCGCGGCTTTTTTGATGCTCTCGTTCAGGCGCAATACGCCTCGAGGGCAGGCCGCGAGCCCATCCCTTTTCCCCGCTCGCGGTTCTCCTCGCCGCGAGCCATGCCTCAAAGGGAGGTGCCATGAGCTTCGCGGTTCTCGAACAGACTCAATCGCCGACCGTAGGCCGGCCGTTCATCCGGGCTCTGCCCACTGGCGAGGCGGCGCTACTCGTCGAACACGCTACCAAGCGATTCAAGGTCGACCGACGCAAGCCACCGGTGGTAGCCGTCGACGACGTCTCGATGCGGCTGGAGAGAGGCGACATCTACGGCCTGCTGGGTGCCAACGGCAGCGGCAAGTCCACGTTCATCCGGCTCGTCAGCGGCTTGCTGACGCTCGATGAAGGCCGGGTCGAGGTCTTCGGCCACGACCTGGTCCGCGAGGAGATGGCGGTCAAGAGGCTGATCAATCGGGTCAGCGTGGATGCCGCCTTCTTCAAGAAGCTCTCGCCGGCCGAGAACCTCTCATTTGCGGCCAGGCTGTACGGCCTGGACGCAGGAAAGGCTCGCCGCGAGGCGGTCCGGATCATGGCCCGCCTCGGCATCGGCGAGAAGCGGATGAGCCGGCCCGTGGAGCAAATGAGCCGAGGCATGCAGCAGAAGGTGGCGATCGCCAGGGCCCTCCTGACGAGCCCGGCGCTGCTGCTGCTGGACGAGCCGACTACCGGCCTCGATCCACGCTCCAAGCTCGACGTCCAGGCATTCATCGAAGAGCTCCAGGCCGACCACGACGCAACGATCGTGCTGACCACGCACGACCTCGCGGAAGCGGATCGGCTGTGCGGGCGAATCGGAGTCCTGGCCGGCGGCCGGCTTACGGCGGAAGGAACGCCAGAACAGCTCAAGACGGACATCGCGATCGAGCACGGCCTCGCGCCGACGCTCGAGAGCGTGTTCATGAAGTACACCGGCCGCTCGCTCGACGACGACGTCGAGGAGGGCGAGGCCGACCCGGCCGAATAGGCCGCAACCAATGACCAGGAGCCGCCCACGGGCGGCATTGAAAGGGACACCAAGTTGATCACGCACCGAATCGCATACGACATCCACCACCAGCGGCAGCGCGAGATCGAGCGGAGGTTGCGGCTCCGGCGCAACGACCGGGCCGCACCGACCTCTCGACTCTCGTTTCGCAAACGCGTCGGCCACGGCTTGATCCACGTCGGATCGATGCTCGCCGCCGACGGCCCCCTCCAGCTTGCCGCCCGACGCTGAGTCGCCGGGCGGCAAGCCCGCCGACGGACCCGCGGGTCCGCGGGCGAGCCTCGGGCTCGCCACAGGAGAGAAACCGTGATCGCACTAACTCGCGAGGCGCGCTCCGGTTACGCCTTCGTGGAGCGCAACTTCAACCTGACAAAGCGCTATCTCGGCTGGGAATTGGCATTCCTGGTCTATGCCGTCGCGGGCGCGTTGTCGGTCTCGCTGATCGGACAGTCGGTCGGCAGCACTCGACTGCTGATGCTGCTCGTAGTCGGTGCCGTCTTCTGGAACTACCTGTCGGTGGTCTTCCAGTCGATCGGCGACACCATCACCTGGGAGCGCTGGGAAGGGCACTCTCGAGTACACGATGATGGCCCCCGTTCGACGCTCCGTGCAGTTGCTCGGATCGGCCCTCTACGCCGTCATCTACGGCCTGATCCACACCACGATCCTGCTGATCGTGCTGGCGCTCTTCTTCTCGCTCGACCTCGGGCGGGCGAATATCGGTGCGGCGGCGCTGTTCATGGCGGTCGGTTCGGCCAGCTTCGTCGGTATCGGGATGCTTGCCGCGATCCTGCCGATGATGTCGGTCGAGCGCGGGTCGCAGATGGTCTTCGTGCTGCAGTCGTGCCTGCTGCTGATCAGCGGCGTCTACTACCCGACCACCATCCTGCCCGGCTGGATGCAGCTGATCTCGCGCATCTCGCCCGCCACGTATGTGCTGGACGCAGTCCGTCGAGCCCTCATCGACGGCGCCACCGTCGGGCAGCTGCTGCCCGACCTGTGGCCGCTGCTGGTCATGGCCTTCGTATTCATCCCGCTGGGCCTGTGGGGCTTCGGCAAGGCCGAGCGCTACGCCAAGCGCACTGGCAAGCTGAAGAGGGTTGGCTGACCATGTCAACGAACGACGGGGCCGCCGGCTACCCGGCAGCCCTCCCCTGCGCCAACGGTCCTCTCGAGTTGCTACGGACCTGGGGCTGGGACGAGGCCCGGGCCGCGGAATTCGCACCGTTCGTCGAAAGCGGGCTCTGGCCGGCACGCGTCGTCGCCCAGCACCGCGGCCTCTGGCATGTCGTGGGCGAAGAGCGCGAAGCGGCAGGATCACCTACGGGCCGGTTCCGGCACAACGCCGACGACGGCGACCTGCCTGCGGTCGGAGACTGGGTCGGCTGTGTGTCACCGCCACATGACGGTGAGGCACGCATCGACCTCGTTCTCAATAGGCGTTCCTCTTTCCTGCGCCGCGCCCCCGGGTCTCGCCCGGGTGCCCAGATCATGGCCGCCAACGTCGACACGCTCTTCGTGGCCACGTCGCTCAACGGCGACCTGAACCCGCGCCGCCTGGAGCGGTATGTGGCCATGGGTCGCGCGTCGGGGGCGGAGCCCGTCGTGCTGCTGACCAAGGCCGACCTCGTCCCGGACTCGACCGGTGCCGTGGCACAGCTGGAGGCGGAGTTGCGCGTACGAATCCGTCGCACTCAGCTCGCAGACCGGCGAGGGCGTCGATTCGCTGGCGCCATGGTTCGAGCCCGGCCGGACGCTGGCTCTGGTCGGCTCCTCTGGCGTCGGCAAGTCCACCCTGCTCAATCGGCTCGCCGGCGCGGAGCTGATGGCCACGCGCGAGATCCGCGAGGACGACGCTCGAGGCCGGCACACGACCACTCACCGGGAGCTCTTCCTGCTCTCGAGCGGCGCCCTGCTGCTCGACACGCCGGGCATTCGCGAGTTGGGTCTGTGGGACGCGGAGGAAGGCGTCGACGAAACCTTCGCCGAGATCGTGGCGCTGGCCTCACGCTGCCGCTTCTCCGATTGCAGCCACAGGTTCGAGCCGGGATGCGCGGTGCGAGCGGCAGTCTCCGCAGGGCGGCTCGACGCCACGCGGGTGAAGAGCTACCGCCGGCTCGCCCATGAACTGGCGGAGCAGCCCACGACCAATCAGAGGCGGGAACGGGACCGGCGGTTCCAGAAAGCGGTCCGCAACGCCGCCTCGGACAGCATCGCCCGTAAGAGATACGGAGGCTGGAGTGACTGAAGCGACCGAGAGGACGGCATTGTGTGGCGACGATCGATCTCGGTCCAATCGAGCATCGGCCGATGGCGCGGACACCTCCTGACTCGCCGGCGCGAGACGCCGCGGGCGGCGGCCTTGACCTCTCGATCGGGCCGCTACATCCTGGCATCGATGGGCAGCTTGCGGAGGCACGGCCTGGCGGGTGGAGTCGCATGCCTCGTATTGCTGAGCTGCGCATCGTGCTCACTCGCTGGTGAGGCGCCGACCGGTCGGTCGGCTGGGCCAGCCGATACAGCCGGGGAGGCAGCGATGGCCGGTTTCGTGCTCTCAAGCCCAAGCGTCGCCGAGGGCGGCACCATCCCCGTCCGCCAGTCCTGCGACGGCGCAGACCTCTCGCCGGCGCTGACCTGGCAAGGTGCGCCGCAGGGAACCGTCTCGTTTGCGCTGATCGTCGACGACCTGGACGCGCACGGCTTCATCCACTGGGTCGCATTCGACATACCCGGTGGCCCCGGCGGGTCGTTGCCGGAGGGCGTCAAACCCACGGACGGTCCGCCACAGGGTCGAAACGACTTCGGCCAGAGCGGCTACGGGGGTCCGTGCCCGCCGTCCGGCACACACCGCTACCGCTTCACGCTGCTGGCGCTCTCCTCACGCATCGGCCTGCCCGGAACGCCGTCGGCGGCTCAAGTGCGGACCGCACTGACGACGAAGATCCTCGGCCAGACGACGCTCACTGCCACTTACACGCGCCAGAGGTAGGCGCCGGCCGGACCGGCACGACGCCCTGCGACCCTGGCGGGGGCAGCGTGCTAAGACGCCGCGGCTTCTTCCGCCTCGAGCCGCGCCTTGAGCGAGGCAAAGCCCCCGTCCGCCGCCTGCTGTATCGGCCCCTGGACCATGGCGTCGAACCCCCCGAGGAGGCCGCCGAGCGTCGCCTCCGCGACCCAGCTCGCGCGCGTCAGCTTTGGCCCCAGCTCAGCCAGGTCGATCGAACCCGTGCCGTTGATCGGGCCGCCCATGACCGCGCCCTCGATCGTCGCCGCCAGATGCGACGGCTCGTCGACGTCGGTGAGCAGCAGCTCGAGGACGACCGTGATCGGCATCATCGCCGCCGGTGCGGTCACCGAGACCCTGTAATGCCGGTCGTCGATCTTCTCGACCTGGGCCAGACCAGACGAATTCGAGGCAGCGGCCCGGTTGGGATTGCTGATGGTGTCCCAGACGCGCTGGCGCGTCGCCGCGATCTCGGTTTCTCCGGAGAGATGCATCGTTCCTCCTGGGCGTGGACCCGCGCCGTCCGTGGCCGGCCCGACCCGGCGCCGCCATGGTAACGGCTGCGACTCCGGTCGGCCTTCCAGGCCGAAGGTGCCGGCACCCGCTCGGACTCCAATCCATTTGACTCGCGTTCTCGGCCCCGCGTAGGCTCACGGGGCGACGGTCCGCCCGGCAAAGCCTCGGGCGTCCTCGGATCCGCGAAGACTCCACGCCAACGGGGAGTCGACAGAAAGAGCCCGCCGGCATGCCGCAGGATCTTGACACTAGCCGCGATTCGCCCGCGTCCGATGAGCTTACGCGGCCGACGACAGCAAGGTCCGGATGGGGAGGCCGACTTGTTCGACGCTCCCGACCGGTCGCAACCGACCCGATGGAGCCGTGGGAGACCCCGGTCCTCAGGCGGGACCGCTTCAAGATCGATCGCTCGCTCCCCGGCCGGCCGTTCAGGCCGTCGCGGACTCAGGACGTGCCGGCGCAGGCGCTGGCGGCTCTGGAGCCAGTCTGCGGACCGCTGGCACTCGCCCGGCTGTTCGTCGTGCCGCGAACGACCCGGCTCGTCGACCCGACTCACTGCGTGGTCACGCCGGCCAAGGTCGTGGGCTTCGGCGAAACCGTCGTCGCCGTCTGGGTCGACGACGGGCCGGAGGGCCGCGTGCTGTCGCTCGCAATCGACCGCGTCGCGGCTGTCGAGGATCGCACGATCCTGCTTTACGGCCGGCTGAGGCTGATAGCCGCCGACGCGCACCTCGCGATCCGATACAGCACGGTCTCACGAGACGACCTGGTGCCGAACGTCTGCCGGCTGCGTCGCCGCATGGCCACGACTGCGATGGCCAGCGAGTCCGGATTCCTGTGGCTCGATCCCCTCGACCAGGGGCTGCCGCAGTCCGCCCTGCCACACAAATGGAGGGTGGTGCTCGATTATCCGACGGTCCGGCCGGATCCGGACGAGCCTGCCGCCGTCGCCGTGGGCAACCTTACGGCGGTCCGCCGCGGCCGCACGCGCCGGCCTTCCGGCCTGGCCGTACTGGGGTCGCGCGAGCTCGTCATCGCCAATGAGCCATCCGAGTACCTCGACGCCGACCGATACGGCGTCGACCTTCTGGCGGTGCCACGCGATCGGTTGGACTCGCTGGGCTGGGACGGCCGATCCCTCACCGTGCACTTCGCCCGAGAACAGCTCGGCGCCGAGGGGTTCAGCTCAGTCATATCTCCGCTGGACGAGAGCCTGGTCGAAGCCATGCGACGGGCGTTCGGGTCTGCCATTCGCTGGTCCTGACGCGATCGGACGAGCCGCCCGAGAGTTGGCGGCGGCTCGGCCCCCGGTGCGCGACGTCTTACGTTCCACTTACATACGTCCCGCAAGTCCCGTCCAGGCCGACGTATGCTCCGCCCATGAAGACCGTCCTCGTCGTCGACGACGAGCGCAACATCGTCGAGCTCGTTCGGCTGTACCTGGAGAAAGAGGGCTACGCCGTCGTCGCGGCCGGCGATGGCGAACAGGCCCTGGTCCAATACGAGCGCAGCGACCCGGACCTCGTGGTGCTCGACTTGATGCTGCCCAAGATGGATGGCTTCGAGGTCTGCCGCGAGCTGCGACGCCGCGGCGACGTGCCAATTCTGATGCTCACCGCCCGCTCCGAGGACGTCGACGCCATCGTCGGCTTGGAGCTGGGCGCCGACGACTACGTGACCAAGCCGTTCAACCCGAGAGCGCTTGTGGCGCGGGTCAAGGCGATCCTGCGCCGGACCGAGGTCACGGCCAAGGGCGGGCGGCCGATCCAGGTCGGACACCTACGCATCGATCCGCGCCGCCGCGAGGCGTCCGTCGGTGACCGCCAGCTCGATCTCCGCGCCCGCGAGTTCGACCTTCTGGCCGCGCTGGCCCGCGATCCCGGCGTGGTTCTGAGTCGCGACGCCCTCCTCGAAGACGTGTGGGGCACGGACTTCCCGGGCGAGACTCGCACGGTCGACGTTCACATCGGCGAGGTCCGCAAGAAGCTCGGCGATGACGGCCCGCAGGTAGAGACCGTCCGCGGCATCGGCTACCGCCTCGTGCCCCCGCCGCGGGGAACGGCGGTTGCCGCCGCGCCTCCCACGGCCGTGGCCGACGCCTCGACGCCGGCCGACTAGGACCGCCGATGCTTCCGCGCAGCCTGACGGGCCGGATGATCCTGGCGTTCGTCGGGTTGTCGGTCGCCCTTCTCGTCGCCGTCAGCGGGTCGTTGTTCTTCGTTCTCCGCAATGCGCATCAGGACGACATCAAGAAGTCGCTCGGCTACGAGGTGGCCGCGGTCGAGGTCAGCCTGATCGCGAACCCGGTCGCGGGCCAGGGCGGGTTCGAACAGCGAATCAGGAACCTGACGGCGTCGATCGTCGACGACGGCGGCTTCGTGCTAGTCCAGGGCCCGCGAGGCGCAGTGACCGTCGTGGCCGGCAGCCCCTCCTCCACGACGATGCCCGCGCCGCCCGATCCGGGCGTCCCGAACGCCATCGGAACGATGAGGACGTCCGACGGCACGCAATACGTCTACATCGAGCCAAACGCCAACAAGACCGGCGGCTTCAAGTTCGCGTTCGCGACACCGGATGACTCCGTCAAGCTCGCGCTGGGCGATCTATCGCGAGCCCTCCTGATCATGGTCGTGGTCCTGTTCGGGCTAGGGATCCCGATGGCCTGGTTGCTGTCGCGGTCGATCACGGGACCGATGCGGCGTCTCGCGGCGGCGACCGGCCAGCTGCCGAGCCGCTCCGGCCAGCAGCCGCTCCCGGTCGAAGGCCCGCTCGAGGTGAGGGCCCTGACTGAGCGCTTCAACGCGATGGCCGACGAGCTGGCGTCGACGAGGGACGAGGAGACGCAGATGCTGGCAAATCTGCGACACGATCTGCGCACCCCGCTCACCAGCATCGGCGGGTTCGCGGAGGCGATCGCCGACGGCACGGCCACGGGCGATCGGGCGGCGGTGGCGGCGCGGACCATCGCCGAGGAGGCTCAGCGGCTGGAGCGTCTGGTCGGCGAGCTCGGCGTCGTCGAGCGGCTGAAGGAAGGACCGGCTGCGCTCCGCCCGGAGGCTCTCGACGCGACGAGGCTGGTCTCCGAAACCGCGGCTCGTTTCGAGAGTCGAGCCCTGGGCCAGGGTGTGACGGTGGAATCCGCCGGCGCCTCTCCGGGCGAGCCGGATCTGACCTTCACTGGCGACCGTCTCGCGGCCGAGCGGATCCTCCAGAACCTGGTGGACAACGCCCTGTCGGTGCTTCCGACGGGAGGGCGGGTCTGGCTCCGGGCAGCGCCGATGACCTTGCCCGGTCGCCCGCCCGGTATTTCGATGAGCGTCACCGACGATGGGCCCGGCTTCCCCCCCGGAACGACCGAGAGGGTCTTCGAGCGCTTCTACCGAGCCGACCCCTCGCGCAGCGGCAGTGGCTCTGGTCTCGGCCTGGCGATCGTCCGAGAGCTGGCCCGCGCCCACGGCGGCGAGGCCTGGGCCGAGAACGTGGCCCCGCACGGGGCCCGCGTCACGGTCCTGATGCCCATCGTGCCGGCCATGCCGGTTGCCCGATCAGCCGCCGAGAGGGCCGAATAGCGGCTCCGGATACGATCGTCGCCACGCCGCTATCCTTCGATGCGTGACCAGTATTCCCCCGGCCGGACCACCGCCAGAGATCACCCATCTCGTCCGCGAGCGCACTGAAGCGCGTGCCCGTCGGGATTGGGACCGCGCCGACACCCTCAAGGCCCAGATCGAGGCCGCCGGCTGGCGAGTCGTCGACCACGGCCACCGCACCAGCGTCGGCCCGGCGGCGCCGCCGAGCATCGAACTGGACGGCGAGGTTCGGTATGGAGCCGCTTCGGCCGTGCCGTCCCTCCTGGACGAACCTGCCACGACAGCCTGGAGCGTCGTCGTCGTCGCCTCCGAAGAACCCGACCGTCTGGCGCGGCTGCTGGCCTCCTTACGCGCCAGCGCCCCGCTGGGAACCGATGTCGTGATCGCAGCCAACGACCCGAGCGCCTCCCAGGCTGAAGCCCTGGCGCCCGAATCTCCGGACCGGGCCCCGATCGGCGGCAGAGTACCGGAGGTGCTTCGGACATCGACACGTCTGGGATACGCGTCGGCCCTCAACATCGCCATGCGCCGCGTCAGGGGTGAGTTGGTGCTGCTCACCGACACCACGGCCTGGCCTGCGGGCGACGCCCTGACTCCGCTCGAGGCGGCGCTCCACGATCCTGCGGTCGCCGCCGTGGGAGGCTTCGGGTTGACTTCCGCTGAGGAAGGCCCGCTCCGGCCGAATGCGCTCCAGCGGACGGCGGGTGGAAGCTCCCTCGCCGAGGGCGCCGCCACCGACGTCACGGCTCTGGAGGGTGCCTGGCTCGCCTTCCGCCGTTCCGACTACCGCGAGCTCGGCCCGTTCGACGAGCATTTCGTCACTCCGGCCTGGCTCGACGTCTGGTGGTCGCTGCGGCTGCGGGCCGGGGCCGAGCCGGAAGGGGCCGAATACGTCGAGCCCGATGCCGCCTCCAACCCCGATGAGCCGACCGCGCTGCCGCACGACACGACGCAGGCCGAAGTCCAGATGCCGACGCCGCGTGGCGCCGTCCGGCTCGTCCTGCCGCTCGAGCGGGACGACGTCCCCTGGCCGCCAGACCGGTCGCGGCTGAATCGCCGCCATATGTATCGGGTGCTCGATCGCTTCGGCTGGCGCGAGGACCTGGCCTGACCGCGCTCAGCGCAGCGTCGCGAGCTCCGGCCCGCCGGGTCCTGGTCGGCGGCGATGACGTTCCCGGGGACGGCGACCGAGCCGTAGATGGAGCGGTAGGTCGGGTCGGCCTGCCACTTGACCGTGCCGTAGGTGAGCACCCCGCCGACGACCGCGAGCAGAACCCCGACTCCGACGACGCGGAGGGCGATGGTCTGAGTCGGCGACCGACCCCCGCGAGTCCCCTGCCACACCGAAGAGAGCGTCTGCACCTGGCCGGGCGGGATGACCAAGGCCAGCCACAGACCGGTCAGCAACCCGCCGACGTGGGCGTAGTTGTCGACGTTGAATATGCCGGAGAAGCCAAGCACCAGGTTGATGAAGATGAGAACGCCGACCTGCGAGGCGATGGCTCGCGACTGGGCGTCGAGGATGGCGTGGTGGAGGCGCGTGGCGACCAGGACGATCCCGAACAGGCCGAATATGGCGCCCGAAGCGCCGACGCTCCAGCCGTCCGCCGACAGGCCGAAGGCATAGCTCGCGGCACTCGCCGCGACGCCGCAGACGACGTAGAACGCCAGCAGCAGCCATGGTCCGTACATCCGCTCGACGAGCTGGCCGGCGTACCAGAGGGCGTACATGTTGAACAGCAGGTGGAAGATGTCGCTCGGATCGTGAACCAGCGTCACCGACAGGAGCCGATAGAAGTCGCCGTGGGCGACCAGTAACGGTTGAAGGGCGAGCTGGCCTTCAAGAGACGAGAGGTTGAGGCCGCCCCGAAAGGTCAGCGCACCCGACATCGCCGACAGGGACGTCACCACCGTCACGGCGATGATCAGGTAGGTCATGAAGGTCGAGAGCGTGTCTCCGCGGCTTCGCGAGAAGTAGCGATTCGCGGCTCCGACGTTGCCGGTCTCCTTGTTCAGCCACCCCAGCCGGGACGCGATCTCCGCCCGGTCCTGCCTTGGGGCGCGCTTCTCGCACTGGCGGTAGGCATCGAGCGCGCCGGGCAGGTTTCCCTCGCGAACTCTGGCGGCGGCCACCTGGCGCCAGGCGCGATAGGCCACGGGCGTCTCGCCCATGGTCGTCGCCCGTTCCCAGGATTCGCGGGCCTCGATGTCGCGATCCACCCGGTACAGCGCGTTGCCCAGGCCGTAGTGCCCCGCGGCACAGACGTCGCGATCGACGCAGCCGGTCGCCCACGCATAGAGGGGCAAGGCCTGTTCCGGCTCGCTCTGCTCCATCAGATCGTCGGCCCTGGCGATCGCCGAGATCGCCGTCGCCCGGTCAGGCAGGGTCTGGGCTCCAGGATCGAAGCCCGGCGGGAGAGCGGCGGCTGCGTCGATTCGAAGCCCGTTGGTGGCGCGGTCCATAGATCGGCACTCTACAGGAAGAACACCCGGGCCCGTCACACCATGGGGCCATCGATCGACGGGCCGGCCGGCCGTGGTCGGGTCGGCGGCCGCGTCAGTCGGCGATCGACTCCCAGCCGGAGGCCGCGACCGCTTCCTTGAAAGCCGCGCCGGATTCGAGGCCGGCATCAAGGGCGCCGGCAAACAGGCCCACGAGCCGGCCGAACGACCCGTCGTCCTCTGGCGGCGCCTCGAGTACAGTCGCTCCGGCGGGGAGCGCCTGCGGCCTCGCCCCGGCCGGGACGAGCACGATGAGTCGAGCCGCCGCGAAGTCGGCCCCCTCGGCGCCGGCAACGACCGCCGACTCCACGAGCGCATCGGCGAGGACTATGACCCCGGCCTGAGGCAGATATCGCAGGGCCAGCTCCACGTCGGCAGCTTCGAGGGCCGGCCGATCGTCGGGAGACTCGGGCAGCAGCCGTGCCTCAGGCGACTCCGCGTCCACTTCGGCGGCATCGTCGTCGGCCCCGACGGCGGTCAGGACGGGCGTTGGGCGGGCCGGGTCGCGCAGCAACGCCGCGTGGCCTATGCCGAGCCGGCCGAGGGCGACCACGACGGCATCCCCCGCCCCGTCGTCGCCGATCTTCCCGACAAGCTCCACGTCGGCGCCCCGACGTTTCGCCGCTGCCGCAACCTCGACCGCCAGCCCGCCGGCGCACGCTTCGCAATCTGGCGAGTCGGCATATGCAGGCAGTCCGACGACGACTATCACTCGGCCCCCTCGTCGCTCACGCCGGATTCGGCCGGCATTTCCTCGGCGATCAACTCGACCTCGCCGAAGCCGGCCGCCCGCAGTTCCGTCCCGACCGCGTCGGCGTCGCCGACCGCGACGATCGCCAGCCGGGCCGGGTCGATGTGGTCCTGCGCAGCCTTCTGGACATCTTCGACAGTGACCGCCTCGACGGCCCCACGGTAGCGGGCGAGCTCGTCGTCGGGAAGCTCGTTGATGAAGAGCCCGGCCAGCGTCCCGACGACTGCACCAGGGGTCTCAAATCGCAGTGGGAATACGCCGACGAGATAATCGCGCGCGGCGGCCAGTTCGGTAGGAGTAACGCGCGTCTCGCGGATGCGGCGCAGCTCAGATAGGGACTCGGCTATGGCCGGAACCGTGGCGGCGGTCTGGACCGCCGTCCGGACGGAGAATGGGCCTGCCCCGCGCCGCATGTCGAAACCCGCGCCGACGCCGTACGTATAACCCTTCTCCTCACGCAGGTTCATCTGGAGCCGCGAATTGAACAGCCCGCCCAGAATGGCGGCCATGACCTGGACGGCGTGGAAGTCCGGCACGCGCCTTCGCAACCCGACATGGCCGATCCTGAGCTCGGTTTGAACGGAACCGGGCCGGTGGTAGAAGCGGACGATCGGACGGTCGATAGCGGAATCCGCCCGGGGCGCGAGGGCGTCGGGTCCGGTCGCGGCACCGTCTCCCCCTCCGCTGCTGGCCCGAGCGCCGGCCACAACCCCGGAGGCCCCGAACGACCCGAGCACCGTCTCAACCATGTGCGCGACGTCAAGCCCGGCGAGGTCGCCGCCGATCACGATGGCCGCCTCTTTCGGGTCGAGCAGCGAACCGTGGACGCCGCGCAGAACCTCCGGCGTCAGCCCCGCGACCGACGTTTCGTCCCCGCCGGCCGGCCGGGCGTACGGCGACTCGGGCGTGTAGATGGTCGCGGCAAAGGCGTGCTCGACCCGCCGGCGGGGATCGGCCTTGACCTGGAGCAGGTCGTTGAGACGCTCGTCGCGAAGGCGGGCGACATCCGACTCCGGGAAGGTGGGCCGTTGCGCGAGCTCCGCGAGCAGCTCCAGGGCCGAGCCGAGGCGAGTTGCGGCCACGTCGACAGAAACCATGAACGCATCCCAGCTCGCGTCCACGTGGAGCGTGGCCCCGAGCCGCTCCGCGGCTTCGATCAGCTCGACGCCGGGATATCGCTGGGTGCCTTCGGTCATCGCCCGCGCCGCCAGGATGGTGGCCCCGGCGACGTCCGCCGACTCGTCGACGGCGCCTCGTCGCACGACCAGATTCGCCGAGATGAGCGGCCGGCCGGGCACGTTGACCTCGAGAACCTGGAGGCCCGACGGCAGGATCGTCCGACCGAAGGCGGGGAACTCGTAGGCTCGCGGCTGCCCGGGGGACGGCCGGACTGCCAGGATCTCCTGAAGCGTCATGCTGCCGACTCCTCGGTCGCGGCGGTCGTCTCGGTCGCGGGAACGTAGGTCAGTACAACCCGATTGTCGGGCCTCAACACCTCCGCGGCCGCCGCCTGGATATCGGCCGCCCCGACCGCGAGATACCGGCCCAGCTGGCGGTTGATCATGCCCGGGTCGTCGAGCAGCGTGGCGTACATGGAAAGCCGGTCGGCCCGCTCGTCGACCCGCTGCAGCGCCTCCAACTCGTAGGTCTCGATCAGCGCCCGCGCCCGCGCCAGTTCGTCGTCCGTGACCGGTTCGCGGCCCAACCGCTCCAACTCTTCCTCAAAGGCTCGCTCTACGACGAGTGGGTCGACGCCGGGTCGCACGGTCGCCTGTCCGGCGACGATCGATGCGCCCGAGACCAAGCCGAGCGAGAAGAACGACACATCCTGTGCGATGCGTTCCTCGCGCACGAGACGGCGGTAGAGACGGCTGCCCTTGCCGCCGGAGAGGATCTGGGCCGCGACCTCGAGGGCGTCGAAGCGCGGATCGCCGATGACGGGCGCCCGAAAGCCGAAGAAGTGGCGAGGCAGCGGCACGCGGTCCTGGACCACCTCGCGACGCTCGGTGCCGAGTATCGCCGGCAGGCTGCTGTCGCCGAGGGGCGGGATGGCCGGGTTCGCCGCGATCTCGCCGAAATAGCGCTCCACCCAGGCCGTTGCCCCTGCCGGGTCGACGTCGCCGACGATCGAAAGGACCGCGTTGTTCGGCGCGTAGTACGTCCTGAAGAACGCGGCCACGTCTTCCAGCGAAGCCGCGTCGAGATCCTCCATCGACCCGATGGTCGGGTGGTGGTAGGGATGACCTTCCGGGAACAGGTGCGCCTGCAGCTTGTGGAACCAGTCTCCGTAGGGCCGGTTGTCGTACGAGGAGCGCTTCTCGTTCTTCACGACATCGCGCTGGTTGTCCAGGTTCTCCTGGTTCAGGGCCTCGAGCAGCGTGGCCATGCGATCGGCCTCCAGCCACAGGGCCAGCTCGAGCTGGTGGCTCGGGACCGTCTCGAAGTAGTTGGTCCGGTCGAGGAAGGTGGTGCCGTTCAACGTGCCGCCGGCGGCCTGGACCAGGGCCATGTGCTCCGCCTTGGCGACGTGGCCGGAGCCCTGGAACATGACGTGCTCGAAGAGATGGGCGAAGCCGGTCTTGCCGGGAACCTCGTGCTTGGAGCCGACGCTGTACCAGATGTTGATCGCGACGACGGGCGCCAGGTGGTCCTCCGAGACGATCACGCGCA
The DNA here is from genome assembly GCA_963791725.1 of uncultured Chloroflexia bacterium. Taxonomy (GTDB): domain Bacteria; phylum Chloroflexota; class Limnocylindria; order Limnocylindrales; family CSP1-4; genus Fen-1039. Next base: position 131,190 of record CAWBTQ010000008.1, on the reverse strand, counting down.
GCCCGTTGGCCAGGCGTTCGTCGCTGAACGCAACGCTCGGGGCGGTCATTCGATCGGGCTCCTATGGCGATCTGGCGCGGCGACTCGGGCGCGGCGCAACTTGGAGGCATTGTACCGACCGCGCCGCGGACGGCCGCAGCGCCCCGGCCGGCGGGTCCACCAGAGACCCCATATCGAGCGTCATCCGCGCCCACGCGCCCTCATCGATGGTTCCGCGAGCCGGTCTCAGCACTTGATCTCGTTGGCTGTCCGTGTTAGTATTCCATCTAACAGATGTTAGAGGCCTAATGCAAGTGGCAGCGACGAGGACCCCCAATCCAGCACCGATCCGGCCGGGCGGCCTGGTTCGCCCGGGCTTCACCACGGCGCATCTGCCAACCGTGGAACTGGACTCACGTACCGGCTACGACTTCCTGATGAGCGCCTGCGACCACGGCGGCGAGGTCGACGACCTGCTGCCGGAGGATCGCCGCTGGCTCGAGGATTCGCGAGCCGCACTCGCTGCGACCCTGGGCACGGACCCGTTCGTCGAGTCGTGCATGTGCTTCCTGTCCGAGCTGGGCCGGATGCTCGTGGGGCGCCCCGAGATCCGAACGGCGGGCGACGTCGTTGGGGCCGTCGACATTCTGTCCGATGCCGAGCTGATCGAGATTCTGGTCGGGGAGCTTCTGGACGACCCGGATCTCGGCGAGACGACCCGCCGCGCCATCGAGGGCGACAGCGCGGCCTATCGCGAAGTTCAGGCCAGGCTGGAAACCAACACGGGCCATCCGGTCATGACTCAGCCGTTGGCCGACCTGGCCCCGCAATCTCGAGCCGTCCTCCACGCCTGGCTGCCCCTCTTCCAGACGGTGGAGGCACGGGTTGGCCGGATGCAGGAACGCGACCTCAGCACGCGGCGCCTGGAAGACGCCGTCCGCGACCCGATCGGCTTCGTAGAGCGAGTGACCAACGGCATCCGCCTCGTTCCCGATCAGCGCATCCGCCGGATCGTGCTGTCGCCGAGCTACTTCGGCCGGCCGTACAACTCGTTGACCAAAGTCGGCGACGTCCAGCTCGTGTGCTACCCGATCGCGGATTCGGCGCTCGGCGCGGCCGACAAGATTGCTCCCCCGGCCGCGACGGTTCGCTTGTACAGGGCGCTCGGCGACGGCAGCCGTCTCCGGATCCTGCGCCTTCTGGCCGAGCGAGATCGCTACCTGACCGAGATCGCGAATGAGGTCGCGTTGAGCAAGCCGACGGTCAAGCACCACCTGGCTCTGCTTCGAGCGGCCGGCCTCATCACGCTCACGGAGCAGGGCAACATGACCTACTACAGCCTGCGACGCGACCGAGCCGAAGAGGCCGGCATCGAGCTTCGGGCCTACCTGGCCCGCTGAACCAGGAGGATCTCAATGTCCAACCCCGCATGTCGTTGCGTTAGATAAACAACTAACACGTCTAACTATTTCTTCTAACACGCGAGGAACTCAAATGTGGCCCGACACGACTGAGCACAGGCTCACCGCCGTCAACCAGCAGAACTCCGCCCTCCTCGCCGAAGCGGCATCGGCCCGTCTCGGCGCACGCCGAACGCGCGATCGCCAGGGCTTCACCGGGCTCCGGCTCCGGCTCGGAACATTCCTGATCGTCGTCGGACGTACGATCTGCGAAGAGGACGTTCTGAGACACGACCCCGCCCGTTCCTGATCGAGGGCTGCCCGCAATACAGCGAGGAGACGGGTGATCGGAGCCCTGGCCCGCTATCTATACAGCTTCACGGGATTCGGCCGCGACGCGCGGCTCTTCCTGCTGACCACCATCGTCTACGGCGCGGCCCTCAGCCTGTACTGGGTCGACTTCAACCTGTACCTCGGAGCGATCGGGCTCGACCGCCCGACGATCGGCTGGATGATGTCGATCTCGCAGCTGGCGGGCGTGCTGGTTGCGCTCCCCGCGAGCGCCCTCTCGGATCGCTTCGGGAGGCGGTCGATGATGGCCGCGGGCATGGCCCTCGTGTCGCTGGCGCTCTTCGCCTTCCTGCCCGGCCAACGGGCATTGCTGGTCGTGGGCGTCGTGGCTCTGGGTGCCGGCTCGCAGGTGGTCTCGGTTGTCCAGATACCGTTCATCGCCGAGCACACCCTGCCGGAGCAGCGCAATGCGTACTTCTCGATGTGGTCGGCCTTCGGCTTCCTGACCTCGCTCTTCTCGGCCGTGGCCGGCGGCGCCATCGCGTCGGCTCTCGCCGACAGACTCGGTTTCGTTTCGGCGGCAGCTCCTTATCAGATTCTGCTGGCCGGCGTCGCGATACTGGGCCTCCTCGCGCTTGGCACCGTCTACCTGCTGACCAGCGACCGGCCGATCCTCGACCGCGAACGCCCGGAGACGCGCAGCCGTTTCGGGCTGGTGGTCTCGGATAAGCGCGTCTTCTTCCGGCTTCTTCTGCCGGGCTTCCTGACCGCGCTTGGCGCGGGCCAGCTGATCCCGTTCCTCAACGTCTTCGTCCAGACGAAGTTCCACCTCGATCTCCCGGTGGTGAACCTCATCTTCGGCATCACGAGCCTGGGTACGGCGATCGCGATCCTGGCGCAGCCCGCACTGGCGCGCCGGTTCGGCCGCATCGGGTCGATCGTCCTCGTGCAGGGAGCCAGCATCCCGTTCCTTGTCGTGCTCGGCTTCTCGCCCGTTCTGTGGACCGTGGTCGTGGCCCTGACGGTGCGCAACTCGCTGATGAACGCCGGCAGTCCCATATTCGACGCCTTCGCCATGGAGCACGTCTCGCCGGCGGAGCGGGCGACGGTGGCGGCGGGTATGACGCTGCTATGGTCACTCGGCTGGACGATCGCGCCGCTGTACTACAGCTGGCTCCAGGCCACGCTCGGTTTCACCGCCGGGTATGCGGTGGACTTCGTGACGATCATCGTGCTGTACACGGTCGCCACTTCGCTGCTGTGGATCTGGTTCCGCGGCACCGATCGGGTCGCGGCCGAGGTGACAGTCGAGCTGCCGATCGCAACGGAATCGCCGGCGCTCGTCGAGCACGCCTGACGCGAAGCGGACCGCACGGCCCCGGGGTCGACGAGATGTGGCGTCAGTGAAAGCTTCGCCGGTCACGCCCTCGGCGTCCTCCTGGGAGCGCAAATCGGCAAGACGGCCGGGGGCATTCTGGACATATTCCAACCCGAGTGGCAGCCGTCCAGGCCGGCGAGGTCATGTGCGGTCATCCGCCGCCCATGAGCCGACTCGCCCCGTGAATCGTGGGCTGATTCCGCCACTTGGCGGGCTCGCAGCTCATTCCGAGAAGCTCCCGGCCTACTTCTGACCGGCTGCCGACCCGCGAGTTCGACTTGCGCCACGGGGGTTGGCATCTGGCTGGATAGCCGGGCTGGCTGGGCCCCTCGACGTCACCAAACGACAGGAGGCTCGTCGCCCACCACGCCCGTCCCTGCTGCGGCTTAGCGGCCCGAACACCGCCGGAGAGTCCCGTCCGGACGTCGGCGGCTACGCGAACGAGATCGCCCTCCGCGGCAATCCCGGCTCCGGAACCCACTCGCCGAGCGACCTGACCTCCGCCAGCCGCCCCACCAGGTCCGGGTCGAGGGCCTCGGCGGCGGCAACGGCCGTCTCGATCGCGGTCAGGCACAGGATCCCCTGCGCGGTTGCGGCAAGACGGATTTCGGCAGCGTCGCGGACCGGGCCGGACGTCGGGGACGGCGTGTTTATTACGAGCCGGACCGATCCACCGGCTATGAGATCGAGGATGGCGGCCTGCCCGGCCACCGGCTTCTCTCCCACCTTGGCCACGACCTGCGATTCGTAACCCAGCTTGCGTAGTTCGGCCGCGGTGCCAGAAGTAGCTGCGAACCGGTACCCGGCCCGGGCCAGGGCACGCGCGGCTCGCGGCAGCTCGCCGTGGTCCCGTTCAGCGATCGAGATCAACGCCAGGGCCCCGTCCGCGCCGGGCCGCGGCGGGATCAGCGCGGCACCCTGCATCGCCTTTGCCAGCGCCACGCGCGGGTCGGTGTGGATGCCGATGACCTCACCGGTCGACTGCATCCCCGGCCCCACCGACGGGTCCACGCCACGCAGCTTGGCCGTGGAGAAGGCCGGCGCCTTGACCGCGACCAGCGGCGGCGGCGCCAGCAGGCCATTCCCCCACCCCATCCCGCGCAGCGTCTCGCCGAGAGCGATCCGGACGGCCAGCTTGACCATCGGCACGCCCGTGACCTTCGACATGAACGGCACGGTGCGGCTGGCCCGAGGATTGACCTCGATCAGGTAGACGCCGTCGTCACGGACGATGAACTGGGCGTTGACCAGGCCGTGGACGTCGAGGGCGCGGACGATCCGGTCCATCGCGGCGACGATCAGCTCCTGGTCCGACACCGAGACCGTCTGGGGCGGGAACATCCCGACAGAGTCGCCCGAATGGACGCCGGCGCGTTCGACATGCTCGAGCAGGCCGGGGATGAGGACGGTTTCGCCATCGGCGATGGCGTCCACGTCCACCTCGACGCCTTCGAGGTAGCGGTCGATCCGGACCGGCCGATCGGGGTCGACGACGGTGGCCCGGGCGAGTTGCTCGACGAGGTCCGACGGCGAATAGCTGAAGTCGATGGCGAGGCCGCCGATGACGAAGGACGGGCGGACGATTACCGGGTAGCCGATCTGCTCGGCCAGGGCCAGCGCCTCCTCGATCGAGCGCGCCATGCCGCCTTCGGGCTGAGGGATGCCGACCGACTCGACGAGATTGGCGAAGCGGATGCGGTCCTCGGCCTGGTCGATCGTTTCGAGGTTGGCGCCGAGCAGCGGGATCCCGGCCGCCGCCAGTGGCTCGGCCAGATTGAGCGGCGTCTGGCCTCCAAACTGGACGAAGGCCCCGATTAGCGGCCGCCCGTCCGGTGACTCGGCCTCCACGACCGAGCGGACGCTCTCGGGGTCGAGCGGCTCGAAGTAGAGGCGCGACGAGGCGTCGAAGTCGGTCGAGACCGTCTCCGGGTTGGAGTTGATCATGACCGCCTGCCAGCCCTGGGCGCGAAGCTCCGCCGCCGCCTGGACCGCGCAGTAGTCGAACTCGATCCCCTGCCCGATCCGCACCGGGCCTGAGCCGATGACCAGGGCCGCGGGTCGCTCTACCGCTGGGAGTTCCGGCTCGGAGCCAGACGCGGCGTAAGTGGCGTAGAAGTAAGGCGTCTCGGCGGCGAACTCAGCCGCGCACGTATCCACCATGGCATAGCCGGGCACGAGGCCGAGCTGCATGCGTGCGAGGCGGATCGATTCGGCGGTGACGCCCGGCCCGGCCATCTGCGCCAGCTCGCGATCCCCGAACCCGGCGCGCTTGACCGTCGCCAGCAGAGAGGCCGCCTCCTCGTCCCGTGGCTCCGCGATGCGGCCGCCCGCCTTGCGGACCTCACGCTCGAGCGCGATGGCCCGCTCCAACTCCCACAGGAACCAGGCCGAAATCCCGGTGACGCCCCGGATCGTCTCGGCGGGCATCCCGCGCCGCAGCAGAGCCAGGATCCGCCAGAACCGGGAGTCGGACGGCGCGAGGAATCGCTTGAGCACGATCGGATATGCCGCTCGTTCGGCATGAGCTCGAGCCTCGCAGACCAGGCCGCCGGCATCGATCGGGATGAAAGCCGGTTCGGCAGGCGCCGGTTCGATCAGGTAGTCGAGTGTCGCCCGCCAGGCGGCGTTCTCGGCCAGCCAGCCCGCGCCGGCCTGTTCGAGCGCGCGCAGCGCCTTGTTGAGCGCCGAGCCGAATGTCCGGTCGATGGCCATCACCTCGCCGGTCGCCTTCATCTGGCTGCCGAGCGTTCGGTCGGCCATCGGGAACTTGTCGAACGGGAAGCGCGGCAGCTTGACGACGACGTAGTCGAGGGCCGGCTCGAATGCGGCGACCGTGGTCCCGGTCACGACGTTGGGGATCTCCGCCAGCCGCCGGCCGGCCGCGATCTGGGCAGCCACGCGCGCGATCGGATATCCGGTGGCCTTGGACGCGAGCGCCGACGATCGGCTCACGCGCGGGTTGACCTCGATGACCGCATATTCGGTGTAGTCGGGCGACAGCGCGAACTGGACGTTGCAGCCGCCCTCGACACCGAGCGCCCGGATGATGTTGAGGGCCGCCGAGCGGAGCCTCTGGTGCACCGGGTCCGGCAGTGTCTGGACCGGTGCGACCACGATCGAGTCTCCGGTGTGGACCCCGAGCGGGTCGACGTTCTCCATCGAGCAGACGGCGATGCAGGTGTCGTCCGCGTCGCGCATGACCTCGTACTCGATCTCCTGCCAGCCGACCAGGCAGCGCTCGATCATGACCTGGTTGATCGGGCTCAGGCGCAGACCCGTCCGCGTCCGCTCCCAGTACGCCTCCTCGGTCTCGACGATGCCTCCGCCCGTGCCACCGAGAGTGAACGCAGGCCGGATGATCGCCGGCAGTCCGATCTCATTAAGGGCGACCCTGGCAGCCGACTCCCGGTCCGCCTCGGTCGCCCCCTCGACAATGCAGCTCGGCGCGTATGGCTGGCCGATCCGGTCCAGAAGGTCGCGGAACTGTTCGCGATCCTCGGCCATCTCGATTGCCTCGAGTGGCGTCCCGATCAGCCGGACGTTGTACCTGTCGAGGACGCCGGCCCTGGCCAGCGCCACGGCCAGGTTGAGCCCGGTCTGGCCGCCGAGCCCGGCGAGGAGCCCCTCCGGCCGCTCTTTGGCGATGACCTGCTCGATGGCCTCGACGGTGAGCGGCTCGAGGTAGACGGCGTCGGCGACCTCGGCGTCGGTCATGATCGTGGCCGGGTTCGAGTTGACCAGGATGGTTCGGACGCCCTCCGCCCGAAGTGCTCGGCAGGCCTGCGTGCCGGCGTAGTCGAACTCGGCCGCCTGCCCGATGACCACCGGCCCGGAGCCGATTATCAACGCGCTCTTCGGTTTGGCGCGCACGGCGCCGAAGGCTGTCGGCTGCGTCAAGGGAGCGTCCGTCATACAAAAAAGCCACCGGCCTCGCGGGCGCGGTGGTTCAGCTTACACAGGCTCAATCGTCTCCTCCCCGGCCTCTCAGGACCGCGAGTCAAAGCGCCGGCAAGCCGCCTCTTTGACTCCGCCGGGCTCACAGACCCGGCCACAAAGGCTGGGCGTAGGTTAGCACGAGGAGCTAGGCCCGAGCGACCTCGGTGGCGGGTACATCCTCAAATCGGTCGCCCTGCCATCGGCCGTTCGCTGCGCCACACGCGGACGATCCGGATGCGATCGCCGTCGAGGCGGTAGACGATTCGGAAGGGTGGCCGGATGAGCTCGCGCAGCCATGGCTGATCGAACTCGGGCACGATCCTGCCGCTCTCCGGGAATTCGATGAGCTGGTCCACGCCCGCCAGGATCTCACGAACGAGGCGATCGCCGACATCCGGCTCGGAGTGCGTGACATACCAGTCACGAACGGCCTCCAGATCGCGAATCGCCGACTCGGCGAGGGTGATGCGCCTGGTCACCTCAGCCGAGACCAAGCCTGCGTCGGGCATCCTCCAGCGACGACTCGCGGCCCTCCTCGATATCGAACAGACCGACAAGCACGGCTCTCATGAACTCGCGCTCTTCCTGAGCCGCCTCGAACTCAGGCAGGGTCAGCACCACCGCCACGCCTCGACCGCGGCTGGTCAACAGCACCGGGCGGCCCGACTCGCTCGCCCGTCGCACCACCTTGCCGGGGTTCACCTTCAAATCCCCGATGGGGACAACATCCTCGGAGAACTTGACCCTGGTCCGCATCCGGACCTCCCATGCGCACCTTTGTAGAGGTGCTGAGAATAGCACCTGTTATCAGTCGTTGTGGCGATTTAGCGGAGAACCTGGGCCGCGGTCGCGAGGAAGAAAGTAGTGATCGCAACTCAGCGCCCCAGGACGACGTCGATGCCATCGAGGATCAGTTCCAGTTTCTGGCTGGGCAGCCTGCCGGTTCGCTCGACCAGCGACGACTTGTCCAGCGTGACGATCTGCGAGACATTCGCGACCGAGTCTCTGTCGAGACCAGTGGATCGGGGCGGCAGTGGCACGTTGCCGGGCGCCTCGGCCAACGCGAGGTTGCTGGTCAGAGCCACGCAGACGACCGTCGCGATGCGACTGCGATTGAAAGAATCGCCCTGCACGACCACAACCGGTCGTCGGAAACCCGGAGCCGAGCCCTCGGGCTCAGCCAGATTGGCCCACCAGACTTCGCCCTGGCCGATCACCAGTCGGTGCGCCTGAGCGTGCTCCGTGCTGCCGCCTGGGCGAACTCGTGGGACTCGGCATCCTCTTCGTACACGGCGTCAAGGGCACTGGTCACGCGATCCTCCGAGTAGCGGGCCACGTACTCACGGACCGCGCGGCTGTAGATCTCGCTACGGGATTTCTTCATCTTGTGCGCCAAATGCTCGGCGTCCTGGAACACGTCATTTGGGATCGAGATCGCCGTCTTCATACCCGAAGTATAACCGCAGTCGCAAACGCAAAGCCGTGGCGTTGGGTGGTTCCACGGCGGTCTCGCACGACGCCGAGTCGGCTGCTGACCCAGAATCAACCCAATCCTTCAGGGCGGAAGGGACATCTGATGTGACAGGGGCTCGGCTCGAGCTGACGCGGGAGCAGATTCTCACGCACCGTCGGTCCGTCGGTGCGCTCGACGAGCGGCTGCCACCCGGCCCCGCGTCTCTGCGGCGCGCCGCCTGGGCGGGGTTGCAGGACAGCATGCCTCGAGCGGCCCTTCTCTCGATCCATGCCCGCGTTCACGGGACCGGACCGAACGCTTGGGAGGACCCGTCCCTCGTACAGCTGTGGGGGCCGCGGTTCAGCGCCTACGTCGTCGCCGCGAGCGACCACGCTGTCTTCTCGCTCGGGCGGCTCCCCGACGCCGGCGAGGGACGACGGCGTGCAGACGATCTCGGCGGTCGGCTACGTGCCTTTCTCGACGGCAGAGTGATGACCTACAGCGAGGTGGGGCGCGGGCTCGGCGTGCACCCGAACAGCCTGAGGTACGCGGCACCGACCGGCACGGTGCTGATCCGGTGGGACGGAGCACGCCAGCCCAGCGTCTGGACCGTGCCGCCGCCGGACGTCGAGCCGCGCGACGCACGCCTCGAGCTCGCGCGCCGATACCTGCACGTCTTCGGTCCGGCAACACCCGCGGCATTCGACGAGTGGGCGGGGATCAGGCCTCGGACGGCCGGCCGCGCCGCGTTCGAGGGGCTCGCCGAATCGCTGACGCCCGTGCGGACGCCCGTCGGCGATGCCTGGATCCTGGCCGGCGACGAGCCGACGTTCCGCGCCCCCGGCGGAGCGACAGCGACCGCGCGGCTTCTCCCGAGCGGGGACGCGTACTTCCTCCTGCAAGGAGCCGACCGGGAGCTCCTGATCCCCGACTCCAACAACCGACGCCGGCTCTGGACGCCTCGGGTTTGGCCCGGCGCCGTCCTTGTGGGCGGCGAGATCGTCGGGACGTGGAGACGGGCCCAAACCGACGTTACGATCGAGTCGTGGCGCCGGCTCTCGCCCGCGGAACGCGAGGCGGTGGAGGTGGAGGCTGCGTCCATGCCTCTGCCCGGCATCCGGCAGCTCGTCCGAGTCCGCTGGGTCGACTGACGACTGGGAACGACCTGCCTGGGGGATGCGCTGGGTACGGTCTCTGCCCCCAGGGGTCTGCCTTCCTGTCAGGCCACGGCGGCTTTGAGGGATCTCATCAAGTGAGCGGCCTCAGCTTGGTCAGGAGCTTCTTTAGCCTGCCGAACTGATCCCGTGTCAGGCATCCGATGATGCAATCCTGGCCGCCAAGGTCGTAGTAGGTTGTCGCAGTGAGGAGTCCCCGGTTCCTCCTCCTGGGTCATGCCGAGACAGACCAATGTCAGATCGAGGCCCGGCGCGTCGAGTGCCTCCCGCCCCCAGGAGTCGATCAGATCCGACACGCCAAACTCGTCGCGGAGACTCAGCCCACGATAGGAGAGCGCGTCGAGTTTCTCCTCGATGTTCAATACCCCTCTCCCTGGTTCCCGAGACCAGATGCCAACGGCGGGATCCGGTCCGTCTGCTCAGCCGGCCGACCCCGACCAAGGCCTGATCTTGGTGAGCTCGGCCGCCAGTCGCGCATGCGCGACCTCTGTGTCGTGAGCCGCCTGAGCGCGCAGCCAGTAGCCGTCCGACAGGCCGAAGAACCGGCATAGCCGAAGATCGGTGTCTGCGGTGATGGAACGCTTGCCCGCGACGATCTCGCCGATGCGCTGAGCGGGAACGCCAATCTCCTTCGCCAGGCGGTACTGCGAGATCCCCATGGGCCGCAGGAACTCCTCGAGGAGCAGTTCGCCGGGGGTTACCGGCGCCAGTGTCGTCACCATCTTCGCCATCCCTAGTGGTAGTCCACGATCTCGACATCCTCGGCGCCAACGAGCGTCCACCGGAAGCAGACGCGGTACTGATCGTTGACGCGGATGCTGTATTGGCCGGCGCGATCGCCCTTGAGCGCCTCGAGCCGGTTCCCTGGAGGGACCCGCAAGTCGTCGAGCCGACCGGCGATCTCGAGCTGTCGGAGCTTGCGCCGCGCGATCGACTCGATGCCGCCAAAACGCTTCACCCGCCTGCCGCGGGCGAGAGCTTCCGTGTCCGCGTCACCGAAAGAAGCGATCACAATGCCAATAATAACGCTGCGCGTGATTAACGGCTAGCATGACTACCGATCCACCTCCTCAGCGCGATCGGTGGCCTGTGTTCTCTTTGACCCTGAATTCGACGATCCGGCGGATCAGATCCATCGGCAACGGTTTGTCGAGCGGGAACTGGACCGAGCCTCTGCCCTGCTTGTAGGGCTTGAGCTCTTCGCTGAAGGCCTCCATCCCGCTCGGGATCGGATAGAACCCGATGTGCCTGGCGTAGCCGGCGAAGTGCACGAGGTGGCGCCCGTTGAGGTCAAAAGTGGGCATCGCGTAGCTTATGGTCTCGGTCGCGCCGGGCGCGGTTGCCTTGATCAGCGCCCGCAGCTCCTCGAGCGCATTCCGAGTCTCGGCCGGGAATCCCGTGATGTACTCATCGATCGTGCCGGCAGTCGAGCGTGTCGCCATCTTGTGTACCTGCCTCCCAATTGCCCCGGCCGTACGACCCCGTCGAGCCGCGGCGCCGGGATTCGGTCAGGAAATCGACGCCGCCGGAGCCGGCACGGCCATGGTTCGGGCGCGCCGGATGAGAGCCTGGGCCGCCGGCCCGATCGGTCCGTCGGTTCGCCAGGCCAGCGCGATTCGGCCACGCATTCGAGGGTGAGTGATTTCGATCGAGTGCAACTCCGCGGCGTTGGCGAGGGCGACGGATTCCGGCAGGATGGCCACGCCAAGCCCGCGGCTGGCCAGACGCGCCAGTATTCCGAGGTTGCTGGCCTCGAGCGTGATGCGCGGCTCGAGCCCGGCCCTGGCGCAGGCATCGTCGAGGCTGGCCCGCAGGCCCGTGCCGCGGGGAAGGCTCAAGAAGGAGCGATCCATGATCGCCGCGAGGGTCGTAGCCTTGCGTGCGGCGAGGGCGTCGTCCCTGCTGACGGCCGCGACCAGCGGTTCATCCGCCAGATCGTAGATGTCGATGCCTGGGGGCGTGGCGTCGCCGAGTCCGACGTAGGCCAGATCGAGCTGGCCGGACTGGATGCGCGCTATGAGCTCGTCCGAGTTGGCTTCCGTGAGTGCGATCTCCACGGCCGGATGCTCGCGATGGAAACTCGACAGCAGGTCCGCCAGGTCGAAGGACGAGCACGCGACCACCATGCCGACGGCGACGCGGCCGCGCATGAGTCCCGTGAATTCGTCCACGGCGAGACGTGCTCCCGAGGCCGCTCCGAGCGCCTCGCGGGCATAACCCAACACGGCGGCGCCGACCTCGGTCACCCGAACGGTGCGACCGGACCGGTCGAACAGATCCTGGCCGAGCTCCCTTTCGAGCTGGCGGATCTGGGCACTCACGCCCGGTTGCGCCACGTGCAGCTTCTCCGCAGCCCTGGTGAAACTGGCTTCATCGGCCACGGCCACGAAGTACTCGAGCTGTCTGAGTTCCATAACCAGGAATGCTAGCACTGAGAAGATCCATGTCTTTGACTTCTAACCAGCGGTCCCGCAGTGTGGGCCCAGACGGGCCATGCAGTGTGGTACGAAACGGCCCGCTGCCCCGCCGAACACAATCGAGGAAACACAACATGCCTGCTGAACGCGAACGAGCCTTCCTACCCGAAGACCTGACCCGACTCTTCGTCGAACTCGGCAATGCCGGGGACGCGGAGGGGCTGGCTGCCCTGTACGAGCCCGGCGCGGTCGTCGCCTTTCCGCCCGGACACTTGTCCGTCGGTCGGGAGGAGATCCAGGCTCTCTACGAGCGGATGCTGGCGGCAAGACCTCACTTCCGACTCGAGACGTCTCTGCCGACTCTGCAGCTGGGCGACATCGCCCTTACTTCGACTCCCGCGCTCGACGAGGCCGGGGCCAGGGCCCAGGTGGTCCGGCGGCAGCCCAACGGAACCTGGCTGCGAGTCCTGGATCGGCCCGACTTCCGCGGTTGAGGCCAGAATCCACAGACCTGCTCAATCGGAGGTGACCCATGGCAACCTGGACGGAATTCGGCACCGCGAGCCCCGGCCTGGCGGCGGAAGGGCGACGCCTGCTCTATCGCAGTGAGACCGGCGAAGCGCTTCTGGCCACGGTTCGCGGCGACGGTCTTCCGCGCATCCATCCCATCTGGGTCGGGATTCTCGATGGCACGCTGTATGCCTTCATCGGCAAGTCGGCCAAGCGCACGGACCTCGAGAGTGACGGTCGCTTCGCGCTCCACACGCACATCGATCCGGCGGCACCGAGCGAGTTCTCCATCAGGGGCCGCGCGCGCGTCGTCGACGACGCCGAGGTCCTCGCCAGCGTCGGCGGGCAGTGGTACTTCGAGGTCGACGACAGCTACGAGCTGTTCGAGTTCTCGATCGAGTCCGCAGTCCTGGGCGTGCGGGCCGACGCGGACGAATGGCCGCCCCGGTACTCGAGCTGGACGGCCTCGCCGCGGGCCACGGCTCCATAGCCGCATGCCGCGCTCGTCTTCAGTCGACGACAGCCAGGCGACGCTTGAGCTCGGCCGTGTCGAGGTGGATGGGCTCGACCCGGCCGACGGTCGCCGCTGGTGCGGCACCGCCATGGTGGGCCCGTGCCGCTGAGACAAAGCGGTCGAAGACCGCCAGCGCATCCAGCGGACCCGGGCCGCCTTCGGGGTGGTACTGGACCGTCTCGATCGGCTTGTCGCGATGGCGCAGACCCTCCACCGAGCCGTCGTTGAGGTCGATCTGGCTGACCACGAAACCGCTCGCCGCCGGGAGAGTGTCGCCGACGACCGTGACCTCGTGGTTCTGCGCGGTGACCTGGACCAACCCCGTCTCGAGGTCCTGGACGGGATGGTTCGCCGCGTGATGCCCGAAAGGTAGACGGCGGGTGCTCGCCCCTGCAGCCCGACCGACGATCTGGTGGCCGAGGCAGATGCCGAGCAGCGGCCGGCCGTCGGCGATCACGGCCGCGGCGAGGGCCACGGGGCCGTCGAGCCGGGCTGGGTCGCCGGGTCCGGGCGAGAAGACGACACCATCTACCTCGGCCGCCAGCACGTCCGCCGCCGTAGCCGTGTGCGGCAGGACGCGGACCCGCGCCCCACGCCGCCGAAGGCTGCGCACAATATTCGTCTTCAGACCGAAATCCAGGATTGCGACGAGCGGTCCGCCCTCAGACGGGTCCCCCTCCTCGCGGACCGCCTCGGGCGAGACGGCGGCCACGAAGTCCTGGTCTTCCCATCGGGCCACGGCTCGGGCAAGCGAGCGAGCATCCTCGGGGTCGGTCTCGCCGGGCGCCGTGACGATCGCACGAAGGCTGCCGTTGGCACGGAGGTGTCGGGCAAGGGCGCGAGTGTCGACGCCGGCGATTGCCGGAATTCCCGCCTCGCGCAGCATCGTGGCAAGCTGCTGGGCATCGTCCAGAACGGCCGCGGTAGCGTTAGCCACGATCAGGCCCCGCAGCCACGGCCGCTCGGACTGGTCGTCGCATCGGACGCGGCCGTAGTTGCCGATCAGGGGGTAGGTCATGACGACCATCTGGCCGGCGTACGAGGGGTCGGTGGCGATCTCCTGGTAGCCGGTCTGGCTCGTGTTGACCACCAGGTCACCCTCGCCGGACCTTTGTGCCCCAAAGGCAATGCCGGGGAAGAGCCGGCCGTCTTCGAGGGCCAGCAACGCCGGCCCGTAGTCACCGACTCGCGGATCGACGACCGAGCTGGGGCGTGGAAACGGCGGCAGCTTCACACAAAAAGGCCACCGGCCCGGTGGGCGCGGTGGTTCTCATTGCGGACGACCATGGACCTCCCTTCCGGCCTCTCCGGACCGGTACGCCGGTCTCACAGGACCGGGAGCCGGTCTCACGGCCGGCTGAAAAGGCTGCGCGTAGGTTAGCACGAAGGTCTGGCCGTCGCCTCGACTCAAGCCGACCACCAGGGCGCAGCGGACTGCCCCGGGTCGTCTACGCCGGGCCGTGCGAGAAGCATCTGGGCCACGTCGATCGAGCCTTCCTCGGCCCTCCAAACCCCCCGACCCCGGTCTGCTGCAACGGAACCGACTCGGCCTCGTTTCTTCAGCGCCGGTCGGGGGCTCAAGCTCTCGACGAGCGGCAGACTGACGGGACGGTTCCTGGTTCGCTCGCTGGACCCGCGTGCGCGCGCTATGCAGAGTGCGGCCTCGCAGTCCGCGTCATTCGATCCATGCCGCTCCAGGAGTGCGCAACAGTCAGGTCGATCCGAATGATGGGCCGCTCGGTCAGGGTGTGGCTTCGATACTGGATGTATCGCTCGCGCAGGGCCGCTACCGCCGCCGCGTGTTCGGTCCCCTGCCCCGCCCCCGGCTCCAGCAGCGACGCCATTCCATGCAAACGCACCCAGGCGAGCCGATCCCAGTCCTCGTCCCACCGATCGACGAGCAGCGTGACCGACGGTCTCGCCACGATGTCCCGGACACGGGCCAGCCGGTGCGGATCGGCGACTCGCTTCGGTTTGTCGTCGAGCGGCGTGTAGAGACGTGGCGCCGTCCTCGCGCCCTCGACGGCGGGTTCGACGAGCGCGAAGCAGACCGGCACGGGCCGGGGCGTCCCGTCTGGAGCGATCGTGCACAGCACCGCGCGACGGGCTTGCAGCAGCAGGTCGCGCTGCGCTGCCGTGAGCCTCCAGGCCGCGCCCATCAGCCAGCGGCGGGCTTCACGACCTGGGCGTCGAAGCGTTCGATCGCGGCTGCCAGCTCGGCTGGTTCGGTCGCCTCGAATGCAAGCGCGAGATGCTCGAGCCCGACGTCCTCGTACTCCTGAACCGCACGTCGCATCAACGCCGCATCCGCGGCGAGCGGACCGCCACCGGCGACGGATCCGAGCATCGAGACAGTCACCCGCGCCGAGAGCGCGGGCATGGGTCGTCCGGCAGCCTCGGCCGCGGCCCTGATGGCGGGTATGCGTGCGGCGAACACTTCAGGGGTCGCCCGAGTGGCGTGGTAGCCGTCGCCGAGGCTTCCGGCACGCCGCAACGCGGCTTCGGATCCACCGCCGACAAGGATGGGAACTCGGGCGCCCTGCGCCGGGAGGGGGCCGAAGACGTAGTCGTCGAAGCTGTAGAACGCGCCTTCAAACGGTTCGCCCGAGCCGGACCACAGGTGCCGCCACAGCCGGATCGTCTCGTCGAGATATGCGCCGCGTCGGTGGTACAGCCCGGAGGCGCCCAGATTGCCGAACTCGACCTCGTTCCAGCCGACCCCCACGCCCGCGATCAGGCGCCCCTCGCTCAGCGCATCGAGCGTGGCAAGCTCCTTGGCGAGCAGGACGGCGTTACGCTGCGGAACGACGATCACGCTCGTCCCGAGCTTGAGGTTGCGATGACGGGCGCCGACCCAGGCCAGCGTCGCGATGGCCTCGAAGACCCGCCCGTACTCGTCCGCCGCGGAATGCGGAGCCAGGACGTGGTCCGTAGTCCAGACCGCTTCCCAGCCCAGGCGTTCGACAGTCTCCGCGCCGGCTTCGATCGCCTCGCGACTGGAGCCGCCACCTGTGTTCCGCAGGATCAACCCGAACTTCATGGCGGCCCGATGCTAGCGCAGATTCCCCGCCGGCAACGGCGCCTGCGTCTGGCCGCTCGACAGGTGGACAAGGCATCGATTGGCGGCCTCGCGGCAGTCCGGGTTTAGCGGTGCCCTCGCCAGGCCTGGCCCAGCGACGTCGGGGGACCGCCCGGTCTACGGCGTTGCGTCAGGAGAGCCTCGATCTCGGCACGAAGCCGCCGCCCGACAGTCGAGCGGTGTAGCCACTCGAGGTAGTCAGTGTCGCGGCGGGCGATCTCGCCCAGCGACCAGCCGGCGTATCTGCCGAAGTCGAGCACGGTGCCCGACGGATGGCCCGGGGGCGGGCCGGCGTGCGACTCTGCAGCGGTGGGTCGAACCGTCGGTTCCGGCGCTCGAGGCGTCTCTGGCGTTGTGCCGGCGGGTGCAGGCTTGAGTCGTGCCGCGTCGTAGACCGCGCGCCGGGCCGGGTCCCCCAGGACGTCCCAGGCGTCGTTGAGCTCGATCATCCGCCGTGCGTCGCCACCGTGGTCCGGATGGTATTTCCTCGCCAGGATGCGGTAGGCAGCGCGAATCACATCCGCTTCTGCTCTCGGATGAACCTGGAGCACTTCGTACAGGTCGGGCATTGCGAGAGCCTACAACGGAGCCCGTTGCGCCGGCAGCCGAACTTGCGCGCCGGCCCTGTTGCGCGGGCCGACGCAGGCTGGCCCCGGCTCGGGTCAGAGAAGCGCGACCGCGCCGGCGGCGTCGACCTCGGGATCGACCTCGATCAACTCCCAGCGCTCGTCGTGGGAGGTGGCTTCGCCCGGACCGAGCCGCACGAGCGGGCCGAGAGACTCGAGCTCGATCGCGGCCTCGTCCACGTAGACCTCCACGTTGCACCCGAAGTCCGCGCGAGCGGCGGCCGGCGCTGGATCGAACCGCTTGACGAAAAGCAGCCCGTCACGCAGGTAGCCGGCCGCGCCCGCCAGGTCCAGGCAGCCAACCTTGAACTGCGCGGCCGGCCGGCCGGCCACCGTCACGGCGCGGTCGCCGATATGAAACCTGTCGTCCGACCAGAAGGCGTAGGGCCAGAGCGCGATGACCTGGTTCGGCTGGAGCTTGTACTCCTTCGCTTCCGGTGCCATCGGGACCACCGCCACGCCACCCAGCCGCAGCTGGGTGATCGACCACGGCGCCAGCTCGATGGGCCGCCCACCTTCGTTCGCGATGACGTGGTGAAGCGACACGGCGGCCGAATCCGGATCGAGTCGAACCTCGATGGTGCGGCGCAGGCCCGTGGGCCCCTCGACGGGGCCTTCGAGTCGGGCGCCGGAGCGGGACGCGTCGGCGATCGCGGTCAGAATCAACCCCGTCGAATCCGGGATGCTGCAGAGCGCGGTCTCGGGAGCGAACCAGAGGCGGTGTCCGCCGAGCAGGTCGTACCTGCCGTAGCCGGCGTCCCAGCCGATCTCGGGCGTTTCGACTAGGAAGTTGGCGCCGCCCCTCAGCCCGAAGCCGACGATCCTCGGGCCGCCGGCCGCCAGCACGTCGACCCAGCAATAGCCGTTCTCGAGGCGGCGGGTCGGCCGGCCGTGGTAGTCGCCGGGAACCCCAGGCCATCCGTCGGGTCCGGTTGCGGATGAGCTCATCGAAGCACGACCTCCACCAACACCGCCGGCGTCCCGGGCGCCGGCAGCGGAACGACGTCGCCGGGCATTTCCGTCCCGTCGACGACGAGCGAGACGCCACTGCCGGGACCGTCGCGGCGGACCGAAATCTCATAGGCCGTGCCACGGAACTCGCGATGGGCCTTGAAGCCCGGCCACGCGCTGGGAAGCGCAGGCGCGACCCGGAGGCCGGCATACGTGGGCCGGATGCCCAGGATCCACTGCGACGCGGCAACGAATGTCCACGAGGCGGTCCCGGTCAGCCAGGCGTTGCGAGCCATCCCGAAGGACGGATGAGCTGGCCCGCAGATGTTCTGCGGGTACGTATAGGGCTCCACCATGTACAGATCCGAATCGGTGCGGGCCAGAGGCAGGATCTGCCGGTAGTACTTGTACGCGCCGTCGCCGTCGCCGAGCATGGCCGCGGCCACGATCGACCAGGCGTTGGCGTGGCAGAAGATGCCGCCGTTCTCCTTTGCCCCCGGCACGTACGTCGATGTGCCTCGGACCCGATCGTCGGCGCCGTCATAGGGCGGCCACAGCAGCGCGAGGCCGAACCTGGTGTTCAGCTGCTCGTCGGCCGAACGCATCGCCAGTACGGCCCGCTCCCGGGGTGCGACGTCACCGAGAACGCTCCAGCTCTGCGGTATCAGGTCTATGGCCTGGTTGGCCGCGCCCGCCCCGCCGATCGGCAGGCCGCCGTCGTCGAAGGCGCGCTTGTACCACGCGCCGTCCCAGGCGCAATCGTTGATCGCCTTCGCCATAGAGGCGTGAAGGGCAGCGTAGCGGCCCGCGTCGGCGTGACGGCCCAGCTGCTCCGAGAGCTCCTGCAGGTCGAGCATGACCCGGCAGAACTGCATGCCCGTCCAGACGCTCTCCGCCTTGCCGGAGCCGTGGTCGACGTTGAGCGTGTCGTTCCAGTCCGAGAAGCCGGAGCGCGGCAGGCCGTGCGGGCCGAGGTGGCCGAGGGTGAAATCGACCGCCCGCTGCATGTGATCCCAGACGCTCTCCTCCGCCAGGTCGACGTAGGGGACCATCTGCTCCAGGTAGTCGAAGTCGCCGGTCTCGCGCAGGTAAGCGCAGACCGAGATGATCAGCCACAGGTGGTCGTCACTGAACCATTGCGGCCAATCTGGATACTCCGACGCGAGCCCCGGCCCACCCTCCAGAGTGAGTGGATAGAACTGGTGCCAGGTGTGGCCGTCGGCGAACTGCATCCGCCAGATGGTCGTGAGCATCCGGCGGGCCTGGTCCGGCACGGTGTGCATCGTACCCAGCGTGTCCTGGCCGCTATCGCGCGTGCCCATGCCGCGGCCCAGGCCGCTCTCGTAGCCGGACACGAAGCGGGACCAGTACAACGTCGTGCGGCATTGGACCTGGTTCCAGAAGTTGATCATCGCGTTCGTGTCGGCGTCCGGCGTATCCACCGTGAACCGCGACAGGTAGGCGTCCCAGTCGTCCCGAAGGGCGGCGAACGCGGCGCTCACCTCCGCCGGTTTGGAATAGCGAGCCACCACGCGCCCAATCTCGGCCGGCCGCTCGGTGGCACCCATGATGAAGACGATCTGGCGCTCCTCGCCCGGGGCCAGCGCGATCTCGTGCATCAGCGAACCGACGCTGTTGCCGCGCGGCGACCCGGCGTTGGACGGCTCGCCCGTCTCCACGACGATCGGGTCGGCCAGGTCGCGGCCGCGGCCGATGAAGTCCTCGCGATCGCACGTGAAGCCGGCCGGAGGCTCGCTGCTGGCGAAGAAATCGTTCAGCGGGTTGAACTTCGTCCGGACCCGGATCACGCCGTCCGCGTAGTCGGAGAAGACGATGTGCTGCGCCCAATCGAGATTCGTCATGTCGTTGAAGGCGTCGGCGAAGCTGAACTCGGCGTAGCTGAAGGACCGCAGCCGTCGGGCAGCGGAGCCGGCGTTGCGAACCTTCAGAACCCAGAGCTCGCACGGGGTGGACTCGTCGGCCGCGCTCAGCGGGACGAAATACGTGATCTCGGCCGCGATGCCCCGCCATTCGCTGGAGATCCGTGTGTAGGCGGCGCCGTGGCGGCATTCGTAGGAGTCGAGGTCCCGCCTGGTCGGACGAGCCGTGGGGCTCCAGTACTCGCCGGTAGCCTGGTCTCGCAGGTAGACGTAGCGGCCGGGCTGGTCGACAGGGATCGAGTTGTAGCGGTAGCGCGTCACGCGCCGGTTGCGCGGGTCGCGGTCGAACGAGTAGCCGCCGCCCGTATTCGACACAATGCCGCCGTAGCGGCCCTGGCCGATGTAGTTGAGCCACGGCGTGGGCGTGTCGGGTCGGGTTATGACGTACTCGCGCGCCGCGACGTCGAAGTAACCGTAGGCGTTGGCGCCCGGGCGAGCCTGATCCTCAGACATCGGATTGGTCTCCAGCGCCGCCCGAATCGCCGGGCCGGGCGCGATCGCGACTGGACGCAGCCGAATGCTACCGGACGAACGCGTCGACCACGAAGGTCTGGCCCGGTCTCGTCGGCAACGGCAGCAGATTGCCGTCGACCTCGGCGCCGTCCACGGTCATCCGCGTCACCCGCCCGACCGTGCCCGGGGCCTTGTGAACCGTTATGTCGTAGCGAGCCCCACGGAAGCTGCGCGTGACGGTGTAGTCACCCCAGTCCGGCGGAAGGCTGGGGTCTATGCGCAGGCCGTCATGCTCGGCGCGGACGCCCAGGATCCATTGGCTGATGGCCACGAAGTTCCAGGCGGCCGTGCCCGTGAGCCATGAGTTCTTCGCCTCGCCGTGGGTCGGCGCGTCCCTGCCGGCGATCATCTGCGCGTAGACATACGGTTCGCAGCGGTGGACCTCGGAGATGTCTTCGCGAGCCGAGGGATTGATGCGAAGGTAGTAGTCCAGCGCGCCCTCGCCGTTGCCCGTCATCGCCTCCGCGATCATCACCCACGGATTGGTGTGGCAGAAGACGCCGGCGTTCTCCTTGTAGCCCTCGGGGTAGGTGGAAATCTCTCCCAGCTCCAGGTGATACGCGCTGTAGGCCGGCTGATTCAGGACGATGCCGTGCGCCGTCGCCAGCCGCTCCCGAACCGATGTCAACGCCTTGTGGGCCAGGCCGTTATCGAGGCCGATCCCGGCCACGACGCACATGCCCTGAGGCTCGACGAAGATCTGGCCTTCGGCGCATTCCTTCGAACCGACGGGCTCGCCAAAGAAGTCGTAGGCGCGGCGGAACCAGTCGCCGTCCCAGCCGGCGGTCTCGACGACCTTTGTCATCGCGGCTGCCGCGTCCGTCGATCGCTTCGCCTCGACCGCATCGCCTCGCCGGGCCGCGATATCGGCCATCTCCTTGGCGACCAGCACGAACAGGCCGGCGATGAAGACGGATTCGGCGACGCCGTCCTCCCTGTTCTCCGTCGTCTGGAACGACTCTCCGGGCGTCTCGGAGAAGCAGTTCAGGTTCAGGCAATCGTTCCAATCGGCGCGTCCGATGAGGGGCAGGCCGTGCGGCCCGACGCGTTCGAGGGTGTAGCCGAGGGAACGCTGGAGGTGCTCGTACAACGGCTTCTCGGTGCCGTGGGTGTTGTTGTATGGCACCGGTTCATCGAGGATCGTGGTGTCGCCCGTCTCCTTGAGATACGCGGCCACGGCGAGCACGAGCCAGGCCGAGTCGTCGTTGAAGCCGCTGCCGACGTCGTCGTTGCCGCGCTTGGTCAGCGGCTGGTACTGGTGGTATGCGCCGCCACTGGGCAGCTGAGTCGCGGCGATGTCGAGGATCCGCTCGCGCGCACGCGCCGGGACCATGTGGACGAATCCGAGCAGGTCCTGGTTGGAGTCCCGGAAGCCCATGCCGCGGCCGATGCCCGACTCGAAGCCCGAAGCGGAGCGAGAGATGTTGAATGTCACCATGCACTGGTAGGCGTTCCAGATGTTCACCATCCGGTCCACGTGCTCGCTCGTGGTGTGGACCTGCACCATGCCCAGGGCGTGGGTCCAGTAGGCGTTGAGGTCGGCGAAGGCCTTCTCGACGACGGCCGATTGGAGGAAGCGGGCGATGGTCGGCCTGGCCCGCTTCTTGTTGATCGTCTGCGATCCGGGCGGGTCGAACTTGAGGTCCGCGGGATTCTCCTGGTAGCCGAGCAGGACTATGACTTCACGGGTCTCGCCCGGGGCCAGGTCGAGCCTGACGTGGTGCGAGCCCATCGGCTGCCAGCCGTGGGCGATCGAATTGGTGGCCGCGCCGTTCTCAACCGCAAGAGGCCGATCCCAGCCCCGGTACGGACCCAGGAACGCGTCCCGCTGCGTGTCGAACCCCGCTAGCGGTGCCGAGCACGCGAAGAACGCGAAGTGGTCGCGCCGTTCGCGGTACTCGGTCTTGTGGTAGATGACGCCGTCCTCGACCTCGACCTGGCCGGTGGAGTAGTTCCTCTGGAAGTTGGTGGCATCGTCGTTGGCCTCCCAGAGGCAGAACTCGATCGAGTCGAACAGTGAGATCTTCGCCGGCGTGGCTCGCTCGTTGGTGACGCGGATCCGCCACACCTCGAGGTTCTCGCCCAGAGGGACGAAGTAGAGCGTCTCGCCCCGAATGCCCTTGAAGCGCGAGCCGATGATCGAGTAACCCAGCCCGTGGCGACAGCTGTAATCCTCGATATCGCGTTGGGTGGGCTGCCAGCTCGGGCTCCAATACTCGCCCGACTCGTCGTCACGCAGGTAGACGTAGCGCCCGCCAAGATCCAGCGGAGCGTTGTTGTAGCGGTACCGGGTCAGACGGCGCAGACGGGCGTCGCGGTAGAAGGAGTAGCCGCCGGCCGTGTTCGAGATGATCCCGAAGTACGCCTCGCTGCCCAGGTAATTGATCCACGGCAGCGGCGTGTCAGGACGGGTGATGACGTACTCGCGTCTCTCATCGTCGAAGTGACCGTAGCGCACGACTCTCCTCTTCGTTAGCCGCTCGTGCCGACCGAGTCTCGAACCGAGTCCGGCCCTGCCCAGACGGCCGGAGGGCGAGACCAACCTCTCGTCGGGGTGCCCGGCCGGCCCAGATTCGGCGTCGCACCAGGACGGACATTACCATTCCGACCGGCGCCGCCGCTGAGATACGGGCTGAACGCCGCCCGGTCGCTCCGGGAACCGCAGCCGCCGACAACGCACCGCGCGATCTGGGTTGCGTCAGGTGATAGGGTCGGAGCCACTCGCGCCGCCCTTCAGCCGGGCGGTCCAGATTAGAAATGGCGTGGCCCCCCGAGACCCTTGTGTGGCCATCTCCTGCACGTCGGCACCGGAGTTCTGTGGCAGACAACCCGTTCGGAAACGACATCCACAAGACAATCGTCGACAACCTCGCGGACGGCGTCTATCTGGTCGATCCTGACCGCGAGATCAGCTACTGGAACGAAGGCGCCCAGCGGATCACCGGCTTCGCGGCCGCGGAAGTGGTCGGCCATCGCTGTTTCGAGAACATCCTCGACCACGTCGACGGCGAAGGCATGTCCCTTTGCCATTCGGTCTGTCCGCTCGCCGCTACGATGCGCGACGGAGTAGCTCGTGAGGCTTCCGTGTGGCTGCGTCATGCGGAGGGCTACCGGAAGCCCGTCCGCATCCGCACCGCGCCAGTCCGCGACAAGGACGGGAAGATCGTCGGCGCCGTCGAAATCTTCTCGGACAATACGGCCACGCTGCGGGCGGTCGAGGACGCGGATCGCGCTCGCCATGACTCGCTGACAGACGAGCTGACGGGACTTCCCAACCGCCGGCTCTTCGACGCCGCACTTGCCGGCCGCCTGGACAACATGGTCCGCTACGGCTGGCGATTCGGGCTTCTCATCGTCGACATCGACAACTTCAAGAATGTGAACGACACGTACGGCCACGCTTTTGGAGACGCGGTTCTGGTGAACGTGGGGGCGACCCTACGAGGGGCCGTCCGAGGTGGCGACGTAGTCGCTCGGTGGGGCGGTGAGGAATTCGCGATCCTCGTCGAATCGCCGGACAATGCCGGGCTCGTCGATGCCGCCGAACGAATCCGCGTGCTGGTGGCTCAGTCTGAAGTCCGCCTGGCGGGGGTCCGTCACAAGGTGCAGGTCTCGGTAGGCGGTGCGCCGGCCTACCCCGAGGACACGGCGGACCAGCTGTTCGCACGGGCTGACGGCGCGCTCTACGCTGCCAAGAATGCCGGCCGCAACCGGATAGAGATCGCCTAGCCAAACTGCGGAGGCTTCGGACTTCGAGGTGCGAAGTCTGGTGAGCCGGGAGGGGCTCGAACCCTCAACACGCGGATTAAGAGTCCGCTGCTCTACCATTGAGCTACCGGCCCACGGCCGCGAAGGATACAGCAAGGAGCGCCTGCCCCGCTGAGCGCTCGACAGGAGGGCCGGCCCGACCTGTCTAGTGACTCGTTGGCCGCGGCCATCTCAGCAGAATGCACTAAGCCGGCGTGGGACGCCGGTTGGACTGAGCCGCAGGTCGCCCACCGGCTACGATAGCGCCTGCGATTCGGAGGACCCGACCCAATGTCGGTGTTCCGTCGCACTCCCGGCGGCAGGCGTGGCTCAGAGCTTGGCAGTCGAGGACCTGCAGCTGCTCGAACAGCTGCAGGCAGGCATCGTCATCATCGACTCGGCGGGCGTGATAGTCCGCTGGAATTCGCACGCCGAGACTATCCTCGGCCTGCCCTCTGACGCCGCCGTGGGTCGACCCTGGCCCGAAGTCCTGACCATCGTCAGAGGCGGAGACATCGGTGCCCACGCCGTCCGGCTGGAGGCGCTGAAGCCGGGCGGATGGCACGGCCCAACAAACGTGCGGGTCGGGGCGGCCGACGTCTGGGTCCGGGCTCACGTCCAGACTCTCAAGCTATCCCCCGAGGACACGCAGCCCGGGCTCGTGGCCATCTTCTGGCCCCATCCACATGGCGCCGAAACGGACTCGGCCGCGCTCGGATCGCTCGCCGTTGCCACAGGCAAGGCCCGAAATCGCCAGGAAGTGGCGGCGGCGGCCCTGGAGCGACTGTGCGAAGCCACCATGTCCGAGCTCGGGCTCATCGCAAGCTGGGACGACGCCGGCAACGGCCAGACCGTCGAAGCCAGCCGCGGACTCGGCGAAGACCTGCTGGCGGTCATCGGACGCATCGAGATTCCGAGCCTGCGCCAGGCCCTCGAAAAGCCCGGAGAGGTTTTCGCGGCGGAAGTCTTGGACGGGTTTCTCGAGGGCACGGAGATCCCAAGCTTGTTCGCCGGCGACGAAGCAGCCACAGGATTCCTCGTAGGACTGCGCGTCAGGGACGAATCGATCGGTTTCCTGGCCCTGGGCTCGCGCAGTCCCGGTTGGCGCCCGCCGGCCGACGATACTGTTCGCCAGGTAGCCTCCCAGGTCGCGAACGCCTTCGAGAGCGCGCGGCTGATGGAGCGGCTGGAGCACGGTCTCGACCAGGAGCGCCGCCTGACCGCTCAGCTGGAGACCCTCATGGGGCTCACCTTGCTGCCGCAGGGAGAGATCTCCGAGGTCGCGATCGCGCACCTCCTGCTGGAGCGGATCCTCGGCGCACTCGGAGCCGAAGCCGGCCTGGTGGTCGGCCTCGCAGACGGCCGCCTGCGCGTGATGGCATCCCGTCAGCTGCCCGCGTCGATGCGGGAGATCATCGAGTCGCGCCCGCCCGAATCGTTCGCGTTCTGGCGGCGCCTCAACTCGCCGGAACGCGGCGGCGCCTATCAGGAGCTCATCGGCACGGCGGCGGAGGTCGAGCCAGAGCTGGCCCGGATGGCCGAAGCGGGTATGACCGGCCACGCCGCCTTCCCCGTCCGTGAAGGCGACCGTATCGTCGGCGCGTTTCTGTGCTACTTCTTCGGAGCGGGCGAGACGAAGACGTATGCGGACAACCGCAACGTCGAGGCGGTAGGACGGGTGATCTCGATTGCCTACGCCAACGCCCGAATGAGCGAAGGACTGGCCGAAGCGGCCGAGCACGAACGGCGGCTCACTGCCGAGCTGCGAGCCCTCCAGGAGCTCACCTTCCTCGGGGCCTCAACGGACGATCTCTCGCGACTGGCGCAGGAGACGATCCAGGCGGTGGTGCTGGCCACCGGGGCGGCCGGGGGCGGCTACCTCCTCGTCGACCCGTCCCGCGCCAAGATCGATCCGGTGGCCTGGGTTGGACTCCCGAGCCGAAGCTGGTCGGATTCCGGTGGGCAGCCCAAGATCCCGGCCGCCTGGCCGTCGCTGTCGCAAATCGAGGCGGACGGCGAGATCTGGCTGGCCGGAGCGGACGGTGGGTCCGACTCAAGTTCGGACTACGCCCAGGCCGTGCTGCCGCTCAGGCTCGAGGGCCGACTCGAGGGCCTGCTGCACCTCGAGTGGGCCGAAGCGCCTCGATCCGAGCAGTTCGACGTCCATTTCCTGGAACCGATCGCCCGGATCTGCAGCATCTCGCTGGCCAACTTCCGGCTCCGTTCGGAGCTGCTACGCAGAGCCGCCGCCCAGCGAGCCCTGGGTCACCGTCTCGACACTCTGGACGAGCTGACCAGGATCGGCGAGGAGGCGAGCTCGTTCGAGGAGCTGGCCCACCGAACCGTGAGCCTGGTTCGCGAGGCACTCGGAGCGAAAGGCGTCTGCTACCTGCTCATAGAACCCGGCCACCACTTCGAGACGCATGCCGCTGCCGGCGAAACCGGCGCGTTCCGGCTGTGGCTGAAGGGCGTCCCCGCCAGGGAAGCGCCCGGCGGCGCGATCCTGCTCTCGGGCGGCACGAGCGTGCTCGGCGATTTCGTCGCCGGCGAAGTCAACGAACGGGTTCTGCCCCTCGCCCGCGCCACCGGGTTCCACTCCTTCGGCGCTATCCCCATCCGAACCGGAGAGGAACTGGCCGGCGCCCTCCTGGCTTTCTTCGAGGAACCGGTCTCGAGCCTGCCGCTGGACGAGTCTGCTCTGGACTCCGTGGCGCGCATCGCCGGCATCGCCCTCGCCAACTACCGGCTGCGCGAGCGCCTGGTCTCGTCCGAGGAGCGATATCGCACGCTCTTCGAGGAGTCGCCGGACGCCTTCCTCGTGTCCGCCCTCGACGGCACCGTCCTGGACGCCAACGAGGCCGCGGTCCGCCTCTACCGCGTCAACCGCGGCGAGGTCCTGGGTCGCTACCTCGGCCAGCTCATCGCGGCCGACGAGCGCGAGATGGGCCGCCGGCGGCAGATCGTGTGGGCTCAGGGGCGGGGAACCTTCGGCGATCGAGGTCGGCGACCCGATGGCTCGGAATTCCCCGTCGAGATCGAGGTTCGCGTCGTCGAGCTGGGCGGCCAGCGCCGCTTCCTGCATCTCGTTCGGGACCTCTCTGACCAGGAACGCCTGCAGCGCGAGTTGCTGCAGGCCCAGAAGATGGAGGCGATCGGTCAGCTGGTCTCGGGCGTCGCACACGAGCTCAACAACCCGCTCGCGGCGATCATCGCCTTCAGCCAGTTGATGCGCAGCGACGAACGCCTGCCGGAGGACATGAAGCACGACGCCGGCCTGCTCGTCCAGGAGGCGGATCGAACGAGGCGCATCGTGCAGAACCTGCTCGATTTCGCCAGGGCGCGACCGCCGGAGCGGCACCCCACGAACATCTCGGTCCTGGTTCAGAGCGTTCTCGAGCTGCAGTCGTACGCCCTCAACACGAACCAGGTCAAGGTGGAGATCGACATGCCCGCCTCCCTGCCGGAGGTGGATCTCGACCGCGCCCAGCTCCAGCAGGTTCTGCTCAACCTGACCATCAACGCCATTCAGGCCATGCGCGGCGGCGATCGAAGCCGGCCGACCCATTTGTGGGTGAAGGCGAACAGGGTCAAGGCACCTTCGAGCGCCGCGGCGGCCAAGACACGGCGATTGGTCGACGACGGCGAGCGCGTCAGGATCGCGATCTGCGACGACGGGCCTGGAGTCCCGGAAGCGGCGAGGGCACGGCTCTTCGACCCGTTCTTCACGACCAAGCAACCGGGCGAAGGAACAGGCCTTGGGTTGTCCGTGTCGTTTGGAATAGTCGCCGCCCATGGCGGTCATCTCTGGTATGAGCCGCGGCAAGAGGGCGGCAGCTGCTTCGTGATGGAGTTGCCCGTCAGTGGTCGGCCTGTGGAGGAGCGGCGTCTCGCTTTCGACGCGCCGCCGAGCCCGCCCGCTCGGGTCCCGTCGAGCAAGCCCAATCCGAAGCGGCCGGGCGCCCTCGGCCGACTGCCCGCCCTGGAGGCCGCCGATTCGCCG
Source organism: uncultured Chloroflexia bacterium (assembly GCA_963791725.1). Taxonomy (GTDB): domain Bacteria; phylum Chloroflexota; class Limnocylindria; order Limnocylindrales; family CSP1-4; genus Fen-1039. The sequence continues at coordinate 103,281 of CAWBTQ010000008.1, read as the reverse complement.
GCCGCCGCGGACCGCCCAACCAGGCTCGTGCCGCCCCTGTCAGTCGGAGCCGATCTGCCCACGACGGCGGCGACGGCCTCGCCGCCTCCGACACCGCGGCGGCCCCTCGTCCTGGCCCTCGACGACGAACCATCGATCCGGGCGTTCCTCAAGAAGGCGCTGGCCGCGGCGGGAATGGATTGCCTGCCGTACCAGGATGGCGCCCAGGCGCTCGACGGCCTGCGCGACGCCGAATTCGACGTGATGCTCATCGACCACCGCATGGCCGGCATGAGCGGCACCGAGTTCTACGAGGCCGCTATCGAGTTCCGCCCCGAGCTGGCACGGCGCGCCGTCTTCATGAGCGGCGACGTATTGAACCCCGATCTGCGCGGCTTCGCTATGCAGCGCGGCATCCGCCTGCTCGCCAAGCCGTTCGATCTCGAGGCGGTCGTCCGAGTAGTTCGGGAAGTCCTCGCTGCCGCCGAATTGGCCGAGGCCGGCGATTCGCCCACGTAGCTCGAGCGCGGCGCCCGGGCGTCTCGGACCTGCCGTCCCGAGCGGCGCGGAGCGAACCCGGCGGGCCCGACGACCCTCAACCACCCGTGCGCGGCACCAGCTGATCGAGGATGGCGTCCGCGGCCGCGTATGGGTCCAGCTCATTGGCCGCGACGCGTCGAAGGAGCTCCCCGGCGACGATGGCCTCCTCCGAGCCCTCCCGGTCAGACGCAACCGGCTCAGGCGCTCCCTCGAGGGTTTTGACGCGTTCGTGCAGACGGTCGACCAGCACTGCCCATACCTGGGCCTCGGCGCGCCGCATCCGCGCCCCCTCGCCGCCGGCCCCGCCGGTTGCGGATCGGTGGCGATCGATCGCGGCGAGGAGCTCGGGCACGCCCTCGCCGGTCGCGGCGGTCGTCACTAGAACCTCGGGCTGCTTCGGCAGCGCACGGCCCGGACGAGGCTCGCGTGGCGCGTCGGCGAGCATCGCGTGGAGCTGACCGGCGGTTCGGTGCGCTCCCGGGCGATCGCCCTTGTTCACGACGATGATGTCGGCCACCTCGAGAAGGCCAGCCTTGATCGCCTGTATCTCGTCGCCCATCTCGGGGGCCTCGACGACGACCGTAGTGTCGGCCGTGGCGGCCACCTCGACTTCGCTCTGGCCCGTGCCCACTGTCTCGATCAGGACTACGTCAAAGCCGGCCGCGTCGAACACCGCGGCGGCTGCGGCAGTCGCGGATGAGAGCCCGCCCGCATGGCCGCGAGAGGCCATCGATCGGATGAACACCCCGTCGTCCGAGGCGTAGGCCTGCATTCGAACCCGATCGCCCAGGACAGCCCCGCCGGTGATTGGGCTCGACGGGTCGACGGCAACGACTGCGACGGGGCGTCCGGCGCGTCTCAACTCGGCGATGAGGGCGGCCACGAGCGTGCTCTTACCCGCGCCCGGCGGCCCCGTGACGCCGATCAGCTGGGCCCGGCCGGCCATCCTGTGCAGCCGGCGCAGCGCGGCTTCGGCGAGCGGCGTGCGGTTCTCGACGGCCGTCAGCAGCCGGGCCAGGGAACGCCTGTCCCCCGCCAGTGCGGCGTCGCAGAGATCCTCGGCTCGCGCGGCGGCGGTCGCGACCTCAGCGGCAGGGGCGTGCGCCTCGGCCACGCGGGTTCGAGCTAGCCCCGCGGGCGGGCGTTGGCCCGCAGGAAATCGGCCACCTGGGCGATCGTCGTGCCGGGTCCAAAGACGGCGGCGACGCCACTCTCCTTGAGCTCGGGCACGTCGTCGTCGGGGATGATGCCGCCGACCGTGATGAGGACATCGTCCATGCCGCGGTCGCGCAACAGGCCGCATACCCGCGGCACCAGGGTCATGTGGGCTCCGGACAGGATCGAGAGGCCGACGACGTCCACGTCTTCCTGGAGAGCCGCCGTGACGATCATCTCGGGGGTCTGGCGCAAGCCGGTGTAAACGACCTCGAAGCCCTCGTCTCGAAGGCCGCGAGCGAGCACCTTCGCTCCGCGATCGTGCCCATCGAGGCCGGGCTTGGCGATGAGCACCTTGAGCGGTCGATCGGTCATGCCCGAATGATAGCCGCGGCGATCCCATGGCAACGCAGTTCGGGCGCCCCGTCAGACCCTCGGCACCACTCGTTCAAGGTGGGCCATGAATTCGTCGCGAGTTTCCTTGGAGCTCCGGAAGGTGCCCAGCACGCTGCTGGTGACCATCGCCGCCCCGCCTTTCTGGACGCCGCGCATCGCCAGACAGAGGTGCTCCGCTTCTATGACCACGCCGACGCCATAGGGGTTCAGCCTGGCCTGCAGGAAGTCGGCTATCTGTTGGGTCATCCGCTCCTGGACCTGGAGACGGCGGGCGTACATCTCGACGACTCTTGGGATCTTGGAGAGCCCGATGACCCGGCCCCTCGGCAGGTAGCCCACGGACGCGGCGCCGAAGAAGGGCAGCATGTGGTGCTCGCAGAGCGAATAGAACGGTATCCCCTTGATGACCACCATCTCGCTGTAGCCGACGTCGAAGACGGCGCCGTTGATCAGCCGATCCGGGTCGACGCGATAGCCGCAGGTCAACTCGAGCCACATCCTGTGCATGCGCTCCGGGGTCTTGAGCAGCCCTTCGCGATCGGGGTTCTCGCCGATCTCGAGCAGGATCTCCCTCACGGCCCGCTCGACGCCGATCGGGCGGCGACGCGTAGACGCCCGAGCCGGCCCGTCCGTCGCGCCGCCCTCGTCTCGACCGAGACTCTCGGCGCCGTCGTCATCGCCCTCGATCGAGTCTACGAGCGCGCGGAGGTGGGCGGACATGTCGAGCTTGTCGTCGGGCGGCTGCTGATTCGGCGTGGCTGAGCTCCTTTCGGCCAATGCTACGCCGTGCCGGATCTTCGGTCGCCGGCCGCAGGCATTCCCACGCGTCGCGTACCGACGTCCAAGGGCGGTCGTGGCGGGTAACCTTCGATCACGCTGGCCCTGGCCGGGCCGTAGCATATGGCGGTGCCAAAGAGACGGCGGGGCAACTCGCGCCGGTTGTCGAGGGAGGCCTCCGCCCAGCGCTTCGAGGAGCTTGTCGGGAGCGCCCTCGACTCCATCCCCGAGCCGTTCGCCCGAGCATTGGACGAGGTGGCCATCGTCATCGACGACGAGCCGTCGTCGGCGCAGCTCCGCCAGGCCGGGCTGGGTCCCAACGACGGCCTCTACGGCTTGTATGAGGGAGTGCCGCGCATCGAATATGGTGCCGATTGGGCGTTCACGCCGAACAAGATCACCCTCTTCCGGATTGCCCTGCTGGAGGACTTCCCCGATCAGGCCGAGTTGGAGCATGAAGTCCGTCTGACGGTAGTCCACGAGCTGGCGCATCACATGGGCATCTCGGACTCGAGGCTCCACGAGCTCGGCGCCGACTGACTGAGGGCTGGGACAGGCTCGGACCCAGGCGCGCTGAGGCCGCGGGACGCAAACGTCGCTAGCCGACCGCGGGCGGGATCTCCAGCGGCGCCGCACTCGCGAGCATCTCCCCCAACCGGCCCATCTCGACGTTGCCGCCGCTGAAGACCACGCAGACCCGGTCGCCGTCGTTGATCGGGATCTCGCCAAACAGCACGGCCGCCAGGGCCGCGGCGCCGGACGGCTCGACGAGCTGCTTCATCCGTTCCAGAGCGAACCGAACGCCGGCCAGGATCTCCGCATCGTCGATGAGGACGATCCCGTCGAGGTAGCGCCGGGCCATCGCCATGACCCACTCGCCGGCAAACGGCGCGTTGAGCCCATCGGCCACCGAGGCGGGCGTTATGGGGACTATCGCGTTGCGTTCGAGGGCCAGCGACATGGAGTTGGCCAGCTTCGGCTCCACGCCGTAGACACGAACGCTCGGCTTCGTTTCCTTGATCGCGGCGGCGGTCCCGGTGCAGAGCGCACCGCCGCCGATGCCCAGCACCACGACGTCCACGTCGGGCAGGTCGTCCAGGATTTCGAGGCCGATCGTGCCCTGGCCGGCGATGATGTGCGGCTCGTCGAACGGCGGGATGAACGTCAGGCCACGCTCCACTGCCAGCTCCTCGGTGCGAGCCCAGGTTTCGCCGGTGGACTCGCCGAAGAGGACGACCTCGGCGCCGTAACCGCGGCAGGCATCCACCTTCGAGCGCACGGCGCCGGCCGGCATCATGACCAGGGCGTGGACGCCGGCCTGGTGTGCGGCCAGGGCCACCCCGGCGGCATGGTTGCCGGTCGAGAATGCGATTACCCCGGCGGCGCGTTCGGCCGCCGACAGGGCGTCGATCCTGTTGAGCGCACCGCGGATCTTGAAGGCGCCGGTCTTCTGGAGATGCTCGGCCTTGGCGTAGACACGCCCGTCGGCGACCCGGACGCCGCGCGCGGCGAGCACGCGGCCTGCCGTCGCCGAGGACAGAATGGGCGTGCGTTCGATTCGGCCGTCGAGCATACGCCGGGCCTCCTGAATGCTCGCCAGGGAAACGATGTGGTCCGGCATGCCGCGAGTATGCCAGGCGGCCGGCCGCGAGGGTCGGCCCGCCGCCATAAAGATGGAACCTGAGTCTCCGGCCCGGCATCGATACAGGTAGAGCACCAGAGGGAGGCGGATGGAGCGAGCGCTCGTCGAGAGAGCCCGATTGGGCGATCGCGCCGCCTTCGATTCCCTCGTCCGAAGCCGGATCGATGCCGTGTACGGCACCTCGCTCGCAATACTCGGGAACCGGACTGACGCCGCGGACGCAACCCAGGAGACTTTCGTCTCGGCCTGGTGCCACCACGACGCCCTGCGCGACCCGCAACTCTTCGACGCGTGGCTGGGCCGGATCAACCTCAACGCTTGCCGCCAGCAATTGCGCCGCCGTGTACGGACTCGTGTCCGTGAGATCAGCCTCGACGATCCGGAAGACGACCGCGGCCCGGCCGCGACCGACCGAACGCTGGACGACCGAACCGCCGAGGCCGACGTCTTCGACCGCGCCTTTGCCCAGCTCTCGATCGACGATCGGGCGATCCTGGTCCTCCACCACCTTCATCAGCGACCCATCGCCGAGATCGCGGCGACGCTTGCGGTACCCGAAGGAACGATCAAGTCTCGACTCCACCGCGCCCGTGCGGCGCTCGAGTCGGCGCTCGCGAAGGAGTCGCGATGAACGAGCATCTTCCGCCGATCGACCCGAACATCCGCGCGCAGCTGGCCCGACGCTCGGCCGGGCGCCTGCCGGACGAGCTGCTGGCGGAGGTGTCCATGGCGCTCGACGACGGACAGGACATTCGCCCGAAGGCCCGCTGGCGCCCGCGCTGGACTCTGCCCCGATTCGCGGGAGTCGGCATCGCGCTGGCCCTTGTGGCGATCCTGGCGGTGGCGATTGCAGTCCCGGCGTTGCACACCGGACCCGCCGCTTCTCCGGCCGGCTACCCGAGCGGGCGTGCTCTCACCGCGATCGAGCTGGCCGTGCTCATGGCCGGGCCGGCGCTGCCGACAAACACGACGATCGTCGCCTCCGTGACGATCGACGCCAGGAACGACGTCTGTCCGATGAACCGTTATCCGACGGTCGGAGTGATCGAGGCCATGCCCTCGCAGGTCTGCGTCATGGGCGCCAAGCTCTCCGCCCAACTGCCTGAGCCTGCCACCACCGGGACCTTCGCCTTCCGCTACCTGGCGCCCGGCTATCTCGGGCTGCTCGGCCAGATAACGCCGGCGCCGACGCGCCTCGCCTTCAGGGTCGCGGACGAATGGCCGGTGTCCGGCAAGACGTTCCTGGTCGAGGGCTGGCTTTACCAAATCGATGGCCGGCGTGGATACGGCAACGTCCCGGGCGCCGCCAGTGTTGGCTGCCCGGCGAGCACGCCGAGGCCGGCCGGCGACCCGCTGGATCCCCTGGGCTCGGACTGGTGCATCTACAGCTGGCTCAGCGACGATTCGATCGCGGTGCCGCCGGGCTTTGCCGCTGGCCAGCCGATGACCTCGAAGCAAGCACCATTGGTCGAAGCGGCGGGCGTGGCACAGGTCGACGCAATTCCGAGCGGGACCTCAATCCACGGTGTCTACGTCGTTCGTTCCGTCACCGAACAGTGCCCGAACGCCTCCCCGCAGGACAACCGCGGCTGCGCCGCCTGGCGAGTTCTGGCGAAGGTCGCCGACGTCTCGCTGCAGCGGCCGCTGGCGACCGAAGCATCCCCGGCTTCGTCGCCAACTCGGACGGTCGCTCCGCCTGCGACGCCGGCAGTCGAGCCGACCCAGGCCCGACCGATCGCCCCGACGGGCCTGATCGGGCCCGGAAACCGAGCCCTGACGACCGACGAGTTGTCGGCCCTCATCGCGGCGGACCCGAGCCATCTCGCGGGTCGGTACACGGTCGACTCGCGGGTCGTCTGCGACGGTATCGACTGTAGCGGCTTCCCACCGAAACCGGTCGCAGACCAGATCCAGCCGGGCGGCATCATCGGCCTGCAGGGGGCACTGGAGACCCGACCCGACGGCGGGCTGGTCTGGACTGCCGCCGATGCCGCTATCGCGGCAGTGGCTTCTGGCGGGCCCAACCTCTACGTCGTGGATGCCTGGATAGCAGGGGCCGGGGAGGACGCTTGTGACGTCGTCGGCCAGGCCTGCTACGAGGTCTCCTGGCTCGGCTCCGAACCTGGCAGCCAGGAGATGGCCGCCCAGCAGGGCGCCTACCACGAGTTCGGCGGTGGGCCGATCGGCGGCGGCAGGCCGATCCATGGTCTCTTCCTGCTCCAATGGCAACCCGGCGGCAAATGCCAGGGCGGCAAGGACATCGGAGCCGACACTTGTACTCCCCACGCGGAGATCCTGGCCCGATTGGAGCCGGCTGTTCTGCCTTGACGGGCCGACATTGAGGACGCTCAGGCCGGCGTCCGTGGCGCTACCATTCGGACACAACCGTCGCAGCCGAGGCCGCCACGCGGCCGCCACTCAGGAGCGGGTCGAATGCCGGGCTTCACCCCGTTTACGAGCAACTACCAGGATCTCTCGACGAACCAGGGCTACCAGTTCGAATTCCGCTGCGATGTATGCGGCAGCGGCTACAGAAGCGAGTGGCAGAAGAACCTGCTCGGCACTGGCGCCTCGATCCTCGGCGGCGCGAGCAGCATCATCGGCGGGCTCTGGGGGGCACGCAACGCGGCCAACGCGGCCCAGGACATCACGGACCGAGACGCCCGCGACAAGGCCCTGCAGAAGGCCTCCAACGAGATCATGCCGCTGTTCCACCGCTGCGTGCGCTGCAACAACTGGGTCGACGAGACCTGCTTCAACAAGCAGCGCGGCCTGTGCGTGAACTGCGCGCCGAACCTCGCCACCGAGATGGAGGCCGAGCGCTCATCGGTCGAGCTCAACCAGATGCGCCAGGCCATGCAGGGTCAGCAGGTCTTCGCGGGCGACCTCAGCGCCAGAGCCACGGAATGCCCCAGCTGCGGCAAGCCGGTCGGCAGCGAGAAGTTCTGCGGCAACTGCGGCACGCCGTTGGGGACGGCCAAGTGCAGCAAGTGCGGCGCCGAGCTGGCGGCCGACACGCGCTTCTGCGGTAACTGCGGCAACAAGGTCGCCTAGCAACCGTCAGGGGCGCCAGCCCTGAGGGTCGGCTACGCTCCGGCGAGCGTCCCGCAGACGGTGCAGAAGCGGGCGCCCGCAGGAAGTGCCGTGCCGCAACCGCTGCACGATCCGGCGGACGTCAGAACGGGCGGCGCCGCGTCAGGGTTGAGCGGCGGCCGGGGCGGAGGCGGCGGGGTGGCGGGCTGAGCCGCTGCCCCGGAACCGGCAGCGCTCGGCACGGCGGGCGCGGCGGCCGGTGCGGGCGCGGCAGGGGCCGCGGGACCGACCCCTGCGGTGGCGCCGGTGGTTGCAGGGCCAGGAGGCGGCGCGATAAGCGACTGGCCGCACGACGGGCAAACGACCCAGCTCGGGTCCTCGACGATCCTGCGACAGTTCTGGCAGCGCTTCGGCGCGAACGGATCCACCTGGCCGCAGAACGGGCAGGCCGACACGGCCCTGTCGATGAACTTGTCGCAGTACGGGCACGGGTGCTTGAAAGTCGGCATCGTCCGCTCCTCCTAGCCTGCGGTGCCCGAAGGCTCGCTCTTCGCATTGGCCGGGTTCGCCGCGCCGGTCGCGGCGTCGGGGAGCCCGGGATCGGCCGGTGCGTCGCTCGCGCCGGCGGCGCCGTCCGCGCCAGTTCCGTCACCAGTTCCGTCACCACTACCGCCATCGTCCGCACCGGCCTCGGAAATGGCCGCTTCCTGGGCCGCGCGGCCGGGCCATTCCGCCGCTTCGTCGCGGGCGGTGCCGTGCCACCGAACCAGGTCCGCAACGGCAGCGGACCAGCTCGCCGGGTCGCGATGGACTATTCGGGCGACGAACCTGCTTCGCGCCCAGGCCAGAGTCGGCAGCACCCCCAGGGCAAGCCGGTAGCGCAGGTACTTCGGCAGTCGCAGCTGATCGTCGGGAAGCGCCATAGGCTCGCGCAGGAACCGGCAGTCGACGAGAGCCTCGCTGACGTCCCGAACCGCCCGCTCCGCGGCGATCCCCAGCTGCTCGGGCGCCTCGCCCCTGTACTGCGCTCGCGGCATTACCCGGTAGAAGTAGGTGGCGTGGGCCCCGGCCGTCACCAGCTCGAGAGCCACCAGGTTGCCGGGCATGGCGATCAGGAACCAGATCTTGGGATCCTTGCCGCCCGGATCGACCGGCGACATCGCGACCCATCTGGGAGCGGCCGGACCGGCGCTCGAACACAGCGACTGATAGCTCTCGGCGAAGGTCGGCTCGCCCAGGACCGCGGTCTCCACGATCGGCCAGCCGGCATCGCCCAAGACGTCCGGCCTGGTCGGCCGGCCGTCCACGAGCGTGCTCGACGCCTTCTGGCGGACCCCGAACGGGGCGTCCGGCAGCAGCTGTTCCACGAAACCCGCGGCGTCGTCGAACGCTCCGTCGCGCAGCTTGCCCAGCCTATCGTGCGTGCGGGTGGCCGCCGCCCCAAGCCCCCGCAGGGTGAGCGTGCCGGGCGCGCCAGTCACCGCGACCTCGCCCGGGTTCGGAGTCGTCACGGTTGCGATCGACGCGCGCCGAAAGTTGATCCAGGTGGCGCGCTCGTCCAGCGGGCACACCACGAAACCCCAGGGATGGACCACGAGCTGGCCGATACCGGTCGTCGCCGTCGCCGGCACATCCGGCCCGGGACCGAGCGGTCCGGCCGCTGGTTGCCAGGCAAATTCGACCAGCTCGGCTGGTTCATCGGGCACTTTGACGAGCCCGTCGGAGAGACGCTGCTTGAGCCGGAGCTCGCGCAACAGTCGAACCATGGGGCCGAGGCGGTCGCCGAACCGCTCGAGCATGACCCGCATCGTGTCCGGACCGTCGCCCAGGACGAGCAGCGCCGTCGACTCTTGGATCGCGATCAGACTCAGGTCGCGGAAGCCGGCGCGAACTGGCCGGCCGGTGCCGATCGACAGGGTCAGTCCGGTCGAGTCGATGCCGACTACCGTGGGCTCGAGCGCCGTGGTCGGCCCCGCGAGCCTGCCTTCGCCATGGATCTCGATCGCCTCGACCTTCTGTCCAACCCCGTCGCCGGCCAGGTCGCGGCCCGTCGCAGTGCGGACGTCGCGCGCGTCGCGGCCGCCCATCCGGATTCCGCGGGGATCACGGGCATCGCCGCCCTGCATCCCACCGATGCCCAGCATGCCGGCCAGACCCTGGAGCCCGCCGGGGCCGAGGCCGGACATACCGCCCGCACCGCCCGCCAGCCTTGGGTCGCGTGGATCGGCGCCGACGCGGGCCCCCGGCTCTCCTCCCAGGCCACCGAACCGGCTGCTGTCGTCCATGCGGTCATCGTAGCCACTGCCGTCCATCTCGGCGGGCCGAGGAGCGCACGAACGCCGCAGGGGCGCGAGGTCGGTCGGCGCCGCGGCTATGCGGTTGCGCGGGAACGCGGTTGCCGCACCGCAACAGCGAGGAGCCCGGAAACCGTCGCCACGGCCAGTATCGGGACCGCGGCCTTCGCCGCTCGCGGCGGCAGCACCAGCTCAAAGAACGGCACCGGGTCACCCCATTTCTCCTGCAAGGGGCCCATCGGGCAGTCGCCGTGCCCAACCGCCAGCCCCACGCCCTCTATCGAGAGAAAAGCGACGCTGGCCACGAGACGCCGATCGCGCCGTCCCGTCACTGCACAGAGCCAGATATAGCCCAGGGTCGAGAGGCCGGCCACGGACCACACGGCGTGAACGACCCGGAAGGTACGGGCACGACGGCCCAGTGTTGCCCAGCTCACCGCCGAAGCATCGCACACGGCCGCCCTCGCGGATCGGTCCAGGTGCAGGCGGCAACGGACTCACCCCGGTAGGCGCACCCGGCGAGCTCCATCCCGTGCGCATCATCTGCTTGCGTCTTTGCGCAAACTGTTGTATGGTCTGTCCATGCTCGACGTAGGCGATCTGGAGATGACCAGGCAACGAAGCGCGGCGGTGGCGCGAGCCCTCGCCGATGCCAAGCGCCTGTGCGTGCTCCAGTCACTCGCCGATGGTGAGCTTTCGGTGCGCGAACTGTCCGAGCGGGTCGGCTGCCACGTTCCGAACATGAGCCAGCACCTTGCGGTGCTGCGGAATTCGGGGCTTGTCCTGACCCGTCGGGACGGCAACGCTATCTACTACCGCCTTGCGGATCCTCGGATCCTCGAGGCCTGCCAACTCCTCCAGTCAATCGCTGGCTGAAACTCGAGCCGGTCAAGACCGTTCAGGTAGAAAGGACCATCACCAGGTGGCCGAAGTTCAAGCAGTCACGGACGAGACGTTCGAGCAGGTCGTACTCAATGCGGAACGACCGATCATCGTCGACTTCTGGGCATCGTGGTGCGGCCCGTGCCGCATGGTCGCGCCCGAGCTAGAGCGCATCGCCGAGAAGTACTCGGGTTCCATCGACGTCGTCAAGATGGACGTCGACGCCAACCCGGGAGTCTCCCAGGCGCTGCAGATCATGACCCTGCCGACCATCGCCTTCTTCCGCCCCGGCCAGCAGCCGATGGCGGTTGTCGGGGCGATGCCGGCAGAGCAGTTCGAGGCGAGGTTTCAGCTCTCGCAGTACGCTAAGCCAGCCAGCTGAGCGCAAGCTCGCACCAGATCGAATACCAAACGGAGCCTCCCCCTCGGCTCCGGTCTAGCGACCCCGACCTCCCCCCTCAGGTCGGGGTCGTGCTATGTCGCGGCCCTCAGCGTGGGCGTGATCGGGCGGCGCTGCCGGTCAGTGCAGCGATGTGCCGCCCGGGCTCGACTCTCCGGCCAGACGCCAGGCGCTCTCGAACCAGGCCGCCACTCGGTCCAGCGTGAACGGGTCGGCCCCGCTCGGCGACAGCGCAATCCACTGCGCCCCCCGGCTCGAGCGGGCCGTATCCGGCGTTCTCAGGGCGGCGTCGACGACCTCGGGCCGAAGGCGGAAGCTCAGCCCGCCACTCTCGCGGGCGGCGAAGACGAGTCCGCCGCGGGCGTATTCGACCGCATCGGCGGCTGCCAGCCTCTCGACGCCATCGAGCTCCACGGCCAGCCGGTCCATCGCCTCGACGGCCGTTTCTGTCGTCGCCTTGCCATTCGGTCCCTTGTCAGCGGTCACGGACGAACTCCTCGCGTGTCAGACGGTACAGAACGAGTCGCCGGAGGACATGCCCGACCGGCACCTTTGGATTATCGAAGTCGTCGGCCGGGTCGCGATGCATGCCGATCCGCTCCATGACCCGCACCGAAGCCACGTTCGCGGGCGTCGTGAAGGACACGATCTCGGCCAGTCGAACCTGCTCAAACCCGAATCTCAGCGCCTCTCGCGCTGCCTCGGTCGCGTATCCGCGGCCCCACGCCGACCGCGCCAGACGCCAGCCGATCTCGACGCAGGGCGTGAACGGTGCCGGGAAATCCTGATAGGCGAGGTCCGTGAATCCCAGGAACTCGCCGTCGGACCGTCGCTCGACCGCCCAGAGACCATAACCGCGCTCGTCGAAACGCATCTCGATGCGACCGACCATGGCATCGCTCTCGGCGCGATCGAGCGGGTGCGTGAAATGCCGCATCACCTCCGGGTCGGCATTCAGGCGCGCGAACGGTTCGCGATCCGCCTCCCGCCAGCGTCGCAGGACCAGGCGCTCAGTCGAAAGCGGCGCCTCGGCCGTCGGAACGGCCGGGCCCGGCACGTCCGAATTCAGCTGCCGGCTCCGTCGAGGATGGCCCGCAGGTCCGCCTCGTGCTCGGCGTAGTGCTCGGTTGTGTTGCCCAGCAGCGACTTCAGGTGCCCCGAGTCTTTGAGCCAGCGCGTCTCCGGGACCACAGTCAGGTAGCCGCGCAGCTCACCCGGCAAGGTCGAGAAGCGATGCCGGATCTCGGACATCGGCAGGGCCGCCCATTCGGCCTGGTAGCGGGCGTTCAGCACGTCTCCCTGGGCCTCCCACTCCTTGCCGATGGCACATAGCTCGTCGAACGCCGCGCTCTTCGGGCCGACCGCCAGTTCGCGGGCGATGTTGAGCCACCATTCGATCCAGACGCCCAGGTGCGCCATGAGATCGCGACCGGTCCAGCCATGGGCACCGGCCATGGGCCGCTCCAGCTGTTCGTCCGTCAGGTCCAGCAGGGCCTCAAACGGCCGCCAGGCTTCGCGCTCTTCGTCAAGGAATGAGAAACCGTCGGCATACATGAGCCGATGGTACCGCGCGGCGGTCGTGACGGCGGAGCACTCTCGCCAAACGCCTTGGCGCGCTGCAGCGGTCTGGCTCGAGCGGTGCCAGCACGCGCCTTACTTACGAGCCCTGGAGCCGGGTTCGTAGGGGCCATTGAACTTGGAGGCCGTCGGACTAGCCTGGAAGTTGGCCGCCGAGATGCACCGAGGGTGCCAGGGGCGTCGGACACGGATCGGGTCAATCGCAGCCTCCGCTCTTGAGACGAGCTCACGTTCGTAAGAGGAGGCCGCCGGAGCCGGTCACGACCCGAACAACAGGATGATCGGCCAGCATGGGGCTCTTGGTCGGCGGCCGGTCTAATCCCCCGAAGGGGAGGAACGGCTCGCCCGCAAGCCGGGCGGGCCGTTCCGTCTCTCAGCCGCGCGGGACGAAAGTGTCCAGGCGTGGACGACGGGCGGGGCCGGCAGCCAGAAACCGGAGGACGACTCGGGCCGCCAGGCAGATCTCGGGATCGCGGTCGATCGTCCGGACGATCCACTCGACATAAGACGGCTCGATCGCGGCGACCTCGCCCAGCGTCAGGCCCGCGAACTTGCCGAACTTCAGACGTGTACCGAACGCCTCCGGCAGCGTCGGCAGATCGGCCTCCATGTTGGGGCCGCGGCGGCGGTGCGCCGGACCGGTCGGCGTGGAGGCTCGGGGCGGCTCGTGCCCGCTGTCCGATCGCGGACGTGGCGGCAGCCCTGGCAGTGGGCTGTGATCCAGCGGCCGCAACGTGGCGTTGCGCGGCCTAAGGAGCGCGCTCGTATCGATCCTGGCCGTCACCGGTCGAACCGAGCTGCGCCTGGAGACCCAGCCGGGGCGATCCGCAGCCCATCCGGGCGCCCCATCCCCAGCGCTGCCGCCGGGCGCGCCGGCGCCGCGCGGAACGCCTTCCCCGGCATGGGCGGCTCTTGCCGCAGCATCCCGGTGAACTCGCCTCTTGTCGGGATCGCGCAGCTCCTGGTACGCGGCGTTGATCTCGGCCATCGTCCGGTTGGCGCGCCGCTCCACGGCCGGGTCGCCGCTCGCGACGTCCGGATGGTGCTGTCGGGCGAGGCGCCGCCACGCCACTTTGATCGATTCCATGGTCGAGTCCGGGGACAGCCCGAGCACGACGAAGGGGTTTCGCGGCATCCCACCAGTCTACCCGGGGCACGGCCGCCGCCTCACGCGACCTGGCGGGGCGTCGGCGAACGCCTCGTGGCGGCCGCCGCGCAGGCATCACAGGGCCTTGAGCCCGGGCCGCCGACGCGTCCCCTCTCCGGCTCGCCCTTGACAGGCCGGCCCGCGTGACGTCCCCTACCCTCATGGCTCGACGCAGGCGCTCCCACCGATCCCGATGGCTTGGATTGGCCGCGTTCACCGGTGGCGCGGCCGCCCTGGCAGCCTCATACAGGTTCGCCCTCCGCTATCGCGAGCGCGTCGGCCTGCCGCATCGCAGCCCCGTGGAGACCTCGCCCGCCGAGTTCGGATTGGCGTTCGAAGAGGTCGCGATCGACGCCGGCGACCACGAGCTCGGCGGCTGGTTCGTTCCCGCGGAGCCCACCGCCCCGGGGCAGGCGGACGAGCGCCGACCCTCGATCGTCATCGTCCACGGCTGGGAATCGAACCGAGGGCGAACGTTCGCCCACGTCCGGTACCTCCACGCCGCCGGTTTCCAATGCCTCGTCTTCGACGTGCGAGGCCACGGCGCCAATCCGCCCGAGACGCTGCCGATCAACGTGCCCGAGTTTGCGGAGGACACCGAGGCGGCGGTCTGCTGGCTGGCAACCAGGACCGACGTCTCCACGGTCGGCGTGTTGGGCCATTCGTTGGGCGCCGCGGGCGCGATCGTGGCCGCCTCCCGGGAGCCGTCGATTCGGGCCGTCGTGAGTCTTTCCGCCCCGGCCGACCTGGTGCGGATGACCCGCAAGACGTTCGACATGGCCGAGATGAGCATTCCAGCGCCAGTGGCCACGCCGCTCGCGTGGATCACGGCCGTGGTTTTGCTCGCGCCGCGTCGCCACTCGCTGACAGACGCGAGCGCACTCGTGGCCGCGACTCGCTATCGCGGTCCGCTGCTGCTGATCCACGGCGCCAAGGACCACGGCGTGCCCGTGGAGCATCTCGAGCTGATCGGCCGGGCGGCCTCCGGCGGACGTTCGGACGGGGACCCGCCCGTCGAAACGCTCGTGCTCCCCGACTACGGGCACCGCTGGCTGTACGAGGATGCCGGCTGCCGGCGCCGGACCGCCGCGTTCTTCGCAACCTGGCTGGGCGGCCCGGTTTCACCTGAGACGGCCGGTGATCGTGCCGCCGCGTGCGTCGTCGAACGCCCGCAGGACCCGACCTATGGCTTTGGCGCGCTGCCCAGCAAGACCGTCTTGCCCGATCCGAGCCCCTCCTTCAGCTGACCGGAGAGCCGTCGCAGCACCGCCGCGACGCACTCCCCCAACACGGAGACATCGATGGACACCTGGCAGGCAATCGATACCACCCGAGCCATTCGCAAGTTCACGGAGCGACCGCTCGAGCCCGAGCACCTCGAGCGCATCCTCAACGCGGGGCGGCGATCCGGCAGCTCGAAGAACCAGCAGAACTGGGACTTCATCGTCTGCACGGACCGAGACCATCTGCGCCAGCTCGCCGACGTGGGCCCGTACGCCGGGCACCTCGCCGGCGCCGCCGCGGCCGTGGCGCTGGTCGTGCCCGATCCGGCCACGCACGAGGCCCCCTACTCCATCATGTGGGACCTGGGTCGGGCCGCCCAGAACATGACCCTCGCCGCCTGGGAGCTCGGCATCGGCAGCGTTCCCGCCACGGTTTACAACCAGGCTCTGGCGCGCGAGCTACTCGGCTATCCCGCCGACCAATGGTGCGAGTTCATGCTTTCGTTCGGTTATCCGCTCAACCCCGAGGCGCTGAGCTGGGCCAAACGCGCCGGCGGCCGCAAGCCATACGAGACCGTCGTCCATCGGGAACGCTGGTAGATGTCCGTCAAGCTCACACCCAAGGTAATCCTCGAGGGCACTCGACTCACCCACAAGACGGATCTGGCGTTCGCGCTCAACCAGCATCCGCGAATAGTCGGCCCCCGCCGGTACCCCTACCTGTCGCCAATCATCTCCGGGGAGTGGTGTGCCTTCACGCCATATCCATGGGGCCGCGGCCTGGTCAACTTCGCCGCCGATGAGGAGGCTCGCGCGCTCGAGACGTACGCCACGTGGGCGCGCCTGTTCGAGCTGATGCCGTACTACTCGTGGATCGTCGACCGGTTCCACCTCTCGACGCGCGCCTGCCAGCGGACCGAACGTGGTGTCGACTACGACTTCGCCTGGCTGGAGGATCGTTTACTACCCCTGGGCTTTCATATCGTTCTCTGCGTCCGGCGCCGGGAGACCTTCGAGGGCGCGCGACGGGAGCGACTCCGGGTCTCCGGCAAGCCGAGCCAGTACGACGACCTGAGTCCCTTCATCGCCGAGCAGGAGCTGCTCCGTCAGCTGGCCGGTGAGTCGAAGCTGCCGGTCCTCGAGCTGGACGTTTCGGACGACGACGTCGCCGCCGCTTGCGACCGAGTCGCCGACTGGATGACGGAGACGGGCGGCCTTTGGGCGCCCGGCGCGAACGGCAGACCATCCGGCAGTTAGGCGTGGGCGGAGCGGTCGCCTATCGCACGGACTATCACACGGGCGATGGGCCCACGGGCCCGGGCAGACTCGATCTCGGTTGATATGCTTGGTTCCATCCCTGTTCTGCCAGCGCACCCCTCGAAGGCCACCTCGGCGCTGAATTGCATCGGCGCGAAGGCTCGCCCATCAGGATGCATCGGGCACGCCCTTCACCACTCCGCTGCGATCGAGATTGTCGATGTGATTGACGACGACACTTCCTCGGACCACCGACTCCGGTCCCGACGATCGAGACGCTGGAGACTCCCGCCCCACGACGACCCGAGCGCCGATTCGGCCATTCGGGCATTCGTCCGAGGCGACGTGTGCGAGAAAGAAGCCGCCGACCCCGCGGAGACGCTCGACGCGGCGACGCGCGGCATCGTAACCGGCCGGGCGTGGGACGAGGCCTTCATCAACGAGCAGGACCGCTTCAGGCGTTACGGGCGGCCGGTGACGCTCCTCGTGGCGGAGCTCGAAGGCCTCGACTCCCTCGCAGCCATCCTCGGCCAGGATGCCGCGGACCGGCTCATCGCTCCTGTCGAGGCGGCCCTGCGGCGGGATGCCCGCGGAGCGGATTCCATCACACGCATCGGGCCTGCGCGTTTCGCCGCGTTGCTGCCCGAAACGGACGAGCTGGCCGCGAGCAGGTATGCCGAGCGCGTGTGCCATGCCTGCAACGCCTGGCTCGAGGCAGGCGGAGTCGGCGTCCGCCTGGCCATCGGCTGGGCGCAGGCGATCCCCGGAGGGCGACTCGCCGACGCGCTCCGTCTCGCCGACGATCGAATGAACGCCGACCGTCGTCGCCGGGGCTTCCACGCTCCGCCGGCGAACGCCCCTGCGGCCCAGGTACGACCCGGACTCAGCTCCCCCGGGCGGTTGACGAAGACGATCGAGTGACCTGGCGCGGGTGAGCCCGCGGATCAGCCCGGCTGCCCCCGCTCCTCGATGGCGCGATCGCGTGACTGAGCCACGTCAAAGCTGACGGTGAAGGTGCGGCTGGCCCCCGGGGCGAGGTCGACCGGCCAGCGGAAGACGAGAGCGCTGCCCTGGTATACGCGCTCAAAACCGTTGTCGGAATTCGAGATGGTCTCGACCGGATACCAGGAGATCTTCGAGACAGGCTCAACGGCTGTCTCGACTCGAACACCCTCGTAGTCGTTGCCGAAGGCGAGACGCGAACCGGCGCCCAGTTCGCCGGGAGCGTCGTGAGGGACCCGCGACAACCGGCTGCCCGGTTCGGGCTCGTACCAGGCGTCCGGATTGTGGCCGCCGCCCATCATATTGAAGTTCCATTCGACGGCCAGCTCGAACGAAAGCCCGGCCTCGCCCGTGTTCATGACGGTCGTCGAGAGCTGCAGGCTGGGATCGAGGCGATCGCCGGCGAAGCGAAACGCCTTCTCGACCGAGAGCGCCCCCGGCCTGCCCGGCTGGGTGACCGTGCCGACTCGCCGCGCCAGCAGCCGGTCGTCGGCAAGTTCGACCAATTCGAAGGCGCCCTCGACGAAGTCGCCGAGCTCGTCGTATGTCGCCGAGACCAACTGGTCTGCGGTGGTGGCGCCCCCGGCCGGCAGGATATGGATGAGGCCGCTGCGACGCTCGTGGCGGTCGTAGTGGATCCGGGACGACAGACCGGACTCCGTGACGGCCACCATTTCGTGGATGGTCTTCGGGGCTCCGGCGGCGTCGAGGGCGCCAGCCACTGGAGGGTCGCCTGCCTGCGCCGCGGCCTCGTGCGCGATCAGGTCGGCGTGGTAGGCCTCCGGCCGGCGGCGCAGCACGGATGCGAGCGCCATTCGACTCGCCCGAAGGTCCCAGCTCGAGACCCCCGCACCGTGTTCCGGATCGACGACGATCGTCTGATTCGGCATCGAGACCAGCACCTCGTCGACCGCGTCGAGGTCGGTGTCGACCAGATGCGCACCGAAGGTCCCGGACCCGGCTCCAGAGGGCGCCGCTGCCGCGGCCGCCGTCTCCGCCAGGTCCTCCGCCGCGATCAGATTGGCCAGTGTGGCCATGCGCATATGAGTGATGTAGATGCCGCCGAAGAGACCGTGCCAGTAGCAGTCGTTCGACTGGCCGCGATACAGGTGGTCGAGGGCGCTTTCCCGAGTCGGCCCTGGAGTCATGGCGTCCACCTTGGCCGACACTCGCAGCATCTGCTTGTGCAGCTCATTGACCTCGCGGTACCGAGCGGCGAAGTTGCGCCAGAACCCGCCCCTCAGATAGCGCGCCTCCGGCAGTCCCTTCTCGCGGGCGTTCTCGAGGAGGCGGGAGAAGATCGGCGTCTCGTCGGGCGGCAGGACCCACTCGGTCATCTCAACATAAGAAGACGTCGGGAAGTAGGCCCGGGTAGTCGGCGGCTGGTGCTCCAGCCAGGTTGACGGCGTGACCGTCTTCAGCCAGGCCGCGTTGGCTTCGATCGCCTCGAAGAAGCGCTCGACCCAACGCTCGTTGCTCCAGCAATAGGCGAAGGTGCCCGGCCATGCACCCAACTTCTCGCCGTCGTCGCCCATCACCCCGACGAACCGCCCATCGGGGGTTCGCCGATCCGCCAGGTAGGAAATCACGTCCTCGACGGGCTGGAACGGGATGCGATACCGCAGGCCCTGTTCGGTCCCGAGCACGGTCAGTCGCAGGCCTCGATCATCCGTCGTGAACGCGGTCCACATCGCGTCCTCTTTGATCGACGCAGCCCGCAGGTGGCTGTCGTCCAGGATGGTCCAGCGGTACCCGGCCGCGGCCAGGTCGTAAGCCAGAGACGGTTCCCACACCCGCTCGGCAAGCCAGGCCCCGGCGGGCCGGCGCCCGAACAGCCGTTCCAGCTCATCACCCATGCGCACCAGCTGGCCGTGGCGGTCCCGGTCCGGCAGGGTTATCAGGATCGGCTCGTAGTAAGCGCCGCCGAGGATCTCGATCTGGCCGCGGTTTACCAGCGCGCGAATCTGATCGAGAGTCTCCGGGCGATTGGCCATGAGCCACTGCAACAGCGGTCCCGTGTAGTGGAGAGCCAGGCGAACCCCGGGATGACGCTCGAGCGCGTCCAGGAGCGGCGCGTAGGCGTGCTCGTAGACGTCCTCGATGACCCAGCCGAAATTGCCGACGGGCTGGTGATTGTGAATGATCAGGGAGAAGGAGACGGTCGATTCCACGTGTGGACTACTCCGCATTGCAGGAACGTCGGCCAGCAGATTGTGCGGCATCTCAACCACCGGGGCTGGTGTGGTCGCCCCGCGCGGCTTGAATCGTGAGGCGCGCGTCGCCTCGGACCCGCGACGGTCGCCCACCGAGCAATCGAACCCAGTTATGAATCAGCGCGGCCTCGACCGAGGAGGGCCGCGCCAAAGCCGGCACGGCCCGCTCCGCCTTTGGCGCTGCGACCAGGGTTAGCCCTTGACACCGCCGATCGCCAGACCGCCGATGATCCACCGCTGGAAGACGAGGTACACGACGGAAACCGGCAGCGAGACCAAGATCGCGAAGGCCGAGAGCAGGTTCCACGGAGTTGTGGATGCGTAGGTTCCAACCATCCCGTAGAGGGCCATCGTCAGGGTGAAGTTCTGGGTGTGATCCAGGAACATCCAGGAGAAGTAGAAGTCGGTCCACCCGGCCACGAAGCCCAGGAAAGCGGTCACGGCCAGGGCCGGCAAAGCGAGCGGCAGGATGACATAGCGGAAGGCCTGGTTGCGGGAGCAGCCGTCGATTGTGGCGGCCTCCTCGAGGTCCTTTGGGATCGTGTCCAGGTAGCCCTTCAGGTTCCATATAGCAAAGGGAAGCGCCCCGGAGATCAGCGCGAGCGCCACGCCGGGGAGGGAATTCCTGAGGGTGAAGTCGCCAAACCTGATGCCGTTGAGCAGAACGAACAGGGGGGCAATCGTGGCTACCGAGGGCAGCATGAGCACGGCCAGCACGGCGATCATGAGGACCGACCGCAACTTGAACTTGAGCCGCGAGAAGGCGTAGGCCGCCGATACCCCGAAGGCCACGCTGACCAGCGACGTCGTGAGTGCCAGCTGGAGGCTGTTTAGGGCGAGGCCAACAAACGAAATCGGGTTTGGCGAGGGGTGGGCGATGGCATTGGCGAACGAGTCGAGGGATGGATTCGGCGGGATCAGGTTCAGCCCGTCGGGGCGGGCGATGTTGCGCGGATCGAGGGCAACACCGAGCACGTACACGATCGGGAACAGTACGGTGATGGCCACGACGAGGCACAACACCTGCATCAGGAGCTGGTGGCCGATGCCGCGCGGGAGTCGTCGCCGTCTGACTGCGGCGACAGGCCTCGCGGCGGCCCGAGCCATCGCCGGCGTCTCAGCAGTCATCGGTCAGGACCTCCAAGGAAAGCAACCTGCACGATTCGATCAGTCGACATAGCTGGCCGTCGCTTTCGTGAGTCGGTTGGTGATGATCGTGAGTACCAGCAGAATCAGGAACATGATCACGGAGAAGGCCGCGGCCACCCCGTAGAGGTGCTGCTCGTTGACCAGCCTGTAAGCCTCCGTCACAAGGAGCTCGGTTCGGCCGAACGGCCCTCCCTGGGACATGAAGTACGACAGGTAGAACAGATTGAACGTGATAACGAAGCCGTAGATCGCATAAGGCAGCATCGCCGGCCGCAGGTAGGTCAGAGTCACGACCCTGAACTTCGTCCAGGCTCCACCTCCGTCAATCTCGACGGCTTCGTAGAGGTCCTGTGGAATGCTCTGGAGGGCGCCCGTGGCGACGACCGCGTTGAGTGGCCAGCCAAGCCAGACGTTCGCCGTGAGGAGAGCGAAATACGAGAGTGGTAGCAACGGGAAGAACGGGATTGGATTGCCCGGGTCCGTGAGCCATGCGATTTGCACTCCACCCGGCGGCATACGCGTGATGATCGCCAGCAGGTAGTTGATGGCG
Organism: uncultured Chloroflexia bacterium; assembly: GCA_963791725.1. Classification (GTDB taxonomy): domain Bacteria; phylum Chloroflexota; class Limnocylindria; order Limnocylindrales; family CSP1-4; genus Fen-1039. The sequence continues at coordinate 82,064 of CAWBTQ010000008.1, read as the reverse complement.
CCGTTGTTGGTGTCGAACATGTTGTGCCACACCGTCGCCACGATGATCGGAGGGATCACGACCGGAAGCACGAATATGGCGCGGTAGACCGAGCGGCCGACGAGGCTCTTCTGATTGAGCAAGAGGGCAATCGCGACGCCCAGGCAGACGTGGATGATCACGTTGCTGAACGCCCAGAAGAGGTTGAAGCCCAGGATCCTGAGGAAGTCGTAGTTCGGGATCCCGGCGATGTCGTTGGTCAGGATCTTGATGTAGTTGCCGAACCAGATCCACGGGGGCGTGGGAGCGCCGGACCTCAGGTTCTGGGTTTGGAAGTCCGTGAAGGACATCCAGACCTGGTATAGCAGCGGGTAGAAGGTGATGATGGCCATCACCGCGAACGCCGGGATCAGGTACAGGAAAGCGACCCGAGCGTCGGCACCGAAGATCCGGTGCGGCCGCACATACGTCGCCTTCGGTGGGGCACTCAAGGTAACGCCTCCCTGTCGGGCCCGGCGATCCGGATTGGGAGCCGCGCCCGGTATCTCCAGTGCCAAGTATGAGATCGAAGGACCGAGCCGCCGGCGCATGTCGCGTGCCGCGGACCCGTCGCCGGTGATCTAGAGGGAAGGGCGCCGGAGAGTCCGGCGCCCTTCCTCGATCTGCTCGGACTAGAAGCCGTTGGCCTTGTTCATCGCGTCGCAGGCGGTCTTGACCGCTGCGACCGGATCCGTGCCCTTCACGACTACGGAGTCGAAGGCATTGCCCCAGTTGCTCCAATAGGCGCCGAGCTGCTTCGTCTGCGGCCGGGGATAGCTGTCCAGGATCTGCGCCGCGAAGCCCTTGGAGATCGCATCGGAGACTGTCGCATCCTTGACTGCGGGAAGGTGTCCGGCCTGATCGGCGAATATCTGCTCGCCACCGGCCGCACTGACTTCCCAGAGAGCGAACTGAGTCGCAAGCGTCTTCTGGGCGTCGCTGATGTTGATGTTGATGTACCAGCCGTCGGGGGCGGACATCGGTAGAGCCTTGCCCTTGGGTCCGGCCGGGATCTCGGCGATGCCGAGGTTTGCGCCCAGCGCCTTCTCGAAGTCGCCGGTGCCCCACGGGCCTTCGATGACGATGCCGGTCTTGCCGCTCTTGAAGTCGGCCTGGAAGGTCGGGCCGTCTGTGTAGAACGTGACGTTGCCGGTGTCCTTGAGGGCCTTCAGATAGGCGAGGCCGTCGGAGACACCGGTGGACTCGGCGGTGCATTTGCCTGAGGCGTCCATCAGCGGGCCGCCGCCGAACGCATTGAAGAGCCACCAGTTGTAGTAGCCCGATGCGTACTCGGCGATGCCGATCTTCGTGCCGGCCTTCGCCAGCGCGAGCAGATCGTCAGTGGTCTTCGGGACGCTCTTGACGAGAGACGTGTTGTAGAACATGGAGACGGCCTTCATGCTCTCGGGGATCTCGTAGAAGTGGCCGTTGACCTTGGCGCCGTCGAGGGAAACCTGGGTGAAGTTGCTGAGCGCGGGAGCCATCGCGTCATCCAGCTGCATGAGGATGCCCTGACGCTGCTCAGTGCCCAGGTTGTCGTTCGGGGCGATGTACATATCAGGGCTGGTCTCGCCCGAGCCCCAGGCCGTCTCGACCTTGGTGTAGATGTCGCTGAACGGAACCACGACTTCGGTGATGGTCAGGTTCGGGAAGGCAGTCTTGGCCTTCGCGAGAACCAGCTTCATGGCCGCACCTTCGGAGCCACCGCCCGAAGAGTAGGCGTCCCAGATCGTTAGTGAGCCGCTCAGGGGGGCGGCCGTGGGGGATCCAGCGGGCGTGGCCACCGGGGCGCCAGATGGCGCCGCCGTCACAACCGGGGCTGGCGTGGGTGTTGCTGAGGTAGATGAGCAGGCGGCTACCATCAGGGCGGCCGCGGCTAGCGAACCCAACCGGGTCAGTGTCTTCATGGAGTGTTGCCTTCCTCCTGGGTGCGTCCTGGCAATACGGCCGAATGCTGGGCGGCCGTACATCTCTTGCCTGCGATCCGGGCGGGCCGGAGGCTCTAGCTCGACCTTGACCCGACCGCTCCGGTGTCCGTTAGTTGGGTTGCATCACCTCCTGTCGTCGAGCAGACGGTTGGCTGGTCGAGCCACGCAGGACGAGCCGCGTCTCGAGGCGTCGGTGCTCCGGCTGACCGAGGTCGCGGCGATCGACCGCCGACAGCAGCAATCTCGCTGCCTCGGCACCCTTCTCCCTGACGGGCTGATGCACCGTCGTAAGGGGCGGATGGCTGTGTTCGGCCTCATCGATGTTGTCGAAACCCACCAGGCTGACGTCCCGGGGGACGCTCAGGCCCCGCTCATGAGCGGCGTGGAGGGCTCCGATCGCCATCGCGTCGCTCATCGCCAGGACCGCCGTGAAATGAAGGCCGGCATCGGAAGCCCGATCGAAGGCCTCCTTGCCGCCGGCGAAGCTGGCCGGTCCCACCACGACCCGCTCTTCCTCCAGGACGACGCCACTTGCCTCCAGCGCCCGCCGATAGCCGCGCATGCGACGAACCATCACTCCTTCGAGAACTGGCCCCGACTCGCCACTCCCTGTCGCAAAGGCGGGCGGCTCAACCGCCAGCACCAGGAACCGGGTATGGCCCAGAGAAAGGAGATGCTCTGCCGCGGCGTATGCGCCGGCCTCGTCTTCGACTTCGATCGAGCCATGCTCGGGGAATGCCGAAGAGTCCACCAGGACGATCGGCAGGCCGGCGCTTCGGATCTGCTCGACTTCGGGGTGCTCCTCGCCCAGACCCAGCGCCACGAAACCGTCGACGGTCGCCCGCCCGGCGGCTCGCGCGAGCGATCCACGCAGTGGCGAGACGAACAGGAGTCCGTAGCCGAACTCCTCGGCGACGCTGGCTACGCCCTGGCAGAACATGCTGAAGAAGGGGTTGCCGAACGCGACCACCAGGGCCTGCGGCGTGAGGATGCCGAGGGTTCGAGTCTGACGCTGGGCAAGCATCCGCGCGACGGGATGGGGCCGATATCCGAGCGAGTCGGCGACCGAACGTATCCGAGCCGCCGTCTCCGTGCTCAACCTCTCCGGGTTGTTGAACGCGATCGAGACGGTGGACTTGGATACTCCGGCTTCGCTAGCGACGTCGCTGATGCGCACGCGAATAGAACGCTTCTGCTGCACGTATGCCGCCGGTCAAGGTCCGACCTGTCATCGCCGCCATGGGCTGGCACGGCGATGGATCGGCTGAGTTTCTCCCATCGAACCGGTTTATTGAACCGGTTCGATGGGACAGTATTCCTTCCGCCCGGCGGGTGTCAACCCCCGTCTTCAGCGAGGAAGCCCTGGCCTTTCGCGCGCGAGTAGGTCCCATCCAGCGGACGGAAGGCACCGAGAAGCGCGCGCGCAGTAGGGGCCTCTCCGGGCAGATCCGGCTCGTAGCGAGGCCGATCGAGGGCCCCCGCGCCTGGGGCTCTAATTGGAGGCTGGCCTGGCCCCCGTGTGGATGGCCTCGGCCTGCAGCGGACCCAGGTCGAAGTGAGCCGTGCCGTCGGTGCCAACCGTGATCGATGCGCCGGTGCAACTCGTCCGCGAGGCGGCCAGATCGCCGTTGACGACGTCGCAGTACGTGCCGGCGGCCAGCCCCGTCTGAAGTGTCTGGGAAAGTGGCCCGGTCGACCGGTTGATCACGACGAAACCGGCCTGGCCACGGCCGAAGGCAATCTGGTTGCCGTCTGCCGGATTGGACCACCAGTGGGTAACCGTCTGTGAGCCGGCCGTGAAATCACGGAACCCGACCATGCCGGCAATGGCGTGCCAGCGTTGCTCGCATACCCACTGGCCCAGCTTGAGCCCGCAGTTTGGAGTGGTCGAGCCCGGGGCGTAGATAGAGTCGGTGTGGCCCTGGGCGTCGGAAGGCGGCCCGGCCTCCGTGTCCGTGAAGACAAAGCTCGACATGACCCGCGGATAGCCGAGCGGGTAAGCCAGCATGAAGACGTTCGCCAGGGCGTAGACGGCACCCCGCTTGTAGCTCAGGATCAGTCCCGTCCCGACATGCCCGCGCTGCGAGTCGTGGTTGTCGGTGAAGACGACCGCCTTGTCACTCGGCGCCATGAAGGGCGCCGAGCTGAGGTTTTGGAGTGTCGAGAGTGTCTCGTCTGTATGGGTGAAGACGGTCGCAATGTCCGCCGTATAGACGAAGTCGTCCACGCTGCCAGTCGGGTAGTAGAGGGTCTTGGGCACCGCGTCGCCGCCGAAGTCGGTGACTTCCTGGTCGATGAAGAACGTCGACCCCGCCGGGATCTTGGCCCGCAGCCGGCCGATGATATGGGCGAGCTGGTTCTGGTCGACATGCTTCGCGGCGTCGATGCGATAGCCGCGCACGCCGAGCCCGTACAGATCGGCCATGTAGCTCGCGAGCTTGTCCTGGACTGAGGGATCCTCGGTCCGCAGGTCGGCGAGCCCGTCCAGTTCGCAGGTCCGGACTTCAACGGGGTCGTTGAAGTCGTTGATCGAGTGGTCGCAGAAGGTCGATGGATACGCCGGGTTGGCGACGGCGTGGAAATCCTGCGGCGAATAGAGCCCCGGGTAGCTGTACTTGGTGTAGATGGTGCCGGCACTGCCCGTCCCGGAGCCGCCGGTCATGTGGTTGAGGATCACGTCGGCGTAGATCTCGATCCCCGCGGCGCGGCAACGCTTGACCATGTCGGCGAATTCGGCCCGAGTCCCACTTCGGCTGTCGAGCGTGTAGCTCACGGATTGGTACCGCTCCCACCACGGATACTGATTGGTGGCGTCGTCGATCACGGCGTGCTCGTTCGGCGGCGAGATCTGGACCGCCGCGAACCCGCGGGGGCCGAGCCACTGCTCGCACTCCTCGGCGATGTCGGTCCACTTCCACTCGAACAGCTGGACGAACACGGTCCGCTGCGGGTAGCTCAGCCGGGCGGCCTGGACGCCGGGCGTCCCGTACGGCGAGAACGATCCGGCCGCGGTCGCGGCCGGACTGGCGAAGGCGGTCGCGCTCGGTGGTGTCTGGCTCGGTGGTGTCTGGCTCGGCAGCGTCGACTGGCACGCCGCAACGATCAGACCGATCGCCAGCAGCCGGAGCGGAACGCCTCGCCGGCTCCAGAGCCCGCCTAAGTCCATCTCAGATCGTCTCCGTGCCGGTCCTGCCGGCCTCCAGCCTCTCGAGCCCGGGGCACACTCGGCACGTGCAAGACGGGGAGTCTGTGCGACGCGCGGCCCGGCGCGGACGTCGATTTCCGTCACCATACACCACGATCCGGGCCGTCATTCAGCGCCCCGGTCCGCGCCGAATCGATGCTCGGCTCGCCGGCCCCGCGGCTATCCTGTCGGGCTGACGCCGGATCGACCCGGTCGGAGAGCGGCGCCCCGTCAAGAGCGCCGATCGTCGGAGTGGAAGCGTGACTACGGCCCCGCGGCGACAGATCGCCGAGCGACCCGCCCTGGCGCGCCCTTCGCCGGCCCGGGGCGCCGAGTGGTGGCGGCGGGCCGTCGTCTACCAGATCTACATTCGCAGCTTCGCCGACGCGAGCGGCGACGGCGTCGGGGACATCGCCGGAATCAGCCGCCATCTCGGATACCTGCACGACCTCGGCGTGGACGCGATCTGGATCACACCCTGGTATCCATCGCCGATGGCAGACGGCGGGTATGACGTAGCCGACTACCGCGACATCGACCCTTTGTTCGGGACGCTCGGCGATGCCGAGGCGCTCGTTCGGGAAGCCCACGGCTACGGGATCAAGGTACTGATCGACCTCGTGCCCAACCACACATCCGACCGGCACGCCTGGTTTCGTGAGGCGCTCGCGGCTTCGCCTGCTTCACGAGAACGCGCCCGATACATCTTCCGCGACGGACGCGGCCCCGGCGGAGATGAACCCCCGAACGGCTGGACGAGCGGCTTCGGCGGCTCGGCGTGGGCGAGGGTCGTCGAGCCGGACGGCACTCCGGGACAGTGGTATCTCCACCTGTTCGACGTCGCCCAGCCGGACCTCAACTGGGAGAGCCCGGATGTCCGCGCCGAGTTCGAATCCATCCTGCGGTTCTGGTTCGACCGCGGCGTCGACGGCTTCCGGATCGACGTCGCCAGCGCCCTGAGCAAGGACCAGGCATTTCCCGAGGTGCCGCCGGAGCCGGCCGGCGGCGGCATGCCCGATTCACACCCGTACTTCGATCAGGAGGACGTGCACGAGATCTACCGCTCCTGGCAACGGATCGCCGCCGGTTACGAGCCGGAGAGAGTCCTGTTGGGCGAGATACACGTCGCCACTCCGGAGCGCCTGGCCCGCTATCTCCGGCCCGGCGAACTCCACGGCGCGTTCAACTTCCCTTTCATGCGGGCGCCACTCGAGGCCGTCGCTCTCCGCAGGGTCATCGACGCAACGATGGGCACCCACGGGTCGGTGGGCGCGAGCCCGACCTGGGTCCTCTCGAACCACGACGAGATACGCCACGTGACCCGCTTCGGCCGGTTGAATACCGGCATAGGGAGCCGCCCTGCCGACGAGAACCTACCGACGGATATAGCCCTCGGCACGCGACGTGCCAGGGCGGCGATCATGCTGGTCCTCGCCCTCCCCGGTTGCGCCTATCTATACCAGGGCGAGGAGCTCGGGCTGCCCGAGGTGGAGGACCTGCCCGAGGAGCTGCGGCAGGATCCGCTCTGGGCGGGCACCGGCCACGTGATCCGGGGCAGGGATGGTTGCCGGGTCCCCTTGCCATGGTCCGGCGACTCGCCGCCGTTCGGGTTCGGCCCCGAAGGCTCTACGCCATGGCTCCCCCAACCTGCGGAGTGGGCCACGCTTACGGCGGCCAGGGAGGCCGGCGATCCCGGCTCGATGCTGTCGCTGTATCGCGCCGCACTGCGGATCCGGGGAGTTCGTCGGAGGTTCGGCGGTGAGTCGTTCCAGTGGCTGTCAAGCCCGGACGGAACGCTGCTGTTCTCGAGGGGCGAGGGGCTCCGGTGCGCCGTCAACTTCTCGGACGCCCCGATGCCGCTGCCGGCCAACCGCACGCTGGTGCTCGCGAGCAGCCGGATCGACGGTGACGCTCTGGATCCGGACGCCGCAGCCTGGTTCGAGGTGCCCGGCGAATAACGTCAGCTCCTCGGCGGCCCGAGATCCAGACCCTCGCTGCCGCTGCCCACCCAGCTGCGGTCAGGCTCGCTAATTGGCGATCGCGCTGAACCCGCCCGTCTTTGGGTCATACAGCGCGGCGGTCGGGAGAGATTTGCCGGCACGTCCGCCCGCAATCAGGACTCGACCGTCCGCAAGCCGCGTGGCCGTGTGGCTGTCGCTGGCTATGGGCAAGGATCCGGTCGAGCTGAAGACGCCCGTCGCGGGGTCATACAGCTCAGCCGTGGCGAGGTCGACGGCGTTGTCTTCGCCACCGGCGATGAGGACGCGTCCGTCGGACAGAAGCGTGGCGGTGTGGTTCTCGCGGGCCTTACTCATCGACCCGGCCGTGCTGAAGGTGCCGGTCTTCGGGTCATATAGCTCGGCCGTGGCTTGAGAGCTCCCGAACGAGGCCTGGCCTCCGCCGGCGATGAGAACGCGGCCGTCGGAGACGAGCGTGGCCGTGTGGTTGGTACGAGCCGTGCCCATCGAGCCGGTCGGGCTGAAGGTGCCGGTATTCGGGTCATATAGCTCGGCCGAGGCGAGATCCACGACGTTGTCCTCTCCTCCGACGACGAGGACCCGGCCGTCGGAGAGGAGCGTGGCGCTGTGTCGGTCGCGGGCCGTGCCCATCGAGCCGGTCGCGCTGAAGGTTCCGAGCTTCGGGTCATACAACTCGGCCGAAGCGAGCGAGCCTCCCGCCTGACCGCCGGCGATGAGGACGCGGCCGTCCGAGAGCAGCGTGGCGGTGTGGTCGGCGCGGGCCACCGACATTGGGCGCGCGGGCGCGAAGGCTCCGGCCTTCGGGTCATACAGCTCGGCCGAGGCGAGTGGGCCGGAATCGTCCTTCCCCCCGGCGATCAGGACGCGGCCGTCCGAGAGGAGCGTGGCGGTGTGGCCGGTGCGGGCGTAGGCCATCGAGCCGGTCGCGCTGAAGGTTCCGAGTTTCGGGTCGTACAGCTCGGCCGAGGCGAGCGAGCTCGAGGCGTTGGTCCCCCCGGCGATGAGCACCCGCCCGTCGGGTAGAAGCGTCGCGGTCTGGCCGGACCGCGCCACGGTCATGGGGCCCTGGATAGCGGTCGGATAGCGATAGCCGCCGGTAAGCGCCGCCCCCACTTCGGCAACGACGACGATGACCAGGACGATGACGAAGACCTTCAGGAACCCGCGCCAGGGGCTGGCCTCGGGCTTGGGAATGTGGGCCCGCGAGCCGCAGCTCGGGCACGGAGTGCCGAACAGGGCCTTCCGGGGTCCCACCCAGCCACAATCCAGACATCGGGCGCCGGAGAGGTGCCCGCAGGCCGAGCAGACGAGGACACCGTCGGGGATGCGCGCCCCGCAGGCTTCACACTCGTACGCAGCCATCGCGCCCTCCCTTCTCGGCGCCCCGGGCTCCGAAGCATCACGCCGGCGCGACGCGCTCGGCACTCGGCGCTCGCGGATTCGTGTCGACGAGACGGCAGGCGGTCGATCCGCTCGCCGTCCCGATCATACAAGCCGGGCGCCACCACCCAGCAGCTCCACCGCCCTTACGTGTTCGGCCGCGCCACATACCCGATGCGGCCGAACTGAGGCCCGGACCCGAGGCCCACTACTCCCAGCGGAACGAGCGCGCGGCGATTGCCAGGCAGACCACGAGCCAGCCGGCGAGGATCAGGACGTCGACGCCCAGCGGCGCGACCTGAGTGCCATTGACCATAGTCTGGCGAAGCGCGTCGGCCAGGTACGTGAGCGGGAGGAATTGGGCGACGGTCTGGAGGAAGCCGGGCAGGAAGTCGAACGAGAAGAAGATGCCCGACAGGAACATCATCGGGATCTGGACGACCTGAACGACGCCCGTGGCCTGTTCCTCGGTCTTGAGGAACGCAGCAAGCATGAACCCGATGGCCAGGAACGAGCCGGCGCCGAGTAGCACCAGCGCTCCCACGGCGAGGATGTTTCCGACGATCTGGACGTTGAAGACTGCCAGCCCGATGCCGACGATCACCACGGCGTCGACCACGGCCACGAGCAGGCGCATCAACACGTTGCTGCCGACCAGCTTCCAGCGGGCAAGTGGGGTCGCGCCGAGCCGCTTGAGGATCCCCTTCTCACGCTGCTGGACCAGAGGGATGGCCGCGAATACACCGAGCTGCATGAGGGCCATGGCCAGGATGCTCGGGACCAGGTATGCGACGCTGCTCAGGGTAGTGGACTGCAGAGTCTGCTTGTGTATGCCCACGACCGGCGTCCCGCCCGCCAGAGTCAGGTTCAGGCCGCCGGCGATCTGGTCGGCTATCTGTTCGACCACCTGGCTGACCTGGCTGTTGCTCGGATCGACATACAGCTGGATCGAGGTCGCCGTCTTTGCCTCAGCGGCTGCGCCGGTTCCCGTCGGGACGACGACGATCGCGGAGATGTCGCCATGTTGCATGGCAGCCTGCTCTTCGTCCCACGTGCCCGTATGGACCGTCAACAGGTTTACGCTCGAGAACGCCTGCTCCAGACCCACGGAGACCCGGCTCCCGTCCTGGTCCACGAAGCCGATGGCGACCTTGCTGTCGCCGCTTCCGCCGAAGATCCAGCCGAACAGGAATACGAACATGACCGGGAAGAAGAAGGTCCAGAACAGGGCCGCCCGGTCGCGGGTGAGGCTCTTGAGGTTTGCGACCGTCAGGCCGAGTAGTGTCTTCATTGATCGGCTCCTAGTCGCGCAGCGCTCGACCGGTCAGGTCGAGGAAGACATCTTCGAGGGTTGCCTGGCGGATGCCCAGGTTATGCGGCTCGAACTTGAGCTCGTCCGCCATGGCGAGAAGAGCGCCGATCGTGTCCGGCACATTCTTGGAATAGAGCACCGTCTGCCCGTCCTCCGTGGCGGCTCGGGTCACGCCGCCGAGCCTTGACAACCGTTCGAGCGGGAGGCTGGCAGACGTGTCGAAGAAGACAGCCCGCTCCTTGAAGCGCCGGCCGATGAGCTCTGGCACCGTGCCCATCTCCAGGATGTGGCCGTGGTCCATGATGGCCACTCGGTCGCACAGCTCGGTGGCTTCTTCCATGTAGTGCGTGGTCAGCATCACCGACTTGCCCTTCTCCTGAAGACCCTTGACCAGGTCCCACAGCGAGCGGCGCGCCTGGGGATCCAGGCCGGTGGTCGGCTCGTCGAGGAAGACGAGCTCGGGGTCGTTGACCAGCGCCAGGGCGATCGACAGGCGCTGCTGCTGGCCGCCTGAAAGGTTCATCGACCGCGCCCCGGCCCGCTCGCCGAGGTCCACGGCGTCGATCAGCTGTCTGGTGGGCACGCGATGGTCGTAAAAGCTCGAGAACAGGTCGAGCAGCTCGGTTACGGTCAGGCGGGGATAGAGCGAGACGCTCTGCAGCTGGACGCCGATGCGCTGCTTGATCGCTCCGGGGTGGTGTACGACGTCGAGCCCGAATACCTCTACCTTGCCCGAGTTCGGTGGCCTCAGCCCCTCGAGGACTTCGATCGTGGTCGTCTTGCCGGCGCCGTTCGGGCCGAGCATTCCGAAAACCTCGCCCCGCGCGACCTCGAAGCTGACTCCATCGACGGCCTTGACGTCGCCGTAGAACTTCTTCAAGTCCGTTACGCGGATGACGGGCTCGCCGCTTTGCGTCATCTCACCCTCGCTGCGTGACGTCGGCGACACCTGGCCGCCGACATCGACGATCTTCGCCGTCGTGACCGGATGGGTCGTCCGCCTTGCGGATGATCGAGCTTCGGCCGCCCGAACGACCGCCATCGGGGCTCCGAGGAGTGTCTAGCTGGACCGTTCTAATAGCATATCGGACGACCTCGGCCCGAGGACCTCGAAGCCGAGGCGATCGTACAGGCGCATGGCCCGGTCGTTCTGAGCATAGACGCCGAGATAGACGAGATCCACGCCGTCGGCAACAGAATCGCGCGCCAGCGCCAGCGTAATCAGCCGGCCGAGCCCGAGCCCTCGCCAGGCGGGCCGCGTCCCGATAGATGACAGGTAGCTGGCGCCGTCGAACGTGAAGCGCTCCCCCGTTGCCACCGGCTCTCCGTCGATGCGCACGAGGTACGCATGGAAGAATGGCTGCTGGAGGGTCAGGCCGATCTCGGCGGCGAGATTCGACCGGCGCGCGTCCGGGATCCCAAAGGCCTCGCCGATGACGAGCGCGAGGGCGGCCGCGAGAGCAGGGCGGTCGGCGTTGGTAGGGCTGTTCCAGCGCTCGAGCACGGCTCCATGAGGAAGGAGCCGATCGGGCTGGTCGGCGGGATCGTGGCGCAGGATCATGTCGAAGCCGCCGCCCTGGTCGACGAAGCCATTGGCCGCGAGACGCGCCACCAGGTCGGACGGCGTGCTCAGCCCGGGTATGGCCCAGAGATAGGGCTTGCGCTCCAGCGCGCTGAAGAGACCCAACGCCTGGCCCAGTCGGGCGTCGAACGCGTGCGGCTCCTCCGGCCAGCGAACTGCGGTCAGCCGGTTGAAGAACGGCTCCTTCTCGATACCGGAGAAGAGCATCACGGCGTCGCCGAAATCGCGCCAGCCGCGGCCCGGGATGGATACCGCTCGCGCTGGATGGATCTCCAGAAAGCGGAGAGTCTCCTGGCTGAGCCCAAACCACGGACCGGGGCCGCTCGGCAGTGCCATGACGAAACGATATTGGATTACGAGGCAGCGAGCAGGGCCCGTGTGCGGGCCGGATATATCGGCGAACCGCTACCATATCGGCGCGCCTCCGTATCGCCGCCCCTCACGACGTCGGGTCCGCCGGCGCCACCCACTCGGACGGGAGAATAATGCGACCGCTGGCACGGCGCGTCGGTCTCGGCATCGCCGCCCGGGGCGACATCTCGGACGTCATCGACTGGACCAGGCGCGCTCGGGACGCCGGCCTCGACTCCATCTGGATCCACGACTCCTACTTCGAGCGTGACGCGATCACCTACGCATCGGCGATCGCCGGCGCTCTCTCGACGGACCCCGACAGCTCGTTCCACGTCGCGCTCGGGGCGGTGAATCCCTACACGCGCCACCCCGTCGTCCTGGCCATGACCGGGTCCGCGCTCGACGAGCTGTTGCCCGAGCGCATCGTCATGGCCCTGGGCACGGGCCTGCCGCTGCGCCTAGGTCAAATGGGCATCCCCTACTCGCCCGTCGACGCCGTTGAGCGGGTAGGCACGGCCATGGACCAGCTACACACTCTGTGGGCCGGCGAGCGGCTGCCCTCCGGCAATCCGGGCCTGCCGCCGATTTAGCCGATGTTCCCGCCGGTTCACCGCATCCCGCTGTATATCGCCGCCTACCGCAAGGAATTCGTCGAACTGGCGGGCCGGAAGGCCGACGGCTACCTCTCCCGCCCATGCGAGTCGATCCCGTCCATGCGCGGCATCCTCGATCGGCTGGGGGCGTCCGCCGCTGCCGCCGGCCGCGACCCCGGCGATGTGGACACGGCCGGCTACCTGCTGTCGCTCGTCGACAAGACGCGCCGCGAGGCGCTGAATCGGGCCAAGCGCGAGCCGTTCGTCATCTACATGATGTCTGTGCTCGGCGACGTCTCTCTCCAGCGGGCCGGCTTCCCGCGTGAGATGCGGGACCGGATAGCGACCGCCTGGCGCGCCGAGGACTACCACGAGGCGGGCAAGCTCATCCCCGACGAGCTGCTCGACGCCTTCATGCTGTGCGGCACGAGAGAGGACGTAGCCGCGAAGGCGATGGCCTTCCACGTCGAGACCGGCCTGAACTTGCCGCTCCTCCAGCCGGTGGTCCAGGAAGAGGCTCAGGTCATCGAGCTGATCGAGGCGGCCAGGCTCTACTCGGCCATGCCCGATCGAGTCGCAAGGCGCGAGGGCCTCGCGGCGTCCGGCGTCGCGGCGTCCGCCGCCGGGAGCGTAGCGGCCGCCGGGACCGCGTCAGTCGTGGTCGGTACCGGGGCCATGGCCGGCAGTCCGGAGCCCGGCCCCACCGACGTCGGGCTCGCGAACGATCACCGGCTCGGCCCCCTCGAGCGAGGCCGGCGCCGCCTGGCCGCCGCCTACGAGATCCTGCGGCCCTTCGCCTACACCGCCTCGGCAATCCCGGTGCTCGCGGGAGGAGCCCTCGCCGTGGTCGATTCGCGCTTCTCGCTCCTGCCGTTCCTGGCGGCGCTGGCGGGCGGCATGCTGCTTCACTCCGGCACGAACGTGATCAACGAGGTCTACGACGTCCGGCAGGGAATCGACACGATCACTTCCCCGCGAATGAGCCACGCCGTCCTGAAGGGACGGATCAGTGAACGCGGCGCTTACGCTTTCGCGGTGGCTCTCTTCGCCGCCGCTGTCGCCGTCGGAACGTATCTCGTCTGGCTCCGCGGACCGGCCATAGTGGCCCTCGGTCTCCTCGGACTCGTCGCCGGCTACACCTACACCGCGCCGCCGTTCCAGTACAAGTACCGGGCCATGGGCGTGCCGATCGTCTTCCTGCTGATGGGCCCGACCATGGTTGTCGGCTCCTACTACGCCGTCACCGCGACCTGGGACGCCCGGGCTCTGGTGCTGTCGATCCCCGTCGGGCTGCTGGTGGCGGCAATCCTCCACGGCAACGAGTGGCGCGACATAAGCGAGGACACGCGGGCCGGAATCGCGACCCTTTCGAGTCGAGTCGGACGCGATTGGGCCCACTACGGCTATCTCGCCCTGGTGATCGGCGCATACATCACGCTCGGCCTGGCGGTAGCCGTCCGCTGGCTGCCACCGACAACGGTGATCGCGGTCCTCTCTCTGCCGTTCCTGGCCCAGGTTGTCCGCTCGGCCGAGCTCGGCGCCACCGGCCAGGCCCGGGCCATCGCCATGATCGACGTCCAGACCGCGCGCCTCCACTTCGCCTTCGGGTCGCTGCTGGTGGTCGGCCTGCTGCTCGCCCGAGTGGCCCCGTGAGACCGGCCGACCGAGGATCGGGCCGACGCGGCGAGGGCCGACGCGACGAGGGCCGACGACCGACCCACTCGGACACCAGCCGCCACGACCGCGGCCGCCGCCGAAGCTCTCTCATCGAGGCGGCGGCCGCCCTGGGCCTGGCCACGGCCGTCCCCGCCTTCGCCGCCACGTTCCGGGGACCGCGCGAACGATTCTGGAGCCGCATGACGACCACGGGTCTCGTCCTGGGAGGGCTGGCCCTGGCCGCGAATCCCCGTCTGCGCAGGACTCGCATCGGTGCCGCCGAGGGGGCGGTTGGGCTGGCTTCCGCGGCGGCGCTGTACGGAACGTTCAAGATCGGCGACCGTTTCGCGCGGCGGTTCGTGCCGGGCGGCGAAAGCCAGATTGCCGACATCTACTCCCTGCGCGAGCTGGCGCCGCGGGCGGAGACCGCCGCCCGCCTCGTGACCATCATCGGCCCGGCCGAGGAGCTCTTCTGGCGGGGTCTGGTCCAGGAGACCCTGATGCGCCGCTACGGCCGCTGGACCGGGGCGGCGATCGCGGCCGCCGCGTACTCGGCGGTCCACGTGACGACGGGCAACTTCACCTTGATCGGCGCGGCGGGAGTGGCCGGCGCCCACTGGTGCGCACTCTATGCCGCCGGGGTGCCGATCGGGGCGCTCATCGTCAGCCACTGCGCCTGGGACGTCTGGATCTTCCTCGTACAGCCGACGGGCGAGGTTGCGGTCGCTCCCGCCGGAGGCTAGCAGCCAGCTCCGGGCGATCCGAACGCGCATCGCACCTCAGGTCTCGGCGAGACCGGTCAGCTGCTCCAGCGCTCGAGGGCGCGAGCCCATTTCTCGGCCGTGCGCGCCGGACGAAGCCGCTGGCGGTGAACGCGCCGGGCCTCGAGGTCTTGCCGGACGGGTCGGAGCAACCGCAGCCATCCGTCAACTCGATCGGGCGAAAGCTGCTGCACGGCGATCACGTCGCCGACCACACCGCTGCTCAGCCGGCGCCACACGATCCCGACTCCGGCCTCGTCGGACACGAGCGAGGCCTGAGTTGCGGGTCCTCCGAGGGAGCTGCCCAGCGTCAGGAAGCGCGGCCATGTCGACGCCGCGCTCGGGTCGGCCAGGGCCTCGATGAAGCCGTTCAGGATCCACCACATCCCGTCGGAGCCAAGCGGGATCCGATCCTCTCCGAGGGCCCACAGATGGCCGTCGCCCCGCTCGTCCATGTTGAGAGCCAGGCCGGTCGGCGAGCCCGGCAGCGAGAACGCGAAAGGTTCCACCGGCGAAACGTAGATCCGCGGATCGTCTGGGAAGGCCTCGGCTGCCGCCGGCGGAACGCCCAGCACCTCGGCTCTCTCGCCGGTCGTGTCGGCTCGCTCGATCAGGCGGCCGACGACCGACGCCACCTCCTGGACGTTGAGCGGAGTCGAATCGTCCCATCTCGGGCTCGCGCCGAGCTCGAAGAGCCTGGCCAGCTCGTCGCCGTCGGCCGCTCTCGTGACCACCCTGACCGTTCGGCCGTGGACTTCGATCTCGAGCGTCTCGTCTCCCACGGCCAGCTTTGAGCGCTCCAAGCTGCCTCCAGGCCGGTACCGGTCGTCCTATCTCGGTTCGCCGTCGATCAAGTGTACCTGCCCGACGGCACGCGGAATCCGGGCTATGGCCGCCGCCTCTCGCACGAGCGCCATAAAGCGGGCCGCGTCGATGTCTTCAGCCCGCTGCGCGGTGACCCACCGGGCGAGCTTGGTCACGCCGGCACCCTCGAGGATCCGGTCCGGATCGCGCAGGAGCACGCCTCGCGGAAACCCGAGGTGCACGTGCTCGCGCTGCGGCATGACCCAGGCGAAGAAGGCGGTGCGCCGCCGATCGAGCGGCACGTCGTAGCCGATGATGCCCCAGCCCGCCCTCACGCGTTCGACCGCCTCGGGCACGGCTGACCGGACCAGAGTCCCGAGGGAACGAGCGAGTTCGGGCATGGGCTCCGGTAGCGAAACGAGGAGCGCATCGGGTGGGAGAGGCTCTGACATCGCCACGCTTCGCATTGTCGTCGCCTCGACCGAGACGTGACCGGGCGGGCGGGGCTTACGCCGCCCAATGAGACGGCCACGAGACGGCGCCGCACGCCGAGTGGCTGGCTGTGCGAGGCCCCCGCCCGGGGCGCGTCCCGCACTTATACTCGGGAGACCCGCCGGTCGTATCGACCGGCGACCCGTCTCTTCAGAGGAGCTCGCGTCATGGAAACCGCCAACGATCACGCCGCCGCCGCCTCCGCCGTCGCCCCGGCCGGCACTCCGGGACGTGGCCTGACGCCGGCCGAGATCGACGCCCTGGCGGCAGCCGGGAACTACGCCGCCATCTCAAAGCCCAACCTGTCGCCCATCCTGGGCCGCTATTACGAGCGCAGCTGGAGCCACGGCGAGGGTCACACCCTGTACGACTCCGACGGCCGCGGCTTCCTCGACTTCGCCTGCGGCATCGCCACCACGTCGCTCGGACACCATCACCCGGCGGTCACGCAGGCGATCAAGGACCAGGCCGACAAGCTGCTCCACATCTGCAACGCACTCGGCTATCTGGAGCCGGTCGGCCGACTGGCGGCGATGCTGGCCGACGCGTGCCCAGACCCGCTCGACACCGTCTTCTTCGGTAACTCGGGGGCCGAGGCGGTCGAGGCGGCGCTCAAGCTGGCGCGCCGCGTCACGGGCCGGCCCGGCATCATCGCCTTCCGCGGCGCCTTCCACGGCCGGACCTTCGGCGCCGCGTCGGTCACGAGCTCGAGCATCAACTACCGCCTCGGTTACGAGCCGCTTCTGCCGTCGGTCTACCTGACGCCGTTTCCCAACGTCTATCGCTACTTCGGCGACGACGAGCAGGCCGCCACCGCCGGCGCCATAGGTGCGCTTCGGACCCTGCTCGGACACGAGATTCCCGCTTCATCGGTGGCCGCAATCATCATCGAGCCGATACAGGGCGAAGGCGGGTTCAACCCTGCTCCCGCATCGTTCCTGCGCGAACTCAGGGCGCTGTGCGACGACAACGGGATCCTGCTCATTGCCGACGAGATCCAGACCGGCATGGGCCGGACCGGGAAGATGTGGGCCTTCGAGCATGCCGGCATCGTGCCGGACGTGGTCTGCGTCGCCAAGGCGCTCGCCAACGGGCTGCCGATCGGGGCGATCGTGACCCGGCGCGAGCTCCAGGAGAAATGGGGCGTCGGCGCCCACGGAACCACCTTCGGCGGCAATCCTGTGAGCTGCGCCGCCGGCATTGCCGTCCTGGGCACGATCGAGGAGCAGGGACTCGTCGCCAACGCGGCCGCGCGAGGGGCCGAACTCGAGGCCGGATTGAAGTCCCTGATGGCCGAGGACGAACGCATCGGCGACGTACGAGGCAGCGGCCTCATGATCGGCGTCGAGCTGGTCAAGGACCGCGCCACCCGCGACCCCGACACGGCGGCCTGCGAAGCGCTCGTCCAGGCCTGCGCCGATCAGGGGCTGCTGGTGCTCAACTGCGGCACGCACCACAACGTCATCAGGTTCCTGCCCCCTATCGACGCCACATCCGACGAGATCGCCAGGGGCCTGGAGCTATTCCGGGCGGGGCTCAAGTCGGTGCCGCGCACAGAGGCATAGGCGGCGGGGCTTCGCAGGCGGGGATGGCAGAAACGTCGACCCCCGCGGCATCGGCCCCGGGGGTCGCGTTCGGCTCTCCGGATTAGGGCACGCGGCCTCCGCCGAGGCCTCCGTCGAACCTTGCCTCAGCGATTCCTGTCGAGGAACGACTTCACGTCGTCGAGCCGGAAGCGTCGGTCGCCCCGCTTGCAGACGCGATAGAACGGCAGCTCGCCTCGGTCGCCGAGTCGCTTGACCGTGTTGACGTGGAGGTGGAGCATCCGTGCCACTTCGCTCGCGGTGAGCATCGGTCCGAATTCATTTGCGGCCATCGCAGCCATCGGTCTTCCTCTGCGCTGAGTCTGCAAGGTGTGTTTGCGGTTGGTGTCGGCGGGGCCGTCCGGGGGCCGGGAGGCGACGCGAACCGTACAGAGTCCACCCAACTGCCACAAGCCGTACTTTGGGATTGGGCGGTCCGTACCTGCCGCAAGAGCGCCGCAAGAGCGCGACCCGGGGCGTGAGTTGGGTAAGTGCCCAACTCAGCGCCCTGCGGAACTTGGGCCGGAGCTAGCTAGGACTTGGCGAGGCTGCCGCGGATGTCGCCGAGGCTGCTGGTGAGGCCGTGACCGCCGGCGACTCACTGGGTCCGGCCGAGGCGCCCGGGCTGCCCGATGCTCCAGGAGACGCGGACGGCGGCAGGCTTCCGGACGGCAGGGCGAGCGTGGGCTCGGGCGACGCCGGCGCGACTCCGAAGATGTCGGTGCGTGCCAGCTCGTAGCTGGTGGCGAACGTCTGCTCGGCCGCGATCAGCTGGCTGCCGAGGGCCAGGACGTCGTCCGGTGACTTGGCGGCGACGACCTGATCGAGGAGCGTGACTTCGTCGTTGCCGGCCTGGATGAACTGCGCTACGTCGCTGTCGGTCGTCTGGTTGACATCGGCGCTGGCTTGCGGGTTATCCCAGTTCGTGACGGCTGCCAGATCCTTCATCCAGCCGCTGGTGTCGTCGCGGAAGGCCTTGTAGGCGGTCAGCTGAGCCCCGAAGTCGTTGATGGCGTCGCTGACCTTCTGGCGGTCGGCTTCCCGCTTCTGCAGCCACGTGTTCTCGATCCTCGTCCAGTTGTCCTTGGGCGTTGGCGCATGCGGTCCGAAGCTGATCCAGGCCCAGACGCCGCCGAAGATGACCACGAAGGCGATCAGGAGCGGGATGTACTCCCTGACCGCGTCGTAGGCGTAGTGGGCGGCGGAGCTCCGGCGAAACCGAGTGATTGCGCTCTGCCGCCGGGCCCTCCGGACATGCCGGACCTGACGCTCCGGGCTCGGCTCGGCCGTCTCGTCGAACTGGTCGTCCGACGTCGCTTCGGCCTCGACCGGCTCGATCGCCCCGGCGGGCTTGCGCGTCGGAGAGGCCGCGTGTGACGGCGATTTGCGGTGGCCGGCTGGCGCCGCTCGGCCGCGGCGCGGTTGGGGCGACAACGTTGCTCCTCCTGACGATTCCCGGGCGGCCCTTCGACCGCTCGCCTCCGTGGTCGACCCCTCCGGAACGGCCACCAAGGGGCGTCGCGAAGTCTATCGCGAATCCCAAGCGGGTCGCCGACCGGAGGCGGCCGCGTGACGCGCCCGAGTATCCACATGGACATTCCATGAGACCGCCTCCCTTCCAGGTCGCGATAGCGCGGATCTGTACCGATTCGCAACCTTCGCAACCTTGACCTGGCCCCTCTCGTTACTCGACACTCACCTTTCCGCGACGGAAGAGGGCTCCTGTGAGGGAGCGGGCACCGCTGTCGCCGCCGCGGGCGGTAGGTACGGTACCGGGGTAGTCGAGCGAGGACGGCGCAAGTTGAGGCAGACAGGCGCATCGCGGGCCGCACGGGGGCTGTATGAGCCCGCGTTCGAGCACGACGCGTGCGGTTTCGGCTTCGTCGTCGACATCGCCGGCCGGCCGTCCCATGCCATCGTCCGCGATGCCTTGACCGTCCTCGTCAACCTCGAGCACCGCGGGGCCACGGGCTCGGAGAAGAACACCGGCGACGGCGCCGGCCTGACCATCCAGATCCCCCATCGCTTCCTGGCCGACGTCGCGGACAAGTCCGGCGTACGCCTGCGCGGCAAGGGTGGCTACGGCGTGGGCATGGTCTTCCTGCCCCAGGACAAGGGCAGTCGCGTCGACTGCTTCCGCCTGTTCGAGCAGGTCGTCGCCGACGAGGGCCTGCATTTCCTCGGCTGGCGCGACGTTCCCACCGATGGCGCCAGCCTCGGCGCGAGCGCCAGGGCCGCGCAGCCCCTGATCCGCCAGGTCTTCATCGACCGCCCGGAGCGACTGGTCGAAGACATGGCCTTCGAGCGCAAGCTCTACATCGTCCGCCGGCTGGTCGAGAAGGCGGTGTCGCGCTCGGCCATCCCGTCGCGCGCCGACTTCTACATCCCTTCACTGAGCTGCCGGACCATCGTCTACAAGGGCATGCTCAACGCCTCGCAGCTCCGTGTCTTCTACCCGGATCTGGCCGACGAGCGCGTCGAGAGCGCCATCGCCATGGTCCACTCCCGCTTCTCCACGAACACCTTCCCGTCATGGCCGCGTGCCCACCCGTACCGCTACATCTCGCACAACGGCGAGATCAACACGCTGCGCGGCAACGTCAACTGGATGCACGCGAGAGAGTCGCAGTTCAGCTCGAAGCTCTTTGGCGAGGAGCTGCGCAAGGCGCTCCCCGCCATCGACACCGAAGGCTCGGACTCGGCCATCCTGGACAACGTCCTCGAGCTGCTCTACCTGTCGGGTCGCTCGGTGGCCCACGCGCTGATGATGATGGTCCCCGAGCCCTGGCAGCACCACGAGTCGATGGCGCCCGAAAAGCGGGCCTTCTACGAATTCCACTCGTGCCTGATGGAGCCGTGGGACGGCCCGGCGTCGATCGCCTTCACGGACGGCATTCGAGTCGGGGCCACGCTCGACCGGAACGGGCTCCGACCGGCCCGCTACTGGGTCACCGCCGACGGTCGGGTCGTCATGGCCTCAGAGGCGGGCGTGCTCGACATCAGCCCCGACAAGGTCGTGGCCAAGGGGCGCCTCCAGCCGGGCCGGATGTTCCTGGTCGACACGGCCGAGCAGCGGATAGTCTCGGACGAGGAGCTCAAGCGGCGCGTCACCACTGAACACCCCTACGACGAGTGGGTTCGCGAATGGCTGGTCAAGCTGACCGAGCTGCCGCCGCCGCCGCGCGTGATCGAGCCCGACCACGAGTCCGTCCTGCGGCGCCAGGAGGTCTTCGGCTATACGGCCGAGGACGTCCGCATCCTGATCAACCCCATGGCCGCCACCGGCACCGAGCCCGTCGGGTCCATGGGCGACGATGCCGCCCTGGCCGTCCTGTCGGAGCGGCCGCAGCTGCTGTACTCGTACTTCAAGCAGCTCTTCGCGCAGGTCACGAACCCGCCGATCGACTCGATCCGCGAGGAGATCATCACCGCCACGGAAATGGCCATCGGACCCGAGGGCAACCTGCTCGAGCCCGACCCGCAGGCGGCCCACCAGCTCGAGATGCCGTCGCCGGTGCTCTCCAACGAGGAGCTGGAGAAGATCCGCAACCTCTCCGCCCACGGCCCGCACGGCTTCAAGACGATCACGCTGCCGATCGTCTATCACGTCGCCGACGGCGGCTCCGGCCTCCGCAAGGCGATCGAGCAGCTGCGCGATCGATGCTCCGAGGCCGTCTCCGAAGGCCACAACATCATCATCCTCTCGGACCGGGGCCATGACGCGACGGACGCCCCCATACCGGCCCTGCTGGCCGTCTCGGCCGTCCACCATCACCTCGTCCGATCGGGCACCCGCACCCAGGTGGGTCTCGTTCTCGAGTCCGGAGAGCCGCGCGAGGTCCACCACTTCGCGCTCCTGATCGGCTACGGCGCCAGCGCCGTGAACCCGTATCTGGCGTTCGAGACGGTCCACGACCAGGTCCGACTGGGGATGATCTCCGGCTCCGCCGAACTGGCCGAGAAGAAGTACCGCAAGGCCATCGCCAAGGGGATCGTGAAGTCCATCTCGAAGATGGGCATCAGCACGATCCAGAGCTACCACGGCGCCCAGGTCTTCGAGGCGGTGGGGCTCAACCAGGACTTCATCGACGAGTACTTCACCTGGACGCCCACGCGGATCGGCGGCGTCGGCATCGACGTCATCGCTCGCGAAGTGAAGATGCGCCAGGATCGGGCCTACCCGCCCAAGCGGCCCATCTACCACAAGCAGCTCGGCGTCGGCGGCAACGTCCAGTACCGGGTCGACGGCGAGCAGCACCTCTTCAACCCGCTTTCGATCTCGCAGCTCCAGCACGCCACGCGCAGCGGGAGCTACGCCGCGTTCAAGGAGTACTCGAAGCTCATCGACGACGCGTCCCGCGCGCCCGAGGGCGGCGGGACGTCGGCCAAGGGGCTCTGCACTCTGCGCGGGCTGATGGAGTTCAAGCCGAACCACCGCCATCCGCTGTCGATCGACGAGGTCGAGCCGGTCGAATTGATCGTCAAGCGCTTCAAGACCGGGGCCATGAGCTACGGCTCGATCTCGCGCGAAGCCCACGAGACGCTCGCCATCGCCATGAACCGCCTCGGGGCCAAGTCGAACACCGGCGAGGGCGGCGAGGATCCGGCGCGGTTCGAGACGCTCGCCAACGGCGACTCGATGAAGAGCGCCATCAAGCAGGTCGCGTCGGGCCGTTTCGGCGTCACCAGCGAGTACCTAGTGAGCGCCCGCGAGATCCAGATCAAGATGGCCCAGGGCGCCAAGCCCGGCGAGGGCGGCCAGCTGCCCGGCCACAAGGTCTACCCATGGATCGCCAAGGTCCGCCACTCGACGCCCGGCGTGGGCCTGATCAGCCCGCCGCCCCACCACGACATCTACTCGATCGAGGACCTGGCCGAGCTGATCCACGACCTCAAGAACGCCAACCAGGACGCCCGGATCTCGGTGAAGCTCGTTTCCGAGGTCGGCGTCGGGACCATCGCCGCGGGCGTGGCCAAGGCCCACGCGGACGTCATCCTGATCAGCGGCCACGACGGCGGGACCGGGCGCCTCGCCCCTCTCGTCGATCAAGCACGCGGGCCTGCCCTGGGAGCTCGGCGTCGCCGAGACGAACCAGGTGCTCCTGATGAACGACCTGCGGTCGCGCGTCGCGGTCGAGGTCGACGGCCAGATGAAGACCGGCCGCGACGTCGTGATCGGCGCACTCCTCGGAGCGGAGGAGTTCGGCTTCGCCACCGCGCCCCTGGTCACGCTCGGCTGCGTGATGATGCGGGCCTGCCACCTCAACACCTGCCCGGTCGGGATCGCCACGCAGGACCCGGAACTGCGCAAGCGCTTCACCGGCGACCCGCAGTATGTCGTCAACTTCATGACCTACGTGGCCATGGAGGTCCGAGAGTACATGGCCGCTCTGGGCTTCCGGACATTCGACCGAGATGGTCGGCCATTCCGAGCGGCTCGAGATGCGGCGGGCCATCGACCACTGGAAGGCCCACAACCTCGACTTCAGCCGGATCCTGTTCCAGCCGCAGGTGCCCAAGTCCACGCTGCGGACATGCCAGATCAGCCAGGAGCACAACGTCGAAGCGTCGCTGGACTCCACGACACTCATCCCGCTGTGCGAGCCGGCCCTGGAGCGCGGCGAACGGGTCGAGGCCAGCCTCGCGATCCGGAACGTCAACCGCGTCGTGGGCACCTCGCTCGGCTCCGAGGTCACCCGCCGCTACGGCGGCGCGGGCCTGCCCGAGGACACGATCACGCTGAACTTCCGCGGCTCGGCCGGGCAGAGCTTCGGCGCCTTCATCCCGAGCGGCCTGACGCTGACCCTCGAAGGCGACGCCAACGACTACCTGGGCAAGGGGCTCTCGGGCGGCAAGATCGTCGTTTTTCCGCCGCGTGAGTCCCCGTTCGTCGCCGAAGAGAACGTCATCACCGGCAACGTCGCCTTCTACGGGGCCACTTCCGGCGAGGCGTACATCCGCGGCATCGCCGGCGAACGGTTCTGTGTCCGCAACTCCGGGCTGCGGGCGGTGGTCGAGGGCGTCGGCGACCACGGCTGCGAATACATGACCGGCGGGCGCGTCGTTGTGATCGGCAAGACCGGCCGCAACTTCGCCGCGGGCATGTCGGGCGGCGTGGCCTACGTCCTCGACGAGAGCGGCGAGGGCGGCGCGGCCGGCGGCGGCTTCGAGCGGGTCTGCAACAAGGAGATGGTCCAGCTCTTCCCGCTGTCGGATCCCGCGGAGACCGCGGAGGTCCGCCGCCTGCTCGAGCGCCACGTCGAGTACACCGGCAGCACGAGGGCACAGCTGCTGCTCGACGAGTGGCCGACCACAGTCAGCCGCTTCATTCGGGTCGTTCCCAACGACTATCGGCGCGTCATGGAGGCGCAGGCCAGGATGCGCGACAAGGGGCTGTCCCACGAGGAGGCTGAGATGGCCGCCTTCGAGGAGAACGTGGCGGACGCGCGCCGAGTGGCGGGGAACTGACGATGGGCAAGCCGACCGGCTTCATGGAGTTCGAGCGCGAGCCCGCGCACGTCCGGCCGCCGCTCGAGCGGGTCAAGGACTGGAGCGAGACGCACCCCGTCTACGAGGAGAAGACGCTCCGAGACCAGGGTGCCCGGTGCATGGACTGCGGCATCCCCTACTGCCACACCGGCGCGCTCGTCAACGGCCTGGCCCTGGGCTGTCCGATCCACAACCTGATCCCCGAGTGGAACGACCTCGTCTACCGGGGCCAGTGGCGCGAGGCCATCATCCGGCTCCACAAGACCAACAACTTCCCGGAGTTCACCGGCCGGGTCTGCCCCGCTCCGTGCGAGGGTTCGTGCACCCTCGGCATCAGCCAGCCGCCGGTCACCATCAAGACCATCGAGAACGAGATCGTCGAGCACGCCTTCCTCGAGGGCTGGGTCGTGCCCGAGCCGCCCCTGGCCCGCACCGGCATGAAGGTCGCGGTCGTCGGCAGCGGCCCGGCAGGACTCGCCTCCGCGGCCCAGCTCAACCGGGCCGGCCACGAGGTCACCGTCTACGAGCGCGACGACCGCGTCGGCGGCCTGCTGATGTACGGCATCCCAAACATGAAGCTCGACAAGTCGGTCGTGGAGCGGCGCGTCAGGCTGCTCGAGGCCGAGGGCATCAAGTTCGTGACCGGGACGGCCGTCGGTCGCGACGTCGAGGCCGAGCGCCTGGTGCGCGATTTCGATGCCGTGGTCCTGGCCACCGGCTCCACGGTTCCACGCGACCTCAAGGTCGAGGGTCGCGAGCTCGACGGCGTGCATTTCGCCATGGAGTTCCTCGTCGCCAACACAAAGGCTCTGCTCGGCGGACCGCCCACACCGATCTCCGCCGCGGGCAAGGACGTCATCGTCATCGGCGGCGGCGACACAGGCACCGACTGCGTCGGCACGGCCATCCGCCAGGGCGCACGGAGCGTCGTCCAGCTCGAGATCCTACCCAGGCCGCCCGAGACCCGCGCCGCGGACAACCCCTGGCCGCAGTGGCCCAAGGTCTACAAGCTCGACTACGGTCAGGAAGAAGCGGCGGCGCTGTGGGGTGCCGATCCCCGGCTCTACCTCGTCAACACCCGCCGGCTCGCGGGCGACGGGCACGGCCACGTCAAGGCCATCGAGACCGTCGACATCGAGTGGATCCACGCCCCCGGCGGGCGACCGGAGATGCGCGAATGTGCCGGGACCGAAAAGACCCTGCCGGCCGACCTGGTTCTGATCGCGATGGGTTTCGTCGGTCCCGCGCCCGAGCTGCCGGCGGCGTTCGGCTGCAAGCTCGACCACCGCGGCAACATCGTCCACGACGACGACTTCATGACGACGACGCCCGGCGTGTTCGCGGCAGGCGACTGCTCGCGCGGCCAATCGCTCGTGGTCTGGGCCATCAACGAAGGCCGCCTCGCAGCCCGGGCGGTAGACAAGTTCCTGATGTTCGGCGAGTCGGTGCTGCCCGACTACTAGGGCGCCACGGCCGGAGTGGCGGGTTCTATCGGCCATCGCACGGCTCGAGGCGCACCGCCGGGGCATACCCGATTTCTAGAGGGCGGCGATGCCGAAGCTCGGAGTCAGCCCCAGCCAGGCCTGGCCGATGATATTGGCGCGCGGGACGGGTCCGAAGGCTCGCGAGTCCAACGACTCCCACCGATCGTCCCCCAGCACGAACACAGAGCCAGCCGGGACGACGGTCTCGAAATCCCAAACGCTGGTCAGCGTGACCGTGTTGGGGGCCAGGTAGGGCTCGTTTAGCGGCACGCCGTTGACGGAGACCGAGCCGTTGACGATGGAGATGTGGTCGCCTGCCAGACCGATCACCCGCTTTATGTAGGGCACACTCGCATAGTTGGTAGGCGGGTGAAAGAGGATGACTTCGCCCCGCTGCAGGCTGAGGGCGGTGCTCACCCGATCCACCAGCACCACCTCGCCGGGCTGGATTGTCGATGACATGCTGATGCCGTTGATCATGAAGGGGGATGCGAAAGTCACGACGGTTATGATCACGACCGCCACGATCGAGATCGCTGCAAGCCACCGACGGCGCAGACGGGGTCGCAGGCTGATGAGCCGAGTCATCTTGGTACTCCCATCCCGGACTGGTCATCCGCCACCCGGGTCTTAGCTGTCCGCTCCGTGACGGCCATCAGTGCCAGTTTCTGAATGAAACCTTGCGAATTGCTGAAGCTGCCTGGTGGCTCGCGATTCGTTATGCATCTGAAATGCATGATCCGAGCGACGCAACAAGGCGCCGCGCTCAGGCGGCGCGGAGCCGGCCGGGCGGCCGTTCCCCGATCTCGCCCCTTTCCGGAAGGGGCGCACGTCGCTACCGTTTGACCATGCCCTCGAGCGACACCGAAACCGATCGCATCCGCCGGATATACGACCGTCGCGGGGCGACCGCTCCGCCCGGTCGCGAGGACGCCAACCTGCGCTGGGTGTGCAGTCGGGCTGAGGGTGAGACCCTCGAGGTCGGGATCGGTCGGGGCCGAACCCTGCAGTTCTACCCACGCGACGTGTACCTGACGGGGATCGACCTGAGTGGCGTGGCGCTGGCGGTCGCGCGTCGCCGGGCCGACGCGCTGGGTCTGCATGCGACCCTGCGTGAGGGCGACGCCTCCACGCTCCCCTACCCCAACGACCACTTCGACACGGTCGTGTTCAGCTTCGCGCTGTGCACGATCCCCGACGACCGCCGGGCCGTGGCCGAGGCGGTCCGCGTCCTCCGCCCAAGCGGACGGCTGCTGCTGGTCGAGCACGTCCGCAGTCCAAACCCGGTCGTGCAACTTCTCGAGCGTCTGCTCGAGCCGATCGAAATCCGGCGCATGGCGGATCACCTGCTGCGCGAGCCGCTCGAACACGTCCTGGCCGAGGGTCTGGAGATCGAAGCGCTCGAGCGGGTCTGGTTTGGCGCCGTCGAACGGCTGGCCGCCCGCAAGCCCGAGGCAGACGAGCTCGAGGAAGCCGGCTGAGGCCGTCTCAGCGACTGCGCCGACCGAGAGCCGAGGGTCAGGACATCTGCGGCGCCGGCGGCTCGAGCGACGACATCGGGACGACAACGACGCCCACGGGTGGCCGAACACAGCCTTCGCCGCACGGACGATCCCACACTTCGACGCTGATCGGGACATCCTGCATTACGCCGACCAGGGCCGTCTCCTCCGGCGCGATCGGGCTCAGCGCCATTTCATAGTCAACGAGGCCGCGCCCGCAATCGAGCTCGAGCACTACCCAGGCCGCGACGCGGTAGTAGTACGTTCGGCTCGTCGTATTGGCAATCTCGACGTGGGCCCTGTCAAGGGACCGTAGCGAGATCCCGGGAACGGGAAGGCGTCCACCGCTCGGCGGCAACGTGTAGGGACACTTCAGGAAGAGATCGGCGCTGTGGGATGCCGCCACTGAGACGGATTCAGACGATGCGGCAATCGAAGCAAGGACGGTCGCTGCTGGCTCGCTCTGGTCCGGCTGTCCGTTCGCCTGTGCCAGACATGCTGCGGCAATCAAGGGAACCGCGAGCAAGAGCGCGACGAGCCGGGGTCTGCTGCTCACTGCTGCTGTCAAGGGCGCCTCCCCCGGACTGACGCTCGATCTCGTCCGCGTGTTCCATTCGGACTGCGACCATCGTCGTCGCTGCCGCGGCCTCTTCCCGTAAAGGGACGCCCGGCGGGCTCCGACTGCCGGAAAAGCGTTACCGCAGCGAGGTGGCCGGCGTCGGCGGTGATTCCGGCAGGGTCGCCGGATCGACCGATGCGTTGGGCACACCAGGGTAGCTGGCGGACGTCATCACGCCGAACTTCGCCAGCGGCCAGTAGCGCAGCCAGGCCCGTCCGATGACGGACGATTTGGCGATGGGTCCGAACATCCGCGAGTCCTGGGACGCCTGCCGGTGGTCGCCCAGAACGAACAGGTCGCCGGCTGGCACTCGCCAGCTCGACTGGCTGGTCAGCGGCACGGTCGGCTGCCCGTCGTAGACGTAGGGCTCGTTGAGCCTGACGCCGTTGACGTAGACGGCGTCGTCATGCACCTGCACCAGATCGCCCGCGACGCCGATCACGCGCTTGATGAATGGAATGTCCTGGCCGTCCTCCGAGTAGCCCGCCGGCGGCTCGAACACGATGACGTCACCGCGCTTGTAGTCGCTGATGACGGGCGTGATCTTGTCCACGAGCACGTACTGGCCGGGCTCGAGGGTGTGCTCCATCGAGACCTGGAGGATCTGGTACGGCTGTGCGACGAAGTGCTGCACCAGGAAGAAGATGATGACGGTGAGGAGTACGGTCTCGACGATCTCGAGGAGGCACCCACGCCAGCGATTGCTCATCCGGAAACAGTACCCCTCTGCGGGCCGCGGATCGTGCCGCGGAAAGGACAGGCCGAGGGATCGCGTCCGGACCCCGGTCGCGACCGGCCTAGAAGGTAGCACCTCCGGAGGTTTTCGGAGGCGGGACGACGGTTGGAGGGCGATCGCCGCACCGAACCGGAGACGGCTGCCGCCGAGCCACTGCGCCGGATCCGCAGCACAGGTTGGGTTCGTCTCATCGGCCGCGACCTGCTTGACACGTGACTGAACGGTCACCTATGGTCTGGCGGTGGACGAGGTCTTCAGAGCGCTGGCGGATCCAAATCGGAGGCTGCTGCTGGATCGCCTCTTCGAGCGAGATGGCCAGTCGCTCGTCGAGCTCCAGGGCTACCTGCCGATGACCCGCTTCGGGGCGATGAAGCACCTTCGAATACTCGAGGCGGCCGGGCTCGTCACAACCCGTCGGGTCGGTCGCACGAAGCTCCATTACCTCAACCCCGTCCCCATCCGGCTGGTCCACGACAGGTGGATCAGCCGCTACGCCGAGCCGATAGTCGCGCAACTCAGCGCCCTGAAGGCTGGCCTGGAGGAACCCATGGGCGTCGCGCCACGACACGTGTACGAGATCTTCATTCGAACCACTCCCGAGCGACTCTGGCGGGCCATCACGGATCCGGCCGACACCCGCCTCTACTTCTACGATTCCGAGGTCCAATCCGACTGGAATGTGGGCTCTCGGCTCACCTACCTCGAACACGGCGACCTTCAGCTCGACTGCAAGATCATCGAGATCGACCCTCCCCGCCGGCTCGTCCACTCCTTCACGGCGGCCTACGACCCGGAACTCGCCGCCGAGCGACCGTCGCGGGTGACCTGGGAGATCGAGAAGATGGGCGACGCCTGCCGCCTGACAGTCGTCCATGACGATTTCGACGCCGAGACGAGGACCTACCACGAGGTCGAGCACGGCTGGACGCATATCCTGTCCGGCCTCAAGACCCTGCTCGAAACGGGCCAGCCGCTCGTCATCGAGGAGCCGGCCGAGGAAGGCGCCGGGATGCCGGCCTGACCTGCCGGGAATCCAGCCGGTCACGAGTCGGGGGCGGCTCCCGCTCCCGACTCGCCCGCATCCGCCCCGCGGTTCCACTGCCGTGACGAACAACCGATCGCCTCGCCACGCTGTATCGTCTGGGCGTGAGCACCGTCATCGAGTTCCGGGGGTCGTTTCGCCTGATGGCGAACGAAGGCGATCGACTGCGACCCGGCGGCAAGGGCACCTGGTACGACCGCTGCGGCGAACTGGCCGTGGCCGAGCACAACAACCCCAAGTGCGAGGTGTGCGCCCGCGGCGGCAACTGCGGACTCGATTGCACCGTCAGCCGGCTCACCTGCCCCCGCTGCGGGGCTACGGCCGAGTAATGTTCGCCGGCTGAGATCGACTTGGCCCCATGGCACCGACCCCCCACGCCATCTACCTGGCCGGTCGCTGGGTCGATTCCCCCGACCGCCTGGTCGTAACGAACCCCGCCAGACCTGACGAGCCGGCCGGTGTCACATACAGCGCCACGCCTGCGCAGTACGAGGAGGCCGTGGCTGCCGCCGTCGCCGCCTTCCAGGCAACTCGCACGCTGCCCGCCTTCGAGCGGAGCGCGGCGCTGCGCAAGATCAGCGCCGGTATCGGCGAGCGCCGCGAGGAGATCGGGAGGTCGATCGCAACCGAGTCCGGCAAGCCCATCCGCGACGCCCTGGGAGAGGTCGACCGGGCCGTTCTCACCTTCCGATTCGGCGCCGAGGAGGCCGAACGCATCGGCGGCGAAGTCATCCCGCTCGATCTCAACCGCGCCTCTGTCGGTCGGACGGGCATCACCCGCCGTTTCCCTATCGGCCCGATCGCGGCCATCAGCCCGTTCAACTTCCCGCTGAACCTGGCCGCGCACAAGCTCGCCCCGGCCATCGCTTCGGGCAACCCGATCGTGCTCAAGCCGCCGTCAAAGGATCCACTGACGATGCTGACCGTGGCCGAGATCATCGCCGAGGCGGGACTGCCGGCCGGCTCGGTCAGCATTCTGCCGATGACCCGCGAGCTCGGCGATCGGCTCGTCTCGGACGAGCGCTTCAAGCTGCTTACTTTCACCGGCAGCCCATCGGTCGGCTGGAAGATGAAGGAACGGGCCGGCAAGAAGCGGGTCGTGCTCGAGCTGGGCGGCAACGCCGCCGTCATCGTCGACCGTACGGCGGACCTCGACTGGGCTCTCCGACGCACCCTCGTCGGAGCCTTCAGCTACGCCGGTCAGGTTTGCATCAGCGTCCAGCGGCTCTTCGTCCACGAGGAGGTCTGGGACGAGTTCATGGGCCGCCTGGTCGAGGGAGCGGGCAGGCTGAAGGTCGGCGACCCGCTCGACCCGGGGACGGATGTCGGCCCGATGGTCGACGCGGCGGCAGTGGATCGCACGCGGGGCTGGGTCGACGAGGCCCGCTTGCTGGGTGGCAAGGTGCTGCTGGGCGGAGCGTCGGACGGCCGGTACTTCGCCCCGACCATCCTGACCGATGTGCCCGCCTCGGCAGCCGTGTGCAGCGCGGAAGCCTTCGCCCCGCTCGTGGTAGCGGCCCCGTTCCGCGACTTCCCCGACGCCGTGCGCCGCGTCAACGACAGCCGCTTCGGACTCCAGGCGGGCGTCTTCACCAACGACCTCGCCCACGCCTGGTCGGCCTTCGAGGAGCTCGAGGTGGGCGGCGTGATCGTCAACGACGTCCCAACCTACCGGATCGATCACATGCCGTACGGCGGGTCGAAGGACTCGGGCATGGGTCGCGAGGGTCTCCGCTATGCGATCGAGGACATGACGGAGCTGCGGATCATGGTCCTCGCGCAGCCGGAGTAGGTCGCGCGCGCAAACGGCAGGTCATATAGTGAGTACAGGAACCCCCCGAGATGTGATGAGACATCTCGGGGGGCATTGATGCATTGCCGGCGCTAGGCCGGCAATGCACGTGAAGGCTAGACGGGCATGCCCTTCCAGTAGGTGACCGCGGGCACGACCGAGCAATGGAAGGTCGCGAACGGCAGCGGAACCTCGATGACGTTGTGAGCAGCGAGAGCGGCGTCGATCTGAGCGAGGGTTGTGATGTGCTCATTCGCGGCTTCGCCATTGGTGAACAGGACCAGGACGGGCTCCCAGGCGA
Source organism: uncultured Chloroflexia bacterium (assembly GCA_963791725.1). Taxonomy (GTDB): domain Bacteria; phylum Chloroflexota; class Limnocylindria; order Limnocylindrales; family CSP1-4; genus Fen-1039. The sequence goes on along the minus strand of CAWBTQ010000008.1, from coordinate 50,473 downwards.
TGTTGAAGTCGCCTCCGCTACCGGGCCCTGCCATCAGGTGGTCGTGGCCGATCACGCCGCCGCCGTAGACGCTCGGCATGATTCCCATCGCGGCACCGGCGATGATCCCGTCATGGTCTGGGCAGTTGCCTGGAACGCCCATGCAGTTGAGCGTCCCGACCGTCGACCCGACCGGATAGACCGGCAGATAGAACGGCGCCCACGACTTCGGGTTCGCGTTGACGGGGTTGGCGACGTGGATCGGTGTTGAAACGAAGGAGACGGCGCCGGTCATGTCGTCATAGACCGGCTCTATTGAGCTTTGGCCGAGCATGCGTTCGCCGCTCGGGCTCGATGCGGCCACAGGCGCCACCCCCAGAGCGGCTCCAAGCAGAAGCGCAACTGCGATGCCGCCCAGCATCCGATGAACCCTTGAGAACATACAGACTCCCGCGTCGCATAGACGCTCTTCGCAGGCGGATCGGTCTCGCCAGTGGCTCAGCGCGGCGGTCGAGGCGACCGTGTGGGACGCCGCACGCTTCTGGGATCATCTCCCACGCCTCCGTCTGTCAGGAGGACTCTGCACAGAAGAGATCAGTCGCGCCCCAACAGATTCGCCTGGCGATACACGCCCGCCGCCAGTCCCGACCCGCGCGACAGTTCAGGCCGTATTCAAACGGCGCGACGCTCGGCGGTCGACAAACCATCGCGGCCCCGGCTCGCGGTTGGCCATCGGGTGGTCGAGGGACCGGGCATGGATCGGCCCAGGGGCGGCCGTTGTGGGCGGGAATCCTGCGGCCCGCTCGACGCTCAAGGCGAAAGTTGGCGCCCTTCTCTGTTGCGGTTCCGTGGGCTAACGCCGTGGCGCAGCCTCTCCCGACTACACTCCTCGCGTGAGAAGCAGGATCTTTGCGGCCCTCCTCATCGTGTTCGTGGCAGCGCTCTTCGGCTACGCGATGGCCCGCCTCCCCGCTCCCCATGAGCCATCGGCCTTCTGGATCGGCAACTTATCTGCTCCCTGGGCCGTGCTCGCGTTCCTGGCCGGGTCGTCGCAGCGGCGCGTGGTGCCGGCGGTGCTGGTGGCGGTCCTCGCCGAGGTGGCCTGCGTGGTGGGCTTCTATGACCTTCCGGGCCACCTCATCGGCTTCTGCAAGGGTATGTCACTGGCGTATTGCCTCGGCGCTCCGCAGGGAAGTTCTCCGATCTCGCTCGAGCTGACTCTGTTCCAGATATGGCTGAGAGGGTCGCCTGCGCAATGGCTGATCGCCGGGGTGGGAGCAGGGATTGTCTACGGCTACCTCGGCGCCTGGTGGGGCCGATCGCGATCGGTCGTCCCGGCCGCTCTGCTCGCGCTGCCGTTCTTCGTCGAGCCGCTGGCATGGCAGGCCTACGACGATTATCTCAAGGGTCCGGCGATCATCTGGCTGTACGAGGCCCTCGTCGGGGCCGGGCTCCTCGCCGTCATGATTCTCGTGTCTCGTCGCCTGCCACTGCGCAGAGCCGAGTAGCACGCGTCAGCCAGCCTGGGCACGCGGTCGACCCCCGCCGCCAACCGGCTTGCCAGGCAAACACAACAGGAAGTGGCGTCCCCGGCGGGATTCGAACCCACGACCCGCCGCTTAGAAGGCGGCCGCTCTATCCACTGAGCTACGGGGACACCGGTCCGAAGACGAGCCTAGGGTAACCGACCGGAGATGGCGGGCCAAGTCGCATGGTGGAGCCCCTTTGCCGCATCCGCAGCCTGTGGGGTGCGCCACGCGGGCGGCAGGTCGTTCGACGCGACGATTCGCTGTGGGACTGGCAACAGCCCCAAGCGTGGGATATCGTCCTTTTCTCCCATCGTGAGCGCTCGTAGCGGGTGCTAGACTCGGTCTCCTTCGTCACCGGCCCACCGCCAGATACCGTCCTCGGAGGTCGCAATCGTGGCATCGCTTCCGCTCGAGATCGATCGGGCCGATTTGCCGATGACACCCGGCCCCAGGCCGGTGGGCCCCATCCGGGCGGACGCTCCCCCATCTTCCACCTCCGGTCAGCTCGCCCTTCAGCTCGGCGGCGACCTGCCGCGCCTTGCGATCGAGCCCGAATGGAAGGCCCAACAGCGGCTGTGGGGTCACAGCTTCCACCCCATGTGCTCGTATCTGGCGAGCTTCCCGGCCGGCGTCGCTCACGCCTTCATCGCCCGCTACACCCGGCCGGGCGACGTCGTGCTCGACCCGTTCAGCGGGCGCGGAACGACGCCGCTGCAAGCCTGCGCCGAAGGCCGCATCGGGGTCGGGAACGATCTCAACCCGTTCGCCCAGATCCTCACCGCAGCCAAGGTTGATCCTCCCACCAAGGCCGACATCAAGACGCGGGTCGCCGCGCTTCGACTGGGGTGGGCCGCCACCGCGCCGGAATGGAGCGAACTTGCCGCCCGAATCGTGGCCGATCCCGGCTCGGCCGAGATCCTGGTCCCGGGCCCGGGAAGTCGACCCATCGCCCCGTCCGCAGGCTCGAGCTCGTCCGGGCGCCGAAAGGGCCCCAGCGGCTCGATCCCGGTCCGCCCGGACTCGCCGGTCCCGGCCGAGGTGGCCCTGGCGTTCCACCCTCGAACACTCGCCGAGCTGCTGTACCTGCGCGCCGGCCTGGATCCGGACGACCGCACGGACCGCTTCGTCCTCGCGACGCTCACGGGCATCCTCCACGGCAAGAGCGGCAGCTACCTCTCGGCGGTGATGCCCAACACCTTCAGCATGGCCCCGCGCTACGTCCGCGACTTCGTGGCCCGCACGGGCTTCCGATCGCCGGAGCGCGACGCCTTTGCGCTCCTCGACGACAAGCTGCGCCGCCTGTACCGCCAGCCTCTGCCCGCCTCACGAGGCATCGCCCTCCTCGGCGACGCACGCGACGCCGGCGTCCGGTTCCGCGAGGCTCTCCGCGCGCGCAGCCTGCCAGAGCGAGCCCGGCTCGTCGTCACGTCGCCCCCGTATCTGCGGGTGGTGAAGTACGGCTACTACAACTGGCTGCGGCTGTGGCTGCTCGGCTATGACGCCTCCGCCATCGACGATCTGCTCGACGACGCCCACCACCGTGACGCGTACCTGGTGTTCATGCGCGAGGTCCTGAGCGGGCTGCGATCGGCCCTGGCCGACGATGCCGTCATCGCCCTCGTCATCGGCGACGTCGAGATGGATCGCGGCCGGCCCGCCGCCGGCGGCATCGGTCTGGCCGAGTCGGTCTGGGAGATGGCCGCGGCGCCCGAGGGGTACCGGCTCGCCGGCATCGCCATGGACGACGTGGCGGCCGGCCGCAAGATGACCAAGCTGTGGGGCGACGAGGCGGGTCAGGCCACGAAGGTGGAACGCATCCTGGTCCTCGCCACGAGCGAGGCCGGGCGGCGCCGCGCGGTCAACGGCGCGTCTCGCCCCATCGACTGGGAGTGGCCGCCCCGCTCGCCGCGCATCCTGTAGGGGCGGCCGGTCGGGGCCGGTCACGGCTCCACATCGCGCCGCCCGGCGGCGCCGCCGGGCCCCGGCCAATACAATCGTCGTATGAAGCCGATGTACGAACCCAGCGACCTCGCCGCGATGGACCCGCTCGTGCTGATGAAGAACCTGGACCACGTCCGAATGTCCAGCCGCCGCCTGAGCTACATCCTTCAGCAGCAGGTCCACCTGTATACGCCGAAGGCCAACGAGCTCCGCGACCGCATCGACAGCTACGTCGAGGCCGAACGCCAGATTGAAGCCGAGATGGCCCGTCGCCAGCTCCGCGTCTGAACGCACATCGCCCACGAAAAGGCCCTCCCGCCGGAGGGCCTTTTGTTCTCAGCGACGTGACGGAGAGTGTTGCGTCCGTCCGATTAGTCTGGGGCTGGTTCAGCGAGCCGCCCCGATGAACGCGCTGGCGCGTCGCAGGTCCTCTGGCGCCTCCGCCACCTCTTCCGAGTGGGCCGTGACCGGTGCCATCAGTCCGACCAGCAGCCGCGGCCGGCGTTCCGCATCCTGGCCTACGACCTCTGAGACGAGGCCCGCCAGACGGGGCATCTCGGCCAACCCAAAGGCGATGTCGTGCTCGGCCAGCTCGCCGAAGCCCCAGCCGTGATAGAGCCCGCGCGCCGCGACGTGGCACATCTCGTCATACAGCTCGGGCCAGCCGACACGCCGTCGCCTGTGGCAGAACCTTACGAAATCGAGGGCTGCGTCGGCGCTTGGATCCTGTTGCTGCCTGCGCGAATCCATGGATGCACTCGCTCCTCTACCGTGCCAGACCGGATCCCCAAGACCTGGTGACGGGACCGCAGGCTCGGTCCAGATGCGGGTTCCGGTCCCCCCGCGACTCTCTCAACCGCGGCAGGCTGGGTGCATGCTAGGCGGGCCCCGACCGGCCGGGAAGGGGGTTTCTCCACCAAGTCTTCCACCAAGTTTTCCACAGAACGGCCGTTCTAAGACCGTCTGTTCGAGCGGCCCGAGCGGACCGACTGGAAGGGCCCGGACGACTGCCATCAGCGCGTCGAAACGCCACGTTCCGGCCCCTCTCCGGCGGCGGGTCAGTCGGTCGTAATCTGCGCCTGAACCACGATCGTCCCCGCAACCAGGTCGTGCAATGCGCGTTTTCGCTTCTCGAAGGCCGCCACAGCGAAGCCGGAAACCCCGACGATCGTCACGATTTCCAGGAAGAAGACCAGGAAGCGGATGAGGGCGACGCTGTACTCGATCGCTTCTCCGTCGACCGCGCGAAGAATCTTGAGCCCGCAGACGCGCATCCCTGGGGTGGCGCCGAATCTGATCCAGAAGAACGGGAAGTAGCCGAGCAGCACGATGGGGATCGCGACGACGCCGAGGCCCGAGAACAGAGACACGTACGTCAGAAGGTAGATGACGATCGCGTCCAGGGCCGCCGCGCCGAACCTTGCCGAGAAGTCCGCATAGCCGATTTGCGCGCCCAGGCCCGGTGGGTTGATCGCTCCCGTCGATAGGCCGCCTTCGGACGACGTGTACCAGCGGGTCACGTCCGCGTCACCGTTCGTTTCGTCCTCGACCGGCTCGTATCCCGTCAGATTCCGGAAGCCGGCGCGGGGATACCAGCCGGGTACGGCATCGGTCGCGACGGCCGGAAACGCGGGCTCGGAGGGCGGCATGGCCGCCAAAGGAGCAACGTCCGCCGCGTGCCCGCCGTCCGCCGCGCGCCCGGCGTCCGCCGCGCGGTCCGGAGCGGGAGGCGCCGCGGACTCGGAGGGGGGTTTGGACGCCGCGCCCGGGTCCGCCGCCTGTCCCTGACCGGGCTGCGCTTGATCTTCGGCCATAGCCTCTCCTGTTCGACGCGACCCGGTCCCGATCGGCCGCTGCCGGCGGGCTGCAATGCTAGCAGGGGCCGACGGCCGCTTCGCCCGCCGGGCGCTCCCCGAGCGGACCCGATACCGGCCAGAAAGAACGCCCCCGGGGCGCGGTCCGGGGGCGTTGGATAGGGGTGATTTGGTACCGCATATCGGATTCGAACCGATGATCTCAGCCTTGAGAGGGCTGTGTCCTAGGCCTCTAGACGAATGCGGCATGGACGGACCGCCCTTGGGGGCGGACCGGGCGGGATGATAGCAGGAGCCGGCGCCGCGCGCCATCCGGGATCGCCGCCCGGATGGCCGAGTCTCGAATCGGCACGGGACGACGTGACCGTGTCCCGACGCGGGCCGGCCGTTGCTGCGCTACATCCGGTGCGACTCCAGGAATGCCCTCACGCCGTCGGCGACCTGCTGGAAACTCGACTCGCCGATCACCAGGCCGTAGTGGGAGTGCGCCCCGAACGGTTCGTAGGTGCCGCCCAACCAGTCGGCCAGCCTCTCCGCGCCGGTCGCCGACGAGCTGCCGTCCAGCCCGGCTCCAACCACCAGGATCGGCACACCGGCCAGCCGGGCGCGATCGATGGCGATGCCCTCGAGCACCTCGCGCTTGACCAGGCCGGACTCGTGCGGCTTCTGGCCGAAGAGGTGCTGGAGGCGGACGATGTCGGCAATCGTCAGGTCGCGGTTCTCACGCTGCAGCTTCTCGGGCAGCGTCTCCCAGCCGATGTGGTCGCGGCCGTAGACGTCTGGGATCTCGCGCAGCTCGTGCGGGCGCACGCTCGGCCGAAGGTCACGGGGGAGCTCGCTGTCGAGGAGCACGACCGCGCCCACCGAATGCCGCCCGGCCGCCTTGAGGGCGAGCAGCCCGCCCAGGCCGTGACCGACCGCAACCGTGTTGTGGCCGAGCCTGTCCATGACCGCCAGAACGTCGTCTACGTAGTCGTCGAAGTCCACCGCCGCGATCTCGGCCGGCTCGGACCAGAAGTGGTTGCGCAAATTGAGAGCGTGGCCTTCCCAGCCGCGGCTGGCGAAATACGAGAGGTATCGCTCCCAGATCCATGACCCGGTCAGCTCGCCGTGGATGAAGAGCAGCGGCCGGCGCCGGGAGCGGCGTTCGGGCATCCACGACTCGACGTACAAACCGCGCTCGGTCAGCTCGATCTCGTCTTTGCGGATGGGGCGGCCGTTCGTCCCGACCGGGTGCGGCCGCGCGACGTGCAGCTCGTCGGGCGTGTTGTCACTCATTCTCGGTTCGTCCTATAGCCCGCTTCGCGGAAGCCGGCCGACCCGCTGCTCTCACCACTCATGCGGGTTGATGACCAGGCCGGTGAGGGCCTTTGGATAGAAGTAGGTCGATTTCTGAGGCATGACGTCGCCTTCCGCGGCGACCGCCGCGATCTCGGCCACGGGGGTCGGATCGAGCAGGAACGCCGCGGCCGCGCCGTCCATCGCGGCGTCCACCCAGTCGAGCGACTCGGCCACGGACTTGCTGTAGGCGAGCCGGCCGGCGGCAATCGCGGCCGCATCGATGCCGCACAGCCGATCCAGCGCGGCCTGCAGGAGCGTCACGTCGAGTCTGCGAAGCGCGGGTCCGCCCACCCGCAGCGACACCTCGAAAGCGTCTCGCCGGGCCCGCAGGAGAGCGCCGCCCTGGCGGGTCCACAACCCGAAGCGACCCTCCCCGCCGGGTACCTCGACCGAGGCGAATGCGGCTTCCAGTTCGGTGCGGCCGCCCACGGGCTGGACGTCGAAGAGCCATTCGGCGTGGTCGAGAAGGTCGCGCACGCCGTCTGCGCTCAGACCGCGGGCGATGCGGTGGGTCGGCAGAACGGTCAGCTTCTGCTTCGTCGTCTCGAGAAACAGCATGAGGACATAGTCGGCGGCCGGGTCGGCCTCGCCCGTCCTGTTGCCCCGACGCTCGTGGCTGAATTGGAGCGCGGTCTCGTAACGGTGGTGGCCGTCGGCGATGGTTATCGGGTTGCGACCGGCCGCGGCCAGCAACGCTGCCACGAGGTCTCCGCGCGGCCCGTCCTCGGGAACCGCCCAGAGTCGGTGCCGAACCGCGTCGTCGTCGGCGACGTCGACATCGGGGCGACCCGCGGCGATCGACGCCAGGGCCCGCACCGACCGCCCGCTCGGATCGGCGAACAGCCCCACGACCGGGCTCGTGTTCACGCCGGTCGCGCGCAGCAGCTTGTGACGATCTTCCTTCGGCGCCGACAGCGTCCGTTCGTGCGGCAGAACGCCTGAGCCCGGCACAAGGTCCTCGAGTCGCAGCCGCGCAAAGAAGCCGCGCTGCGTGCGGCGGCTGTTGCTTCCGGGTACGCGATAGGCCTGTTCGTAGGCGTAGATGCTGGCCTGGCCGTCCTTGCGCAGCGTTCCATCGACGCGCCAGTTCGACAGCATGCGAGCCGCCCGTCGGTATCGGTCGTCGGGCTCTTCACCGGCCTGGAACTCGGGCAGGTCGAGCCGCACGGCGTTGGCCGGGCTGCGAGCCAGGAGCGCCGCGTGCAGCTCCGGTCCGATCACGTCGTACGGCGGGCTTATGACGCGGCTCAGGTCTCCAACCTTCTCAGGGTCGAAGCGGAGGGCGCGGAAGGCGCGAACCTGTGGCAACCGGGGCTCCTTAGCGATCGACTGGGCAGACCTCGACGCGCGGCCAGGGCGACGCTTCCTCCGGCCGGCTCCACCATCGGGATCAGACTGATCGTACGGCAATGGAGTCCAAACGGCGAGTCCGCGTCCCTCCTCGCGTGCGCGACCCGGCACCAAGGGGCTTCGGGTAGAGCAGGTTTTCGCGCGCGCTGCTACTTTTTCGAGCCATGAGTCGGGATCCAGCGTTGCCAGCGGAACCGTCGTCGGCCGACCGGCGAAGGCCAGCCCTTGGGATTGGCCTGCCTGCGGCGATCCCCGCTCGGGCCGATGTGAGCCCGAGCACGGAGCCCGTCGAGGAGGAACCCGTCCACGCCTCGATCCCATTCGATCACGCCACGGACGCCCAGCTGATTCAGCGGGTGCGAACGGCAACGCCACTCGGCAACACGTCGCCCGGACCCGGGGCGTCCTCCACACTCCGCCGCGAGGTCCTGTACGCCCTCCGCACAGGAGGTCCTGCCTCGCCCGACCAGGTGGCCGAGTACGTGGGGGCAAGCCGCACCGGCGTCCTCCAGCAGCTTCGGACACTCGAGAGCGCCGGTCTGGTCACGCGCCGGCTGAGTCGCCACGGCGTCGGCCGCCCTCGCCACGTCTACGACCTCACGGCTGCCGCCCAGGACCTCTTCCCGGCCAACTACGGAGCGCTGGCCCAGTCGTTCCTGACTGCCATCCGATCGATCGGGGGCGAGGTCCTGGTCAAAGACGTGTTCGATGCACGACGGCAGCAGCTCAAGAGCCGCATCGGGAAGCGCCTCGCTGAACGATTGCCCGAGAGCGCTTCCCTGTGGGAGAAGGTCCGTGAGGTGGCGAGCTACCAGGACGAGACCGGTTACCTGGGTCGGGCCACGCTCGACCCGGACGGGACGATCCGGCTGCGCGAGCACAACTGCGCCATCTACGGCGTGTCGAGCCCATACCCGATCGCGTGCGACGAGGAGCTGCGGCTCTTTGGCGACGTCCTCGGGGCCACGGTCACTCGCGAATGCCACATCGCCTCCGGCGGGCGGAGCTGCACCTATCGAGTGGAGCCCCGAAAGGTCTAGCAGCAGGTGCCGGCGCGGCAGCGGCAGCGGCCACGGGGTTTGCCGCCGGGCGCACGTTGCGGGTCACGCGCCGGCGCGGCAGCGGCAGGTGCACGTTGGCGCCCCGGCGCGCGCAGCGGCGCGGCCACGGGGTTTGCGCCAGGTGCACGTTGGCGCCGGCGCGGCCACGGATTCGGCCCCAACACGGCGTTTGCGGGCGCTGGCCGCACAATCTCGACGCGCCTTGACTCTGACGAGCCCCAAAGCATGCGCACTACGCGCAGATAAGGCTCGGCCTTCGGCCGCGGGGACGGTCCACGTCCCACTCGTGCACCAGGCGCAAACTCGACGACCGCCCGAACCATCGATGCCGGCCGCGAGGTGGCGGCGGCGGGACGGGGGCGGCGGCGGGACGCGACGGCGGGGCCAGGGCCGGCGCAGCTTCGGCAGCCCGAACCTAAGCCTCTTCGCGTTCGACCTCGACGCGCCGCGCCGGCTCGTGGACGGCCGCCACGACGTCCGTGACCTGCGGCACGAACGATGCCTCTAGCGAAGTCTCGGCCGCTCGAACCTGCTCCTCGTAGGAGAGGATGCCGAGTCGGCCCAGTGTCGCCATCTCATCGCGTATGTAGGTCCGCAGCATCTCGGGACCGTCGGTGCTGATGGCGTAGCGGACGCCGTTACGGCGGAACTGATCGAAGATCCAGCGGAACTCTTCCCAGTCCGAGACCACGCGCGTCTGCAGGTTCGAAGTCGGACAGACCTCGAGGACGATCCCGCGCTCGCGAAGCATCGCCATCGTCCGCGGATCGTAGGCCGCCTTGACGCCGTGCCCGATGCGGTCCGGCTCGAGCAACTCGATGACCTGGGCCACTTCCTCGACCGGGCCGGCCTCGCCCACATGAACGGTGATGCCGAGGCCGAATTGACGAGCCCGGCCGAAGAGCTTGCGGTAGTCCGCGACGCGGAAGGTGGCCGACTCAGGGCCGGCGATGTCGATGCCGACGACGCCACGGTCTCGCCACGAGATCGCCTTCTCGACGATGATCTCGTTCAGGTCGAACGGGAAGGCACGATCGAGGCAGAAGATCAGTCCGGGCTTGATCGGATACTCGAGCGTGGCGCGATCCATGCCCCGCAGCGACGCGGCAATGATGTGGTCCAGATCCTGCTCGCCACCACGGTTTCGCTTCATCGGGTTGAAGCGCAACTCCGTCGTGGTGATGTTGTTCTTGCGGTAGGCGCCGCAGATGACCTCGTAGACGGACCGCTCCATCGCGAGTGGAGAGGACTGAATCAGCTCGGTCCAATGGAACAGCTGGAGGTACCCGTCGAAGGAGTGGCCGCGCCGGGGCGAGGCCGTAATCATCTGGCGGAATTGCCAGTAGTCCTTCGTGGGCAGCTTGATGCCCTGCTCGTGGGCGATGCCCCACATGATGGCGGGCGTGACGGCGCTGCCGAGGTGGCAATGAAGCTCGGCGAGCGGCATCCGGCGCGGCAGCTGGCGGGGCACTGGCGAGAGCATAGCGGCTCGGCCGCTCGATGCCACGAGCAGCGGCCGCGCGTTGGGCGCCAGACCTTGATCGCGTCGCCCGCAGCACGGAATCCCATCGGCCGGAGCCACCGCACCCTGACCGCAACCACCAATGTCACGCGCGCCTTGCATGCCCAGTCGGCTGCGGCTACGCTGCCTCTACCGATTCCCGGATGCCCATCGCGGGAGGAAGAGAAGCGTCCCGGGAGCTCCAGGAGGACAGGAGGAACTTGCACGTGTTTCCGTCTCGAATTCCGAGTTGGCCGAGCGTCGTCGCCGTGAGCGGCGCCATCGCTGCTCGCCGGTTGTAGCAGCAGCAGTTCAACCACGCCCCCACCCAGTGGCGGAGTGCCTGCCGATCAGCTGATCAAGGCCGGCACGCTGACCGTCTGCTCGGACACGTCCTACCCGCCGCAGGAGACCCTCGACTCCAGCAACGTCGCCGTCGGCTCCGACATCGACCTCGCCAAGGAGATCGCCAAGCGGCTGAACCTGACGCTCGCAGTCAAGTCGACCACATTCGACTCGATCATTCCAGCGCTCCAGGGCGGGAGCTGCGACATCATCATCTCCGCCCAGAACGATCACCGCCGAGCGCGAGCAGGCCGTGGACATGATCCCCTACTTCGCTGCGGGCCAGTCGTTCGTAGTCGCCAAGGGCAACCCGAGCAACATCCAGACCATCGATGACCTGTGCGGCAAGGCGGTCGCGGCCGAGAAGGGCACCATCGAAGCCGACCACATCGCCGGCACAGGCGCCGTACGACACCACGACGGGCCTGAGCGCCAACTGCATCGCCAAGGGCAAGGCGAACGATCACCGTCCAGGTCTTCGACGCCGACAGCGACGCGCTCTCGCGCTGCAGGCCGGCACGGTCGTCGCCCACTTCACCGATGAGCCGGTAGCCGGTTACGAGGTCGTACAGCGCCCACGGCAAGTTCGAGATGGTGCCCGGCCTGACCCTCGAGCGCGGCGAGGAAGGCATCAGCGTTGCCAAGGACCAAGACCGGGCTGCGCGACGCCGTCAAGACCACCCTCCTGGCGATGATCGATGACGGCACTTACATCAAGATCCTCACCAAGTACGGCGTCCAGGCGGACGCCGTGCACCTCGACCTCAACCCCGTAGACCGACGCACCTCGCGCCAGACGCGATGAGCGCGATGCGCACCGATCGGCACCCGGCGGGCCTTGCTGGCCGGATGCCTCTCTCGTCGCCCTTGCCGTCAGCGGCTGCTCGAGCAGCAAGGAGCACGGCCCAATTCGTCTGGGACTCGTTCCTCCGACCCCAGCCCGCCTCGCAGGGATACTCGGCGCCCTGTACGTGACGATCGTCGATCTCAGTGGTGGCCCAGGCCCTCGGCGTGTCCTGTCGGTGTGTTCGCCGCCCTCGCCAAGATGGCCAAGCTCCGGCCGTTCCGGTCATCGCCAACCTCTACATCTGGTTCTTCCGCGGCACGCCGCTGCTGGTCCAGCTGATGTTCTTCTACTACGGCTTCGGGCGCGGGCATCTTCATGTGGCTGGCCGATGACGTCACCATCTACGGGTTCTCATTCCCGGCGACCTCGGCGGGCATCGTCATCCTGGGCATCAACGAAGGTGCCTACATGGCCGAGATCGTTCGCGCCGGAATCCTGTCGGTGGACCCCGGCCAGACCGAGGCGTCCAAGTCGCTGGGCATGACCTACGGGCAGACGATGCGGCGCATCGTGCTCCCCCAGGCCGCCGGGTGATCATTCCGCCGCTCGGCAACGAGTTCAACAACATGCTCAAGACGACATCGTTGCTGACGGTCGTCAGCGTGTTCGAGCTCTACAACACCACATCGGTAGCCGCGGGCCACAACTACGCCTACTTTGAGCTCTTCGGCGCCGCAGCCATCTGGTATCTGCTGATGACGACGTCTGGGGCTTCATCCAGGGCATGATCGAGCGGCGGCTTCGCGAAGGGCGCTGACCGGATCGTCCTCAGCAGGGGCCCGGGTGGCGAACCCGGTTCCTTGGACGGCCCCACTTCGAGGGCGGCGCCAGCGGGCTCGGAGGCCACTGATGACCGAGGTCAAGATCAGCAGCAACCTCCTCGGAGCCATCGGCGGCGTCCCTCGGCCCGCCACGGACGTCGTCGTCGACGCCCGCAACGTCGACAAGTGGTTCGGGCGGCTCCACGTCCTGAAGGACGTCTCGCTCCAGGTCAAGCGACAGGAAGTGGTCGTCGTCATCGGGCCCTCGGGTTCGGGCAAGACGACCTTCATCCGTTGCATCAACCACCTCGAGAAGATCCAGGGCGGCCGCATCTTCGTCAACGGCCACCTCATCGGCTACCGCGAAACGGCGGACGGCAAGAAGCTGGTCGAGGACAAGGAGAAGAACATCGCGGCCCAGCGCCAGGAGATCGGGATGGTCTTCCAGCGCTTCAATCTCTTCCCGCACATGACGGCCCTCGAGAACATCATCGAAGCCCCGATCCAGGTCCGCGGAGCCTCGAAGGAAGAGGCCACGGTGATCGGGCGAGCGTTGCTCGAACGCGTCGGGCTCGCGGCGAAGGAGAACGTCTACCCGAACCAGCTCTCGGGCGGCCAGCAGCAGCGAATCGCGATCGCGCGGGCGCTTGCCATGAAGCCGGCGCTCATGCTCTTCGACGAGCCGACTTCGGCCCTGGACCCGGAGATGATCGGCGAGGTGCTGGAGGTCATGAAGGAGCTGGCCCGAGAAGGCATGACGATGATCGTGGTCAGCCACGAGATGGGGTTCGCCCGCGAGGTCGCGAACCGCGTCGTCATGATGGACGACGGCGTGGTCGTCGAAGAAGGCACTCCCGACCAGGTCTTCAGCGCGCCGACGCACAATCGCACGAAGTCGTTCCTCTCCAAGATCCTGTAGCCGGCCACAAGCCACGGGCCACGGGCCACGCGGGCGGCCGGCGCGGCCGGCCCAAGTCTGGTCGTGCCGCTCGTCGCACGCCACGCCGGGCCTGGCTGGGCCGCTGGTCACTGCCCGCAGAGGTCGGCTGGACGCCGTCGACCCTGCGCGGCCGGCCCAAGCCTGGTCGTGCCGCTCGTCGCACGCCCGTCGCATGCCGCGGCCAGCCGGCCGGCGCGGCCGGCCCAAGTCTGGTCGTGCCGCTCGTCGCACACCGTTTCCTCTCATTTCTATCGTCCGCAGCACTAACTGCCAATTCCGTCGATTCCTCCTCTCAACGACACCACAGGGAGCATCAAGTGGCGGGGTCGTCGGAACCGAGACCTTCCGGAGACCCACGATCCCTCGCTGCCGACTTCTCGGAGCGTGGAGTCGCGCCAATCCAGCCGGAGTGACGGGGCCGAACCCTCATGGAGCCGCCCGGACGACCCTTCGTGCTACCCGGGGTGTCGTTGAGGAGAAACCAGACGCCCCGAAGGTCCCCGGCCGGCATCTTCAGCCAACGCTTGACATCGACGGTCCGCCCGGGCAGAGCCGCCGCGAAGACCGGTCCGAACCGAGCCACCGCGTTCCGCGCCCAGGTCTCGTCGGGCAGGACGAGCACGCTTCCTACGAGAAGCGGCTGCCAGCCTAAGTCGCGCGCCAGCACCGGGGCCAGCCGCCGCTTCCGGTCCATCTTGGCAAGAAGATCCTGGAGGTCGGCCAGCTTGGTCTTCACCTCGACACTCAGCAGGGCGCGGCGCCGCGAATGCCACGCGAGGACATCTACCGACCCTTGTTCGCCCCATACGTTGAAGGTGTGTTCGGGGAAGGTTTGCCAGTCCAGGGCAGCCAGTCTCGCCACGACCGCACGGACCATCAGGGCGTGCCTCTCGTCGAGAAGCTTTGCCGTCTCAGCACCGCGCCATCGAGCTTCGACCGCCAGCGAGACCCCGACGGCTGCCGCGACTCGTCGAACCAGGCGAAAGCAGGTGCGCTCCAACCCGCCACGCTCGATTTGGGACACGACTGCCCGGCTGGCTCCGGCAGCGACCGCCACCTGGGCCTGCGTAAGGCCGCGCCTGATCCGAACGGCCCGGATGACCGAACCGATGCGTGCGTCATCCACCCGACGAGGATGACCTCGGGCGCTTATCGGCCGCTTCGTCGGATCGAAGGAATCGAGACGATCGTCGGAAACCGGGGGTGCGGCCGACCTGCGGCGCGGTTCGCGGGGCCGCCGGCCCGTCCGCCCGTCGGCCCGCGGCCGATTGGCGGGCGGGTGCGCGGTGCGCGGTGCGCGGTTCGCGGTGCGCGACGCGCGGCCCGCGCCAGCTGCGCCGCCGGCAGTCAGCCCGTCCAGGCCGCGTCGCCGACGATTCGGGCTCGCAGGGCCGCCCTCCCCGACGGCGGCAGCCAGCAGCTGTCGACGGCGTTGAGCACCAGCTGCCGGATCTCGGCTTCAGTGAACCCGAGCCGATCCCCCAACTCCTCGTACTCCCCCGCCAGAGATAACCCGAACATGGCCGGGTCGTCGGTGTTGACGCTGACCACCACGCCCGCATCGAAGAGTTGCCGTATCGGATGAGCGTCGATCGACGCGATCGCGCCGGTGCGGACATTCGAGCCCGGGCACGACGTTACGGGCAGATGCCGTTCCACGAGGTAGGCGAGCAGCGACGGGTCGTCCACCGCCCGCATCCCGTGGTCGATGCGGTCCACGCGCAGGACCCGGATCGCTCCCCAGATGCTCTCGGGCCCCGCAACCTCGCCGGCGTGGGCGGTCGTGCGGAGACCCAACTCGCGGGCCCGCTCGAAGACCGAGGCGAAGGGCTCCGGTGGGTACAGCTGCTCGGAGCCGCCGAGTCCGATGCCCAGGATCCCGGCCTGCTTCGAGACCTCGGCGACGGCCTCCAGGGTTCGCGCCGCGCCCTCCGGGCCCTTGTCGCGAACGACGTCAGTGATCAGGGCCACGACGACGTCGGGCACGGCGGAAAGACCGCGCCGGATCGCCAGCGCTACTCCCTGGGCCTCGAGACCCTGTTCGGCGACGTCCGCAGGCGAGAAATGGATCTCCGCGTACCAGATCCTCTGCCTGGCAAGTTCGGCCGCAACCGCTCGTCCAATCAGCTCGAAATCGTCGTACTCGCGCAGAAACCCCTGCTTCCAGAGCCATGTCTGGATGAACTCCGGGAAGTCGCGGTATCGGAAGACCGCCGCCAGGTCCTCGAGACGAGACACCCGCGGATCGCCGCCATACTTCTGGATCAGGTCCCACAGGGCGTCGTGCGGAATCGCGCCCTCGAGATGCAGATGCAGCTCGACCTTGGGCAGGCGATCGAGCCACACTGGCCGAACCGGCGAGCTCCGACCTGCCATGCCCCCCCTCCGCGGTCGCTCAGTCGGGTCGGTAGATCACGCGGCCGTCGGCGTCGACCGTTGGGCCCCGGCGGACGCCCGATGCACCGGTCGCTGCGCCACTCCCGCGCCGCGCCACCCGCCGGCCACGCCACTCCCGGCCGCTAGTGCCGCCCGGGCCGCCCGACGCGCCTCGGCATCGGGAACCTGGTCGCGGGCGTGGTAGCTCGAGCGGACCAGCGGCCCCGACTCGACATGGCGGAAGCCGAGCGCGAGCGCCTCGTCGCGCATCTCGACGAACTCGTCGGGGTGGTAGTAGCGCTCGACCGGAAGGTGCTCGGCCGAGGGGCGCAGGTACTGGCCGATCGTGAGGATGTCGCAGTCGACCGCCCGCAGGTCCGCGAACGTCTGGTGCAGCTCGGGCCGCGTCTCGCCGAGGCCGACCATGATCGACGACTTGGTGTGGATCGCCGCCGCCGGGTTCAGCTCACGGGCATAGGCCTTGGCCCGCAGCAGGACCCCGAGCGAGCGGTCGTAGCGGGCTCGCTTGCGAACCGGCTTCTGCAGCCGCGCGACCGTCTCGACGTTGTGATTGAGGATGTCAGGCCCGGCCGCCATGACCGTCCGCAGCGGCTCGTCCTCGCCGTTGAAGTCGGGGATCAGGACCTCGACGCCCATGCCCGGGCAGGCGACCCGCAGGCGGCGGATCGTCTCGGCGAAGATGCCGGCCCCGCCGTCGTCGAGGTCGTCGCGGGCCACGCTCGTGACGACGACGTGCTCCAACCCCAGGCCGCGGATGGCCTCGGCCACGCGACGCGGCTCGTCGAGGTCGTGGATCAAGGGCTTGCCCGTCTTGACGGCACAGAAACCGCAGGCCCGAGTGCAGGTGTCGCCGAGGATCATGATCGTGGCCGTGCGCTGATCCCAGCACTCACCCATGTTGGGGCAGTGGGCCTCCTCGCAGACGGTGTTGAGCGAGAGCCCGTGGAGGAGCCGCCGGACTTCCTGGTAGGTCTCGCCCGAGGGAATGCGGGCCTTGATCCATTCGGGATGCCGTCGCGGCGCGGTCGATCCGTCGGCGGCGGGCTCGAATGTCCCACCGCCCATGGCGATGGTCGGCGGCAGCGCGCGTCGTGCGGGTATCGAATTCTGGCGAGTCGGACATTTCGGGACCCTGGATTAGCTGGTCGGCTCTAGTAGATCGGCGTGTCGGGGCCGACGGCCTCGAGCCAGCAGATCACGTCTCGGACGAATCGGCCGACCTGGGCACCGTCGGTGGCCCTGTGATCGTACCCTGCCACGAGATTCATCATCGACCGGACGGCGATCACCTCGCCTTCCGGTGTATCCCGAACGACCGGCCGCTTGACGACGGCCTCGGTGGTGAGGATGCAGACCTCGGGAATGTTGATGATCGGCACGGTCAGGATCGAACCGAACCAGCCGGTGTTGTCCACGGTGAAGGTACCGCCCTGCAGGTCCTCGAGCCGGAGCTTGTTCGAGCGCGCCCTTGCCGCCAGGTCCTGGATGGCCCGGTTTATGCCGTTGATCGACAGCTGGTCGGCGTCGTGGATCACGGGGACGATCAATCCGTTGTCCACGGCGATGGCGATCCCGATGTTGATGCGGCGTTTGCGCAGGAGACCGGCATCGGTGTAGTGGGCGTTAAGGTCCGGGCTGCCGTGCAGGCCCTCGACGACGGCCTTGACGACGAACGGCAGGAAGCTCAGCCCGACACCCTCGCGAGCCTTGTACGCCTCGGCCTGAGATCCGCGCAACTTCACGACCGACGTCATGTCGGCCTCAAACGTGCTGTGCGCTACCGGCACGGCCGCCGCACGGGTCATCTGAGCGGCGATGCCGCGTCGCATCTGGTTGTGCGGTACGAGAACCTCATCCTGCCCGGGCTCCCATTGAACGGACGGAATCGACGTCGAAGGGGCGGCCGATGCCAGGCCCGGCGAATGGCTCGGGACTCCGAGCACGGGTGCCGGCGGGGAGGACGGTGAGGCAGCAGCCGACGGAACGTCGGCCGCGGCCGCAGCGGCGAAAGTGGCAGCTCCACGTCCCGTGGCCGAAGCGGCGGCAGCGCCGGCTGCGGTCCCCGCGGCGCCCGTGGCTGCTGCTCTGGCTCCTGCGGCGCCCCCCGCCACCGTCCCACGGGTTCGCTGCTGCTCCACGTACGCGGCAACGTCCTCACGCGTGATCCGGCCGGCATGGCCCGTGCCGACGATCTGCTCGGGACTCAACCCATGCTCTCGCATGAGCATCCGAACGGCCGGGGTCATGCGGGCGTCGGGATCCCCGACGGCCATCACCGGCACGAGCGGCGCCTCCTCGATGGGGGTCGGGGCAGGGACCGGGGGAGTGGCGGCCGGCGCCGGAGTGGCGGCCGGAGTGGCGGCCGGCGCCGGAGTGGCGGCCGGCGCCGGAGTGGCGGCCGCGGAGTGGCGGCCGGCGCCGTGGTCACGGGCGGCGTTACCGCAGCCGCCTTTTCGACGGCCGTGCCCGCTCCACCGGGATTGGCCTGGCTGGCGCCCACGGCACCGGCAATCTCCTCGATCTCCGCGATCTCGGCCGCGTACGGGACGGTCCGTCCTTCCTCGACCAGGATCTTTCGGAGGATTCCCTCGAAGGGGGACGGCACTTCGGCGTTGACCTTGTCGGTGATGACCTCGAGCAGCGGCTCGTCCTTGGCCACGCTGTCGCCGGGCTGCTTGAGCCACTTGCCGATCGTCCCCTCGGCGACGCTCTCGCCGAGCTGCGGCATTGTCACCTTGGCCACGTGACTGGTCCTCCACCGAATAGCGGCACTTCGCGCCGGAAGGCCGGACCGCTCGGCCGGTCGCGACCGCCAAGCCTAGTTTGGCGCATCCTGGCGCGGGTGGGTCATTTCGTTCGCCACGAGGCGCGCCCTGCGATCTGGCACGGTGGCGCGGCGGCGACGCTGGCCGCTGGCGGCGACGCTGGGCGTGGCGGCGCCGGTGGCCTGGCTGCGACGATGTTTTCCACTCATCGCTGCCCGCAGCGTCGTTACGGCGTCAAATGGCCGATTTCACCTCTCAACGCTTCCTGGGGTGTCGTTATGTGGCGGAGTCGCACTGTTGCGCATCAGAGCACAGCCCAACTGAGCGTGGCTCGGGCCGCCGAGATTGTCCTCGGCACCCCAGGGCGGCTTCGGGGCCGCGCCGTGCTTCCCGGGACGGCGTTGAGTGGAAACCGGCGACGTACGGCTCGGCTCGGGTCCTGTCCGGGCGCAGAAACGGACGGCTCGGCCGTCGAGTCGCGACCGCGGCCGCGGCGGCTCGGGGCCGCTCAGGTGTGGCTCCGGCCGGCGCCGCCGCGCTTGTGCCGCTCACGGCCGGCACGGCCGGCACGGCCGGCACGGCCGGCACGCCGGCACGGCCCGGCACGGCCGGCACGGCCGGATGCGGCTCGCCTGGCGCCGGCTCAGCGGGTGCGGCTCACAGCCGGCGCCCCGCTGCGGGCGCGGGCAACTGCCGGCGCCCACCGCCCGGTGTGCGCCGCGTCTAGGCGTTGATCTGCCGGCCCGCGACCGCCATCGACGCCTCGCCGATGGCCTCGGCCAGGGTCGGGTGCGGGTGAGTGGCTGCGCCGATCTCCCAGGCCGTGGCCTCGAGTGTCATGCCCAGGGCCACCTCCGCGATCAGATCCGTCACGCTCGGCCCGATCAGATGCACGCCCAGTACCTCGTCGGTCGCCGCGTCCGCGATCACCTTCGCGAAGCCCTCGGTCTCGCCGACGATCACCGCCTTGGCGTCCGCAGCGAAGTTGAACGTGCCCTTCTTGATGGCGATGCCGCGCTCGATGCACTGCTGCTCGGTCAGCCCGATCGAGGCCACCTGAGGGTGCGTGTAGGTCGCCCGAGGCTGGTGGTCGTAGTCGATCGGCTCGGGACCCTCGCCGGCGATCTCGTGAACGGCCACGATCCCTTCGTGCGCCGCCACGTGGGCGAGCATCAGGCCGCCGATCACGTCGCCGATGGCGTAGACGTGCTCCTGGGCCGTGTGCATCCAGCCGTCGACCTTGATGAAACCGCGCTCCAGCTCGACCTTGGTCGTCTCGAGGCCGAGGTCCTCCGTGTTCGGTGCCCGGCCTGTGGCAACGAGCAGCTGGTCGACCTTGAGCTCGGCCGCCGTCCCGCCTTCGGGTCCGACGACCAGCGAGACGCCGCCGGAACCGACTTTGACGGAGGAGGTATCGAAGCGCGCGTTGGTCATGACCTTGATGCCGCGCCGGGTGAAGCTGCGCTCGAGCGCCTGGCTCGCGTCCTTGTCTTCGAGGGGAACGACGGCGGGCAGGTACTCGAGCAGGGTCACGGCGACTCCGAGGTCGTGATAGAAGGACGCGAACTCACTGCCGACGGCGCCGGCACCGACGATGGCGATCGATTTCGGCAGGTCGACCTTGGTCGTTACGTCGTCCGAGGTGATGATCCGATCCCCGTCGGGAACCAGCCCGGGCAGGCTCTTGACGCGGCTGCCGGTGGCGATGATCACGTCCTTCGCGGTGATCACCTGCTCCCCGCCCGCGCCGGGAGTGCCGTCCTCGCCGCTCAGCGCGACTCGTATCGTCGTGGGTCCGTCGAACCTCGCCCGCCCGGCGATCCAGGTCACCTTGTTCTTCGTGATCAGGCTCTTGAGCCCTGTCCACATCCGCTTGACGACCTGGTCGCGGCGCTTGGTGATGGCCTCGTAGTCGAACCCGGTCTGGCCCTCGAGCACGATCCCGAATTCCTTGGCCTTCTTGAGGCGGGCGAAGAACTCGGCCGACTCGAGGAGCGCCTTGGTCGGAATGCAGCCGACGTGGAGGCAGGTGCCGCCGATCTTGGCCGAGTCGACGAGAGCGACGTTCATGCCCAGCTGCGCGGCCCTGAACGCGGCCGTGTAGCCACCCGTGCCGGCGCCAAGGACGATCAGGTCGAAGTCGGGATTGGAGCTTGCGGCCATGGGAGTGGCGGCCTCGCGCTACGGGTGGGGACGGGTGGATGATCGAAGCGTATTCGGACCGACCGGAAGGAGCAACCGACCCGCCCACGGCCGGCGCGCCGTGGAACGGATCCCAGCGCTGCCGGCGTCCGGCAACGCCGCGCGGACCAGCCTCCGACGGCGGGATCGAAACGACCCGGCTGTGCGCCCACGGGTCGTCGGACCAGCCTCCGACGGCGGGATCGAAACGACCCGGCTGTGCGCCCACGGGTCGTCGGACCAGCCGCCGACGGCGGAATTGAAACGACCCGGGTTGTGCGCCCGGGTCGTCGAGTGACGGGTGGTTGGAAGACGGATCAGTTGCCGCGTGCGGCGCGGAAGCAATCGCTGCAGTAGACCGGCTTGCCGTTGGTCGGGCGGAACGGAACCTCGGTTTCCCGGCCGCATTTGCTGCACGTGGCCGGGAACATCTGGCGCGGGCCTCGTTCATACCCGCCGCCGAAGCCGCCGCTGTGGCTCATACCGCCTTCGGGCCGCGACGCCTTGCGAGCGCTGCGGCACGAGCTGCATCGTTTGGGTTCGGTGAAACCCCGCTGCGCGTAGAAGTCCTGCTCGCTGGCGGTAAATACAAACTGCTGCCCGCAGTCGGCGCAGACCAGAATCTTGTCCGTATACACGGAACCCAGAACTCCTCTCAGTAGCCGCTCCCTCCGTGTCCTCGCGGCTGCGCGTGAGAGGCCCGGTCACGTGCTACGTGAACTGCCCGCGGCCAGCCCGTGGGCTATGCGGCGGGATTGTACGTCCGAGCCAGTCGGGTGCATAGGGTCTTGTATGGACGATGTGTGGGCGCGGCGCACCAACCGCCGAGGCGATCTTCGTTCGATGATCGGTTTAGTGTGAGATGGATCGACGCAGGCAACGGCGAGGGCCGGCCAGTCGGCCTTCCGCTCGCGGCGTGCGCCCGCCCGGAACCGGCTTTCGCTCAGCCCCGATCGGCCTCCTGGGGAATGCCGATCGGCGCCACGAGAACGCGGCCCGCCATCGCCGACCCGCGACGTGCCAGGAGCCCGGCCTTCGGCTTGTGGAAGGTGACCGTGACGTGGGCGTTCACGACGGGGTCGGAAAGGTCGCCACTGGTCAGGTCGACAGCCGTCGGCGTATCGACGGCCAGGATCGGAATGCCGGCCCGGCGCGCCCGGCCGATCAGTTCCACGGCGCCGCGAATCGGGTCACGCAAGGGACCCTGCACGCCCGTACCCAGCAGGGCATCGACCACGACCGAGGCCTTCTCGATCCCCTGCCCCAGGATCGTCACGTCCCTGGCGACTGGCGTGTGGATCCGTTCGACGTGATCTTCGGCCTCGAGGCGATCCCAGTTCCGAACCGCATCCTTGCCGAGCGGCCGGCCCTCGGTGCCCACGAGCACGGCCACCACCTTCGCTCCGTGGCGCGACAGGTAGCGCGCCGCGACGAAGCCATCGCCGCCGTTGTTGCCGGGGCCGCACAACACCAGGATCGGGCCCTTCTGCCATCGGGCGGTCAGTACCGCCAGGGCCTTCACGGCCGCCGCAACGGCACAACCTGCGTTCTCCATCAGGCTCGCACTCAGGACGCCCATCGCCTGGGCCCTGCGGTCCGCGCCGCGCATCGCTTCGGCACCGATCGGCGCCGCTTCCATCGACCGCGCCCAGTGATGTGCGAGCCCGTCGAGGCTCATCGCGAAGATCCCAGGATCTGCCGACGGCAGCTGAGCGGGTGAGCCCGGATCCTCGGCAGAGGAAGCCTCCGTCGGGGCCCCGGTCCCGTGCGGAGCGTTCCGTCGCGACGCTGGCATGTGCAACTCCTCGCCGGCCTAGCCGGTGTTCTGCAGGCCGGCCGCCACGCCGTTGACGGTGAGCTGGACGAGGCGGCGGAATCGTTCCCGGTCCGGGTGGTCCGCGGGGAGCGCGCGAACCCTGGCCAGGAAGCGTACCTGGATATGAGACAACGGGTCGATGTATGGGCGGCGCAGCCGTATCGAGCGCGCTATCAGAGGCTCAGACGCGAGCAACTCGGTCCGGCCGGTGACCTTGCCCAGCCCGCGGATCGAGCGCTCGTACTCGGTGATGATCCTGGACCACAGCCGCTCGCCCTCGGCGTCGCCGGCGAGGTCGGCGTACAACCGGGCGATCTGCGGCTCGGATCGGCCCAGGATCAGCTCGGCGTTGTCGAGGGCGCTGGTCAGGAACGGCCAATCGCGGTAGAGCTCCGCGATGAGTGCGAGCGAGCCCTCGCCGTGAGCCCCCTCGAAGCCCTCGAGCGCGGAACCGAGTCCGTACCAGGCCGGCAGGCCGATGCGAGCCTGCGACCAGGCGAAGACCCAGGGGATGGCCCGCAGCGCGTCGATCCCCGAAGGCGGGGCGGCCCCCGCGTCGTCGCCGCGCCGGTTCTCCCCGCCGTGGTCGCCGCCGTGGTCGCCGCCGTGGTCGCCGCCGCGCGCTCCAGGGGCCGGCGCAGGCGTCTCGTTCGGGGCGCCACGTCGAGCCGGTCGGGAACCCAGCGCCATCGTCGAGAGTTCGGCCAGCGGGGTCACCGCGCGGAAGAACCGTTCGAAGCCGGGCTCGTCGTAGACAAGGGACCGGTAGGCGTCTCGGGCCAGGGCCGCCAGTTCGTCCATGGCCGCGGAGCCTCGTTCGTCGACTTCGTCGACGCATTCGTCGTGCTCCTGCGTCGAGGCCACGACCGTGGCGCTGGCTACCAGGCCCAGGTGGTCCTCGGCGATGTCGAGATTGGCGTAGTTAGCGGCCACCATTTCGCCCTGCTCGGTCATCTTGAAGCGGCCGTCGATCGAGCGCGGGGCCTGCGCCAGGACGGCACGGTTGGTCGGACCGCCGCCCCGTCCGATCGCGCCGCCGCGGCCGTGAAAGAGAGTGATCTCGACGCCGTGTCGGCGAGCGACTTCGGCGAGGCGGGCCTGGGCCCGGTAGAGCATCCATACCGCCGCCAGGAACCCCGACTCTTTGTTCGAGTCCGAATACCCGAGCATCACCTCCTGGCGGTTGCCGCGGGCCGCGAGGTGGCGCCGATACCGCTCGTCGGACAGGAGCGCCTCGAGCAGTTCGCCCGCCCCGAGTAGCGCGTCGCTCGATTCGAAGAGCGGCACGATGTCCAGCTCGGGCTTGCCCGGAGGCAGCCCGCCCGTCGCGGCCGCCGGAATGGCCGGATCGGCCGAGATCTCGGCCAGATCCAGGAGACGCAGCACATCCGCAGGAGAGCGAGTGAAGCTGATGACGTAGCGGTGGCAAGCTTCCTCGCCGGAACGGCGCTGGATTGCCGCGGCCGCCCTGAAGGTCGCGATGACCTCGGCGACGGTAACGCCCGGCACGAGCTCCACCTCGAGCTCGTTCTTGCGGCCGGCGTCCACCCGCGTGCCGGCCCCGCCGCCCAAGACGGCCGCGCCGCCCGAGCTGGGACTCCCGCCCAGGCCCGCGCCCGTCAGCGCGGCGAGCGCCGCCTCGTGAACCTCGGCGTGCTGCCGCAGCTCGAGCGAAGCCAGGTGGAAGCCGAACGTCTCGACCTGCCAGCGGAAATCCTGGACCTCGCCGTAGGCAACCCGGGCGAGCCCGTCCGCCACGAGACAGCGCTGCATCTCGACGAGCTCGAGCAGGAGCTGCTGCGGCCCGGCGTACCGTCCGACGATGGGGCCGCCCTCCTCGGTCAGGTACGCCCGAGTGCGGCGAAGCCGCTCCGCGATCGCTCCCAGCCGCCGCCGGTAGGGCTCCTCCGGATAGCGCCGGAGCATGTCCCTCATCGTCTCCGGCAGCTCCTCGGAGTCGCGCGCCAGCCTGGTTTCGAGCGCCGGCTGGATCTGTTCGCGAGGAACGTATGCGGCAATCGTCGAGAGGAGCCGCGTCGCGACCGCCTCGTAGCCGTGGAGAATGTGGTCGGCGTGGATTCGAGGCACCTGCCGCGTCAGCTCGGCCGTCACCGTCGGATTGCCGTCGCGATCGCCCCCGATCCATGAGCCCCAACGCAGGAACGCGCCCACGCGGGCGGGTCGAGTCCCCGTCTGACCGGCGTCACCGGCCAGCGTGCCATCGTCGACCTCCGACGCACCCGTGGCGCGGCCTTCATGCGGCACAACAACTCCAGCTTCGGCCGCGTCTTTTGCCCCATCCACGCCCCCGGCTTCGGCCCGGTCGATGGCCCGGTCGAAGGCCCGGTAGACCCGCGGGACGACCCGGAAGAGCGTCTCGTCGAAGAAGGTGAGGGCCGTCCTGACTTCGTCTATCGGGCTGGGCGCCTGCCAGCGAACCGCGGACGATCGCCACAGGATGCTGATCTCCTCGCGCAGCCGCCGCCTTATGTCGGCTTCCTCCGTCGCCCCGAGGCGCGGGTCGTCGAGCTGCTCGAGAAGCCGGTAGCATCGTCTCAAGGCGGTCAGCATCGTCCGGCGGCGGGCTTCCGTTGGATGAGCGGTCAGGACCGGCGAGACGCGCAGGCGATCGAGCAGACCGCCGATCCGATCGCCCGACCAGCCTCGTTCGAGGAGCCATTCGATCGCCGCATCGGGTGTCCCCTCCACCGGCGCGCCCATCCCGCGCTGGTCCCGCTTGAGGCGCCTTACCGTATCGCGCTCCTCGGCCAGGTTGACGAGCTGGAAGTACAGGCTGAACGCCTTCGCCAGCGACTCGGCCCGCTCCACGTCCAACGAGTCGAGCTCCACGGCGAGCGCACTCTCCGCGGCCATGTCGCCGCTCTCGCGAAACGCGATCGACCGCAACCGGCAGCGCTCGACGAGCTCGAGCAGCGCCGGGCCCCCCTGCTCCGCGATCACCTGGCCCAGCAGCGCCCCGAGCAGCTTGACCTCGTGCGAGAGCTGGTCATGGCTGCCCACCCCCGCACCCTGGGCAGATGGGGCCGCGCCGCCCCTCTCGGGCGGCGGCGTCGTCGAGCCCGGTAGAGCACGCCCGGCTGACTTGCTGCGGGAACGAGTGACGGCCATGCCCGCGAGGATACAGCTCCGTCGGAACGGGGAGCCCAAGGCACGACCGTCGACTCGGACCGAGGGCGGAGTGCGACGCGTCAGGTCGGTTGGCGGGTACTCTGCGCAGCCTGGCGCCTGCCGCCACGGATCGGGCCGGCGCAAGTCCCACATCGGCGCTACCATTCCGCACGATGACACTCGAAGCGCTCCCCCGTCCAGCGCGCGTCCCCGATACCTCCGCGCCGGTCCCCGGCTCACTGACCGTTCTCTACGACGGCGACTGCGGCGTCTGCTGCGAGACCGTGCGCCAGCTGCGTCGCTGGGATCACGAAGGACGCTTCGAGTTCATGCCACTCCAGGCGGCCGCCGGGAGCGGGAGGCCCATCCTCACGGATCTGGCCGCGCAAGGGCATCTGGCCGACGCCCTGCATGTGGTCGACGAGTCGACCGGCCATGTGGTCTCCGGCGGGGACGCCGCCCTGGCCATAATCGACGCCCTGCCGGGCGGCTGGCTTCTCCGGCCCTGGGCGGCCCTGCCGCCGACCGCCGCCGCCGCCGACGTCGTCTATCGCCTCGCGGCCCGGCACCGCGACAGGCTGGCGTGGGTGATGGGGCTGCGCGACGACGTCAGCTGCCCGATCCGACCGCCCACGACGCACGACCACGAGGCGGCGCCCCGAAACTAGCGCGCATCGTCAGCGCGTCGTGAGCGCCGCGCCCGCGCTTCTGGCTCGGTTGCGGCGCCCTTGCGATGAGCGGCCCGCTGGTTGGGCCGCCGGCGTCGCGCCCCGATGCCGCTGCCTCCCCACGACCCGACAGGGTAGGTACGGTCGGGCCATTCGTCACGCCACAGTGCGACTTCGTCCGTTGCCGTCGAGGCGTGTCCCGTCGTAACCTCGATCCATGACGAGCGTCCCCTCCCACGTCACTCCTCTGCGCCTCGTGCAGCCTGCGGCCATAGACGTCGGGCGCGCGGCGACGCTCCTCTCCGAGTCCACTGACGCCTGGCTCGGTGCGCCGGTGGCGGCCGGCAGGGAGGGCTTCCGCCGCTTCCTGACCGACCTGAGCCTGCCGTTGCGGGAGCATGCGCCGAGTCTCGTTTTCAAGAAGGCCGCCTACGTGGACCTCGGCGATCTGCGGCAAACCCCAGATGGCTGCGAGCTCGAGATCGGCTGGCAGTCGTCGTCTCTGGCGCCGCTCTTTCCGGTCTTTGCCGGACATCTCAGCCTGACTCCGACCGGGCTTCGGCTCGAAGGCTTCTACGCTCCTCCCGGCGGCGACATCGGGGCCGTGCTGGACAAAGCGTTCCTGAGCATCGCCGCGCGAGGCACGGCCCGCTGGTTCCTCGAGCGAACCGCCGAGGCCATAGCGACCGACCGCGACAGCCTCGTAAGCGGCCAGGCGACTCCCCCAGGTGGAAGCGAAGCCTAGTCGCGGCTGCCCGCGCCCTGACTCCGGCGTCGGCCGCCCACCCCAACGCAGATCCTGGCGCAACGGACCTATTGATGCGGACTTCGAACCTTTCCCCTTCTCGAATCGCAACCCCCCGCGGAGTAAGGTGAAACCGTAACCGCAGATCCGCTCGCATGAACCGTTGCCGAGTGGAAGGGAGGTTCCGGTGCCAGAACCAACCACCATCGAGGGGGTTCTCCGAGCTCTGGTCGAAGCCGTGGAAGCACGCGAGGCTGCCGAGCCCGACCTGCCCGAGTGGGAGGCCAACGCCAGGGTTCGCGCCGCAGAGGCGAGTCTTCTGCGCCTGTACCGCGTTTCCGGGGACGCACGCTGGAGGCGCGCTCCCGTTGGGATCGAGGTTGCGCACTCGCAGGTCGAGACGACGGCGGTCGAAGTCGCCTGAGCGGTCGCCGCTCCAACCGGGTGCCGAGCCGCGCTGGTCCCCGCCCGGTCCTACCGCGCCCACATCGACCACGCCAATGATCGCGGCGCGGCGGCCGGAGTCGCCGACACTCACGGCGCAGCGGGAAGCGTCCAGCGGGTGATACCGTCTCGGGCGTGAGAGAAGAGCGCTCCTGGCGTGTCGAGTCCAAGTGGTGGCTGTCGTCGTTCGCCGCCCTGATGGCCGTCTTGCTGGTCTTTCGCGCGCTGGCGACGGTCTACTCCTTCATCTTCACGAGCACGTCGCAGCGGGTCCTCGCCGGCGTCTCCGACCAGTACAGCGCCGCCATCGGCATGGAGCTGTTCTGGCCGATCGCCGTCGTCCTGGCCTTCTACCCGTTCCTTGCCGCGGCTGCCATCGGCTTCCGGTTGCTCGTGCCCACGTTCGCCGGCGTACCGCCACGGGCGGTTGGGGCGGTCGTCACGACCTGGCCGGTCGCGCTCGGCGGCTTCCTCGTGAGCTCGGACATGGGGATCGCGGTCTTCTTCGGGGCCGTCGGCGTGGCCTGGGCGCTGACGATGCCGCTGCCGAAGAAGACGCTGTTCAGCGTCGACCCGGTCAGAGGCGGGGCCTTACTCGGCCTGGCGTTCGGCGCCTTCGCCATCTGGGACGGCATGTTGATCGCGATCATCTGGTGTGCCTGGCGTCTCTACCGGAACAACTCGGCCGAGGTGGCCGCAACGGCCCTGTGCGCGGCGATCGTGCCCGGCTTGCTGATCCTCGGCGAACTGCCCACGGCGTCGACCGACGTCCAGGCGCTGTACCTCGTCGCCGAGGTCCTGATCCTGGCCTGCCTCGCCCTGGCGGGCTTCGTCCTGTCCCGACGGCCCCGCATCGGGACGAGCTCTCGAGATGAGAGCGAAGACCCGCCGGAAGCGATGGACGAGGCGGCGGGGGCCTGAGCGCCGTCCCTCAGCCGTGGACCCGCCCCGGCCCCGTGTATACGTCGAACCCGGTCAGCTGCTTGCCGTCGAGCAGCCACAGCGTTCCGGCGGCGGCAAAGAGCCACTGCGGGTCATCCTGGGAGGGCCTGACGGGCAGCAGGTAGGACGCCCCGTAGCCGAACCCGGACGCAGCCTCAAAGCGGTGCATCGTCCCGTCCGAGCCGTACAGCCAGAACTCATGCTCCAGGGTCACAATCGACTTGCCCCCGTAGAGGAACGTCGACTGGGTTGTGCCGTCGGGATTGAGCCAGACCAGGGTCGTGGAGACGGTAGACGTCCCGCCGGAACCGCTCATCATCCAGCACAGCCCCTCGACCAGGGTCGGACCGTATGCAACGCCCGGACCGAGCTGCGACTGGCCGATCTCCGTTCCGCTTGCCGGATCTATCTCTGCCAGCGTCCCCCCGCTGGCGTCCGACGTGAACGACCACAACGAGCCGCAGCCAACCCGCGGCTCTCCGCCGCCGAACCAGGGTGTGGTCGACAGGATGGCGCCGGTCGACGGATCCAGCTGCTGAAGGTTGCCGCCAGAGGCGACCCAGATCCCGTCTGAGGACGCACCGACGAGATACGTCTTCGCCAGCACGTTGGTGATGCTCCCGGTGGCCAGGTCGAGTCGATAGGTCGCGGCGGTCGGCCAGCAAAGCGGGCCGCAGGACTTCGCGGCGGCCGGCCACGAGGAGACCCACAGTCCGCCGTCGACCACCGCCCGGCGGACCCCATTGGCGAAGGCGGCCCCGCCGTAGACCGTCCCCACCGTCCCGTCGGTGGGGTTGACGGAGACGCCGCCGGCCGGACCAGTCAGATAGATGAGCGTGCCGTCGTCCGGCGGCTGGTCTCTGTCGGCGATCGCGATATCCATCGGCAGGTTGACCAGGAGGGCGACATGAGCCGGCCGGGGCGAATCGGATGGCACCGGGATGACGAGAACCGGCGCTATGGTCATGGGCGCAGCAGTCGAGCGCGTGAGCCGCGGCGTCGCCGACGGGGCCGGCATCAGCGAGGACGAGACGAGTGCGAACACAACGACGATGGCGCCGATGACGCCCACCGCCGAAAGGGTCAATACATCCGCCACAAACCTCGAGCTTCGAGGCGGGAGGACCGGCCTGGTGCGGCGGGCCCTGGGTTTCGGAGGGATGTAGTCGAGTGCCGCCTCCTCGACGATCCGACCCGCACGATCCGCCGGCAGGAGTGGCCTTCCAAGAGCATCTCGCTGATCCGCGAGCGGCTCTCGGTGCGAGAGCCCGTAGCGGTTCCAGTCTTCTCGGGCGACGTCGTCGGTGGAGGGCCCGTCCGGCGCAGTGTCCTTCGAGTCTCTGAAGCTCACCCCAGGACCTCTTCAAGCCCGTGGCGCGTGGACGGCAGTCCCGACCGAGGAATTGGCCGCGCGATGCCGGCCGCTGCCTGTCGCCATACTGCCCCGAGGAGCAGGCCTCGGTACGCTGAGGGTCGCACAACGCGGGCCCGATCGCTACCCCCCTGAGGGCGGCTCTTCAGGCTCGCTCGATGAGCCGCGCCCAATCAGCCGCCGGCGCCGGATCAGCCGGCGTTCGCTCAACCGCGCGACCCGATCGGCCGGCGGCGCTCGATCAGCCGCCGGTGCGCCTCAACGGATCGGGAGAAGCACCGCCGCGATGCCGACGACCAGGCCGATGCCAAGGCTCGCCAGGCCGATCTCGAGCGATCGGCGCCGGTCGCGCGAGCGTGCGCCCGGGTCGGCGACCGACTGGACGGAGCCGAGCGGGCCGAAGTTGTACACACCTTGCGACCCGAAGCCGGCGCAGAAGTGGAGCCAGGCCTGCAGGTAGCCCGCCGCGGCCGCGCCGGCGGTGACCACCAGCACGAGTCTGGTCCAATGCGGGGCCTGAACGGCGAGCAGGATGGCGAACACCAGGACCGAGGCGATCAGCCCGGCATGGCCGGTCCTCCGGCGCCTGGAAATCTCCTCGGGTCCGATGTTGCAGACGCCCGGCTCGTATGTGGTGTCTGCGATCGGGGAGACGTTTCGACTTCCAATCATTTCGTTGCGACCTCAACTTTCCGGCCTGATGCTACGCCGCGCGTCGGGGTCGATCGCCGCAAGATCGCCTCGGACCGCCAGGCGCTCCGGGCCGTACAATCGGGTCGGCTCACGCAGTGATTTCCATAGCGCGGGGAGCGCGTCGGGGGGCCGATCGCTCGGGACCGACGTCCCGGAGGGTCAACCAGTGGTCTTCAAGCGGAAGCCGCCAGCTGACGAGGAGGCGCGGCAGGAGCTGCAGTCCGAGCTCGTGGACAAGCTGCTCGGCGCCGACGACATCGAGCGGAAGCGGCTGCTCCTCGTCGCGCTGCAGACCGGACAGGTCAGGAAGAGCGAGACGGCGCATCTCCTGCATCTGGTCGAGCGACTCTCGTCGGTGTCGGGCCGCCATCGAGGCGCGTAGTCGCCAGCCACGCCCGTAGTCGCCAGCAGCCCTCGTAGTCGCCAGCAACGCGCGTGGTCGCCAGGGGCCGGGCTGGTCCGGCACGGGTGGACCCACCGCGGTAGGTCAGGAAACCTGCGCGCTGAAGCGGCTCAGGAACTGCCTGACCGTGTCGCCAAATCGGTTCCGCGACGCCATCCCCAGGCCGGAGCCTACGGCCGGGTCCGTCTCGGCGATCAGCCGATCCGCCAGGGCGCTGATGTCGCCGATCACCTTGGCCGCCGGGAACCGCTCGATGACGGACTTGCCCTCGTCGGCGGCGCGGACGAACAGCATGCCGGCCGAGCGCACCCGACCGATCGACGGGATCGCCACGACCCTCTCTATGTCCGCCCTGGCGACGCCGCTGTTGGCGCGGTTGATCACGAGCGACAGCCGATCGCGGAGCTGCAGTTCGACCGCGACCTCGCGGAACTGAACCGCAGCCCGGATGCAAGGGAGGTCCGGCGTGACCGGTATGAGGATCTTGTCGGCCAGCGCGAAGAGGGCCTGGTTGAGCGGTCCGTAGTCCGGATGCATGTCCAGGATCAGCCAGTCGTAGGACTCGCGCGCCGCCCTGATCGCGTCCGCAACGCGCCCCGGCTCGAGCGTCTCCGTATGGAGCGGCGACTCCGACATCACCAGGACGCTCACGCCGCTGCCGTGGACGGAAGCCACCTCGGCCACAGACGCGGACTCGCCCGTGTCGTCTGTTTCCTTCCAGGCGCGCGCCAGGGTTCGGGGATGATCTATGCCGAGCGACGTCGCGACGTGACCGGTGATGGTGTCGCAGTCGACGATCAGAATCTTCTGACCCCGACGCATCTGCATCGCGGCGCCCAGGTTGGTCGAAATGGTGGTCTTGCCGACCCCGCCCTTGGGATTGAAGACGATCAAGACCCTCGCCGATCGCGGACCGTTCTCGGTCCCGCGCTCAGCGGTGTAGCCCATCGTCTCGAGTGCCGGCGCCCCGACACCGCCCGCGAGGATCGACTCGGAGAACTCCGGGGCGGGCACGTTCTCGACCCGGATCAGCATCGCCTCGACCCGCCAGCGCAACGATTCCGCCGAATAGGGGCGCGAGAAGTACTCGTCTTTGACGTGGCCGCGACCGGCCAGGCCCATCCGGCCGAGCGCCCGTGGCGGCATCAGGACTAGAGCCGGGATGTTCCGTTCGCCCTCGTGGAGGACCGCGTACATCTCGAGCGCCCCGTCGAAGTCGGTCTCGCCGTCGAGGATGGCCACCCGGATGTCGAGGCGACCTTTCAGCAGCCGGTCGAGCTGCTCCGGCGAATCGACTGCCACGGCGTCATAGCCGGCACCGGTGAGTTGGGCGCGCAGGGCCTCGAACTCGGGCGGCGGCAAGGCGATGGCGACGGCCGATCGTGGCACAGTTCCCTGGAACCTCCCCCGACACAGACGGTAGTACTACCTCCACTGTAGTCCATCCCTCTCAGAAATCGACCCCTGGGTGCTTCGGCGCACCACGAGTACCACCCTCCGAGCCAGCGGGTGCCGGCCTCGCGGACCGTCCCTACTCCATCGGCTCGAGCACGAAGACCGGTATCTGGCGTGCCGTCCTGGCCTGGTAGCTCGCGTAGTCGGGAAACGCCTTCACCGCACGCTCCCACCACAGGGCCTTCTCCTCGCCCGTGACCTCACGCGCGGTGCAGTCGCGTTTGGTCGCGCCGTCCTGCAGCTCGACGTGGGGATTCTTCTTGAGGTTGTAGTACCAGACCGGATGCTCCGGGGCGCCGCCGCGGGACGCGACCACGGCATAGAGGCCCTCGTGCTCGACCCGCATGAGGGCTGTCTTGCGGAGCTTGCCGGTCTTCGCGCCGACGGACGTGAGCACGATCACGGGCAGCCCGCGCATGAGGCCGCCCTGCTCGCCGTTGGTCGATTCATAGAGCTCGGCCTGATCGCGGGCGTAGGCTGCCGTGCTGGGTTCGTATTCGCCGGTCAGCGGCATGATGTGTTCCTCCGGGTTCTGGCGACTGATCCAAGTATGGAGGCCCGGGCTCGATGGGGTGACTCGGCCAGCGGTCGGACCGATGTGCAGCCCGGCCGAGCGCTCGATTCGGCGCAACAATGACGGCGTGACCGACACAGGGACTCATGCGGATCGCGGCCGGGACTCAGGCACTGGACGGCATCGCGTGGTCGTCGTGGGCGGCGGCTTCGCCGGGCTCTATGCGGCTCGGGAGCTCGGCAAGGAGCCGGCGGTCGAGCTGACGCTGGTCGACCGGCGCAACTACCACCTCTTCCAGCCGCTCCTCTACCAGGTCGCCACTGGCGCACTCTCGCCGGGCGACATCGCCCAACCACTGCGGGCCATCCTGCGGCGCAACAAGAACACCCGCGTGCTGCTGGGCGAGGCCGTCGGGCTCGATCCCCTCGCCCGCCGCATCGCGCTGAACGATGGCGGAACCGTCGAATACGACACGCTCATCGTGGCCACCGGGGCACGGCATGCCTATTTCGGCCACGACGAATGGGCGCCGCTGGCGCCCGGACTCAAGACCGTCGAGGACGCGACCGAGATCCGCCGTCGCATCCTCATCGCCTACGAGGCCGCGGAGCGTGAGGCGGACCCCGCCCGGCGGGCCGAGTGGATGACCTTCGTGGTTGTCGGCGCGGGCCCCACCGGAGCGGAGCTGGCCGGAGCGCTCGGCGAGATCTCACGCGACACGCTGCGCCGCGACTTTCGGTCGATCCACCCGGCCGACGCCAGAGTGCTCCTGGTCGAGGCTCTTGATCGAGTCCTCCCGACATACCCCGAGAGGCTGTCGGCTTCGGCCAGACGCCAGCTCGAACGCCTGGGCGTGACCGTTCGGACATCGACCAGGGTGACCGCCATCGACGACAGCGGCATCGACGTTGCGGTTGGGGGCGCGGGCTCGGACGGCACGGAGCGAATCCCGGCCCGGACCATCCTCTGGGCGGCGGGCGTACACGCGTCGACCTTCGGCCGCCGAGTCGCCCAGGCGCTCGGCGCCGAGACCGATCGGGCGGGGCGTGTACCCGTGGGCCCCGATCTGACCGTGGCGGGTCATCCCGAGGTGATGATCCTGGGCGACCTGGCCGTGGCCACGCGTCAGGGCGGGAAGGTCGTCCCCGGCGTCGCACCGGCGGCTATCCAGGAAGGCACCTATGCGGCCAGGGAGATCCGGCGGCGGGTGCACGGTCAGGCGTCACAACCGTTCAGGTATCGGGATCGCGGCGACGTCGCGGTGATCGGCCGGCTGTCCGGCGTGGCCGACATCCGCTGGCTCGGCCGATTCGGCCAGATGAGCGGCTTTTCGGCCTGGGCGATGTGGCTCGGGGTCCACATCGTGTATCTCATCGGCTTCGCCAACCGGCTCGTGGTGATCATTCGCTGGGCCTGGAGCTTCCTGACGCACGGTCGCGGCACCCGATTGATCACCGGCGAGCCCCACCTGCCCCCGATCAAGCAGCCCGAACGGCTGGACTGAGCCGGCTCCAGGTCGGCCGCCGCACCCTCCAAAGGCTCGGGAATCACTACGGGGCCGCGAGGGTGACCCGCAGCCCCGTATTCGTTCAGCCGGACGCCTACGCGTCCGACATCACGCCTCCGACCGCCGCGCGATGACCGTCAGCGTCAGCACCATGGTGGCCACCGCGAACAGGACGCCGACGCTCAGGGCGCCGGAGACGCCCCGGGTGAAGAGCTCGGCGGCTGTGGCGAGGGCCGCTGCGGACCCCGCCGCGGATCCGGAGGCGGCAGTTGTGGCGCCCGCGGCCGCGGGCCCGCCGCCTGCCTTGCTCGCGGCGCTGAAGACGGTGACCAGGATCGCCAGTCCGAGCGAACCTCCGACCCACTGCATCGCCTGAGCGACCGCCGACGCAGCCCCCGCTTCCGCACCCGGCACTCCCGCGAGGATGGTCACGTTGAGTGGCATGAAGCTCCAGCCGACCCCGACGCCGATGAGCATGAGCGGCACCAGGATCGACGTCGCGTACGCGCCATCGGGCGTGAGCCGGCTCAGCCAGGCCACTCCCGCGACGATCAGGACACCGCCGGCGAGCAGCAGGCGGATGGCGCCGAATCGGACCAGAAGCCGCGGCGCCAGTCGAACGGCCAGCACCGTGGCGAATGTCTGCGGCAGGAAGGCGAGCCCGGCCTGGAGAGGCGCGAAGCCGCGCACGTCCTGGAGATACTGGGTCAGGAAGAAGAACGGACCGAAGATGGCGCTCGGCAGCAGGAGCATGTTGAGATAGGCACCCAGCCGGCGCCCGTTGCGCAGCAGGTGGAGTGGCACGATCGGCTGCGCGGCGCGAGCCTCGGCCACAAGGAAGAGGGCGAGCAGCACCAGACCGGCCGTGAGCGCGGCGAAAGTGCCACCGTCCCAGCCGTTCGAGCCGGCCCGGATGAGCCCAAAGACGATCAAACCCATCGCCGCCGTGGAGGTCAGCGCGCCGACGAGGTCGAGCCGGCCCGGTCGCCGCTCGGTGTCCTCCAAAAGCCGTGGCGCCAGGAAGACGATGGCGGCCCCGATGGGCAGGTTGATGAACAGCGCCCAGCGCCAGGAGGCGTACGTGGTCAGGATCCCCCCGACCACGAGCCCGACCGAGGCTCCGCCCATGGCGACCGCCGAGTACGCGCTCAAGGCGCGGTTCCGCGGCGGGCCCTCTTCGAAGTTGGTCGCGAGCAGGGCCATGGTATTGGGCGTGGCCAGCGCGGCGCCGATGCCCTGAACGGCTCGGGCGGCGATGAGCCATGTATCGGAAGCGGCCAGTCCCGCGAACAGCGAGGCGACCGTGAAGAGGCTCAGACCGGCCAGGAAGACCCGCCGGCGACCCAGGACGTCGCCGAGACGGCCACCGAGCAGCAGCAGGCCGCCGAAGGTGAGCAGATAGGCGTTGAAGACCCAGGCCAGCTCGGCCGGGCTGAAGCGGAGATCCCGCGCGATGTTGGGCAGCGCGACATTAACTACGGTCGAATCCAGCGCGATCATGAGATACGCGCCGGCGATGACCGCCAGGACGGCATTGGCTCGGCCGACGCGGGCCGCGGCCAGCTCGGTCAGGCTGGCGGCTTCGCGGGCAGACGAAACTGACACAGAGACTCACTCCTTGACACAATTGGGAGGGACGCGATCGGCCGTTCGTGCACTTCTCGGCCGGTTGAGCAATAATCGGAGAGCGACTCCGGTTGTCTGCTACTATACGGAGACAGTCTCCGGTTAGCAAGGCCGAAGCACAAGTGAGTGACATCAGTCCCGCGGAACGGAACCAGCCTCGGCCGATGAGAGCCGACGCGGCGCGCAACGTTCAGCGACTCCTCGCGGCGGCCCGGGAGGCCTTCGCCGAACATGGGTCGGAGGCCTCGCTCGACGACATCGCCAGGCGAGCGGGCGTGGGGCCCGGCACCCTGTACCGGCACTTCCCCAACCGCGGAACCCTGCTCGAGGCCGTCTACCTCGACGGCGTCCGTACGCTCTGCGCCGAGGGCGACCGGCTGCTCGAGACCGAGCCGCCCACCGAAGCCCTGATCGACTGGCTGCGCGCCTTCGCCACCTACGTGACCGGCAAGCGCGGCCTGGCCAAGTCGCTCCTCGAGAGCGTGGACAACCGCGACCAGATCTTTCGCCAGTCGCACGAGATGATCAACAGGACCGGCACCGCCCTGCTCGATCGAGCGAAGGCGGCCGGCGCCATTCGCGACGACCTCGAGCTGATGGACGTCATCCGCCTCTCCAACGCGATCGCCCTGGCCGGCGAGCAATCCCCCGACGGCGCGGCGCTTTCGAACCGGCTGCTGCAACTCGCCGTCGACGGGCTGCGCCGCCGGGACGGCTGATCGGGCGCCCGACCGCTCCCCTGCCCCACCTGGCGTCCCCGGACGCTCTACTCCCAGCGGAACGAGCGGTAAGCCAGCACGGCGGCGACGACCCCGACGGCGGCCACGATGCCCAATTCGATGAAGTTCGAGCCGCGCCCGATCCAGGGATCCTGGAGGGCTATCGCGACGTGGGTCAGAGGCAGCGCCAGCGCGGCGTTCTGCATCGTTTGCGGGAGCACCTCCCTGGGCGGGCCGACGCCGGAGGTCATCTCGGAGACGAAGAAGAGCACCAGACCGACCGCCTGGGCGGCCTGGGCGTTGGGTAGGACCGCGCCCAGGAAGATACCGATGGCGACGAAGGCTGCCGTCGATAGCGCGAAGGCGAACAGGACGCCGGCCGGAGAGGCCGGACCGTGAGCGCCATCGATGCCCATGCCGAGCACGAGAATGGCCGCGCCGCCCACGACGGCGATCACCGCGCCGATGCAGAGCTGCGATAGAAGAAGCGCCCAGGGCGACACGCCAGAGGCACGGAACCGGCGCAGGATTCCACGCTCCCGGTAAGTCGCGAGATGGATCGGCAGGCTGATGAACCCGATCGAGGCCATCACCAGCCCGAAAAAGCCGGGCACCAGATAGTCCATGGGGCCCACGCCGGCCCAGACCTTGCCCGTCGGGTCCGGCGTATTGCCGAAGACGCCGCCAAGCACCAGGAGCACGAAGACCGGGAACGCGAAGGAGAAGACAGCGGTCAACGGGTCGCGCAGGAAGAGCTTGATCTCGACGAAGGTGAGCTTGGCGACCTGCGACACGGCTCAGTCCCGCATCGAGTGGCCGGTAAGCCGCAGGAATACGTCCTCGAGCGTCGGCCGCTGGACTCGCAGGTCGTCGGGCACGATGCCACGCTCGACGAGGGCGGCCGCGACCAGGGCGAGGACGGGCCCGTTGCCGTCCACCTCGACCTGCATGCCGTCGCGCCGCACTTCGGCCACGTGGGCCACCGCCTGCAGAAATGCCAGGTCGGGAAGGGCCGTGCTGAACTGGACCCGCACGCCGGAAGGCTCGGCCGCGATGAGAGCCTGCGGGCTTCCGGTAGCGATGACCCGGCCGGCCTCGACGATCGCGACCCGGTCGCACAGGCGCTCGGCCTCCTCCATGAAGTGGGTCACGAGCACGATCGTGCAGCCTCGGTCGCGGACCTCGCGGATCAGGTCCCAGGTCGTACGTCGCGCCGCCGGATCGAGCCCGGTGGTCATCTCGTCGAGGAAGACGACGCGCGGCTCGTTGACCAGAGCCAGGGCGATCAGCAGCCGCTGCCGCTGCCCGCCCGACAGGCTGCCGTAGGTCCGGCCGGCGAGTGAGTCGAGGCTCCAGGCGGTCATGAGCGCCCGCCAGTCGACGGTTCGCGGGGCGAAGGTCGCGAAAAGGTCGAGCGCCTCCCAGACTCGCAGCCGATCCGGCAGCGCCGATTGCTGCAGCTGGGAGCCGATCGAGCGACGCAGCTCGGCGGCATCCGTGTGAGGGTCCAGCTCGAGGACCCGGACTTCGCCGCCGTCGCGCTTGCGCAGGCCCTGCAGGCATTCCACCGAGGTGGTCTTGCCGGCGCCGTTGGGCCCAAGCAGCCCGAAGATCTCGCCCTGACGGACCTCGAACGAGACGTCGTCGACCGCCACCACCGGGCCGTAGGTCTTGCGCAGGTGCTCGACTGAGATGACGTGCTCGGCCAAGGCTTCCCTCTCAGCCAGCTGGCGGACGCATCCTCATCCTAGCCGATGCCGATGGCGCCGCGACGCCCCTCCAGCCGCCTCCGTTGTGCCGGAGGGCGCGGCTGCGGCGTCTCGCACCCAGGGTACGGCGCGTGACGGGGACGAAGATCGCGGCGAAGGCGCCCTGGGCCGCGACGACGAGGATCAGCAACAGGCCCGGCAGGCTCAGGAACAGGCCCGGCACGACCCAGGCGAACATGCCTATCCCGCCGTCTGCCTGGTTGTCGAGCTGGACCGTGCCACCGTCCGGCAGAACCTGGACCTCGAGAGTCGCCCCAACGCCGCCCGTCGCCCCATCACCGCCCGCCGATCCAGCCCCGCCCGCCGGTCCAGCCCCGCCGTACGCCGCCGGATCCGTCGAAGCGGAGGTGGAAGCGAGGACGGAGGGGGAACTTGTTTCGGAGGGCGACGCACTCGGGATGATGCTCGCGGTCGCGCTGGCGGTCGTCCCCGGCGTGATCGGGCGTTGCTGGGCCGTAGGACTCGGCGCCGGCGCAAGCCTCGGAGTGGGCGTGGCGGCCGGCGCGGCTGTCGCAACCGGCACAGGTGTCGCAGCGGTCCCGTGGGTGGGAGCGGGCGTCGGAACCGGGGCCGGGGTGGGCGCCGTGGAGATGGTGAACGGACCCGGAGCCGCGAGTGGCCCGCCGTCGAGCTGCGTGGAATCCACGGTGAAGCTCTTGTAGGCGGTGGCAATCCAGGGGGGCAGCGGACTGCTCGTCGCGATGGACTTCACCACGAAGACGGCCTGCGACCCTCCGTTCAACCGCCAGGGGTCCGTGGTCGTGCTGAACGTGACGCGCGTCGGACCCGAGCCGCTCACTACCGCGGTCCAGACGAAACCGGGTGGCACGCTCGAAACACTCGCGCCGACGACCGTGAACCCCGCCGGCACGTCCAGCGTCACGCAGCCGATCATCTGGCTGCCGTCACTCACGGTGACCGAGACGTCCGTGGCGATGCCTTCGGTCAAGGCCATCGGGGCAAGGCTGACCTGCCACGGGTTGGTGGCCTTTGCCGCCGCGGGCCCGCCCGGTACCGCGACCGGGATGCCTGCTACCGAAGCCGCGCCCAGCCAGCCCAGCGCCAGGGCGGCCGCGAGGAGAATCCTTCGGGCCACCATCAGGCGACCTGGCAGCCCGGAATGAGGAGGGGCTGGCTCAAACCCAGTTCCGGATGCTCCACCGGTAGGGGAGCGTCGTGCAGGTCCCGAAGCCCGGCCACGAAGATGCCCACGAGCCGAGGATCGAGCTGCGTGCCCGCAGCGTCCTCGAGCCGCTTGAGCGCCTCCTCGGTGGCGAGGCCCTTGCGGTAGGGACGAGTCGTGGTTATGGCCGAGAAGGCATCCCCGACGGCCAGGATTCGGGCAATGAGCGGGATCTCCTCGCCGGCGAGACCAACGAGGTAACCGTGCCCGTCCCAGCGCTCGTGGTGATAGCGGATGCCCGCCCGAATGAGACTGAGGTCGGGCAGATCCGGCAGGTC
The DNA here is from genome assembly GCA_963791725.1 of uncultured Chloroflexia bacterium. Classification (GTDB taxonomy): domain Bacteria; phylum Chloroflexota; class Limnocylindria; order Limnocylindrales; family CSP1-4; genus Fen-1039. The sequence continues at coordinate 10,458 of CAWBTQ010000008.1, read as the reverse complement.
GCGCACGATCGAATCGCCGAGGGCCACGTGCTGCTGCAGGATCGCGTACTCCTCGGGCGTGAGGCGACCCGGCTTTCGGAGAATCGAGTCGGGGATGCCGATCTTGCCGATGTCGTGGAGCTTGCCGGCGTTCTGGACCGCACGCCGGGTCACGCCGTCGAGCTGGAGCTCGCGAGCGAGGAAGTCCGCGTAGCGTGCCACGTCCTCGGAGTGCCGGCGGGTGTAGCGGTCCTTCGTGTCGACGGCGTTGACCAGGGCCACGAGGATGTTGAAGGTCCTGACGTAGTCGGACTCCCGAGGGCGCGCGTCGGCGACCCGGATCGCATCGCCGCCGCTTGCCTTCGCCTCGTCGAGCGTCATCGCCGTCGTCGAGAGCAGCGTCGTGACGGACTCGCCGTTGGCCGGGTAGTAGCAGAGGCCGGCGCTGAAGGTCACGGGCAACCGCTCGGATCCTTCGAACTGCAGCGCCTCGTCCTGCAGCGTGGCCCGCAGCGACTCGATCGCGGCCGCGAGGTCGGCCTCGTGCCCGTTGGCCGTGATGACCAGGAACTCGTCGGGCCCGTAGCGGCCCCAGGTGGTCCCGAGCGGCATCCATTCGGAGAGCAGACGTGCGAGCTCGACGATCACGTAGTCGCCGGCGGGATGACCGTAGGTGTTGTTGAGCAGCCGGAAGCTGTCGATATCCAGGAGGGCGACCCCGATGGCTCCCCCACCCTTTCGGGCCGCATCGATCTGCGAGCCCAATTTCTCCACCAGGACGCCATGGTTCGGCGCGCCGGTGAGCGGATCGCGGTGGGCCGCATCGAGCAGCTCGAGCGTCTGGCGGGTCAGGCGTCGTTGTGCCCCGCGGAAGATGAAGAAGAGCAGGAGAGCGCTGATCAGGGCGGCCGTCAGCGTGATGGCCACAACGCGGATCCGGCTCTCGGCGAGCTGCGAAAGGATCGGCGAGGCATCCCGCCACAGGGCCACGGTGGCGAAGACGCGGCCGGCGTCGGTTATCGGAAGGTACTCGCGCAGCACGGAATCGGTGGCGAGTGGCGCGAGAGCGCCCGCGGCGCCACTCCCGACTATGGCCGCATCTGCACGGGCGTCCTGAACCGCGTTCGCGAGCCCCTGCGTCTGGGGAGCATGCGTACCGACCCTCGCACCGTCGTCGCTCGCCAGCACGGTGCCGTCGGGCGCCAGCAACGCGGCGCGCAGTATGCCGCCGCGATCCGTCAGGAGGTGGAGACCGTGCTGGAGGGCAGTCTCACGCCCGGCGCTGAGCCCGCCGGGCTGGACGTCGGCCTGGCTGAGGTTCATTCCAACGAAACTACGAACCGCGGCCGCGTCCGCACTGACCGTCGCGTTCAGCAGAGTCACCGACGAGTCGGTGGTCACGAGCGCGGCCTGGCCGCTCGCGGTCGCACCCACGATCACGAGGAATGCTGCCAATACGAGGAGGAGAAGGACCGGCCGGGCGGCGTGCGGGCGATCGTGCGGTTGCTTGATGGCCGTCCCCTCGGGCTACGTTGAATGCCGGATGCGTCGTAGCCTAGGAGTCAGGTCAGGTCCGGTTAATGGGAACTTGGTCCCGATTGCGGTGGTACTCGTGCCTCCACGGCAAGCGCGGGATCCCGCCAATCGGACCGAGAAGCTGCTCAGGCTGTCCGGAGAGCGCGCCAAGCCTGGCTCGAGGTGGCCGTAGTCGCTTACATGTTCGCGCTCATGCGGGCTGAGCCGACCTGATTTCAGGCGGGTGAGCCGCCATTGAGGGATGCTCGTATCACTGCGGCATTCTCATCGAGGTCATGGCGAGTCGGTCGGGGTAGGCTCCAAGCGGACGCCGTGATCACGAAACCGTCGCGCCCGAATCGAGGGATGACGTGCAGGTGATGGTGAAGGACCTCCTGCCCAGCCGCCTCGCCATCGGCCACGAAGAGGTTGATCCCCTCGCAGGGCATTCCAGATGATCGAATCGCGGCGGCCAGGCGCATCCCTACGCGGAGCATGTGCTCGGCCAACCCGTCCGGGAGATCGGCAAGCAGGACGAAGTGTTCGTTGGGGATGATGAGCAGGTGGCCGGGCGTGACCGGGCGATCGTCGAGGAATGCCGTCACCTCGTCGTCGGCATAGACCAAGCTAGCCGGCGCTCTGCCTGCGACGATCTCACAGAACACGCACTCGTCCATCGGCTCTCCCCTCAACAACTGGCGGGCTAGACATCAACTCTCGTCGGGCTCCGCCCCGGGGTCAAGCCAGCGGCGGCGGTTGATTCACAGGTTCCTAGTCCTTGTGGCCGTGGTTTTCCCTGGCCACCGTCGAAACCGTCCGCCCATGGTTGTCCGAGCCGCTCGGCGTCGCGGTGCGGGCCACGGTCGAAACGTCGCTACCGTGGTTCGCCGGGTGGCTCGCCTCCGCGGTATGGCTCGCCGCGGCATGGCTCGCCGCGGCGCCGACTCCGGGCTCGGCCACCTCTGTGGGATCGGGCCTGGCACTCGGCTCTACGCGTTGAGTCGCCTCGGATCGATGCGATGCCGATGCCTGAGGCTGGCCCGAGCCGACGTAGACCGGCCCCGACGCGGCGACGGCGGTCGCCGACAGCCCGAGAATGACCAGCGCCACGGGAACGATGCTCGATCGTTTCATTTCGGAGTTACCTCCGGATCGGGGCCGGCAAACCGGGGACGGTGCCGCCCGTTTCATGAGGTACGAACGCAGACCGCGAACGATTGTCGCGCTCGAACCGTAATCTCAGAATCGGGGTCTGTCAGCCCGACCACATGACGTAGCCCATCTGGGTAGCGATGCCGGCATCGAGCGGCGAAGTATCGCAACAGGAGGTCGAACATGATCGCCCGGTTCTGGCGAGGCGCCGTTCGGTCCCAGGATCGAGAGGCGTACGTCGGTTACATCGAGGAAACCGGGATCCCTGGTTACGAGCGGGTGCCCGGTAATGCCGGCGCCTGGATATTGAGCCGCGACCTCGGAGACGGACGGACCGAGATCGTGACCCTGAGCTTCTGGGAATCGGAGGCGGCCATTCGCGGTTTCGCCGGCGATCAAATCGAGCGCGCGGTCTTCTACCCGGAGGACGATCGATATCTCGTCGAACGGGACCTGACCGTCGCCCACTACCGAGTCGGCTAGATCGCCGTCCGCCGCGCATCGCTGGTCCGACGCCGGAGACGCTACGGCGTCAACGTGACCGAAACCGGCATGCCCTGGGCGACCTCGAGCACGGCCCGATTGCCGAGCGGCGCGGATAGCGCCGCGTCCGCCGTACGCCAGGCGGCAGCGGCGGTACAGCCCAGCGAGAACCCGAAGCGGGGATGCTCGGTCACGATCACGACCACCGCGGTCGAGGATTCGACCGCCCGGGCCGTGTAGTCGGCTCCGCAGGCCCCGCCCGCATCCGGGGGCGCCCCCTCGAACGTCGCCGTCAGCACGTGCCCGCTGACGGTGCCCGTCGCCGACGAGATCGAGATCAGCGGCATGTAATTGTTCGGGTCGAAGGCCGGCGGCACGACCTTGACGACGTGCGCAACCGCGAGGTGCGCGATCTTGACGTCCGTGCCCTCGAGTGTGAACGCCCAGGCGGGCGCCGCCGCAAGGCCGTGGTCGGTCTGGAAGTCTGCGGTCGTAAGCGTCGCTCCGGTGACCTTGATCGGCACGCAACCCTGGCACGACCCGGAGCCCTCGGCCTTCACGTCCGCCAGAGCCTGCCGGGCGGAAATCAGGCCAACCGTCCGGGTGTGTCCGTCCTGCCATCGAACCTGGCCGTCGGCCGGCGCCCCGGAAGGAAGGCTGACCGTAGCTTCGAAGTCGCCGGCCATCCAGGCGAGCTTGTCGTTGTCACCGACCTGCGGATCGGGGCCCCAGGAGTCGCCGACCATGAGTGTGAATTCGCCGACCGCGACGAGTGCCGACTCGCCGCCTGCCGCCGCCACCGCCTGGTCCCAGCGGGCCAGATCCGCCTGCGCCAGCTGCTGAACCTTCACCGGGTCGCCGTTCCGTGTCGCCGGCATGGAGCACGCCGACAGCCCGACCGCGACGACAACGGCCGCGCCGACCCAACTCACAGCCGCCCGAACCCCCGACCGCCGCGGCCTCCAACTCATCTCGGTCCCCTCCCCCTGCGCTGGTCCTCTCACTCTATGTACGCTGCGGCGTCAGCGTGGGACCACGTGGCTCTCGAGAGGCGGCGGCTCAGCTCGGACCTACCTGGCCCAGGAAGCTATCGATCCATTCGACCACGGACCCGGCGCACTCCGTAGCCCCGGCTGCCATTAGCTCATCCGCGCTGGCGAACCGGGACACGATCCCAACCGCTCGAACGCCGGCGGCTGCGGCCATGCGCACGTCGTCGAGGGTATCGCCGACATACACCGCATCCTCCGGTCGATCCGTGCCGGCCAGCTCCAGCGCGAGACGCAGTGGTCGTGGGTCCGGTTTGGCCTCGGCCGTGTCGTCGCTGTAGACCCGCACCGGCAGCAACCCCTCGAACCCGAGCCTCAGCACCTGTGGCTCGACATCGGTCCGGCTGTTGCCCGTCACGAGTCCAAGCCCGCAACCCGCGGCCGCCAGCCGAGCCATCGCTTGCCCGACGCCGGGAAACGGTTGCGTCCGGTCGGTCGGGAACGTGGCCGTCCAGACCGCGTATGCCTCGGCAGTACGCTCCTCGGGAATGCCGAGCGCGCGGTACATCTGCCGCCAGTTGGGGGAGAGAGTGCGCCGGAAGATCGACTCGTCGAATGGCACGCCGATCTGCCGGCAGATCGCGCGGTCGGCTTCGAAGACCGCCTGCATCGAGTCGACGATCGTGCCGTCCCAGTCGAAGATGACGGTCCGCACCGCCACTACCGCCGCCGCCCCAACCTCGGGCCGATAACGTGGTGACGCCGGCAGCGAGCCTCGTAACGGTCGACCGCGTGGTCCTGCTCGAAGCCGCCCGGCAGGATCAGCTGCTCGTCCGGCCCCGCGGGGGTGCCGTCGGCGTGGAGGCGCTGGGTCTTCGACGCTTCCTCGCCGCAGACCTGGCAGATCGCACTGAGCATCCGCACGTCGTCCGACAGAGCCATCAGGGTTGGCATGGGTCCGAACGGCCGGCCCATGTAGTCCTGGTTGAGGCCGTTGACGATCACGGTCATCTGTTTGTCCACCATCGCCCCGACGGCCTTGATGATGCCGTCGTCCCAGAACTGGCCTTCTTCGAGCGCCACGAAGTCGGCTCTCTCGGCCGCCACCATCGGCAGGATGTCGGACGAGCCTCGCAGGGTCCGGGCCGGAAACGTCATGCCCGATCGGCTGCGGGCCTCCGCCTCGGGCTCGGTCCTGGTGTCGATCGCCGGGCGCAGCAGCAGGACGCGACGGCCGGCGATGACGGCGCGGCGCAGCTCGCGCATCGTCTCTTCGCTCTTGCCGCAGCACATCGGGCCGGTGATTACGCGAAGTTCGCCACGGGGTCGGTGCATCGCCGCGGTCTCCGTACCGAAGGCGGCCAGGTTCGAGGGGTGACGCCGGTCGAATTGGCCGCCCGCCTTGGCGCCTATTGTGCCCGGCCTTCCACAGAATGTTTCGGGTTGGTTACACGCGATGCGAGCGACGTTTACGACCCCGGCGAGCCAGCCACCTCATTCGAACGGGTCGCGGACCTCGATGCCGCGGAAACGCCGGAAGTCGCGGTCGTGAGTCCAGATCGTCTTCACGCCGTGGGTGAGCATCAGCGCCACGACCTGGGTATCCGGGACGGTGTTTCCGGCCGGGCGCGCATCCGCGGCAACGGCGACGAATCGACCCAGAAGGATTCCTGCTCGCCGGGAGTCCGCACGTGAGCACGGCCGATCAGCGCATCGATATTGCCAATAGCCTCCGCCATGGACAACGGCAGGCGAAAGACCGCCGGATGGGTCGCGATCCGCAGATAAGCCATGATCGTCGGCCAGAACAGATAGACGATCTCCGGGCCCAGCGCCGCCTCGCGGAGGAGCTCGCGGCTCCGCTCGTGGTATGGGCTGCTCTCGTCCGAGGCGTACAGGAGAAGGTTCGCGTCGAGCGTGTAGCTCACCGGCCCTCCGTCGTGCGCCGAACCGTCTCCTTGTCCTCGAGGTCGATCAGGGCGCCCATGCTTCTCGACGTCCAGGCGAGCTCGACCGGCGTGGCCGGTTCGGGCGACTGAAGCGCGCCGGCCAGCAGCTCGGACATGAGCGCCCCGAGGCTCTTGCCCGATTCCTTCTGCCGACGCTTGAGCTCTCGCAGAACCGATGCGTCGATGTCCACTGTCGTCCTGGCCATGATGCGTGATGTTACGCTCTCACGCATCTGATGCGCCATATCCACCCAACAGATTGGACCACAGACCGCTTACCTGGCGCTTATCGCCCGCTCCCAGCTCTTCACGAGCCGTGTGGCCGTCAGACCCCGATCACTGCCACGCGAGAGGCCTCGGGCTCGCCGTCGAGCAGAAGCGAGAGATCGTCCGGGTCACTCGTAAGGATCAGCGCCGGCACCGACGCCAGAGCCTCGGCGACGACGATGGCGTCGACTGCGTCAGAAGTCGAGGCCATCGCCTGCAGCTCACCAGCCCGGCGGGCGATCGCCTCCGACGTGGGCAGGAAGGCGTTCACCGCGTTGACGACGCGATCTACCCGAGCCCGGTCGCGGCCGCCACGATGAACCTGGGCCAGGACCGGCGTGGGGATGACAAGGACGTAACCCTCGTGCAGAGCCCTGGCGATAGCCGCACGTGCGCGGACGTCGCCGCGAGCCAGCGCGAGGATCCCGCCAGCGTCCAGTATCAACCGGCGCGTGCGGGCAAGAGCCTCTACCGAGGCCACCCCTGCCCCTCGACCCAGCCACGCGCTTCATCCGTCACAGGGCCGAACTCATCCCCCATGTCCTCGAGCAACTTCTCCATGCGGACGCGCTGCAGGCGCATCGCCAGCGACTCATTGAGGAACCGCGAGAAGCCGCGTTCTCCGACCAGGGCCTTCGCCTCGGCCACACTGGCCGCGTCCAGAGTGGTCGACACCTTCACCATGCTCATGCACGGTATCCTACTGCGGGTAGGATTACTGTCAACGCGCGGCATGGTTTGCTCGGACACCCTGGAATTGTGGCGCTGGGTCATTCACAGCCACTTATCAGCGCTGACGCTCGGGTCATGCCTTCGATCATCCGGATGCCTCGATGGCGCGCTTGAGCTGCTGGAGTTCGAGCTGCAAGTCCTGGTTGGCCTTTCCCCTGAGAAGAGGCATGCCCAGCGCGACGAGTAGACCGAACAAGCCGGAAAAGCGGATCCAGGTCCGGCACGTCAGTCGCGTGCCTTCAGGGACGCGTTCGAAATCAAGCCGAATATGGACCTTGAAACCGCTGCCCGATGCCCTGGATTCGAGGAGACCGGGCCGCACCAAAGTAGTCCATTCGGCCGAACCAGAATCGACCGAGGCTTCCGGTCCGCTATGCGACGTGTCGCCAGTGGGAACCGAGCCCCGGGAACCGAACTCATGATCCGCATCGGCGGCGACGAAATCGAAGACTTCCTCAATCGGACGGGCTATGACGACCGAACTTCGAATCGGAGGCACGCCGACCCTCAGCTCCGAGGGAGGGCGCAATCCGCGCGACTCATAAGCTTCGACTCCACTAGGCCGCCCACTCTTCGGAGAGAACTTCGGCCTGCTCGAGGACCGTCAGAGTGGCCTTCTCCTGCTTGTCCGGCGGGTAGCCGTGTTTGCGAAGGCAGCGCTTCACGAGGACGCGGAGGTGGGCGCGGACGTTCTCGCGGACTGTCCAGTCGATGGTGACGTTGGCCTTGACCGTCCTGACCAGCTCGCGGGCGATGTCGCGGAGGGTTTCGTCGCCCAGCACCGCCACCGCGGAGTCGTTGACGCCGAGGGCGTCGTAGAAAGCGAGCTCGTCCTCGGACAGGCCCAACTGCTCGCCGCGGGCGTCGCGGGCCCGCAGATCCTTGGCCAACCCGATCAGCGCCTCGATCACCTGCGCAGTCTCGATCGCCGCGGTTCTGATACTTGCGCACGGCCTCGTCGAGCATCTTCTCGAAGGACCGCGCCTCGACCACGTTCCGGCGCGAGCGGGACTTGATCTCGCCCTTCAGCAGCTTGGCGAGCAGCTCCACGGCCAGGTTCTTCTCGGGCATGTCGTGGACCTCGGCGAGGAAGTCGTCCGACAGGATCGAGATGTCGGGCTTCTTGAGGCCGGCGGCGGCAAAAACGTCGATGATCTCGTCCGACGCCACGGCACGCGAGACGATCTGGCGGATAGCGAAGTCGAGGTCCTCACGCGCGCCCGCGCCACCGTCGGCCGCCTTGCGGAGTACCGACCGAACGGCCTGGAAGAAGGCGACGTCGTCGAGGATCGCCATCGCCTCATCAGACGGCACGGCCAGCGCGAACGCGCGGGACAGCGAGTACACGGCGTCGAACAGCCGCTGCTTCCCGTCGGGCTGGGCGAGGATGTGCTCCTGCGCGCGCGGCAGCACGGACACCCGCTCGGCCGCCGTGCCCCGCGAGAACACCGACCAGTCGAATCCATGGAAGAGCCCGCGGCAGACCTCGTACTCGCGCAGCATCAGCCCGATTGCTTCGCGCTGATCGTGCTCCACCTTGCCGCGACCGCCGCTCTCGGTGTAGGCCGCCAACGCTTTGCGCAGCTCATCGGCGAGGCCCAGGTAGTCCACCACCAGGCCACCCGGCTTGTCCTTGAATACGCGGTTCACACGCGCGATCGCCTGCATGAGCCCGTGGCCGTGCATCGGCTTGTCGATGTACATCGTGTGCAGGCTCGGCGCGTCGAAGCCGGTCAGCCACATGTCGCGGACGATCACGATGCGGAACGGATCCTCAGAGTCGCGGAAGCGCCGCGCCAGCGCCTCGCGCCGTGACTTGTTGCGGATGTGCCCCTGCCAGTCGAGCGGATCGGTCGCGTTGCCGGTCATGACGACCTTGATCTGGCCGGCCTCATCCCCTTCGCCTGCCCACTCCGGCCGCAGCGCCACGATCTCGCGGTACAGCTCCACGCAGATCCGGCGGCTCATGCAGACCACCATGGCCTTGCCGTCCATGACTTCGAGCCGCTTCTCGAAATGGTCCACCAGGTCGGCCGCGACCAGGCGAAGCCGCTTCTCCGAACCGACAACGGCAGCCAGCTGCGCCCACTTCGACTTGAGGCCTTCCTTGCGTTCGACCTCCTCGCCTTCGGTGACCTCCTCGAAGTCGGGGTCGATCTTGGGCCGTTCGGCCTCGGAGAGCTCGAGCTTCGCCAGCCGGCCTTCGTAGTAGATCGGCACCGTGGCGCCGTCTTCGACCGCGCGCTGGATGTCGTAGATGCTGATGTAGTCGCCGAAGACCGCCCGCGTGTTGGCGTCCGCCTTCTCGATCGGCGTGCCGGTGAAGCCCACGAAGCTGGCCTGCGGCAGGGCGTCGCGCATGTGGCGGGCGAAGCCGTCGATGAAGTCGTACTGGCTGCGGTGGGCCTCGTCGGCGATGACGACGATGTTGCGCCGGTCCGAAAGCACGGCATTGCGGTCGCCCGACTCGGCCGGCATGAACTTCTGGATGGTCGTGAAGACGACGCCACCGCCGGCGACGCGGAGCTTCTCGCGCAGATCGGCCCGATCGGCGGCCTGGACGGGATCCTGGCGCAGCAGGTCGCGGCAGCGGGCGAAGGTGCCGAAGAGCTGGTCGTCGAGGTCGTTTCGGTCGGTGATGACGACGATCGTCGGGTTCTCCATCGCCGGATCGAGGATCAGCCGCCCGGCGTAGAAGGCCATGCTCAGACTCTTGCCCGAACCCTGGGTGTGCCAGACGACGCCGACGCGCCGGTCGCCGGGCTCTCCGCCTGGCGTTCGACCGGACTCGTATCGACCGAAAGGCTCGCTCGTCCGCCGACCCACCGCCGCCCGCAGCGTCTGCTCGACCGCGAAGTTGACGGCATGGAACTGGTGGTAGCCCGCTATCTTCTTGGACAGCGTGCCGCCGCCCATGTCCTCGAAGACGATGAAGTAGCGGATCAGATCCAGGAAGCGGCGCTCGTCGAAGACGCCCTCCAGGACCACCTGCAGCTCCGGCATCCCCTTTGGCGCATCGCCGCGCCCATCGATCGTCCGCCAGGGCTTGAACCACTCCTTGCCCGCGCCCAGGGCGCCGATCCGCGCCTCCGTGCCGTCCGAGACGACGAGCGCGCAGTTGTAGTCGAAGAGCGCCGGGATCTGCGCCCGGTATGTCTCGAGCTGGCGGAAGGCTGACCAGATCGTGGCGTTCTCGTCGGCCGGATTCTTCAGCTCGATCACGCCGAGCGGCAGCCCGTTGACGAAGATCACGATGTCAGCGCGCCGGTTGTGGCCCTGCGGCCCGACCACCGTGAACTGGTTGACCGCCAGCCAGTCGTTGTTGTCCGGATTATCGAAGTCGATCACGCGCACCGGCTGGGCCTTGATCGAGCCGTCCGCCCGCCGGTACT
>CAWBTQ010000007.1:0-250653 GCA_963791725.1 uncultured Chloroflexia bacterium | reverse complement strand
CTAAGGTAGGCGCGAGCCAGGTCTCGCCGGCCATGTCGATGTTCCCACGAGGCCGATGAGATGGGCTGGGAGCAGCCACCAAGGGACCAAGACAAGCCGGAGACGACGCCAGAAACCGACCTGCATCGGCACGTCTGACCGAGCTGCCGCACGTCATTTGGCAGTGCCCAGCAGCCTGAGCGGGAGGGGTTCTAACCTCGAGCCCGCGCCAGACCCAGCCTAGAATGAATGAAGAGCAGTTAGGCTGAGCGCCTCCCGCCGGCAGTCGTTGGCCTCGTTTCCGGTTGCCTTGGGCCGCAAGAGGTGCACGGAGGAAGCCATGGCCAGACCCATGCAGAACCAGGCCCAAGCGGGGCCGCCTATCAACGCGCTCCACAATCAGATCATCCCAAATACCCTCGGCGGCATCGGCCCTCCAACCACGTCTGCGCGGCTCCGCCTTCCGGTGGGCGCATTCGTGGCAGCCGTGGTCGTGATCGTGGCCGTGCTCGTGATCTTGATCGGACGCTAAGGCTCGTCGGCTAGGGCATCGCCAATCGAACACGATCCGCGCATGGTGCGTGACCTCGCGCGGCCAGACCACGCTGTCGAGACCGGGGCTGAGAGCCAACAAGAGTGATGGCCCCGGTGTCTATCCAGGGGCCGTCGGTGCTCGCTGAGCGGGCAGGGCTACTTGCCCTTCTTGTCCTTCTTATCCTTCTTCTTGCCGGCCATCTGGTCTCCTAAGGGCGGGTGGAACACTCACAGTCTAGGCCCGTGTGGCCAGAGTCTTCCGTCTCCGGCCGATCTGCGGCGATCAGCCTCTCCGCGGTGGCATGAGCGCGGCGTGCGACAATCTGGGAGTGAAGGCCAAGCTCATCGCATTCGGAGAGATCCGGATCGAGGGCGAACCATACGACCATGACGTCGTCATCGACGCGGGCCGTATCCTTCGCCGCCGGAAGGGCCCCTCCAAAGCGCTCGCTGACCAGTTCGGGCACACGCCTCTGTCGGTCGCCGAAGATATCCCCTGGGGTGGCAGGCGGCTCATCGTCGGAACGGGGGCCGACGGCAGGCTGCCCATCGCCCCGGACGTGTACGCGGAGGCAAAGCGACGCGGGATCGTCATCGAGGCGCTCCCCACCCGTGACGCCTGCCGCCTGCTCGCGAATCTGAAGCCCGAGCAGGTGTATGCAGTTCTCCACGTCACCTGCTGAGCGGCCAAGCCACCACGAGCCACGCCGCCGCCCACTTCCGGCGACAGCCACGGCTGCCAGCCTGCAACGTCAGGGCCGGCTGGCCGACGTGGGCGATGACCCGGATGGTCTCGCCCGACTCCTTGAACCGGTTGACCCAGGGCCTGGCGCCGCACCCGACACGACGTCTTGCTCCTGTGTCAAGCAGCCGCTCGCGCAACGTCTTCGATGCTGACTCGAGCAGCCTCATCGGTTTGGAGTCGGCGGAACACCTCGTCGCTAAGGCGTCGACGGAGGGCTCGGATCGCCTCGGTCTTGGTGTCGCCGGCGGCTTGGCGTTTGGCCACATACGCCTGTCCGGGTCCAGGGCATCGGAGCTGGGTGATGGCGATTCGGTGGAGGGCGACATTGAGTTGACGGTTGCCGCCGCGGTTGAGCCGATGACGAACCAGATTGCCTGACCAGACCGGGATGGGAGCCGTCCCGTTGTGGGCCGCGAATGCAGCCCGAGAGCGGAAGCGACCGATGCCGGCCGTCTCGGCGACGATCTTGGCGGCGCTCAAGGGACCACAGCCAAGCAGGGCTAGCAGTGTCGGAGCGAGGTTCTCGGTTAGCCAGCCGATCTGCCGTGCCAGGTCATCGATGGCCACCGTTAGCTCAGAGATCCGAGACGCGAGGTCTCTAGCGATCCGTGCACACGGCTCGGGCCGGCCAACGAGTTGGAGGTCGATGCCCGCGAGCACGACCGGGACCGCGAGCCTGCGTGACGGTGGTTCGGGGATGCCGAGCTCCACGAGGAACCAGCGCAAACGTGATTGGTGGCGAGTTCGATCGGTGATCAGAACGTCCCGATAGTCGACGAGCAGGCGCAGCTCACGCTCGACGCCATCGAGGCGGGCGGTCGGCAGGTTCGGTTCGCGCAGAGCCGCCCGAGCGACCGACAGGGCGTCGATGGGATCGCTCTTGCCGGGCTCCCGGGCTGAGCGACGAGCCCCGGCCATGAGCTTGGTTGGTACACGCCGGACTGCCTCTCCGGCCTTGAGGAGGTCCGCTTCGAGCCTCCTCGTGAGGTGGCGGCAGTCCTCCAGAGCCCACGTCCGCTCCGGCCAGCGGCGGCTCCAGCCCAGCAGCTCGAGATGCCCGTCAGCGGTCGTGGCAACCGTTCGCTCGGCGAGCTTGCGGCCGGCTTCATCGACGGCAACGACGGTGTGTGTCCGCTTGTGTGAATCGACTCCAATGACGACCATGTCGCTGTCTTCCTCTTAGTCGGGGTTGACGTGGACCGGTCGGCGGACACACCTGAGTTGGGGCGAAGCCACGCTCCTGTCAAGTCACGTCGGCCGGTCCGATATGCCTGGCAGCCGGCAGAACACGTCGTGGCCACGCACAGGGCGGGCAGTCATAGCGAGAGCCAGGCCGCCGGACGCGATTCAGAGTGACACTCAGGTCATCGTGTTGACATGGATGCACTGGGTCCGAGCACTGGCCAATCGACTGACCGCCTGGTTGCCCAAAGCTCTGCGTTCGGATCATGATCGCTCGATGACCGAGCGCAACCCTCTCATCCCAGACCGGATCGGGCCCTTCTACGTCTACCTCCTGGTAGATCCACGCACCCACCTGCCGTTCTACGTTGGCAAAGGGACAGGTCAGAGATTCTTGAGCCACGGCGACGCCGCGGCCCGATCTGCGTTGAGTTCGCTCCTTGCCGCCGACTCAGACCCGGCAGCTACCGGCGCTGAGCGAGAGAACAGGCTTGCCGTAATCCGCGACATACGGGCGAGAGGCACCGAGCCGGAGATCGCCTTCGCGCGGATTCGGATACAGACAGCCGAGGAGGCCTACCTCGTCGAGGCCGCCCTGATCGACGCGCTCGACCGTTATGGTGGGGGTCGTCTTGTCAACGAGGTCCGGGGTCATCACACGCCCGAGGGACTGATCTCCCTCGACGACCTCGAGCTAGAGCTAATGACAGAGGCACTCTCGACTACCACGCCGGCGATCCTGATAAAGCTTTCGGAATGGGTGAGCGAATTCGACCCTGACACGGTCGGTCAGGCCACGGGTTCCTATCCAGCATGACGCCGGCCGAGGTGCTACAGAGCGTCCAGGCATGGTGGGTGCTCAACCCAAAGCGGGCAGCCAGGTACCGTTACGCTGTTGCCGTCCACGACGGGATCACACGCGGTGTCTGGGAAATTGCGCCCGGGAGCTGGCAATCTTGGACTCCTCGGCCAGATCGCGGGCTGCGGTGGTCGTTCACCGGGCACGAGGCCGCTGCTGAGATCCACGACGCGTTCGTAGGTCGGATCGGACGCCGCGTCCCCGCTGTGCGCCCAGATGGGAAGGCGGTCTTTGGTCGAGGCAGTCCGATCGCCTATTGGCCCCGATAGCGATGGCCGGGCTCGGTTGCAGCTCTATCAAGCCATAGGGTCCAGACTCCCGTGATCCGGCTCTGCAGACGCGGGCCCACTGGCGATTGAGTGGTCAACCGGCGATCGATTCGGGGCGCCCGAATAGGTAACCCTGCGCGAACTCGACACCCAGCCGTCGCAGCGCGGTCGCCTCGTCTTCCGACTCCACGCCCTCGGCGATGAGATGGCACCCGCTCCTCAGCGCGAAGTAAACAAGACCCGCCACAAGCGCCTGGCGTAGCTCGTCGGCGTCGATCCCCCCGACGAGGCTGATGTCGACCTTCGCAAACGCCGGTCGCAACTCGAGGACATGGCGCAGGCTCGCGTAGCCCGCCCCGGCGTCATCGACTGCAACTTCGACATGGCCGAGGGCCGCGATCGCCTTGCGGAGCGCCGCGTAATCGTCGATCGAAACGTGTTCGGTCAGCTCGAGGATGAGTCGCCGAGTGGTCGCCTGGATTACCTTTCGAAGCCGACGACCGCTCTCGAGCACAAGACCGGGCGACATGTTTAGGGTCAGGAACGCGTCGGTGGGCAGGTGTGACGCCGCCGCGAGCGCCGCCTCGATCGCCGCGAGCTCGTAGTCGTGCCCGAGCCCGACGGAAGCCGCTTCGGTGAACCGCACGTCTGGCCGGATGCCATCGGTGAACCGGGTCAGTGCCTCATAACCGACGATGGCGCGCGACTCGAGGTCGACGATCGGCTGGAAGACGGCGTGGAATTCCAGTGCGATGAGGGCGTGCTTGAGCCGTGATTGCGTTGCCGCGATATCGCGCCGATCGGCGAGGGCCGGTCCTGCGACGGCGCTCAGGATGCTCGCGTAGTCGATTGCGGCGGCGAGCAGGCTCGACTTCCGAGCCAGTGTTGGCCGCTGCCCTTGGCGATTGACGCCGAGCCAGAGCAGGCCGACTAGCTCGTCGCCAGCGTAGATCGGCGCGCCGGCGCCGATGTCGATGTCAGCTGCGATGAATGCGGCCGTGTGCACGGTTTCATCGGTCAGTGCGACATCCTCGGCCCACGGACCTCGACGCGCACGGGCCACGTACTCGCGCGAGAGGTTCGGACCGAGGAGCGTCCCACCACGCCGGACCCCGGCAATCGGGTTGTAGGTCGCGAGCTCGCGCAGCCGGTCACCGCCACGCAGCTGGGTCACCGAGATGAAATCACACGCGGTTCGTCGCGCGAGTTCAGCCACCACCGTCTCGGCGGCATCCTCGGGTATCGGCGAGAGCGCCAGATGGCCAAGGGCCTCAACGACCGCCGAACGGCTGCGAAGCTCCTCCTCGACCGCGCTAAACCATGCCGCGTGACTCCGCAGGTGCGCTCGGACGCGCGCGACGAACTCGTCGAGCTGGACTGGCTTCTCGAGGTAGTCGTCGGCCCCCGCGCCGAGACTTGCGACGAGCGGGAATTCGTCCCCTTTGCCGGTCAAGACGATGACCGGCAAGGTTGCCGTCTGCGGTCGTTCGCGGAGCTCGCGGACGACGTCTGTACCGGAGATGCCCGGCAGGCCCACGTCGAGTACGACAAGGCTGATGGTTTCGTCCTCGACGACGCCGAGCGCAGCCTCGCCGCTCGCCGCCTCGAGGACGTCGAAGCCTGCGCGTCGGAGGCGGATCGCCAAGAGCGCGCGTGTGCCGGCGTCGTCGTCGACGACGAGGATCCGAGCTTCCGTGGCGGTTGAGGGCACTGTCACTGGAGGGTCACTGACTTCTGGGCGTCGTAGGTGACTGGTCCGCTCTGTCGGGTTGGCTTGCCGCAAAGCGGGCCTGCTGAACCGCGACGAGGAGCTGCCCTGATGTCACGGGCTTCGGCACGAACGTCGCGCCTCGAGCTGTTACCCGTTCGAGGTTGAGCGTCTCGGCCGTGTACCCCGATAGGAGCACGACCCCGACGTATGGATACCGATCCATGGTCCATTCCGCGAGCTCGATGCCGGACATGTTGGGCATGACGACATCGGTGATGAGCACGTCGATAGGCTCGTCGAGTTCCGCCAGCCGGATCATCGCCTCGGCGCCACCGGCAACCGCGATCACCTCGTAGCCGGACCGGGTGAGCAACTGCGTCGTCATGTCGCGGACGACGCGCTCGTCCTCGACGACAAGGACCGTGCCGGCTCTGATGGCAGGGGTAGCGGCGACCATCGGCAGTTCGGTCGTTACGGGGGCGTCGACCCTCGGGAAGTGGAGCTTGAACGATGACCCGATCCCGGGCTCCGAGTAAACCCAGATGTGGCCGCCGGCCTGACGGACGATCCCGTAGGTCGTGGCCAGTCCGAGGCCGGTCCCCTTGCCGAGATCCTTCGTCGTGAAGAAAGGCTCGAAGATGTGTTCGCGCGTAAAGCGGTCCATTCCCACCCCGGTGTCAGTGACCGAGAGGAGGACATATGGCCCGGGCCTCACATCGAAATGCGCGATCGCATACGGCTCGTCGACCAACACATTCTCGGTTTCGATCGTCACGGTTCCGCCGTCGGGCATCGCATCGCGAGCGTTAACGACGAGATTGACGAGGATCTGGTCGAGCTGCCCTGCATCGCCACGGATGTGACCGGCGTCATGGTCGAGCTTGACGACGAGCCGCATGTTTTCGCCGATCAGCTGACGCACCATCGGCTCGAGGGCATCGATGGCGGCATTGAGGTCGAGCACGCTCGGGCTGATGACCTGTTGGCGACTGAACGCAAGCAGTTGAGCCGTCAGCGTCGCTGCGCGCTCGGCTGCCTGGCTGATCGCGTTGACGCTGAGCAGCGCGCTGTCAGGATTGAGGCGAGCCCGATTCGTCGGGGCCAGATCGTCGGTGAGGAGCTCCGCGTAACCGTGGATCACGAAGAGCATATTGTTGAAGTCGTGGGCGATCCCGCCCGCCAATCTTCCGATCGACTCGAGCTTCTGCGCCTGGAGCAGCTGGCTCTCCGCCTCCTTGCGCACACTGATGTTGCGGATCGCCGCAGTCACCAGGATTCCGTCGGCGCTCTCGAGCGGGCTCAACATGATCTCGATCGGGAACTCGGTGCCGTCCTTGCGGCGCCCGACGAGTTCGATCCCCGTGCCTATCTGCTGTGCCAGCGCGTCGGCCGCGGAGCGCAGATCGTCGGCGATCAACCGTTCCGCGAAGCCTTCGGGGATGATGTTCTTGACTTGCTGACCGACGAGCTCGTCGCGGTGGTAGCCGAACTGCTTCTCGGCCTGGAGATTGAGCAGGACGATGTCGCCGGCCCCGTTGACCACGACCATCGCGTCCGGAGCCGCTTCGAGCAGCCCGCGGTATCGGCCCTCCATCTGCGCCAGCTGGCTCTCCGCCTCCTTGCGCACGCTGATGTTGCGGATCGCCGCAGTCACCAGGATTCCGTCGGCGCTCTCGAGCGGGCTCAACATGATCTCGATCGGGAACTCGGTGCCGTCCTTGCGGCGCCCGACGAGTTCGATCCCCGTGCCTATCTGCTGTGCCAGCGCGTCGGCCGCGGAGCGCAGATCGTCGGCGATCAACCGTTCCGCGAAGCCTTCGGGGATGATGTTCTTGACCTGCTGACCGACGAGCTCGTCGCGGTGGTAGCCGAACTGCTTCTCGGCCTGGAGATTGAGCAGGACGATGTCGCCGGCCCCGTTGACCACGACCATCGCGTCCGGAGCCGCTTCGAGCAGCCCGCGGTACCTCGCCTCAGATTCCCTGCTCGTTTCGTCCTTGGGTCGCTTCAGCACATCCACCCCGCGGTGGGATCCTCGCCGACGGCTGCGCTCGCATCGCGCGCCCGGCCTCCCTCGCCGCGGGAGTCCGCGGGAGTCAGATCGACACCAGCAGCGTCCCACGGTCGGCGATGGCCCTGTCAGCTTACTCCGTCCACTTGGAATTGACCAAGCCGTTCACTCGCGCGGAACCCCTGACCCGCAGCAAGGCCACGAGCCCTACGCATCTTCCTGCGCCGCCATCGCACGATCGGGTGATGGTGTGGTCTGATTCCAGGACGAACCGAGCGGACAACCTTCTGCGTCTCGACCTCAATTGAGACCGCGCCTCGTTGTAGGATCGGCCTGTCGGCGATTGAGGGGCCGACCCAGCAAGGCGTCCCAGGGAGGATGGCGTGCTGCTATTGGGATTCGTAGTTGGCGTCGTGATCGGGCTCGTCGCCGGCGCGGGGTTTCCGCTGGCGCTTGCGGCGGGCGTAGTCGGTGTCCTCGTCGCCTTCCTCATCCCGATCCCGTTCGGGCTCTACTCGCAACGATCCGCCGGACTCGCAGTTCCGGTTGACCTCGCAGCGGTGTTGCCTGATCCACTGTCGCGCGAGGCTTACGCGCAGCTCCCTCTCGCAGCCAGAAACGCGGCGATCGCACGGGCCCTCGCCGAGGCCTCCGGCAGCGAACCGGAGACGGTGTCCTCCGCCCTGCCGCAGATGATGGGCCGCCAGGCGATCTCGAACGAGGCGAGCCAGCGACTCGCTGCCGGCATCGCCGCCGCGACTATGGAGGGCGGCAGAATCGACCGTCGACGCTACGAAGCGATCATGTACGGCGAACTCGACCTCGCGGTCAGGGGCTGTGCGCCGAGGGATGACCGAAATCGGGCGCGGATCGAGCAGAACCTCGCAAAGTTAGGCATGCGCCTAGACGACCAAACGCTGCTACGCGCCATTATGAGAATGCGGCTGCCGCGTATCGGGGAGACCGTCGCCGGGTTGATTCAGGGGGCGTTCGGTGGCGATGTCGACCTCGCCTTCGTGGTTGGCACGATCCGGAAGGTCGGCGAGCGCCACGCGGCCGAGATCGCGAAGGTCCGGTGAACGGGCGTCTGTCGCGTGACGAGTCGCGACGTTACGTTCCGCGGCAAACGCGATGCCGCGATGGTGACGTGCGCGGACGCGGACCTACGCCCTCGGACGCTCGAACCCGCGGTCAGGTACGTTAGGGCTGTTAGTGGAGGTGCTCGATGAGCGAGCGACCAGATACGGAGTTGTGGGCGGCGGAGATCCTGCGTTCCAGCATGGTCGGCAAGCCCGATGAATTCACTATCGTCCGGCGCCCTGATCTCGAGGAGCGACAGTCCCGAGCTGTCGATTTCGAGATCCAACTGGGGGATCGGAACGTCGCCCTTGAGGTCGTGCAGTGCGCCATTCACCTGGGCGCCCTGCGCGTGGGTGGCCAACTCCTCCGCAAGGTCAAGAGGCGGTTCGAGGAGGCAACTTTCGGCGAAGGGCTCGGCTGGGTGTTGTTGGGCGCGACCTTCGAGCGCATCCCGGCAAAGAGGTCTATGGACGCCGTCGTCGAGGAACTCGCGATGTTGGCCGTCGACGCGGCGCGACTCGGGCGGCATGAGGGGCGGACGCAGCTCGACAAAGCTGACGGGTCGCTGTTCCACGAAGCCGAGCTGGTCAGACTCGCTCCAGCGGCGGACCAGATGTCGTACCAATACGGCTTCGGAGCCATCGGCGGCCCGACCGTTGACGTGGCCCACGAGTTCGTCGGCGACCTCATCGCCAAGAAATCCACGCAGGCCGTGGGCTACAAGGAGGTCTGGCTCCTGATAATCGACGCCGAACTGGTAGTTGACGCAGAGGACATCGAACAGGCGCTGACCTCAGCCGCAGACCGCTTGCCGGCCAACTGGCGTAGGTTCTTCTGGATCCCAGCGACTGATCGATCCATCGTTCAAGAAATCCCGGTGCCGCAGGACCGGCATCCGTGACCGAGGCTTCAGAGTGCGGGCCTTCTGGGTCGGGTGTTTAGCCACCATTTGGTCATGGTGCCCCCATAACCAACCGAGTCGGCAGTGCCCGAGCGCGCACGGACCAGCCTATCCAATCTGGTCCCGCGGCGGGCGATCAAGGCTCGCATCGAGGCCGTCGACCAGCCACCTCGACCCGTCTTCGCATACGAGATGGCGCCGGCTTCCTTTAGGAGCTGGCAACCCTGACTGCGAGGTCGGACACGGGGCTGAACACGAAGCGCTTGCCGACTTGGCGTCGCCGGAGCAGTCCTCGCCCTTCAAGGTCGAGCAGATCTGTCCGCGCCGACTGCGGCGTGACTCGATGGCTAGTTGAGTGGGATCGGACCGTGTACTCGGCGTCTGAATGACGCAGCGCGTTCGTAAGGAGCGCGATCTGGCGGTGGTTCAGCGTGCTCTGCCTGAGCAATCCGACGGTCCGATGAACCTCCCGCATCTTGCGACGCAAGTACTCAAGCAACTCGTCAATAGCGCGTCTCATGACCAACAGCTCATGTATGAGGAAGTAGGTCGCATCGCCCTCGTCGGTCTCCGTGTACAGGAAAGACCGGGCGTAGCGGGCAGGCGCGCCATGAAGGATTCGGGAGATCGACACGTACTCGAACATCCAGTAGCCGCTATGCAGCATGGACCAGTAGAAGATAGCCCTGGCGGTTCGGCCGTTGCCGTCCTCGAAGGGATGGTCATACGCCAGCCACAGGTGGAGCAGGATCGCCCGGACGACCGGGTGGACGAATCCCTGGTCCGACTCGCCATTGGCAAACCTGCACATCGCCTCCATACGGTCCGGCAGCTGCTCCGCGGGAGGAGGCGTGTGAACGCGCAGACCCTCAGGGTCGAAGACACCCACACGAACCTCGCCTGGCTGTTGGGGCCTTCCGGCGCTGGCAGGATCGTCCAGTGTGCGCTCGGTCAAGAGGCGGTGAAGCTCATAAACCAGAGCCGGCGTCAGCGCCTGGGAGGCAAAGCCCGCGATCCTGGTCATGGCCCGGTAGTTGTTAAGGATCATCCGCTCACTGCGGTCGCGTGGCGCTCGTCCGGAGCGGAGCATCTCCTTGGCAATACGCCGGGTTGAGGTTGCACCTTCAAGCTGGCTCGACGTGATCGCCTCCTCGATGAGCGAGCTCACAAGGTAGCGACTCCGGTCGGCTGGCTCGGGAACTTCCTCGCTCACGAGGATCTCGCCGGCACCGTGCTGATCGATCCAGTGGAGGATGCTCAGAGCCTCGTCCGTCAGGCAGTAATCGAACGGGGTGCCGGCGGGGTCTTGCAAGGGGAAGGTCCGGGCCAGGGTGGCGCGAGCGTACTTGATGCCAAGCCACCACTCTTCGAGAGAAAGACCAGCAGGCGGCCTGCGCCGGCGGAGATCATCCCAATGTGGGTACTCACCGTTGACCGTCGGCGAGGCGACAGCCTCGAAGATTCTCGGCAGGCGTTCGTTCAGGTCTATCCGTTCGAAGAGTTCTTGAAGGGCGGGGGCCCTCGCTGGGAGTCGCAAGCTAGTCCTCAATAGAACGCATGATCAGCAAAGGATCGGCTAACAACGCCAAAGTTAGCCGATATCGGTCAAATCGGCAAGAGATCAGCTAAGAACGCAAGATTTTGCCGATCCTGCCCGACGCCTTCGGCTCGTGCGGCTGGCAGGTGGAGCCGCAATTAGGAACCAGGTGGGCCTGGCCGCCCACTGCACACCGGTCGATATGTCCTTCCCTGGAGCGACAACGACGGTGTGGGCCGGGCGCACATGGACAGAGTCGGCGCTGGATTGGCCGGCATCGCCGTGAGCGTGTCGATGATCGACTGGACGGACGCTCCTGAGCACAGCGATGCCGCGGACTTCGTAGCCGCTGGCGGAACTCGGGAGGACGTCGAAGCTCTGGTAGAAGCGGCGCGCCCACTGCCCCGTGGCGGGGACTTTCCCGGAGCCGGCTTGCCGGAGCCGACCACAACAACACTGTCGGCGACGCTCGACGCTGTCGTCGGCCACCTGGAGCGGTTCGTTCATTTTGCCCGCCACGAATACGCGCAGGCGGTTGCGCTCTGGGTCGCCCACACCCACATGCCTCTCGAACGGCTTGAGCAGTCGCCGATCCTTGCGGTGACTTCGGCTGTGAAGCAGAGCGGCAAGACCAAGCTCCTCGACGTACTCGAGTTCCTCGTCCGCGACCCGTGGCGGATCACCCGACCCTCGGAGTCGGTCCTATTTCGAAAGATCGACCGTGACCACCCGACCGTTCTCCTCGACGAGGTGGACACGATCTTCAACGACAAGTCCGGCGCCACCGAGGGCATTCGCTCGGTCTTCAACAGCGGCAACCGGCGAGGAACCAGGGTGCCCCGCAACGTCCCCCAGGGCAGGGGATTCGCCCTCGTCGAGTTCGACGTGTTCTGCCCCAAGGTGACAGCGGGGATCGGCGGTTTACCCGACACGGTCCTCGATCGCTCGATCGTGATTCCGATGCAGCGACGATCGCGCCACGAGCGAGTCGAGCGCCTCCGTGAGCGCCGCTCCCGGGCTCTCGGCACGCCAATCCGCGACGCGCTGGCCTTCCACGTCTCGACAATCGAGGACGTGACGCTCCCCGACGATGCTCTTCCAGCCGAGCTCGACGACCGCGCGCAGGACGGTTGGGAACCTCTGCTCGCGATCGCCGACGCCGCCGGGGGTCACTGGCCTCGCTCGGCGCGCGAGGCAGCGGTCGCGATCCACAGAGGCCGCGTCGTCACCGACGATACCCACGAACTCCGGCTTCTACACGATTGCCGCATCGTCTTCGAGTCGGTCGCTTCGGACTTCCTACCGACCTCTGAGTTGCGGGCCCAGCTCATCGGCTTCGATCAGTCGCTCTGGTCAGACGTTCGCGGCAAGGAGATCACGCCCCCCTACATGGGCAAGCTCCTCCGAGCGTTCGGCATCGAGTCGGTCAGGCACCGACCGTTCGGCTCAGGCAACCCCGTCCACGGCTACTTCCGGTCCGCCTTCGCGGATGCCTGGAACAGATACGAGTCCCTTTCGGCGGACAGCTCCGTAAACGGCACAAGCGGCACAAGCGACACAGCTCCTAGCGCTGAGGCTCGTTCCAGAGAGGGTTCTGTGCCGGATGTGTCGTATGTGCCGGATGTGATCGAGATGCCGACCGAGCAGGACTACCCGCGAAGCGCCTGGGACCCCGACTGGGACGCGGACGACGACCTACCGCCCGATCCGGGTTTCGTATCCCCACATCGCGCGTCGACCACTGGAGTCTAGACGTGACCGGCCCCAGCACCCCGATGACCGAGGGCGAGACCGCTGGACTGTACGTGACCAGGATCGAGGCGCACATCACGCGCCTAGGCCAAGGCCACGATCCTCTTGGTCACCTGTTCGCGATCGAGCGTCTCGCCCGTGCCGCCCGGGCTGAACAGCGGACGAGCGAACGCGACTCGGATCACGACAGGCATGGGCGGCGAGGGTGATGGACACCGCCCCGACCACCACCGCGTGGCTCCCCGGCCAGCGTGACCCGCTCATCGCCGCCCTGGCCCGGTACGTCGAGGCCCTGCACGCCCGCTACCCCGACGGACCCGACCAGATGCGCCGCGAGGCGGTTGACGCCAGAGCG
This sequence comes from uncultured Chloroflexia bacterium, assembly GCA_963791725.1. GTDB lineage: Bacteria > Chloroflexota > Limnocylindria > Limnocylindrales > CSP1-4 > Fen-1039. The sequence goes on along the minus strand of CAWBTQ010000007.1, from coordinate 237,738 downwards.
AACATGCGTCGGATGCGCAAGAACGGGAAGGTTAGGGCGGCATGAAGCAACTGCCGCGCTCTCTCGACGACATCGGGGGCCTGAGGGCAGCCCGCTGGATCCGGGAGAGCACCGCCGGCCAATACGACCGTTTCGGGCCGGCGAGCCAGCGCGAGCAGCAGGACCGCTTCATCGAGCGCTACGGCCTCGTGGACACCGGGCGCGTCTTCCAGGTCGCGCACAGCGGCACGACCGTATGGCGCTCGCCCACGATGGCCCAGATGCTGGACGAGGCCAAGGCCGGAGGCTTCGATCTTCTTCTGGCCGGATACTCAGACCGCTGGCAGCGCAACTTACGCCGGACCCTCGAACTCCTCGAGGATCACCTCCATTCGGCTGGCGTCGCGCTGGTGATGTGTGACCGGAAGATCCTCAGCTTCGATCCCCACGACTGGGATGAGCTCGTGGCCGAGTCCGCCAGTGCGGAGCGCTACAGCCGCCGACTCTCGGAACGGATCACCGAAGGCTATGCCGCCAAGTTCACCCAGGAGAACGACCCCGGCGGCCATGCGGCCCTCGGGTTCCGGCGATCTTCCGAGCCGCCCAACACGCTCCAGATGGACCCGGAAACGATCGGCACCGCGGTCGGCCTCTTCGAGCGCTACGCCTTGGGCACGCTGAGCGCCCAGCAGCTCGCCGCCGAGACGGGCCTGGAAGCGTCGCGCATCCGCTGCATCCTCATGAACCCGTTGTACAACGGCTGGATACGGCGCCACCGCGGTCCCAATGAGACCCGCCGACCCGCGCCATGGCGCGCCAACCCTCCTGTCTCCGACGAGCTATGGGCGCGTGTCGAGGATGTCCGGCGAGCCAAGTTCAAGGGCGCCGGTCCACGCCGTCGGGACCGAGTCGACCTTCTGGGCGGGCTTCTTCATTGCGTCTGTGGCCGGCGGATACGGAGTGACGGCTGGACGGCCAACAGACGCTACCGCAAGCTGCATACCAAGCCGTGTGATGCATGGGGTGCCGCCGCTCGGTTGCCTGCCGACACGTGGGAGGAGCCCATCCTCGCGCAGCTTGGAGGGATCGACCTCGACGACGGGGTCATCGCCAGGGTTGTGGCAGCGCTGGGTTCAACCGTGAGACCTGTGACCATCGACCGCTCGCGGATAGAGCGTCAGATGCGCGAGCTTGCGCTCGATCATGTCGGGGGCGTGATCAGCGACGAGATCTACCTCGAGCGCATGAAGCGGCTGCGAGCGTCCCGGGCTGAGGTCGATGAGAACGTGCAGGTCGGCGTACCGGCCGATCGCGCGGTGGAGTGGCTGCGTGCCCTCGCCGAGACCTGGCAGAGAGCCGACGTCCCCGAAGCCAGGAGTGAGCTGCTCCACGCCATCTACGAACGGATCGTCGATGGCCGGACGGGAGTTCGTGTCAGCCCGCCTCACGCCGGCCGCGTACGCCCATGGCCTGGCCCTGGCTTTGCCAGAACAGGTTGTTAGAGCGCGCCCGACAGTGTCTGAGTTCAGGACATAGGTGACACCTGATCGGTTACTGGTGAGTCGGGACATGCGCGACAGTCCGCTGCATGTCGAAGCATCAGGTCGCTGTCCTCAAGGTCGTCTCAGCGCAGTTGTCCGTCACCGCGGCTGCCGCCCAATGCGGCATCAGCCGCGGCCACCTGCACCGGCTCCTCGCCCGGTTTCGGGAAAGCGGTCTCGATGGCCTGGAACCTCGATCCCGGCAGCCGCATGTCAGCCCGCACCGGACGTCGCCGAAGGTGCGCGACCGGGTTATCGAGCTCCGCAAGGACCTCGTCGCCCGAGGGCTCGATGCGGGTCCGTCGACGATCGCCTGGCACCTCGAGCGCGACGGCCTGGGCTCGCCATCGACCTCGACCGTCCGGCGCATCCTCCACGCCGCCGGACTCGTCACGCCTGAGCCGCACAAGCGTCCGCGGAGCTCCTGGATCCGCTTTGTGGCCGCCGCGCCAAACGAGGTCTGGCAGTCCGACTTCACCCACTGGCACCTTGTCGATGGGAGTGAGGTCGAGATCATCAGCTGGCTCGACGACCACTCCCGCTATCTCCTCGCCTGCTCGGCCTGCTCTCGCGTTGGCGGTGACGATGTGGTCGCGACGTTCACCGCGGCAGGCGACGCTCATGGCTTCCCGGCAGCGACGCTCACCGACAACGGCGCCGTCTACACGTCGCGCTTCACCGGTGGCCGCAACAACTTCGAGTATCTACTCGCCTACTTGGGGATCCGCCAGAAGAACGGCTCGCCGGCGCATCCGCAGACCCAGGGCAAGATCGAGCGGTTCCACCAGACGTTGAAACGCTGGCTTGGGCAGCGGCCATTGCCGGGCTCTCTCGGTGAGCTCCAGGCCGCCCTCGACGCCTTCCGCCTCGCCTACAACGAGCAGCGGCCGCATCGAGCCCTCGGACGGATAACCCCAGGCGAGGCGTATCGGGCGACAGCTAAGGCGAGCCCGGCGAGCGCCAGCGGCCGCGGCCACTTCCGGCTCCGCTATGACGTGACCGACGGCAAGGGGGTCATCACGCTCCGCCGCGCCGGCCGGCTCCATCACCTCAACGCCGGCGTCGCCCATGCTCGCCGCCGCGTCCTCGCGATCGTCGATGAGCAAGAGGTCACGCTCGTCGCGCTCGACACGGGCGAGGTCCTATCGAGCCATCGCATCGAGCCCGACAAGGGCTACTGGCGCAACCAACGAAAAAACCCCGGCCGATGGCCGGGGTCCCTGGTTTCGAGCTAAGCGACTGTCACCGATGTCGCGACTCATGTGTCACCTATGTCGCGACTCAAGACAAGAGCGCGCCCGACAGGATTCGAACCTGCGACCTTCGGCTCCGGAGGCCGACGCTCTATCCGCTGAGCTACAGGCGCGCGGTGCAATCGCGGCCTGAGCCGCGATCGGGCGGCAATGATAACCCGGCCGGCCGGCGCGCACGTGTCGCGGCGCTGGACCCGCGGCACGCTGCGCGCGTCATGCGGTTGCTTAGCCAAGATGTCCGATGGTCGACCATTGCCACGCTGGACTAGGATTGGCCCGTGGACGAGACCAACCGCATCTGCCCCTGGTGCTCGACGCCGATTCCGGCGAGTGTCCTCGCGTGCCCGAAGTGTGGCGCTCTGGTCGAAGGTGCAGTCGCGCAAGAGTTGCCGGGACTCGATGCCCCACTCGAGGAAGCTGCGTTCGACCCCGAGGCGATCCAGCCGCCGAGCGACGCCGTCCGCCTCGAGATGCGCAAGATCGAGCTCGAGGCTCAGATCGAGAACGCCGGTTCCGAAGTGCTGAACCCAAAGGGCGATGAGTCGCGTGACGTTGGGGCTCCGTCCGAGCAGGCCCTCGCCGCCTACGCCGCGGGCCTGCTGGACACGACGGGCCCCGCAGGCGAAACCGATCTGGGCGATCTCGCGGCTGCGTGGGAGGACCCCGAACTGGACAAGCGCGTGGTCGGGCGGAAGGACGCCGACGAGGATCCGAAGGCGCCCCAGTAGCCTTCCCTCCCGGTTTCGCGCATGCCGTGGGCTGCGGGCTGCGGGCTGCGGGCTGCGACCGACGGGATTCCGGCCGCGTGCGACGTCGCTCAGACCGGCCCAGCCCATGACTTCGTCGGCCACCCGAAGCGGGAGGGCGTACGATTGCCCGTGCCAGATGTCGAGGTGCAGCCAATCCTCGCCGAGCTCGAGGTGTCGAGATGAGCATGAACGATCAAGCCGGTCAGGACGAGGAGCCGACGGGCGAGCCGGCCGGCGGCGGGAGCCCGCGACGCGAGCAGGTTGAGAAGGCCCGTGAGCTGGGCGAGCGCTGGCTCGGGCAGCTCCAGAAGATGATCGAGGGGGCCGGCAAGACGTCCGGGCCGATCCTCCGCGACGTGGCCGCAAAGGCCGCCGAACTCGCCGCCGTCGCCGCCCAGAACGCCGGCCCGGTGGCCCACAAGGCCGCGGACGTGACCGAGCATGTCGGCGATCGGCTGGCGGCGCGGAGCAAGGATCTGGCCGCTGACCTGCGGCGGGCCGCCGAGGCGGCACGAGCTCAGGGCGCGGCCGGGACCGAAGAGGGCGGCGAGGAGCCGAAGTCGGACGACGCTCCCGAGGCGTAGCCGCTAGCCCCTGGTCACTTTCGCTCGGAATACCTCAGTGCCGTCCTGCCGGCTGAGCCGGTAGGCCCAGCCGCCGTCGAGCGGCCATGCCGCCCCGACGAGGGCTTCGTTGCGTTCGGCCGAGGCCACGAAGTCGAACTCGTACCGGCGGGGAGTGGCGGCGATCAGTTCGGCCGCGCCCGCGCCCTCGAGCGCCTCTTCCAGGTAGTCGAGGTAGACGCTGTTGTTGACGTGGCCGAGCGGGTCCAGGTCGCGCCGTCTCACGTGAAACCGCTTCTCGATCGCGTCGGGCGGCCTCTCCGGCAGCGCCACCTTGAGCATCTCGAAGGTCGGAGCCTGCTCCGCGATGAACGCCATCATCTCGGTCGGAACTCGCGTCGGAGCTCCCCGTTCGTTGGTCATCACCCAGTCGATCTCGAGGCGGGCGAGCAGCTCGCCGGCTGCGTCGCGCACCTCGCTGCGGCGGCGGGCGGCGATGCGGCGATAACCGGTGACCCGGGTGGATACGTAGACGTCGTCATAGCTGCAGGCCGGCCTCAGGACGTCGAGCCGTATCGCCCGAACGAGCCAGAAGAGGCCGCGGGCCGAATACCAGTCCCGCCCAAAACCGAGCTGCGCCGAGTGCTGCCAGGCCACGTCGGCGGCCCAGGCCGGGTAGATCGCGGTCCGCACAGTCTCGGTCGCAGTGGCTTCCTCGAACCGGATGCGGTACCGCCGCACGATCAGGTAGGGCAGCCGATCCGCCAGGATGTCGAGTCCGGCCGCCGGTGGATCCGCCTGCCCGCGCCCGCCCGGCACGGTGTTCGGATCGATCAAGACCGGACCTCCGTCAGGTCGTCGAGCGTCTCGAGCGCGACCAGGCGAGTCCCTTCGCGGTTGGCGGTCGATCGGGCCAGGCGAAGCTCGCACGACCGGCGGGCGTCGAAGACGACGATCGCCACCCGGAGGTCGACGTCTTCCTCGGCCGCGTGCGTCCGGGCGTCGTCGAGCTGGTTCAGGACGTCGGCGTTTATGCCTCGGGCGCCCCATTTGCAGTCGTATACCTCGGGCCGCGTCTCGGATTCCACGGTCACGTCGTACGGGTGGATCTCCGCCCTCACGCCGTCGAAGAGCACGCGCCGCTCGCGCCTGACCGGCGCGTCCTCGGCCGCTCGTCGAGCCAGCAGCCGCGCCGTCAGCTCCTCGACGACGGCGCCGCGGTACTGGCTTCGGGCCGCGTCGCCGCGATTTGCGACTTCGAGCGAGGCCGCCAGGAGTCTCTCCGCGCGGCCCCGCAAGCCTGCCTCGACGTCCTCGCCAAAGAGAGCCGGGAACATGCCGCGCCAGACTTCCGCGTCGACGCTCTCCCCGTTCATGACCGCCCGGGCGAGCAGCCTCTCCGCGTAGCCGGCCGAATTGAGCAATCCGGCAAGGTGGGCGACGAGAGGGTCCGCCTGGATCCCCGCGTAGACGACGGTCCTGGCGTCACGGGCAGCATCCTGGAACCTCATCGTCGGGGCTCCCGGAGGACGCGGAACGGAGAATCGTCGTTGGCCGCGTCCGTATCGAGGTCGAATCCGGCTCCGCCGCTCCCCGCCGGTTCGTCCATCTCGCTCCCGACCGCCAGGGCCACCACGTGCGGGAACGTCGAGAGCCAGTCGATGGCCTTGTGCGGATCGGTGATCAGGGCGATCTCGGCGATCGCCAGATCCACGGCCGCCGTCTGTCCGGCGGTCCACGGCCGGCCCGACTCCGATTCCGCGAGCGACAAGATGGCCGGCGTATAGGCATCGGTCAGGTCGGTCACGTACTGCCATTCATCCTCGACCGTCTCGGCGAGGTCGGCCAGGGCGCGATACGAGTCGGCGGCCCGCTCTATGACTCGATGGCGCTCGTTCATTCCCCTAGCGTAGCGGCAGGATCGCCGGCATGGCACCATGGGAAGCCCCATCTAAGCGGAGGCGAGAAGACATGGACCTTGGGCTGCGCGGTCGAACCGCCCTGGTAGGAGGAGCCTCCGCCGGCCTGGGCCGGGCGACGGCCGAGCGGCTGGCGGCCGAGGGCTGCAAGCTGGCTCTCTGGTCGCGCGGGGGAGAGGCGCTGGAGAAGGCCGCCGACGAGATCCGGCACCTCCATTCGGTCGTGGTCGTGACCATCGCCGGCGACGCCACCGATCCGGCGACGGCCGCCAAGGTGGCCTGGCAGGCCGAGAGAAGCCTCGGCCCGATCGACATCGCGGTCCTCAACGCGGGCGGCCCAAAGGCGGTCGAGGCGACCAAGACCGATCCGGCCGAGTGGCGACGCTCGTTCCAGCTGCTGACGTTGACGCCCATCGAGCTGGCGTCCGCGCTCCTTCCGAGTATGCGCAAGCGAGGTTGGGGCCGGATCGTCTCGATCATGTCTTCCGGCATCCGCCAGCCGATCCCAGAGCTCGTCTACTCGAACGCCTGCCGCAGCGCCCTGCAGGCCTGGCTCAAGACGATCGCCACCGAGGTGATCGCCGAGGGCGTCACGGTCAACGGCGTGATACCCGGCCGGCTCGATACGGCCCGAACTGCGGCCCTGGACAGGGCCCGCGCAGAGAAGACCGGCTCCACGCCTGCGGATGTCAAGGCGCAGATCGAGAAGGCGATCCCGGCGGGTCGTTACGGTCGGCCGGACGAGCTGGCGGCCTATGTGGCGTGGCTATGCTCGGAACCGGCCCGTTATCAAACAGGCACCTTCGTCGCGATCGACGGCGGCATGATCCGCTCGCTGCCGTAGCCGGAGGCGGTCCAGGGAGGTGAGCTCCGCGTTGGAGTCGGAATTGAGACTCTCCGAGTTCGCGACCGGGCTCGATAGCCCGCGTGGGCTGGCCTTTGGGCCGGACGGCTGGCTTTACGTCGCCGAAGGCGGTCGCGGCGGGACGGCAACGACCGTCGGCGAATGCCCGCAGATACCGGCTCCGGTGGGGCCGTATACAGGCGGAATGACTGCCCGGATCTCGAAGATCGGGCCAAACGGGATCAAGTCGATCGTTGTGGACGGCCTCCCGTCCAGCCAATCGACCCCGCGCTCGGGCGGCCTCGTGAGCGGCGTCGCCGACGTCGCCTTCGCAGATGGACGGCTGTACGGGCTCGTATCCGGCGCCGGATGCTCCCACGGGCTCGCCGGAACGGCGAACGGCGTGTACCGCATCGGGGAAGACGGATCGGCGACGCTCCTGGCCGACCTCGGCGCCTACCGCGTCACGACGACGGTGTCCGATCCGGACCCGAGCGACGACGAGTACGACGGCACCTGGTATTCGATGATCGAGATGGACGGCGCTCTCTACGCGCTCGAGCCCAACCACGGCGAGCTGGTGCGGGTGGGCCTCGACGGCCGCATCGGCCGCGTCGTGGACATCTCAGCCAGCCAGGGCCACATCGTGCCGACGGCACTGGCCTTCGATCGGGGGGCCGATGCTTTCCTGGTCGGCAATCTCGGCCGGCTGCCGGCAGTTCCGGGCTCCTCGAAAGTCCTCCGAATTGGCCGTGACGGTAGGGTGGACGAGTGGGCGACCGGTCTGACCATGGTCCTCGGCCTTGCCGTGGATCCCGACGGCGTCGTATATGCGCTCGAGAACACGACCTGCGATGAGCCCTGCCGTCCGCTTCCGAATACCGGCCGCGTCGTCCGGCTTCGCGCCGACCGTTCGATCGAGCCGATAGCATCCGGCCTGATGCTGCCGACCGGGCTGACCTTCGGCCCCGACGGCGCCCTCTTCGTCTCGACGTTCGGGTTCGGCCCCGCCGGTTCGGGCGCGATCGTGCGGGTGGCGGTGTAGCGGCCGGCTCTCTCGGGTCATGCCGAAGGGTCCGCAAGGCCGCCCTTCGCCTCCCGGGATCGAGCGTCAGTCGCCGCGGTGGCCGCGAGATTCGATGCTGAACGCGCCCCAGTGACCCGTGTAAGACAGCCAGTCCTCATCGACTCGCTCGACGATCGACGCTGCCGGCCCCTCGCGGAGCGCATCGAGCAGATCCTCGACGTCCGCGCGCAGCCCTTCCACGACCACGTGGACGGCGCCGTCCTGTTCGTTCGCGACGAAGCCGGTCAAGCCCATGCGAGTTGCACGGTCGGCGACGAAATAGCGGAAGCCCACGCCCTGGACGCGGCCTCGGACGCTGGCTTCCAGGCGGACCAGCTCGCCGCGGCTCATCGAGATTGGCCGCCGGGCGCCGGCGCGTCCGCGCCGGGGGTGCCGGGCGTGGCCGGCGCGTCCGCGCCGGGGGTGCCGGGCGTGGCCGCCGTGCCGGCCGTGGCGGTCCGAGAGACGGACGACTCGACCCGTGGCCAGCTGAGTGCCAGGACGTCCAACGCGAGCTCTGGGTTGACGTTCTCGTCGAGCTGCCGCGCGGTCGCCCCGAGGCGTGCCAGGAAGGAAGCCAGTGCACTTGCGGAAAGAGCCGGTCCGAGCACGCCTAATTCGTCGACAAGCTCGAGCTCACGTATTTGTCTCGACCCTCCGGCCTCAGCCACCGCCAGGTCGCGCGCGACCGAGGCCCAGACGTCGACGAGCGTCGCAGCCGCCGAGCGCCGATCCGCCGCCGCGAGCTTCGGAGCCGGGGCGCTGTCGGCCGCACTGACGTCGCCAGTTACCGGGCTGTCCGAGTCCCCGGACTCGGCTATGTTCGTGGTCTTCGCCTTGCGGCCCCGACGTGCGCCGGCCGGCCCCCCGGCCGGGCCGACTGCCGCTCCCCCATCCGAGCCGGCCGCGTCGTTGCGCGACCCGTCGAGAGTGGCATCGAGCGCGGAGGCGGTCTTGATGAGGTCGCGGACCTCCCCCAGACGCTTCCCCCTTCCGGCGCCGAGCATGTCGAGTAGGCCTCGGGCTATCTCGCCGCGGAGCCGCTCCGCGTCGGCACTGCGGGCGTAGGCCAGCGCGAGCCCCGGCCGGCCGTTGGCAAGACGCGCCAGGCGGGCCGCCCGAGGGGCATCCGCGGCGCCCAGGTCCCCGAGCCAGCGCTCGATCTCACGACCCCCGACCGATCCCAGACGAATCCGAACGCAGCGCGATCGAACGGTGGGCAGCAGACATTCCTCGTCGTCGGCGCATAGAACTATGGTGACCCCCGCCGGCGGCTCCTCGAGCAGTTTAAGGAGCGCGTTCTGGGCGTCGTCGTTCAGCCGGTGCGCGGCCTCGACTATGGCCACGCGGGCGCCGCCCTCGACCGGAAGCAGGGCGAGCTCCGAGATCAGGTGGCGGACCGTCCCGGGCTCGGGGTCGGAGGCACGGCCGATCCGCACCTGGCCTCCGGGGCCCTCGGGGCTGAGCCGGTGGAGATCCGGATGGTTGCCGGAGGCCACCTGACGGCAGCCCCGACATGAACGGCAGGGCCGCGCACGCAGGTCCGGGTCGAGGCACAGCAGTCCAGCCGCCAGGTCCATGGCCAGCGTCGTCTTGCCGACCGATCCCGGGCCGACCAGCAGAACGGCGTGCGGCGTCCGGCCGAGGATCATGGCTTCGATCTCGGCCAGGGCGCGTGCTTGGCCGCGAGTCGCGGCGTTCTTCATGGCAGGCGCCGTGGCGACCGCCGGGTCGATCGAGCCGGACGGGCTACTCGCCAGCCGGCTCACCTCCATCGGGCCGAGCCTCTCCTGCGGCAGCCGCGGTCCGTCGACGAGCCGGGGCCCGCTTCTTGGGCGCGGCAGGTTCGGCCGCTACGGCTGGTTCGGCCGCTACGGCCGGTTCGGCGCTGGCCTCAACTGCCGCGGCGGGCTTGCGGCGGCTTCGGCTGGCCGGCTTCGGCTTCTCCGCAACTGCCTCCACTGCGGCGGCTTCGGGTGCGGCCTGCGCGGGCGCCTCGGGCGCGCCAGCCCCGGCCGCTTTGCGACGGCCGCGGCTCGCGGGCTTGGGCTTTTCAGCCTCGACCGGCTCGGCCGGGACGGCCGCCTGGCTCGGTCCCGCCGCACCGCCGCTCGGCCGGCTCAGCTTGGTGGCGAGCTGGGCGCGCAGGAGCTCTTCGAGCTCCGGCGGAACCTCGCTCCACGGCTCGGCCGAATCTCGAACTCCGCCGCGGGGTTGCCCGCCGCCGCGGTGCTGCTGGGGCTGGGGGCCGCGCTGCGGCCTCTCGTCGCGGCGTCGCTGCGGCTGGGGCTGCGGCTGGGCCTGGCGGACCGGTTCAGGGTAGCGCGACGATGACGCCCCGCGACCGTACCGTTCGCGTTCCACGGCCGAGGCGTAGGCACTGCGCACTCCTCGTCCGCCACCCTGACCACCTCGACCGCCACGGCCGCCGCTGCGGCGCCGCTCGGCCAGGAGGTACTCGGGGATCTCGGGTTCCGCGTAGTCCTCCTCGTCGGGCGTTATGGGCGCGAGCCGTTCCGGCCGACCGGACATGCCAATCTGGGAGTCCCACACGGACCCGAACTGGTTTGGTCGGACTGCCGGCGCTGCGGCCGCCTCGCCTTCCTCGGGTTCGATGGCCTCGCCTTCGCCGCCTTCGCCGCCTTCACCGGCGACGCCGGTTCGGCCGTGGCCACGTCCGCGCCCGCCACGACGACGGCGGCGGCGACCGGTTCCTTCGGCGCCCTCGGCGCCTTCGACCTCGGTACCCTCGGCCTCGGCACCCTCCACCGGCTCGGCTACCGGCTCGATCGGCTCCGCGCCGTCTGTGGCTTCGACCGGCGCGCCTCCCGCGCGGGAGAGCTTCTCTCCCGGCAGGGCGACGAGCTGGCCGCCCGACGGCAGCCGGCCGGCCAGGCCGCGGCTCGCCGGCCTAGCGCCGGCAGCCTCGACCGGCGCCGCCTCCTCGACGCCTTCAGTACGGCCACCGCGACCTCGACCGCGACCGCGCCGCCCGCCGCGACCCTCGGTCTGCTTGTCGGGGACCTCCGTCATCGAGAGATCCTCGTCGTCGCCGGCTACTCGACGGCCGGATCGCGACGAATCTCTGTCGACCCGGGCGAGCTGGGTGATGTCGTAGAAGACGTCGGCGGCCTCGATCAGATCCGAGCTGGTGTTGCCCCGGAAGCTGATGACCTCGACGCGCACGCCCATTTCCTGGACGGCGCGAATGGCCGGCGCGAAGTCCCCGTCACCGCTGACCACGATCGCCACGTCGAGGTTCCGGGCCGTCTTCATCATGTCGACGACGAGCTCGATGTCGAGATTGGCCTTGACCTTGCCGTCGCCGTACTTGCGAATGTCCTTGCTCACGACCTTGTAGCCGTGGCGGGCCAGGAACGAATGGAAGTTCCGCTGGTTCTCGTTCTCGGGGTCCAGCCCCGTGTATGCATAGGCTCGGACGAAGTCGCGCCCGGCCACCGCGGCCTTCAGAAGCGTGACGTAGTCGATGTCCGCGCCCGCCGCCTTCGCCGCGTAAAAGATGTTCGCTACGTCCACGAAGACGGCGACGTTCTTGCTCACAAATTGACTCCTTGATTGCCTGGCCGACGACGCTGTCGTCGAGCCATGTGACCTGAGGCGCCGGCGCTGCGAAAGCCAGCCGCGGCTGGCTCCTGCTCGGCTGCCCCCGGGGGATTCAGCGGCTGGTCGGCGTCCTGACGGAGACCGTCGCTCGATAGATGTTGGCGGCTGCTTTCGTGAAGCCGTGGCCTTGCCAGTTCGAGTAGAACTCGGTGTCCTGGGTCAGCATGACTTCGACCGATGTGCAGCCCTTTCTTCGCGCCGAATGCAGCATCTCTTCGATCAGCAGGTCGGCGACCTTCTCGCTGTCGTGACCGCTGGCGACTACCAGCACATCGACCGTCCCGACGAAACCGCCGGATTTGACCGATGGCCTGAGGCCGAGCACTGCACCGCCTGCAAGCTGGCGATTCCCTTCTACGAGTGCGACGCTCGCGTTTGGCAGGTAGACGAGCTGGCGGAGCAGGCCGATCGCGTCGATCGGAGAGTCGCCGCCAGGCACAGCGCCCTTCTCCGCGCAAAGCGCGTAGAACCGATCAACGTCGGTTATGCGAGCCTGTCTGACCAGGTACTCCACTCGAACAGACGAACCTCAAGACGAGAGGGCGATCGCACTGCGCGACAGCCTCGTGGCTGATCGTCGCTTGCCGTAGTGCCGGTGCTCTCGGGGTGGCGAACGGTTTCCCGCTCGACAGCCACGCCTCGGTGGGTGGGCGACCGTGCATGTGCATCCGATGCGCCTACTTGTAACTATACGGCAACGGTGTCAAGGGTAGGAAGCATCCCTTTCTATGGGAAACCCCTTGCGCGAAGCTAATCGTTGAGTACTCTACGTGCCAAGGCTCGGCAGTGGGCTCCCAAATCCGAGTCTGCCGGCCGATGCCGCTCTGGGCGCCAGCGCTTGATTCCTGGACGGTGGCGATCCGGGGGATCGGTCCCAGCCCATTTGGAGTGGTGTGGAGGATTGGGGCATATGAAGCCCAAAGCGCTAGCTATCGTTGCTCTTGTGGCACTTGTGGCGTCCGCGTGCAGCTCGAGCTCGGGCACACCGGGGCCAAAGGAAGTCACCCTCGGCGTTGACCTGCCGCTTTCCGGTGCCGAGACGCCAAACGGCCAGCCGACCCTCGATGGCGTCCAGCTCGCCGTTGCCGAGAACCCGGTGCCGGGCTACACGATCAAAGTGGTTGCCAAGGATGACGCGCTCAACGGCAAGCACGACCCGCAGACCGGCGCCACCAACATCGGCCAGCTGATCACCGATTCGTCGGTCTTCGCCGTCGTGGGACCGTTCAACTCGAACGTCGCCCAGGCTGAGATCCCGAAGACGAACGCGGCCGGCCTGATCCAGTGCAGCCCCGCCAACACCAACCCGGGCCTGACCAAGGGCGCCGATGGGCTGGCGCTTCGGGCCACCAACCCGACCAAGATCGCCTACGTCCGCGTTGCCACGACCGACGACATCCAGGGCCAGGCCGGCGCCGACATCGCGTACAACGTGGTGGGCGCCAAGACGGCCTATATCGTCGACGACACCGAGACCTACGGTAAGGGTCTCGCGGACCAGTTCGAGACGACTTTCACGAAGCTCGGCGGCACGGTCGTCGGCCATGACGGCGTGGGTGCCAGTGGGCAGTCCGACTACACTGCGCTCCTCACCGCCGCGAAGGCCAAGAACCCCCAGTTCGTCTACTTCGGCGGCGTGACCGCCACCGGCGGCGGGCTGCTGCGCAAGCAGATGGTCCAGGCCGGCATGGGCAGCATCCCGTTCGGCGGTGGTGACGGCATCAGCGACGGCTCGGCGGCGACCGCCAGCTCGTTCCTGAACGTTGCCGGCCCCGACGGCGACGTTAACACCTACATGACCGTCGCTGCGGTCCACGACATTCCGGATGCGGCCACGTTCGCGGCCCACTACAAGGCCAAGTACGGCACCGAGCCCGGCGCCTACAGCGCCTCCGGCTACGCCTGCGCTCAGATCTTCCTGCAGGCCCTGGCGGCCAAGGGCTCCGATCGCGAAGCGGTCCGCGCCTACGTGACCACCACCTCTAACACCTTCAGCACGGTGCTCGGCAACATCTCGTTCGACGCGAACGGCGACACCAGCCAGCACGTCATCAGCGACTACAAGTTCGATCCCACCACGAAGGATTGGAAGTACTTCGAGCAGAAGGACTTCACGTCCGGTGTGACTACGACAGCGGCTCCGTAGGCTGCCGAGGACGCCATCCAAAGGGGGGCCGGATCTGTCTCCGGCCCCCCTTCTTGATCTTCGCCTGCCGCCCTCCCACCGCCTGCCCCAGGAGACTCCGTGGACGCCGGGATCCTGACCCAGCAAACGATCAACGCCCTGACCATCGGGGCCATGTACGCCCTCATCGCCCTCGGCTACACGATGGTCTACGGCATCATCGAACTCATCAACTTCGCCCATGGCGATGTCTTCATGGTCGGCTCATTCGTGACCCTGTGGTTGCTGGCCACCTTTGGGGTCCAGGGCGCGATCAATGACCCGGTCCAACTGATAGTCCTGCTCACCGTCATGTTCGCCTTCGCCATGATCGTCATGGGTTTGGTCGGCGTGCTGATCGAACGCTTCGCCTACCGGCCCCTCCGCAGGGCGCCCCGCCTGGCCCCCTTGATTACGGCCATCGGCGTGAGCTTCATCCTGCAGAACTTGATCCAGTCGACCTACAGCACCGCCGACTTCAACATCCCGCAGGTGATCGACCCCCAGGCCGGCGTCACGTTCACCATACCCAACTTCACCGTGGGTGGATTCGCAGTGACGTCGTCGGCGGTCACGGCCTCATGGGTCCACGTCTTCATCATCGTGCTGGCCATCGCCATGATGGTCACCCTGCAGCTGTTCGTCAGTCGAACCAGGCTCGGGCGGGCCATGAGGTCGACCGCGATCGACCGGGAAGCCGCACAGCTGATGGGCGTAGACATAAACACCACGATTGCGCTGACGTTCTTCATCGGCTCGGCGCTGGCGGGCGCCGCCGGTGTCGCTTGGGCCCTCAACTACGGCCATACCAAGTTCGACATCGGCTTCCAGGCCGGTCTGAAGTCGTTCACGGCGGCCGTCCTGGGTGGGATCGGCAACACGACCGGTGCCGCGATCGGCGGGTTCTTGATCGCCTTCGTCGAGGTCTTCAGCTCCCAGTTCGGCTACGCCCGCTGGAGTGAGGCGATCGTGTTCAGCATCCTCATCCTGGTGCTGGTCTTCAAGCCGACCGGCATCATGGGCCAGCAACTGGCGGAGCGAGCATGAAGGCGCTGCGGCTTCTCCCGTCGACCGTACGAGGATGGTTCGCAGGGCTTTCCTCGACGAGCACCGGGCGGTTCTTCGGCAACCACCAATCCCTGTCCGTCATCGTGGGCATGTCGATCGTCACCGCCCTCCTGCCTTTCATCATCCTGCTGCCTCCGTTCTCCGGCTTCGGGAACCAGACCGACTTCATCGACGGCTTCTCCCAGGCTGGCGTTTGGGTGCTGCTGGCGATAGGCCTCAACGTCGTGGTCGGGCTCGCCGGCCTGCTCGACCTGGGCTACGCCGCCTTCTTCGCCATCGGTGCGTACACATATGCGTACGGCGCCTCGCCGTTCTCCCACAATGCCGTTCCGTTCTGGCCGATGCTCCTCGTCGGGGCGGCCGTGGCGGCCATCTTCGGCCTGCTGCTGGGCGCGCCTACTCTCCGTCTTCGAGGCGACTACCTGGCGATCGTGACCCTTGGTTTCGGCGAGATCGTCCCGGTCGTCTTCAATAACGCCGACCAGTACACGAACGGCACGAACGGCATCACGGCGCTTTCCCAGCCGTCGCTGCCCATAATCGGCAACTTCGGGTTCAGCAACCCGACGCCCTATTACATCACCGTCGCCGTGATCATCGCCCTGGCCATGGCCCTTCTGTATCGGTTACAGGATTCGCGACTGGGGAGGGCCTGGATGGCCGTCCGGGAAGACGAGCTGGCGGCCGCGAGCATGGGCATAAACACGGTCACGACCAAGCTGCTTGCGTTCGCGATCGGCGCCTCGACCTCCGGACTCGCCGGCGTCTACCTCAGCTCCAAGCTGGCGATAGTCTCGCCCACGCAGTTCGGCTTCACCGTCAGCTTCACGGTCCTGGCCATGGTCGTCCTGGGCGGCATGGGGAACATCTGGGGCGTGGCCGCCGGCGCCTTCATCATCTACGAGATCCAGAGCCAGGGCCTGAAGCAGCTCAACAGCTTCTTCTCTGGCGTCCCGCCCATCCACCTGGGCTTCGTCAATATCGATCTCACGACCATCAACTTCCTGAACTACCAGTACCTCCTGTACGGCCTCGCCCTCGTCGGGATGATGTTGCTCAGACCCGAGGGCTTATTTCCAAGTCGCCGGCGTAGAGCCGAGCTCCACGACGTTGAGGATTCGGCCGCATCGAACGAAGAGCTGGTGGAGGCATGAGCGACCAGGCCCAGCAACCGGTGCTCCGGACCGTCGGCCTGACGAAGGCCTTCGGCGGTCTCGTCGCCGTAAAGAGCGTCGACTTCGATGTTCTCCCGGGCTCCATCACCAGCCTCATCGGACCAAATGGGGCGGGCAAGACCACTCTGTTCAACGTCGTGGCCGGCTTGTACGAGCCGACGTCGGGCCATGTCGAGTTTCTTGGTGAGCGCGTGGTTGCCGCGCCCGAACGCGGCTGGCTCGAGCCCGTCTTCTGGATCCTTCCCGCCGTCATCATGTGGGCCCTGACATACCTGGCCGCCGGAGCCGGTGTTTCGACCAGCCTGGTTCAGATCATGGTGCTGGCAGGCCTCGGGATCCTGATCGGATCGTTGATCACGGCCGTGATCAGGCCGGCCTGGTACGACCACATGCTGGTGAATGTCGGCATCTTCAAGTCCGCCAGACCAAACGACATGGTCACCGCGGGCATCGGCCGAACGTTCCAGAACATTCGTCTGTTTGCCAACATGACGGCCGTCGAGAACGTTCTTGTCGGTATGCACAGCAAGCTCAAGGCCAGCCCGCTCGACGCCATCCTGCGCACCCCCAGCCAGGTCCGGGAAGAGGCGCGCTCCACCCAAGAGGCCGTGAGGCTGATGAACTACGTGGGCCTCGTTGGCCGTCAGGACGAGCTCGCCCGAAACCTGCCGTACGGCGACCAGCGCCGTCTGGAGATCGCCCGAGCTCTGGCGACGAAGCCCAAGCTGCTGCTGCTGGACGAACCGACCGCCGGCATGAACCCTTCGGAGACGGCCGCCATGATGGATCTCTTCAGCCGGATCAAGACCGAGCTGAACCTGCCGATCCTGCTCATCGAGCACGACATGCGCGTGGTCATGGGCATCAGCGACCGAGTCACCGTCCTGGACCATGGCGAGAAGATCTCCGAGGGCACCCCGGCTCAGGTCCGTGCCGATTCTCGCGTCATCGAAGCCTACCTCGGGAAGGGTGCAGTGTGATGCTGAGCCAGACCGGTTCCACACCTGTCGTGCCGGTTCCGGCGACCGCGGACGCGCCCCTCCTGTCCCTGTCGGACGTCCATGCCGCATACGGCCGCATCGAGGCGCTGCAAGGGATATCCCTCGAGGTCCGTCACGGCGAAATCGTGGCCATGCTCGGCGGCAACGGCGCAGGCAAGTCCACGACCCTCAAGACGATCAGCGGTCTGATGCATCCAAAGTCGGGCCGGATAATGCTCGAGGGCAGCGATGTCACCACGGTGCCGGCCCACCGCCTGGTCCGCCTCGGCATCGGCCAGGCACCCGAAGGGCGTCGTATCTTCGGCCGTCTCACGGTCCTGGAAAACCTTCAGATGGGCGCGTACACCCGTAGCGACAAGACCGAGATAGCGGCGGATTTCGACCGCGTCTTCAGCCTCTTTCCCCGTCTGCGGGAACGCAGCGGTCAGGCGGGCGGCACCCTATCCGGCGGGGAGCAGCAGATGCTGGCTATCGGTCGGGCGCTGATGGGGCGGCCCAAGCTGCTGCTCCTCGACGAGCCGTCGATGGGCCTGGCGCCCAACCTCGTGGAGCAGATCTTCGCGATCATCACCGACATCAACTCCCAGGGAACGACGATCCTGCTGGTCGAGCAGAACGCCCAGATGGCGCTCCAGGTCGCAAGCCGCGGCTACATCCTGCAGAGCGGCAAGATCGTCCTGGCCGACTCGGCAGCGGCGCTGATCGTCAACGAGCAGGTCAAGAAGGCCTATCTCGGCATGTAGCGGGCGGTTGCCCCGCCGGCATCCGCCCGCGTCCCCGCCAGGACCCTAGTAGAGCCGGCGACGCCGCTCTTCGAAGACCTCGAACACGCCGCGCGAGAACACCAGCAGGCCGACTGCCGCGAGCCAGAAGCCGAAGCCTCGCTGGGGCGGCCACGGCATCAGCGTCGGCGCGATCGAGCAGCACGGGGCGATCGAGACCTGGGCGAGGGACATCAAGCGCCAGATGTAGCCGAAGACGAGCGTCGCAAAGATGCCGAGGTAGACCAGCGGGTGGTCGATCGCGATCGGCTTCTCCGACGCGAACGGCAGCGTCACGAGCAGAAGACTCCCCACTGCGAGCAGGAACATGAGGAAGACACGGCCGTCAGATATGCCGATGCCGGCAGTCTGAGGGAGCTCACCCGGACCGCCGCCGATCTGCCACCACTGGAGCATGCTCGAGCCCACGATCACGATCGCGCCGATCGCAACGAGCCAGTGACCGCGGCTGGCCGAGGTGTAGTGCATCGTCGGATTCCTCAAGATTCGTAGGCTTCGGGACGGAGCACGCCAACGAAGCGAAGGTTTCGGTACACCTCCCCGAAGTCGAGACCATACCCCACTACGAATTCGTCCGGGATCTCGAAGCCCACGTAGTCCAGGGGAATCTCCACGAGACGGCGGGCCGGTTTGTCGAGGAGCGCGCACACCGTGAGCGAGTTCGGGTTCTTGCCCTTTAGGTAGCGGAGCAGGTAATTGAGCGTCAAGCCTGTGTCGATTATGTCCTCGACGATGAGAACGTCGCGGCCGTCGATAGGCGCGCTCAGGTCCTTCAGGATCCGGACCAGCCCTGATGACTCCGTGGATGTGCCGCCGTAGCTCGAGACCTCCATCAGGTCGATCCGCAGAGGGAGGGTAATGCGGCGCATCAGGTCCGCCATGAACGGCAGCGAACCCTTGAGCACGCTCACGAGCGTCAGCTCGCGGCCGGCATAGTCGGCGCTGATCCGCTGACCCAGCTCGGCCACCTTGGCTGCGATCTGCTCTTCGGTCAGCAGCACTTCGGCCACGTCCGAGACGAGGTCCTTGGAGACTTTCATGCGCTACCTCTTACGTCAGGTGGCTGGTGCGTGGGTGGCGGCCGCCGCAGCCCGCCTTCCGGCGCGACGCCTCGCGGAACGAGAACGATGTTCGCCGTGAGGTCGCGGCGCTTCGACCACGCTCGCCGCGGCGGGGTGGGCTTCGGGCGGGACCTCGGAACGGTCCCGAGCGCCGAGGCCGCTCTCGGACTCCGCCGGACGATCGCCGCCGTGGTGCGGCATGACCTGGCCCAGCGTGCCGGTCAGCTCCGACAGCAACCCCGATCGGCCGTACTTGAGCATGAGGGCCCGGAAGTCTCGCGCATAGAACAGCTTGATCTTGAGACCCGGGTACAGCTCCCTGAGCCTGCGCACCTTGCGGTTCTTCTTGCGAACGAGCCGCTGCTGGAGTGTGGTCAGCTCGATGAAGATGTCCAGGTCCGGCAGGTAGAAATCCGGGGCGAAGCTCTCGAGGACGTTGCCGTCGAGATCCCACAGGATCGGGAAGACGTGGGGCTCGTATGTCCAGGCGACCTGGTAGAAGTCCAGGATGCGGGCGAATTCCGCTTCGCTGGCGTGGGCGAAGCCGGATTCCGTCCGCGGCCTGCGCGTCTCGTCCGCTTCGCTCATGCCGTCGGGCCCGTGCTCAGCTGCTCTCGCGGTTCCACGCTCCAAGTCTATCCGCTTGGAGCGTTCCGAGACGCCTCCCAGGGCGCGGGCGCGTTGCCTTGCATACTCCCTGGGGGTATCATCGCGGGGACGGCCGGGCGATGCCGGAAAGGTCTGCCCGGCGCCCGTCGCACAGAGTGGCGAGGACGAGTTGGCAATTCAAGAAGAGGCGGCGCGGGCCAAGGTCGATCTCGTGTCCCCCAACCCGGGCGCGACCGTCGACGGGCTCGATCCGGGCGCCGACGGGACCGAGCTGGATTCGACTTTCCGCCACTCGTACACACGGGACCAGGCCATGCTGATTCGGCGGTTGCGCCGGATCGAAGGGCAGGTCCGGGGCATCGAGCGGATGATCGAGCGGCGTGAGTACTGCATCGACATCCTGCAACAGACGGCTGCGCTTCGAGCCGCGATCGACTCAGTCGCACTGCTGATCCTCGAGGATCACGTCCAGGGCTGCGTCCGGACGGCAGCCGAGCAAGGCGATCCCGATCGCTACATCGAAGAGGTCCTCGATGTGGTCCGGCGCACGCTGGGAAAGCCGGTGCGCAACCCGCGCGTCTGAGGCAGCGGCTCGAATGCCGGCCCCACCTGGCTCGATGAGGGGACAGCCGGATTGCGAGCAGGCTCCATCGGAGGCAACCCGGGCAAGGGGCAGCCGCGCCCCGGGGCGGTCGCTCAAACCTCAATCGTCACCACGGACCGAACCATCCACCGAGGTCGCACCGCGCAGGCAGTTATCCACGATCGTGGATGACTGGCCGAAATTGGTGGAAAACCTCGTTGACGGTGTGGGGGATGGCGCCTAGTCTCCGACATCCGCACCGCTGCTGCGGACCGTCAATGGGTAACCGCGTTAGCGAGGGGCCTGGGGAAACCCGGCCGGATACTGGACCAGCGCGGGAAGACCGAGGGACGCCGGGTGCGAGAAGAGCCAACGCCGGGAGCGGCGCGACCGTGAGGAACGGGAGTCCACGATGACCCCGGTTCCCAATCGCGATCCGCTCCCGACGTGCGTCAAGGACCTGGCTCGGCTTCCCGATGGTTACGCCGCAACGATCCGAGACGGGCTTCGGGCGGCGCTCCTCGGCGCCGGGGCGGCGCGACAGCCGTTGGCACAGGAGGCCGCGGGGAGCGCCACCACCGCGGTCCCGGCGGTCGGGCCCGACGTTGAACGTCCGGCAGGCCTGACTGAGGCGCAGTCCACGGCCATCGGCGATCATGTCCGCCTGCTCCTGGCCTGGAACCAGGCCATCAATCTGAGCGGGATCAGGACGCCCGAGGCGATCGCCCGTGATCACGTGCTCGACAGCCTGACCGCGATCCCGATCTTCCGGCGCGCCGCGATCGACGAGTTCGTGGACATCGGCAGCGGCGGCGGCTACCCGGGCATTCCGCTCGCCGTGGCCCTGCCGGCACGCCGGGCCCTGCTCGTCGAGTCGATCGCCAAGAAGGCTCGGTTCCTGACGGTGGCCGTCGAGGCGGTCGGCATCGGAGACCGAGTGGCCGTGGCCTCAACCCGCGCGGAGGCCGTCGCAGCCGATGCCGCTCACCGCGGCCGCTGGGCCGGCGTCGTGGCTAGGGCGGTCGCCGATCTGTCCGAGCTGGCCGAGCTCTCGCTGCCGTTGCTGCGCAGAGGCGGACTCTTGATCGCCTGGAAACGGCATGCCCTTCGACGACGAGCTGGAACGTTCGGAGCGGGCGCTGCGAATCCTGGGCGGCAGGATCGCGGCCGTGGAAGCCGTGGCCGTGCCGGGACTGGAAGACCACGCTCTGGCGGTCGTCGAGAAGGTCGCCGAGACGCCGCGCGAGTTCCCACGTGACCCGGCCGCGCGCCGTCGCGGCCCCTGGTAGGTGCGGCGATGCTGATCGCGGTGCTGTCGGACATCCATTCCAACCTCCGTGCGCTGGACGCGGTGCTCGGTTCGCTGGGAACGATCGATGCCGTCTGGCAGCTCGGCGACGTCGTGGGGTACGGACCGGAGCCGGATGGCGTGGTAGACAGGCTGCTCGCGATCGGAGCGATCGGGGTAAGGGGCAACCACGACGACGCGGTCTGTGGCGGCGAGTCTATCGAGGGCTTCAATCCGGATGCTCGAGCCGCGGCGGAGTGGACTCGCGCCCACGTCGTCGGGACGACGATCGAATATCTGACTCAGTTGCCGGAGAAGCTGACGCCCGCCGGGACGGACTTCACCCTCGTCCACGGCAGCCCGCGCGATCCCATCTGGGAGTATCTCGACTCGACGCTCGCCGCGAGTGATAACCTGCCCGTTCTGCAGACCCGCAATTGCCTGATCGGCCACACTCACGTGCCCCTGGCCTTTCGGGACACGCGAGGTCAGATCGAGGGGACGGTGGTCCAGGCCGAGAGCCGGCTCACCCTGGACGATCGGCGAGTGATGCTCAACCCGGGCAGCGTCGGTCAGCCACGCGACGGCGATCCGATGGCGAGCTACATGATCCTCGACACGACGGCCGGCCACGCCACCTGGCTGCGTGTGGCCTACGACATCGAATCGACTCAGGCGTCCATGCTGGCCGCCGGCCTGCCGCGCAGCCTGGCCCGGCGCCTGAGCTTCGGGCAGTGAGGCTCATGGCGGGTCGGGCCAGGCTCGTCACTGGCTGGAGGTCCCCCAGATTGGGGGCCGGGTTGCAGCCTCAGGCAGCCGAATGGCGTGCTA
Source organism: uncultured Chloroflexia bacterium (assembly GCA_963791725.1). GTDB lineage: Bacteria > Chloroflexota > Limnocylindria > Limnocylindrales > CSP1-4 > Fen-1039. Next base: position 215,638 of record CAWBTQ010000007.1, on the reverse strand, counting down.
GCCTAACCCGGTTCCGCGAATGATCGCGTCGGGTTGGGCTCGGGACTGGACGGGGGTGGCAAGCGCCTGCCAGCCTCGGACGCCGGACGCCGGTACCGCCCGATGCCATAGAGGTCCCTGCGCTCGATGACCGCTCCCCGTCCGCCTCTCCACGGTCGCAAGCTCGGCGACCGCCGCGTGGTGGTGGATCGCCCGCACGCCGCCTTCTTTCGGTACGCCGGACCCGGGACGATGGTCGCCAAGGCAGCCGCCAGCGCACCTACTACCTCCTTCGGCCGGCGCGCGGCCCGCGTCAGAGCCATCGTCTTCGGCAAGCCTCTGACGAATGCTCAGGAGATCGGCGAACGCCTTTCGAAGAAGCTGGCTCTACCGATCTTCAGCTCGGACGCGATCTCGTCCTCCGCCTACGCGACCGACGAAATACTGCGGGTGCTCATCCTCGCCGGCCTGGCCTGGATGACCTGGTCCATCTGGGTCGCGGGTGCGATCGCCCTGATGCTTACCATCGTGGCATTCAGCTACCGCCAGGTCTGCCGCGGCTACCCATCGGGTGGCGGAGCCTATGTGGTCGCGCGCGAGAACCTCGGGCCCAACTTCGGTCTCATCGCCGCCGCCGCCCTCATGGTCGACTACGTCATGACCGTCGCCGTCTCGAGCGCGTCGGCCCTGGCCAACCTGGCGACCGCCTTCGAGGTGATCGCGCCGTACAAGGTCGAACTGGGGGCGCTGATCATCATCCTGGTGACGGCCGCCAACCTCAGGGGCATCCGCGAGTCCGGCAACATCTTCGCCATCCCCACCTATCTCTTCGTGGGAATGGCGCTGCTGGCCATCGGCATCGGTCTCGTGAACACTGCGACTGGCGCCGCCCACCACCTGGCTGCGCCACCCTTCGCCGAGCCGGCAGGAGTCCAGGCATTCACGCTGCTGCTCCTTCTCAAAGCATTCGCCGGGGGTTCGGTGGCCCTGACCGGCGTGGAGGCTATCGCCAACGGCGTCCCCTCGTTCAAGCCGCCCGAGGCCAAGAACGCCGCCAACACCCTGATCCTGATGGCCGTGATCTTGGGCACGATCTTCATCGGGCTGACGTTCGTCGGCCTGCAGTACGGCGTTCAGGCCACCACCGCCCAGGGCCCGACGGTCCTTGGCCAGGTCGGGGCTGCCGTGTTCGGCAACGGTTCGTCCGCCTTCGTCCTGCTGCAGATCAGCGCCGCTCTGATCCTCTTCCTGGCCTGCAACACCAGCTTCAACGCATTCCCGCGCCTTGCCGCGATCCTGGCTCGGGACGACTGTATGCCGCGCCAGTTCGCCTTCCGCGGCGACCGGCTCGCTTTCTCCTGGGGCATCGTCCTGCTGGCCGCCGTCGCCATCGCAATGCTCTACGCCTTCAACGCGTCGGTCGATGCGCTGATCCCGCTCTACTCGGTCGGCGTGTTCATCTGCTTCACGCTGTCGCAGGCCGGCATGGTGATCCACTGGCGCAAGGAGCGAAGCGCCGGCTGGGCCTGGCGGAGCCTCGTCAACGGCTTCGGAGCCATCCTGACGGGCATCGTCTTCCTGGTCGTGGCATCCGAGAAGTTCACCAACGGGGCCTGGATGGTCCTGATCTTCATTCCATCGCTGATCGCCATGATGATGTTCATCCGCCACCAGTACGCCTCGTCGACCCGACAGCTCGAGATGAAGGCCGGTGCTGCGGTACCGCAGCCGCACCGGCACAACCGCGTGGTCATCCCGATCTCGGGCGTGAACAGGGCGGTGGTCCAGGCGCTCAACGTGGCACGGTCTTTGACCGCCGACATCCGGGCCGTCTACATCTCGGACGATCCGGCTCGGAGCGACGAGGTGCGCGAACGCTGGGCAGGGGCAGTCCCGGACGTACCTCTCGTCGTCGTCGAGTCCCCGTATCGGGCCCTCATCGCCCCGCTCGTCGCCTACCTCGACGTCCTGGATCGCTCGTGGCCGACCGACAGTGAAAAGCCGATCACGTTCGTGTTGATCCCCGAGTACGTAGCCCGAAGCTGGTGGGAGCGGGTGTTGTACAACCAGGCGGCGAAACAGCTCCGGGCCACGCTCCTGGGCCGACCGCACACGGTTGTCATCAACGTCCCGTATCGCCGTGACGACGCCCACGCTGCCGCGGTGATCGCCGAGACGCAGCCCGACGGCACGCTCGTCGCCGCCGACAACGGCCACAACCACTGACCTGTAATGACCGGCGACGTGGAGTGCCCCGGCTGCGGGGCAACCGTGCCGGACGTGGAGGAATGACGAACGCGTAACCTGTACGTCGAGCCCGCGCCAGGCTGCTTCGCCGCCTACGCCGAGCTGATCGGGCGCGAACAGTCCGATGCGGCCCTGGCCGAAAGCCACATGCTCGCGGCGGACGCCTACCCGGCCCAACATCCCGGCGTTCCGGGCAGGCAGTCCAGCCAGTCGGTCTGGGTTCACCTCGTAGGTCTGTGCCTGATGCTCGAGTACGAGTTCGACGGGCTGGCATCGGCGCGCTCAAAGGCCCGCCTGGCCGGTCCAGACGCGGTATTCGACTGGCTCGAGCCGCCGGCGTCGCTGGGCGGCCTGACGGTTCTCGACGCCCTGGCTGCGACCACAACTGCCGAGCACGTGGACCTGGTACGACGGTGGGCGGATAGCGTTTGGTCGGCCTGGGCACCTCACCACGCCAGGATCCGACGGCGAGCGGCCGAGCTCACCGGCGGCCGGCGCTGACGGGCCAAGCGGCGGCGGCGAACCGGCGGCAACGCCGCCGGCGGACCCTCTCTGGACGTGACCTCGACAGGCCGAACGGCTGCGGCCCGACGACCCGCACAGTGAGTGCCTATCCTGACCTTCGGCCCGTACGTTCGAGCACGCGGGTGGTATCGTTCCCGCTCGTACGCGGCAGATTCGTTGACTCCGCGATGAGATGGGAGGTCTGGTGCCCGAGGCGAGTTCGCCCGTTTTCCATCGCGCCGTCATTGCCCTGAGTGGCGGTCCCGTGGACGGCGCGATCGTCCGATTGGCCCTCGAAGTCAGTCGTCACTACCATGCCGAGTTGATCGCGGTCCACGTGGTCGAGCTCGACTGGACCCAACCGCTCGACGCCGACGTGGCGGAGCGCTCGGAGGAGGCGCAGCGCGTGCTCGACGCCGCCGAGGGCATAGCCGAGGCGCTTCACGGCAAGCTCGAGTCGGTGCTGGTGCAGGCGCGTGACGTTGGCGCGGCCATCGTCGACGAGGCCGCCGCGCGAGACGCGGATATGCTGATCATGGGCCTGCCGTATCGGACCCGCTTCGGCGGCGACTTCGCCATCGGGCGGGCGGTCCCATACGCATTGAAGAACGCACCCTGCGCCGTGTGGGTCGTGCGTGAGCCGATGGGCGAGGAGTCGTAATGAAGATCGTGATCGTGGGTTGCGGCCGCGTCGGGTCGACGCTGGCCGAGAACCTCGACGCGGACGGCCATGAGGTGATCATCTTCGACATCAAGACCGCGGCCTTCGACCGGCTGCCGGAGACTTTCAAGGGAGCCGCCGTCCGAGGTGACGGCACCGATGAGGAGGTTCTCCGCCTGGCGGGGGCTCAGGGCGCCGACATCTTCCTGTCGCTGACCGAGGGCGACAACCGCAACATCATGGCCGCTCAGGTGGCCATCGAGTCCTTCGCGATCCCGCAGGTCATAGCCAAGATCAACGATCCGGTCCGAGCCGCGGCCTATTCCGAGCTCGGCGTCGTCACGCTCTGCCGGACCAACATCATGGTCGGATCGGTGGCCCAGTTCCTGGACCTGCCGATGCAGACCGGGCCCGGCATCGCCATCCCCGAGACGCCGGGCCTCGAGCATCCGCATCCTTCGGCCGAGACGATCCAGGCTCCGGTCCATGCCCCCGACGCACCAGAGGCACGCGGCACGGCCGGCACCGCGGGCTCATCCGGCTCCGCGCCGACTGGTCCCCGAAAAGTGACCACAAACGCGACAGACGCGGCCCGGGCCCAGCGGCTCGGCTTTCGGCGCTGGCGTGGCTGAGCGCGGCAGGAGGTCGACGTGTTCGTAATCGTCGTTGGCGGCGGCAAGGTCGGGTACTACCTCGCCCGCGAGCTCATCGGGTCCGGCCACGAGGTCGCCCTGATGGAACGCGACCGTGCCCGGGCCGCGCAGATCACCGAAGAGATTGGCTCGATCGTGATCGCGCACGACGGCTGCGAGGGCAAGTACCTCGGTCAGGCGGGGGCGAACCGGGCCGACATCGTGGCCGCGGTCACCGGCGACGATGAAGACAACCTGGTCATATGCCAGATGGCCAAGCATCACTTCGACGTGCCGCGGACCATCGCCCGGGTCAACAACCCCAAGAACGAGGGGCTGTTCAAGCACCTCGGGGTCGACGAGATCGTCTCGCCGACGCGCATGATCCTGGGCTCGATCGAGGCCGACATCCCCGTCCACGAGCTGCTCCACCTGGCGGTCCTGGGGGGCGGCGAGCTCGAGCTCGTCGAGGCGCAGCTGCGCGAGGGATCGCCGGTGATCGGCCGGCTGGCGGGCACGCTCGAACTCCCCGACGGCTGCTCGATCTTCGCGGTGATCCGCGACGAGCGGGCGCTCTCGGTCCGATCCGACACCGAGCTGCGCGAGGGTGACAAGGTCATCGGCATAGGCCGGACCGAATGCGAGGCCGAGCTCCACAGGCTGTTCCTGGGCGAGACCGAAGCCTCGGTCTGAGCCGGCCGCGCAGGTCTGGCGGTAGACCTCCGGATCGCCCCGGGCCCGCTTCCGACGAGGGGTCTGGCCTCCGCGTTGATGAAGTGACAGACTGGCGGCACCTGGAGCCGCGGGTGGGCGACCGGGACGACGGCCACGGTCTCCAGCGACGCCTCAGCGCGGTATCTGTCATGAGCACCGAAGGCCACTCTCTTCTGGATCGCCTGCTGTCGAAGCAGCCGCCCCCGATACGCGACCTGTACTCGGGCGAGGCACCGGAGTGGGCAACCGCCGCCGCCGGCCGGCCGTCGCACTACCTCAGCCTGCAGGCGCGTCTTGCTCAATCGCGCGTCGTCCCGCTCGACATGTATCGCATCAAGGCCAGCAGCCGGCAGGTCGTCGTCGTGGCCGAGCTTCCCGGCGTGAAGGCGTCCGAGGTCTTCTTCGCCGTGGATCGCGGCCTGCTCACCATCTGCAGCGAGGCGGTCGCAGGCGATGACGATCGCGGCAGCGACCCCCTGTGGCAGGTGTGCCGCGACCTCCATCGCGGCAAGTTCAGTCAGACCCTGGAGTTGCCGCGCGACCTCCAGGTCGACCGCTGGTCCGCGACCTTCGAGGACGGCGTCCTCCGGATCCGCATCCCAAAGGCGGCCTGATCGGTCGCGCGTTCCGGAGCAAAGCCCCGAGCGCCACCCTCGTCCGCAGGTCGGGCCGCGCTGCCGCCCTCGCCCCAGATCCGACCCGTTTACCGGGATCTGACCCATTGCGCGGTAGAACTCTTGACAATGCCATTGTCAAGGTTCTATGGTCTGCCCGTGACATTCGGACGGTCGGCCGAGCCCATCGAGGGCTCCAGGATGACCAGAACCCGACCGCGGCCGAGCGCAAGACACTCGGCATGGAGGCTCAAGATGACACTGATTCGCAGAGCCGGCTTTGGGGACCTCCTCTCCCTGCGCCAGGCGATGGACAGGCTCTTCGAGGAGAGCTTCGTGAATCCGGGCACGTGGCAATTCGGCGAAGGCCAGCTCGTCCCGGTGGACGTCTTCACGACCAGCGACGACGTCCTGGTTCAGGCTATCCTGCCCGGCGTGAAGCCGGAAGAGGTCGACATCACGGTCGAGGGCAACACCCTGAGCATCTCCGGCGACACCAGTTCGATGATCCCGGCACGCGAAGGCCTCCTGCTCCAGGAGATCCGCCGCGGGCGCTTCATCCGGACCTTGACCCTGCCGGCCGGACTGGAGGCCGACAAGGCGACGGCCACGTTCGAGGACGGGATCCTGACCCTTCGCATCCCGAAGGCCGAGCAGGTGAAGCCGCGGCAGATCAAGATCACGACCGGCGATGGACACCCCGAGCCAGTCGCGGTCGCGAAGAGGTAGGCCGCCGGTGTCCGATCGAAGGTTCCAGCGCGATCCCGGACGTCCCTGTTTCGTGATCAGCGTCGCGGCGAGCCTGGTTCAGGCTCATCCGCGAACGCTCCGGATCTACGAGGACGAGGGCCTGCTGGCCCCCGCTCGGACACCGTCGAATATCCGTCTCTATTCCGAGAACGACATCCGGCGCATCCTGTGGATCCGGCGCCTCACTCAAGAACGGGGCGTCAATCTCGCCGGGGTCCGCCTCCTATTCGAGCTCGAAGAGAGACTCGGGACGCGACTCCTGGAGGCCCTCTTCGACGAAGCCAAGGCGCGCGAGGCGGGTGCGGCAGCCGCCGCGCTCGCGCAGCGAACCGACGAAACAACCGAATTGCCGGCGAGTCAGGCGGACGAATCCTCTCCCGTGGCAGACGAACGCTACGACTCCGGAAGCATCCGGACCGCGAGTCAGGCTGGATGGCCGGCCGCGACAACCGCTCGACCCATCACCCGTATAGTGGCCACCCGCGTGACCACGACTCGATCAGGAGATTCCAATGACTGACCGGCCGGCCGAAAAGGACGACGAGCAGCAAGTCCAGAAAGACGAGAAGACTGTCCAGAAGGACGAGCGACGCGTCCGAGTGCCGGGCGTTCGTGAGCTTCCGCTGGTGGCCCTGCGCGAGACCGTCATCTTCCCCGAGATGATCGTGCCGCTCCAGGTCGGGCGGGACAAGAGCGTCGCCGCCCTCAATGCCGCGACGGCAGCCGGCGGCCCTATCGCGCTGGTGACCCAGCGCCAGGCGGAGCGTGAGGAGATCGAAGATCCCTCCGAGCTCTACGCCGTGGGCACGCTCGCGAAGATTGCCCAGGTCGTCCAGCTTCAGGACGGGACCGTGCGGGCGATAGTGCAGGGCCAGACCCGCCTGCGCGTCATCGGCTTCGCCCAGACCAGCCCGTACATCATCGTTCTGGCGGAGGAGATCGAGGACGTTACGCCGGACAGCATCGAGGTCCAGGCCCTGATGCGGACCGTCCAGGCCCAGATCGAGCAATACGTCGCGAATGGCGCCCCGGTTCCGCCGGAGGCGGCCGTAGCCGCGCGCAACATCAGCGAACCGGGCTTGCTGGCCGACATGGTCGCCTATAGCCCGGACCTCTCCACCGAGCAGCGGATGGAGCTGCTCGAGACGACCGACGTCCTCGAGCGGCTCAAGCTCGTCTCGACCTTCCTCGGTCGCCAGATCGAGATCCTCGAGCTCAAGGGCAAGATCCAGTCCGAGGTCAAGTCCGAGATGGACAAGACCCAGCGCGAGTACATCCTGCGTGAGCAGCTCAAGGCCATCCAGCGTGAGCTTGGCGAAGACGACCCTCAGCAGGCCGAGATCAACGAGCTGCGCGAGAAGGTCGAAGCCGCCGGCATGCCCGAGGAGGTCAAGAGCCGGGCCCTCAAGGAGATAGACCGCATGAGCCGGATCCCGTCGGCCTCGCCCGAGGTCGGTGTCATCCGGACCTATGTCGACTGGCTCATCGCCCTGCCCTGGAACGTGTCCACAACGGACAACCTCGACATCAAGGCCGCGGCCGTAATCCTCGACGAGGACCACTACGGCCTCGAGAAGATCAAGGACCGCATCCTCGAGTACCTTGCCGTGCGAAGCCTGGCCGAGACGCTCCGCAGCCCCATCCTCGCCTTCGTCGGACCGCCCGGCGTCGGCAAGACCTCCCTCGGCAAGAGCATCGCCCGCGCCATGGGCCGCAAGTTCGTGCGCATGAGCCTGGGCGGCATCCATGACGAGGCCGAGATACGCGGTCACCGGCGCACCTACATCGGGGCGCTGCCCGGCCGCATCGTCCAGAACATCAAGACGGGCGGGTCGAACAACCCGGTCTTCATGCTCGACGAGGTCGACAAGATCGGCATGGACTTCCGGGGCGACCCGAGCTCGGCCCTTCTCGAGGTGCTCGATCCGGAGCAGAACAACACCTTCCAGGACAACTACCTCGAAGTGCCGTTCGACCTGACGAAGGTGCTCTTCATCACCACCGCAAACCTGCTCGACCCGATCCCGGCGCCGCTCCGCGACCGCATGGAGATCATCCAGCTGCCGGGATACACCGAGACCGAGAAGATCGGGATCGGCAAGCGGTTCCTGATCCCCAAGCAGATGAAGAACCACGGACTGACCGAGAAGACCATCTCCATCACCGACGAGGCGATGGTCGAGCTTGTCCGCTCGTACACGCACGAGGCCGGCGTCCGCAATCTCGAGCGCGAGATCGCCAACGTCATGCGCAAGGTGGCCCGTGCAGTCGCCGAGGGTCGCAAGCGCAAGACCGTCGTGGATACCAAGAAGCTGTTCGAGTACCTGGGCCCGCCGCGCTTCGAGTACGGCGAGCTGGAGTCCGAGGATCAGACCGGCGCGGCAACCGGCCTGGTCGTGACCGAAGTCGGCGGCGACGTGATCGCCATCGAAGTCACGCTGATGGAAGGCAAGGAAGACTTCATCCTTACCGGCCAGCTCGGCGAGGTCATGCGCGAGTCGGCCCGGGCCGGTCTCTCGTGGATCCGCGCCCACGCCTCGCAGCTGGGCATCAAGCGCGAGGTCTTCGAGAAGAACACGCTCCACATCCACGTGCCGGCGGGCGGCATACCCAAGGACGGCCCGTCGGCGGGCATCACCATGACCCTGGCCATGGTCAGCGCCTTCACCGGCATCCCGGTCCGCAAGGACGCGGCGATGACCGGCGAGATCACCCTCCGCGGCAGGGTTCTGCCGATCGGCGGCCTCAAGAGCAAGATCCTGGCGGCGCACCTGTCGGGCGCCAAGATGATCATCCTGCCGCGCAAGAACGAGAAGGATCTGCGGGACATCCCAGAGGAGATCCGCAAGCAGATCAAGCTCGTCCTGGTTGACAACATGGAACAGGTCCTCGATGCGGCTCTCCGGCGCAAGCCGATGCCGCTGGTGGCGGAACCTGGCAAGACAACGGGCGGTGGCAAACCCGAACCGGAGGCCGAGCCGGAGAGCGCGGTCCGCCGCCGGTTCCCGCCTCCGGTCGATCAGCCGCCGGCGATGGCGTCGGCCGAGCCGCGGCTGGCGACCTGGACGAACGAATAGCTATCTAGAAATCGGTCGTCGCCCCGACGCGCCGATACCGAGACCGGCGGCCGGCAGGATGCCGGCCGCTGCCACATAGCAGACGGATCCATCGGTGAGCAGCCGATCGGAGGAGGGCCGTCACCATGGAATACAAGGACTACTACAAGACTCTCGGGGTCCCGAGGACGGCGACCCCGGCCGAGATCAAGAAGGCCTATCGGCGGCTGGCGCGCGAGCTCCACCCGGACCGCAACCCCGGCGACAAGACAGCCGAGGCGCGGTTCAAGGAAGTGAACGAGGCCCACGAGGTCCTGGCCGACTCGGCCAAGCGCCAGCAATACGACGTGCTGGGCTCCAACTGGGATCAGTTCGCACGGGCCGGAGGCGGTTCGGCCGGAGCCGGCCGGTACGCCGGCGATCCCTTCGGGCCGGGCGGGCCCTTCGCCGGCTTCGGCGCCGCGGGTCAGGGCGGCAACGTCCGCTACGAGTTCCACTCGACCGGAACCGAGGACTTCTCCGACTTCTTCAACATGTTCTTCGGCGGCGCGGCCGCGCCCGAGGCGGCCAGGCCGACGGCTTCGGTCCGCAAAGGCGGCGGCACGCGAGATGGCCGCCGATCGGGCAATCCTCTGGACGACCTCTTCTCACGGCTGCGCAGCAATGGTGCCGGAGCCGCCGCGGGCGCCGGCTCAGGCGGCGCGGCGGGTGCGCGGGCGAGCGGATCAGCGCCACGCAGCCACGGCACCCAACACCGCGGCGATATCGAAGTGGAAGTGGACCTCAGCCTCGAGGAGGCCTTTCACGGTTCGGCGCGGCTCGTCCAGGTCGGCGACAAGCGCCTCGAGGTCAAGGTTCCGGCGGGCGTGGAGACCGGCAGCAAGATCAGACTCAGCGGCAAGGCGGGCACCGGAGCCGACGCCGGCGATCTCTATCTGATCGCCAAGATCCGACCTCACTCGATCTTCACCCGAACCGGAGCGGACCTGACACGCGAGGTGCCCGTGACCCTCGCCGAGGCGGTGCTCGGGGCCGAAGTGGAGGTAGAGACGCTGGGCGGTCGGGTGCTTCTCAAGGTGCCGGCCGGCACGCAATCGGGCCAGACATTCCGGCTCGCCGGCCGGGGCATGCCCCGCCTCAGGGGCGACGGCGCAGGGGACCTGTTGGCCCGGGTCAAAGTAGTCATCCCGGGCCGGCTGGAGGACCGGCAGCGTAAGGCGGCGGAGGAGTTCTTCCGCCAGATCGATCAACCGAACCCGCGGATCAAGCCCTGACGGCGCCCACCCATCGCCGGCTCGGCGACCGAGCGGCGCCACTCAGCCCGTCACGGGCCCTTTGAGAGAAGCAATGAACATCGACCACTTCACACAGAAAGCCCAGGAAGCGATAGTCGCGGCTCAGCGCCTCGCCGAAGAGCTGCAGAGCCCCGTGCTCGATCTGGAGCACCTGCTCGCGGCGCTGATCGAGCCCGACGACGGCATTCCGGCCGAGACGCTGCGCCGCGTCGGCGTGGATCTGACCGCGTTTCGGGGCGAGGTGGCGGCCGCCCTGAACAAGCGGGCCAGGATCCAGGGCGGATCGCTCTCCGCCGACCCGCGCTTCCGGCGGGCGGTCGAGCGGGCGTCAGAGGAGGCGCGCCGGCTCAAGGACGACTACGTCTCCACCGATCACCTCCTGCTGGCCGTGGCCGAAGGCGGCGGCGAGGCACAGGCCCTGCTGGACGGCAACGGGGCGACCCGGGAAGCGATCCTGGCGGCCCTGGCGAGCGTTCGCGGCGGTCAGCGTGTGACCAGCCCCAACCCCGAGGCCACATACGCCGCCCTGGAGAAGTACGGCCGGGACCTGACCGCGGAGGCTCGAGCCGGCAAGCTCGACCCGGTCATCGGCCGCGACGAGGAGATCCGACGGGTCATCCAGGTCCTGAGCCGCCGCACCAAGAACAACCCCGTGCTCATCGGCGAGCCGGGCGTCGGCAAGACGGCCGTGGTCGAGGGCCTGGCCCAACGCATCGTCCGGGGCGACGTGCCCGAGACGCTCAAGGACAAGAAGGTCGTTGCCCTCGACCTCGGCTCGATCATCGCCGGGGCCAAGTACCGAGGCGAGTTCGAGGAGCGGCTGAAGGCGGTTCTGAAGGAGATCAAGGACGCCGAAGGCCGGATCATCCTCTTCATCGACGAGCTCCACACGGTCGTCGGCGCCGGTGCGGCCGAAGGCGCGATGGACGCCTCCAACCTGCTCAAGCCGATGCTGGCCCGCGGGGAGCTGCACACGATCGGCGCGACGACGCTCGACGAATACCGCAAGCACATCGAGAAGGACGCCGCCCTCGAGCGACGCTTCCAGCCGGTCGTGGTCGACCAGCCCACGGTCGAGGAGACGATCTCTATCCTGCGCGGGCTGCGGGAGAGGTACGAGGTCCACCACGGCGTCCGGATCACGGACTCCGCCCTGGTGGCGGCGGCGACGCTGTCGAGCCGCTACATCAGCGACCGCTTCCTGCCCGACAAGGCGATCGACCTCATCGACGAGGCCGCCAGCCGGCTGCGAATGGAGATCGATTCGATGCCGGTCGAGCTCGACGAACTCGAACGCCGGCGCATTCAGCTCGAGATCGAGCGCGAGGCTCTTCGAAAGGAGACCGACGACGCGTCGAAGGCGCGACTCGGGATCCTCGAACGGGATCTGGCGGACGCGACCGAGCAGGCCGCGGGCATGAAGGGCCGCTGGGGAGCCGAGAAGGAGGCGATCGCCGCCGTCCGGGCCACGAAGGCCGAGATCGAGGGGCTGCAGGTCCGGATCGACCAGGCCGAGCGCGAGACCGACTACGGCACCGCCGCCCAGCTCAAGTACGGCCGGCTGCCCGAGCTCCAGGCTCGCCAGAAGGAGCAGGAGGCGGCCATCGCCGCCCTGTCGGGTCCCGGTCGGCTCCTCAAGGAAGAGGTCACCGCAGACGACATCGCCGAGATCGTGGCGGCGTGGACCGGCGTGCCGGTGACCAAGTTGCTCGAAGGCGAAACCGCCAAGCTCGTCCAGATGGAAGAGCGGCTGCACCACCGCGTGGTCGGCCAGGACGAAGCCATCCAGGCCGTCGCCGATGCGGTCCGTCGAGCCCGCGCCGGGCTCAAGGACCCCCGCCGGCCGATCGGCTCTTTCATATTCCTCGGGCCAACCGGCGTGGGCAAGACGGAGCTGGCGCGAGCGCTGGCCGAGTTCCTCTTCGACGACGACTCGGCCATGGTCCGAATCGACATGAGCGAGTACATGGAGAAGTTCTCCGTCTCGCGCCTGGTCGGAGCGCCTCCCGGCTACGTCGGCTACGAAGAGGGCGGACAGCTGACCGAGGCCGTCCGGCGGCGGCCATACCAGGTAGTGCTGCTCGACGAGATCGAGAAGGCCCACTCGGACGTTTTCAACATCCTGCTGCAGGTCCTCGACGACGGGCGCCTCACCGACGGCCAGGGCCGGACGGTCGACTTCCGCAACACGGTCCTGATCATGACCAGCAACGTCGGGTCGCAGTTCATCGCCGGCTTCACGGAGCGAGGCGCCGCCGGCGACGCCGCGAGTCGCGCCGACGCGTCGGCCTACGACCAGATGAAGCAGCAGATAACCGAAGCGCTGCGAATCACGTTCCGACCCGAGTTCCTCAACCGGGTTGACGAAGTGATCGTCTTCCACGCTCTCAACGACGCGGACCTGGCGGCGATCGTCGAGCTGCTTCTGGCCGATCTCCAGCGGCGGTTGGCCGCGCAGGAGATCGCCCTCGAGCTCACTCCGGCGGCCAAGTCGCTGATCGTCCGCGAAGGGACGGACCCGGCCTACGGCGCCCGGCCGCTCAAGCGGACGATCCAGCGGCTGGTCGAGAACCCTCTCGCCCGAGCCCTGCTCCAGGGTGAGTTCAAGCCGGGCACGACCGTTCTGGCCGACGCCGACGCAATCGGCGGCGTGCTGGTCTTCACCTCGGGCGGCTCGACGGTAGTCGCCGACGCGGGCGTGCGCCGCGACGCGCGTTCCCGCGGCAAGGAGCCGGCCGGTGCCGCAGCGGGGTCTTCCGCCGCGGAGCGCATCTGGACGCCCGACAGAGCGGAAAAGGGACCCAAGCGGGTCAACTAGCGCCGAGCCGAGCCGGCGGCTGCGTCTCGATGCGGACCTCAGAACAGCCAGACGCCGTCGCGCATGAGCGTGCGGCCGGCCAGCTCGTTGGCCTCGCGCCAGGCCTGAATGCGGCGCGGGCTGAGGAGCAGAAAGATGAACGGATCGCTCTCGTGCCGCGGGTCCCAGCCGGACTGGCGGGCGTAGGCATCCGCGAGTTCCTCGGGCGCATCCTCCACGTCCAGCCGCTCGTCGAGCTGGGCATCGACGAGGACGACGTCCCGAGTGGGACCGAATCCGAGCCGCGCACGGCCGGAAGCCTCGATGTTCCGGGCCGTTAGCAGCCTGGGCTCGGTGGCCAGAACGATGTGCCGTCCATCCCACGAGTACGAGAGCGGCACGAGATGTGCGACGCCCTCGGCGGACGCCGTCGCGACCCAGACATCGGCGCTCTCGGCCTCAAGTTTGGCCAGGACGTCGGCCTTGCGCTCCGCGCCGCTCCGTGGCTGTGCAGTCATGCGTCGATCATGCCACTGCGCGGGGCGCGGGGCGCGGGGCGCGGGGCGCGGGGCGCGGGCGGCGGGCACGCAAGGCGCGGGGCGCGGGGCGCTGGACGCCTGCTCGGCCGGCGGACGGGCCGGTCGGGCGGCACGTCGAACTTGTCGCGTCGGTCGCATATGCTCACGCGATGAGCACCGCTGAGCGCAATCGCCACCGCTCGCGCCGCAAGCCGGCCGGCGGACCCCGGTGAGGTTCGAGCTCGTTCGGGAAAGGCTCAAGGCGCTCCCCCGTGAGATGCCCGAGCCTCCGGCGATCCTGACGCCGGTTCGGCTCGACTCGCCTGAGGGGCCCTTTCCCCCGCTCTCGGCCCGCCGCGGCCGACCGGCCGCCGTGCTGGTCCTGATCTTCCCCGACGCTGAGAATCAGGCCCGGGTCCTGCTGACGGTCCGCGCTCCCCAGGGCATCGGGCACGCCGGTGAGATCAGCTTCCCGGGCGGTTCGGCCGAGGCGGATGACGCCGATCCGATCGCCACGGCCGTGCGCGAGGCGGTCGAGGAGGTCGGCCTCGATCCATCGGCCTGCGGACTGCGTGTGACCGGCGGGCTGGGAGTCTTCGCGCTGACCGTCTCCGGGTTCCGCATCACGCCGGTTGTCGCTCTGGCGGAGCGGCGTCCCGAATGCCGGCCCGCGCCCGAAGAGGTGGCCCGGATCGTCGAGGCGCCCGCGGAAGCGTTCCTGCCGGATGCCCCGGTCGAGCTGGAGGAACGAACCATCCGCCGGCGGCTGATCCGCTACGGCGTATACCCCGTGGAAGGCGAGCGAGTCTGGGGCGCCACCGCCCGAATACTCGGCCAGCTCGGGGCGATACTGGCGACCGATCCTGCTCCGGCAGACTCAACGCAGCAGGCCGAGGGGTTCGATCGGCCAGGGATTCGGATCGCTACGGCCCTCGACGGGACCGCCGTCGACGGCTTTCTGGAGGCGTTGGCGCCGGATCTCGCCCGCGAGCTTCCAACCGCGTCCGAACTTCTGCTGGCGGAGGTCTCCGGCCGGATCGTGGGTCTGGCCAGCTGGGCGCCTTGGGACCGGCCCCGCCGACCCGACGACCCGCGGGGCTTCGACGGACTGACGCTCGCCGATGGCGACCGACCGGCCGAGTTGACCCTCCTGGCCGTCGCCCCCAACCTCCGCGGCCGTGGCATCGGCCGGGCCCTGACCGCGACGGTCGCCCAAGCCGCCGGGGCTGCGGAGAGCACCCGCTTGCTCGCCTGGACCCTCGCCGACGCGGCGATCCAGCCCTCGTTCATGGCCGCCAGAACATTCTTCCGCTCCAACGGTTTCACCGACCTGGCTGTAGATCGTCGTGTCCAGGCTCGCGGCGAAGACCGCCTGCTCCTGAGCCGAATCGTCGGCTGAGCCGTTGTGCCGGGCCGCGGGCGCGGCGCGCCGTCGACGCCTTCGAGTCACCTGCAGCGGCTTCGCAGCTCCATCGGGGACGATCCCGAGCCGCCACCCACGACTACCAGGGCTCTTCCTCGGGCGACCGGCGATCGGGCGGCGGGGTCGGCGGTGCGGACACGAGCTCGCCGTTGGCGGCGCCGTGTACCGGCTCGGCGGGAGCGAGCTCGTCTCGCTCCGGCCCATCGCCCGGCGAGGGTTCGACTCCGCCTTCGAGGACCCCGGCCGCAACGGACCCCGGGGCGAACTCCACGACGATGGCCCGCATCGGGGTCAGCTCAGTCCAGGCCGAATGGACCACGTCGGGTGGCCAGACGACTGCCTCCCCGGCGGCCACGCGAGCACGTTCATCGCCAACCTGGACGAATCCGCCGCCCTCGATGACCAGGAAGTAGGTCAAGTTGCGGTTGGAATGCGGCGCGATTGCCGCGTTCGCCTTGAGAGCCAGCTCGGCGACGACACCTCGGCCGTCGCCGTGGAGAGGCGTCGCCTCCACCCCATGAGTGCCCGGCGGGCCGTCGTGGCGGCGATGCCCGATGCCGAAGCGTCGGATCTCCACGACTCTCGGCCGCTCCTATCCGGCTGCCGAACGCTCGGTGGAAGCGAACCGGCCGGTCCGGCACATCGCGGTCGCCACCTGGGCGGTCAGCGCCGCCGGCGCTTGGGCTTTGAAGAAGCCTTGGAGCGGATCGTCGCCTCCGGGTGCGCTGTCTTCGAGCGCTGGAAATAACGCTGGCGTGCGAGGCGTTCTTCGTAGGCCTGGATCAGCGGCGGGAAGTGGATGAACCTGATCCAGATGAAGAGGGCCGCACCGCCGACAATCGTCGGCAGCACGAAGATGAAGTCGAAGCCGAAGATGGCAAACATGATCAGCAGAGAGAAGACGCCGACCGAGGTCCACATCAACCATTCGTTGAGGTCGAGGAAGACCGTATAAGCGCGCAGGCGCCGGCCCTGGAAGTTGTAGAAGATGATGCTGGCCACGAGCATCGCGAGAGCGAACTGCCACGTCGGCTGGAAGAGCGCCGGAAAGTTGGTGTTGTTGAAGCCTACGAGCAGCGTATCGAGCTGGTTCCACGGGCCGTTCACGCGGACCCTCCGAGTGTTCAGTCGTTAGCGGTCTGTTGACCTGGATAGGCGCTCTTGAAGCACTGTCTGAACAGACAGGCGCGGGGCCGGGACACGGCCACCGCGGCATGCGTTCTTCGCGCCTGCGATTTGCGTCTACGGAGTATGCCATGACCGGGCGCTATACTCGCCGCAATCCGGCAACCCGCAACGAACGGAGCATGGAGCGCGGCTAGCGGACCGCGCGAGCGCTCAGGCGCGGCTTCGCGCGTGCGGATCCGGACCTCGGGCAGTTGGGAGGTAGGCCTGGTGCGAGCCCTGCTCTCGGTCGCAAGCCGGGAGGGCATCGTCCCGTTCGCACGCGACCTGCTCGCTCTCGGCGTGGAAGTCTTCGCCACGGACGGCACGCGCGAAGCCCTGGCCGCGGAGGGCATCGAGGTCCACGCCGTGTCCGAGCTGACCGGGTCTGAGCCGATCGCCGGAGGTCAGGTCAAGACCCTCCACCCGGCCATCTACGCCGGCATCCTGGCCAGGCGGGACAAGCCCGAGCAGCTGGCCGAGCTCGAAGCCCAGAAGATCGGGCTGATCGATATCGTCGCCGCCAACGTCAGCCACTTCGCCCCGCAGGTCGGAGCGCGCCTGATCCCGATCGACGAAGCGATCGAGATGATCGACATCGGCGGAGCCGCGCTGCTGGCCGCCGCAGCGCGCAACTATGCCGGCGTCGCGGCCGTGGCCAATCCGGCCCGCTACCTCCAGGTTGTGGCCGAGTTGCGCCAGCGCGGCGCCGTATCCGCCGAGCTGCGACAGCGGCTCGCGGCCGAGGCGTACGGGCTGGTCGCCGCATACCACGCCGAGATCGCCGCGTACCTGTCGAATGCCGCCGGCGACATGTTCCCCGGACGCCTGGCCCTGGTGCTCGAGAAGGTCGATGACCTGCGATACGGCGAGAACCCGCCCCAGCGCGCCGCCTTCTACCGGGAGACGACCCACCGCGCCGGGACCCTCGCCGACGCCGCTCAGCTGCAGGGCTCACGGCCGTCGTTCAACGACCTGCTCGACCTCGACGCCGCCTACGCCATCGCCACCGACTTTACGGCCCCCACCGTGACGATCGTGAAGCACACCGATCCGGTTGGGATCGCGTCGGCCGAAGAGCTGGTCGAGGCCTGCCGCAAGGCTCTCGAGACGGACTCCGTTTCGTGCTTCGGCGGGATCGTCGGCGTCAACCGCGAGCTCGACGGGGCCGCGGCGCGCGAGATCGCCTCCAACTCGTACGAGGCGGTCATCGCGCCGTCGTTCAGCCAGTCGGCCGTGGGCATCCTGGCCCAGAAACCGCAGATCGCACTTCTCGCGGTCCCGCCCAGCCCGATCGAAGGTCCGCGCGACTACGGCATTGCCAACCTCGACTTCAAGCGCATCGCCGGCGGGCTGCTCGTCGAGACCAAGGACGAGCTCGGGCTCGACAAGACCCAGCTTCAGGTAGTAACCAAGCGACGGCCGACGCTCGAGGAGCTGACCGACCTGCTCTTCGGCTGGCGCGCGGTGCGCCACGTCCGCTCCAATGCCATCATCCTCGCCCGCGGCGGGGCCACGGTCGGTATCGGGGCGGCCCAGGCGAGCCGGCAGACGGCGGTCGAGATCGCCCTCCGGCGAGCCGGCGATCGGGCCAAGCTGGCAGTCATGGCCAGCGACGCCTACTTCCCCTTCCCCGATGGGATCCAGCTCGCGGCGCAGGCCGGCGTCACGGCGATCATCCAGCCGGGCGGCTCGATCCGCGACGAGATGGCCATCGAGGTCGCCGACCGCCACCACATGGCGATGGTCTTCACGGGACGGCGCCACTTCCGCCACTGACCTGCGGGTGCGCCGCGCGGTGGCGCGGCGGCTTGGCGGCAGCGGCCGCGCGGCGCTCGGTGGCGCTCGGTGGCGCCCGCGAAATCCCCTCATCTCCATCCCGGGCAGCGCTAAGTGGGCCGCCGCGGGCGAGGCTCGCCTCGAGACCGCGCGAATGAGCCCCACGGGTCCGGATTCTGCCGACTGTTAGCCCTGGACGGCTAACCGCGTGGTGTCTGATCCCGCCGAGTCCCGGCCGAGGTCACGAAATGCCACCGGGGGTGGCATTGAGGGGAATCCTACCGCCGGGCGTGGCGGGCCCTTCGTGGCGGGCCCTTCGTGGCGGGCCCTTCGTGGCGGCGCGGCTCCTTCCACCCGGGCGTGGCGCGGCTCGTGGGCTGGCTCGTCGTGGCCGCGGCAGGCCGCGACGCCTCTCACCGGACCGTCGGGCGAGCCACCGTACTCTGCACGCGGCAAGAGCCCGCCGCCGAGCCTCGCCACTCAGCCATCTGACCGCTTCGCCGACTTATCCACCGCCTTGTGATCCGCCAGGCGTTCCTTCGCGAAGAAGTAGGTGACAGCCGATCGGAGCTGACGGACCGATCGGTCGGTCGGAGGATAGGGACACCCGGTCTTCCGGGTGAGGGGACGGAGCGGGCGACAGGTCGCAGCCCAGACGAGCGCGCGGGACCTGTCGCCCGTTTCTGGTGTCTGGAGGGACGCCATGAGGCAGAGTCGGCCGGCCAGGGCCACGCGTTTCCATCTCGCCCGAGCGCTCGTCGGTACGCTGGCGGCGGTGGCGTTACTGTCCCTTCTGTGCGTCGGCTTTGTCGCTGTGAACGTTCATACAGCCTGCGGCTGCACATCCACCCCGACACCGTACGCCGGGCCCACGCCGACCCCCCTGCCCGTCTCTGCCGGCCAGGCGGCTGCGGCGGCTCGACCGTTCACCTCCGTCGCGGTTGCGGCTGCTGATTGGGCTGCCGCCCCAGAGTCGCCTATCTACGAACTGGCCGCCGAGGACTCGTACGCATTCGTCGACGGCGAAACCGGCCGGGTGCTCGAGGTTTTCGAGCTCGATCGAATGCCTGGCTCCGACGCGGTGCCGATCACACCGGCGAGCGCGCAGGCGGCGGCCGCGTCATACCTGGAACGAGCCGGCGTGAAAGCCGTCGCGTCCGACGGCTCGGTTACCCTCCGGCAGCGGGCCTCGATCGCCTTCTACGACGTGAGATGGGCGAAGACTGCCGATTCCGCGATTCCTCAGGTTCTGGTGAATCCCGCGACCGGATCCGTCTTCGCCTACAACGACCTCGGCTTCGCGCCGACGGCCAAGCTCGAACCGCCCGTCATCGGCTCGGCCGTGGCGGCGACACTCGCCGGATCCTCAGTCCTTTCGCACGGCCAGACCGCCGACTTTGGGCCCGAGTTCCAGCTCGACGCGTCGCGCCCGAGTTGGATGATCGGGTTCAACGACGGCGTGCTGAGTGTCGATGCCGCGACGGGCGAGGTTTCGGTCCTCAAGTGGGCCTCCTCGCGCTGACTCGTCGGACGGGCGGGACGGCGGCAGACCTAGAGACCCACCCAGCGGCCGAGGGTCGCATCCCAGTTCGCTATGGGCTCTACGGCCGAGGCGCCCTCGATCGATTCCTGGCGGGCCCGCGCCTGCTCGACCGATTCGGGCCAACCGGGCGGAACGAGGTTCGGGGCCAGGTCCGCGAGCGGGGCCAGGACAAAGAGGCGGCGGCACGCTTCCGGATGCGGGACCTCAAGAAGCCGCGTCGCCTTGGCCGGATCCGGCGACCTGCCGGCCTCGGGCCGCTCGACGGACATGCGCTCCTGGCCGAATATCAGGAGATCCAGATCGAGCTCGCGCGGACCGTAGCGAAACCGATCCTGCCGTCCCAACGCCCGTTCGATCCCCTTGAGCGCCAGCAGCAACGCTATCGGGCCCGTCTGACCGCCTGGTCCCGCGGGAACGTCCAGCGCGACGACCGCATTGTCGAAGTCAGGCTGGTCGGTGACCTCGACGGGAGCGGTCCGGTACAGGCGCGAGACTCCGGCGAGGCTGGCCCCGGCGAGCGCCGCGAGGGCATGGACGGCGGCAGCTAGAGTGGCTCGCGTGTCTCCGACGTTGGCCCCGAGTCCGATGTACGTCCGAACGGTTGCCATGGCACCACTCTACATTGCCGTGTGCCCACTCCCGGCCACGGAACGGAGCCACTCCCGGCGATCGGCCCACGGCTAGACTCCGCTCGTGCGGCCCGTCCTCGTGCTGATATTCCATGCCACGGCCCCGCCCGACGCCGGGCCGCTGGTCCGCGCGCTCGCGGAAGCGCGCCGCGCGCTTGCGGAACGGCAGCGAGGCGCGTTCATTGCCGCCGGCGCCGACTCGGCCGAGATCGTGTCTGGGCCGCCGGACGATCTCTCGTTCGGCGAGCGGCTGGCGGCTGAGATGCGGGCACGCTCCGGCACGGGCGGCCTGGCCGGCGCGGGGTTGAGCGGCGACGGCGGATACGTCGTCCTTGACTCGGGCTCCGTTTTCGCGGGCGGGCTCGTCGTGCTGGGCTCCGGCAGCATCCCGCTGGCACGGCCCGCCGACCTGCGCCGCCTCGTGGACCTCGCCGCCGGGCCAGGCGGGCATGCCCTCGCGAACAACCGCTATTCCGCGGACGTGGTGGCGATCTCGAGGGCGGCTGATCTGGCGGGCCTGCCGCCGCTCCCCGCGGACAACGCCCTGCCCCGATGGCTCGAGGAGCGGGCCGGAGTGGCCGTCACGGACCTTCGGTCGCGCTGGCGTCTCGGCGTCGACGTCGACTCGCCCATCGATCTCATCGTCCTGAACGATCCGGCGGCGCACGATCTCCGGACGACGGCACCGCTCATCGGCGAACGGCTGGCCGCCCTTGCCGACGTCATGGCCAATCGGCGCGCCGAGATGCTGGTCGCGGGCCGAGTTTCGGCGACCACCCTGCGGTGGCTCGAGCGCGGCGTCGCGTGCAGGGTCCGGGCTCTCATCGAGGAACGCGGCCTCAGAGCCTCTTCACGGCTTGCCCTCGCCGCATCTCCCGGAACGGCCACAGCGCGGCCGCCCCGCTCGATCCTGGCGGATTTGCTCGACCGCGACGGCCCCGAGTCGCTCGCGGCGATCGTGGGCCGGCTGGCCGATGCCGCCGTCATCGACACGCGCGTGCTGCTCGCGCACCGGGCGGGCAATGACGAAGAGGGCTGGCCGGCGGCGGAGGATCGCTTCGCCTCGGATCTGCTCCTGCCCGAGCCCATCGCCGATCCGTGGCTCCGCGCGCTGACCGCCTCGGCCGTGGCCGCCCCGGACGACCGCCCGATCCTTCTCGGCGGCCACACTCTCGTCAACGGCGGACTTCGCCTGCTCGCAGGGCGAGCTCGTGCGGGGGCTCGATGACGAGGGACCGCCGGCCTCCTTCCCCCGGGCTCCCGGCACGGCGGGCTCGACGTTCTCCGGCCGACCCTTCAGTCGAAACGACTGACCGCGCCTCGACGGCGTCGCCGGCCGACCCTTCAGTCGAAACGACCGTGCGTTCGGCCGAGCTGGGCGCCCGCATCCGCTCCGAGATCGAGTCGAGCCGCGAGCGGCGAATCACCTTCGCGCGGTACATGGAGCGCGCTCTCTATGAGCCCGGACTCGGCTACTACGGCGTCGCCGCCGACCGGCCCACCGATACGGGCGACTTCCTGACCGCACCCGAGACGCACGCCATCTTCGGCTGGACGATCGCCCGCCGCATCGAAGCGTTGTGGCAGGAACTGGATCGACCGGGGCCGTTCACGCTCGTCGAATACGGCGCCGGTTCCGGGACACTCGCTCTGTCGATCATCGACGGGTTTCGCCGCCACGGTTCGACCGACCTTCTCGACGCCGTTCGATATGAGGCGATCGAGTCGAACCCAAACCGTGTGGCCGACCTCAGCCGGCGGTTCGAGGAAGCGGGGCTCCACGACAAGCTGGTCGAGCGCAGGGACGCCTCGACTCCGGAGCCAACCTCGGGCTCGTTCGGCTCTGCCGCGCCAACGGCCTCAGGCGGCCTCGCGCCCGTCACAGGCATCGTCATTGCCAACGAGTTCCTCGACGCCTTACCCGTCCACCGCGTCGTCATGCGCGGCGGCACGCTACTGGAGCTTTTCGTCGTCTTGCGCGACCCGGGGGCCGAGGGAGCCAATGACGGTCGGGGCGTCGCGTTCGCCGAAGAAGCCGCTCTACCCTCCACCCCGGAGCTCGCGGCGCGACTCGCCGGCGATCGGATCGAGCTGGCGGAGGGCCAGGTCGCCGAGATCTGCCTGGGCCTGGACCCCTGGCTGGGTGATGCCGCCGCACGCCTCGACCGCGGCTATGTCATCGCCATTGACTACGGCTACGAGGCCGCGGAGTTGTACGGTCCTCGCCGCCGTGCGGGCACGCTGCTCGGCTATCGAGGCCATCAAATCGTAGACGATCCTTTCGTGGAGCCGGGAGCGGTCGATCTCACCGCCCATGTCGACTTCAGCGCCCTTCAGCGCCTGGCCATGGATCGTGGCTTCAGAACCGTCTCGTTGACCACGCAGTCGGAGTTCCTCGTCGCCGCGGGTCTCGAGGAGGAACTCCGGGCTCTCCAGGCCAGGCCCGACCTGGCCCTCGGGGACTACCTTCGGGCCCGATCGGGCATCGTCCGCCTCCTGGACCCGCGCCACATGGGCCGGTTCCGGGTGCTCACGCTCGCCCGCGGGACGTAGCCGTCCCCACGTTGGCCGGGACGGGGCGCCCGGCCGATGCCGTCGCGAGCACGGACCGCAACCGATAGGGCACCTCCCGTATTGCCGTGGCGCCGCCCTAACTGCCACTCTGAGCTCGGAGTGGGGAAGCGGCCACGGGTCGGTCCGTCCGAGGGGACTGTCCGGCCCGCGGACGCGCCCTCTTCGCCGATGAGACTTTTCGTGTGCAGCCGCCAGTCGCTACCCCGCTGGCGGTCGGGCCGGAGGAGCGGGCGGTGCGATCCCAAGCCGCCCGCACCCGGCTCCTCCTTCCTCTTCATGCTCCAGCCGCCCTTGCCAAAGGCGCGGCAGATGGCGCGGTCGTCGGTTGACGAGCCGCCGCGCTGACGACCCCGCGACCGCTCAGCGGCCGCGTCGAGTGACCCGCCGCGCCTCGACGGGCAGACCTGCCCTGGCCGGATTCTCGGGGCTCAGGCGGAGCCACCAGTTCGATCGGGTTGGGCGGGCGACTACCCCTATGTGGAGTGACAAGGTCGTAGTTTCTACTCGAAGCTTCTGGAGGGGCCGTTTGGCGGCCTCTCCTGCCCTTTCGTGCTCCGGCGCCGGCGGCCGACGAAGGGCTCGGCTGGTAGACTCTCCGATGGATCGAGTGGGAGCGGGCATAGAACCCGGCCCCGCGACCGCCTGAATGGACCTCGACGACCCGGACGCCGCGCCGCGGTTAACGGGCCGGCTGGAGAACGATGACCGGCATCTGGTACGTAGTCGGCTTGGCCTTCGCAGGGGTCTCGTTCGTGTTCCTCACGATCGGCCTGGCCTGGCTCATCTCGCACCGCAACCGTGGCGACCGCCACAAGGGCGTGCCCTACGAGAGCGGCATCGACACCGTCGGCGACACCTGGGGCCGATCGGGCATCTCCTTCTACGTTTACGCCCTGCTCTTCGTAGCCTTCGACGTCGAGGTCGTGTTCCTGTACCTGTGGGCGATCGTCTTCCGCGATCTGCTCGTTGGCGGCCTGGTGAGCATGGGGACGTTCGTCCTCGTGCTGATGCTAGGCCTGGCCTATGCCTGGCGGAAGGGAGTGCTGACGTGGCGGTAGGAGATCGAGCGGCGCGGGGCGGGGCGGCTCCAGGGCGCGCGCTGACCACGAAGGCGCCGGGTGACCTGACCGCGCCAATCGCGGTTCCCAATACGATGTGGCAATCGGCGAACCCGCTCGCCTATGACGGCGGCCGCGCCTCGGAGATAACCCACCTCCGGGAGTTCGGCGCAACCGACGCCGGCCGGAACGACGCCGCGCGCTGGGGAGCGCTGCAGGTAATCCCCACCAACGCGGACTACATCCTCGACCTGATACGCGCCAACAGCCTGTGGCCGCTGCTTTCGGGCCTGGCTTGCTGCGCGTTCGAGATGATGTCCGCCGCGACCAGCAAGAACGACATGGACCGCTGGGGCATGTTCCCATTCCGCGCCTCGCCCCGGCAGTCGGACGTGCTCATCGTGGCCGGGACGCTGACGACCAAGATGGCGGGCCCGCTGGTGCGGCTGTGGGAGCAGATGCCGGAGCCGAAATGGTGCGTCGCGCTGGGCGACTGCACAGTCTCGGGCGGGCGATACAAGCGCAGCTATTCGGTGGTACAGGGCATCGACCGCGTCATGCCGGTCGACATCTACATTCCCGGCTGCCCGCCGCGGCCGGAAGGCCTCATCTACGGCATGCTCCAGCTCGGCCAGCTCGTCAAGGACCGGCGCGGTCATTGGACCGAGCGCGAGATCGGCCCCACCGTACCGGACGATATCTGAGCGATGGATCGAAATCTCAAGGCCCGGCTCGAAGCCCGCCTGGAGGGCTACCTGACGGTGCCGATCTACCAGCGGCACGACGAGACGGAGATCCGCATCGAGCCCGGCAAGATTCCGGAAGTTCTGGGCATCCTCCATGACGCAGTAGACCTGCGGTTCGAGATCCTGGCCGACCTGGCCGGGGTCGACACGGGCGAGAAGATGCAGGTCGTTTACCACCTGTGGAGCCCGATGAGCACGGACTGGCTGCGGGTCATCGCCGATGGCCTCTCCCGCGAGGATCCGCGCGCTCCCTCGGCCACCTTCCTCTGGACCGGCGCCGAGTGGCTCGAGCGCGAGGCCTACGACATGTTCGGCATCATCTTCGAGGGCAACCGCGACCTGCGCCGGATCTTCATGCCGCCCGACTACACCAGCTTCCCGCTGCGCAAGGACTTCCTCCTGCCCGATGACGCCTCGCGCTCGCCCGGCGGCGGCGTGCGCCACGTCGAGCAGACCCACGTCCCGGCGGACCTGGCCGACGATCTCGCGGCCCGCATCCGCCGCGCTCCGGTGAGCTGAGGGCACGATGCCTACCCGCCCCAACGCCCCTCGCCAATCGTCGGCCCACGGCCGCACGGCCTCCGCCCGCGCCGGAGCGGCCCCGCTGCGACCCGCGGCCGGGCCGCAGCCGCAACAGCAGCCGTCCGCAGACGACCCGCGCATCATGCTCGACCGCCAGGTCGGAGCCGGCCTCTTCGACGCCGTGCCGCCCTACCCCACACGTACCGAGCGCGAGAGCGAGTTCTACACGCTGGGCGACGGGGAGATGTTCCTGAACCTCGGCCCGCACCACCCGGCCACTCACGGCGTCCTTCGGCTGGTACTCAAGCTGTCGGGCGAGCAGGTTGTCGACGTCGACCCGGTTCTCGGCTACCTCCACCGCGGCGTCGAGAAGATCTGCGAAAACTCGGACTACTACCACGTCATCGATCAGGTCGACCCTCTCGAATACGTAAGCTCGCTCTTCCAGGAATGGGCCGCGGTTGCCTCGTTCGAGAAGCTCATGGACGTGCAGGTGCCGCGCCGGGCCGAGTACATCCGGGTCCTCTCGGGCGAGCTGCTCCGGATCGCCAGCCACACCCTCTACATGGGCTTCTACGCGCTGGACCTGGGCGGGCTGACGCCGATCCTGTACAGCTTCATCGAGCGCGATGAGATCGTGGAGATGCTCGCGGCCCTGACCGGGGCGCGGATGCTCTTCAACTACTTCCGGATCGGCGGCGTCAACGGCGACCTCAACCACGAGTTCATGAGCCGCCTGGGCGATTGGATGAGCCGCGCCGCGAAGCAGACCGAGGCCAACACGGGGCTGCTCAACGAGAACGAGATCTTCGTTCGCCGGACGCGCGGGGTCGGCGTTATGGACCGCGCCACGGCCATCCGCTACGGGGTCACGGGCGGCAACCTGCGGGCCTCGGGCGTCCCGTTCGACGTCCGACGAGCCCATCCGTACAGCGTCTACCCCGAGCTCGACTTCAACATCCCGACACGCCAGGAGGGCGACTCCCTGGCGCGCTATCTGATCCGCGTCGATGAGGTCCGCGAGTCGATCAAGATCATCGACCAGTGCCTCCACAACATGCCCGACGGCCCGATAATGCCCAAGCTGCCGCGACTGCTTCGGCCGCGGCCGGGGCGCGCCTGGGGAGCGGTCGAGGGGCCGCGGGGAATGCTCGGCGTCTACGCGATCAGCGACGGCTCCGATCAGCCCTTCCGCTTCCGCATCCACGACCCGAGCTTCGTCAACCTCGAGACCGTGCCGACGCTGCTGCCCGGGAACCTCCTCGCGGACACGATGGCGATCGTCTCCTCGCTCGATCCCGTCATGGGCGGAATCGACAAATGAGGACCAATACCCGGACCTCGATGACGTCCGTGATTGCCTTCGTCAGGAGTCTTCCGGCCGGGGTGCTGGCCCGCCTCTCGCTCCGGGAGCGGCTGGCGATCGTCCTGGCATTGGTCGTCGTCGGGGGAGCGTTCGCGACCGTGATCGCGCTCTTCTGGCTCGGGCCGCCGTTCCTGGACTTCCTCGGGGCGAACCTGCCGCTCGTGCGCTTCGCCGGCGCGGCCACTGGCATCATCGTCCTGACCGTCCCTACGGCCTTCGTGCTGATCTACCTCGAGCTCAAGGTCATCGCCCGCATGAACCTGCGCGTCGGGCCGAACAGGGTTGGGCCGTGGGGCGTTGCGATGAGCGTGATCCACGGCCTCAAGGTCCTCACCAAAGAGGACTTCGCGCCAACCGGCGCCGACCGGATCGTATTCACCCTGGCCCCGGTGGTGACCTTCCTGGGCAGCATCATGACCCTCCTGGTCGTTCCGTTCGCGCCCGGGCTCTTCGGCCTCGACCTCAACATCGGGCTGCTCTACTTCTTCTCGATGGGCGGGCTGACGGTCGTCGGGTTGCTGATGGCCGGTTGGTCGAGCTTCAACAAGTACTCGCTGCTCGGCGGCCTCCGCTCGGCGGCGCAGATAGTCAGCTACGAGATCCCGCTGACGCTCTCGGTCGTGGGCGTCATCCTCCTGGCCGGGACGATGAGCCTCAACACGCTGGTCCTCAAGCAGTCCGGGTCTCTCCTCGACTGGTTCGTCTTCAAGCAGCCCCTCGCGGCCCTCGTCTTCTTCATCGCCGCCACGGCCGAGGCCAACCGAACCCCGTTCGACATGACCGAGGCCGACTCGGAGATCGTGGCCGGTTTCGCGACCGAGTATTCGGGCATGCGTTTCGGCTTCTTCTTCTTCGCCGAGTACGTGAACGTCTTCATCGTCTCGGCGCTGGCCGCGACGATCTTCTTCGGCGGCTGGACGGCCCCGTTCAACTGGCCGTGGAACTTCAACCTGAACTGGTTCAACCCCTGGTCGCTCGGCTTCGGCGGCTGGGCGGCCATCGTCCTGACCGTCCTGGTCATCGGGACGGAGCTCCTGGCGCTCCTGGTCAGGCTGATCGGGGGTCGGTCCTGGGGCACGTGGGAAGCGATGGGCCTGGGCCTGCTGTTCGATCTCGTGCTCGTCGGCGGCGTGGTGGTCCTGGCCGCGTTCATCGCCTTCGAACCCGTTCGAGGCCTGGTGTGGTTCTTCGGCAAGACCTACGTCTTTGTCATCACCTTCGTGTGGATGCGGGCCACGCTGCCTCGCGTCCGAGTCGATCAGCTGATGGGTTTCGCCTGGAAGTGGCTGCTGCCCGCTTCGCTCCTGAACCTGTTCGTGACGGCAACCGCCGTCGTCCTCCTGGCCAAGTGAGTACACGATGAGCTTCGTCCCGGGTCTTGGCATCGCAAAGGGAATGGCGCTGACGATGCGCCGCTTCTTCGCGCCAAAGGCCACGATCCAGTATCCGGAGACCGTGCCAGACGTGGCCGTCCGCTTCAGGGGCCGGCTACAGCTGCTCTACGACGAGCTCGGCAACGTCAAGTGCGAGACGTGCTTCCAGTGCGCCCAGGCGTGCCCCGTGGAATGCATAGACATGGGCGGGTTCGACACGAAGGGCCGCTTCCACGTCCACTGGGGCGCGACCGAGACCTACGCCGAGCGTCGCGAGGAATCGGCGCTGCGCAAGTCGGGCCGGCCGGTGCCGGATCGGGCCTATACCCATTTCGACGCCCTGGACACCGCACCGGTCGACGCCATTCTCGAGAAGTACGACTGGGATCAGGCCCAGATGCTGGCGATTCTCGAGGCCATCCAGGACGTCTATGGCTACCTGCCGGTCGCCGCGCTCAAGAAGGTCAGCCAGGTATCCGGCGCCCCGTACGCGCTGATCTACGGCCGGGCCAGCTACTACGGCCACCTTCGCTTCGACAGGCCCGGCCACACGGTGGCGGTGTGCCGCTGCACGGCCTGCCTCATCGCCGGCTCGAACAGAGTCCTGCGCGCGTTCTCCAGGGAACTGCGGACCGAGATCGGGCAGCGACCAGCGCCCGGCGGCGTGGCCCTCGAGACGCTGCCGGCTCACGTCCCCGGCGCACATGGGCCCCTCGTGACCCTCGACGGCAAGCCGGAGCGAGTGACCGCTCCCGGGGCCGCGGCCTGGGCCCGGGCACTCGTGGGAAACGTGGCATGACGACCGTGAACATCCTCGCCACCCCGACCCGGTTCCCGCGGTTCCTCCTGCCGGCGACTCCGCCTAAAGATCCGCTCGATCTCGATGCCGCGTTGGCCGCGGGGGCGTTCAAGGCACTCCGATCGGTGGTCGAGGAGCGCAAGGCCGATGGCGTCATTGCCGCCCTCACGGAGTCCGGCATGCGCGGCCGCGGCTCCGGCGGGCAGCCGATCGGCGAGAAGTGGCGGACCTGCGCGGACGCCGCGGCCGACCGCCGCTTCGTCGTGATCAACGCCTACCAATCCGATCCGGCGGTCCTGACCGACCGCGTCCTGCTCGAGCGGAACCCGTACGCAGTCATCGAGGGCGCCGCGATCGCCGCCTTTGCCGTCGGGGCGAGCGAGGTACTGGTCGCCATCCGAATCGAGGCCGCCGACACGATCCAGACCCTCGAGACGGCGCTGGCCGCGGCCGAGGCCGCCGGCTACATCGGCGGGGACGTCCTCGGCACCGGAGCGGAGATCCGCTTCTCGATCAGGCCGCTGCAGGGCTCGTACATGCTCGGCGAAGAGACGGTCCTGCTCAAGGGTCTGGAAGGCAAGCGCGGCCAGCCCGAGCAGCAACCGCCTTACACCACGACGCGCGGCCTCTTTGGGGCGCCGACACTGATCCACGGTCCCGTGACCTTCGCGGCGATTCCGACGATCCTGAACGGCGGCATCGAAGGCTTCCCCGAGACCGCGACGAGGTCGTTCGCCGGCACCATGCTCGTCCAGATCTCCGGGGCGGTAGCCCATCCCGGCATCGCCGAGGTACCGTTCGGAGTCACGCTGCGCGAGGTCCTCGACGTCGCCGGCAGCCCTCCTGCCCCCCGCCGGATCAAGGCGGTGCTCGTCGGCGGCCCTTCGGGTGGCATCCTGCCGCCGGAGGCGCTCGGCGTGGGCTTCGACCACGACTCGCTCGAGGCCGCCGGCGCGCATGTCGGCTCCGGCTCGATCGTCGTGCTCGACCAGCACAGCTGCGTCGTCGACCTGGCTTCGGTCCTTACCCGGTTCTGCGCCGACCAGGCCTGCGGCAAGACGATCCCGTGCCGGATCGGCCTGCGCCGGCTGGCCGAGAGCGGCGCCCGCATCTGCGAAGGCCAGCCACGTGCCGACGAGGTCACGCGCCTGACCGATCTCTCCGCCGACATCGTGGGTAGTGCCCTGTGCGACCACGAACGGCGCGCGACACTTGCGCTCCTGAGCGTCGTCCGGTATTTCCGCGACGAGCTCGATGCTCACATCCTCCGCAATAGCTGCCCCGCCGGGATCTGCCAGCCCATGGCCGAAGCCCGAGCCGGGGCTCGTTCCTGAGGCGTCCCATGCGCGAACCCACCCTCCGGCCCAGCCCCAGCTCCCCGCCGTCCACGCCAACCTCCAAGTCGGGCAAATCCGGCAAGCAGGGCAAGGGCAAATCGGCCGGGGCAGTCCGGCCGGAGCCGGTTCAGCCGTCTTCGACCGATCTGTCGATCAACCCGACGGCTCCGGTATCGGCGCGGCTGGAGGGTCACAAGCCGGAAATCGTCGAGCTGCCCCACGACCTTCGGCCGCGGCCGAACCAGAAGGCCGTGTGGAACGAGCATGCCGGGCGTCCGGACAGCCGGCCCGACTCGAAGACGCCCTTCGACACCATGGTGCCGTTCGACAATTCTCTCGCGGAGCGCCTCATCACCGCCCAGGCTCCCCAGCGGCCGCTGTCAACGCCCGCCTTCCGCATCGAGATCGACGGGCGCGTCGTGGAGGGTACCGAAGGACAGACCATCCTCGAGGTCTGCCGCGCCAACGGCATCGAGATCCCCACGCTCTGCTACGAGCCCAAGCTGCCGGGGTTTGGGGCCTGCCGGATGTGCGTCGTCGATGTGGAGGGCGAGGAGCACCCACCGATCTCTTGCTCGCGACTCGCTGAGCCGGGTATGGTCGTGCGGACCCAGACCGAGGAGATCCGCCGTCTGCGCCGGACGAACCTCGAGCTGATCTTCAGCGACCACAACGCCTACTGCCTGCCGCCCTGCCAGAACAAGTGCCCCAGCCACATCGACATCCCGGGCTTCCTCAAGGCCAATGCCGAGGGCCAGTTCCGCGAGTCGGCCCGCATCTTCAAGCGCACCATCCCGTTCCCTTCGATCCTGGGCCGCGTCTGCCCGGCACCGTGCGAAGACCATTGCCGCCGCGACGAGGTCGATGAGGCGATCGCCATCCGGGACAGCCACCGCTACCACGGCGACATGGTCCTGGCCGACCAGAAGCAGGGCATAGACCCACCACTGCCGTTCGAGGTGGAGGCCAGGAGCGGCAAGCGTGTGGCCGTCATCGGCTCCGGCCCAGCCGGCATGGCCGCGGCGTACTACCTGCTCCTCTCCGGCCACGACGTGACGGTGTTCGAGCGCGACCCGGAACCCGGAGGGATGCTCCGCTACGGGATCCCGGAATACCGCCTGCCCAAGAAGGAGGTCCTCGAGCCCGAGTACGAGTCCGTCTGGCGGCTCGGCGGCCGCATCGAGTGCAACAAGGGGTTGGGACGGGACTTCACGCTCGACGACCTGCGAGACCAGGGCTTCGATGCGACCGTGGTCGCCATCGGCTGCTACGACACCAACAAGCTCGGCGTCCCCAACGAGACCGCCGACGGCGTGATCGACGGCCTCGAATACCTGCGCATCGCCGCCCTCGGGCTGCCCTACCCCGGCCACCGCAAGAGCCGCGTCGTGGTCATCGGCGGCGGCTTCACGGCGATGGACTGCACGCGGACGTCCGTCCGCCAGGGCGCCAGCGAGATCACTCTGGTCTACCGCCGCGACATGAAGGACATGCCCGCGGCGAGCGAAGCGCACGAGGCAATGGAAGAGGGCGCCCGGATGATATTCCAGGCCGGCCCCACCCGGGTCATCGTGGATGGGAACAACAAGGTCACTGGCGTCGAGTTCATCCGTATGCGCCCCGGCGCACCCGACGCCAGCGGCCGGCGCCGGCCCGAGCCGGCCCCCGGCACGGAGTTCGTGATCGATTGCGACCGCGTCCTGCTGGCGATCGGCCAGGGGCCGGACATGACGTGGGTGGGGCCCGGCAACGAGGGCGTCGCAGCCGTGCGTTCGAGGCTCAGCGCCGACGCCGTCACCTTCGAGACCGGACGGCCCGGCGTCTTCGGCACCGGCGACGTCCGAATCGGGGCCGCGACGGTCGTCCAGGCCGTCGCCGAGGGCCGGCGCTGCGCCTACGCGGTGGACGCGTACCTCAAGGGCCTCGATCTATCAGAGCTGCGGAACCGCCAGACGCTGGCCGAGGTTGAGCCCGTATTCCTCTCGATCGTGCCATTCACGGACGAGCCGAAGGAAGCGCGCCACAGGCTCAAGTCGATGCCGCCCAAAGAGCGAGCCAAGAGCTACGTCGAATACGAGATCCCGTACTCCGCGGCGGAGGTGATGGCCGAGTCCACCCGCTGCCTGCAGTGCACCTGTGAGGCGATCGGCAACTGCGACCTGCGCCGCCTCGGGATCGAGTACGGGACCACACTCCAGACACTCGAACCCGGCCACGATGCCGGCGCGGGCTTCCGGAGCGTCACCGAGAATCGGTTCACGGGCGTCAACCACGATTACATCCGCGACGACAGCCACGCCTTCATCCTGCGCGAGCCGTCGCGCTGCATAGACTGCGGGCGCTGTGCCGCCGTCTGCGCCGACGTCGTCGGCGCGGCCTGCTATGACTTCATGCGGACCGGCTTCGACACGCTCGTGACGACGCCGCTCGACATGAGCCTCAACGACACGCCCTGCGTCTCCTGCGGCCGGTGCGCCGAGACGTGCCCGACGGGCGCGCTCATGCCAAAGCCGCGCGTCCTCGAGAAGTACGACGTCGACGAGAGCCGCTGCATCCTGTGCGGCATCTGCGTCGACGCCTGCCCTTACGATGCTCTTCGTGACGGCCAGGACAACGAGCTGGCCCACACGGGTCGCGGCAATCCGGAGATAGATCTCATCGGGCTCGCGGCGGTGGACCGCGAGACCGAGGTGACGTACATCCGGCGCGAGCGCGACTGGGTTGCCCACGCTATCGCCGAAGGGCGAATCGAAGACCCGGCCGCGATGCTGCCGGCGCTGCCACCGTCCCTGGCCGGCGTCTCGGGCGACAGTCGAGGAGCAAACGGAAAGTGACCGTCATATGGTTCCGGGCCGAAGGGTCGGCCCGGTGTCCCGGCGAGCCAGGACGAGCAGAGGAGGGAAGCGGGGCATGCCGATAGGCGACTCGATCCCGTTGGTCGGGGTCCGGTGGGACGACGTCCTCTTCGTCATCCTGTCCGCCGCGCTCCTCGGATCCGCCCTGCTGGTCGTGACGCTGCGCGACATCATCAGGTGCGGCCTGGCTCTGACCGCCGCGTTCGCTTCTCTGGCGGGGATCTACGTCCTGCTCGGCAACCCGTTGATCGCCGCGACACAGGTCCTCGTCTACATCGGAGCGATCGCCGTCCTGATCCTTTTCGCGGTGATGCTGACTCAGACCAAGAACGCCCCGGTCCGATTGGCATTCCAGACACAGGCCTGGGTCGCCGCGCTGGCCGCGGCCGTGCTCGCGGTCGTGATCGCGGTCACGGTCCTGGCCACGACCTGGCCGTCCGGCGGGACGAGGATCTGGACCGTCACCGCCGACGTTGCCCACCTCCTCTTCCACGATTACGTCCTGCCGTTCGAGGTGGTCAGCGTGCTGCTCACCGCGGCCGTGGTGGGAGGCGTCTACCTCGCCCGGCGCGATGTCAAGCCGCCCGCGGAGGATCGGTCGTGAGCAACTCGCTCGATTCCTACCTGGTTCTGTCGGGCCTGCTGTTCGCCATAGGCACATTCGGCTTCCTGGGCCGCCGCAACGCCATCAGCATGCTGATGGCCATCGAGCTCATGCTCAACGCGGTCAACCTGAGTGTCCTTGCCTTCGGCGCGTTCGTGCCCTCGCTCAACGCGCACGCCGCGGTAATCGCCCTGATCGTCATCGCCGTCGCCGCGGCCGAGGCCACGGTTGGGCTGGCGATCGTCATCGCCATCTTCCGCAACCGCAAGACGCCTCTCGTGGACGAGTACGACACGATGAAGGACTAGCCGATGACCTTCCTCGTGCCGCTCATTCCGCTGCTGCCACTGGCCGGCTTCGCCATCACCGGCCTGTTCGGCCGCCAGATGGAACGCGATTCGCATCAGATCGCCGTGTGGGCGGTGGTTGCCTCCTGGGTGGTGGCGATGGTCGTGGCCTTCGGGGCCCTGACTCATACCCTGGGTTTCGGCGCGGCGGGTGCCGGCATCACACTCTGGCAGTGGATCCCCGCCACCGGGTTCCGGGCCGATATGGGCTTCTTCGTCGATGCGCTGACGGCCTGCCTGCTGATCGTGGTCACGACCATCGGCATGCTCGTCCACATCTACTCGATCGGCTACATGGCCCACGATCCCGGCAAGTGGCGCTTCTTCGCCTATCTCAACCTCTTCATGTTCTCAATGCTGATGCTGGTCCTCGCGGACAACTTCCTGCTGGTCTTCGCCGGCTGGGAGCTCGTGGGGTTGTGCAGCTACCTGTTGATCGGGTTCTGGTACCCGCGACGGGCGGCGGCGGAAGCGGCCAAGAAGGCCTTCCTGGTCAACCGCGTCGGCGACATGGGCTTTGCGCTCGGGATCATGGCCGTCTGGACCCAGCTCGGCACGCTCAACATGCAGGACGTCTTTGCCAGGTTCGGCAGCGTCCCGCACGAGTGGCAGATCGCCATCGCCTTGCTGATCTTCTGCGGCGCGGTCGGCAAGAGCGCGCAGTTCCCGCTCCACGTCTGGCTGCCGGACGCGATGGAGGGCCCTACCCCGGTCTCCGCCCTGATCCACGCCGCCACAATGGTCAACGCCGGCGTCTATCTCGTGGCCCGCTGCAACCCCATCTTCGGCTCCGCGCCAGAGGTCATGGTGGTCGTGGCCGCGATTGGGATCTTCACCGCCATCCTGGCAGCGTCGATCGCCTTCACCCAGACGGACATCAAGCGCGTCCTGGCCTACTCCACGCTCTCGCAGCTCGGTTACATGTTCGCTTCACTCGGCGTGGGGGCGTGGACGGCCGCGATCTTCCACCTGATGAGCCACGGCTTCTTCAAGGGCCTGCTCTTCCTGGACTCGGGCTCCGTGATCCACGCCGTCGACGGCGAGCAGGACATGCGCAAGATGGGCGGGCTTTCTCGCAAGATCCCGATCACCTACGCCACGATGCTCATCGGCTCGGTGGCCATATCGGGCGTCCCGCCGCTGGCGGGCTTCTTCTCCAAGGACGAGATCCTGGGCGGAGCCTTCAAGAACGGCTTCCTGTGGGTCTGGGCGCTCGGCTTTGCGGTAGCCGGGATGACCGCCTTCTACATGTTCCGGTTGATGGGCATGACCTTCTGGGGCCCCAGCCACGTCGACCCGGAGAAGGAGCACCACATCCACGAGTCGCCGACGACGATGACCCGGCCGCTGATCCTGCTCGCCATCCCGGCCGTCTTCCTGGGCCTGCTTATCGGCTTCCCGCCGGAGTCGGGGCTGCTCCACCAGTGGCTCGCGCCCGTGTTCGAGCACACCATCGCCGCCAGCGGACGGACCGAGGCCGCCTACAGCTTCTTCGGCATCGACGGCGTCCTCGCCATCGCGACCACCACTCTGGTGGCGGTCGCCATCGTCGTCGCCTGGCGGCTCTTCGGCGTCGAGATGCCGGCCCTGGGCCTGCGAGTCCAGCCGCGGCCCGACCGGGTCCGCGAGCTGAGCGCCCGGCCCTGGCTGGCCGAGCTGTACCGCGGCTCGTCGAACAAGTGGTGGTTCGACGAGCTGAACCACCGGCTCTTCGTGGTCTGGGGCGGCAAGCTGGCGGCGGGCGCGTTCTGGTTCGATAGAACGATCGTCGACGGCACCGTCAACGGCATCGGCGCGGTGACGACCGGGGCCGGCATACGCCTGCGTCGTGTCCAGACGGGGCGCGTGCAGAACTACGCCCTGGGTATTGCCCTCGGCCTGATCGCCATGGCCGCGGCATACCTTCTGATAGCGGTTCGGTAGGAGAACGAGATGACCCTGCCGATCCTGAGCGCGATCACCTTCACGCCACTCGTTGGGGCGCTCGTCGTGGCCGCCCTGCCCTCCTACCGCCCCGATCTCATCCGGCGCACGTCTCTCGCCTTCTCGCTGCTGGCATGGGTCATGTCGCTGGTCTTGCTGGCAGCCTATGCGTTCGGCCCGAGCGGCTTCCAATTCAAGGAAGTGGCCGACTGGATCCCGCCCTTCGGCATCCAGTACAAGGTCGGCATCGACGGCCTGAGCATCCTGATGGTCGTACTGACCACGACCCTTTCCTGGATCAGCATCCTGGCCAGCTTCGGACCGATAAAGGATCGAGTGAAGGGCTACATGATCTCGTTCCTCATCCTCGAGGTCGGCATGATCGGCGTCTTCATCGCCCTGGACCTCTTCCTGTTCTACATCTTCTGGGAGATCGTCCTGGTGCCGATGTACCTGATCATCGGGATCTGGGGCGGCGCGAACCGCATCTACGCCACGATGAAGTTCGTGCTGTACACGCTCGTCGGTTCCCTGCTGATGCTGGTCGCCATCCTGGCGACGGCCTTCGCGTACCAGGTCGCGCACGGCGGCTCCTGGGTGGGAGCCTTCGATTTCGAACACCTGCAGGCGTTCGCGGCGGCCGGCCAGTTCGGCGACGCCTTCCAGAACCTGGCGTTCCTGGCTCTGTTCCTCGCCTTCGCCATCAAGGTCCCGATGTTCCCGTTCCACACCTGGCTGCCGGATGCGCACACCGAGGCGCCGACCGCCGGATCGGTGATCCTGGCCGGCGTCCTGCTGAAGCTCGGCGCCTACGGACTGATCCGGTTCGCGGTGCCGCTCTACCCCCACGCCGCCCACACGTTTGCCGGCCCGATCATCGTGCTGAGCATCATCGCCATCGTCTACGGCGCGATCGTGTCGATCGTCCAGCCGGACCTCAAGCGCCTGGTCGCATACAGCTCGGTCAGCCACATGGGCTTCGTCACGCTGGGCATCTTCGCGTTCAGCGCCTCGGCCCTGCAGGGTGCCATCCTGCAGATGG
Organism: uncultured Chloroflexia bacterium; assembly: GCA_963791725.1. Taxonomy (GTDB): domain Bacteria; phylum Chloroflexota; class Limnocylindria; order Limnocylindrales; family CSP1-4; genus Fen-1039. The sequence goes on along the minus strand of CAWBTQ010000007.1, from coordinate 178,787 downwards.
TCAACCACGGCCTGATCACCGGCGGGCTCTTCCTCCTCGTGGGCGTGTTCTACGAGCGGACCCACGATCGGACGATCGCCAAGATGGGCGGCCTGGCGGCGACCATGCCGATCTGGGCCACGGTCTTCGGCTTCTTCATCCTGGCCTCCATCGGGCTGCCGGGCCTCTCCGGCTTCGTCGGCGAGTTCCTCGTCTTCGTCGGATCGTTTGGGGTCGCGCCGGTCATCGCCGTCGCCTCGATCATAGTCATGGTGCTGGCGGCCACGTACCTGCTGTGGATGTTCCAGCGGATGGCGTTCGGCACCGTGTCGGAGTTCCTCAAGGGTCTCGGTGGCCACGTGACCGACATGAACAGGACCGAGATGGTCACGCTCCTGCCGCTCGGGATCCTGATCGTGGTGCTCGGGCTCTTCCCGGGTCTTGCGCTCGATCTCCTCCGCGCACCCGCCCAGGCTTTCCTGGCGGCCGCCGGAGTCTCTGTCGGCGGATGAGGGAGAAGCTATGAGTTGGTCCGACCTGGGAACGATCTCCCCCATCGTCCTGGCCGTCCTGGTCGCGGCGGCAATCCTGATCGTGGATTTGGCCGTGCCCGGCCGGCGCGACGCCGTCATAGCCACCGCCCTCGGGGGCCTCGGCCTCGTGGCGGTGGCGATCCTGATCCAGGCCGGCCACTCGGGCAGCGCCTTCGGCGGCTCCTATTCGCTCGACAACCTGACTGTCTTCCTCGACATGCTGTTCGTGGTCATCGCGGCCCTCACCATCCTGTTCGCGGTGGACTATCTCGAGCCGCGGGACCTGCCCATCGCCGAGTTCTCCGCCGTCCTCGTCTTCGCGGTAACGGGCGCGATGCTCATCTCCGCCTCGACCGACCTGTTGCTCCTCTTCGTCGCTCTCGAGCTCATGGTGCTGCCCGGCTACATGCTGGTGGGCTTCGCCCGGCGCGACCCGTATGCAACCGAGGGCGCGATCAAGTACTTCCTGCTCGGCTCGTTCTCCAGCGCGATCCTGCTCTTCGGCCTGGCCTACGTATGGGGAATCACGGGCACTACGCGCGTGGACGGCGTGGCTTCGGCGCTCGCCACGGCCATCTCGCACGGATCGATCCAGCCCGGGCTGGCCATGGGATTGGCCTTCATGTCGACCGGGGTGGCCTTCAAGATGGCCGCCGTGCCGTTCCACTACTGGACGCCGGATGCGTACCAGGGCTCACCGACACCGGTTACAGCGTACCTCTCGGTCGGCCCGAAGGTTGGGGCCTTCGCCATCGCGCTGCGCCTGTTCGTCGGCGCGCTGGGACCGCTCAGGGCCGACTGGCTGCCGGTCGTGATCCTGCTGGCCGCGGCCACGATGACCCTCGGCAACCTGGTGGCCATAACTCAGGACAACGTCAAGCGGATGCTGGCCTACTCGTCGATCGCCCATACCGGCTACATCCTGGTCGGTCTGGCGGCATACGCCGGCGGCCAGGTCAGCGGTCTCTCGGCCATCCTGTTCTACGGGGCCGCGTACACGTTCATGAACATGGGCGCCTTCGCGATCGTGGCGGCGTTGCAGAGGCGGCCGGGAGTGAGCAGCCAGATCTCGACCTTCGCCGGGCTCGGCCGGCGCGACCCGTGGCTCGGGGCGTTGATGGCGCTCTTCCTCCTATCGCTGACGGGGATCCCGCCACTGGCCGGCTTCTGGGCCAAGGCCTACGTGATCCTCGCCGCGATACAGGCCGGGGGCTGGCTGACGGCCCTGGCGGTGCTGGCGATGATCAACGCCGCAGCGGCGGCGTTCTACTACCTGCGGGTCGTGGTGTACATGTACATGCGCGAGCCGGCCGAAGAGACGGCGCCAACCTCTCCGGGTCTGCTCTTCAAAGTCGGGCTGGCGGCCACGGGTATCGGTACGCTGATCTTCGGGCTATTTCCCGCCCTCGTCACGGCAGCCACCAACGCCGCCAACGTGTTCCACGTCTGAGGGCACCGAAGAGCTACTCGGCCCCGCGCCCCGTCCCGCAGCTACGGCGTAACGCGAGAGTTGCGTGGCGAGACTCCGTTCGCGGGTAGACGATGACGCCGGGCTCGCTCAGCCCGCGGCTCCTATCCGTCGCCGAACGGCGCGATCGTCTGTGAGGGCAGGGCGAGCGGGTTCGTGTTGTAAGGCGTCGGAGTCACGACCGGCAGGGGGGTCGGCGTCTCCGTCGGCAGGATCACCGCCGTCGGCCGTGGCGGAAGCGCCGTGGTCGAGCCGGGCCAGGCGACGACGACGGCTATGGCGATCACGACGGCCGCGGCGGCGCCGGCGAGGACCCCGAATAGGAGGTGTATTCGACCGAACATGCGCTGAGGTTACCAAGGATCGGGCTATTTCGTCACGCTTTCGCCGTCAGAGACCCGCGCCTGCCCCGATCCGAGCACCGCGAGTTGGCCAACGGCGCCGTCGGAGTGGCTATTGGAAGCGCGGCGGCCCGGCGCCCGGCGGGGGTTTTGGGCGGCTCATCGAGGTCCGGCCCGAGGCGAATCGGTCGACTGCCTGCTAGGATGCCAGTCCATGCGACGCCTCCGATCGCTCCCGCGATACGTTCAGCGCTGGCTGATCCGGCCGATCTCGCTGGGGCTGCGCCGGTTGGTCGGCCTGGTGCCGGCGCTGCTTGCCGGTGGCGGCGTCTTCCTCGTCGTGGCCGGTCTCTTCTACTATCTGCAACCCATCGCGGCCGCACCGGTCGCCTCCGCGACGCCCGGACCGTCGGAATCGGTGGCTATGTACAGCCTGCCGCCGCCGCTCACTTCCACGGCGCCCTCGGGCAGCGTGTCGCCCATCGCCTCCCTTGCCACTCGAGTCGTCGTCCCGGCCCTCGGCATCGACCTGCCGGTCGTCACCTCGCCGCCCAACGAGCAGTTCCCACTCTGCAACGCCGCCGAGTACCTGGTGCTGGATAAGCCGCTCGGCTACCCGGGCCTGCCGCAGGCTACCTACCTGTACGCGCACGCCCGGACGAACATGTTCCTGCCCCTCCTCACCCAGTCGATGTCGCACAACGGCGCCGCGATGATCGGGATGTGGGTCGAGGTCTACACCGACAGCGACACGCGCCACATCTACGAGATCACCAAGGTGCTGCGCCACGTCTCCGGGGCGGCGGCGCTCGCGGCCCCGGCCGCCGACACGACCGACCAGCTGTGGCTACAGACCTCCGAAGGCCCGCTCGAGTCGTCCACCAAGCTCCAGGTCGTGGCCGATCCGATCGGCGTCCTCGGAGCCACGGCCGCCGAATCGCATCCGGCCGGCAAGGGCAACGTCTGCCCGGACGCCCCGATCTGCAAGACCAGCACGTCCTCGGGCTGCCGCCGCTAGGTTTGGTCCGGCCCGGCGCCCCCTAGATCCAGTCGATCTTTCGGAGCAGTGTGACCGCCGCGCCGGCCATGATCAGGCTGCCGGTCGTCACGAGCCAGAAACCCGGCCCTTCCTCGAGTCGGAACGCACTCTGAGCCTCACTCATGCCGAAGATGCCGGCCACCGCCCCGATGCCGGCGACCACGACCGTGACGCCGGTCAGGCGCTTCATGATCAGCGAGAGGTTGTTGTTGACCGTGGACAGGTACGCCTCCAGCGTGGCCGAGGCCAGCTCACGGTAGGTGTCCAGCTCGTCGGTCACTCGAATCAGATGGTCGTAGGCGTCGCGAAAGTAGAGTCTGGTCTCCGCGGAGATGAACTTGTCCTCCCGGCTGGACAGGGCGTTGAACATCTCGCGCTGGGGTGAGGTCACCCGCCTGATCTGGATCAGCTGGCGTTTGAGGTCGAACAGGCGCTCGAGCAACGACCGATCCGCTCGAGCCACCACCTGGTCCTCCAGCTCGTCGATTTCGTCGCCCAGCCCGTCGAGGATCGGGAAATAGGCGTCGATGATGTCGTCCGTCAGGGCCCAGAGGAGGTAGTCCACGCCCTTCGCCAGGACGTCGGCGACTCCGGCCCCAAGGTGCCGGGTCGCGCGCGGATCCCACCAGGCGCTGTGGGTGGTGAGCAGGTAGCGCTCGCCCAGGACGAAGTCCAGCTCGCGCTCGTAGATGTCACCGTCGTCGAAGCCGAGCGAGAACATCACCAGGTGGATCAGTTCGCCAATCTGCTCGATCTTGGCGCGCTGGTCGCGTTCCGCGAGGTCCTCGGCCAGCAACGGATGAAGCTCCAGGATGGCCGCCACGCGGGCCTTGAGCTCCGGTCCCGCGCCGGAGACGTCGATCCAGAGCCGAGCCGAACGCCTGGTCAGCGCCTTCGCGAGCTCCGTCAGCGCCTCTTCGCCCTGCCACTCGCCGAAGACGCCGGCCTCGAGCGTGGCCAGGCTGACCAGACCTCCAGCCGGCATCGCAGCGGGTGCGGCAGCTCGTACCGGAGCCGCGGCCTGAGGCCCGGCCTTGGGCGATAGGCCGGCGTCGACCGGCCGGTCAGAACGCGATTTCGCCACGCTCAACCTCCTCGGGCCCGCCGTCCTCGTCGATTCTCCCGCCGGGCCTGGCGCGGAGCGTCAGCGCCGGCACCAGGGCGATCAGCGTTACTGCGGCAGCCACCAGGAAGATCCCGACCATGATGGTCGCTCCCTTTGACGCGGCCCATTGCTCCAGAGCCTGGGCCACCAGACCGTCGTTGATCGGGCGACTCCGCAGATACTCGGGTATGTACTGCTTGTAAGTATCGCCAGAGCCGTAGATCTCGTTCGAGATACGGGTGATGGTCGTCGATCCATAGGCCGTGAGTGCGGCCATGCCGATGGCCATGCCGATCATCCTGGCCACGGTGACCGTCGCCGATGCCGCGCCGAAGGCAGCCCGGCCCGCCGCCTCGACCGCGGCCGTGGATCGGGGCGTCACAGTCAGTCCGAAACCGACGCCGAAGACCGCCCCCGATGCCGCGAATGCATTCGGCGCGGCGTCAGGAGTCCAGGTAGACATCCAGGCCAGGCCGCCGGCACTGGCGACCAGCCCGACGACGGTGAGCAGCCGCAGCGAGATTCGCCTGGCGAGGAAACCCGAGGCGAGCGCGCCCAGCGCCATCGCCCCGGCGATCGCCCCCAGGACTACGCGCTGCTCGTCGGGGCCGCCGTACAAGACACGATCGACGAATACGGCTCCACCGACGATCGCCGTCGCCATGCCGTACCCGGTCAGGAGCGAGATCAGCGCTGCCGACGAGAAGACTCGATCCGCGAAGAGCCGTGGGTCCAGGAACGGTTCCGAGCGGTGCAGGCCGTGCCGGATCGCCAGTAGCCCGGTCAGGATGCCGCCTCCGATCAACCCCGCGACGGCTACCTCGGTCGGCACGCCGAAGACTTCGTCCGCGTTGCCGATCAGTGTGGTTCCGGCCAGGATCGCGCCGAGGGAGACGCTGAAGAGGGTCGCGCCGAGCCAATCCAGCCTCGCCGGCTGGCGGCGGGTGTCCCAACCGGAGCTCGCGGCCCAGGCTATGAACAGGGCGCAAATCCCGATCGGCACATTGACGTAGAAGACCCAGCGCCAGGCCGGCGCAATGGTGTCGACGAGCGGGCCACTCGAGACCCCGAAGTTGGCGAGAGCGGTCTCCGGGTGGACGGTCTCGAGGACGGCCGCTCCCACGAACGGCCCGGCAGCCATGCCAAGGAAGGTGAGCGCGCCGATGATCCCGAGCGCCCGCGGTCGGGCATGACCCTCGAACAGATGGGAGGCGGCCGCCGTCGCAACGGGGATGATCGCGCCGCCTCCAACGGCCTGAACAAGCCGCGCGGCGATCAGCTGGTCCAGGCTCTGAGCGAGCCCCGCCAGCAACGATCCAACCGTGAAGACGCCGAGTGCCGCCAGGAAGAGCCGGCGCGAGCCCCAGAGGTCGGTCAGCCGGCCGGCGAGCGGCATGGTCACGACGTAGACGAGCAGGTAGCCGTTGATGATCCAGGACGCCTTGCGCAGGTCGGTCCAGTTCGCCAGCGTGGCCAGGATCTGCGGCAGGGCGACGGCCGTGACCATCAGCTCGAGGCCCGCCAGGAAGACGCCGACACCGAGCACGCCCAGGAGCAGGTAGGAGTCGCGTCGCCGCATGTCGGCCAGTGTACGGGCGAGCGGGTACGAGCGGGCGAGCGCGAGCGCGGCGGTCGGGAACGCGGCGAGCGCAACGCCGGCGGTCGCGGCGGTCGGGAACGCGGCGAGCGCAACGCCGGCGGTCGCGGCGGTCGGGCACGGGCTGCGCGGCCGCTCCGCCCCACGCCACTCCCCGGGCTACACAGCGTCGACACCGTCCAGACAGATCGACCGGGCCTACTATTCCCACATGGCACATCGCACCCGTCGCCTCTCGCTTGCCCTTGCCCTTGCAGCGGCGCTGCTGGCCGTGGCCGCCGGCTGCGACTCCGTCCCGGCTGCGACCGGGGGGGCCGGCGGCTCGGGCTGCGACCACTGGTGTGGCAACGGATCCGCGTCGGTGACCATCGACGGCACCACCACGCCCATCTCCGGCGGCGGCTGCTACGACGGCGGATCGGCCGGCGTCGACGCCCGCTTCGGGGATTGGGGTCCGACCGGGGTCGGGGACTACCTGACTCTGATCGCCTACCGCACCGGAGGCCCGACTCCGACTCCCGCGCCAACCCCATCCGCTCCACCCGCCGGTCCAACCGCCACCGGTCATCCATCGCCGACGGTTAGCGGCAGCGTCAACGGCAGCCCCTTCGTACTCGGCACGGATACGGTGGTCGCTCTCGGCGCCAACGGCTCGGGCTCCTTCTCCGGCACGGACCTCAACGGCAGCGGCCTGGTCAAGGGCACGTTCACCTGCGGCTGAGCGTCGAGCCGACACGGGCCTTCCGCCGTGCGACCACCGCCCGTGGCTGCCGCGCGACGTCGTGCCCCGGCGACGCCGCCCCTACCCCGCCGGCGACGACACGCCCGGGCTTGACAGCCCCTCGCCGGCGCCCTAGCATCAACCAGCCTTTATATAAAGGCTCGTTTGTGCGGGCGCCTCACCTTCCACGGCGGCCCGCTCCCAGGCACCGAGAGGCCTCGCATCTTGCCATCACCGGCGCACATCAGGAGCACCGTCGCCGCGATCGTCGATCAGCCCGACGATCTGCGCGAGCTACGGGTCTTCCATAGAGCGCTCGCTGACGTCAATAGACTGCGCATCGTTCGGCGCCTGGCCCAGGGTCCGGCCACGGTCGGCGACCTCATCGACACCGTGGGCCTCAGCCAGCCGCTGGTCTCCTGGCACGTCAGCCGTCTCAAGGCAGCGGGCGTCGTCGAGACGACGCGAACCGGCCGTGAGGTCTTCTGCCAGCTCCGGCCCAACGTATTCGGCGAGGTGGCCGAGCGCGAGAGAATCCTGCTGGGCGTCCCCGCGCCGGCTGCCGTCACCGCGGCGCCAATCGCAGCCGCGGCTGCCGTACCGGGCCAGACCCAGGCCGCGCTCCCCGGTGCGGCCGTCCGCCAGATAGAGGCGCACTGACCGTGGGCGACCAGTCGTTCGTGTCTCGCAGGACCCGCGACCGCGTCCGAGCCGCAGTGACGCCGATCGCCGTCGGTGCCGGCAAGCTCGGTCTCACGCCCAACGCGCTGACCCTCATCGGCTTCTTGATTGCCGCCGTCGCGGCCGGGGCCGCCGCCGCTCAGCTATGGGTCGCCGCGGCCGTCCTCGTCATCTTCGGCGGCTCGTTCGACATGCTCGACGGCGGGCTCGCTCGCGCCCAGAACCGCGTCACGCGGTTCGGGGCCTTCCTCGACTCCACCCTCGATCGGTGGGGCGAGGGCGTCGTCTACATCGGGATCGTCGCCGGCGCCTCGGCTGCCGGCTTTGTCGCGGGAGCGGTCCTGGCCGCCGCCGCGGCCGTGTCCAGCTTCCAGGTCAGCTACACCAGGGCCAAGGCCGAGAGCCTGGGCCTGCACGGCGAAGTGGGCATCGCGCCCCGAGCCGAGCGGCTCGTGCTCTTAACCCTCGGCCTCGCCCTCGCCGGCCTCGACGGAGGTATCGTCTCGGGCGCTCGCGGCCAGATCTGGCTTGCCGGCGCCCTGGGCATCATCTTCGCCACGGCCAGCATCACCGCCGTCCAGAGAACCTGGCACGTTCGGACGCAGCTTCGCAATGAGGAGCAAGGAGCACAGTGAGCGACAAGTTGAGCAGCGACGCCGCGAACGCGAGCCACGCAGACGTGGCCGCGGCGCCGGCAACCGGCAACGGCAGCAAGCCCGCACGGGGCAAGAAGATCCGGGTCGCCATCGTCGGCGTCGGCAACTGTGCGAGCTCGCTCGTGCAGGGCCGCTACTACTACGAGAACGCGGCCGACGACGACATCGTCCCGGGTCTGATGCACGTCAACCTGGGCGGCTACCACATCCGCGACATCGAGTTCGTGGCCGCCTTCGACATCGACAAGAACAAGGTCGGCAAGGATCTCTCCGAAGCGATCTACGTCAAGCCGAACAACACCTACGTCTTCCACAAGGTTCCCAACCTCGGCGTCAAGGTCGAGCGCGGCATGACCCATGACGGTCTGGGCAAGTACCTCAGCCAGATCATCGAGAAGGCGCCCGGGCCCACCGCGGACGTCGTCGGCATCCTGCGCGAGCGCAAGGTCGACGTCCTGCTCAACTACCTGCCCGTGGGCAGTGAAGAGGCGACCAAGTGGTACGTCGAGCAGGCCCTCCAGGCCGGCGTCGGGGTCGTCAACAACATCCCGGTCTTCATCGCCCGTGAGCCCTACTGGCAGCGCCGCTTCGCCGAACGAGGCCTGCCGATCATCGGCGACGACATCAAGAGCCAGGTCGGCGCCACGATCAGCCACCGCGTCATGACCCGTCTCTTCATGGATCGGGGCGTCCGCCTCGACCGCACCTACCAGCTCAACTTCGGGGGCAACACCGACTTCCTCAACATGCTCGAGCGCGAGCGCCTCGAGTCCAAGAAGATCTCCAAGACGAACGCCGTCACCTCGATGCTCGACTACGACATCGACCCCGACAACGTCCACGTCGGACCGTCCGACTACGTGCCCTGGCTGCTCGATCGCAAGTACTGCTACATCGTCATGGAGGGCACGACCTTCGGCGACGTGCCGCTCAAGGCCGAGCTCAAGCTCGAGGTCTGGGACAGCCCCAACAGCGCCGGCGTCGTGATCGACTCGCTGCGCTGCCTCAAGCTCGGTCTGGACCGCGGCCTCAAGGGCACGCTCGTGGCTCCCTCGGCCTACTTCAAGAAGAGCCCGCCCATCCAGCTCCACGACGACATCGCCTACAACCGCGTCCAGGCGTTCATCCGGGGCGAGGACAACGAAACCCTCGTGGGCACAGAAACGCTGCCCAAGAAGGTGAAGAGGGCAGCCCCGGTCAGCGGCGGCAGAGCGGCCGTCGAGGCCAAGTGAGCCAGGAAGAGCTGAGCTTCGGTCCGGAGGGGGTCGGCGAGAGCGTCGTCGTGACCTCCGGACACGATGCCGACGACGCGGCGCCCAACCGGCGTCGCGTCGGCCGGCTCAGGAAGAACGGCGGGGCCGAGCCGGCGCCCACCAAGAAGTTCGAGGCGCCGCACCGGATGGAGGAGGAGACCTTCCTCACTCATCTGGCCGGCCTGACGGCGGTCAGCTTCTGGCGGGCCGCGTCGTGGGTCGTCGGACACCTTCCGGCAGGCCCGGTGTACCGCATCGGCAGCTGGCTGGCGACGATCGGCTATGCCCTCAGCCCGCAGCGACGGCGCTGGCTCAGGGCGAACTTCGGCCACGTCCTGGGCGTTTCCCCGCACGACAAGGCCGCAGGTCGGATGGCCCGAGCCGCGTATCTCAACTACTCGCGCTACATCCTGGAGCTCATGCGGCTCCCGTGGCTCGAGAAGGAGAAGGTGGAGGAGCTGCTCGAGGTCCACAGCTACGACAAATTCCTCGACGTCTACAACGAGTCGAAGGGCGTTGTGCTCGTGGCGGCGCATCTCGGCAACAACGAGGCCGCCGCGGCCGGGTTTGCCAAGCACGGTCTCCTGATCAACGTCGTCGGCGACGACAGCTCCTACCGCGAGCTTTACGAGCTGTTCGAGCGCCAGCGCGAGAGCTGGGGCGTCAAGATGATCTCCTGGCGGAACCTGCGCGGCGTGTACGGCGCGCTACGGCGCGAGGAGGGGCTCGTCCTTCTCGTCGACTGGGGTTACAGAGCCGACGGCATCCCGGTGAAGATGTTCGGGGCGTGGACCACGCTGCCGGCCGGTCCGGCGATCCTGGCCGCCAAGCACGGTTCGGCGATCGTCCCGTTCTCGGTCAATAGGTTGCCGGACGGCACCTTCCAGGCGGCCGCGGACGAGCCGATCCACGTGCCCTCCAACTCCCCCGCCGACATCGCGATGGCTACCCAGAAGATCGCCACGGCCCTCGAGAATCACATCGCTCCCGCGCCCGAGCAGTGGTACATCTTCAAGCCAATCTGGCCCGCGACCCCGGAAGAAACGGCGAAGCTGGAGGCCCGGAACCGGGCGGCCATGGCAAACGACGCGAAAGGCGCCGCCCCGAACGGCGGCGACACCCCCAAACCCGCAGGGAAATGACGCCCAGTCGGTCGCCGGCAGCGGGCCATCTCATCGCCGGACGGCGCGGGTTCCGACGCCGGATCGGGGACGAGCTGACGGCGCTGGTAGTAATCGCGGCGCTCAAGGTGATCCTGTATCTGCCTGAGCGGTTGATCTGGCGACTCGCCGACTTCGCCGGCGGGATCGCCTACCGGGTCGCCGCCACGCGCCGCGCACGGGCCCGCCGAAACCTGCGACGGGTCCTCGACTGGATGGCGGCCAACGGCCAGGGGACCGAGGCCTACCGGGCCGCGGCAACCGACCCGAGAGCGTTCGAGGAGCTGGTCAAGTCGGCCTTCAAGAACCATGCCCGCTATTACGTCGAGATGGCCCGGGCGCCCAAGTTCACCGCGCCGTGGGTCATCGACAGGTTGGCGATCGAGACTCCCGTCGAGGTGGCCGCCTGGATGACCGAGCGCCGGGCGCTGCTCCTCATCGGGATGCATTTCGGCGCCATCGAGCTGCCCGGCTTCTTCGCCGTCCACCGCCTCGGCCTGATCGTGGCCCCAATGGAGACCGTCGCCAACGACCGGGTCCAGCGTTACATCTTCTCGACGCGGGCCACGATCGGTGTGCGGATAGTCTCGCTGGAGGCGGCCGGCACGGAGTTGCTCGCCGCGTTGCGCCGCAACGAGCCGGTTGGGCTGATTGCGGACCGCGACATCACCGGCGCCGGCATCGAGGTCGAGATGTTCGGAGGAAAGACCAGGATCCCGGCCGGTCCGGTCCTGCTCGCGGCCGAGACCGGCGCCCCGATGTACGTTTCGGGCGTGCGCCGGGTCGGCCCGGGCCGCTATCTTGGCAACCTGCGCCAGCTTCAACCGCCGGAGGGGGCGAGTCGGCGGGAGCGCAGCCGGGCCATGGCACGGGAAGAGGCCCGTCTATTCGAACGAATCGTCGTCGACGCACCCGAGCAATGGCTGTCCCTGTTCCATCCGATATGGCCCGACCTGGAGGCGCCGAAGATGCGCTCAACCGGAGCTGACGCGTGATCCCGGGCGGAAAGATCCGGCTCGGTCAGGCGGACATGCACATCCATTCGATCGCGTCGGATGGCACGGCATCGGCGGCCGAGATCCTCGAATACGCAGAGAACCGGACGGACCTCGACGTCATCGCCATCGCCGACCACGAACGCATCGAGGCGGCAGTCGAGTGCCAGCGCCTGGCTCGCGATAGTGGCAGCCGGCTGGAGGTAGTCGTGGCCGAAGAGGTGACGACGCGGAGCGGGCACCTGCTCGGTTTGTTCCTACAGGCGCGGCTCGACCGCAACCAACGCCTCGAGACGACCGTCGCCGAGATCCACGAGCAGGGCGGCCTGGCCATCGTGCCTCACCCGTTCTCGGCCTTCACGCTGGGGATGCGAAAGCACGCCATCCTACGTGTACACCGCTCGGCCGACCCGCGCGTCTACTGGGACGCCCTGGAGGGCTTCAACCCATCCACCGCGGGCCGCTACGGCCGGATCGCAACACAGCGGCTCGCCGCCGAGCTCGGGCTCCCGATCGTCGGCAACAGCGATGCCCACACCCTCGACACCATGGGCGACGGCCGGACCCTCTTCCCGGGCTCCACGGCCGACGATTACCGGCATGCCATCGTGGAGAGAACCGTCAGCGGCAGCTGCGTGGACTGGGGTTTCGTGCGGGAGGCGCGGATCTACGGTCGCCAGGTCCGCAAACAGGCCCGCGACGTGGCGAGATGGGGCAGGCGCAACCTGCTTCGAGACGACGCCCCGCGCGATCTCGGCGTGCCGCTGGATCAGCTGAGTCTGCAGCGCCGGCGGGAGATCGAGTATCTGTCGGCGCGAGTGCGATCGGGCGCTCCCGAACCTCCTGATCGGCAGGAAGCGGGGGAGCCGTCGGCGTGAAGATCGGCCTGGTCACGCCCTACGTCTACCCCCTCCCCGGGGGCGTCAACGAGCACGTCCGCTTCCTGTACGAGAACCTCCGACTCCGCGGCCACGACGTCCGGATCCTGACCAGCAGCCACGGCCTGCAGCGCTCCTCCGAGGGCGACGTGATCCGTATCGGCAAAGGCTTCAGCATGCCGAGCAACGGCTCGATGGGCACGATCACGCTGTCGCCGCGATACGTATCGCAGGTGCAGCGGGTCCTCGACGAGGAGCGTTTCGACCTGCTCCATTTCCACGAGCCGTTCGTGCCGTTCCTGTCGCTGGTGGTGCTGCGCCAGTCGAACAGCGTGAACATCGCCACTTTCCACGCCTACGCCGGTTTCTCACCGGCGATGGAGTTGGGCAAGCGGACGCTGCAGCCGTATGCCCGCCGGCTGCATGGCCGCATCGCGGTCAGCGCCGCGGCCCGCCATTTCGTCGACCGCTTCTTCCCCGGCGACTACAAGGTCATTCCCAACGGGGTGAACGTGGGCCGGTTTCAGCGGGCCGTCCCGCTCGCCCGCTGGCACGACGGCACACCCAACATCCTCTTCGTCGGTCGACTCGAGGACCGCAAGGGCCTGCCTCACTTGCTCAAGGCCTTCCGGCTTGTCCGCAAGAGCGGTACCGAGTGCCGGCTCCTGATCGTGGGCTCGGGGCCTCAAGAGCGCGAGGCGCGCCGGTACGTCATGACCCGCGGCCTGCAGGCCGTCGAGTTTCTGGGCCGCGTCACCGACGCGGAGAAGGCCCAGCTCTTCCGGACCGCCGACATATTCGTGTCTCCCGCGACCGGGCGCGAGTCGTTCGGGATCGTGCTGCTCGAGGCCATGGCGGCCGGCGCCCCGATCGTGTGCAGCGACATCCACGGCTACAAGGGCGTGGTCCAGCGGGGCCGCCAGGCGATCCTGGTTCCGCCGCGCGATGCGAAGGCGCTGGCGGCCGGCATCTCCGAATTGCTCGCCAGCAGTGAGCTGCGGGCGCGGATGGGGGCCGCCGGCCTGGTCCGGGCAGAGCAGTTCAGCTGGGAGAGCGTCACGGCCAAGGTCGAGGAGTACTACGGCTTCGTGATCCGCAGGCTGGCCGCCCAGGGCGCGCTGCCACCGGGTTTCTCGGCCGCCGTCCCGCCGCCGCCACACGCCGTGATGAATCAGCTCGACGACTGATTATCACAGGTGGTGTTCAGGCGACTTCGATCGCGCCCTGGGTCACCACGCCCGACTCGACGGGGCACCGCGGACCATCGCCAACTCCCAACGGGCCCCCGCCTGAGATCGGCCCGTACCTCGGCCTACCCCCGCTCGTTTGGTGGTTTGTCCTTGCGTGAGGTCTTGCGACTCGTGGCGGCCGGCGACACCTCAGATACGGCCGCATCGCCTTCCTCACCCGCGGGCGTCGCGTCCGGGCCGGCCGGGTCCGGGCCCGTCACGTTGACGCCGGTCGCGTCCGCGGCCGACGCCTGGGCTGCCATCGGCAGACGGCCTGACAACCGGTAGCCGATGACGACGCGCCGCTCCCACGCCGCCCACGCGGCGAAGCCGGCCACGAGCAGGGCTGCGACCGCCAGCGGCCACCCGGAGGTCAGGGCGACCGGGTTGCCGGGCTGAAGATTGACGGAGAACTGGAAGCCGTAGAACCAGGTCGGCAGGATCCCATCGTAGATGCCAAGGATCGCGTTGGGCAGCGGCAGCGCGGACAGGTCCGGGTAGAGGGCCAGGAAGGCCGCGATCGCAAAGACGCAAACGCCCAGTACGAACCGCCGCGGATTGCGGGCGAGGAGGGTGACGATCGCCAGGCAGACTCCCAGGACGAGCATGACGATGGCCATCATGTCCGGCGGCAGGGCGACCTGGAACAGGCTGGCGTGCGATCCGCTCTGGCCGACCCAACCGAGCAGAAGGCCGGCGACGGCGACGGGCACGAGGAGCTGGACGAGCCAGAAGGGGTCCTGCAGACCGGCACGCTGTCGGCGCTCGAGCCGCCACAGGATGATCGCCAGCGCAGCCAGCGCCGCAACCAGCACGACGCCGATCAGGAACATGCGCGTCTCGATGTTGACGTCACCCGTCCCCGAACCGCAGATGCTGTTGCCGAAGTAGTCGGTCGTACTCACCCGCGCAACCGTGCAGAGCGGGTCCTTTAGCAGCCACAAGGCCGCCGGCAGGAGCAGCGCCGAGGCGGCGGCGATGCGGGCCAGCAGCCAGGTTCTGCGTGATGGCCCGTGCCACAGCTCCGCCAGGAAGTAGGCGAGGGCTAACAGGAAGAAGGGCAAGGCGGTATAGAAGTGGTACTGGAACGTCGCCCGGTCTATGCGCGCCCACGACACCCATTGCCAGAAGAAGGCGATGGTGACCAGGGTCAGGGCCAGGCTCCGCCGCTTGAATGCCTGCCAGGCGATGAAGCCCATGGCGAAGATGGCCATCCACCACAGCGCCGGGTTGCCGCCGTCGTGGATCCACGACCCCAGGTCCGGGCCGTAGCTGATGCTCTCGAACCAGACCGGTTTGAGATCGAGCGGCCAGGCCCACCAAGGCGACGACGCCGCGTGCGAAGCCCGCAGGTCGTTGTGGTAGTTGTACATAGAGATGGTCAACTGCCAGAGGTTCTGGCCGGTGTGCCCGGCCGGCCAGGCGCTGTCACAGGTGCCGGTGGTCGTATCGGTATGCCAGCAGGCAATCGCGGGTAGCGGGCCGGTGGCGTCGGTCTGCGGTTGCCACGGCATGGACCACGGTATGTACAAGGCCACGTAGATGATGATCGGCAGGATGACCACGCAGAAGGCGGTGAATGCCGCCGGGATCCCGAAGCCCGTTCCCAACCGCAGCCAGCCGGTCGGGGCAGGCGACGGCGGCGGGGCGTAGGAGGACGGATCGTTCGGACCGGGCGGCATGGCCAGCGGCCCAAACCCGAGGCGGCCGGCGTACTGGAAGCCGACGGCCGCGGCAGCCCCGCCGATCAGGCCCGCGGCCCCGACCTCGAGCAGCAGCCCACTGCCGCGCAGCAGCCCACCGATCAGCGCAAGTCCGCCTACGACGAGCGGCGCCCCGATGGCGAACCGCATCTCCTCGATCGTCCAGGCCACGGGATGGTAGGCGTTGGCGGCTGCGGCGATCGCGGTGACCGCCAGCATGATGATGAAGAACGTGTAGTTGGGCGCGCCGTTCTCGACCGTGCCGGGGGACTGGAGCAGCGCGGCCAGGAAGAGCCCCGCCGCGATGATGGAGGCCACTATGGCGATGAAGACCTTGTCCGGCGTGGTCCGGGTTCCGTAGGCCCACACGAAGCCGCCGATGACGACGGCCACGGCCAACCCGATGAGCACGACGACCGCTACCGGATCGCCGGTGTTGGCCTTCGTGGACATCTCCGCGATCGCCATCCAACCCAGGATGCCCGTCCCGCCCGCGAGCGCGAGGATCGTGACCAGCCGGCCAAGGGCCGACCGGATCAGGATCAGCATGCCGATGCTGGCCATGGCGTAGAGCCCCACCCACTTGGAGGCGAGGGCCAGGCCCAGGACCACGCCCAGGATCGGCATGAGGACCCAGAAGGCGGCGCGGTGCTTCCAGACCTCGAACCAGAGGATGGCGAAGATCAGGTAGGCGAGTAACAGGAAACCGCCGACATAGGTGTCGTTCATGGCGATGCGCGACTGGACGAAGAGCATCCCGTCGGTCATTGAGAAGAGGGCGACGAGCAATCCGATCGACCGGCGACGGAACAGGAGCCGCGCCAGCAGGTACAGGCAGGCCGCCATCAACGCGCCGAAGAGGACGCCGACGATACGCCAGGAGAACGCGAACTGGCCGACGTCGACGGTCGCCGTCGATCCGTCGGGGGCGACGGCCAAGACCTGCTCGCGGTCCGTGTCCGGCATTTGCGGGCTCGAGTCGAGGCCGATCGCGACCGGCTGGCCAGGCAGCTTCGCGTCCGAGAAGACGGCGTCGCCGTTGGTCTCGATGGCGTAGACGGTCCAGCCCTTGCCGTCGGGCGTGAGACCCAGAGCCTGGGCCACCTTCGTCGCGCTATCGAAGACGACCTGCGTGACTGCGCCGGGCATCTTGAATGGGGTTTTGGTCGGATCCTGGGACACCGTTCCGGTGGCGCCCGAGACGTCCATCTTGATGGGCACGATCGAACTACCAGCGGCGACGTACGAAACGTCGCCGTAGTTGACCGAGCCGTCGGAGTTCTCGTTGATGGCGATCGAGGTCGCCGGAGAGTCCGTCGGAATCGACGGAGTCAGCAGCAGCCGGCGGGCGTCCAGGAGCCCGATGCCGTCCCTGTAGGCGACGATGACCTGGGGGTTGCCCTGCTCGACAGTGATGCCCGGCAGCGCCCCCGCGGAGACGAGGTTCTGGACCGCGGTCACCTGGGCCGAGCTCAGCGGGCCCACGTTCAGGGCCTGCGGCAGGCTCGACGTCAACGGCACGTCCAGGGCGGACTGAACCGCGGCCGCGTCCGTTCCCAGGGCCGAGGCCAGGGCCTGGGCCTCGGAGGTCGAAGGCGTCGCCGACGAACCGGGGTTCTTGACCAGGACCGTCGGGCCCGTGCCGAGGTCTGCGAAATCCGCGGCCCCGGGCACGTTGGCACGCGCCACTATCGTGCCGCCGTTGTTGGCCAGATCGATCGACACCACGTTGCCGGCGCCGTCGGACGCGAGGATGAAGGGCGGGGTGCCGGAATAGAGGTGGGCGATGGCGAGGCCCGTGCTCACCGTCAGCTCGACGGGCGGCTTGGCCGTCGACGCCAGGCCGTTCTGGACGTCGTCGAGCGAATTGGTGTCGATGCTGTAGATGCGACCGCTCGACGTTCCGACGTAGACGAGCCCGGTCGGCCCGACCGACGAGAAGGCCGTCGCGCCGGCGATGGCGTAGGTCTCGACCTGGGCTCGCGTCTGGAGGTCGTAGACGCGGACATCCGAGCCGGTCGCGAGGAAGAAGCGGTCGCCGTATCGGCCGCCTGAGCGGGCGTCCGGGTTGTTGGGATCGGCGATCGGCGAGGTCAGGGTGCGCGGCTGGACGAGGATCGCCTTGACGGCGACGTTGAGGTCCGCGGTGGCCGTGACCTTGTCATCGGAGAAGAGGGTGATCCCGCCGGCGATGGCGTACTTGGCCAGCATCGGGTGGGTCCACTCGTAGATGTCGTGGGGAATGTTGTAACGCCAGTCCTGCAGGAACTCCGTTGCGGAACGAGCGTGATAGACCTCGTCGAAGTGCATCTGCAGGGGTTCGTCGAGCCGGTAGACCCGCATCGACAGGATGACGGCGACCAGCGCGACGACCACCCAGATGTCGAGCTTGTCGATGCGTCCACGGGGCTCCGACTCGAGCGACGCCGATCTGTCGGGGTGCCGCGACGGGCGCGCCAGGCGATGCCACACCCGCATGACCCGGCCGGGCACGTAGATCGGCCGATCGGGCCCCTCCAGGTACTCCTCGCCCTCGGCCCAGTACTCGTCATCCGGGGAAAGCTCGAATTCGTCGTATTGGTATTCGTCATCGCCGCCGGGGCCATGGCGGGATTCGGACGCAACCGGGAGGAGGGCGGCCGAGGCTGCGGCGACGGGCACGGCGGCGGAGGCTGCGGCGGACGACGCGGCGACCGGCGCCTCTGGCGACGTCCCTCCCGGCACCGGCGCCGGGAGCGCGGGGGCTGGCAGCTCGGGCGTCCACTCCTCGTAATGCGGTCCGATGGTTGCCCACCAGATCCCCGATTCCGGCTCGTTCTCGGCCGTTGCGACTTCCCGGGCCAGGGCCGCCACGGCGCGACCTCGCATTTGAAGCAAGGCCCAGACCATAGCCAGGGTCGTGACCACGGCGCAGAGCGCGATCGGCCAGATGATCCCGCCGAACCATGTCGCCGTCAGCAGACCGTGGCCCCAATCGTTGAGCGTCCCGGCCAGCCATCCGTCGGAGGCTGGGATGCCGTTGTACTGGACGAGCACGGCCAGCAGGTTGGCCGCGTTGACGACGGCGAGTATCACGTAGGTGAGGCTCCACCGCCACGAGACGGCGAGCAGGATGGCACCGAGCCCGAAGAACGGGTAGAGATAGCGTTCGTGGGCCCTGGTGGGCGCGACGAAGAAGGCGATGGCCAGGATCGTCAGCGCCACGAGCAGCGACTGGGGGTCGTCTCGCCAGGCCGCCCAGATGCCAACCCCGACCAGCGCCGCGACGAGCAGCCCGTCGCCGAGGGCGACCGCGTACAGCTGGCCCGATGCGGCCACGATCACGATCGCGGCGATGAGGGCGGCGGCCACGACGAAGACGCCGGTCAAGCCGCTGAATTCCGCAGCGAGCCACCGGGCGGCAACGGACCGGGCGCCTCGGCCCGAACTCGCGGCGACATCCGTGCCGGCCGGGCCGGCCGCCGCCGCAACCGGGCGACGGCGGAGCCGCCACGAGGCAAGCGCCGCAACGAGGAGCAGGACCACCAGGCCGAGGGCCCAGAGGACGACCGTGGCCGGGAACGGGCCGATCACGTAGCCTGTGCCGCTCGCTCCGGATTGAGCGTCGACCCAGGGAGCGTCGTGGAGCCACGACAGGGTCCGATCCATCGCGCTGCCGCCGTCACTCACCAGCGCCCACGGGTTGTACGCGTTCAGCGTCAGGTACGGATACTCGCCGAAAGTGTTGACCAGGTGAGAAACGATCGAGTCGAAGACCATGCTCGCGAACAGGTAGGCGGTCACCACGCCGAGGACGAACGACGCCTCGAGACGGCGCCTGGCGTCGGCGATCGGGAGTTGCCGCCGGCCGAGGAAGAAGACGCCGAGGCCGGCGACGAGCCCGACCCCGATCGTGGCCAGCCCGGGCCCCGTAGCGATACGGCTGGTGTTGCCGACGAGCGAGAGGCCGGTGAACGGCAGGCAGACCAGCGCGGCAGTGATCAGCCCGGCGCCGATCGAGCTCAGGATCCGCTCCGGCTCGGGCCTGCCCGTCTTCGGCGCAATCGAGCGCCTCAAGACGACGAAGCCGACGACGAAGCCCAGGATCCCGAGCTGCATCTTCGTCAGCACCGCCAGCACGGCCAGCGCGGAGGCCGATTCACGCCGGTCCTTCTGGAGTTCGCGCAGACCCAGTAACAGCAGGATCGAACCGACCGAGTCGGCCTGACCCCAGATGGCGCTGTTGAACCACGTGATGGGATTGATCAGGACGATGAACGCCGCGATCAACGCGCGCTTGTGGTTGACGCCGAGCTCCGTCGCCATCAACCACACGACCGCCGCCAGGCCCAGGTCAGCCAATATGGGCACCAGCTTCACGCCCTCACCGATGCTGCCGCCGGTCAGCAGGCTGACCGCGCCGAGCAGCAGCAGATAGACGGGCGGATAGTCGATGAAGCTCTGCCGCTCGTAAAAACCGATGGGGCCGTGCTGGGCGATGTCATTGCCCCAGGCCTGGAATGCACCCAGGTCATTTGGGAACCCAGAACCCGGCAACAGCACGTATGCGATGATGAAGCGGAGGATCAGTCCCAGGACCAGGAGAACGACGATGGCGGGAATTCCTGTGACGGCACCACCCGTTCCCGCCGGCGCGCGCCCCCGTGGGCTGTCTCCTCGCAAGCTCGGTCCTGCCAACCGACACGGCCTCCTGGGCGAGCGCTGAGGTGGAGCGGAGTATAACCCAGGGCGACGCCACGGACGGCGCCGCGAGCCTCGAGACGCATCTCGGGCGGGGCGCGGCGGAAGCCGGCGACGGCCCCGAGGAAGGGCCGGAGGAGCAATACGGACCGGCCGGGTGGGGCGGCATCCTGTGGGGGATTGGGATCGTCGTGGTGTGCCTGGCCGCGTACTACCTCATCCAGCCAGACCGCACCAACCCATATCTGCATTTCGTTCTCCAGGCCCAGGCCTGGCTCGACGGGAAGACGGCGATCCCGACGCCGGCGTACCAGGACACGATGCCGCTGTACGACTCGGCGGGCATCGCCACGGGCCTCAGCATCATCCCGTTCCCGCCGCTGCCTGCCTGGGTGCTGCTGCCGTTCGTATCCATGTGGGGGGTGGCCACCAACCAGCAGCTGCTGGCGGTGGTCTTCTCCGCGATCGATGTCGGCATCGCCTACTGGATGCTGGGGCACCTGCAAGTCCGCCACGAGATTCGGGTCTTGACCTCGCTCTTCCTCGGGCTCGGTACGGTCCTGTGGTACACCGCCGCGATAGGCTCGACGTGGTTCTGGGCGCATGTCGTGGCCGTCTGTTGTCTCCTGCTCTCCGTGGGGATGGCCCTCGCCGCCGATGAGGACACCTCGCATCCGCAGCCACTCGGTGCCGCGGTAGCAGCGGTCCGGCGGTTCAGCTGGCCGGGTGGCCTGGCATCGGCGGCGTTGCTCGTGGCGCTCGGCGCGTTGACCGGGATGCTGCTCGTCCTGTCCGGGGAAGGCGCCTCCGCGGCCCTGCTGGCAGTGGTGGGGGTGCTTCTCGGCGTGGTCGCCGCCATCCTCGCCGTTGCCGCCGCCGGACGACCCGGGGTTCTGGCGCCGCTCGTGGCCATCGTTGCGATCGTCGGCGGCCTCCCGCTCCTCTTCCTCGTCGGAGCCCGGTCCCAGCTGGCGGTCGAGCTGGTCGACGCTGCCCTGTTCGTGGCGATCGTCGCCCTGTGGCTCGCCGGGCGTCGGGGCGGCCGGGTCGAAGGGGCGTTCGGTTCGCTGTCTGCGGCGCTGTCCAGCCCGGAGGCGCTGCAGGTCGCGGCCGGCCTGATGTTCGGGCTGGCGGTCACCGCCCGACTCACCATCCTCTTCGGCTTCCCGTTCCTCATCCTGGTGGGAGGCGGCGGGACCTGGCTGCGTCGGGCGATGCTGGCCGGAGCCGGCGCCGCGATACCGCTGGTCGTGCTTCTCGTGGTCACGTACGCCACGAGCGGGCACCTCTTCAACCCTGCTTACGACTACCTGTACCACGTCGAGCTCAGCGAATACCGCGGGGTCTTCGACTACCATTCCGACTGGTCCATCACCGACATCCGCTACATCCCCCAGAACATAGGGATCATGCTGTTCAACCTGCCGCGCCTGTTTCCCGACTGGGCCGGCATCTATCCCAACGGCATAAATGGCACGGCCCTATGCGTGGCGGGGGCCAGTCGAGGCCTGTTCGATCGGTCTTGCCCGCTGGCCTTGCCGGACGCACTCGGAACCGGCCTGCTGCTCACGAGCCCGGCCTACCTGCTCGCCCCCATCGCCTGGCGGCCTCTCCGCGACCTTCGCGTCGACCGGGCGACGGCCGGTGCCACGATCGCCGTACTGGCTATCGCGGGCGCGAACCTGATGCACTTCAGCCAGGGTTGGGTCCAGTTCGGGTACCGTTTCAGCAACGACTTCATGCCGTTCGCGCTGGTGCTCGTGGCCCTCGGCGCCAGCCGACTCGGACGCTTGTGGCCGCTGGTCCTCCTCGTCGCCATCTCGATCCTGGTCAACTTCTGGGGAACGATGTGGGGGGTCATGCTTGGCTGGTGACACGACGCCTCCGAAGGTCGAGCCGGCCGAGGCTACTGGGCGGCCCGGGATCCTCGCCCGCCTCGGGTCCCGTCTCGTTCAGGCTGGGCTGGATCGACGGTTCGCCGCCACGGCGATCGCACCGCTGGTGGCGGCTGCGGCCACACTCTTCGTCGTCACACCGACGCTTGCGCCGGGCGTCCTCTCGCAGGCGGCCGGGGACACCGCCGAGTTCCAGACCGTCGCCTGGGTCATGGGCACCGCGCATCCCACGGGTTACCCGTCGTTCATCATCCTCGGCTTCATCGTCTCGCATCTGATCCCGTTCGGCGAGCCGGCCTTTCGGATGAATCTCCTGCAGGCGTTCCTCGCGGCAGGCGCGGTGGCCGGAATGGTCGCCGTCGTCCAGGTCCTGACGGGCATGCGCTGGATCGCGCTGGCGGCTGGGCTGCTGCTCCTGACCATGCCGACGTTCGTTCCCGCGGCCGTTTCTTTCCCGAGCGGCATGTCGCTCACGACTACGTCCGTCGTCTGGCGGCTCGCGACCTACACGGACCCACACATGTTCCATCTGGCACTCACGGCTCTCATCTTCCTGCTCCTGCTCGTCTGGGAACGGCGGCGCAACGGCGATCCAGAGCGGCGGAGCCACGCGGACCGATGGCTGGTGGCCGCGGCGGGCGTCTACGGAGTGGCACTCGCCAACCACTCCCTGACACTGATGCTCGCCCCGGGCATCGCCCTCTTCGTCCTGGTCGTGGCGCCGCGGATAGTCCTGCAGTGGCGCCTGATCGTTACGAGCGCGGTCGTGCTGGCGGGCACGGCCATTGCGTTCTGGCTGGAGCTACCGATCCGGGCGGCCATGAACGCGCCGCTCGTGTACGCCCACCCTGACACCTGGAACGGCTTCCTCTACGTCATCACCGGCCAGCAGTTCGGCGGCATTCCACCCAGCATCACCCACGACATCGGCATCAAATACGCGGCGGTGATGAACCTCATGTCGAGCTGGTTGGGACCGCTCGGATTCATCGCCGTGCTGGGGCTGGGCACGAGCCTGGTCCGACGGCCGAGCTACGTGTTGCTGAGCGTGACGGCAGCCGCCTTCAGCGCCGGCTTCGCGGCCGCCTACGTCAACTCCGACCTCGAGCGTTACTTCCTGGTGCCCGTATTCGTGGCTTTCACATACGTGGGCCTGGGCCTGGCGGACGCCGCGTCGATCGGCATCTGGGCCCTGGACGAAGTAGACGCCAGGCTGACCCGACGTCGCGAGTCGACCTCCGCCTCAGCGGCGACAGCCGGCCTTTCGACCTGGCCGGCTCAGGCTTTGCCGGCCGTCGAAGCGATACTCGCGATTTCTCTGATCGCCGCCGGCATCACGGTGGTACCAACTCGCCTTCAGGTCGTGGACGGCGGGCAACCCGGCGCGGTAAGCCAGTCAGATCAGACGTATCGCGAGTCGTGGCTGCGGGCCGTCTTCGCGGCGCCCGACAAGGGCGGATTGCCCGCGAACTCGGTGATAGTCAGCAACTGGTCGGACTCGACGACGCTCTGGTACGGCCAGAAGGTCGACGGCCTCCGCCCGGACGTCTATGTGATCGACGACAGCATGCGCGTGCCGGCCGGCGACAATCTCGGCCAGGTCTGGGACGTCATCGACAGCTATCTGGGCCAACGGCCGGTCTTCCTGCTTCGATTGCGGTGGAACTGCGACGGGATGGACAACCTCAGCAAGTTCTATCAGATGACCGCCTTCCCGCTGCCGGACGGCTTCACCATCACAGAGGTGACCGCCAGGGAGGGCGCGGTGGTTTGTGGATAGCCCGGCGGTCGGTCTGAGGCAGGGCAATACCTCCGCGACGTCGGTAACCGGATCGGCAGGTCGCCGACTTGAATCTGGACTGGTAGCCCCACAACAGGTACAAAGGACTCCGATCTCGACAGTCCCTGGCCCGGACCGAGCAGCTGGGCCACTGAAAGGAACGCCGTGAGCGCAGGCAACGATTCCGATCGGGCAGGGTCATCCGAAGCGTCCGGGGCGCCGGGCGCCACTGCCATCAAGGCGCGCCGGGTCGCCGAGCTGTCCTTCTTCTTCCCGGCGCACAACGAGGAGGCCAACCTGGAGTCCCTTGTCGACGAGGCACTCGGGGCTCTGCCCGCTCTGGCCGAGAAGTTCGAGATCATCGCCGTGGACGACGGCTCGCGCGACCGCACGCCCGCGATCGCAGACGGGCTTGCGGCGAAGTACCCGGAAACCTTCCGCGTGGTTCATCACCCGACGAATCTCGGCTACGGGGCAGCCCTGCGGTCCGGGTTTCAGGCCGCGCGGTACGAGCTCGTGGCCTTCATCGACGGCGATCGACAGTTCAAGGTGGCTGACGTCGGCCGCCTCACGGAGAGGCTGGCGGCTCCCGACAACCCCGATGTCGTCGTCGGCTTTCGTCTCAAGCGAGCCGACCCGCCGATCCGGCGCTGGTACGCCCGTTTCTACCGCCTGGCCAACCGGGTCTTCTTCGGCGTCCGTGTCCGAGATATCGACTGTGCCTGCAAGCTCTTCAGGCGCGAAGCCCTGACGCCGATCCGGGTGTCCTCGGGAGGTGCGTTCTTCACCGCCGAATTGCTGATCAAGCTGCGCTTCGAGGGCCGCCGCGTAGCCGAGGTCGGAGTGCCGCATTACGCCAGGACCGCCGGCTCGCCGACCGGAGCCAAGCCCAGCGTAGTCTTCCGAGCCGTGCGCGATTTCTGGTCGCTTCGCCTGCGGCTCTGGTTCACCCGCAGCGGGGCCATGCGACGGGGCGAGCCGATCCTCGGCTAGCGGCTAGCGGGGCGCAGGGAGGGCAACGGCCGATCGATCTACCGGGAGCTCTATTCGAGCGGCGGGCCTTCGGAGTTGGGGCCTTCTCGATGCTCGGTGTCGAGGTCTACGTCGAGTGAGTTGACGAACTCCCGGAAGACCTCGAGCTTCTCCTCGACCTGCGTCTCGGGCTCGACGCCGGCGCGGTCCAGGACTTCGGTCGAGGCGTAGATATGGACGCCTGTCCGAACGGCGAGGGCAAGGGCATCTGACGGCCTGGCATCGATGGCGTAGCCGTGACCGTCCCGCTCGAGCTCGAGCGTGGCGTGGAATGTCTCCTCGGCCAGGCTCGAGATGATCACGCGCGTGACCTTGACGCCGAGGTCGGCCAGGGTCGCGGCGAAGAGATCGTGGGTGAGCGGCCGCTCGGGAGTCACGCCCTGCAATCGCGTGGCGATGGCGTTGGCCTCCCACGGCCCGATCCAGATGGGCAGATAGCGCTCGCGCTCGGTCTCCTTGAGCAGGACCACATGCTGGCTCGACAGCATGTGCACTCGAACGCTCTCGACGACCACTTCGGCGAGCGACTCAGCCATGGACCGATTATCCCACTCCAACTGCCGCGTCGGGTTGGAGGCTCAGGGCTTGTTGCTGGGCGAGGCCTTGGCCCCCGGACTGGCGCTCGCCGAGGCGGAGGCCGCCGGTGCGGGGAGCCCGCAGGCCGACCCTCCGGCCCCAGAGCTGCCCGTGGAGCTCAGTGAGGCGCACATGAGGTTGCCGCTCTCGGTCCAGTAGAGGGTCGGATTGGTCCCGGCGGCGCCGGTCGTGACGAACATGCCGGTGAGGGCCGTGAACCACGGTGTACTCGACGGAACCATGTACTGGCCCACGACGCTGCCGTCGAGCTTCTTGAAGGCGACGATCCGCCGATTCAGGCCGTCGTAGGCGTAGAAGGTGCCCTGGTCCTGGTTCGGGTTGTCGGCCGTCAGGCGTGTGTACACCGGCCCGTTTGGTCGGAGCAGCTTGTCGCCCGGCGGGTCGGGCGTCCATCCATGGACCACCTGCCCCGCCTCGTACTGTGTGATCTTGCCGCCGTCGACCAGATAGACCTTGCCGTCGATGTACATGTCGTCGACCTTGGAGAGGTCCTGGGCGACGCTGAGGTAGTTGGCCCGACCGACCGCGGGGAAGCTGCTGCTGTCGCTCGCCGGCGGGTACTTGAGGATCTGCTGGGCGGCCGGCACCGCGATGTAGAAGTTGTACTGCCCAATCTGAGGGTTGGTGATGAACGTGCCCATGGCCCGGGCGCCGAGGCCCCAGGTCGTGTTGTCGGGGATGTTCACCTTGATGAGGACACCCCGGCCGGTCTTGTCGCCCGCGGCGGCACGCCAGCGCCACAGCGAGTTGAAGGTATCGAGGATGAGAACGTCCTGGCCGCCTGTGGTCATGAGACGCGGGTTGCCGACTACCCCGCCGCCTACCGCCTCCTGGTTGACTCTGAGCACGGGCACCTTGGCGGCGCTCTGCAGGTTGACCCAATAGACGGTGTTGACGGTGTTGTCGAGGACGTAAGCCGCGCCGTCGGGACCGAGCACGAGCCCGGTGAGGTCGTCTGTCGCGAACGACAAGACGATGTGCGGCTGGACGGTAGTGACGTGATAGTAGCGGTTGAGGCCGGACACCACCTGCGACAGCGGCGTGGCCAGAAGCGCGGGCGTGTAGCCGTTCTGCTCGGCTATCTGGATCTGCTTGTATGCGTCGGTCAGGAATCCCGCGGCCGTGTCCGGATCGCTGGCGAGCAGATCGGGGACTCTGCCGTAGACGGCGGCGAGGTCCGACTGAACCTGCGTGTAAGCCTGCATGGCCTTCTGCTTGGCGTCGATGTTCTGGCTCTTGTTGGCGCCGGAGAGGAACCACATGCTGGTCCCGATGATCGCGATCACCCCGAGCAGGCCGACGATGGCGATCGCGGCGCGCTGCCGGCGTTCCCTCCGGACGGTCATCGGCGTGACGCGGCCGCGCGACATCGGCCGTTGCGGCATACGATCGAACAGGCTGTAGACGCCGCGCCTCAACCAGCCGTCGGCCGCGATCTGGGCGTGGTGAGCGGTCGTCTGCATCGCGGCCACGCCCCCCGAGACCGTGTCGGCCAGTGGAATCGGGGAGCGGTCCGGCGCCCCGGCCAGGGAGTCCGACGGCCAGACCGGTTTGAGCGGAGCGGCTTTGTGAGTGGACGCCACCTCGGTCGCCTCGATGAACAGCACGCCGTCGCCGCCGGTGCTGCCGAGGCTGCCGGACCCGAACTGGCGATGGATCTGCTCGACTGCGGCCTGAGGATGAAGCTGCAGCACGGCGTCCTGGATGGGCCCCAGGCCGATGCGTTGCGTCACGTTGGGCGACATGAGGATCAGGCAGTCGCCCGCGGCGATCTCGCCATGCCAGAC
Source organism: uncultured Chloroflexia bacterium (assembly GCA_963791725.1). GTDB lineage: Bacteria > Chloroflexota > Limnocylindria > Limnocylindrales > CSP1-4 > Fen-1039. Next base: position 151,678 of record CAWBTQ010000007.1, on the reverse strand, counting down.
CTCGGGACCGTCGAGCTCCTCGGCCGGAAGACCCTTCTCGGGGCTCGCGTCAGGCAGGGTGAGGAGCCGCGCCTGCCGGACCATGTAGGCCTCGGCCGGGCCGATCGTGGCGACGTACAGCTCGTTGCCCCGAACCACGGCCAGGGCGAGACCTATGGGGCTCGCTTCGTTCGGGCCCACCACCGGCCGGTCCGGCGAGTGGAGCAGCACGTTGTTGGCGGCGCGAACCGCCTTTCGCAGGCACACGGAGATGCCGGCCGACAGGTCGTAGTAGTAGTCGTCACGGATGCGCTCGGCAACGAGCTTGGTCGCCTCGCGCAGCTTGCGCCCACCGTCCCCCGTTACGAGGAGGTAGAGGCTCCCTTTGGTACGCGACGTCGAGCCGATGTTCGGTTCGACGATGACGACTGTATCGGCTGAGTCTGGTAGTCGTTGTGACTCGGCAAGTAGGCCGAGGTTCATGTGCAGGCGGACGGCCATTGGCGGCTGCTAGCGGCGGGACTGGTGACGCCCGTTGGTATGGCCGTATCCCAGGCGGCCGAACCGGCGTTTGCAGGTGGGGATTATACGTGGCGCGTCGTGACACGGAGCTGAAGGATCGGCGCCCTGACCGATGCCCGCAGAGCGGCCAGGAGCTCGGGCGAGCGCAACCGGATCTCCTGGGCCACGATCGGGGCATCGGCTTCGATCGTGGCCACGCCGTGGCTCAGGTCCGTCAGACGGCAGGAACCGGCAGCCGCTGGGACGCGCTCGGCAACCACCTCCAGCCAGGCCGACGCCACCCTGGCCTGTTCCAGCTGCTCCTCGAGGCCGAACTGACGGGCCGTGTGGGACAGCAGATCGCCCAAACGCTCCATGCCTCGCGGCTTTTCGTCGGGATCGCGAGCCGCGGGCCGTTTTGGCCAATCGGCGCCGCCGGGCCCCGGCTGACCAGTCCGCCCTCGGCCTCGCCGACCGTTTGGATCGGTCATGACTCACTCCGCTCGATCTGTGCGCCGCCATCATCATCGGATACCACTCGCCACCGGCGGGCGCGGTGGCGCAGGTCGGCATCGATGTCCTCGGGATGAGTCGTCGTGATCATGGCCTGCGGCAGCGCCGCGATACGCCGCACGAGGTGGCCTCGCCGGGCTGGATCCAGTTCGCTGAAGACGTCGTCGAGGAGAAGCAGCGGCGGCCGGCCGTCGAGCTCGGTCAGCAGGTCCAACTCCGCCAGCTTGAGGGCGAGGATGGCCGTCCGCTGCTGGCCGCGGGACGAGAACGTGGCGAGGTCCCGCCCGCTCAGGCGGAAGACCAGGTCGTCCCGGTGCGGCCCCACGAGCGTCGAGCCGTTCCAGGCCTCCTTCTCGGCGGTCTCGCGAAGCCGTCGGGCCAGGGCCGCCCGCGGCGATTCGCCGTGGAGCGGCGCCGCGTTCGACGAGTAGCCCAGGGTCAGCCGATCCTCGGCAGGTGCGATCTCTCGATGGGCGGCGGCGAGCGGTTCGGCGACCAGCTCGAGCAGTCGCAGGCGGGCGGCCACGATGGCGGCGCCGGCGGCGAGGAACGGCTCGTCCCAGAGCCGCAGCTGGTCCCGGTCCGCCTCACCCTCGCGGATCGCCCGCAGCAGGCTGTTGCGCTGCTGCAGCGCACGACCGTAGGTGGCCATGTTGGCGGCGTAGCTCGGGTCGTGCGGCGCAGTCAGACCATCGAGGGCGGCCCGGCGCAGGGTCGGCGGCCCGATGACCAGCAGCATCTCCTCCGGCGCGAACAGCACGATGCGCAGGTGCTCTGCCAGCGCGGCCGGTCTCCTCGGCACGCCGTTCACCTGGACCTTCTTGCGCCCGCCCGACTGCAGCGTCATCTCGAGGGCGACATCCGTCGCAGCGGCGGCGCGCCGCGGCCCCGAGCCGGCACCGGGCTCCTCCGGTGCACCGTCGTGGAGCTCGACGCGTGGTTCAACGACCGGGGCTGTCGTGTCCGGACCCGCACTTCCGCTGGGATCGCTCGGTGGGTTCTCCGAACGGCCAATCACGCCGTCGATTCGCAGGAAGTCGGCCCCCCAGCGGATCAGCTCCGAGTCGGTCGTGGTCCGGTGTGAACGGCCCTGAGCCAGCAGGACGATCGCCTCCAGAAGCGTCGTCTTGCCGGCTGCGTTCGGCCCCCAGATGAGCTGCGGCCCGGGCCCGAACTCGATGTCCAGTGCGGCATAGCCCCGGAGATTCCGGATCGTGAGAGAGCGGAGGAGCGTCGGCGGTCTCGTTCGAGAAGCGACGACGCGAGCGTCCGAGATCAGCTGCTCCCTATGAGGTCGTCTTGACGGGCATGACCACGTGGACGTACTGCCCGTCGCTGATCGGCCGGAAGACGCCGGGGGAGAGCGGCCCGTTCAGCTCGATTGAGAACTGGTCCGCATCGACGTTCGCGAGAACGTCCATCAGATACCTGGCGTTAAAGGCGATCGTGGTGCCGTCGCCTTCCACCTTGGCCTCGACCTCGCTCTTGTTGTCGCCTACATCCGCCGCGGCGCTGACCGTCACGCCTAGGTCGGCGTCCTTGCCGACCTGGAGCTTGACGATATTGGCGGAGGAGCTGGCGATCAGGCTGGCCAAACGCACGGCCGCGAGGAGTTGGTCGCGGTCAACCGTAGCCTTGGTCGTGAAGCCCTTGGGCAGAACCTGCTGGTAGTTGGGGAACTGGCCGTCGATGAGCCTGCTCACGAGGTCGATGCCCTCGAGATGGAACAGGATCTGGTTCCTGCTAGGCGAAAGAACGACGTCGACGGTTTCGTCCGAGTCCGACAGCACACGCGAAAGCTCGTGCAGTGACCGCGCCGGCACGACGACGCTCGTCTCCTCGACGGGATCGAGGACGGTGAGGGTCTTGACTGCGATGCGGTAGTTGTCGGCCGCGGCGAGGGTCAGACGGTCGCCTTCGAACTTGGCCAGTACGCCCGTCAGGATTGGCCGCGCCTCATCCGTCGCGGCCGCGAACGTGACTTCGCCGAGAGCCTGTCGGAGGACGTTCTGCGGCACGCGAGTCGTCGGCCTTTCGCCGGCGGTCGGGATCGCCGGGAACTCCTCGGCATCGATCCCCTTGACTCGAGTCTCGAACCGGCCGGCCTTGATGTGCAGCGTCTCCTGAGCCTGGAGCTCCAGATCGACTCGCTCGTTGGCCGGCAGCCCGGCCACGATATCCGTCAGAAGTCGCGCCGGCACGGTGATTGCCCCACCGGTCTCGATCTTGCCGGGTACCCAGTAGGTAATCCCGATCTCGAGATTGGTAGCGGTCAGTTTGAGACCCCCGTCCTCCGTGCGAAGGAGGACGTTGTTCAGGACCGGAAGCGTGCTTCGGGTGGAGACGGCTCGACTGACGACCTGGAGACCGCGGGCCAGGTTCTCCTGCATGACCGAGAGTTTCACGTTGGGTTCACTCCCCTGAGTCCGGGAAAGGCGGGCAGCGAGTCGGAACCGTGACGGTAGGGCGGCCCTTGCTCGTAGTAGGTGGATTGTCTATCTATCTTCTCATCCCGTCATCACCGTAATCATGGTGTGGAGACTGTGGGTTCGCCGCACGGCCCTGCACGAGTTTGGGGTGGACGAGAGGGCTCGGCCAGTGGATGAACCTCGCGGGATTGGGGAGGCACCGGCGTCATTCTGTGGATGAACCGCTGGATCCCCAGGTTTGTCAGTCTGCCACTGGCTCATCAGGGTCAGTCAGGCCCGGTCAAATTGACTGGTTTCTCCACACTGGCCGGAGGTTCTCCACGGATTCAGGCCCCTTATCCACGATTCATTGCTGATTCGCGGGTATCCCGGCGTCTGAGCAAGGAGGGTCCAGCTGAACCGGCCCCTGGCGCAGCGGTCGAACTTGGAGCCGGAGGTGCGGCGCCTAGTCCGCGTAGATGAGCTCGCGGACTGCCGCCAGCTCCCGCCTCAGCTCGTCGTTGATGACTATCTCGCGGTTGATCTTGTCGCAGGCATGGAGGACCGTGGAGTGGTCCCGGCCGCCCAGTTCGGCCCCGATCCGTAGCAGCGAGACGTCCGTCTCCTCGCGCATGAGGAACATCGCGATCTGGCGCGGTACCACGATGGCCTTGTCTCGCTTCTGGCCCTTGAGGGCCTCGATCTGCACACCGTAGTAGTCCGACACCGCGCGGGTAATGCGCTCGGGCGTGACCTGGCGCTTCTTCGGGTTGTAGAGCACGTTCGAGAGAACGGCCTGCGCGAGTTCGATCGTGATGGGCACCGCCCCCATGCTGGCGTAAGCAACGATGCGATTGAGTGCCCCCTCGAGCTCTCGGATGTTGCTGACGACCTTGCGGGCGATGAACTCGAGGACGTCCGAGCTGACCGGGACCGCCTGCTCCTCGGCCTTGGCCCGAAGGATGGCGATGCGTGTCTCGAGGTCCGGAGCGGTCAGATCCGCGATCAGGCCCCACTCGAACCGGCTGCGGAGACGCTCCTCGAGGGTCAGGATCGCTTTGGGCGGGCGATCGGACGAGAGCACGATCTGCTTGCCGTCCTCGTGGATGGCATTGAAGGTGTGGAAGAACTCCTCCTGAGTCCGCTCCTTGTCGGCGATGAATTGGATATCGTCGATCAGGAGCAGGTCGATCCGGCGATAGCGGGCGCGGAAGTCGTCGATCTTTCCCTGCTGGATGCTGGTGATGAACTCGTTGGTGAATTTCTCGCTGGTGGCGTAGACGACCCGCTTGCGCGGGAAGCGGGCGATCACCGCGTTCCCGACGGCGTGCATCAGATGGGTCTTGCCCAGGCCGACCCCGCCGTACAGGAAGAGCGGGTTGTAGGCGTGACCCGGCCGCTCGGCCACGGAGAGGCTGGCGGCATGAGCCAGGCGGTTCGCGGATCCCACGATGAAGTTGGCGAACGTATAGCGAGGGTTCAGGTTTGTGGCCGCGCCCTCGGGCGCGCCGACTCGCGTCGCCTCGACCCGGACCGGCGGCGGAGATGCCGGCGTGGATGCCCCGACCGAGGGGCCGGTCTCGGATGCCGGACGAACCATGAACTCGACCTGAACGCTGTAACCCACGATTCGGGCCAGCGTCTGGGAGATCAAAGAGCGATAGCGCGTCTCGAGCCAATCCTTGGCGAAACCGTTCGGCACCGCGATCTTGAAGCGGTTGTCGTCGACGTCCACGAGCACGGTATCGCGGAGCCAGGTTTCGAAATTGGCTGGGGAGAGGGAGACCTGGAGTTCTCCCAGAGCCGCGCGCCAGACTTGCTTCGCGTCCATCGAAAAGGCTTCGTCCTGAAAGAAGACTGAGGTGAATAGCCAGATTCGTGACGGACAACTGGTCCTGACATCGCCTTTGTGGCGCCGTGAGTCTCCGACCCTCAGGCTCTTCTCGGGAGCTGTCTGACGGTTCTCACGGTTCCTCTGGGCCAACGCCCAGGGTTGTCTGGCGCCGCGGGCCGACGAAGAATAGCACCGCCCCGGTGGCCTGGGCAAGGCTCACGAACGTTCCGAATCGTATACTCCCCTGGAGTATATGGGGGCCGGCTCCGGTTGAGCCGTAGCGGCCTGTACGGAGTCGTCGCCAGTTTGACACTCCTGCTCACGCGTACATATAATCCGCCGGCAGACGCGCCAAAGCGCATTCGTGCGCCCGGCGCGTTCGCGTGCCTTTTCGGGGTATCCTGGCCCCGAGGCCTAATGGAGAGAAACACACCTTCCCATGAAGCAGACCTATCAGCCCAAGAAGCGGCATCGCGCCAAGGAACACGGCTTCCGCGCCCGGATGAAGACGGCCGGGGGACGCCGAGTATTGGCCGCCCGCCGCGCTCACGGTCGCAAGAAGCTAGCGGTCTGACGACGGACCGCGGCCACAATCCGCCGCGGGTGGTGATGCTCTCCAGGCCCGAGGATTTCGCGGCACTACAGGGTTCGGGAACCGTCAGGTCCCATTCGCTGCTGGTGGTTCGGATCCGACGGACCGACCTCGAGGAGACGCGCTTCGGCCTGTCGACCGGACGTAAGCTCGGCGGAGCGGTGGTCCGGAACAGGGTGCGCAGGCGACTTCGTGAGGCGCTAAGGGTGATGGCGCCCTCGTTCCAGCCCGGCTGGGACGTTCTGATCATCGCCCGACCGCCTGTCATCGGCGCGGATTTCCAGACGCTGACGGGCGCACTTGCTAGCCTTCTCCGCCGGGGAGGAGTTCTCGGAGGGCGGACCGTCACGTGAAAACGGTCGGTATCGGGCTCATCAGGCTCTATCGCAAGCTGTTCGCCTGGCGCCCGTCGGTCTGTCGCTACGAACCTACTTGCTCGGTCTACACCGAGCAGGCCATCGCCAAATACGGTCTGCTTCGAGGGAGCTGGATGGGAATGCGTCGAATCGCTCGCTGTCACCCGTGGAGTCGCGGTGGCTACGATCCTGTCCGCTAGCATGGCCTCCCTCTGGCGGAAACCCACGATCGCTACACGGGCCCGGCTTCGCTGGGCCGCTGTCGGCTTGTTCATCGCGCTGTTGGCCCTCGCTGTCGTGGCCTGCGGGACGGCTGCCGCGGCGAACCCGACCACAGCTCCTCAGGCCGCTGTAGCCACGGCCTCGGCCGGACCCACGACGGCTGCCTCGCCGGCCGCAAGCCCCACGGCTGAGCCTCTGCCAATCAAGCCGGTCACTCCGGGCGCCGACCCCGTATCCCTCTTCGGCTGGCTGTTCACGCCGATCTTCCAGGGCCTGTTCCTGCTGCTGGCCGAGCTCTATGCCCTGACCGGCAATGTGATCATCGCCATCATCCTGATGACCCTGCTGATCAGATTGGTCACGCTCCGGCTCTCGTCCCGCCAGATCGTGTCGCAGAAGCGAATGCAGATGCTGGCGCCCGAGCTTCGCGATCTGACGAAGGAGCTCAACCGGCGATATAAGGGCGACCGGATGGCGGTCTCACAGGCGACACAGGCGTTCTACAAGGAGCGTGGTGTCAGTCCTACGGCGGGATGCCTCCCGTCGCTGCTGCAGATGGGCCTCCTCTTCCCGATGTATTGGGTGATCAGGGATGGGCTCACCAACTGGGACCCGAGCGCCATGCTGCGCGTCGCGGGCTTCGACCTGGTGCCGTCCCTCCAATGCCCGCACGTCGTGAACGGTGTTGTCGACAAGGCGCTGCCGTGTATCAACACGGTCGTCTTCGGCATAAACGTCGGCCAGCCGCAGGTCCTGTTCAATCTGCCGCTGGGCTTCTTCACTCTTGGGGTGAGCGCCCTGGCCCTTGCGGCCGGCGCCCTGCAGTTCGTCCAGAGCCGGATGCTGATGCCACCCGCCGCAGAGAACGATCCGTCGGCGAGCACGCAGCGCACGATGATGGTGATCTTCCCGTTCTTCTCGGTCCTGTACGGCGGCTTCCTTCCCGCCGGGCTCTTCCTGTACTGGATCACTACTTCGGTCTTCTCGATCGTCCAGCAGTTCCTTATTGTCGGGTGGGGCTCGATGTTCCCGCTGTTCGGCTGGAACCCCAGCTTCGCCCAGTCCCACAACCCAAGGTTCCCGGTCTCCATGCCCGAGCCACCAAATCCAGGCAAGTCGCTGGCGGAAACCCGGCACAAGCCGGAGGAGCGATGGGCATCGGCGGCCTCAACGGTACGGCCCAACACGCACAGGCGCACGGGCCGACGAGGGAGACGACGCTGACATGACTGCCTTTCGCGACGCGTACCGCGAGTTCACCGGCAAGACCGTCGAGGAGGCTCTTCGCGGAGCCCGAGACGAGTTCGGAGTGGGTCTCGACGAGCTTGATTTCGAAATCCTGACCCCGGGCAGCCGCGGCGTCCTGGGCATGGGGGCCGAGCCGGCACGAGTTCTCGCCGCCCCCCGGTCCGCACTCGGTGGCGCCGCCCCGAAACGGGAGGCAGCTGCGCAGGTTCCGCTTCCGCCTCCCGCCCATGATCGAGAGGAGCGGCCTCGCGATCGTGAGCTCGGGCACGATCGCGGTCCTCGGCCGGCATGGCGCGAAGAGCGCGGTCCGGCCGTCGAGCGCGCCCCGCGCCCGGCGATGGACCGTGGGCCGCGCCCGGCGATGGACCGTGGGCCGCGCCCGGCGATGGACCGTGGGCCGGCGACGGATCGTGGTCCGCGACCCGCGGGTGACCGCGGCCGTTTCGATCGTGACCGTGGTCCGCGCCCTGCCGGAGGCAGACCAGATCGTGGTCCCCGAACCGATGCCGGTCCGCGTCCTCAGACCGGCCTCACCCCGAAGGAACTGGCGGAGGTCGCCGCCGCCCGCGTGGCGCCGCGTGCCGAACGCCCGGAATCCGCCGAAGTCACTCCGGAGGCACTCGCTGCCGCCAAGGAGATCCTCGAGCAGATCATGACCCAGCTCGAGTTCAACGTCCGCGTCGAGATCAAGGCCGGCGAGACCAACCGGCTGAACGTGGTCGGTGAGGGCGACGAGAAGGAAGCTCTCGGTGCGCTGATCGGGCGCAAGGGCGAGCGCCTCTCGGCACTCCAGCATCTGGTCAATCTCGTGCTGTCCAAGCGCGTCGGCGAGTGGACGCGCATCCTTGTCGATGTCGAGGACTATCGCGGGCGTCGTGAGCGTCAGCTTCGAGACATCGCGAACCGCGCAGCTGAACGCGTCGGCGAGACGGGCAAGATGCTCCAACTCGAGCCGATGCCGGCCCTCGAGCGACGCTGGATCCATCTGGCGTTGCGCGATCACGAGCGCGTCGTCACGCAGTCGATCGGCGAAGAGCCGAACCGCCGCGTGGTGGTGCTCCCACGCGAAATTCGAGCTGAATAACCTGTCGGCGGGTGGCGTCCAACGCAGCAATTCGCGAATCCGCCTCGATTCTCCGGGCCGGTAACAATATGTATCGAACTGCTCAACGATTGGGCAACGGCGTAACGGCGAGCAACGATGGCGCGTCTACCGCGGGATCGGACTTCACGCCCGGTCGTCTTGCCCATGCCGTTAGTTGCCCCAGCGCCGCCTTGCCGACAGGCGCGGTAGTAAAGGACTGACATGACCAGGGATCCGCTCGAGAAGTTCGAGCCAAAGGAGCAGCGGAAAGCCCGAACTCCCTCGACACCGCCTCCAGCGCCAACGAAGGCGCCCGCGACCCACGTCGCGGCCGAGCAGGTCGAGGACCTCGCCGAGCCATCCGGGCAGCAACTCGGGCCGCGAGCTCGCCTGCAGGTCCTTCGTGTCGGCTTCCATGGCCGCCCGGCCGATATTCGCGTGCTGGGCTTCGCGGCGGCATTCGTCGTGGGTGCCGTGGCGGCGCTCTTCGTGCTCTCGGCCGTGGCCTTCAGCTTCTCGAGCTCCTACCAGGATCGGGTCCTCCCCGGCGTCCACACCGGTTCTGTCGACCTGTCTGGCCTGACGCGGGACCAGGCCGTCGCCAAGCTGCAATCCGCGTACGCCTATCTCTCCCAGGGTGAGGTCACGGTCACGACCCCGGTCGGGGTAGCCTCGATCACGTATCAGCAGGCTGGTCGAGGGCCCGACGTCGAGGCCATGGCCGATGCGGCGATGGCCGTCGGCCACTCCGGCAACCCGCTGGCGGATGCTGCCAGCGTGGTTCACTCAGCGGCCTTCGGGGCGAACATTCCCGTGATCATCGAGGTCGACCCTACCGCGCTGGCGCAGCGCATCCACCAGCTCGTCGGCACGAGCTCGGTCGAACCACAGGACGCGCAGGCGACGGCCAAAGGGGGCAACTTCAGCTTCACCCCAGCGGCGAGCGGGCGCGGCATCGATGAGAGGGCGATCGGATCCGCGATCATCGACCAGTTGACCTCGACGAACGCCCCGGCCGACCTGCAGGCTGGAGGTACTTTCGTCACTCTCTCGCCGCAGATCAGCGACGCAGACGCCCAGAGCGCCATAGCCCTGGCCCAGAAGATGATCGCCGACGTGAAGCTCACATGGAGCACGCCTCCCGCCGGTGCACCGGCCACGTGGAAGCCGCAGACCTGGACGATCACCGCCGCCCAGATCCGCAGCTGGATCGTGTTCGGGACACGTCAGGATGGCACTTACGGTCCGGCCGTAGATCCTGCCCAGGTCGGGGCTTACCTCGCGTCCATCTCCTCCAAGGCGAGCATCCCTGCCACCGAGCCAAAGGTGGGCTGGGACTCCTCCGGCAAGCCGATCAGCCTGACCCAGGGCAAGGACGGCGTCGGCATAGACCCCGTGGCGACCGCTTCAGCCGTCTCGGCCTACCTCGACTCGCTGGCCGCCGGCAACGCCACCAGCTCGAGCATCGAAGTCGTCACAGGGCCGATTCACCCGCAGATAGCCGACCTCACCAACATCACCGGGATGGTCGTCATCGGCAAGTGGACGACCACGTTCTACCCTGATCCGAGCAACGGCATGGGCAAGAACATCCGCCAGCCGGCCACGAACCTGAACGGCCTCGTGATCGGTCCCGGCCAGCAATTCAGCTTCCTCGCCGGCGTCGGACCGATCGACCCCGCGCACGGTTTCACCATGGGCGGGGTCATCCTGGATGGCAAGAGCGAGCATACTGGTGCAATGGGCGGAGGCATCTGTTCGGCCTCCACGACCATGTTCAACGCCGCTGCCACCGCCGGACTGCAGATCAATGAGCGCCACGCCCATTTCTACTACATCAACCGCTATCCGATCGGGCGCGACGCGACGGTCTACTCCAACGGCCAGACCACGTGGGACCTGCGCTGGACCAACGACACGCCATACCCGATCGTGATCCGCGCCTGGACGACTTACGGTTCCCGGAGCACGGTCACCTTCCAGCTCTGGAGCCTGCCTAATGGCCGGACCGTCACCTGGACCGGCGGCGCCGTCGCCAACAAGGTCACGGCCACCAACAACAAGCCGGAGTATGTGAGCACCCTCAGGCCCGGCCAGACCTACGTGTCCGAATACGCGACCAACGGTTTTGACACCAGCGTCACCCGAGTCGTTACCGACTCCAGCGGGGCCGTGCTCCACAAGGACACCTGGGCGTCGCACTACACGTCGGTCAACGGTCAGGTCCAGATCGGCGGCTCGCCGCCTCCGTCGCAGACGCCGACTCCGACGCCGGGGGCCCCGACGCCGACGCCCGCACCGAGCGTCCTGCCGCCGTCTCCGACGCCGGCCCCAAGCGCCCCGGCTCGCCGCCGCAAGGTCGCCGCCTAGATCAGGCCATCACCACCGCAATCGACAAGAGCCGGCTCCGCGCCGGCTCTTTCATTTCGCCCGCTGGGGCCGACACCCGGTCGAGCTCGGGCTTCACCGGTGCCGCGGCTGAACCAGCACATCCCGTCGCCGAGCCGCTAGGCGTCCAGCAGGCCCGATCCGGCTACGACGGGCGCGGCTCCCATGTTGGGCGGTTCCACCGGGCTGTGCTCGTAGCGCATCAGCTCCGGGAACAGCCGCACCACGATGACCAGGCCCGCGAGACACAGCAATCCACCGGAGACCACCGAGAACTGCGGGCCGGCGATGGCCGCAACGCCCGCGGCCTCGGCATCGCCGAACCGAGGCCCGCTGGTGACCACCAGAGTGTGGATCCCGGACAATCGGCCGCGGAGGTGGTCTGGCGTGGCGAGCTGGACGATCGAGTTGCGCAGCACCGCACTCACCACGTCGGCGCCGCCGGCCACGGCCAGCAAGGCGAGAGCGAGCGGGAAGCTGGCGGTCATCAAGCCGAAGGCGGCAATCGCGGCGCCCCAGCCGGCCACGGCGGCAACCACGCCGCGGCCCGGCCGGCGGATGCGGGTAACCCATCCGCTCAGGGCGGCGCCAAGGAACGCGCCGAAGGCGGGCGCCGCGTTCAGCAGCCCGTAGCCGGCGGGGCCGGCGTTGAAGACGGTGAGGGCGAGCTGCGGGAAGAGGGAGCTCGGCATGCCGAAGACCATGGCGTTGAAGTCCGTGAGCAAAGTCGCAAGCACGATTCTCCGATCGCGGGCGAAGCGCAGGCCCTGGCCGATGGACCGCAGGCCCGGTCGTGGCGCGTCCGGATGGGGCGGGATGGGAGCGATCAGTAGAAGAGCCACCAGGCTCGCCGTGAACGTGGCCACGTCGAAGAGGAAGGCCGCCGGGACGCCCCACAGGAAGATCAATACGCCCGCGAGCAACGATCCTGCGATGGCCACGGTCTGGCCACTGAGCCAGTTGACGGCGATGGCGGCGGGCAGGCGTTCACGCGGGACCAGGCGTGGAATAGCCGAGGCCCGAGCGGGCTGGTCGACGGCGCCCACGCCGGCGGCGACAAAGGCGACGACGTACAGCGCCCATACCGGTGGGGTCGGCTGGACGGCAAGCAGCGCCAGGCACAGGCTCGAGGTAGCCAGCAGCACCTGGGTCCCGATCAGCAGGCGTCGCCTGTCGACGGCGTCGGCGACGGCTCCGCCGCCCAGCGAGAAGATGAGGATCGGGACCAGCTGAACCAGGGCCAGGAGCCCGATCGAAAGTGAGCTGTGGGTGAGCTGCCACATCTCGAACGGCAGGGCGGTGACGGTGACCTGGCGACCAAGGCCGCTGACGATCTGTCCGAGCCAGATCATCCTGAAGTCGCGGTCGCGCTTGACCGGCTCGAGGTCGACCAGGAGGCCGCGCAGTCGCGCGCCAAGGCTCGAGGAAGCGGGTGGCATGGCCGGAAGGATAGGCGAGGTTCGCTCCCTCGACACGCCGCGGCAGGGCTGATCTGCTGCGGGCTGTTATTCGGCTTCCTGTCCGAGCAACACAACCGAAACGCAGACAAACCAGAGCAGGAGGCTGAGTAGCGACACCCACTCGAGGGCCGGCACGCTCCAGACGCCGGGCCGATCGAGGATCCGGGCGTTCGGGTCGACCGGGTGGTAGGTCGAGTAGACGCCGATGAACCCCAGGAATACCGCCACGACCGCCCCACCTGGTACCAGGAGCCAGCGCGGGAAGTCCGGTCTTGGCGAGGACACGAGCCAGGCGCTGAAGATGCCGGCCACGAGCCATCCGGTCAGGAAGAAGATGTCCGACACCACCCGGTGGGTCGACAAGTAGTCCATCGGAAAGACGCCGACGAGCGTCCCCGATACACCCGCGACAGCGGCGGTGGCGACGAGTGCGGTTCGGAACCGTCCGCTCAGGCGGTCCGCCAGCAGAAGCAGAAAGACGCCCAGCCCGATCCCGCCCAGCACGATGCTCAGGTTGAAGGCCCACGCCAGCCTCGAGGCGGCGATCTCGCCGAGCTCGGAGACGAAGTGGTTGAAGGGGGAGTAGCCCTCGCCGGCGTAGCCACGATAAGGAATGGCCGTGACGACCATGCCGACGAGGATGGTTGCGACGGATGCGAGTCCGAGCCCTGCCAGGCGCCGCGAGGTAACGGGCACGGAGAGCACGCGGACCGGAGTCGTGGCCACGAGTCAATCCCTGAGGTCGAAGCGGCGCTTGGGAAGAATGTCTGTCTGCCACATCCCACGCGGGACAAAGAAATGGTGGAGATGGGGGAGAGTCGAACTCCCCGTCCAGAAACCTTCGCCGGAGACCACTACGAGCGTGTCCGATGATTTGTCGTCGATCGCCCGGGCGGCCGTCGGCAGCCTACCGAGCGCTCCAGTCACGTTCCCTTTCGGGCTTTGACTCCGACTACGCGACGCTACTCGGAATCGCACCTCCGCTGAATGACGCTTCCACAGCCCACGGAGGTGAGGCTGCTTCCACGCTCACCTTACTGCCTAAGCAGCGAGGGCGAGAGCAGACTGGTTGTTGCCAGTTACTTCGTTTGGGCTCCTTTTTACGAGGCCTGGAGACCAACCTCGGCTCGCGTTCTCCAGTAACCGGCCCCTGTCGAAACCACGCATCCCCACAGAGCCAGCGCACCGGCGCCCGCGGATTGTACAGCGCGAGCCAAAAAGGGCCAACGACGCATGACGCCTCCGGGACGAGATTGGCGACAGTGACGAGGCCTACGCGACCACCTTGCGACGGCGCGCGAAGGGGATCAGGACGAAGAACACTGCAGATGAGGTCGGAGTCGGCGTCGGAGCGGGTGTCGGCGCAGGGGCGTCGCTCGGGACCGGCGTCGGCGCAGGGGCCGGGGGTGCGCCGCCCACCTGCACCTGGCCGTTGACCGCGGTGTAGTGCGAGTACCAGACGTCGCGGTGGATTACTGCACCCGAGGCGTCCGTGACGACGCGGGTCACGCCGGTGTCGAAGCCGTTGGTCGCGTATTCGGCGATGTTCTTCTGGCCAGGCTTGAGGGTGCTGACGTACTCGACCGGGTTGTTGTGGGCGACCACGATATTGGCCATCCCGCCGCCGGTCCACGTAACGGTCCGGGTCTGCTCGACGCTCCAGAGCTGAATCGTGATGGTGCTCCTCGAACCGTAGGTGGTCCAGGCGCGGATCACGATCGGGTACGGCGTGTCGTTGGTCCAGCGCAGGTCCCAGGTGGTTCGGCCGTCCGAGAGCACCGTGGCGTCTCTGCCAACCGGGTAGCGGTTGATGTAGTAGTAGTGGGCATGGCGCTCATCGATCTGCAGCCCCGCCGTGGCAGCGGCATTGAACATGGTCGTGGAGGCCGAACAGATGCCTCCGCCCATGGCACCGGTATGGTCGCTCTTGCCGCCGACGATGACCCCACCCATGGTGAAACCGTGCGCGGGGTCGATCGGTCCGACGCCGGCGAGGAAGCTGAAATGCTGACCTGGTCCGACCACCTGACCGTTCAGGTTCGTGGCCGGCTGGCGGATGTTCTTGCCCATGCCGTTGCTGATGTCCGGATAGAACGTGGTCGTCCACTTGCCGACGACGACCATGCCGGCGACGGTCTCCACGTCTGAGATCTGCGGATGTATCGGGCCCGTCACGATCTCCACGGCGCCGCTGGCCGCGCTACCGGAGGTCAGCGAGTCGAGGTAGGCGGAAATGGCGGAGGTCGTCGCGCCCGCGTCTACACCGACCCCGTCCTTTCCTGCCGTCAGGCTGCTCGGCTTGCCGGAGGAATTGAAAACGACCGTTGGCTCGGTCGGGCGGATGATGTCGTTCGCCGTCACGCTGGTCACGTAGGCCTGGACCTGGGCGGGATCTACGGCCGGACCGTAGGTGCCGTCCTGACGTGTCCCGAAGACGATCCAGCTACGGATCTGGGCGGCCGTGATCGTCCAGGTCTGCGGCTTCCAGGTCGCCGGTGCCCCGGCGGGAGGCACGCTCCACGTGAGCTTCACGTCGGCGATCATCTTCTGGGCGCTAGCGATGGCGCTCTGGGCGTCGGCATCGCTGATCTGCGGTGGGATCGTCACGAAGGCCCCGCCGGCCTGAAGATCTGCGGGAGCGCTGGTCGAGGCGAGCTGCGCGATGATCGTCGAGCCGATCACGTTCTCATCCATCCCGCGTCCACTTGTCGATGGGGTGACGCTGAAGTTGCCGCCGTCCGCGCTCACCTGGGCGTTCTTGGGAGCGACCGCGCTCGTGCCGACGAGCTGGTGGAGCCGCTCCGCCAGGGCGGTGGGGTCGACTTCCACGATGACCGGGATGTCGGGCCGGAATGCCGCCGAGTGGGCGACCGTCGCGGCGTCGGCGAGCGGGTTGCCGGAGTGGCCAACGGCCATCGCCGCATCGGCCATGGCCTCGACGTCTGGTTTGCGACCCGCCTGCTGATAGGTGATCGTGGCCACGCCGACGGGTGTCGTGACCGTGACCTCACCCTGCGCGAGGTAGGCGTAGACGGACTGAAGCCTGGCGATCGCCTCGTCGCGCGTCAGGCCGGACAGGTCGACAGAACCGGTGTGGACGCCGGGGAGGACGCGGTCGCGGTAGACATTGGCCGCAACGACGGCGGCGCCCGTGAAGATGAAGAGCACGGCCGCCACACTGACGACGAAGGCCAGGGCGAAGCCGGCGAGCCGGCTGTGGTGGCGTCCACTCGCCGCCGCCTTGGGGTGGGAACGGCGGAACGCGAACCGCGGCCCGGCAGTCGCCGCGGGGATCGGCTCGGTGGCGACCGGTATCGTCTCGGCGGCGGGGTCCCCGACGACGGCGTCAGATCCGGCGACGTTCGAGGCCGCCTCAGCCGCGTCGACCTCGGCGGGAGCCGTGGCCGGCACAGCGGTCGCAGGCTCGGCCCGGTACGCGGCGCCGATGGACGCCGGGTCCGGCTCCTCTGATGCAAATGGATCGAACGGTTCCGCGGTCATCTTTCCCCTCGCCACGCAAGCGGGCAACTCGGCGCCTATGGTAACCGATGGATTCGGCCGATCGGCCGCTGTAGCCATCGGACGCCCGCCCGTGAATTACGTGACGCTGGCAACGCGTCGATTTTGCGGCGCGGACCGGCAACATTCGCTCCCGGATGCGTCAGACGGTCCGTCGCGCCCGAATCAGCGGCCACGACCCCGGTCGGCGTCGGCGATGGCCCGCTCGACCTCGCGCCGGGAGTCCCGCGTGGCGATGTCGCGGCGGCGATCGTGGAGCTGCTTGCCACGCCCGAGCCCGATCTCGAGCTTCGCCCGGCCGCGTCCCGTGATGTACATCTTGAGCGGCACGAGGGTCAGGCCCTTGGACTTCGTCTTCAGCAGCAGGCCCAGGATCTGGTCGCGATGGAGCAGCAGCTTGCGCGGTCTCTTGGGCTCGTGGTTGTACCGGTTGCCGGTGTCCCAGGGGGAGATGTTCGCCCCGATCAGCCAGGCTTCGCCGTTGTCGATGCGTGCGTATGCCTCGGCTAGGCTGACCTTCCCGGCCCGCACCGACTTGATCTCTGTTCCGGTCAGGACGACGCCCGCCTCGAACGAATCCTCGATCGAGTATTCGTGGCGCGCTCTTCGATTCTGGGCGACGGTCTTCTCTTCGCCCATGGTGTCTCCCACTGGATTCGAGACGGCTTCGACGAGGTTAGCCGACCTGCGACTTGGCGGCCGGGCGCAACGGCCGCGGCGGGAACGCGCCGACCGCGGTGGAACCTGCTGGACGCGGGGTGCCCGCCGCGCCATGCCGTCGTGCACAGCCATGGTGCCCGGCAGCAGACGCACGAATGCCGGCCCCGAAGGACCGGCATTCGGTTTGCGTTATGACACCACCCGCTCGGTGGCCGGTCTCTAGAGCCCGGCTCCTAGCGAGGTGGTGCAGCGCATCGGCAAATCCGACACTGCACATCACCTCCTTTCGTTCGAGGGCATGGTATCGGAAGGGCGCCTCCGCGCGCAACCGGCCCGCTGCCCGCGGAGCGGCACGCGGGCCGGCAGGCGCTGGTGGGCCGTGCCGGTGCTCAGCTTGGGCTGGCCGCTGGACTCGGAGTGGCGCTGGGATTGGCGCTCTGGCCGGAGGCCGGGCTAACGCTCGGGTTGGGGCTCGTGGACGCGGCCGGCTGGGCCGGGAAGCCGAGCTGCTGGAGACCGGCGTCGAGAACCGGGTCGGTTCCCGCCCGAGCGTTGCTGGAGTCGACGGCAACGTCCGGCAGCAGGCCCTTGCCGTTGATCCAGACCTTGTCCGGGGTGAGCCAGCGCGCGACCGTGAGGTGGATGCCGCCGAAATCGTTCGATAGCGGCAGCCATTCCTGGACGACGCCCTTGCCGTATGTCTTGGCGCCGACGAGCTTGGCTCGCCCGCGGGCCTGGAGCGCCCCGGCCAGGATCTCGGCCGCCGAGGCCGTGTTGCCGTCGACCAGCACGACCAGGTGAACCGACGGGTCCGTGGCGCGACCACCCGCGGTCGCGGTCAACTCACTCGTCTTACCGCTCGCGTCCTGCTGGTAGCAGATAGTGCCCGACGGAATGAACTCGCTGGCGATCTTGACGGCATCGGCGACGTAACCGCCGGGGTTGCCGCGCAGGTCCAGGATCA
The DNA here is from genome assembly GCA_963791725.1 of uncultured Chloroflexia bacterium. GTDB lineage: Bacteria > Chloroflexota > Limnocylindria > Limnocylindrales > CSP1-4 > Fen-1039. Next base: position 133,950 of record CAWBTQ010000007.1, on the reverse strand, counting down.
CGTTGTGCTGGCCCGCGGCCAACGCGGCGGCGAGGGCCGTGTCGAACTGCGAGCTGGCCGGCTGGTTTATGCCGCTGACGTGGATGTAGGCCACGGCGCCGTTGGCCAGCGTCTTGGTATCGACCTCAGGCTGGTTGTAGATCTGGCGCACGATTGACTTCTGGATAGAGGTCGTTCCCCGCAGCAGGCCGAGCGTGACCGGCGTGTTGACGGGGCCCTTGATCAGCGCGATGGCCGCATCGATCGTCATGCCGTCCAGCGAGGTACCGCCGACCGAAACGATCACGTCGCCCGCCAGGACGCCGGCGGCGGCGGCAGGCGACCCCGGTATCGGCTGGACGATGGCCAACTCGCAGCCGTTGCCGATCTTCGTGCAACTCAGACCCGAGCTGGCGTCGATGGGCTGCAGCTCGACCTGGACGCCGATGCCAAGGGCCTGGCCCCCGACGCTGAGAAGCGAGCTCTGGAAGTCGGACGGGCCCTGATAATAGGACCACTGATCGTTCAGGCTCTCCATCATGCCCTTGATGGCGGCCTGGACCAACTGGTCCGGGCTCGGTTTGGAGGCTCCGGCGAAGTCGCTCTGGATGAGGGAGTAGACGTCCCAGAACGGACCGAAGCGGGTCTCCTGGTCGGCTGGGGTCCCGGGCGTCGTCGCGACGTGGGCGCCGAGCGAGTAGCCGCCCATGAACAAGGCGCTCCCGCCCAGGACGGCGACGAGGATCAGGCTGAGGTGGGACGGGGCCAGACCGCGCTTCCGCGCCCCGGTCGTGCCCGCCGGCTTTGCCTCCTCGACGCGCTCGTCGATCTCGGATGGCTCGGGCGGAGGAGAACCGGCCTCGAGCTGGTCCGGGCTCTCAGGGTCTGGCGTGAAGGACATGGATCGAAACCTCAGGCAACAGAACGACGCGGATTCGACCCACCGATCAACGGATGAGGTAACTCCGCACGGACAGATACGAGCCGAGGACGCCGATGCCAACCCCGGTTCCTAGAACGATCAAGGCTATGTTCCGGCCGACGGCCGCGCCGGCATCGACCGGCAGTACTTTGAAGTAGTCGGATAGGAAGCTCGTGATCGGCCCCTGTCCGATGAACAGGAGGCCGATGGTTATGGCCGCGCCGAACAGGCCGACCAGCGCTCCCTCGAATATGAACGGCCATCGAATGAAGGCATCCGAGGCGCCCACGAGCCGCATGATCTCGATCTCGTCCGCTCTCGACACCACCGCCAGGCGGATCGTGTTGACGATGATGAACAGCACGATCAAGCCACCGACCACGAGCGTCACGGCTCCGCCGGCCCGAAGGAAGCCGATGATGGTGAGCATCTGGTCGACCGTCTGCTTGATGTTGAGGACCCGGTCGATCGAGGACTGGTTGTTGAGGTAGGTGGCGACATCGAGGTAGTCGTTGGCGTTGCGCAGGTTGATCTGAAGCGAGGCCGGCAGAGGGTTCGTCGGTAACGAGTTGATGACGTCGGCTTCGTCCGGATGGCGGGTCAGGAAGTCACGATAGGCCTGATCCTTCGAAACGAAGTTGACCTGAGCCACCTGGGGCATTTTCTGAAGAGAGGCCTCGAGGCCGGCAACGTCCTGCGGTGTGGCCGAATCCTTCAGGTAGGCAACGACCTGGACCTCCTGCTGGACGTAGTTGAGAGTGGCGTCCAGACCCGTCAACAGGATGATCAGGCCCGAGAGCATCACCAGCATCAGGACCATCGTCGCCGTCGCGGCCAGGCTCATGAGCCCGTTACGCCAGAACCCTTGCCAGGCGCGTCGGATGCTGAAGCCGATGAACGCGGCCATTCAGTCCTCGCGGTGGTAGGCCGCGCCGACTTCGTCGCGCACGATACGCCCGTTCTCGAGCGCGACGACCCGCTTGCGGACCGCCGTGACGACCTCGGCGTTGTGGGTCGCCATCAGGACTGTGACCCCGAGCTCGTTGATGCGGAGCAGGAGCTGGATGATCTCCCAGCTGATCAGCGGGTCCAGGTTGCCGGTCGGCTCATCGGCAATGAAGAGCCGTGGATTGTGGACGAGCGCCCTGGCGATCGCCGTCCGTTGCTGTTCTCCGCCGGAGAGCTGGTTGGGGAGCTGATCGGCCTGGCCGGTCAGACCCACGACACGCAGGACGCGATCGACGGCGGGATCTATCTCGCGCCGCCTGGCGCCCGTGACCTCGAGTGCAAAACCGACGTTGTCACGGACCGTCTTGTTCGCCAGGAGCTTGAAGTCCTGGAAGACTACGCCGATCTTCCGGCGGATCTTGGGTACATCGCGACGCCTGAGCCGGCCCAGATCGCGTCCGTCGAGCAGCACCTCGCCCCTCGTCGGGAGCTCGTCTCGGATCAGGAGCTTGATCATGGTCGACTTGCCGGCGCCGGACGGGCCGACGAGGAAGACGAAGTCGCCCTCGGGGACGGTCAGGTCGATGCCGCGGAGCGCTACGCGGCCGTTGGGGTAGGACTTGGTCACGCCCTGCATGGCCAGCACGATTCTGGACGGGACAGATTCCTGTGAGCGTCCGGCGGCCGAGCTCGTCTGGCGGACCGGGCTGGGAGTGGATCCGGAAGGCGCCGCACTCACGATGGGCATGAGGCTAGCACCGAACCGCTCCGGACCGCTCAAAGAACGGTCGTCACAACAGGGCCAGGCTCGCCGGGAGGTAGCGGTCGAATTCGGCGAAGGGCCGCGTCCAGCACAAGAGCGCCGGGAATCCCTCGATCCTGAGGCCGGCTCGGAAGAGCGCCACCATGGCCCGGTCGTTGGCGCCCGGCACCCAGACCGAGGTTGCCCCACGCGGCCGGATCACGGTCATGAGGTGGCCCAGCACCTGAGCCGTCAGTGTCTCGTCGAGCAGGGCCACCGGCCCGAAGCGGCCGGCCTCCGAGCTGTAGCCATAGCCGAGCGGCTCGCCGGCGCTCGTCCTGTACACGAAGCCGGTCCGGCCGGCCGCCCGCAGGTGGGCATGGTCGGCCGGGTGCGCATAACCGAGGATTGCTCGGTCCAGGGCGTCGATCTCGGCCGACGGGCCGTCCGGGCCGAATGGCACCGCCTCGACGCCTGCCGGGAGCCGTGCCAGCGTCGATGGATTCGGCGTGCCGACCAGGTTGAAGACGGGGACTCGCGGGACGATCCCGAACCGTGCGTAGAGGCCGTTGGATACGGGCTGAGCCGTATCGGTGCAGACGGCCAGGATTCCGGGACGTCGGCCGTCGTAAACGGGTTCGCTTGGGCGGCCGGTGGCAACGGGAGTCGCCTCTGCCTGCGTGGCTCCGGCCGGGAGTGAAGGCAGGATCTGGGTCAGCAGGGCACGACCGATTCCGTGGCCCTGTTCGTGCGGCAACACGTAGAGCTGCGAGAGGAACCAGACGTGCTCTCGCTGGACTGCTATGCCAAAACCCACCACCTGGTCGCGGCCGGAGTCCGTCTTCGGGCTGGGTGGACGCACGGCGACCAGGAATCGCTCCGGGTCCGTGGCGAGGAGATGCTCCAGCAGCGTGAGCAATGGGTCGAGATACGGGGACGGCAGTGGTCGGTTGAGGCGGGCCATATATTCGTCGACGGCGGAATACCAGACGAGGGCGCAGTCGGCCAGCTCGGCCCGCCGCGGCGGGCGATACGTTACGGTCACGCGACGCGGCCGCCGGACTTTGACCCGCCCGCTTCTGGAACCGTGGCGGTGGCTTCGCGCTCGAGCTCGGCCTGCATGAACGCGTCGAGGTCGCCGTCCAGGATCGCCGAGGTGTTCCCGGTCTCCAATTCCGTCCGATGATCCTTGACCATCTGGTACGGGTGGAGAACGTAGCTGCGGATCTGGTTGCCCCAGCCGGCCTCGACGTGCTCGCCGCGCAGCTTGCGCAGTTCGGCCTCGTGTTCCTCGACCGCCCGCTCGAGCAACCGCGCCTGGAGGATCTTCGCCGCAGTCTCCTTGTTCTGAGTCTGCGATCGCTCATTCTGGCTCTGAGAGACGATGCCGGTCGGAATGTGGGTCAGGCGCACGGCCGAGTCGGTCTTGTTGACGTGCTGGCCGCCGGCGCCGGTTGCGCGGAACGTATCCATCCGGATCTCGTCCCAGTTGAGCTCGACTTCCAGGTCGCTCTCGACCTCCGGCAGCACCTCGACCAGGGCGAAGGTCGTGTGCCGGCGCTTCTGCGAGTCGAACGGGCTGATCCGAACGAGCCTGTGGACGCCGCGCTCAGCCTTGAGGAAGCCGTAGGCCGCCCGCCCGTCCACGGCCACGGTGACGCTCTTGATGCCGGTCTCCTCGCCCTCCGTCTGGTCGAGCACCTCGGTCCCGAAGCGGTGCCGCTCGGCCCAGCGAAGGTACATGCGCAGCAGCATCTCCGCCCAGTCGGTGGCCTCAGTCCCGCCGGCTCCGGCGCTGATCGTCAGGAGGGCGTTGCGGCCGTCGTATTGGCCCCCGAAGAGCAGGTCGCGCCGGGCGACGGCGTACTCGCGTTCCAGCTCGGCCGCTTCGACCGCGACGTCGGCCGCGAGACTCTCGTCGCTTTCCTCCTGGGCGAGGTCGAGCAGCTCTAGTGCGGTCTCAGCCCGGGATTGCAGATGGCGCCAGAGGGCCAGTTCCTCGCGAAGCCCCTCGGCCTCGCGGAGCACCTTCTTGGCGGCCTGCTGGTCGGCCCAGAACTCCGGATCCCCGGTGAGCGCGTCGAGACCGGCTAGGCGGGTTTCCTTTGCCTCGAGGTCAAAGACGCCCCGATGTCGCCTGGATCCGTGTGACCAGGTCGCGTATCTCGGCCGGCTCCACTAAGAGCGGCCTCGGGCGTCCTGGAGAAGGATCGGACGGAGCTCCATCAAGCGCAGTGCGCTCTTGCTCCGGGCGACGACGGGGTTCACGCAGGGGCAGTAGATGTTGTGGGGGCAGACCCCGCAGTTGCCATCGCAGTCGAGGGCTGCTGCGTAGCTGCAATTCCGGCAATCTCGCTCACAGGCTATGAGATCGATGAAAGCCGCTTCCTCTGCCTGCTTCACTACTCTCCTCAGTGTGGCGGCAATCGCCCCTCCTCACAGGCCGCGACCGGATGACGGGTCCTGACCACAGCCGGCGATGAAGGGAGTATACGGTTTCAATTCGGCATAGCCAAGGGGTTAGTTGAGGTCGCCGGCGGGAAATCGCCGTGGTGGGCCCCCTTGACGCTGGATTGCCGTTGCGTATTGCCCACACGCGAGCTTGCACGCAGCGGTTCGGAGCCGCTAAGAGCCGAAGCCGCCGGCCTCGTCCCGTCGCCACGGCGGCCGCCCTTTCACGATCGACTCGGCCGGGGACCAGGTCCGTTCATTGCTCGGACTGTGCGGTCGTGGCTGCGGCCGACGGAGTCGCCGGCGGAGCGGCCAGGGAGTCCGGATCCTGGTTTACGAAGAGATACAGCCCCATCGCGCCGAGCTCGTGGACCATCGAGTTGTAGATGAGGTGGGAGTCGATGTCATCCGGGCTCGTGTCGGTCGGTGAGGCCCAGGCCTCGAAGCCCTGATCCTGCGCCATTCGCAGGACTCTGAGCATGTGGCTGCGGTCCGACACGAAGAGCGCCGTGTGCAGCCCACGCTGCTCGAAGATCGCCCGTACGTGCTCGAGCGACTCAAGCGTGGAGCTGCCCGTGTTCTCCTCGAGGATGGCCGCGGCGGGCACGCCGCGGGCTATGGCGTAGCGACGACCCGTGTCGGCTTCGGTGGTGCGGTCGCCGGGGAGGTTGCCACCCGTTGTGATCAGATACGGGGCGTCGCCCTCCTCGTAAAGCTCGATGGCATGGTCCAGGCGTGCGGCAAGGGCGCCCGACGGGCGGCCGTTGTACTGAGCCGCCCCCAGGACGACGATCGCGTCGACGTGCGGCCGGGCGTCCTGCTGGCCGACCTGCCAGATCCGGAACGTGGTGTACGCGGTGAGGGCCGTGCCTCCCAGACCGAAGGCCACGATCACCAGCGCCAGATCGCGAATCCGCCGCCTCCAGGTGATGGGTGTGGCTACGCGCCGAGCCGGGATCGAGGCCTTGGTCTGGACGCGGATCGGCGGGCGGGTCACGCCGACAACCGTCGGGACCGCGGCCGGCGGGATCGGGCCGATGCCGTCCCCGGCCCCGGGCCCGCGCCGACCCGATCAGCTAGCGGCCGTGGCACTTCTTGTACTTCTTGCCGGACCCGCACCAGCAGGCGTCGTTGCGGCCCATTCGTACGCCCGCCGGCGAGTACCCGGGCCTCACGGCGCCGTCGGCGCCATTGCTCGACGCGCTGCTCGATCCGCCCATCGGGCGACCCTGGGGCAGCGGCTTGCGGAGGCTGGACATGCCGCCGGCGATGCGCTTGGCGGCGGCGTCCGACTCGGGCGAGCCAGCGGCGGGTGCAGGACCGGTTCCTTCGACACCCTCCGGCGCCGCGGGCTGACGCACGATCGAAACCCGGAAGATCGTCGTCGCCACCTGGTGGCGGATCAGGGCGCTCATCTCCTCGTAGAGGCTGAACGCCTCCTTCTTGAAGGCGTTGATCGGGTCTTCCTGGGCGTAGCCGCGCAGGCCGATGCCCTGGCGGAGCTCGTCGATCTCGGTGAGATGCTCGACCCAGATCGAGTCGATCGTGCGCAGCAGCACTAGCCGCTCGATGAGCGCCCAGTCGTCGCCATTCTCTTCGGCCTTCTGCTCGAGCCGCTCCGCCGCCAGGTCCTTCAGATGAACGGCGATGGCATCGCGGCCGTGGAAGTCCCAGAGCGCGTCTTCGTTGAGGTCCGGCCCGCCCAGGCCCATAGCCTCGACGGCCGCGACCAGGCCGGGCATGTTCCACTCTTCCATCGGGAGGGAGGGGTGGAGGTGCTGGTCGACGATCGTGTCGATCTCCTGATCGACGAATGCCTGGACCGTGTCGGACAGGTCCTCGTTGCGCAGGACCTTGTCGCGCTCCTCGTAGATGGTTTCACGCTGCTTGTTGATGACGTCGTCGTACTCGACGACGCGCTTGCGGATGTCGAAGTTGTAGCCCTCGACGCGGCTCTGGGCGCTCTCGATGGTCTTGGAGACCAGGCGCGATTCGATGGCCATGTCCTCTTCCAGGCCCAGCCGCTCCATCAGCCCTGCCACTCGGTCCGAGGCGAACCGCTTCATGAGATCGTCTTCGAGCGAGAGGTAGAAGCGGGACGAGCCCGGATCGCCCTGGCGGCCGGCCCGGCCTCGCAGCTGGTTGTCGATCCGGCGCGAGTCGTGGCGCTCGGTGCCGATGATGTGCAGGCCCCCCGCCGCGACGACCCTCTCGTGCTCCTCGTCGCAGATCCGCTTGGCCTCTGCCAGGGCCGCTTCGTATGTCTCTTTGTCGACTTCGGCCGGGTTGAGCCCCTTGCGGTGGAGCATCTCCGAGGCGAGCCCGGCCGGGTTGCCGCCGAGCAGGATGTCGGTGCCTCGGCCGGCCATGTTCGTGGCGATCGTCACGGCGCCGGTGCGGCCGGCCTGAGCCACGATCGGCGCCTCTTTCTCATGGAACTTGGCGTTGAGGACCTCGTGCTTGATGCCGCGACGCATCAGCATGTCGGCCAGACGCTCTGACTTCTCGACCGAGACAGTGCCGACCAGAACGGGCCGGCCCTGGTCGTGCATGTCGACGATCTCGTCGATCAGGGCGGTGAACTTGCCCGTCTCGTTGCGGAAGACCAGGTCCGCCTCGTCGTCCCGGATCATCGTCCGGTGGGTCGGGATGGCCACGACCTCGAGCTTGTAGATCTTGTGCAGCTCCTCGGCCTCGGTCATCGCGGTGCCGGTCATGCCGGCCAGCTTGGTGTAGAGGCGGAAGTAGTTCTGAAAGGTGATCGTGGCCAGGGTCACCGATTCGCGCTGGACCCGGAGCCCCTCCTTGGCTTCGATGGCCTGGTGGAGACCCTCGCTCCAGCGGCGCCCCGGCATCTGGCGGCCGGTGAACTCGTCGACGATGACGATCTCGCCGTCCTTGACGATGTAGTCGCGGTCTCGCTTGTAGAGGGCGTGGGCCTTGAGGGCCGACTCGAAGTAGCGCGCCAAGGTCGGATCCGCGTCGTAGATGTTCTGGACGCCGAGCAGCTTCTCCATCTTGGAGATGCCTTCCTCGGTCGGCGAGACGGCCTTCTCCTTCAGGTCGACGAAGTAGTCGCCGCCTTCCTCGTCGCCTTCCGGCCTGGCAACGAGGCGTGGCACGAGGCGGGCGAACAGGAAGTACTTGTCGGCCGACTCTTCGGCCTGGCCGCTGATGATGAGCGGGGTCCGGGCTTCGTCGATGAGGATGTTGTCTACCTCGTCGACGATGGCGAAATAGCGCCCGCGCTGAACCCGCTGATCGAGCTCGACGACCATGTTGTCGCGCAGGTAGTCGAAGCCGAACTCGTTGTTCGTGCCGTACGTGATGTCGGCTTCGTAGGCCTCCCGGCGAGTGCAGGGCCGGAGGTTGATCAGCCGCTCATCGGTGGTCGGGTAGCCGGGCTCGAACAGGTACGAGGTGTCGTGGGTGATGATCCCGACCGACAGGCCCAGGAAGTGGAAGATCGGGCCCATCCACTGGGCGTCGCGCCGGGCCAGGTAATCGTTGACGGTGACGAGGTGCACTCCCCGGCCGGTCAAGCCGTTGAGGGCTATGGCGAGCGGCGCGACGAGGGTCTTGCCCTCGCCGGTCTTCATCTCGGCGATCTTGCCCTGGTGCAGGACTATCGCGCCCATCATCTGGACGTCGAAGTGCCGCATCTTCAAGGTGCGCTCCATGGCCTCGCGGGTCGCGGCGAAGACCTCGGGCAGGACGTCGTCCATGGCGGCCTGGACGCGGGCGTGCTCGCGCTCGCGGCGCTCCTTGGCTATCTCGCGGCGGCGTTCGAGCTCCGGGTTGTGGCGCTCGTCATCGGAAGGCTCTTCCGGCTCGCCCGCGCTGCGGATCTCCTCACGGATCTCATCGATCAGGGCGCGTATCTCTTCGTCGGACCGCGCCTGCATCTCCGGCTCGAGTTCGGCAATGCGTTCTACGAGCGGCTCGAGGCGCCGGAGTTCACGGTCGTTAGAGTCGACGAAACGACTCAGGAAGCCAAGCATTCAGGCTCACGTTCGTTAGTGGCCCGCATGGGAGGGCCAATGGCGAGGACCTCGGCCGAGGCGGCGACGCCCCTCGGCGTCGGCCGATGACAACCTCCCGGCATCGCCGGGGGCTGGGCCGAAAGTATAGGCCAGGGGGCGGCTACGCTCGCGCCGACGGCCTAGTGCCAGAAGTGGGATCCGTAGCCCCAGAGTAGCAGCACGAAGGTGACGCCGGCCAGGACCGCCCAGAAGGCCACCGCGGCGACTGTCGAGGTCGGGTTCATCTCGGTATTCCGGAGCGGAGCCACTCGCCAGCGGCTCGAGCGCAGGCCCTTGCGCCAGTCCTCGCGGCGGTCGTGGCCGGGTGGGGGCGTCGGTACGAGGCTGCCCTGCCCGTCCGGTCGATGCAGCTGGAGTGTCATGACTTGAGCCTCTCCTTGCGCGCCACGAAGGGACGGCCGCCCGGTCCGCTCACCGCGGCGTGTCTCCCGCCGAGGTCCCGGTCGCCGGTCCGTCCGCCGCAGTCTTGCCTGCGGTGTCTCGCGCCGAGGTCCCGCCTGGCGTCATGGTGGTGGTTCCGGCCGCGGGTCGGCCGTCTCCGTTCCGAGTCGGTCCGTCGGCTGCGTTCTCCGTGTCCCATAGCAGCATTTCCTGCGTGAAATGGACTTCGCTCGTGAATAGGGCGCCGACGGACTGCCCCCGATGGATCCGGACGATCGCTTCGGCGATGAGCGGGGCGAGCGAACGGACGATGATCTTGCCGCCGCGCTTCTCGGGCGGGATCGGGATCGAGTCGGTCACCACGACCTCGCCCAGGACCGAGCTATTAATGCGCTCGACGGCCGATAGCGAAAGGACCGCGTGCGTGGCGCAGGCGTACATCTCGGTCACGCCCTCGCGCTGCAGCGCCTCGACGATCTGGATGAGCGTGCCGGCGGTATCGATCTCGTCGTCGACGATGATCGCCCGCTTGCCGCGCACGTCACCGATGACGTTGAGTACTTCCGCCTGGTCCTGATTGCCGATGCGACGCTTCTCGACGATGGCGAGGGGGGCGTCCAGCAGCTCGGCAAACGTGCGGGCCCGCTTGGCGAACCCCAGGTCGGTGACGACGACGATGTTGTCGAGGCTCTTCTGGCGGAAGTGGGCGGAGAGCAGGTGCACGGCCGTGAGCTCGTCGACCGGAATGTTGAAGAAGCCCTGGATCTGGCCCTGATGCAGGTCGACCGTCAGGATGCGGTTGGCGCCCGCCACGGTCAGCATGTCCGCGATCAGTCGGGCTGTGATCGGGACGCGGGGCTGATCCTTCTTGTCCGACCGGCCATAGCCGTAGTAAGGCACGACGGCCGTAATGCGGCCCGCGCTGGCCCGCTTGAAGGCGTCGATCATGATGAGGAGCTCCATGATCGACTTGTTGACCGGTCGTGAGGTCGGCTGGATCAGGAAGACGTCCTTCTCGCGGGCGTTGTCGATGATCCGAACGAAGATGTTCTCGTTCGCGAACTCGAATACGTCGGCATGGCCGAGATCGATCCCCAGGTAGCGGCAGATGTTCCGCGCCAGGTCCGGGTTGGCATTCCCGGTATAGACGTCGAACTGGTCCGCTGCTGGCAAGACTGCCTCCGGGTTGACGCTGAAGGTCACTTGGGCGCCGCGCCGCCGGGCGCGGGCTGCGTTCCTCCCGGGTCATTGTCCGACAAGCCACCACGTTGTGCCAGCCCTGCCCGGAATGCGGCGATGCCGACCACCTTGTCGCCGGCGTTGAGGCGCATGACGATCACGCCGCGGGCCTGCGATGAGTAGCGATTTATCGTGTTGGTTTCCGTCCGGACGACCTGGCCGCCGGCGCTGATCAGGAGCAGCTCCTCGTCGAGCTCGGTGACCTGCTGGACCGCGGCCACGTCTCCGGTCCTCTTGCCCTCGAGGGAGATCAGCCGGACGCCCTGGCTGCCGCGGTGCATCGGCCGGAACTCGGTCAGCGGCACGCGCTTGCCGTAGCCGGTCTCGGTGAGCACGAGCAGGTCCGCCGTGGGCTGGACGACGCTCATGCCCACGACACGATCCGTCGGGCTGGCCAGCCGGATGCCGATAACCCCGGCCGCAGGACGGCCCATCGGGCGGACCTCGGTCTCGGGGAAGCGCGCGATCTTGCCCTGGGCCGTGGCGACGATGACGTCGTCCTTGCCCGCGGCGACGTCGACCCAGGCGAGCTCGTCGTCGGCAGCGATGGTGATGGCGATGATGCCGCTACTCCGGACCTTCTCGAATTGCTCGAGCGGCGTCTTCTTGACGATGCCGTTGCGAGTGGCCATGACCAGGAACTTGCCGGCGTTGAAGTCCGACAGGGTGATCGTGGCCATCGGCACCTCGCCGGGCTCCACCTGGACTCCGGGCAGGTTGATGATGGCGATGCCCTTGGCCTGGCGGCTGGCGTCGACGATCGTGTGGACCTTGGCCGAGAAGACTCGGCCGCGGTTCGTGAAGAAGAGAGCCCAATCGTGGGTGTTCGCGACGAGCAGGTGCTCTACCGCGTCTTCCTCACGCGTCACGTGGCCGATGATCCCCTTGCCGCCGCGGGCCTGGCGGCGGTAGGTCGCGACCGGCTGGCGCTTGATGTAGCCGCGCCTGCTGATCGTCACGACCACGTCTTCGTCCGCGATCAGGTCTTCGTCGGTCATCTCGCGGCTGGAGTCGTCGGCGATCCGCGTCCGGCGCGCGCCGGCATACTTGGCCTTGAGGCCGGCCAGCTCGTCCTTGATGACCGCGAAGATGCGGGACGGGTTGGCGAGGATGTCCTCGAGCTCGGCGATGAGCTTGATGATCTCGAGGTACTCGTCCTCGATCTTCTTGCGCTCGAGGGCCGCCAGCCGGGCCAGGCGCATGTCGAGGATCGCCTGGGCCTGGATCTCGGTTAACCCGAAGCCGCTCATCAGGTTGTTGCGGGCGGTCTCGACGTCGGCCGAGGCGCGGATGGTCCGGATCACCTCGTCCAGGTTGTCGAGGGCGATCTTGAGGCCTTCCAAGATGTGGGCCCGGGCGCGGGCCTTTTCGAGATCGAACTCGGTACGGCGGCGGACGACCTCGCGCCGGTAGTCGATGTAGTGCTGGAGCACCGCTTTCAGCGGCAGCGTCTGCGGCTGACCGTCGACCAGCGCCAGCATGTTCAGGTTGAAGGCCGTCTGCATAGCCGTGTGCTTGAACAGGTTGTTCAGGACGCGGTGGGGGTCAGCGTCGCGCTTGATCTCGATGTAGATGCGCATGCCGTCGCGATCGGACTCGTCGCGCAGGTCGGCGATGCCCTCGATCTTCTTGGCCCCGACCATATCCGCCATCTTCTCGAGCAGGGCCGACTTGTTGACCATGTAGGGCAGCTCGCTGACGATGATCGCCATACGGCCGTGGCGCGTCTCCTCGAAGGCGACCTGAGCACGAACGACGACTCGGCCGCGGCCGTGGGCGTACATCTCCCGGATGGCGTCGACGGTCTCGTTCTCGCCCGTTATGGGGTTGCGGCGGGTCTCGTAGCGGAACATGATTCCGCCGGTCGGGAAGTCCGGGCCGGCGATGTACTTGCAGAGATCGTCGGAGGTCAGCTGCGGGTCTTCGATCAGCGCCCGGGCCGCGTCGCAGACCTCGCCGAGATGATGTGGCGGGATGTTGGTCGCCATGCCGACGGCGATTCCCGACGAGCCGTTGACCAGCAAATTCGGGAGCCTGGCGGGCAGGACCGTGGGCTCTTTCTGGGTCCCGTCGTAGTTGTCGGTGTAGTCGACGGTGTCCTTGTCGATGTCGGCCAGCATCTCGGACGAGATCCCGGTGAGACGGGCCTCGGTGTAGCGCATCGCGGCCGCGCTGTCGCCGTCGATCGAACCGAAGTTGCCCTGGCCGTCGACGAGCGGATAGCGCATCGAGAAGTCCTGGGCGAGTCGAACGAGCGCCTCGTAGAGAGCGGCGTCACCGTGAGGGTGGTACTTGCCCATCACCTCGCCGACGATCGCGGCGCACTTGCGGTAAGACGAGGTAGCCGAAAGACCCATCTCCCCCATCGTGTAGAGGATCCGGCGATGGACGGGCTTCAAGCCGTCGCGGACGTCTGGCAGGGCTCGGGACACGATGACGCTCATCGCGTAATCGAGATAGGCCGTCTTCATCTCGTCCTCGACGCGGACGACTCGAACCACGCCCAGATCGTCGGTCACGGTGCGCTATGCCTCCATGGGGCTGCGGGCGGGCCGCGGAGCGGCGCCGTAGTCGGTGTTTTGGAAGAATGCGGCCGCCGCGGTCGCCGCACGGGAGCGCGAAGGGGCGCCGGGACGACGTCGAATCCCCTCGAGCTCGGCCCTCAGACGCGCGGCGGTGTCGTCCGGAAGCTTCGAGAGCGAGTCTCGGATAACCCAGGCGCGGTAACCGTCGGCGTTCTGGCGGGCCGCGTGGGCCTCGCCTTGCACGAAGGCGGCCACGGCCGCGGGATCGAGCGCGGCCAGGGTCCGTAGCGCCCAGGAGAGCGCCTTCTGGACATCGGGCTCGTTGTCGCCGATCAGCTGTTCCACCAGGGCCAGGCCGCGGGGGACGACGGACTCGGCCGCTCCCCCGGCGTGTTTCACATGCGGCAGCGTCGCCAGAGTGGAGCCCACGAGGCGCCGCTCCCAGCGCGACGGGGAGTAGACGAGCTGCTCTATCTCGGCCCAGCGTCGGGGATCCCGCAGAATCCCGGCGCCGTACGGGTGCGCGAGGGTGTCGACGCTGATCCACTCGGATGTTTCGCCGGCAGCGCGGCGCATCAGCTGCCACGTCCGTTCGGGGTCCGTGGCCAGCAGATTCTCGAGGTTCCACATACCGAACCAGCGGACCTCGCTGGCGTCTTCGCGCAGCAGGCGATCCGTGGCATCGAGAACCAGGGCCGTGGAGACGCGCCTGGTTGCCTTGCGAAAGGCTCGGTGGGCAGCGCCGAGAAGGGGCAGGCGAACGCCGATGACGGCGCCGATGCCTGGGGCGACGCCCCGGATCCCCTCGATGACCGTTGGATCGGCGAGCTGCAGCAGTCCGGTGTGGAGCTCTCGGCTCAAGGCAGGCGGGTCCCCGACCAGATCAGCGAGGCGATCGCCGAGGGCGGCGGCCGCGGCGAGATGCGCCTCGACGAAGACGTTCGAGGCGGCAGTGACCGCCGAGGTTGCGGTCGCGCTCATCTAGGGCTGCTTCTCCGTCACGCCGTACCGCTCCTTGAGCTCGCGCTTGCGGGCTTCGTTCGCGGCGACATATGTCGCTTCGGCGACGGCCAGCTCCACTCCGGTCTCGGCGTCGACGATCCGGCCCGCCGTTACGTGAATGCGGCGCCTGTCGCTCGTAATCCAACCTTCGGCACGGACCGACTGGCCGACGACAACGGGGCGCCGGAAGTCGACGCTCATCCGCGCGGTGACGCCCCAGCTGTCCTGTGCCACCAGCGCCCAGGCCATCACCTCATCGAGGATGGCGCACAGGATCCCGCCATGGATGATCCCTTCCCAGCCTTCGAACCGGCGAGGGATCGTCAGCTCGGTCGTGCAGTGGCCAGGCTCCAGCTTCAGTTTGAGGTGCAGGCCGGCCTCGTTGAGCTCTCCGCAGGCGAAGCAGTTGTGGGGCCGGACGCGGAAGTCCTCATAGGACAGCACGGCGCCCCGGACGGTCGTTGTAGACCCTTCGGCGATGGGCATCTCCACGTCGACTACGTCAGACATCGAGGTTCTGGACCTTTCTGGCCTCGGTCTTGATGAAGTCCTTGCGCGGCTCGACGCGCTCGCCCATCAGCATCGTGAATATGGCGTCGGCTTCGGCGGCATCCTCGACCTCGGCCCGCAGGAGGGTTCGCGTCTCCGGGTTCATCGTGGTTTCCCAGAGTTGATCGGCGTTCATCTCGCCCAGGCCCTTGAAGCGCTGAACGGTCACGTTCCTGGCGGCCATCTTCTTGACGATGGCGTCGCGTTCGCCTTCGGACGCGGCGTAGTGCGTCACCTTGCCCGTGCTGACGCGGAACAGCGGCGGCTGGGCGATGAAGAGATAGCCGTTCTCGAGGACCTGGGGCATGTGCCGGAAGAAGAAGGTGAGCAGCAGGGTCCGGATGTGGGCGCCGTCCACGTCGGCGTCGGTCATGATGATGATGCGCTGATAGCGGAGCTTCGCCAGGTCCAGTGAGTCGCCGATGCCGGCACCGAGGGCGATGACAAGCGGGCGGATGTTCTCGCTCGAGACGATCTTGTCCAGGCGCGCCTTCTCGACGTTGAGGAGCTTGCCGCGGAGCGGCAGGATCGCCTGGAAACGCCGATCGCGACCCTGCTTGGCCGAGCCGCCCGCCGAGTCGCCTTCGACGATGTACAGCTCGCTCTTGGCAGGATCTCGCTCCTGGCAGTCGGCCAGCTTGCCCGGGAGCGACATACCCTCCAGGGCGCCCTTGCGGATGACGAGGTCGCGTGCCTTGCGCGCGGCTTCGCGGGCGCGCGCTGCGGTGAGCGACTTTTCGATCATGCGCCGCCCATCGGCGGGGTTTTCGTCGAGGTACTGGCCGATGCCCTCCGCGACTGCCGCCTCGACCGCGCCCTTGACCTCGGCGTTGCCGAGCTTGGCCTTGGTCTGGCCCTCGAACTGCGGGTCGACGAGCTTGACGCTGACGACCGCGGTGAGCCCCTCGCGAACATCCTCGCCCGACAGGTTGGCGTCGGCGTCTTTGAGGATGCTGGCTCGACGGGCGTAGTCGTTGAGCGAGCGGGTCAAGGCTGCACGGAAACCGGTGAGGTGGGAGCCGCCGTCGACGGTGTTGATGTTGTTGGCGAAGCTGAAGACATTCTCCGCGTACGAGTCGTTGTACTGGAGAGCGACTTCGATGGCCGTGGAGCCTTCGCGTCGCTCGACGTATATCGGGCGGTTGTGGAGCGTCTCCTTGTTCTTGTTCAAATGCCGCACGAAGGAAATCAGTCCGCCCTCGAAATAGAACGAACGTTCGCGGTCCGCCCGGTCGTCCAGCAGCCGGATCCAGAGGCCCTTGTTGAGGTACGCCGACTCGCGCAATCGCTGGGCGATCGTGTCGAAGGAGAACTCGACGGTCTCGAAGACCTGCGAATCGGCCTTGAATATCGTGGTGGTGCCCTTGCGATCGCCCTGCGGCCCGACCTTGCGAACCGGGGTAGTCGGCACGCCGCGCGAATACTCCTGCGACCAGACCGATCCGTCTCTGGCAGATTCCACGCGCAGCCATTCCGAGAGAGCGTTGACGACGCTCACGCCCACGCCGTGGAGACCACCTGAAACCTTATAGCCGCCGCCGCCGAACTTCGAGCCGGCATGCAGGACCGTATGGACGATCTCGAGTGCGTCCTTGCCGCTCGGGTGCCGACCGACCGGGACCCCTCGGCCGTCGTCCGTAACGCGCACAGAGCCATCCTCGAGGACCCGGACCTCGACGACGGTCGCGTAGCCGGCCATGGCCTCGTCGATCGAGTTGTCGACCACTTCCCAGACCAGGTGGTGAAGCCCTCGCCCGTCCGTTGAGCCGATGTACATGCCCGGTCGCCGGCGGACTGGATCGAGGCCTTCGAGAACCTGGATGCTTTCGGCGTTGTATTCGCTCGTGGCCGTCTTGCGCGAACGACGTGCCGGCTGCGTGGTCATGCCGGTGGTCGAGGCTCCGTTCGCGGATCCGCTGGTGGCGCGCGGGAGATCCTGGGTCAAGAGATTCCTCCGGTCAAACGGTCGAAGAGGCGCGAGAACTCCTCGTCGCTGTAGTACTCGATGACGATGCGTCCACCCTTCCTGGATCGGGCAAGAAGTACCTTCGTGCCCAAGGCGCGGCGCAGGTCTTCCTCGAGGCTCTCCATCTCTGGGCTCGTTTCGGCTTTTCGGCCGGCCGCGGGCGCCGGCTTGTCGCGGAGCCGGCGGACCAGCTCCTCGGTCTGCCGGACGGACAGCCCGCGCCCCATCACGGCCTGGACGAGTTGCCGCTGGGCGGCCGGGTCGGCGCCCCCGATTGCGCGGGCGTGGCCCTCGGTGATGTTGCCCTCGCCGAGCGCCTCCTGGACTGTCGGCTCGAGGTCGAGCAGTCGCAACGTGTTGGTGACGGTAGAGCGTGCCCGTCCGACCCGACCGGCGATCTCGTCCTGGGTCAGTCCGAACTCGTCCGCGAGCTGGCGGTAGGCGTGGGCTTCCTCGATGGCGTTGAGATCGGCGCGCTGGACGTTCTCGACGAGCGCGATCGCCAGTTGGTCGCGTTGCGCCATCTGTCGGACGATGGCCGGCACATGGTCCAGGCCGGCCATCTGCGCGGCGCGCACTCGCCGCTCGCCGGCGACGAGCTGGTAGCCGTCCAGCACCTCCGTGACGAGCACGGGCTGGAGGACGCCGTGGACGCCGATACTTGCGGCGAGCAATTCGAGCGCACGCTGCTCGACTCGCTGGCGAGGCTGGTAAGGATTGCCCTTGATCCGCGAGATCGGGATGTCTACGGCGGCTGACCCGGCCGGGCTGGACTGAGGTATGAGCGCGCCGAGTCCGCGTCCCAGGGCTGTGTGCTTCTCGATATGCGACGGCGTCAACGCGCGCTCCCATCTAACGCATCGACGGCGTCTCGAGGTGCGGACGCCTCCTCGGCGCCGGCGCGGGCCATGGCTTCGGGCCTCCGGTCGCGTGCGCGCAGCTCGGCGGCGAGCGCGGCGTAGGCCTCGGCACCCTTTGATTCGGGCCGGTACAGGGCAATCGGCAGCCCGTAGCTCGGCGCTTCCGACAGGCGGACGCTGCGTGGGATGACAGTGTCGAAAACGGCCGGTCCGAGATGCTTGCGTACCTCGGCATCGACCTCGGCAGATAGGTTCGTCCGCGGGTCATACATGGTCAGCACGACGCCTTTGATCGCCAGGTCTGGATTCAGGTGGTTACGCACGAGGTTGATGGTCGCGATCAGCTGAGACAGGCCTTCCAGGGCGTAGTACTCACATTGGATCGGTATCACCACCGCGTCGGCGGCGGTGAGGGCGTTCACAGTCAGCAGGCCGAGTGACGGCGGACAATCCAGCAGGATGTAATCGTACGAGGCCACCAGCTCGGTCAGGATGCGAGCCAGTCTGCGTTCGCGCTGGGGAAGCGGTGCGAGCTCGACCTCGGCCCCGGCGAGAGATATCGACGACGGAACGATCGATAGGCCCGGAATCGTGGTTGGCCTGACGAGCTCGGAGACGGCGGCGTCTTCGATGATTGCTTCATATACGGAATGTTGGATCTCGGCGCGGTCGAGACCGAAGCCGCTGGTGGTGTTTCCCTGCGGATCAAGGTCGATAACGAGGACGGTGTCGCCGGCGATGGCCAGGTAGGTTGCGAGATTGACGACGGTTGTGGTCTTGCCCACGCCCCCCTTCTGGTTGGCGCAAGCGACGATTTGACCCACTCAGGTCCCCGTTTCGGTCGTTGGAAGTATTCAGATTCTACCATTCAGGACGGTTGCTCGGTTCCGAGGGAGTCCTCGTATGGACTGGACGAACGCGAGCCGGGAATCTATCGATCGCTCGACCAGGCCGCTGGAAATCTATCCCAAGCCACTTTTCGGAGGCTTATCGGGGCCGATTTGCTCGCAGTTGTCGCTTGTCAGGATGAATTCGGGCGCGGCAGACCTCCGAGGGCCGAGGGGGGCAGGTTCCGGTTTCACGTGCAACACGAGCCGAGGCTCGATCATGCGTTGACAGCCAAACGGCCTCGGCCCTTGGTTGGACGAAGCCGAGGCGGCCAGGATTGCCTGCCTCACCGCGGGGCTCCCCGGCGCCTATGTTTCACGTGCAACCAACACCGATCCTGCGGTGGATGTGGAACTCGGACGAACGGAGGCCCGGCGTCTGGCCGAGGGCTGGGAGCGCACCGCCTGCCTCCCGGCGGCCCCGTTGCGAGGCCCGTGCCAGATCGCACCGCGGCGAGCTTCTGAGCGCCGGGCACCGGCTGGAGGGGGACGCGGCATTGGCGCAGGAAGTCGATCGAAGTCGTAAGGGACGGCCGGGTGTTGGAGAGGCGGTCCCGATCATCGCCGGGTGGCCTTCCGCCCCGGAGCGATGCCGCCATTCGGCCGGCTCCGCCAGGGCCAATTCCGCCCACCGTCGCACGGCCGACCATCGCTGGACGTCCCGCCGGCGATCTGGGTGGGCCTCTGTGGGTGGGCCGTTCGTTCCAGGCCGCATGGCTGCCGGCCCACGCGCGATGCTCCCCGGACTCGCCGCACAAGCCAGGCCGGCGTTTGTCCCGATCTTGTCCGCGGTCCTATACTCCCCCGGTCAACGCCGCTAGTCGGTCGCGCTACGCGTACCGGGGCGCCACTCCAACCCAGCACACATGAGGCTGGCCGCCATGGGTCCCGCATTCGCTGCGGTCGGCGCCGGCATCGCGGCGCTCCTCGAAACAACAGTGACGTCGCGGTACCAGATCGCCGACGCTCAACTCCAGATATCTCTCGTGCTCGCCGTCGTCGTGACGATCGTCTACGGCTTCGAAGAGGGCATGGCCTGGGCCTTCGTTGGGGGTCTGTGCTTGGATCTGTTCGCGGTGAGACCGCTCGGGTCAAGCGTCTTCGAGCTCCTGGTTGTTGTGGCCATGACGGCCCTGGCCGAGCCCCTTCTACAGCGGTCTCGATATCCCGGATGTGTCGCTGCCGTGTTCGCGTTGACCCCCATCTTCCTGGTGCTCTCAGATGTGACCACCGGGCTTCTCAGTCCGCCCGCGCCGCCGCTTCCCCTCACTCACCTCATCGCGGCGGCCGTGGTGAACGCTATCGTCGCTGCGCTCGTTGCTCCTGTCGTGATCGCGCTCAAGCGACGTGGAGAGCAGCGGGAACGCGTGCTCTGGTGGAGGTGAACCCGTGACTGTCGCCATGGACGACCATCGAGGCGAGCCGAAGAACCTGTACCGCTTTGGGGCGTTCGCCCTCGCCGTGGTGGTAGGCGTCACCGCGCTCTCCGCGCGCATGTTCTATCTGCAGGTCGTGCAGGGTCAGCAGCAGTACCAGGGCACGGACACCACTCAGAACACCGCGACCCAATCGGTGCCCGCGACTCGCGGCCTGATCTTCGATGCCTCCGGGAATCCGCTCGTAAAGAACGTCGTGGACTACTCGATCACGATCACGCCGAGCGACCTGCCGCTCGTCGACGAGCCGACGGTCGCCGGACGTCTGGGCTCCATCCTCAACATGGATCCCATCTATATAGAAACGCAGATCGATAGCACCACGGGATCTCTCTTCGTCCCGGTCAAAATCGCCGACGGGGTGGACGTCAAGGTGGCCCAGTTCATCGAAGAGAACTCAGATCAACTCCCCGGGGTCAAGGTAGTCGTCACCCAGAAGCGCGAGTACCTGACCAAGGATCTGTTCGCGGAGCTGATCGGCTACGAGGGCCAGATCACGGCAGCGCAGTACGCGCAATTGAAGGCCTACGGCTATTCGCAGCAGGACATCGTGGGACAGGCCGGCCTCGAGAACTACTACGAGCAACAACTGCGGGGTACACCGGGCCAGCAGACGGTCGCGGTCGACTCCGCGGGCAAGCCGATCCCGGGCCTGGTCACCGGGGGGACCGCATCGATCGCCGGCGACTCCCTCACGCTGAATATCGACACTCACGAGCAGCAGATCGCACAGCAGGCGCTCCAGTGGGGTCTGGCCGCTTCCGGCGTGAAGCGAGGCGTGATCATCGTCGAGAACCCGCAGAACGGGAAGATCCTGGCGATGGTCAGCCTGCCGAGCTACAACGATCAGCTGTTCGCCGACGGCATCAGCGACACCGATTTCCAGAAGCTGCTGTCCGACCCGAACCAGCCCCTATTGAACAAGGCCATCGGGGCCCAATATGCGCCGGGGTCGACCTTCAAGCTCGTTACCGGGACCGCCGGCCTCGAGGATGGGGCGCCCGCGGATGCGGCTGGAAGTCTCGGTCCGACCATCACAACGTCGACGATGCTGCTCTCGCAGCCCTACATCCAGATCGGCGAGTTCAAGTTCTGGGAATGGAACAAGCAGGGTTGGGGGCCGCTCAACATCACCGGCGGCGTCGCGTACTCGAGCGACACCTTCTTCTATCAACTCGCCGAGCTGGTTGGACTGAACAAGTTGACCTACTGGGCCGACCAGTACGGCTTCGGCAAGCCGACCAAGATCGATCTGCCCGAAACGGCCACGGGCATCGTCCCGACGGCCGCCTGGAAGCAGGCCAACTTCGGCGTGCCGATGTATACCGGCGAGATCCTGCAAGCCGGTATCGGGCAGGGCTACGACGCGGCCACGCCGCTCCAGCTGCTCAACGCCTACTGCGCCCTCGCGAACGGCGGCACGGTCTGGCAGCCGCAGGTCGTCAAGTCCATCACCGATGCCAAGGGCAACACAACGCAGATTCAACCGCAGGCCCTGAATCACCTGCAGACAGCCGACGGCACGCCCGTCTCGCAGCAGGTACTCGAGGAGATGCGCGTCGCAACACGCGCGGTCGTCACGACCCGGCACACCTACAACCTCGTCGACCTGCCGATCGTCGTCGCGGGCAAGACGGGCACGGCCGAGTTCGGCGTTCCGGACAAATACGGTCGCCTGCCCTACCACGAATGGTTCGTGGGTTACGTCCCTGGCAACCCAAGAGTCGACGACTTCTCGAAACCAGACTCACAACTCGCGGTCGTGGCCTTCATCTACGGCGCCGACACGTGGGGCAGCGTGGCCACCGAAGTCGTCAAGTACTACCTGATGCTTCACTACGGACTGATCAAGCGTAGCGCCGAAGCCTTCAACTCCCACACTCCCGGCTACGTCTTGACCTGGACCACCAGAACCACGAACTTCTACGGAAGCCCGAACCGAGACTGACGAGCGACTGAACCATGAGCAGCATTCTGCGCGGCGAGACCCTGCGGCTGAGGGGCTGGGCGCCCAAGGCCGGTTGGCTGGCCTGGCGCAACTACGACTTCCAGCTCACCGTTTACGCGATCCTGCTCACACTCTTCGGGCTGGCCATGGCGTACAGCAACAGTGTGGGCGCGAACAACACGCCGCTGACTCTGACCTCGCCCTTTGTCCGGACGATCATGTGGGCGGTCATCGCCGCGGTGGTGCTGGCCCTGACAACCATCTTCGACTACCAGTGGTTTCGCTCGATCGCGTGGCCGCTCTACTTCGTGAATCTGGGCCTGCTGGTCCTGACGTTGCGCCTCGGCCAGGGTACCGGCGAGGCGGGCACCGCATCACGCTGGGTCGTGGTCTACGGCTTCCAGTTCCAGTTCAGCGAGCTGGCCAAGATCATCATGGTGGTGGTCTTCGCGGCCTACCTGGCCAGTCGGCAGTCCCAGATCAAGTCGCCCTGGACGATCATCGGCGCCCTGGTCATCCTGGTCCCACCGTGGATCCTCGTGATGCTCCAGCCGGACCTGGGGACGTCGCTGGTTCTCGTCGCCACGCTATCCGGATTGCTGTTCATGTCCGGGGCCAGCCTGTTCTGGCTGGGGGCGCTGGCCGGCGGCGTGGTCGCGGCGATCCCGTTCGTGTGGACCCACATGGCGGACTACCAGCAGGCCCGGCTCCTCACGCTACTCAACCCCTGGGCCGACCCAAAGGGTGCCGGCTACCAGATCATCCAGGCTCAGACGGCGGTCAACGCCGGAGGGCTGGGGGGCAAGGGGTTGACCAACGGCAGCGTCGCCCTGCCTGTCTCGACCACCGACTTCGTCTGGGGAGTCCTGGCCGAAGAGTTCGGATTCATCGGCTCGATGGTCGTGTTGATCCTCTTCGCGTTGCTGATCTGGCGCCTGCTCGTGTGCGCGTGGCGCTCGACCGACCAATTCGCGATGCTGATCGGTTGCGGGCTGGCCACGATGATCTTCTTCCAGGTGCTCGTGAACGTCGGCATGGTCATCGGCTTGTTGCCGGTGACTGGCATCCCACTCCCCTTCATCACTTACGGCGGTGCGTCACTGGTCAGTCTCGCGGCCGGACTCGGCACACTGCAGAGCACGAATCTGCGTCGCGAACGGCCCGAGTGGTAGCGGCCCCCGGCGTCGGCCATGATACGCCCGGGCGCGGGCCTGCCCGAACGCGGAGCGGGTGTTCGTCATGACCGAGGCGCGGCGCGGAACCTTCCACGCGCCCGTACCTGTCCCCGCTCCAATCGTCGAAAGGGTCCTGGGTCGCGTCCGCAAGCCGGGCCGCTACGCAGGTGGGGAGTGGAACTCAGTCGAGAAGGACTGGTCGGCGACCGCCTTGAAGTGGTGCCTGGCCTACCCCGACCTGTACGAGATTGGGATGAGCAACCTCGGGTTGCGGATCCTCTATGAAGTCCTGAACGACGAGCCAGACCGACTCGCGGAGCGCTGTTTCGCCACAGAGGTCGACCTGGCCTACGAGCTGCGGTCGATGGGCGTCCCGCTGTGGAGCCTCGAGACGCGCCGCCCACTCCGCGATTTCGACGTCGTCGGGCTGAGCCTGGGTTACGAACTCGTCTGTACCAACCTGCTCGAAATGCTCGACCTCGCCGGAATCGGACTGACAACGGTCGAGCGATCGGCTTCGGACCCGCTCGTGATTGCCGGCGGCTCGATCGTGCTGAACCCGGAACCGATCGCCGACTTCGTGGACGCGTTCGTTCTCGGCGAGGGCGAAGACGTGGTCCTGGAGATAAGCGACGCGCTGGAGGGGATCGGCTGGCATCAGCAATTCCGCGGCGGCGCGGCTGGCGAATTGCCTCGAGGCGCCGACCGGGCGACGGCGTTGCGGGCTCTGGCGGGTATCCCGGGCGTGTACGTGCCTTCGTTCTATCGGCCACGGTACCTGCCCGACGGCCGGTTCGAGACCCTCGACCGCCTCGACGATTGCGCGCCCGCGACGGTGACAGGGCGCATCGCCTCCGATTTCGAGACCCGCGTTCGGGGCATCCGCCAGCTGGTGCCAAACATCGGCATCGTCTTCGACCGAGCCCAGCTCGAGGTCATGCGGGGCTGCACCCGAGGCTGCCGGTTCTGCCAGGCGGGAATGCAGTCGAGGCCGCTCCGGGAGCGCCCAGCCCGGCTGGCCCTCGACGCGGCCGAGGAGATCCTGCGCTCAACCGGCTACGAAGAGCTTGGCCTGACCAGCCTTTCGACCGCCGACTACACCCACGTCGGCGAGGTCGCGACCGAACTCCAGCGCCGGTGTCCCGAGGTCATCCTGTCCTTCCCGAGCACGCGCGTCGACGCCTTCACGGTCGAGTTGGTGGACGCCCTCGCGCCCGGCGGGCGCCGGGGAGGATTCACTTTCGCGCCGGAAGCCGGCAGCCAGCGTCTGCGCGACACGATCAACAAGGGGGTCGGCGACGAAGAGATCGCGAGGTGCACTCAACTGGCGTTCGATCGTGGCTGGAGCGCGATCAAGCTCTATTTCATGATCGGTCTGCCGGGAGAGACAATGGACGACGTGCTCGCGATCGCCGCCATCTCGCGGCGCGTCCTGGAGATGGGCCGGCGGCGTCACGGCGGACGGACACAGGTCAAGGCCAACGTATCGACCTTCATCCCAAAGGTGATGACCCCGTTCCAGTGGGACGGCCAGGATTCGAAGGAAGACATCGAGGCAAAGGTGTCCGCGCTGCGTAGAGCGATGCACGCCAAGGGCCTGGCGATGTCCTGGCACAATCCCGACAGCTCGATCCTGGAGGCCGCCCTGGGCCGCGGTGACCGACGACTCGGCGCCGTCATCAGGCTGGCCTGGCAGAGGGGGGCACTGCTCGATGCCTGGGACGAGCATTTCGACTTTGGGATATGGCTCGAGGCCTTCGCCGAGAACGAGCTCGACCCGGCGTGGTATGCCCAGCGTGACATACCGCTCGACGAGCATCTGCCGTGGGCCCACCTCGGGGCCGGCGTCTCTCCGGCGTTTCTGCTGCGCGACCGGAAGCGCGCGGTGAAGGCTCTGACGACGCCTGACTGTCACTGGGGACCTTGCTCCAGTTGCGGCGTGCCCGCTGCGACTGGATTCGCGTGCGACAGTGGCGAGCAGGGTCCACGAAGGAGCCTCGTCACGATGGGCGATGACGGGCCCGGCTGGAGCTACGTCGGACCGCCCGGGGACGGTCGGCGGATGCCCGGCTCGTTGGTGGGCCTCGCCGTCGGCCCGACCGCAGCGGATGGGCCGCCTCCCCGCCCGCCCATGCGGAGTCCCTTCAGTGAGTGAGACAAAGCAGCGCTGGCGCCTGGTGTTCGCCCGTGACGCCGAGGCTCAGTTCCTGTCACACCTCGACGCCGTCAGGCTATGGGAGCGGGCGTTCCGCCGTGGCGAAGTCCCGGTCGCGAGGAGTGAAGGCTTCAGCCCGCGGCCGAAGATAGTGTTCGCGGCCCCGCTTCCGCTCGGGATGCTCGCCGAGCACGAGCTGGCGGACGTCTTCCTCGAGCAGCGCCTGACGTTGCCCGATCTTCGCGCCAGGCTCGCCGAAGGCATGCCACGCGGCTATAGGGTCGTCGAGATACATGACGTCTGGGCCGGCGCGCCGGCCCTGGCTCCCCAGCTCGAGGCCGCCGACTATCGCATGACGCTGTTGCACGTGGAACGGGAAGGGTTGGAGGCCGCCTGCCGGCACCTGCTCGCGGCCGAACGGCTGCCACGCCAGCGGCACCGAGAGTCTCGAAACGTGCCGTACGATCTGCGGCCCCTGCTGCTCGACCTGAAGGCGGGGCCGGCCGAACCGGAGGCGATCGCCCCCGATCCGGACATGTCCGCGTCGAGCCTCTGGATGCGCGTCCGCCACTCGCAGGAGCGAGGCAGTGGTCGCGCGGAGGAAGTGGTGGCGGCGCTGGCGGACGAGATGGGCCTTGCCATCAGGACGGCGGCCGGTGAAGGCGACGGTCCAATCGAGACGCGAACCGAAGGGCCGGGCGCGGTCTACGAGTCCCCGGCCGCCGGGAGCGGCACCGGCGCCGATGGCGCACTGCCGGCCGCGCGGCCACTTCCCGACGCGGGATTGGCCCTTGCGCGCTCACGCGGCGCTACCCGGCGGCCGCCCCTGGAGGCTGTCCGGGCGGTTCGCGAGCGACTCTGGCTCATCGACGACCCGAAGCCGCAGAAGTGGCCCAGCGGAACCTCGGCGGCCTGGAAGTAGGCAAGAACGCCGGGATCGGCGAGGTGGCAGTGCCCTTTGGTGTGCGGCCCGGGCCTCGTCGAAGGGATCGCCGCCGTGGCCTGGTTCGAGCGACTTGACGGTGCGCATCGCCAGCGGGGAGCCTCGACGCGGGGTTTGACGATGCTCCGTTCGAGCCGTACACTCGCACTTCGCGCCCCGGCCAGGCCGGGGGCGTCTTCGTGTCGTGCACCGTGGGGTCGCCCGGCCCCGTAACTTCCTGAGGACCCATGTACGCAGTCATCGAGACCGGCGGCAAGCAGTACACAGTCGAGCTCGGTACCGAGCTCGAGGTGGAGTTGCTCGATGCCGAGCCAGGCCAGGAGATCAACCTCGACCGCGTGCTGCTGGTCGTGGACGGCGAGAAGGCCGCAATCGGCCAGCCGCTCGTAGCGGACGCAGCCGTCAGTGCCCGGGTCCTGCGCCAGGATCGCGGCGAGAAGACGATTTCGTTCAAGTACCGGCCCAAGGCTCGCAGCCGAGTCAAGAAGGGCCACCGCCAGGAACTGACCATCCTGAAGATCACCGACGTGCGCCTGGGCGCCAAGAGCGCGGCCGAAGACGCCAAGGTGGCGGAATCCGCGGCCGAGGCGGAGCGCAGCAAGGTCGCCCAGGTGGCTGCCCGTCAGGCCGCCGAGGACGCCGCCCTCGCCGAGAAGCTCAAGGCCCGAAATGCCGCTGCCGCCGCCGCAGCCGAGCCAAAGGCCAAGTCGAAGGCTCCGGCCAAGGCCGCTCCGGCCAAGGCTGCGAAGGCCAAGGGCGCGAGCGCGGCCGCCGACAAGACCACGACGAAGACCGCCGCACCGGCCAGGGCCGCCAAGATCGAACCCAAGGCCGAACCCAAGGCCGCCAAGACCGAACCCAAGGCCGCCAAGACCGACGAACCGGCCGGGAAAGCTGCCCCCAAGCGACCTGCTCGGACCAAGAAGGACGAATAAGCGATGGCTCACAAGAAGGCAGGCTCGAGCTCGAAGAACGGCCGCGACAGCGTTGGTCAGCGTCTCGGCTGCAAGGCCGGTGACGGCCAGTTCGTGACCGCCGGTTCGATCATCGTCCGGCAGCGCGGCATGACCTTCAAGGCTGGCCCCGGAGCCGGTCTCGCCCACGACTACAGCGTCTTCGCCACGATCGACGGCACTGTGCACTTCGAGCACGAAACCCGCGACAAGAAGCGAATCCGCATCGAGGCCCTGGCGGGCGAGTAGCCCACCAGCCACCAGCAGCGGTCGGCGCAGCGCGCCGCCCGCACCACCGACGACCACCGGCGGGGAACCGTTCGGAAGGCGCCCGGGAGTTGCACATGAAGCCGAAGATCCATCCCAAGTACCAGCAGGCCACGGTGAAGTGCGCCTCGTGCGGCACCACCTTCGAGGTCGGCTCCACCAGGACCGAATTGCGCGTCGACGTCTGCAACAGCTGCCACCCATTCTTCACCGGCAAGCAGATGATTCTCGACACGGCCGGCCAGGTCGAACGCTTCCAGCGGCGCCTCGAGCGGACGCAGCGCTCCTAATCGCCGTCGCGGGCTCGGTCGGGCCCGTCTCGGCAGGCCGGCGCCTCTTTCGCCGCGGTCGCGGCCACGATCGCGGCTTCCCGCTCTTCGGAGGCTAGAATCCGGCCATGGCCACCTATCACTACGGCGGGCAAGCCCTCATCGAGGGCGTCCTCATGCGAGGTCGCGACGCGCTCGCCATCGCCCTCCGACACCCCGACGGCTCGATCGTCTGGGCGACCGAGCGGTTGGACCTGGGACTACGGGCCCGGCGCGCTCTGAAGCTGCCGTTTCTGCGCGGGCTGGTCGTCCTGTACGACACGCTGGTTACGGGCACACGCTGGCTGGTTCGGTCGGCCACACTCCAGGCCACCGCAATCCTGAACGATACTGGCGACTCGTCGGGACCTTCAAAGGGGAGCGGGGCGGCCACCACCGTCCTGGGGCTGTTCCACGGAATCGCGCTGGCGATCGTGGGGCCGGCGACCTGCGCCGCCGTCGGTGGAGACGGGAGCGACCCAGGGGAGGACACCAGGTCCACGCCGGACGTCCAGGCTCGAAAGGGACCCGTGTCGGGCCCGGCCACCTCCTACTCCGATCCCGACGCCCCTTCCGCGCGGACGCCTTCCGCCGAGCCGGGGCTTGGCCCTGGCTACACCGTGGCTGTCGGGGGCATGCTGCTGGTCACCCTTGCCGTCGCCATCGGCATCTTCTTCCTGCTGCCGCTTCTGCTGGCCCAGGCCACCGTCGGGCGAGTGGACCAGGGCTTCGGGTTGCAGCTCTCCGAGGGTGTCATCCGGGTGGTGATCTTCATCGGATACCTGGTGGTCGTGGCCCAGGCGTCGGACGTCCGCCGGACATTCCAGTACCACGGCGCCGAGCACATGTCGATCCACACCCTGGAGAGCGGCGATCCGCTGACGACGGAAGCCGCGCGCAAGTACCCCACCGCCCATCCGCGTTGCGGCACCGAGTTCCTTGTCGTGGTCCTGATCGTGTCGATCCTGGCCTTCGCCGTGGTAGGCAAGCTGCCGCCGATCTGGCTCATCGTCTCGCGGGTGCTCCTCATCCCCGTGATCGCCGCGATCAGCTATGAGCTGCTGCAGCTCGGGGCGCGGCATCGCAGCCACACCCTGGTGCGCTGGCTGTGGTCGCCCGGCATCTGGGTACAGGCGATCACTACGCGCCAGCCAACCGACGACATGATCGAGGTCGCCATCGTCTCGCTCGAGAAGGCCCTCGCAGCCGACGGCAACGAGCTGCCCGATGGCAGCGCGATCCTGGCCTGCCGGCCGCTCAACCCGGAGCCCGACGGCGGTCTGGGCGCCGGCGGCCCGGCTGCGGCGCTGAAGGGCACAGAGCCGTGATCGACGCCAAGCTTCTCGAGATCGCCGGCCAGTACGACGCCCTCAACGCCGAGCTGTCCCGGCCGGAAACCAGTTCGGACCCCGCCGCGCTCAAGAGGCTCGGCAAGGAACTGTCTCAGCTCGAGCCGGTGGTGAGCGCGTGGCGCGAGCTCCAGGCTGCCCGCAAAGAGCTTGCCGAGGCTCGCGAGATGCGCGACTCGGGCGACGAGGAGATGCACGATCTCGCTCAGGAAGAGGTCCGCCACCTCGAAGGGCGCGAAGTCGAGCTGATCGAGGGGCTGCGCGTCCTACTCCTCCCCCGCGACCCGAACGACGAGAAGAGCGTCATCCTGGAGATTCGGGCCGGGACGGGCGGCGAGGAGGCCAAGCTCTTCGCTGCCGAGCTGCTGCGGATGTATCTCCGCTACGCCGAGCGGCATCGGATGCCGGCCGAAGTCCTCAACGCCGACGAGAACGGCATCGGTGGGATCAGCGAGGCGATCGTGGAGATTGCGGCGCGGGGTGCCTTCAGCCGGCTCAAGTTCGAAGCGGGCGTCCATCGAGTGCAGCGCATCCCGGTGACCGAGTCGAGCGGCCGCATCCACACCTCTACCGCGACGGTGGCGGTCATGCCGGAGGCCGAAGAGGTCGACGTGGAGATCGACGAGAAGGACATCCGCGTCGACGTCTACCGCTCCACGGGGCACGGCGGCCAATCGGTCAACACGACCGACTCAGCCGTCCGCATCACCCACATGCCGTCGGGGATCGTGGTCGCCATCCAGGACGAGAAGAGCCAGATCAAGAACAAGGCCAAGGCGATGGCCGTGCTCCGAAGCCGTCTGCTCGATCGCGAGCGGGCCAAGGCCGCCGAGGCAGAGTCGGCGCTCCGGCTCAGCATGGTCGGCTCCGGAGCACGATCCGAGAAGGTCAGGACCTACAACTTCCCCCAGGATCGGGTGACCGACCACCGCGTCGGGCTCGACCTGCACAATCTGCCGGGGGTCCTGGACGGCGACATCGACAAGCTGATCGACGCACTCAGCACCACGTACCAGGCCGAGAGGCTGCGGTCGCTTGGCGCCGAAGGTGCCGCTCGATGACACTGAGGAGACTCCGGGCGTTCGCAGATGCGCGATAGCGGGATCCGCATGGCGACGGTCGGCGAGCTCTTGACGGCCGGCACGGCGCGCCTTCGCGCGTCCGGATCGGAGAGCCCGCGGCTGGACACCGAGCTATTGCTCGGAATGGCAATCGGAGCCGGGCGAACCGCGGTGATCGCTCATCCCGGGGCTCCGGTCGGTGCCGATGCCGCCGCGGCGTTCGAAAGGGCGCTGGTGCGGCGCGAGGCCGGCGAGCCGGTTGCCTACATCCGCGGCATCAAGGAGTTCTACGGGCTGGCTTTCGGAGTGGACGCCAGGGTCTTGATCCCGCGGCCGGAGACCGAACTCCTGGTCGAACAGGCCGAGCGCGAGGTGTCGTGGCGTCTCACATCCGGGCCGCGACCGCTCGGGACGCCCAAGGTCCGCATAGCGGACGTGGGCACCGGCTCCGGGGCGATCGCGATCGCGCTCGCTGCCGCTCTCCGGAAGCGGCGAATGCTCGAGGAGGTTGCCATCCTCGCCTTCGACAGATCGATCGAAGCCGTCGAACTGGCCCGCGAAAACGCGGTCGGACATGCCGTCGCCGACGCGATCAGCTTTGGTGAGGCCGACCTCTTGCCCGAAGCCGAACCTCCGTTCGATCTGATCCTCGCCAATCTGCCATATATCCCCACGGCCGAAATCGACAGGCTGCCGATCGCGGCTTCGTTCGAGCCGCGGATAGCGCTCGACGGCGGCGCGGATGGCCTCGCGCTCGTCCGGCGGCTCCTGGAGCAGCTCCCGGCCTCGCTCGCCGCGGGCGGCACCGCGCTGCTCGAGATCGGCTTCGACCAGGGTCCGGCGGTCGAGGCGGCGGTCGCCGCACTTCCGGGCGGCTGGCGGCCGCGCATCCAGGCCGACCTGTCGGGCAATCCCCGCCTGGCCCACGTGGAACGGCTGACGGTGCGCGAACGGCCGGACGGCCGCTGATGGTAGATCCCCAGCTGCCGATCCTCATGATCGCCCTCGACATCGACGGGACGCTCGTCGGCGAGGACCTCGTCATCGGCGAGCGAACGCTGGCAGCCATAGCCGAGGCGACGCGGCGGGGAATCTCCGTTTCTCTCGTGACCGGCCGGATGGCCACGAGCGCGGTTCCGTTCGCCGAGGCGCTCGGCCTGACAGGCCCGATCGTGGCGCAGCAGGGGGCGTTGATCCGTTCGATGCCGCAGCCCGGCTCGAAGCGCCCGGGCCGGCTCCTCTACCACCGGCCGCTCGTGCCGGAGGTCACGACAGAGATCGTCCGCTGGTGCCTGGCGCGAGATCTGACGCCCCATTTCAACCACCTGGAGTGGATGGTCGTCGGGGCGACCGAGGAGCGGCTCGAGGAATACCGCCTGTTCGTGGGGAACCGGTTGCGGCTCGTGCCCGACATCGTCGCCCGCGCGGCGAAACCGGTCACGAAGGTCGTCGCCATCGGCGACGGCGACCATTCTCTCGACGTCCTCGATGAGGCCAGGGCCCATTTCAGCGGTCGCGCCGAAGTGACCCTCAGCCATCCTCGTTTCATGGAGTTCCTCGCGCCCGGCGTCTCCAAAGGCGTGGCGGTCCGGTGGCTGGCGCGCCGGCTGGGCGTTCCCCTCGGGCAGTGCCTCGCCATAGGCGACCAGTACAACGATCTCGAGATGATCACCGAGGTTGGCCACGGCGTGGCGATGCCCAGCGCGCCGGTTGCGGTTCAGGCCGCCGCGCGCTATGTCGCCCCGCCCGTCGGCGAAGCTGGAGCGGCCCAGATGATCGAGCGTATCGCGCTAGGCGGCGAGCCGGTCGTCGCCTCCGGCAACGGCTCGGCGCTGGACGGCGAGCGGCACGGGATCCGGGTGGAGCGGCGATGACCGCCCTGGTGCTCCCCGACGACGCCTCCGGACGCGCGGCGGCGGTCGAGGCCTTGCGATCGGGCGGCCTGGTGGCCATGCCCACCGATACCGTCTACGGTGTCGGCGTGGCTCTAGATGCCTCCGACGGGCTGCAGCGACTCTTCGCGGCTAAGAACCGGCCGCTGGACCGGGCAATCGTTCTTCTCGTCGCCGACCTCGATGGGGCGGCCGCGGTTGGCGTCCTATCGCCCGCGGCCCGAGCGCTGGCGGAGCGGTTCTGGCCCGGTGGGCTCACCCTGGTCCTGACCCAGTCGGCCGGCGCGGTGCTGCCCGCCTCCTTGACCGCCGGCGCGGGCACGATCGGTGTCCGTCTACCGGACCACGCCACTCCCCGGGCTCTGGCACGCGAGCTCGGGCCGCTGCCGGTCACATCGGCGAACGTCTCGGGGCGGCCGGACGCGCGAACCGCGGCCGAGGTTCTGGCCCAGCTCGGTGGCCGTATCGACCTGATCCTTGACGGCGGCACCGTCTCCGGCGGGGTCCCATCTACGGTCGTCGATTGCTCAGGCGAGGCGCCACGGATCCTGCGTTCGGGCGCCATCGCCCCGTCCCTGATCGCGGCTGCGCTCGTGGCGCATGGGTTGCCCTCTCCGACGATCCTGTAGATACGGCGCTGCAGGCTCCACGTCGCGGTCCGCGTGGCTCCGACCGAGCCCAGCCCCCAAGGTCGGCATTCGCTAAGGACGAAGGGCGACGGAGCGGCTCGCCATCGGCCACAATAGGAGAGAACCGGGCGCGGAAGCGCGAGGCGTTCTGGCCGAGTCCCGCGGCGGGCGCAGACAGGTCGACCCCTTCGATGAGCCGCCCAGCCCGGCGCAGTAAGGAGCGAGCATGACGATCGCGCGTCGAGAGGGGATCGCCTGGGCGCGGCTGGCGGATGTGGACCCCGAGCTGTGGGCGGCCATTCGCGGCGAAACCGATCGCCAGCGCTGGAAGATCGAGATGATCGCCAGCGAGAACTACACCTTCGCGGCCGTCATGGAGGCCCAGGGTTCGCCGCTGACCAACAAATACGCCGAGGGCCTGCCCGGCAAGCGTTACTACGGCGGCTGCGAGTACGTGGACGTCGCCGAGCGCCTGGCCCAGGATCGCGCCCTGGCTCTCTTCCCGGGCGCCGAGCATGTCAACGTGCAGCCCCACTCCGGCGCACAGGCGAACATGGCGGCGTACCTGAGCGTCCTCCAGATCGGCGACAAGATCCTCGGCATGAACCTGGCCCACGGCGGCCACCTCACCCACGGCTCGCCGGTCAACTTCAGCGGCAAGTGGTTCGAGGTCCACGCCTACGGCGTCGATCCGGAGACCGAGCAGATCGACTACGACGAGCTCGAGAAGCTGGCGGCCGAGGTCCGGCCGGCGATGATCGTGGCGGGCGCGAGCGCCTACCCCCGGATCATCGACTTCGAGCGCATGGGAAGGATCGCCCACGCCAACGACGCGTTGCTCATGGTAGATATGGCCCACATCGCGGGTCTGGTTGCGGCCGGGCTTCATCCGACTCCGTTCGGCCATGCCGACATCGTCACGACCACTACGCACAAGACCCTGCGCGGGCCGCGCGGCGGCCTGATCTTCTGTCGCGAGGAACTCGGCAAAGCCGTCGACAAGAGCGTCTTCCCGGGCACCCAGGGCGGTCCGCTGATGCACGTCATAGCGGCCAAGGCCGTGGCTCTGAAGCTCGCGGCCACGGGCGAATACCGGGCCGACCAGCGCCAGACGATCGCCAACGCCAAGCTCCTGGCGGCGACGCTGATGGAAAAGGGTGCGCGCGTGGTCTCGGGCGGCACCGACAATCACCTGATGCTGGTCGACGTGACGCCGCTCGGCGTGACGGGTCGCGAGGCCGAGCACCTCCTCGACGCGATCGGGATCACCGTCAACAAGAACGCCATCCCATTCGACAAGAACCCGCCCAACATCGCGTCCGGAATAAGGGTCGGCACTCCGGCCACCACGAGTCGGGGCTTCCGTGAGCCGGAGATGCGCCAGATCGGCGAGGCCATCGTGTCGGCCATCACCACGCGCGAGGACCCTTCCGAACAGGCCAAGCTCTCGGCCCTGGTCCACGACATGTGCTCCCGCTTCCCGGTCCCCGGACTACAGGAGGACTGACCACGCCATCAGCTCGGCGCCCAGCCGAAGGCCCCGATAGGGCGACCGGCGCAGCGATCCGACCCGCCGGGCCGAGTCTGCTGGGAGTGCGGCGAGAGGTGCTGCCATGACCCTATCGCCAAGCGCGATGGAGGCGCTGCCGGCCCTGATCATCGGGTTCCTGGCCGCCTGTCTGGCGACGCTGGTGATGACGCCGCTGGTGCGAGCCTATGCCCGGCGGCGAGGCATGGTCGACAGGCCGGAGGCTCGCCGCGTCAACACCCGGGCGGTTGCGCGGGGCGGCGGCGTGGCCATAGCCACGGGCTTCGTATCCGTATCGCTCGTGATGCTCGGGCTCAACTACTTCATCCGGTTTGTTGATATGCCGTCGGGCGTCGGAGCGGGCCAGATCGCGGCCCTGATCGGTGGCGGCGTCCTCGCCGTCGGGATCGGCCTCCTCGATGACTTCCTGCAGCTTCGGGCTCGCTGGCAGCTCCTGGGCCAGGTCGTGCTGGCCGGCGCTGCCGTCGCGCTCGGGGTCACAGTCCTGGCAGTCAATTTCCCGTTCGCCAAGGACGGCACGCTTGCCCTCGGCGGACTGGTCGGCGCGGCGGCGGCGATGATATGGATCGTCGGCATGGTCAACAGCATCAACTTCATCGATGGCCTGGACGGCCTTTCGTCGGGTATCGCCCTCATCGCGGCGGTCACGCTCGGGACGATCAGCCTCGGCGTCGGCATCGACGAACCGGAGCCGTTGATAGCCCTCTTCTGCTTCATCCTGGCGGGTGCGCTGGCCGGGTTCCTGCGCTGGAATTTCCACCCCGCCGCGATCTTCAGCGGCACGAGCGGGATCACCTTCGTGGGCTATACGCTGGCCGTGCTCTCAATTCTCGGAACCGGGAAGATCGCCGTGGCCCTGCTCGTCCTGGGTGTGCCGATCATGGACACGTTCTGGATAATCGTCCGCCGCCTGGCCGCCCGCAGGTCGCCGTTTGCGCCCGACCGCGGTCACATCCACCACCGCCTGCTCGACCTCGGCCTGTCACACCGGGGCACCGTCCTGGTCATCTACGGCGTTTGCATCCTGCTGGCGGTCCTGTCCCTGGTCCTGTCGGTCACGGGCCAGATGTATGCGTTCCTGGGGCTCATCGTGTTGTTCGGCCTGGCCCTGTTCCTGATAGAGCGGCTGGGCGGAGGTGCGGGCGCCATTGCCGAGAGCCTCGACGCCAGCTCGTACGCGGGGTCGGACGGCGGCGGCGCTTCGTCGGAGGACGAGTCTGATCCCGAGTAGGGTCGATGGCTCGGCCGGGCCGGGCGTCACCTCCGCAGGGGGCGCAAGGGACGTACGCACGCTCTCTTGCGGGTGAGCGTAGCCGGAAGTCGGCTGCTACACTCACGGCGCCCTGCCAGGGAGATGGATGAACGGTCTAGGGAAGGCGTCCGGATACCTCGCCCTCTTCTCGGAGTTTGGCTTCGTCCTGCTCTTCACCGTCCTGGTGGGCACGCTCGCCGGGTACTGGCTCGACCAGCGCCTGGGGACGACCCCGATTTTTGTCGTGGTCGGGTTCGCGATCGGCGGCTCAAGCGGAGCGATCGGCTGCTGGCGATTGATGGCCAGGTTTCTGAGGAAGCTGGACGACGAAGATCGACAATCCCACGGCGACCGCTAGTTGCCGTCAAACGGAGCGAGCGTGACGACCGACCCGGGTGTGGCGCCCGAGAAGATCGAAACTGAACACGGACCGGCACGGCACGATCCGGCTGCAAGCCAGCGCGGGCGATTGTCGGCCGGCCGGGTGCTGCTGCTCATTGCCCTGGCCGTAGTCGTCCTCGACATCCTTGCGATTCGGTTCATCCCGCCGTTCCCAAAGGACGGCCAGCCCGGCGACGCCTGCGACTTCCCCTCGTGCTACATAACCAGTGCCATCGAGTTCCCCCCGCCGGCCGTGGTCGTCGACCTGCAGCCGAGCACGGCCCAGAGTCCGGCGCCGATGATCTACTTCCATCCGAGCATCAGCTCGACGATCCTGACGATGTGGATCGTGATGGCCTTCATTCTTCTTCTGGGCTTCCTGGCCACGCGGCGGATGAAGGTCGTGCCGGGGCGGCTCCAGAACGCCGTTG
Source organism: uncultured Chloroflexia bacterium (assembly GCA_963791725.1). GTDB lineage: Bacteria > Chloroflexota > Limnocylindria > Limnocylindrales > CSP1-4 > Fen-1039. The sequence continues at coordinate 97,727 of CAWBTQ010000007.1, read as the reverse complement.
AATGGGCCTATGAATTCGGCTCGGATTTCACGGTCGGGATCGGTGGCGAGCAGTCGAGACGCTACTACCCGATATTCGCCGCCTTCTTCATCTTCATCCTGTTCTCGAACTGGAGCGGTCTGGTGCCGCCAATAGGCAAGATTGACCAGCTCCGGGCCCCAACCAGCGACGTAAACGTCACCATCGGTCTCGCTCTTACCTCGTTCGCCATCTTCCAGGGCGAGGGCTTCCACCAGCTCGGCGTTCGCGGCTACCTGGGCAAGTTCTTCCCTGTGGGCGAGTTCCGGCACGGCATCGGAGCCGGCATTCTCGCCATGTACGTCGGGATCATCGAGCTCTTCCTGGAGTTCGTGAAGCCGGTGACGCTGTCGATGCGACTATTCGGCAACATCTACGGCGGAGAGGTGGCCCTGGCCGTGATCTCCGCGCTGACGCTTGCCGTGGTGCCCGTGGCACTCCTCGGGTTGGAGGCGCTGCTGAACGTGATTCAGGCCCTGATCTTCTCGGTCCTGAGCCTAATGTTCATCCTGATCGCCATAGAAGGCCACGAGTCGGAAGAACACAAGCCGGCGTTGGACGCCACACGAACGAATTCCGTCTCGGCCGGCGCCGATGACACCCAGACCGTGGCGGCGTGACCGCCTACCAGGCCAATAGCCGGCCGCGCGCCGGATCGCAGGAGGTTTTCGCGAAATGACACCTGAGCACATCGGAGCCGGTCTCGCGGCCCTGGGCGTCATCGGGCCCGGCATCGGCATCGGGATCCTGGCGGGCATGTCCAGCAACGCGATCGGTCGCAACCCGGACGCGGCCGGGCAGATCCGAGGCCTGGCGATCATCCTCGCCGGCTTCGCCGAAGGCCTTGGCGTTCTGGCGATCGTCGTCGGTCTGCTGGCGCTCTTCCTCAAGTAGGATCGAGTCGACGGAGCGCCAACCGTGAACCTCCTCGCGGCCGCAGCAGTGACGACCCCCGCAGCCGAGGCGTCGGGCCTCTCGATCAACCTCTTCTGGGTCATCGTCGCCGCCCTGAACTTCGTCTTCTTTCTGGCCCTGCTTTGGGCCTTCGCGTTCCGGCCGATCGCGAACATCCTTGCCCAGCGCAAGGCCCGCATCGAGCAGGGGCTGGCCGACGCAGATCAGGCTCGGAAGGATCTGGACGCGGCCACCGCCGAGCACAATCGCGTGCTGGCCGACGCGCGGAACAAGGCCGCGGCGCTGATCGCCACGGCTCAGAAATCGGCCCAGGATATGCGGGATGCGGACATAGCCGCCACTCGCGAAGAGCTGGCGCGGCTGAGAGACAAGGCCACGGCCGACATAGCCGCGGAACGGGACCGCGCCCTGGCGGACCTCCGGGCTCAGGTCGCCGACCTGGCCCTGGCGGCCGCGGGTGCAGTTGTGGGCGAATCGATGACCGACGTCCGCCAGCGACGGCTGGTCGACGAGTTTCTCGCTCGTGGCGGCAACGCCGAGGGACGGCGGAATTGACGCCACACATGGGGGCGGGGCGGCGTTACGCGGAGGCGGCCTTCCAGCTGGCCGAGCGCGACGGGACGGTGGACGCCTGGGGGCGTGACCTGGCGGCTGCCGCGGACCTGTCACGGGACGAACGGGTCAGCAAGGTCGTCGACAGCCCGGCCGTGCCCTTTGCGCAGCGTCGAGCGGCCGTCGAACGGCTGCTCGGGTCCGCCGTCTCGCCCGGGGCACTCAACCTGGCCCTGCTGCTCGCCCAGCGTGGCCGCTTCGCGATCCTGCCCGGGGTCAGCGCCGAGTACGATGCCCTGGTCCGGCGCTCCCGCGGTATCGTCGCCGCGACAGTGACAACGCCCAAGCCGCTGTCCGACGTGGAGCTGGCCAAGGTCAAATCTGTTGTCGAGGATCTCGCGGGCGCGAAAGTCGAGCTCCAAACGGTGACCGATCCGTCGCTCGTGGGAGGGCTGACAATCAGGATCGGCGACCGATTCATCGATGCCAGCGTTCGCGGACGCCTCGCGCGGCTCCGTGGGCGGCTGGTCCAGGGCACGAGCTAGACGCGGGCCGGAGCAGACCACCGGCGCAATATCGGGCTCCAGTGGCCCAACGGAGAAGGCATGGCCATTCGCTCAGACGAGATCGTCAGCATTATCAAGAAGACCATCGAGAACTTCGACTCCGGCGCGGAGTCGAGCAGCGTCGGCACGGTCGTCGAGGTCGGCGACGGGATCGCCCAGATCTACGGCCTGGCCGGCGCCGTCGCGTCGGAGTTGCTCGAGTTCCCGGACGGTGTCATGGGCATGGCCCTCAACCTCGAAGAGGAGACGGTCGGGGCCGTCATCTTCGGCGACCCGACCCACATCAAGGAGGGCGATACCGTCAAGACGACCGGTCGCGTCGTCGAAGTGCCCGTGGGGGCCGCCCTGCTCGGTCGCGTCGTAGATCCGCTCGGCCGGCCCCTGGACGACAAGGGCCCGATAGCCGCGACCTCAACGCGCCCCGTCGAGCGCATCGCCCCCGGTGTGATCACGCGCAAGAGGGTCGACACGCCGGTCCAGACGGGCATCAAGGCCATCGACGCCCTCATCCCGATCGGCCGCGGCCAGCGCGAGCTGATCATCGGCGACCGGCAGACCGGCAAGAGCGCCCTGGCGATCGACACGATCATCAACCAGAAGGGCAAGGGCCTGGTCTGCATCTACGTGGCCATCGGTCAGAAGCTGTCGACCGTGGCCAAAGTAGTGGCCGTGCTCGAGCAGCACGGGGCCATGGAGCACACCATCGTCGTCGTGGCCGGCGCCGAGGAATCGGCCGCCCTGCAGTTCCTCGCTCCATACGCCGGTTGCGCCATGGGCGAGGAAATCATGGAGAACGGGGTGAAGATCGGCGGGCAGCTGGTCAGGGACTCGCTGTGCGTCTACGACGACCTCTCCAAGCACGCCTGGGCCTACCGCGAGATGTCGCTCCTGCTCCGCCGCCCGCCAGGCCGCGAGGCCTACCCGGGCGACGTCTTCTATCTCCACAGCCGTCTCCTCGAGCGCGCCGCTCGCATGAGCGATGAGAACGGCGGCGGCTCGCTGACGGCCCTGCCGCTGATCGAGACCCAGGCCGGGGACATCTCGGCCTACATTCCCACCAACGTGATCTCGATCACCGACGGCCAGATCTTCCTCGAGACCGACCTCTTCAACTCGGGTCAGCGCCCGGCCCTCAACATCGGCATCTCTGTCTCGCGAGTCGGGTCCGACGCCCAGACCAAGGCCATGAAGAAGGTCGCGGCGCCGCTCAAGCTGGACCTCGCCCAGTACCGGTCTCTGGCGGCGTTCGCGCAGTTCGCGTCGGACCTGGACAAGGCCACGCGCGACCAGCTTACCCGAGGCGAGAAGCTCTCCGAGGTCATCAAACAGCCGCAATACCAGCCTGTGCCTCTGGAGCGCCAGGTGGCAATCCTCTACGTCGCCACCAAGGGCCTGCTGGACGACATTCCGACGAATCGTGTGCGCGACTTCGAAACCCAGTTCACCCAGTTCCTCGACACGCAGCGGGCCGACATCATGAAGAAGCTCGCCGCGACAAAGGTCCTCGACGACGACACGGCTTCGGCGCTCGAAGCGGCCGCAGTCGAGTTCCGCCAGACCTTCCTCGCGTAACGAGGTCCAGATACCAGCGTGCCAAGCCAGCGCGATCTTCGAAGACGAATCACGGCTTCGAAGAACATCAGGCAGATCACCCGGGCCATGCAGTTCGTGGCCGCCTCCAAGCTGAGGCGCGCCCAGGAATCGACGCTGGCGGCGCGGCCGTACTCGCAGCTGCTCGACGAGATCCTGGCAGACCTCGCCGCGGTCCTGAGTGGGGACGAGCACCCGCTGATCAGCCGGCGTGAAGAGGGGAAGCGGCTCGTCATCCTCATCACGAGCGATCGAGGCATGGCCGGGCCGCTCAACACCAACGTCATCCGGTTTGCGTCCAAGGAGGTCGTCGAGCACCCGGGCGACCTGGATATGGTCACGGTCGGGCGCAAGGGTCGCGATGCGATGCGCCGGGCCCGGGTGCCGATCATCGCCCACTTCCCGGGCTTCGGCGATCGGCCTGCGCTCGTTGACGTCCTGCCGCTGGCCCGCCTGATCTCCGACGAGTACGAGGCCTGCACCTACAATCAGGTCGACGTCATCTACACGGGCTTCGTCTCCACACTGGCCCAGCGACCCGAGATCGTGCATCTGCTGCCGATCCAGGCCACCTCGGACACGCGGGGCATTCCAGGCTCACAATTCATCTTCGAGCCGGCTCCGGAGATCGTCCTCGACGAATTGCTGCCTCGTTACCTCGGCACGCGGCTCTACCAGACGGCCCTCGAAAGCACGGCCAGCTTCTTTTCCAGCCAGATGGTGGCGATGAAGAACGCCACCGAGAATGCCGACGAGCTGATCGAGGACTACACCCTCAGCTACAACAAGGCCCGTCAGGCCAACATCACCAGAGAGCTGATCGAGATCGCGTCCGGCGCGCAGGCGCGCTAGGACGGCAGGCGACGAACCCAGGAGGCACCGACACGACGATGGCGACCGCCGCCACCACCTCGACCGGCCGCGTGGTCCAGATCACCGGCGCGGTCGTCGACATCGAGTTCCCCGCCGGGCAGCTGCCGGCTATCTACAACGCCGTCGAAGTCCTCCGGGGCGACGGCGTCAAGATCGTCTGCGAAGTCCAGCAGCACCTCGGCAACAACTGGGTCCGCAGCGTGGCCATGACCACGACGGACGGTCTGGCACGGGGCACGGCCGCCGAGGACACGGGCGGGCCGATCACGGTCCCGGTCGGCGAGGCGACGCTGGGTCGCGTCTTCAACGTGCTCGGCGATGCGATCGACGAGAAAGGTCCGGTCGAGGCCAGCACCCGGCTGCCGATCCACCGCCCCGCTCCCGCCTTCGACCAGCAGACGACCGAAACCGAGATCTTCGAGACCGGCATCAAGGTCATCGACCTGGTCTGCCCCTTCGCCAAGGGCGGCAAGATCGGCGTCTTCGGCGGCGCCGGCGTCGGCAAGACGGTCATCATCCAGGAACTGATCCGGAACGTGGCCTCGGAGCACGCCGGATACTCCGTCTTCGCCGGAATCGGCGAGCGGTCCCGGGAGGGCAACGACCTCATCCGCGAGATGACCGAATCGGGGGTCATCGCCAAGACGGCCTTCGTCTTCGGCCAGATGAACGAGCCGCCGGGAGCCCGCCAGCGTGTCGGGCTGACCGCCCTGACCATGGCCGAGTTCTTCCGCGACGAGGAGGGCCGGGACATCCTCCTCTTCATCGACAACATCTTCCGCTTCACCCAGGCCGGCTCGGAAGTGTCGGCACTGCTCGGTCGGATGCCGTCGGCTGTGGGCTACCAACCCAACCTCGCAACTGAGATGGCGGCCCTGCAGGAGCGCATCACATCTACCAAGAAGGGCTCGATAACGTCACTCCAGGCGGTGTACGTCCCGGCGGACGACTACACCGACCCGGCCCCGGCGACGACCTTCGGCCACCTCGATTCGACGATCCGCCTCGAGCGTGCCATCGCCGAACTGGGCATCTATCCCGCCGTCGACCCGCTCACTTCTACGTCGCGGGTACTGGACCCGCTCGTCGTCGGCCAGGAGCACTACGACACGGCCCGCGAGGTCCAGCGGGTTCTGCAGCGCTACCGCGACCTGCAGGACATCATCTCGATTCTGGGCATCGACGAGCTGTCCGAGGAGGACAAGGCCACGGTCGCCCGCGCGCGGCGGCTCCAGATCTTCAACAGCCAGCCGTTCCATGTCGCCGAAGTCTTCACCGGCCGTCCCGGAGCCTACGTTCCCATCCGCGATACGGTCGCCTCGTTCAAGGCGATCCTCGAAGGCAAGGTCGACGACCTGCCGGAGCAGGCCTTCTTCCTGGCCGGCACCCTGGACGACGTTCGGGCCAATGCGGCCAAGCTGGCGAAATGACCGAGATCCGGTCGCCGCTCGTCGCCGGCCTGGCCCCGGCGACGCTTAGCTTCGCGTCAGAGTCGCCTTGCTCCGGCGGGGCCGACCGGCGTAACCGGGACGCGCCGCTACCCGCGTACAAGCCGGCGGCGATCGCCGCACACAGAGGCTAGAGATGCCGCTTCACCTGGAGATCGTGACTCCGGAACGGCGAGCCTTCGAAGGCGACGTCGACGAGGTGATCGTGCCCGGCAGCGAAGGCGAGCTCGGTATCCTGCCTCACCACGCGCCGCTGATCTCGCTGCTGGGCCACGGCGTGCTGCGGCTGCGTCGCGGCGGCGAGGAGGAAGAGTTCGCCATCTTCGGCGGCTTCCTGCAGGTCCGGCCCGATCGTGTGGTCGTGCTCGCGGAGACGGCCGACGTAGCTTCGGAGATCGATCTCAAGCGCGCCGAGCGGGCCCGCCGCGAGGCCGAGCGCGTGCTCGAAGGCGGGTTCGTCGAGCCGGCGGACCTCGCCGCGGCCCGGGCCGCGCTCCAGCGGGCGTTGATACGCATCCGCGTGGCGGAACGCGGAGCGCGAGCTCCCAGGGCGGAGCACGAGGGCGTTCGCCGTCCGGTGCCGCCGCCGCAAGAAGAACCGCCGGGCGAGTAGGGGATGGCTGACGCTCGACCGTTCCACTGGGAGTTCAAGCCCGAGCCGGTGACGCGCGAAGTCCTCCGGATCGAGGGCGGACGCCGTCTCGAGGGCTCGGTCCGCATCAGCGGCGCCAAGAACGCGGCCCTCAAGCTGATGGCGGCCGCGACACTCACCGGCGAGCGCTGCCGCTTCAACAACGTCCCCGAGATCGAGGACGTCCGCGTCCTGACCGAGGTTCTCCGAGACATCGGCGTGACCGTCGACCATCCCGCCCCGAACGTCTATGAGATTGCGTCGGGCGATGCGGAATGGCTCTTCGTGCCGCTCGAGGCGGCGGCCAAGATGCGCGCCAGCTTCATCCTGCTCGGTCCACTGCTGAGTCGTTTCGGCCGCGTCATCATCAGCAACCCGGGCGGCGACAGGATCGGCCGGCGGCCGGTGAACCTCCACGTCGACGCGATGCGGGCACTCGGCGCGGAGATCGAATACCGCAACGGCTACTACTTTGCCAAGGCTCCCGGCAGGTTGCGCGGCGGCCATGTGAACTTTCCCCAGATCACGGTCATGGGCACGGAGAACGCGATGCTGGCGGCCACGCTGGCCGACGGCCATACCGTGATCGAACCGGCGGCGCGCGAGCCCGAAGTCGACGACCTGATCGCGTTTCTGCAGAAGATGGGGGCTCAGGTCGAGCGCACCGCACCCAATCGAATCGAGATCGAAGGCAGGCGCAGGCTCCGAGGAGCCGACCACTCGGTCGTGCCCGACAGGATCGAGACCGGCACCTTCATCGTCGCGGCGGGCGTCACCCACAGCCACATCACGCTCGAGGGCGCCCCCTGCAACCACCTCGGTGCGTTCCTGAACGTGATGTCCGACATGGGCGTATCGGTCAGCTGCGGCGAAGACACGATCGAGGTGGACGCGACCGCGGCGGACCTCGACCCCCTCCGATGCCGCGATGTGGAGACGCTGCCGTACCCCGGCCTCGCCACGGACCTGCAGCCGCCGACCTGTGTCCTGCTCACGCAGGCGACCGGTCTCAGCCACGTCCACGAGTCTGTCTTCGAGGACCGGCTCGAGTGGCTCGGCGAGTTGCGTCGGATGGGCGCAAATGTGGAGATCGCCGACCAGCACCACGCCTTGATCGAAGGCCCGACGCAGCTCCACGGCGCGGAGGTCGAAATCGGTGACCTGCGGGCCGGCGCGTCGCTTATCCTTGCCGCCCTTGCCGCCGACGGCGTGACCACGATCGAAGGTGCGCACCACGTCCATCGCGGCTATGAGAAGATCGACGCGAAATTCCTGGAACTCGGGGCCAGGATCGAGCGGGTTGCTGAAGGGACTTAGCCACAGGCATGAAGATCGGTATCGACCTGGGCACGGCCAACATCATCGTCTACGTCAAGGGCCATGGCATCGTCATGATGGAGCCCTCCGTTGTCGCCGTCGACGACCAGAACCACATCGTGGCGGTCGGCGAAGAGGCTCGCGAGATGATCGGCCGCACGCCCGGCAACATCCAGGCCATTCGGCCGATGCGCGACGGAGTCATCGCGGACTACGTCATCACCGAAGCGCTCCTGGATCACTTCATCCATCGCGTCCAGGCCGGTCGCCGCTTCGGCTGGGGCAAGCCGGAAGTCATGATCAGCGTGCCCGCCGGAGTGACGAGCGTCGAGAAGCGGGCCGTCCGTGACGCCGCTCTCAAGGCCGGAGCCGCCGACGCGTATCTGATCGAGGAACCTCTGGCCGCCGCGATTGGCGCCAACGTCCCGATCAGCGGTCCGTCCGGATCGATGATCATCGACATCGGCGGCGGGACGAGCGAGATCGCCGTCATCTCTCTTGGCGCGATCGTCGTCTCGACGAGTCTCCGTGTCGGCGGCAACAAACTGGACGAGGCGATCGCGACTTACGTCCGCAAGAAGTACAACCTCATGATCGGCGACCGAACCGCCGAGGACATCAAAATCCAGATCGGGACGGCCTTGCCGCTCGAACGCGAGCTGACCATGGACATCCGCGGCCGCGACCTGATCGCTGGCTTGCCGCGGACGATCCCGATCGGCAGCGCCGAGGTCATGGAGGCGATGGAGCCGCCGCTCCAGCAGGTCATCGGAGCCGTGCGGCTCGTTCTCGAGCAGACTCCGCCCGAGCTGTCCAGCGACATCATCGACAAGGGCATGGTCATGTCCGGCGGTGGGTCGCTGCTCCGCAACATCGACAAGCTCCTCACCCAGGTGACGGGCGTGCCGTGCCACGTTGCCGACAACGCGATGCATTGCGTGGCTCTCGGAACAGGCATCGCCCTCGAGCACTTCGACTTCTTCAAGAAGTACCTGGGCCCCCAGGTCTGATGACCTCGGCGCAGGTGCAGGCCGAGCTTGGTGCGCTCGCGCTGATCGATCTGCACTGCCACACCCGCGGCTCCTTCGACTCGCTGTCGAGTCCCACGGCCGTGATGCGAGCCGCCGTGTCTCGCGGCCTGACGCATCTTGCTATCACCGACCATGACCGGGTCGACGTCGCCTTGCGCGCTCGTGACGAAGCTCCCGAGGGGCTGACGGTCATCGTCGGCGAGGAGGTCAAGACGGCCGACGGTGACCTGATCGCCGTCTTCCTTCGTGAGCTCGTGCCGCCCGGCATGTCGGCCGTCGAGACCATCGCCGCGGTTCGTGAGCAGGGCGGACTCGTCGGCGTGCCCCATCCCTTCGACAGCTTCCGGGGTTTTGGCCGCAAGAGCGGGGCCACGCTCGAGGACATCGCCGAGAAGGTGGACTGGATCGAGGCCTACAACGCTCGCGTGATCGGCGGCACGGCCAACGAGCGAGCGGCCCTCTTCGCTCGCGCGCACGACCTGCCGGGCGTTTGTGGCTCGGACTCGCACACCGTGCTCGAAGTCGGAGTGTCATACAACGCCCTCCGAGGTGACCCGGGAACGCCCGAGGGGCTGCGGGCCGCGCTCACCAGCGTCGACATGCATCCGAGCCGGGCGACGTTCTACGTTCGCGTGTGGACGCCGCTGGCCAAGCTGGTCCAGTCGATGCGCGGCAACGGCCGCGTCCGGCCGGCCGTCATTCCGGGGGGGCCAAAGTGACCGACCAGCCACCGCACCATCATCACCCGATCGGCGACTCCCTTGGCCAGGAGGCCGATGCGCTCATCGACCCCGACGCCGCGGTCGAGGTTCCGCCGCCGGACCAGATGTCGCTCACGCGACGACTCCGACAGCCCAGGACGATCCTGTCGATCGTCGTCCCGCTGACGATCATCGTCATCGCAATCTTCCTCAACCGGCAGTACCTGAGCGAGGTGCCCACCGACATCAGCAAGGCCAACCCATGGCTCGTACTGGTGGCGTTCCTGAGCTACTACGCGGGCTTTCCGGTGCGCGGCTGGCGCTGGACGAAGCTGCTGCGGGGCGCCGGCTACAAGGTCAAGGTCAGAGACGGCACCGAGATCCTGTTTCTCTCGTGGCTGGTCAACTGCATCGTCCCGGCCAAGCTCGGCGACCTGTATCGCGCCTACCTGCTCAAGCTCAACAGCCCCGTTTCCGCCACGAAGACTCTCGGAACGGTCTTCATGGAGAGAATCCTGGATCTGATCGCGATCGCCTCCCTGGGGCTTCTGGCCGGATACGTTCGATTCCGCGGCACTCTGAGCGACTTGCCCCCGACGGCCCAGTTGATCTTCGCCATCGGCGTGGTTGTGGTTGTGCTGCTGATGGTGGCGCTCGTCGTCATGCGCAACTTCGGCCGGCGCGTCATCTCGATCCTGCCCCTGCCACATCGGGTCGTCGACTTCTACGATCGCTTTGAGGAGGGCGTCTTCGGATCCGTCGGACTGCGCGGCCTGCCGATTCTCGGGATCCTGACGGTCGTCATCTGGACGACCGAGGCATTGCGCCTCTACTTCGTCGTGCGGGCCCTCGGCTTTGCCGACGTCGACCTGGGCCTTTCCGGGGCCATGTTCGTGTCGCTGATCGGTTCGCTGCTTACGGCGGTGCCCTTCACGCCGGGCGGGATCGGGCTGGTCGAGGGTGGCATGGGCCTGGTCTTGACGGGCGTATTCAAGACGAGCACGCCCCATGCCCTGGCCATCGTCCTTGTGGATCGGGCCATCAGCGTCTTCTCCATCGTCGTGCTCGGTTCGATCGCCTACGTGATCTCATCGAAGCCTCGGGCGGGTGGCATAGAGGTCGAGGAGATCGGGCCGCCCGCCGCCAGAGCCGGATAAGGGCGGCGCTCGCATCGCACACGTGGCGCCCCGCCGGGCGCCTGCGGCTCGATGGACGGCATACGCCCGAGGCGACCGCGGGCCGACGCAGGTCTTCGAGATCGGGCCCGTGCACATTGCGGTCACCTTGCCGGGTTGGCCGGTTGGCGTCCTCCATGCGGTACCAACAGGTCATTCACGGCGGGGCGATCGGCTTCGATAGTTCCAGTATCGGGGCAGAACGCACCGCACCGGGAGCCTGGTGGCGTATGACCGGACAGAACGGCCGAGCCTTCAACGAGTGGTTGAGGGCCCAGCTCAAAGCCAAGAAGATGTCACAGCGCCAGCTGGCGCAGCAGTCTGGGGTCGACCATTCGACCATATCGCGGCTTGTTCGAGGCGACCGCATGCCGTCGCTCGGGACCGCCACGAAGCTTGCGCGCGGCCTGCGCGAGATCCGCGACGATGCCGACGCGCCGCAGTACTTGAGCGCCGTGGCGATCGGGACCGCGAATCCGACGGCCCGCGTGGAATACGCCCTTCGTGCTGACGAGATCCTCTCGGAGCCGCAGGTGCGTCAGGTCATGGAGTACTACCTGGCGGTCCGGATGCGCCGCTTTGGACGCGGCTATGCGGGCATGCGAGCGGAAGACAGGCCGTTGGAACCTCGGCGCCTCCTGGACGAACGCCGGGACCAGCCGTTGATCGCCGCCGCGATGGCCAGCCGGGCGGTCCGGCCGATGTCTCAGCAGATGCCACCCCGGGCCCGTACGACCCGCGAAGCGAGCTGACAACCGTTCCTGCCGACTCTTCCGCGTCCCCGCACTCAGGGTTCGCGGCGGTAGACAGACAGGATGCGGTCGGGTGCGGCGGCGTATCGGTCGATCAAAGTGAGCCCACGTCCCGCGCGGTTCGTTGCCAGCCAGCCCTCCTCGGCTGCGCCTTCACAGTCCCGCATCCAAAACGTGTCGCACAGCAGGGCCACCGTTGTGGCGCCCTCGGGCGGCGAGAGCCTGAACCCGTCGCGCCAAAGCGGGTAGTAGTAGGCATCGATACCCTTCGGCTCGAACAGAGGCACCAGCGCCAGGCTCGAGCCGCCCGTGTCGCGTTCGAGCCTTGCGGCGGCAGCCTGTGCCGCGGGCCAGCCCCCGTCCGGTGACACGAGGGGAGGCCAGTGGCCGGCATTCCAGGCCAGTAACGCCCCCAGAACTGCGACGGCGGCCAGGCGCCTCGCCACGGTCAGCCAGGACGCATGCACGACGCGCCACAATCCGCCCACGATGAGTCCCGCCGCCACGATCACGAGCGGGTCGGCGATGACGTGGTACTGCTCGGTGGGCAGCTCCTGGACCTCGGAGACGGAATGCAGCCCGATTCCCAGGACCACGATGATGAGCAGCAGCCACCCGCCGATCACCTGCACGCCGAAGCGCTCGTCTTCCGCTGACGGGACCGGGCGCGGGTTGGCCGGCGTGTTGGACCGGCCGTCGACCTTCGCCGGCCGGCCGGGTGCGGCCCCTTCCGCGGGCGCCACGGTCGGCCCGAGGCCGGCTCGTGCCGACCCCCGCTGCGGTGCGGTTGCGCCAAGTCGCCAGAGCAATCCCAAGAATATGGCCGAAGCCACGAGGAATGCCTGCGGGAACGCAGCCTTGAAGTCTACGATCGGCCACCGCGTCAGCGGCCAGGCCAGGATACGAATTCCGGCTAAAAGGAACCTTAGCGGCAGCGCCGTCGATGTGGTCGAGCTCGGGTTGGTGAAGTAGGCCACGATGCCCCGCGTCTCCGTAAAGTCATGGCCCAGTTCGTAGACGAGCAACGGCAAGTAAGTGGCCACGAACAAGGCGACGCCCGCAAGGCCCCAGGCGGCGATCCGAGGCCGGCGCGACGATGGTCCGCGCCACAGGTCGAACAGGAACGCCACACCGATCGGCAGCACGATGAAGCCGGCGGCGACATGGGATTGCGCCGCAACGGCCGCTCCGGCCGCGGCTACGGTCCACCAGCGGGCGCGGTGGGTCCGCAGGGCCTGCCACGCGCCAAGGAACGCGACGGCTGCACCGGGCTCGACCAAGGTGGGGTTCCAGATGAACGTCGCGTAGCTGATCAGGCTCGCCGATATCGCCGCCAGTAATGCCGCCGTCAGCCCGGCCGCCGGTCCGCCGATGGTCCTGGCGATCCACCATGCGATCGGCACGACCAGGAGGCTCAGGAGTGCGATCTCGGCGACGATCCAGGTTGGGTCGCCGTTGCCAAGCCAGGCCGCGGGCAACAACAGGTCGTAGTACAGAGCGCCGTGATGGAAGGTCATGAGACTCGAGAGCGGCCCCAGAGCCGGAAGCTGGCCGGTCGAGACCGCTCGCGTCAGGTCGAACATCGAAGTCGCCTGATCGGAATCCCAGCCACCGCGCGCGGGCAGGTCGACGAACCGCAGGGCCGCCGCAGCCAGCAGAATCGCGACAAGTGAAGCCATCTCGAGCGGGCCGGCACCGAGCCGATCGCCGAGTCGCGCCAACGTTCGCTCCAGGAGCGCCACAGGGGCCGAGACGGCGCGGGCCGCGCCGCTGGACGGCTTCGCTCCAGGCCGGACGTTGGGGTCGCTGGCAGCGCCGCTATCGCCGGCGCCGCTCACGACGGCGGCTCGCCTGCGCGCTCGCGACGCGCGTGGGAAGGTCCGCGGCGCGTAGTCGCTCCAGCCAGATCGGTTGCCGGCCCGGGCGTCAGCGGTCGGCCCGCCGCTAAATCGGCCAATCTGGCCACGTTGACCGCGTCGAAGCCGTACTCCATCCCGGGGGTTTCGAGGTAGAACGCGACGTGGTCGAGGCTCGGGTGGCACAAGAGGTGGGCGAGCCCCTCCCGTCCGATCTGGCCCTCACCGAGATGGGCGTGGCGGTCGTGGCGAGAGCCCCTGGCCGAACTGGAGTCGTTCAGGTGGACCATTGCCAAGCGCCGCAATCCGATCAGCCGGTCGAAGTCGTCCAGCAGCGCATCGATTGCGGCCGGGCTCGAGACGTCGTAATTGGCGCCCCACAGATGGGCGGCATCCAGGCAGATGGCGATCTGTCCGTCGAGGCCTCTGCCGCCCGCCGCGTCGAGGATCGTGGCCAGCTCCTCGATGGTGGCTCCGATGGCGAAACCTCCCCCCGACGAATTCTCGAGCACTATCTGGGGCCGGTCGCCATCGACTCGGCCGGATGGAAGGCCGTCGGTGACTCGCTCGAGCCCGTCGACCAGCCGCCGCACGCCTGCATCCAGGCCCGACCCACGATGCGAACCGACGTGCACGTTCACGTACCGAGCCCCGAAATCCGGAGCGTGTTCGAGCTCATGGCGCATCATCTCGACCGATCGCCCGAAGAGATCGTCGTCCGGGCCGGCCAGGTTGACCAGATAGGCGGCGTGGATGGCGATCGGCCTCAGGTCCAGCTCGGCCAGTCGGGCTCGAAATGCGGCGGCTTCGGGCGGCACCTCCTGTCGTCGGCGCCAGGCCGTGGGGTTGTCGGAGAATATCTGCACGGCCGACGCTCCGATCTCGGCGGCTCGTTCGGCCACGCCGACGAGACCCAGGCCCATCGGCAGGTGGATTCCGGCACGGCGTCCGCCCGGGAGCAGCACGCGCCCGGGCAGAGTCGTGCGTCCGGCGCGGCCGCTTTCGCCGGCCCCTCCGATCAGGTCGCTCTGCAAGCGGCTACCCCCTCGAATGCGCCCAAAGTCGACTAGGCCGGCGATCAGCCGGCCCGATGCCCGTTTCGACCGGGCGTGTACAAGCCTCCAATGACGGGCTCGATCAATCCGTATTCCCCCGTATGGCGCTTGTACAGCACACAGAGCTTCTCCGATTCAGCGTTGACGAACACGAAGAACAGGTGACCGAGCTCCTCCATCCGCTCGAGAGCGTCCTCCTCGAACATGGGCTCGATGGCGAAGCGCTTTGTCTTGACGATCCGCGACCGTGGCGCCTCCAGGTCCGTGTCCGTCTTCTCGGTCGCGTCGCCCGCCGGTCGACGAGCCCTGGCTTCTTCCGGCCTCACCTTGCCACGCGGCTTCTCGCGCGCATCCACCGCCTGGCGCTCGATGCGATCGATGACCGCATCCAGGCTGGCCTGGTACGTGGGGCCGGAGGCGTGGCTGCGCAGGACCTGGCCGTCCACGACGAGGGTCACCTCGGCGATCTGCGAGTCCGAGGTGCTGCGGTGCTGCTCGCTGGAGAGCTCGATCACCGCGTCCGACTTGTCATCCAGCAACCTCTCCAGCCGGCGCATCTTGCGCTCGGCGTACTGCCGCACGGATTCCGGAACATCGATGTTCTTGCCCTTGACGATGGTCCTCAAGGCTGACCTCCGCAACGCACATCGCGCCCGCTCGATGGGCCCTGAGCGGGCCGGAGCGCGCGCACTTCAGGATGAGCCGCTGCCACGCTGGCCAGTATAGGAGCCGGTTCGGCGGGCGGCCTCGGCCCGTCCCCGGTGGTGGGCCGCGATCTCGACGAACTCCATTCCTCGGACGCGTGGGGCGACAGAGCCGCCCAGTATGGTTCTCAGCGTTCCCGAGCCACCGTCACCGCCGACACCGCGACGGCACCGGCCGAGTACAGCGCCTCTGCACACGCCACGAGCGTGGAGCCGGTCGTGACGACGTCGTCCACGAGGACGATCCAGCGGCCCCTGACCGACCCGGCCTGCAGCGGACCCCGCAGATCGAAAGCGCCGGCCACGTTCGTGCGACGGGCTCGCCGCCCCAGGTCGAACTGGGGCGACGTGTTGCGCGTCCGCTCCAGCGCCGCGAGCCACGGGATACGCAGCTGCCTGGAGGCCTCGGCGGCAAGCAGTACCGCCTGATCGTAGCCGCGCCGCCGCGCCCGGTCGGCGTGGACGGGTACCGGGACCAGCAGCTCCCCGCCGGCCCCAGCCGCTCTCCAGCGCGCCGCCAGGGCCGCCGCGAGGGGTCCGGCCAGCCGGCGTTCGCCCGAATACTTGAGCTGATGCAGAGCCGCCCTGACCGGGCCGGAGAACGGCGCACACCACTCGAGCTGGGCGAGCGGCAACGGCAGGGCCGCGGGTAAGCCGATCGGGACGCCGGCTGGAACGTCCAGGCGGATCCCGAGTGTCGATCGGCAGTCGGGGCAGAGCGCGATGCCCTCCGCCGAGCAGCCTGCGCAGGAGGCCGGCAGAGCCATGTCGAGCAGCGATGTCGCCACCGCCGAGAGTGCAGGAGAAGCCACCCGCCGACAATACGGAGGAGCGCTCACCCGCCACGTACCTGACGCTTACGCGGTCATGCCGGGTCGATGGCGATCTCGTCTCCCACCGCGGTCGCCGTAGCCTCGATCGTTCCGGCCGGGAGCTCCAGGATGCCCTTGGCTCCGCCGACCCGCCACACCACGCCTCGCCATGGCGGAACGCTGCGCCGGGCCGCCAGTACCCGACGCGGCCCTGAGCCGCCTTCTGTGGGGCGCGACACGAATACAACGTCGATCGGGAACCTCATGAACAGCATGTGGATGCCGTTCTCACCCGGGAGCCACAGCCCGTTCCCGGGCGGCAGCGCCGCGCGGCCCATGAGCCCCATGAACTTGGCCCAGAAAGAAGCACCGTCTTCGAGCCGGTCGGCCAGCATGGTTCCTCGGCTGACGTTTCGGGCGACCAGCTGGCGCCGGCTCAAGGAATCGCGCCTGAGCCCATGGTCTTGACGATGCTGATGATGGCCGGGCCGAGGATGACGATGAAGAGCGACGGGAATATGCAGCCGACGAGCGGAAACAGCATCTTGATCGGCGCCTTTGCGGCCTGCTCTTCAGCCCGCTGGCGGCGCTCTATGCGGAGTTGCTCGGACTGGACCTGCAGGACCTTGGAGATGGAGACGCCCAGGGTCTCGGCCTGGATGATCGCGCCGATGAAGGCCGACAGAGGCGCGACGTTGGTGCGCGGGATCATGTCTCGGAGGGCGTCCCGCCGCGCTTTGCCTACGCGCACCTCGGCCAGAGCCCTGCGGAACTCGTCCGTCAGAGGGCCGGGTAGCTTCTCGACGACCTTGGCCAGCGCGGCGTCAAAGCCGAGTCCTGCTCGCACCGAGATCGTCAGCAGGTCCAGTGTGTCCGGAACCATCCGCAGGATGAGCTTCTGGCGGGCCTTGATGCGACCGCCGAGCCAGAACTCGGGGATCAGGAACCCGATTCCGCCACCGACCAACCCGAGGAAGATCGCGGGCCCAATGGATCCGGCGACAACGCCGAACAAGAGGAACACGATGGCGCCTGTTGCGATGGCGACGAGCATCTTCACGCCGATCCAGTCCGTCAGCCGGAGGTCGCCGGGGTTGCCTGCCATCGCCAGCCGCTTCTCGGCGGTCGCGGACGACGAAGCGCTGCCGAGCCGGGCGCCCATCTTGGACAGGCGGGCCACGAGTGGGCGCAACGTCCGTTCGGCGAACGGCTGCTGAAGCTCCAGCTCCTCGAGGTTCTTGGCCTGCATCGACCCGAGTTGGGTGAGTCTGGCTTGAACGGGATCGACGGGCGTGCTGGCGGAGAGGCCGACGAAGAGGAGGAGGATACCGCCCCCGACCAGGACGGCGAGAATGATTGGGAGCATCTCTCAGACCTCGATGGCGACTATGCGCCGGATGGCCATGAAGCCGATGAACATCGTGAACCCGCCGAAGGCGAGGATGATGACCCCGGCCGGCAGGCCGAATATGCCGGGGGGGTTATCGAACATCGGGTTCATGAACGATGGAGCCAGCACGAACAAGAGGCCGACGAGGAAGATCGGCATGGCCGCAACGACGTAGCCCGACAGTCGCTGCTGGGCGGTCAGGGTGCGGATCTCACCCGCGATCCGCACCCGCTCACGGATCGTGAAAGCGATCGAATTGAGGATCTCGGCGAGGTTTCCGCCGACCTGATGCTGGATGGTAATGGCCGTGGCCATCAATTCGAGGTCGTCCGATCGGACGCGGCGGACCATGTTTTCTAGGGCCACCTCGAAGGCCAGACCGAGGTTGACCTCACGCACTACACGCCCGAACTCGACGGTAACCGGCGGCGTCGATTCTCGGACCACCATCTCTATCGCCTGAAGGAATGACGAGCCGGCCCGCAGCGCGTTGGCGATCAAGGTGATCGTGTCCGGCAGCTGCTTGTTGAAAGCACTCAGGCGGGAGGCCCTGCGGCGAGCGAGCCACCAGCGCGGCAGGAAGAACCCGACCGCGGCGCCGATCAAGAGGGCAATCGGGCTGGCGAGCGTGCTGAAGACGACGCTGAGGACCAGGAAGAGGATTGGCACCCCCACAATCGTCCCGGCCCAGATGGCCATGAACTCTCCCGGCTTGAGCTTGAGGTCCGCCCGGGCGATGTCGCGGGCCAGGTTTGCACCAAAGTCGCGCTGTTCGACCACCTTGTTCAGGCGGGCGAGGGCCACACTCTGGCCGAGGAGGTCGCCGAAGCTGGCGGAGGGCTGCGCCGGGGTCGATGTCGGCGTCTCGGTCTTGCCGGATGCATAGCGCTCGAGTCGGGCGCTGATGCCGGTCCCCCGGCCGGCGCTGGCCAGACCGAGGAAGACGAGCATGATTCCCATGAAGACGAAGATGCCGACGAAGATCCCTGCCATGATGCCTTTCCCCGCCTCGTACTACGCGAAGCCAAACAGGCCGCGCGGCAGGTGGATGCCCATGATCTCGAACTTCTCGACGAACTTGGGCCGAATGCCGGTCGGCCGGAGCCGACCCTGGATCTTGCCTTCTACGATGCCTGTCTGCTCGAAGAGGAATACATCCTGCATGACGATGACGTCACCTTCCATGCCCTGGACCTCGGTGATGTACTCGATCCGGCGGGAGCCGTCCTTCATTCGGGACTGGTGAACGATCAGATCGACGGCCGAGGCGACCTGCTCACGGATCGCGCGGAGCGGCAGGTCCACGCCGGCCATCAAGACCATCGTCTCGAGTCGGGCGAGCATGTCGCGTGGGGTGTTGGCGTGGCCGGTCGACATCGAGCCATCGTGGCCGGTGTTCATGGCCTGCAGCATGTCGAGGGCCTCGCCGCCTCGGCACTCGCCGACGATGATGCGGTCGGGTCTCATGCGCAGGCAGTTCTTGACGAGCTCTCGGATTGGGACAGCGCCCTTGCCTTCGATGTTCGACGGCCGCGATTCGAGGGTTACCACGTGCTCCTGGCGGAGCTGGAGCTCGGCGGCGTCCTCGACGGTGATGATGCGCTCGTCGTTCGGAATGAACGAGGACAGGACGTTCAAAGTTGTGGTCTTGCCCGAGCCGGTGCCACCCGAGACGAAGATGTTCAGCCGAGCTTCCACGCAAGCGCGCAGGAAGTCGAACATCTCAGGTGTGGCGGTGCCGAAGCGGATCAGGTCGTCGACGGTGAACGGCGAGGCCGCGAACTTACGGACCGTGATGACGGGTCCGATCAGCGACAGCGGCGGGATGATGGCGTTGACGCGGGAGCCATCCGTCAGGCGGGCGTCGACCATAGGGCTCGACTCGTCGATGCGCCGACCGATCGGGGCGATGATCCGATCGATGATGCGCATGACGTGGTCGTCGTTCTGGAAGACGACATTGGTCAACTCGAGGCGCCCATTGCGCTCGATGTACACCTGCCGCGGGCCGTTGACCATGATTTCGGTCACGGTCTCGTCGCGGAGCAAGGGCTCCATCGGCCCGAGTCCGATGATCTCGTCCGTGATCTGCTCGAGCATCCGGACGCGCTCGGCACGAGTGAGAGCAAGACCTTCTTCGTCGATTACCCGACCGAAGATCTCCTCGATCTGGCGGCGCACCTCGACCTGATTGGCGAGATCGAGCTTGGGGTCCAGGTCCTGAATGACGCGGGACTGAATGCGGAACTTGACCTCCCGCAAAGACTCGCGCACGGGCGCCTGGTTGAGAAGGCGCTGCCCGACCGGGGGCGTGGACCCAGGAGGACCCGGCGGCGTCGCCGGAGCAGATCCGGGCGCCCCAGGCGCGACGCCGGGCCGCGCGCTTTCGATTCGCTTCAGAAGGGACATCGCCTACACCCCTTGCTGGCTCCGCTGAGCACTATCTCCACGCGAAGAGCGACTTGCCCTTCTGAGGCGCCTTGCGGCTGTCCTCCTCGCGCGATTCTCGGCTTCCAACGATAGACGTGGCAAGACGTAGAACGTCCTGCGAAACCTGGCTCTCTCGGTTGCTTGTCACGAACGGTACGCCTCGATTCAAGGCATACACGACAGCCCGCCCGTCGCTGACGATCGTGTGGTCGATCTTCCGGCCGATCGAGTGCTCGACGTCCGCGACTCTGATGCCCAGGGTTGTGTCGGCTCGGTTCAAAACGAGACGGATCTTGTGTGAGTAACCGAGCTGTTCGGCCACCTCAAGGAAGAGTCGGATGTTCTTGATGCTCGTGATCTCCAGCGTCAGCACAGCCAGTACCACGTCGGCCAGGTCCAGGATACCCAGAAGCGTGTCGTTGAACCACGCCGCGCAATCGATCACTACCAGTTCGCTCTGCTGGCGAAGAATCTCGATGACATGCTTCACGCCGGCCGGTGTGATCAGCTCGGCCATCTCAGGCGATGGCGGCGCGAGAAGGACGTGGACGCCCGACGAGTGGGTCAGGGTGAAGGTCTCGACCGAGTCTGGGTCGCGGCCCTCCTCGAGCTCCGGCACCAGCTCGGCCATGGACTTGTCTTTCGGGTTGAGGTTCAAGAGCACGGCCACGTCGCCGAATTGGAATGAGGCGTCGACGAGGGTGACCTTCTTGCCCAGCTCCGTGGCCGCCGCTACGGCCAGGTTGACCGCGATCGTGGTTCGGCCGACGCCGCCCTTGGGGCTGAAGACTGCCACGACCTGGCCTTCCGCCGTCGGGTCCGCTGTTCGGATGGCCGCTTGCGCTACGACGGCGCGGTCGGCCTTTTCCTTCTCCCGGGAATAGACCTGGCGGATAGAAGCCGTCAGCTCATCACTGCTGAAGGGCTTGACGAGGAACTCCCGCGCCCCCGCCAGCATCGATCGGCGCAGGTAGTCCGCCTCGCCCTGGACCGACATCATCACGACGGCGGCGGTCGGGACGTGAGATGACAGGCGTTCGGTCGCCGTGATGCCATCCATATCGGGCATGTTGATGTCCATCAGGATGACGTCCGGTTGCAGTTTCGTCGCCCCCTCGATCGCCTCCGCGCCCGAGGCGGCCGTCCCGATCACCTCGATGTCGGGCTCGAAGCCGAGCAGTCTCGTCAGGTGGTCGCGAGTCTCCGAGATGTCGTCGACGATGAAGACTCGAATCTTGTCAGACACCGAGGTCAGTCGCTTCCAAAGTGCCGGAGAGGCCGACTCGCTCGGCCTCTCTCCGGTGGCTCCTCCGGTCTTCCGCGGAGCCGTCTACCACTGAATGCCTCGAGCCAGGTCTGCGGGCAAGATGCCTCGCGGATCCGGTGGGAGGACGCCGTACTTGTCGACAAGCATTTTGAACGTGATTCCTGGGGTGACTACCGCCGGCTTGCCGTTGTCGCCGGGTGCTCGCAGCGCAAGCGAGAGATCTATGGACTGTCGCGCACTTGGGGCCTCGGCGCGCTGGGCCCAGTTGATGATCTCGGCTTCGTCGGGATTGACTTCGACGATGGCCATCATCTGGCGCCCGGTCAGCTGGACGATCGGCGTGGTCGGCTCGGGCGCGACCGCGGCCGAGGCGCCCGCCGCAGGCGCCGCAGCGGGCGCAACGGGCGGCAGCAGGGTGGCGATGACCTTGCGGTCCTGGATGATCATCTTCGTCGTGGGATGCGAACCGCCCGCAAGGGTTATCGCGATCTTGTTCGGGTCCGTACCGGTGAGGGCGATCTGGTCCGAGTAGACGCTGAGGATGATGTCGACATGGTCGCCCGGCACGATCAGGGTGCCCACCCCGGTCATCTGGTCGACCTGCATCGACACCGCCACCATGCCTGGTGTGATCGCGCCGGCGATGTCCTGGCCGTCGGCGAGGGATCCCGGGGTCAGGAGGTCCCGGCTGCCGATGAGAACCTGGCCTGCGGCGATCTTGCCGCCCGCGATCTTACCGATCACTTGATCGGTCGTGGTGAAGGTCCCCTGGCCCAGGGCGGCGCGCACGGAGATGGTCACCGTCTTGGTACCGACCATGGCGGCCGTGATCTGGTCACCCAGGTTGATGTCCACCTTGGCGACGACCACCTGGACTGTGGGCTCGGGCGTCGGCGAAGGCGAGGCGGTCGTCCCGCCCGTTCCTCCGCCGGGGCCATTGGCCACGACGACCGCTCCGATGCCGCCGGCAATGGCAAGGAAGATACCGAGCAGGATCAGCAATCGATTAGAGCGCTTCACAACGACTCTCCCCAGGGCATGTGACAGGTGTCACCACGGTAGCCTTGCGGCCAACCTTACTGCGACTATACCAATGGGCTAGTCCCACTGGAAGGATTCTCTTGGCCGGGCAGGCAATCAAGCCTACTCCCGCCCTCGCCATGCGCAGCAAAAAGACAGGCCGCGCACTTGGCGCGGCCTGTCTTGTCTGTCGATGAGGGTCGACTAGAGCGCTGCGCCGATGGTGCTGAGGATGGTCTGGATCGTGCCGCTCAGGAAGAGCAGCGCAAGAACGGCGGCAATGGCGATGAGGGCGAGGATCAGGGCATATTCCGCAAGGCCCTGGCCCTTCTCGGACCGGATAAGCATCGATGGCCTCCTGATGAGAACGCCTCCAATTGGAGGAAGGCCGTCATTATGGCGAAAGAACGCCGCCGACACCATTAGCCAGAAGGTCATGGGACCGCGCCGGCAATCGTCAAGAGAACCCCATGCGTGCAGGCTTCGAGTTCGACCTCACGCACCGCGAACGCACCAAAATTGGGCTGCCGCCAGCGGACTCGCGCCGGCCCCGGAGACCGCCACGCGCAACAGGCCCACGCCACAACACTGGGCGCAGCCGCCCATGCGCCCAGCGCACCCTTCAGTCGCTCACACGGCAAGCGCGATCAAGCTCAGCAGCGATGACAGCTGGTCACTGAAGAAGAGCAATGAAACCACGCAGACCACGGCCATCATGGCCAGGATCAGGCCGTATTCGATAAGGCCCTGGCCAGTATCGGCGGACGCCTGGCTGGAACGGCGGCGAATGGTCGATGCGTCAATGCGGGCAACCGAGACCCTCGGTTGAGCGAAGGTCGTGCGTCGGGTCAACTCGACGCCAGGATGAGCACGACCTCCCGGCCCTCGTCGACCAGCTCGGCCGAAACGCCGATCGTGTCGGAGCGCTGCTGGATCTCGCGCCAGGTGTTCGTTGGGAGGGTGGGCGCTTGGTTCGCCCGAGCCGCTCGGGTAACCTTGGCGGCGCGCGTTTCGTCGATCATGGCCTTGAGCGCATCCGGGAGCTCGCGCTCGACCGGTTTGCCTCGCTTGTCCCTCGGGATCGCCTCCTCGATTTCCGCCTCTTCGACCACCTCGCCGCCTTCGCGCCGGGCCGCGACCCGTGCTTCGGTCTTGTCGGGGGTCCAATCTATACGGATCGAGATCCGGTCTGGGTGGCACGACAGGAACCCGGTGACCGTGCCGTCGATGATTCGGAAGAGGGCGCTCTCGACATCCATCGGCAGGCGCCGGTCCGTGCCCAGGGACTCGAACTCGATCGGCACCTGCGACCGCCGACCACGATCGCGGGCCACGCGCCGCAGCGTGGGTACAAGCCCGAGATCGTCGAGGACCATCGGCCGAACGTCGAAGATGAAGGCCTTGGTGGCCTCGAGGGTGTGCTGCACCATGTCGACGAGCTGCCCGATCTCCGCCTTGGCCTGAGACGGGTCGCGGTCCAGCAGGCGTTCGACGATTTGCGCCTGGAGGACGATGTTGGTCAGGCTCTGGGCGGGGCCGTCATGCATGGCCCTCGCGATCTCGCGCCGCAGGTCCTCCTGGGCGGCGAGAACGAGCCTCGAGGCGGCCGGCGGAAGCGGAGTGGCGGTGTCGGGCTTGGCCGCGGCCCGCCGGATAATGGCGCCGCCCGAAGAGGTGCGGTCGAGCTCCAGGCCGTAGCGGCTCAAGCTCTCATCGAGCTCTTCGCTGTAGCGGCTCAGGCTCTCGCGGAAGCGCGCGAGGACCTTGAGCTTGCCCTCGAGAATCTCGACCTGGGCCTCCATGATCGCGGATCGCCTGGTCAAGGCGGCGAGCTGGTTGGCTGGTCCTTCGCCCTCGCGCCCCGTTTCGCCGCTCGAGGGTTTGAGCTTCTCGGCTGCCTGGGCTCGCTTCTGCTCGTGCCGTGTGGCCTCGGCCCGGGCCTGGTTGGTGAGCAGCTCGATCTCGCCGATCTCCGTCGTCAGGAGGTCGACTTCGCGCCTGACCTGCTCCGCGATCTCTTGCAGTGGGAGCGGCTGTGGGTCGATGGCCACGGGCAGCTCAGTCCTCGGGCATGCGGATCCAGCCCTGGCGCATGGCGTAGACCACGGCCTGGGTCCGGTCGTTGACGCTCAACTTGCGGAGGATGCTGGACATGTGATTCTTGACGGTCTGCTCGCTGATCGAGAGCGCGTACGCAACCTGCTTGTTGGTCATGCCCTGGGCGATGTTGTCCAGGATCTCGACCTCGCGCGGTGACAGGGGGGCGAAGATAGGAGCCGCCTCCTGCCCGTAGATGGCCAGCTCGCGGAACTCCTTGAGCACACGGCTCGCCACCGCCGGCTTGGCAAAGACCTTGTCGTTGATGAGGTACTCGCCGCTGGCGACGCGGTGGATTATCGCCACGAGGTCGTCGGGGGCGACGTCCTTGAGGATGAACGCGGCCGCGCCCGCCTTGATTGCTTCAAAAAGGGCGTCCTCGTCCTCGCTAACGGCAAGGACGATGATCCCGGCCGACGGTAGCTCCCTCTTGATCCGCTGAGTGGTCTCGATGCCGCCCGGCGCCGGCAACGACAGGTCCATGAGGACGATGTCCGGAGAGAGCTGGACGGAGAGGTCGAAGGCGCCGCGAGTGTCATCCGCCTCGCCGACGATCTCGAAGCCTGGTTCCCGCTCCAGGATGTTGCGCACGCCGACGCGGAAAAGAGTGTGGTCGTCGACCAGCAGGATCGTGGTCTTCTCACCGCTCCGACTGACCGGCCCTGGCCGGCGCCGCTCCGGGCCGGCGTAGTCCATCGAACTCATGCGCTCTCCTCTCCCACTGGAATGGACAATCCGACGACCGTTCCACCGCCGGGTCTGGACCGGACCTCGAACTGAGCCCCGATTAGCTCAGCCCGCTCCCGCATGAATTGGAGACCGAAATTGCGCCGGCCTCGAGCCGCCACGGCGTCGACGTCAAAGCCCCGGCCGTCGTCAGAGACCTCCAGAACCCAGACCGACGACTCCAGCCGGGTGGAGACGACGGTGCGACTCGAGCCAGCGTGCTTGCGGATGTTCTGAAGGGCCTCCTGGACGATCCGCAGGACGGCAGTCTGCTGCGTCGGGTTGAGCCTGTCTCCTGGGGCCTTCAGATCTGTCTCGATCCTGGCGCCGGTCGGGGCGGCCATGCTTTCGATGGCGTCCAGGATCGAGCCGTCCAGGCCGAGCTCGTCGAGCAAGGGCGGTCGCAACTGGCTGATGAAGGTCCGGACCTCGCCCAGCTCGCGGCGGAGCAGCTCACGCAGGAAGCGCAGCTCGCTGCCGGCCGTACGAATGTCCTCGTTTAGGATTCGCTCGATGTACTCGACCTGGAATATCGCGTTCGACAACGCCTGCGCCGGTCCGTCGTGGACTTCCTGGGCCAGCCGCGAGCGCTCGGCCTCCTGGGCCTGGACGATGCGCATCTGCATATCCGTGGCAAGCCCTGCGTCTGCGAGTTCGGCCACGAGGCTGGCGTCGCCCCGCTCGAGGAATAGCCAGGCGTTCTCCATGCTTCGAACCGACAGCTCGAGCTTCGAGAGCTCCTGCTGGTGCCGGCCCACGTCGGCGGTCAGCCGCTCCACCTCGCTGCGGAGCACTTTCTGGCGAGCGTCCTCCGCCCCCGCCTCGGCCGCCGCGGCCGCATCGGTCCTGTCGATCGAGGACACCGGAGCCCTGTTGGCAACGTCGGCCTGGTCGCGGAGACTGTGCCATCGGCCCAGAGTGTCGCGGTAGGCCTCGCGGTATCTTTCGGTGACTGATCGGAGGTTGTTGGCTCCGTAGCCCAGCGTGGACTTCGCTTCGGCATACAGTTCGTCGAAGCGCGAGTCGCGCGTTTCCGTGGCGCCGCGGGCAGCGTCCATACCGGTTGGAGTATACGGGCCGTCCATCACGGACAGACTATCCGGAACACGTGCAAACCTGCTAATGGGGAGTCTTTGGCCGGCATCGCGCCGGGGTGGTACGACAGGGCGACTTCGCTGAAGCATTCCGCGTCCGTGGCACCGGACGTCAGGATCTCGGGCCACTCCCTGCCCGTGCCACTTCGGACGATGAGCAGCTTCGCTCCGAAGCGGCGGGCGAGGTCCAGGACGGACGCCGGCTGCTCCTCCGGCAGGGCCAGCGAGCGGACTCCGGTCGCTTCCGCAAGCCAGATCGGGTTGTCCGTGATCACCGGTGCGGAGTCGTCGAGGGGGACGCCGGCCTGAGCCATTGCGGCTGGCAGGGCGTCGTAGCGGTTCCTGACATCGTCGGCCTGGGTGGCGATGCTGGTCACGGCGACCAGGCACAGGGGGGCGATCGCGGCGATGGCGAAGCCCGGGCCAAGCCAGGCCACCGGCCGCGTCCAATGACGCAGCCGCCCGACGCGGACTATGAAGGCGTCCAGCGCGACCGCGCAGCTGACGGCGAGCAGCACGAAGGCCGATCCCGCGGCGTGCAGGTACGTCCCGGAGAGAGTCGCCACCGGGAAGACGAGGCTCGTCACGAGGAAGGTCAGGATCGAGGCCAGCACGAGTGGGCGAAGGGACCTGAGCCGGCCCGCCCACGGCAGTGCCAGAAGCCCCACCAGGCCAACTGGGAAGGCCGGGATCAGCAGCACACTGAGCGCGTCGTAGCCGAGTCCGGCCAGGTGGGCGCCAATCAGAGTCACTGGCCCCTGGGCCAGGTAGCGAGAGAGGGTCGGGGCGTCGAGGTAGGCGAAGACATCGGTGTAGTGGACGTACAGCGCGTTGGTGAGCGTCTGCCCCGGCAGTGGTGTCCCGAACACGAGCCAGTCGCGGACGGCCCATGGGATGTAGATGAGGAGGGCGACCGCGGCCGGCACCGCGATCAGGCGGGCACGCTCGATGCGGCTGCCCGAGGTCCAGAGCCAGGCCACGAGGCCCCAGGCCAGCGCCAGCCAGATGGCCTCGCTGCGGGTCAGGGCGGCCAGACCGAGTAGTACACCGAGGGCAACGAGCCGGCGGTCGAATTGGCCGGGCCCGTTAGCGGACATGCGCGTCATCAACAGGCACGCGGCAAGCGACAGGGCGGCGAACAGGGCGGTCGAATCGGGCAACGCGCCGAACACGACGAGAGGTCCGAGAACGGCGGCCACGAGGCCGGTGCCCACGGCCATCGTCCGCGCCCGACCGACCGGAAGCTCCATTTCGACGGCAACGTCTGCGGCAGTGCGCCACGCCAGCACCGCGACAAGCGAGCCCGAGACTACCGAGACGACCTGTGCGGCTCGGAACCAACTGGCGGCCCCCGCCAGGGCGATTGGCATCGCCGCAAGCAAGGAGGGCAGCGGCATCCACACCTCGAAGGCGGCCCGTGGCACAGCCAGGGGTTGAGTGCCGTAGCTCCACAAGGCTTCGCTGATCAACCCGCGACCCTCGACGATGTTGCGAGCGACGCCGGCGTAGTAGGCCGTGTCCTCGGGCACGGGAAAGCCGACCGCGGCGGCAGCCGCGATTCGCACCGCGAGCGCGGCAACGAAGACCGCGGCGGCACTGATCCAGGCTTCGCGCCGGCTCA
This sequence comes from uncultured Chloroflexia bacterium, assembly GCA_963791725.1. Lineage (GTDB taxonomy): Bacteria > Chloroflexota > Limnocylindria > Limnocylindrales > CSP1-4 > Fen-1039. Next base: position 70,086 of record CAWBTQ010000007.1, on the reverse strand, counting down.
TGGCACCACGCTGCCGATCGCCCCGGAACCGCATCGGAGATCGTCAGCGGTCGTGCAGACGGGGTAGATCGCGAGCGCGGGGGCGCCGTCGACCAGTGGATTGCCGGTCTCCGGGCCCTCGTACGGCACGCTGAAGATCGGCCGTCCGATCCAGGACGGGCGCACCGTCGATTCGATCACCGGCACGAGAGGGTCCACGATGTAAGCGCGCTCCAGAATGAGCCAGCGAGTGTGGTAGTCGACGGCCACTTCATGGATGACGGCGAGTGAGTCGGTGGGGGTCATGGCTCCGCCATGGCCGGTGAAGTACTCCCACCCGCCCGGGTCGGCGCTCAGGATGAGATCGGACTTCGGCGCACCGGCGGCGTCGAGCGCCCGCCCTGCTTCCAGGCGCATGTCGCGAGCCGTGTTCCACGAAGGAACGGCCAGGGCCACGAATGCGGCCGCATTGAGCACGACGGACCCGACCGCGGCGATGAGGAAGAGCCTCGCTGCGCCTTCCGCGGTCCACGCCGGTCTGTAGCGAAGGACCCAGCGTGAGGCGACCACGGCCCCCTCCAGCGCCAGGATGAAAGTGAATGGGACCAGCGCGACGGCCGAATGGAGAAAGGTGCCATAGGGGACGTGGACGGCGAAGATCAGGGCGGAGGCTGTGAATAGCACCAGGGCGTAGGCGAAGAACGGCCCGAAGTCGACCGAACGCCGGCGGGCCCAACCGCCTATCACGACGAACGGGGTCAGGACGATCGGACAGGCGATGACGAAGTAGATCTGCAACGCCGAGACGAGTCCGAGGACGCGGCTCTGGAGGAGCGGACCGATACCCTGGCCCAAGAAGCTCGCCAGCGTCGTCTCGCTGGTCACGCTATCCATCTCCGTGTACGACCTGATCAACAGGATTCGGCCCGAGGTCGTGGAAGGCGAGAGGCTGCCGAAGACCGCGAACTGCCGCAGGTACCAGGGCCCCATCACAATCAGGAAGAGACCGAAACAGGCGAAGGCGTATCGCCATGGGATGGCCGGTAGCCGCGCGCCCGCCGAGCGCCAGGATCGCCAGCGATCCCAGAAGAAGGCCAGCCCGACGACTCCTCCGAGCAACACGCCGTCATTCCGGGACAGCGTCGCCAGACCGACCATCAATCCGGCCAGCGCATACGATCCGCGGTGGCCCTTGAGCGCGCGGGCGGTCAGCCACAGCGCGGCCATGCCGAGCGGTTGGTAGAGGGCCAGGTTGTCCGGCTGCGACATGTAGAGCGCCGCGGCTCCGGGGGCCGCCATGGCGATCCCGGCGAGCAGCGCGATCCTGGGCGAGCAGCCGATCTCTCGGGCGAACAGCCAGGTCATCGGCCCGGCCAGCGCGCCGATGGCCAGGAACGGGATGGCGGAAGCGAGCTGCGCGGGGCCGAGCAGCCACATGGTCGGCAGCTGGACCATCGCCGCCAGCGGCATCCAATGGGCGTCGCTCGGTATCGGCAGGACCGGGTGGGCCGGGATGCGGCCGCCGACGTCTACGAACGACCAGATGAAGTCGATGTTGAAGCCCGCACCGGCGTGGAGGGCGCGGGCGACATCTACGTAGTAGTAGGAATCCGGGTAGGCCGCGTCCGGATGCAGCCCGAATATCACCGCACGAACGGTCAGGGCGAGCGCATACAGAGCGATGGGGATCCGCACGGTTTGGCAGCGTAGCATCGGCAGGGTCCCTCTCCATGCGGTACGAACGACCTATTCGCAGGCGTCGGTCCTGTGCGATCGGTCGGCGGGCCTGGCCGAGGGCCCGTCCGCGGTGCGGGCGGCCGGTCGTGCCCCTACACTCCCGCTCATGGTTTCGAGCCTTGCGATCGTCCTGCCTGCCTTCAACGAAGAGGCCCGACTCGGGCCCGCACTCGACGAGTTGTTCGACTATCTGTGCGGGGCTCCGGCCGGGGCCCTGCCGGAGACGGTGAGCGTGCTGGTCGTCGACGATGGCAGCACCGACGCGACGGCGGCGCTCGTCCGGGCCAGGCCCGAGTTCGTGATCGGCGACCTGAAACCGTCGCGGCGCGACTGCCCACCGCTGGGGCTGCTGTCGGTTCCACACGGCGGCAAGGGCTCGGCCGTCCGGGCCGGGATGCTGGCGGCTCAGGGCGATGCGCTCGTCTTCGCCGATGCCGACATGGCCACTCCCCCAGACCAGCTGACCCGGATCGTCGCCGCGCTGGAGACTGCCGACGTTGCCCTGGGCAGCCGCATCCAGCCCGACGGATCGGACATGAGAGCCACGCAGCCGCCGTTCCGGCGCATGGTGGGCCGGCTCTTCCGCCTGGCGGCGCAGGCCTGGGTGACGGGGCCGGTCAAGGACACGCAGTGCGGCTTCAAGGGGTTCCGATCGACCGCGGCTCGCGATCTCTTCGGCCATTTGAAGATCACGAGCATCGTCTTCGACGTCGACCTGATCTACCTCGCCCGACGGCGAGGCTACCGGATCGCCATCGTCCCGGTCGTGTGGGCCGATCGCCGAGGATCGCGCCTGCACGCCCGGCCGAGGTTGGCGCTGCGAGTCGCCTGGGACCTGATCCGGATCCGTATCGTCCACCGGGGCCTGGGGGCTGCCGTCGTCGAAACGACCGCCGGCTCGGGCTCGCCCAAGGGCACGCGCGAACCATGACCGCGGCCGAGTCGCGGGCGATCAACCGCGTGCGGCCGACCGACCTATTCGTGCCCGTCGGTTCCCTTGCCCTGCTGGCGGCGATGCTGGCGCTTGTCTTGGGTACTGCCGGGGATACCCTCGGCTATGACTACACCTGCTACGCCGGCGCGGCCCAGCATCTGCTCGACGGCCGGGCCATTTACGACAATGCCTTCTCGATCGCTGTCGGCACGTGCCCCGGGACCTACACGTACCCACCGACCTTCGCCGCCGCCCTCGTCCCGTGGCTTCTCTTTGGGGGAGCGGCCGCCGGGGCCTGGTGCGTGGCCATGGCGGCGTGTTTCGTGGCCGGAGTCGCCCTGCTGCCGGTCCGCCGCGAAGTCCGCTGGGTCGTGGTCATCGTGGCGGCTCTCGACTGGCCACTTCTCTATGCCGTGAAGCTCGGCCAGGTGGAGCCGCTGCTCTTCCTCGGTTTCGCGGCGGCCTGGCGGGGTATGGATCGGCCTGGCGTCGTCGGGCTCGTCACGGCCCTGGGAGCGCTGGTGAAAGTCCAGCCGGGCCTGCTTGGCATCTGGGCCCTGGCCACGGGGCGATATCGGGCGGCGTTCGTGGCGGGAATCGCCGCTCTCGCACTGGCCGCGGCAGCCGCGATCGTGACAGGCCTCGGAGTGTGGGCGACTTACGCCGACCTGGTCCGGGGCCTGGGCGGAAACCTCTCCACGCCCCACAACTTCGCTCCTGGGGCGGTCGCTCACCAGGCGGGCGCCTCAGACGCCGTTGCCACTGCGGTCCAACTCGGGTCGGCCGTTGTGGCCCTGGCGGCTCTGCTGGCGGCATTCCGCTGGGTTTCTCCGGTCGCGAGCCTGCAGGTCACGATCGTCGTCAGCCAGCTTCTCTCGGCACCACTCCGCGACCACTACGCGGTGTTGCTGCTCCTGCCGGTGGCGTGGCTGGTGGCACGAGGCTGGACCTGGGCGGCGGTCATCCCTTTGCTGGGCTGGGTGTCGCTCTTCGCCGACGGCACTCCCGCGTCCTGGCTGGCGACCGCGAGCATCCCGCTGGCCTTCTTCGGGGTGCTCGGCCTCCTGCTCATCGAAGGGCGTCGAGAGCGTTGCGAGCAGCCGCCGCTCAATGCACCCGGCTCTGGCGACGTCCGCGAACCTGCGTCTGGCCCCGCTACTCGTTTCCCCGTCAACCAGTTTCGGAGCATCTCCTGGCCTTGGTGATATGCTCGGCCTCGTGACCGTCCCTGCCCAGCCAGAAGGCGACCCCGCCTGTCTGAAGTTCCAGCCCATGTCATGTCTGAACGCGGTGCCGCGCTGCGCCCGGCCGAAGCGACTTCGATGAGTACCGCGACGGGGTCGCGGCTGGTCGCGATCCGGCGGGCCTTCGACTCCATTCCCGAGGCGGACTGGGACGCGCTGGCCGGTCGCGCACCGTGGGCCACCCCGTTCTCGCGCCATTGTGTGCAGAGGGCCTGGTGGGACGCCTACGGGGCCACGGCCCACGACCAGACCCTGGTGGTGGTGGACGAGGCCGCACCCACTGAGATCGTCGGCATCATGCCGCTGATGCACCGCCACGAGCTCGAGCCCGGGGATCTGGCGGCGCGCACGACCATCCGCCACCAGCCCGGGTCGGCGCTGCGACCCGTTCCCGAGTCGGCCACAGCGGTCTTCTTCGGGGCGTCGTACCACGCCGACTACGCGACGATCCTCGCCGCGCCGAGCGACCTCGACGCCGTCTGCGAGGCGGTCGTGGAAACCCTCGCCGCGCAGGATCCATCGCGCTGGGATGTCGTCGACCTGCGGCGGCTCCGGGACGGCGACCCGGCGACGGACGCGCTCCTGACCGCACTGCAGCGGGCGGCCTCTGAGGCCTGCTGGGTCGTGACACGCGAGCCGGAGGACGTCTGCCCGATCGTCAGGCTGGAGCCCGGGATGGACTTCGACGGCTTCCTCGGCTCGCTGGAAAAGAAGGAGCGGCACGAGATACGACGCAAGATTCGCCGGGCGGAGTCGGCCGGCGAGATCAGGCTCGATGCCTCGGACCGCCCGATCGGCGACCTCGACGCCTTCGTCGATCTGCACCAGAAGCGGTGGGGGGCGGAGGGTCTCTTCCCGCAGACTGCCGGGGGGGCCGCCAGCCGGCGCTTCTTCGGTGAACTGCTCGAGAATTGTGTGCCGGCCGGTGTCGTCGACCTGAGCTTCCTGACCGTTGGAGGTCGTCGAATTGCGGCCGGAGTAACGTTCGACGACGGCGAGGCCGTCTACTACTACAACGCGGGCGTCGATCCGGACGCCCGCGAGCTATCTCCCGGAGTGGTCATGGTCGCCAGCTATATCAAGCGCGCTATCGCGCTCGGCAGAACCCGCCTCGACTTCCTGCGAGGCAACGAACCGTACAAGTACGAATGGGGTGCGGTCGACGCTCAGATCGACCGGCTGCTGGTCCAGCGGACCGAGCCGGCCCCGGGGGGCCGATAGCGATGGGCGCGGAACACGGCGTCGTCGACCCCTGCAGCGAGCCGCCGGACCGAGACCCGGTCGACGGCGGTCGAGTCCGCGTGGTCGAGGTCATGGCGACCGGCACGAACGGCGGCGCACAGGAGCATGTCTACTCGCTCGTGACCCGCCTGAACCGGGAGTGCTACGACGTCCGGGTCGTCTCACTCTCACATGGCAGCAGCGTGCGACGGCTTCAGAGGGCCGGCATCGACGTCACCGTCGTCGACGAGCCCGACGATCGCGGGGCGGCCCGCGCGCTGGCCGAACTGCTCGCCCCGTTCCAGCCCGAGGTGATCCACAGCCACATGTATCGGGCCGAGGTCGTGGGGACCCGAGCCGCGCTGCTGCTAGGGGAGAAGGGCTGCCGGCGGCCGGCGGTCATCTCGACCGTGCATTCGAGCCGGGTTCGCTGCGCCGAGGATCGCCAGAATCTCCGCGACCTCACACCCCTCATGGACCGCCTTATCGTGGTCTCGCGGGCGATCGAGGAGAAGATCCGCGAAGAGGGTCGCCGCGGCGTGCCGGTGAGTCTCATTTATAACGGAGTGGATCTCCAGCGCTACAGCCACCAGCAGCCGTGCTGCACCCTCCACGATGAGTACAAGATCCCGGAGGACGCGCCGATCGTCGGAGTCGTGGCCAGACTCGAGGCCGAGAAGGGGCATCGAACGCTGCTCGACGCCTGGCCGGACGTGCTGGCGGCGCAGCCGCGGGCGTGGCTGCTGATCGTCGGCGAAGGCTCGGAGCGCGATGCGCTCGAGGCCCAGGCCGCCTCGTTGGGGATCACCGAACGGGTCGTCTTCACCGGCCGCCGCGAGGACGTCCCGGCGGTGACCGCCGCCCTCGACGTTTCGGTGCTGCCGTCGTATCGCGAGGCGCAGGGGCTGAGCGTCCTCGAGGCGATGGCCCTCGGCCGGCCCGTCGTCGCATCCCGGGTCGGAGGAATACCCGAGATGATCGAGGACGGAGTCTCCGGCTTGCTGGTGCCGCCGAACGACTGCGAAGCTCTGGCTGCGGCTATCGTGCGGCTGCTCTCCGACCATCCCCTCGCCGACGTGATCGGAAAGCGCGGCCACGACCTGGTCCACGAGCGCTTCTGCATCGAGCGGATGGTGACATCCGTCGAGTCGATCTACGACCAGGCGGCCGTCAGGTTCCGCGCATCGGCGGGCGTGGCCGGCTAGCACCTGGAGGACCGGGTCGTGGCGCGGACTCCTCAACTATACGAGCAGACCACCCGGCCATCGGCGTCGTCGCGCCTCCGCCTCAGTGAACCCGGAGGCGCCGACCAGCGGCACGAAGACGCAGCCGCCGCAGTCGCGGCGCTCGAGCTTCTCGCCGTGCCGGATCACCAGCACCAACTCCTGTCGCTGCCGCGGCCCGACCGGGACCACGAGTCGCCCGCCGTCGGCCAGTTGTTGCGTGAGAGGCACCGGGACCCTGGGGGCGGCGGCGGTAACCAGGATGCCATCGAAGGGGGCGTCTTCGGCTCGGCCGATGCTCCCATCGCCGACCAATATCCGAACCAGGCTCACCAGGCCCAGTTCCGTGAGGCGGTCCCGCGCCGCGTCGGCGAGTTCCGTGTGGCGTTCCACGGAGATCACGAGGCAGCCAAGTTGGGCCAGGACCGCGGCCTGGTAACCCGAGCCGGTGCCGACTTCGAGGACACGCATGCCCGGGCGTGGCTCCAGAAGCTCGGTCATCCGGGCGACCATGTACGGCTGACTTATCGACTGCCCGGCTTCTATGGGTAGCGCGTCGTCGCTGTAGGCGTGAGACAGGACGCCGGAGGGAACGAACCGGTCCCGCGGCAGGACCGCCATCGCGGCCAGGACCCGCTCGTCGAGGATGCCGCGGCCTCGGAGCTGGCGCTCGACCATCTCCGCCCGAAGCTGCGCCGATCGTGCGGGATCCACGCGTCGAAGATACGCCCTATCGGCGCCCCGGGCGGGCGAAGAGGTCGCGATTGCCAAGGCGCCGGGCGCCTGGCGGTCGGCCGAACCGAGGCTAGGAGGGCGAAGCGCTCGGCGTGGCGGTGGGGCTGGCGGTCGGAGCGAGGCTGCCGCTGGGAGCGACGGTGATCGACGGCGCGGCGCTGCTGCTGGCAGTCGCCTGGGCAGTCGGCACCACGAGCGGCGTCAACGTGGGTCCTGCGGCCTGGGGGATCACACCGCCCACCCAGGCCAGGAAGATCACGCCGATCAGCCCGATAGCGGCCACCAGGGCGTAAATGGTCGACGGTCGATCGTCGATGTGGACCCGCTCGTGCGTACCGCGCACGGACCCGATCTGACGCTTCTCAGCCTCTTCTTCGAACCGGCCACCGCCGCGCCCCAGTGTGAAGCGGCGGTGCGTGACGGATGTGGAGGACGGTTCCGGCCCTTCGCCTTCGAGGACCTCACCTTCGAACTCGCCTTCGAATCCTTCGGGCTCTTCTTCGAACTCTTCTTCGCCCGGCAGATCCTCGTCGGTCTCGGCCGTCTCGCCTGGGTCCTTGTCGCGGTCGGTCATTGCCCTCGTGCCACTCCTGTGTCGGCGGCCCTTGGGTCAGGCCGCCTGGTGCAGGCACCGCTGGTGCCGTTACATCGCAGTCAGGGTGCGAACGGCCCGTCGGTCGCGTGACGGTATCGAGCGCACCACTGCCCGGCAGTTTAGCCGACGTCTCCCATTGCCGCGTTGCGTTGGCGCGCGGCTCTCCGTTTGTGTGCTACGCGCGCCGGATCGGGCGAATCATCAGGCCGGCCAGCCCGGCGGCGGCGGTCAGCAGGCCGCAGGCGGCGAGAACCGGCCGCAATCCGAACGTCTCGGCCAGCGCTCCCGAAGTGACCATCGCCATGGCGAGCACGCCGTTGACGATGGCCAGGCGGATGGCGACCACGCGGCCAAGCATCTCGTCCGGCGTGCGCTGCTGAAACAGCGTCTGGCTCGGAACGACGAATGTGGCGTTGGCCAGTCCCACTGCCGCCGCCAGGACGAGGGCAACCAACAGGTCGCCGGTAACGGCCAGGCCGATCAGCGCCAGGCCCATGGCCGTGAACCCGGCGATGATCGCGGGGCCCTTCGGGAGGCGAGCCGCAAATCCGCCGAGCACGATCCCGCCGCCCAGGAGGCCTATGCCCATCGCCATCTCGAAGAATCCATACGCCGCGGGAGCGTCCGTGGAGCCGAGCGACAGCGAGGCGACGAGCAGGGCCGTTAGTGCCGTCAACGCACCCATGCCGTACTCGGCGACAGACGCCTGGATCGTGGTCGCGAGGAGGACGGTCTCGGCGCGAAGGTACTGCCAGGCTTGGGCCATCTCGGCCAGGATCGAGGTCGCCGCCGCGGCCTCGGCGCCCTCGCCGGGGTGCCGGACCATCGGCGGGATGATCACCGCCGCGACCAGCACCGCCGAAGCGACGTAGCTCGCTCCATCGATCCAGAATGCCAGCGCCAGCGACGACCCCAGGAAGGCCACGAAGAGCCCGCCCAGGCTGTAACCCGCCAGATCGCTCACGGTATCGGCGATCCACATGGCCGAATTGGCGGTCAGAAGGTCCTCCTCCGGGACGACGCGCGGCAAGGCCGCGGCCCGCGCGGGACGGAAGAACGAGGACACCGCGGCGAGCACGAAAACCAGCCCGAACACGAGCCCGACGTGCAGCCCGGACGCCACCGGGATGAGGCCGACGATTCCCGCTCGGGCCAGATCGGAGACGACCATCACCTGCTTTCGGTCCCATCGATCCACGAGCGCGCCGGCAAAAGGTCCCACGAGGAGGGCCGGGACGGTCATAGCGGCGAACACGAGACCGAGCGCCAGGGGCGAATTGTTCGATGCGCTGAGTACCAGGAAGGCGAGCGCGACCTGGTGGACGCGATCGCCGAGCGAACTGACCACCTGCGCCAGCCACATGGCCGAGAACGGCGCGTTGGTGGCCAGCCGAACGTACGGGTTCAGCAGCGCGCCCGTGGGCTGCGGGACGGCGACCCCTGCCAGGCCCTCCAATCCCTGGACGCTCGGTACCGAGATCGAAACCAGGACCGGCGCTCGCACCACGCCCGCGAAGAGGAAGAAGGCAAGCCCTGCGCCAAGCAGGATGTCGCCGACCGATGCGACCGACTGAATCAGGGGTATCGGGATAGGGATGATGTCTACCAGCGGTCCGCCGTGAGCGAAGAAGCTCGTGTCCACTGGCCCGACGAGCATCCGATGGAAGTTCGAATGGATAGTGGTCGAGTCGAGCCCGGCTGCCGCCAGGCTGGGTTGCCAGACGGGCATCCAGCCACCATTGGCCACGATGGCGATGCCGTTGGCGGCCGTCCCGATCGCGGCCGCGGTAAGGCCGGGCAGGTTGCGATTGGAGAGCAGGACCGTCGTGAGCCCGACGTAGGTGATGATTACGAGCCACAGCCGCAGGCCATCCGGCACAGCGCCGGCGGAGAGGAGGGCGTCGAGACCGAAGCGAGCGGCCGCGGCGAACACCAGGAGCGGCAGCCATCGAAGACGGATCGCGATCAGGTTGTCGAGCTGGCCGCCTGCGATCAGACCTAGCGCCAACCCCAGGAAGACGCCGAGCGCGGGCACGGATCAGGCGATCGCTGTTCGCGGATTGGTCGAGTCGGGGGCAGCCGGGCCGCTGCCTCGCGATCCGGTGTCGTTCTTCATCGCGGCGCTGATGCCGTCGGTCCCCCCTCCGACAGTTGCCATCCGACCTGCCGCTTGACCGATCAGCGGCACGTCCGGCACCTCGGGCCGTCCCGGGTCGGGCAGCTCGCGGGCCCATTTGGTCCGGACGAAGGCGTCGACCACATCGGGGTCGAACTGGATGCCCCCAAACTTACGCAGCTCCGCGAGCGCCTGCTCATGCGTCAGCGGAGTCATCCGATACGGCCTGGCGGCGGTCATCGCCTCGAACGCATCGGCGACGTGGAGGATCCGGGCCAGCCGCGGGATCTCATCGGCCACCAGCCGGTCGGGATACCCAGATCCGTTGAACCACTCGTGATGATGGCGGATGATCGGCAACTCCGGCGCCAGCTTCCGGACCGGCGCGATGATCTCCGCACCGAGCACCGGGTGGGAATTCATGATCGTCGCGCTCATCGCGGGTCAGTCGATCCTGCTTGAGCAGGACCGCATCCGGGACGCCGATCTTGCCGATGTCGTGGAGCAGGCCACCCCACTCGAAGCGCTTCGAGCTCGTCGTCGCTGACCTTCATCGCCCGCCCGATATCGAGGGCGATGGCCTGGACACGGTGGCTGTGGCCACTCGTGAAGGTGTCGCGCTTGTCGACTGCCTCAGCCAGGCTCCGGACGGTCTCCGTGAACATCTCCCGGACTTCCACGAGCCGGGCGTACGCCACACGGGTCGTGTACAGGGGCAGCGCGAACAAGAGGACTGCCCACGGCCCCACGGCGACATACACCTGCGCCATCAGCCAGGCGATCGGGGCAAGCGCGAGCATGTTGACATAGGCTCCGCGATCCGCGCGGATCTCCTTGAGGACCGGTCCGTTGTCTCTGACAGACACCAGCGCGGCCGTAATCAGGGTGTTGAGTGCGAAAAAGATGCACGCGACCCCGACCGTGGCGGCGAAGTCTACGAATGCGTTCGACCTATTGGGCACCCGGCCCAGCACGTAGGTACAAACCACAGCGGGACCGGTGATGCCTGCGTGGTTTGCAAGTACGCCGTACCAGGGCACTCGGCGCCGCAATTCGCGCGATTGGGTCGATCCGAGTAAGGCAGTCCACCCAGCGACAGCCGGGTTCCCCACGCTCATGGCGGCGACCATTGGAGCGAACCCGACGTCCAGGACGTTGCCGCCGGGCATGCGGACTGCCAACGACGACGCGATCATCGTTAGGGCAATCCAGAACGCGACGCCTGGCACGTCCTTGTGGTTAATCGGGAACAACAAGACGGCGCTGACGAACAGGGTTGTGCTCGTCAGCGCCACCAAGGCGATCGAAACTCCCAGGCGGCGGCTCATCGCTACTCCTAGCTTAGCCGCGGCAATCTAGCCGCGCGAGACGTCGCACGGCTATGGGAGAGATGTACTCAGAACGGTCTGTAGCTGGCTCCGGCGCTCAAGGCGACAAGAAGCACAGAGGTCAAAATGACCACAAACCTCTGAATACGACTGGACATGAGAGTCACCACCCTCGGACGAAGGACTCGGCAGACACGGGATTCGGCTCCTGACCATCGTCAACGCGCGGCGGGTTGCACTAGCTGCTCGATCCCAACCCAAGTGCCCGAGTTCGGTTGGGTCGTTGAACGTCCGCGCATTTGCTTCCCGGCGACGGAAGTGAGGTCCGTGCCGGACTTTCGGCAAGATAGGCAGCCGAAAGTACTATGGTCAATACGGTACCTTGCCTACCGCTCGGATCTGTTGCCGTCAGATCGAGTCGAGCGGGGGTGGCTCCAAGCCGAGTTGGTTTCGCATGACGCTCGCATAGTGGGCGTATTGCTCGGCCGCGGCCGCGTTCGCGCCGGTCCGTCGGTAGAGCCTCAGGAGGCACAACTCGATCTGCTCGGCATCTGGATCGGCCTGCATTGCGAGTTGCGCAACGAACAAGGCACGGTCAAAGGCGCCGATGTCCGTGTCGCTCCTGATCGCACGTTCGGCGCGATCCAGGAAAGCCGCGTGCAGGTTGTCTCGAAATGACGACGCCCAGTCATCGTAGATGAAGTCCGCCGCAAAGCGACCCTTGTATGACTCGGCCAGCTTAACCACGAATTCTGGCGCGGGATCCCGGCGGATCTTCTGCATCAGCTCGAGACATTCCGAGCTCCGACTCCTCACAAGCTCCGGGTCCAGCCAGATCAAGTCCGCCCGACTGCGCAGGTAACCCGCGCTCGTGTCGTCTTCGCACCCAGGTTCCAGAATCCTTCGCAGGAAGTACGCGGACTGGTTCAATGAGTTGGCTCCGGCCTCTGGATCCATCTCGGGCCAGAGCGCCTCCAACACCTGTTCGCGAGTTGATGTGAACTGGGGGCGACTGAGCAGGAAGCACAGGAGCGACAGGACTTTGCGCCTGATGTCTGTTCCAGGAACGATCCGATCGCCTACTCTCACTGAGACTCGACCGAGGTCCTCGACGTAGACACGTGGCGCAAGGCGCCGTATCAGCCCTCTACCGGAGTCCGGGAGCCGAGGGCTGGATCGCTTTCCGATCGACCGGAGCAGTCCTATATCCTCGGCGTCGCCGGCGATCTCCAGAAGTTCGACAGCCCGCTTGACGGCTTCTGAATCTCCCTGCCTTCGCACGAGGATGGTCCTGAGTGGACCTCGCCAGCGATCTTGCCGTTGGGCGGCTTCGCCTCTTACGAATTCGTATCCACGGTCGCCAAGGTGGCCCAATCGGGTGGCCACCAGTTCAGCCTGAATCGAGAGATAGGGGGCGTCGGTCACGTCCAAGTACTCGGTATATGCGGCGAGATCGACCGTCCTCGAAACCAGCGCACGGGTAAGGCGAATGGTCTTCCACCAATGCCATGCCTGCTGCTTGGCCGCTAGATTGAGTGCGGCGTCGAAATTGGCGTCAAGGTCTTCCGAGACGCCGAGCGTACTCGCTCGGATCTGGAGTTCAAGCGCCAGTAGTGACGCGCAGAACCCAGGCATGAATGCTTCTGCGTCCTGTCGGGGCAGCATCGTGAGAGCCAGGTCGGGCCGGCCTCGCTGGAGTTCGATCCGTGATTCGACTTGCCGAATGAACGACTCGCCAGGATTCCTACGGTTCCTGTTCGCCGTGCCCGCGAAAATCACTCTCGCTCTCGCGGGATCTCCATAGGCAACGCAAATGTCCGCGGCGTCGGCAGTCACTTCGGGATCCAGCCACCCGGTTGTGTTGCAGATCCCCGCGTTCAGATGTTGCTGAGCGTCTGTCCATCGACCCGTATGCGCCAATGCGCGGGCAAGATTCAAGTGCGCCGCCGCGATGTCGTTGCTGTCCCCGGCGGAGATCAGGGCATGGAGTGCAGCTTCGCCGGCGGCTACCGCAGCGCCATGGTTGCCCCTGGCGTTCTCTGCCACTGACAGGTTGTTTAGGCTGATCCCCTCGTGGTGGCGGTGACCTCTCTGTCGACTCCGATCCGCGCTTTCCACCAGGCTCAAACACAGTTCGTCGATGCTCCCGCCGATGGCCGCCTCGCACATGAGGTCAGCCGAGCGGGCGATCGAGACGAGTTCGAGGTCGCCACTGGAAGCGAGGTCCAGACTGGCCGCCTTGCGCATCTCCGGATCGTGACGCTGGATGCCCAGGAACAGCTGGTTCAGGGCGTGGGCCTGGTCCAGCGATGCGCTAGCGTCCGCGAGTTGACGTCGAGCCGACTCGGCCCGCTTGGCAGCCTCGGCGGCCTCGTCGTAGCGTCCGGCGGCGACGTGCAGCCGGCTTTCGATGATGTCGAACCAGGGGTTCGGATCCGGGTCGGGAAAGCCCGTAACGAATTCGTCGGCGGCGGCCAGATCGCCCGTACCGATGATCGTTGGAGTGGCCGCGCATACAACGCGCCGGACCTCCGCACCGTCGCCGGCGGCGGCCCAGTGACGCGCAGCCAGCCGCCACGAACGCGGCTCCATCAGGGCCGCCAGCCGTCGATGCATGGTGGCTACGCCGCTCTGGCCGACCTCGGCCTCGAGGTGCGCCAGCAGAAACTCGCGGACCAGTGGATGCGATCGCCAGATGCCCGCGCGATCGCCGTCGCGGGACAGCAAGCCCAACCGTTGAGACTCGCCGAGCATCTGGCGGGCTCGGGCCGGTGGCACACACGACGCGACCGCGGCCGTGTCCGGTTCGATGTCCTCGAGGAGGGCTGTGTGGACGAGGAATGCTCGCAGGGCGGGGTCGAGGTCGCCGACCACCTCCTCGGCCAGGTAGTCGTAGAGGTCGCCCTCCGAGCCAGATAGCGAGTCGACGAAGGCCCGGACGTGGGCAGGCGATCGGCCGTCGACGGCCGTCTTCACCAGCTGTAAGGAAGCCGCCCAACCCTCGGTGCGGGTGTGGAGGTCGTGGAGAACATCCGGCTCGAGCGGGTGCTTGTAGGAGTCACGAAAGAGTCGCTCCGTTTCGCCTTCGTCGAACCTGAGTTGCTCGCGGCTCAATTCGGCCAGCTCACCCCGGGCTCGGAGCGCGGCGACCGACAGGTTTGGAGTCCTGCGGCTCGCAACGATGAACTGCAGCTGCCCGGGTGAACGGGCCATGATCCGTTCGACGATCGAACCGATGGCTGGCACGTTCTCGACCATGTGGAAGTCGTCGAGAACCAGCGCCGACGGCATCTCGCCCAGGCCGCCCATCTCACTCAGGATCGTGTCCAGGACCGTCCCCACCGGAGCAGGCTCGAGCGAAGACTCCGAGAGCAGACTGGCCGACCGCACGAGCAACCCGGAGTCGACCGTCTGGCAGGCGGCGACCAGGTATCGGAGGAAGACGAGGCCGTCCGTGTCGTCGTCGTCGAGTCGATACCAGAAGGCGCGCAGCCTGGACCGGCGGAGGTAGTCGGCGACCAGGGTCGTCTTCCCGAACCCCGCTTCGGCGATCACGTAGATCACCCGGCGATTTGCCCGATAGCCCATCCAGTCGAGGAGACGGTCTCGCCGCAGCGTGTCGTCGGGTACGAGCGGGCGCTGGACCTTACCGGGTCGCAGCGGGAAGCAGAGTGGTGCGCGCGCCACCTCCCCGGCGACGCGGTTGCCAATCTCCGGTTCGCTGGACACTCGAAGTCCCTCCAGACCCGGCTGCCGCTCCCCATGCGGCGGCGCGTAGGATAGGAAGTCGAACCGACGAGTGTCAATTGGGTCGGCGGCGGACATCTGCATGGGCGGATGGTCGCCCCCGGCGATCAACGGCGGCTTATCTGCCCGAAGCCCTCAAAGACGCCGCCGAGGCGCCCGGTCTTCCCGTGCGCCGGCTATTCCTCGTATTCGAAGCCGAGCTTGAGTTGTACCCGGTACTCGACTATCTGGCCGCCCTCGACTCTGGCCGTCGACTGCACGACTTCCACGGTGCGGATGTTGCGAACGGTCTTGCTGGCCAGGGCAACGGCCTGGCGGGCGGCGTCGCTCCACGAATGGGGACTGGTGCCGACCATCTCCCGGACGATGATCACGCCCATCAGACTCCTCCCGATGCGGGCGCGCGATGTCGCCCTGCTGCGGCCAGTTTACGGCGCGTCCGCACCGTGGAGAGTTCCTAGACGGCCTCGGCGTAGCGCTCGCCGGCGTAGCTCATGAATCGGGTCTGGCTCTTGCGGAACCACAGCTTCACTTCGCCGGTGGGGCCGTTGCGATGCTTGGCCAGGCGCAGGTTCACGACTTCACCGTCGCTCTCGCCCTCGTCGCCGGGCTTGTCCTTCTCGCGCCACAGGAAGAGGACGAGATCCGCGTCCTGCTCGATCGCGCCGGACTCGCGCAGGTCCGAGAGCCGCGGCTCACGCGACTCGCGCATCTCCGGCTGGCGCGATAGCTGGGATAGGGCCATGACGGGGACCTTCAGTTCGCGGGCGAGCGACTTGAGGCCGCGGCTTATCTCGGACACCTCCTGGACTCGGTTGGCGTCGCGAGAGTTGGTGCTGGCCTGCATCAGCTGCAGGTAGTCCACGATGAGCAGGTCCAGGCCGCGTTCGGCCTGAAGGCGGCGGGCCTTCGTCCGCAACTCCATGGTGCTGATGTTCGGAGTGTCGTCGATGTAGATGGGCGCATCCGAGAGGGCCTGCAGCGCCGGGGCGATGCGGGCGAAGTCCAGCTCCTCGAGAAAGCCCGAGCGGAGCCGCTGCGAGTCGATGGAGGCCACGCTCGAAAGCAGGCGCAGGACGAGCTGCTCCTTGCTCATCTCGAGGCTGAAGACACCCACCGTCTTGCCCTCGCGAACCGCCGCGTGCTCGGCTACGTTGAGCGCGAGGCTCGTCTTGCCGACGCTAGGCCGGGCCGCCAGGACGACCAGATCGCTCGCCTGGAAACCGGTGGTCAGCTGATCCAGGTCCGCGAAGCCCGAGGCGATACCCACGATCTCGCCGCGGTGGGCGTGGAGGTAGTCGAGGCGGTCGTAGGCGTCGTGCAGGAGCGTCCGGAGCGGGCTGAAGCCGTCGTTCGACCGATGCTGGCTGACGGCGAAGAGCTCCGCCTCGGCGCGGTCGATGGCCTCCTGGATGTCCGATCCATCCTCGTAGCCGATCGCGGCGATCTTGCCAGCGGCCCCGATCAGGCGACGCAGGACCGCCTTTCGCTCGACGATGCGGCCGTACTGGGCCACGTGGACCGCGGTGGGCGTGTCGTTGCCGAGAGTGGAGAGGTAGCTGGCGCCGCCGACACCCTCCAGGTCGCCCTCACGCTCGAGGGCCTCGGCCACGGTGACCACGTCGATCGGCTCGCGATGCTCGAACAGCTCGAGCATCGCTGCGAAGATGCGGCCATGGGCCTGGCGGTAGAAGTCCTCGGGGTGCAGGAAATCCGCGATCTCGATGATCGCGTCACGGTCGATGAGGATCGAGCCGAGCACTGCCTGCTCGGAATCCAGGTTCTGTGGTGGCAGTCGATCGATCACGAGTGGCGGTCCTCGCGGCCTGATTGAACGGTTGGCGATCCAATAGTGGCCTCGCCTCGGGCCCGGCCGGTAGACGAACCTGCGTGCCGGCCGTCGAACCGTCCCCGAAATTAGGCCGATGTTGGCGGACGGTGGACGGCCAAATGTGGATAAACGTCCAACCCATCGGCCGATCGCCGTCGGCCGGCTCCGGTCGGCCTAGTCCAGGCGGCGGATTACCCCGATGAGCTTTCCCTGGATCCGGACGTCGTTGTAGAACATCGCCGGGTAGTCCGGGTTGGCCGGCTGGAGGCGGATGCGTCCAGCTTCCTTGAAGAACTGCTTGAGCGTGACCGCGTTCTCTTCCACCTGGGCGACCACGATGTCGCCGTCCCGGGCCGTCTCCTGCGGCCGGATCAGGACGAAGTCTCCATCCTGGATGTGGGCGTTGATCATCGAATCGCCGCGGACCCGAAGGACGTATGCATCGCCCGACGGTGCGAGCAGGTCCGGCACCGCCATGCTCTCCGACGCGTCCTGATAGGCCTCGATCGGGCCGCCGGCCGCGATCTCGCCGACGATCGGCAGTACGTGCGCCTCCGATGCGGTGGCCTGTGGCATCAGCTCGCCAGAAAGCCCCAGCCGCAACGCGGCCATTGGCGTCAGGCGGATGGCGCGCGACTGGGCGGCGCCGCGCTCAAGGTAGCCCTCGCGCTCGAGCATCTGGAGGTGGTGGTGGACGGCGGAGGTGGACGCCAGGTCCACTGCGGCGGCAATCTCGCGGACAGACGGCGGATAGCCGCGAGTCCTGAGCGTCGCTGCGATGAAGTCCAGGATCTTTCGCTTCCGTTCGGCGTCGTGCTTGGTCACAGGCGCCTCCTTCCCTGGGGACGAGGGTACAGAACGTCCGTTCGATTGTCAAGCAGGCAGGTGCGCCGGTGACTCGCGCCGTCGTCACGATGTCTGCGGCCGCCCAGGCGCTCATGGTCGCGGCGCGGTCAATCCGGTCTGTCGGATGTCGCCTGCCTGTCGAGGACTTCGCGCACTCTACTCAGCAGCTCGTCCTTGGTGAACGGCTTGGGCAGGTACGGGACCGTGCCGTCGGCGACTGCGCCCCGGAGCGCGTCGGCATCGGAATAGCCGGATGCGAAGATGACCGGTACCGCCGGGTGCGTGATCGCCAGCTGATCGGCCAGTTCCACGCCACCCATGCCCGGCATGATCACGTCGGTGAAGAGCAGCTTCAGGTCCGGCATCGACCTGGCGATCGCCAGAGCCTCCGCACCGTGGCTCGCGACCGTCACTTCGTAACCTGCCTCGGTCAGGACGCGCTGTACGAAGTATCGAACGGCCTCTTCGTCCTCGGCTACGAGAATCTGCACCTTGCCCCCGACGACGAGGTCCGTCAGCTGGGATCCTGCGTCGGGCGTGCCGGGCCCGTAAATGCGTGGCAGATGGACCCTGAATACGCTGCCGGCGTCCGGAGTGCTCTCGACCTCAACGAACCCGCCGCTCTGCTGGACGATGCCGAGGGCGGTTGAGAGCCCCATGCCCGTGCCCTTACCCTGCTCTTTGGTGGTGAAGAAGGGCTCGAAGGCGTGCTCCATCACCGCCGGGGTCATGCCCATCCCGGTGTCCGAGACCGTCAGAGTCACGTACGGCCCCGCCGCTGCGCCCACGTGGGTTCGAGCGTAGTCGCCGTCGTGTTCGGCGTTGGCAGTCGCTATCGTCAACGTCCCGCCGGCCGGCATCGCGTCCCTGGCGTTGACGGCGAGGTTGAGAATGACCTGCTCGATGTGGGCCCGATCCGCCTTCGTGATGCCGAGCCTCGGGTCGCGTCGGACCACCAGCTGCACGTCCTCACCGATCAGCCGGCCGAGCATCGGGGTCAAGCCGTCGAGGACCTGGTTCAGGTCGATCGGCTGGGCCTGCATCACCTGGCGTCGGCTGAAGGCGAGTAGTGACCGGGTGAGCGAGGCGGCACGGTCCGTCGCCTTGCGGATCTGGTCGATGTCGGAGGCGACCGGATCCTCCGCAGACACCTGGGCCGCCGCCAGCTCGCCGAACCCGCTTATGGCCGTGAGGATGTTGTTGAAGTCGTGCGCGATTCCCCCGGCGAGGCGGCCGATCGCCTCCATGCGCTGGGCCTGTGCCAGCTGCGCCTCGAGCGCCCGCTCCCGCGAGATGTCGCGGGCGACCTCCACCGTGCCGATAATGGACCCCGCGGTATCGCGCAGCGGCGCCACCGCCATGTCCACCTCAACGGTGCCGCCATCTCGCTGGCCCTGGCTTAGGCGGCCCTCCCAGTGCTCGCCGCGGGCGAGCGCGGCCTTCATCTCGGCGAGCCGGTCCGGACTTGCCTCTGCACGCAGGAAATCGGGGCTGCGGCCGATGACGTCGGCCGGTTGGTAGCCGGTGATGCGGGCAAAGGCCCGGTTCACGTACGTGACGTTGCCCGTCCGATCGGTCGTGAGTATGGCCTCGCCGGCCTGGTCCACGGCCGCCGCGAGACGCTCGCGTTCGGCTGCGTTCAGGTTGGCGCTCTGACGAGCGGTGACCCACAGTCGAGCCACGACCAGGCCGATGAGCAGGCCCGTCGCCCAGACATGCTGGCGGAACAGGTCGAGGCTGTTCCAATCGCGGATTGCCGGTATGACGAAGGCGGCCGCGACCGCGGCGTACGGGAGCCACGGGAAGGTACGAGCGTAGTCGGTCAGGCCGACGACCGGTTGCCGCCCATCCTGGACTCGCCACTGAGCGTAGAACGCGAGAGCCAGCGCCAACCAGGCAATCGAGTAGAAGAAGCCCGAGATTCCGCCGGGTGCGTAAACGCCTTTGAGCATCTCGCGTCTCGGCAACCATGTCGCCGGCGAAGACGATCACGAGCGCTCCGCCGGCCAACGCCATGGCCGACCGTGTGCTTGGCGGCAGGCCTCGGGTGATCATCGCGCCGATCGAGAAGACGAGCGCGAGGTCGAAGACCGGGAATATTGCGGCCCCCACGGCGGCTACGGCGTCCCGGCCGGCGTCCTGCGCGATCGGGTATATGACGAGGTGCCATAGGAGCATCGCCGCACTCCAGGCGACGATGGCCACGTCCAGGCTGAACAGGACCCGGTCCTCGATGGATCTGAGCCGCGACGGCATGAGGATCAGGCCGATGACTACGAACAGGTAGGTTGCCGTCTCCAGGGCGCGGCCGAAGGGCGACAGCACGCTCGAGAAGGGCACGGCATCGGCCCCGAAATGGATCAGCCCGCCGACGACATACAGGCCCAGGCCGACGGCGACGACGATCCAGGCCTGGCGCGTCCGGGTGTCGAGTCGGGTCGTCCTCCAGATGCGGATCGTCAGCAGGGCCACCAGCAGGGCGCCCGGGACCGATGCGGCACCAGTGAGGCTCGCTGTCAGCTTCGGATCGCCGAGGCCCAGGACCCAAGACAGCGAGAGCCCGGCCACGATCACTCCGAGGATCGCAATCGACCAGGCCAGGGGGTCCCGGAGGGAGCTCGGGCCGGCGGCAGCCGGACCGACGGAACCCGGCACGTCAGGCAGGCCGAAGAAACGGCCGGATTCTCCCGTATCGACGGCCGCACGCCCAGGTCGACTCGATCCCAACGGTTGCCGCCGGCTCATCTACCCCGTTCCGGCAAGACCTCGCGGATGTCAAGATCCTAAACCTTCAGACCCGGGATTGCGCTGCGATTGCCGCATCCGATGCGCGTGAGTCCCCGCCTGCCGAGCAGCGGGCTCAGGGTGGGCACGAGCCGAACCCATTCTTCTGGCATCCGCCTCATTTCCTGCTCGTCTCGTAGTCGCGAGTCGCTCCTGATAGACTCTCGATTCCCCGGAGCGGATCAGAGAGTTGGACTGTCCGGCGGCCAAGCCAAGGATGTCCAGTCCCAGGATGGCGAGTACGAGTCTGCTGCACACGAGAGGTCGGAGGCGTCGCAGGGGAAGCCTCTTGCGCGCGCTTCGATGGCTCTCATTCATCCCGGTCGCCAGTCGCGTGCCGGCCTACGCCCGACTCGTCTGGGCACTCTCGCTGGACGCCCGAGTGCCGGCCAGTCGCAAGGCGATCCTGGTGGGCGCGGCGGGCTACCTGCTGATCGGCCGCGATCTCATCCCGGACGACATCCCCGTCCTGGGCGGCGTCGACGACCTCGCTATCGTGGTTCTGGCCGTCGAGCTCTTCCTGGACGGGATCCCGGACCGGATTCTCGAAGAGAAGATTGACGAGCTCGACATAGACCGGGATGCTTTCTGGCGCGACATGGATCAGGTGCGCCGCCTGACGCCCGCCTCCGTGCGGCGGCTAATTCACCGGCTGCCGGAGGCGCTTGACGCTGCGGGCCGGATCGTCAACCAGACCAGGATCGGGCCACGGGTCCGCTCGTGGGCCACGGACGCTCGGCCGGGCCAAGCGTCATAGGAGGAATTGTTCGCGTGAAGGTCATCCTGACCGCCGACGTCGACAAGCTCGGCAAGAGCGGCGAGATGAAGGAAGTCGCCGAAGGTTATGGCCGCAACTTCCTTATCCCTCGAAAGCTGGCCGTTCCCGCCGCCGGCGGCGCCTATCGCGCCTGGCAGCATGACATCGCGAGCCGCGAAGAGAAGCGGAAGCGCGAGCGCGAGGACGCCGAGATCGCGGCTACACGAATCGGCAGCACGACGCTGACGATGGGCGTGAAGGTGGGCGAGGGCGGCAAGCTCTACGGCTCGATCACGGCCAAGGAGATCGCCGAGGCCCTGGGCAGACGCGGCATCACCGTCGATCGCCACAAGATCGAGCTGCCCGATCCGCTCAAGACGCTTGGGACCTACAAGGTCGCGGTCAAGGTGTTCCCGGGCATGACTCCCGAAGTGACGGTGGTAGTAGAGCCGAAGGGCTGACGCTCGGGCGCCGCGGCTGGCTGGAAAGCCAACCACTAGAGTCATTGCCTCGCATGCAATGACTCCTCGTCGAACCCAAGGTCTAACCTCTGGTCGGCCCCCCTCGCCAGGGGCGGCCGGTAGCGCCATCATTCGGCCATGTCGGCCGGCCGCCTCACCATCATCCACGTTGATCTCGACGCATTCTTCGCCGCCGTGGAGCAGCGCGACCGGCCCGAACTGCGTGGCAAGCCCGTCATCGTCGGCGGCGATCCACGGTCTCGTGGCGTCGTGAGCACCTGCAGCTACGAGGCGCGCAAGTTCGGCGTCCATTCCGCGATGCCGCTGAGAACGGCTCTCCAGCTCTGCCCCGGCGGCATCTTCGTCCCGGTCGACGGCGCCAAGTACCAGCGCGTCAGCCGCGAGGTGATGACCGTGCTGCGACGGTTCACGCCAGTCGTGGAGCAGGTCTCGATCGACGAGGCGTTCCTCGACGTCGGCGGCTCGGAAGCGCTGTTCGGGCCCGCGCCGGAGATCGCCCGCCGGATCAAGCGCGAGGTCGTGGAAGCCACCCAGCTGACGGTCTCCGTCGGGGTGGCCACCACGAAGCTCGTGGCGAAAGTCGCGAGCGACCTGCGCAAGCCCGACGGCCTGGTCGTGGTGGAGCCGGGTCAGGAGGCGGCGTTCCTCGCCCCGCTCGAGATCAGGCGGCTGTGGGGGATCGGGCCCAAGACGGCCGATCGACTGTACGGCCTGGGCGTCAGGACGATCGGCGAGCTGGCGGCCTTGCCGGTCGAGACCCTCGGCCGTGCGCTCGGTGAGCACGGCGCCACTCTCCACGATCGGGCGCTGGGCATCGACCCGGACCCCGTCGTCGGCGGCGGCGAGGCGGCCAAGTCCGTCAGCCACGAGACGACCTTCGCGGTCGACGTGACGGACTCGGCCGAGATCGAACGGACGCTGCTGGCCCTGACCGAGGGCGTGTCGGCGCGACTCCGGGCGGCCGGCATCCGTGCCGGAACGGTGGCAGTCAAGATCCGCGACTCGCAGTTCCGTACCGTCACCCGACAGAAGACGCTGCCGCAGCCGAGCGACCTCACCGACACTATCTGGCGGGCGGCGCTGGAGCTGACCCGGCCCGAGGTCCGCGGCAAGAAGATCAGGCTGCTCGGAGTGGCCGCCACCCAGCTCAAGGCACCGGAGCAGATCAGCATGTTCGACGTCGTGGACGACCGGCAGCGGCGCGTGGTCGCCGCCACGGACGCGGTCCGGCGCCGCTTCGGCGATCGCGCCGTAACTCGCGCCAGCCTGCTCCATCGGGGATTGCCCGCCCCGTTCGAGAGAGACCCGGCCTCCGCCGTCGAGGGTCGCGTCGGCGTTCCCAAGATCGAGGACGACGTCGAGTAGTGCTATTTGGCCGTCGTCGTCCCCGGCTTGACGATGGCGCCGACGATGGTGACCGCCCCGGCCGCGACGAAGAAGAGCACGAAGACGTCCATGTGCAGCCCGGTAAGGGCGCCGACCCCGCCGGCGAGGAACGCGGCGCCGAGGATCATCGTGAACCAGCCGACCGGGACGGCCAGGGCCAGCCTGAGGACGTTCAGGCCGAGCAACGCCGCCCCCTCAGCCGCCGCGCACACGTATTCGGTCGTGCCGTTGGGAATCGCCAGGACGCCGACGACGAGGAAGAGGAGGCCCCAGCCAATCGAGTCCAACCTGTCCTCGAGCTCCGCTTTGCCCGGATCTGCGCTCTCACCCATGTGATCTCCTTCCCCGATCCAGATGCCCTTGCGCCAATCCCAGAAATCCAATCCGAGATCCCGGCCGCGAGACTCGTCGTCCGGTCGGGCCGCCTCAGTCGTCAATGCTCCTCCCCTATGAACTCGTCTGTCGTGGTCATCAACGGTAGTTGTCGAAATATCGAACTAAACGGGCGAAGACTGCGCCGATACGGGCGCTCGTCGACCCTGTTGTCGTGGCTCCGGCCGTCATGGTGCCGGCCCCAATGGTGCCGGCCTTAGCGGCGCCGGCACTAGCAGCGCGGGCTGTCACCGCGCCGGACCCAATGGCGCCGGACCCAATGGCGCCGGCCTTAGTGACCCCGGCCGTAGTGGCGGCGGCCTTAGCGGCGGCCGTAGTGGCGCCGGCCGTAGTGGCGGCGGCCTTAGCGGCGGCGGCCTTAGCGACCCCGTCCGTCACCGCGCCGGCCCCAATGGTGCCGGGGTCTCAACGAAGCGCTCGACTGCCTCGAGCGCCTCCCGATTGACCGAGCAGAAGATGTGCTGACCCCGCCGTTCGCAGCGGATCAGCCCGGCCGTGCGCAGCTCCTTCAAATGGTGAGACACGGTGGAGAGCGAAAGGTCGAACTGCCCGGCGATCTCCGACACACTCTTCCGGAGGTCGTCGGCCGATTGGCCAGAGTCTTCGTCGCAGCAGTCGCGGACGAGTTCGAAGATGGCCAGTCGACTCGGATCGCCCAGTGCTCGGAAGATCCGCGCCAGGTCCGGCGAGCTCTTTTCGGTGATCAATTCTGCCTCGATACTTCGATCCTCATGAAAGTATCTCAGCAATGTCAACGAGGCGCGGGGCCCTCGGCGCCCCGCGCGTCGGTCTGCGTCTCATGCCGAGTCGGTCTGCGTCTCATGCCGAGTCGGTCTGCGTCTCATGCCGAGTCGGTCTGCGTCTCATGCCGAGTCGGTCTGCGTCTCATGCCGAGTCGGTCTGCGTCTCATGCCGAGTCGGTCTGTGTCTCATGCGAGTCGGTCTGGTCTCATGCCGAGTCGGTCGCGGTCGGGTCGCAGGTGCTCGTTGCCGGTCGCCGCCATTCCCGGGGGCTATGCGGCTGATCCCGCCGGGGCCGACTTCGATGGTCAGCCTCGAAACGACCCTGCGACGCTATCTACCGGCCCCTTCCAGCCCGCTTTTCGAAACGCGGCGACGCCTGTCGCCGATGCGTGAGGCGACGCCGTTGCCTACCACTCTCTCCATGCGTACAAGGAAATTGGCCAGATCGGGGCGCGATCGCGCTCAGCGACTCTCTATGCGTACTAGGAAATTGGCCGGACCGGGCCGCGATCGCGCTCAGCGACCCGGTGTCGCGCCGCGGGCCACGGCTGCGAACCGAATGCGCGCGTCACCCTCCGAGCCGTTCCGGCGGGCCTCGGCCGCGCCGCTCGCCTCCGCGTCGAGGAGCTGGCGCTTGCGGGCCAGGCCGTAGGCGTAGCCGTGGAGCGATCCATCGGAGCCGACGACGCGGTGGCACGGCACGACGACCGCGACCGGGTTCAGGGCGCAGGCAGTTCCCACGGCCCTGGCGGCGCCTGGCACACCGACGACAGCGGCGATCTGGCCGTACGAGCGCGTCTCGCCAAACGGGATCCGACGCAGCGCCTCCCACACACGCCGCCGGAACGCGGTGGCGTGGACGTCGAGCGGCAGTGTGTCGGCCTCCGGCCGGCGACGTCCGAGCGCCAGATCCGAGACGATCGAGGCCACTCCGGCCAGGCCGGCGTCATCGCGGGCAAGCGCCGCGCGCGGAAATTCGGAACGGAGCTCGGCTGCCAGGGCGGCGGTCTCGCCGCCGAGCCGGACGGCGCACAGGCCTCGTTCCGTGGCCGCGACCAGTGCCACTCCCTCGGGAATCGGGGCGATCGTCCAGCGGATCGTTTCGCCCGCGGCGCCGGTTCGATACCGTCCTGGGGTCATGCCCAGCTCGCCGTTGGCGGCCTCGTAGGCGGCGCTCGACGAACCGTAGCCGGCGTAGTACAGCGCCTCGGTCACGCCGTGGCCGTCCGCGAGCCTCGACCGCAGCGACTCGGCTCGCCGTGAGGCGAGCCACGCGCGCGGCGTGACGCCCAGCGATGCCCGGAACAGCTCGCGCAGCCTCCGCTCCGGGAGCCCCAGCCCTCCGGCGAGCTCCCGGTCGCTCGGTGGGTCGTCGCCGTCGGCAAGGGCAGCGGTCAAGCGTGCCACGGCGGCGCCGACGGGGTCGGGCGCGGCCGCCGTCTCGACGCCGAAGAGCCGGTCCGGGCGGCAGCGCAGGCAGGCTCGGGCCCCGGACGCCAGCCCTTCGTCGTAGCCGGAGACGACTCGGATCCGGTCGCGCCCCGGCGTCCTCGCGGCACAGCCCGGGGTACAGATGATGCCGGTGCTGGTGACCACGAACAGGAACCGCGGCGCCGCGCGCCGATTGGAGATGGACGCCCATTCGGCGTCGGTCGGAGGGCGACCGATCGCGCTCAGGCGCTTCGACTCGTTCATGCCGTCGAGAATAGTCGCCGCCGGATCGGACGGCTTCCGGCCTTCGGCTTTGGTTCCACGCCGGACGCTCCGACGCGCAACGACCTGCCAAAGCGCAACCCCGGAAGAATGTCTGGGCGGTAGCTTGTACCGTCTTTCGATGTTCGATCCGAAACGACTCCGGAGGGCTCAACCGTGAAATCGACGGCGCCTCGCATTCGTGTGCCGCCTCTGCCCTGGCAGCTCTCGTTTCTCCTTCTGGCCGCCACTTGGGGCTGTTCGTTCTGGTGGATCAAGCTTGGCCTCGAGATGCTGGGGCCGGTCCAGGTCGCATTCGTCCGTCTGGCTGTAGGCGCCGCCGCGCTCCTCATCGTCTCCGTCTTGACCGGCTCACACTTGCCGCGGCGCCTCTCGACCTGGCGCCACCTGTTCGTGATGGCGATGCTCATGAACAGCATCCCGTTCACGCTCTTCGCGTTTGGCGAGACTCACATTTCGTCGGTTCTGGCCGGCATCATCAATGCCTCCACGCCGCTGACGACGCTGGCGGTGATCATGCTGGCATTTCCAGAGGAGCACCCCACGTCGGAGCGTGTGCTCGGGCTGCTGATCGGCTTCGCCGGCATCCTGGTCGTGGTCGGCGTCTGGGAGGGGCTCGGCTCGGGCGAGTGGACTGGCATCGCGGCCTGCCTCGGCGCGGTCACCTGCTACGGCATCGCCTTTCCATACTCGCGACGACACCTCGCCGGCTTGCCCGATGGAGGCGTGGCTCTTGCGACCGGCCAGGTAATGCTGGGAGCCCTCGTTCTGCTGCCTCTGGGCATCGCCGGCGGGCCTCCGGGTCCGATCACCGCCGGACCTGTCCTGGGGTTGCTCGGCCTGGGCGCGCTCGGCTCCGGAATCGCCTTCGCGCTCAACTACCAGGTGATCAGGGCGGCCGGACCGTCGACCGCGAGCACGGTCACCTATCTCACGCCGCTGGTCGCGGTCGTGGTTGGAGCGGCGTTCCTGGGCGAGCACGTGATCTGGTACGAACCGGTGGGAGGCCTGGTCGTGCTGCTCGGCGTCGCCGTTGCCCAGGGTCGGATCCGCGCCGCCGCCGCTCCCATCGCGCGCCGGTTTCGCGGGCGCGGTCCGGACCTCGCCGAAGGCTGACGAGCGGCGCGGAGGGGCGCCGGACGGGCACCGGAGGGACGGCACGCGACGTCTTCATTCCGCGCCGTTCCCTTACCGTGCCGCCGCCCGCCGGGGCCACACCTCGTGACCTTCTCGGCCGTGACAGGCTAGGTGACACGGGCCGGCTTCACTGTCGTGGCGATGGTCGGCCGCCCACGACGGCGATCTTGACATCGAACGTCTGTTCGACTAGTCTGACCCAGTAATAGAACGTCCGTTCATCCGCTCAGCGCCCGAGCGAGCGACGGCCCAGCGAAAGAGGAGTGCCCGCGATGGCCATCGTCCGCATGGAGCCTGTGATCGTCCGCGTCAAGACCGATTGGTTCGACGGCACGCCCCGTGAGATCACCTGGGGTGACGTACACCTGCCGGTCACCGGCCTGTCGGCGGTGCGACGCGAGGATTCCGCGTACAGGGCTGATGTCGGTCCGCGAACGGTCTTCGAGGTCGAGACCCCTGCGGCCAGACTCGCGCTGTCGTTCGAGCATTGGACGCGCCGCTGGACGGTCGACGGCGTCGACGACGAGATCGCCCTGTCCTGATTCTGTTGTCGGTCGGGCGGTCGATTGCCCCGTCGGTGCCATGGAGCCTATGCGGCCGCGCCCCAAGGCGGTCGAGCCTACCCGGCTGTCAGATACGGACGGCCACCAGCTCTCCCGCCCCGATCGGGACGACGAGGCCGGTCAGGCGAGGGTCCGAGAGCGCCCGAGAGCGGAACTCCACCAGCTCGGACTCGTGCGAGATCAGGTTGTCCGCCACGAACAAGCCGCCGGGCCGGAGGGCACCGACCGACAGGTCCAGAAGCCTGACGTAGTCGCGCTTCTCGGAGTCGACGAAGACCAGGTCGGCCGGGGAGTCCAGCTCCAGGAGACCTTTCGCGCCGTCCCCTTCGCGAAGCTCCACGAAGCGGCCCACTCCCGCCTTCTCGAACGTGCCGCGAGCCCGGACGGCCTTGGCCGCGTCGTTCTCGAACGTGATCACGCGCCCGCCGGTCTTCGAAGCGGCCACAGCCAACCACAGGGTGGAGTAGCCGCCACTGGTGCCGACCTCCACGATGGTCTTCGCCCCGATCGATATCGCGAGGGTCAGGAGGAACTGGCCCACCTCCGGTGAGATGGCCCGCAGCCGCGCTGCCTGGGGCGTCCCGTCCGTCCGATCCTCGATGTCGCGTGCCTTCAGGTCGGTCATCACGGAGCGGATGGTTTCGGGTATCAGGTCCATGAGCCAAGGATGCCTTTCGAGTCGAGCTCGCGTCAGCTTGATCCGCGCTCGTCGCGCCGGTCGGGATGGTCACGCGCGGGCTGGGGATGGGTCACCCGGCGGCTGGATCGAACGCCATACGCAAACGGTTCATACAATCTGACCATGGACGAATTCGAGCGGCAGCGACTCATTCTCGAAATTGACGGTCGGCCAGTTCATCGATCGGCTTTCTTCGGCCGAGCCCGTGCCCGGAGGTGGAGCGGCTTCGGCCGTGGCCGCGGCCCTGGGCGCGTCGCTCATCTCGATGGTCGCGTCTCTGTCTGCCGGCCGGCCGAAGTACGCCGCCTACTCCACGACCCACGCCAAATGTGAGGCGGTCGGGCACGAGCTGGCGGTCGAGTTCATGGAGCTCGCCAGCCGGGATGCGGATGCATACGCCCGTTATGCGCTCGCACTCAAGCTGCCGCGCGAGACCGACGACCAGAAAGTTGCTCGCCAGTCGGCCATCCAGTCGGCGGCTCGGGCCGCGTCTGAGGTCCCGTTCGAATGCGTCATCGCGTGCGCCCGACTGGCAACGGCCGCCGAATCGCTCGCCGGACGCAGCAACGTCAATGCCGCGAGTGACGTGCTCGTGGCCGCACTGCTCGGCGAAGCGGCGGCCCGGGGCGCGGCCGAGAACGTGCTCATCAACCTGCCGTCGACGGGCGACGAGCAGTACGCCGACTCGATGCGGTGGCGGGTCGACCACGCCCTCCACGACATCGCCGCGGGCGTCGCCCGGACACGCGAGGTCGTGCTTTCGGGGCAGTCGTGCGAGCCGGAGCCGGCGTGAGAGACAACCGCGATGGAATCACCGCCGCGATCGCCAGCCCGCGTCTCCTTGCCGGCAGCCCGATCGCCGCGGGGATACGCGCGGGGCTGACCGAGGACTTCGGCAGGTTCAAGGAGCGGTGGGGCTACGTGCCCACCCTCGCCGTCGTGCTCGTCGGTGCCGACGCGCCTTCGGCCGTCTACCTGCAGCAGATCCTGCGCACCTGCGAGAAGGTCGGCGTCAATGGGCGGCTGGTCGAGATCGGCTCGGCGGTGACGGCCGACGCGCTCTGCGACGAGATCGAGCGACTCAACGCGGACCCGTCCGTGGCCGGGATCATCGTCCAGATGCCGCTCCCGCGCCACATCCCACTTCGCACCGTCATCGATTCGATCGATCCAGCCAAGGACATCGACGGCATCCATCCCCGCAACGCCGGTCTCCTCGCGCTCGGCTACGACGGCTTCCTGCCGGCGACCGCCCAGGCCTCGGTCGAGATCCTGAAGCGGTCCGGCATCGAGATCGCCGGCAAGCGCGTCGTGGTGATCGGGCGGTCGAACGTGGTCGGCAAACCGGCGGCGTTGCTCCTGATGCGCGAGCACGGCACTGTGACCGTCCTCCACTCTCGGACCCGCGATCTGGCCCATCACACTCGCGACGCGGAGATCCTGGTCGTGGCCGTCGGCAAGCCCGGTCTCGTGACGGGCGACATGCTTTCTCCTGGAGTCGTGGTCGTGGACGTCGGGATCAACGTGGTCGGCGACAGGCTGATGGGCGACGTGGACTTCGAGTCGGCCAGGGGCGTCGTTGCGGCGATTACTCCGGTCCCCGGTGGCGTCGGGCCGCTGACCAACGCCCTGCTTCTGAGCCACCTGCTGCGAGCCGCCACGGATCAGGCGAAGCGGGCGGCCGGGCGCGCCCAGGCCGGGACTACGGCATGAGCCCCGCCACCGTGATGCCAAGCAGCCCGGAGGCTGCTCTATGAGCGACGCCGTGATGCCGAGCAGCCCGGAGGCTGCTCTATGAGCGACGCCGTGATGCCGAGCAGCCCGGAGGCTGCTCTATGAGCGACGCCGTGATGCCGAGCAGCCTCGAGATCGCCCGCTCGGTCACTCCGCGGCCGATCGTCGAACTGGCGCGAGAGCTCGGGCTGCGCGACGACGAGGTCGAGCTGTACGGGCCGTATAAGGCCAAGGTCAAGCTCGAGGGCATTACCCGCCTGGAGGCTGCCGCGGCCGCCGCGGGCCGCCGCGGCAAGTACGTCGTCGTCACCGCGATCACGCCGACGCCGCTCGGCGAGGGCAAGACGACCACCACCATCGGGCTCGTCCAGGGGCTCAACCGGATCGGTCGCCGCGCCGCGGTCTGCATCCGCCAGCCGTCGCTCGGCCCCGTCTTCGGGATCAAGGGCGGGGCGGCCGGCGGCGGCTACAGCCAGGTGATCCCGATGGAGGACTTCAACCTCCACCTGACCGGCGACAACCACGCCGTCGGCGCGGCCCATAACCTGCTGGCCGCCTTTGTCGACAACTCGCTGACGCACGGCAATCCGCTCGGCATCGACCCGCTGGGCGTGCTCTGGCCTCGGGTCGTCGACATCTCCGACCGGGCGGTGCGGAAGGCCATCATCGGTCTGGGCGGCCGCGAGAACGGCTACCCCCGCGAGACCGAGTGGCAGATCACCGTCGCCTCCGAGGTCATGGCCGTCCTGGCGCTGGCGTCCAGTCTGCAGGACCTCCGCGCCCGGCTCGGGCGGATGGTCGTGGCAACGACATTCGACGGGCGGCGCATCACTGCCGAGGACCTCAAATGCGCCGGCTCGATGACCGTGCTGCTGCTCGACGCCATAAAGCCGAACCTGCTCCAGACCCTCGAGGGTGGCCCCGCCTTCGTCCATTGCGGCCCGTTCGCCAACATCGCCCACGGCAACAACAGCGTCCTGGCCGACCGCCTGGCGCTGGCCACGTGCGAGATCGCGTGCACCGAGGCCGGTTTCGGGGCCGACATGGGCGCGGAGAAGTTCTTCGACATCAAGTGCCGCCAGAGCGGTCTGCGGCCCGACGCGGCAGTCATGGTCGCCACCGTCCGTGCGCTCAAGATGCACGGCGGCGTGGGCCGGATCGTGGCCGGCAGGCCGCTCGATCCCGTGTTGGCGGAGGAGAACGTCGACGCGGTGCGCAAGGGTTCCGACAATCTCGCCGCCCAGATCGAGAACGTGCGCCACTTCAACGTGCCGGTGGTGGTGGCGATCAACAACTACCCGGGGGACACCGAGGCGGAGGTTGCCGCAATCCGGGAAGTGGCGCTGGCCGCGGGGGCGCGCGACGTGGTGGTGAGCCGCCACTTCGCCGAAGGGGGCGCGGGCGCGGAGGACCTTGCCCGCGCCGTCTGGTCGGCGGCCGAGGAGGGAGCGCCGGAATTCCGGCTGCTCTACCCGGACGACCTCCCGTTGCGCGAGAAGATCGAGACCGTGGCGGTCCGCATCTACGGCGCCCGGGGCGTGGACGAGCTGCCCGCGGCCACGAAGGCGCTCAAGCTGTACGAGGAGCTTGGGTTCGGGTCACTGCCGGTGTGCATGGCCAAGACGCACCTCTCGCTCAGCCACGACCCGTCGCTGAAGGGCCGGCCCGCCGGCTTCCGCGTACCCATCCGCGAGGTTCGTCTCTCCGCCGGAGCGGGATTCGTCACGCCACTCCTCGGCGAGATGCGCACGATGCCGGGGCTGCCGTCGCATCCCGCCGGCGAATCGATCGACATCGACGCCGACGGCAACATCGTCGGGCTCTTCTAGCGGTCCTGGAGTGCCCGCGCGTGACCCAATAGACTCTGCCCATGCTGACGCTGCTGCTGACTCGCCACGGCATGACCCCCGCCGGCGACGCCATGCTCGGCGGCCAGCTCGACGTGCCGCTTGCGCCGGAGGGACTGGTTCAGGCCGAGGCGCTGGCGCGCAGGCTGGCCGGAGTCCGGATCGACAGGATCATCGCCAGCCCGATGCTGCGGGCACTCGAAACGGCCCAGGTGCTCGCCACCGGGCGACCGGTGGAGGTCGAGGAACGGCTGCGCGAGCTCGACTACGGGCGTTGGGAGGGGCTGAGCTACGCCGAGATGGAGGCTCGCGATCCGGAGCTTCGCAAGCGCTGGGAGGCCGATCCGGCGGCGACCCGCTCTCCCGGAGGCGAGTGCGGCGATGACGTCGCGCAGAGGGCGACCAGCTTCCTGCAAGATCTGCTGGCGACTGAGCTTCGCGCTCCGAACGCCGCCTCGAGCGCTCACAGTTCGCCGGATCCGGGCGGATCGCGCGCTCGCGTCTCCGAGGCCCAGGCGGAGGCCGAGGGCGAGCGGCGCGTTCTGGTGGTAGCCCATGGCACCTTCAATCGAATCCTGCTGTGCGTAGCGCTGGGCGTGCCGGTTCGCGACTACCGGCGTCGATTCCTCCAGGATCGAACGAACCTGACGGTGCTGCGCTACGAGCGCGGCGATACGCCCGCCGGCGCTCAGCTGGTGCTGGCCAACGACATCGGGCACCTGCAGGGCCCGGGCGAGGCGCCCTGGGGTTAGCTCGAGTCGAGCCTTCGCAAGCGGGAGTGCTGCCGGCTCCCCGCCGGCTGCGACCGAAGGCCTCGTTCCGGGCTAGAACCCGTACCGGTGGATCCGGTTGTAGACCGCGTTGGCGACGACCTGCGCCCCGAGCTCGCTGAAATGGAGCCCATCGCTGGTGTACTTCGGCACGTACACACCGGTCGATGTGGAGAGCGGGGTGTTAATGTCGATCACCATCAGCTTGTAGCTGTTGGCAAGACGAACGATCGCCGCGTTCAGTGAATCGATCTCGGCAGCCATATAGCGAGATGAATCCGGCGGGATCGTAAGGAGGGTGATGCGTATTCCGCGCGCGTTGGCGGCGACGATGATGGCCCTCAAGTTGGCGATCGTGGTCGCCTGGCTGATGCTGTGGCCCAGGTCGTTGGTGCCGCCGAGGATGAACAGCACCTCGGGCTTGTAGGCGAAGACGTCGCTGTTGAGCCGCGCTCGCATGTCGGCCGTCGTGTCGCCGGGCACGCCGGCGTTGTTGACCAGGGTGAGGTTGGCGTCTTCAGCGTCGAGGCGGCTGGGCCATGGCGCGTCGGACGGCCAGGCCGTCAACGAGTCCCCAAGGGCGACGAACGTATAGACATGGGCGCCGGTCTTTTTGGTCGGCACGGGTGTGGGCTTGGGTGTGGGCGGGAGCGTCGGGCTCACGGGGGGCGGCGGGAGAGTGGACACGGGATACACCGTTGGGGCGGGCCACCACGGCCCGTCGGTATTGGTAGCCGTGGGATCCTGTGTGGCCGTGCTGGCGGCCACGACCGCGGCCGCGGAGGCTGTCGGGCTCGACGTGGCAGAAGCGGCCCAACCGCCGGGCATGCTCGCCGATACGGCGGCCGCGGCCACGAGCAAAGCGAGCACGACGACGAGCTCGCGGCGCCGCTGTTCCCTCGGCTTCAACCGGCTGAAGAACCGGGCGACGATTCCGTAGATCCCAGGGTCCCTGGTGTTCGGCAGATACTCCATCAAGCCGGCGGCGAGCGACGCAGCCGGGTTGCGACGGACCGCATGCGCCATTCGCCGGCTCGACCGCGCGAGCTTGGGGTCGGGGTGGGCCATCGGCCGGGAAGGGGATCCCGCAGACGCCGCGCCGCCAGGCGCCTTCGGCCCGTCTCGGAGCGAACTCATCAGCTTCCGGAGGCGGCGGTGCGAACCCGCCGGTCGTCTTGGTCGATGCTCAGCGCCTGCAACTGGACGCGAGTAGGACTACTGCGCATCAGCGTTCCCTGCAATTCGCGGCTCGGTACGCCTCCCGGCCACAACCTAAGTCTGCCACCACAGGGGCCGACCGTGCTCTGCGGCCGCCCCTGAGCCCGAGTGAGCCCCTCAGAATCGGGGCCTGACGCACCCAGACTACGCCTCCACGCTGTCGTTGCGCCAGCCCGGATGGCCGAGCCGCCACCAGACGAAGGCGACGACCGCGGCAAGACAGGCGACCAGGATGAGATTGTCGAACGGCTTGAGGTTGTCCCGGATCTGGATCCAGTTGGAGCCCAGGACGGTGCCGGCGTAAACCAGGGCGATCGTCCACGGGATGGCTCCGAGGGTGGAATAGACGGCAAAGCGGCCGATCGGCATATGAGACACGCCGGCGATGAAGCTGATGACCGATCTGATCCCCGGGAGGAGGCGGCTGATGAACGCGGTCGGCGAGCCCCAGCGATCGAAGAAGCGCTCCGCCTGCTCGACCTCGTGCGGACGAATGAGCAGCAACCTGCCCCACCGATCCAGGAACGGCCGGCCGAGCTTCGCACCCAGGGCATAGCCGCACAGCGAGCCCGTCGTGTTGGCCACTACTCCCACGACCACGACGATCCAGAAGTTCCACGGGCTGTGCGTCAGGGGCTCGATCTTGCTCGAGTCGCTGACCAGGAAGCCGGCGAAGGGCAGGATCAGCTCGGACGGGAGCGGCAGCAGGGTCGACTCGACGACCATGGCGAAGAAGACGCCCAGGTATCCGACGGCGGCGTACAGGTGGTCGAGGAACGGGATGACGGCGGTGTCGATGAAGCCGAGCACAGAGCCTCGCTTGTGGAATGGAGGACGCTGCAGACGGCGACGGGCACCCGCAGGTCCGCCCCAGGATACCCGAGCTTGCGTGCGGGCGTCTTGTCGAGGCCATCGAGCGGCGCGCGAGCGCGGCCGCGTCGGGGACTGTCTCGGAAGCTACGCGCTGCCGCGCGTCGAACACCCCGGAGTCGATGGAGGGCTATCCTCATCGGCGTGAGCGACACGCCCAGATCCCCCGACTTCGGACCGCATCGGCATCTACCCGAGTCGCACTGGCTTCGCCAGCCACTCACCGACGAGGCGGAGATCGTGCTGACCGGCGCCGATCTCTCCATCGCCGACGTCGAGATGGTCGCGCGCGGCGGTCGTGCAGTGACGCTCGGGGCGGAGGCGCGGGCCCGGGTCGAGGAGGCGCGCTCTGTGATCGAGCGTCTCGTCGCGGCCGGCGAGATCGTGTACGGCGTGACGACGGGCTTCGGCGATCTGGCTACGACCTTCATCGATCCGGCCGACTCGGCTCGGCTGCAGGAGAACCTGCTCGTCTCGCATGCCGTGGGCGTTGGCGACCCGCTGCCACGGGACGTGGTTCGGGCCATGCTGTTGCTGCGGGCCAATACTCTCGCCCTCGGCCATTCCGGCTGCCGGGCCGTCGTGATCGACCGTATCTGTGATCTCCTGCGCCTCGGCATCCACCCGGTCGTGCCCTCGCAAGGGTCAGTCGGCGCATCCGGCGACCTGGCGCCGCTGGCCCACCTCGCGCTGCCGCTGACGGGGAGGGGGCACGTCGAGGTCGGCGGACGGGTGATCGCCGCGTCCGAGGCGCTGGCCGCAGCGAAGCTGCAACCGCTCGAGCTGCAGGCCAAGGAAGGCCTCGCTCTCCTGAACGGGACCCAGATGATGAGCGCCATCGGTGCGCTCGTTGCGGCGGATGCGCAGCGCCTGGCCCGGACCGCCAGCGTTGCCGCGGCCATGAGTTGCGAGGCGATGCTCGGCACCGACGTCGCCTATTCGGCGGCCTACCAGCTGGCCAGGCCGCATCCCGGTCAGATCGCGGTGGCGGCCGAGCTGCGCTGGCTGCTGCGCGAATCGACGCTCATGACCAGCCATCACGCCTCGTCGCACAAGGTCCAGGATCCATATTCCCTCCGCTGCGTGCCGCAGGTCCACGGTGCGGTTCGCGACGCCATCGACTACCTGTGCGGTGTCCTGGACATCGAACTGAACTCGGCGACGGACAACCCGCTCGTCTTCCCGCAGGGCGGCGTGGCTGACGCCAGCGCCGCCGCCACAGGCGGCGGACTCGTCATCAGCGGTGGCAACTTCCATGGCGAGCCCATCGCCATCGCCCTGGACTTCGCCAAGCTGGCCATCTCGGAGTTGGGTTCCATCTCTGAACGGCGCGTCGCCCTGATGGTCGACTCGCGCCTCAACGGCGGGTTGCCGCCGTTCCTCTCGTCAGGCAGCGGGCTCGAGTCCGGGATGATGCTGCTCCAATACACGGCCGCGGCTTTGGCCTCCGAGAACAAGGTTCTGGCGCACCCTGCCAGCGCGGATTCGATCCCCACTTCGGCCAATCAGGAAGACCATGTCTCCATGGGCTCGATCTCGGCCCGGCACGCCATGGCCGTACTGGCCAACGTCCAGCGAATCGTCGCACTCGAATTGCTCGTCGCCGCCCAGGCGCTCGACTTCCGACTCGACAAAGTGGCCGCCGAAGGAGCCAGGGTTCGCCCGGGCGCGGGGGTGGAGGAAGCGCATCGTCGGATCCGGTCCGTCGTCCCTCATCTGGACCGCGATCGGCTCCAGGGCAGCGACATCGAGTCCGCGCTGCGGCTCGTAAGGGACGGCGCTCTGGTCGAGCTTGCCGGTTAGTCATCCGCGGCGGGCGGTCCTCCGGGCGCGTCGGCGCGCCGGCGCCGGATCAGGAAACGAGTGCGGGTCGATCCCGGCCTGAGCAGCGGTCGATGGCCCGCCGCAGCCTCACCTCGTCGGCGACGCCGGCCTGCTTCAGGGCCCAGAGCGCCGGCAGGAGACGCGGGTCGGCGGCGGCCGCCGCCGCATCGACCTCGAGCCCGCCCACGAGGGGCGACTCCAGCGCCCGGATGAGATGCGGCACGGCTCGGGGGTCGTGTCGCACGGCCAGTCCGAAGAGCGCCTCGGCCCTTGCCTCATGGTGCGCATCCTCGGCGCGGGCCAGCAGCGCGGCCCGTACGTCGGGGCCGTCGGCATCGGAGAGCGTCCCCAGGCCGAACGTCGCCCAGTCGCGAACCTCGGGATCGGCGTCTCGCGACAGGCTTATGAGCGCCCGGCGAGCCTCGGGCGCCAGCGGCTGCGGGCTCATCGTGGCGATGGCGAAGGCCGCGGCAAGCCTGACCTCGGCACTCGGATGGTCGGCCAGGGGAAAGACGAGTCCCAGGGTGCCCGAGTCGCCGATATGACCCAGCGCCGCGACGATGGACGCTAGAGGGGAGCTGGCTCTCTCGACCGCGAGAGCGGCCAGCAGCGTCTCCTGGATGGCCTCCCGCGCGTTGGGCTCAACCCCGCCCAACCTGCCCAGGATGTCCGCGCCGAGGGTACGTCCGCGCTCCATCCCGCCGTGGAGGAGGTCCCGGGCGGCCTCCAGCACGTCGTCGGGACATTCGGTCAGAATGCCGCCGATCAGGTCCCAGCGACAATCCTCGTCGTAGGTCCCGAGGGCGGCTTCGATCCGAACGTCGAGGGGCCGCATGATCACCTCACAGGAAATGGCGGCCAGCCACGACCGCAGGGCTCTATCGCGGGACCGCGTGCCGGCCATCGCCCCATCGGCCGGGCGTTCGTGGCCCACGTTAACGTTTCCCCCATTGCGGTCGCGATCCGGTCGCACGTGAGGGAACGGAGTTGCGCCACGCGACCCTGCGACGGCAACGGTTAACATTCGTTGCTATGTCTTCCCTCGCCTTCGTCACGCTCCTCTCGAGCTTCCTCGCCTCGGCTGTCGAGTTCGTCGAGGCCGTCACCATCGTTCTGGCGGTCGGCGTGACGCGGCAATGGCGGTCTACCCTCATCGGCGTCGCCGCGGCGCTGGCGGCCCTGACCCTTCTCGTTGCCGTCTTCGGTACCGCGATCGTCCTCTTCGTCCCAATCGGCGTCGTCCGGCTGGTCGTCGGCGGTTTCCTCCTGATCTACGGCCTGCAGTGGCTGACGAAGGCTGTTCTCAGGGCTGGGGGCGCCCGAGCCAAGCACGACGAGGCGGCCATCTACCGGCGCGAGATCGCGGCGCTTGGGGCCGAGCCGCCGGTGTGCGCGACCGGTATGGATTGGGTCAGCTTCACCGTGGCCGCCAAGGGGGTCTTGCTCGAGGGTCTCGAAGTCGCCTTCATCGTCGTCACCTTCGGAGCCACCGCCGGGATGCTTGGCCCGGCCGTGCTCGGGGCGGCCGCCGCCGGGGCATTGGTGTTGGGTATCGCCGTTCTCGTCCACCGGCCGCTCTCTGCCGTGCCGGAGAACGGGCTCAAATTCGCGGTCGGAGTGATGCTCGTCGGGTTCGGCACCTTCTGGGCCGGCGAGGGCGTTGGCATCGACTGGCCGGCCGGAGACGCAACCATCCCGGTGCTGCTCGCCGCCTACGCGGCGCTGGCTTTCGCCGGCATCTATTTCGTTCAGGTTCGACTGAGCGGCGGGCGGAAGCTCTCGGCCGCCGACGAACCCGGAGCGCTGGGATGAGGTACCTCAGGTCCTTCTTCCGCTTCTGGTACGACTTTCTGGTGGGCGATCGCTGGGAGCTCTTCGTCGGGCCGATCCTCGCCCTCGTGATGGCGTGGTTGGCGGTCCGCGCAAACCTGCCGGCTCCGTTGAGTGGCGTCCTGCTCTTCGCGATGATCGTGGGGGTCGGTGGCTTGAGCATCTCGTGGGCGGTGCGGGAATAACCCGCGCGTAGGCCTGGCAACTGGCCGGGCCCGACCAGGCCCGCTACGCGCCAATCCCGGCCGTTGCCGTAAAGTGGCAGGCGATGGCAAGCATCGAGATCGTTGACGTCACCGACGAAGCTCGGTTCGGGCTGGTCCCACCCTGTGCCGATCCATCGTTCGATCATCGCAGTTGCGACTACTGGGAAGACGCGGATCGCGGCTCAAAGGCGAGCCGATCGAGCTGGCTACCGGCGACTGCGGCCGGTTCCGCGTCGAGCTCGAGCGGGGAATCTGCCGCCGGTCGTTCGCGGAACCCGTTCGCGCCTGGGTCGCGGTCCGAGACGAACCCGTTCTTGCCAACCCCGAAAGGGGCAGCCAACCCGTTCGGGCCGGGGGGTCGAGCCCCGGCCCGCAACCCATTCCTCGAGGACCTGGGCGAGTCGCCCGCGGACAACCCATTCGCCCCGCAGCGCCCTTCCCGTCCGACCATCGCCGCCGAGGCGCCTCGCAAGCTGCAGCTCCTGGGCCGCGGCCTCGGGGTCTTCGGCAGCTACGCCAAGGTGCTGCTCGTCGATGGCGTGGCCGAGGCCTACTGCCAGTTCGGGCCGCTCACCGCGTATCCCCGCGCCCTGCGGCTGCGCGACCTCTATACCGAGCTGCCCGCCGCGCCGCTGCCGGCGGTCATCACCTGCATCGCGACCACGGCCGAGGTTCGACGGCAGGGTTACGCGTTGCGGCTCGTGGCGGATGTCTGCCACGATCTGGCGGGTAGGGGATTTGCGGCCGTCGAGGCGTATCCGGAGGCGCGCGCCAGGGAGAACTCCACGCCCGCCGCCCGTCCGGAGTTCTGGCTCCGCGCCGGCTTCCGACTGGCCGTGGACGACGATCGCTACCCGGTTGTGCGCCGTGACTTCTGAGGTCGGTTGGGGCCGCCGCGACGGAGGTCGCCGAGGCCGCCCGCGTGGCTTCCTGCGCGTCGCGGTTGCCTATCTCGCCGCGCTGTTGATTGCCGCGCTCGCCGTCGCCGGTTGCGACGGGTCCGGCCCCACTCCTACCCCCGCATACACCGCCGTTTCGCTGGTGGCGACGCCATGGCCGAGCGGGACGACGGGCCAGTACGGGCTGCACGTCGACCCGAGCCTTCTGGGCAAGCTGCCCCAATTCGTGCACGCCCAACCGATCGTGGAGGACGCCGCAAGTGAGGGCGTGGCCCTGGGCGACCCGAACATGCCCAAGACGTTTGCCGGCTACGCGGCCGGGTCGGTCGGCCAGTTGGGGGCCGCCAACTGGCTGGAGATAGCGATCGGCCAGCTCAGGCCCGAGATCGTGAACTCGGACAGCTATTCGGACACATACACAGCCTGGGTGTCCGACTATGACACCGGCGCATGCTCGCAGGCGGGTGGTGTATCCACGACCGGCCAGCAGCAGATCGGCGACTGGCCGGTCGATGAGGCGACCTGCGTGGGCGGCCCCCTTGTCTACACGGTTCAGCTGGGCGACGGCGTCATCCTGTCGATGTTCGGCGACGGCCCGCTCGACTACGGCCGGCTGCTGATCCAGGCTCTCTACTAGCGTTCGGGCGCGCCGGCCGACCCTCGACGCGGGCCATCCGGCATGACGTCGCGGCGCGACCGGAGCACACTGGAACCAAGCGCCCGGACCCGGTCCGGGCCGTCTCCCCGGAGGCCTCCGATGGCGATCGAAACCGGTTCCCCAGCCCACGCGGGACCCCGCCCGGTCCACGCTCCTCGTGGTCCGGTGCGCACCTGCAAGGGTTGGGCCCAGGAAGCCGCGCTGCGGATGCTGATGAACAACCTGGACCCGGAGGTGGCCGAACGCCCCGACGACCTCGTCGTCTACGGCGGCACCGGCCGGGCGGCGCGTAGCTGGGACGCATTCGATGCGATCGTCCGCGAGCTCCGCGACCTCGAAAACGACGAGACTCTGCTGGTCCAGTCGGGCAAGCCGGTCGGCGTCTTCCGCACCCACGAATGGGCGCCGCGGGTCCTGATCGCCAACTCTAACCTGGTCGGTAAATGGGCTACCTGGGATGAGTTCCGCGAGCTCGAACGGGCCGGCCTGACGATGTACGGCCAGATGACCGCCGGGTCGTGGATCTACATAGGCACGCAGGGAATCCTGCAGGGCACCTACGAGACGTTCGCCGAGCTGGCGCGCCAGCACTTCGGCGGGACCTTGCGCGGCCGCGTGACTCTGACCGCCGGTCTGGGCGGCATGGGCGGGGCGCAGCCGCTGGCGGTGACCATGAACGAGGGCGTGGCGCTGGTCGTCGAGGTCGACGAGGCACGCGCGAAGCGCCGGCTGGACATCGGCTACGTCGATCGGCTGACACACTCGCTCGATGAGGCGCTCGGCTGGGCGCGAATGGCTGCCGCGGACGGACGGGCGGAGTCGATCGCGCTGGTGGGCAACGCTGCCGAAGTCGAGCCCGAGCTGGTGCGGCGCGGCGAGCAATTCGACGTCCTGACGGACCAGACGTCGGCCCACGACGCGCTCAACGGCTACGTGCCCGCTGGCCTCTCGATGGCGGCGGCCGAAGGCCTACGGCGTGACGACCCGGATGAATATGTCCGGCGCGCCATGGCGTCGATGGCCGAGCAGGTTCGGGCGATGCTGGCGCTACGGTCGGCCGGAGCCGTCACCTTCGACTACGGCAACAACATCCGAGCTCAGGCCCAGACCGCGGGCGTGGCCAATGCCTTCGACTTCCCGGGCTTCGTGCCCGCGTTCATCCGGCCGCTCTTCTGCGAGGGCAAGGGCCCGTTCCGGTGGGCGGCGCTCTCCGGCGACCCGGCCGACATCCTGGCCACGGATCGAGCCATCCTCGAGCTATTCCCCGAGAACGAGTCGCTGCGGCGATGGATCGAGATGGCCGAGGCGCGCGTGCCCTTCCAGGGGTTGCCGGCCCGGATCTGCTGGCTCGGCTACGGCGAACGGTCGAAGGCCGGGCTGGCCTTCAACGAGCTGGTTCGATCCGGCGCGGTGAGTGCGCCGATCGTCATCGGCCGCGACCACCTCGACTCGGGTTCGGTCGCCTCGCCCAACCGCGAGACCGAATCGATGCGCGACGGCTCGGACGCGATCGCCGACTGGCCGCTCCTCAACGCCCTCGTAAACACGTCGGCCGGGGCCAGCTGGGTCAGCATCCACCACGGCGGAGGCACGGGCATCGGCTACTCTCAGCACGCCGGAATGGTCGTCGTCGCGGACGGCTCGGACCTCGCGGCGCAGAAGCTGGAACGCGTCCTCACGACGGATCCGGGCATGGGCGTGATCCGCCACGCCGACGCCGGCTACGAGCGGGCCATCGAGGTCGCCCGCGAACGTGGCGTCCGCGTCCCGATGATCGACGGCGACCGCGAAGACAGGTCCTAGGCAATCGGCCGCGGCTAAGGAGGGGAGACGGCTTGGGCTATCGCGTACAGGGCGTGCTATTCCGGGCCGCCCCCGATCAGACCGGCCTGGGGACGCTGGAGCGCGCCTACGGCTACAGGCTCTTCGAGCTGCCGGGTTGCGGCCTGTGGCTGCTCGACCTCGGAGTGCCGCGGCCCAAGCCCGGCGATCGCGCGCTCATTCGGGCGGCGCGTCCGCTGGCGGCGACCTATGTCGACGCCCTGCGGGTGCTCGGCGCCGACGATGACGCGTTCGAGCAGATAGCCTGGCTGGCGGCCTCAGCCCTCGCCGCCGAGGAGCTGCGCCAGCCGGTTCTGGGGTTCGTTTCGGACGACGAGACACTCGACTTCGCTGCCGTCGCGAGGCCCGACGGAATCGAGGTCATCGGCGACAGGCTCGGCCAGTATCTGCTCAGATGGGAGAACGGTGCGCTCGCGATCCAGCCGTTCTACAGCGACGGCACCGCCTGGGAACCGCCGATGCCACCGGAGGAGCTCTCGCTGATCCAGGCCGCGACGCTCCTTGACACCGAGGAGCTGGCGAGCGGCGGCTATCCGCTCCACGGAAACGTCGTGGCGGAGATACAGGGCTTCGCCGGCGGGGCCGCCGAGCTGGGCATCGGAACGGTCACGGGCGGTCAGGTTGGCGCGGTGCGTCTGCTCGAAGCCAGGGGCCTCGACGCCAGCCCGTGGGACCTGGGAACCGGCTGGCGGCGCGAACCAG
Organism: uncultured Chloroflexia bacterium; assembly: GCA_963791725.1. Classification (GTDB taxonomy): domain Bacteria; phylum Chloroflexota; class Limnocylindria; order Limnocylindrales; family CSP1-4; genus Fen-1039. Next base: position 27,512 of record CAWBTQ010000007.1, on the reverse strand, counting down.
GTCGATAGACGGAGGCGGCGTCGGCGGGAAGAGACTGTCCGTCAGGCGGCTCGCCGTGGCTCGGTGCGGAGGCCCGCCGTTTCGGGGTCCGGTATCTCGGACGCGGCGGGTACCGCCGCACCATCGCTCGGCTCCGGCAGCTCGCGGAGCGACCGGAGCGGCGACAGCAGGATCGGCACGGCCGCCCCGAACGACGCCAGGGCGGCAATTATCAGTGCGACCCTCACCGGCAGGATGGTAGCGAGCACTCCGCCCATGAGGGAACCGATCGGGATCGTTCCCCAGACGATGAAGCGCATCGTGGCGTTCATCCGGCTCTGCATCTCCGGCGGCGTGATGGCCTGGCGAAGGCTGATCTGGGCGACGTTGTAGATCACCTGGCTCATCCCGGCAACGAACCAGCCGACGAACAGAGTCGCCGCCGCCAGGTCCAGGCTGGCAGGCGTCAGCGTCAGGAGAAGGAACGCCGGCGCTCCGAGTGTCGCCGAAACGGCTATGGTCCGGCCGATGCCGATCGCACTCGGGAGCCGGCTCGACAGTCCCGCGCCAGCCAGGAAGCCGACGCTGGCCACGCCCATGACCGTCCCGAAGAAGGCCGGCGGGAGCCTGAGGTCGCGCCAGATCAGGACCGGGAAGACGCCGAAGAGCGCCGCCGCGAAGAGGTTCGAGATGCCGGTGCACGCCGCGACGGGTCGCAGGTAGCGGTTGCCTATCACGAACCACAGGCCCTCGGCAACGTCCTCCCGCATCGACGTCGGCAGCCCGGAGTCGTCCAGCCGGCGCCTGGGCGGCTCCTCATGACGGCGGATCGAACTGATGAAACCTCCGGACACGAAGAAGCTGACCGCATCGACGGCAATGGCGATGGGCGCGGCGACGATCGCGATCAGGTTGCCGCCGAGAGCGGGACCGCCGATCTGTGCCACCGCGTGGCTGACCTGGAGGTGGGCGTTGCCGTCGACGAGATCGTCGCGGTCCAGGATGGCCGGCAGGTACGACTGGTCGGCCACGTCGAAGAGAGCGGTCAGGGTACCGGTCGCGAAGGCGACGAGGTACAGCTGGCCCATCGTTAGCGCATGGGCGACATAGGCGACCGGGATCGACATCAGCACGACGCCACGGCCGATATCCGCGGCCACCAGCACCGGCCTCCGCCGTACGCGGTCCAGCCACGCGCCCGCCGGCAGAGTGAAGAGGAGGAAGGGCAGCATCTCGACTGCCGTCAGCAGCGAGACCTCGAATACGCTGGCGCCGAGCATCGTCAGGGCGATGAAAGGCACGGCGATGATCGTTACCTGGCTGCCGACGATCGAGACGGTCGCGGCCGACCAGATCTTAACGAAATCTCGGTGTCGCCAGAGCGTTGGCTTCGAGATGCCGGTCATGCCCGTCCTTTCATCGCGCGGCATCCTATCGGCCGCCGATAAATCGGGCATTAAGCGACCCGTCGCATTGGTCGTGTGCCACCATAGGATCGACACACCCGATGGGTAGTTACTTTCGTCGCCGGTGCCGGGGTACTAACGGTTGTCCGGCCAGTCCGGAGAGATCTCCCGCTCATTCCCAAGGCCCAACGGAGGCAGCGTGGCGAAGCTCGTCGAATCCGTCCCCAACTTCAGCGAAGGCAGGCGACTCGAGGTCGTCGACAAGCTGGCCGCGGCCGTCGAGAGCGTCCCGGGGGCCTTCTTGCTCGATCGGACGAGCGACGCGAGCCACAACCGCAGCGTCCTGACCCTCGCCGGCGAGCCGGGGCCGATCCTGGAGGCCCTGGAGCGGACCGTCGCGGTCGCCGTTGCCCAGATCGACATGGAGCGCCACTCGGGCGAGCACCCCCGCATCGGGGCCGTCGACGTCGTGCCGTTCGTGCCTCTCGCAGGGGCGACCATGGCCGACTGCGTCGAACTCGCTAGGACCTTCGGGCGGCGCGTCGCGGAACGGTTTGGGATCCCGGTCTATCTGTACGGAGAGGCGGCAACCTCGCCGTCGCGGCAGCGCCTGGCCGACGTCAGGCGCGGCCAGTACGAAGGACTCAAGGCCGGGATCGCCCAGCCCGGCCGTGAGCCCGACTTCGGGCCGGCAGTCCTGCACGCCAGCGCCGGAGCGATGGCTGTCGGGGCGCGGCCCTTCCTGATCGCCTACAACATCAACCTCGACAGCCGCGACCTCGAGCTGGCGAAGAAGATCGCGCGGAGGATCCGTGAGTCGGGCGGCGGCCTTCCGCGGGTCCAGGCCAACGGCTTCTGGATCGACGAGCTGGAGCGGGCTCAGGTGTCGATGAACCTGCTCGACTACCGGACGACCCCGATCTGGCTCGTCTGGGAGCTCGTCCGCTCGGAGGCAGCCGAGGAGGGTGTCCACCTGGCCGAGTCCGAACTGATCGGGCTGGCACCGCTCGGGGCTCTCCTCGACGTCGCCGACCACGCCGGCGTCTCGACACGATCCGCTCAGACGGAGCGCCTCGCCGGCGCCGCGGCCTTCCTCAAGCTACGCGACTTCTCGCCGCTCCAGGCCCTCGAGTTGCGACTCGAAGCCGCGCGCGGAGCGTGACCCGGTGACCGAGGCACCCGGGCCCGGCCGGGGCCTGCTCGTCGAAGGGGCGGCGTCGATCGCTACCGTCGCAGGCGGGTTGCGGCGTGGCGCGACCCAGGGTGATGCGACCGAGCTCAGCGGCAGTTCCCTGGCGGTCGCCGTCTGGGCCGGTCGGATCCTCGCGGTCGGCTCGTCGGAAGATGTCGGCCGCCAGATCGCGGCTGCCGGGCATGCCGTCGAATCGTTCGATCGGATCGACGCGGCCGGCGGCCTCGTCACGCCCGGGTTGATCGACGCCCACACGCACCTCGTCTTCGGTGGCACGCGTGAGGCCGAGTGGCAGCTGCGATCGGCCGGGGCCGGGTACCTGGCGATCCTGCAGGCCGGCGGGGGGATCCTATCCACGGTCGCCGCAACCCGCGCCGCGTCCGACGCCGAGCTCCTCGGCCGGGCTCGCCGCCGCCTCTCGACTATGCTCATGAATGGGACGACGACGGCCGAGGCCAAGTCCGGCTACGGGTTGGATGCCTCGACGGAGCTGCGTCTGCTCGACATAATCGGCCGGCTCGATCGCGAGGGTCCGGTGGAGCTCGTGCCGACGTACCTGGGCGCGCATGCCGTTCCGGTCGAGTACCGCGAGCGCCCCGACGGGACCGACGCATACGTGGCGAGCATCCTGGACGAGCAGCTCCCTCTCGTCGCGGCACAGGGGATCGCCCGCTTCTGCGACGTCTTCTGCGAGGCCGGCGTCTTCAGCCCCAATCAGTCGGCCCTCGTTCTCAGGGCCGCGGCGGGGCACGGCCTGCGGTCCCGTATCCATGCCGACGAGCTGGCGCCGTCGGGTGGGGCCGAGCTGGCCGCGGAGCTGGGCTGCACCTCGGTCGACCACCTCTCCGCCCCATCCGCTCCGGGCATCGAGGCGCTGGCGCGCGTTGCGGCGGACGGCCGACCGGTCGTGGCCACGTTGCTGCCGGCCACGAGCTGGTTCCTCGGCAAGCATCATTTCGCGCCGGCCCGCCGCCTCATCGAGGCAGGCATCCCGGTGGCGCTGGCGACGGACCTGAACCCCGGCACGAGCCCCACGCTGAGCCTGCCGCTGGTCATGTCGATCGCCTGCCTGGAGATGGGGCTCACACCGTCTGAAGCGCTCGTCGCGGTGACCATCAACGCCGCGCATGCGCTGGGACTCGGGGCGGAGATCGGCTCGATCGAGGCCGGCAAGCGCGCCGATCTCGTGATCTGGAACGTGCCGAACGTGACCCAGATCGCCTACTGGCTCGGCGCCTCCAACGCTCGGGTCGTGATCAAGGGCGGCCGCAAGGTATCCGAGCAAGGTTAGGCCGGGATGCCGGGGGCCGGGCATGGACACCGGCCTCGGGGCCGGCGAAACCTCGGGTGCCGGGATGCCCCCGGTCTTCGGGACACCTAAATCTTGCCGCGCGGCTCCAGCAGCACTGTCGTGAGCTCGGTCGGCACCGACGACGGCATGAGCACCAGCTTGGATTGAGGTGCAGGTGGTGTCGAGACGCCCATCTCGTGGAAGAACTTGGCCAGCGCCTCGGATGCGTCCTCGTCTTCGCAGACCGGCATCGGCACTACGACCTTCGCGTCCAGCTGGGCCACGATTTCGGCCGCCTTGTCGGGCGGCAGGGCGCCTCCGACGCCGATGCAGACAACGTCGACAGGGCCGATGTCGGTCAGCTTGTCCTCTGTCAGGAGATGGCCGATGTCGCCCAGGTGGATGACGTGCACGCCGTCGAGCTCGACGAGGAAGGCGACGTTGCGGCCGCGCTCGTTGCCCCGGTGGTCGTCTCGAAAGGTCCGGATGCCCGTGATCAGGACGTCCTTGACCTCGTACTCCCCCGGACCATCCAGGCAAAAGGCTTCCTCGAGGCTGCCGGGAAGCGTTGTGGAGCCGTCACGCGACAGGCGGCCCTTGGCTCGTGGGAGCGGGGAGTCGTCGGGATGGCTGTAGGTCACGATGTCGCCCGTGATGCCGCGACCGGTGGGCCCCACGACCGCTTGATAGGCGTCGGCCACGACGACCGCGTCCTTGCCGCGCATGCGGACGCAAGTCCGCCCGAACCAGGTGAGCTCCATGAGTGGATTCTTGCACAGGTCGCGGATCCGCCGCTTATCGCCGGCTCATCGGCCCCTCGTCGCCCGCTTATCGCCGGATCATCGGGCCCTCGTCGCCCGCTTATCGGCAGTGTCCGAAAACCGGACCGTCTCCCCGGATCCTTTCCGGGGTACGAAACCGGCCGGAAAAGGAGGACCGGAGGCGCCTGCCCAATCGGCACCTCCGGTCGGAGGGAGGGAGGATGGATCTTCTTCTGCCCGTCTCTTGTACTCCTAGAAGGTAGCCCCCCTACATGAATGCGGAGCACCCTGGTGCATTAAGATATCGCAACATAGTGATCCGGACGGCTTTCGGGCGGGCATCCGGGCAAGCCAGCGGCGTCTTCGGGGCCGAGCCGGGGCCGGCCCGAGCCCGAGCGCCGTTCATCAAACCCGGACCTGAGGGATCCACGAGCACCGGCGCCTTGGCGCCGCTGGCAGAATGATGTCATGCCCCCAAGCCGCGTGCGCCGATCGACCCTGGCGCTGCTCGTAGGTCTCGCCGTCGTCGTTGGGAGTTGCGGGTCCGCCACCAGCACCGGGACGCCGTCGCCGACCAACTCGGTCAGTGCCCAGCCCACGACCGCGCCGTCAGCGGCTGGTTCGGCGGGCCAATCCGACCAGGCGGTCTACGCGAAGATCGAGCGCCAGGTGGAGGCCCTTCGCGAGCTGAAGCCGACCTCGACCGTGACCCCGGTCCTGCTCGACTCGCAAGGCGTGAGCGAATGGCTTGCCAAGGCCAATGCCGCGCAGACCGACCATGCCGCCATGGCCGATGAGAGCCGCCTCTATGCCGATCTCGGCCTCATACCGGCGGGGTCGTCGCTCGAGAAGATGGAGCTCGACCTCGAAGCCGGCCAGGTGGTCGGCTTCTACGACCCGGTCTCCAAGGGCCTCTACGTGCTCTCGCAATCGGGGGGCGTCGGGCCGACGCAGAAGCTGACCTTCTCGCACGAATACACGCACGCACTGCAGGACCAGAACTTCGGGCTCGAAAAGCTGGCCACCGACACGCCCGACCAGAGTGACCGCGACCTAGCCCGAACCTCCCTGCCCGAAGGCGACGCGACGCTGCTGATGACACTCTGGATGCAGCAGAACCTGTCGATGATCGAGCTGCTGCAGATCGCGGGGGAGTCGTTGAGCGGACCGCAGGCCGGTCAGCTGGCGAACGCGCCCGAGATCCTGCGGCAGACGCTCACCTTCCCGTACGACCAGGGCCTGGTCTTTGTCCAGGGTATCTACAACTCAGGCGGCTGGGCCGCGGTCGACAGGTTGTATTCGAACCCGCCCGACTCGACCTCGCAGATTCTTCATCCCGATCTATACGCCAGCGGCCTCAAGCCCGTGGCGCTGACCCTGCCGCCCGTGCCCGCCTCGCTTGGCGGTGGCTGGAAGCTGACGCTGCCCGATACGTTGGGCGAGTTCCAACTGGGGATCTGGCTGGAGGGTCAGAAGCCGACGAGCGCGGAAACGGCCGCGGCTCAGTCGGCTGCCAGCACATGGGCCGGCGACAGAGTTGGGCTGTACGAGGGCCCGAACGGCGCCTGGGCGGTCGTTCTCGAGACGGCCTGGCGCACCGTCGACGGCCGGTCCGGCTTCGAGAACGCCGCGAGGACCCACGCGGGCCAACTGCCGGGGCCGGCAGTCGTGTGTGCCGGTGGCAACGAGGCCACGGTCTACGTCGCCTCGACCGTGACCGCTCTGGAGGCCTTCGCACCCTGCCGGCCGCCGCTCTGATCGCCTCGCGAAGAGATCGCCGTCAGGCGGCTACATCGCCTCCGGCGCGGTGATACCGAGCAGGCCGAGAGCGTTGGCGAGCGTGGTTCGGGCCGCGGCAATCAGCGCCAGCCGAGCTGCCGACCGATCCGGTTCGGCCTCGTCGATGACGCGGGCATCGCGGTAGAAGGCGTGGAACGTGGTGGCCAGCTCGGTAGCGTAGGCGGTGATGCCGTGCGTCTCCTCGCTTGCGGCCGCGTCCTCGACGACCTCGGGCAGGCGGGCGATCTGGCGCATCAGGCTCGCCTCCGGAGCGCCGGGCAGGATCGACGTCAGGAGGCTCAGCAGGCGCGGGTCGTCTGGCGGCGGCGCGACGATGCCCGACTCGGCCGCCTTGCGCAGTATCGAGGCGATCCGGGCATGGGCGTACTGGACGTAGTAGACGGGGTTCTCGCTCGACTGCTTCTTCGCCAGCTCGATATCGAAGTCGATCCCGCTCGAGGCAGCGCGTGAGGCGAAGAACCAGCGGGCGGCGTCGACTCCTATCTCCCCGAGCAGTTCGTCGAGGGTGATGAATTCGCCGCTCCGTTTGGACATCGCGATTTCCTTGCCGTCCCGAACGAAGCGGACCCACGCGGTCAGGATCATCTGGACCTGGTCCCGATCGAAGCCGAGCGACTCGGCCGCGGCCTTGACCCGGGCCACGTAGCCGTGGTGGTCCTCGCCCCAGATGAAGACGATGCGGTCGAAGCCGCGGCTGAACTTCTCGACGAGGTAGCCGATGTCCGCGGCGAAGTAGGTGGGCGCGGCGTCCTCGGTCGAGCGGAGGATGACCCGATCCTTGTCGTCGCCGTATCGAGTCGATCGGAAGACGACCGCGCCGTCCTCCTCGTACACGTCGCCGGCCGCCCGCAATCGATCGACCGCCTGCTTGACCCAGCCGTCGTTGTGGAGCGTGCTCTCCGACCGCCAGACGTCGAAATGGCAGCCCAGGTGCTCCAGGCTGGCTTCGATGCCGGCGCGAACCTGCTCGGAGGCCCACCGGCCGACGGCCCATTCGGCGCCCTCGCCCGACTTCGCGGCCGCGGCCAGGACATCGGCCGGCAGGTCCCTGGCCATGTCGTAGACGTAGTCTCCGTGGTAGCCGTCCTCGGGGATCTCGCCGCCTTCGCGGATGGCCACGACCGAGGCGCCCAGGTTCTTGACCTGACTGCCGAAGTCGTTGAAGTAGTACTCGCGCGCAACCTTATGGCCGGCCGCCGCCATCACCCGGCACAGCAGATCGCCCGTAAAGGCGCCGCGGGCGTTGCCGATGTGGAGCGGCCCAGTGGGGTTGGCCGACACGAACTCGACGTTGACGTGCTCGGGATGCGCGGCCGAGACGTGGCCCCAGGTGGTTGGGTCGCGCAGAATGCCGGCCGCGGCCGCGGCCAGGGCGTGGTCGGCGAGGCGGATGTTGAGGAAACCGGGCGGCGCGACATCGACGGCGGCGATCGGCGAGGCCGGATCCGTGGTCGTCGTAACGAGGTGCGCGGCGATCGCCTGAGCCAGCTGGAGGGGCGGGCGACGGTAGGGCTTGGCCAGCTTCAGCGCCACGTTGCTCGCGTAGTCGCCTCTCGTGGCGTCGGCCGGGCGCTCGATCGTGATTGGCGCATCCTGGGGTTCCGATGGCGCGGGCAGGTCGGCCTGGGCCCGCGCCAATGCGGCTTCGAGCGCCGCGCGGACCTGACTGCGCAGGCTGGTCGTGGAGTCGGAGGTCATGTCCGAATGGTAGCGAGCCCAAGCGAGTTCCGTAGAGCCGCGCCTGGTCGAGTGGCGCCGAGCCGCGCCTGGGGGAGTGGCGCCGAGCCGCGCCTGGGGGAGTGGCGCCGAGCCGCGCCTGGGGGAGTGGCGCTGGCCGCCTGCCGCAAGAAATCCTCAATGCCACCGGGGGCGACACATAGAGGGTCGAGGGTCGGCGACGCGCCTGTCGAGGCTAAGCCAGCCCTTGCCCGGCCTTCGATCCACGCTCGCTGGCGGCGTCGGTCCCCGAGTTGTCGCGCCCGAATGCGGGCGCGATTTGCGTAGTGCTACCCGGGGCGGAGTTGAGTGGAGGATTCGGTCGTTCGGTGGGTTAGTGTCGCTCCAGGCGGAATTGAGTGGAGACGGGCGACGGCCGCCAACTCCGGCGAGTGGCTTGATCCGGTCGGCGGGACATCGTTGGCGAGTGCCTCAATCCGGGCGACGGCCGCGATCTTCGCCGAGTGCCCCAATCCGGGCGACGGCCGCCCTCTCCGCGACGGCCGCGATCTTCGGCGAGTGGCCGCCCGTGTCTTGTATCTAGCTAGTACGGCCAGACCCAGTTGCTGATCTCGGGCGCGTCCTCGCCCTCGGCTCGCGTATAGGCACGGGCCTCGGTGCGCTTGTCCTGCATGAGCTGGCGGACGTGGCCGGCCCGTGGCGCCAACCCGGGGATACGGTCGATGGCGTCGATCACCAGGTGGTAGCGGTCCAGGTCGTTGAGCATGACCATGTCGAACGGGGTGGTGGTCGTGCCCTCTTCCTTGTAGCCACGGACGTGGAGGTTGTCGTGGCCGTGGCGGCGGTAGGTGAGGCGGTGGATCAGCCACGGGTAGCCGTGGTAGGCGAAGACGATCGGCTTGTCGGCCGTGAAGAGCGAGTCGAATTCCTTGTCGGTCATGCCGTGCGGGTGCTCGGAGTCGGGCTGCAGCCGCATCAGGTCGACGACGTTGACGACGCGGATCTTGACGTCGGGCAGGTGCTGGCGCATGAGATCGACAGCGGCCAGGGTCTCCAGCGTGGGCACGTCGCCGCAGCACGCCATCACGACGTCCGGTTCGCCGCCCTGGTCGTTGCTGGCCCAGTCCCAGATGCCGATGCCCCGGGTCGAGTGGAGGATCGCCTGTTCCATGGTCAGCCAGTTGGGCGAGGGCTGCTTGCCGGCCACGATGACGTTGACGTAGTTGCGGCTGCGCAGGCAGTGGTCCGTGACCGAGAGCATGGTGTTGGCGTCGGGCGGAAGGTAGACGCGGATGATCTCGGCCTTCTTGTTGACCACGTGGTCGATGAAGCCCGGGTCCTGATGCGTGAAGCCGTTGTGATCCTGGCGCCACACGAGCGAGCTGAGCACGTAGTTAAGCGACGCTATGGGGCGGCGCCACGGGATGTCGCGCGTCACCTTCAGCCACTTGGCGTGCTGGTTGAACATCGAATCGATGATGTGGATGAAGGCTTCGTAGCAGTTGAACATGCCGTGCCGGCCGGTCAGAAGGTAGCCCTCCAGCCAGCCCTCGCACTGATGCTCGGACAGGACTTCCATGACCCGGCCGTCGATCGAAAGGACGTTGTCTTCGGCGTCCCCGGGGATCACCTCCGCGTCCCAGGCCTTGCCGGTCACCTCGAAGATCGCCTGGAAGCGGTTCGAGGCGGTCTCGTCCGGACCGAACATGCGGAAGTTGTCCGGGTTCTTGGCCATCACGTCGCGTACGAATTTGCCGGCCACATAGGTGGCCTCGGCCAGGGTGCCGCCGGGCCTGGGCACATCGACGGCGTAGTCCCGGAAGTCGGGCATGATCAGCTCGCGCAGCAGCAAGCCGCCGTTGGCGTGGGGGTTTGCGCCCATCCGGCGTGTACCCCGCGGCGCCAGAGCGGCCAGGTCGGGGCGTAGCGTGCCTTTGTCGTCGAAGAGCTCTTCGGGCTTGTAGCTCCGCATCCATTCCTCGAGCAGGGCGCGGTGGCCCGCGTTCGTGCGGACTTCGCCCATCGGAACCTGATGCGAGCGCCACGTGCCCTCAACCGGCTTGCCGTCCACGGTCTTGGGGCCCGTCCAGCCTTTGGGCGTTCGAAGGACGATCATCGGCCAGGCCGGCCGACCGGTCTTCTTGCGGGCGCGCCAGCAGGCCTGGATCTCGTCGATCTCGTCGAGGACGGTGTCCAGGGTCGCGGCCAGCTCCTGGTGCACCTTCGCAGGGTCGTCGCCCTCGACGAAGTACGGCTTGTAGCCGTAGCCGAACATCAGGTCGCGCAGTTCCGCGTGAGGGATGCGGGCCAGAACGGTCGGGTTGGCGATCTTGTAGCCGTTGAGATGCAGGATCGGGAGAACTGCGCCGTCGCCGATCGGATCGAGGAACTTGTTCGAATGCCAGCCGGTCGCCAGCGGCCCGGTCTCGGCCTCGCCGTCGCCGACGATGCAGCAGACGAGCAGGTCCGGATTGTCGAAGGCCGCGCCATAGGCATGCGAGAGCGAGTAGCCGAGCTCGCCGCCTTCGTGGATCGAGCCGGGAGTCTCGGGGGCGACGTGGCTCGGAATGCCGCCCGGGAACGAGAACTGTCGGAACAGCTTGCGGATGCCGTCCTCGTCGCGAGTGATGCTCGGGTAGAGCTCGGTGTAGCTGCCCTCGAGGTAAGTGTTGGCGACGAGCCCGGGGCCGCCGTGACCCGGCCCGATGATGTAAATGCAGTCGAGGTCGCGGGCCTTGATCTCGCGGTTCATGTGGGCGTAGATGAGGTTGAGGCCCGGCGTGGTGCCCCAGTGGCCGAGGAGGCGCGGTTTGACGTCGCCGGCCTCGAGCGGTCGGCGGAGGAGCGGGTTGTCGAGCAGGTAGATCTGGCCGACGCTCAGGTAGTTGGCCGCACGCCAGTAGGCGTCGATGAGCCGCAGTTCTTCGGCGCTGAGCGGTCCCTTCGCTGTCACCGCGCTGTCAGCCATGTTGCGTCTCCTTGGGTCGATGAAGTCGTTCGACTCGATGCCGGTCAGGACGCCGTTCTCAGTCGTCCATCTTGAACGAGTCGCGCCGTCGTGTCAGGTGGCCGAAGCCGGGGGCCGCCGCGGGCCGCCCGGCTGGCAGGCGGGTGGCCCCGGCTGGCCCGCCCGCGCCAGACGTGCGGGCGCCCGACCTCGCGAGGCAACGCCTCAGAACTCGAAGTGGTCGCCCTCGGTGATCAGCTGGACCGAGCCGGCGAATACGGCCTCTGCCGCCGCCAGCGCCTCCGGGCGGGAGTGGCCCGATAGGAGGTGGGTAAGCAAGAGCCGGGCCGCCCCAGCGGCCGTGGCCGCGCGGGCGGCGTCGCTGGAGGTGATGTGCTTGGCGCCCGGCGCGACGGGTCCGGCCCCGAAAGTCGCCTCGGCCAGAAGCGTGTCGCCGGGATGTATGAGGGGCAGGAGATCCTCGAAGCGGCTGCAGTCGCCCGAGTAAACGAGGCCTGAGGCCGGCCGGCCATCCGTACCGGCGCCACTCTCCGCGTGGGCACCGCTTCGGCGCGGCACCGCTTCCGGCACGGGCTCCGCTTCCTACATCGGGGCCGCAGGCGACTCGGAACGCGTAGCTCTCATCGGTGTGGGTGACGCGCCGGACGTCGACATCGAAGGGCCCAAGGCGGTAGCTGCCCTCGGACAGAGGTTCGACGTCGAGCGACTCGGCCGTGAAACCGGGGGTTCCGTGAAGGCCGTCGAGCCGGTGGGCCAACTCGGCCGGGCCCAGCACGCGCACTCGCCGCGCCGGATCGAATTCCCACTTCAGGTAGTGGCGGAGCGGGACCATGTCGATGAAGTGATCGGGGTGGAGGTGGCTGACGAGCAGGGCGGTCAGCGTGCTCGGATCGATCGTGGACGCCAGATTTGGATACGCGCCCTGGCCGAGGTCGAGCAACAGCGCCGCGCCGGCGGCCCGAACCAGGTAGCAGGAGGCGGCCGAACCACGACGGTTCGTGTAGGCAGGCGCGGCACCGAGGACGATCAGCTCCACCCACGAAGAGTAAGCGAGGGCTCCAGAGTCCGCTGTCGGGCCGGACGACTGCCCGGAAACGCAGGCGCCGGGCGACGCTTGACGCGACAGGCCGACCGGGCGACGCGCCCGAAACGCGGACACCGAGCGATGCTCGGCCGTTGACTTGCGGAACCGATCAGGCGCGGAACCGGTCCGGCAGGATCAGGTTGCCGCGGTCGACGGATCGTTCCAGGGTCAACCGGTCGAAGCCCGCGGCGGCCACTATCTCGCAGGCCTGCTCGATGCCAAATGCGAACGACTGCGGCAGGTGCGCATCCGACCCCGTGGTGACGCGCCGGCCGCCGAGCTCGCGGAAGCGCCGCACGACCCACGGCGCGGGATAAGTCTCGTGCTCGGGGTGGCGGAGGCCCGATGCGTTGACCTCGAGGGCCGTGCCGCTCGCAACCAGGGCCACGAGCAGCGGTTCGTACATCTCGGGAGCCGCGGCGTAATCGGCGGTGGGGAACCACGGCAGGAGCCAGCGCTTGCACTGGTCCATGTGGCCGAGAGTGTCGAAGAGGCCGCTCCGGATCGCGCCCAGGACCTCGCTGAAGTACGGCGCCACGGCCTCGGCCAGCGTCTTGCCGGCGACGAACTCGACGATCCGAGAGCGATGGTACGGCCCGTCGGACATGGCGTGGACCGAGCCGATCGAGTAGTCGTACGAGTGCGTGCGGAGGTGTTCGCGGATTCCGTCCTCGTATCGGCTCTCGTATGTGAGTTCCACGCCGAATCGGATGACGACCTTGCCGGCCCACCGTTCGGCCGCGCCGCGCACCATCCGTTCCCGGCTGGCGTAGTCGGCGTATTCGTAGGCCGGCGCTCCGGGCATGAAGTCGAGATGGTCGGTGATCGCGATCTCCCGGATGCCGCGTTCCGCCGCGGCGGCGCAGTAGAGCTCGAGCGGGACGGCCGAATCGGGCGACAGGTCCGTGTGGAGGTGGGCATCGAGCGGAACGTCATACGCCTGCGCCGGGACGCTTCGGTACCCCGGCATCGCCGGACTGAGCCGATCCACTAGGCCGAAACCAGCCCGAGTTCCCGGCCGACCTTGCCGAACGCCTCGAGACAGCGATCGAGTTGCGCTCTCGAATGCTCGGCCGTGACGATCGTTCGAATTCGCGCCTTGTCGAGCGCGACCGTCGGGTATACGACCGCCTGAGCGAACACGCCCTCCTCGAAGAGTCGCCCGCTGAAGCGTCCTGCCGTGGCCGAGTCGCCCATCATGACGGGCGTGATCGGCGTCTCCGACACGCCGGTGTCGAACCCGAGCCGCTTCAGCTCGCCCTTGAAGTAGATCGTGTTGGCCCAGAGGCGCTCGATCAGCTCGGGTTGCTCCTTGAGGACGCCGATCGCGGCCAGGCAGGCCGCAGCGACGGCCGGCGGATGAGAAGTGGAGAAGAGGAAGGGGCGAGCCCGCTGGATCAGCATCTCGCGCAGCGCCCGGCTCCCGGCCACGTAGCCGCCCAGCACGCCCATCGCCTTCGACATCGTTCCCACTTGGATGTGGACCCGGCCGTGGAGGTCGAAGTGATCGACGGTACCGCGCCCATTCTTGCCCAGAACGCCCGACGCGTGCGCGTCGTCGACCATCACCGCCGCCCCGAACTCCTCGGCCGCGGCAACGATGTCGGGCAGCGGGGCGATGTCGCCGTCCATGCTGAAGACGCCGTCCGTGACGACGAGGATCAGACGGTACGGTGCCCCGCCTGCGTCGGCGCGGCCCTTCGTCCGGGCTTCGCGCAGTAGCTCACGCAGCGCCGCGGTGTCCTTGTGCGGGAAGACGACCCGCGGCGCCTTGCTCATGCGCATGCCGTCGATGATCGAGGCGTGGTTGAGAGCATCGGAGACGATCAGGTCGTTCTCGCCGGCAACGACCGGGATGACGCCCGTGTTGGCGGTGAATCCCGACTGGAACGTCAGGACCGCTTCGGTGTGCTTGAACTCGGCCAGCTCGGATTCGAGCCGTTCGTGGATCGTCATGTCGCCGGCGATCGTCCGGACGGCGCCCGAGCCGACCCCGAAATCGCGAGTCGCGGCGAGCGCCGCTTCCTTGAGCTTGGGGTGAGTGGCCAGGCCCAGGTAGTTGTTCGAGGAAAGGCTGATCAGCTCCGCCCCGTCGACCACGACCTCCGCCGCCTGCGGAGAGCTGAGCACGCGCATCGGCCGATACAGATTCTGGCGCTTGAGCTCCTCGATCTCGTCGGCGAGGAACCCGAGCGGGTTGGCCTTGGTTCCCTGAGCGGTCATCGCGCGCCTCCATCCGAATCGATCGGACCGGTCTTCATGCTCAACCCTGGCCCGGCAACAGCACGACCTTGCCGGCGATGCCCTGCGCGAGCAGGTCGAAGGCGTCGGCGTACTGGCTGAGGGGCAGACGGTGGGTGATGATGGGGCTGACGTCGAGGCCCTCCCGTAGCAGCGCCGCGGTCTTGTACCACGTGCCCCACAGCTGGCGCCCGGTGATGCCGTAGACGCGGACGCCACGGAAGATGATCGCGTCGTTGAGGTCGAGCGTGACGGGGCGAGACGGCAGGCCCAGCAGCGAGACGCGCCCGCCGTTTGTCGTCATCTGGAACGCCTGGTGGATCGCCGACTCGGCGCCGCTCATCTCCAGCACGACGTCCACACCCGTGCCGCCGGTCTCGCGCCGGATCTCCTCGACCACGTCGTCGGCGCCGTCCAGCACGCAATCGGCGCCCATTCGGACGGCCATCTCGCGCCGGTGCGGCATCACGTCGGTGGCGAAGACTCGCGAGGCCCCGGCGAAGCGGCAGATCGCCACCGCCATCAGCCCAATCGGACCGCAGCCCAGGACCGCCACGCTGGCCGTGGTGATCTCCTCCACGAACGTGGCGAAGACGGCGTTGCCCATCGGCTCCTGGATCGCGGCGATCTCCGGGCTCAGACCCTCGCTGGGCCAGGCGTTCCGCTCCGGCAGGCACATGTACTCGGCGAATGCGCCGTCGGCGTCTACCCCCAGGATCCGCAGATTGGCGCAGACGTGCTCACGGCCGGTCCGGCACTGGTAGCACGTCCAGTCCACGAGATGCGTCTCCGCTGCCACCCGAGTCCCCAGCGGAACTGCCCCGGTGCCCGGCCCATGGGCCACCACTCGGCCGGCCATCTCGTGGCCGAAGATGCGGGGCAGGAAGTTGCTCATGCGACTCTGCGCCCACTGATCCCAGCGGTAGATGTGGAGGTCCGTGCCGCAAAGGGACACGGCCTCCAGGCGGATCAGGACCTCTCCGGGACCGGGGCGGGGAACGGGGACCTCGCGCAACTCGGCGCCGGCCTCGGGCCGCACCTTGACCAGCGCCTGCATCGTCTTGGGGATCCGGAGGTCGATCGAGGTAGCGGCGGCGATCGCGGACGCGGTGCTCGCGGCGGTGGCGCCGGCGGCGGTGGCGGGCCCGGCGACGGCACGCCGTCGCGCCGGACATGGCGCTCGCGGCCTTCGTGGACGCGTCGGGCGAGTCGGTCATCGTGCCCTCCGGGCTGTGGATGCGGCAAAGGGGCCAGCCGACGTTTCGGCGATGAACCGCGCCGCCGGCGATCCGTCGGGGGCGTGTCCGTCCAGGTCGGTCACCGGATTCGTCAGGCGGCCGATCCGCTCGACTTCGACGCTCACCAGGTCGCCCGGCTCGAGGAAGATCGGTGGGTCGCGGAAGACGCCGACGCCGCTCGGCGTCCCGGTCACGATGACGTCGCCCGGGTCGAGCGTGACCTCCATGCTGATCATGCTTATCAGCTCCGCGACGCTGAAGAGCAGGGCCGAGGTGTTGCCGTCCTGCATCTGGAAAGGTTCCCCGGCGTTCGGGCCCGCGGCCGCGGTCCGCCACGACCGAACCGCCAGCCCTCGTCCGTCGCCGGGGGCGCCGCCGGCGCCCACCTCGTCGGCGGTTACGAAGGCTGGGCCGAGGGGCAGGAAGGTGTCTGAGCCCTTGGCTCGGAGCCACTGTCCGTCACCCTGCTCGCCCGGCCGCAGCGCCCGCGACTGGCCCTGCCAGTCGCGGGCCGTCACGTCGTTGGCAACGGTGTAGCCCGCGACGTGTCTGAGGCCGTCGGCCGGCTGTACGCGGCTCGCCCGGTGGCCGATGACCACCGCGAGCTCGGCCTCGAGGTCCAGGGCATGCGTGCCGGCCGGGCGCCTGATCGGCATCGTGTCCGCCGTCACGGCGTTGGCGAAGATCGAGAAGAGGACCGGCCGCGCGGGGCGCTCCCGGCCCTGCTCGCGCACGTGGTCGAGGTAGTTGTAGCCGACGCCCACGATTTTGCCGGGCCGCGGGATCGGGGCCGCCAGCCGGACCGTCGATGGCTCGATCGCGCCCACCTCGAGCGCATCCGCATCGGCCAGCTCCAGGGCCATGCGGATCGAGCCGAGGTCGGGGTCGAGGGCGAGGACAGTGGCCAGATCCAGCCACTCGATATCCTCGGACAGGTTGCTCGGCACGATCTCGGCGAGCATTGCGAGCGGCAGGAATCGGCCGCTCGCGAGCACAACTGCCACCCTCTGGCTGCGGGGATCGGCTCCATCGTCACTGAGGGGCTTGATCGTCACCAGTCGCATGGACGGGCCTCCATCATGGACGTCGCAACGGAACGGGTCGCTCGGTCGCTGAGCACCCCATCATTCTCCCACGGGTCCGATTCTCCGACCCGCCACGTACACTGGCAGCCTGATCAGCGTGCCGCGGGAATGGCCGTGCCACCAGGCGGCTCCAGTCCACGTTGACAGCCAAAGCTCGCCTGGATAGCTTGCCAGGATGGCACTCAGCGCGAGGAGGCCGTCGGGCCCGGGCCGCGAACCCTGGAGGACGGCGTGAAGAGCACGGGCGGGCAGCCCGCCGGGGCCACCCGGGATCCGGCGGCCGACGGCGGCCGGCGCCAGGACGGGTCGGCCTCCGGCGCGATCGAAACCGTCCGCAGGACCAACGTCGTGGCCAAGGGAGCCAGCGAGGCGTCGTCCAGGTCCGGTCCGCGCCGCACCCGGATCGCGGACGTGGCGAAGGAGGCCGGTGTTTCCAAGACGGCCGTCTCCTTCGCGTTCAACAGTCCGGAGCGCCTCAGCGCCACGACCGCGGCGAAGATCCGTGAGGTAGCGGCGTCGCTCGGCTATCGACCCCATGCCGGGTCGCGGATGCTCATTCAGAAGCACACCATGACCATCGGCCTGCTCACCCCACAGGCTCTGAGCGTCGTCTTCGGCAATCCCTTCTATGCCGAGCTGTGCGCCGGGGTTGCCGCCCGGACCGACCAGGCCGGCTACGGACTCCTCTTCGTCTCGCCGCTCCACGGATCGCTGGTGCGGGCCATAGACCGAGCCACGGTCGACGGGTTCGTGGCGGTTGGGCTGTCGGAGGATCACCCCGAAGTCGAGCAGATCCGTCGTTCCGGCCTGCCGATCGTCCTCGTCGACGGCGCCGCGCTACCCGAGCACGCCTCGGTCGAATCGAACGATGAGGTGGGTGCCCGTGCGGCGGCCCGCCACCTGCTCTCGCTCGGCCATCGCGACGTGGTCGTCATCGGGGTCGAGCCGCCCAACATGCCGGGCCTCTTCGAATACTCGTCCGGGCCCACGGAGAACGTCACCACCCGTCGCCTGACGGGCTATCGGCAGGGCCTCGAGCTGGGAGGCGTCAAGCTCCGCGACGAGCGCATCGTCGTCGGCCCGGCCTCCTTCGACGGCGGCGTCGCGGCCTTCCACCGCATCTGGGAGGATGGGCTTCGACCCACGGCCATCCTGGCCATGAGCGACGTCATGGCCATCGGAGTGATGTGGGCCGCGCGCGAGGTGGGGCTGCGCGTGCCGGAGGATCTGAGCATCGTGGGCTTCGACGACCTGGACGTGGCGCCGCATTCGAACCCGCCCCTGACGACGGTTCACCAGCCGATCCGCCAGAAGGGCGAGGAGTCGGCCCGGCTGCTCCTTCGGATGATCGCCAACCCGGACCTCGAGCGGCCGGAGCACCGGGTTCTCGACACGCGCTTGATAATCCGCGCCTCGACCGCGGCTATCCCCGCCGGCCGGCACAGTTCCCTGGGCGGGTCCGGGTCGAGGATCGGGCGGGGAGCGTCGGCGCGTTGAACGCCGCTCGGCGTCCGGGCCGATCGGTGGCGTCCGGCCCGGACTGGGTCCGTGACGCGGTCTTCTACCAGATCTTCCCCGATCGATTTGCAGCCAGCGTCCGCGTGCCCAAGCCGGGAACGCTCGAAGATTGGGACGCTCCGCCGACCTTTCACGGCTTCAAGGGCGGCGACCTGCTGGGAATCGCAGAGCACCTCGACGACCTGCGCGAGCTCGGCGTCACGGCGCTCTACCTGAACCCGATCTTCGCGTCCGCCTCCAACCACCGGTACCACACCTTCGACTACGAGCGGGTGGATCCGCTTCTGGGTGGGGATGCCGCTCTTCGCGAGTTGCTCGATGAGGCCCACGCTCGGGGGATGCGCGTCATCCTCGACGGCGTCTTCAACCACGCCAGCCGCGGCTTCTGGCCGTTCCACCACGTCCTGGAGAACGGCGCCGCGTCGCCGTACCGAGATTGGTTCTACCTCGACCGGGACGTCCTGTCGGGCGGCCGCGGGATCATCGCCTACCCGGGCGAGAGGGAAGAAGAGGCCATCCGGCGGTTCTGGAGCGACGGCGAGTCCGCGGGCCTACCGGATGACCCGGCCGGTCCCGGGGCCGTCCACCCGGTCACGCCGTCGGAGCGAGTACTCGGCTACAGCGCATGGTGGGACCTGCCCGCGCTGCCCAAGCTCAATCATTCGAACCCGGCCGTGCGCGAGTACGTCTACGGCATCGTGGAGCGCTGGATGCGTTTCGGGATCGACGGCTGGCGCCTGGACGTGCCCGAGGAAATCGACGAGCCCGGCTTCTGGGAGGAGTTCCGGCACCGCGTCCTGGCGATCGACCCCGAAGCCTATCTCGTCGGCGAGATATGGAATCCGGCACCGAATTGGCTGGCCGGCGACCGGTTCCACGCCTTGATGAACTACCCGCTGACCGAGGCGATCCTCTCGTTCACGGGTGCCGGCAGGCTCGACGAGGAGCTGGTCTCGAAGACTCACGAGTACTCCGGCCGGGTTCGCGCCATCGACGGGCCCGAGTTCGAGCGCGAGCTGGCGGGGGTCATGGCCACGTACCCGCCGGAGGTGACGTCCTTGCAGCTGAACCTGCTCGACAGCCACGACACGCCTCGTTTCATCTCTCTGGCGGGCGGCGACGCCGGCGCCCTGCGGTTGGCGGTGCTGATCCAGATGACGTTGCCCGGTGCACCCTGCATCTATTACGGCGACGAGGTTGGGCTCGAGGGTCGCGAAGACCCGGATTGTCGCCGCGGCTACCCGTGGGATGACGCGCGACAGGATCGGCCCATGCGGGATTTCGTCGCCGGGTTGACCGCGCTGCGCCACGCCAATCCCGTTCTCCGCCGCGGTCGGTTCGAGCCGCTCGCCGCCCAGGGTTCGGCCGTGGCATACGGCATGTTCGATCGTGACAATCCGGCCGGAAAGTCGCTCGTGATCGCGGTAAATGCGGGCGACGGGCCGGTCCGGCTCGGTTTCGAGCATCCCGGCCTGGCAGGCCACCGCGCCCGGCAGGTAAGCTGGCCCGGACGCGGCTGGTCGTCTGCCTTCGCGTCGGGGTTGCTCGAGAGGGGGGCTCTCGAGGTCGAGCTGGAGGCCCGGGAGGGAGTGGTCATAGAGGCTGTCTCGGACCTCTAGGAGGACTCGTGCCCGACCTTTCCGCGGCTCTGCCCACGACGGAGCTCGAGGAAGCCTTTCTTCGCGTCGTCGACGTCGAGGGGAAGCTGATCGCGGCCCTGAGCGATCTGGGGCAGCTCGCCGGCCGACAGGTGACGCTGCTCGATTCCACGGGGAGTTACCGCGAGAGGCAGCTGGCCGTGGCGGGGGCGGACGTTACCGCGGTCGCGTTCCGCGATCCGCTCGACGAAGCGGCGGTCCGGGCCCGCATCGCGGAACTGCCCATCGGGGCGGCGGACGCGGTCCTGGCGCTCTGGTCGCCGCAGGCGATCCCGGGGTCGCGGTTCGTCGCCGAAGCCGAGCGGCTGCTACGGCCCGGTGGGCGGCTGCTGCTCGTCCACGACTACGGCCGCGACGACGTCTGGTCGCTGTGGCCGGACCGGCAGGCGTCCCAGGTCGAGTGGAGCCAGCGCCGTGGACCGTTCCTGGGAGCCGGGTTCCGGGTCCGGGTCGTCCACTGCTGGTGGACGTTCGAGTCGATCGAGCAGGCGCACGAGCTGCTGGTCGCCGGGTTCGGTGAGCTGGGCAGTCAACTTGCCGACGGGATGAAGCGGCCCCGACTCGAATACCAGGTCGCGATCTACCATCGGCCGGTGCCCCTGCTCCGACGTGACGGTGGAACGCCCGACGCGGCCGCTTCGGCCGTCGGCTGAACTCCTGGCCTCGGCTGATCAGGCTCGTCAGACGTCGCTCCTGATAACCTCTGGTCATGAGCGAGGACTCTCGAGAGGCTCAGAGCAAGCACGACCGGCCGGCCGCCGGCGGCGGTCTGCTCAAACCCGCCGCCCCCGACCCATCGAACGCCGCTCCACCTGTACCAGGAGAGCCAACGGCCGGGCCGCCGGCCGTTCCGCCTCAGCCGACGCCGGAGCCCACGGCCGGACCGCCGATCGCGCCGCCGGATCCCACCGCTCCGCCGCCCGCCGTTCCGGCCCCCGTCCAGCCCGCCGTTCAGCCGCACCCACCGTCGGCCCTGCCGCCGCCCCCGCTCTATGTTCCGCCCGGCGTGGCCGCCGATGCGGCGATCGCACCGGACGACGGCTACGCCACGATCGCCGAGCCGGAGGTGGAGCCCGATGCGGAGGACGCCTTCGATGACGACTCCGATCTGGACGACGAGGATGAACACCGGCTGACGTTCGCCGAGCGGCTGCGTCGCCTCCCGCCGGCACTCGTGATCCTCACCGCCGTCTCGGTTGGCTCGCTCATCTTCCTTCTCCTGGCGCTTACCAGCCACACGACGCCTGTGCCCGTGCTGATGAGCGCCGGCGTGGTGACCGGTCTCAGTTTCGGAGCGGACGCGGTCATCTCGTCGGTCGCCACGTGGAAGGCAGCCAACGACGGCGAGTCCGGCCAGGCCGTGCTGCTGGCCGTCGTCGGCGGCATCTCCTACATCGTCAGCTTTGGCGCATTCGCCGTCCTCGTGGTCATGGTCATGGTGCTCAACAGCTGAGGCGCGAGGCTCTATGCCCACCTCAGGCCAGGCGTGGCTCCGACGATCGGTCGGACTCGTCCCGGAAGGCCAACCCTCGCCCTGCTACACTCCCGTTCGCGCCGCGCCCCCATCGTCTAGAGGCCTAGGACACGACCCTTTCAAGGTTGAGATCAGGGGTTCGAATCCCCTTGGGGGCACTCCCGCTGTTTTTCGAAGAACGGCCTCGCCGGCGGCGTCCAGACGATCTCCTCCACCTCCCGGTCGCTCACCACGACCTGCTCAACGACGATCCGACACAGCTCCTCCTTGACGCTCCGGTGACGCGACAGCGATGGCCGCAGGCAAGGCCAGCAGGCGGGCCCGGTAGGCGTCGAAGGTTCTGATGCGGTCGCCGTCGGGCAGCTGGGCCAGCGTCGGCCTGGACTGCGTCCCGCTCGGTCTGATACTGCCTGTCGCTGATGTCGCCCCAGCCGTGCTGCTTTCGGAGCTGCTCCAGACGGGTCTGGAGCCTCGCCCGTTGGCGGCCGGCCGTGACCGTTCCGGGGGTCTCGAGGCGATGGCGCAGCTCGGTGCGGGCCTTGTCGATGAGCGGGTCGGGGAGGACTGCGGTAGCGAGGGCGGACATGACCTTGTCTTCGACTAGATCCGCTGGGCACCGTCGGGCGTGACAGCCGAGAGTCGGGCAACGGTAGTAGCGGATCTCGGTGCCACGCTGTAGGTGCGCCTCACCGCGCATCCGAGTGCCACAGGCGCAGTAGACGAGGCCTCGGAGGGCGTAGCTGCGGAAGGGAGCGGGCTTGTTGCCCACCCTGGTTCGCGCGGCGATGGCAGCCATGGTGCGCCGGTATTGGTCTTCGGAGAGGATCGGCTCGTGGCGTCCAGGTCGCTCATCGAGGCCGCGCTTCTCGACCACGAAACCGAGATAGAAGCGTCCGCGCCGGAGGATGTCCTTGACCGAGTCGCGGGTCCAGGCGGCTCCCCGAGCGGTCACTCCCTCACGATTGAGCAGGTCGGCGACCGCAGTCAGCGAGAGCCCCTCTAGCTCCCGCCACACCCGGCCCACGACCTCTGCCTCCTCGGGTACGACCAGGAGTTCGCGCGGATGGACGAGCTTGCCGTCGGCGCCATGGCGACCGCGATAGCCCAACGGATCGTGACCGCGATGGCGGCCATCCTCGAAGAGGTGATGCTGGATGCGGGTCATCCGTTCCGAGTCGAGGTCGCGCTGGAACTGGTTGGCGAGGCAGAACTGGCCGAACATGTAGCGCCCCGCCGCGCCGTCGAAGCGAGCCCCGGGCAGGTTGGCCACGAGTAGCGGTATCTGGCGGCGCTCGAGCTCGTGGGCGAGATCGAGCATCAGGCGGGTGTTGCGGGCCAGGCGCGAGAGATCGTAGACGGCGATCCCCCTCGCCGCTCCCGACGCAACGGCTGCAAGGAGGGCCTGGTACCCATCGCGGTCGGCCGTGAAGCCAGAGTTGTGACCGCCCGAGTCGCTGATCACCCGGACCGCTGCGCCGGGCGGCAGCAGGGCTCGACAGGCGGCCTCCTGCATCTCGTCGCTGACATCAGCCGCGGTCGCTTCCTTGTTAGGAGCGGCGGACGTAGATCAGGTACTGGGCCATGGCCACATGAACGCTCTGAACGGCCGCAAGAGCAAGGGCGCTCATGAGCGCGACTTCCTAAGGGTTGGGGCCCTGGATCTCACCGACCGAGGCGCGATGCTGGCATCGGCCGCGAGTGCGGCCTCAGCGGACACGTCGGCCAACCAAAGAGCGAGTCGATAGAGGACGTCCGCCTCGTAGACGGTGACCGGAGCATCGCGGCGGTGATGGAACCCTTCGTCTTCCCGTTGAGTGGTGCGGCCGCCGCCGGGCATTGGTCCCTTAGGTGCTCCGAGGCCTCCGCGAGCGACACGGGGGTCTTCTGTAGACCCCCCGTGTGTCGCTCGGACGGCTTGTGCCCGTGAGCGACCCGTCAACGACAGCCCAGCGACAGGCTGCCCGAACGAACCAGGGCGTGAGCGACGGGCGAGCGTCATCCTTCCAACCCGTCCCATTCCGCCTCGAGCGACACGGGCGAGCGACATGAGTAGCGGTACGCGCCACGGCGGCCAATCCGCTCGACGGTGCCGGCTTCTACCGCCTCGTTGATTCGGCGCTCGGTCGTGCGAGCGGTGTGACCCGGGAACTCGGCCTTGATCTGCTCACCGGACGCTGAGCCTCCGATAAGAGCGATCGTCTCGCGGATCGCGTCAACGGTGAGTGGTCGGCTGGCCGCGTTCCGATGGCGGAACGTTTCGATGTCCCACTCGAACCCGAGGACGACCCTGTCCCCGTCCTTCACGTCGGCCACCAGCGTCCCGGTGGTTCCCTCACGTGAGTGTCGATGCAGGGACAGGACGCTGTCGACCTCACCCCACAGTGACGAGTGACCACGAAGCCTGGCTCCCCCCTGGGCGCCTTCGGTCGGATGCTTGCTCGGATGGTGCGCCAGCAGAACGGTCGCCTCGAAGTCCGATACGAGGCCTCTCATTGCGGCTAGGGCCATGCTCATGGCCTGCCCCGAGTTCTCATCGAAGCCGGCGCCACTGAGACTCGCGAGAGTGTCGAGCGCCACAAAGGCGGGCTTTCCGAAATCCCCTAGGGTCCGGCGCACGAGGTCCCAACCCCGGCCGAATGTCACCCCGGCGCGATGCAGGACCATGACCGGCTCTGAGGGCGGATGCCCGTCGACCATGCGCCGGAATCTGTCGCGCACCGTTGCCGGGCTCTTCTCGTTGCTGACATAGAGGAAGGGCGTCGGGTCTGGCTTGAGCCCGAGTAGGTCGCCCGAGCCTGCGCATGCGAGTCCAGATTGCAGCAGGAAGAACGTCTTCATCGACTCTGGCGGAGCCACCACAGCGGCCATCGACTGAACCACGACCAGTGTTGGAATAGCCCAGTGGATCGGGGCTTGGCACATCAGGTAGTCAGCCAGTGGGACGGCAGCTCGCCCGAGTGACGGCCGGGCTGTGATGGCCTGGAGAGCGGCCAGCCGATCGTCCAGCTCGTCTCCCTTGGCCCCGCCGCGGGCCGCCTCAACTACCCTGGCAGAAGCCTCGGCGATGTGGCGACGCCTCGATGCTTCGGCAACCAGTCGGGCGTACTGAACGGCTTGCACTGAGTTCGGCGTTGCACGGACGAGCCCCGCCAGAAGGGCCGGGTCCACGGCGCCATCCAACGCAGCGGCCACGCTCACGCTGTCGGGGCGAAGTCCACGTGAGTAGCAATCGGTCATCGCCCGGAAGATCGCGACGTGTGAAGGGGTCGAGAAATCGTCGGCGGTCAGGATCTCGAGGACTTCGGACAGAGCCGAGCCGTCGATGAGGATCGATCCCAAGACCGACTTCTCGGCGCCCAGCTCGGTGTGGCGGCGGCTTTCGCGGCGACCGTTGGACGGAGCAGGACTCCGCAGCCGACGATCCCCTGCGGAGGCGAGCTCCGACCCTGCAGGCTCGGACGCCTCGCCAAGCCAGTCGACCGTCCGAGCCCCTACGCCAATGGGCTCGACGCGCTCGGGATTCACGCCCGACGCTCGATCAGGCAGGCCGCTGCGCCTGCCTGGCGCCGCCCCAGTGGACAGTCGCCCATGGCGACGTGATGATTGCGCAGCCGGCGTGCCAGGCTCGGCACTGCCGCGGGCCAGTCTGGGCCGTAGACCGTCCGGAACCGCTCGACTGCCGCGATGCTCCGGACGTCCTCGGCGGCGTGGTCAGACCGGGGCGTGTTCATACGCCAGACTCGGGTAGGCGCCGACCCTCAACGTCGAGTTTCTGGCTCTGACTCCGAAGCCCAGATAACAAGAGGAGCGCCTCTGCTTTGTCCGTGCGCGGGACAAGCGGCGCTCCGTTTGGTTTTCTGATCCGTTGATGTGCGCGACTACGCCCGCGCCTACTGACCGGATCAGACGGTCTTATTCAGCTGCAGCACCTGCTACTGGCAGAACAAGCGTGCCAAATCGCTTACATGGCGTCCAGTGCTCGGCGAACTAGTTCCAAGCGCTCCGACAGAGCGCTCAAGTTCACGTTGTTTCGGTGGCCGCAGCCGCAGATGATGGCTGTTGCGTGGCCAGGCCCGAGGGGTATTTCAGCGGGATCGAGGGTGCCGTCTTCGCGGACCGGGTGACCGCGCAGCGGCAGGGTGTGCAGCGGCGCTGTCATCGATGCCTTTGTGCCGCGGAGTTTGAATTCACCGTCGGCTGCGCGTGAGTGAGACGCGAACGGCCCCCAGATGACAAGAACCGGGCCGTCCGTGAATCAGGCGGTCCGGGCGAGACAGGCGGTTGGAGCTGGCCCTAAGGCGCCGCATCGCGTGGCGAGTCTCCACCGGGTCGCCAGACTGCACGCCGGGCTTCAGCGTGAAGACCGACCCCTAGGCGCTTTCGCGCTGCCTTTGACGGGAGGTGGTCCAAGAACACCCGGACCCCTGTCAGCGAATGCCGATTGGTTGCCATCTGGTCCAGTGTGGCACAGGGGGTCGGCACGCCCGCGGCAGCCCCCTCGCCGGCTCGCTCACCGTCGTCCGGCATCGGCCCGGTCACAGAGCGGAGCCCGACCCGAACCGACCGTAGCAGGCGCCGCTCATCTGCGGCCTATCTGCGGCCTAGACTGTCTGGCAGGACGGCCGCTCTTCCCCCCAGAGCGGCCGTCCATTCGAGCCCCCGCCACTCACACGACGAGCAGTGGGGGCTCTATACGCTGGCTGGGCGTTCGGGAATATCACCCGACCACGACGGGCCCGTGTGGGGCGGTTGAACGGCTAGAGACGTGCAAGGTCACAACGCCATGCCGGGCATTTCTGCTTGACGACCGTCTGCGCACGCTCGCCGCAGGCCGGCCAGCGGCGATCTCCCCGGGGCCGGAGAGAAATCCGTAGCGCCACGCTTAGTTGCGAATGGCTCTGGCGCGGGCGGTGGCAATCCTGACAGCCTGACCGTTCCTGCGGGTAGCTGTGACGCGCGGCCTATTCCCACGGCCGCCGAGACCGCGCCGAGCCACTGGCGAGACCGACTCGTGAGGGACCCGCCTCAAGGGAGTCGTGTGATGCGGCGAGCACTTGGTCTTGCCAGCAGCTTCGCTTTGGCCACAACGCTGGTCCTCCCGCTTGCGGTGGGAGCACCCTTGGCAAACGCGCAGACAGGCGAACCTGCCCCCCAACTCCGCGTGAGCCTACACACCGGAACCATGTTCGGTGACGCCTGGCTTGCTTCGACCGGCGTGACGGTCAGCGCTGACGATCCCACCACCGGGACGAGCCCCGACTTCACGTGGACCGCCACCACGGACGCCGACGGCTGGTTCCAGCTGTACGAAAGTTCCGTGCTCTTCGAGCCAGGATTGGTCATCATCGCCACCGACGGCGTGACGACCAGTACACACACCGTGAGAGACATAGCGATCACCGCTGTGGACCCGGCTACCAACATCGTGCGCGGGACAGCCGTTCCGGGCACGACGGTGGATTTCGTGGGCAACCCCATCGTGCCCGGGGACTCTTACGGCTATTCGACCTCCGTGCGGGCCAACGATAGCGGCGAGTGGAGTATCACTCTCCCGCCGGTACCGGCCCCCGGGGGAGGGCTTCTTGACATCATCTGGCCCGGGAGCACGGTGGTTGCCGTGCAGATCGACACAACTGGGTGTTACGACCCCGTCTTTATCGTGGACGACGGGATTTCCTGCGACGGTGACTTCACAGACATCAACTGGTCCGTGCCGACCCTCGACCAGCTGCTCGACGCTATGGTCGCCGACGGCCGCCTGCCCAACGCGGGGATGGCGAACGGCATCGGGGTCCGAGCAGACAAGACACCGCTCAAGGCACTGGTCAACTACCTCGCCTCCCTCGTCAAGACTCGCAAGATCACGCAACAGACGATGGACCAGATCCTGGCGACGGTTCGCGGTTAGCCTCAATCCCATTCTCAAACTGATCCCGTCGGGGCTGGTGCCACCGGGCGGAGGTCCTCAGGAAGGTAGCCGTCCCGTGTCCCGGTGGACCCTCGCTGCCTAGACCCCTATCGCCAGTGCTACCTCCCGCCAGGTCCGATCCTCCTGACCTTCGAGCCGACGCAAATAGACCGTCGTGACCGCAAGGCTGGAGCGATCGAGAAACGCGCTGACGTCCTCGATCGACTCGCCC
>CAWBTQ010000006.1:0-231714 GCA_963791725.1 uncultured Chloroflexia bacterium | reverse complement strand
TTCATCTGGTAACCTCGATGACCCTCGCCCGCTGTGAGGCGAGTCCATCGAATTGCGAGTAGAGACATGGCCGAGAGACCGCGCACCCTGGTGGAGAAGATCTGGGACGACCACGTCGTGCCGTCCGAGCCCGGCGCGCCGGCAATCCTCGCGATCGATCTACACCTCGTCCACGAGGTCACCAGCCCGCAGGCATTCACGGGGCTGCGCGAGCGCGGGTTGAAGGTTCGCAGGCCCGGCCAGACCGTGGCCACGGCCGACCATTCGATCCCGACGCTGGACCCGTCCCTGCCCATCGCCGACGAGCTCGCTGCCAAACAGCTCCGCCAGATCGAGGAGAACTGCCGCGAGTTCGGCATCCCGTTTCACGGCCAGGGGTCGCCCAACCGCGGCATCGTCCACGTCATCGGGCCTGAGCTCGGCCTGACGCAGCCCGGCATGACCATCGTGTGCGGCGACTCGCACACGGCCACGCACGGAGCCTTCGGCGCGCTGGCCTTCGGCATCGGGACCAGCGAGATCGAGATGGTCCTGGCCACTCAAACACTGCTCCAGCGCAAGCCCAAGACGTTCCAGGTCCGGGTCGACGGGCGCCTTCAGCCCGGCGTCGGAGCCAAGGACATCATCCTGGCGCTGATCGCCCGCATCGGCATCGGCGGTGGCACCGGCCACGTCATCGAATACACCGGCGACGCCATCCGTGCGCTCTCGATGGAAGAGCGGATGACCGTCTGCAACATGTCGATCGAGGGCGGCGCCCGGGCCGGGCTCATCGCCCCCGACGAGACCACGTTCGCCTACTTGAAGGGTCGGAAGTTCGCCCCGCAGGGTGCGGCATGGGACGCTGCCGTGGCTCGCTGGCGGGAGCTGCCGAGCGACGAAGGTGCGGTCTACGATCGCACGGTCGTCATCGACGGCAGCACGCTCGAACCGATGGTCACCTACGGCACCAACCCCGGCATGGGTCTCCCGATCACCGGCAGAGTTCCAACTCCATCCGATCTCGGGCCGGCTGCCAGGGCGGACCTCGAGCACGCCCTCGAGTACATGGGCCTCCAGGCCGGCGCCCAAATTGCGGGCCAGAAGCTCGACGTCGTCTTCATCGGCTCGTGCACCAACGGCCGGATCGAGGACTTGCGATCGGCGGCGTCGCTCCTGCGCGGACGCCACGTCGCGAAAGGCCTTCGGGTGCTCGTCGTCCCGGGCTCGCAGCAGGTCAAGAAGCAGGCCGAGAGCGAGGGCCTGCACGAGGTCTTCAGGGCCGCGGGCGCGGAGTGGCGCGAGTCGGGCTGCTCTATGTGCATCGCCATGAACGGCGACCAGCTCGAACCCGGCCAGTACGGCATCAGCACCTCGAACCGGAACTTCGAGGGACGCCAGGGCAAGGGCGGTCGGACATTCCTCGCCTCGCCGCTCACCGCCGCCGCAAGCGCCGTGGCCGGAGTCGTAACCGATCCGCGGACGCTCGTGGGCGCCGCGCAAGCCGCCGCCGCATCGCGCGCCGCGGCCGGGGAGGCCAACTGACATGCCTGAGCCGTTCGTGAAGACCACCAGCCGCGTGATCGCAATCCCGCGGGCCAACATCGATACGGATCAGATCTGCCCGGCTCGCTTCCTCAAGATCACCGACAAAGTCGGGCTGGCCGACGCCCTCTTCTTCGACTGGCGCTTCACGCCCGACGGGAAGCGGCGAGAGCCAATCTCCTTCATCGATGAGCCGCACAACGCCGGGCGGGAGATCCTGCTCGTCGGCGACAACTTCGGCGCCGGGTCCTCGCGCGAACACGCTCCGTGGGCGCTGCGCGCCTGGGGGGTTCGGGCCATCGTCTCGACGAGCTTCGCGGACATCTTCAAGGGCAATGCCCAGAAGAACGCGCTGCTGCCGATCGTGGTCACGCCCGAGCGTCACGCGGCGCTGCAGGCCCTCCTGGCCGCCGATCCGGATGGCGAGTGGACGGTCGACCTCGAGGCCCAGAAGGTGTCCCTTCCGAACGGCGACTCGTTCGACTTCGAGCTGGACCCGTTTGCGAGGACGATGATCCTCGCCGGCACGGACGAAGTCGGCTACGTCCTGTCTCGGCTCCCGGCTATCGAGAAGTGGGAGGCAGCGCATCCGGCCCGGGTCGACACCCGCGAAGGGGCCGCGGCAGGGTAGCTCTCGGTTCTTGCTGCGCCCGTATCAGCGAAGGTGCTCGACTTGGGGGTTTCCCCGGCCCGTGGATGGCGATCACCGCGGGAGGTCTGGGTCGGCGCTTGAACGTTCGCCGGTCCGCCCCCGCACCATCGGCCAGGCCAGTGGCGCGATCGCTACCAACGCGAGCGCCGGCGTGTGAAGGGCAACCACGGGTGAGGCTAACCACATCAAGAGGGCGCCTGTAGCCCACGAGACTGCGGGCCGGCGGCGGGTTGCCCACATGAGTGCGACCCCGACGAGCAGGACGGCTCGAGGTAGCCAGGCGACCACGAGTGCGGGCAACCCGATGGCTCGGGCAAGTCCAGGCGGACCAAGGTCGCTCGCGGGCGCCACCAGATTCGCCGTTGTGACCTCGTAGAACTTGAGGAAGATCCCGGGTTCGCTGCCGAGAATCGCCACGACGGCGAGAGCAACGCCGGTACCGATCGCGATGAAGGCTGCGCGGCGCCGACCGGTGACGAAGAGCCACCACACGAATATGACCGGCGTCAACTTCAGCGAAGCGAGCAGGCCAATCGCCAGCGCGGCGCGATCGTCGTACCCGTGGACCAGCCAGTACCAGGTGAGCAGCAGCCCGGGGAGCACCAGGCAGTCGACGTTGCCGACCTCCATCGCCAGGCCCACCGAAAGGCTAAGCGGGATAAGAAGGAGACCGGTAACGAGCGGTGCCCGTCGGATCAGCGCGGCGATCGCGACGAGCTCCAGCAGGTCCATGCTCACCCACCAGATGTACTGACCGTTCGCCGGCAGCAGCACGATCGGCCGGAAGATCACAGCCATCAACGGCGGCGAGAAGAGCGGGTAATCGGCTCCACCGCTTATCGGCAGCACGTGCTCGTCCCCCGGGCCGTATCCATAGAGCGGGTGGCCGACATTGAGCCGTAAGCCGGCCAGGACGTAGTTGTGGGTATCGCCCGGAGTCTGGCCCGACGCATGGCTCAGCCAGAACCAGGTCACAAATCCCAGGCAGACCAGACCCAGTGTCGCAATGCCCCAGCCGAGCAACCGCCAGGGCGTGGGCAGGAGGCGGACCAGCGACGATCTCACACCGCTATCTCCATGCAAGGCGCGGCCCAAGCCGTCGGTGATGCGCCCGAGTTCAAGTCTGACGCGCCGACCAGGTAGCTGCAGATCATTTCGTCTGGGCCGCCGAACACCCGGGATGAGTGTGCCCGGACGGGTCGCCGTGCAGAGTGGCGCGCCGGTACCATCGTCTCGTAGCCGAACGGAATCGCGTTTGGCACAGTGGTGGCCTCATGTAGAGGGGATCGATGAGCGTGCCATGGCCAGGTCGGACGGAGGCTTCGGCTCCAGACGCAGCAAGCAACGTGAGTAGTGGACGCGCGGCCGGGGAGCCGCTCGTCGCGGTCGTTATCCCCGCCCTGAACGAGATCGGGGAAGATAGGTCGCGTACTGGACAAGTGGCCCACCGACGGTCGATTCGAGGCCATCGTCGTGGATGACGGCTCGACCGACGCCACAGGCGACGAGGCGCGCGCCCACGGGGCGGCCGTAGTGCTGCGGCACGACCATCGCCGCGGGGTCGGAGCGGCTATCAGAACCGGCTTCAAATGCGGTCGCGAGCGGGACCGGCCATACCTCGCCCTGTTGTCAGGCGACGACCAGCACGAACCGTCCGACCTGGTCGGGGCGCTCGATCTTGCGCTCGCGCAGAATCTCGACTACGTCCAGGGCTCGCGCTGGATGCGAGGCGGCCATGTCGTCGGCGCGACCGGCGGTCGCAACATCGGCACCCGGTTCTACTCCTTCGTCTTCAGCCTGTTGGTGTTTCACCGCATCACGGACGCCACGAACGGGTTCCGTGTCTTCCGGACGGCGCTTCTCGACGACCAGTCGATCGACATCGATCAGGAGTGGCTCGACAGCTACGAGCTCGAGCCGTATCTGCTCTACCGGACCATCAGGTCCCACCATTCGGTCGTCGAGTACCCGGTCACGGTTCGGTACCATGGCCAAGGCTTCACCAAGATGCGAGGCCTGCGCGACTGGTGGCGTCTCTTCCGGCCGGCTCTGCTACTTCGACTGGGGGTCAAACGCTGATGATGCTTGAGCGTGCCTTTGGTGGCCGGCGGGTACTAGTTACGGGCGGTGCCGGCTTCGTCGGCTCGGCGCTGGTTCGCCGGCTTATCGAATTGGGAGCCCGAATCACCGTCCTCGATGACCTGTTCACGGGCCGGCGGGACGCCATTCCCGCAGGCGCGGAATTCATCGAGGGCTCCGTCACCGACGAGCAGCTCGTCCGCGATCTGGTGAAGCGGCACACGGTCGTGTTCCACCTCGCCGCGCGGAACATCATCGCCTCCACGGCCAACCCGCGCGATGACTTCGCCACGAACATCGGTGGCACACTCAACGTCCTGCTGGCGGCCCGCGATTCGAACGTCGAGCGGGTCGTCTACACGTCGTCGGCGTCCGTCTACGGCAACCCCAGGTCCATCCCGATCAATGAGGATGACGGCCTCGTAACGCTCTCGCCGTATGCGGTAAGCAAGCTCGCCGGCGAGCACTACTGCGTGGCTTTCTACGAGAGCTACGGGCTGCCGGTAGCCGTGGTTCGATACTCGAACGTATACGGGCCGTATCAGACGCCGGAGAACCCGTACTGCGGAGTCGTCTCCAAGTTCCTCATGGCCGCCTATGCGGGCCAGCCGTTGTGCGTCCACGGGGACGGCGGCCAGACTCGCGACTTCACTTTCGTCGAGGATGCGGTCGATGCGACGATTCTGGCGGCCACTCACCCCCGGGCTGAGGGCGAGGTCTTCAACGTCGGTACAGGTGTCGAAACGTCCGTGAACGAGCTTGCGGCGGCAATCGGTCGAGCATGCGGCAGAGAGGTCGCCATCGACCATATCGACCGCCGTGACATCGACAACATACGGCGCCGAGTCGTGAATATCGAGAAGATACGCCGGATGCTGAAATGGGCGCCGCAAATCACGCTGGAGCGCGGCCTCGAGCAGACGGTTCGCTGGTTCGAGGAGACGGGTCTCCTGCCTGTGGGCGAACCGGCCACCCTGACAGCGGCTCCAGCCACGACCGAGAATGCGTCCGGCGGTCAGAGCTAGCCAGGCAAATGGAAACCATTGCCGATCGTGATCTGCTGAAGGCAGGACGCGCCATCGTCGGTGTCGCCGTCAGTGCGGTGTTCGCATGGGCGACGCTGAGTCGCGTCGACCTTGGCGCAGCCGGTCAAGCCCTGAGTCGGGCCGCGCTCCCAGGCATCGCTATCGCCGTCGCGTTCGCCTGGTTCGAGATCGCTGCCAGGGCGTGGCGGTGGCGATTCCTTCTTTCGCCCCTGGGACACGTCCGCTACGGCCAGGCCTTCGCCTACACGTGTGTCGGCTACTTCGCCAACACGCTCTTGCCGATGCGCCTCGGGGACGTGGCGAGGGCCTATCTGGCGGCCACCGCATTGAGGCTCCCGCGGCTGGCGACACTCGGTTCCATCGTGACCGAGCGACTCGCCGACGGCCTGACCATCTTGGTCGTCGCCACGGGGCTTGGGCTGGCAGTCGCCGGCGGCTCGACGATCGCACCACTGGAAATGTGGATCTTCCTTGCGGTGGCCTGCGTCTTGGTTCTGATCGCCCTGTCGGTTCTCGTTCAGAAACGCTGGCAGATGGTTGAGGCACTGGTTCCTGAGCGCATACGAGCGATGGGGGTCAAGCTAATTCATGGCTCGCGAGCGGCCGGGTCCCCAAGAGGCTTCTCCACTCTGGTTGGCTCGACGTTGGCCGCCTATTTGTTCGCCGTCGCCGCAATGAGCTTCGTCGCTGGATCGGTGGGCGTGCACCTCACGCCCATTCAGGCGGCCTTCGCTATGGCCTGGATCGGGCTTTCGACCGCGATACCGGCGGCGCCAGGCTCCGTCGGGACGTATGAGTTTGTGGGCGTGAGTGTGTTGACAATGCTCGGCCAGGATCCGGCCTCAGCT
Organism: uncultured Chloroflexia bacterium; assembly: GCA_963791725.1. Classification (GTDB taxonomy): domain Bacteria; phylum Chloroflexota; class Limnocylindria; order Limnocylindrales; family CSP1-4; genus Fen-1039. The sequence continues at coordinate 225,565 of CAWBTQ010000006.1, read as the reverse complement.
CTCGCTGCGGTGGTTCTGCTTCACGTCATCGGCACGCTGCCGGTGGCCCTTGTTGGCCTGGCGATGACCTGGGCCCTTCACCTGCGCGTCTGGCGGATCGGTGACTCTACCGCCCCAGGGCCCGAGCCCGCCATTCAGGCAGCCTGAAGCGGGGCGACCAGCGGACTTCTCCCCGAGCCATGTCGGCGCAGGCGTGAATGGGGCGAGCGCCGCCAGGAGCAGCGCAACCGCCGTCAGATGGACCACTGGGGTACCCCAGATGACGAGCGCGACTGCAACCGCGAACGTCTCTGCAGGATGGTTGCGCGGGGCCCAGATTAAGAATTGCCGCTGGTGTTGGCCGGGATGTCCCCCGCTGTCGTTACCGGCCTTCTGCCTGGGGCTCACGCCCAGCGCCTCCGATCGAAGCAGCGACCGGTGTGGCCGCTGCGCTCGAACGGTCGGTCCACCCTCGCATCCGTTCGACCGTCGGGTCGTGCGAAGTGCGCGAGGCTACAATCCGGGCGTCCGCCTGGCCGTGCCTGCGAGAACAAGGCTGACCCTCTCCGTGGCTGGTGCCACCGGGCGCATTTGTCCGCTGCCGAAGGCTACAATCGCCAGGTCGGTGGCGGGGATCAGCGCCACGGAGTGGGTTCATCGGGCGCCGACAGGGGGGCAGCTGGTGGCGATCGGTTCTAGCTCAACGAAGGACCTCGCCGCTCGCCACGTCCGGCCTCTGAGCGTGCGCCGGAGACCGAACCTACAGGCGTTTTCGCACATTTCACCCCCGCGAGCGATGGCCTGGTCGCTCGCCCTCGGCATCTGGCTCGCGAACACCGTCATCAGCTGTTGGTCGCTGCTGCCGTATGCCATCAGCCACTTCCCCGTCTCTGATTACGCGGGATTCGATGCGTATCGGATTTACGATGCCAGCAAGAACCTGCTGGAGGGCCACCCCTTCTACTCGGATTCATACCTGCTCTACTCGCCCGTCGCCGTCGTTATGGGCATCCCTGCCACGTTTGCCCCTGAGGCATATGCGGTCCTGGCCTTGGACTTGACAAAGGTTCTCCTGGCGGCAGGGATCGCGCTCTGGCTGTCCCGCGGGTCATGGCTGGCCGTCCTTTTGGTTCTCACGTCCTTGCCGGTCCTCAACGACGTGATGATCGGGAACTCCATGGTGCCAATTACTGCAGCGATGGCCATTGCCACCTTCGGGGAAACGCGACGCCGGTCTGGCATCGCGATTGGGCTTCTGGCAGCTGCGGTCCCCAAACCGCTTCTCGCTCCTTACTTCATCTGGCTGCTGGTCCACCGTCGCAAGACTGCGGAGGGTGCCGTTGCCACCGCAGTGGCTCTGACGCTGCTGGCAGTCTGTCCTGGCTGGACCAGGCGCTTACATAGACTGGCTTCGCAATCTGGTTCATGGCACAAGCTTCATCCAGCCGTTCAACGGGAACACAGGCCTGAGCGCCTATGTGCCAGTACTTGCAGTACCGGTCGCGGGTCTGCTCATGGCGTTGACGGTGTTCATCGTCGTGAAAGCTTCTGAAAGCCGCTCGCTGGCATGGGTCCTTGCGGCCGGTATTCTGGTATCGCCTTATGCGCTTTGGTATTCCGCGGTGCCTCTGCTTCTTGTATTGCCCCTCCTCAGCTCGTGGCCGCGAGTCTATGCGGTAGCGTTGATGCAGCCGCTGGTGTCGACGTCCGTTGCTCTCCTCGGCTGCGTTTCTCTGCTGGTCGCACCGCTCACCAGGGACGCCAAACGTGGCCCAGCCCCGGCGGTGCCAGCCTCCATCCTCCCGCGCTCGGAAGGAGTAGCGCGCGACTGTTGATTTCGTGCGTATTGTCTGGCAGGTCCCTTTGGTTGCGCGAGGCTACACTCGCGGGTCCGCCCTAGCCGTGCCGGCCTGAGGCGCATCGGAAAGAGGGACGGTGGACGAGCTTAGTTGGAACGGCCTCGTCACCTTCGAGTCGAGGGTCGACCGGGCGATCGTCGGTGTCCTTCGAGGCCGGGACCTTTCCGGGTTCGAGATTTGGCGGTGGCTTGGATCCGAGGGCGGGACGGAAGGACTCCTCACGGAACCCGACCTGTACCCCACCCTATATCGGCTCGAGGCCGAGAGGCTCCTCCAGAGCGACTGGCACGAGGAGGAGCGCACCCGGCGCAAGTACCGGTTGACCGCGATCGCACTCGAGCAGGCCGATGAACACGGCTGGCCTGCGCTCGCCTTCCGGGGCGGCCACGCTGCCCCGAGCGAACCCGATCCTCGCCGGGGAACCGCCAGCCCGGATCCGGAGACGGGATCGTGGTTCGTGCCGTCGCGAGACGGCGATCCGAGCGCTCCTGGAACGGCTACTGCGCCGGACCGAGAGGCCACGGCCGAGCCAGTCGCAACCTCCGGCGATCGCGGCGCCCGAGGAGCCGCGATCGACCGATATGCCACCGAGCTCGACGCCGCGCTCGACCTGCCAGCGATCGAACGCAACCGCGTTCGCCAGGAGATCGCCGACCACCTGGCCGACTCCGCTGCAGGGCTGGAAACCGGCGGCCTCGATGCGCCGGCGGCACCGCCTCAGTAGCTATCGAGCATCTCGGACCTGCGCTGGATCTGGCAACTCGAATCGAGCGCGCCCAGCAGACGACCGTCCGCCGCGACCGCGCCATCCGCCGAGCCGTGCTCGAGCTCATCGGCGAGATGGCGCTATGGCTGATGCTGGCGGTGGCGGTCGTGGTGCTGGCACCGGGCGTCGCCGATCTGATAGCGAAAGTCGGCGGCCTGGCAGCCCTCCATCTGGTCGTACTCCGCTCGCCCGAATGGACCACGAGTCAGGTCGCGATCACGATCTGTATCGGAGCCTTCGCAGCCGGCCGCCTGAGCATGGGCCACCTTGCCCGGATCAGCCGCCACCGGGACGCGACCTTCCGGAAACGGTGGGCCGTCGTCGGCGCGCTCGCCATTCTTGCAGTCGCTCTTCTCCTGCCCGGCTATCAAGACCTGCTCGTCGTCGCATCATTGCTCGCTGCCCCCGTCGCCTTTGTGGCCGGCACGTTCCGGCCCAAGCACGCCGACGAAAGCTCCTACACCTGGAGCGGAATCGGGTTGGCGGCGCTGATCGTGGCGGTCGTGACCTTCCTGCCGGCAAGTCGGCTCTTCGACTTCGACCCGAATGGCACGCCGGGAGCGCCATTTGCCCAAGGAGACCCGCAGGGCAGCCTGTCCGCCAACCAGCTCACGAATGGTTCGGTTGACTTCACGGCCTCGTCGAAGCTGACCGGCACTCTCTCCGTGGAGCTGTGGCCTGCGGCGGCCAACGGACCAAGCCTGGTAGTTGACCGCTCAGTTGGCGCACCGACGGTGGTCGCCACGCATCCCCTCGATCTGGCCAAGCTTGCTCCTCACACGGCATGGTGGGTGGCGGCAGTTGTAACCGGACCAGACGGGACCCGCACGACTGTTGCACTGATCATCGAACCGGGCGCCTCGCCAGGCCCGGGGACCGCCTTTGGATGGCTCATCTCAAGGCTCTAGACCTATCCCGGGCGCCCTCGGACCACGCCGCAGGAGTGGCGCGCTGAGCGCTGGGCCCGCTGCTAGCATTCGGGCCATGGTCCAATTCGGCGCTGCCGTCAACTCGTCAATGGCTCCTGCAGGGCGAAAGCAGTCATGCGCTCCGCCTGTTTTCCGATGACCGTCGGCGTTCTCGAACAGGTTCGCGACCGAATGCTCGCATCCGCATGACGTCTGGGCAGCGCTTTGGCACCACGCTCCTCGTCGTCGCAACGACGACCGGGGCGATATTCACGGTGCTGGTCGCCGGTGGGTCTGGCCAACTAGAGGTGTGGCCCTTCCGCGTGATCTACGACGGCATGGCGGTCGTCGCGATAATCCCATGGCTGCTCGTAGCGGCGTTCCGACGCGACTGGATGCCGTCCAGCCAGCTGGCGCCGGCAATCATGGCGATCTTGACGGCCTTTGCGATCGCGACGATCACGTCCCGCGTCCCCCGGCTGAGCGTCGAGATGCTGGGATACGCGATCCTGCTCGCCGAGGTCTACCTGCTTCTCGTCGTCTTCATGCGCCGAGATCGACTGACGAGCGCACTTCGAGCTCCTTGGCCGCTGGCTGTGCTTCCCACCTGCGTCAGTACCTCCTTCAGGTGTTCCAGTCGTGGCAGCTCTGGTGGGGCGTTGTCGGGTGTCTCACGATTCCGCCGCTGCGCCCGGCTTACTTGGGCCTGAGCCTGGGCTCGCCCAATCCGATCGCAACCCTGGTCCTTCTAACGGGCGCGTTCGCGTTTGCCACGATCCGGCTGCGCGGACGACTCAGATGGGCGGTATTGAGCCTTCTGGTGGCGCTTGTCGCAGTCACCACGCTGGTCACGGGTTCGCGAGGGGCCTGGCTCGGGGCTGGCGCGGGGCTCTTGGTCGGCGCGCTGGCGATCGTCTACACGGCTCCCACGACCAGCCGCAAAGCGATCGCACTCCTCCGAACGCGTCTGGGTGCCGGTGCAGTATTGGTCGGTCTCGCCGGCCTGGTAGCGGCCGGTTTGCTGGCTGCGAGCAGCGGCCGGCTAACGCTGGAAGGCAGTGCTTACCGCGAGTCATTCGCGGCTGCAAGCCTGCGGATGTTCGAGTCGTCACCCCTGGTCGGCATCGGTCCCGGAGTCTGGCAGGTGCTGCGCGCTTCGTACGCGGCCACCTGGGAGACCGACATCTACGTCCCGCACGCCCACAATGTCTATCTCCAGACGCTCGCCGAGTTCGGGCTCGTCGGGATCGCGGCTGGCATCGTGGTGGTCACCTCAGTCGCGCGACTGCTCTTGGGTGCGATCCGATCTGACGATGAAACCCGCCGACGTGTCGGCCTTGCCATGTTGTTCGGCGTCGTCGTACTCGCCGGCCAACAGCTCGTGGACATGTTGATCAACGTCCCGGCGCTGCTGCTGGCACTGGCGATGCCGCTGGCGTGGCTCGACGCGACCGCGCCTCATCCCGCTCCGGAGCCGGTAACGCTGGAGTCACCTGCGCGTCGACCAGCCCGCGCGGTGCTCGCGCGCGTGGTCGTGATCGGGATGGCGGCCACAACTCTCGTCGTCGGCGCCGGGCTCCTCCGGATCGAAACGATCGCCTCAAACGGGCTTCAGGGTGCGCAAGACGCGAATGCCGGCCTTTGGGCTAAGGCTGCGGGAGAGGCAGAGAGCGCTGCCGCGAGCGATCCCGCAGTGACGTCCTACTGGTTTGAAGCGGGCGTCGCGGCCGCAAACGTCGGGGATCTCGTCACCGCGGAGGATGCGTTTGCGCGCAGCGCCGCCGCCGACGATTACCCGATTGCCTGGCTCGACCTGGCCGCAGTTCGATGGCGGTTGGGCGACGACACCGAGGCCAGCATCGCCCTGGTGAAGGCCGAACGGCTGGGGCTGCAACGAGTCCCGGTGGATATAGCGGCAGGCTGGCTTCGGTGGCAGCTGGGGGATCGTACCGCCGCGATCACCGACTACGCGTTGTCAATTCTGCAGGCGCCGACACTCGCCAACGATCCCTTCTGGAGCTTGACCCCCGAATTGAGCGCTGCCCGGCCAGCGATTCTAGATAAGTTGTGGCAGTACATTGGGCCAGGTCAGGCCGGCGCCCCAGTGCTTTTCGAACTGAAGCTGCTCGCCGGAGAACCTACCGCTGCGGAGGAGGCCCTGGCGCCTCTGTCAGCCGCCGATCGCGCCCTTTACGAGCAGGCCGCTGCTGCATGGCAGGGACTCCCAGGCGCCGAGGCCGCCCTGCAGCAGCTCGCCGAACGCAACCCTCTCGCCTCTGCGCCAGCGACCTGGTGTCAGCTCGTCGCCGCGCGGCACAACGAGCCGAACCTGGTTTCCAAATACGGGTCATGGCTAGCCGACGGGTTCTCAGGAGGCCCGCCGGTCGCCCGCGTGGTCTTCGGTCAGCCAATCCCTCAGCCCCCTGGGGGGGTCGACCGTTACGCATCTCTGTACCGGCGGCCCGTGCCGGATGCGCAGATCGTCGGCATCCTTCCGCAGATCGCATATCAGGATCACTTCTAGAAGGTGCGACGGGAACGCTCTCATCCGACTAGTGACGGGACTGGCTGGTCCAGTCATGTCGATTACCTGAGGTCCACTGAAACGCCTCTCTCGACCGGCCCGACGGAACTCGCGTCCGCGTCGCGATGCCAGCGAAGCCGCGAAGGTGGCCCGTCGCGACCCTTCGGACGGAGGTGGCGAAACGCACCGTTTTCGCAGGGAATCCCTTGCGGGTTACCGCTAGAGCCGTACCATCAGCGAGTCACGCATCCTGCCATATTTAGGATGCTGCACTTATTCAATTCGGGAGGTCTTTGTATGCCCACCCCCAAGGGGCTCAGAGAGCAGGCTGGCCAGGGTCTGGCCGAATACGCGCTCATCCTCGCTCTGATCGCCATCGCCGCGGTTCTGGCGCTGCTCTTCCTCAGCGGCACGATCCAGAGCATCCTCAGCACGATCGGCCACGATCTCTAGTCGACCAGCTGCGCTGGACAACGGGCCTCGCCTCGTGCGAGGCCCGTTCTTTTTGCCTGCGCACGCCCGGATCGCGGCGGAACGCGACTAACAGGCCCTAAACTTGTCGGCGACGAAACGCACCGTCCAGTCCCCGCGGAGATAGCCCCATGCCCGACGCCCCCCGGCCCCTGCCCTACGACGTGCCCAGCGATCCGGCCAAGCGCCACAGCGCCGCGCTGACCGACGGCCCCGACCGCGCCGCGGCGCGCGGCATGCTCAAGGCCATCGGCTTCGACGACAAGGACCTGGCCCGACCGCTCATCGGCGTGGCCACGACGTGGACCGAGACCATGCCCTGCAACTACAACCAGCGCCGGCTGGCGGAGCACGTCAAGGCGGGCATCCGAGCGGCGGGCGGCACGCCGATGGAGTTCAGCACCATCTCCGTCTCGGACGGGACCTCGATGGGCACCGAGGGCATGAAGGCCAGCCTCATCAGCCGTGAGGTCATCGCGGATTCGATCGAGCTGTGCGTCCGCGGCCACATGCTCGACGGCGTGGTCTGCCTGGTGGGCTGCGACAAGACGATCCCCGGCGCCGCGATCGCCCTCGGACGGCTCGACCGGCCGGGCGTGATCCTCTACAACGGCACGATCTACCCGGGCGTCTACAAGGGCAAGCGAGACGCCACGATCGTGACCATCTTCGAGGCCATCGGGGCCTACCGGGCCGGCAAGATGGAGGCCGAAGAGCTGTACGAGATCGAGTCGGTGAGCTGCCCGGGCGCGGGGGCCTGCGGCGGCCAGTACACGGCCAACACCATGTCGATGGTCCTCGAGATCCTGGGGCTCTCGCCGGCGGGGCTCAACGGCATCCCGGCCGAGCATCCGGACAAGGACAAGGCCGCCTACCGCTGCGGCGAGATCGTCATGGACCTGATCCGGCGCGACGTCCGGCCGAAGGAGTTCGTCACCCGGCGCTCGATCGAGAACGCCATCGCCTGCGTCGCCGCCACGGGCGGCTCGACCAACGCGGTCCTGCATCTGCTCGCCATCGCCCACGAATACGGGCTGCCTCTCGACATCGACGAGTTCGGCGAGATAGCCGATCGCACCCCGATAGTCGGCGACATGGTCCCGGGCGGACGCTACACCGCGGCCGACCTGTTCGAAGCCGGCGGTCTGTCGCTGGTCACGCGTGAGCTCCTCAAGAAGGGGCTGATCGACGGGAGCACGCCCAACGTCGACGGCGGGACTATCGCCGGCGCAGCGACGGCGGCCGTCGAGACGGCGGGCCAGAAGGTCGTCGTGCCGATCGAGGCTCCGCTCAAGGCCAGCGGCGGGCTCGCGATCCTCCACGGATCGCTTGCCCCCGACGGCTGCGTGATCAAGCTCGCCGGCCACGAGCGCCGCTACCACAAGGGCCCGGCTCGCGTCTTCGAGAACGAGAACGCCTGCTACGCCGCGGTGCGCGACCAGAAGATCAACGAAGGGCGACGTGATCGTGATCCGCTACGAGGGTCCGGTCGGCGGTCCCGGCATGCAGGAGATGCTGTCGGTTACGGCGGCGCTGGCCGGCGAGGGCATGGGCGAGCACGTCGCGCTGCTCACCGACGGCCGGTTCTCCGGCGGCACCCACGGGTTGATGATCGGCCACGTGGCGCCGGAGGCGGCGCTGGGCGGCCCGATCGCGCTGGTCGAGGAAGGCGACGAGATCGTCATCGACGTCGACCGTCACGCCCTGGACCTCAACGTCCCGGCCGCGGTCCTGGCCGAGCGGCGCACTCGCTGGACCCCTCCCGCGCCGCGCTACAGGAGTGGCGTCATGGCCAAGTACGCGGCGCTGGTGTCGTCGGCGTCCCTCGGGGCGGTGACGACGGGCGAGCGGATGACGGAGCGCCTCGAAGCGTCCACGGCCGCGGAATAGTCGGAGTTGGGGGAGGCCATATGAGCGCCGAGCCGGATATCGAGCTTTCCGACGCCGAGCTCTCGGAGCTCGTCGAGTTGCTCCGGTCCCTGATTCGGATCAGGAGCGTCAACCCGCCCGGCGACGAGATCCCGGCGGCCCGCTACGTGGAGGGCGTCCTCGCCGAAGAGGGCATCCCGTCTACGGTCGTGGAACCGTTCCCCGGCCGTGGCTCGATCGTGGCCAGGCTCCGTGGCGACGGCACGGGCGGCGATCCGCTGCTGCTCATGTCGCACCTCGACGTCGTGCCGGCCGAGCCGGCGGGCTGGACCCACGACCCCTTCGGCGCCGATCTGGCGGACGGATATGTCTGGGGCCGCGGCGCCGTCGATATGAAGTCGATGGTGGCGATGGAGCTCCAGGTCATGCGGCGTCTCGCCCGCGCTGCTCGGGCGGCGGGCCGCGACCCGGCCCATGACCCGGTCCCGGGCCTCCGGCGCGACCTCATCTTCTGCTCGACCGCCGACGAGGAGGCCGGCGGCTGGCAGGGCGCCAGCTGGATCGTCGACAACCACCCGGAGTGGCTCCGGGCGGCCGGAGCGCTCAACGAGGCGGGCGGGATGTCGACCTCGTACGGCGGCGTCCGCTTCTATCCGATCCAGGTCGCCGAGAAGGGCTTCGTCGTCTACAAGATCCACGTCAAGGGTCGCTGGGGCCACGGCTCGGTGCCGACGCCGGACAACGCCGCCGTCCTCGCCGCGCGGATCATCGCCCGGCTCGCCGAACCGGGGCCGGTGCGTGTCACCGGGCCGCTGGTCGCCTCGCTGACGCGGGCAATCCCCCACCTCACGGCCCGCGCGGCCGCGGCCCTCATGGCGCTCGCCCCCGTGGCAGCGGCCGGGCCAGCGGCGGCGGCGACAGACGGCCGGGCGGCAGCGGCTGACAGCCCAGCGGCGGGAGGCCCAGTGGTGGGAGGCGAGACCGCACCAATCGCGGCAGACCCCGCCAGGGTCGAAGCGACGCTCCGTCAGCTGTGCGACCCGGTTCTCGCCCGGACGGTCTCGGCGATGATGCACGACACGATCTCGGTCGGGATCGTCCGTGCCGGCGTCAAGTACAACGTCATCCCGGGCACGGCCGAGATCGAGATCGATTGCCGGACCCTGCCCGGCACGGACGAGCCGGCCATGCGCGAGGAGCTGCGGCGTCGAGTCGGCAACGAGCTCTGGGCGCGCATGGAAGTCGAATGCGAACAGGTTGCGCCGGCGGTCCAGACGTCGGTCGACGACCCGCTCTATCGAACCATCGAGAGAGTCCTCGCGAAGCACGATCCGCAGGGCGTCGCCCTGCCGTTTCTGGCCCCGTTCGCCACGGACGCGAAACACCTGGCCCGCATCGGGGTCCCCACGTTTGGCTTCTCGCCCCTCCGCACCGGCCCGGACGATGGCCTTCTCGAGCTGATACATGGCGACGACGAGCGGGTGGGCGTCGAGGCGCTGCGTTGGGGCTTACCGGTCCTGTTCGAGACGGTCACGACGTTCTGTTCGTAGAGGTCGTCGGCTGCATGCTCAGCTAACGGCCGGACGCCGCCGAGGGATCGTCCGCACCCCGGTGGATTCGCCGAGGGATGGGCCGCACCCCGGTCGATCCGACAAGGATCGGCCGCACCCGACCAATCGGATGGGATTGCCGGGATTTCCTCACATCTGGGCCATGTTGCGCCGCGAAATCCTGCCAAACACTGACTAACCAGGACATTATTGCGCACCGAAAACGCGGGCGGGTTGGCCCCCGGGCCCCCGGGTCATGCGGCCCTATCGGGGGGCGGGACGGCCTCTGAGAATCCTTACAAGGCAACGTACAGGTCGGTCGCCTCCTGCGGCCAGGTCAGGTCGGAGTCGGAGCCGTTGCCGCCGGCGCCGGCACGGCTCGCCCCCCGAAGAGGGCGCGACGTCCCATTACATATCGGAACCCAGGCTGAGCCCACAGCGATCAAGCCGCCCGGTCCCGCTGATTCCGGATGCTCGCGCACGAGGCTGGCGCGGGCCCCAGGTTCAGAGGCGCAACCGGCGCAGAACCGATCGATGAGGCGAAACTCGGGTAGACCAAAGGGGCGATTGGATGGTCGTGGCTCAGGTCTCACCTCCTCTGGCGGCCGATTCGGGCGTCCGCTTCCTGGAAGAGGTCAGCGCGAAGACGGCTGGCGTCTCCCGCCTCGAGATGTGCATCCAATGCGGAACGTGCGGAGGATCCTGCCCATCCGCCGACGACATGGATCACACCCCGCGGATGCTCTTCGCCATGATCCGCGCAGGCATGGAGGAAGAAGCCCTGCGCAGCAACACGCCGTGGATGTGCGTTTCCTGCTACCACTGCGTCGTCCGCTGCCCGCAGGGCGTCCACATCGCCGACGTCATGTACACGCTCAAGGGCATGGCCGAGCAGCGCAAGTCCTACCGCGACAGTACGCCGCCGGGTTTCGCCCGCGTGTTCGTGGGCCAGGTGGAGACGTTCGGGCGCAGCTGGGAGCTGGGCCTCACCGTCAGGCACTACCTGCGCCACTTCATCCTGCGGCTGCCGCGGATGACGCCCATGGCCGCCGGCCTGTTCTTCCGCGGCCGTATCGGCATCCTGCCCCATCGAATCAAGCAGAGGCAGCAGCTCCACGCGATCCTGCGTCGGGCGGAAGAGCTGGAGCGCGTGTCGTGAGCCGCTATCTCTACTACCCCGGCTGCTCTATGGACGGCAGCGGCCGAGCCTACGGCGAGTCGTTGACGGCGGTCAGCGAGAAGCTAGGCCTCACCCTCTCCGAGATCGAGGACTGGAACTGCTGCGGAGCCACCGAATACGTCGGCGTCAGCCTCAGCCCGGCGTACGCGCTCATCGCCCGCAACCTGGCGATCGCCTCGAAGACCAAGACGGACCATGAGCCCCTCGTCGCCGCCTGCAGCGCCTGCTACCTGAACCTCGCCAAGGCGGACTCTTACATGAAGGAGCGGCCGCTCCTCAACGAACGCGTCAACGTCGCGCTCGACGCGGGCGGCCTTCACTACGACCCGGGGTCGGTCGAGATCCGGCATCTCCTCGAAGTGATCATGAACGACGTCGGTCTGGACCAGGTCAAGGCCAACGTCGTCAAGCCGCTGGCCGGCCTTCGAGTGGCGCCCTACCTGGGCTGCATGCTCCCCCGCCCCGATCCGGACCACCGCTGGAAGAACCACGAGCGACCCGACGACCTCGACCGGCTTCTGGCGGCGCTCGGCGCGGACGTCGTCGACTTCCCGCTCAAGACCGAGTGCTGCGGTGGCCACATGACCCAGATCGCACCGAAGGTGGGCCTCGAGCTCATCAAGCGCCTGGTCGACGAGGCCGAGCACCACCTGGCGGACATGATGGTCACCGTCTGCCCGATGTGCCAGATCAACATCGACGCCTATCAGGGCGAGATGAACGCCCTCTTCCACACGAAACACAAGATGCCCATCGTCTTCTTCACCCAGCTGATGGGTGTCGCCTTCGGGATGGACCCGAAGAAGATGGGCATCGGACGCGAGCTGACCGACGCTCGCCCGGCCCTCAAGAAGCTGGACAGGCCGCCTCAGCCTGTAGCGGTTGAGGCCGGACCTGTCCACAGGCCCCGACCGGACAAGCGCGCCCTGCCGATGCCGCGCATGGACAACAGCGACGAGGTTCGACAATGAGCGGCAACGACCACCACCCGGTCGAGGGCGAGATCCGCATCGGCGTCTACGTCTGCCATTGCGGCAGCAACATCGCCGGCGTGGTCGACGTGGCCGAGGTCGCCCGCTGGGCTGCCGAGGAGTTGAAGGACCAGGGCGTCGTAATCGCCCGCGACTACAAGTTCATGTGCTCGAGCCCCGGTCAGGAGCTGGTCACCGACGACATCGTCAACCTCGGGTTGAACCGCATCGTCGTCGCCGCGTGCTCGCCCCATCTCCACGAGAACACGTTCCGCACCGCCACGGCCCGGGCCGGGCTCAACCCGTATCTGTGCGAGCTGGTCTCGATCCGCGAGCAGGACTCCTGGGTTCATACGGACAAGGCCGCGGCGACGGCCAAGGCCAAGGCCATCCTGGCGGGCGGCGTGGAGCGGGTCCGGCGCAATACGCCGCTCGAGGCGCTGACGGTCGACATCAACCCCGCCACTCTGGTGGTGGGCGGCGGCATCGCCGGCATCCAGGCCACTCTCGAGATCGCCGACGCCGGCTTCCATGTCTATCTCGTCGAGAAGGACCCGTCGATCGGCGGCCACATGGCCCAGTTCGACAAGACCTTCCCGACTCTCGACTGCGCCGCCTGCATCCTGACCCCGCGCATGGTCTCGGCGGGCACCCACCCCAACGTCACGCTCTTGACCTGGAGCGAAGTGACGCACGTCGAAGGCTACGTCGGCAACTTCACGGCGACGATCCGCAAGAAGGCGCGCTACGTCGACGAGGATCTCTGCACCGGCTGCGGCATCTGCCAGGAGAAGTGCCCCAAGAACGTCATCGACGAGGTCTACGAGGCCGGACTCGGCTATCGCAAGGCCATCTACACGCCGTTCGACCAGGCCGTCCCGCGGATCCCCGTCATCGACCGCGAGAACTGCACCTACTTCATCAACGGCAAATGCAAGGCCTGCGAGAAGTTCTGCGAGAAGGACGCCATCCGCTTCGACCAGCAGGACGAAGAGATAACGGTCCACGTCGGCAACATCATCCTGGCCACCGGCTACGACATCTTCGACGCCCGCCGGATCGCCCAGTACGGCTACGGCCGGCTGCCCAACGTCTTCACCAGCCTCGAGTTCGAGCGGCTCTCCAACTCGGCCGGACCGACGAACGGCCGGGTCGTCCTCCGCGACGGCGTGACCGAGCCCAAGACCGTCGGCGTGATCCACTGCGTCGGCAGCCGCGACCGCAACTTCAACAACTACTGCTCCGCGATCTGCTGTATGCAGAGCCTCAAGTTCTCCCACCTGGTCAAGGAGCACACCGGAGCCACGGTCTACGACTTCTACATCGACATGCGGACCGCGGCCAAGGGCTACGACGAGTTCTACCAGCGCGTCCTCGAGGAGGGCACGCTCTTCGTCCGTGGCAAGCCGGCCGAGGTGACCGAAGCCGGGCGGCTGCCCGGCGAAGAGGGCAAGCTCATCGTCCAGGTCGAGGACACGCTGGCCGGCCGCCAGCGCCGCATCCCGGTCGACATGGTCGTGCTCTCGGTCGGTCTCGAGCCCCGTGCGGACGCCAAGGAAATGGCTCAACGCTTCGGCATCTCGTGCAGCTCGGACGGCTGGGCCATAGAGAAGCACCCCAAGCTCGATCCGGTCGCCACCATGACGGAAGGCGTCTTCATCGCCGGTTGCGTGAGCGGTCCCAAGGACATCCCGGCATCGGTCTCGCAGGGTGCTGCGGCCGCCGCTCGCGTCCTCGGTCGCATCCAGCAGAAGGTGATGAACCTCGAGCCGATCAAGGCCTCGATCCACGCCGAGAGCTGCTCCGGGTGCCGGATCTGCAACGCCCTGTGCCCGTACAACGCCATCAGCTTCGACGCGGCAAAGGGAGTCTCGAGCATCAACGCCGCCATGTGCCAGGGCTGCGGAACCTGCGTGGCCGCATGTCCCGCCGACGCCATCAGCGGCACCGGCTTCAGCGACGAGCAGGTCCTGGCTCAGATCGAGGGTCTGCTAAGGGTCGGGGCCGACGGGGAGACGCTCAGGCGCTCGGCCTATCCGGTGGCTCATCACGAGAAGATCGAGGAGGCGGTGCGAGCATGAGCACGCAGGCACCCGTCGCACCCGTTCCGGTCGAAGGCGAGGCTCCGGCCTCCACCTTCGAGCCGGTGATCATCGGCTTCACCTGCAACTGGTGCAGCTACCGGGCAGCGGACCTGGCCGGCACGGCCCGCACCAAGTACCCGCCCAACGTCCGGCTCATCAGGCTGATGTGCTCGGGCCGCCTCGATCCCACGTTCGTCCTGAAGGCTTTCGCCGAGGGCGCCGACGCGGTGATGGTCAGCGGCTGCCACCCGGGCGAATGCCACTACATCGAGCAGAACTACAAGGCCCTGCGGCGGTTCCAGCTGCTGCAGCGGACGGTCGAGGCCCTGGGCATCGAGCCGGAGCGCCTCCAGCTGGTCTGGGCGAGCGCCGCGGAAGGCGTTCGACTGGCCGGCGAGATCGCTCGTGTGACTGAGGAAGTACGAGCGCTCGGACCGCTCGACTGGCCCGCGGGAGACATCGTCGACATCGAGGGCGTAAACCTCGACGCCGCCTGGGAGGCCACCGGCGGCGACGAAGGCGGACCGCCGGAAGTTCCAGGCGGAGTCCCGGACCATGCGGCGCCTTCGGAGCCGGCGGCGCCTGCGGTCCCGGCCGTGGAGGCCCTGTCATGAGCCCGACCGCTCACAACAACGGCGGCGCACAGCCCGCAGCACCGGCCTCCGCCGCGCCTGCCGCGAAGCCGGCCGCCAAGCCCAAGCTCGCCATCTTCGGCGCGAACGCCAAAGTGGGCGCAAGGGGGATGGTTCGATGAGCAAGCCGAAGCTGGCCATCTTTGGCGCCGCCTCGTGCGGCGGCTGCGACATCGCCATCGTCAACATCCACGAGCACATCGTGGACGTGGCCGCGGCCTTCGACATCGTCCTGTGGCCGACCGTGATGGACGGCAAGTACAGCGACATCGAGGCCATGGCCGACGGCGAGATCACAATCACGCTCGTCTCGGGCAGTATGCGTACGGACGAGACGATCCGCCTGGCCAGGCTCCTGCGACGCAAGTCGCAGTTCCTCGTCTCGTTCGGCTCCTGCGCCGGCGAGGGCTGCATCCCCGGCCTCGCCAACCTGACCAGCCGCAAGGAGATCATCGACACCGCCTTCTCCACGACGAGCACGGACAACGCTGAAGGCGTCCGGCCGGTCTGGGAGTTCCAGGCGCCGGAAGGCGTCCTGCACCTGCCCGAATTCGAGCCGGTCCTCCGGACGCTCGATCAGGTCGTGGACGTGGACTACACGATCCCCGGCTGCCCGCCCGAGTCGGGTCAGATCTGGGCCGCGCTCGAGGCCGTCGTCAAGGCCCTCAACGGCACCGGGCCGCTTCCGCCGAAGGGCTCGGTCCTCGGCGCCGGCGACTCGACCGTATGCGACGAGTGCGCCCGAAAGCGCGACGTCAAGCGGATCAGCCAGTTCGTCCGGGTCCAGCAGGTCGCGCATTTCGATCCGGAGATCTGCCTGCTGGAGCAGGGCCTGCCCTGCAACGGGCCTGCCACCCGCAGCGGCTGCGGCGCTCTCTGCCCGGCGGTCAGCGCGCCGTGCATCGGCTGCTACGGCGCGGCGGAAGGGGTCGTCGACTACGGCGCCCGCCTGATGTCGGCCTATGCCTCGGTAGTCGAGGCGACCAAGCCCGAGGAGATCGACAAGGTGCTCGACGGCATCCCCGACCCGGTGGGCCAGTTCTACCGCTTCAGCCTGGCCGGCTCGCTGCTCCGCAGCGGCCGATCGGCCTGGCGGAACGACGGGGAGTAGCCAGGACATGGAACGAATCACCATCGACCCCGTCACCAGGCTCGAGGGCCACGGCAAGATCGAGATATTCCTCGATCCGGACGGCGAGGTCGCGAACACCTACTTCCAGATCCCCGAGCTGCGGGGCTTCGAGCGTTTCTGCGTCGGCCGGCCAGTCGAGGAGATGCCAACCCTCACCAACCGCATCTGCGGCGTCTGCCCCGAAGCCCACCACATGGCGGCCGCCAAGGCCGCCGACGCGGTCTATCACGTCGACCCGCCTCGAGCGGCCAAGCTCCTCCGCGAGCTGCTGTACAGCGCCTTCTTCGTCACCGATCACACCACCCACTTCTACGCCCTGGGCGGCCCGGACTTCGTTGTCGGACCCGACGCCCCCGCGGCGGAGCGCAACATCCTCGGCGTCCTGGCCAAGGTCGGCATGGAGGTCGGCGGCAAGGTCATCGAGGCTCGCAAGCAGAACCACCACGTCATCGAAATGATCGGTGGCCGCAAGATCCACCCTGCCACCGCCGTTCCCGGCGGCATGACCCAGGGCATAACCGAGGAGCAGCGAGGCGAGATCGAGAAGATCGGCCGCTGGTCGATCGAGTTCGCCCAGTTCAGCCTCGGCATCTTCGACCAGATCGTCCTCGGCAACGGCGAGTACAAGGAGATGGTCCTCTCCGACGCCTACACCCACCGGACCTATTACATGGGCCTCGTCGACCCGAACGGCAAGGTCAACTTCTACGACGGCCAGGTCAGCATCATGTCGCCCGACGGCACGCGCGTCGGCACCTACGCCCCGGCGGAATACCGGGACTGGATCGCCGAGCACGTCGAGCCGTGGACCTACCTCAAGTTCCCCTATCTGAAGAAGGTCGGTTGGAAGGGCTTCGTCGACGGACCCGACTCGGGCGTCTACTGCGCCACTCCGCTGTCGCGGCTCAACACCGCCGACGGCATGGCCACGCCGCTCGCCCAGGCCGCCTACGAACGCTTCTACGACACCCTGGCTCCCACTCCGGAACCGGGCGGCAAGCGCCTCGTCCATCATCGCCTGGCCACCCATTGGGCCCGGCTGGTCGAGCTCCTCTACGCGGCCGAGCGAATGGTCGAGCTGGCCACGGATCCCGAGATAACGTCGCCCAACGTCCGCACCGTCCCCACCGAGAAGCCCACCGAGGGCGTCGGCACGGTCGAGGCGCCGCGCGGCACGCTCACCCACCACTACTGGACAGACGAACGCGGCATCCTGACCGCGGTCAACCTGGTCGTCGGCACGACCAACAACTACGCGCCCATGGCGATGTCGATCAAGAAGGCGGCTCAGAGCCTGATCCACAAGGGCACGATCGTCCATCAGGGCCTGCTGAACCGGGTCGAGATGGCGTTCCGGCTGTACGACCCGTGCTTCGGCTGCGCCACTCACTCATTCCCCGGTGAGATGCCGCTCCAGGTCGCGATTCGCGACTCGGACGGCGAGATCATCGAGGTCCTCTCCCAGAACTGCTAGATCGGATATTCGCGTGGCCGACCAGCTATCAGCCGACCCGCCGCCCCGGACCCAGATCGCCCGTCCGCGGACGACCACGATCGTCCGGCCGCGGACGACGATCGTCCGGCCGCGGACGATCGTGGTCGGGTTGGGCAACCCCGTGCTCGGCGACGACGGCGTGGGCTGGCGTGTCGCCGACGAGGTCGAAGCCTTGCTGTGCGCGGACCGGGCCGTCCCCCGCGTCCGCCCCGGTGTCGATATCGAGCGGCTCGGCGTTGGGGGCCTCCGCCTCATGGAGTGCCTGACCGGCTATGAGACCGCCATCCTGGTCGACGCCGCGGAGTTCCCGGACCGTCCCGCGGGCGAGGTCAGGAGCTGCGCCTTCGAAGACCTGGGCGAATTCGGGGCCGGCCACCTGGACTCCGCTCACGACGCCTCGCTTCGCACCGCCCTGGCGTTGGGCCGTCGACTCGGAGCGGCGCTTCCGACGAACATCTACGCGGTCACCATTCAGGCCCGTCGAACCGACGTGTTCAGTGAGAACCTGAGCCCCGAGATCGCCGCGGCCGTACCCGCTGCGGCCGGCGCGGTCATCGATCTCCTGGATGGGGCGAGGTAGACGATGCACCAGGTCATGCTCGCTCAGGCGGTCCTCGAGAAGGTTTCGGAGCGCGCCGCCGCGCTCGGGGTCACGCGCGTCGCCGCGGTCCACGTCCTGCTCGGCGAGGACGACGAGCATACCGAGGAGGCGCTGCGTTACGCCTGGAGCGAGGTTTCGGTGGGGTCGTGCGCCGAGGGAGCCGATCTCGTCATCGAAAGGACGCCGGGCGATGGCCTGCGCCTGGCCGCCATGGACGTCGAGCGAGCTACAGCGGAAGCGGGGAGAAAGACATGAGCCAGCAATTCGTCGTCCAGCTGCCGAATCGACCGGGCGAGCTGGCCCATCTGGCCAAGGCCCTGTGTGCACGCGGCGTCAACATCGTCCAGGTCCATCAGACCACGGTCGGGGATCTCACCTGCGCCGAGATCTTCACAGACTGCTGCGACGACGACACGCGCGATGTCCTCCGCGGCATGGGCTATCCGTTCGTCGCCGGCACGAGCCTGACCGTCGAGATCGATGACACGCCATGCGCCCTCGGCGAGGTCAGCGACCGGCTTTCCCACGCCGGGGTCAACATCAAGGGCTGCTGCATTCTGGGTCGAGCCAACGGCGTGGCGACCTGGGCCATCTCCGTCGACAAAGAGGACCTGGCCCGCGAGGTCCTGGGCCTGGCGGACGGTCGAGGCCCGATAGCGCGATCTGCCATCTTCTCGGCCCAGCGTCGACGAGGCCAGCCGGCAGCGTTACGGGCGATCAGGCGGCACTCCACGCGTCCAACTTGGCCGACCTCCGAAGCAGCGCCTTCTCCAGCTCGACCGCAACGAAGGCGGCGGTTGAGGCGCCCAGAACGATGGCGAGCTCAAGCGGCCCCAGCGCCTCCGTCACGAAGATCGGCTGGAGCGGCGGGACATAGATCAGGGCGAGCTGGACGAGGAGCGTCCCGCCCACCGCGAGCGCCAGCGGACGGTTCGTCCCAAAGCCAAGACTGAAGACGCTGACACGCTCCGACCGCACGGCGAGGGCGTTGCCGAGCTGGAGGAAGGCGAGGGTCGTGAAGACCATCGACTGCCAGTGCCAGCCGGCCCCCATTGCGACAGCCTGGACCACGAGGGCGACCCCCGCCATCAGCAGGCCCACCCTGATCGCCTGTTGCCAGAGCCCCGCCCCGAGGATCGACTCGCCCGAGGGTCGCGGCTTCCGACGCATCGCGTCCACCTCCACCGGCTCCACGCCGAGGGCCAACGCCGGCAGTCCATCGGTCACCAGGTTGATCCACAGGATCTGGACGGCCAGGAGAGGGATCGGAAGGCCCAGGAAGGGCGCCAGGAACATCACCCAGACCTCGGCCGAGTTCGTCGTGAGCAGGTAGCGTACGAAGCGCCGGATGTTGTCGTAGATCCGCCGCCCCTCCTCGACCGCGCGGACGATGGTCGCGAAGTCGTCGTCGGCGAGGACCATGTCCGCGGCTTCCTTGCTCACCTCGGTCCCGGTGATCCCCATGGCCACGCCGATGTCGGCGAGGCGCAGAGCCGGCGCGTCGTTGACCCCGTCGCCGGTCATGGCCACGACTGCGCCGCGAGTCCGCCAGGCTTCCACGATACGCAGCTTCTGTTCGGGATTCATGCGGGCGTAGACGGCGACGCGATCGACACGGGCGGCAAAGGTGGCGTCGTCGAGAGCGTCGAGCTCGACGCCTGTGAGCGTCTCGCTGCCGGGTCCCAGGATTCCGATGCGGCGGGCGATCGCGGCGGCGGTGAGAGGATGATCGCCGGTGATCATGATCGGAGTCACCCCGGCGGCACGGCAGGCGGCGATCGAGTCCGCGGAGGCCGCGCGGGGAGGATCGGCCATTGCGACCAGGCCGGCGAGACGAAGGTGCGCCTCGGCGTGCTCGCGCTCGTCGGGGATGGCGGGGATCTCCCGCTCGGCGAGGGCGAGGACGCGGTACCCATCCGCGGCATAGCGGCGGGCCGCGGCCTCGGCGGCCGGGAGGAGGGGGGCGTCGGCCGAGTCGAGGAGGGGCGCCAGGGCCTCGAGAGCGCCCTTGGTTGCGACCCAGACACGCTCGCCGGCGGCGTGGAGGGTGGTCATTCGCCGTCGGGAGGCATCGAACGCCAGCTCCTCCACCCGCGGGCGGTCCGCCCGGAGGTCCGACGCGAAGACGCCGCGCTTGCCGGCGAAGGCGAGGAGGGCGCCCTCGGTAGGGTCGCCGGTGATCGACCAGGCCCCTCCGGCCCGGTCGGGGCCGCGCAGGGTGGCGTCGTTGCAGGCGACTGCGATCCGCGCCAGGCGGTCTATGGCCCGGTCAAGCGCCGCCCGATCGAGCGCCGGCGGGCCGGCGGCGACGAGGCCCGCTCCCTCTGATCCTGCCGGGTCGGTCTCCGGCACGAAAGCTCCGTCGGGGGCGTACCCGTCGCCGGCCACTCGGACCGCGCCGGCCGGCGTCCATGCCAGCTCGACGAGCATGCGGTTCTCCGTGAGCGTCCCCGTCTTATCCGAGCAGATGACGGTCACCGACCCGAGCGTCTCGACCGCCGGCAGCTTTCGCACGAGGGCGTTCCGTCGGGCCATTCTCCGGGCTCCCAGCGCGAGGGCCACGGTCACGACCGCCGGCAGTCCCTCGGGAATCGCGGCGACCGCGAGGCTGACGGCGACCAGCAACATCGCCTGTGGCGACTCGCCTCGAGCGACCCCGGTCGCGAACACTAGGGCGCACACCACAAACGCGAGGCCCGCGAGCTCCTTGCCCAGCGTCGAGAGGCGCTTCTGGAGCGGCGTCTGGCCACCGGCGTGCTGCTGCAGGAGCTCGGCCACCCGGCCAAGCGCGGTAGCCATCCCCGTCGTGACGACGACGCCGAGGCCGCGCCCGTACACGACCGCCGTCCCGTTGAAGGCCACGTTGCGCTGGTCGGCGAGCACCCCCTCGGGGACGTCGGGGAGCGGCTCGGTGGACTTCTCGGCCGGCTCCGACTCGCCGGTGAGGGCCGCCTCGTTCACCCGCAGCGCCCGAGCGTCGATGAGGCGCATGTCGGCCGTCACTACGTCGCCCGCGTCGAGGCGCACGAGGTCGCCCGGCACTACCTCGGGAGCCGGGACGAGGAGCGTCTCGCCGTCACGGACGACGCGGGCCGAGGGGCTTGCCATCCGTTTCAGCGCCTCGAGCGCCTGCTCGGCGCGGTACTCCTGGACGAATCCGACGATACCGTTCAGGACGACGATTGCCAGGATCACGAAGGTGTCCTTGAGATCGCCGAGAAACGCGGTGATGACGGCCGCAAAGACGAGGACGACGATCATCGCGTTCGTGAACTGCTCGAGGAGGAGGCGCCAGGGCGGCTTCCTCCCCCGCTCGACCAGCTCGTTGCGCCCGAACCGGATGAGGCGGGCAGCGGCCTCACCGGACGTGAGCCCGCGGGAAAGGTCAGTATCGAGCGCGGCCGCGACCTCGGCGGTTTCTCGGGTCCAGGGCCGGGAGGCCACGCCATCGCTGGATGGATTCATGCTCGGACCAGGATCACCCCGCGATTGGCCCGCCGTGAGGGTGCCCCATCCCGATCTGCCGGGGCCGTTGGTCCCGATCACCTGGCCTGGCACCCTACACAGGACCGGACACCGTGAAGTGGTTTGCGATTTCCTGCTTTGGCGGCCGGTCGCGTCCGCTGATCTACCCTCCGGGTCGACTCGGGCTGCCATCACTCGGCCCCTGCGAGGTGCGTTGGCGATCCGTCCGGGAAGGATCAACCGGGGCGCGGGAATCGCCAACTCGAATCCTCTCGGCCCGACCAGCGATCAGCGAGGGCGCTGCTTGATCAGCCGGCCGCGCCGCGAGATGGCATGCGTGGATAGCGCCGCCACGCCCATCGCCACTAGGGCACGCTCGGCGGTCGGCAGAGGCCGCACGATCGACAGGAATTCCTGTGCCCGCGCCCGGTCGACGAGACCCAGAAGAGCCTGACCGCGCCCGGTGATCGTCAGCGTCCGTTGGCGGCGGTCCTCCGCATCCTGGCTGCGCTCGATGAGCTGCCGCTGCACCAGGCCGTCGACAAGGCGGCTCGCCGCCGACGGTGAGCGGCCGAGGGCATCCGCCAGATCCGCGACGGTCATCGTGCCGCTGTCGGCGAGGGCGTACAGGGCCGCGAGCTGCGTGAAGCCGAGGTTGAGCTCGCCGAGCTGAGCCGCGAAGCCGATGACGAGGTCGCGCCAGATGGCCCGACCCATGGCGATCCGGTCGGACAGCTCGCGCGGATTCTGGAGCCTGTGGCGGGCGGCCTCCACCGGTGCCGAGAGCAACTCTCGCGCGGCCGACTCGACGGCCGCGCGGCTGGGTACGGTCAACGTCGGCATGTGGAGGAACGGACGCGGCGTGTTGCGCAATAGCCGCAGCGGCGCCGCCCTATCGTGCCTCACCCCTTCGCCGGCCCCCCGGGGAGCGCCGCCGACCGGCGGGTCTGCCGGCTCGACCGACGCTCCGGCGGGAGCCGCATCGACGACCGGCGGCCAGGCCGCCAGATCCGTGCCGGCACGCTCCGGGGTGGCTTGCGATGGTTGACTCGACTCGACTTCCGGCGGTCGCGATACGAGGTTGGGGAGCTTCGGTCTGAACGGCGGCACGCCCCAAATCTACGCTCCCGGGCTGATATATGCAAAGGTGCACACGTTTTCCCTCGTACGGATTGGTCGGACCGTTACGCTACGCAACCAAGTCGACCGCCCGACAGTCGGTCGAAAACGGTTCAGCCCGGCCGTGAGTGGTCCGTCTTCCCCGGCGCGACCCCCGAGCCAAGGAGACCAGACAGACCACATGGATCGCATCGCATTCGTATTCCCCGGACAGGGATCCCAGACGGTCGGGATGGGCAAGGCGCTGGCGGAGGCGTCGCCGGCCGCCGCAGCCGTCCTGGCCCAGGCCGATCTGGCCCTGGGCGAGAAGATCAGCCGGCTGGCGTTCGACGGACCCGCGGAAGAGCTCGACCTGACGGTCAACGCCCAGCCGGCCCTGGTCGCGGTGTCGATCGCCTTCCTGGCCGCGATGCGTGAGCGATGGGCTGCCACCGGGGTCGCAGCCCCCGAGCCCAGGTACGCTGCGGGCCATTCGATGGGCCAGTACAGCGCCATGGTGGCTGCGGGAGTGATCTCGCTCGGCGACGCGGTGCGTCTCGTCCGTGAGCGCGGCCGCCAGATGCAGGCCTCCGGTCAGGGTCGCGCGGGTGCAATGGCCGCGGTCATCGGCCTGGACAACGCCCGCCTCGACGAGCTGGTGGCATTGGGCGCCCCCCACGGCAGCCTGACGATCGCGAACCGCAACGCGCCCGGCCAGGTGGTCATCTCGGGCGATCGCGCCGCGGTGGAAGCGGCGGCCGCCGGGGCGAAGGGCCTTGGCGCTCGCCTGGTCAAGATCCTGCCGGTTTCGGTCGCGGCGCATTCATCGCTCATGGCCGAGGCCGCGGCGGGGATGGCCCGAGTGCTGGCCCCCGTGACCTTCTCCGACCCCTCGATCCCGCTTCTGGCCAACGCCGATGCGGTGCCGATCGCGACCGGCGCCGGGGCTCGCGACGAGCTGATCGAGCACCTGACGCGAGGCGTCGATTGGATCGCTGCCGTCCAGAGAATGGCCGGCGACGGCGTGACCACTTTCGTCGAGGTCGGGCCGGGCAGGGTTCTGACCGGCCTGATCAAGCGCATCGCCCCGGAAGCAGAGGCCATGGCCGTCGACGACGCGGCGTCCCCCGGCGCCATAGCCGTTCCTTTCGTCGGGGACGGAGCACTCACTCACTGACCCATCGACGGGCGTCACGCCCGCGGCCGAGCCTAGTTCCAGGAGGATCCACAGCAAGTGCGCAAGCCCGATTACACCAGGCGCGTTGTCGTTACCGGCCTCGGTGTCGTCAGCCCCATCGGCAACACCAAAGAGGCCGTCTGGGAGAGCCTCGTAGCCGGCCGTTCCGGCATCGGCGAGATCACGCATTTCGATACCACGCCCTACGAACACAAGGCCGGCGGCGAAGTCCGTGACTTCGACGTGACCAAGTTCTGGAACTTCAAGGACGCCCGGCGGACCGAGACGACCGTCCATTTCGCCGTCGCCTCGGCCAAGATGGCGGTGGCCGACTCGGGCCTCGAGATAAACGACGAAAACCACTACGACATCGGCGTCATCTACGGTTCGGGCGGCGGCGGTCAGGCCCTCTTCATCTCCAACCAGGAGAACTGGCACACCAAGGGCGTGCGGAGCGTAAGCCCCTTCTTCATCGCCAACGGTCTCGTGGACGCCAGCTCGGGCACCATCGCCATCGAGACAGGGGCCAAGGGCCACAACTTCTGCCCCGTCGCGGCCTGCTCGACCGGCACGACGGCCATCGGTGAGGCGGCGGAGGCGATCCGTCGCGGCGATTGCACGGCCGTCATCGCCGGCGCCGCCGAGTCGCCACTCCTCGAGCTCGTCCACATCGGTTTCACGAACATGCGCGGCATGGGCTCACCGCTGCCGGGCCAGCCCATCGGAACCGTCTGCCGGCCGTTCGATCGGACCCGCGACGGCTTCGTCCTCGGCGAAGGCGCCGGGGCTCTAATCCTCGAGGATCTCGAGCTCGCCAAGGCTCGCGGCGCCAGGATCTATGCCGAGATCGTCGGCTACGGCTCCGCCGCCGACGGCTTCGACATGATCGCTCCCGCGGAGAAGGGCGAGGGCTCGGCCCGCGCCATGAAGAACGCCCTGGAACGGCGCGGCGTGCCCGCCGACGAGATCGACATGATCAACCCGCACGGAACCTCCACTCCGCTCGGCGACCAGCGTGAGAGCGAGGCGATCTGGACGACGTTCGGGAGCAACACCCCGAACATCCTGATCTCGGCAACCAAGTCGATGACCGGCCACATGATGGGGGCCGCCGGTGCCTTCGAGGGGGTGGCGACCGTCCTCTCCATCTACCACCAGACCGTTCCGCCGACCCTCAACTACCGCGAGCCGGACCCCGACTGCAACATCAACATCGCGACGGAGACGATCGAGAAGCCGCTTCGCTACGCCCTATCGAACAACATCGGCCTGGGCGGCCACAACGCCGCGGTCATCTTCAAGCACTACACGGGCGACTGAGGCGGCGAGCCCGCTCGAACCTCACGGCTGCCACGAAATGCTGTTGTAGCGCCGCCTCGCGAGGCTGTACGCTTCGAATGCCTGCGGACAACGGAGCGCCTAGGTGGGAGACGTCCCTGAGCCGCGCGGCGGAGGAGCGGCGATGGCGCGCGATCTCACGGTTGCCTGGGAACTGCTCGTCGCAGTGACACGCGCGCGACAGATACTCGCGACGGCCCGGCCCCAGATCTGGCAGAAGGCACGCCTGCCGACTGCCGAACATTTCTCCATCGTGAGAGCCTCCGCCGATCGAGGGCCCTGGCGGGAGTGGAACCTCAGCGGCCCGGAATCGGTCATCGTCCGAGTGTCGCTCGAGACGCTGCTCACCGATGGCCGGCGCCTGACCAGCTGCCTGGATGTCGTCACAAGTCCGACCCGCTGGCTGGCCCTGCCCTACATCATGCTGGCCGACCAGCCGCCACAGCTCGTCTGGGCGGGTCCGACTACCGAGATGGACGAGTCCGCCGGATTCGCCGGCTTCATCGACTCTGCCGCCGGCAATCTGGTCAAGGCGACCGTCGAGCTCGACTTCGGCAGCGTCGGCGCCCCCTAGGCCGGCCGCCGCCCGCACCTCCGATCGCAGATTCACCGGCATGAGACAGATCCGGTTCGAGCGCGGCCGGGCCTACCCACCCGAATGTTTAGTAAAGTCCTTATGCTATAGTCGCGACATGGTTGACGGGACCGCCGCTCGAGGAGTCGATCCACCTCGGGCCCGACTGTCAGACGGCACCCTGGAGACGAGCCGCCTGCTGGTCGAGTTCCTCCACGCGGCATACGCGATACGCCGCCAGGACGAGAGCGACCATGCTGCCTTCGTTCGCGGGGACGGAAACGGCGCCGGGGACAGGAACGGCGCCGGGGACGGGCCAACCGGTCGGACGGGCATCTCGAGCCACGCAGTCCGGGCCGCCATCCACGTGTACCAGCACGGCGAGCGGACCGTCGGCCAGCTGGCATCGGGCCTTGGGATCTCGTATGGCTGGGCGAGCCGCGTCGTCGAAGAGCTGGAAGCGGCTCACTACGTCATCCGCCAGCGCGACCCCGAAGACCGCCGCATCGTCCGCGTCCGGTTGAACCCCGACGTTCTCGAGGATGTCGAGCGCGCCTACCACTGGCGCGGTCAAGCTGTCGAGGCGGCGCTCGATCCGCTCAGCGAGTCCGAGAGGGAGGCCGTGCGCCTCTTCCTCCGACGCGTGACGGATCTGCTCAGGGAGGGGGCCGCCCAGCGGTGATAGACCGCCGTGCGGGCTGCGAGCCGGTACAATCCACACGTCGGACGTAGCCGCGCCATGTGAGGCCTGGCTGCCCCGACCGCCGTCCCACCGGCGGACGACACTACGTTCCGCCG
Source organism: uncultured Chloroflexia bacterium (assembly GCA_963791725.1). Classification (GTDB taxonomy): domain Bacteria; phylum Chloroflexota; class Limnocylindria; order Limnocylindrales; family CSP1-4; genus Fen-1039. Next base: position 199,094 of record CAWBTQ010000006.1, on the reverse strand, counting down.
GGCCAGATAGCTGGGCGCCGCCAGCGGTGGTCGCCTCCGCTTGCCACACGTCCTAGGAGATGGCCCGTGCCCACTAAGGATCCTGCCCGTCGCGCTGTCGTCACCGGTCTTGGGGCCGTAACCCCGATCGGCAACACGGCCAAGCTCTACTGGGAGAATCTCCTGGCGGGCGTCTCGGGTGTGGGCCCGATCACCCAATTCGATTCCTCGGGGCTTGACGTCCGGATCGATGCCGAGGTCAAGGACTTCGATCCCAGCGTAGCCATGGACCGCAAGATGGCGCGCCGGATGAGCCGCTTCATCCACCTGGCCGTGGCGGCCGCCGCCGAGGCCGTGGAGGACGCGGGCATCGACTTCGCCGCCTATGACCAGGACCAGCGCGACCGCGTCGCCGTGTGCATGAACACCGGTGGCGGCGGCATGGATCAGGTGATCACGGGCACACAGGTCCTCGCCGAAAAGGGCCCGGGCCAGGTTTCGCCCTTTGCCATACCGGCGCTCTCTGGCTCGATGGCGGCCTGCCAGATCTCGATGAAGTACTGCATCACCGGACCCGTCCTGACCCAGGTTGCGGCCTGCGCGAGCAGCGTCATCGCCTTCATCGACGGCCTGCGCATGATCCGCGACGGTGAGGTCGACGTCGCGCTCGTGGGCGGGACGGAAGGCTCCCTCCTGCCGATCGCATTCGCCGCGCTCGGGAACATGGGCGCCCTTTCGCGCCGCAACGACGACCCGACGCATGCATCCCGCCCGTTCGATCGCGACCGCGACGGCTTCGTCTTCGGTGAGGGCGCGGCGGTGGTGGTCCTGGAGTCGGCCGAGCACGCCATGGCCCGCGGCGCGAACATCCTGTGCGAGGTGATCGGCGGAGGCATCACCGCGGACGCATTCCACATCAGCGCCCCTGAACCGACCGGACGAGGCGCCGCGGCTGCGATGACCAAGGCGCTCCGCAACGCCGGGATCGCCCCGGACGAGGTGGACTACATCGTCGCCCACGGCACGTCCACGCCACTCAACGACATGACGGAGACGCGGGCGATCAAGGCCGCGTTCGGCGCTCACGCCTACAAGACCGCCATCAGCTCGCCCAAGTCGATGGTCGGGCACCTGCTCGGCGCGGCCGGTGCGGTGAGCGGACTGGCCGCCATCGGGGCCATCCGCGAAGGCGTCATGCCGCCCACGGCCAACCTCCAGAACCCGGATCCGGAGTGCGACCTGGACTACATCCCGAACGTCAAGCGGGCCAAGAAGGTCGACACGGCGATCATCAACGGCTTCGGCTTCGGCGGCCAGAACGCGGTCGCGGTCTTCCGCCGCTTCGAGGTCTAGCCCCGACAGTCGCGCGGCAAGACTCCCCGCGACTCATCCGGTGAGATCGATCAAGGAGTGTACGATTCGAGCGTGTTGCGCCGATTCGTCCCACCATGGCTGCGACGCGGAGCCGAGGCCGGCGTAGTCGGCGCCCTCATCTCGATCGCCACGCCGATGGCCTTCCAGGTCAGCCGGCCCGCGCCGCGCCTGGCGCTTCCCAACGGCCTCGACGGCGCGCTGATCCTCACGCCCGCGGTGGTCGCTCTGGGAGTCCTGGTCGTGGCCTACCCGACCTTCCTGGCGGCCACGCGAGGCGACGCCGTGCTGGGCGCCGTAACCGCGTTCTTCGTGGCCGCCGACGCGTTGCTGATCATCTCGTTCGTGGCCCGCGACGCGGTGATGATCCACCCGCTGGACCGCAACCTGCCGCTCGGCGTCGTCGCCGCCACGCTGGCATTGCCCGTTGCCGTTGCCGGTCTGCTGATCGGGCAGCTCACTGCGCCGTACGGGTTCGGCAAGTCGGCCGGATTCCGCTCCGCGCTCGGCGCGGCGGCGCTCGGGCTGATCCTGGTAGTCGCGGCCGCCTACACCGTGTGAGGCCTGCGGACTAGGCGGCGCCGGCCCCGGCTGCGGCCGTGGCACCGGCCGATGCCGGCCGCGGGCCCAGCGAGGCGCGCCGGAGGCGCAGGGAGTTCGAGACCACGCTGACCGAGGAGAAGGCCATCGCGCCCGCTGCCAGAGCGGGATTGAGGGTGACCCCGAACAGCGGGAACAGCGCGCCCATCGCGATCGGGATGAGGACGGCGTTGTAGCCGAAGGCCCAGAACAGGTTCTGGCGTATGACCCGCCGGGTCTGCCGCGACAGGCTGATCGCCGTCGCCACCGCTCGCGGATCGCCGCCGACCAGCGTCACATCGGACGCTTCCATGGCCACGTCGGCACCGGTTCCGATGGCGATCCCGACGTCGGCCCGCGCCAGGGCAGGTGCGTCGTTGATGCCGTCGCCGACCATCGCCACCCGAAGGCCGCGGGCCTGGAGCGCCGCGACGGCGTCGGCCTTGCCTGCCGGAAGCACCTCGGCCATGACCCGCTCGGCGGGAATGCCGACGGCGGCCGCGACCGTGGCGGCGACCCTGGCCGCGTCGCCCGTGACCAGCCAGACTTCGATCCCCGCGTCGGTCAGCTCGCGGACGGCGGCTGCGGACTCGGGCTTGACCTCGTCCACGGTCGGCAGGGCGCCGGCCAGGACGCCGTCGACGGACAGGTAGGTAACGGCCGAGCCGGTGCCGGCCGCTGCCAGCGGACCCGTGTCCACGCCGCTCCCCTCGAGGAACGCCGCGGTGCCGACCCGCACTTCGCGACCCTCGATCTGGCCGTGCACGCCCCGCCCCGCCACCGCCTCGAACCCCTCGACCTCTCGCCGACCCAATCCGAGTTCGTCGGCGCGGGCGATGATCGCCGCAGCCAGCGGGTGTTCGCTGCCCCGCTCCACGGACGCGGCCAGGTCCAGCACCTCGCTCGGGGTGAACCCGCGTGCCGCCGCGACCTCGCCGAGTGAAGGCCGGCCGCGCGTCAGAGTTCCGGTCTTGTCGAATATGACCGCGTCGATCCGAGCGGCCATCTCGAGCGCCTCGCCGCCGCGGATCAGCACGCCCGCCTCGGCGCCCTTGCCTGTGCCGACCATGATCGCAGTCGGGGTGGCCAGGCCCATCGCACACGGACACGAGATGACGACGACCGTGATGAACGCCACGAGGGCGTGGGTCGCGCGCGGATCCGGCCCGAACGCGAACCAGATGGCGAAAGTCAAGGCGCCCAAGGCCAGAACCACCGGCACGAAGACGCCGCCGATCCGGTCCGCCAGTCGCTGGATCGGCGCCTTGGAGCCCTGGGCCCGCCTGACGAGCTCGACGATGTGGGCCAGGGCGGTGTCGCGGCCGACCCGAACGGCTCGGAACAGCAGTGAGCCATTGCGGTTCATGGTGCCGCCGATCAGCTCGTCACCCGGCTTCTTCTCCACCGGCAGCGGCTCGCCCGTCAGCATCGACTCGTCGACCGCGGAGTTGCCCTCGACTACCCGCCCGTCGACGGGCACCCGCTCGCCGGGCCGGACGCGAACCAGGTCGCCCACTCGGACATCCTCGAGCGGAACGTCGATCTCATGCCCGCCGCGCACGATCCGAGCCGATCGAGCCTGAAGCCCGAGCAGACCCTTGATGGCGCCGACCGTCTGGGCCTTGGCCCGAGCCTCGAGCCAGCGGCCCATCAGGACCAGGCCGACGATTGCCGTCGAGCTATCGAAGTACGTCTGGGGTTCGATGCCGGCCGACCGGAAGATCCCAGGCGCGAACGTGACGAGGACGCTGTAGGCCCACGCGGCGGATGTTCCGACCACGACCAGGGTGTCCATGCCCGTCGAGCGGTGGATCGCGGCCCGCCAGGCCGCGCGATAGAAGCGCCGCCCCGCCCAGAACTGGACGAACGTGGCCGGCCCGATCAGCACCCAGGCCAGCCCTTCCATGCTGAGCGGGAGGCCCGGCGCGTACATGAGGACCATCGTGACCGCCGCGACGGCCAGCGCCACCGCCGCCGCAAGGCCCAGCGAGCGCTGCTCGCGCCCGCGCTCGACCGCCTCGGCGTCGGCCTCGTCCACCAGGCTCATGCCCGCCCCATCGGTCGTCCTGGGGAGTTCGCGGATCTCGTACCCGGCGGCTTCGATGGCGCGGGCCAGTTCATCGAAACCGGCGATCTCCGGGAGGTAGCGGACTGTGGCCACCTCCGTCGCCAGGTTGACGCTGGCCTCGGCCACGCCCGGGGTCTTGCGCAGGTAGCGCTCGATCCGGTTGACGCACGAGGCGCAGCTCATGCCTTCGATGGGCAGCTGGATCTCGGCGGATGCGGCGGGGGAAGCGAGAGCGGCTGGGTCGATGGTCTGCATACTCCTGGGGAGTATACCTCAAGCGTCGCCGCAACGGCACGAAGCGCCCCGCCCGCTCCGGGCGCAGAGGCGTCAAACTGCCGCCATGACGCGCCCAAAGGCCCCCGCCCTCGCCCGCCCCGTAGCCGCGTTCTCGACCTGTCCGGCGCCCTGGGGAATCCTTCATATCGCCGCCACTGCTGCCGGGGTGGTGGCGGTGGGCCTCCATTCGGAGACGCCTGCCTTCGTGGACGAGCTATCGCGCCGGCTCCACGGCACTGTGGTGCCGGCGGAGGACGGCGAAGTCCCGGCAGAATGGCGAAGAACGCTGGCCCTGGCCGCGGGGCAGATACGCGAGTACCTGGCCGGAGAGCGCCGGGCCTTCGACGTCCCCATCGACCTGCGAGCCTCAGACTGGGACCGGTTGGTGCTGACCGGTGCGGCTCGGCTCGGCTACGGCGAAACCGCCAGTTACGGCGAGCTGGCCACGCGCATCGGCCGGCACGGCGCGGCTCGGGCAGTTGGCGGAGCAATGGGCCGCAACCCCGTGCCGCTGCTGATCCCGTGCCACCGCGTCGTCGGGGCGAACGGCGCCCTGGGCGGCTATGGCGGCGATACCTACGCCGACCGTCAGGCCGCGCTCGATATCAAGCGGACGCTCCTCGACCTTGAGGCGGAGCCGAGGCGGCTGCCGTAAGTTCGGCTGCCTTACCCGTCGCCTCAGCGGTGGGCGTCCTCGAGCTCGATCTGCTCCAGTGCGATGACGATCGCCAGAGCGAGCGGAGTCTCGAAGCCCGGGGAGATCTGGACGCCGTAACAGTCTCGGATGCTCAGGAGCCGCCGCGAGGCGAATATCACGTCCGACCCGCCGCTGGTCACGTGGAACTCGCGGCCGATCCAGTCGCCCGTGACCTTGAGCGCGTCGCCGTTCGCCAGGGTCACCGTGAAGTGGTCGCCGAGCAGGTTCACGAGGGCCTTCTGGATCGTGGCCACGACCTGATCGCCGCGCTTGATCTCGAACGTCTGGTGGACGTGGGCCAGCGACTTGTTTACCTCGTAGAGCTGGTTGCCGGCCGGATCCTGGAGGACGAGCGTCCGACGCAGGGCCAGAAGCTTGCCGTCGACCTCGAAGGCGTGATTGCCGGCGGCGTCGTCGATCCACAGGTCGCCGCTCAGCGACATCAGTTCCTGGTTCAGGACGTAGGTCTGCTCGGTCGGGCTGAAGGACATCGGTGGAACCTCTGCTGGCTTGAACCCGGTCAGGCTCGGGGATCACTCGCTCGGCTGGTGACGGCGGCCTCGCGGTGGGCCGGCGACCGAAGCAGCGCCGCCGAGTCGAGCCACGAGTTCGTCGGCGTCGCCCAGTAGCGGGCCATCGCCTCGAGGCGACCAGCGTACACGGTGCGATAGGCCTCGAACGCAGCCCAGGACTCGTCGACCGGGGCCAGCGCATAGCCGGCCTCCCGAAGGCGGGCCCAGGCTTCCTCGAATGCCGCGCGATCGACCCCGTCGGCCCCGGCCACTCCGACGATCGCGCGCCCGCTCGGTTTGACGCCCAGCCGAAAGCCGAGATTTGTGATGTCCTCGACGAGGTGCGAGCCGACGCGCCGGAACAGCTCGGCCTCGCCTCGGGGCACGTCTTCGATCGTGGTCGACACCAGGCTGGCTGCGTCGAGGACCGTGCCAAGGGCGCTGATCCAGGAAAGGTTGTCGTGGCTGGAGCGGAAGAAGCCGAGCAGCGGATAGGCGACGTGCGTATCGAGCACTTCGGCGGCCCAGCGCTCCCACTCGGCGAAGAGATCGGGTAACCGTCCGGTCAGATCGAGCCGGGCGTACGTTTCGAGCAGCTGAACCGCGGACGGAGGGGCGCCGGCGGCGGCCTGCAGCGTCACCACCTGGACCTCGCGGCGCTGGTACGACCCGTACAGCGAGAAGAGGAACGTCACCACGAGCGCAACCACACCCAATCCGCTCACCGCGGAGACGATCACGACGGCGCGCGCCAGCGGTCCGGTGGCCACGATGTCACCGAAGCCGAGCGTCAGGACGGAGCTTGCGGCGAAGTAGATGGTCGTACCGAGATCGGTTGGGGCCGGGCTCAGCTGGTCGCGCAGCGCGTAGAGGACCAACCCGTCGCCGATGACCAGGGCCCCGAGCCAGCAGGCCAGGAGCGCAAGAGTCGCGGCCGGCGCGAACAGGCCGAGGAGAGTGTCGTGCGTCCGGCCGCGTCCTGGACGGCCGACCGCTCGAACGGCCCACCACGAGCCGCGGACAACGTACTTGCCCATCCGGAACCAGCCCGGCGTCGGCCGTGGAATGACGATCGTCTCGAAGAGATCCCAGGCAACGGCGGCGAGCAGGAGGACGCCGACGACGAAGGCGATGACTTCCATTGGCGGGGATCATGCACTCCGGACCGCTCTGACGCACGGATGGCACCCGTACGCGACCACCCACCGGTGCGCGCCACGGTCCGAGCGCACCGGGCCGCGGTAACCTGAGCCCGTGCGAGCGCTCGAACTCGGTCAGCCGAGGCCGGCGGCCGATAACCCACTCCAGCTTGTGGAGCGCGACGAGCCGGCGCCCGGGCCGGGCGAGCTGTCCCTCCGCGTCGAAGCCTGCGCGGTCTGCCGGACCGACCTCCAGCTCGCCGAAGGCGACCTGGCGGCCAGGCGTCTGCCGATCGTGCCCGGTCATCAGGCCGTCGGGCGGGTGGCGGCGATCGGCGAGGGAGTGACCGGGTGGTCGATCGGCGAGCGGGCCGGCGCCTACTGGCTCTTCGGCACGGACGGGACCTGCCGTTTCTGCCGGAGCGGGCGCGAGAACCTGTGCCAGGCGGCCGAATTCACGGGTTGGGACCGCGACGGCGGCTTCGCCGAGGCGATGGTCGTGCGAGCCGACGTCGCCGTCAGGGTCCCGGACGGGTTCGGCGACCTGGATGCCGCACCGCTGCTGTGCGGTGGGGTCATCGGCTACCGCGCCTTGCGAGTCAGCGGCATCGAGCCCGGCGGACGGCTCGGTCTCTTCGGGTTCGGAGCGTCGGCCTCCCTGTGCATCCAGGTGGCGCGCCACTGGGGCTGCGAGGTCCACGTTCGGACCCGGTCGGAGACCGAACGGCAGCGTGCCGCGGACATGGGTGCGGCCAGCGTCGGCGGTTTTGCCGACCCCACTCCCCCGCTCGACGCGGCCATCACCACGGCTCCGGCGGGCGACGTCGTCGTGGCCGCTCTCCGATCCGTGGACCGGGGCGGGATCGTCGCGGTGAACGCCATCCACCTCGACCACATGCCCGAGTTCCCCTACGAGTGGCTCTGGTGGGAGCGGCAGCTCCGCAGCGTCGCCAACGTGACCCGCCGCGACGCCGCCGAGTTCATGGAGCTGGCCGCTTCGATCCCGATCCGCACCGCGGTCGAGCTCTTCCCGCTGGAGGCCGGCAACGAAGCCCTGCGGGCCCTCGCCGCCGGCAGAATTCGTGGGGCGGCGGTCCTGACGATGCGCTGACGGCCGCGGAAACCACCCCGACGGCCCCGAAGCCGCTCCGGTCGTGACCGCGCGAGGGCGCCTACTGGCGCGCGACAGGCCTCATCGGGTACACGCCGACGACGGCCGGGCTGGTGGGGTCGAGCAGAAGCTCGCAGCCGACCTCGCCGGCCTTGACGAGCTCGCCCAGGAACCCGGCCTCACGCTCGGGCAGGCCCACGTACAGGGTGCCCTTCTCGACCGCCATCGGACTGACCTCATCTTCGATGCCATCGATCACGAAGCGGCGACGAAGCTCGTGGACGGGTACGTAGGGGCGGCTCTTGATGAAGCGGCGCATCTGAGCGAGCGTGCACGACGCCCTCTGCGCGGCAGCCTCGTCGTCCGTGACGGCGGGCTGAGCGGCGGGCCTGGGTCCGCGGCGCGGACCCGGAGTCACGACCTGGGAACGCATGTCGTTGCGGGAGGCCTGGCCCGGGCGGGCGGCGGTGTCGCTCCTCGGATCGGCCCCGACCCTCGCCTCGCTTGCGGCCGGACCGCCTATCCGGCTCGGCTCCCCTGCAGCAGGGTTGTCGGCGCCGTCCTGATCGGCTTCGGCCGGCGGCACACCTGCGACTTCGGGCGCTACGACTGTTGGCGCCGCCCCAATCCCGCGTCCACGGCCGTGTCTTCGGGGACTCATGGCTCGGGCCCTACTAGTGTCGCGCGGCGGCCAGCTCGACGGCCTCCGCGGGCGCCGTGCCGGACAGGACCTTGGCCGCGTAGCGTTCGGCGAAGCTGCTCGCCGCCTGCTCCGGCACGATCTCCTTGATCGAGGCCTTGTCCAGACCGTAGCCATACTTGATGGCGGAGATGTTCTCGTCGACGTACTTGCTGGGCAGCGCGGCGCGGAGGTGCTCCTCCGTGAAGTCGACGTCGCACACGCGCAGCAATCGGCCCAGAGCGATCATGTTTCCGAACAGATCGCGGCCGAACTTCTCGACACCCAGCTGCAGGAACGGGATCTCCTCGCCGGTCTCCCCGGGTTTGGTCAGCCCGATGTCGGCGATCACGTACTCCGCCTTGAGGTGGACCGGGCCACGGTCGGCGAGGCGGACGACCACGTCGGCGCACTCGACCACGAAGTTGGAGATGGGCTCGCGGTCGTATTCGAGGAACGCCTCGCTCATCCCGCCCCGGACCGACGAGTCGTAGTCGAAGAGGAGCGTCACTTCGTAGCCCATGACCGCAAGCAGGCTGGCCATGGTGTTGCCGATGACGCGGACGCCCTGACCGCCTACGCCGTCGATGACGATTGACTTGGCTGCCATCGAAATCTCCTCGCCCTGACCGCTACTTGCCCGAGCCGTTGCCGGAGCCGCCGGCGCCTACGGGTAGCGGCTTGCCCTTCACGATGCCGAGCTGATGCGACTCCAGGTGACTCGATCCGGGAGGGGCCGACTTGTACTCGGTGCGGTAGTTCTGGAGCATGTCGTTGGCGCTGGCGAAGCCGATCCGCCGGCCGTTGTTCTCGATGCACTGGCTAGCAACGTCGACGAAGGCGAAGCCGGGCCATTCGATCGCTTCCTTTATGGCCTTGCGCATCGGACCCTGGTGGTAGACGGTCGTCTTGGCGTAGTACGAGTTCGGGTTGGTGTTGACGACGCCCTGCAGGTTGATCGGCGAGTATGCGGCCCCGACCGGCGAAGAAATCGTATTCGTGCCCTGTGGCGTGGTGGGGCCGGTCTGGCCGCCGGTCAGGCCGTAGATCTCGTTGTTGTTGCAGATGACCGTGATGTTCGGGTTGCGGCGGATCGAGTGGAGCAGGTGGTTGCCGCCGATCGAGGCAGTGTCGCCGTCGCCCGAGACCACGATCACGTTGAGCTCCGGCCGGACCGTCTTGATCGCCTCGGCGACCGGAAGCGTCCGGCCGTGGAGCGTGTACACGGACTCGAAGTTCATGTAGGCGCCCATGCGTCCGGTGCAACCGATCCCGGTGATCAGGACCGTGTTCGTCTTGTCCAGATTCAGCTCATCCATGACCGTGGCGAGCTGCTGCATGATCAGGCCGATCCCGCAGCCCGGGCACCAGATGGTGGGGAAGAGATCGGTCTTGAGCTTGTCCTTGACTGCCATGGTGATGAACCTCTTGGGACGCGAGTCAGCCGACGACCGACGACACGTCGGTTTTGGCCGGCGACGCTGAAGCTGGCTTCGCCGGCTGGGTCGACTCCGCCGGAAGCATGCCGATCGCATCGAGACCCTCGCGGATCGCCTCGATGCTCATGCGGCCGCCCAGCAGCGGCACGCGCTCGACACGGCGCAGGAGCATCCGCTCCACGACATTGGCGTACTGCCCGTCGCTGCCTTCGATGACGATGATCTTCTTGTAGCGCGCCGCAATCTCGGTCAGCTCCTTGTCGAGCGTCGGCCAGATCCGTATCGGGCGGAACAGCGCGAAATGAGCTGCCAGCGGCTGGGCGATGCGGCGGGTGATGCCGAACGCGATTACGAGAGTCTCGGCCTCCTTGTTCCAGCCGTACTCGTAGAAGGCGTAGCGCTCGGCGACCTCGAGACGATTGTCGCGAGCCTCGTAGTACTGGCGGATGAACTCGTCGGCGTCGGCCGTCGCCGGCTCGCCATCCGGGTACGTGGCCACGCCGGAGAACAGCCGGGTGCTGCCCGAGGCCAGCGGCTCGATCGTCCGCGGGACCACCGGCACGTCGATCGCATCGAGGTCGGCGACTTCGTTGAGGTGCCCGAGAAACGCGTCCGAGAGGAGGATTACCGGGCTGCGGCTCTCTTCCGCGGCGTTGAAGGCGTGGATCGTGTACTCGTAGCACTCGGCGACCGTCGACGGGTAGAAGACGAAGCTCGTGTAGTCGCCGGTCGAGCCGTAACGCGCCTGGTTGAGATCGCCCTGGCCCGGCATCGTCGGCATTCCCGTGGCCGGCCCGACGCGCATGACGTCGACGATCACGGTCGGGATGCCGACCTTGTGGCCGTATCCGATCGCCTCCTGCATCAGGCTGAAGCCCGGGCCGGACGTGGCCGTGAACGACTTCGCGCCGGCCAGGCTGGCCCCGAGGATAGCGTTCGCGCTGGCGATCTCATCCTCGGCCTGGAGGAAACGGAACTCCGGGTGCTTGCTCGCGTAGACGGAGGCCTGGGCCAGGATCTCCGACGAGGGGCTGATCGGATAGCCGGCGAAGTAGGTCGCGCCTGCGCGTGACTGCGCCGAGCAGCATGGCCTCGTTGCCCTGGACGAGTCGCTTGGTCATCGGTGTTCCCTGTCCGATCAGGTCGGGTTGTCGCGGTCGACGTCCGGAGTGCTCTCCGTGTCGGTCAGACCGCGTTGTGGGTTGTTGCCGGCTACCGCCGGACCGCGGGCGGCGTCGGGGATGTGCGGCACGGTGGCGTGCGGCGCCGCAGCGTGCCTGGCAGACGCCGCTTCCTCGGCCTGTGTCTCCAGAGGAAGCCGGCCGTTCTCGTCGCGCTTGGGCAGGACCTCGATGGCGAGGTCCGGGCAATAGCGCTCGCACAGGCCGCAGCGGATGCAGTCCGTGGCCTCGATGATCGCGTCGTGCGTCAGGAGGAGGCTGTCCTTCGGGCAGATCTCGACGCAGATATTGCAGCGTTTGCACCACTCGTCGACCCACCGGATGTTGACGTAATCGACGATCGTTGGGGCGCGGTGTGGTCGTCTTTCGGCGGCGTATGGAGTTGTCGTGGCTGATTCTCCAGAGTCTGGTCGATGTACCGCTTTGGGCTTCGGCCCTTGAAGTTTACGGAATCGAGCGGCTGAGCGCTTACACTTTGCGGTTCGGCCCGTCGGCGGACGCCCACCGGATGCTCGGTCGATGCTCCCTACTGGACCCGGAGCACGGTCTTGGCCTTGGCCCAGTGGCGCTCCAGCTGGTAGTAATCGCGCTCCGGAACGGCAAATATGTGGACGACCACCGCGCCGAAGTCCAGCAGCGTCCAATGCGAATTGGATCCGCCTTCACGCCCGATCGGGCGGACGCCATCCGCTCGCAGCTTCTCGGCGATGCCGTCGGCGATGGCGCCGAGCTGGCGCTCCGAGCCGCCGGAGCAGATCACGAAGTAGTCGGCCATCGACGTCAGTTCCGAGACGTCGAGCAGGACGATGTCGGCGGCCTTCTTGTCCTCGGCCGCATCCACGATCTTGCGGGCGACCTCGAGCGCGCTCAGGCGGGCGCCGCGCTCCCGCAACGACTCCTCGATCTCGGGCTCGGCCGGCATCTCCCCGATGGCCGCCTCGGCCTCGACGGCGGCCTCCAGCGCATCGGCTAGCGCCTCCTCGGCCGCCACCGGCTTTACCGCCGCGGGCTTGCGCCGCCGCGGCAGGCCGTCGGGGCTGGGGGTCGTTTCGGTCGGGGTGGGTGAGTCGGTCACGTCAAGCGGTCCTCCGAGAGTTGTTGGAACGATACAGCCGGTGATCGCGGATATACGTCTCAACGGATGGTGGTACGAGATAGCGGATCGAGCGGCCGGCGCCGGCGCGACTGCGCACGTCCGACGAGGAATACGCGAGCGGCACCGTCTCGACAAGCTCGGCTCGAGCCACCGAAGCCGCCCCGCCCGGAAGCATCTTCGCCAGGCGAGTGGCATCGGGGAGCGGCGATCCGGGCCGTGCGACTACCGCCAGACGGGCGAACTCCAGCAGCCTGTCCGGCTCGTGCCAGCCGCGCAGGTCCGCCAGGGCTTCGGCCGAGAGTATGAAATACAGGTCCCGGGCCACTCCCTGGCGAGCGGCCTCGGCGGCCAGCTCCGCCACGGTGTCGGCGGTGTAGGACGGCCCGGAGCGCCCAAGCTCGATCTCGCACAGCGAGAAACGCGGGTTTCCGGCGATGGCCAGAGCCACCATCGCGGCCCGGTCGGCGGCCGGCGCAAGCAGCTCGTCCAGCTTGTGCGGCGGCTGGGCCGCCGGCACGAACAGCACGCGATCCAGCGCAAGAGCCTCGCGAACCTGTTCGGCGATGGCGAGGTGGCCGTAGTGGATCGGATCGAAAGTGCCGCCCAGGATGCCGACCCGCAGGTCGAGCGGGTCGATCCAGGAAACCTCCCCGCCGGCCGCCTGGCGGGCCGGCATCGATCGGCCGGGCGTCGGCGGCGTCGGCGGCGTCGGCGGCCTCACCGGTCGTCCCAGCTGTCCGGCTCCCATTCGAGCTCGGTCGAGCCGATCCGGACCGTCATCCCCGGAGCCACACCCAGCCGGCGCAGCTCGTCGTCGACGCCAAGCCGGACCAGTTCACGCTGGAAGCGCTCGGCCGACTCTTCGACCTCGAAGTTGGTTTGCGACGGCGAGCCGTTCGATCTTGTGGCCGTGAACGACGAAGACCTCGTCGTCGCGATCGATGCGGAAGGAGTCGCCCATGGATTCGATGCGATGAACGACCACGCCGGCCGACCCGGGCGGCTCGTCCATCTCTCCGGCCGCCGGGAGAAGCGACGCCAGGCGAGTGCGCAGATCCTCGAGCCCGTAGCCCTCGGAGGCGGAGATGGCGACGGTCGCGATCCCCTGCGCGCCGCGCGCCGTCTCGAAGGCGGGCCAGGCCTCGGCGGCCTCGGGCCGGTCCATCTTGTTGAACGCCACGAGCATCGGCTTCTTCAGCAGCTCCGGATCGTGGGCCTCCAGCTCGTCGCGGATTATGTTGTAGCTCCATTCGGGGTCGCGGTCGCATCCGTCCACGAGGTGGACCAGGATCCGCGTCCGTTCCACGTGGCGGAGGAAGGCATGGCCCAGGCCGGCGCCACTGCTCGCGCCCTCGATGAGGCCCGGCACGTCGGCGATCGTGGGCCGCCGCGCGTCGCCGTCGCCGAGATCTAGGACCCCGAGGTTGGGCTCGAGCGTGGTGAACGGGTAATCGGCGATCTTCGGCCGGGCCGCGGTCAGCGCCGCGAGCAGCGTGGACTTGCCCGCGTTGGGCAGGCCGACCAGCCCGACGTCGGCGATGAGCCGGAGCTCGAGGCGAATCCATATGCTCCTGGCCCGGCTCGCCCTTCTGAGCGTGGTGTGGAGCCTGGTGAGTCGACGTCGTGAAATGCACGTTGCCGAGCCCGCCCTTGCCGCCGCGGGCCACGATCAGCGTTTGCTCTTCGCCCACCAGGTCGCCGAGCAGCTCCCCGCTCTCGTCGGCGAAAACGCCCGTGCCCGGTGGAACCTTGAGGATCAGGTCGTCGCCGGCCTTGCCGTGCATGCGCGCACCGAAGCCCCGCCCGCCCGGCTTGCCCTTGAAGTGGTGGGCGTGGCGATAGTCCCGAAGGCTCGTTTCACCCGGATCCACCTGCAGGTAGATAGAGCCGCCTCGGCCTCCGTCGCCGCCGTCGGGACCGCCGCGAGGCACGTGGGCCTCTCGCCGAAACGTGGCGGCACCGTCCCCGCCGTCACCGGCGTGCAAAAGGATTCGGACTCGGTCGAGGAACATGGCTCAATTCTCGCATGCGACCGGCTCGCGGCCGAGTCCGGAGAGGCTGACTCGGGCCGGTTGCGTCGTGCGCGGGCCTCGTCGAACCGTGGCGGCAGCGCGCCTTACTGTTCGAGGTTCTTGGTCAGCTTGGCCAGGAAGTCGACGTTGTTCTCGCTCTTGACCAGCCGGTTGAGCAGCAGCTCGATGCCCTCGTTAGTACCGACGGCGGAGAGCATGCGGCGCATCGTCCAGACCATCTTGAGGACCGGCTCCTCGAGCAGGAGCTCCTCGCGGCGGGTGCCGGAGCGCTGGACGTCGATCGCGGGGAAGATGCGCTTCTCGGCGAGCTTGCGGTCGAGGATGAGCTCGCTGTTGCCGGTGCCCTTGAATTCCTCGTAGATGACGTCGTCCATGCGCGATCCGGTATCGACCAGGCAGGTGCCGATGATGGTCAGCGATCCGCCTTCCTCGATGTTTCGGGCGGCGCCGAAGAAGCGCTTGGGCGGATACAGGGCGATCGGGTCGAGGCCGCCGGAGAGGGTTCGGCCGGACGGCGGCAAGGCCAGGTTGTAGGCGCGCGCCAGGCGGGTGATCGAGTCCAGCAGGATGACGACGTCGCGGCCCGTCTCGACCTGGCGCTTGGCGATCTCGAGCGCCATCTCGGCGACGTGGGTGTGGTTCTCGGTGGGCTCGTCGAAGGTGGAGCTGATGACCTCGCCCTTGACCGAGCGACGCATGTCCGTGACTTCCTCAGGCCGCTCGCCGATGAGCGCCACCATGAGCAGGATCTCGGGGTAGTTGGTGCTGATGCCGTTGGCGATGTGCTTGAGCAGCATCGTCTTGCCGGCCTTCGGCGGGCTCACGATCAGCGCGCGCTGACCCTTGCCGATGGGGTTGACCAGGTTGATCAGGCGCTGACTGAGGTTCTTGGGATCGGTCTCGAGGTTGATCAGGACGTCGGGATGGACGGGCGTCAGGTCGGCGAACTGAGGCCGGCGGCGGGCGGTCTCGGGGTCGACGCCGTTGACTCGATCGACGCGGATCATGCCCCAGTACTTCTCGCCCTCGCGCGGCGCGCGGACGGAGCCGCTGACGCGGTCGCCGATCCGCAGGCCGAAGCGGCGGATCTGGCTCGACGAGACGTATACGTCGTCCGGAGTCGGCATCAGGCCGTGGCGGCGCATGAAGCCGAAGCCCTCATCGACGACGTCGAGGATCCCGGTCGCGTAGGCATGGCCGGCAAGCTCGCTCTGGCGCACCAGAATCCGGTCGACGAGCTCTTCCTTACCGGCCGCCTCGGCCTCCATCTCGAGGTCGCGGCCCACGGTTTGGAGCTCGTTGACGGTCATGCCGCTGAGCTCGTTGATGTCCAGGTCGCGGTTGTCGCCGTCCTGGAAATCGTCGTACTCGGCCATGGGCGCACGGCCGGCGGGACGCCGGCGAGGGCGGCGGTTGCGAGAACGCTGGTCAGGACTGTTGAGGGGCATGGGGGTTTGGCTCGTGTTGGGAAGGTGCCGTGCAGGCGGATCGCGCGGAATTGTTGCGCAGCGGGTGTGCACAGTCGGGGCGACGCGGAGAATACCTGCCGCGGCCGAAGACGTCAATTCCGATCTGGACAGCAGCCTCTTGTTTCGGCATCGAAGGGCAGGGCGGTCGCCGGAATGCCGCCGCGGCGCGGCCCGGCGCTCCCCGTCAGGCCGCCTCCAGCTCGCCCGGCGTGACCGACAGCCGGCGCGCCGATATGCTCGCTCCCGCGCTGGCCAGCGTGACGCAGGCGATCGCCAGCAGATCGGGAAGATGGAGCACCTGGCCCAGCAGCACGAAGCCGACACCCGCGGCAATTGCGGGTTCGAGGCTCATCAGGACGCCGAAGGTCGCGGCCGGGAGCCGTCGCAGGGCGGCGATCTCCGCCGTGTAAGGGATGGCGCTGCTGAAGAGGGCGACGACCACGCCGCCGGCCACGGCCACGGGCGCCGCCAGCAGCGGCCTCACGTCCGAGAACCCGAGCGTCACCGGCAGAACGAGGGCGGAAGCGACGACCATCGCCAGAGTCAGGCCACGGCCGTCGGGCCAGTATTTGGCCAGGTGGCGACCGGTCACGATGTAGAGCGCCCAGCAGAAACCGGCCCCGAATACGGCGGCGATCCCCACCGCATCGTCCGCGACGAGGCGGCCGCCTGCGAGCGTGTAGACGCCGGCCGCGGCCAGCAGCACCCAGACGAGGTCGAGCCAGCGGCGCGAGCCGAGGACCGCGAGGGTGAGCGGGCCGGAGAACTCGATCGTGACGGCCACGCCGAGCGGGATGCGCGACAGGGCAACGTAGAAGAGCGAGTTCATCGCGGCGAGGATCAGGCCAAGGACGACACACGTGGCCAGGGCCTCGCGCGACGCCCGGCGCAGGCCAACTGGCTGGAACGCCAGCAGCATCAACGCGCCGAACACGATCCGCATCGATACCACGGGCAGCGGGCCGTATTCGTGCAAAAGGGTTGTGGCAACGCCGGCGCCGCATTGCACCGAGAGCGCCCCGGTCAGGATGAGCAACTCGGGCGGCACCGAATCCAGCCGCGGGCGTCCCTGTGCCTCGGCTGAGGGCCCGCTCCCGGGCGGCCCCGGCGCGGCGGGCGCCCCGGATTCCGCCGTCATGGAAAGCGCGCTGAGACGATCGGGCTAGGCGGTCTTACCCGCGGCCTGGCGTGCGGCCTCCCAGTCCTTCTTGAACTGGACGATGCCCTTGTCTGTCAGCGGATGGTGGACCATCTGCTGGAGGACCTTGAAGGGCAGCGTGGCGATGTGAGCGCCGGCCAGGGCCGACTGGGTGACGTGGAGCGGGTTCCGGATCGACGCCGCGAGAACCTCCGTCTCGATCTCGTAGAGCGAGAAGACCTCGGTCAATTCGCGGATGACGGTCATGCCGTCCTGATTGATGTCGTCGAGCCGGCCGACGAAGGGGGACACGATGCTGGCCCCGGCCTTGGCCGCGAGCAGACCCTGGTTCGTGCTGAAGATGAGGGTGCAGTTGGTCTTGATGCCCTCATCGGCGAAGCGCGAGATGGCCTCGAGGCCGTTCTCGCTCATGGCGACCTTGACGACGATGTTCGGCGCCAGCTTCGCGAAATGGCGGCCCTCCTCGAGCATCCCGGCCACGTCATCGGCGATCACCTCGGCCGACACCGGCCCGGGCGTGATCTTGCAGATCTCCTGGAGGATCGAGTCGTAGGAGCCGCCAACCTTGGCGTAGAGGCTGGGGTTCGTCGTCACGCCGTCGAGGACGCCCCAGCGGGCGGCGGTCCTGATCTCTTCGATTTCGGCGGTGTCGAGGAAGATTTTCACGTGGCTGCTCCTGGCTCGTTGGGACGGGCCGTGGCCGCATGGTTCGGAGCCCCGCGCTCTCGCTCGTCCTTCAGCCTGGATCGTACCATCGGGCCCGCCTCGACAACGGCCGCAGCCACGGCCATTGCGATTGGTGGAGCGGGAGCCGGGGCGCTGCAGTCGGGCCCTCGGCCCATGCCCCTCGACCGAAGTGGTGAGGTCGCCGCCTCAACCGGCGCTGCGCGTCCCGTGCCGCTCGACCTCACCAACGCTTCGCGAGCTAAATCGTCACTCGCCTAAGAGACGAATTAGCGAACGAAATGGTTCGGTCCGGCAAAAGTTCTTGTGGGCGAGTGGTCGGTTACTCGGCCGGTGCCGCGCCGAGCAACTCTCCACTTGGCGGCGCGAGGCGGACGGGCCGGCGGAACTCCGGGGCGCGGCCCTCGGACAGAGCCACCGCGGACCCGATGAAGCCGTCGAACAGAGGGTGTGGCCGGTCCGGGCGGCTCCGGAATTCCGGGTGGAACTGGCTGGCGACGAACCAGGGGTGGTCCTTGAGCTCGACGATCTCGACGAGCCGGCCGTCCGGCGACTGACCCGAGAGCACCATGCCGGCGGCCTCGAGGAGCGATCGGTAGCGGTTGTTGACCTCGAAGCGGTGGCGGTGGCGCTCGTAGATGAGTTCGGAGCCATACACAGCCGCGGCCTTCGAGCCGGGCGTCAGGCGGGCAGGGTAGAGGCCCAGGCGCATCGTGCCGCCCTTCTCCTCCATCGTCCTCTGATCGGGCATGAAGTCGATCACCGGATGCTCGGTGAACATGTCGAACTCGGTCGAGTTGGCATCCTCGGTGCCCAGCACGTCGCGAGCGAATTCGATCACGGCGCACTGCAGGCCGAGGCACAGACCGAGGTACGGCAGCGGACGCTCGCGGGCGTACCTCGCGGCCACGATCTTGCCTTCGATGCCGCGATGCCCGAAATCCACCGGGGACGACGATGGCGTGGGCCCCGCCCAACAACTCCTCGACGGATTCGCGGGTCAGCAGCTCCGAGTCGATCCAGCGAATCTTGACGTCGACCTGATGAGCCCAGCCGGCGTGCTTGAGCGACTCGACAACGGAGAGGTAGGCATCCGGCAGCTCGATGTACTTGCCAACCAGAGCCACCTCGAGCGTCGGCTTGGGTCGCTTGATCAGATCCACCAGTTCGATCCATGACTGCAGATCCGGCGGCTGCGCCGACTCCTCGAGACCGAGCTCCCGAACGAGCAACGCGCCGAGCCCCGCGTCTTCGAACAAGAGCGGTACTTCGTAGATGGTCGATGCCGTCTCCGCCGGGATCACCGCCTCGCTGGCCACGTCCGTGAAGAGGGCGATCTTGTCGCGGATCTCCTGGCTGACGGGATGGTCGGACCGCAGGACGATCACGTCCGGCTGGATTCCGATGCTGCGCAGCTCCTTGACGGAATGCTGCGTGGGCTTGGTCTTGAGCTCGCCCGTCGCGGCCAGGGCCGGCAGCAGGGTCACGTGCACGTACATGACGTTGCGGCGGCCGACGTCCTTGCGCATCTGGCGGATCGCCTCGAGGAACGGCAGCGATTCGATGTCGCCGACCGTGCCGCCGACTTCGACTATCACCACGTCCGGGCGACCGTCGCGCGCCAGCTGCTGGATCCGCTCCTTGATCTCGTTGGTGATGTGCGGGATGACCTGCACCGTGCCGCCCAGGTAGTCGCCACGGCGCTCCTTGCCGATGACGGCCTGGTAGATGCGGCCGGTCGTGACGTTGGAGAGCTGGGTCAGGTTCTCGTCGATGAAGCGTTCGTAGTGGCCCAGGTCCAGGTCCGTCTCGGCGCCGTCGTCGGTGACGAAGACCTCGCCGTGCTGGTATGGGGACATGGTCCCGGGGTCGACGTTGATGTAGGGATCGAGCTTCAGGACGGAAACGGCCAGACCGCGGGCCTTGAGAAGCCGCCCTATCGACGCGGCGGTGATTCCCTTCCCCAGAGAGGACGTGACCCCTCCGGTCACAAAGACATACTTCGCCATCGCGCGCAGCTCCTCCGGGGGTTTTTCCAATTCTACGGATGAGGGGGGCATATCGCAAACCGGTCGCGTTGAGCGAGTCCGCCCTGGGAGCGCAGGTACGACTTCGCGCCAGAGGTGGGGCCGCCTGCGGTCGGCGCCCCGGACGGGTCAGGCGCTGGCCAGCGGGTCGGTCCGGCCCGGCCCCCACAATTCAGGGCCGCAGATGAACGGTTTGGGCACGTGGCGCGGTATGGCGCGCGCGTCGGTGCGCCACGCCTCGACCGTCGCGTCGAGCCAGGCGCGTAGCTCGGCAAAGTCGCGCCACTCCGTGAACGGCCAGCCTTCCTTGCGGCAGAGCACCACGAGGGAATGCTTGGCGAAGATCAGGTCCGAGTACGCGGCGGCGTAGCGGTCACTCTCGCCGTCGCCCACGAACGCGACGGTCCGGCCGGCGGCTTGATGAGCCAGCACCCGCTGACGCTTGCACGTTCCACAGACCAGACAGTCGGGGTGGCCGAACGGGAACGCCATGGACGCCCGGCGGCCGTCGAAGGTCGTCCTGGCGGTGACGATGGGGATCTCCGGAACGCCCATGCGGGCCAGGGCCGGCGCGACATAGAAGCCGAAACCGTCGCTGACGACCTCGATCGGGATCTCCAGCTCGAGGGCGCGGGCCACGAACGGACGGAACGTGGAGTCGTGCGGTTGGGCCTCGGCCAGGGCCACGACCGCGTCCGGGGCGCCGGGCAGCAGCTTCACCTGGCTCTCGAACAGCGTCCGCGATCCAACCCGGCCGAGGTCGTACGACGCGTCGTCCTGCGCGTACCGCTCACCGATGAACGTGTAGAGAATCCTGTCGGTGACGTCGGTCTGGGCGATGGTGCCGTCGTAGTCCACGAGGATCGCGAGCGGCGGCTGGCCGGGGCGGAGCGGAGGGACGGCCGGCGGCGCCGATGGAGTGGCTGCGTCGCTCTCGGGTCCCGTTCGATGGAGTGGCATGGCCGAGAGGATACCCGCCGCGTCGGCGCCGCGACGTCGGGGCGGCGGGATCCGAGCCCGCGCCGGCCGCAGCCCGAGACCGCGTCTCAGGTCGTCGCCACGCGGACGGGACCGAGCCGCGACACGAGGATGCCCACCACGATGACGGCGCCGCCGATGAGCTGGCCGAGCACGATCACCTCTCCGAGGAAGATCGCGGCGAGGATCAGCGCAAAGGCCGGGACGAGGAACTGGAACAGCATGGTTCGGGTGGGGCCGAGGATCTTGACCGCTTCGAACATGACCACATTGGCCGCGGCCGCCGGAACGAGAGCGGTGAACAGGATCAGGCCCACGGTGCCGGCGCCGACACGCGACGTGTCGAACGTGGCCGCCTGCCACAGCGCGAAGGGCAGCATGCCGAGACAACCCAGGCCGATGGCCCACGTAGCCGTCTTCAACGGGGAGTGACGGCGCAGGACCGGCGTCCCAAAGGCCACGTAGCAGGCCCAGCAGACCGTCGCCGCGAACGTCATCAAGTCGCCGGCAGAGGCGCCGGTGACGCCGAAACCATGAGTCACCCAGACCACACCAACCGCTCCCGCGAGGGCGATCGCCGCCCCGGCGACCTTCGGCCGCGAGAGCGTATCCGACCCGATGGCCGCCGCAATCAGCATCGTCGAGACCGGCGTGGCTGCGGTGATGAGCGCGGAGTTGGCCGCGGTCGTCTGTCGGAGTGCGGTCGCCCAGAGATCCTGATACAGCCCGAAACCGGCCAGGCCGAGAAGGAGCAGAGGCACGATGTCGCGGCGCGGCAGACCGACGCTCTCCTCGCGCCAGCGCAAGAGCGCCAGGAGAACCAGGAAGGCCGTCGCGAACCTGGCGAACGCAAAGAGCACAGGCGGCATGGCCGCCAGGGCGGCCTTGACGGCGACCACGTTCGCGCCCCAGGAAACCATGACCAGCACGACCCCTATCTCGGCCAGATAGCGAGTCCGGGCCGCAGGTGGTCCCGGGCGTGCGGATCTACTTGACTGGGAGGCGACGGTGATGGCTTGCTCCGGGGGCTGCAGGTCGGACGGGATTGGCAGGTCGGGCGAGATCGGCGGGTCGGACCGGATTGGCAGAGGCCGTTCGCGGGGCTTGGTCACAGGCCGGAAAGGCAATCGCCCGGACCTCGAGGCCCGGGCGACGTCCCATGGATCCGAGTCACCTTCGGCGGTCAGACGTTCTCCTGATCGAGCTCGAGCGACTCCTCGTCACCTTCCTCGGTCAGTTTCAGCCAGATGAAGAGGCCGGCCAGCACCAACAGGGGAATGACGACGAGCGCGGCGAGCACTACCAGCAGGAACGCCGCCAGGATCTTTATGAGCTTCATCGGTCCTTCCTCCTACCCGCCTGCCGCCGCTCCCGGGGTTCAGGCGCCCGGCTAGGGCTTGGCCTTTTCGCCTCTGAGGGCCGGGGCCTGGGCGATCATCGCCTCGACCTCGTCCCGTGTGAACTCGGCAATGACGTGCCGACTACCTGTCTGAGTCGCCATCAGGAGCCGCAGTACGAACGCGCCGTCTTGCTCGAAGAAGAAGAGATCGCGCGGCTTCTGTTCATCGACGTATCGGCCGACGACGCGGAACGCCTGCTCATAGTAGCCCGACTGACCCCACGTGACCGCACGCTGCGAGTTGTCGCGTCGGGCGTGTCCCTCGTCCATGAAGCGGGCGATGTCGTCGTCAAGGAAGGTGAAGGTCTCCTTGCTCTGCTGGCCGACGTGTTCCGACCACACCCCCGAGCCCGCGTTGTCTACCACGAGGCCCTGGACGATTAGACCGTCAGGCGCCTCGACGACCATGATCTCGCGCATGCCGCGCTGATCGAGAAAGGCTCCGATCGACCGCAGAACCTCCTCGAAGTTCTGGCGCGGACTCCCGTCGTAGATCCGCATCTGGATTCCTCGCGCTCAGCCGACCTCCGGGTTGGACTGTCGGCCGGGGCCGCTCGAGCAGGTCTCGCCCGACCCGCAGGCCTCAACGCTGCCTGCCGGTCGAGTGTACCAGCCGTTCACGCCCTCGCAAGGCGCTGTGACAGGAACGTACGCCGGTTCCACGTTCGAGATCCGCTGGTACAGAGAGCGCAGAGCCGTAGAATGGCGTCGCGATCGGGCCGGAAGCCTCGACCGAGATGGGGTCGCCGCCTTTCCACCCGCCCGATAACCGAGCCCTGGCGGGCGCCCGGGCCCGTCGCGGGACTTTGAGAGGACGAATGTGGCGCGACAGGCGCGACCTGCCGCCACCCAACGCGGCACTGCCGCTCAGACGGCGCATCGGGTCATCGCGCCGGCAAGGAGAGCTGGAGACGGAATGACGGAAGTGACCGGGGATATCGACCAGCTGGCGATCGACACGATCCGCACGCTGTCCATGGATGCCGTGCAGAAGGCCAACTCCGGCCACCCCGGGGCGCCGATGGGCATGGCCCCGATGGCCTACACGTTGTGGACGCGCTTCCTGCGCCACGCCCCAACTGCTCCTGACTGGCCGAACCGCGACCGCTTCGTCCTGTCGGCGGGCCACGCCAGCATGCTCCTCTACTCCTTGCTCTACTTGACCGGTTACGGGCTCACGCTCGAGGATCTGGAGTCGTTCCGGCAGTGGGGCTCGCGGACGCCCGGACATCCCGAGCACGGCCTGACACCAGGCGTGGAGGCCACGACCGGCCCACTCGGCCAGGGTGTCGGCAACGCCGTCGGAATGGCGATCGCCCAGCGACGGCTGGCGCATGAATTCAACAGACCCGGCCACGACCTGATCGACCACACCATCTACGCCATCTGCTCCGACGGCGACCTCCAGGAGGGCGTCGCGTCCGAGGCGGCCTCACTCGCCGGCCACCTCCGCCTGGGCAAGCTGGTGATGCTCTACGACGACAACAGGATCCAGCTCGACGGCCCCACGAACATGGCTTTCTCGGAGAGCGTGCTGGGACGCTTCGACGCCTACGGTTGGGATACGTCGTCGGTAGACGACGGCAACGACCTCCAGGCCATAGGGGCGGCCATTGCCGCGGCGAATGCCGACGAGCGGCCCAGTCTGATCGCGGTCAGGACGCATATCGGCTACGGCGCCCCTACGAAGCACGACTCTCAGAAGGCGCACGGGGCCGCCCTGGGCGAAGACGAGGTTCGCGGCGCAAAGCAGTCCTATGGCTGGGATCCGGACAAGCACTTCTTCGTCCCCGACGAGGCGCTGGCCGTCTTTCGCGCCGCCGGTCCGGCCGGCGAGAAGCTGGTGGCGGAGTGGACCGAGAGCCTGGCTCGCTACCGCAAGGAC
Source organism: uncultured Chloroflexia bacterium (assembly GCA_963791725.1). Taxonomy (GTDB): domain Bacteria; phylum Chloroflexota; class Limnocylindria; order Limnocylindrales; family CSP1-4; genus Fen-1039. Next base: position 175,333 of record CAWBTQ010000006.1, on the reverse strand, counting down.
TATCCGGCCGAGGCCGCGGAGCTGGACCGCCGCTTGAACCGCCGGCTGCCCGACGGCTGGGCGAGCGGTCTGAAGACATATGCCGCAGGCGAAGGGGTGCCGACCCGGAAGGCCGGCAGCGAGGCCATAAACGCCCTCGCCGGCAGGCTGCCGGAGCTCTTCGGTGGGGCGGCCGACCTCTCCGAATCGAACCTCACCGACGTCGCCGGCGGCGGCCTGTTCGAGGCCGGCGACGCAGGCGGCCGCAACATCCGCTTCGGCGTCCGCGAGCACGGCATGGGCGCGATCGCGAACGGCATCGCGCTCTACGGCGGCTTCATCCCTTACGCGGCCACGTTCCTGACCTTCAGCGACTACATGCGCGGTGCGGTCCGGCTGGCGGCGTTGAGCTGCCTGGGGGTCATCTACGTCTGGACCCACGACTCGGTCGCGCTCGGCGAGGACGGCCCGACGCATCAACCAGTAGAACACGTGGCGGCGCTGCGGACGATCCCCAACCTCGACGTGATACGGCCCGGAGACGCCAACGAGGCCGTAGCGGCTTGGCGCTGCGCAATCGAGCGCCGGGATGGCCCTACCGCGCTGATCCTGACCCGCCAGAAAGTGACGACGATGGCCGGGACCGCCGAGAAGGCCCGCGAGGGCGTGGCCAGGGGCGGATACGTCCTCCGCGACGCATCCGGCGACGCGGCCAAGCCGGACCTGATCATCATCGCCACCGGCTCGGAGCTCGAGCTGGCATCCGACGCGGCGGAGTCTCTGGAGCGGGAGGGCATCCGAACCAGAGTCGTGAGCCTGCCGTCCTGGGAACGCTTCGAGACTCAAGCGGCAGCCTACCGTGAGTCCGTCCTGCCCCGTTCCTCGCGAAAACGGGTGAGCGTGGAAGCTCTGAGCCCGCTCGGCTGGGAACGCTACGCCGGAACCGACGGGGCGATCATCGGCATCGATCACTTCGGGGCGTCGGCGCCCGGCGGCGTGGTCATGAGCCACTTCGGCTTCACGGCCGATCGAGTCGCCGAGATCGGCCGCAAGGTCGTACGCGACGGCTTCAGCGGGCGCGTTCCGACGGCCGAACATGGTCCGGAGAGCTGTTGAGGAGCGACATGAGGATCGCATTGGCGGCAGACCACGCCGGATTCGAGCTCAAAGCCGAGTTGCTCGACCGTCTCCGGCCGTTGGGCCACGAGCTGATCGACCTCGGTGGCGACGGTTCTGACCCGCAGGACGATTACCCGGACTACGCTCGAGCCCTGGCCCTGGCGATCCTCGAAGGCCGGGCCGAGCGCGGCATACTCGTGTGCGGCAGCGGCGTGGGCGCCTCGATCGCCGCGTCCAAGATGCCCGGGATACGAGCCGGGCTCTGCCACGACACCTACTCCGCCGGTCAGGGCGTCGAGCATGACGACATGAACGTGCTGGCTCTGGGAGCCCGCGTGATCGGCGTGGAGACGGCCGTCTCGTGCGCCGAGAGTTTCCTTGCTGCACGATTCAGCGGGGCCGCTCGCCACGTCCGGCGCGTCGGCAAGATCAACGCCATCGAGAAGGAAGCCGCCCGCATGGAGCGGGCCGGCTAGTCCATGACGACCGGCCAACGCACGGGGCTCAGCCGGCCGCCGCAACGCTCCAGCCAAACATGAGGCCTCCGCAAATGACCGAACCGACTCCCGCCCGTTCTCTCGCTCTGGACCTCACGCTCGAGGACGCGAGGCTGGATGCGGCGTTGGCCGCCGCGCGCGACCGTGCGGTCACCGAGGATTGGGCCGAGCGGGCGATCGGCCGGCGCGACCCGTCGGTATGGAGCAAGGAAGACGTCGTCCAGCGTGCGATAGCCACGCGCCTTGGCTGGCTGGAGGCGCCGTTCCACTTCGCCGACGAGACGGCCGAGCTCAAGGCATTCGCGGGCGAGCTTCGGGCCGAGGGTTTCAAGGCCGCCGTCCTGGGCGGAATGGGCGGCAGCAGCCTCGCCCCTGCACTCATGACCCACGTCTTCGGTTCGTCCGACGACGGCATTCTGGTCCGCGTCCTCGACTCTACGGACCCGGCCGCAGTCAGTGCGACCCTCGACGACCTGGATCCTCTCTCCACGCTGTTCATCGTCTCGACCAAGTCCGGCACCACGGCCGAGTCGCTCTCGTTCCAGGCCTACCAGTGGGCCCGCATCGAAGCCGCTCAGGAGGTCGCCGGCGTCTGGCCGGCAGAGCCGGGCAACTTCATGGCCGCAATCACGGACCCGGACAAGAGCCTCAAGTCGATCCCCCACCACGACCGCCTGCGCGAGGTCTTCCTGAACCCGCCGGACGTGGGCGGCCGCTATTCCGCCTTGACCTACGTGGGGCTTGTTCCGGGTGCGCTTCTCGGAGTAGAACTCGACACGCTCCTCGAAAAGGCTCGGGCGATGGTCGAGGCGTGCACGGTCACCGATCCGGCCGCCAACCCCGGTCTGGCCTTGGGCCTGGCGATGGGCGTCTTCGCCCGCGAAGGGCGCGACAAGCTGACATTCGTCATCGACCGTGAGCTGGCCGCCTTCGGGCCATGGGTCGAGCAGCTCATCGCCGAGTCCACCGGCAAGGCGCCGCTCGGCTCTGCCGATGGGCGCGGCGTCGGCGTAGTGCCGGTGGACGGAGAGCCGCTGGGCACTCTCCCCGCGTACGGCGACGATCGGGTCTTCGTGCGCATCGCCCTGGCCGGCTCGGCCGGGCCGGAGCCGGTGATCGGCACGAACGTCGACGCTCGCCTGGCGGAGCTGGCCGCCGCCGGTCATCCCGTCATCCGCCTCGAAGTCGGCTCGACGATCGAGCTCGGCGCGGAGTTCGTTCGCTGGGAGATCGCGACCGCGTTCGCCGGCGCCGTCCTCGGCATCGACCCGTTCGACCAGCCGAATGTCGAGGAGGCAAAGACCAACACCCGGGCCGTTCTGGCCCAGTTCGAGTCGGGCGGAGGCGCGGCCGGGGATACCTCGCCGGCGATCGGCGCCGCCGACGAGGTGGCCCTGTCGGCGGCCATCAAGGCGCACCTCGCGAACCTCGCTCCGAACGGTTACGCCTCGATCCAGGCATACATCGCCCAGACGCCGGCCCGCGACGCCGCCCTGGCCGCGATCCGGACCCAGCTGCGCGACCGGACCCATCGAGCCACCACGGTGGGCTACGGACCGCGTTTCCTGCATTCCACCGGCCAGCTCCACAAGGGCGGAGCCCCGATCGGCTGGTTCCTGCAGCTCGTGGCCGAGCACCCGGAGGATCGCGGAATCCCCGGCACGCGCCTATACCTTCGGCCAGCTGATCGGCGCCCAGTCCCTGGGTGACGCTCGGACGATCGAGGACCACAAGCTCCCGATCCTCCGAGTGAATCTCGGGCAGGACCCAGACTCCGGTCTTGCCGTCCTCGGTCGGGCCATGGCCGCCGCTCTCGCGGAGGGATGACGCAGATGGACCTGGGCTTCGACAAGCGCACGATCCTCGGAGCGGCAGCCCGATGAGCCCTCCTCGAGCGCCGAGCCCGCGACCGCCGGCCCGAACGGCGCTGCAGCTCCGCGAAGCCGCCGCCGCCGCCCGCCGCCGCGCGCGGTCCGACGTCGACGTGAACCCCCTCCGACAGGGTCTCCGCCTGGAACGGGTGCCGGACCCATGCGCCTTCGTCCTGTTCGGCGCCACGGGCGACCTCGCCCACCGCAAGGTCGTCCCGGCGATCTACCAGCTGTGGCGCACCAATCTGCTGCCGGCCGAGTTCAGCCTGGTCGCGGTCGCTCGCCGGCCGTACTCCAGCGAGGCGTTCGCGGCGGAGTTGCGGGCCTCGCTGGACAAGTACTCCCGCGTCCAGCCGATCGACGAAGCCGCCTGGGCCGAGCTGGCCAAGCGCATCAAGTACCAGCAGCTCGACTTCTCGGACGACGCCGGGTTCGACCGGCTGGTCGAGGCGCTCGACGAGCTCGACGCGAAATGCGGCACGGCCGGCAACCGGCTCTTCTATCTCGCCACGCAGCCCTCGCAGGTCACCGAGATCGTGCGCCAGATCGGCCGAGTCGGGCTCGACCACGAGGTCCGCGGGACGGGCTGGCGGCGCGTGATCGTCGAGAAGCCGTTCGGCCGCGACCTGGAATCGGCCCGCCACCTCAACCACGAGGTGAACAAGGTCTTCCGCGAATCGCAGGTCTATCGCATCGACCATTACCTGGGCAAGGAGACCGTCCGCAACCTGCTCGTCTTCCGGTTCGGCAATGGCATCTTCGAGCCGGTCTGGAATCGCAGCTTCGTCGACCACGTCCAGATCACCGTTGCCGAATCGATCGGCGTGGAAAATCGAGGCTCGTTCTACGAGGAGACCGGCGCCAGCCGCGACATCCTCCAGAACCACCTCCTGCAGCTGATGACCCTCGTCGCCATGGAGCCGCCGTCGTCGTTCCAGGCCGACGCGCTGCGCGACCAGAAGCTTCAGGTCCTCCGGGCGATCGCGGCCCCGGACGCCGAGCATGTCCGCCGAAACGTGGTGCGTGGTCAATACGGCCCCGGCTGGGTCCAGGGCGAGCCGGCCTCCGGCTACCGCGGGGAGCCCGAGGTAGACCCCGAGTCCGAGACCGAGACCTACGTCGCCGGCCGGTTCGAGATCGACGACTGGCGCTGGAGCGGCGTCCCCTTCTACCTCCGCGCGGGCAAGCGGCTTCCGAAGCGCGCGACCGAGATCGCGATCCAGTTCAAGGAGGTGCCGCTGCGGCTCTTCCGCGAGTCCACCGGCGATCCGGCACCGAACGTGCTGGCGATGCGTATCCAGCCCGACGAGGGGATCATGCTCCGCTTCGCCGCCAAGGTGCCCGGACTCGGACTGGACGTCCGGACCGTCAACATGGACTTCGCCTACGACACCTCGTTCGTCGTTGATTCGCCGGATGCCTACGAGACGCTGATCCTCGACTCGCTTCTTGGCGACGCCTCGCTGTTCACCCGGTCGGACGAGGTCGAGGCCGCCTGGGCCGTGGTCACGCCGATCATCAACGCCTGGTCCGAGATGCAGGCGCCGCATTTCCCCAACTACGCCGCCGGCTCCTGGGGGCCGGAGTCGGCCGATGAGCTCTTGGAACGGGACGGTAGACGGTGGCGAAGGATCTGAAACCCTCACCTCCCGTGGCCCGCTCCGTCTCGGAGATCGAGGGCCAGCTGGGCAAGCTCTGGGCCCACGCCGCCGTCGCCAGGGCCGAAGCGGCGAAGGCCGAGGCGGCGCTCGTCGCCGCTCAGGCGGAGGCCGCGGCTCGCGCCGCAGCCGCGCTCGCCGCGGCTCGGGAGACGAGCGATGCCGCCGCCCACCACGTCGCGGCCCGCACCAGTGTGCTGAACCTGGTCGTGCTGGCCGGCGACAGCAGCACGGCCAGGCGGTGCGCGGCGATCATCACCGCGACGGCTAGCCGCCACGCCTCGCGGTCGATCATCCTCTCCGCGAATGAGCCCGAGGGTGAGGCGGGTCTCGAAGCTCAGATCGAGGCCCTGTCGTTGACCACAGCCGACGGCCGAGCCGAGACTGGGGCCGAAACGATCTACGTCACCGCCCGCGGCGAGACCGGCAACCACCTGGCCTCGATCATCGTGCCGCTGCTCGTGCACGATCTCCCCGTCGCGATGTGGTGGCCGAACGACCCGCCGTTCGGCAGCCACCGGGCCGATCGCCTCCTGCCCATCGCCGACCGGCTGATCGTCGACGGGTCGGCCTGGTCCGGTGACGGCCTCGACTTGCTCGACAGGCTGGCGGTTGTTGCCGAGGAGCGCAGACTCGTGGTCGCGGACTGGGCGTTGCTGCGGCAGTACCGGTGGCGCGAGGCCCTGGCATCGATGTACGACCTGCCGGATCTGCGGCCGCATCTCGGGGCGGTCCGCCGCATCGAAGTGGAGTACGCCGCAGCCACGCCGGGAGACCCCGATTGGACGACGAACGTGGTCCGCCCGCTCTACCACGTGGCCTGGCTGGCGTCGCGACTTGGAATGACCGTCGTCTCGCCGATGAGCCGGGCGGAGCGCGGGCGGCGGCTCGCCACTCTCCGTCAGCGGGACCACGCGGTCGAGGTCGTGCTGCGGTCCGTCTCTTCGGATCTCGGACCGGGTTCCACCGCCCGAGTGGAGATAACCTCACGGTTGCGCGGCGCAGAACTGATCGGCAGGGTCGCGGCCGACGATCGTCACGTCGACGTGTCGGTGTCGGACGACGGACGCGAGCGGATCCGGCGCAACTATGCCGCGCCTCGCCTCTCAGACGTCGATCTTCTGGCGCGTGCGGTGGAGGAAGGGGCCGCCGATCCGGTCGCGGTGGACGCACTTGCCATGGCCCATCGACTTCTGGGCGCAGATTCGAATTCGCATAAGGCCGGATCTGGCGGGCCGGCACGTAGGAACGCCGCGGCCCCGATCGAGGACCATGGCAAGGACCAGCAGGGGGCCGAGCGCGCCCACCCGGTACAGGAGCCAGGACCATGAGTGAGCAGGAGCCGGACCTCGCCCCCGGAGCCAATGGGATGTCCGGAACGACCGCGATCGCGCTGCCGGCCCCCAACATGGGCGAGCCGGAGCTCGTCGTAGCGGCGACCGTGGACGACGTGGCCCGAGAAGCGGCTGCGAGGATCTCGGCGGTGCTCGTCGCGGCAGTCGACCGACGCGGTCGGGCCGACTTCTGTACCACGGGCGGCAATACACCGATACCCATCTACAGGTTGCTGTCGCAGTCGCCCCTGGTCGATCTGATCCCCTGGGCGAACGTCCACGTCTGGTGGGGCGACGATCGCTTCGTGCCCCGGGGCCACCCCGAGTCCAATGTTGCCGCCTTCGACGACGTTCTCCTGGGCGGCGCGGAATCGACCGGCGGAGCCCCGGTGCCGTCGGCCAACGTCCACCCCTTCCCGACGGATCGCGCCATCGCCGAATACCACGACACCCACTGGTGTGCGGCACGATACGCGGAGGAGATGGCCGCTCAACTGCCGCTCGTCGAAGGCAATTGGCCTGCCTTCGACCTGATCCTCGTCGGCGTGGGCAACGACGGCCACGTGCTGTCGTGCTTCCCGGATTCGCCGGCGCTCAAGAGCATGGCCTGGACGATGGGCGTACCGGCGCCGGCGCATATCGGACCGCACTTGCCCCGCGTGACCGTCAATCCGCGGCTGCTGGAAGCGGCACCGGTCCTGGTCGTTACCAACGGAGCGGCCAAGGCCGAGGCCCTCGGTCACGTGTTCGGAGAAGTCAGAGACGACCGCCGCTGGCCGGTTCAGCGCACCCGCCGAACCGGCGCGATCTGGATCGTGGACGAGGCCGCCGCCGCCGCGATCCCGCCCAATCTCCGTGGCACCGGTCGCGATCGCCAGCGCTGACAGGTCGTCCACTCCCGCCCTCGGAATCAGAAGGACCGCCGCTCCGAAGAGCGGCGGTCCTGTGCGTTTGCGGCGAGTGACTGGATCGCCGGTTACGCGATTTCGGCAGCCTCGAACTTGGTCTTGCTCATGAACCAGAGGAAGATGACCGCGCCCGTGGCGGCGAAGCCAAGCAGGCTGAGGTTCAGGATCGGGTACGAGAGGCTCGGGTTCGAGCCGCTGACCAGCGCTCCGGGGATGCCGCCCAGGTTGGCGATCGAGTTCAGCGAGTCGACCTGGTCGCCGGCCTCGACGCCGTAGATCTGCGGAACGATGTAGAGCGCCGACGCCACGACGAGCAGGACCGAGACGATGCGGAACGTGCGCGGGTCGTCGTCGGAGTCACCCGTCAGCTTGGCGAGCAGGGCCCAGAAGAGGACCAGGGCGGCTATCGGCGCCGTGATCGGGACGCCCAGGTCGGCGCTCATGTAGACGTTGGGGAAGAGGAAGATCGCGCTCAGGGCAAAGGTCACCACGAGCAGCCCATCGCGGATCAGGACGTAGCTCAGCCACCACACGTCGCCACCGAACCGCAAGGTCAGCGTCTGCAGATAGCGAATGACATAGGGGCGGGCGAAGTGGAGCGCCAGGGTGAAGGCCCACAGGATCGGCAGGATCGCCGCAATAGAGAGGATCATCCAGTACTGCGAGCCCGTAACGAGAGCTTGCTGGTCAGACATCGTTATCTCCTAGCTCTGCGCCGCGGGCTGCGAGGCAGCGCCGGGAACGGGCTTGCGCGGTGCGGACCCGGCAAGACGGAGGTTGTAGAAGACGGCCACCAGACCCATGACCCCGACGAGGAAGCCGGACAGGTAGCACAGCGCCAGCGCCAGCGTGGGGTTGTGCGAACTGACCAGGACCGACGCCAGCTGGTTCGAGATGCTGCTGCCGACGGTCGTCACCTGAACGCCGAGGAGATAGGGCACCAGGTACAGGGTGGCACCGGCCCCGATCAGGAACGTTTGGGCGTTGAAGCTGCGCGCGTCCGCGTCGGCCCGCGTCATCAGCTTGAGCAGCAGAGCCGCGAAAGCGCATGCTCCTGCGAGGCCGCCGGTGATCGGCAGATCGTTGGCGCCCACCACGTCGGGGTAGAAGAAGATGAAGCTGCCCAGGAAGACCTGGAGCAGGAAGATGTCGCGCATCCCGACGTAGATGGTCCACCACAGGTCGGCACCGAGCCGGAGAGTGAACTTGCGCGTCAGGGCGAGCATGTAGGGTCTGGCCAGGTGCAGGGCCACGGCCAGCAACCAGAGAGCTACAAGGGCGGCGGCAATCGTCCCTTCGACGAATTGCTCGGCTGCGCCGAATGCTGCGGAATCCATCAGTCGCGACCTCCTGGGATCGACGGCGGAGTGCTCGCCGAGCCGGCGAGATTGGGCCGGCCACCGAGCGCCGGCGCTGGTTCGTTGGACCTGGCATCTGGGCCGTCCCTCGGCCCGCGCCCCGACTGGACGTGCGCGGTCTCGCAGCGGTACACGGCATCGCACCGGAAGCAGCGCGACGCTTCCGCCCTCGCCGCGGCCGGCTCCAGGCTCGGCTGCGTGGCCGCGAAGGAGCCCGGCGTGTAGGCCGGCAACTCCATGCCGACACGCGGCCGCACGGCCAGGTCGACGGTCAGGACCGGCTCGGGAGCCTTGGGCACCCGGACGGTAGCCATGATCTCGGCCTCGCCGTTCTTGCTGCCGGACAGGTACTCGTGGATCGAACCGGCGGCTCGGCGACCCGCGCCGACGGCATGGATGATCGTCTTGGCGCCAGAAACCACGTCGCCTCCGGCGAAGACGCCCTTGCGTCCGGTGGCCAGGCCCGAATCCGCCACGATCCCCGAGAACCCGCTCGTCTCGATGCCGGCGCCGGGGGGCAGGATGGATGGGTCCGGCTCCTCGCCGACGGCCACCATGACAGTCGACGCGTCGATCGCCCGATCGCTGCCCGGGATCGGCTCGTAGACGGCGCGGCCGCCTTCGAACTTGCCGGTCGGTCGCTGGCTTATGTACGTGACCGAGGTCACGCCCCTGTCGCCGCCCTTGACTTCCGTCACGGCAGCCTCGAACAGGATCTTGATGCCTTCGTGCTCGGCGGCCTCGACCTCCTCGGATTGGGCGGGCATCTCGGCCCGGCCGCGGCGATAGAGGATCGTCACCGACGACGCGCCGGATCGAAGGGCCGATCGAGCCGCGTCCATCGCCGTGCTGCCGCCGCCGACAACGACGACCGCACCCTTGATCACGGGCTTCTCGCCGAGGTTGACCTGCTTGAGGAACAAGGTCGCGGGGACGACGCCAACAAGGCCGTCGCCCGGGACGCCCAGCTTGCGGCTGCGGGAAGCGCCCGTGGCCAGGAAGATGGCGTCGAATTTTGACTCCAGGTCGGCCAGGGTGAAGTCGCGGCCCATGGCGCTGTCGAGCTTGAGCTCGACTCCGAGGCCGACGATCCTGTCGATCTCTTCGCGGATGACGTTTCGAGGCAGGCGGTATTCGGGGATGCCGATGGCCATCATGCCGCCCGGCACCGGCATCGCCTCGAAGACGGTGACGGTGTACCCGAGCCTGGCCAGGTAGTACGCGGCCGACATGCCGGCCGGTCCGCCGCCAACGATCGCGACCTTCTTGCCCAGCCTCTTCGTGGGGGGAGCGACGGGCGGCAGCTTGCCTTGCTCGGCGGCGAATCGCTTCAGCCGCCGGATGGAGATCGGTTCGTCGAGCGTGCCACGGCGGCAGGCCGTTTCACACGGAGCGGTACAGATCCAGCCGCAGACCGAGGGAAACGGGTTGACTTCGGCGGCGACGGCATAGGCTTCGTCATAGCGGCCCTGGCCGATCAGGCCGACGTAGCGACCGGCGTCCGTTCCGGCGGGGCAGGCCTCCTGGCAGGGCGCTATGGGATCCACGCGAGAGTCGGTCACCATGGACCGCCAGACCTGCCAGTCCTCGGGCCGCTCGCTGACGTTCCACTGGAAGAGGCGGCCCCACGGCGAGACACGAGCCGGCTTGAGCGATTCGCTGGTGACCTCGCCGAGCGGCTGCCAGGCGGGCGCCGGCTCCGCGGGTCGGTTGATCGGGCCCTGGCGGGCGGCGAGCGGCGTCAACCCGGGCAGGCTGTCGAGGAGGACGACGTGGGTCGGGCACTCGCGGACGCAAATGCCGCAGCCGATGCATTCCCCAACCTGGACCGGGTACTCCATCATCCAGTCGAAGGGCTTGCCGAAGACACCGGCTCCTTCTACCCCGGGCCGTTGCGGTCGGCTCATGTCGAGGGCCTGGACCGGGCAGACGTCCATGCAGACGCCGCAGTTCAGACAGCCATCGTTTTCGATCTGGATCCGGTAGCCCATAGAACGCCTCGGCCTGCGAATATGCTGGGCCTGAGAATGGCGCCCGAGGGCTCCTTCGTACACTGCCGGAGGGAAGGAGTTGCCCTACCCTGCGAGGTGGGCCAACCAGCTACCCCTTACCCGGGACGCGGCGACCGGGCCGGCAACGCGCGGAACCGACCTCAGTCCCCGCAGCGGGAATCAGCGGCGGCGATACGACAGGTCCTGGCGGGGCCGGTCGTGGGCGGACCCGTCGCGCGGAAGGTCGGGCACGAGCCCCTCACGTACCGCCCGAGCGGCGAGCTCGGCCCGGTTCTGGGCGTGGAGCTTCTCGACGATGTTCTTGAGATGGAACTTGACGGTGTTCTCGCTGATGCCGAGCTCGACCGCGATCTCGCGGTTGCGCTGGCCGGCCGTCACGAGCTGCAGAACCTCGAGTTCGCGATCGGTCAGGCGCTGGTTCGGCTGGGGCGTTCCGCCGGGCGTCCTGAGGAACTCGTCGATGATCCGCGCCGCAGTGGCCGGAGTGATCGCAGGCTCGCCGCGGGCTACTCCTTCGAGCATCGATCGCAACTGTGGCGCTTCCAGGTTCTTGAGCAGGTAGCCCTGGGCGCCGGCCTTGATCGCGCGGAAGAGGTCGGCCTCATCCTCACTCACCGTCAGCATGACGATGGCGACCTCGGGATGGCGCTCCTTGATCCTGGCCGTGGCCTCCAGGCCCGACACGTTTGGCATGCGAACGTCCATGAGCACGACGTCCGGTGAGGTTTCATCCACGATTTCCACCGCTGCGGCACCGTCGGCAGCCTGACCGACTACCTCATGGCCCCACGCCAGCAGTAGCGATGCGACCCCGTCGCGGAAGAGCGCATGGTCGTCGACGAGCACAGTTCTCATGGCGTCAGTCTGCCTCCGATGCGACCGCAGCGGGCGATCGGACCGCCTGATGCTGCGCTTCAGGATGCGCGGTCTCATCTCCCGAAGCAACTCTATTGAGTGGGTAAGTCAACGGGCCGTTCCCTACCGGAACATGCAGCTCGACAAGGGTCCCCGCACCGGGATGGCTGCGCCAGGCGATCCGCCCACCGACGGACTCGGCCCGCTCGCGCATCCCTGCCAGGCCGAAGTGCGGCCACCGCTCCGGTCCGGTAGCGAGCAGCTCCGCCTCGAAGCCGACGCCGTCGTCCTCGATGCGCAGCGCCAACTCGCCGTCCTCGATGGCCACGCTCACGCTCACACGCTGGGCGCGGGCGTGCTTGCGAACGTTTGTCAGGGCCTCACGGGCGATGCTGAAGATCTCCGCCTGGACCGCCGCCGGCAGCTGAGCCTCCACGGCACCGGCACTGGCGCCGAACTTGACCGCGAGCTTGGACGATTCGGCGTACTCGGCCGCGTACTCCTCGAGAGCCGCGACCACTCCCCGCTCCGATGGCACCGGCGTCGAGAGGCTCAGGATCGCCTCTCGAACGTCCACGTACACCGAGCGAGCCGCGGCCGCAAGCTCGGCCAGCTGCCGCCGCGCGTCGGTCACACGGTCCTCGGCGAGTAGCTCCTCGACGGCCTGAGACTTGGTGTTGACGTAGCCGAGAACCTGAGCCAGGCCGTCGTGCATCTCGCGAGCTATGCGCTCACGCTCGGCCTGTATCGCCAGGACCCGCAACTCACCGTGGAGCCTGGACGCCTCGAGCGCCAGGCCGATCTGGGTCGCCAGTCCGGAAAGCGTCTCCACCTCCGAAACGTCGAATCGGCGCCGGGCCCTGGTCGGGGTCGCCAGAGCCAGGATGCCGACGCGCTTCGGGCCGTGGCCGACGGGAGCCGAGAGCGCGATCTTGTATCCCGATTGCAGATAGCACTCGAGCTCGGACTCTTCCTGCGCCATGACAGCGTGAGGTTCGTCGCCGACAAGGACGCCGGGCCTGGCGCTCGCCGCCCGCAGCTTGAGCTCCCCGACCGGACCGTCGAGGACGAGCAGGGCGGCGTCGACATTGAGGAGCGAGCGAGCGTGGTCGACGATTGTGGCGATCGTTTGCTCGGGGTCCGCCTGACCCGAGACGGCGAGGCTCACGTCGTAGACCGCGCGCAGGACGGCGTTGCGCGACTGGAGGACCTCATTCCGCTCGCGCAGGTCGCCCGCCAGGCGATCGATGCGGCGGAAAGAGAACGTAGCCCCGGTGGCCACCACGAGGGTGACGACCGCGACCACGAGCAGGGTGTGGAATGGGAAGGGCAGGACGGCATCGAAGACGGTGTCACTCAAGACTTCGACGGTCCCGACGATCAGGACAGAGGCGACGACAGCGAACCAGCGACGGCGATACATAACGGGCCTCGGGAACGGGTCGCCGACATTGTTTCTCGGCTCGGCCCACTCATTCGGGGAGCACTATGCGCCGAAGCGGCGTGCATGGACGTGGAGCGAATTGCCTGTCCTGTGCTGCGGCACGAAGCTTTCGGGAGTAGACGGACTCCTTCGGGTGTGGCTGCGGACCTCGTGGGGCATCGCCCTGGTCGCGCGATCGGTAGACCACGGCGGCGCCCGGCTCTTCGGCGTCGCCCGGATCCGACAGATATGTCGTAGCGACCGATCGGATCCGTTGACGGCGAGCCCGCGCACCCGGATATTCGTGGCGACATGATCGTCACGACTGGAATCCCGCAAGAACCGGAGCGAACCGACGGGTCCGACCGGCAGGCTGCGGCCGAGGCAGCCGGCGCCGTCGACTCCACGCCAGCGGCCGACATCACTGCCGCCGGGGCAGCCAAACGCGTCGCTCGTCTCTTCCCGGAGGTTTACCGGCGCTACCACTGGGCCAATCGAGTCCAGGGCGGCGAGCTGCCGGTCACCCGCCGCGCGCTGGAGGTGCTGCAGCACCTCTCGGCGAGCGGGCCACTGACCGTCGGCGAACAAGCGGCGCATCTCGGGCTGCGGCGCAACTCCGTTTCGGAGCTGCTCCAACGTCTCGAGGCGAAGGGTCTGGTCGCCAGAATCCGTGACGAGCGCGACGAACGTCGCGTGCTCGTCTGGTTGACCGACTCCGGGCGCAGCGTCGTGGCCAGGGTCGGCCAGGTTCTGGCGCCGGATCTGATCGCCCAGGTAATGGCGACACTGTCACCCGAGGAACGAGCGACCGTCGTCCGCGGCTTCGAGCTGCTCGCCTCCGCGGATATCGACAAACCACCCGCGGCGACCGTGTCTGGCGCCGCGCGCGACACAGAAAGGGACAAGCTCCGATGACTGTTGCGATCAACTGCGAAAGCTGCGGCATGCCCCTCGCCGGGGCCGAGGATCACGCTCTCTCAGACGCATCGATTCCGTATTGCGGCTACTGCGCACCCGAAGGCAAGCTGTCGACGGTCGAGGAACGCCTCGAGCGCTTCACCCAGTGGACGATGCGACAGGAGGGCCTCGACTACACGGCCGCCCGCGAGAAGGCCCGGGCTTACATGAAGACGATGCCGGCCTGGGAGGATGCCCTGTAGGGGTTGTCCGGGTCGTACGGTCGCAGGCCGCCGGGTGAAGTGTCTCGATCGGCGGCCTCATGCCCGAGCCGGTCCGCGGACGGCTACTCCTGCTCGAGGGTGACTCGAAATCGTGCCGCGGACTGATCCGGCCGGGAGGTGGCGCCGGTAAGATCGAAGTCGACCAAACCCAACCATCGTCAGTGTCTGGGAGTCACTCGTGCCGCACATGGACTTCGTGGGCTGGATCGTCGTGGGTTTCTTTGCGGGAGCCCTCTCCGGCGCGGTCGTCGCGAGAGGACCGCACGGCTGTCTCGCGAACACGGTCGTAGGGGTCCTCGGCGGCCTTCTTGGCGGCTGGTTCGCCACCGAGGAACTGCACATGGACAGCACCCACGGCTTCCTCGGCGCCCTGGTGGTGGCCTTCCTCGGCGCAGTGGTGATCCGGCTCATCCTCGATGCTCTCGAGTCCGACGGGCGCAGCGGCCGGGGCGGCGAGCACCGCTAGGTCCCGGGGGGAAGCACGGGCTCGACTGGTAGGGCAGCCCCCTACCCGTTTCGTCAGGCTGGCCCCGGACGGACCCTGCCAGCGCCACTGGTCGAGATCGCGGTAGCATGCTCGGCACCAGTCCAGGCCGCCCGGGCAGCTGCCGCTCCGGACCCAGGATGGCCGCTCGCGCGCAAGGCCCCAAGGAGGGCGACGATGACGACCAGCAACACAGACGACGCCGCGTCCGCGAAGTCGCAGACGCCCGAGGCAGCCGTCCCCGCAGAGCAGAAGGCCCCTGTCGAGCGCGCCTACTCTCCCGGCCTCGCGGGGGTGATTGCCGCCGAGACCGCCATCGGAATGGTCGACGGCGCCAACGGCCGCTTGCTCTACCGCGGCTACCCGATCGGGCAGCTCGTCGAGAAGGGGACTTACGGCCGCGTGGCGGAGCTCCTGTGGACGGGCGAGTGGCGGAAGAGCGCGACGCTGGCCCCGGGCGAGATACCCGAGCCTGTGATGTGCGCGCTCTATGAACTGCCGAGCCACACCCATCCGATGGACGCGCTTCGAACGGCGGTTTCCGTCTGGGGTGCGTGGCGCCGGCCGCACTGGCCGCCGACCGTCGACCAGGCGCGCGAGCTCACCGCTTTCGCCCCATCCGCCCTGGCAGCCTTCCACCGCCTCCGCAACGGCCTCGAGCCGGTCAAACCCAACACCAAGCTCTCTCTTGCGGGCGGCTTCCTGCAGCAGCTGACCGGTGCGGACCCGGACCCGGCCGCCGCCCGCGCCCTCGACGCGTATTTCATCGTTGGCGCCGAGCATGGCCTCAACGCCTCCACGTTCACCTGCCGGGTGATCATCTCGACCCGGTCCGACCTGGCCAGCGCCATCTGCGGGGCAATCGGCGCGCTCAAGGGCCCGCTGCACGGCGGCGCCCCGGCCGAAGTGGTCAGCCAGCTCCATGAGATCGGCTCACCGGATCGCGCGGAGAAATGGGTTCGGGAGGCCATCGCCCGCGGCGACCGGATCATGGGCTTCGGCCATCGTGTGTACCGAGCCTATGACCCGCGGGCTGCCGCTCTGCGGAAGGTGGCCGAGGGCATGGCGGACATGGCCGACTGGCTCGACACCGCGGTCAAGGTCGAGGACGTCGTGCTGCGGGTCTTTGGCGAGCTCAAGCCCGACCGCGTAATCAAGACCAACGTCGAGTACTACGCGGCCGCGGTCCTGCAGGGTGTCGGTCTTCCGCCGGACCTCTTCCCGCCGACGTTCGCTCTGGCGCGAATGGCCGGCTGGAGCGCTCACGCCATCGAGCAGGCGTCGGCCGACAAGCTGATCCGGCCCGATGCCCGCTACGTGGGCCCGGCCGAAATGGACGTCCCAAAGCTGAACTCTCGGTAGCGGCCCGACTTCGGTCGTAGAAGAGGCCGACCCGCGCCGACTCAGACTCGGGGCTCGGTCGTAACCTCCGGTCCGGCGGCGTGGGCGGCGTTTACGGGCGCGTGCCCGCCCGTGCGTCGCACGAAGGCGACGGCCAGAGCCGTGGCACCGACGAGCACACCCGTGGCCGTGAAGAAGACCGCCTGATCTCCGAACGTCACCACGCCCGCCCCAATCGCCGGCCCGGCGATGCCCCCGATGTACAGGGGCAGATAGATCAGGTTCAACGTTGCGGACCGGCGCTCCGGAGGCGTCTCGGTGGCCAGGAGGCTGGACACCATGGCGGCGACGACCGTCTGGAAGGCGATGGCCACGCTGTAGGCGATGGCCAGCCAGGCCACGCTGGTGCCGAACGAGAGCACGCCGAAGGAGACGGCAACGCCGGCGATGGCGCCGACGAGAACCCTCCTGAAACCCAGCCTGTCGGCCACCCAGCCGCCGACGGGCGAGACGGCCGCCCCGACCACGGCGGCCAGCCCAAGGATGCCTACCGACCCCGCCACGTGGTAACTCGCATTCTCGACACTGTGGATCAGCACTGGCATGTACTGGGTCGACATCTGGCGCCCGACGAAGACCGCCCCATACACGACGAAGAGCCACCGCACGATGGGATCGGCCATGACGCCTCGCACTGCGCCGAATGCCAGCTGCAGGGTGCTGCCGGTCGGCACCACGTCGGGCCGCACGTCTGCAGATGCGACCGCCAGAACGAGCGCAACTACCAGCGACATGGCTGCGGCGAGGGCGAACACGACAGCGCTGGTGAGATGGAGATCGTCGATCATGAACGCGCCGAGCGCCGGACCCACCCCGAACCCGAGCGGGCTGCTGGCCGCGAAGATGCCCATCGCCAGACCGAGCCGGCCACGCGGAGTGGCATCGCGGATGGCGGCCATCATGACGCCGCTGTTGCCCAACTGGAACCCAACCATGAGCATCCCGACGACCAGCTGCCAGGGCGTCCGGCTGGCGGCGATCACGCCGAAGACAACAGCCTCAACGAGGGCGCTGCGGATGATCACGGCCTTGCGGCTGTACTTGTCGGCCCAGACCCCCCACAGCGGTATCAACGGCAGGCCGGTCAGGAAGAACATCGCTCCGAGGAGACCGACCAGTCGCGGGATGTCAGCCGCGGCCACGCCGACCTCGAGAAGCCGGTTGGGCATGAAGGCGTAGATCTGAGCCACCCCCAACCCCTCGACGAACGAGGTGAGCCAGTAGACGGCGAGCAGTGGGCGCCAGTCCGGCGCGGGTCTGGGGTTCACCCGGGCAGCCTAGCGGAGCCGAAAAGGACCGGCTTGCCGGCTGGGACGAAGGCACCCAGCCCGGAGGCGCGGCCGCGCGCCGACCGGGCTCGACGAGGCGGATGACGCCCCGATTATCCCCATCGGGCCTCCAGGCGGTATCTTTCGCACGTCCATCGCCGAGGGTGGATGGATCGGACAGGAGGAGCCCGGTGGACGATAGAGTCTGGAAAAACGTATCGATCGTGCTGGGCGTGGTGTGCGCGCTGCTCATCGGCGTGGCCGGCGCCCTGATGATCGTAGGCCACCGCGACTCGACTCCCACGGCCGAGCCAGGAGCGACGGACGTGGCCGCGGCATCGGGCTCGGGCAACGGCGCCGTGCCATCCGGCGGCGCCTCGCAGGCGAGCGCCACGCTCGCTGTGACGCCCACTCCGGGCGTGCCCAGCCCCGCGACCATAACCTTCAACGGCCTGGGCCTCGACGCGGCCAAGGACGCCAAGGGCACCGCGCGAACCTTCACCTTCATAAGCGACGGCGCCGGGTCCGTCACGTTCGCCGTCACCAAGATCTCGGCCGGCGGCACGGCCAAACTGTGCATAAAGGTCGACGCCGGCGCGTTCGCCTGCCAGGTTGGCGGCGCGGGCAAGCTGCCGAACTTCCCCAAGGGCAAGTCGGACCCCGGTCACAACACCTGGACCGCCACCGTGGTTGGATACGGCACCTCGAAGCCCACGGTCGATGTGACCTTCACATGGCCGACCGCATCGCCCAAGATCACGATGAGCCACGGCCGATTCCAGGGCAGCTCCACGAGCGGCGTTCCGGAGTCGCTGAACGGTTTCAGCGCCACGTTCAAGCCTCGCGCTCCGGGGGCCGTCAACGTCCAGGCCACGTGGACGCTGGTCACGGCGGACGCCACCATGACGCTCATGGACGCGACGAGCGCGCCCTCCGTCACCGTAGACACGCGCCAGTACCAGGGCGCCACCTACATAAACCCGGCATTCACGGCGAAAGTCGACAACACCAAGACCTATCTGGTGGAGTTGCGTAACACCTCCGCCGACAGCGAGCGTCCTGATCTGACGGCGCAGATCACTTTCCCCTGATATACACACCTGATGGTTCGCCGGAGCTCGCTCCGACGCGATGAGTGGAGGTCCAGTTGGGCGACCTGAGAAGGGTGAGGCGGCGACGGCGAGCCGGGCCGGCACTCGCGCTGCTCATTGCGCTCGTCGTCGGCTTCACCGGCGCCGCCTGGTTGCTGAGAGGTCCGGCCACGCCTGCGGCGCCGGCCGGGTCCCCGGGCGACAGCTCGGCTGCCGTTCCGACGGCTTCTCTCGTTCCCACCCCCTATTCGCCCTCAGCCAGCCCTGTCGTCACAGCGAATGAGTCGACGGCGCCAACGGCCACAGCAGGGCCCTCGCAGACCTCGCCCACGGCGACCATCACATTCAACGGCCTGAAGCTGGATCCATCGATCGATCCGGCCGGCGCTCCTCGAACCTTCACGTTCGTGAGCGACGGTCCCGGGGCGGTCTCCGCTCATGTGGTCGCGACTTCGCTGAACGACTCGTCGGAGATCTGCCTGACCCAGGACGCGCTGCCGGCCAAGTGCAGCTCGGGTCCTATGCCTGGCGTAGACGGGTTCGCGTCCGCGGCTCAGACGACTTGGAAAGTGACCGTCCTCTCGACGAACGAGTCGTCACCGACCGTGGACGTGGCCGTCGGCTGGCCAACCGACCATCCTCAGATCACAGCCACCAACTGCCGCTTCCAGGGTTCGCCGAACCTGGACACCCTTCGCTCGCTGGTCGCGACGTTCAAGCCACGGATCGCCGGCAACGTCACATTCGATGCGGCCTGGCCGCCGGCGATCGTGCACGCGACCTTGACGCTCACCGACGTCAGCGGGCCGACTCCGTCGCCCGTGGATTCGATGGCCTACGCCGCTGCCGGCTCGGTGTCGCCCCAGTACTCCCATGCGGTGGAGTCGGCGAAGACCTACCGCATATCCCTCTACAACGACAGCGCCGACGCCGGGAGACCCAACCTGACGGCGACGATCGCCTTTCCCTGACACCCGTCCCAGCGTCTGTCGGGTGGGGCCGCACTGACGCCCGACCCGACGCGCCGGCGCGGAGACCGCTCTCGCTTCTGGGCGATCAGCCGTGCGTGAGCTCGTCGAGCCTGGCCATCCGCCCAAAGGCCCTCACGCGGAAACCGGACCAGACGCCCGAGCGGTAGTAGACATCCTCCCGAACCAGCTTCGAGACCGCCTCCTCGCTCACGGCCCGGACGAGCAGAAGCGATGCCGACATGTCGGCGAACGCGCCTGCCTCGAGCAACGTGCCGGCCGCACGAAGCCCGGCCAGCCTGCTCAAATGCTCGGGCCGGACGGCCGGCCGCCGCTCGGCCGCATCGGCAGCGAGCGTCGCTTCAACCACCCAGATACTTTCGATGGCCAGGCCCTGGGGAATCTCCTCTGACATGGCTTCCTCCTACGACTCGGCCAGATCGCGATCGGGGGGCGCGGGAACGGCCGCGCGGTCCGCGGCGGCGGCTGCATCTGCCTCGGAGCCCGTAATGGCGGCCGGTCCGGGCGCGGCCGGCACCCCGTCCGCCGCCGCTCCTTCGGATTCGGCGTCGGCCGGCCCGAGCAACTCGACGACGGCATCCGCGAGTCGGTCGTAGCGGTTCGAGCAGGCCAGGTAGATCACCTGGAAGTCCGAGGATAGGTCGCGCAGCAGCAGGGCCGCCGCTTCCGCCCGGGCGTCGTCGAAGGTCACGAACGGGTCGTCGAGGATCAACGGCGGGTGCTTGCCCCCGGTGACCAGCCTTACCAACCCGATGCGCGCCGCCAGGAAGACCTGATCGACCGTGCCCTTGCTCAGCAGGCCGGCCGCGATCCAGTCTCCGCGTTCGGGCGTCCAGACCTTGATGTCCAACGTCGCGTCGTCGATCAGGACGCGCCGGTAACGCCCGCCGGTCAGCCGGGCGATGTCGGAGCCGACTTGCTGCTCGAGGAAGCGGGTAGCCTTCCGCATCGTGCGGCTCTCCGCGGCGTCGATCGCCGCGAGGGTCATCTCGTAGATTCGAATGCGTCGTTTCAGCGCAGCCAGCTGGCCCTGCCAGGTGACCAGCCGCTCGGCCTCGCCGGCGACCTGCTCCGAGTCGACGGTGTTCGCCTCGACGCGGGCGACCGCTGCGGCTTCGCTGTCGCGAGCCCGCTCCAACGCCGCGTGGCGGTCTCGCACCTCGGCTTCGAGCCGTTCCCTGGCCCGCGCGTCGTTGGCTATCGGTCCGAGCGAATTGAGCGCGGCCTGCTTCTGCTCCATCTCGAGCGCGGCCTTGTCGCGCAGCTCCAGGACGCTGCCGCTCTGACCCGCGAGCAACGCCGCGACCTGCACCTGCAGCGTCGCTATCTCTTGACGCCTGGCCTGATCCTCGGTGAGCAGCTTCTCCGCCGACTCGACGTCGGCCACGCCCAACTCCCGGAGGATGTTCTCCAGTCCGGATTCCGCGACGCGCAAGCCCTCTTCGGTGCCGACCCGGCCCTGGCGGCGAAGATTCCGATCGCGCTCGCGGGCGCTGTTGGTCCTTCGGACGTTCGCCGCCATCGAGCGACGTCGCCAGCCTCGATACCCCAGCGCCGCAGCCAGGCCCAGGAGGGCGACGCCGATCACGATGGCCGGCAGGAGCGGCATCGCCACGCCCAGGAAGAGGGAGACGGCCGACAGGGCGAGCATGACGAGCGCGGCGGCCAGCGGCCGAAGGTAGTCCGGCTCGGGCTCGTTCGGCTCGATCTCCGGACCGACGTCGTCCTCGAGCGTCTCCCGCATGATCGAGACGCGGCTCTGCAGCGTCCGCATCCGGTCGAGCTGCTCGCGCAACCCGGAAATGGACCTCTCCGGCATGGCTTCTAGCTCCGCCAGCCGACGCTGCGCCTCGGCGGCCTGCCGGTAGCGCTCGAAGCGTTCGGCTATGACCGCTCGGTCCGACCGGAGTCGTTCGGCCTGGTGGGCGCCCTCGAGCATGTTCCGGCTCTCGCCCAGCGCGGCGTCGGCTCGCAGGCGCGCATCTCGGGCCTGGGCGAGGGCGTCGCGATCCCTCTCGAGCTTCTCCAGCGCCGCCTCGCCGTTCTTGAGCGCCAGCTCGGCTCGGGCAACGGCCTCTTCGGCGATCCTGAGCCGCCCCGGATTCTTGTCGCCGCGGGACTTGAGGACGCGTATGGCGTCCTCGAGGCGGCCCTTCGCTCGCGACGAACCTCTGTCTCCGCCGCCGATGCTGGCCTGCAGGCGGTCCCGCAGCGCGCCTTCGTCGCGATCGAGGTCGTCCAGCTCCTCATGTCGTATCGAAGCAGTCGAGCGGAAGAATGCCTCGTTCGGGATGCCGGCCAGATCGGCGATGACCTCATCGACTCGAGCCGGATCCGTATAGGAATGGCCGTCGAATTCGAGCGACACACGGCCGCGCTGGCCGCGGAACTCTTTCTCCAGCACGCCCTTCGGCGGTTCGACGTCGGTCCTGGGGTCGTCGTCCATCACGAACTCGAGCCGCGTGCGAGAGCGCTCATCTCCGTCGGCATCCCACGACCGCAGCGCCTCTATCTCCGCGCCTGATGCTGTTGGCTTGCGGAAAAGGGCCAGCTCCAGGCCGCGCTGGATCGTCGACTTGCCGGCTTCGTTCGGGCCGCGAATGATGGTGAAGCCGGGCGCCAGCTCGATGTCCAGATCGCGATGCCGGCCGAACTCGTGCAGCTGGACCCGGGTGATCCTCATCGGTCCGCGTCCCGGATCACAGGGTCACCTGGCGGCCTTCGAGGAGGTGCCGGCCCAGTCGCAGGACCTCGCGCATATCGGCCAGCTCATCCGGATCCGGCTCGGGCGAGTCGGCCCCTAGCCCACGGGTCGCGGCGATCTCCTCCAGCTCAGCTATGCGCTCATCGACGGTTCGGACGAAGGCCCCGAGAACCGTGTCCGGCGGTGGGGCGGCCGCGTCGGGCGAGGCCGGGATCGAATCGTTGCGGAGGCGGAAACGCAGGAAGGACGGCGACAGCGCCCGCTCGATCTCGTCGAGGTCGAGGTCGAGCTCGTCCGGATAGAGGCCCGTCAGACGGACGTCGAAGGCGAGGTTCGGATCGGCGTGGCGCCCGAGGATGTCGATCAGATCGGGCTGGCCGTGGATGCCGCTGACGTCCAGGTCGAGCTTCTCCGCCCAGGTCTGGCCGACCCTCTTGGATTCGACGCTGACGATGTGGCGGCCGGCCCTCTCGTCGAGTGTCACCAGCAGCACCTGGCCGGCTCCGTCCTGGTCCACCGCCACCGGCTCGGGGGCGCCGGAGTAGGCGTACTCGACGTTTCCGGCGCGGCCGCCGAATGCGGAGTGCCAGTGGCCCAGGGCGAGGTAATCGAGGCCGGTATGGGCGATCTCGTCCTGTGTGAACACCACCGAGTCCGAATCGGTGCGGCCGGGGATCGAAAGGGCACCGTGGACCATGCCTATCTTCCAATTGGCGCGGGCGTCGGCCCGCGCATCGAGGTCCGCGAGAGGGCTGCGCGGCGAGCGCTTCGTATCGAAGACTCGGCCGTAGACGATCGCGTCGAGTGGCGGGAAGACCACCTCGGGCGCGCTCGGCGTAAGCACTACGACCCAGTCGCCGGCCGCGCCTGACGCGCCTGACGCGCCGGCCATGCTCGCAAGGTCGTACGAGCGGTAGATCGACGAGCCGTCGTAGACGTCGTGCGTGCCGGGGATGATGACGGTGCGGATGCTGGCACCCGCGAGGCGGCCGAGTTCCGCGGCGACGCGCTCGACTGAGCGGCGCGGTTGGGTATTCGAGTCGAACAGGTCGCCGGCGATGAGGAAGAGGTCGACCTTCTCGACGATCGCCAGTTCGACCGAGGCCCTGAAGGCGGCGAACTGGCGCTCGCGCAGGACGGCGGCGCGTTCGCCGAGGTCCGTGTGCCGGGCGCCCAGATGGACGTCGGCTGTGTGTAGCAAGCGCAGCATCGGACCGGAATTCCTCTTGCGCCCCGACTACCCGGATTCGCGCCCGAACCACTGAGGCTTCGCGGGTTGCCGCAGCATCGAAGCGCCCAGTCCGACGCCGCAGCATCCGCGCCGCGGTTACGAACCGACGCTGGCGATTGTGCCAGGTTCAAGGGGCCGTGACGCAATGCAGTTGGATGCCTCTCGGGCCTGCCTGCGGCCCTGTCCGACCCACCGGGACGCTCATTCAATCCGGCCGGACTCGGTGCTATCCTGCCGCCCTGCCGGTGCGTCCCGGACAGGCATCAGTGAATCGAAGACTGTCGACCGGATCCGCAATAGCCTCCCAGCGCCCCAACGCGGCCCGGCGCCATCTCGGTTCGCCCGTCACGAGACCGTCGGCCCGGAAAACGCGGCTCCGGGAGGAGAATCGTGACATACGTCGATCGGAACCTGACCTGCGTTGACTGTGGCGCGGAGTTCGTCCATTCAGCCGAGGACCAGGAGTACTACGCCCTCAAGGGGTTCGTTTCGGACCCCAAACGCTGCTCGACCTGCCGGGCTTCACGACGATCAATGCGAGACTCGGCCGAGGGTTCCGGGCGCGAACCCGGCAACGCCGGACCGCGAGAGTACTTCGCGGCAATCTGCACCCGCTGCGGCAATCAAGCCCAGGTGCCGTTCAAGCCGCACATGGACCGGCCCGTCTACTGCTCCGATTGCTTCCGCGTCGTCCACGCGCAGTAATCAAGCACCTCGCAGAAACGAAAAGCGGCGGTCGCCCGGAGGCGACCGCCGCTTTGTTCGCGAGGGTTACGCGGCCTTGGTGCCGAGGTACTCCTGATAGGAGAAGTACGCCATCGCCGCGCCGCCGGCGATGAAGATGACGTCGGCCAGCCACATCGTGACAGGGGCGTCGCCCAGGCCGTACGAGACCTGCATCAGGACCACGAGGACGCCGCAGATGAGCGCCAGACCCGACACGCCCAACAGAACCTGGGCCACCGGCATGGGCCAGTTGATGTTCATGTTCGGCGCAACCTTGAGATAGACGACCACAACCGCCACGATTGCGGCGAGGAGGCCGATCAGCGCGAAGGTGCCCGCGTTACCGGCGCTGAAGTAGCTGAAGGAAGAGAGTGGGCAGAGATTTCCGAGGTTGTAGCCCGCACAAGGGTTGAAGGTTGCGATGAACTGGCCCACCAGCCAGCCGACGAGCATGGCCACCGCGCCGTATACGACGAAGCGCTCGCGAGCCGAGATTTTCGCCCAGATTTCCTGTAGCACGAGTACAGCCTCCTTCTCCAACTGGACGCGCACCGCCCGTGGCGGGCCGTCTGGCTACCACGCTCCTGTCGGCCTGCATGACGGACCTCAGGCCGTTGAGAACGTGCGCAGCCTACACCCCGCTCCGGGGCGTGACCAGATAGGTCTTGCGGGTGCGAACGAAAGTCACGGCCCTGGTTCAGACGTCCGTTCCGCCGAGGGGCGCAGACCTCGACCGGGCCGGGTCCGGATGCTCTTTTCCTCTCGAAACATCGCCCGACCGAGCCGGAACGGGGTTTTGCCCCGGTTGTAAGCTGGACCACTCCCCCGACCTGCCCGTTTCGGCAGGCGGAACTCCGATTAGCGGCAGGATGGCCTTGCCCGCCATCCGCCTGTCGGCGTCCATCCTCTCCTCGGCCCGCAGGACCGCGAACTCCAGGTCCGACGAGGCGGTCGGGCCGGACCAGCCGATGGCCAGGCGCAACGGTACGGCCGCGGCGGCCAGCCAGGGTTCGCACGCGATTCGGATCCGCTCGACGTAGTTGATGGCCTGAGTCTCGCTCGTCTCGGGAAGGATTGTGGCGAAACGACAGGGGCCGATTCGAGCGACCCAATCGGACGTGCGGGCTTCTCGCCGGAAGGCGTCGGCGATCACGGGCGGTAATCGATCCGCGACCCCGTCTCCGAGGCGTTCGGACAGCCGCGGCAGACCCTCGAGCTCGGCCAGGACGACGGCGATCGGCCTCCGGTAACGGAGCAGGCGCGCGTTCTCAACCGCCACGATCCGGCTCCAGCCTTCGACATCCTCTACACGCGTGAGTGGATCCAGGTGGCCGTGGGAGTCGTGTTCGGCGGTCGAGAAGCGAGTCACGATCTGGCGCCGCTCGCGCCAGTCGGGGCGCCGCGCAGGCTGCTCGGTTGGGGAAGCGCCATCGCGCGAAGCCGTGTGGTCGAAGCCGTTAGAGTGCTCCGAAATCGTCGCCGGCCGGGAGACGAACTCGGCAAGCTCGGGAGGCAGCATCTCGACCAGTGGGGTATGGGGACCTTCGGACACCGTCGGGGGCACCGGACCGGCGAGCGACGGCGGTACAGCCACGTAGAGCGCACGCCGTCGGAGGGGCTGAGACTCCGGTTCGGGCGGGCGCGCCAGGACCGAATTGGCGCCGGACCGCGACCAGCGAACCTTGACGTGATCCGCTCGCGACAGCCACAGCAGTAGCGTGAGGTTCACGGCCACGCTGGCAACGATGATCCCAATCAACAGTTCCACGGGCACGCTGGGCTCCCCGGGGAGTAATTCCTCTCTGAGCCAGATTCTAAGGCCCGGGACCCGCGACCGTGGGTTCTGAATTACAGGCGGAGCCAATGTGTCGGCAGCGTTGAGAGTTCGGCCCCGCCGCCAGACGCCGGCCAGATGGCGTCGAATCGAGCTGGAGCCTCCTTCTGCTAGAATGGAGGCGAATTCCCAACTGGCGTGGCCGTGTCTGAGTGTCCGCTGTTTCGTCTGGCGGCGGTCGCCCATCGATCGAACGCGGCGGCGACGTCAGGGTTGGGAGATGGAGGAGGAACCATGGCTCGGCCAGTCCGCACGGCGGTCGCACCGAACCCTCTCCGACCGGTCAAGTCACACCTGATCGAGGAGTACAACGCTCGCACGAACGTCGTTCGGTGCGACTGCGGCTGGTCGGGGAACGCCGACGATTTCGCCGTCCACCGTCGGGCAGTCGGCGCGGCCAGTCCGTCCTGACCCCCTGCGGAGTCGCATCTCCGTGAGCAGCGACGTGTCCAATCCTTCGACCGCCTCCAGCCCGCCGTCCGAGCCTCTCGCCACTTACGAGGATCTCGGGTATCGAGACGTGTTCTGGATGGCCCGCACCTATGAGGACGCCTGCGATCGCATCGCGTTGCGGGCTCTACTGCCGCCGACCGGCGGCCGGCTGATCGAGGTCGGAGCGGGCTTCGGCAGACTGGCCGGTGAGTACGTTGGATACGATCGGGTCTTCCTGCTCGATTCATCGTCCGTTCACGTAGCCGCCGCCCTCGAGACCCTCGGTGGCGATCGCCGCTACGAGATCGTCGTCGGCGACGCGCTCGCGCTGCCTTTCCCCGACGGCCATTTCGACGCCGCGGTCTGCGTCCGAGTTCTCCACCACTTCGCCGATCCGGCCCCCCTGATCGCCGAGCTCGGACGCGTCGTGCGTCCGGGCGGGATGCTCGTGCTGGAGTACGCCAACAAGCGCAACCTCAAGTCGATCGCGCGCCGGCTCCTGGGACGACAGAGCTGGTCGCCGTTCGGGCTCGGGTCGGTCGAGTACAAGAAGCTGCATCACGACCACGCCCCGGTCACGGTTCGGCGAGCTCTGCGCGCGGCCGGGTTCAAGGTCGAACGGATGCGAGCCGCCTCGCTCTTCCGGCTCCCCGGCGTGGCCAGAAGGCTTCCCCCCGACGCCCTGGCCCGGCTCGAAGCTCCGCTTCAGGAGCGTCTCGGTTCGATCACGCCCGGGCCGTCGGTCTTTGTCCTGGCGCGCCGGTCATAGGCTAGGCCGAGGGAGCCCCGAACCCGGCGCCGCAGAAGAACCAAAGAGGGATCGGGGGCCGACCGCGAACCGTCAGCATTCCTCCTGCTCGGGCGCCTTCTGGACCGGCCGGTAGAGGTAGTAGTTGGCGGCGCAGGCCGCCTGGTTGCCTTCGTGCACGGCCGCGCTGACTTGATGGTCGTGAACGCTCGTCGCGTCGCCGGCCGCGTACAGCCCGTGCACGTTCGTGTGCTGTTCCGTATCTACAACGATCTGGCCCAGCGCGTTCAACTCGACGCCGAGTTGCCGGGCTATTTCATTTCGGGCGGTTGGCGTGTGCGAGGTGAATACCATTTCGACGGGTATCCGAGTCCCGGCCGGATCGCCGAGCGCGAGCTCGCGTATCTGCCCGCCCTCGTTGGGGTACGAAGCAACCGGCCAGCTGTAGGCGGCGATTGCGTTCGCGGCGAGGTCGGCCAGCCGCGCCTCGGGAACGCTGAAGCCCTCTGCCCGACCCGCAACCAGTGAGATCCGGTCCGTGAACTCGAGCAGGTCGAGAGCCATCTCGACCGCCTCTTCGTCGTGGCCCACCACCCCCACGGCACGATCGATCGTCTCGTAGCCGTCGCAGACGATGCACCAGAAGAGGCTGCGGCCAACGCACTCGTCCCGACCCTCGAACCTGGGGAATTGGTCGCGGACCCCGGTCGCCAGGACGACCGAACGAGCTACGACTTCGTCAGCGCGGCGGACGAGGATTTCGCCAAGCGACCGGCCCAGCTCCTCGTCGCGAGCCACGTTGGCATCCGTTCCTGCCGTGTCCGCCGTCGGGCCGCTGTTTACGTTTCCAGCCACCGTCAGCCGGAAGAGGTCGCCGTCGCGATTCGCCGCAGTCACCTGCCCGAGCATGAACCGGGCACCGTAACGGGCCGCCTGGCGCCGTCCCGCAAGCCGTATCTCGGCCGCGGGGATGCCGTCCGGGAAGCCCAGGTAGTTTCGATTGATCTGACCCCAGAGAGACCGCCCGTCGCGATCGTCGATGACGACGACGCTGCGGCGCATCCGGGCCAGGTTCACGGCAGCCGAGAGGCCGGCCGGCCCGCCGCCGACAATCGCGCAGTCGAAGACTCGATCGGACGGGCCGCCCGGATCCAGGGTTCGGCCGATGCCGGCTGCTTCTTTCATGGCGGGTTCATGGTCCCACTTCAGCCAGCGAGGCGCGATGCGCGGGCGCCAACCCTGGAGGCTTTGGAACGGACCGACAGGCCGCGATCGCTGCTCGGCTCTGCCGGGCGCCTTTCGATCGGCTCGGTACACTTCGCGGAGAAGGAGGCAGGGCCACCGAGACGCACGTCCGACCGACAGAACCCGACACAGTCGCCAGGAGCAAGCCGGCGCTGCCTCCTGGGGAAGCCCCGGCCGGCAGTTCTCGGACGCGCGAGGAACGCCTGCAACTCCTCCGTCCACTCCTGCGCCAGCGCATCCTCGTCCTCGACGGGGCGACCGGCACGCTCATCCAGCGTTACGGCCTGACCGAGGCGGACTTCCGCGGCGAACGTTTCCGCGATCACCCCTTCGACCTGCGGGGCGATTCGGATGTCTTGTCCCTCACTCGGCCCGACGTCGTCAGGGCGGTTCACGACGCCTACCTGGCCGCCGGCGCGGACATCATCTCGACCGACACGTTCACCGCCACGCGCATCGCTCAGGCCGACTACGGACTCCAGGACGCCGCCTATGAGATGCACGTCGAGGCGGCCCGGATCGCCCGAGCCGCGGCCGACGCGGCCGAAGCGAGCGAGCCCGGCAGACCGCGTTTCGTAGCCGGATCGATCGGTCCGACGAACAAGACCGCCTCGATCTCGCCCGACGTGGCCGATCCGGCCGCGCGCTCCGTGACGTTCCAAGAGCTGGCCTCGGCGTACGCCGAGGCCGCCCGTGGCTTGATCCTGGGCGGCGCGGACCTCCTGATGGTCGAGACGGTCTTCGACGTCCTCAACGCCAAGGCGGCGATCTTCGGGATCGGGGAAGTCTTCGACGAATTGGGGTTCGAGATCCCTCTCTGGATCTCCGGCACGATCACGGACGCGAGTGGCCGGACGCTGTCCGGCCACACCGTCGAGGCATTCTGGAATGCCATCCGCCACGCCAGACCGCTGATCGTCGGGCTCAACTGCGCGCTCGGCGCGCGGCAGCTGCGGGACCATGTGGAGGAGCTGTCGGGTCTGGCCGACACCTTTGTGGCCGCCCATCCCAACGCCGGGTTGCCCAACGAATTCGGCAGCTACGACGAAACGCCCGAGACGATGGCCGCGCTCATCCGCCAGTTTGCCGAGGCCGGAATCGTCAACGTCGTCGGCGGTTGCTGCGGCACCGGTCCCGCGCACGTCGTCGCGTTGGCCGAAGCTGCCCGCGGTCTCCCAGCGCGAGCCGTACCCGATCGGCCGCCCGCCCTACGGCTGGCCGGACTCGAGGCGCTCGACGTCGGCGAGGGCAGCCTCTTCGTGAACATCGGCGAGCGGACGAACGTCTCCGGATCGCGAGCCTTCGCGCGCCGGATCGTCGACGGCGACTACGAGGGTGCACTCGGGATCGCGCGCCGCCAGGTCGAGGGCGGCGCCCAGGCAATCGACGTCAACATGGACGAGGCCATGCTCGACTCGGAGGCGGCCATGACGCGCTTCCTGAACCTGATCGCCTCGGAGCCCGCCATCGCCCGCGTCCCGCTGGTCATCGATTCGTCGAAGTGGTCGGTCATCGAAGCCGGGTTGCGCTGCGTCGGCGGCAAGCCGATCGTGAATTCGATATCGCTCAAGGAGGGCGAAGAGCAGTTCCTCCGCCAGGCCCGGCTCGCTCGGCGCTACGGCGCGGCCGTCATCGTCATGGCCTTCGACGAGAAGGGCCAGGCCGACACGGTCGAACGCA
The DNA here is from genome assembly GCA_963791725.1 of uncultured Chloroflexia bacterium. Classification (GTDB taxonomy): domain Bacteria; phylum Chloroflexota; class Limnocylindria; order Limnocylindrales; family CSP1-4; genus Fen-1039. The sequence continues at coordinate 145,305 of CAWBTQ010000006.1, read as the reverse complement.
AGGTCGACATATGCCGGCGCGCCTACGGTTTGCTCACCCAACAGGTCGGCTTCCCGCCCGACGACGTCATCGTCGACCCCAACATATTCGCCATCGCGACCGGCATCGAGGAGCACGCCGGCTACGCCGTGGCCTACGTCGAGGCCGTCCGCCGGATCAAAGCCGAGCTGCCCGGGGTCCGCATCTCCGGTGGTGTAAGCAACGTCTCGTTCGCGTTCCGAGGCAACGAACCGGTGCGCGAGGCGATGCATTCCGTCTTCCTCTACCACGCCATCGCCGCGGGCATGGACATGGGCATCGTCAACCCCGGCCAGCTGACGGTCTATTCCGAGATACCGGCAGAGCTGCTCGAACGCGTCGAGGATGTCGTGCTGAACCGACGGCCGGATGCCACGGAGCGGCTGCTCGAGGTCGCGCCGAAGTACGCCGGCGGCGGCGCCGCACGGCCGGAGGCAGACCTTGGGTGGCGCCAGTGGCCGGTCGGGGATCGGCTCGTCCACGCCCTCGTCGAAGGAATCGATACCTACGTCGTCGACGACACGGAAGAGGCCCGCGCCGGAGCGGCACGGCCGATCGAGGTCATCGAGGGCCCGCTCATGGCCGGCATGAACCGGGTCGGCGACCTGTTCGGCGCAGGCAAGATGTTCCTGCCCCAGGTGGTCAAGAGCGCCCGGGTGATGAAGAAGGCCGTGGCCCACCTGGTGCCGTATCTCGAAGCCGAGAAGGCGGCGGTTGGCGACGCCCGGCCGCGCGGCAAGATCCTCATGGCTACGGTCAAGGGCGACGTTCACGACATCGGCAAGAACATCGTCGGCGTGGTCCTGCAGTGCAACAACTACGAGGTGATCGACCTCGGGGTCATGGTTCCCACGGCTCGAATCCTCGACGCCGCGCGGGCGGAGAAGGTGGATGCGGTCGGGTTGTCCGGGCTGATCACGCCATCTCTCGAGGAGATGGCCCACGTCGCCGGCGAGATGGAGCGCGAGGGCTTCTCGGTGCCGCTGCTGATCGGTGGCGCCACCACGTCCCGGGCTCATACCGCAGTCAAGATCGCGACACGCTACTCGGCGCCGGTCATCCATGTGGCCGATGCGTCTCGAGCGGTCGGCGTCGTATCGGAGTTGCTGGGCGAGCGTTCCGCCGCGTTTGCCGCGGGCGTGCGCGACGACCAGGAGCGGACCCGCGTCGAGAGAGCGGGCCGTCGCGAGCGCGTGGCCAGGGTCTCGATCGCCGCGGCCAGGCTCAATCGGGCCAGGGTCGATTTCGGCAGGCCGGCACCGCGGCCCACCTTCCTCGGGCTGCGCGCGTTCGACGACTACCCGCTCTCGGCCCTGGCCGACTGGATCGATTGGTCGCCCTTCTTCGCCGCCTGGGAGCTCAAGGGGTCCTTTCCGGGGATCCTCGACGATCCTCGACTCGGAGGCGCGGCACGGCCTCTTTACGACGATGGGCGGCGGCTGCTCGATCGGATCGTGAACGAGAAGCTGCTCCGGGCTCGGGCGATCGTCGGGTTGTGGCCGGCCAACTCCGTCGGTGACGACATCGAAATCTACGGCGACGAGAGCCGCCGCGACGTCCGGGCGGTGGTCCACGCGCTCCGACAGCAGATGGAGAAGCCGCCGGGCCGCCCCAACGATGCCCTCGCCGACTTCGTGGCTCCGCGTTCGCTGGACGTCCCGGACTACCTTGGCGGTTTCGCGGTCACGGCGGGGATCGGCGCGGGGGAGCTGGCAGCCTCGTTCGAGTCCGCCAACGACGACTACCACGCGATCATGACCAAGGCGCTGGCCGATCGCCTGGCCGAGGCCATGGCCGAGCGGATCCACGCCGAAGTCCGGCGCGAGCTGTGGGGATACGCTCCCGATGAAGCGCTGGATAACGCCGCGTTGATCGGCGAGGAGTATCAAGGCATCAGACCGGCGCCGGGTTACCCGGCGTGCCCGGACCACACCGAGAAGGCGATCCTGTTCGCGCTGCTCGACGCCGAGGCGCGCGCCGGGATCCACCTGACCGAGTCGTTCGCGATGCTCCCGCCGGCGTCGGTCTCAGGTTTCTACTTCTGGCGCCCCGAAGCGCACTATTTCGGCCTTGGCCGGATCGGCCGCGACCAGCTCGAGGACTACGCCCGGCGCAAGGGCTGGTCCGTGGACGAGGCTGCTCGCTGGCTGGCCCCCAACCTGGACGACGCATGACTCGCGACCCCGTCCCGCTAGACTTGACGCGGGCAAGCAGCGGAGGTCGGGATTGATCGGCGGACGAGTGGAGAATCGGACGAAGGGCGTCGACGATGCGCCCGGCGGCGCGGACGTCGACACCGTCATCGTGCTCGACTTCGGCAGCCAGTACAGCCGGCTCATCGCCCGCCGCGTGCGCGAGCTCCACGTCTATTCGGAGTTGCTCCCGTTCGACACCTCGTGGAGCGAGATCGCCGCCCGCAAGCCGCGGGCCGTGATCCTGTCCGGGGGGCCGTCGAGCGTCTACGACCCCGGCTCGCCCCATCCCGATCCGGCCCTATGGAGTGCCGGCGTCCCGATCCTGGGGATCTGCTACGGGCTGCACCTGATGGCCCAGGCCCTCGGCGGCGAGGTCGTCTCGTTCGAGCGCAAGGAATTCGGGCCGGCCGTCGTCTCAGTGACGGCACACGACGGATTATTCGCGGGCCTCGAGCCCGAGCAGCCGGTCTGGATGAGTCACGGCGACTCGATCGAGCGCCTGCCGGACGGCTTCGTCCCGACCGGCGAGCACCGACTCGACCCCGTTTGCCGCCGTCGCCGACACCGCCCGGGCGATGTACGGCATCCAGTTCCACCCGGAGGTCGTCCACACCCTGAGGGGCCGCGAGATCCTGCGCAACTTCGTGGTCGGCATCGCCGGCGCCCGCCAGACGTGGACCGCGGCCAACTTCATCTCCTCCACGGTCGAGGAGATCCGGCGCCGCGTCGACGAGCACAGCCGGGCGAGCGGCACCGATGGGCGCGTTCTATGCGCGCTGTCGGGCGGAGTGGATTCGGCCGTGGCCGCGACCCTCGTCCATCGCGCCGTCGGCGACCGCCTCACGTGCGTCCACGTCGACCACGGGCTGATGCGCAAGAACGAGACGGCGCTGCTGCAGACGGCGTTCGAGCAGCTTGGCGTCAAGGTCATCGTGGTCGATGCCCGGGAGAGATTCGTGCGGAGACTCCAGGGCGTCATCGATCCCGAGGAGAAGCGGCGCATCATCGGCGGCGAGTTCATCCGCGTCTTCGAGGAAGAAGCCTCGAAGCTCGGCCAGATCGATTTCCTCACGCAGGGCACGCTCTACCCGGATGTCATCGAGTCCGCGACCTCGTCGAAGGAGAAGTCCGCGGCCAAGATCAAGACTCACCACAACGTAGGCGGCCTGCCCGACGACCTCCGCTTCGAGCTGATCGAGCCGCTGCGGTACCTGTTCAAGGACGAGGTGCGCGCAGTCGGAACGGAGCTGGGTCTGCCCGATTCGATGGTCCTGCGCCAGCCGTTTCCGGGCCCCGGGTTGGCCATTCGCATAATCGGCGAGGTGACGCCCGAACGGCTCGATATCCTCCGCGAGGCCGATTGGATCGTGATCGACGAGATCAAGGCGGCCGGCCTGTATCGCAGCGTGTGGCAGTCGTTCGCCATCCTGACGCCGGTTCGATCGGTGGGTGTCATGGGCGACGGCAGGACCTACGCCAACGTCGTGGCGATCCGGGCGGTCACCTCGGAGGACGCGATGACCGCCGACTGGGCCAAGCTTCCCTACGAGGTTCTCGGCAGGATCAGCTCTCGCATCGTCAACGAGGTGCCTGGCGTGAACCGCGTCGTCTACGACATCAGCTCGAAGCCGCCCGCCACTATCGAGTGGGAATGACCGCGGCAGATCGGCCGGGAGCGAATTACGTGCAGCGGGTCCTGGGAGCATTCGCCGTGATCGTTGGCTGGGCCACCATTCTGGTCGGGGCTGTGGCCGGAATCGTGGTTTCGCAATACTTTGGGCTCGCCGTCGCCGCGGGCGAGACGCCGCCGGTCAACGTTTACGGCGTCAACGCCGCGGCCATCCTGACCGTCTACCTCGTGGCAGCCGTTCTCGCGGCGGCGGCGCTGCGGACCTGGATGCTCGAGCCGGATCCGCAGCCCAATCTCAGGTTCCTCGCCGCGGGCATGGCGGTGGCGGGGCTGGTGCTCGCCCCCGACGCTCTTGGTCGCGCTTTCGGCTTGCCGCTGATCGCCGGCGCTGCCGCGCTGTGGATCGGTGGCGAGCTCGTCCCTCGTGAAATCGCCCTTTCCGAATCCGCCGGCGAAACCCCGGCTCGGAGCATGGCTTCCGACCCGGAGCCTGCCGGCAACCCGGCAGCGCCCGCAACCCCGGAAGGTCCGAGCCCGGCGATCTCGGCGCCTGGTGCGGCAGCGGCGCCTGGTGCGGCAGCGGCGCCCGGTGCGACAGCGGCGCCGGACTCCCCCGCTTCGCCAGAGCCACTCGGTGCAGCGGGCACGGCCGGCACGGGCGCGGGACCGGATGCTGAAGTGCAGCGACCGACCCCGCCGGCTTCACCGCGGGGGTCGGAAGAGCGGCGAGCCTGCCCATGGTGTTCGAGCGAGATCCCGGCGGCGGCGACCGAATGCCCGAACTGCCACGCCTCCCTGGATACGGGCGCGGCGGACGCGGCGCCCATCCCCGGCCTCACCGAAGTGCCCTCCGACCTGCGGCGCTATGCCGAGACGGCCGGCACTAAGAAGCGGAAGCAGAGCCTGCTCACGATCCTCTTCAGCGACGACGCGATTCCCCCGATCCGGAACGCGCCGCCTCCTAGCGACGCCTCGGCTCTGAGGCCGCCCACACCCGAATTGAAGGCCGAGATGGCCCGCCTGGACGCCGAAATCGCCGCCAGCCTTGCGCCGTCCGCAGAGCCGGCGGAGCCGGCCGCACCCGGCGGTGACGGCGCCGTTACGGAAGACGCCGCACCGAGCGTCGATGTCGTCGCGCCTCCAGGGGACGGAGACTCAGCCGAACCGCCTTCTTAGGCACCGGGTCGCCGGAGCCTGTCGCATCCTCGAACGCCGTCGCGACCCGCCGCCAGGCGATCCGGCCCGCGGCGCCCTGCGCTGCTACCGCTTATCCTCCGAGGCATGGCCGAGCCAACTTCCCGTCTCCCGTCACCGGGCCCGTCGTTCCTGCGCGCGATCGAGCTGCGACCGGGGGACGGCCGGCGCGTCGGCATGACGCAACCGCAGACCCTGGCCGACGGATGGTGGGTGACGTTGCTGTGGTGCGAGCAGGACGGCTCGATGTTGAACTTCAACGATCTCGCCCCGACTTACGGCACGCCTCCCGGCTCGCCGCTGCTTCGCCTTGGCCCGGGTCTGTCGGGCACTCTCTCGGGGCTGATCATGGAGGAAGGCGGCCGCCAGCAGTTGCGGCTGCGCCTCGGCCAGCCGCCCGAGGATGACGAGCGACCGTGGGACGCGCCGCTCGCCGTCATCGCCGGGTTCCGCTTCGAGCCGGCGCGCCAGCTGGCCATGCGCGACTCCGAGCTTGCCCAGACCGTGCTGCGCGCCTTCCGCGACGCGTTGCTGCGGCTCTCGTACTGAGGCGATCGAACGGCCGGGCCATCCAGGAGCAGTGGATTCGTCCCCAATCGACTCAGGTCGCTAGACTCCGGGTGTGAAGAACATGTTCGACGACTTCATGGAGGAGCTGCGCCGGCGGCAGGCCGAGGCCGCAGCCCGTGACGGACGACCCAAGAGCGGCTCGGACGACGCTGCCGACGCGGGCCCGTCAGACGAGGGACCTCAGGAGGACGAGACGATGAGCTCAGCCGGACCCGACTCTGGCGACACCGAACACGACGACGAAGATAAGGGGCCCAGCCCTATCTTCCGGCGGGGCGGTTTCGGCGGTGGGGGTTTCGGCGGTGGCCGGCGGCGGTACGTGGGCGGCCCGACCGACGGCGAGTTTCCCGAGATCCATATAGGTCGCGGCTGGATGGTGTTGGGCGCGATCGCCCTGCTGATCGTCGTCCTCCTTTCGGTGTTTGCGATGACCGTCGGGTTCGCGACGGACGCGATCTGGTTCCAGAGCGTGGGCTTCGGCAACGTCTTCTGGACCCGCGTCGGCTCTCAGGTCCTGTTCTTCGTGGTCGGTGCGGCCATCGCCTTCGTGGCCCTCTGGTTCAACCTCTGGCTCGCCGGGAGGCTCATTCCGAAGGGACAGCTGCGACGCTTCTCGCTCGACGATCTTCTCGACCGGCTCAGCATCGACCGCTACATGGGCGGGGGCAGCTTCGGTGGCGGGCAGTTCGGGACCCCGCCGGCTCGCACCGTCAGGGGCGAGCCCATCCAGGTGCCCGACGTGGGGCGTCCGGTCTTCTGGAGCCTCCTGGGCATCTCGCTGCTGGTGGCCTTGGGCATGGGCGGCCTGGCCCTCGGGGGCTGGAACACGATCCAGCTGTTCATGCACCGCGTGGCGTTCGGCCAGGTCGACCCGACCTTCGGCAAGGACATCAGCTTCTTCATGTTCGAGCTGCCGTTCTATCGGCTGGTCCAGTCGTACGCGAACGTCGTCCTGCTGCTGAGCCTGGCCCTGGCCGGCATTCGGTACCTCGTGGCCGTCGTCTCGGGCGCCCCGATGCCCACGGCGGCGCGCGTCCACCTCGGGCTCCTGGCGGCACTGTATCTGTGGTCCATCGCCATCGGCTATCAGCTCGACCGCTACGAGCTTGTCTACAGCAACACGAGCGGCATCTTCCAGGGTGTCAGCTACTCGGACTTCAACGCCAAGATGCTCGCCATCAACGTCATGACCGTGCTGACGGCCTTCATCGGCTGCTTCGTCCTGGCCTTCACGTTCACCCGCTGGCGAACGCCCCTGGCTCTGACGCTGGTCTTCTGGATCGGCGCGTACTTCGTCCTCGACGTCGGCTACCCGCAGCTGGTCCAGCGCTTCTCAGTCGAGCCAAACCAGCAGGCCCAGGAAGCGCCCTACATCGTCAACAACATCGCCATGACCCGGCTCGGGTTCGACCTGACGACCTGGACGGCCAATACGACCCAGTACACGCCCGAACCGAGCTTCACCCAGGCGGCGGTGCAGGCCGAGTCCGCGACCATCCAGAACGTCCGGCTGTGGGATATCGAGCCCGCTCGGGACGACCCTCGACGGGCTCCAGGTTCTTCGGCAGTACTACAAGTTCCCGAGCGTCGCGACCGATCGATACGTCTTCACCGACGCGGCCAGTTGCGCACCGTCGGCGCCGCCCTGCGTGAGGCAGGTGATGCTGGCCGGCCGCGAGCTCGATCCGGGCCAGCTGGCCCAATTGACCCAGGGCGACCAGAGCTGGGTCAACCAGCACATCACGTATACGCATGGTTACGGCCTGGTCATGGTCCCGGTCAACGAGGTCGCCCAGAGCGGCCAGCCGAACCTGCTTATCAGCGATTTCCCGCCGGTCTCCGTTGCCGGCGTGCCCAAGGTCACACAGCCGCAGATCTACTTTGGCACGCAGCCCAGCAGCTACGTGATCGTCGACGCCGCCAGCCAGGAATTCGACTACCCGTCGGCCAGCGGTACGGGCGGGGACCAGTACACGACCTGGACCGGCAACTCCGGCATCAAGCTCGACACACCGCTGGCCCGCCTGCTATTCGGGGCCAAGTTCGGCGACCTCAACATGGTCATCAGCAGCCAGATAACCGGTAGCAGCCAGCTTCTGTACAACCGTTCCATCGGTGAGCGCGTCAACGCGATAGCCCCGTTCCTGCGCTTTGACAAGGATCCGTACATGGTCGTGACGTCGAGCGGCCAGCTCGACTACGTCCAGGACGCGTACACGACGAGTGCCGCGTTCCCAGACGCGAACACGTTCAACGCGGGCACCGACACGGGGGCCAACGGCCTCGCCGGCGATCCCTTCAACTACGTTCGGAACAGCGTCAAGGTCGTGATGAACGCCTACGACGGCACGATGTCGTTCTACGTCGCCGATCCGACCGACCCGATCATTCAAGCCTGGGAGGGCGTCTTCCCCGGTATGTTCAAGCCGCTCTCCGATATGCCGGCCGACATCCGCGGCGACGCCAGCGACCCCGGTCATCTGCGCTACCCCGAAGACATCTTCAACGCTCAGACGTCCATGTTCTCCAAGTACCACGTGACCGACCCGAGCGTCTTCTACCAGAACAACGACGTCTGGCAGCTACCCCCGAGCGCCGACACTACCGGCAACGGCGCGACGCAGCTCGGCTTGCAGGCCTACTACGTCGAGATGCGAATTCCCGGTCAGCCCAACCCCGAGTTCGTCCTTCTCCAGCCGATGGTCCCTCAGGGCCGCCAGAACATGATCGCCTGGGTCGCCGCCCACAACGACCCGTCCAAATACGGAGGCGTAAGCATCTTCGACTTCCCGCGCGCCTCGAATGTCTTCGGACCCCAGCAGATCGAGGCGCTGATAGCCCAGAACAAGGACATCAGCCAGCAGATCACGCTGTGGGGTCAGGTCGGCAGCAAGGTCATCCTGGGCAACCTGCTCGTCATTCCACTCCAGAACTCGCTGATGTACATCGAACCGGTATACCTGCAAGCGTCGAGCAACGGACTCCCGGTGTTCCAGAAAGTCATCGTCGGTACCCAGACTCAGATCGTCTGGGGCAACACGCTGCAGGACTCGCTGAACCAGATCTACGCCGGCCAGGGCGCCAGCACGCCCGGAAGCTCGCCGTCGCCCGGAGCCTCGGCCACGCCGGGGTCGTCGGGGACAGCTGGCCCGACCCCGAGCGCGCTGCCGAGCGTGTCGCTGACGGGTACCGCTCAGCAGTTGATCGCACAGGCCAACGCACACTACCAGGCCGCCCAGACGGCTCTTCACAACGGCGACCTGGCGACCTATCAGCAGGAGATGAACACAGTCGGCCAGCTCCTGTCACAGCTCGAGAAGGTGCTGGGCACACCCGCACCGTCTGGTCCTTAACAGGGAGCTCATGGGCGTCATGGGCCTCGTGGCCGCTAACCCAGCGCCCGCAAGAACGGGCTGGTCCGGGCGGATGCGCAGGGCGGTGGCGCTTGGCACCGATCGGGACGCGATGCTCGTCGCCCTCGCGGGGTTCCTCCTGCGCGGCGGGATCGTGCTGCTGCTGGTTCCGAGCACGGTGCTGCCTTCGGTCATAGGCATCGCCGGCGCGATCGGGGTCAACGCCTTTGGGATCGATGGCCGGCCGACCGCCTGGCTGTTCGAGATCGTCGCGATCGGCTCAGTCGTCGCAGCGGCATGGCTGATGCTGGCGGCGATTGTCGGATCGCTCGTCGACGTCTGGCTCATCGAGGTCACACTTGATCCGCATGAACGATCCATGGGCGAGCCGCGAGAGCTGCCCGACCTCCGAGTCCTCCTGGACATGGCCGCGATACGGGCTGTATGCATGCTGCCGCTCGCGGCCGCGATCGCGTGGGCGAGCTCCCGACTCTATGACGCCGCGTACAACGAACTGACTACCCCGACGAACCTGGCCACACCACTGGCGGTGAGAGTCGTCGAGAGCGCGGCGGACGCGGTGCTTGTAGTCGGCCTGGCGTGGCTCGCCTCGGAAGTCGTCGCCGGAATTGCGGTGAGACGCCTCGTCCTTCTCGATCGAGGCGTCTGGCGCTCGATCGGCGGCGCGCTCGCCCAACTCGGACGCCGGCCGCTGTCATCGGCATTGACGGTGGTTCTGTCGTATGGAGCGAGTCTCGTGGCGACCGGACTCGCGATCGCGGCCACGGCCACCGCCTTCGACTGGTGCCTGGTCGCCGCGCGCAACCAGGCCCCGATCGCGATAACCATCGGCGCCGGCTCGCTCAGCACCACCCGCGACTTCAGGCCCGCGGTCTTCATCCTGACGGCGGTCGTTCTGGCCGTGGTCTGGGTCGCGGCCGCGGCGCTGTCCGGGATCGCGTCGGCGTGGCGAAGCGCCGCGTTTACTCTTGAGACGTCCGACGCGGAAGGCGGGGTGGTCGCGACCTCCGAGACGGACTCGTCGGGACTATCGGATGCGCCATCGGAGATCGGGGGGTTGACTCTTGGACCACTCCCCGGGGAACCTCGACGGTAAATGACCGAGCGGTGTCGGCCGTATAGGCGGAGGATTGCTCGTGGTTGAATTGTCGCTGTGCCGGACGTGTTCCTCGCCGCTGGTTGAGGGCTGGTCCTTCTGCGCGTCGTGCGGCGCACCTGTATCGGACAGCTCGACTTCCGCGCCGGTCGCGGCGGCGCCAGAGCCCGAGCCGGTCGCTGCGCCCCAGCCACCCGCGCCGCCAGAGCCCGCGCCGGTCGCCGCGCCCCCAGAGCCCACCTCGCCGCAGCCCGCGGCGCTGCCAGAGCCCGCGCCGGTCGCCGCGCCCCCAGGGCCCACCTCGCCGCAGCCCGCGGCGCCGCCAGAGCCCACCTCGACGCCGGAGCCCGAGCCGGTCGCCGCGACCGAGTTCGAGGAGGCGTCTCCCGCCCGCACTCCCGGCGGTTACGTCCCGCCATCAGCCGGGAGCGACCCCCCACCCTGGGCGCTGCAGCCGTCGCGCAGGAGTCCTGGAGGCGATGAGCCAGGGCCGGGACTGAGCGTTTCGGTCGGGGCCACTCCCGCGTCGCTCCGCCCCGCGCCGCCCGCGACTGACCACGTCGACACGGCAGAGCCGGTCGAAGCCGCGAGCGATGCCCCTCTGGCTGCGCCGGCGGTGCATCCCGAGCCGGGCGATATCCCAGCTCCGGCCGTGCCGACGCCGCCATCTCCTCCGTCGCTCGCGTCTGCGCCAGCGTCGGCGCCGGCGGCGAAGCCGACCGGCAAGGAGTCGACGGCGGAGCTCGTTGCATTCGGCCTGGTCGCGGCGGGCGCGCTCATCGGGGTGGCCAGCCTGTTTCTGCCGTGGGCAAATGGCGGTGGCATCGGCATCGGCAACTACGCGACGGCGAACGCGGCGCCGCCGGCCAACCAATGGGGCTGGGGCATGCCTGCCGGCATTCCACTCCTTCTGCTCAGTGGGATCGCCCTCGGGGCCCTTGCGGGTAAAGATCGTCTCCTCGAGCGGCTACCGAGATTGGCCGGCGTACTCGGTCGCGTCACCGACGTCGTCTTGCCGATGATCCTGGGAGGCTTGTATCTGGGAGTCTTCCTCCTGTATCTCACGCTACCGTCGGGTTACGGGTCGGGGTTGGACGCGCTGTTCATCGGAGCCTGCCTGGCGATCGCCGGCGCCGTCGTCTCGCTCTTCGCCTCTCCCGACGCACTAGAAAAGCACAATTGAGGCCCGTGGCCGCCTGATCAAGCCTTCTGTCCGGGCGTTTCGCCTGGGGGTCGGCGCCGACCGGCCCGATCGTCACCAAGCGGGCGATGGAGTCGTCTCAGCGAGTCGATCATCGGCAATAGCCCAACCCCGCCTGATACACTGCCAAGCGCCTTTCGAAGCGACGGAGAACGCCTCGAGAGAGCGCAGACAAGAGAGAACCAAGGTAGATGTCGGACCTCACAGGACAGCTAGGAAACGCCGTCAACTCGTTCTTCGCGAGCGCGATGGTTCAGCTAATCCTGTATTCGATCGTGCTGTACCTGTTCATCGTGTGGCTGGCCGCCGCGTACTGGGCCTTCCGGGACATGCACGACCGCACCGAGAACCCGGCCCTGCCCTACGTCGCGGCCGCCCTGATCCTGCTGCCTACTCCGTTCCTCTTCATCCTTGGCGTCGTCGTGTACCGCGTCATCCGACCGGCGGAGCGACTGGGCGAGGTGTACGAGCGCAACCTCGCCGAAGAGGCGCTCCTGGCGGAAGTGGAGGCGGTGAAGACCTGCCGCAGCTGCGACCGACGCGTCAACGAAGAATGGATCATCTGCCCGTGGTGCCGGGCGCGACTCAACCGCGTCTGCCCGAACTGTGAGCGCCTGGTGGGCCTGGACTGGACGCTCTGTGCCTGGTGCGGCAAAGACTTCGAGCGACCGGTGACGGTCGAGCGACCGGTCGCCGCCCCAGACGCGGTCGTGGCTCCTGCGCCGCCGATCACCGGCACGTCCGCACCGGCCAGGCCGGTGGGCGCTACGATCACCAACCGCAAGCCTGCCGTGGGTGGCTGAGGCGAGCATCCTCGGAGGCCTCAACCCGCCTCATGCCCGAAGACCCCCGAGACACGGAGCGCACAGGCGCTGACGCTGAGCCTGGGGCGGAATTGGTCGGGCGCAGGCCAGCCGAGAGCGACGCTCCGAGGAACTCGGAGGGTGCCCAGGGGGCGCCAATTCCGCCAGCGACGTGGCAGTCGCCCCAGCCGAGCGGGTGGCAGCAGCCGGGTCAGTGGCAGCAGCCGGGTCAGTGGCAGCAGCCGGGTCAGTGGCAGCAGCCGGGTCAGTGGCAGCAGCCGGGTCAGTGGCCGCGAGCCTACCCGACGCCATGGATTCCGGCTCCGGCCTTCTGGCCCGTTGGATACGTCCCCTGGGGCTACTCCAATCCACCCGCGATTGCACCTGTCCTCGAGCCGCCGGGCAGTTTCCACCCAGACGCCCCGCGGCGTTCCCTGCTCACAATTGAAGGACGAGCGTCCGCACGGCTCTACCTGCTCAGCCTGATCGTCTGCCTGCCCTGCTTCGCCACGCTCTTGCTGTACTTGATAGGCGTCAGAGCCGGATTCACCCCCGACTCCGGGCCCATCCCGCCGTGGTTGATCGTCGAGGCGGTGGCCATCGCCGCCGCCATCGGATCCGCCGGGTGGGCCGTCGCCCAGGCGCGCCAGCGGCGGGCCGACGGCTGGCGGGACTACCACGGCCCGTCGCCGTTGCTGGTGTCAGGCACGCTCATTTCGATGATCACGGCGATCCAGCTGCCGCTCGAGTTCGTCCTCAGGTCCCTCAACGTCGATCTCGACTCGGCTCCCGCAACAGTCGTGCTGATCCTGCTGTATCTGGCCGTGTATCTCAGCCTCGTCCACCTCCTCGTCGTGCGAACGGGCGGCTTGAGCTGGCACGACATCGCGCGGCCCGGGCAGCTGGCTCCCGGCCCGGACGACTGGACCGCTTCGACACCGGCCTGGGACGCGATCGGGAGGCCGACCGGGGCGGTCGAGACATGGCGCTCTCGAATGACCGGTACCAGGCTGGCCAACATCCTGGTGCCGTTGGCCATGGTCCTCCCGTTGATGATCGTCTCGAGCATCCTCGAGTCGGCCATGTTGCTCGTACTCGGCCTGCATCCAACGGACGTGGCGACCCAGATTCCATCGCACATGAGCGGTTTCGACCGGCTGCTGACCCTCGTCGCAATTGCCGTCATCGTCCCGATCGGCGAGGAGACCTTCTTCCGCGGCTTCGCGACGAATGCCTGGGGCCGATCCTTGAGTCGGAGCTCTACGATCCTGCGCGCTTCGCTGTTCTTTGCGTTCATCCACGTGATGAACGTCCAGGCCGGCAGTGATGGCGGCGTCGCCCTTCGGGCGGCTATCTTCAATTTCGGCGCCAGGATCCCGGTGGCGATCGCCCTCAGCTGGCTGTACATGCGCCGGCGTTCGATACTGGCGTCGGGAATCCTGCACGGCGGCTTCAACGGGCTCATAAGCCTGGTCTCATTCCTCTGAGGCGACGACCGACCGCTGCGCTTCGATAGCCACCGCCGGCGGCGTGATTTCCACTCCCGCCGGGGACCCGTTTGGGCCGCGTCGGGCCGAATGGCGAGGAGGGAAGGGCCGATAAGCCGCGGTTGGGCGACCGGTAAGCGGCGCCGCGTAGGCTCGCTTGCGTTCCCGGAGCCCGACGGCGGAAGGAATTGGCGGGCTTCCGTCGTTTGGCTCCGGGGGCAGCCTGCGCACCCGTTCGCCGCCTGGAGGATTCGGTTCGGTGGGTCGGTCACTCGGGCTGGACGGGCAAGGAGCGCCTCGTCGCGGGGCCGGCGATGCGAGCCGAGGCGTCAGGGAGATGGCGGGCTTCCTGCCTCTCTCCGAGCGGCCGAGGGAGCGTCTCGCACACCACGGCGCGGGCGCCCTGAGCGCGGCGGAGTTGATAGGAGTCCTGTGGGGCTCGGGCGTCCGCGGCAAGACCGCAGTCGAGGCCGCAGCGGATGCGTTGCGACTTCACGAAGGCCTCGTCGGGCTGGCCCGCGCCACGGACGGTGAGCTCGAAGAGGTGACCGGTGTGGGACCCGTGCGGGCGGCCCAGCTGAGCGCCGCCTTCGAGCTGGGCAGACGCGTCGTGGCCGACTGGCCGCAGGGCCGCTGGACCGTACGTGCGCCTCGCGACGTGGGCGAGAGGCTCGTGCCGCAGATGGGGTATCTGGAGCGCGAGGAGTTGCGAGTCATCCTGCTGAACACCCGCAATGCCGTGCTGCGCCAATCGACCGTCTACCAGGGCAACGTCTCGTCGAGCCTGGTGCGTATCGGCGAGCTGTTCAGGGACGCCATCCGCCTCAACGCCACGGGCGTGATCCTGGTCCACAACCACCCATCGGGCGATTCCACGCCGAGCCCTGACGATCTGCGGCTCACGGCCGAGGCGCTGGCGGCCGGCCGCCTCCTCGACATCCAGCTCCTCGATCACCTCATCATCGCCGGCGACGGGTTCGTCTCTCTGCGGGATCGAGGCGTGGAATTCGACCGGGCCGGCTGAGACAGCCGTGGCGTTCCTCCTGACGTTGACAAATGCGGAGCAGGCACTTGCACGGGAGGGGTAAACTGCCGCAGCCCGGCGAGCACGCTCGGGCCTCGAAAGCGCTCGCTCGTGATCGGGCGCGTATACTGCTCAAGCTTTCCATGATCGGGGCGGGTCGACTGAAGTTCCCGCAAATTGGATTGGGGCACCCCGTCACAATCCGAGGCTCTCGGAGCACTCGATCACCCGGGTCCTCAGGCTGGTTATCCCGTCCCCATCGTGGGGGAGCCAGCGCCACGATATGAAGGAATAGCCTCGCATCATGCTAGGCATGCATACTCTGCTCGGCCTCTTCTCGCGAGACATCGGGATCGACCTGGGCACTGCCAATACCCTCGTGCACGTCCGCGACCGCGGCATCGTCATCAGCGAGCCCAGCGTCGTCGCGATGGATGCCAAGACGAGGAAGGTTCTGGCCGTCGGCGCCGAAGCCAAGCGAATGGTCGGCCGGACCCCGGCCAGCATCATCGCCGTCCGTCCGCTGCGCGACGGAGTCATCAGCGACTTCGACGTGACGCAGCAGATGATCGCCTACTTCGTGCGCAAGGTTCATGACCGGATCGGAATGGTGCCACGGCCCCGCATGCTCCTGGGCATCCCATCGGGCGTGACCGAGGTCGAGAAGCGCGCCGTCCGGGACGCGGCAATGAACGCCGGCGCTCGCTGGGCCGGACTCATCGAGGAGCCGATGGCGGCCGCGATCGGCGCCGGTCTTCCGGTCAACGAGCCAACCGGCAGCCTGATCGTCGACATCGGCGGCGGCACGACTGAGGTCGCGGTCATCAGCCTCGGCGGCATCGTCGTTTCGCGCAGCATCCGCATCGGCGGCGACGAGATGGACGCCGACATCGTTGCCTACGCCCGCCGCGAGTACAACCTCTTGCTCGGCGAGCGCACGGCCGAGGACATCAAGATCGCCATCGGATCCGCCAGCCCCGGCGAATGGGACGCCCAACGCGTGACGCTTCGAGGCCGGGACCTGCTGACGGGCCTGCCCCGCAGCGTCGAAGTCGGAGGCGAGCAGATCCGCGAGGCGATCGACGCGTCGCTGGCCCTGATCGTCGATACCGTAAAGGACACGATCGAGGAGACGCCGCCGGAGCTCGTGGCCGACATCATGGACCAGGGCATCGTCCTCGCCGGTGGTGGGGCGCTTCTCTCGGGTCTGGACCGGCGCATCGCCGAGGCTACCCAGATGCCGGTCCACGTCGCCAACGACCCGCTGACGTGCGTTGCCCGGGGCACCGGCGTGGTGCTCGAGGAGCTCGACCTGATGGAAGAAGTGCTGGTGGCGGACACGTACGCCCGCCCTTCGCGCTGACGACCGGCCTGGCCAGGGTGGCCGCATGAACGCGATCTCAGCTACCAGACGGACCATCCGTCGCGAATGGACGGCCTTCGGAACGCTCCTGATCATCAGCGTCGGCCTGATGGGCGCATCCGGCTCGACGACCGCTCACGACCTCCAGTCGGCCGTGAACTGGGCGGCCAGACCGATCGAGACCGTCCTCAACAACGCGGCCGACACGGCCGGGTCTTACTGGTCGGCCCTGACGCAGATCGACCGGCTCCGAACGCAGAACGAGCTGCTCACCCAACAGAACCAGCAGCTCCAGGAGCAGCTGAACCGGATGCCGGCCATCGCCAAGCTCAACGACGATTGGTCGCAGATCACCGCCGCCGCGGCAGGCATCCCATACGCGAGCACGGCCGTCCGGGTCATCGAGCGAGACATCTCAGACGTGCGGCCGCGGACGCTGATCATCAACGAGGGCAGCGACGACGGGATCGCCGAAGGCCAGGTGGTGATCGACGCCGGAGGAGCGCTGGTGGGGCGGGTTCAGACGGTCTACGCCACGGTCTCCACCGTCCTGCTCATCACGACTCGAATGCGGTAGTGATCGGCAAGGAAGCGAAGTCCGGTGCCACCGGCACGATCTCGGGATCGGTCAACGGCCAGCTCCAGATGCAGTACGTGGACGTGACACCGGACGTCGCGGCCACGCTCAAGGGCCGGCCCGTGGTCACGGCCGGCGAGGTGCTCCCGGGCACCTGCGACATATCCCCCTACCCGCCCGGCCTGCTCATCGGCACGATAACCTCAGTTTCCAACGACCCGAACGCGGTCGTCCAGAACGCGGTCATCACACCCGCCGCACACCTGGCCGACGCCACGTTCCTGCTCGTCATCACGGACTACCACGGTGGCTTCGGATCCACGATCATTCCGTGCCCCGGCAGCTCCGTTAGCCCCGGCAGCTCGGCCAGTCCCGGCAGCTCTCCCCGCGCCAGCGCCTCCGCCGGCCCCACCCGGTCGGGCGCCCCGGTGAGCACGCCGACCCCGAGAGCCACGGTCAAGCCGACTCTGCTTCCGACGTCGGGTTACTGACGATCTGCGGCGCGGGCGGAGGGCATCTCAAACCTGCTACGCTCACGACCTGGACGCCCACGGCCGTCCTGCTCGAGGAACTTGATGCTCATGGAAACTGAGTGAAGGGTCTCGTTCTGGCGGGAGGCACGGCCACTCGCCTGTTCCCGCTCACCATCGTCACCAACAAGCACCTGCTGCCGATCTACGACCGGCCGATGATCTACTACCCGATCGCCACCCTGGCGGGGATGGGCATAAGGGAAGTCATGGTCATCGTGGGCGGGAAGAGCGTCGGCGACGTCGTCGAACTGCTCGCGGACGGCGAGCATTTTGGCCTGGATCTCACCTATCGCTACCAGCGCGGAGCGCTCGGCATCGCCCATGCCATCGGTCTGGCTCGCGACTTCGTCGGCGACGACGCGTTCTGCTGCGTACTCGGCGACAACGTCCTCCTGGGACCGCCGCTGGCGGAGACCGCGCGCGAGTTCGAGGCGGGCCCCTGGGGGGCCGGAACGCTGCTATACGAGGTCGCCGACCCGGAGCGGTTTGGAGTGGCGGAGCTGGACGCTTCGGGGAAAGTCGTCGGCTTCGAGGAGAAGCCGGCCCAGCCGAAGAGCAATCTGATCCCGATCGGCGTGTACTTTCTCCGACCGGATGCCTTCGCCGTCGTCGACCACCTCGTTCCCTCCCGGCGCGGAGAGCTCGAGATCACGGACCTGCTCAACCACTACCTCCCGGGCCGGCTCTTTGCGCCGACGTTCGAGGGTATGTGGACGGACGCCGGGACGGTAACCTCGCTCATCCGGGCCGCGGAGCTGGCCGAGCAGGAATCGGGCGCCGGCCGGCTCGTCCCCCCGCCCGCCAGGCCAACCCCGTGAGCACACCGGGGAATCGGCGGTTCGTCAGGCTGCTCGTTACCGGCGGCGCGGGCTTCATCGGGTCCTGCTTCGTCCGGGACGTCCTGGGCAGGCGCGACGGCACGACCATCACCGTCCTCGACAAGCTGACCTACGCCGGCAATCGGGCCAATCTCGCCCCGGTTGACGCCGACCCGGAAACGGCGGCGCGCCTCCGCTTCGTGGTGGGCGACATCGCCGATCCGGCCGTCGTGGCCCCGCTCGTCGGTGAGGTCGACGCCGTCGTCAACTTCGCCGCCGAATCGCATGTCGACCGCTCGATCCTCGATCCGGAGGCCTTCCTCCGCACGGATGTCCTCGGCGTTCACGTCCTGCTCGAAGCCTGCCGCCGCGAGCGCGAACGGGCGGTCAAGGGAGAGCGCGCGGTCGCCCCCAGGTTTCTCCAGGTCTCCACTGATGAGGTCTACGGTTCGGTGGAGTCCGGTGAAAGCCGCGAAGACGACCGCCTGGAACCTCGCTCGCCATATTCGGCGGCCAAGGCCGCCGGGGAGTTGCTGGTCCGCTCCTATTTCGTCACGTACGGGCTGGACGTTGTGCTGACTCGCGGCTCCAACACGTACGGGCCATACCACCATCCCGAGAAGCTGATCCCCCTGTTCATCACCAACGCCATCGAGGACCAACCGCTGCCCCTCTATGGCGACGGGCTGCAGCGACGCGACTGGCTCTACGTCACCGACCACGCCGGTGCGATCGGCCACGTGCTCGAACGCGGCGTCTCGGGCGAGACTTACAACGTCGCCGGCAACAACGAGCGCTCGAACCGCGAGGTCGTCGAGGCGCTGCTGGGGCTCCTCGGCAAACCGTGGTCGCTCGTCCGCCTCGTGGACGATCGCCCGGGCCACGACCGGCGCTACGCCATGGATAGCACCAAGCTCGAAGCTCTGGGCTGGACCAACAGGACGAAGTTCGAGGATGGTCTAGCCGCCACAGTGCAGTGGTATCTCGAGAACAAGGACTGGTGGCGATCCATCAAGTCGGGCGAGTGGGACGCCTACTACAGCCGCCAGTACGCTGCCCGCCTGGCCGGGTCGCGCGAGGCAACGTGATGGAGACCGCCGGGTGATGCGGGTGGCCGTCACGGGTGCCGGTGGGCGCCTCGGGACGAGCCTCCTCGCCGCCCTCTCAGATTCGCCGGCGGTCGCAGAGACCATCGCCTGGGATCTGCCGGACCACGACCTGGACGATCCCAGCTCGGCCGAACGGCTCGTTTCACGCCACAGGCCCGATGTGGTCATCCACGCGGCGGCATGGACTGATGTCGACGGCTGTGCCCTGGACCCCGCCCTGGCCCTCAGGCGCAACGGCGCGGCCGTCGGTGAGATGGCGGAGGCATGCGTAAGAGCCGGCGCCGGAATGGTCATGGTGTCGACCAACGAGGTGTTCGACGGCCTGCGAATCGATGGCAGCCCGTACCGGCCGACCGACCCGGCGAACCCGCAGAACAGCTACGCCAGGGCCAAGGCGGCTGGCGAGCTGGCGGCTCGAGCGGCCTATGGCGCCGCCGGCCGCGAGTTCGAGTCGGCCGCACTGGAGTCCGGCAGCCGCAAATCCGAGGCTGGCGTACCGCTTGCGATCGTGCGGACCGCCTGGCTCTTCGGCCTGCCCGGGGCCGACTTCCCGCAGAAGATCCTCGCCGCCGCGGAACGGGCAAAGGCGGCGGGGCAGCCGCTCGGCCTGGTCGCCGACGAGATCGGGACTCCCACCTACGCGCCCGACCTGGCGGCGGCGATCGTGGCGTTGCTGGACGAGAGCGTTCGTACGGGCGGCCGCGGTTTCGGCGGCATCCACCACGTCGTCAACTCGGGACGTGCGTCTCGCGCCGATTGGGCGCGTGAGACGCTCCGGCTCGCCGGCCTCGACGTCGCCACGGAAGACGTGCCGATGAGCAGGTGGCCACGCCCGTCCACGCCGCCGGCCTGGGGCGTGATGGAGCCGACGCCGCTTCCGGGCGGCCTTCTGCGTGAGTGGCGCTCCGCACTGGCCGAGTACATCGACCGCATCTCGTCGCGAGACCCGGCTCGCGGCTGACGCGGGTCGATTCGTCCGGCCAATCGCCTGGCACCTGCCCCGCGAAGTCCCGGGGACGCCGTTCCGTCACGTGAGTGTCCGCGGGCGAACGTTGCCGGGGAACGGCCAAGAAACCGTCAAGGTTCCTTCATGCGTCGGGTCCCACCCCGAAAGCGTGCCTAGTATGGGCGCCGTTCGAGTCCCATCTGGGCTGGCCCCGTCCCCACCTCAGTTCACAAGAACCAACCCCACCCTACCTGCCGGTACTGGTACCAAGGCGCGATTGCCCCCGCAAACGCCGCATACCAGGCTTGGTGCAATCGATACTCGGCCCATAGGACCCGCGCCGCATGGGCGCATCTCCGGCGGATCTGCTGCCTCAGCAAACCGCCAGGGCCGACAGGGAGAACGCCATGCGAAAGCTCGTCCTCGCTCTCGCGGTCAGCATGCTCGTCGCGGCGAGCGCGTCCGCCGTTGCCCCGCAGAGCGCGAAGGCCGCGGCCTCTCAGGCCAAGGTTGTCATCGTGGTGGGCGCCACACAGGGCACGACCGCCTCGTACCGATCCGATGCCGATGCCGCCGCCGCGGTCTTCTCGAAGTACACGAGCAACATCACGAAGGTGTACTCCCCCAACGCCACGTGGGCCGCGGTCTCTGCGGCCGCTCAGGGCGCCAACATCCTCGTCTACCTCGGTCACGGCAGCGGCTATCCGAATCCATACGTCGGCTACCTGCAGCCCAACGCCGACAACGGCATGGGTCTCAACGCCACGGCGTCAGGCTCCGACAGCAACACCCAGTACTACGGCGAGAACTACATGGCCCAACTCGCGCTGGCGCCGAACGCCGTGGTGCTTCTCAACCACCTCTGCTACGCGTCGGGTGACAACGAGTGGGGCCTGGGACTGCCGTCCTTGTCGGTTGCGCAGCAGCGTGTCGACGGCTACGCCTCGGGCTTCCTGCGCGGCGGCGCCAGAGCCGTCATCGCCGACGGCCTCGACGACCTGTCGTCCTACATCGATGGGCTGTTCGCGTCGCATTCGACGATCGATGCCGTGTGGAAGTCGGCAGACGACTTCCACAACCACGTATCGGCCTGGCCCAGCAGCCGCAGCGCCGGCTACACCTCTCAGATCGACCCCGATCTGGACCACCCGGCGCCCGACGGAGACGTCTACTACCGCTCCATGGTTTCGATCCCGAGCCTCGCGACCGACAGCGCGGTCTCCGGTTCCACGCCGCCCTTCGTGAGCCAATCCGGAACCTACCATCCGGTCACCCCGGCCCGAGTCGTCGACACGCGCGGTCTGGGGATCGGGCCGACCGGCAAGTTGTCCGCCGCCGGGTCCTACACGTACCAGATCGCGGGCAAGGGCGGCGTGCCGAGCGGTGCGATCGCCGTCACGGCGAACGTCACGGTGACGGGCCAGTCGTACGGCGGCTACGTGTTCGTCGGTCCGGCCATCTGGACCAAGCCCGGTTCCTCGACGATCAATTTCCCGGTCGGCGACGACCGGGCCAACGGCGTTACGGTGCCACTCTCGGCGTCTGGGACGCTCGACGCCTGGTATGACGGCAGAGTCGGCGCCACCACCGATCTGATAATCGATGTCACCGGTTACTACCTCGGCACAGATGGCGATGGCTATACCCAGTACGGACCTCACCGCATTCTCGACACCCGAGACGGTACGGGCCTGAGCGGGCAGTTCGCCAGCTGGGCGCCGCGGCAGATCAAGGTCGCGGGGGTCAGCGGGATACCGGCGACGGGCGTGGTCGCGGTGGCGGGTAACGTGACGGTGGTCAATCCGACCTACCGCGGCTACGTGTTCGTCGGCCCGACGGCCACCAGCACGCCGTCCTCGTCAACGATCAACTTCCCGAGCGGCGACATCAGGGCCAACAACTTCATCGTCCCGGTCAATACGGACGGAACGATCTCCGCCGTCTACATCAGCTCCGTGGCCGGCCGGCTCGACCTGGTGATCGACATCTTCGGCTACTTCACGGCCGGGGGCGGGGCCCAGTTCCACACCCTCAACCCGACTCGGATCCTCGACTCTCGATCCGCGATCGGATTGACCGGACCCATCCCGTCCTCCACGTCGGAGACCCTCCAGATCACCGGAGCCGGAGGCGTCCCGTCCGGAGCCTCGGCCATCTCCGCGAACCTGACCGTAACCAGCCAGACTTACGCCGGCTGGGCGGCGATCGGGCCGAGCATCAGCGCGGCCACGCCTTTCTCCAACCTCAACTTCCCGGTCGGCGACAACCGGGCCAACGGAGTCATCGCGCCGTTGACCGGCACCGGTGATGCCCAGCTCATGTATGGAGCGGCTCCGGGCCGGCAGACTCAGCTCATCCTGGACGTGAACGGCTACTTCAAGTAGCAGGACCGGGCGGCTTGCCGATCCCGGCGGCCGAGCCGCGGATTGGGCGGACGCGCCAATCGACGCCTCGTCCGTTTCGTCGGCTACTCGCGCTGGCCGGGCGATGTAGGCTGGCACGAGCAGTCGTATCCGGCCGGCCCGGGCCGGGCGACTCGCCGAAGAGGAGATGGCCGACATGAGCGAGGAACCGGGCAGCCAATCACCTGCCCCAGGGACGAGAGCTCGACGGCGCGCCAAGGCGCCGGCCGTCGATCGGGTCGGCACACCCGAAGGCACGCCGGCCCCGGGTCGCGGCGAGATATCCGGCGGCGAGCCGGCGACGGCTCCGACCGTGCCAGTCGGCGGGGAACGCCGCATCGAGGCCACGAGCGTCACCATCACCCAGGGCGGCGCCGCGGAGGTCGAGGCCGAATCGATCCAGATCAGCCGGGGCGGCATCGGGGCCGCGTCGGCAGAGGACATCACGGTGATCACGGGCGGCATTGGCCTCGCCCAAGCCGACGACATCGCCGTTCGGATGGGAGCGATCGGCATTGCCCGGGGCGAACATGTATCGACCGAGCTCGGCGCCATCGGCTTCGCCATGGGCGGCGATGTTTCGGTGACTCAGGGCTTCACCCGGACGATACTCGCCCGCGACGTCCACGTCAGGCAGGGCGCGGTCGGGACGGTCGTGGCCAACCATGTCACGCTGGGAGAGCAGACGGGCACGCTGGTGCTGCTTGCGCGAAAGGTCGAAGGCGACGTGCGGACGGTGCTCGATTGGCGGGGCGCCCTCGCCGCCGGAGCCGCCCTTGGCATAGTCGTCGGCCTGCTGACCCGGCGCCGACACAACTGACCGCTCGAACGCGGGGCACGCACCGGCATGCACCGGCTGACCCGGCGAGCCGTCCGGTATACTCGGTGCCGGCTGAGCGGCGTCCTGAGGATCCCTCCGCCCACTCCGAGCCGCCAGAGGAGTTCCTCGTGATCGACCCCACGGCGAGAGTTCATGCCTCCGCAGAACTCGAAGCCGACGTCAGCATCGGCCCCAGAACGAGTGTCTGGAACCGGGCCGTGCTGCGCAATGGCGCGAGCCTCGGCGCGGAGTGCATCATCGGCCGCGACGCCTTCATCGACGAAGGCGTCCGACTCGGCGACCGGGTCAAGGTTCAGAACGGGGCCCTGATCTATCACGGCGTGACGGTCGGAAACGGTGTCTTCATCGGCCCCGGCGCCATCCTGACCAACGACCGCTACCCCCGCGCCGTCACCGCGACAGGCGAGCTGGCTCGCGGCGACGACTGGGTCGTCAGTCCGATCGAGCTTCGCGACGGCTGCTCCATCGGCGCCGGCGCCGTCGTCGTCGCCGGAACCACGGTGGGCCGATTCGCGACGGTCGGAGCCGGCGCGATCGTCACGCGCGACGTCCCCGACTACGCCCTCGTAGCCGGCAACCCGGCCCGCCGCCTCGGCTGGGTGTGTGCCTGCGGGACGCGTCTCAGCGGCCCGGACGGCGCCGACGCCGAACCCAATCCAGCCCCGAACGCCCCGCTCGCCTGCCCGCGATGCGGTCGAGCGTTTGTCTTCGCACATCGACAGCGGCTCGCTCGAGGAGCGGCCCGTAACGAGCACAGGAGTCTCAGCATGATCCCGCCAGCTCGCCCCGACCTCGGTCCCGAGGAGGTTGCCGCCGTCACGGAAGTCCTGAACAGCGGCATGGTCGCCCAGGGACGCAAGGTCGCCGAGCTGGAGGAACGCTGGGCCGCCTTCTGCGGCGCCAGGCACGCCATCGCGACTGTCCAACGGCACCGTGGCGTTGATGTCGATCTTCGCCGGACTTGGCCTCGGCCCCGGCGACGAAGTGATCACCGTCTCGCACACCTTCAACGCGACCGTCAGCTCGATCCTCTTCACCGGTGCCTCGCCCGTCTTCGTCGACATCGAGCCGGACACGTACCTCATGGACGCCGGGCGGATCGAGGCGGCGATAACGCCGCGGACACGGGCCATCTGCCCGGTCAGCCTGTTCGGCGTCGTGGCCGACATGGACGCCATCCAGGCCATCGCCGACCGCCACGGCCTCACGGTAGTCGAGGACGCCTGCCAGGCTCACGGCGCGGAGTATCGCGGCCGGCGTGTCGGGCAGCTTCGGCTACGCGGCCTTCAGCCTGTACGGAACCAAGAACATGACGACCGGCGAGGGCGGCTTCGTCAACACGAACGACGACCGGCTGGCCGACTGGATCAGGCTGTACCGCAATCAGGGCATGCGCGAGCGCTACCACCACGAAATCCTCGGCTACAACTTCCGCATGACGGACATCGCCGCGGCCATCGGGCTCGTCCAGCTCGACAAGCTCGAACGGAACACCGCCCGCCGCCAGGCCGTCGCCAAGCGCTACGACGAGGCCTTCGCCGACCTGCCCGTCCGGCTGCCAACCTGGCCTGAGGGTCGAACCCACGTCTTCCACCAGTACACCATCGGCGTTGGGCCGGCCCGAGACCAGATCGTGGCCGACATGAAGGACGCCGGCGTGATATGCGGCATCTACTACCCGATCCCGTGCCATCGCCAGGCGTACGTCATGGAGCTCGGCATCGACGCGGACCTGCCAAACACGGACGCGGCCGCCGCCGACAGCATGTCTCTGCCGATGTACCCGGGCCTTACCGAGGCCGAGATTGCCCAGGTGACCGCCGCGCTGCGAACGTGCGTGCTGCGCCACGCCGTCGGGACTGGCAGCCGCTCGTGACCCCGCCCTTGAGGATCGGCCTGGCGGGCCTTGGCTCGATGGGCCGTAACCATCTCCGGGTCATCTCGAACCACCCGGAGACGACGCTCGCGGCTGTCGCCGATCCGGACCCGGCCGCTCTCGAGGCCGCGACCGCACAAACCGGCGCGAGGGGCTTTGACGATCCGCTGGCGATGATCCGCGAGGCCGACCTCGACGGCGTCGTCCTGGCCGCGCCCACGACGGCGCACGTCGTCCTGGCCCTGGCCGCTATCGAGCGCGGGCTGCCGGTCCTGGTCGAGAAGCCGCTGGCCGGGACAGTCGACGACGCGCTGGCCATCGTATCGGCCGCCCGCAAGCGGAAGGTCCGGGTCCAGGTGGGCCACGTGGAGCGCTATAACCCGGCGGTGCTCGAAATGGGCCGGCTGCTCCGGGCCGGCTGGCTGTCCACGATCTACGCCATCACCAGCCGCCGCGCCGGCCCCTTTCCGGCCCGCATCCGCGACGTAGGGGTGACCGTCGACCTGGGCACGCACGACGTGGACATGCTCTCCTGGATCGCCGGCGAGCGGCCGGTCCGCGTCTACGCCGAGACGGCCCAGCGACTCCACGCCAGCCACGAGGACCTGACGTTTGGGCTGATGCATTTCCCCTCGGGAGCCACCGGGTTCCTCGACGTCGACTGGCTCACTCCGGCCAAGCGCCGCAGCCTCGTAGCCGTCGGCGAGGAGGGTATGTTCGAGCTCGACTATCTGACCCAGAAGCTGACCTTCACCCGCTCCAACGTCGAACGGCCGCAGCTGATCGACGGCTATGCCACGACCTTCACCGGCGACGTGGCCGATATTCCGGTCGAGAGCGTCGAGCCGCTACGGGCACAGCTCGACGAATTCGTCCGCGTTCTGCGCACCGGCGATCAGCCGTACGTCGACGGCATGGACGGCCTGTGGGCCGTCGCCATCGCCAGCGCCCTCTTGACGGCGGCGTCCGAGGGCCGCCCTATCGATTTGTCCGACCTTCCTTCGAGGCTCGCAGCCGAATGACCGTCGTTTCACGGCCCTCACGGGTCGTCAGCTTCTTGGGCGGCTCGATAAACCCGCCGGTCAACCCGTGCCGCCACGGGACTCCGATATCGGCCAGTCCCTGGGCTGGAGAACCCGGCACGGTCGGCCGGGCCGTCGTCGTCGGGGCCGGCAAGATGGGCCTGCCGCTCGCCGTCCAGTTCGCGCGCCACGGCTGGCAAGTGACGGCGGTTGACATCAATCCCGAGGCCGTTGCCGCGATCAATGCCGGCCGGTCGCACGTGACCGAGGAGCCGGGCCTGGCCGAGGGAGTGGCCGAAGTCCACGCCGCCGGCCGGTTGCGCGCCACTTCCGACGCGGCCGCCGCGGTTCGCGACGCGGATGTCGCCGTGCTGATCGTGCCCGTGATGCTCGACGACGCCCAGCAGCCCGACTACCGCTACATGGATTCCGCCGTGGACTCGATCGCGGGCGGCGTCCATGCCGGCGTCACGGTCATCTTCGAGACCACTCTTCCCGTCGGGGACACACGCGGCCGTTTCGCGCCGCGGCTCGAGGCGGCCTCCGGACTGAAAGCAGATTCGGACTTCTTCGTCGCATTCTCGCCCGAGCGCCTCTACTCGGGCGCCGTCTTCGCCAATCTGGCGACGTATCCCAAGCTCGTCGGAGGCATCGGACCCGAGTCCGGTCGAAGGGCGGCCAACTTCTACGACTCCGTCCTCGACGCCGAGATCGTGGCCATGAGCTGCGCCGAGGCGGCCGAGTTCAGCAAGATCGCGGACACGACCTATCGCGACGTCAACATCGCCCTCGCCAACGACTTCGCCCGGTACGCCGATCGCGTCGGCGTCGACATCCAGGAAGTCATCGACGGCGCGAACAGCCAGCCGTACTCGCACATCCACCAACCCGGGATCGGCGTCGGCGGCCACTGCATCCCCGTGTATCCCGCACCTGCTGCTCAGCCGCGCCCCTGACCTCGAGGTCGTGGCCGTGGCGCGCCGGACGAACGACGCCCAGGTCGGTCATGCCATCAAGGCCCTGGAGGGGCTGCTGGGCGGCCTCGACGAGGTCCCGGTCCTGGTCCTCGGCCTGACCTACCGCGAGAACGTCAAGGAGCTCGCCTACTCCCGAGCCCTGCCGCTCATCGAGCGGCTCTCGTTCCATGGTGCCGACGTCAGCGCCTACGACCCGCTTCTCTCGAACGACGTGATCGAGCGCTGCTGCGCCACGCCGTACCAGTGGGGCCAGCCGGCACCGTTCCGGGCGATCGTCACGCAGACCGCGGACAAGCTCTGGCAGCAGATCGACTTCTCGCTCTTCCCAAAGCTCGAAGCGATCGTCGACGGCCGCAACAGCCTGCGCGACGTCGGGACTGCCGGAGGGCGTCCGCTACGTCGGCGTCGGGGTGCAGGCCGCGAACAGGCAGTCAAGGGCCCGCGCCGCGAGTCAGTCAAGGTAGGCGGAGGCCGGCGGTGCGTATCGTCAGCGTCGTCGGCACGCGGCCCCAGCTGATCAAGGCCGCAGCCCTCCAACCCGTACTCCGGCAGCGCCACGAGGACGTCTTCGTGGACACCGGCCAGCACTACGACGAGGCGATGGCCGGCAACTTCTTCTCGGAGCTGGGGCTGGCCCGGCCCGACCACTCGCTGGGGATCGGTGGCGGCGGCCACGGCCACCAGACCGGCCAGATGCTGATCGCGCTCGAGCCGCTGCTGCGCCAGATCGCGCCGGACGCAGTGCTGGTCTACGGCGACACCAACTCCACCCTGGCCGGGGCGCTGGCGGCGGCGAAGCTCGGGCTGCCGGTCGCGCACGTCGAGGCGGGGTTGCGCAGCTTCGATCGGCGCATGCCCGAAGAGTTGAATCGGGTGGTGGCGGACCATCTGTCCCGCTGGCTCTTCGCTCCAACCCCGGCCGCGGTCTCCAACCTGGCCGCGGAAGGGATCGAGGATGGAGTCCTCCTCGTCGGCGACCTGATGCTCGACCTGGCCGCGCGCGCCGCGGAAGAGGTGAGGGACCCCGGAGTCCTGCGGCCCATCGCCGACGCACTCGGCATCCAGCTCGCGCCGGGCCGATTCCTGTTCGCCACGGTTCACCGTGCCGAGAACCGCGCCCCGGCCGCGCTGGCCGCCTGGACCGGGCTGCTCGGCGCGGTCGCGGCGCCGGACCGGCCGGTCGTCCTGCCGCTCCATCCGGGGACACGGGCGGCGCTCGCGGCCGCCGGGATCGCACTGCCGGACGGCGTGGTCGTCGTGGAGCCGCAGGGCTACCGCACCTCGCTCGCGCTCCAGCTGCACGCGGCGGCCGTGTTGACCGATTCGGGCGGGGTCCAGCGTGAGTCGGCCTGGCTCGGGGTCCCCTGCCTCGTCCTCCGGACTACGACCGAATGGGTCGAGACCGTGGGAGGCGCGGCCAGCTCGGCCGTGCTGGTCGGCCTGGATCGCGATCTCGCGATGCGCGAGCTTGCGGGCCGAGCGCCACGCGCCGGCGGCCCCGAGCGGGCGGCCGAGCGTGCCGCGAACCTGCACCTCTCGGGGTCCGGCGCCGCAGAGCGGATTGCCGCCGCCCTGGCCCTCGCCGGTACGTCGACAGCGGGACCCGGGACCGGTCGATGACCGCCGCCTCGCCGCGCCGCCCGATCTGCATGATCGTCCACGCCTACTACGAGGAGGATCCCCGCGTCAGGCGCGAGGCGGAGACGCTGGTCGCCGCCGGCTGGGAGGTCGACGTCTACGGCCTGCGCCGTCAGGGCGAGGGCGGCTCGGCCGTAGTTGCCGGGGTGAACCTGCGTCGACTGCCCGTCCGCCGCCACCAGGGAGCGGGACTGCCCGTGTATCTGACGGAGTACGGCGCGTTCCTCGTTCGGGCGCTGTGGGCGGCCGCGATGCGCCCATCGGCGCCGCCGCTACGGCCTGATCGAAGTCCATTCGCTGCCGGACTACCTGGTCTTCGCCGCGCTGCCCCTCAAGATGGCGGGCGTGCCCGTGCTGCTGGACCTGCACGAGGCGATGCCGGAGTTCTTCCGGAGCCGCTTCCCGCGGGCGGCCAATCCCTGGAGCTACCGTCTGCTGCGGCTCCAGGAGAAGCTGTCGATAGCGTTCGCGGACGAGGTCATGACCGTCAACGAGCCGCTGGCGGAGCGGCTGCGCGAGCTCGGCGTCGAGCCCGAGCGGCTGACCGTCGTCCTCAACAGCCCCGACCTGGGACTGTTCGACTCGTCGGCCCAACCGCAGCGTGAGTTCATGGCCGACGGCTCGCTCCGGATCGTCTACGCCGGGGCGCTCACGCCCACCTACGAGCTCGACGTCGTCCTGCGCGCGATAGCCGCGATCGTCCGAGCGACGACCTGCGCTCAGCATCCAGGCCACGTTCTACGGACGCGGCGACGCCCTGCCAGCACTCGAGGCACTCGCGGCCGAACTCGGGATCGCCGACGATCGTCAGCTTCCCCGGCCGGATCCCCATCGAAGACGTTCCTGCGGCGGTCGCCGCGGGCGACATCGGCGTGGCGCCAACCCGGCTCGATCCCTTCACCGGCATGAGCCTGTCGACCAAGGTGCTGGAGTACGCGGCCATGGGCAAGCCGGTCGTGGCGTCGAGGCTGCCGACCGTTGAACGCTACTTCGCCCCCGACACACTTTCCGTATACGAGCCGGGCGACCCGGATTCGCTCGCCGCCGCCGTGCTGCGGCTCGTGGACGATGAGCGGGACCGGGCCGCTCGCGTCGAGCGGACGCGCCGGCGTGTCGACGAGTTGAGCTGGACGCGGCAGGCCGAGACGTACACGTCGGTCGTGGACCGGCTCACGGCCCGTCGAGGCGGCCGCGGCACAGGCCGTGGCGGCCGCGGCACAGGCCAACTCCCGAAACCTCGATGACGACCGGCTCCGCCCGGGCCGATTTCGACTCCGCGTCCCGCCGTTTCAGGAAGCGGAATGCGGTAGCATACGGCTCCGTTACCCGGCGTGCCTTGCCGGACCCCGCTCGCACCAGGACGCCCAGATGACCTTCCGCACCAGAACGGCTCCTAAGCCAACCCGCCGCCGAGTCCGTCGCGACGACAGCCGGCGAACGATCTATATGACGCTCAGCTTCACGCTGGCCATCGTGGCCGCGTTGTCGCTGATGGGTGGGGTAGTCGTCGCCGGCTACTACGCGGACCATGGGGCATCCATCGCGGCGGTCAACGGTGAGGCCATCAGCAAGGACGCGGTCCGCGACAGGGCGAACCTCAACCTGGCGATATACGCGCGGCAGATCGCGGATTACACGACTCTGCGCAACCAGGGCAAGATCACGAGCGACGAGTACTCGACGCTGATTGGCACGATTCAGACGAACGAGAGCCAGTCGACGATATACAGCAGCTCGCTGACGCAACTGATCGACGAGGCTGAGATCCGGCAGTACGCCGCCAAGAACAACATCACGGTCACCGATCAGATGGTGGCCGACCAGGTCCGGACCGACGGCACGATCGCCGAGATGCGCCACGTGAAGATCATCGGCGTGACTCCCGAGGCGACGCCCCCATCCAGCGTGGTGACGGCAACGAACACCGCGGACGCCCAGACCAAGATCCAGGGTTATCTCAACGAGGTCAAGGGCGGCAAGGCCTGGGACGACGTGGCCAAGGAGGCCAACTCGGCGAGCACCGGAACGAGCGTCGGAGACATCGGGCTCGTCGCCAAGACCTCGCTCCAGGTGGACCCTGACATCGCAGACGCGATCTTCGCCCTGGCCAAGCCGAACGACGTGACCCCGATCTTCAAGGGCTCGGACGGTACCTACCGCTTCGCAACGGTGACCGAGCATCGTGCCGGCCTCCACCGACGCCAGCTGGGCGAACTCGATCGGCGCCGCCTCGAACTCCGGTCTCTACCAGGCCTACGCCCGGGCCGAGGCAACGCAGGCCGCGGTCCGTACGGCGGTCGAAGCCAAGTACGTCAGCGGCGCGACCGTGCAGCGCAATGTGCTCGAGATCGCCGTCTCTCCCGGTTACGGCCAGCCCGGCAACGGCGACGAGGTCAAGATCTCGATGATGGTCTTCGCGCCCGGTCACGACGCGTCGAACGCGGCCAACGTGCCCACGACCGACTCGTCCTGGAATGACGCCAAGGCTCGCGCCGACGCCGCGGTCGCCAAGCTGCGGGCCGATCCCTCCCAGTTCGCCACCATGGCCGCGGACACTACCGTCAACGACGACCCGAACTGGAGCTCCAGTGGCGGCTCTATCCCCTGGATCCCCGCGGACCTCTTCAACGCCCAGACGGCTGCGGGCTCCACCGGACTCGGCCTGACCAACGTGGCCCAATTCGTGTTCGCTCCCGGCCTCGCCGTCGGAGCGATCCTCGATCCCATCCAGGAGCCCTCGCAGGGTTACGTGGTCGTCGAGTACCAGGGTCGCCGGCCGGCGCCCGACCAGCGCATCGCGGACGACCTGCTCCAGATCAACTCGGGAGTCGACTTCTCCACCGTCGCCAAGGCGAACTCCGAGTCCGCCGATGCCGTCACGGGCGGCGACCTCGGCTGGGTCTCCCCCTACATGCTCACCGCGGATCAGCAGGCGGCGATCTTCCAGACTCCGGTCGGTCGCGTCAGCAACATCGTCAGCAGCAACGGCTACTTCCTTTACAAGATCCTGGACCAGCAGACGAGGACGCCCGACGCTGCCCAACAGGCCAAGCTCAAGCTGGTGGTATTCCCCCGCTGGCTGGCCGAGCTCCAGGCCAACTCGCTGGTGTGGCAGGACACGGCGGCAGTCAGCGCCCTGGCCCCCGCGACGCCGTCCTAGCCCCGCAGGTGCTCGACGCTTTCGTCGCCGAGGCCAGGATCCGCTGGGGCTTGGACCCGGCGGCCGGGCTTCAGATCGTCACGCCTGAGCGCCTGACGAGCACGCCCATCGAACCGTCGCGCCCCGTCCTGGTGGTGCCACTCGTGGCCTTGCGGGCCGCCGAATCGACCGAGACCGCGGTCGAACCGCTGCCCGGCCGGCACGCCCCGGCGGCCAGCGGCGCGAGCGGTGCGATCGGCGTTCTGCGGCGGCTCTATCCGGCGGATCACCCCGTCGGGCGGATGGGCGCGGCCGAGACGACCACCATCGCCGACCTCGACGAGGCCGCGTTAGCCTCCCCCCTCTACCTGGCGCCGCTGGCGCCGGAGCTGGCCTTCGCGAGCCCGTGGTCCCTACCCTGGATCGCGCATCGGCTGCGCCAGCCGGACGGCTGTCCGTGGGATCGGGAGCAGACCCATGCCACGCTCAAGAAGCATCTGCTCGAGGAGGCGTACGAGGTCTACGACGCGCTCGACGGTGGGGCGACCCTCGATCTGGCCGGCGAGCTCGGCGATCTCTACCTGCAGATCGTCTTGCACGCCCAGCTCGCCGCCGAGGCCGGCGTCTTCGACATGACCGACGTCGAGGAGGCCATCAGCCGCAAGATCGTCCGCCGCCATCCCCACGTCTTCGGCGACGCGAAGGTCGCCACCGCCGGCGACGTGAACCGTCAGTGGGAGCAGATCAAGCGGGTCGAGCGTGAGGACGAGGCGGCAAGCGGCGCCGCCGGGTCGGAGGTCCGGAGCGCGCTCGACGGCATCTCGCCGTCGATGCCCGCCCTCGCCGCCGCCCAGGAGATGCAGGAACGAGCCGCGCATCTCGGCTACGACTGGCCCGAGATCGTGGGCATCATCGACAAGGTCCACGAGGAGCTGGCCGAGCTCGACGAGGCCACTACCGATGCCGAGAAACGCGAGGAGGTGGGCGACCTCCTGCTCGTGGTCACGAACCTGGCCCGGCGCCACGGAGTCGAGGCCGAGGCGGCCCTGCGTGCCGCGGCGGACAAGTTCCGCGATCGCTTTCGGCGCGTCGAGCGGATGGCCCGCGAGATGGACGTCCAGCTGCGTGACATGACCTTCGCCCAACTCGACGATCTGTGGGATGCTGCAAAGGCCGAGGCGCGAGCCGAGGCCGCCGATCACGGGGCGGCGGTGGGCCAGACCTCGGCGCCGAAGGAGACTACAAGATGACAATCGGGGCTCAGCCGTTGCAGCGGGCGGACGGCCGCCTTCCGGCCGACCTGCGGCCGTTGACCCTCACCCTCGGCGTGCAGAAATGGGCCGAGGGCTCCTGCCTGATCAAGGTCGGCGGCACGGAGGTACTCTGCGCGGCCACCATCGAAGACAAGGTCCCGCCGCATCTTCGCGGCAAGGGCACCGGCTGGGTCACGGCCGAGTACAGCATGCTGCCGCGGGCGACGAGCGAGCGAAGCATCCGTGAGGCCGCCAAGGGCAAGCTCGGCGGCAGAACCTACGAGATCCAGCGGCTCGTCGGCCGGTCGCTGCGCGGCATCGTGGACATGGCCAAGCTCGGCGAGCGGACGATCACGATCGACTGCGACGTGATCAACGCCGACGGCGGGACGCGCACAGCGTCGATCACCGGCGGCTGGGTGGCCCTGGCCGCGGCCATGCGCACCTACGGCATGGAGCGCTGCCTCATCGGCCGCGTGGCGGCGGTGAGCGTCGGCATAGTCGGAGGCAGCACCTACCTCGATCTCGATTACTCCGAGGACTCCCGCGCCGAGGTTGACTTCAACGTCGTCGCCACCGACGCGGGCCGCTACGTCGAGCTCCAGGGCACGGCCGAGGGCAAGCCGTTCGAGCGTTCCGACGTCGACCGCATGCTCGACCTGGCGGGTGGCGGACTGCAGCGCCTGTTCGCCGCCCAGGCCGAGGCGATCGCCTCGGTCAAGCGCTAGAGGCGCACGGGCAGGTGACCGATCGAACCCCGGGCGCGTCCGATCGGACGCGGCTGCTCGTCGCCACACGCTCCACGCACAAGCTGCGCGAGTTGCGCGAGTTGCTGGGCTTGCGGACGGAGCTGATCGACCTCGACGACGCCGGAATCCCCGATGAGGCCATCGAGAACGGAGCGACGTTCGAGGCCAACGCGGCCAGGAAGGCTCGGTTCTTCGCCCTGCTCTCCGGCCTCCCGACTCTCGCCGACGACTCGGGCCTCGAGGTGGATGCGCTCGGCGGCGGTCCGGGCGTGCGCACGCGGCGCTATGCGGGAGAGGACGCCACCGACGAAGAGAACAACGTCAAGCTGCTGGCCGCGCTCGACGGCCTCGATCCTGCCCGGCGCGGTGCCCGGTATCGCTGCGTCCTGGCCCTCGCCATGCCGGGAGAGCGCGGCCCGAGAGGTGGGCTTCGGCTGCGGTTTGCGCGCGGCACTCTGGCAGGCCGGATCGCCGTCGCTCCCAAAGGTGACGGCGGCTTCGGCTACGACCCGATCTTCGAGCCCGCCGGTGAGCGGCCCGGTGGCAGGACACTCGGCCTGTGGACCGCCGAGGCCAAGAACCGCATCTCACACCGCGGCAAGGCAGCGCGGCGGATGCATCGCACTCTGGTTGAGCTGGGTTTCTGATCCGGCACGGACAGGGCCCTTCGACCAGGGGGTTCGTGCCGCCTAGGCTGCGGCGCCGCGTCTGACCAGCCGGTATAGCGCGAATGCGCTTGCCATCAGGACGGCCATCATCACGTAGTCCGACGACATGTTCCGCCACGGCCGGTACATGTCGCCTGCGAAGGCCGTTCCCACCAGTTGCCAGGAGACGAGCGCGGCCAGCAGGACGCAGGCCATCAGTCGCGTAAGCGGGTCGGGCGGCGCCCGATACACGCGCCAGAGGGCGAGGAAGGCCGCGGCGTAGACGAGTATCTCCATGGCGAGCGCGATCAGTCCCAGCTCCGCGGCCACCTCGGGCAGCATCGAATGGGCCCAGTCGAGGTCGAGCCTGGCCTGCGGCGGCTTATAGCGACCCGGCACGTACTGCGTCTTGAACTGGTCCAGGCCGATGCCGAGGATCGGGTGATCGACCGCCATCTCTATAGCGGCGCGCGTTGCATACCAGCGCTCCAGGAGTGAGCCGGTGCCGGAGATCGTCGACGGGTTCCAGGAGTCGTATCGACTCTCGCCCATCAGCGACACCATGGCGCTCCGGTAGGCCTGCTCGAGCGGCGGCGCGACCTGCAGGAAGAAGGCGGGCCACGGGATCACGGCGGCCGAGATCAGCGTGACCGCCAGGACCAGCGTGACCCGTCGCCGCCACGTGCGGATCACCAGCAGCACCAGCACCAGGCAGCCGCCGAAGGTCGCCAGGTATGCGCTCTTGGAGAAGGTCAGGAAGAGGCTGGCGAGCGCCACGAGGATCGCGGCGACGATCAAGGCCAGGCCGACCCGGTTGAGGCGGATGTAGCGGCGGCGATGAGCCAGTAGCACCGCCAGAAGGACCGGCATCGCCATGGCCAGCATCTCGCCGAAGAGGCCTACGTTGAAGTAGTTGATTCGGGAGAAGAGGAGCCGGTCGGCCTGCATCGCCTCGAGGCTCCCCATCGCCGGAATCGATTGGACCATGTCGACCAGCCCGCCAATGCTGACCGAGACCGCCAGCACGACGAGCGCGACCGCGAGCTGGCGACCGTTGGGACGCAGAGCCAGCAGAACGAACCCCATCGCCGCCGGCTCCAGGATGCCGTGGAGCAGGATGGTGGCGCTGGTGACGCGATCGGGCGAGAAGGCGGTCGAGAGAGTCGCCAGGATCAGGAGGGCGAGTACGGCCGCCCCGGCCACGTGGTCCGGCCGCAAGTAGGCCCGCCAGGAACCGCCAGCCAGCGAATTGGCCAACTCCCGCGGGGCGACCGATTCCGGGGCGACGGGTTGCGGGGCGACCGATTGCGAGGTCGGCGTGCGTCCGGCCGATGCCGCGAAGGCGCCCGCTCGGTTCGGGCGAAGCGCCAGGCCCAGACCGAGCACACCCACGAAGAGCGTCTGGGAGATCACCTGGACCGGACCCAGGTTCAGCCAGACCTGCGGCACGTCCAGAAGCGGCGTCAGAAGCAGGATGGCGAGGAACCCTGGCCACGGTCGCAGAACCGCGGAGCCGGCGACGGCGGCTGCGACCAGCGGCACGACCCCGGCGATTACACGAGCCGGCACCCCTGCCTTGATGTCGTACGGCGCGTTCTGGTTGACGGCGAAGACACCCAGGACGAGGAGGGCGGCCGCCATGGCTGCCACGACTCGGGCGAGGTCCCGCGGGCGCAGGCCCGTCAGGCTCACCAGAGACACGCTTTCCCGAATCCGTTCGAGTTGCTGCAATGGTCTTCCAGCGGCGTGGGTTGGGCGGTCCCGGTCAGGCGGCGACCACTCGCTGAGGCGAGGCTGGCCGGGCTGCGACAGTCGGCCCCGAGGTGCTGACGATAGTACGGCAAGGGCTGCCGCACGTCGGCTGGCGGCGGGTGCCGGGAAGAACGCCCGCCCGGCCCTCGGCCCCGACCTCCAACCCACTGCGCCCGGATCGCCCGGGCGCACTTGCGCGGTGGCATAACGCTCGGCGCGACGCCCGAGACGCTGCCAGCGCCGTCGGGCTTACGACGGCCTCCGGTGTAGGATCGCGCGCCTGACGAGGGAAGGCGAGAGAGATGATCGATGGCTGACAGGACCGGGATCGATCCCGAGGTGCCGCCTAGCGGGCCGGGATGCGTCGAGTGCCTGGCATCGGATGGGTGGTGGTTTCACCTTCGTCGATGCGCCCAGTGCGGCCACGTCGGCTGCTGCGACTCGTCGCCCTCCCAGCATGCGAGCCGCCATGCAGCGGGGACCGGACACCGGATCGCCCAGAGCTACGAACCCGACGAGGATTGGTTCTGGGACTACGTGGCCGAAGAGATGCTCGAAGGTCCCGACCTGGCGGCGCCCCGCCACCACCCGCTCGACCAACCGATACCGGGCCCGGCCGGTCGTATGCCTCGCGATTGGCAACGACGACTGCGCTGACGGACCCCGCCTGGTAAGCGTCGGCCCAGGCCGTATCATTGGCGCCACTCGGGGTGTGGCCTAGCGGCAAGGCACGTGCTTTGGGAGCCGCCACGGGCTAAGCGGTGGAGCCGAGGGGCTCCTGAGCGTGGGATTTAGGTTTCGGGCCAGCGCTGAAGCTGTCGATTATTGTGTGATTCGCACAACCCTCGACCGCCACCTCCCGGGGGAAGCATTGATGACCGACTACCGTTACCCGCCTTCTCTCCCACAGAGCCTCCGGAGCCTTTGGACGGTAAGGACGTGGCCGAAGGAGAAGGTGCCTGCCCTTCCGCGCAGGGAGATCCTGGAGCGCCTCCTGAATGTTGCCTATCACGCAACGTTCACTATCGAAGAAGGACGGCGTACCAAGTTCCGATTGGCGTTCGGGCACCCGGCGGAGTTGGCGCGACCCGCGATCCACCGCCTACTGCCGCCATACGCCGTTATTGAGCTCGCCGAACCCAGACCGTACTCCGTCGCTGAGATAACACGGTTCGCACCGGCGACAGATCCAACGCGTGTACTGCTGGGAGTGGATCTCAGCGATAGCGGCGACCTTCAGATTTGGGGGCTGCTCGATGTCGGATCGTCGTGGTGGGAGTTCACCCACCACGAAACGTCCGGGGGTATGCCGCCTCCTAACGTCTTGACCCTAGCCTCAAATGAGCCCGGCAATCTGGAGATATCGCGCAGTGGTCGGACTCTGCTCAGCCTTCGACGAGGAACCGTCCACAGTCCACTGCAGGGCGTGTTCTACTCCGGACCCATCGCGGCCTTCTTAGAGCCCGCTCGGAACACGCTCTATCAACAGGTGTGCGCTTCTCTCGGGACCAAGGAGTGGGATCCCAAGGGTGTCGATGACGACTATCCGCGCCAGGCATACACGTTCCTCCTGGAGCACCTGCTGCACCGGATCTCAGTGCTCGGTCATGGCGGCGCAGTGATCGTGGTCCGTGACGACCTGACTTCGCGTGACACCCGACTAACCGAACGATTGCTGGTGAAATACCGGGCTGACGACGGCAGATTGTGGGCGCTGCTCGCTCGCAGCCTCGTCCTGGAGCGCCAGTTCTACGATCTCCATTTCCCACTATGGGCTTCCGAGAAGATCGACGGTGACGATTTCCACCGACACAATGTTCTTGAAACTGAGAGGGAAGAGGTCGAAATCAGCCAAAGGCGATGCTGTTCGCTTTGTGGCCGCGCTTTCGGGTGTAGACGGCTCGATCGTTATGACCGATCGCCTTCGTCTCATCGGTTTCGGCGCCGAAGTGACAGTTCCCTCGCATGCTCTCACGACAGTGAGACTGTCCTCCGCATCCGACGGCTCAGGAGACGCTGTAGTCTCGATCGACTCTTACGGCACCCGCCATCGCGCCGCGTTTCGGTACGCCTCCAACTACGAGGATGCAGTCGTGTTCGTCATGTCGCAGGACGGCGGCTTCAAGGTCGTGAAGCGCGTTGGTGCTGACATTATCGTTTGGCCGGATATGGCGCTCTCTCTTTTTGACGCTTAACCGCCAACGAAACACGATCCGACCGGCCGAATAGGGTCGACGTCTAGGGACCGGATCCGGCCACTCATCCGAAGAGCCAACGCTCGGCGGCTCTGTCCCTGAACTCGCGCGGATTAGCCTCCAACTGCTTCCGCCAGATGACAGATGCCGTCGCCCATTTCTTAGGGTCGGCAGCCCGGACGAGTGGCGCCAGGAATACTGCGCGAGGCCGCACGACCGCTCGGGTCGGGTGCTCGCGCGCAGAGGGCTGGATTAGGCCTACTGCGAGGTTGACCGCTTCCTTCTCTCCGGCGGTGACGGCGAGCAGGTACTCGATAGACTGCGCCGTCTCATGGCTGGAACGCGCGACGAGACCCCGGATCATTGCTGACGTCGCGCGCCCGGCCCCATAGAGAACGATCGTCGCCTGCAGCCTGGCCACCGTGTCCCTCTTCACGGCCCGGGCGTAGATGACCTCCAGGGCGTCCAAGTGCGCCGGCAATCCGAACTTGCCGACAGTCATGCAAGCGGACGCGGCAAGCCGGGGTCGTTTCTCGATGCTTGCGTCGATCAGTTTGAGGGCCCATTCCGCAATCAACGATCGCAGCCGAGTCGATGCGGGATTGGGGGCAGTACAGAGGTACTCGTGGGCGAGCAGATCGATATCCTCATAGACGCCGCCGAAGTCGTTGAGGACGTCGATCAGCTGTTGCACTCGGGCAACTGTCAGCGGGTAGGTGCCCAAGTAGTCGAAAATGTGTCTCGCTGACTCAGGGCTCTCCAGGAGATGCCCCGTCCACTCTGCGAGGAGCGTCGCATCGCGCAGCTGCCGGGAGCTCGTGTAGTACCTGCGCAGGACCCGAGACCAGGCTTTCGGCCGCTTCGCTCTTGGCAGCCTAAGGTGCGCTCGGAGGGATTTGCGGAACTTTCGAATGTCTGCCGCTCCGGCAGTGATCTCCGTGGCCAGCTCCCCGAGGTAGTCATTGGCGGCCTTCATGTAGTCGTCGCCGAATTCCGAACTCCTGAGGATGCGGGTCTTGGCTGAGTTGGGATACAGACCTAGGTGCTCAAGCGCTTCCTGGGCCCGCCGCACGAACTGGAGGGCCTCATCCCGAGACTTGGCCCCAATGACTATGTCGTCGACCCACCTACTGAATTGGCCCTGGGAACCCTCCTCGCGGAACTGCTCATCAACGAGCCCTAGGTATGTGTGTGCGAGAACTCGGCTGCAGTCGAAGGGTTCCTGAGGCAATCCGCCGAGGCGGGAGGATCGATACCCCCGCATCGGCGCAAACACGCGGAGCATGTGATCCAGGAGGAGGCAAACATCCTCGCCGAGATTGGATGTCGAGAGGACATGCTGAATGACCGAGCTGACGTCTACGTACGGGAAGAAGTTGGCAACGTCAGACTCGACGAGCCAGTCATAGTCGCCGCTCATAACCCACAGCTGATTCTGGCGGCGCAACCAGCCGCGGAACCAACCGCTCTCGGCGGGCGTCTCGTCAGTCTCGCTGTCGGCGTCGCCTCTACCGAACCTGGTCCATTCAAAGGATGACGCTAGCATTGCGTTCTCACCGAGAGCCACAATCGCCCGGTACAGAAGCATGTCGCGCGGATGAAGGTAGGCCAGGGGTCGCGTGAGACCCTCCTTCTTGGCACTCCTGACCACCTCGGGAGGCAGCGCTCGATAGGTTCCCTCGACGACCTCTTCGCAAAGACCTTCGATTGTGCCTGTCAAATCCCAATCCAAACCCACCCATTCCAATGGATCGTGGGCCAAGATGAAGTCCGGCATCCGCATCGCCCGGGCGCGGCGACGAAGACCTTTCTTCCACAGATTCTTCAGGAGAGCCGGGTCAGCCAGACGTTCAAGATCAACCTTGTCGCCTACCCCGGCCGTTCGTGCAGTGCGGTGTTTGGCCCCGCCTTTGGCGGGTCGAGTAGCCAAGTCGGGCAGCCCCCCAGCCTCGAAACCCAGATCCGGATAAGAATCCCTGGCGTCGTGGAAGACGTCGCCCCTAGCATAGGACCCACGATGTCAGTTCCGGCGTTCGCCGACTTCACCTACCCCGGAGAAGATCACCCGCGTGGAGTCGTCGACTTCGACCTCCACACGGCGATCGCGTCCGAGATAGAGCGCCGAGGTAAGGCAATCATGGCTCGCCTCGGTCCCCGAATTGGCGATTGCATGGTGGCGTGCACCGCCTGGCACGCTGCGCTGTCGAGCGAACTGCCCATCATGGTCGGTGGATTCGGGGAGCACATCGAGACGGTCCCGGAGACTCCCGCGGACCGGCGGAGCGGCTACCTGACTGATGACGACGGAGTTGTCACGCATTGGTGGCTCATGTTCGGTCCTCGCGGTTCGCTCTTCGATCCGACCGCGCACCAATTCGACGGGCGGGGCGGAGTCTCCAAAGACCGGTATTTGGTCGACGGAAAGACGATCCTGCAGTGGAGCTGGGCCGATCTGGTCCTGCGCTTCCCATCGGCGCCTCCACTGGCACCTGAGGTTCATGACCTTCTGAAGCGTGTCCGACGCTCACCGTGACGCAAGCTAGCTCGACCCAGCTAGGCCGCAGGGAACGTGGCTTCGATTATCGTCGCCAGATTCCGCGGGACTTCGTGATCCTTGAAGAAGACCATTGCGGCCATCGCCTTGCCAACCTTTTGGCCCTGATTCTTGGACACGCCGGCAACGTCCTCGAAGCACGGCGACAGCACCTGGACGGATCCGAGCGACGGATCAACCTTAGCCGCGATCTTGGCGTTCTCGGAGAATGCTTCTCGGGCGTGCTTGGCCCGGTCGGGGGACCACTCGGCCGGCACCGGATCCGGGACGGGGTCTTCGTCATGTACGACAACGTAGGGAATGTGGAACTCGTTTAGGAGCTCGATGTAGGCGACGAGATTGTTCTTTCCTCCGCAGTCGACGACGCTCATGTCGTCGGCACGGCGCCCGAGCTTGGACGCGAGGACGGGTAATACCCGCTGCTCGGTCTCGCCTTCGACCAGAACGACCGTTCGTGCGAAGAACAACTCGCCGCGATCCGGATTGAGCCAGCCCGCCATGTGGAACCGGCTCTTCTCGTCCGCGTCTCCGGTTCCGAACAAGTCCCGCGGGCATTGTTTCGCGGCCGTGCCGTCCTCGGGGTTGTCTTTGCACACGATGGCGAGGCCCTTGTACCGCTCGATGTCGACGAACGCCGGCGAATGGGTGCAGAGGAGAACCTGCTGCCCGGGCAGCTCGCTCAGACTGCGGAGCACGCCATCGAGCTGGCGCTGCGCGTGAGGGTGAAGGAAGAGCTCGGGCTCTTCCACTGCGAAGATGGCCGAGCTGGAGGCCCTTCTCGGCGTCAATGCCTCCTCGCCCGGTGTCCCCGCGGGACGAGTCACGTTCGCCCATGTTCGAAGGAGGGCGAAGATGAGGGCCCGCTGGAGACCGTGGCCCTTCCGCTCTGCCTGAGTCTCGTAACCGTCGTCAATCATCACCCTCGTGCCGAGCTCGAAGATCCTGTCGATCGTTGGGGCCTCCACCTGGATCGAGACACTCACACCCCAATGTGACAGCTCACTCTCAAGAGCGGCTTCGAGCCCGGCGATCGTTGTCCCGCCGGCGTCGACCGCCTCATCTCCTCGGAGGTTCAGTTGGTCGATGGCCGTCTTAAGTTGCAGCTCGACGGCCTGGATCGAGCCTTCGCGACCAGCGACATCACCCACAATGCGCTGGAGCAACCGGCCCAGGAGGGCAGTGCTCTTGGTCTTTGTCTCGTCTGCCAACTCTCGGACAGCGGGAACGAGGAAGTAGTCGGGCAGGATTCCACCTGCGACGTTGGCCGTCCCCATGAGGGGCGCGGATTCCAGTGTTGTCTCCCATTCGAGGTCGGCACGGTGCGAAGCGATGTACTCGCTCTGGAACTCCTCGACATCCTGCTTGGCAAGCCGGCCCGCCTTGTCGGCCAAGGGCTGTAGCTCGGGCACTTCGGCGAGCTCGCCTCTGACGAGGTCCTTGTTTGACAGCCTCGTCCACGCCGAGGATTGCAGCCACCATTGCCTCGGTTCTGTCACATAACCGTTGTACTGGCATTCGGTCTTGTTGTTGTCCGTGATCCTGGCGGTGCGGCGAATCCGCACGGCCCCCGATGGCGCGACGTACTTGGCAAACGTCCGTGATTTTCTTGTTCAGTGAGTTCCACGAACTCAAGCTCGATCCAGAGCTCCGAATCCTTCGGGTCGTGAAAGGCGAATAGATCCTCCGCTGGCGGCTTTGCACCAGGCGTTAGGGCGAACTCCAGAGCACCGAGGATGTTCGACTTTCCCGCGTTGTTGGGACCGACCAGGGCCACAAGAGGCTCGCATTGGAGCGTTAGGTCCTTGACGCTCCGGTAGTTGTGGATCCTGGCTTCGACGATCCGCATTTCGGCTGTCCCCCTTTGGCGGGCCACGAACCTTTGCGTCCATCACGTCTGGCGGGCACGCGGTCGATGAAGTCTAGCTCTGGTCATCCGTGGCGTAGGCGGCGAGGTTGACTTCTGTCGAACGTTCCGACGGAGAATGTTCGGCGGCGCGTATGCTCGCTCTGTGCGAGATGATGCTGCTCAGGCTCGGTCATGACACCGGCTGAGTTTGCCGCTAAGTGGGGCGCCAACACGCGGACGGAGCGCGCCGCCGCCCAAGAGCATTTCATCAACCTGTGCGACATGCTCGGCGTCCCTACCCCAAACACCGATCCCCATGGCACGGACTATGCGTTCGAGAAGGGCGCCGAGAAGACCGGCGGCGGGGACGGGTGGGCCGACGTCTGGATGCGTGGGCACTTCGCGTGGGAGTACAAGAAGAAGCACCGCGACCTCGCAGCTGCGTACGGCCAGCTTCTGAAGTACCGCGAAGCGCTCGACAACCCGCCGCTGCTGGTGGTCTCGGACATGGCGCGCTTCGAGATCCACGCCAACTTCACAAACACGGCGCGCCAGGTCTACGAGTTCACGCTGGACGACCTCGCTCAGCGCCCGGCGGAGCCCCTCCGCCTGCTCCGTGCGCTGTTCAGCGATCCCGACAGCCTCCGCCCGGATGTCGTGCGCACGCTGGTCACCGAGCTCGCCGCGGGCAAGTTCGCCAAGTTGGCAAGGACTCTGCGCGAGCGCGGCATCGAAGGGCCAGCCGTCGCGCACTTCCTGGATCGCGTCCTCTTCTGTCTGTTCGCGGAGGACGCCGGATTGTTGCCGAGCGGCCTCATTAAGCGCCTCGTTGAGAACCTGTACACAAACCCCGCCGCCTTCAACGCTGGTTTGGCCCATCTATTCAAGGTGATGGCTCGCGATGGCGGAACGTTTGGGACCGACTGGATCGAATGGTTCAACGGGGGTCTATTCGATGACGCGCCCTCGATCGACCTTCGGGCCGACGAAATCCGAGTGATCCGCGATGCCTCCGACTTGGAGTGGGCGGAGGTGGAGCCGGCGATCTTCGGCACGCTCTTCGAACGGGGGCTAGACCCGGATAAGCGCTCGCAACTTGGCGCGCACTACACTGATCGCCTTTCAATCGAGAGGCTCGTTGACGCGGCCGTGATGATGCCTCTGCGGCGCGACTTTGCAGAAACCCAGGCCGCCATCGACGAACT
Organism: uncultured Chloroflexia bacterium; assembly: GCA_963791725.1. Classification (GTDB taxonomy): domain Bacteria; phylum Chloroflexota; class Limnocylindria; order Limnocylindrales; family CSP1-4; genus Fen-1039. The sequence goes on along the minus strand of CAWBTQ010000006.1, from coordinate 101,271 downwards.
ATTCAATGGCGGTCGTAAGGTGAACCCGGCCGCGAGCAAAGAAGCAGAGCGGCTAGTCCAGGGGCTGCTGGAGCGGCTACGCGCGGTCACCGTGCTCGACCCAGCATGCGGCTCGGGCAACTTCCTGTACCTGGCCCTCCGCATGCTGAAGGACCTCGAGCTCGAGATCATCGACTGGGCTGTCGACCGGTTGGGACTTCCCCGCGAAGAGACGCGCATCGGCCCGCGATCGCTGAGGGGGATTGAGGTCAACTTGTATGCGGCGGAGCTGGCCCGGGTAGTCATCTGGATCGGAGAAATCCAGTGGCTTCGGGATCATGGGCACCCTGTGCCGCATAACCCGATACTGCCGCCACTTGATGTGATTCAGAACTGCGACGCGGTCTTGGACCTGTCCGACCCGGCACATCCGGTTGAGCCAGACTGGCCGAACGCGACCTTCATCGTTGGCAATCCTCCGTTTCTCGGAGCTAAGAAGCTAAGGAGCAACCTCGGTAACGATTACGTCGAGGCGCTGTTCGAGGTCTACCAAAACCGCCTCCCCGGAATGTCCGACTTCGTGGCGTACTGGTTCGAGAAGGCGCGGGCGATGATCGCTTCTGGGCGGGTGAGCCGAGCAGGTCTTCTGGCCACCCAAGGCATCCGCGGCGGGGCGAGCCGCCGCGTGCTGGATCGCATCTGTGATGGCGGAGCGATCTTCATGGGCCGATCCGACGACGAATGGATCCTCGACGGTGCCGCAGTGCATGTGTCGTTTGTCGCTTTCGACAGCGGCGGCGAAAAGGAGCGAACGCTCGATGGGCGGCGAGTCGCAGCCATTAACGCGGACCTGACGTCCGACCTCGACCTGACGCATGCCCGCCGATTGCGAGAGAACGCCGCCATCGCGTTCATCGCCGACGTGAAGGATGGTCCGTTTGAGATCGACCGGCAGCTGGCTCGAACGATGCTGGGTTCACCCAACCCAGATGGGAGGGACAATCGAGAAGTCGTCCGCCCCTGGGTGAATGGACTGGATATCACGCGGAAGCCCCGAGACATGTGGATCGTGGACTTCGGGACGAGCATGGCGCGCGAAGAGGCCGCCCTCTACGAAACGCCGTTCGAGTACGTCCGCCGCACGGTCAAGCCGAAGAGAGACCTCGTGCGACGTCCTCGTTACCGCGACCGGTGGTGGCTTCATGCCGAGCCTGGGTCTGGCATGCGAGCTGCACTGCAGGGCCTCGATCGATATCTGGCTACGCCCATCCTCACGAAACATCGGCTGTTCGTTTGGCTGCCGACTGGGACCCTAGCCGACCATCAGCTGGTCGTGATCGCTCGCGATGACGACTACACCTTTGGCGTCCTCCACTCGCGCGCCCATGAGCGGTGGGCCCGTGCTATGGGTACGCAGCTGCGCGAGGCCGAGTCCGGCTTCCGGTACACCCCTACCACCTGCTTCGAGACATTCCCGTTCCCGACTGCCACCGATGAGCAGCGAGCTGAGATCGCCGCCGCCGCGGCGAACCTCGACCGATTGCGCAAGGGTTGGCTTGACCCGCCCGAGCGGACGTATGACCTAACCCCGCGCGAGCTGGCCCGGCGGACGCTCACGAACCTGTACAACCAGAACCCGAGTTGGCTTGTCGACGCTCATTCGCAGCTGGACGCGGCCGTACTGCATGCCTACGGCTGGCCGAAGGACATCAACGACGCCGAGCTCCTGGACCACCTGCTCGAAGTCAACCTCAAGAGGGCGGCCGCCGAAGCCCAGGACGGCCGAGCCTGACCGCCGCATCCCAGGGCGGACCAACTTCGCACGCACTGCTACTACCACGACCCTGGCCCCAGCCGTCCCACCCCATACGGCCACGGGCTGGGAGGCGCGGCCGCCTGCGTAGCCGGTTTACCTGATTCCACGTGCCTTGCCGCCCAGATGGCGACCCCGATGCAGCCGGCGGCAAAGGCCCCAATGATCGCCAGAACCATTGTGGTTTTGCGGCTGGCCGGCTGGGGGCCGGTCTCGGCAAGGTCACCGCCGGGTGTGGCAGCGGCCAGCAAAGTCCCGGCGGCAAGGGCCTCGACCCGGTAGATGCCGTCAACAGCCGCGGTTACGACGCCGGCTTGGCGCAGCCGCATCAACCGGTGGCGGACGGTGCGGGCCGATACGGCTAGCCGGGCGGCAATCTCGGGTGAGGTCATGGGTTCAGTCGCAAGCAGTCCGCAGATCAGCCGGTCCGTCGGGCTGTCGAGCCCGGACGGCAAGCTTGCCGCCGGGCGGCTACCGGTCGGTTCCATCCGGGTACCTCCCAGTATCTCCGGGGGCCGCTGTGCAACCGTGCAACCGCTCCAGCACGCCCGGATCCGGCAGGAGGGCCGCATCGGTCGGCAGGGGATCGCCCAGGACCAGCCGCGCCGGATGGCCGCGGCGGTCTTCCAAGTTCCGCAGGTAGCCGCGTTCTACGGTGACGCGGACCCGGCGCAATGCGGCGGACTTGTCCAGCCCGAGCGAATGCCCGACGGCAACTACCGTCGTTTCCCCGGCTGCGGCAAGGCTGGCAACGGCGGAGACGGTGTCGCGGATCGTTGCCGGAACCGTCCGGTCAACGGCGTCGGCCATCAGGTCCGCCACCAGCTCGCGCACTGCCGCGTAGTCGCGGATAGTGGCAACCACCCGGCCGCCGGAGTCGCGTTCGCGGTTGAGCTGGTGGAGCAGGGCGTGCGACCGGATCAGCGCGAGGACCATCGGGAAGTCCCGGCGGAGCCGGACCGCGACCGGCGGGACCAGCCCGGCAAGATCGAGTGCGAACGGAACGTCAACATCGGCCAGGCCGCTGGCGAGCCATTCCTGGAGTTGGTGCCATGCCGCGCGATCCCGTGGGGCGGATCGGCCGTTCGCGGCCGCGACCATGACCGCGCGGGTTTGATCGGGCGAGTCGGTGACGGTAATCGAGAGGAGCCGAGTCTCGTTCTCCGGATGAAGGCTGGCCGCCGTGGTGGTCGTAATCAGACCGGTCGGACCTTCCCGTTCGATAAGCCGTGGGCGCATGCCGGCCTTGGTCCGCTCAACCGTCTGATAGCGGATCCGGCCCTCGGACAGAAGGGAGCGCACCAGATACGTGGCCAGGTCGCCGCTAAGACCGGCCGATTCATACAGGACCAGCATCCGGTGGACCAGCGGCTCCTGGTCGTACGCGAGGGCCCGGTCGCTCATCGCCGTCAGTGCGTGGTAGGCCTGACCCGGGAACAGCTCCAGCACCTGCTCGACAAGGAAGCTCTTGCCGCCAGCCGACGGGCCTTTGACGACGGCCGAGCACGGCCGGTCGAGTACCCGGGAGGTCACGATCAGGTAGAGAAGGCGAGCGTTCCGGCTCTCCCCCACCATGCCAGCCTCGGCGAGCTCGATGGCGACCAGGGCGAGGATGTCAGACGCGCGGGCGAGCTGCGGCGGTTGCACGGTTGCAGCCTCGCGGGATCCTTGCCCTCCGCCGCCGACGACGTTCGACACCAGCTCGGCTCGCTGCTCGTCCTTGCGGCTCATCGTTCTCCCTCTCGGTCCATGGTTAATACGGCGCAGGCGATCAAGGCCCCGAGCTCCCGCATGCCTTGTTCATCAGCGATGCGGCCGGCCGACCTGAGATAGGCCCGGAGCTGACGACGCGGCCGACTGGCCGCGCGACAGCGAGGGCATTGGCTGGGCAACGGACCCCGCGCGCGAGGCGCTCGGGCGACAATGCCGCCGCAAACCGCGCAGGTCGTGCGGGTATCTCGCTGAACGGGGTTAGTTGGCCAGAACTTGTCACGGGTGGACGTCGGCGCCACTGTCATCGTCCGGGTCCGTCGGCTGGTCGTCGCGCGGCCCGAGATCGAGCGCTCGCCGCGGCCAGGCGGAGCATGTGAGCTCGCCGCGCCGCATCTGCTCGTCGGGTTCGCTCGGCCGGTTCAAGCCGGCACTCCGGATCGACTTCGGCAAGGAAGCGCCCAAGGAACCCGCGCCGCGCGGGCCTAGTCATGGCATGGCCGCCGTAACGGGACTCGGTGGTGAGTCCCCCGATCCGACCCCAGGCCGCGCGCTCATTGTCGGTCACGACTCGGCATCCTGCGGCCGCCGTGGCTTCCTCCGGCAGGCATCTTCGCCGACGCGCTCGGAACCCTGGAGCAAGGCCTTCGTCAGGAGGAAGGCCGCCTGCTGGCGCGGACTTCGAAGCTCACGCGCGGCCTGCCTCGCAATCTCGGCAAGTGCCTCGGGCGGTAGCGGAACGTACAGCAGCTTCATGACAAGCTGCATCTTCAAGCTCACCCTGGCGGATAGGTGAGGACGGGAAACGGGCCCAGGATTCTCGTCCGCTCGGGCCTGCCTCGGGCCTGCCTTGGGCCGACACGTGGGCTCCTATGCGACTAGGGCGGGAGGGTGCTACTCGTCGTCATGCCAACAGCCGACCCGATCTCGTTCGCCGCTCACTTCGGCAATAACGAGTTGAGGCCGGGAAAGCGGCGCCGCCAGGTCCGAAACGTGCGCGGGTCGATGCCAATCTCCTCTGCAATCGCCGCGCGCGTCGGTCTCTTGTACCCGCGGGCAATAAGGCTCTCTACCGCGACTCGGACTTCCTTCTGACAGGCATCTTCATCGATGGACGGCGCGCCGGGCTGACCGGGGGGTCGCGGCGCAGGTCGGTAAGCCTGTATGTAGGCGAGGATCTCCGCGGCCATGGTCCCTTGATGCCAGGACAGCCCTGGGATTGATTGCGTGGCGAGAGTAGCGAACTCTGAATCAGTAAGGTCCGGCCGGCGGCGTCTCGCCTTGCGCCAGGCTAGGTCCACCAGGGTGCCGGACATGCCCGCCATTCCAGGATGATCCTTCAGATAGCCTGCTATGTCGTCCTCCGTGACCGCCAGGTCGTCATCCTGGCGACCGTGGAATTCGCCGGTGGCTGGCTTGTGGTCCGTGTTCAACGCTTGCCGTCCCCCAGCCGGTCGCCCGGACTCAATGCCCGCGCGGCCGCTATCGCTCGCTCCGCCCGCGTGGAGGCCGCATATCGCGCCACCATGTCTCGGCTTCGCCAGCCGACGACGGCCATGAGGTCAGTCTCTTGCATGCCAGCGGACAGCATCATGTGCGCGTAGGCGTGGCGGAACATGTGTGGGTGGACGCGGCCAGGTAGACCGGCCTGGACGCCACGCTCGTGGACGAGCTGTGCCAGGCCCGACTCAGTCAGCCGTCCCTTCTTGCCGATCCAGAGACAGGCGAGGTCGACCTTCGGATGCTTCCCTCTCGCACGCTGGTATCGGTCGAGCGCGCGAACCGTCTGCGTGCCGATCGGAACCGACCGGACCCGGCTGCCTTTGCCGGTCACCTTGATTAGGCCTTGCTCCAGGTCGACGTCGGGGATGGCAAGGTAGAGGATCTCGGCCCGCCGCGCGCCCGTGTCCATGAAGACCCGCAGGATCGCCTCGTCGCGCCGGCCGGCAAACGTCTTGTCACGTTCGCAGGCCGCAAGTAGTGCGCGGAGCTCGGCCTCACGCAGAACCGGCGGCGGCTCCTCTGGTAACCGGGGCGGCTTCATTCGCTCCATGGGGTTGGATTGGACTTCGCCCTCTTCGAGCAGCCAGACGAAGAACGCATGGCAACCGCGGTAGCGGTTGTGGGCCGTGGCAGGCTTCCATTTCTCCAAGACCGAGGTGATGAAAGCCTCGACGTGCTCGCGGTGGATCGCCGCGGGCGCGGTCGGCATTCCTTGCTTCTCAAGGAACGCGCCAAGCTGGCCGACAGCCGTCGAGTACGTGGAGATCGTCGCAGGGCTGATGCGCTGAGCGCGAAGGTGTCGGCGCCAGCTGGTGAGCAACTCGCCAAGCTCGCCCGAGGCCGTAGAATGGACCGTGCCTGTAGAGGTAGATTCCATCGCTTTGCCGCCCGCTGTGAAGTCTCGTCGACGCGCAGCATATGCTATACGAGCGGTGGAGGTCCAGCCTCCAAGGCAAGAACGTCGAGTATCCTGCGATATTCACGCTCAGACACCGTCGGGGTGTGGCCTAGCGGCAAGGCACGTGCTTTGGGAGCACGAGATCGTGGGTTCGAATCCCACCGCCCCGACCATCTCTACCACCATCATGGCAGCGCCCGCGCGGCCGCGATCCCTTGCCGGCCGTGTTCGGCGCGAGATTGAGTGGCGCCGTGCGGGCCCTCGTGCCGTAACCTGGGGGCCGTGAAAGATCGACGCCGGCTCGAAGCGCCAAGGTCGAACCGTAGTGCGGCCTGGATCGAACTGCAGGCCGGAGACATCACGACGATCCGGGCGGACGCGATCGTCAACGCCGCCAACCAGGAGCTCGCCGGCGGCGGTGGCGTCGACGGGGCCATCCACGGCGCCGCCGGGCCCGAGATGGCCGCCGAGCTGCGGTCGCGCTACCGCGGATGCCCCACGGGGAGTGCCATCATCACCGGTTCCGGACGGATGGCAGAGCACGGGGTCAAGTGGATCGTCCACGCCGTCGGGCCCATCTGGCGGGGCGGCAGCCTCGGGGAGGAAGCCCTGCTCCGCTCGGCGTACACGACGTCTCTGCATCTGGCAGACCATGCGGGCGCCCGAACGGTCGCGTTCCCGGCCATAAGCGCCGGCGTCTACGGGTACCCGCTCGATCGGGCGGCTGCCGTCGCGCTCAAGGCCGTCCGAGATGGCCTCGTCGACGCGCACACAGTCGAGCTTGTCGTCTTCGTCCTCTTCGGCGCTCAATCGCTTGGCGCATTCGAACAGGCGCTCACGGATCTGGCCGCGGAGGCCTGACCGGCGATGCCGGCCGCGCCCACGCGAGAAGGCCGCGCCGCGGCCCGGTCGCCGAGTCGGCAGGCGACCATCGAACCTTCAGTGGACCACCACCACCGTCCGCCGGGCATGAGTGGCCACGTGCTCGGAGACGCTGCCTTCCAGCAGCCGGCCCAGCGCCCCTAGTCCCCGCGATCCGACGACCACCATGTCGTATCCGCCCTCATCGGCGATGTGCTCGATGGTGCGAGCCGGATCGCCCGACGGTTCGAGCAGCCTCGGCTCGATGCCCTTGTCTTTCAGCAGCTTTCGGGCCTCGACGAGGGCCTTGTCGTGAACGCCGCGGTCGTCCCACGGATCGAGCGGCACCGGCCCCGGTCGCGCGGGGACGACGCTGACGACCGAGACCTCTGCCTTGAAGGCGCTCGCGAATTCCGCCACCTGGTCGAGCGCTCGCTTCGCCGGCTCGCTCCCGTCGTAGGCGAGCAAGATCCGTTTCATCGTCGCCTCCGCCTGCGGGTCTCGGGGAGGCCGGCGTCTCGGGATCTCGGTGCTCGAATTCGCGCCGGCATCACCCCACCGCGGGCGTGAGTTTGCGCCCGAGACAGCCCGCAGCCAAGGGTCCGAGCGCACGTTTCGGCACGTGCACCGGGCCGGGTCGCCTCCCCGACGCTATCCTCGGGCCATGAGCGACATCCACTTTCCAGACGGGTTCCTCTGGGGTACGGCGACGGCCGCGCATCAGGTCGAGGGCGCCAACTCCAACAGCGATTGGTGGGAGTGGGAGTTGCGCAAGGGATCTCCCTGCCGCGAGCCCAGCGGCAACGCCATAGACCACTACAACCGCTACGAGAGCGACATCGTCCTGCTCGCCGGACTCGGCTTCAACACCTACCGCTTCTCGGTCGAATGGGCGCGCATCGAGCCGAGCGAGGGATCCTTCGACCAGGCCCAGCTCGATCACTACCGGGCCATGGTGGCGGCAACGCGGAAGGCCGGGCTGACGCCAATGGTCACGCTGTACCACTTCACCCTGCCGCTCTGGGTGGCCGCGAAGGGCGGCTGGCTGGCGGAGTCGACGCCCGCCCTCTTCGAGCGATATGTCCGGCGCGTCGTCGAGGCCATGGGCGAGGCGGTGGACTGGTACTGCACGATCAACGAGCCCGGTGTCGTCGCCTTCGGCGGCTACGCCGGCGCACTCGGGTTTCCGCCCGGCACTCACGGTCTGGCCAACTGGCGCCGGGCGACGCGGGGCCTGGTGGAGGGTCATCGGCGGGCCCTCGCGGCCGTGAAGGCGCTGCGCCCGAGCGCACACGCCGGCCAGACCCACTCGATGCAGGAGTGGGAGTCGAACCGCGGCGGCCGGCCTCTCATGGAGTACGCGCGTCAGATGGCCGAGGACGTGTACCTGGAAGCCTCGAAGGAGGACGACTTCGTCGGTGTCCAGACATACACGCGCGCCAGGCTGGACCTGCCGCGGCCGGTCGGTCGGCTGATCAAGGCGGTGCTGTCGATCGATCCCATCGAGAAGGTACTCGTCTCGCAGATGGTCGGCCGCCAGACCGACAACGGCCCGACCACCGCGAGCCGAGACGGGATCCGCCGCACGCAGATGGGCTACGAGTTCCGGCCCGAAGCCGCCGCCGCCACGGTTCGGCGAGCCGCCGAGGTGCTGCCGGGCAAGCCGATCGTAGTGACCGAGCACGGCGTCGCCACCGCCGACGACGCGGAACGCCTCGAGTTCATCGCGCGGGGTCTGACGGCGCTCGACGCCCTCCGCGACGAAGGCATCCAGCTGGGCGGCTACATCCACTGGAGTGCCTTCGACAACTTCGAGTGGGCGCTCGGCTACTCCATGGAGTTCGGGCTGATCGCGGTCGACCGCGCGACCCAGACCCGCACCGTCAAGCCGTCGGCGACCTTCCTCGGCGAGATAGCGAGATCCGGGAAGCTCGAGACCGCAGGCTCGCCGGCCACGTAGGCTCGCGGGGCGAAAACGTCCAGACAGCACAAGACCGGCGCAACCTGACGCCGGTCCTGGCGAGATGCTCGCGGCAGAGGCTCATGGCCCCTACCGCGCGGGCTTGCCAGCGCGAGTGTCACCGCTGAGGTTCCCGGCGCGAGGCCTCCACTCGAGGTTTGACACCGCACAGATCGGATCGGCCGTGGATGGGAACGCCCCACCGTCACCGCGAGAAAGTCGCGAACCTGTGGCCGCCGTAGCTGCCTGCATCATGCCTCCAGAGACTCTGGCGCGGGATGAGACTGACATCACCCTACGCCTGCCGATCGGTTACTGCAACACCCGATCGAATGGCACCCGATGGTGCGGCGCGGCCCGCCCGACCGGGTTCCAAACGAGCCGGCGGCGTCAACCGCGACACGGGCAAAGCCCGGCCATGCCGGGACTCGCTTGTGGCGGCCCACGCACTCCCGGGTCGGCCGATCGGGCTAGCAACGTCAAGCCGAACGGTGTACACCCAACCGCCGGCGACCCCCGCAGACCCGCCCGGAGCGCACTCGATTGGCGTTGCAGCAAGGCAACGTGGAGGGTCCTGCCCGGCCCCTCTGAAGGTCCTGTGGCACTAAGATGCACCCTGAGTCGCAAGCCAGATCCACTGATTTGCGCCCAAGTGCAGGGCCGTGTCTAGCGCCGAACCTCTCCTGGCATTGCTCGTGGCGGCCGTCGTACTCCTCGTCGTGATGGCCGTGCTGTTGTCGGCTGCCCTGATGGGCCGCGGCCCGTTGTCCGGCCGCTTCGTGGAGGTCGAGCGCAAGCCGCCGAAATCGTCGTCGGATGACGCCTGGGAGCGAGCTACAACCGGGACTCAGCCGCCCGTCCAGCCGACGATTCGACTGCTGACTCGCGAACACAGACCGAGCGCCAGGGCCAACGCCGATGCCAGACGCGGCGTGCGAACCGTGGACAACGATCTCGACGAAGTCCTGCGCGGGAGTTACGCGGCCGACACTTACAACCGGGCCGTTCGAATCCTGGCCTGGTCGGTCATCCTGATCACGCTTCTCATCGTCTCGGTGAGCCAGCTCTGGCAGTCGGTGGAGCCGCAGATCTTCACCACGCTGATCCTGGCCGGCATCTTTGTCCTGGTCGTTCACGAAGTCATTCCCGCGGACCGGCTGCGAAACGCACGGGCCGTCGTCGAGGGCACGGCCGCGGTTGTCTTCCTCACGATGCTCGTCCTCCTCACCGGCAGGGTGTCGAGCCCCTTCTTCTTCGTCTACCCGCTCCTGGTCGGCGGAGCGGCGCTTGTGGCGGCCCCGGTCGTGACTCTGCTGCTGACCCTCGAGACGGCCGGAGCGTACGCGGCCGCGGCGCTCTCGGGTCCGATGGACGCCGCCACCCTTCGGGACACGCTGACTCGCGTCGCAATCAACCTGACCGCGCTGATGCTGCTCGCCTACTCGAGCATGGTCGTTTCCCGGGTCCAGGGGCAAACGCGCGATGCGGCCGTCCGGCTCTCCACGGTCGACTCGCTGACCGACCTCTACAACCGGGCCTTCTTCTTCAACGCGGTCGACCGGGAGATCCAGCGCGGCCGGCGGTTCCGGCGCGGCTTCTGCCTGCTGATGATGGATCTCGACGGCCTCAAGTCGATCAACGACCGCTACGGCCACTACCAGGGCGACGTCATCCTGCGAGGAGTGGCGCAGCTGATCCAGGCCGGCCTGCGCTCGATCGACACGGCGGCCCGCTACGGCGGCGACGAATTCGTCGCCCTTCTCCCCGAGACCGACCCGACCGGCGCCTATGTCGTGGCCGAGAAGATCCGCCAGATGGTCAGTGAGCTCCTCGTCGAGGTGGGCGGCCAGCAGATCACCACTTCACTCTCGATCGGCGTCGTGTCGTACCCGGAAGACGGCAAGACCGGCGACGAGCTGATGATCGCCGCGGACGAAGCCATGTACTCGTCGAAGCGCCTCGGCAAGAACCGGGTCGTCGGGTATGCGGAGCCGGGCGAGCTCACGCCGCCGCAGCCGGGATACCATCGACCCCCGGCGGTGACACCGGGCTTCCGGCCTCTCGCGCGGGACGGCGACGAGCAGCCCGAGCGCGACCGCCACTAGGTCCCCGGCGCGATCGGGTAGCATCTCCCGCATGGTCAGATTCACGACTCGAGCGATCCTCGCCGCTACCCGATCGCCCAAGGTCACGCAGATCCCATCGGCGATCCCGATCTACCAGTCGGCCGCGTTTTCGACCGCCGACGCCGCGGAGCTCGGCGATGTCCTGACCGGCGCCCAGCCCGGCTATGCCTACAGCCGCATCGACAACCCCACCACGGCCGCGCTGGGCGCGGCGGTCGCCGAGTTGGAGGAAGCGGAAGCGGGCCTCTCGTTCGCCTCCGGGATGGCCGCCATCCACGCCGCCCTCGTCTCGAACGTGAGCGCCGGCCAGACAGTCGTCGCCACCCAGGCCGTCTACGGCACGACGCGCGATCTGCTGGTCAAGGTGTTGTCACGGCTCGGCGTCAAGACCGAGTTCGTCGATCCAACGGACCTCGACGCGGTCGACGCGGCACTCGTCCGAACACGTTCGCCTCTGCTGTACGTGGAGACGGTCTCCAACCCGACCATCGTGGTCTCGGACATCGGGGCACTGGCCGAGGCCGCTCACCGGCGGGGAGCCATCCTGCTGGTCGACAACACGTTCGCCTCGCCGTACGCCTGCCGGCCGATAGAGCGCGGCGCCGACCTGGTGATGCACTCCGCGACGAAGTATCTCTCCGGCCACGCGGACGTCCTCGCCGGGGTAGTCGTTGGCAGCCACGAGAGAGTGGACGCCCTCCGCCCCGTTCTGGTGGACGCGGGCGCCACGCTCGCGCCACTCGCCGCGTTCCTGGTGCTGCGCGGCCTGCCCACCCTCGCGATCCGGATGGAGCGCCACAGCGCAACGGCTCTCGAGCTGGCGGCCTGGCTGGAAGGGCAGGACATCGTGGAGCGCGTCCACTACCCGGGGCTGCCGGGGGATCCGGGTCACGCGGTCGCGGTTCGCCAGCTCGACGTCTTCGGCGGCATGCTCGCCTTCGAGCTGAGCGGCGGTCGCGAGGCCGGCCGCGCATTCCTCGACGCGATGCGCATAGCCGAACGGACCGCCTCGCTCGGCGCCTTCCGCACGATCACGAGCCACCCGCCATCCACTACGCACCGGCAGCTCGACGCGGCCGCGCTGGCCGCCAGCGGCATCGCCCCGGGGCTGCTGCGCTGCTCGGTCGGGCTCGAGGACGTGGAGGATCTGCGCGACGACTTCCAGCTCGGCCTCTCCGCCGCGCGCGAGGTCGCCACCGCAACGGAGTAGCGTCGCCGGCTGGCCGCCCCGTCGCCGGCTGGCTGCCCCGGCTGACGCTGGCCGCCCCCGCGCTATGCGGCGCCGCCTATTGGACAAGGAGAAGCCCCCTCCGGCGTGCCGGAGGGGGCTTCTGCGATCGACCTAGTACTGGAAGAGAAGCTCGCGATACTTCGGGAGCGGCCACAGCTCGTCGGAAACGAGCGTCTCGAGCTCGTCGGCCACCGCACGAAGATCGTTCTGGGCCGGGATGACGCGGTCCTTGAACGCCTTGGCTTCGGCGTGGACCGAGTCGGCCTGGTGAGCCGCGTGCTGGGCATGCTCGAGGGCATGGATGGCGTCGACCAGCTTGTCGGTCAGCGACACGGTGTTGTCGAAGACCGCCGAGACACCCTTCGATGTGCCGGCCTGAAGCAGCTGGCCGAGGTACTTGACCGCCGCGGGCAGGATCATCGTCTTGGCCATATCCAGGGCGCAGCTGGCCTCGATATTCGAGACCTTGACATAACGCTCCCAGGAAATGTCGACGCGCGCGGCCAGCTCCCGCTCGGACAGGACGCCGAAATGCGCGAACACCTTCCTGGCCTTCGCGGTAGCCAGGGCCGGTAGGGCCTCGACGGTGCTCCGGTTGTTCGGCAGCCCGCGCCGGGCCGCCTCGGCATGCCACTCCTCGGCGTAGTTGTTACCCTCGAAGAGGACCTGCTTGTTCTCCTTGACGATCGCCGACAGGATCTTGGTCAGGCCGGCGAAGTCGCACTCCTCGAGCTTGTCGAGCTCGTCGGCGAGCTTCTCGAGGGAGTCGGCCACGGCCGTGTTGAGCACGGTCTGGGGCCAGTAGATGGGCGCCGACGACCCGACCGCGCGGAACTCGAACTTGTTGCCGGTGAACGCGAATGGCGAGGTGCGGTTGCGGTCGGTGGCGTCGCGGGGCAGGACGGGCAGCGTGGTAACGCCCAGCTCCATCGACCCGCCTGTCTTGGACGTGGAGGCGGCACCCTTCTCGAGCTGGCCGATCACGTCCTCGAGCTGGGCGCCGAGGAAGATGGAGACGATGGCGGGCGGAGCCTCATTGGCTCCGAGGCGATGGTCGTTCCCGGCGTCGGCAACGCTGGCCCGCACCAGGTCGGCGTGCTGGTTGACGCCGCGTATCACGGCCGCGAGGAAGGCCAGGAATTGGGCGTTGTCATGCGGGTTGTGGCCGGGGTCGAGCAGGTTCTCGCCGTCGTCGGTGGCCATGGACCAGTTGTTGTGCTTGCCCGAGCCGTTGATCCCGAAGAAGGGCTTCTCATGGGACAGGAACATCAGGTCGTGCTGGCGGGCGAGGCGCCGCATGGTGCTCAGGACGACCATGTTGTGGTCCGAGCCGACCGATGTGGGCTCGTAGACGGGAGCCATCTCGAACTGGGCCGGCGCCACTTCGTTGTGGCGGGTCTTGGACGGGATGCCGAGGCGCCACAGCTCGCGGTCGAGATCCATCATGAAGGCCAGCATCCGCTCGCGGATCGTGCCGAAGTACTGGTCCTCGAGCTCCTGGCCCTTGGGCGACGGGGCACCGAAGAGGGTGCGGCCGGTCAGGATGAGATCCGGGCGCTGCTCGGCCAGACGCCGGTCGACCAGGAAGTACTCCTGCTCGGGGCCGATGTTGGTGAACACCCGGCTGGCAGTCGTATTGCCGAACCAGCGCAGCACGCGGAGAGCCTGCTTGCCCAGGGCCTCCTGCGAGCGCAGCATCGGAATCTTGAAGTCCAGGGCCTCGCCGGTGTACGAGACGAAGGCCGTGGGGATCGTCAGCGTCACGCCGTTGGGCTCGACCTGCAGGAAGATCGGGCTCGTCACGTCCCAGGCGGTGTAGCCGCGAGCCTCGAAAGTGGAGCGGATGCCGCCGGACGGGAACGAGCTGGCGTCGGGCTCGCCCTGGATCAGGCCCTTGCCCGAGAACTCGGCGATGGTCTGATCCTGGCCGGTGGGGCTCAGGAACGAGTCGTGCTTCTCGGCCGAGCCGCCGGTCATGGGCACGAACCAGTGGGTGTAGTGGGTCGCGCCCGCCGCCATCGCCCATTCCTTCACGCCCTGTGCGACGGCGTCGGCGATGGCCGGATCGAAGGGCTCGAGGCCATCGATGGTCCGGCGGAGCTTCTTGAAGACCGGCTTTGCCAGGTACTGGCGCTGGGCGGCTTCCCCGAACACGTACTGGCCGTAGATGTCCTGGCCGGCGTGCTCGAGGTACTTCTGGTTTGAGGCAACCTTGTGACTGGAAATCGCCTCTATGGCCTTCTGGCGGGCGGTCATTTGGACTCCTATCGACCTCTTCTTGCGTGACCTGTGGGCGGCTTCTTGCCAAGTTCCCCCGACAGCAGCCGCTCGGGAAACCTTCTCCACTGGCTCAAGGATGAAACTACCGGAATGGTCGGGGCAAGGCCAACACTTCGGCCTCAGAGGGCCCCGAAATGAATCCCAAGCGCAACCTTCCGCAACGAAGCGCGCCGACGCCCTGTCACTGGGAAGGGCGCGACGCCTGTCGCTCGGAAGCGCGCGTCGCCCTGTCGCTCGGAAGCGCGCGTCGCCCTGTCGCTCGGAAGCGCGCGACGGCCTGTCTTCAGAAGCGCGCCAGGACGGCGTCTTCGTAGGTGAGCCCGGGCTCTCCGGAGATGAGGACCAGCGATCGCCCGTCCGGCGACCAGGCCGCGTCGGGAATCCCACCCACGGGCCACCCTCCCAGGGTAAGCGTCCCCAGCTCACCCCAGGTGCCATCGCTCGTACTCGTCACGCTGAGCTCGCTGGCGTCTTCGGTGCCGGCGACAACCAGGCCATCGCGCGAGGCTCCGACGATGGTCCCCGCGCCGTAGGTAAACGGCTGGTTCCCCACCGACCACGAGAGGATGTGGCCGCTCGTACGATCGGCGCACATAAGGTGGTCGTCACCGGACCAGCTGAAAGCCCCGAAGTTGTCAGTCCGCGTGAGGAGCCCCGATCCGACGTCGAGCACGCCGATCTGCTGGCCCCCTGTGGCGACGTTCGTGTAGTCGAGGAACGCGACGAGGGCGCCGTCCGGACTGAACGTCGCGGCCGGCGTCAGCAGGCCTATCTCGACGTTCCGGGCGGCGACGATGCGCTGACCCGTCGGTCGGACGACATCCAGCCAGCCGAAAGCGGGACCGCCAAAGCCAAACGGTGTGTCTTCGTCAGGATGGATGACGGCGAGGGTGTTACCGTCCCGCGACCACGCCACCGGGTAGCCCGACCGAGGTTGGCTGGGGACGCCGCTCGAAATCACCACGTATTGGGGCGGCGAGGCGACCGTGCCGTCCCAGGGCAGCACCAGAGCCACCGCACCGGACGGACCGTTCAATAGCCCGCCGTACTCGCCGGGTAACTGGGTCAGGGCCGTGGATCCAACCTCTCCCAGGTACGCGTAATCAAAACCCGTGCCCGCCGTTGGATCGGACAGCGTGAACCGAAGAACCACGTACTGGCTCGAGTCGATCCAGGCGAAATACTCCCCCTCCTCCGCGCCGACGCGAGCGCCACTCCTGTCGAAGATAAGGATCGAGGGCGACTGCACCCGCGAGCCCAGCTGCGGTGATTCCATAACCGCAAACAGCGATCCGTCGGGCGACCAGCCGAGCATGCGCAGGTTCTGACC
Source organism: uncultured Chloroflexia bacterium (assembly GCA_963791725.1). Classification (GTDB taxonomy): domain Bacteria; phylum Chloroflexota; class Limnocylindria; order Limnocylindrales; family CSP1-4; genus Fen-1039. The sequence goes on along the minus strand of CAWBTQ010000006.1, from coordinate 85,580 downwards.
CGTGTACACGACAGGTAGCGTTTCCGGGAAGGCCGGCCCGATCGTCGGAAGGGACTCGACCGGGGCCGCGCCGGTCGGAGTCAGCGTGGTCACAGGCGGCCGCGCTCCGATCATGGGAGTAGGCGTGCTCACAGGCGACCGCGCTCCGATCATGGGAGTCGCCGACCCGGGCGTCGCCAGCCCTATCTGGTATCGGCTTATCACCGAGACCGCCACGATCACGACCAGGATCCCCGCGACCCCAGCCAGCGCCACAACCGGACTCCGCCCGGTAGACACGTCCCCTTCAATCCCTCGGTCCATGACGATGTCGATGATGGCAGCCTCCAGACCCCCGCGAGGCGCCGAATCGCATTGACCTGGGTTGACGCGGTGCCAGGCCGCCGCAGCCACGAGGCGGATGCGAGGACACCCGGGCGGGAGGCGGAGGCGCGACCCCGTGGAAGACGCCCGGGCGGGAGGCGGCGGGCGCGACCGCGTGGAAGACGGTCGGGCGGGAGGCGGCGGGCGCGACCGCGTGGAAGACGCCCGGGCGGGAGGCGGAGGCGCGGGGCGACCCCGTGGAGGGCACCCGGGCGGGAGGCGGAGGCGCGACCCCGTGGAAGACGGTCGTGCTGGAGGCCTGCCCTCTCGCAGCGGCCGCCGTCGCGGCCGGCCGTCTCGCGCCGCCCACACCACGACGCGGCTCCCTCATTGCGGGCGGCGCCGCTTACCCGAGGCCGCAGTCGCGTTGGGCTCTTTCCTTGTACGTCTGGACAGAGTGTTATTGAACGGATGCGCGCCGGCCGCGCTCACGGGATTGGTTGGCGTGGCGCTGGCGCGGCCGGCCGGACGAGAACGCCGGCGGCAGGACCCGAAATCCACGGTTCCTGGTTCGCCGATCGCCGAATTGGGCCGGATCGGGGGCCTTGGGCGTGGCCAAGACGATCGTTGACAGCGAGCTGGCGACTCAGGCGCGGCGGCGGATTCTATTGCACTCCACCCATGCGTAGAAGGAAATTGCATGCACGCAGCCGGCGGATGAGTGGTCCGTGGCCACGCCGCGCCGCCACTCCCGGCGTTGGCCGGCCACGTGCGGCGCCGGGCGGCACAAGCGCGGCCCCACTGCCGCTCAGCCACTGCCGCGGCCGCCGCGGCCCCGCCGTGGCCGCCGCGGCCCGGCCGCCGCCGCGGGTCCGCCCCGCCGTGCGGCCCGGCCGCCCCGCTCCCCCGCTCCCCGCTCCCCGCGTCTCCCTAAAGCAGCGCCGGCCTCACCCATTCCTTGCCAAGAACGTTCTCGTCCAGGAATGCCAGCACCGTCTCGTACCAGAGCCGCGAATTCTGCGGCTTGAGGATCCAGTGATTCTCGTCGGGGAAGTAGAGGAACCGGGCCTTCACGCCGTGGCGATGAAGATCCGTCCAGAGCTTGAGCGCCTCGCTGATCGGCACCCGGAAATCCTGCTCGCCGTGGATCACCAGCATCGGCGTCCGGATCGCGGCCACGTTCTCCGCCGGCGAATAGCGCCCATACAGCTCCGGCTGCCGGTACGGGTCCCCGATCTCATGCTCCCAGTACACCCCCGCATCGGTGGTCCCGTGGAACGGTCGCATGTCCCACACCGACGCGTGAGTGACGATCGCGCGGAAGCGATCCGTCTGGCCGGCGACCCAGTTGGCCATGTAGCCGCCGTAGCTGCCACCCGCCAGAGCCGTGCGGCTCGCGTCGAGGTCCGTCCGCGTGAGAGCCGCATCCGTGGCGGCCAGCACGTCCGTGTACGGCGTGTCTCCCCAGCGGCCCCATCCGCGCGAAACCATCTTCTGCCCGTAGCCGAGCGAGTAGGCCGGATCGGGCATCAGCACCGCGTAGCCGCGTTCGGTCAGGAGGTGCGGGTTCCAGCGCCAGTGCCAGCCGACCCACGATGAGAGAGGCCCGCCGTGGACGAAGACGACCAGCGGCGCCCGCTTCTCGGCAGACGCCTCCGGCGGAAGCACGAGCCAGGAACGAATGGGCGTCCCGTCTGCAGCCGGCGCGGTCAGCCGCTCCACCAGAGACCTGGCGGCGATGCCGCCCTCGCCGATTCCATTGGGGATCTCGACGGCCGATTGATCGGCCGTGCGCGCATCGAAGCGCACGATCCGCGCCGGGTTCGAGACCGTGGATCGAAGCGCATAAACCGTCTTCCCATCCGGTGACAGGCACAGGTCGCTGAGGGCCCCGTCGGCGACGAGCGTGGTCACCGCGCCGTCCGCAAGATCGACCCGCATGGCCGCGACCGCCCCGTCGCGATCGGCCGTGAAGAAGACCGCAGACGAATCGGGCGCCCAGACCGCCGAGTCGGGCCAGAGATCGAGCCCGGGCGTCAGGTCGCGGGCCTCGCCCGTTGCCGCGTCGACCAGCCACAGGGTGACCTCGACGGCCTCGTCGGGCGAGCCGAACGTTCCGCGAATGCACACCACGTGCCGCCCGTCGGGGGATACTCGCGGGGCGGCGTACGTGGCATCGCCCTGGGTCAGGTAGCGGCGCTCGCCCGTTTCGACGTCGATCGCCACGACGTCCTCGCGAACCGTCGGCGATTCCGCGAAGTCCACCCAGATCGTGTAGAGCGTCTTGCCGTCTGGCGACAGGTCGATCCCCGACTCGACGAGCGCGGCCGGTCCGGCGTTGCCGGTCAGGTCGCGCGGCTCGAGCTTCGCCTCGGGGTCGGCGGCGGCCGCCGCCAGCGTCGCGGCGTAGAGGCGGCGGTAACGCGGCGCGAGCCACTCGTCCCAGCGGCGGATCGGGTAATCGTCGAAGAGCAGCGCGCCGACTCCCGCATCCTTGCGCGCCTTGGCCCGTTCGGCATCCTCGGCCAGAGTCGCCGCGGCCGGATGGACGGCCGCCCCGAATGCGATCGCGTCGACGTCACGGGCGGTCGCCACGCCATCCACTCCAGCGTCGGGCACAAGCAGGAGCCTGGCCTCGCCGCCTCCGGCCGGCAGCAGCCACAGGGCGTTGATCTTCTTGTCGGGATCCGCCTTCGCATCCGGGTCGGGCCGGGCGGAGGTGAAGAGCAGCGAACCGTCGCTCAAGAAGCAGCCGGCCGACTCGCCGGCCGCGGACCGCGTGATCCGCCGCGGCTTGGCCACCCCGGCAGGGTCGACCTGCCAGAGCGCGGTCTTCATCTCCTTGCCCTCGGGGCCGAGCCGGCCGACCGCCACGACAAGGCGCTCGCCGTCGGGGGAGAGCTTCAGGGCGGAAAGGCGTGGCAATTGCAGGAATCGATCGAACGTAAGGGGCTCACTCATGGCGCGATCATCTCGCAATTCGGCCGGGAGGGACGGGCCGAACCAGCCACGTGCCCGCTGCCGGGCTGCGCCGTCGGCGGTCCGGCAGGCGACGAGGTCCGGCGCCCGGTTCAGGTCCAGGGCAATGACGCGCGGGTGGCCCAATATCGCTCGGGCGGCTCGGCGAGAACGGCCAGATGGGCCAGGTCGTCGGGCGAAAGCGCCACGTCGATTGCCGCGAGATTGCTCGCGATCTGAGCCGGCGTGACCGCCCCCGAGAGCACAACATCGCACCACGGCCGAGCGAGCACGGCGGCGATGGCGACGGCATCGCTGGTCCACTCGTGGCTCTGCGCGAGCAACGCGAGCGGCCCGGGCGACGCCTCCGCGGCGCCGAGTGCGAGCCGCCCGTTGGCAAGCGCTTCCTTGACGATCACCCCCAGGCCAGCCTCCCTCGCTTCGGCGAGGGCAGGCCCGACCGATGGCTCGAGCAGATTCCAGGTGGCCTGTACCGTCGCGAAGAGCGGGCTTCCGTCGGCCCTGATCTCGATGGCGCTGCGCACGACATCCGCCTGACGCGGGCCGCTGACCGTCAGACCGATCGCCAGCCCGCCGTCCCGCTGCCGCTTCAACTCGTCGAGCACGGCGCGGTTGTCCAGGACGCCGCTCTCGAAAGTCGCCGAGTGAATCTGATAGAGGCGCAGGCGGTCGCCCAGGAGGGCTCGGCTCTCGGCCAGCTGACGCTGCAGGTTCGCCAGGGAGTGCTCTTTGACCTCGTTCACTTCAGCGCCCACTCGCCAGTCGGCCGTGTAGCGATAACCCCATTTGGAGCCGGCCGTGACCTGGCCCGGCCCGAGCCCCCGGCGTTCGAGCCACGAAGCCAGGAACTCCTCGGCGAGACCGTACGAGCGCGCGGCGTCGAAGTAGCGAACCCCACCGGCGTAGGCGGCATCGAGCAGGTCGTGGGCCTCGCGCCGCAGGGCCTCGACGCTTCGGTCGGAGCCCAGATCCCGGTCCCGGCCGAGGTTGATGTATCCCGGTCGGCCGATGGCCGCGAGACCGAGCCCGATCTCGCTCACCGAAAGACCGCTGCCGGCGAGTGTTCGCATCTGCATCGACTCGCAGGTTACTCCGAGGGCGCCGACGGCACGCGCCGGACCACGCGAGAAGCCTGGTCTATCGACAGGCCCTGGTGGCGCTACCGGCTCGGCGGGTCCCCTGCTATCATTCCGTGGCCCTCAGCGGGCATTCGGTCGGGGCGTGGCGCAGCTTGGTAGCGCGCATCGTTCGGGACGATGAGGTCGGAGGTTCAAATCCTCTCGCCCCGACCATAACAACCAATCGAGCCCCATTCCATGCGATGTCCCACCCTTGAGCCTTCGCCGATGCGCTCGGGTGCAGCTTGACCTTGCGGGAACCGAGAACGTCGATCCTATCCAGGAGCGCCTCGGCCAGGAGTCGACGGCCTGACGGCTCGGCGTCGTCCCAAAGCTTGGGCAGCTCGCGCAGGGATTCGACCGCCCCCTCCCGCGTTGGTCCAGCGGCGTGTGTTGCTTTGGCCCGTCGTTCTTCCTGATCTAGCGCCCGCATTGTCGCTTCCAGCGCGTCGGGATCGCGGTCTCGGCGGTAGCGAGCCGTGGCCGCGTCGCGGTCTCGCTCGATGCGGGCCAGGGTCACCGGATCGGGCGCCATCTCGTCTTCGGTGACCCGGCCGACCACGGCCGCCACAAGGGTGGCGTTGGCGCTCACATGGCCGAGAGCCTGGCGGACGAGACCCTCAAACGACGAGGCCGGATAGCTCACCCCCTTGTGGCGATGATCGGTCGAGTTGCGGAAGACACGGGGTGTGGCTCGGGCGGCCGCGAGCCAGTCAGCACAGGGGAAGTTGTGGCGGTACCGGCCGGACTGGCCTATCAGATGCCGGCCGCAGGCGGCGCAGTGGAGCATCGAGAGCGCATAGGGCCGCCGGACGGTCGGCCGGCCCGGATGGCGGCGTGTGTAACGGCTGCGGGCTAGCCCGACCCGGTCCCAGGTGTTCTGATCGATGACGGCCGGCACTCTTGTCGCGGTCCCGTCGCGGAGACGGCCGATATAGACGGGGTTAGTCAGGATGCCGCGGGCCGTATAGAACGGCATGCCGGTGTGTTCGGCTACCTCGGCATCGGTCATGCCCTCGGCCGCAGCTGCGAACACTGCCCGGACCCGCTCGATCTCGGCCGGTACAGCTTCGAGGACCGGCGGCTTGCCAGAGCGGATGTAGCCGTATGGCGGCTGGCCACCGGGCTCGCCCAGCCGACGGCGCTTGGCGGCCAGACCCTCGGCTATGCGGCGGCCTAGCTTGCGGCTGTATGACTCGGCCTCGTGGGCCTCCCGTACGAAGTCGTCCCAGCGGTCGGCGTCGGTTGAGATGATCCGCTCGTCGCAGAACAGGACCGCTACTCCGGCGGCGTGGAGATCATCCACGGCTATGAGAGTCTGCTTGAGGTTCCGCTGGAACCGGCTCACGTAGCCGACCAGCAGCAAGTCGTAGCTGCCCGCCCTTGCCGCGGCGGTCATGGCCGCGAACTCGGGGGCCTGGTACACGGTCCGGCCCGACGCGGCGCTCTGCCAGGCAAGCCCGGTATCGACGAGGCTGTAGCGCTCGATGATCCGGTCCTGGAGTTCCCGCTGGGCGTCCGGTCCCCAGTTGTCGTACTGGCCCGCCGTGGATTCGCGGACCCAACGGGCTATTCGCAGGCCGGCTATCTGGTCGATGGAGCGGGGTAGGGCGTGCACGGTAGGGCGAGTCATAGCTCAATCACGCCCTTGAGTCCAGCGCCCCGCGCCCGGTCCGGCGGGCGTGGGCCTGGCGGACACAGACCGCCAGGGCCCGGACCAGCGGGTCGCCAGGCTCGATGGCCCGGGCGCGGCCCGATGACGGGGCGGGTGCCGGCGCACCACCGGCCTGGCGCGGGCGGCTCATGGCCGGCTCTTCGGCCGCACTGGCCGCGTAGCAGAGCCCGACGTCGGCCTAGCGGCCGTGGTGGGCCGGCTGGTGCCGGTGGGCTTGCCGGGCCTGACCGGCCTAGCGGTGATGATGGGGCGGCTGGAGCCGGTAGGGGTGCCGGTCCTGACCGGCCTAGCGGTGACGGTGGGCCGGCCCTTGCCGTAGGGCTTACCGGCCCTGGCTGGCCTGGTGTCGGTAGGCTTGCCAGTCCTGACCGGCCTAGCGGTGAGGGTGCGCCGGCCCTTGCCGTAGGGCTTACCAGTCGTGACCGGCCTGGCGGCCGCAGGGGCCCCGTCCCAGCCGTTGGGCTTACCGGCCCTGGCTGGCCTGGTGCCGGTAGGCTTACCGGTCCCTACCGGCCTGGTGCCGGTGGGCTTACCGGTCCCTACCGGCCTGGTGCCGGTGGGCCGGCCCTTGCCGCAGGGCTTACCGGCCCCTACCGGCCTGGTGCCGGTGGGCTTACCGGTCCCGACCAACCCAGAGCCGTTGGGCTTGCCGGTCCCGACCGGCCCAGCGGCGAGGGCGGGCCGGCCGTACCCGGTAGGCTTGCCGGGTGCGGACGGGCGCCCCGCCGTTGCCGCCCGGGCTATCTTGGCCCCCGCCAGGCGGACGGCCCGCGCGGCCACGTCCCCACCGACCACGGTGGCACCGCGCTCCGCGGCGCCTACCAGTAGCGCCCCCGACCCACAGAAGGGGTCCACCACCAGGGAGCCCGGGCCGATGCCGGCCATGGCAGCGAGCTTGCGCCCCAGGCCGTCGGGCTTGGCGGTTGGGTAGCGATCGGCCGTACCCGGTCCAACGGCTGCCACCGAGACCAGATCGACCCCGGCCAGGGTCCGCGAGCCCGGTAGCCGGCCAACGAGGACGAACTCGGTCTGGTGGCGAAGTCCCCCACCGAGACCTGGGTAGCGGCGATCCCAGGTGATGGTCCTGATGCCGACGAAGCCGGCTCGCTCCAGGGCCCCGATGGCCTCGCGCAGGCCGTCGTTGTTGGTCATGGCCATCAGGACCCCATCCGCCTTGAGCTTGGCCCGGGCGAGGGCGAAGACGCGGCCGATCTGGGGCCAGGTCAACCCGTGGGCGAACCAGTCGCGTAGGTGGCCGCCCGTCGAGCTGCTGCGGTTGACGCTGAGGTAGGGCGGATCGGTGATGACCAGATCTACCGAGCGATCCGGCAGAGCGGCGAGCAGCTTGTCCGCGGTGGCCTGGTATACGCGAACCCGCTCGGCCCCGTGAGCAGCGGCGAATGGGCTCGAACCGTTCACGGCTGCAACTCCCCACTTTCACACTTAGCGCCCCTGGTGGCCCGAACCCCCTCTGCGCGGGGGATCGCGCCCTGATGGGCCCTCCGGGCGGCCCTGGCGGGCCGCTCGGCACGCCGCGCGAGAGATGCGCGCTTGCGACACAGATCGGAGCAGGTCCGGCGGTCGGCCCGGCTCGACATCCCTAGCGGGTCGCCACAGGAGAGACAGCGACGGGTATTCATCGAGGCTCCCTCTCGGTACGGGGCGGAGGCGGCGCGGGTGATGTCCCGGCGATCGCCGCGAGCGCGGCGAGGTAGAGGCCAATCGATCGGGCTGTCGGCCAGTAGGTCGCCTCGACCGCGGAGATGCGCTGCGCCGAGACCCCGAGGTACGCCGCGATCGCGCGCTGAGGCACGCCGCGGGCAACCCGGGCGAGCTTGAGATCGAGCCCGGTGATTCGTTGGCGGCTCCGTCCGAACATGCTTGGACTATGGAGGAGTTGATAGACTGCGTCTAATACGTGGAGGAAGCGTGGAGTCAGAGCTAAGAGCCAGCCGTTCCAAGGTCACCGAAGCCTCTCTCGCGAGCGGCGCCTGGCTAGTCGGTGAGAGCTACGTCGTGCACGACGCGATCGATCGCCTCAGCGGAGACCCGAACGCGTGGCCCCCGCTCTCGGGCCAGCCCAGCCGAAAGGTTCAGAGGCGCGACGGGGCCTGGGTCTGGATCGAGCGCGATTGGCGCGGCCAGCCGGTCGCGATCGCGGACGAGGAGCGGAAGCTCCTACCCGGTGAGGCCCATGTCCGGCTCATCGTCGACGAGACACCGGACGTCCGTACCCGCGCACCAGTCGTGTGGACGCCTGGTGACCGGTCCGACCTTGCCGGCGAACTCGTCCGCCTCGGGCGGCAGGACGAAGCGGCCATCGTTGGCTGGGTGCGCGAGCACGGCTTCATCGGCGTGCGGGCCAATCCGCGCGAATGGTTCGAGAGCGTAGAAGAGATCCGCTATGCCCTCGGCTGGCTCGGCCAGGCGCGCGACCTCATGGCCGCCATCCGCGACCTCCGCGGCGAGGCACTGCGGCGCGAGACCGAGCGGCTCATTGGCCTCCCGGCAGGCGACCTCACCGAGGTAAAGGACGACCCACGCCAGCCGATGTCGGGCACTGTGCTTGCGCGCCGCTTCGGCCTCACCGTCCCCGAGGGCGAGCGCTGGCCGAGCGCGGGTCCATACGTCCAGGCTCTTGACGGCTTACGGGGGGCGCTGGAGGCGCCGCTGAGGCGGCTCCTGCGGGTACAGGCGACGATCGCCCCGACCGGCGATGGGATGCGTCTGGGGAGCGCGATCGTGGCTCAGGGGCCACTAGCAACGGCGTTCTTCCAGACGCTCAACGAGGCGAGCTGGCCAGCCATCACCTGGTCGGGCTCGATGCTGCGCCTCGACTGGCACGCCCCGCGCCGATGCGGCCGCTGCGGCGATGTCTTTCGGCCGAGAAGGCGCGATCAGAAGTGGTGTGGCGAGGGGTGTCGCTGGGCCGCCTCGAAGGCACGCTCCTGACTGTAGAGCCCCGGCTTTGGTGCGGCCGACCCTCGGCTGAGCCCTGCGCTGGCGGCACCAGCGGGTTGGCTCTCCCTATTACCCGAAGAGTTCGCCCTGTTCGGCGGCCTTCCTCGCGACCCGCTCCGCCTGCGGGTAGGCTGGGAGAACGAGTACCGGCAGGTCCGGGCGACGGTGCTCCTCCAGCAGGTCGCGGATTGTGATGATCTGGACGCGCTGGTAGTCCCGGCCAGACAGCTCGGAGTGATAGACGCCTGCGGTCGTTGCCTCCAAGTGCATCGGCCCAGATGGCTCCTCTAGAGTCACGAATAGCCCGATCTCGGCCTTCTCGCGCTCCAACACCCCCTTCAAGTCACGCACCATGCTGGAGGTGACCGACCCGCTCTTGACGCTGACGAGCGCCCGTCCCACCTCGCCGTGAGGGCCCGTTGAGAAGCTGATCACGCCGTCGATGCCTCGGTCCGCGCCCTTCTTCTGGACGCCTCCTAAAGGCTGCGCGCCGACCAAATCGAGGGCCCACCACTGGAACTGGTATTGGCCTTCTAGACCGGTGCCGTGCAGCATCGCCCGCGCACCCTCCACCTCGGTGGGCTGCCCGACGACGGGGACATCCGCGAGGCCAAAACTGTCCTTGAGTCTGGCCCGCATGACGGCGATCGCGAGGTATGTAACGTCGATGCCGATCCAATTGCGGTCTAGCGTCTGCGCGGCCACAAGTGCGGTCCCGCAGCCGCAGAACGGGTCCAGCAGGATGTCACCCGGGTTCGAAGAGAGGTTGATTACCCTTTCCAGGAGCGCCAAGGGCTTCTGGGTTGGAAAACCGAGACGCTCCTTGGACGACGAGAATCCCCGAAGCATGTCGATGTCGAGCCAGAGATCTTGAAGAGGCACTCCCTTGGACTCATCGAGATAGCGCTTGATGTAGAGCTTGTTGGTCGCTGTGATGACGATCCGTCCCTCGTCCCACAGCTTGTCCATGTTGGCCCGGCTGTATGCCCAATACCGGCCCTGCGGCGGCCGCACCCCGTGGAACTCGTATGAAGTGTCGCCGCCAGGTTTGGCCGCTGTTGCGTTGTCGAGGTTGTAGCGCCGGCCGTCGTCATCAACGTGGCGATACCAGCCGTCCGCGGTCTGTTGACTCAGGGGCATGCGCTGCACATTGAAGGTGTAGTTGTCGCTCCTTGTGTAGAAGAGCAGCACGTCGTGGATGCGCCCCATCTGGCGCGCTCCCTGAGTCGCGTCGTTATGCGAGTCCGACCGCTTCCAGATCACTTCGTTGCGGAACTGGTCAGTGCCGAACACCGCGTCCAAGAGCACCTTTAGGTAGTGGCTCGCGGTCGGGTCGCAGTGCAGCCAAAGTGACCCCGTCGGCTTCAGAACCCGATGAAGCTCCACCAGGCGAACGGCCATCTCGACGAGGTAGGCCATCATCTGGTTCTCGCCGATCCCGGAGCGCAACGCAGCGACGATGGTGCTGACCGTAGATGGCACACGGCCCTGGTTGCGCGCGGTGTTCGTCAGGTACGCGTACTGCGCCTCGGCATCCGGGCCCCAGTGCCACGTGTCCTCGAAGGCCAGCAGCTGGGCGTCGCTCTTGCGCCCCGACTCGTCCTTGAAGATGACGTTGTAGGCCCGGTTCGAGTTGAACGGCGGGTCGAGATAGACGAGGTCGACCGACTCGTCCGGGATGTAGCGCCGGAGGATGTCGAGGTTGTCGCCGTAGTAGAGGACGTTCGTCTGCACGCTGTCCCCTAGTCCCGCTCGGACGGGGCGGCCGGGAGGATCGCCGTCAGCTCGGGCTCGACGTCAAGCCCGTAGCGGTCCGCGATGGCCGCCACGCATACGCCAGTGACGCCGCGCAGCTCGCCTAACGCAGGCCCAAGCACCCAGTCGCCCCCGTAACGCCACGGCGCCATGCCACGCCCAACCGCGGGACCGTCGCATTCATCGAGAAACTTCCGACACGCGGCGCGGATTACACGTATGGCGCTCGCGAGCTTCGAGTCCGGCGCCAACTCGGCGATCACTTCCGTCAGGAAGCGGCGAATCTCCAGCACCGACCTTACGCACTGGTCCATCGTTTCCATCTGCTCCGGGGCGTACAGGACTCGGCGATCCTCCAAGAATGCCAGGACCCGATGGGCGGTAGCCGCCTCTTCGTTTGAGGGCACCGCCAACTCGAACTGGACGTTAGGCGGAAAGAGGCTCCAGGTCACGTTTCGTGGGCGCAATTCGCCGGCTTTGACTCCCCTGGGTCTGCGTGGTCCTGGCATATCTCCCCCTGCGAGGTCGTGCGAGCCCACTGTACGCCCCGGCCAGGGACGCCCGCTTGCTACCCGGCCTACGGACGGTGAGTCGACAAAGGCGGTGCTCCATTGACGGGCAAGTCTGCCCTTCAGGCTCGCCCGTCTGGTAGGGTCACACACGATCGATTTGCAGCCGCGCCTCCGAGCCGGCACCCGATCTGGAGGAGGGACCGAACGGTCCGCGCTGGCAGTGAAAGTACCTACCGCGGCTGCAGCGGCCATTGCCGACGATGCAACGAATCGACGCGGCCAGGCATCTACCCGTCATGGATCCGACAGACGAAGCGGCGTTGGACCTTGAACCCGTCCGTGATCTCACGGCGACGTTCGACGAACGGTTCGGTGCATTCCGTGCTCACCTCGTCGCGGTCTGTCGGTCACTGGTTGGCGACGACGCCGAGGACGTTGTCCACGACACATACATCCGGACAAGGTCGAGGCTCGGCCAGCTCCGGGATCCGGGATCGCTCGAAGCCTGGCTGACTGTGGCGGCTATCAACGAATGCTACTCGCGTCACCGGCAGCGGCAACGCCTCGCCGGGATCGTAGCCGCGCTCAAGCCCTCGATGCCAAAGGAGTCTGATCCAGACCTCCGAGCACTCGTGCAAGCCCTGCCGTTCCGCGACCGGACCGTCGTGGTCCTTCACTACGGGCACGGGCTGACGCTTGAGGAGATCGCGGGGCTTCTGGGGACAAAGCCCGCAACGATACGAAGCGTCCTCTTCCGCACCAGGGCGCGCCTGCGCGCGCGGCTCGACGGCGGCACCGACGACCCGCCGAAAGGAGAGTTCAGATGATCACCGACGAGTTCGACGCGCAGCTTGCCCGAGCTGCGAGGTCCCTTGTGGCGGAGGAGATCCCCGACGGCCTAGTTCGCGACGCTTCTAGACTCCGTCCTGTCCGAAGTCACGTTGCCTCCCGCGCCCTGGTTCTGGCCGGCGCTTTCGTTCTTGCCGCTGCCGTGTTGGGGGGAACGCGGCTACTGGGTGCCGCAACGATCTGGGGCGGGCCGAGCGCGACCGCGTATGACGATGCGCAAGCTCAAGCCATCCCTGCGGTCACGACGTCCGACGGGCGCGTGTCAGTTCTTAGGAGCGGTGACGCGATAGAACTCGTTCTTGAGCGAGACAGCCACACTCCGCTCATCCTCGCATCGCTCGTCGAGCCGCCTCCTGCCTCGAACTCCAGCTTCCAGAGCGTGCATCTTGTGGACTGTCCAGCAGCCACCGGCCTCTCTCAGCAGTACTACGTCTTCGGACAATCCACCTCGTCGGGCCGCGTCGGGATGAGCGGCGTGACGGGCACGGGATCGGCTGGTCACGGGCTCTACGTGATTGCGATTACGTCGAGCCCCACCGCAGGCTGGTCCTTCCGGATCGGTGGCGATAATGGCGGCGGGGCCTACGCGTCCTCGTTCTCGGAGCTCTTGAGCTCAGGCACAAGCTCTGCTGCGGGCTGCTTCTTCAATCCGAGGTGACGGGACACGTCGAATCGCGTCGACGGAACGGACGGCTGACACTGTTGGCACAGATGCCATCTTCAATCGATCCCAGGTCGTTGGTCTGCTAAACGAACTTGGCCGGGGAGCGGCGTCGCGGGTCCACTCACGAGGCGGGCCGGACGCTGGCCACCTCCGGCGCAGGTTGTCGCAACGTCAACGAGCCTGCCAGCCCCACCAGAAGCCATGAGACAGGCAGAGCGGCGAGGAGCAGCTGTGTATCGGTTGGGCCGAGGGCGAGCGGTGGCTGACTCCAGATCAGCAGGGCGAGTGACACCCAGCCAACAGCCTGCAGCCATGGACGGAGCCGCTGCTCTTGCCTGCGTACCACGAGGGCGTACCCGAGTTGGCACAGATAGGGCGCGGCCAGCAGGGGAACTGCGATCGCGAACGCTCTGTACTGGACCAACATGAACCCGAGATGGGCAAATCCTGGGTCTCCTGGTGCCAGGTTGATGGGGTTTCCGGTGGCCAACGCCCAAATCAGCGTTCCGGCATCGACATTCAAACCGACGGCCAGGACCGCGACGATTGCCCGGCGCACCATTCTCGGCTCGAGACCTGCATACAAGCGAATCATCCCGACGGTGACAAGAAGCTGACCGATCGCCACAAGCATCCAACCCAGCTGGCAGATGGCGGCTTCCTGCGGGTCACGATACGGGAACGCCAACCAGTAGCCGGCCAGCCACGCCACGGCGCCACCGGTCAAACACAGCGAGCCCGGGGTGCGGATCCTGCCGACCATCTTCGACAGGTCGCGTTCACGGCCCCAGTGGGCATCGAGAGCGCCTCTCAGGAGGTCGACGATCAGGTGGAGGGTGACCGGTTGCCGCGCGACCAAGTCATCGAATTCCGGGCCGTACCGTCGTCGCCAACTCGTCGGATACAGCCTTGTCAGCAGCTCGATCATCGGACGCCCTCCAGCCTTGCCAGCCCTGTGGAGGCAATTCCTCTGCGTCGCTCAAGCTCCGAGTGCAGCGCGTTGGAACCGGCTCCGGTCAATCGGTACGGCCGGCGGCGGTCCTCCGCCGGAAGCGCGACGATGAGGCCGAGCTTTTCGAGTCTAGGAAGCACCGCATAGAGCGTCCCGGGGCCCAGACCAACTCCTGAAAAAGCCCGAACGTCCGTCTGGATCGCGTAGCCGTGCTTTGGCCCACTAGCCAGAGAAACCAGCACTAGCAGGGATGGTTCCTCGAACCTACCCAACGCGCCGAGATCGTCCGTCACGAGGACCCCTACTACGATGGCCGATATAACGATACTCGTTATACGACTCGCGACGTTGCGTGTCAACGGGTTCGTAGGCATCTGACTAGGCGGCCCATCGCACGACACGCTAGCTGGACACCATACCTCGGCCCTTTGAGCACTGGTTCACTGCGCGAACACGCCTAGGCCGTCCAAGCTGAGTGTCGCGGGCGCGAGACCAATGGCCTGCGCTGTAAGGACCTCGTTTCGAAGCGGTCTTGCAACTCGGCGAAATTGAGCTTGGAGTCCGCGGTCTGCCGGAGGCACCCTTTTGGTCCACTCTAGGATCGGCCTTCCAAGCTGATTGTCGCGGGTTCGCGACCCGTCTCCCGCTCCAGTCCCCTCGTCACGCTTAGCGCGACACTCAGCGTGTGGCAGGTGGATTCTGCGTATGAGCTAGTGGCCGAGCAGGAGGCGAACCCCGCTGTAGAACAGGTTGACGAACGCCTGCGCCTGGGCGCCAGTAAAGGCGGCCCCAACGGCCATCGACATCAGCAGGCCAAGCGACACCATCGCGTAGTCTTTGATGCCCAGCCGCTTGCTCGCATCGAGCAACTCGTCAACCTTCTTTTCGAGGCGCGCCAGCGTCTCCCGGTCGTTGACGTGAGCGCGAAGGTAGGCCCGCACCTGTTCGGCTTGCACCTCGACGACCTTCCGCTCTTCCCTCGTTAGCGGACGGTTGGACAGATTGGCTGCGGCGATCTGGCGAGTCGTCTCACTGCCGAGCGTGTCCCAAAGAGAGACGGCGTCGACTTCGCGGCGGAGAGTGTGCAGCCACCGCGCGGCAAGCCGTAGTTGCTCGTCCCAACCGTGGCATCCGACCGCCTCGCGAATGACTTCCGCGCCCGGCGAGAAGTAGCTGATCCGGTCCGGCTCGAGCTCCGGCACCAACGACCGGTTTCGGGCGATGTTGATGTCGAACGCAAACGAGAACTCGTCGTGCGCCCTGTGGACGAGCGCGTCAACGGTGTGCGGCCCCGGCACGCTCGCGACCTGCCATTCAAAGTCGCCAGGATCGAAACCAGCGTTTTCGACAATGCGGAAGACGTCGTTCTTCTGTGATGGCAACAACGGCACGTCGGCCCGAATCGGCATTGCCGCTCCTCCTCGGCTCCAAAGGTCCATTCATGGTAGCGGACGCGAGCTCCCGAACAACCTCTCCTTTCCCTCGTCAGGCGAAGGGTCGGCGACGACACGATAACTGGACACGCTACGCTCGGCCCTCGAAGGAGGGAGGGTACTGCGCTCACGCTCCGCGGCCTTCCAAGCTGAATGTCGCGAGTTCGGCACTTGGGTCGCTTGCCGGTAGCAACAGCCGGTAGCAACAGGGCCGGTGACCGGCGGATTCGAGGCCGGAGCGCGCACCCGATTCGTGCTTGGAAGCGTCATGGGCGAACGTTCGCGGGCGTGCTGCCGAGCTAGCACAGGCTGATGCTAGCCTTCGATTCGTGAACAGCCGCTTACAAGTCCTGGTAGATCGTGCCAACGCACAACTGCAGGCTCTGGGAGCAGGACCGCAGCCTGGCATGTTCGTGTGCCCGGCGTGCCTTCGATTGCTCGACGTGTCTGCCGCAACTCAGGGCCACTATCCCGCTCAGAGCGTAGCGGCGGTTCGTCGGCACACGGAACTGCTCTGCTCCGACTGCAATGCGTTCTGCGGGTCCGCGTTCGAGGATGCGGCCGCGGAATTCTGGCAGCCCCTACATGCGGGACGTTTCAGCATGCCAGGCACCGGAGCGATAAGCGGGAAAGTGACGGTCGAAGAAGTCGGGGGCGTAATTCGCCTCGGCATTGACGGCAAGGGGCGCATGAAGCCGGTGGTTGATCAATGGCGAGCGCACGCCGCAGACCCGCATACGCTCAAGGTGAGCCTCAGCCGCCCCCTCGAAGTCTCTGTACGGCGTTCGCTGCTGAGTTGGTCGTACCTAGCGTGGGTCTACTTCGCGGGTTACCTGTATGCCGACTCCGACGGCGCGGCACTCGTCCGGGGTTTGATCCTCGAACCGGAACGCACTTTGCCAGCCACGATCTTCGTGAGGCGTTCTGATTTCCAGCCGCCGCTGCCGAACCCGGAACCCGCCTTGCTGTTCCGCGTGGGCAAGGTTCCGCCCACTTGGCCGGACGACTTTGTCGAGTGCTATGGCTTGGGAGTCTTATGGGGGACCTCGTTCGTCGTTATGCCCTTCGCCAACGACAACCAAGGCACCTGCTGGGAACGGGTCGCTGAGATGAGAACAGATCCTGATGCTTGGCTAGTCGAGATGCCTCTGCGCGCGATGTTTGATGTCGCGCGCATGCCCGTCTCGACGCGAATCGACAAGGGGATCCGAGCTGAGTTGGTTCTGGAACAAGACGGTGTTCGTAAAGTGGTTGCTCAATCTATCGACGCCAATCAGGCGAGGGTCCTAGCGGCAGGACAATCGCCGCACCGCATTGAGTCTCACGTGGGCCGGACACCGCCAGCGGCTCCTCGTCGATACCAAGACTTCGACGTCACTGAAGGCCGCCCTCCGAGGCAACTGCGGAGACACCCGCCCCGGCCCATCAAGCGTTTTGCCACGCGACAGCATCGAGGAGGCTAGCTACAGCTAACCGGTAGGCATCAGAGAGATCGAGCTAGCTGGCCCGGTACGCTCCTCCCTTGGGTCGGTCCACCGGAGTCTAGCTTGTTATCTCGGCCTCAAGTCCTCTCGCCCCGACCACTTACGGGTGAATCGAACTCAGCCGGCAGCACGGCCGCTAGCCCATGGCGAACCGCGTGCGCGCTGAGGTAGAGCGTGGCCTCACGCATCCCCAGGACGTCGATCCGGTCGAATAGGGCCGTGGCCAGCATCGCTCGTCCCTGGCCACCCTTGGCCTTGGCCCACGTCTTGGGCAGTTCCCGCAGGAAGCGCACTGCCACGTCCGCGGGTACTGGCTCGGCAGGCTTGGGAGCCTCGAGGGCGGCCTGGTCACGGTCCAGGCTGGTCATTGCCTGCCCGAGCCTTGCCGCGTCCCGATCCCGTAGGTAGCGGTCCAGGGCTCGCTGGCGTTCCCTGGATATCCGGTCCAGCTGGGCCTGGCTCGGGCCTGGAGCGGCCCCGGCGTTGAAGCTAACCACCGCGGCAAGCTGGGCGGCGTCGAGAGTCACGTGGCCCAGCAAGGTGTCCACGATGCTCTCGTAGGTGCCCATGGCGTAGGCGTGGCCGTTGGTCCGGCCGCGGCGTGGCTTGGACGCTGGGTGCAGCCTCCACGAAAGCCCCGCAAGGCTGGCGGTGGCGGTAGTAGCCGGTGTCGCCAGTTAGGCGCTTGCCGCAGGCGGCGCAGTGGAGCTGCGCAAACGCGTAGGGCCGGCGTGGGTCCGCGTGGCGCCCAGCGTTGGTGGCTCGCCCGGCTCTCTTGGAGGCGGCCGCATCCCAGGTTGCCTGGTCCACCAACGGCGCCCAGTGAGCCCCGCTCCCGTCCCGCAGCCGGCCTACGTAGAGGGGCGATGTCAGGATGCCGCGGACCGTGAATAGACCCAGGCCCGGTCCGGGCCGCCACGTCGGCGTCGGTGTGGCCAGCCGCGGCAAGGCCGAACACCTGGCGCACGGTGGCGAGGTTGGCTGGGTCTGGCTCCAGCAGCTTGGCCTCATCGCGCCGGAAGCCGTAGGGCGGGTGGCCGCCTGGGTCGTGCTCCTTGGTCCGTTTGGAAGCGTAACCCTCCCGAACTCTGCGGCTGTGCTTGCGGCTGAAGCGTTCGGCGTCCTTGGCCTCGTCCACGAGCTGGTCCCAGTGGCGCTCGTTGGACGAGAGGATCTCCTCATCGGCAAAGTAGACCGCCACGCCCGCCGGGTGCAGCGAGTCCTCCAGCAGGTTGAGAGTCTGGCGTAGGTTCCGCTGCCAGCGCGACACGTAGCCGACCAGGAGAACCTCGAACTCGCCCCGCTCCGCGGCGGCCATCATGCCGGCCATCTCCGGGCTCCGATACACGGTCCGGCCGGAATGGGCGGCCCGCCACTCCAGGCCCGTGTCGATGAGACCCAGGGAGCGCATGGCCCCATCCTGGAGTTCGCGCTGGGCTTCGGGCCCGTAGCGGTCGAACTGCCCGGGCGTGCTCTCCCGTATCCAGCGGGCGGCCCGCAGGCCCCGCAGCTCGTCCACCGACCCGGCGGGATGCCTCATGCCGACCTACCCTCCAGCACCCGTAGGCGGCGCCGCCTGGCGGCCTTCTCGGCGCACTCGCGCTCGTAGCGATCCCGCACGAGCTGGGCGAGGGCGGCGATCACCGGGTCCATGGCGGGATTGTCGCTCGATACCGCGGATCGATCCAGTCCAGAGGCGACGGCCGGTGCCACCAGGACCACACGGATGCCCAGCCCGCCTGAGCCGACGGGCCGGCGGGCAGCTCCGGATGTGTCGCGACCGAGCCGGGCCGGACTGGTCATCGGCGCCACCGCCAGTCGCCCCGGCGCTGGTGCGGCAGGTCCGCGGCCGGGTTGGTGGTCCACAGTCCGGCCTCGATACCGCGCTCGAAGAAGTAGCGCAGGCACGCCGCCCGACGGTCCCAGCCCGCGGGGTTGTCCGCTGCGCGGGAGTCCAGATATGCCATGAGATCGGCGCGAGCTGACCCGCGCCGGGTTTGGCCAGGCGGCGAGGAAGTCGGCGAGGTCGCGGCGGTAGACCACTGCGCTCGTGGGCTTCAACCGCGGGCCGACGAGCCCCAGGAGCCTGTTTCCGCCATCGAAACAGGCGTTCGGGTCCGCGCTCGGTGTAAGTGCCAGTCGCGCCATCGCCCGCCCCCCTACGCCGTGGCCAGGTTGAGCGGCGCATAGGGCCGGTACCCGGCGAGGTCGCGCAGCCATTGGATCGGCCGGCGTCGCTCGACGCCAGCGGCCCAGTCGTCGGTTACCAGCTCCTCGACCTCGAAGCCACGCCGAGCGGCGTCGTAGGCCGCGTGGGTCGGTCCGGCGTCGGCGATCCACCACGCATGCCAGGGCACTTCGCGACGGCGCTTCTCCCAGACGCACCAGTCGCGGCTCCAGCGGACCCGCCGGAAGTAGCGCGGCGGCTTCTGATCGGGGCTCGACAGGTCCTTGGAGAGGTACTTCGCGAGATAGCGCATGAGGGCCGGGTTCGAGCGGCGAATGTCGGCGATCCGCCCGAAGCCGCACTCGGCCGCCACTCGTGAGAGCCACTGTTGGGGGATGAACGGGCCGCGGTATACGACGTGGACGTGAGCGGCGCCGCGCTTCTGGGGCTCGACTACGCCGAGATACTCGATCCGCCCGAAGCGCCGCTCAAGGCGCATCCGAAAGCGCTTCCAGCGCGCCGGGAACCGCGCGTAGCTCGTCTGCGCATCTTCGTCGCCCGGTGACGTGAGGGTGAAGAACCGGCATGTACCGAGGGACATGCCTGCTCGGACGCGGGCGATGGTGGCCTTAACCTTGCGCGGACCGCAGACCGGACAGCCCCATTTCTTGCAGCGGAGCGGATACACGCCACAGCGCATGCCCTCGGTGCCGATGAGTGAGAACGCGCCGCACCTCATGGCCGCGTCCTCCCCGCCTTTGGCTTCGAGCCGCGTGCCGAGTTTCTGTAGGCCGGCGTCCCTGCAGTCCGCCGGCCCTCAAGTGAAGGTTTGGCCGCCTTTCGGGCGGGAGCCGGGCGCCTGGGCGAGGCCTTCGCCGCGGGCGTGACCAGGCGTCCCGATGCGCGCTTGATCGCGGCGGCTGCCACATCGAAACCGGCCACCTTGGCGCCCCGCTCAGCGGCTCCAATCAGCAGCGCGCCTGATCCGCAAAATGGATCGACCACGAAGTCGCTCCGGCCGATGCCCGCGATCCGTGCCAGTTCCCGTCCGAGATCGGCCGGCTTCTCAGTGACCCACCGATTCGCAGTGCCTGGTCCGACCGCGGGAACCGACACGAGGTCGGCACCCGACAGGGTCCGGGAGCCGGGCAGGTATCCCACCAGCACGAACTCGGTCTTATGGCGCAGGCCGCCTCCGAGCCCGGGGTAGACCTTGTCCCAGGTGATCGGCCGAACCCGCACGAAGCCGGCCCGCTCAAGTGCGGCGATGGCCTCACGCAAGCCGTCCGAGTTGGTCATCACGAAGGCGACGCCATCGGGCCGCATTCGTGACCGGGCGAGAGCGAGGATGTCGCCGATCTGACGCCAGGAGAGCGAAGAGCTGAACCAGCGCTTTAGGTGTCCGCCCGAACCGCCTCGATTGATTGTTTGGTATGGGGGGTCAGTGATCAGGACCGAGATCGAGCCGGCCGGCAACGATGCCAGGGCCTCGCGGGCATCGCGCTTCTCGACCTGGACCCGAGCGGGCGCGGGCCGGCCGACCCGACTGGCGTTGAGCTTCGAAGATCTCGGCGTCTTGTGCGTTGCGCCGTTCATCTCTCGCGCTCGACAATCGCTTGTGCCGCGGTGAGAGCTGCCGTTCGCGCCAGTGCCTCGCAGTTCCCGCATCGGAATCGGAGACCATGGGAGCGGCTGCGCCAGGCGTGGCCACAACGCCCGCAGACTCGCCACGATGGGAGCCGAGGTTGATCGACTGTGAGAGTGTCGGCGCGATCCAGTGTCGCCACGTGCGATGCCTCCTTCGGCCCGGGGTGTTGTCTGGGAACCACTCTCCCTCGCGCCCTCGTGCGGTAGGGTTGCTGCGGGCCTTGGGTCGGGCAGAAACGAACTGAATCGGCGAACGAATCGGCGAACGCGCGAAGATTGACCAAAGATGGGGAGCTGAGCGATGCATCGGCTGGTCGCGAACTACCGAGCCGCGAACAACGGCTCACTCGTTCCCTGTGGCCCGCCGAGCGGATGCGAACGCGCCACGTCGGAAGGGCTCCTGTACCGAAAGCTCGCACGACTAGTCGATGCCGAACCCGCGGCCATTGCTGCGGTGGCGTCGGGCCTCGGTCCCCTCGGGCCGACAGGTCCGGTGGTGCCACTAGCTGACGAGCGCACGCTGATCTGGCTACTCAGCCAGCAGCTGACTCCGTTCATTGAGGGGCTTGACGAGCTGGACTCCTGGATAGATGCGCATGGCTCGATAGCCATTCCGGGAAGCCTGGCCGTGATCGCGAATCTGGTCGTGGCGTTTGCACAAGTGGACCCGGAGCTGAGCCATGGGCTGATCGTCGCGTCAGACCCCAACGCCTCCCGAACGACCGAGGAACGGGCGCGCCTCCGTGAGCTGTTCTGGGGTCAGGTCCTAGCGGCGCTCGCGCGTTACGACTCGGTCGGGAAGATGATCGATCGCCAAGTCGCCGAGGTTGAGGCGTATGTGGCGGTCCCTCGTGACGTCGGGGTCGAGAGGCTCCGACTGTCGCGAGAGTTGCTCAAGCAGGGCTTCGCCGCAATGGGCCGCGACGGAGGCATGTCCGCAGCTGTTGAGCCGGGGAACATGGGGGAATTCGTCACGCTCATCAGTCAGTACCGAAGCGGGCAGGACACCCCACTCTCAGTGCCCCAGACTGTGGACGACTGGCGCCGTGCGGCGACCGAGCTAGCCGCCTGGGGCGAAGCGGTCCATCTGCTACGAGGGCTTGCGGCAGGCCGATATCTGGCCGACCAACTGGAGGCAGTGCTGGACCAACTTGCTGAGTTCGCAGGCGTCGGCGCGACGGGCCGGCCCAGATCCACGGCCAGGCACGCCGGCAACATCGACACGCTGCGACTCTCGGCGACGTCTCTACTCGCCCTGCGGCTCCAACAGGTAGAGGTCTGGCCTTTGCCGCGCAACTATGTCGTGGGGGCCTTCGGGCGAGCGCTCTGGTCGCTGTGGAAACCAATTACCGGGAAGAGCGTCCCGGTGCGGTGTCAATGGGCTTCTGGTTGCACTCGGCATCTCCCCGAAGGAGCGCACGGCAACCTGCGGTATTGCGTCGAACATCAGCACGAAGCTCACAGGGAGCGGGCAGCGCGGAACCGGTTACGACACACACAGTCTTACTTAACTGCCATCAAGTCCTTGCCCGCTGGAGAGACCCGTAACAAGCCGGAGCGGTTACAGGCTGTGCGCCCTAGGAGTCACGCTGCCGAAACGCTGCACGAAAGGCCGGCAACTGGGTAACCGGTCGGGTATCGTGAGTCAATGGCAGCACCGGAACGCTTTGCGGAATGGATGAGCGAGTACCAGCATCGGGACCCGCACACCAAGGAGCTGACCCCCTACCGCTACCATCCCCGTAGCGACGTAGCGTCCAAGAAGCTGGCTCGCCTGGTCCTTGCGGACGTGTACGCGGCCATCCCAGGGCTTCAGTCTCGGGCGGCTCGCGGTGAGGCGGGATTCGGAGTATGCCTGCGGTTCGCCTTCGAGAACAGCGAGAAGGAAAAGGCGCTCGACCTGGCCGTAGGCATTCCGGCACAGGTTCCGTTCGCGCTCAGTGACGACACGATGCCTGAGGTGAAGTCGCTAGCCCGGCTGTTCATCGGGATTGAAGCCAAGGCGACCATGACCAAGCACGTGGGTGCGAAGCCGCGTCTGTGGGACGAGTTGTCGTCGTCTCATCAGATCGTCCATGCCGGAGATCAGCAAGCAATCGCGTGCGGGATCACGGTCGTGAACATCGCCGACCGGTTCGCCTCTCCGACCCGGAACCTCCAGCTGGGACAGCCGCTCGTCTGGACCAAGCACAAGCAACCGCACGCGGTTGAGGACCTGTTGACCTTCCTGCACCGCCTTCCCATCCGATCCGAGATCGGGCAGGTTGGGTTCGACGCCTACTGCAACGTCGTGGTCAACTGCGACAACGTCGGACCCTGCACGATCTGGACTGACCCGCCCGCGCCACAGCCGGGCGACCAAGACGAGTACGGGGCGTTCATCGCCCGGATTGCATCGCTATTCGCCCGGCGGTTCCCGTAGTCCACAGTTTCCACACCGACCTTCACTCAGGGATTAGCACGTCCGTGCGGTTCGGTGTGGACACATCTCGTGGGCGACTCCATGGCTTTTCGACCGTTCAGCCCTGACACTTGAGCGTGGGCGGGCCTAGTGCCGTAGTCCGTCACACCTAGCCTGAGGGCTTGAACCGTAGGCCGTGAGTAGCTACCATCACACTAGAACATTAGTTCGAACGGAGGTTCTGCATTGTCTGCGGTTGTGTGGCAGCGTCCCGAAGGGGCGGAAGACGCAGGGGTGCGACCGACGCGCCACACGCTCAGGCTCGGCGATGCCCGCGAGTTGGACTGGCTCGATGACGGGTCCATTCATCTGGCAGTGACCTCCCCGCCGTATTGGACCCTGAAGAAGTACAACGACCAGCCCGGGCAACTCGGCGACATGGCCGACTACGAGCAGTTCCTAGACGAGCTAGACACCGTCTGGCGCCATGTCTACCGGGCGCTCGTGCCAGGTGGGCGGTTGGTCGTGGTTGTCGGAGACGTGTGCCTGTCTCGTAGGAAGAACCACGGCAGGCACCAGGTGGTTCCACTGCACGCGGACATTTCCGTTCGGGCCCGGCGAATTGGCTTCGACTACCTAACGCCGATCTATTGGCAGAAGATCGCCAATGCGAGCCACGAAGTAGAGAACGGCAGCGCCTTCCTCGGGAAGCCGTTCGAGCCAAATGCCATCCTCAAGAACGACACGGAGTATGTCCTCATGCTGCGGAAGCCCGGAGGCTACCGGAAGCCGACAGAGGAGCAGCGGCGACGGTCGCGGCTCGCCAAGGATGACCACGCGCGATGGTTCCGCACCGTTTGGACCGACGTGCCCGGAGCCTCAACGCGCACCCATCCGGCGCCATTCCCGGTCGAGTTAGCCTACCGGCTAATCCGTATGTTCAGCTTCACTGAGGACGTGGTGCTGGACCCGTTCTTGGGGACCGGGACGACCACTCTCGCAGCCATGAAAGCCGGGCGGGACAGTCTTGGAGTCGAGCTCGACCCGGATTACGTGACCCTGGCAGAGCGGCGCATTCGAGCGGCCATCGACGAGGAAGGGCTGTTTGACATTCAGCCGGAGTTCACCGTGCAACGGCTCGTCCCTGTTCGCTGACCAGCGCGCTGTCATCCCGTACGCAAGTTCCCCTGTCGTTCAGGTTCACGCCGAGGGCAAGTGAGCTGACTGGAGTTGGCTTTGGGGTGACTCGCTGGAGATGTTGGCCGACGCCGCCAAGCGTGCGGGAGAAGATCTATTGGCTGATGCTTCGGACGATGCGGACGGCTCGATTGCACTACGTCGCAATCACGCGTGCGAGGAAGTCAGCCACTATCCTGCTTCCACCAACGCCCAGCCCGTTCTGGGAGCCGCATGGTTCGTAGCGGCGCCCTTGAACCGTATCGTGGAGTCCGTCTGTGAGCGCAAAGGGAAGGCGAAAGAAGGGCCGAGACCAATCGCCCAATCCGAGACATGCCGCTCCTCGGATCGCTGGCAG
The DNA here is from genome assembly GCA_963791725.1 of uncultured Chloroflexia bacterium. Lineage (GTDB taxonomy): Bacteria > Chloroflexota > Limnocylindria > Limnocylindrales > CSP1-4 > Fen-1039. The sequence continues at coordinate 61,146 of CAWBTQ010000006.1, read as the reverse complement.
CGCGCAGCCCGTGATGCGCGAGATCCCACGACCCAGAGTCACCGAGTACAACGCGATCACGATCGTGCCCGTCTTTGCCAACGGGGAGGCGGGCCCACCGTCAGGATCTCAAGGTCGTTACGACGTTGTCTTCGTTCTGGGTATTCCAGGTGTGAGCAGCGTAGCGACACGCCTCGACTTCGCCGCCCTGGCCGATGGAGGAGACTCGCTTCTGGAGGGACCGGGTCTACAGGTGGAGCTGCTAGCCCCGGACGGCAAGGCTGCGAATGTGGCACGAATTGTCTCGAACTCCCGGCACCGGCTCGCGCGAATTCACCTCTCAGTCACTGCCGACAGCTTCGTGGCTGCCGAGAAGGAGGCTCACGACGAAGTCGTGCCAGTGCTCAGCCGGATTGCGTTTGAAGCGGACACCCCCGTCGATTGGACGGCCGTTCTGTTGACCGAAGCTGCGACACAGACTCGGCGCGTTGGGGCAACGCTCGTTGGAACCGTGCAGCCAGCCCCTCAAGTAGTCGGACTCTCGACGCCGGAACTGCGGCCGTTCTTGGCTGCCTACCGGGAGGGATTGAACTCGAACTCCCCCCTGTATCAGGCTCTGTCGTTCTACAAGGTCATGGAGGGAGTGGCCACGTTCCACACCAAGCGGGCTCGGGCCTCTTCGAGTGGCGGCAGCGCGCGCACGCAGGACCCGCTATCGAAGTGCGTTCCTGTGGATCTCAAAGACCTGCCCGACATCACAGACTGGGCGCGCGATGTCTTCACTCCTCATCTCGGGAAGACATTCGCTGACATCAAGCTGTCCGTGAGCGACACAATCCGCAACGCCATCGCGCATCTCACACCCGGCCGCGACATCCGCGTCGCCGATTACCTAGACGACATTCGAGCCTGCCGGGGCATCACGCCGGTTCTTCGGTACATGGCAAGGGAACTCATCGCCGATGAACTCGCCGCGCTCTCGGCCGTATCGGGACCACCTCGGCCCGGAGGCCCACCGTCTCCGTAAGGGCACTCAGGCGAGCCTGGACTGAGTCTCTCAATGGCTTCGCCATCAGTCGCCGACCGGATTGGTCTAGGCCGATCGGGCGGCGGCCACGGCGCCGGCGCCAGGCCGCTCCGCACCTTCACCCGTATGGTGTCGGACTGACTCCAGTCCGCCATACCCTGAATGAGGCTGGGCCTGCACGGGCAGCGTCGTCAGAACTACCAAACGTCAACCGGCCCGTGCTTGCCGCATGACGTGACCGGTAAGATGCACGTAGGAGTCGGACAGTTCGCCGCGGCACAGCCCCCGTGCCGCGCTACGGTGGGAGAGAACCATGCCTGACGGCAAGGGCGCCACCTATCGAACCCACTACAAGCCATGGGGAACAGCCGAGGGCGAGCGAACATGGATCAGCCTGCGGCCCGATGAGGATGGGAATCTGACCCGCCGCGGGCTCGACTACGTCCTCGTCCCTGACAAAGACGGTTCCGGTGCGACAGTGGAGATAACGCTCCACCTCCAGAAGCGCAAGACCGCCGACAAGCCGTGGGACGAAGAGCCTTTCGATCTACGACGTCTGAAGGACCGAGAAGCGCTACGTCTGCAGCTGACATCACACGAGACATTCGCGCTCCATCAGGTGCTCGTCCAACTTCACCGCGTCGGCGAGGACGGCGTCCCTAAGGGCGATCGTGAACTGCTGGTCCATGAGGCGAGCGACGTTGTCGCCACCGGTGAGTTGGCTGCCTGGATCGCCAGTCTCCAGGAGCACCACAGCGACGCCGAGATCATCGCGGCAATCCAGGCGTTGGAGCCGGATCTGCTTGCCTCGGTGGCAGCTGCAACGCGCAACGCTCAGTGGTCTTCTGCCCTATCTGTGTTTGAGGAGCAGATGGCGGCGGCGACTTGGACCGAGCACAATTGGCAGTCTTTCTTCCGCCAGAACGACTGGATATTTGGCCACGGGCTCGATTACCATTTCATGGTCACCGCCATTGAGCATCCACATTTCGGCGGCGCCGACGTTACAGGAGAAGGTGACCAAGAAGGCGACTTCCTGATGGCAACCGCTGGTGACGTGCGCTTCAGCGTCATCGTCGAGATCAAGAAACCACAGACCCTCTTACTCGGCTCGGTGCAGTACCGAAACAAAGCGTGGTCGATTGGCGCCGACCTGTCAGGCGGAGTGGCGCAGCTCCAGGCCCAATGCGAGCGCTGGGCCAAGACGGCCCGGAGCGAAGACAACGCCGATTGGGCAGAACTGTCCGGCATCAGAACCGTCCAGCCTGAGGGCATCCTGCTCATCGGCCACACTGACCAGCTCGACACGACTACGAAACAGGACACGTTTCACCGCTTCCGTCGCAGTCTTTCGACTCCAGCAGTGATGACCTACGACGAACTCCTGGCAAGGGCCCGGTTCATGGTTCGACGGGCCGAGTCGCCATCCGTTGCGGCAGGAGAAGGGCCGACGCCGCCCGACGACGCCTTGCCGACGATACCGCCGCCCGACTACGAGTTCTCGTCGGACGACCTGCCGTTCGACTTGGACGAGCTGCCGTTCTGAAGACGGCGGGATGGCATCCCGCGACGCCAACATGGCGGTCGGAGTCAGGCCGACCGACTCTCGACTGTGTGAGCCAACCCCCGCACCTCCACCCGTAGAGTGTCGGGCTGACTCCACTCGCCTCCATCGGCATGACGAGCTGGCTCCATTCTGGCGTGCTCACCAGTACTCCACGCTCCACGATCCGATGTACCAGATACGATCGCCGCTCGGGGAGTACTTGACATCGTGAGGCCCGATGTACCAGATACGATCACTCATAGGCGAGTACCTGACGTCCCACGATCCGATGTACCAGATCCGGTCGCTCATAGGCGAGTACCTAACACTGTGAGGTCCGACGTACCAGATCTTGTCGCTCATAGGCGAGTACCTGACGTCCCAGTCGCCTATCCTTCGGATGCCCTGTAGTTCGCGACCCACGTGGCGCTCCTCCCCAACCCGCCCGTCACGACCCGGGAACCCGGCCGCGACGGCTTCACGAGTGTAGCGGCACCTATTCCGAGCCAACGCCCGTTCACACAGTCTCCACGATCGTCTGGGCAGCACTGGCCTGACAGAGACGACGCTGAGGCCACCGGATCGGACAGCGGATCGGACAGCCGTCCGCGGAATGGACGTCTGAGAGGACGACTGAACCTGCGCCTTGCGAGGCACGTCAGGCTGTCGCCCGGCGCTCCGTGGCCCCCAACCATCCGGTCCGGACTTTCACCCGTATAGTGTCGGCCTGACTCCTGTGGCATCGCCGACCCTGTTGCATTTGAATAGGACGATTTAGGCTCGTCCGGACCAGGTTGACCGCATTGGCGGCGTCTGAAGACGAGAGAGCGGTGATGGGCTACCCTCGGCCGGGTGCTAGCGCCCTTATCGGCTGATGGCGAACGCGGAGGGTCCGTGAAGATCCGGGGATCGAAGAGACGCTGGTTGGCCTTGAGCCTGGTGGCGCTCTTGGTTCTGGCAGCCGCCGTGGCCGTCATCCGCTACGAGGATCGAGCGGGACCGTTCAACTTCTACCAGCTGGTCGACGAGAGAACGATCGAAGTCGATGTGTTCGCGCCCGACACTGGATGGACCCGCGTTACCGGGGTCGTTGAGTCATCGACCGAGGTTACGATCACGGTTAGCACTCTCGAATGGCAGTTGGGACCTGGATACATCAATGAGCGCCCGGCCGCTCTCACCGTGATGCTTAAGGACCCGCTAGGGAGCAGGGCCGTAGTCGATGCCTCGACCGGGGAGGTGGTCCGCCGTCTCGACTGCTCCGCGGCGCAAGTCGATTGGGGCTGGTGCTCCGGGTGGTCGCCGCGCCCAGCGACGGCGACGCCCTCCGGTTGAGGGGGGTGTGGCCGACCGTTGGATAGTTGCGGCGTCGCGGCTCAATTCTTCGCCCAGGGCTGCACGCTCGTCGGGGATTTCGTGCCCATGTTTGGCTGCTAAGCACGACTAGCGGATTTCGCTTACCGTCCAGCTCGTCCCATCGATCGTCGGCATGATCAGGAGGACGTCCCAGTAATTCGTCTGACCGGTGAACGAGTAAGTGACCTCGATGACGAAGGCGCGGCCGTGGTCGCCCGCTATCGAGTTCGCCAGATCCCAGCTTTGCCAATCGTGGGAGGCCGTTCCGAGCGTGAAGTCCAGGGTGTGCCACGACTCCTTGACGGCCGCCCAGTTGTATACGAAGACGTCGTAGGGCTCGGCGGCTTTGCCCTCAGGCGATAGCATCGCCCACGCCTTGGCCCACTCGCCCTGCTTGAGGAAGCCCTGGTACTTCGTCGCGATCGAGACCGCCATGGCCTCGTCCCCTGGTCGAGGAGTTCCGGACGAGAAGTAAGAGGCGCCCGGCGTCGCGACAGCGGTCGGGCTGCCGTCAGGCGCGATTGGCGGCACGGGGCTGGGAGACGCCACTATGGTTGAACTCGGCCGGAGTGTGGTCGTCGGCTTGGCCGATGGCGATGAAGAGGCAGCGGAGACGTTGCACCCGGCTACCAGACATGCGATCGCGAGCGCCGCAGCAAGCTCCCTGAAGCGTCGACTCGTCATTCTCTGACAAGAACTGGCGGGGTTCACGGCCTCGCTCCCTCTTCAGCAGCCCGCCACCATGGCTCGAAGCACCAGTGCTGAGGATAGACGGATAGCGAGAGCGCGAGGTGACCCAGTCCAAGCTCTACGCCACGTCGACCCTGTGCTCCAGCGGCTTGGCGTCCGAGTTGCGAACCTTCACCCGTATAGTGTCGGGCTGACTCCAGACGCGGCCCCGACCAGTAGGAACGCCTGAGCCGTTCGCGGCGATGGCTTCATGCCTCCGCCCACTCACCGAAGATGCTTCGGCCACGGCGGTCGATACAAATAGCTGGATCGTCTCCTGGCTCCGCGGTAGAGTCCGACTGTGGACTGCGTTCTGATCTCCGCGAGTTGCACGACGGGTTGGTTCGACTGTATCCATGGCGAGTTGTGGCTCTGTCCCGGCGGGCTCCTGCGCCGGTCGTTGGGGCTCGGAGCCACGGTCGACCACTATGTGGGGCCGACCGTGGATCGATCGAATTGTCCGACTCGCATCTTCAGCGCGGAGGAGGTCGAGGCCATTCTGGCTAGCGACCGACGGAACAGATGGATCCCCTGGGAGGCCATCTCCAGTGTGACGCTCAAGCGCGGAGTACTTGACAGCTCACTCCACCTCACCCTCGTCGACGGGCGGCGCGAGAAGTTCTTGTGGCTGAAGATCGACGGCGGCTACGACGTACTCCAATATGCGCTGAGTCGCCAGCTGCCAGGCCGGTTCGAGGCTCTCGACAAGGCCTTCGGCTAGCGACCTCGCAACTTGGGAACCGGCACCTGGCCTAAGGAGTGACGGTGTAGGAGCCCTGAGCCAGGACATGCCCATTCGAGTCGAGGTATTGGATGGTGTGCGCACCGGGGGTGTTACCAGGAGCTGTTCCACACCCACTAACGTGGATGGTGCTGACGTTTAGCCAGGTGCCGTCTGACTGACGCGTGAAGCCCTGCTCCACAGGCGCACTGTCGTAGACCTTGCCATCGAACGACGTGCTGATCTGTTCACCGGACTTGACCGATGCTGGCAAGCGACCTGTGATGGTCACGTTCGGCCCTGCAGAGCAGCTGAACGTGGATGGACTCAGGGCGACGCCGGGGCCGGAGGCGTTCGTCAACTGGTAGACCAGCGTCCCGCCAGCAACCGACAATGCAATCACGACGAACATAACGAGCAACATGATCTTGCCGTGTCTGACCGGGGCAACCACGGGTCCGGGACCCGCCATGCGAGCGGCGCACGCGGAGCAGAACATCACACCGGGCTGAAGGGGCGCTCCGCAATCAGGGCAGAACCCGGGCGAGCTTGCTCCCGCGGGTTCGGTGGCCGCCGCAACTTGGAGAGGCGAAAACGTCTCGCTTGCGGCCGAGACGGTCACCGTCGGCTGAGGGCTGGTAACCGGGGAGGGCACCTTGGGCTCTGCCGTCGGAGCCGTTGAGGCGCACGACGGCTGCGCCGGCCGGGCCAGTCTGCATTTGTAGCAGAACCCGTCTCGGAGCAGGTTGGCCGACAGACAGGACGGGCAGATCCAGAAATCGTCCACTTCCACCCCTCGCAGACGCACGCGTGACTGTCGTCAGTCTAGCCTGCGAACTGCCTTGCGCGGCCGGCTTCTTGACAGCACGCCGAGTCGGAGAGACATCCTGTCCGGCCCGAGTCAAGACCCCGCACCTTCACCCGTATAGTGTCGGCTTGACTCCTCTCGCCCCGACCATAACAACCAATCGAGCCCCATTCCAAGCTATGTCCCACCCTTGAGCCTTCGCTGACGCGCTCGGGTGCAGCTTGACCTTGCGGGACCCGAGAACGTCGATCCGATCAAGGAGCGCCTCGGCTAGCAGCTTTCGGCCAGAAGGCTCGGCGTCGTCCCACAGATTGGGCAACTCGCGCAGGGATTCGACGGCCTCCTCCGGCGTGGGTCCGTCGGTGCGCGTTGCCTCGGCTTGGCGCTCCTCCTGATCGAGCGCCCGCATGGTGGCCTCCAACGCGTCGGGGTCGCGGTCCCGGCGGTAACGCGCGGTGGCCGCGTCGCGGTCGCGCTCGATGCGGGCCAGAGTCACCGGATCGGGACCCGCCTCGTCATCGGCCACCCGGCCGACCACGGCCGCCACAAGGCTGGCGTTGGCGCTCACATGTCCGAGGGCCTGACGGACGAGACCCTCGAATGATGAGGCCGGATAGCTCACGCCCCGATGGCGGCGGTCGGTCGAGTTCCGGAAGGCGCGGGGTGTCGCTCGGGCGGCAGCGAGCCAGTCCGGACAGGGGAAGTTGTGGCGGTAGCGGCCGGACTGGCCGATGAGATGACGGCCGCAGGCGGCGCAGTGGAGCATCGAGAGCGCATAGGGCCGCCGGACGGTAGGCCGGCCCGGATGGCGGCGGGTGTAGCGGGAGCGGGCGAGCCCGACTCGATCCCAAGTGCCCTGGTCGATGACGGCCGGGACCCGTGTCGCGGTCCCGTCCCGCAGCCGGCCGATATAGACGGGGTTGGTCAGGATGCCGCGGGCGGTGTAGAAGGGCATTCCCGTGTGCTCCGCTGCCTCGGCGTCGGTCATGCCCTCGGCCGCAGCTGCAAACACGGCCCGGACCCGCTCGATCTCGGCCGGTATCGGTTCGAGGACCGGTGGCTTGCCCGAGCGGATGTAGCCGTAGGGCGGCTGGCCACCTGGCTCTCCCAGACGACGGCGTTTGGCGGCTAGACCCTCGGCTATGCGCCGGCCCAACTTACGGCTGTAGGACTCGGCTTCGTGGGCCTCCCGCACGAAGTCATCCCAGCGATCGGCGTCGGTGGAGACGATCCGCTCGTCGCAGAAGAGGACCGCTACCCCTTCGGCATGGAGATCATCGACCGCGATCAGGGTCTGCTTGAGGTTGCGCTGGAAGCGGGACACGTAGCCGACCAGGAGCAGGTCATAGCTGCCCGCCCTTGCCGCGGCGGTCATGGCCGCGAACTCGGGCGCCTGGTACACGGTGCGCCCCGACGCCGCGCTCTGCCAGGCGAGGCCCGTGTCGACCAGGCCATACCGTTCGATGATCCGGTCTTGCAGCTCGCGCTGGGAGTCCGGACCCCAGTTGTCGTACTGGCCCGCGGTGGACTCGCGGACCCAACGGGCCACGCGCAACCCGGCGATCTGGTCGGTGGAGCGTGGTAGGGCGTGCACGGTAGGGCGAGTCATAGCTCAATCACGCTCTTGAGTCCAGGGGCCTGCGGCCGGCGCGGCGGGCGTGGGCCTGACGGATGCAGACCGCCAGGGCCCGGACCAGCGGATCGCCGGGCTCGACGGTGCGGGCGCGTCCCGATGAGCCGGTAAGGGCCGGCGCCCCGCCGGCCTGGCGCGGGCGGTTCATGGCCGGCTCCCCGGCCGTGTTGGCCGCCTAACCGAGCCCGACGCCAGCCTGTTGGCCATGGGAGACCGGCCCGAGCCGCTGGGCTTACCGGACCTCGCCGGCCTAGCGGCCGGGGACGGCCGGCTGTTGCCGTTAGGCTTGCCCGTCCCAACCGGCCTAGCGGCCGGGGACGGCCGGCCGTGGTCGATAGGCTTACCGGTCCCTACCGACCTGGAGCCGGTAGGCTTGCCGGTCCTGACCGGCCTAGCGGTGACGGTGGGCCGGCTCTTGCCGTAGGGCTTACCGGTCGTGACCGGCCTGGCGGCCGTAGGGGCCCCACCCCAGCCGTTGGGCCTACCGGTCCCGACCAACCCGGAGCCGTTGGGCTTGCCGGTCCCTACCGGCCCAGCGGCGGCGGGGCGGCCCTTGCCGTAGGGCTTGCCGGTGGGCTTGCCGGTCCCTTCCGGCCTAGCGGTGAGGGTGGGCCGGCCGTGGTCGATAGGCTTACCGGTCGTGACCGGCCTGGCGGCCGTAGGGGCCCCGCCCCAGCCGGTGGGCTTACCGGCCCTGGGCGGCCTGGTGCTGGTGGGCTTGCTGGTCCTGACCGGCCTAGCGGCGGTGGGCCTGCCGGCCGTGGACCGGCCCTCAGCCGTTGCCAGCCGCGCCAGCTTGGTCCCCGCCAGGCGGACGGCCCGCGCGGCCACGTCCCCGGCCACCACGGTGGCACCGCGCTCCGCGGCCCCTACCATTAGCGCCCCCGACCCACAGAAGGGGTCCACCACCAGGGAGCCCGGGCCGATGCCGGCCATGGCAGCGAGCTTGCGCCCCAGGCCGTCGGGCTTGGCGGTGGGGTAGCGATCGGCCGTACCCGGACCAACGGCTGCCACCGAGACCAGATCGACCCCGGCGAGGGTCCGCGAGCCCGGTAGCCGGCCAACGAGCACGAACTCGGTCTGGTGGCGAAGGCCACCACCGAGGCCCGGATAGCGGCGATCCCAGGTGATGGTCCTGATGCCGACGAAGCCGGAGCGCTCCAGGGCACCGATGGCCTCGCGTAGGCCGTCGTTGTTGGTCATGGCCATCAGGACTCCGTCCGCCTTGAGCTTGGCCCGGGCGAGGGCGAAGACGCGGCCGATCTCGGGCCAGGTCAGCCCATTGGCGAACCAGTCGCGCAGGTGGCCGTTGGTCGAGCCGCTGCGGTTGACACTGAGGTAGGGCGGATCGGTGATGACCAGATCTACCGAGCGATCCGGCAGAGCGGCGAGCAGCTTGTCCGGGGATGCCAGGTAGACCCGCACCCGCTCGGTCTTATGAGCAGCCGCGATTGGGCTCGAACTGTTCACGGCTGCAACCCCCCACTTTCACACCTAGCGCCCGTGGTGGCCGGATGGCCCTCCGAGCAGGTGATCGCGGCCTGACGTGCCCTCAGGGCGCCCGAGGCGGCCCGCTCGGCCCGTCTCGCGAGAGATGCGCGCTTGCGACACAGAGCGGAGCAGGTCCGGCGGTCGGCCCGGCTCGCGATCCCGAGCGGGTCGCCACAGGAGAGGCAGCGATGGGTATTCATCGAGGCTCCCTCTCGGTACGGGGCGGAGGTGGTGCGGGTGATGTCCCGGCGATCGACGCGAGCGCGGCGAGATAGAGGCCGATCGATCGGGCCGTCGGCCAGTAGGTCGCCTCGACCGCGGAGATGCGCTGCGCCGATACGCCGAGGTACGCCGCGATCGCGCGCTGGGGCACGCCGCGGGCAACCCGGGCGAGCTTGAGATCGAGTCCGGTGGTTTGTTGGCGGCTCCGTCCGAACATGCTTGGACTATGGAGGAGTTGATAGACTGCGTCTAATACGTGGAGGAAGCGTGGAGTCAGAGCTAAGAGCCAGCCGTTCCAAGGTCACCGAAGCCTCTCTCGCGAGCGGCGCCTGGCTAGTCGGTGAGAGCTACGTCGTGCACGACGCGATCGATCGCCTCAGCGGAGACCCGAACGCGTGGCCCCCGCTCTCGGGCCAGCCCAGCCGAAAGGTTCAGAGGCGCGACGGGGCCTGGGTCTGGATCGAGCGCGATTGGCGCGGCCAGCCGGTCGCGATCGCGGACGAGGAGCGGAAGCTCCTACCCGGTGAGGCCCATGTCCGGCTCATCGTCGACGAGACACCGGACGTCCGTACCCGCGCACCAGTCGTGTGGACGCCTGGTGACCGGTCCGACCTTGCCGGCGAACTCGTCCGCCTCGGGCGGCAGGACGAAGCGGCCATCGTTGACTGGGTGCGCGAGCACGGCTTCATCGGCGTGCGGGCCAATCCGCGCGAATGGTTCGAGAGCGTAGAAGAGATCCGCTATGCCCTCGGCTGGCTCGGACAGGCGCGTGATCTCATGGTTGCCATCCGTGACCTGCGCGGCGAGGCGCTCCACCGCGAGACCGAGCGGCTCATTGGCCTCCCGGCAGGCGACCTCACCGAGGTAAAGGACGACCCACGCCAGCCGATGTCGGGCACTGTGCTTGCGCGCCGCTTCGGCCTCACCGTCCCCGAGGGCGAGCGCTGGCCGAGCGCGGGTCCATACGTCCAGGCTCTTGACGGCTTACGGGGGGCGCTGGAGGCGCCGCTGCGGCGGCTCCTGCGGGTACAGGCGACGATCGCCCCGACCGGCGATGGGATGCGCCTGGGGAGCGCGATCCTCGCTCAGGGGCCACTAGCGACGGCGTTCTTCCAGACGCTCAACGAGGCGAGCTGGCCAGCCATCACCTGGTCGGGCTCGATGCTGCGCCTCGACTGGCACGCGCCGCGCCGATGCGGCCGCTGCGGCGATGTCTTTCGGCCGAGAAGGCGCGATCAGAAGTGGTGCGGTCCGCGGTGTCGCTGGGCTGCTTCCAAGGCGCGGCCCAGCGACCATATGGCCTTGGCCGTCAACACGGCCGTCAGACCCTCGTCACTCGACCTGCCCGGAACTCCATCTGACCCGCTATCACGCTCAGAATGAGTCGCGGAAGAGTGGGATCCGAACGAAGGGCTCTCTCAACCAGCGGTCTTCAAGTCTCGGCCCCAGCGTTCGCGGACGTTCGCGGATGACGTGTCCAAGCACGAATCGGCCACCAGGCCGGGGGTCGCAACCGCCCTCGTTCGCCCCTGTTGCTACCGGCCGTTGCTACCGATGAGCTGGACGCCAACTCACAAAACCCGACACTCCAGGTCCGCCCACCGTGAAAGTCCGAGGCAAGCCGTCGGGATGCCTGCGAGCCTCTCTATTCGGGGTAGAGGTCGGGTAGTAGAGAGAAGGGGTCGGGGCGTACAGCCCATAGCCCAGCCCGGCGGCAGCGGTAGCGCTGTTCGATGAGATCGAGACCGCCAGGGAGCTCGGCGGCGGAACATATGGCGCCTCTGGCAGGTGCGGCGCGGCTTGCCGGGCGAACTCGTCGGCCGTAAGAAGCGACAGCGACGCGAACATCGCGGCGCAGCCAAGGCCTGCCGCCGTGAACGATATCGAACGCGTGTCCTCTTTCATACCACGATCATATCACCGTCGCACTAGCGGGCAGCCGTGGCGCCAAGGGCCGATCAGGCACGCTCGGGGTCCGTCGGCTTCCGATCTGGAGGACCGGGCTCGGCCCCGAGCGATGTCGATAGTGGCAGGTCTCGCCTGTGGCGAGTACCATTCCAGTGTGACGCCAGATGACGCGTGGCTCGGCCTGTTTGACCCTGAGACCGTAGAGCTGGAGCGGCCCTCGGCTGGCGCCGATTGGCCTCGTCATGCCGACGTGACCATCGAGGGCGACGACCTCGCATTCTGGTGGGCCCGAGCCACGAAGGTAGCGGGCGGCTATCGGGCGAGGGTTGCGACTGAGCCGACTGAGCCGGGACCAGGGATGCTTGAGCGCTTCGCATCGCTGTGTAGGGCCGACAACGACGCCATCCTGGCCTACGCGAAACGATGGGGGGCATTGGAGATCTGCGGACATGGTCTGCCCCGAGGGCACCCTCCGACGGAGGGGATGCGTCGCACCACCTACTTCTGCGAAGAGCGGTACCCCGGCTCGGAGCGTATGCGACCCATTGGACACCTGGAGCCGATCCGCATCTGGCGAAACGAGTCGCTCAGGTTTCGCGCCATCCTCGACCTGGCCGCGGGCCTGTGGGATGAGCCCACGTCCGTAGGCTCACCTGCGACCTGGAAGATCATTGGGAAGGGCCAACCGAGCGACATCGAGACGGCCCACCGGACGCTGGTGGCGCAGGTCAACTTCTTCCTTCAGCTGGGGCAGGTGCGGCCCTGGGCGGCGACCACTCCCCCGTACATTCGCATTGGCGGCCACGACCTCTTCGGGGCCTTGGCGGTCCAGCTCCTGCTTGCCACGTCCCGTTCCAGTGGCTGGGCAGTCTGCTCCGCTTGCGCGGGCGCGTATGCGCCGACACGTCGCCCGGCAGCCGGCAGACTCAACTACTGCCCAAGTTGTCGCGAGACGGGCACCGCCAATCGCATTGCGGCTCGCAACTACCGCCTCAGGAAGCGGCTTACGCCGGGGCCGGTAGCGCGGCCGCCCAGAGCTGGTCGGCTCGGGGTCAGGATCGTCGCCAACCCGCGGAGCGGTGCCGCAGCGCCAGGCACCTAGGCCTCATCTTCGGCCTGCACGCGCCGGATGCGGTCTGCCGCCTCCATCCACTGCGCCACTGGTGTATCGGGGTCGAGCCCAATCAGCGGTCGCCATAAGTCCGCCTCACGCATGTTGCGCCGGTAGGCGAGGAGCGCCGTCTGCTGGCCAGCTAGCTCCTCGAAGGTGGCGCGCACCTCGGCCGCAGGGCCGTGTGTGAGTTCGCCTGTACCGATGATCCAGGCCAATGCCATGTTGCGTACCCGTACCAGGGCGGCGAGCGTCTCCTCTACAGAGTCCGGTGCTTGGATAAGCGCGTCGACCGACGACTGGACGCCGCCAATGGCCTCGTCGAGTGAGGCCACGAAGTCGTACGTCTCATCCAACGACCCCTGAATCTGGTCTGCGGCCGACTCGATCATGTTGAGTTGTGTCGTTAGGGCTTCAGCTTGGGAGACCACGTCGCGCACGTCGTCCGCCACGGCCTCAACGCTTCGTTCGATCTCGGACGCGATCGCGTTGAACCGCGACCGGAAGGAGTCGGCCTCCCGGATCAAATACGTGTCAAGCAATTCCTGGTCGGTTATCGCTCGCGTGGACGCACCGAGCCGCGTCACCCGCCGCCCGTCATCGTCGTAGTGGGGTGCGAGGGTCGGGCTCACCACGAGCCGGAGTATCGGCCTCGGGGTGCCGACGTTCTCCTCGAAGATCTCGACCTTCGGCGGGACCGGTCTTATGGACCCCGCCCGACTGTTGAGCCGATGCTTGTCATCCTCAAGGTTGCGTAGGCCGATGACCTTGCCTGTCACCACGCCTGTTTCGTCGTCTTCGTGCTCGGCTACACCGACCAAGATGGTGACATTGGGTATTCGTTCGAGCGCGGCCGCATTTGCTGCAGCGACTAGCACACTGACGCTGACGGCCTCTGAGTTCTGCTTGAACTCGAACCGGCCAGTCTCTCCCTGCAGGCTGAGGATTCGCTGGGTCGCTGCGCTGAGGCCCTGGTATCGACGGCGCTTATCGTCCGCGCCATTAGTGTCCACCTCACGAAGCGTAGCGCCGGTCACGGCGTCCCGACAGGCCCCGACGCAGCCGCTCGAACTGGCCGCCGTCGGGCCGGGATCGTCGGCGACCCGTGGAGTGGGGCCGAACGAGGCTACGCTTGGCCGCTTACCGGCGGCTTGTTAGCCCAGCTGCTCCGCGAGAAATTGCTCAACACCGGAGTGCATCGCGGCCACGACTCCGGGCTCGATCTGATCGAAGTGGCCATGGTCGACAGCGTTGCGTATGCCCGCCCAAAGGTCCACCTGCTTGCGGACCAGCAGCGAGTAGACGTTCTTGCTCGCCAGGCGGTTGTTCAGGGCGCTGACGTCGTCCTCAGCGGCGACTTTCACCTGCTTAGCCCCAGCCAGGCGTCGCAGCCCCTCCTCAAGGACGGCGCCCACTAGCGACGCTGCCGGCACATAGTAGCCGGCCGTCAGCAGGTGCCCGGCCATCTCAAGGAAGTCGCTGAAGACCTCACCCGCTACCAGATCGGCGGTCCGGCGCAGGTTGCCGCTGGCCACATCCTCACGCAGTGAAGTGAGGATGCCGACGCCGATGCGGGCAGCTGTCGATCCGGCTGAGCGCGTCTGCAGAGCGAAATTCTTGTGGTACTCGCTATCTGGCCCTGTCAAGTCGACTATGCAGGTCAACGCCTGCGCATGCCAGCCCTGATACGTCTCGTAGGCCGCGTCGGTGTGGAGCCCGTCCGAGTCCGGATACCGCATGGCTGCGGCCGCGTTGTTCCCCTTGGTGATCAGGGCATCCAGCCTGGCCACGATCATCTCGATTGCGTTCACGGCGCTATCCCCCTTGGCCCCATGCACGGGGCCATCGCGCCCGGTGCCGCCCTGACTGGACTCGCCGCGATCCACCCGCGTGGGCCCGCTGGAGTGGCCTGCGTTTGGCCTGCTCGCCTGCACGAGCCAGGGCGTGCTGCCACGATCGGGTGCAGGGCCGTATCAGTAAGTTGTTCGGCAGGGCGGCCGAGGTACCCGACGAGTAAGGCCGTTACGCTGCCTACACGTGCGCCCACACTAAGCCGTTCCGAAAAGGCAGCCCGGCCGCGGCGCGTGATCCGTGCGACAGACGACCACCGCGCAGACGGTACCGGAAGGAGGTCATTCCGGAGCCGGGCAGTCACGCGCTGGCGGTCGATGGCAGATCGCGCAGGTCACCGTCAGGGGCTCGCGGGGGCGGCTGGGCGTCTGGGGGCACTTAGCCCCTCGGACCGGGAGGCCGCCCGGCGCCTCCGAAGATGAAGGCGATACCATTCCCGTCCCGGACTCCACGGCCGCAGAGCGGCTACTCTCGGTTGTGACCACCACAGAAGGATTTGGACCCATGCCAGCTATCGTCGCGATCGCCATCATCGGACTCGTCGGCGGCGTGCTGTCGGGGCTGTTCGGGATCGGCGGCGGGCTCGTGATTGTGCCGGCGCTCATCCTCGTCGTGGGCTTCCCCATCGCGACAGCCGCCGGCACCTCGCTGGCGGCGCTCCTACTGCCGGTCGGCCTCTTCGGCGCACTCGAGTATTACCGGGCCGGGCACGTCGACGTGCAAGCGGCGGCTGTCATCGCCGTCGGCCTCCTGGTCGGCGCTTACTTTGGCGCCCGGCTCGGGACGTCGCTGCCGCCGCAGGCTGCGCAGCGAGCCTTTGGCATCTTCCTTCTGGTGGTCGGCGCACGCCTGACCCTGTTCACCTGACCAACGGCCTGAGCGCAGGCGGGGCTACCACGGTCGCCGCGGGAGGCGGACGTCGATCCGCGAGCGGATCGCGAGTGTCGTACTCGCGGTGACCTGTCAGGGGTTGGCTGGAGTCCGTGACCCACCACCGGGCTGCCCCGAACCGGCGTCGGTCTCGCCGCCTCCTTCACAATCGGCACAGACGCCGTAGAAGTCGAGCTGGTGCGAGGTGATGGTGAAACCTCCGAGTGACGGCTCCTCGCTGATCAAGCACGGCCGGATCGGCCGCAGCCGGCCACAGCGCAGACAGATGGCGTGCTCATGGTGGCCGGTCGGGCAGTAGGCGTACCCGACCTCGCCGGAAGCGAGCGTCGCCCGCTTGAGGGAACCGGCGGCATCGAGACGGTTCAGCGTCCGGTAGACGGTGGCAAGGCTCGTGCCCGGCGCGCGGGCCCGCGCCTCGTGGAGCAATGTCTCGGGGCTCTGCAGCCGGCCCGCCTTGAGCAGCGACCCGACGATCGCCCGCCGACTAGCCGTGGCCGCGCCGCCGAGACGGGCGAGCGCGAGGGACGTCTCGTCGACTGCCTGATGCTCGCCCGCTGGCGCCCCCCGGACCGGCACCGCGCTCATCGGCCGAGCCGCCCGCTCGGCACGCTCGGCAGGCCCGCCTCCACGTGGTGGAAGGCACGGAGGAAGCTGCCGACCGCGACACCGAGGACGATGACCGCGACTAGGATCAGGCCGGCGTTGATGCTGTCGAGGTTCGGAACCCCGATGCCCGTCGGCAGGCCGCTGTTGAGCTGCGCCGCGACCGTCGGAAGAAGGAGCGAGAAGAGACCCCAGGCGGAGAAGAGCAGCCCGCCATAGAGGAGGGTATTCCCGGCCACCGCGCGCCCGACGTAGTTCAGCGCCGCCGCCCCCAGGCCCCGCGCCCGCATCCACGCGCCGATCGCGGCCCCGGCCGCCGCCTGGACCAGCATCGTGCCCAGGCCGAACAACAGGCCCGGCAGGAAGGCGACCGCGGCATTCGGCATCGCCGGAGCCAGGACCGTGTAGATGATGATCGCAAACGCCCCGGTGCCCCAGCCGGCGACGAAACCGTGCACAAGTGTCATCCGGAGCGGGACCGGGCTCCCTGTGAACGAAAGAGCGCCATCGGCGTCGTCGGCGGCGGGAGCGACCCGCAGCAGGCGGTGCATGAACCGCTCCAACCCCTCGGTCAGGTGCAGCTCCCGCCCCAGGCGCAGGATGTAGGCGCCCGAGACCGCCATTACCACGCCGACGGCGAGATCGATCCCGGCGTTGACCGTGGGGTTTCCGAGAATGGGCGCGAGCGCCAGGAACGCGAGCTCCGACGCGATCGCCCGCTGGAGAGTGAACGCGGCGGAGAACAGGAGGCCGGCCTGCATCCCGCGGCGGCCCGAGGCGGCGCCGATCGCGTAGCTCAACGTGATCGGCCAGGTGTGCTCGTCGGGCGTCACGCCATGGAGGACGCCGAGCAGGAACGCGCTCAGCAGCAGCCCCGCGAGGCCCATGCCGATGTGGGGAGTCAACAGGTCGGTCGGTAGCACTGGTGAAGAACCTCGATAAATGCGAATGAGTCGCATTCGCTGCACGGAAGATAGCAGCGCGTTCCCGCGGTGTCAACCGTCGATCATCCCGCTCGAACGGTCCACGGCGATCAACCCAGCGCCCAAGATCTCGCCGCATGCGGAGAACGCCCCGGCTGTGTATAGTTGGACACAGTCCAATATACCGACAGCTAAGGAGCACTCCATGACCCAGCTTCAGACCGCCCCACGGGTCGACACCCCCATCGCGCTGCAGGACACCCTCGTCGCACTGATCGACCTCAGCCTGCAGGCGAAGCAGGCCCACTGGAACGTCGTCGGCCCGAACTTCCGCCCGCTCCACGAACTCCTCGATGAGTTCACCGACGCGTACCGTGGCTGGTACGACGAGGTCGCCGAGCGACTCACGGCGCTCCGAGTCGCGCCCGATGGACGGCTTGCCACAATCAGCGCGACGACCCCGCTGCCAGGGTTGCCCGAAGGCCAGATCGACGATCGCGAGCTCGTCCAACTCTTCGAGGCGCGCGTGACGAGCATTGCTGATCGCGCGCGCAATTACCTGGCGCCGGTGGGCGAGCAGGACCTCGTTACCCAGGATCTGCTTATCGGGATCGTCGCCGGTCTCGACAAGCAGGCCTGGATGCTGCGCGCGCAGCGCGCGTGAGCGACGGCGCCCGGCGGTTGCGGGAGGCGGGGCTGCGGATAACGCGGTCCCGCCTCGAACTGCTGGATCTGCTCGATACTCTGGGCGGCCACCGATCCGCCGACGAGCTGCTCGCGGCCAGCCGAGGGCGCGCACGGCCCATCCCCCGCGCCACCATCTACCACATCCTCGAGTCACTGGTGCGCGGTGGGCTGGTCCTCGTCGCTGACGCCGGTCCGGGCCCGACCCTGTACGAGGCGGCCGTCGACTGGCACCACCACCTTGTGTGCCGAAGCTGTGGACGCGTCGTCGACGTCCCCTGTTTGGTCGGCACCAAACCCTGCCTATCGCCCGACCTGCCGGGCGCCCTCGTCGAGGAGGCGCAGGTCATCTTCCGGGGCCTCTGCGCGGACTGCGCGGCGCGCGCACCGCGCCCGAAGCCACTGGCGCGGTGACCTTCCTTCGGCCGCCTTTCATGGCCATCAGCCGGACGAGCGGCCAGTTCCTCGCGATGTCATCGGTGTCGGTAGCGCCCTGCGGGTTCAGGCGGAAGATTTCGCGCGCCTCATCGGGTCTTTCGCGTCGAGCCTAGGCGGGTCGCTTGTTATCTCGGCCTCAAGTCCTCTCGCCCCGACCACTCAGGTAGGTAGGCTGTCGAAGTCCCCTCTCCACGCTCGATTTCGGGGCAAGACTTGTCTTGGCTAACCTGCCCGATCGAGGGTGATCCTGAACCGCCCGACCTGAATGTCCCGATTCGGACCGTTCCGGGCGGAGACCCTACTCCCGACAGCCTCGACAACGGCCGCTGATCGTAACGTGCGACAGATCGATCTCGAAGCCTAAGTTGCGCTCGAGGACTCGTTCGATCTCGCCGGCGATCTCGTCGCGGATCTCCCAGACGCCGTCGCAGCCTTCACAATAGATGTGGCCGTGGGCGGCCTGCGGCAGGACGTGATACTCCTCGCGGCCGGCACTGTCATGGCCGTGGCAGACGACACCCAGGTCCTCGAGGACGTCGAGCGTTCGATAGACCGTCGAAGGCGTGGTGGTCGGATCTTCCTGACGGCAGCGATCGATCAGCTCGGCGGCCGAAACGTGCCCCTGCACCGACTGCAGCACGCTCACGAGGGTGCGCCGTTGCGGAGTCCAACGCATCCCGGCCGTCCGGAGCCTCCCCGGGATCTCGTCCCAGGGGCAGGGTGCATCGACATGGATGGGGTGGTTCCGGCTCATCGTGCCGAGGTGGTCGAGGCTATGTCCTCGCCCTCCAGTTCCTCGCCGTCATGTGGCTCGTCGACCGGGTGAAGGTGCGTGTGCGTGACGCCGGCGTGCTCGTGAAGATGCTCGTGGATCAGGTTGGCTCGAACCAACAGCTCCCGATCCGCCAGGACAGAGGTCGGCGACCCGTCGGCGAGCACTCGCTTGTTCTCGCCGAGCACCACGATGCGATCGGCGATGATCGGGACGATGTCGAGCTCGTGCGTCGCGGTCACGAGCGTCCGGCCCGCGGCGCCCAATCTGGCCACGAGATCCACGAGCAACCACTTGGTCCGGGGGTCCAGCGACGCAGTCGGCTCATCGAGCAGGATCACCTCGGGCCGAAGCGACAGGACCGAGGCGATCGCAGCGCGCTTCTTCTCGCCGCCCGACAACTCGAATGGCGCCCGATCCGCCAGATGCACAATCTCCATGGCCGCTAGGGCCTCGTCGACACGCTCGCGAACCTCCTCGCTGGGCAGCCCAAGTTGGAGCGGGCCAAAGGCCACGTCGTCGAACACGGTCGCGCTGAACAGCTGGATGTCTGGATCCTGGAAGACGAGGCCTACCTCGCGGTGAAAGCGAAAGGCGTCCTCGCCGGCGGCAACGGCGGCAACGTCGTGCCCGAGCGCCCGCATCTCTCCTTCCGACGGCGCGACGATCCCGTCGAGGAGCTTGAGCAGCGTCGACTTGCCCGAGCCGTTGGCGCCGAGAAGGGCCATCCGTTCGCCGGCTCGAATGTCGAGATCGATGCCGTCGAGGGCCACCTGCCGGCCGGCATAGGCGTAGCGGACGCCCCGGAGCCGGAACAGCGGCTCGGTTTCGTCTTCCATCACGGCAATCATGGGACGAATCTTCCCGAAAGCGCCACCGAGACGCCGAGCACCCCAACCGCGACGAGCGCAGCCCAGTCCGCCGCCCGCATCCGGTAGTCGGAATACGTCCGGATCTCCCCGCCAAACCCGCGCGCCAGCATCGCGGCATAGACGTCGTTGCTCATCTTGAAGGCCCGGCTCATCAGGTTGCCCATGGTGCCCGAGATCCAGCGCCGCTGCTCGCCGCCGCTCGTCTTCCCCACCGTCCGGCTCTTTCGGGCGAGCAGCATCCCGTTGGCGGTGTGAAGGAACAGGAAGATGTAGCGGTAGGTCATCGACAGGACCAGGACGAAGACCTGCGGTACGCGGAGAGAACGGAGGCTCTTGAGCACGTCGGCCCAGGGCGTCGTGACGACCAGCAGGACAGCGAGCGAGACCGACACGCCCACCCGGATCACGAACGGCACCGCGCCTTCCAGCCCGTTCCAAGAAGGCGCGAGGTGCAAGGGCCCGAGACCGAGATCGAAGACGCGCGAGCCGGGCACGAAGAAGATGGCCGGGATGACGATGATCCCGGCGAAGAACGGGATGCCGAGCCAGACGCGCTTGACGAAGAAGCCCGCAGGCACGCGGCTCGCGCGTGCGGCGGCGAGCGTTGCGGCATAGAGCGCGAGCAGCCCCACGACCGAGCTCGTGAGGCTCGCCGCGAGGATCGCCACGAACGTGCCGACGACTTTGGCCCGTGGATCTCGCCGCTGGAGCCAGCCGTCGGATCGAGCGTGCCGCTCGGTGAAGATGGCCTGCTCGATGTTGCCGGTCAGGCCGCCGAGCGTCTGCTCGACCCAGCCGATCCGGCCTTCGGGAACCGGCTGGCGGCGCTGGGCGACGACGCTCAATTCGGCGACCTCACCCTGCGGACGCCGACGCCGCGTTGGGCCGGGCGGACAGGCCGATGAGCCGGGCGATCGCGAGCGTCGCGCCGCCGACCATTAGCACGCCCAGGATGCCCGTGATCTCATACCCGATCGCGGCATGCCAGAGCGGCGCGCTCGCGTCCGAGAAGAAGGGCAGCGGCACGTTGTAGTCCGCGAGCGGCGCGCTGAAGAGGCCCGACAAGTCCGAGAGGCCCTTGGGGACATAGCCGAAGGCCGCCTGGACATCTTCGGTGCTCCCCTCGCCGTAGGCGAAACCCGGCGCGATCAGGCCGAGCGGCGCCACCACGGCCAGCAGAGTGAACAACGTGCCGACCCGCTTGAGACCGCCAGGCAGCAGCAGATACGCAAGTGGCACGAGGACGATGCCGATGATCGCGGTCACGAACAGCATTGTCGCGACCGACGGCCAGTCGACCTCCGACCAGTCGGCGCCCCACATCTTGTTCGGGTTTCCGCCACCCTCGACCAGACCGATCGCCGCGATCACCGCCCCCGCGGCGGCGACGACCGCAGCGCCCAGCTGCCACAGCGGCCGGCGGGCGGGCGAGCCCTGCGTCTCGGTGTCGGGCGCGAAGATCTTGCGAAGGCCGACGAGGTACTCGGGATGGCGGCGCTGGAGGAACGCGACGCCAAGCCCGGTGATCAGCCCCTCCACGATCGAAGCAGCGAACATGTGCGAGGCCAGCATCGCGGGCACCGCCTGCTCAAGACCATACGGGCTGTAGAGCGCACGGCCGTTGTCACCGAAAAGGATCGGCTCGATGCCGAGCTCGATGCCGACGGCGAGCGCGGCCACGGTGATTCCGACGTAGGCGCCTACCCCCGCGGCGACCGCGCGTCGCGTCGACAGTATCGGCGAGCCTGCCGCGATGAGCCGGTACGTCGCATACCCGACGAACGGCAGGATGATCGCCATGTTGAGGCAGTTCACGAAGATCGCGAGGATGCCACCGTCGCCGAAGAAGAGCGCCTGCAGGATCAACGCCGTACTCACCGCGATGACCGCCGCCCATGGCCCGAGCACGACGGCGATGAGCGTCCCCCCGACCCCGTGCGCCGTCGTTCCGCCCGGAACCGGCACGTTGAACATCATGATCGTGAAACTCAATGCGGCGAAGATCGCGAGCAGGGGCACGGTCCGGTTGTTGAGGACATTCTTGACCTTCTGGGTCGCGAGCGCCCAGGTCGGCGTCGTCACGACCGCCGCGGCCAGCGACACCGCCGGCGCCAGGTACCCATCCGGAATGTGCACCCCACCCTCCTCGATCCACCCGTCTTGCCACGGCACGCTATTGCGGCGCGTTGCGATAAGCAGGATAGGACAAGCAGGCCGCTCAAACAAGAGTCGCTGCCCGAAGCCCTCAGGAGACTAGGTCGAGCCAACGGCCTTGCCCAACCACCTGGCATCCGAGCTGCAGTGGGACATTCAGGTCGCCAGGGTCGGTGTGACTCCTCTCGCCCCGACCATGAACAGGTGTTCTACTTCTGACGTCCTCCGGTCGCCGATTCCACGCTCCGCTGTCCCCCGTTTTCACTGGCATCGGCGGACCTTCGGCAGCGGTCCGCCAACGTCCATCCTGAACCGAGCGACCTGAATGTCCCGGTTCGGCGATCCCGCCACGTCTTGGGACGGCCGCTGTCAGCAAGAGATGCCCCGGATCAGCGTAGGTGAGCACGAATACCGCAGAGAGTTGAGCGCCAAGACTGCAGAGGCCCTCGGGGTGACCCGAGGGCTTTTCGTTTAGGTCCTCTAGCTAAGATCCACAAACAGAAGGGACGTGATGCCGTCTGAGGAAACCTGGATGGAACTGCACGTGCTCCACGATCACGGCTGGTCGATCGCCGCTCTCGCCCGCGAGTTCGGCCTCGACTGGCGAACAGCGCGACCCTAGGCCCGCCCTAGCCCTTTCGACACCTGTGGCGGAAGACGATGCCTCGCTACATGTGCGCCCTCAAGACGTTCGCCGACGGCAACGTACACGCCGAGATCCAGGTCGGAGAACTCTTCGGCCGTGTCGGTCGCGAACGAACCGAGGACGATGAGACCAACTACCAGGGTCGGCCTCGGCGTGCGATCGAATCCGGTCGAGCAGCAGCTTCTGGGGCAGCTCCGGCACGACGGTCACTCGGCCGGGTGGACCGGCCGGAAGAGCCTCAGGGACGAGGACGGCGCGGACGCCCGGACGAAGACGGGGATCTCGTCGAGCGGGGCCGGCACCGTCACGCGGACCGGTCCAGTGACTCGCGACCCGCGCCAGGCGTCGATCCATTCACCCGCCGGCAGGTAGACATGCCAGGCCTCGACCCCGGGGCGCACGACCGGTGCCACGAGGAGATCGTCTCCGAGCAAGTACTGGTAGGGGAAATCCCAGATAACCGGGTCGTTCGGCCACTCGAAGAAGAGTGCCCTCATGAGCGGCAGGCTCCTCTCCACGGCCAGCCGGGCTTGGGTCGCTAGATACGGCAGCAGCCGCTCCCGCAGGAGGGCGAACGCCCGGTAGGTCGGAACCACGCGGTCATCCCCGGTCCGCTCCGCGATGTTCCACGGCGTTCGATCACGTGAGGGCAAGCGGTGGTGATTGAACTCGGAGTGGTACTGCATGATCGGACAGAAGCAGGCCATCGCCGCCGCTCGAAGGTACAACTCGGCATCCGGAACCTCGCCCGAGAACCCCGCGAGATCCCAGCCCCAGAAGAACACGCCCGACGCCCCGGCCGTAAGACCGGCCGTGATGGAGGACGTGTACGCGGCCCAGGTCGAGTCCTCGTCGCCGGCCCAGTGGAGCGGGTACGAACCCGCGCCCGTGAAGCCGGCCCGGCTGAACGTCACCGGCTCCCGGCCGGCCGAGCGCATGAGCTCGTGATACGCCGCCGCGTACAGGACCGGGTAGCGGTTGTTGGTCACGTCGCCCCGGGTGCCATCGGCATAGCGGAGATCGTCCCCCCAGGCATGCTCGCCGCCATCGGTCTTGAAGCCGTCTATGCCGACCTCTTCC
This sequence comes from uncultured Chloroflexia bacterium, assembly GCA_963791725.1. Classification (GTDB taxonomy): domain Bacteria; phylum Chloroflexota; class Limnocylindria; order Limnocylindrales; family CSP1-4; genus Fen-1039. The sequence goes on along the minus strand of CAWBTQ010000006.1, from coordinate 37,701 downwards.
AACAGGTACCGCCGCTTCTCGAGCCACCAGGCCGCTCCGTCCGGGTTCGTCCAGTCGGGCAGCAGCGCGCCTGGGAACCACCAGCCCCGGTTCCGATAGGGCCGACCGTCCGCCTCGCGAACGCCGTAGCCGCGGGCGACCATCGCCTCTCGATCGGCCCGGGCCTGCCCGGCCCGCGACGGCCGCGCGGGCAGCAGCGGCACCTGCCAGAGCAGGAGCCGAATGTCACGCTCGTGGAGCCAGTCTACGAGCCCCTTGGGATCAGGCCAGGCGCCATCGGGCGGAAAAGTGAAATCGGCGAGCCTGTGGGGCGACCCGTCGGCGTGGACCTGGTATCGAGCGTCGCGGAACGCCGTGAAGGTGGCCTCGTCACTCCACGCCTCCACCACGACCACGCCCGCAGGGATGCCCTCCGCCAGGCTGCGCGCGACCTCGGCCTGGACGCGGGCCTGGGTGTTCCACTCGTTGCCGCTCATCCAGGGCCTGAAGACCCAGTCGGGCGGCAAGCCCGGCCGGCCGACTTCGGCCAGGAACGCGGCGAGAATCTCCGCCGGCGCATCCGGGTAGATCGCCACTTCGAGCGTGGGGTTGACCTGATCCGGATCGAGCTCGACCTCGATCGACAGCCGGCCCGGGTCGCTCGCGCTGACGTCGAACCAGGACCGCCCGGTAGTGCGGACGTGAAACCCCCATCCCGGCCTGCCGTCCGCAGGGGCCACGATCGCGAACGGCATCGGCATATAGGTCCGGTTGCTCTGGCCCTTGTACTGCTCGAACACGGTGGCGTCGAGCCTGCGGCCACGCTGGTCGAGGTGATCGAACCGCTCGCCGAACCCGACCACGTGGGCGCCGGGGGGCAGCGCGAGCGCGAAGCGGACCCGGATCGGGCCGGCCTCCGCGCGCAGCCAGGCCACGCTCCCCGCCACCAGAAGGGCGGCCTCGCCGGTGCCACCCGGCCCATTGAGGAGAAGCCTTCCTCCCTCGGCGTTCCACGCGGCGACCGTCACGTCGAACCAGCGGGTCGCGCGACTGCCGGTCCGGAACCGGTACGTCAGGGAGCTGCCCGCGTCCAGGGCGGCCAGCCTGATCCGCCACGCCCTGCGGTCGCGGGCGGTCAGCCCCGCGGCTGCGGCAGCGAGATGGCCACCGGCTGCGGTCGGGCCCGACTCGACGGCGTCGATTTGCTCGAGCGGTTCTTCACTTCGCACGCCGTCGACGAGAAGTTCCACCGCCAGGTGATCGACGCCGGAGTCTGTCGTGGCCCTCAACTCGATCGGCTCGCCCGCAACCGGCCGGGCCGGCACGCGCTGGTCGGGTTCGAGGCGGTAGGCGTGGCCGCGCCCGAACGGGCGGTGACGGATCATGCGCGCGACTCGGCAGCGGCCGGCACGTAGATCCCGGTTTCGAGCGCGAGGGTTAGGTACATGGCATGCGACCAGAGTAGCGGCGTCGCAATCGGGCCCCAGCGATCGAGCCACGCCTGTTCGGCTTCCGGCGCGAGCATGTGAGTATCGACCTGCTCGGGCAGCCCGCCCGAGGGCGTCGCCTGGGCGGCAACCCATTCGAGCTGCCGAAGCGCACCCGGCGCATCCCCCGTCCGAAGGCGGTGCCAGCCGAGCAGCGCCGCAAGGAGCAGCCACTCGCCGCCGCCGTAGTACGTGTCGCTGGGGTAGCGGTGGACGCCGCCGTCGTGGACCAGCCCGGCTTCGATCCGCTCGATGGTCGCGCCCATCAGGGGATCGTCCGAGGCCAGGAGATCGAACGGCGTCGAAACGGCCACGAGGCTGGCGTCGACCGCCGCGCCGCCGAACCACTTGGCCAGGTGACCGAGCCGCGACGCATCGGCCCGAACGGCGGCTTCGATGGCGCGGGCCGTCGCGGCCGAAGCATCCATCGTGGCCGATGCCGTCCCCGGCCAGCCTTGCGTCGCGCGCAGCCCGGCGTAGATGGAGGCGAGCGTCGAGACGTGGCGGTGGTCGGCGTGCTCCTCCCACCAGTCGTAGCTCGGCTGGTCCCAGAAGGCCGCGATATATCTGGCCGAAAGGACGGCGCCCTCCAGGAACGGGTCGATCGGTCGGTCGTGCCTCTTGACGTGGGCATCGAGCGCCCATAGCCACGCGCCGTAGCCGTCGAGCTGGAAGTTCCACCACTCGGCTTCTGCCTCCGCTCCGTCGAGGGTGTAGCGAGCATGTAGGAAATCCGCCACGGGGATCTCCTCGCCTGTACGGCTCCGCTCCAGGAGTGATTCGACGCGCCCGCGACGGGCCGTGAGGACCTTCGCGCACCAGCCGAAGAAGGCTTCGGCAGACGTCACCTCACCTGCCCGGCTCATGGCATCGGCGATGAAGGCACCGTCGCGGAGCCAGCAATAGCGGTAGACGGGAAAGGACGGCGACGCCACGTAGGCGCCCGACGAGGCCTGGTTGGCCAGGATGATCTCGCGGCTGCGTCGGGCAAGGCCGACCAGACCGTCACGGTCGACGGTATCCATGGGCGCGTTCCTTCTGGTGGCAGGGGACGGCACGGAGGAGCTGCGCCGTCCCCTGCAGGGGGCTACTTGAGGAGCGCGTTGACCTGGTTGGCGGCGCTGTTCAGCGCGTCCTGGACCGAGGACTGCCCGAGTTGGGCTTGCTGGAGCGCCTTGTTCACGATGTCCTGCATCTGCGATTCCTGGGGGATGATCGGCTGCAGGGCCACGTTGGCGAGCGAGTCGAACACTGCCTGCCGGTTGGCGGGCGGCGTCTGGGTCATATAGCTGCTGAACAGGGACTGGTCCGAAACTGCCGGAAGCTCCCAGCTCGAGTTGACCCTGATCGAGACCGAGTCGGACGACGAGCTGAGGAACTTCAGCCACTCCCAGGCTTCGGCGGGGTGTTGAGTCTTGGCCGAGGCCGCGATGCCGTTGGCGAAGAAGTGAGCGGCCTTCTGGACATTGCCGGGCTCTAGCTGGACGTCCCAGCTGAAGGACGTCTTGGCCATGGGCGTGAACTCCCAGATGCCGCTGACCCACATGGCGAGCTTGCCCGACTTGAACAGCGCTTCGTCGTTCTGGCCGCCCATCTGGGCAGCGGTCGGCATCACGTGGTACTTGTTGGCCTTGTCGATCAGCCAGGTCGCGGCGGTCACGCCTGCGGCGCTGTTGAAGGTTGCCTGGGTGTTGTCGGCGTTGAAGAAGCTGCCGCCGGCCTGCTGGAGTGTCTTGAAGAACTCGAAGAACGACACGGGCTGATAGATGCCCCAGATGCCCTTGGAGCTGTTCGTCAGCTTCTGGGCGGCGGCAAGCTCGTCGAACCAGGTCCAGTTCGCCGTCGGATATGAGACCCCGGCCGCGTCGAAGAGCGTCTTGTTGTAGAAGAGGAGGACGTCGCTGAAGCTCTCGGGCAGGGCGTAGGGCTTGCTGTTGTACTGGAACGCGGAGTACGCCTTCGGGTAGAAGGTGGACGCGTTGAACGTGCTGTCACCGGCGGCGAGTGTCGAGAGATCCAGGAGCGACCCCGCACCTGCATAGCCCACGAAGTCGCCGTAGTCGGTCTCGAACGTGTCGGGGGCACTGCCGGCGGCAAAGTCGGTCTGGAGCTTCGTGAAGTAATCGGCGTAGGCGGCGGTCTGGACGTCGATGGTGACGTTGGGATACTTGGCTTCGAAGGCCTTGACGATGGTGTCGAGATCCTTGAGGTGATCCGGGGCCGCGGAGAAAGTAAAGTAGGTGAGCTTCACAGGCGCCGCGGTTGGAGTCGGGTTGACGCTCGGATTCGAAGCGGACGTTGAAGTGGCCGTGTTAGCGGGCGGGGTGGGCGTTGACCCCCCGCTCGCGCACGCTGCGACGAGGGCGGCGACAGCCACAAGAGCGGCCGACCGGCGAAATGCGCTGTGCATTGGTGGAATTGCCTCACTCTCTCTGAATTGCCTGGACTTTGATGCCTCTCGTTGTGGCTGGGCCCTGCCTCCTCTCGGACTTGCGCGGTCAGCGACGGTCGGTATGTTGATTGGGGGTGGTAGTGGTCGTGTTCACTCCTCCTCAGCCCTTGATCCCCGATAGGGCGACGCCCCGGATGACGTAGCGCTGGGCGAGGAGGTACACGATGACGATGGGGATGACGCTGATCGTCGAGCCGGCCATGACGAGGTTCCAGGCCGTCGAGTACTGGCCCTGCAGGTTCGACAGGCCCACCGGCAGCGTCATGAGATCGAGCGAGTTCGTGACCACGAGCGGCCACAGAAAGCTGTTCCAGCTGGCCATGAACGAGAAGATCCCGAACGTGGCGAGCGACGGCCCCGAGAGCGGCAGGACGATCCTCCAGAAGACGGTCCAGTGGCTCGCGCCGTCGAGGAACGCCGCTTCCTCCAACTCGTGTGGCAGCGTCAGGAACGCCTGCCGCAGCAGGAACGTGCCAAAGGCCGAAGCGATCGCGGGCAGGATCAGCCCCGGATAGGAGTTGACGAAGCCCAGATACCGCATCTCTATGAAGAGGGGCGCGATGATGACCTGGAGGGGCACCATCAAGGTGGCGAGGTAGACGATGAACAGAAGGTCCCGGCCGCGGAAGCGCAATCGGGCGAATGCATAGGCGGCCATTGCGCTCGTCAGAAGCTGGAGCGTCGTCGCTACCCCGGCCACGATGAGGCTGTTCCGCAGGAAGCTCAGGATGGGATACAGGTCTGCGACGCGGCCGTAGTTCTCCGGCTCGGCCGGCGATGGGATGAGCTGCGGCGGGGTCACGAAGAGCTGGGCGTCGGTGGTCAGCGAGGTGCTCACCATCCATACGAACGGGAACAGCATGGCCGCCGCGCCCACCAGCAGCGCCGCGTAGAGGAGCGCCCTGGGGCCCAGGCGTCGCAGGTTGACGCGACGCGCGCGAGACCGCGGCGCCGCCACGATCCTGGGAGCCGGGATCGCCTCGCTACGCATAGTTCACCCAGCGCGTTTGCAGGCGGAACTGGATGGCGGTGACGGCCAGGATCACCACGAACAGCAGCCAGCTCATCGCCGACGCGTAGCCCATCTCGCTGTACCGGAAGGCGTCGACGTATACCTGTTGAACGACGACGGTCGACGCTCCGGCGGGACCGCCCTGCGTCATGACCCAGACCTGGTCGAAGACCTGGAAGCTGTTGATCAAGCTGATGATCAGAACGAAGAAGGACGCCGGCGAAAGAAGCGGCAGAGTTATGTATCGGAAGCGCGCCCAGCGGCTCGCGCCATCCACGGCGGCTGCCTCGTAGTAGTCGGCGGGGATGGCCTGGAGCCCGGCCAGCAGGATGACCATTACGTAGCCCAGATCCTTCCAGGCCGAGGCGAGGATGATCGAGGGCATGGCCCAGCCCGGATCAGTCCACCAGCCCGGGCCCTGGATCCCGACTAGGCTCAGCGCGAAGTTCACCATCCCTGTCCCGGGGTTGAGGAGCCAGCGCCACATCAGCGCGACGACGACCCAGCTCGTCACGACGGGCAGGAAGTAGGCGGCTCGGAAGAATGCCAGGCCCCGAAGACGCTGATTGAGCGCCAGCGCCAGGACGAGCCCGCCGATGTAGACCAGCGGCAGGTAACCGGCGATGAAGAAGAGGGTGTGGCCGACGGCCGCCTGGAAATCGGGATCGCCCAGGACGTTGACGAAGTTGTCCGGGCCGACCCACTTGGGCGGGCGCAACAGGTCCCAGCGGAAGAAGCTGAGACCGAGCGAGCCCGCCATCGGCACGAGAGTGAACAGCAGCAGCGGCACGAGCGACGGCGCCAGGAAGAAGGCGGCCGTGGCTGCCCTGCGTCTGCCGTGCTCGCCGACCATCACGCGACCGCCGTTCCGGAGCCCACGAGGCGGGCGCGGATTGCGTCGTCGACATCGTGCTCATATATCGGTGCGGCGAAAGTCGCGCGCAGGACGAGGGCGGCCGCGCCGCGGGCCCATTTCGCGTCGTCCCAGGGATCGACCTCGACGGCAACGTCCCGCAGCGGCTCGAAGAGGTCCCGGCGGAATGCCAGCTCGAACGAGGCCCCGAGATGCGCCCAGGCCTGGGTACCCTCCCCGCTGATCAGAATGAGCTGCGGGCTCAGCACGTTCACGAGTCCCGCCACGGCACGCCCGAGAATGGCGCCCGCCCGATCGTAGATCTCCCGGGCGCCGGCGTTTCCGGCGTCGGCCAGGGTACGCAGACGGTCGATGTCCTCCCCAGGCCGGAGCAGGCCGGCGGCCAGGGCCGAAGCCACCAGGGCGTCGTCTGCGACGAACGCCTCGAGGCAGCCCGTCTTGCCGCAGTGGCAAACCGGCCCGTCGTCGGCGATGCGGAGGTGGCCGAACTCGCCGGCACCACCGCTCCTGCCCCGGTACAACTCGCCGCCGACGACGATGCCGAGACCGACGCCGCGTCCCAACGTCACGGTGAGGAAGTGGTCGACCGACCGGCCTCGGCCGTAGAGACGCTCTGCGACCGCCAGCGTATTGACGTCGTTGTCAATCAGGATCGGTAGACCAAGACGCTTCTCGAGATCGGTGGCGAGCGACAGCCCGTGCCAGCCGACGAGGGGTGATTCGACCGTCCGCGAGCGCTCATCGGCAATTCCCGGCACGCCCATGCCAATGCCGAGGAGGCGGGCGGACCCGTCGGCCCACGAGCCCATGAGAGCCTCGAGCAGATAGCCGAGACGATCGACCGCGTTCGGAGCAGATGCGTCGTAGGGCTGCTCGGCGACCTCGGTCGGCTCACCGTTGAGATTCACCCGAACCGCCGTGATGTGGTCCGGCGCGATCTTGACCCCGATTGCCTGGGCAGCTCCTCCAACGAGGGCAAGCCGGATCGGCGGACGGCCGCCTCTCGATGGTTCCTTGTCCAGCTCGCTGATCAGCCCGTCGTCGACGAGCTCGCGGGTCAGCGCTGTGACCGTTCCACCGCTGAGCGAGAGTTGCCGGGCGATCTCCACGCGCGATATCGGGCCGCGGCTCCCGATGAGCGCGAGGATCGCGCTGCGGTTCAGGTCACGGATCAGGGCCTTCGATCCATTTCGCAGGCGAGCCAAGTAACTTCCTTCGCTGAGTAGATTTAGTCAGTGAAGGAAGAATACCCAAGCATTCGGGCTGTCGTCAAGACTCTGTCCCGGAGTTGGGAAGACTGCCTCGGCAGCACGCTGCCGCGTCGATTCGAAAATGCGCCAACCGGGAACCCATCAACCCAGGAGCACGATCCTCGGTGCCGCTCATGCTCACCTCGCCGGGTGGGACGGTGGGTCACCCGGGACCAGCCCAGTTAACGGGGCGTTCGTGGTGCGTTAATCCTCGGAGCGCAACCTCAGATCGGTGGCTCGCCCGACTGCGAGCGGGCGAGTGCCCTGGAGGTCCGCCGCAATGCCGTACGCCGACTCTTTAGAGACCGTCCGTTCCTGGGCTGAAGATCGGGCCATCGCAGTTTGGACGCTGTTCGCCGGAGACCTGCCGGTAGGGGCGCAAGCGGCGCTCGCCACCGACCTCGAACTGGTCCGGAACGACGGCGCAGCGGTGGTGCTGGTAGTGCCCGACGACGTGACGCCGACACCCTTGGAGCGCCGCACGGCGGACATCGTCGTCCGCGGTCCCCTCCCCCCTGCCCCGTTTGGACTGCTGGTGGCACTGGCCGCCGCCGACGTGCCCGACGTTCGCAAGCTCGGACTAATCGGCGGCTCGCCGGCGGCGTTGATCGCCGGCGGATGCGCCGGTGCGGGCGCGATCATCGGCATTGTGAGTCACGGTCATTCGAGCAGGCTCGATCTCCTGGCCGGCCAGCCAGACCGCATCGTCGAACCGTCCGACTTTGCCGCCACGGACGCTTTTCTTTACGGCAGGGCTCGGGCGCACCGCCAGCGGGTCCTGCTCAACCCGGGACCAGCCGTGGTCAGCGACCGCATCCACAGGGCCGTTGCCGGCCCGGATCTTTGCCATCGAGAGCCCGAGTACTCCGAGATGTTCGAGAGGATCCGCGAGAAGCTCTTTCGGATCGCTGGCGTGGGGCCGGATTGGCGGCTGGCCCTGCTCGCCGGTTCGGGCACGGCCGCCATGGAGGCCATGGTCGGGTCCGCGGTTCGGAAGGACCGGCGTCTCCTCGTCTGCCGGAACGGCGTCTATGGCGACCGCCTGGCTACGATTGCCGAACGGCTGGGGATCGAAACCGTCGACGTACGAGCGGCTCAGACCGAGCCCATCGGCGCCGCTGCGGTCGCGGCGGCGCTAGATGGCGACGAGATGATCGACGCCGTCGCGGTCGTCCATCACGAGACGACAACCGGGCTGCTCAACCCGGTCGGGGCGATTGCCGCCGAGGCTCGCTCCCGCGACGTGAGGGTCCTCGTCGACGCCATCAGCTCGCTCGGTGCCGAGGAGCTTCAGCTGGCCGGCACCGGCATCGACATGGTGGCGTGCACCTCGAACAAGTGTCTCCACGGCCTGCCGGGAACCTCGTTCGTGCTGCTCTCGCCCGCCGGCGCGGCTCGCGTCGCGGAGGCCCCCCGACGCTCGCTATATCTCGATATCGCCGGGTATCTCGAGGCCCAGGAACGGAGCACGGTGCCATTCACACCGGCCGTGCCGGCGCTCTACGGTCTCGAGGCGGCTCTCGACGAGCTTCTGGACGAAGGGCCCGAACACCGCCGCATGGTCTACCGCGCTCGTGTGGCGCTTCTAGATCAAGCCCTCGAGCGGCTGGGGCTCGAGCAGACCGTAGCGGCCGAGCATAGATCGTCGAGCGTACGCAGCCTCCAGCTCCCCGATGGAGTTGGGTACCAGTTCCTGCACGATGCAGTGAGGCGCGACGGTTACGTCATCTACGCGGGCCTGGGAGATGCGGCAAAGACTACTTTCCGCGTCTGCACCCTGGGCGCAGTCGAACTCGATGTGTTCGCCGATTTCGTCGAGTCACTCGACCGAGCCCTGGCCGAGGCGAAGCTGGCCGGCACGGCGACGCGGCCCCGAGGTCCGTCGAACGAGACGCTCGACGTCGAGACGGCGATCTCCGCATGAGCACCGGGCCGAGCCCCTCCGAGGATGCGGCCGAAGGCGCTGCAACTGCCGATCCAACGGCGGTCGCTGGCCCGGGTCAGCCGGCCCGCCGGCTTCGTGCGGTGATCCTCGACTGGGCCGGGACGACTCAGGATTACGGCTCGCTGGCTCCAGTCGGTGCCTTCATCGAGGTGTTCGCACGGTTTGGCGTGGCAATCACCACAGCCCAGGCTCGCAAGCCGATGGGCATCTACAAACTCGACCACATCCGCGCCATCGTTGCCGACCCGGACATAGCACGGGAGTGGGAACAAGTCCACGGCAGGCCGTGCGGCGAGTCGGATGTGCAGACGATGTACGAGGCGCTCGTGCCGATCCAGGAGTCAGTTCTTCTTCACTTCTGCGATCTCATCCCGGGCACGATCGAGGCGATAAAGGAGGTTCGGGGGCGCGGCTACCTGGTCGGGTCGACCACTGGCTACCCACGCATGGTTGGGGAGATCGCCGCCCGTGCCGCTCGCGAACAAGGTTACGTGCCTGACGCGATGGTCTGCGCCGACGAAGTCCCGGCCGGCCGCCCGGAGCCATGGATGCTGCTGCGAGCCATGGAGGCACTGCGCGTCTACCCGCCTTCAGCGGTCGTCAAGGTCGGCGACACCAAGGCCGACATCGAGGAGGGCATCAACGCCGGCGCCTGGACGGTGGGCGTCACGCGGACGGGCAACTACGTCGGGTTGAGTCGAGCGGAGTTCGTCGCGCTTTCGCCCGACGATAAGAGTCGAAACATCAGGAAGGCCGGAGAGATCCTCCGAAGCGCAGGCGCACACTTCCTGATCGGGAGCATCGGCGAACTACCGCCCGTGCTCGACGAGATCGAAATCTGTCTCGCGCTGGGCGAACGGCCCTGAGGGAGCAGAGAGCGCGGCCATCGTCGCTTCGATCGCTCCCACCTCATCCGAACCAGTACGCGGGGTCCGAGGCCGGCTGGTCAACGGGCGCCTCAACCGGCTCATCCGTCAGCTCCCGATAGATAGAAGCGAACCAGTCGTCGCCCTCTGGATCGATCCATTCACTGTAGTGGATCGCGCCGGCGGGCCCGACTGAGCGGTTCGATGGCTGGGGCGCCGAGTCCGGCTCGATCGCAACGTTCATCTCGCTGACCTCACAGGATTCGCAGGTCGGGTTTCCGTCAGCCCAGCCATATCGGATTCGTCCAGGCCCGCTTCGCGTGAGCGTCCACAATCGTGACCCGGATGTACGACCCGCGGTACGGATCCACTTCGAAGCTGCCGTTTCGGAAGACCGCCAGCGGTATGCGGGTCTCGGTGAGATCGAGGCCGTAGCGGCATTCGTACCGCTCGCTCCGCCCCGAGACGATGACCTTCATCACCGGCGAGCTCGAGATCAAGACCTCGTCGCCGTCGATCGCGACATCGAGAAGCCTGGGGCCTTCGCTCGCGTAGAAGTGGCCGGCTCGAAGCGCCGCGACCAGCGCCTCGGGATCGTTCTTCTCGGCCCTCACCTCCACCCAGCCCAGCCCGTGGTCCGGATACTCCGGGAACTCCGGGTGTCCGAAGTGGGCGTCGTCGGTTGCGCACGCGTCGATGCGGCGGCCGCCCGAGATCAGCACGTCGAGGATGTGGCTGCTGTCGCCCATCTCGTAGGCGAGCGCGGACGCCCCGTTGTAGATCTCCAGCGCGTGGGCCGCATCGAGCGTCTGGACGTCGCCGGCAGTCAGACCGTAGTAGGCCGGATGGGCGACGATGACGAAGGCCCCGCTCCCGGCCGCCCGGGCCGCGAGCTGCGGGCCGGTCTCGCCCGGTTCGGGCGCGGCAAAATCGAGCGGGAGCCCGGCGGCGACGATGTGCCAGAGATTCCCGGCCTCGGTGCGGGGGGCGTGCAACTCGGCGCCGATGAGGGTCGTGAAACCGCGCGTGCGGAACGGTCGCGTGTCGGTGACGGGATGGCCGTAACGGCGTACGAAATGGTCCGTCAGGGCGACGAAGTCGTAGCCATGGTCGCGATACCAGGCCACCGTCTCGGCCGGGTCCAGCTGCCCATCGGAGCGGTTGGAGTGCGTGTGCAGGTTCCCGCGCCAGAAACGGCCGGGCATCGCGAAGGGCAGCCTGTTCACTGGACTCCTCTCGAGTGGCGTTCGGGCGAGTGGTCGCTGATCACCCGGCTGGCCCCGACCGGGATCCGGACGGCGATCTCGCTGCCCGCCGGCCACTTGCCGGCGCTCGAGCTCGGGACGTCCACAGCCAGGCGGCGGGACGGCGGCATGGCCGAGTCATTGTCGGCGCCACCAGGGAGCTCGAGGAGGAGCAGCCGAGTCGTAGCCCCAAGGAAGGTCTGGACCTCCACCCGGCCGGACAGCGTCAGGTCGCCGTTGAGTGCGGCGGACGTGGCCCCGATGGGCTCGAGCGACTCCGGCCGAACCAGTAGCAACGCCAGGTCTCCATCGGGCAGCCCCGCCGCGCCCGGAGCCTTGACTCGCCGGCCCCATCGCTCAACGAGACCCTCCGTGCCCGAGACGACACGCACCGGGATCTCGTTCATCGCGCCGATGAACCCGGCGGTGAAAGCGGAGCGCGGCTCGGCATAGATCTGGGTTGGCGTCCCGATCTCCTCGATCGCGCCTCGGTTCATCACAACGACTCGATCGCTGATCGACAGCGCCTCGGACTGGTCGTGGGTCACCAGGATCGTGGTGATGCCGAGCTGAAGCTGCATCCGCCGGATCTCGGTCCTGAGCTCCTCGCGCACCTTCGCGTCGACCGCGCTCAATGGCTCGTCGAGGAGCAGAACACCCGGCTTGACCGCGACGGCGCGGGCCAGGGCGACGCGCTGCTGCTGGCCGCCGGACAGCTGGTGCGGGTAGCTGCCTGCGACGTGGCCGAGCCCGAACAGGTCCAGCAGCTCGACGACCTGCGCCCTGCGCTCAGCGACCGGGCGATGGCGGACCGCCAGCCCGAACTCGACGTTCTCGGCGGCAGTCATGTTGGGAAAGAGGGCGTAGCCCTGGAAGACCATGCCCATGGCCCGCTTGTTCGTCGGCAGATCCGTGACATCGATACCGTCGACGACGACCGAGCCGCTGTCAGGCAGCTCGAAGCCCGCAGTCATGCGCAGAGTGGTGGTCTTGCCGCAGCCCGACGGCCCCAGGAACGAGACGAGCTCGCCGTCGGCGACCGTGAGGCTGAAGTCGGCTACGGCGACCTGGTCGCCGAAGCGTTTGTTGATCTTGTTGAGTTCCAGTCGAGACATAGCGGATCGAACCTCGCCCGAGCTACATTCCGCCGCCGCGGACGATTGGCCGAGGCCCCGTGAGCCAGGGCGCCGACCCGGACCGTTCTTGAGTGCCTGGCGCCCTCCTCGCGACGGCGGCCAGGGCAATGACGCCTGCCCAGGTGATGACGAAGCTGACCAGAACCAGAGCTTCTCCCATGTGAGGCTGGTAGCCGTTGACGTTGAGGAGGTAGACGGGGAAGGTGGGGTATCCGAGCAGGGCGGCAAGGGTGAACTCGCCCATGGCGGTCGTGAATGCCAGCAGCGCCGCTGAGACGAGCCCGAGGGAGATCGACGGGACGATCACGCTCAGGAACGTCCGCACCTGTCCGGCGCCGAGGCTCGCCGAGGCCTCGCTGAGCATCTTCACGTCGACAGCTCGCAGGGCGTTGTCGATGGCCCGGAAGACGAACGGGAGCGTGAGGACGAAGTAGCCGCCGATCAGGAGCACGGGCGCCCATGACGACGCGACCAAGTTCACCGGCGAGTTGATCCCATACATCGACGAGAGCCCAACGACCAGGATGATCGGCGGGATCACGAACGGCAGGAGCGTCAGGAACTCGATCGTCGCCCGCAAGCGCGGGAACCGCAGCTCGACCAGATACGCCGTCGGAGCAACCACCGCCAGGGCGATGATCGTTGTCGCGATCGAGTAGGTCAGGCTCAGGATCAGCGACGAGTGGAAGCCATCGTCCCCCAGCCCATCCCACAGCGGCTGCAACGTGAAATGCTTGCCGGTCGAGAAGCCGAAGACAGCCGTGGCATACAGCGGAAGCAGGAAGTAGACACAGGAGACCAGCAGCACCGCGGCCGCCCAGAGGGGCATTCCCTTGCCGCGGCCCGCACTCCGCCGGATCTTGCCGACCGCATGAGCACCGGAGACGACCGCCGCAAGGGTCTCTTCGGTGGCTTCGCCCGTGATCGACGTGCCGCTCATCGATGGCGCCTCACCGAGCCAGCCAGCGTGTCGAACGGCGCTCGAGGATCGCCCGACCGCCTATGCAGACGGCCATGATCACCGCCAGCCCGATCGCCAGGGCGTCCGCCTGGCCAGGATCGAAGCTGACGTCGCCGTTGATGAGGTTCGAGATCTGGATAGGAACGAGCGGGACAAACCCGGTCGTCAATCCGTAGGCGGTCGCATAGGCGCCGAAGGCATTCGCATACAGAAGCAGCAACGAGGAGATGAATGGCGTCATGAGGATCGGTATGGCCACCGAGCGCAGGTATTGCCAGCGACTGGCACCGAGGATCTCGGCCGCCTCGCGCCAGGACCGCTTCATGGCCTGCAGCGGCGGAAGCATGACGAGCACCATCAGCGGAATTTCCCAGTACGCATACACGATGGTGAGGCCAAGCACGGAGTAGAGCTTGAACCCGTCGTTGTAGATATTCACCCCGGCGGCGTCCAGCAGTGCCTTGGTGATCAGGCCGTTCACGCCGAGCGCCGCAGTGAAAGCGAAAGCCAGGGGCACGCCGGCGAAGTTGGCCGCCACACTGCTGAAGGTCGTCGCGATCTCCTGAACAAGCGGTCGGCGAGACGACACGATCGCCTGGGCGATCAGCAGGCCGACGACGCCGCCGAGGATCGTCGAGGCCAGAGACAGCTCGAGCGAGTTCCGGAACGGTACAAGGTCGATCGGATGCTCGAGGTAGGAGTAGTTGGCGAGCGTAAACGCGCCCGTCTTGCTGTCGTGGAAGCTGCCCCAGATCAGCGATACGGTCGGCACCAGCAGGAAGAGGGTGATCAGGATCGCGAATGGCAGCAACGCGATCACGGCCCGTCCGCCCCGGCTTGAGGCTGGGGCGGACGGGGCCGCAAGAGTGCTGGAGGTCGAGGGACGCACTTTCGCGCTCCGGTTCCGCGCGGGCGTTACGAGTTGACCACGATCTTCCAGCCTGTGCCCAGCGTGGTCTGGGCGGCCGTGATCTTAGTGATGTCGGTCACGAGCGTGACCTTCTTGTACAGGTCGGCGGACGGGAGTTTGGCCGCCAGATCCGCCGGGATCTTGCCGGCTGTGTTCAGGGCGTCGAACCGGATGGGATGGGCATAGCCCTTGAGGAACAGGAGCTGGGCGGCGTCGCTGTAGATGAGCTCCTGCCAGAGCTTGGCCGCGTTCGGATGGGGCGCTTTCGCGGCGACGATGTCCGCGTAGGGGCTCGCCAGCGACCCGGACGCGGGGATGGTCACGCTGATGTTCGGGGCGCCCGCGGCCTTGTCACGCACGGCCAGGCCCAGGTAATCCCACTTGATGGCGACCTTGACCTCGCCGGCGATTATGTTCGTGTCGCTGGCGCGAGCGGCGGTCAAGTTGCCCGACTGCTGGAGCTTGTTCATGAAGTCGATGCCGGGCTGGATGTTGTCGACGCCCCCGCCGTTCGCGATGGCCGCCGACCAGACCGCGAAGAACGAGTCGTTGGCCTTGGTCGGGTCGCCGTCGATGCCGACGGCGTTCTTCAACGACGGGTCGAGCAGGTCGTTCCAGTCCTTGATCGGGATCTTGACGGCGTCCGTGTTGACCACGAACGACTGAGCGCCCCAGTAGTTGCAGCACCAGTAGCCGTCGGCGTCCTTGGCGGTGGCCGGAATGTCGGCCCAGTAGGAGTTCTTGTACGGGGCCGAGAGACCCTGCTGCTTCGCCTGGACCGCGAACGAGATGCCCACGTCGCCGACGTCCGGCTTGCCGGTGTTCTTGATGGAGTCGAGCTCCTGGCCGGAGCTGTACTCGCCCTCGGTCGCGGTGCCGTCGATCGTGATGCCGTAGGTCTGCTTCCAGAGGTCGAAGATGCCCTGGTAGTTGACCCACTCGGGCGGGATGCCCGTCTGGTACAGGTCGCCTTCGCCCTTGGCCGCTGCAACGAGCGCATTGAGGTCGAAGCCCGGCGCTCCCGACGCCATCGCCGCTGCGGATGCGGCAGCCGTAGGAGTCGCGGCCGCAGAGCTGCAGGCGGAGACGATCAGGCTGATGGCCGGAAGCGTGAGGCCGAGCCCGACAAGCCCCTTGAGAAACCGACGGCGGTCGATCTGGCCGGCGGTGAACGCATCGCTGAGATCGTCGATGCGCGCCAACAGTGGGTCGTACGCCACGAGAGATCCTCCTAAAGGTTCCGTCCCGAGCCGACGCATCGGATCGCGTTCCGGCGCCCTCGCTCCCTAGACAGCCATCGATCTGCGAAGACCGCGGGCCCGCGGCCAACCGTAGATAGCCTCTTTGTCGTTCGTTAGGCCGGTGTTAACGCGCGGTGAACGTCTGCGTCACCTGACTGGGCGAGGTCCATCGATCTGCGACAGAGGCGAATGGACGACGGCCTCGAAGACGCCTACTGGTTGTCGGAGACGACCTGCTTTGGAAGCGTGCGCAGACGCTGCGAACCGCACGATCTGACCATCGCGGCGTTCTCCGCCAGGCAGGCCAGTGCCTCCGCGGAACATCCTCGCCGACGAGCTAACGGCGCTCGGAGGCATCGAGATGGTTGAGGGGCTGAACAAGCGGTGCCAATGCCCTATCGAGGGCGTCCAGGATGGCATCGAGGCCGTGCTCGAACTCGTCGAGATAGTCGTAGCCTGGCTTCAGGGCGTGGCCCATCAGCTCGACAAGGTGCGGGTACTCGTTCGGCTGAAACGACTCAAGCATGCCCTGCACCACCGCGGCGACCTCCTCCCCGGTGTCGAACGCGAGGGTCATCTTCGTCAGCGCGAAGCCGTAGACGTAGCTGTCGAGGAGCGAGTACGCGTGCGCGGCCATCGTGATGTCCATGCCGCCGGCCCGCAGGCTGGCGATCACCGCGTCATGGTGTCGGGGTGACACCGCGGCCCCTGGGTGGCCTGATCAATCTGTGCCGTCGGCGTAACGAAGCCGCCCAAACCCGGCGGCGGCGCAGCCGAGCAGGATCGCCGCGGCGGCAAGCCCTGCCACTGCCGTCTGCAAGTCGCCGACGATCAGCGCGGACACCGCAGCGAGCGCGATCAGCGCCCACCCGGCCGCACCCTGAAACGGAGTGTCCACCTCATGGTGGATCCAGGCAAGCAAGATCCCGATGCTGAGCACGATCGATGGGATCACGAGCCGAGGGCCCGCTACCGCGTCGACTAGCACGGGCAGGACGAACGAGGTCACCAGCTGCCCGAGGGTCGCAACGGTCAGCCGGCGCTCTATCGTCCGGGCGGCCGGCCCATCCGGTCGGGGCGCCGAGCGGCGGAGCGCCACGGCGACGGTCCCGCCCGCGATGACGGCGGCCGCGGCGGCCGCGACCGCAACAACCGGCGGGGCGAATGAGCTCAGACCTCGAGCCAGCCACAGCGCGCCGAAGACGACTTGGAACCCGCCTCCCACGAGGAGAGCCCGCCGACGCCAGGCAGCACGGGCCGCGTCCATATCGGAGGCCGCCCGCTCGGTGACGTGGTCGGCGAAGGGAATCGTCTTGGATGCCGAGCTCACCTCGCGCTGGACCGCATGGTGGTCGATGCTGCTCCTCCTGGGACGAGTCTTTCCGCGTCCGTCCAGCCGTAGGAGCGCAGCGTTGCAGCCAGGACCGCGTCCCATGCGGTCGGCTCAGATCCGAACGTCATCCGAGCGGCCGAGGAATCCATGACGAAGGCGTCGCGGAACTGGTATTCGGTCTCGCCCAGTTCGCGCATCAAGGGGGAAGCCAGACCCAGGCCGCGGCGCACGAGCCGTGGCAGGCTTCCCAATCGGACCGGAGGAACCCCGGCGACGCGAGCGAGGTCGTCGACCGCTTGTTGCTGGGTTCGAGGGGTGTTCGAGGGCGTGTGCCAGGCGCGTCCCCACGCTCGCGGGTCCCTCGCGGCGACGACCGCCATCTGAGCCACATCCTCGGTGAAGGACCATGTGTGGAGCTGGTCGGTCCGCCCGATCGTGAGAGCACCCTTGCCAGTGAGGATTTGGGGGACGACCCGCTCGCCCAGCACGCTCTCGGCCCCGGGCCCAACGTAGTCCGAGCTGCGGACCTCGACCGCCCGGATCAGCCCGGCCTCGTGCGCCGCGAGCGCGTCGCGCCACATCTGCGCTCGGACGCCCCCCTTCCGGCCTTGCGCGGCGAGCGGCGTCCCCTCCGTCATCGGGTGAGCCTCGTCGTATGCATCAACCCCGAGCGCTGCCCGGGCCGGGCCATAGCCGTAGAGGTTGGAGATCGTCACGAGGACCGCTCCGCTTCGTTGCGCGGCGCCGAGCAGCGAGCGGGCGATGGGGGGCCAGTCGGTCTGCCAGCGGTGGTACGGCGGGTTGGCGCAGTTGTAGATCGCGGCCGCGCCTTTGCTGAGGGCGGCCATGGCCTCAGCATCGGCCGCGTCAGTGGCGACGCGTTCGACGCCGTCGATTGCGGATCCCGACCCCGAGCGGTTGACCAAGAGCACGCGGTCTCCTTGCTGAGCCAGGCGGCGGGCCACGCCACTTCCGATCGGGCCGGCGCCGATGATCACGTGCAGCTCACGCTGGTTCTCTCCGCTTGATCTCATCTCTCTACCTCTGTGCGACTAGCGCTCTTCGAAGCGAGCACCGCTCTCTGCTCTCAGGGAGTCTCTCATGGACTCGCGATCCATGTCAAGAGCACCGCTCGCGTTTGTTGTCAGCGTTCGCGAAGTGTGGCAAGATGACGGTATGGACAGCGAAGGCAAGACCCCCTCGGTGCCGCGCACCGCCCGCGAGCGGGCTCGCAGCGAAATCACCCGCGAGATCCTCGCCGCAGCGCGCCGGCATCTCGCTACGGACGGTGCCCCCGCGCTCAGCCTGCGGGCCATCGCCCGTGATCTCGGGATGGCGTCCTCTGCCGTGTACCGCTACGTGGCGAGCCGCGACGAGCTGCTGACGATTCTGATAATCGCCGCCTACGACTCGCTAGGAGCCACCGCTGAGGCCGCGGAGGCCGGCCCGTCCCGCGACGACCTCGCCGCTCGCTGGTCGGCCATCTGTGGGGCCGTCCGCGGCTGGGCCCTGGCCAACCCCAACGAGTACGCCCTGATCTACGGCTCTCCGGTGCCCGGGTACGTCGCGCCGCCCGACACGATCGCACCGGCGAGCCGAGTCGCGAACCTTCTCGTCCGGATCCTGGTCGACGCGACGGTCAGCGGCAAGCTCGCGCCGATGGTCATCGAGGACCAAGTCGCCGCTGAGGATCGCTCCGCACTGGCACCGATCCGCTCATTCATCGGAGTCGAAGTGCCAGACGCGCTCATCCAGCGAGGCGTCATGGCCTGGATCGCGCTGTACGGCACCGTATCGTTCGAGCTGTTCG
The DNA here is from genome assembly GCA_963791725.1 of uncultured Chloroflexia bacterium. Taxonomy (GTDB): domain Bacteria; phylum Chloroflexota; class Limnocylindria; order Limnocylindrales; family CSP1-4; genus Fen-1039. The sequence continues at coordinate 19,201 of CAWBTQ010000006.1, read as the reverse complement.
GCCAGCTGCATAACGTCGTGGGTGAGGAGCCCCGCGACCGCGAGGCGTACTTCGGCGAGTGCGTACGGCGCTGGGCGCAGCAGGTCGGGATCGCCTAGGCGGACGGGATCGGGTGCCCAACCGCCCCGCCGCGGATAACGCCTCATCCGAGGCCGCGTTACGGGACCCGCGACCCCTACGGCGGCCGAGTCATCGTGTCAGCCCCCAAGGATCGTGTGTCAGGCGTCGAAGCGCCAACGGTCGCACCGCCGGGCTCGGTGGTCAGCACCCCCAAGACGGTGGTCGGCGTGACGGCATACAGGTCCCACGGGAGAGGGCCGGCACTCGGCGCGCTGAAGTCATAGGTGAAGGAGCCATCCTGGACCCTGGCCGGCCAGCCCTGGTCGGCGTAGCGCTGAGCAACTCGCCGAAGCGTCTCGTCGTCCGTGACCCGCACGGCCTTGCCTTCGATGACCAGGTCGATTCCGGGCAGCGACATCGAGACGACAGTGCTCAACTGGTCCCAACCGGTTGCCTGCGGGCGCTGCGGGCTAGCTCGACGAAGGGTCGCACACGGGCAGTGACCTCGGTTCTCGTGCGCCGGAATGCCTGGAGCTTGTCCTCGGCAGAGCCTTCGACCTCCGCCGGGTCGTCGAGACCCCAGTGCAGCGAGTTGTGCTCGCCCGGGAATACAGGGCAAACCTTGCGCGCTCGATCGCAGACGGTGATGACGTAATCGAATCGCCGGCCGACGAACTGCGTCACCGACTTGGCGACCGCCGCGGACCAGTCGATGCCAATCTCGCGGAGGACGGCGACCGTCTCGGCCCTGACGGGAGTCGGTTCCGTCCCGGCGGAAAGGGCCTCGAAGTCGGGCCCGCCGAATTCGCAAAGCAGGGCTTCCGCCATCTGGCTGCGGGCGCTGTTGCCGGAGCAGACGAACAGAACCCGAATGGGATCGGCCCGCGGGAAGGCTCCCCGACGGTCGAGGTTCGCCCGGGCGGCCGCTTCTATGGTCAGCTCGAGATCGGTGAGCTCGGAGTCTAGTCGATCCAGATCGGCCCGCTGACGCACGACCGCCTCGCGCTGACTCGCGATCAGCGGCATGAGGCCTCGGTCGATCTCGCCGCGCTCTATGCAGAGTGCGGCGAGGCGCCCGGCGTCGGCTGGAGCCAGGCCCAGACGGCGCAGCGCTACCACCAGCCGCAGGCGCGCCAGGTCGGAGTCTCCGTACTCACGGTAGCCGTTGGCGAGGCGTGGCGCGTTCGGGAGGACTCCCATCTCCTCATAGAAGCGGACGGCCGACGTGGCGACGCCCGCCCGCCTGGCCAGTTCGGCGATCTTCATGGCCGCAGGCTACACCTTCCACTTACTTGAGGGTCAAGCCACAAGGCGCTCGAAGCTCCGCTTGGCCGCCTATTGACATTGAAGCAACTTGAAGGTCTAGGCTGCCGGCAGATGGACAGCGAAGCCTCAAGGAGTCGACGAAATGACCCCATCCGACGCGCAGACCCTGAACCTCGACCGCCTGGAGCTCTCGATCGATCAGCGAGTCCAGATCCACCAATCCGCAGCCGCGCTCGAGCGGCGCTGGCAGGGCAAGATCAACCTGGAGACGATCGAGCGCTTCATGACCGAGTCGCTCGACCTGATCCTGCCCAACGCGCACGTCACGACCTGGATCCCGGTGCTGGTCGAACGGCTCACCGACGACCGGCTGCGCGCGCTCATGCGCCTTGACTCGCCCCGGACCGACCTCAACCCGAGCGTTCTGTTCCTGTGCGTCCACAACGCCGGCCGCTCCCAGATCGCGGCGGGCTTCATGCGAGCGCTAGCCGGTGACACGGTAGACGTCTACTCCGGAGGCTCACAACCGGCGGAAGGCGTGAACCTGGCGGTCGTGGCGACCATGGCCGAGAAGGGCATCGACATCAGCAAGGAGCTGCCCCAGCCCTGGGCCGACGAGATCGTTCGGGCGGCGGACGTCATCGTCGTCATGGGTTGCGGCGACGCGTGCCCGGTCTACCCCGGCAAGCGCTACCTTGACTGGGAGCTCGACGACCCGTCCGGCAAGTCGGTCGAGGAAGTCCGACCCATCCGCGACGAGATCGAGCGGCGCGTCCGCGGCCTGCTCGTGGAACTTGGCGTCGAGCCGAAGGCGGGCTCGTAGCCAGCCGGTACAGTCTCCACCAGCCGCCCCGCCAGCCGAGGAGGTCAGGCCCGTCCCATGCGATACGCGTTCTTCTCCGACGTCCACTCCAACATCGTCGCCCTCGAGGCGGTGCTCGCCGACATCGGCGCGGTCGGCGTCGATGCGCGCTACGCCCTCGGCGACCTCGTCGGCTATGCCCCGTGGCCGAACGAGGTCCTGGACCGGCTCCGGGGCGAGGCGATCCCGATCGTCATGGGCAACTACGACGACGGAACCGGCTTCGATCGGGCCGAGTGCGGCTGCGCCTACACTCATCCGGTCGAAAAGGCCTTGGGGGACGCCGGGTTCGCATGGACCAAGGAGCACACCGGCGATGCCAACAAGGAGTGGCTGCGAACGCTCGCGCCGCAGATCCGCTTCGATGCCGACGGCTATCGCTTCCTGCTGGTGCACGGCAGCCCGCGCAAGATGAACGAGTATCTCTACGAGGACAAGCCGGACTCGACGTTCGCCCGGATAGCGGCCGACGCCAATGCGGACGTCATAGTCTGCGGGCACACCCATCGCCCGTACGACAAGACCGTCGGGACCACGCGATTCATCAACGACGGATCGGCCGGCAAGCCAAAGGATGGCGATCCGCGAGCCTGCTGGGTGTTGGTGGAGACGAGTCCAGCCGGCTTGTCGGTCGCCTTCCACCGCGTCGAATACGACATCGATGTCACGGCTCAGGGCATCCTCGCCTCCGAGCTCCCGCATGAGTTCGCGGGCCAGCTTCGGGAGGCCCGCGGCTTCCGCGCCTGAGGCCCGCGTCACCGAATTCATGCAACTTTCGCGCTGGTCTTGCCGGTACGGCACGATCCGCTCGGTCGGCGAAAGAGTATCGGTGGGAGCGTCGGCGGCTCGTCCCTCGCGTCAACGTCAAGGTGCAGCCCTTACGAGGCGGAGCTCGCTCGGGCAATACACGTCCGGGGACTTCCGGGCTCTCCTGGACAAGCACAAGGGCCTCCAGTCCCTCTCCCGTCCTCGCCAGTGCTGGGACAACCCCGTCGCCGAGAGCTTCTTCTCCACGCTCAAGGAAGAGCTCGTCTACCGCTCGACGTTCCCCACTCGAGCTGCCGCTCGGGCGGCCATCTTCGAGTTCATCGAGGTCTTCGACAACCGCGGCCGGCTACACTCGACGCTCGGCAACCTCACGCCGGCCGAGTACGAGGAACAGCGGCTCAAGCAACCTGAAGCGGCATAACAAACCTGTCCGTCGAATCGGGGCAAGCCCAGAGCGAGATCGGTTCTTTGACCATCGGGGGAGCGGCCGTGTAGTCGTTTGTCCCGAGCCACCACCAGACTATTGACCTCCCGTGGGATGCGTTCCACTTGTGAGAGTCCCTGCTGCATCAAGTGCTACGTTGTTGGCCCGGTGCGACAGGTAGGCGGTAAACGATTTGTGGGCAAATGGACGCGGTCCTGTGAGTAAACGTTGGCGCGGCCGACTCGTCCAGCTGGCCGAGATGGTCCTAGTGGCGGCCTTCGTCATCTTGGTCGTTCCAAGCTTCGTATCCTCAGACCGCATCAGCGGGCCGTCTATGGAGACACCCTCCAGGATCGGCAGGTCGTCCTCGTTGGACAAGATCTCGCCTCTTATCAGCGGCTACAACCGCGGCAACGTCATCGTCTTCGAACTTCCGGCCGGGTATCTCGGAGGCTGCGAGACCGGCCAATTCATCAAGCGGCTGATCGGCCTACCCGGCGATCTCATTCAGATCCACCTTGGTTCGGTGTTCGTGACTGGCGCCATGCTGGCTGAGCCATACGCCTATTCGAGCGACGACGGGACGACTCCGGAGGAAATGGACCCTGAAGTCCTGGCGTCGCACGTCTGCAGGTGTCGGCGGTGGACATGACCTGCCGAGTGCCGCAAGGTGACTTCTTCGTCCTTGGCGACCACCGCGATGATTCCACCGACTCACGGGTCTTCGGACCTATACCCAAGTCGACGGTCATCGGGCGAGCTTGGCTCCGTTACTGGCCCCTGGACGACTTCGGCTGGGTAGACTCGGCGGAATACCAGGCCATACCGAGCCCACCCCGAGGGTAGTCAGACTTGGCGGGACCCGATCCAGGCCCTCTCCATGATGGTTCAGTGAGACTGAGGAACCCATCCCTAGGGGGTCCAATCACTCAGCCGCCGACTCTCGACGGTCCGGGCTCTGAATTGGCTCAGATCCGCTACTTGACCTCCTCGGTGCTCGGCAGCGAGCAGGCCGTCCGCTCGCGCTGGCCTGGCTACCTCAGGCGACGCGCAAGGGCGTGATGTGCTGCATGTCGTCCTGGGTCGCGGCCGCCGTGTCGTAGAGATCGACGGCACGCTGCAGGTTCAGCCAGAACTCCGGCGAGTTGCCGAAGAGGCGGCCCAGTCGCAGGGCCATCTCGGGACTCACCGCCCGCCGCTCGCGGACGAGTTCGTTCACGGACTGGCGCGAAACGCCTAGGGCATCTGCAAGCCTGCTCACAGTGAGCCCGTAGTCGGGCATGAAGTCCTCGCGCAGCATCTCGCCGGGATGAACCGGTCGCCGCCCGAGCTGATTGTCGTTGGCAATGCTCATGGTTGACTCACCTGATCTCTAGTGGTAGTCGCAGACTTCGACGTCGTACGCGTCCCCGTCTCGAAACAGAAAGCAAATCCGCCACTGGTCGTTGATAGATATGGAGTGCTGTCCGGCACGATCGCCCCCGAGGGCGTGGAGGCGATTGCCCGGAGGAACCCGCAGACTCTCGATCTGGTCAGCCGCGTCGATCGCCGAGAGCTTCCGAAGTGCCCGGCGTTCGATTTCCGGTGGCAGCCGTTCCGAGCTGCCGGTGGTCCAGAACCGTTCTGTATGCCTGTCTGCAAACGATCTGATCACGCTTGTAATGTAACGCGTCACGTGATACGTGTCAAGGCGGGTTCTGAGTCCTGCGTCGTCCGGCCACTTAGCACGGGCCGCGGCTCGGGCGAGCGACCTCGAATGCATCGACGATCGGCCGATCCGCCGTCGCAATTCGTAGGACCGCAGGAGGGCGGGGCCGGGCGGGCCGGCTGTGGCGGCTAGTCTTGGGCGGATCGGCTTGCCGCTTGCCTCGTAACCGCCTGCCTACGCGATGCCCGGGACGCGGTGAACACACGAAGGAACGTTCATCACCGGGATCAGCATGATTGGTGACGGAGTGTCGGCGCTAATCCTCTCGCCCCGACCATAACAACCAATCGAGCCCCATTCCAGGCAATGTCCCACCCTTGAGCCTTCGCCGACGCGCTCGGGTGCAGCTTGACCTTGCGGGCCCCGAGGACATCGACCCGATCAAGGAGCGCCTCGGCTAGCAGCTTTCGGCCAGAAGGCTCGGCGTCGTCCCACAGATTGGGCAGCTCGCGCAGGGATTCGACGGCCTCCTCTGGCGTCGGTCCGTCGTCGCGCGCCACTTTGGCCTGGCGCTCCTCCTGATCGAGCGTCCGCATGGTCGCTTCTAGGGCATCGGGGTCGCGGTCGCGGCGGTAACGCGCGGTGGCCGCGTCGCGGTCGCGCTCGATGCGGGCCAGAGTGACCGGATCGGGACCCGCCTCGTCATCGGCCACCCGGCCGACCACGGCCGCCACAAGGCTGGCGTTGGCGCTCACATGTCCGAGGGCCTGACGGACGAGACCCTCGAATGATGAGGCCGGATAGCTCACACCCCGATGGCGGCGGTCGGTCGAGTTCCGGAAGGCGCGGGGTGTCGCTCGGGCGGCAGCGAGCCAGTCCGGGCAAGGGAAGTTGTGGCGGTAGCGGCCGGACTGACCGATGAGGTGCCGGCCGCAGGCGGCGCAGTGGAGCATCGAGAGCGCATACGGCCGCCGGACGGTAGGCCGGCCCGGGTGACGGCGGGTGTAGCGGCTGCGGGCGAGCCCGACGCGGTCCCAGGTCGACTGATCGATCACAGCGGGAACCCTTGTCGCGGTGCCGTCGCGCAGGCGGCCGATGTAGACCGGGTTGGTCAGGATGCCGCGTGCGGTGTAGAAGGGCATCCCTGTCTGTTCGGCGACCTCGCGATCGGTCATGCCCTCCGCGGCAGCTGCGAACACGGCCCGGACCCGCTCGATCTCTACCGGTACGGCTTCGAGGACCGGCGGCTTGCCCGAGCGGATGTAGCCGTATGGCGGCTGGCCACCGGGCTCGCCCAGGCGGCGGCGCTTGGCCGCTAGGCCCTCGGCGATGCGGCGCCCGAGCTTGCGGCTGTAGGACTCGGCCTCATGGGCCTCACGGACGAAGTCGTCCCAGCGGTCGGCATCGGTGCTGATGATCCGCTCGTCGCAGAACAGAACCGCTACTCCCGCATCATGGAGATCATCGACCGCGATCAGGGTCTGCTTGAGGTTGCGCTGGAACCGCGACACGTAGCCGACTAGGAGCAGGTCATAGCGGCCCGCCCGCGCCGCCTCGATCATGGCCGCAAACTCGGGCGCCTGGTACACGGTCCGGCCCGAGGCCGCGCTCTGCCAGGCCAGCCCGGTATCGACGAGGCTGTAGCGGGCAATGATCCGGTCCTGGAGTTCGCGCTGGGCATCTGGTCCCCAGTTGTCGTACTGGCCCGCGGTGGACTCGCGGATCCAACGGGCCACCCGTAGGCCTGATACCTGGTCGATGGAGCGCGGCAGGGCGTGCACGGTAGGGCGAGTCATAGCTCAATCAGGCTCTTGAGTCCAGAGGCCGCCGGCCAGCCCGGCGGGCGTGGGCCTGGCGGATGCACACCGCTAGGGCCCGCACCAGCGGATCGCCGGGCTCGACCGCGCGGGCGCGGCCCGATGAGCCGGTAGGGGCCGGCGCCCCGCCGGCCTGACGCGGGCCGTTCACGGACGGCTCCCCGGCCGCACTGGCCGCGTAGCCGGGCCCGACGCCGGCCTAGCGGCTGGGGATGGCCGGCTGGCGCCGGTAGGCTTGCCGGCACTGACCGGCCTAGCGGTGACGGTGGGCCGGCTGGAGCCGGTAGGCTTGCCGGTCCTGACCGGGCTAGCGGTGACGGTGGGGCGGCTGTGGCCGGTAGGCTTGCCGGCCCCTGCCGACCTGTTGCCGGTAGGATTGCCCGTCGTGACCGGCCTAGCCGTGGCGCTTATGGATCGGCCCGACCGGGTAGGCTTACCGGCCCGAGGCGGCCTAGCGGTGACGGTGGGCCGGCTGTTGCCGTAGGGCTTACCGATCCCCACGGGCCCAGCGGTGACGGTGGGGCGGCTGTTGCCGCTAGGCTTGCCGGTCCTGACCGGCCTGGCGGCGGTGGTGGATCGGCCTGAGCCGCTAGGCTTGCGGTTCCTGACCGGGCTAGCGGTGACGGTGGGGCGGCTGTTGCCGCTAGGCTTGCCGGTCCTGACCGGCCTGGCGGTCACGGCGGGCCGGCTGTTGCGGTAGGGCTTGCCGGCCGTGGACCGGCGCCCCGCCGTTGCCGCCCGCGCTAGCTTGGTGCCCGCCAGGCGGACGGCCCGTGCGGCCACATCCCCGGCAACCACGCCCGCACCGCGCTCCGCGGCTCCAACGAGCAGTGCTCCGGACCCACAGAAGGGGTCCACCACCAGGGAGCCCGGGCCGATGCCGGCCATCGCCGCTAGCTTGCGGCCCAGGCCGTCGGGCTTGGCCGTGTGGTAGCGATCGGCCGTACCCGGTCCTACGGCTGCCACCGAGACCAGATCGATGCCAGCGAGAGTCCGCGAGCCCGGCAGCCGGCCGACGAGGACGAACTCGGTCTGGTGGCGGAGGCCGCCACCGAGGCCCGGATAGCGGCGATCCCAGGTGATGGTCCGGATACCAGAGAAGCCGGCTCGCTCCAGAGCACCGATGGCGTCGCGTAGGCCGTCGTTGTTGGTCATGGCCATCAGGACCCCGTCGGGCTTGAGCTTGCGGTGGGCGAGGGCGAAGACCCGGCCGATCTCGGGCCAGGTCAGGCCAGCGGCGAACCAGTCCCGCAGGTGGCTGCCGGTCGAGCGACTGCGGTTGACGCTGACGTAGGGCGGGTCGGTAATGAGAAGGTCGACCGAGCGGTCCGGCAGGGCGGCGAGCAGCTTGTCCGCGGATGCCCGGTAGACCCGGACGCGATCGGCGTCCGGAGCGCTCGCTCGGCTTTCTGAACCGTTCACGGCTGCAGCCCCCCACTTTCACACTTAGCGCCCGAGGTGGCCCGATGGCCCTCCGAGTGGGGGATCGCGCCCTGACGGGCCCTCAGCGCGCCCGAAGCGGCCCGATCGGCCCGCCTCGCGAGAGATGCGCGCTTGCGGCACAGATCCGAGCAGGTGCGGCGGTCGGCCCGGCTCGTGACCCCGAGCGGGTCGCCACAGGAGAGGCAGCGTCGCGTGTTCATCGCCGCGGGCCTCCCGCCACCGCGGCGCCCATGCGCTCCGCATCGGCCCGCAAGCGGCGCTCGCAAGCCCGGCAGCGGGGCCGGCCGCGCGTCGCGCGCGACTTCCAGGCATGGCCGCAGCAGGCGCAGACCCGCCACGGCCGGAGCCTAAGCTGGACTGTCATTGGCGCTGTCTCGTCGCGTTCGGTTTCCATCTCGACCCTCGCTTCCGTCGCGTTTCTCCGGCGGCTAAGGTCGATAATCGACATCGCGACGAAGGGGTCTGCGGAATGCCCAAGCGTGGAACGCGAGAATCGAGCGTGGAGAATGGCGCCGAATTGCGGGCGCGGGGCAAGCTGTTTCGCCAGCAGGTGGCGGCCGCACTCCTGGCCAACCCACCAACCGACCCCTCAGCGCGTTCCCCTATGTCGCGAATCGGCCCGAAAGAAGGTGCCCTCAATGACGAGCTGTCATGGATGGCCAACCGTGGCGTCGCCCTCGACCCGAAGGTGCTCGCGGCGTTCGGCGGCGATCGCGACTCGCTCCTCTTCGACACGATCGCAGGTGCCCTCTTGCGCTCGATGGAGCGGGCGAACGACCCATCGCGCTGGTTCGAGAGGACCAAGCCCCTCATCCTTCCCCGCCGCGCCGGCCGCGTCCGGGTCGGGATCTTCGATTGGACTACCGACCGCGCTGCCTTCATCGAGGCCCTGCTCGGCCGGCCGGTACCGCGACGCCCGCGATACGAGCGAAACGTTCCGATCGTCCCCGCCCGCTTTGCAAGCGAGTTCGATGACCTCCGAAGCTATCTAGGGGCCAGCATCGAGGACACGATCGACCTCTTCGGGATGAGCGCTTCCGAGGCCGCCAGAGAGACCGGACCTCTCGATCGTGTGGCCGCCCATATGGCCGACGGCGACCCCGTTGTAGCCGCCGTCCAGCAGGCGGCCGTGCGGGTCGACCCGGACGGCTTCGCGACGTCGCCGTGGGGTCGCATCGAACTCGGGATCATGCGGGCCGCCCACCGCTGGCGGACACCAGGGGCTGATTTCGAACTCGCGAGCGCCTATGACATCGGGCTTGGGGGAACTATCGGGATGGCCTTCTGGAGTGGGGCCTGGGAGCTGCGCTCCTACCGAGCCGCAATGGCGGCCCACCTGCGATACCTGTTCGACTTTGCCGTGGCCCCGCAGAGCCGCTGGTCGGATGTGCGAACCCAGCGCGAGGCGATGACGATCGGGCTCGTGGATCGCTATTCCGGCCTCCTGGAGCCCGGGCGACTTGTAACCAGGCGGGACATCGCTCGCGCCTTGCGGAGCGAGAACCCTGCTGACTACGAAGGCGAGGACAAGGCGGTCACGATCCGGCGGCTATACCGCATCTCAGGGAAGCTTAAGGCGAGAGGTCCCAGAGAATTGCGAGCGCGGTGGTGAGTCACGAACCGCTGGCTCACTCAATCACGGCCTCGGCGAGCCCCCAGCCTGTAGGTCGCCGGGCCTGCCCAGCCGACGGCGTGGCGCTTCCCGCGTCCGCGGTTGACTCCCAGCTCCTCCCGGAGCCGGTCGCGTTCGATCACCCACGCGGTCCATGCCTTCCATTCGGCCTCAGTGGCGGGCTCGAACTCGTACCGACGCGGCCCGCTCCCTATCTGGTGCAAGCACTCCCCCCATCCTTCGCCGTGGGTCCAGATCCGCGTTACCCGGCGCGGCCTTCCGGCCGCGCGATAGGCCTCGGCAACGATCCGGCTCAATTCCTGGGATTCGGCGCTACTTCTGTCGACTAGGCCTGCGCGCTGCCTCTTGAGTTTGTGTTCGAGCCTGACCCGTTCTTCGACTTCGGGGTCGTACTCATCCACACAGAAATCGCAGTCTCGCGGGTCGTCACTCTCGAACAGCCGCACCAGCCAGGCAGCGCAGTCGGAGCAAGTGCCCATGGGTCGCCCGCAATTGGGGCAGTTGAAACGGCTGTCTTCCATGGGCAGACCGCCGCATCTCTTACAGCGGTATTCGGTCGGCGTCATGCCGCTCGCACCTCATCGGATTTTCGACACGACGTCAGCCCCGATCACCACGAGGAGGAAGAGCACGAAAGCCCAGAAAACCAGGCGGTACACGATCCTGCGGCTCATCGGTAGTGCATCTCCTGGCTGAGCTGGCCGATTCACGCTTGGAACGTCGGTGGAGAGGGTGGGATCCGCACCCACGGACCTTTCGGTCGGCGGTTTTCAAGTCTAGGCCCCGGCGTTCGCGGACGTTCGTCAATGACGCTCCCGCGAGGATTCCGCCGACCTCTACGGCCTCGAATCCGCCGATCGTCGGCCCTGTTGCTACCAACCGTTGCTACCGGTAGGCGACCCAGGTCTCGAACCCGCGACATTCAGCTTGGAAGGCCTAGGAGCGTAAGGCCGAGCGTAGCGTGTCCAGCTATCGTCTGGTGCAGGCCCTGCCGGGACTCGCTCAGGAGACCCTAAGTGATGGGTTCGTATTTGTTCCACCGCTAAAGACGCCCATGTAACCCATGCCCGATTTGGTCCGGCTGGAGTCGCGCGTTGCAATTAGTTGGTCCGCGAGAATCTCTAGGTCGCCGATGACCTTGTCGTTGGGAAAGCGCTCCACGACAGTCCGACCCTCGTTGGAAGCGCGCACAAAGAGCATTCCGGCACTCCTGATCTCAGCCAGCGCCGGCATACCGACCGTCCTTTCCATGTCGTCCTTGGAGACGCCGCTATTGGCGCGGTTGATGACCATGGACAGGCGGTCCCGAATCTCCAGCTCGACCGCCACCTCGCGAAACTGGACAGCAGCTCGAATAGCCGGTACGTCGGGGGTAACTGGCACAAGAATTTGTCGGCCCTCTCGAACAGGACCTGATTTAGCGGTCCATAGTCGGGGTGCATGTCCACGAAGACCCAGTCGTACCTCCCAGACGCTGCGGTGGTGGCCGCCGCGACAACCCGTGGCTCAAGGATCTCCGTGTGGAGAGGCGATTCAGCCATCACCAACACCGACACGCCGTTGGCATGAGGAGTAGCGATCTCGGCAAAGGACTCTGCGACACCTGTCGACAGACCTTCGGTCCAGGCGTCGGCCACGGTGCGTATGTTCTCCATTCCAAGCGACGACGCGACGTGGCCGGTTACCGTGTCGGCGTCGATGATCAGCACCCGTTGGCCCTTCCGAAGTTGGAGCATGGCGGCTAGGTTCACTGCGATCGTAGTCTTGCCAACGCCACCCTTGGGGTTGAAGACGACAACGACTTGTCCTCGTCCGACCGCCCTCGGCACAGGTCCGGTGGTGGTGGCCCGAGTCTGATCTGAGCTCGTGTCGGGTGCCGAATGGACTGACGACGCCGTGGGCGCGGCGGTCCGGACGGCGCTGTCGCGAGCCGCTTCGGGCGCCGACCTTGCGGCCGGCCCGGCTTGCTGGGCAGTCTCAGAGGAAGCAGCGAATGCATGACTTGCCGATATGCTGAGGACCAGCAAGCGCGTTTCCCAATCCCGCCTAGAGACCCTGAATGGAGATGGCTTTCCCTGATAGAGGAGGATGCATTCACCGTCAGGGGTCATCGACAGCGACACTGGGTGCTGCTTATTTCGGAAGAGAGCTTCAACGAGCCAGCGCATCTCCGGGCGATGTGCTGCTTTCGTCCAGATCCCCTGCATGGCTTCCGCGGATCCCAACCGCAAGACATGGCTCGCCCAATCATCCTCGACTTCGAGGAAATCGACCCATGCCCTTCCGCCAGCGGCAAGGGCTCTGTTTCTTCTGGCCCGCAAACGCGCCTCGTAGCGCATCACTATGCTGGCCAAGGACGCGGGCTTGCATTCCACGAGGATCTTCGTCGCCGCGAACAGGTAGCTTTCGTCGAAATTCCGGCCGCCTATGAAGTCCACGGTCGCGCGGTAGGCCACTTCAGCGGGAGCCACGGACCATATGGCGGTCAGCGCATCGTCGATCAACTTGGGCTCGATCACCGAGTCGTAGCCGTTGCCGATAGCCGGGAGCAACGAATCGATAGCCTCCTCGGCCCCGGTCTTATGAATGAGGGCCACGAGGTCTCTGGCCCCATCGGTCGTCAGAGTGCGCTGGCTTGCCTGTCTCCTGAGGGCATCCCCTATGGCTCGCCTGAACGCGAGCTTCTCACTGTCGCCGACATAGCGCTGATACGCGACGAATATGCTTTCGAACACACAGATTCTGATCGGGACCGACCGGCCGAAGTAATCCAACGATCGAGGGACGCGGCCTCCTGGCTCGGAGTAGCAAGCCTTCAAGGTGAGCGTCAGCCAGTCGACGAAATCCTCTCTTGTGTGGTCTGGGCGCCCGCCGGTCGATGATGGGGTCATTGCGAATCCCCGAGCATAGAAAGCGAGGCGGCCATTGAGCTAAGGTCGGCTCCCTGGCTGACGACCGCGAGGTAGGCTTCGTCGCTCTCCACGCTCGGGTCCGATCCAGCCAATGGTCCCACCCGTCCCAGAGCATCTACCTGAACTCTCGATTCGATTTGCTCTAGGGGCATTGCCGAAGCGACTCGCTCGGGCGCCCCCCAGACATTCGCTTCTCGATTTCGAATCCTGCCTAGGTCGACGGTCAAGCCCCAGAGATTCTGGTACCAGGACAAAGGCTCCGACCCGTCAAGGTAAGCCGCAAACCTTTCGCCGCCGAGATCGGCGAATGTCGGTCTGGCGTAGCGATAGCCCTCGATGGAGACGATTGCACTGACCGGAATCGTCAGCGCTAGCAGGTAGTCGCCGCCGAAGAGGTTGTTGAGACCGAGCAGGTCCCTGGCGGCGGTAGCCCTTGGAAGTCCCGGCCGCGCATCAAGTGCCGCACGCAAAAACGTCTGATCCGTTAGCCACACGTGGCGCGATCCAGGAAACGGAGTCCCGAGAGTATTGCCGGGGACGGTCCACCCGGGGCGGGCCGTCTCGTGAGCCAAGGTCCGACGGTAGAACGGCTCATCCTGCGGAGTGGGGTCCTTGTCAAGGATCTTGTCTGCCGCGCGGGGTTGGTGAATGAACCTGCGGAAAACTGCCGACGTCATGACGGTCGTGACCGATTCCGCGGAGTTCAATGAAGAGCGAGGGACTGCGACGAGGAAGGCGTAGCGATCATCCCTGCTACAGACGTCCTCTAGATTCTCTAGAGGACTGAACGGAGCTAATGCCGCCGCCTCCAAACAGTCGGTCAGGATCTCCCGAATCTCACCTCGACTAATCGGGCCATGTTCGGCTGTTAGGAAGATATTGGTGAGCATGATCGCGCCAACCGGGGTGTCGGCGAGAAGGTGAAGCCAGGAATGCAACCCTCGCCGGTCAAGAGCGCGCATCGTTGAGCTAGAAGAGTCTGGCTCTATGGCGACGGCCAGTCGCGGCCCAGCCAGGTTGGGTCGGTCCGGGTCGGCAAATGGCCTCAGAACGGGCATAGCTCGGATGCCGATGACCCCATTGTCCGGAAGGCGGGGCAACGTCACAGTCCATTCGTGCACGGCCGCCGGAGGGCCGGATCGTGGGCTGACAGGTCTTCGGGCAAGGCCACCGATGGATCCAACGAGTCGTCGAAGGTGGGCATGAGCCCGTCGGAGCGGAGAGGCGGTGTTGGAAGGCCTCATGGGTTCGCCATCCTTCGATCGGTCCATAAACCTCTGAGCTTCTCGTCGCGCGGAGCATACCTCGCAGCGCATCCAGACCGTGGGTCTTGGAAGGCTGACGCTAGGGCGGACCAAAAGGGTGCCTCCGGTGGATCACAGATTCCACGCTGAGTCTCGCCGAGTCATACACCGCTCCGAAACGAGGTCCTTATGGGACAGAGGGGCGAGGGCGGTATCAGTCCACCGCCGGACGGATCGCTCGTCTCAGCGCAGCTCGAGCGCCGCCTTGAGGTCCACCTTCGCGCGGGACAGCCTGCTCGAGACGGTTCCGATCGGCTCGCCGAAAATGTCGGCGATCTCGCCCACCGTAAAGCCATCGACCGAATGCAGCAGGATGCACGCCCGAACGCGAGGTTGGAGGGAATTCAGCGCAGAGAGCAGGTCCGGGTCGACGTTATCGGTCCACTCGAGTGGGGTCGATCGCGAGATGATCCTGCCCCAGTTGCGCCGCCGTTCCAACTGGTTGAACGCAAGGCGCAACGCGATGGTGTAGAGCCAGGCACGAGGATCGCGACCGTCGAACTTCGACCACGATCGATAGGATCGCTCATAAGCCTCCTGAGCGACGTCCTCGGCGTCCTCCCGATTGCCGAGAACGAGCACGAGCCGGCGTACGAGTCCCGAGTAGAGCGGTGACATGGCTTCGGCGAAGGGCGTCGCCGATAGCGTCACGACGTTGGGTTGCTCCGTCGTCGCGTCGCCGGACATCGGACGAGTGGCCGCGGATGCGAGATCCGTGGATACCGGGGTCACGGCATTGGCATCCCGTAACAAGCACCAACGGCGGTGCCGAAAGCTCGCTGGTCGATGATCATGTGCAGCTTGCCATCGTCGGCGATCCCCCCCGGCACGACGTAACCGTGAGCCGGGGGAACGGCTACGAAGGTTGTGGATCCCTCGCCGCGGCCGGTTCCACCACTCTCCACCTGCCACACGACGTCGTTGAAGCCATGCGCGGCGAGAAACGCGGCGGCTTGAGGGGGCGACATGCACTCCATCTTCGCTCCGGCGAGAGGCTGGCCCGGATTCTCGATGCCAGGGTAGCCGCGCACTCCGCCAGACACCACAACGCCTATTGCCGCCGTCGTCGCAACGGTCGCGAGCAGGAGCAGCGATGCGGCCACGGCAGACCGCCCGGCTAGCCGAACACGGCGTCGTTTGTGTTCCACATCGGGGGCAACTGCGCCAGGTATTCGTGCCTCGAGGCTCCCGAGACGGTCATCTAGCTGTTGGTCGTAACTCATCCTCGTGTCCTCCCACTCGTACGGACGGCCCATCGGCGATCCGTGCGTGAGATACAACAGGCGAGCCGGCCAGATTGCTGCATCAAGGAGGCCGATTTCGTGCCGACGCTGGTGCGGCTAGAGTCTCGCAGGCTCACTTCGTATCTCGGCCTCAAGTCCTGACCCTCTTCCGATCTTCTGCGCGCCAGATCGGGCAGAAGCAACACAACCGGACCGTTCGACGGCTTTGTGGTTGACCGACTTCGTCCAGTCGGCGTAACCTCCGACGAGTCCCCCGGGAGCGGTCCGCCCGTGGGCATGTTGGAAGTAGCAGGTCAAGTGAGCGAGATCCCAGAACGTAGTCATCGGCGCTCCGGCGTCGTGACCCCGCAAACTCCGACACGGTGGTCGCCCATCAGCTGAGCCACGTGCTTCACTTGGTGGGCCTTGACCACCGCGGTCGAGCGGATCGATGCGGTGGTTTTTGTATGCCTACCGGGACCCGCTCCCAAGGTGAAAGGAGGGTCGAGATGTCAGGTCCGATACCGAGTCCCGACCCATCCCTAACCTTCCGAGGCGACCGCTGACCTCCCACTAGATCGCAGGTTTGCCGCCGGAGCATCGGGTCCCGGTCGGGGCGTCCATGTGAGGGATCGTCCGTCCCGATCCCTCAGTCCGCTACCTGCGCACCGCCCCGGCGGTGCCGCTGCGCCGGAGACCCGACGATGAACACGCAACTCTCGCTGACTCTCAACAAGCCAACTGCGGCTCGGCCAGAGCCGATGAACATGGCAGTGGGGTCGGTCCGATGAGGGCGCCGAGCTTCCGCATCTCTCCGGGCCGAGTCAATCGAGTCCGTCTGGTTGCCGTCCTCGCCGTTCTCGGGCCGGGACTCGTCAGCGGCTTCGCCGACAACGACGCGGGCGGCATCACGACCTACTCACTCGCGGGCATCCAGTTCGGCTACGACCTGCTGTGGGTGATCCTGGCGAGCCAGATCGCCCTCTTCTTCACGCAGGAACTCGGCGCGCGGCTCGGTCTGGCCACCGGCCAGGGCATGACAGGGTTGATCCGCGAGCGGTTCGGCGTGCGCTGGGCGACCCTGGCCGCAGCGGCGATGCTCGTGGCCAACCTCGGCACCACCGTCGCCGAGTTCGCCGGCATCGGCGCCGCTCTCGGCCTGTTCGGCGTACCGGTGCCGGTCAGTGCCCTCGTCTCGGCAGTCGCCGTCATGGCCCTGATCTCATGGGGTAGCTTCGGCAAGGTCCAGTATCTGTTTGTTGGGATGGGGATCGCCATCTCTCTCGCCTACGCCATCTCGGCCTTGCAGTCGGGTGCGGACTGGGGTCGAGCCGCTGTCTCGCTGGTGATCCCACACGGCACACTGACGAGCGCCTACTGGCTCGCGGTGGTTGGCACGGTCGGCACGACCATCACACCCTGGGGCCAGGGCTTCATCCAGGCTTATGTGACAGACAAGCGTCTCGGCCCCGAAGACCTCACGGGCGAGCGGATCGATGTCGGGCTCGGCTCGTTCCTGACCAACCTCATCGCCGCATTCATCGTCGTCGCCTGCGCCGCGACGCTGTGGGCCCACGGCGAGACCGGCATCACCGACGCTGCCACCGCGGCCAAGGCGCTTGCCCCGTTCGCCGGGTCACTGGCAAGCCTGCTGTTCGCGGCAGGATTGCTCGGCGCCTCGCTCCTGGGACTCGGCGTCGTGCCGCTCTCGTCGGCCTACACCGCCTGCGAGGCCTTCGGTTGGGAGATGGGAGTGGGCTGGAGCTGGCGCGAGGCGCGGGCCTTCTATGGACTGCTGGCCTTCTTCATCGGTTTCGCCGCCCTTTTCATCCTGATCCCTGGCATCTCACTCTTCCAGGTCATGTTCCTCTCGCAGGTCCTCAACGGCCTGTTACTGCCGATCATCCTGATCTTCGTGATGCTGCTATCGGGCGACCGGCAGTTGCTCGGGCCACTGGCGAGCGGCCGTTTCCTGCTGGCGATCGGCTGGATCATCACACTCGCCCTGACCCTGATGTCGCTGCTGCTCGTCTGGACAACGATCTTCCCAATCGGCTAGCCGGGGAGGAGCCGTTCAGGTCCTCGCAGGTTCGCTTGTTATCTCGGCCTCAAGTCCACCGAGACTCGCGACCTCGCCGCTTAGCCGTGCGCTGCGCCTTCCAGGCTTCGTCGGTCGGGGGACTCAAGCTGGAACGTCGAGTGCTCGATGTCGAAGTGTCCCGACAAGCATTCGCAGAGGAATTCGAGCGCCGCGGCGCCATCCGCATCTGACTCAAGAACGACGTGTGCCGAGACGACATTCACGCCTGAGGTGATCGTCCAGGCGTGGAGGTCGTGGACATCGGCCACGCCTGGAGCGCCGAGGATGTGGGCCCGAACCTCGTCCATGTTCACGCCCTTTGGTGTCGCCTCCAGAAGGACGTCCGTCGCGTCGCGCAGCAGGCTCCAGACTCGCGGCAGGATCAGCAGGGCGATGCCGGCCGAAGCCACGGCATCGGCGCCGGCCCAGCCGGTCAGCGCGATCGCGACAGCAGCGACGATGACCGCGGCCGAGCCGGCGAGATCGCCCATGACTTCGAGATAGGCCGCGCGCATGTTTAGGCTCTTGGCCTGAACGTGGCGCAACAGCCACATAGCAGTGGCATTGACCAGGAGGGCGACAACTGCCACGCCGAGCATGAGTCCGGAGGCAACTTGTGGCGGCTCCGAGAGCCGACGCCAGGCTTCGTACAGAATGAACCCGGCCACTCCGAAGAGCAGGACCGCATTGGCCACCGCAGCGAGGATTTCAAGGCGGAGGTAACCGTAGCTGCGCCCGTTGGTCGCCGGACGTGAGCCGATCCAGATTGCCAGCAGCGCGAGGCTGGTGCCCGCGGCGTCCGTGAAGACGTGCGCGGCGTCGGCCAGTAGGGCGAGGCTGTTGGAGGCTAGGCCACCCACCACCTCGATTGCGAGGATTGAGAGCGAGAGGCCGAGGACCGCGAGCAGGCGCCTTACGTTGGCCCGCGCGGTGGAGTACGTGGCAGGCACGGACGGCAGTCTATCGTGTCGGCCCCACCTCGCTGCGGACCATCGCGCTGCTAGCTTGTTATCTCGGCCTCAACTCCTCTCGTAGAGACCAGGTCCAGAAGCCAGCGCGGATGGGCCGGTCTGCGTGCACGCTTAGCTGCTCAGACAAGTTTGAGGTTGGTCGTCGGTATTGGATCCAGAATTCACCGGTGTGCTGATCACATAAAGCTGGTTGCCAACCACGGTGATGGACAGGGTCCGGTAGACGTCGCAATAGGCACCGCAGCCGCGCTGTTCAGCCGTGCTGGCACGCCTGATTGCATGCCCGAACCCAGTCCGCTACTCCAGGACGAGCTTGAAGCACGGGCCGGCCAGACCACGCGGCGCCGCGACCATCACGGAGCCACGCGATGCGGCCGGCGGCCGATCACTCCGGTGGCCGCAGCGGAGTCAGGAAATCGCCGGAACGGGCAGGCCGCAAAGGTGACGAGCGCGGGCCCAGGTGCAGTCTGCGACGTGCGGCTCGTGCCGCCACCGTGCGCCGCAGAAGACGCAGTAGCAGATGTCCCAGCCGATGAGCGGGTTCATGTCGGCGATACTGCGGATGATCTTGCCGGTCTCGACCCTGCCCTTTGTCGACCGCGCAGCGTTCTCTCTCATACGGCCATGCTAGTACCGGCCGGATACAAGGGCCAAGAGCCGTTCGTCGCCAGCGGTGGCGAAGGAATTGCACCGTTCGGTAGCGTTCTCTCGCTCGACGTCGCTCAACTTGTTATCTCGGCCTCAAGTCCTCTCGCCCCGACCATTCAGGTAGGTACGGCCTACCCGTTGA
>CAWBTQ010000005.1:0-104698 GCA_963791725.1 uncultured Chloroflexia bacterium | reverse complement strand
CACGAGTCGTCCGCCGCGTCCGCCGTGCCGACGGCCCACACGATCAGGACCACGAAGCCGACCATCACGAGCAGGTCGCCGAGCATCCATACCGACCCAGCCCGCCGCCGTCGAAGCCGTATCCCATCGATCGTGCGTCTCCTCGCCCCGATCCGGACTGAGTGTCCGGCTGAACATTGGTCAGCCTGGCCGCCTACATCAAGGCTGAGTGCCGGCCGGCCTCAAGATTGGCCAGGTGGTGCTCGGACCACAACCAGGCGGTCGGCAGTGCCACCGAGAAAGTCGAGCCCGTACCCGGTCCGTTCGAGTCGGCCCGGACCCGTCCGTCCATCGCGTTCGGCGAGCGCGCCGGCAATGGCGAGGCCGATGCCCGATTCCACCCGAGCGCCCGGCGATCGCCGACGGGTCGACGCGATAGAAACGCTCGAAGACCCTGGCGCGCTCCTCGGGCGTCAGGCCCTGGACCGTGGTCACTCACCGCGAACTCCACGAAGTCCCCCAGCCGGCCGGCCTGGAGCTGGACCGACGCTCCGTCGGGGCTGTATCGGATCGCATTGGCGAGGTAGTTCCCGAGAATTTGGATCAGTCGGTCGCGGTCGGCCCGGACCGTCAGGCCGCTCGGGACGTCCCATCCGATCGCTATCCGGCGGGCGGTCGCCTGTGGCGCAAATCGCCCGACGACGTCGACGGCGACGGACGAGGCGTCGACGGCCTCGATCTTCAGCGGCAGTCGTCGAGCCTCGGCACGCCACAGCTCCTGCAGCGCGTCGACGAGGCGCGTGAGACGGGCGGTCTCGCCGCGAAGAAGGCGCCACGTCTCGTCGTTCGGGGCGATCACGCCGTCTTCGAGACCTTCCAGGTAGCCATCGAGGGTGGATAGTGGTGTGCGGAGCTCGTGCGCAACGTCGCCGACCAGCTCCACTCGGCGCGTCTCGGTCGCCTCGAGCGAGGCGCTCATGACGTTGAAGCTGGTTGCGAGCTCGCCGAGCTCTCCGGCGCCCGTGTCGGGAACACGCTCCGCGTAGTGGCCGGCGGCGATCCGTGAGCGGCCGCGGCAAGGCGCGCCGCCGGCCCCGCGATGGCGCCGGACACGGCCAGGCTGATCGCGATCGACGCGACCAGGGCGATCGCGCCGGCGGCGATCAAGGCACTGCGCAGGGCATAGTCGAACGCGAGCCCGGTGGCGGAGTTCATCATGCCGCCCATGGCATTGTCGGACTGCATGCCCATGGCATGGGCAAAGTAGCCCGGACCAACGAGGCTGACGACAATGACGACTGTGCCGAGCGCCGCGCCGGCCACGACCAGGTTGGCCAGCAGCAGTCGGGCGCGGAGCGAACCAAGCCAGCGGCTCACGGCACGATCAACCGGTAGCCGACCGCGCGGACGGTCTCGATGAACCGCGGCGCGGCGATGTCGTCGCCGAGCTTGCGGCGCAGGTTTGCCACGTGCACGTCGACCAGGTGCTCGTCGGCGGCGAACTCGCGCCCCCAGACGATGTCGAGCAGGGCGGTGCGGCTGAGCACCACGCCGGGGTCCCGAGCCAGGGCGGCCAGGATGCCGAACTCGGTGGCCGTCAGCTCGACGCTGGCTCCGTCCACCCGGACGTCGTGCCGGGGCTCGTCGATGGCTAGGCCGGTGGGCGCAGAAGCTCGATTGGCGGCGCGCGGGCGGCGGAGCACCGCTTTGATCCGGGCGACGAGCTCGCGCGGGCTGAATGGCTTGACCAGGTAGTCGTCGGCCCCAACCGACAGGCCGACGATGCGATCTATCTCCTCCGACCGCGCCGTCAGCATAAGGACATATGCGTCGGAGAAGGTCCGGACCTGGCGGCAGACCTCGAGGCCGTCGATCCCGGGCAGCATCAGATCGAGCACGATCACGTCGGGCAGGTTCGACCGAGCTTGCTCGATCGCGCTCGGCCCATCGACGGCGACGTCCACCGACCAGCCCTCACGGACAAGGTAGCCACGTACGAGATCGACGATCGGTGGTTCGTCGTCGACGACGAGGATCCGCGGGGAGGCTGCTTCGGCCACCCTCAATGCGCTCCCGACGCCATGGTTGCTGGAAGCGGCGCCGCAGTGGCGTCGGGGCGAAGCTTGACGCGGCGCAGCAACTGGGCGTTCGCGGCAACGATGATCGTCGAGGCGCTCATGGCGATGGCGCCGACGGCCATCGGCAGGTCCAGGCCCCAGGGCACGAGGACCCCGGCCGCAACCGGGATCGCGACGAGGTTGTAGGCCGTCGCCCAGACGAGGTTCTGGATCATCTTTCGGTAGGTGGCTCGCGACAGCTCGATCGCCCCGACGACATCACGCGGGTCGCTGCGGACCAGGACAATCCCGGCCGATTCGATGGCCACGTCGGTCCCCGCGCCGATGGCGATGCCGATGTCGGCGGTCGCGAGCGCGGGTGCGTCGTCGACTCCGTCGCCGACCATCGCGACCTTTCGACCGCCGGCCTGGAAACGCTTGACGGCTTCGGCCTTGTCGGATGGAAGGACCTGCGCGGCGACTTCGTCGACTCCGAGCCGGCGGGCGACTGAGTCGGCGACGGCTTGCGAATCCCCCGTGATCATGGCCACCTTCAGCCCCATGGCGTGGAGCCGCTTGATGGCCTCGGCCGACTCGGGCCTGATTTCATCCTCTACCGCCAGGGCGCCGACTACCTTTCCTTCGGCCACGACATGCAGGACCGTGCGACCCTCACGAGCCCATACCTCGGTCGTGGGGTCGGCCGATAGCCCGAGGTCGGCCAGCAGGCGCGGGCCTCCAACCGAGACATCTCGGCCGTCGACCTTCGCCTGCGCGCCGCGCCCGGCCAGCGACTCGAAGCCGGTGACCGCTGCCGGTTCGATCCCGCGAGCCTTCGCTCCCGCGACGATCGCCCGTGCCAGGGGGTGCTCGGAGTCGGCCTCGACAGAGGCTGCCAGGCGGAGGACCTCGGTTTCGTTCGCCCCGCTGACTGCGGCGAGCGCAGGCTGCCCCTTGGTGAGGGTGCCCGTCTTGTCGAAGATCACGACGTCCAGATTGCGAGCTCGCTCCAGGGCGATTTGGTTCTTGACCAGCAAACCGTTGCGAGCTCCGAGCGAGGTTGAGATGGCGATCACGAGCGGGATGGCAAGGCCGAGAGCATGGGGGCAGGCGATGACCAGCACGGTCGCGGTTCGGACCAGGGCTCCGGCTCGGTCCCCGTCGATCCACCAGAAAGCGAAGGTGATGGCCGCGGACGTGAGCGCGACATAGAAGAGGATCGCGGCCGCGCGGTCCGCCAGGGCCTGAGCACGGGATGCGGACGCCTGGGCGGCGGCCACCATGCGCATGATCCCGGAGAGCGCCGTCGCTTCGCCGACGGCCGCGACTCGGATTCGGAGGCTCCCACCCGCGACGACGGTCCCGGCTACCACCGTGGCCCCGGGCTCCTTGGAGACGGCCCGGGATTTACCGGTGATCATCGACTCGTCGACGTCCGCCGAACCGTCGACGATGACTCCGTCGACGGGAACGCGACCACCCGGGCGGACGAGCACCACGTCGTCCACAGCAAGCGCGCTCAGCGGAACGGTCTCGGTGCCGGTGTCGGTTACCCGCTCGGCCGTGTCCGGCAGCAGCTCGGCGAGCGCCGCGAGGGCGCCTCGCGCCTGGGCGATCGATCTCATCTCGAGCCAGTGCCCGAGCAGCATGATGACGATGAGCGAGGACAGCTCCCACCAGATCTCGATGTCGAACAGGCGCAGCGTGCCGGCCCAGCTGGTGAAGAACGCCACGACGATCGCCAGCGAGATCAGCGTCATCATCGCGGGCTGGTGGGTTGCGAGCTCGCCCCGGGCGCCGCCCAGGAAGACGAGGCCGCCGTACAGGAAGACGATCGTCCCGAGGACCGGCGGGATCAGGTCCGAGCCCGGGAATGTGGGGGCCGCGTAGCCGAGCCATTTCTGTGGGTCCGAGCTCCAGAAGATGACTGGTAGCGTGAGCGCGAGGCTCAGCCAGAACTTGTCCCGGAACATGGCCACCGAGTGGCCGGCGTGGCGGTCGTGGCCGGTGTGCCCGCCGGCCGGAGCCGCCGTTCCAGTGTGGCCCGCATGTGCCGCGTGAGCATCGGCGGCGGGCGCCGCCGTCATGTCATGGCCGGCCTGCCCCGCGTGGACGTCATGAGCGGAGCGCTCGCTCATTCCCGTGTCGTGATCTGAGCCTGCGCCCTGGCTCGCGTCGGCGCCGTGGTCGTCGTGGTTCATCCGCGTTCTTGGTTTGTTCGCACGTGAGCATTGTGGCCCGAGGGTCAATCGACTCGGGCCACAATCGTGATTGGGTTCAGCCCACGATCAAGATCGTGCCATGCATCCCGGCCTTGTAGTGGCCCGTGGCATGGCATGCGTAGGCGTAGGGACCAGATCCGTCGAACGTGTAGGTCAGCGACTTCGACTGCATCATGCCGATGTCGGCCACCTCAGGCGTGCCCTGCTGGTCGGTCGCGACCGCGTCGGCGGGGCCCACCATGAATTCGTGGACGAGCGGACCCATCGTCGTGACGACGAAGGTTATGGTCTCGCCGCGCGCCACTGCGATGGTCGAAGGGCTGAAGGTGTAGCCGGGGCCGGCCAGCACTCGGACGATCCGAGGCGAACTCGCGGTGCCGGGAACGAACCCGGAGCTTCCGGGCTGCGGCGCGGGGCTCGCGAGCCAGGCACCCATGATGCCGTAGGGGTTGGTGCCATCCATCATGCCGATTGCGCCGGAAGCGGTCGCACCGCCCATCATGCCCGAGCCGTTGCTGCCGCGCATGATGCCGGAGGGGATTGCTCCGCCCATCATGCCGCCCGGCGTGGGCGAGTGACCGAGAGCCGACGCACCGAACGCCGTGGCGCCCAGCATCAGGGCGACAACCGCGGCGCCGGCCGCCATGCCTTTGGAAATGCGAGTTCCGAACATCTGGAGGCTCCTACCTGTTGTCGAGCAAGGTCATCCGGGCCTGCTCGAATTCGTCTTTGCTGATTTCGCCCCGCGCAAAACGAGAGCGCAGGATCTCCATCGCGTCGATTTCGGTCGGATTGTTCTGGCTTCGGACGACAAGCCAGACCATCACGAGCAGAGCGGCGATCCAGACGGCCATCCAGATCCAGCCACCGGCTCCCCAATCCATCATCAGAACTATCTCCCGGATTCCACGTCCGCGTTTAGCGGCACCCTTCGAGACTAGGCGACGTGGATCCGAAGTCCATGGAGGCTGCCTCAGGTCTTCCTCAAGATTGGGTCAAGCCGCGGGAGATGCCGCATTTTTGAGACCGAACCCTCGCTGCGACGCCCATAGCGCGCGCTGGAGCCCGGGCGCGGGCCCGCGGACCTGCGCTAGGATTTGGCAATGAGGGGGACGCGACGACTCCCGAAGCTACTCATGGCCCTCGCCTTCCTGGTGGGCGGCCTCTCGGCGTGCTCGGGGACATCCAGCATTGCGTCTGTCGGGGACTCCGCGACGACAGCCGTCGCCCCCACCGTCGGCGGCGCGGGTCGGGCCAACAGCGTCTCGATCAACGCCGGGGGCCGCGACTCAGGCGAATTCTGGGCCGATCAGTTCTTCGGCGGGGGCGCCAGGTACGGCAACGGCGCCACGATCGACATGTCCCAGATCACGGAAAACCCGCCGCCCGCCGCGATCTTCAATTCCGAGCGCTGGGGAGCGATGACCTACACCATCCCCGACCGCTCGGGCGCCCAGACCGTGACCCTGTACTTCGCCGAGAACTACGTCTCCGGCCCTGGCCAGCGGGTGTTCGATGTCGTCATCAACGGCTCGACGGTCCTCTCGAGTTTCGACATCTACGCCAGCGCCGGGGGCGCCGACCGTGCCATCGCCCGAACGTTTCCCACGACGGCCGATCCGAGCGGCCAGGTGGTGATCCAGTTCATCGCCCGAGTGCAGCAGCCCAAGATCAGCGGCATCACGGTGACCGGCAGCGGGACCACGCCCACGCCTCCGCCCGCGACTCCGATCCCGACGACCGCAGCGCCGACCAACAGCGCCGACGCGAAAGCCAGCACCGGGTGCGGCAAGACCCGCACGCTGCAGAACGGCACGATCACAATCGAGAGCGACGGCACGCGCTCGTACATCCTCCGGGCCCCGGACAACTACGACGGGAAACATCCGTACCGGCTCATCCTCGCCTACCACTGGGCGGGCGGAACGGCGCAGCAGGTGGCCGACGGCACCGGGGCCACGGAGAGCCCGTTCTACGGCCTTTGGGACCTGGCCAACAACAGCACCATCTTCGTCGCGCCGGTGGGCCTGGGTTCGGAGCAGAACACGGGCTGGCCGAACACCGGCGGCCAGGACGTGGCGTTCACGGACGCAATCCTCGCCCAGCTCGAGGCGGGGCTCTGCATCGACACGAGCCGGATCTTCGCCACCGGGTTCAGCTACGGCGCGGGTATGTCGTACGCGCTCGCCTGCGCCAGGCCAGGCGTCTTCCGTGGAGTCGCGCTCTTCTCGGGCGCGCTGACCAGTGGCTGCGACGGCGGTACGACGCCGATCGCGTTCTACGCATCCCACGGGTTGAGCGACAGCACTCTCGACATATCGATGGGTAGGACCCTGCGCGACCACTTCGTCCAGGTCAACGGAGTGACGCCGCAGGACCCGCCCGAGCCTGCGGTCGGCAGTGGGACGCACATCTGCACGAACTACACGGGGGGCTCGCCCCGGGACCCGGTCGAATGGTGCGCCTTCGACGGCGAACACGACCCGAACCCGCACGACGGCGGCCAAACCACCAGCTGGAACCCCCCACAGGCCTGGGCCTTCATCAGCCAGTTCTGAAACGGAGGTTGTGATGCCTGAGTTCCGGGCGTCCCTCCGGCTGAGGTGCCTCCGTGCCTCCAGGCGTAAGCCAGTCGAGTCCGCTCGCTGAGCAGGTCTAGATCGTCTTAGGCGACAGGTTGCCTGCCCGGCAATGTCGTCCGAAGCTCTTCACGTCCCCCAGCATGGGCGATGTTGTATGATGCGCCGCGCTGGCCGTGGATTCGGCTCGCCAAGCGGTCATGTAACGACCTCCGGCCAGTAAGACGCTCTGCGTGAGCGTGACTCGTGGGGCTATAGCTCAGCTGGAAGAGCGCCTGCATGGCATGCAGGAGGTCCAGGGTTCGAGTCCCTGTAGCTCCACCAAATCCTCCGCCATTACGATCCGGCGCCGCCGCACCCGGTTGTGTCGGGATGCCCAGCTGCCACACCGCCGAGAACTCCTGAGTGGATCCGCGAGAAGTTCCTGCTCGGTCGCGGTAGGAACTCACCGCAGGTCGCCGCCGCTTCATCTGAAGGCTCGGCAGGCGCGGCCCGCGTCAATCTCTATGGGTTACCAGCAGGTCCGTTCGCCCACAGCCGTCGGAGCAGCCGGACCAGGGCAGCTCCGTGGACCGCCAGCGGTGCCGGATAGGGGAAGCTGAGCGTTCGGCCCAAGCCTCGCAGCGTGACTCGGGCGATCAGCGGCGAGAGGACCATCCCGACGCTTCGCAGATCGCGGAGGAAAAGCCGTTCGGGACGTGGGCCGACGATTCCCACTTCAAGTGGGCTGAGCCACATCCCCAGGGCGTGGCCCTGACCCTCGCGACGGGGGCTGTAGACGAAGGCCAGCAGCTCGCCCGCCTCACGCCTGGCGGCCTCCCGGAGCGCCCGGGCCTCATCGAGCTGGTGAAACCGCTCGGCGTTCTCCTCGACGAACTCGATCGCTTCGGCCGTGTAGACGCGCCGCAGCCGGCCGCGATTGCGCTCGGGCAGGAACCTCAGCGCGAGCGACTCGATCACCCGGACATCGGCCTCCAGCTCAGCCGGCAAAGTGACGCCGTGCCGCCCGCCGTGCGTCTCGAGGACGAGCCTCAAGACATCGCACTCATCCTCCACCCGAACGCCCGTGAGCTGCTCGACGGGCACCATTTCCACGTCCACGCCCCAATCGAACAGGAACGAGTCGGGGTTGGAGTGGTCGATGAGCCAGAGGATCTCGCGATCGGTCAGCAGCAAGAGCCCCGAACGATTGTCGCCGCCGCCGCGGACGCGCGCCAGAAGGTTGACGTCGGAACGCCACGGGCGCTCTATCGAGTAGTGGAGACGTTCGTCCGGATCTAGCATGCCTTCGAGCCCGCGAATGAAGCGCGGTGGCAGTCGATCGAGGGAACGCTCGGCTTTGCTGTACACCGCTCCGGCCCCCGACGCCTCGGCGAGCAGGCCCTCCGGCGGCCGCCAGGCCAGGCCGCCGACGATGCGGCCCCGACTCCGACGTTCTCGAAACGCGCGCCGAGCAGCCGATGCCCGCTCCGACGCGCGATGGGCGTCGATCCACTCCGCATCTGCGGACAGGCGGCCGACCGCCCGGAGAACGGCATCGACCGGGACCGACGCGCCCGGCAGACGAGCTACGAGGGCGAGGCCTGAGGCGTCCGCGAACCCGCCGACAAGCTCGGCGTCGATACGGGCACCGGCGAAGCTGGAGGCCGGAAGCGCGACGAGGACGGGCACGGCCCGACCGTGGCCGTCGTCGGACTCGACGAGGAACCCCCTGTCGGCGCCGAGCCACAGCCCGCCGCCGCGGGCGCCTCGGACGAGGACGCCCCCGCGCACGAGATCGCGTTCGTTGTCGAGGCCCGGGCCGAGCGCCTCCTCCACTTCGACCAGAATAGGTTTGCTCACCTTTCGCGGGCAACGGGGTCGGTCGGCGCAACTCCGAGCCGATCGACCGCCCGTGCGAGCAGCCGCCGATCTGCATCATGAGAAAGCAGACGTGAAGCCTCGGCCAGACTCACGAACTTCGCCTCGGCGAAGATCGGCTCGTGTGCGACCTCGCCGCCGACGCGATGAGCAAGGAACCAGTCAACCTGCTTCCGATTCAGTGTGCCGTTGTTGCTCTTGAACTCGTATCGGGTGGAACCGAGCGGACCGTCCAAGGCGATCTCAATACCGGTTTCTTCGCGGACTTCGCGGCGGGCGGCATCTTCTGGCGCCTCATCCCGCTCGATGTGGCCCTTCGGATAGGCCCACTCGTGTCCTCGGCGGATGACAAGACACATCCCCTCGTCGACTACCACCGCGCCCGCCGAGTGATGAAACACGTGCCGAGATGAGGACGGGACCCTTGAGCCCATAGGTCGCCTCCCTAAACGAAAAAGGCTTCCGGACCGGAGCCCAGAAGCCATCACCCGCCGGGGCGGGAAACTGCGCGAGCTTCATCGCGCGTTCAACTGCCCGACATGCTAGCGGGTGGCGGCTCGGCCTGCTACTCGGGCGGTTCGGAACCTCCGGTCCGGTGACGACCGTGGCGCCACTCCCATCCCTCGCGGCTGCCGAGCGCCTCCGTCGCCCGCGCGGCAGAGACATGCTGCTTCTCAGTCAAGCGGTGTTGGCGGTCGTAAGTGCTGTTGTGGGCGAAATCGGCGAGCGCCTCTCGCAGGCCTGCCAGCTGCCCGAGCTGGGCATCGAGAACGGGTCGGACGGCGGCGAGGCGGGCTTCACTCGTCGCGGCTGCTCGGGCGAGACCGACAATGTCCGCCAGGCATAACCGAGCACGGCTCAAAGCGTCGCGCCAATGCTCGTCGGCCATACGCTCGACGAGGCGATCGACCGCCAACCGGACGCCGTCGTCTTCGGCCGCGCATGCCGGGCACTCCGGCGCCGCCGCCGCGCGCTCAAGCCTGCGGCCGAGGTCGCGACGCAACTCGCCTTGACCGGCTAC
Organism: uncultured Chloroflexia bacterium; assembly: GCA_963791725.1. GTDB lineage: Bacteria > Chloroflexota > Limnocylindria > Limnocylindrales > CSP1-4 > Fen-1039. Next base: position 94,980 of record CAWBTQ010000005.1, on the reverse strand, counting down.
GAGTTCGTGGAGCCTGTGACGCAGCACCGATTCCAGCAGGATTGCAGTGCCGAGCGAGCCGCCCATCTCCTCGCGATCTGCTTCGAACAGCGCGACCGTGTGGCGCCCGCAGAGGCCTCGCGATCCTTCGAGTGTTCGTCGGAAGCCGACGTCGTTGATCCCCTCGTAGACCAGTGAACGGAGATATCGCCGGCCGTAGGCAACACGATAGCGGCAGAGCGGGCAGCCCGGCCTGAAGAGCTGATCGGACAGGGCGATGTCGACATTGTCGTGCGCCTCGAGCGAGGCTGCTTTTGGGCCGCCGTCGGCTTCCCGTCCGGTCATGCGAGTCCTCCTCGTGCACGATCCCCGCCCTGACGTTCTCGTCTTCGCCGCGGGTGGCTCTTTGACGGCTCGGTCGGCCCCGATGCCAGGCGGGCGTCCGCCCTTGCGGCGTCGCCAACTGCTTCCTCCAGCGTCGAGAGGAGCTGCATGATCCGATCCAGCGCGGGATCGAGAGTCTCCAGTAGCGAAGAATCGACTCGGCCGTACGCTCGAAGCCGCCGAGACCCGATTTCGGCGAGTCCCTCCCAGGAGACGTTCAGCAGACCCAGGACCTCCCGGGCTGGATCCCGCTGGTTCCGCTCGAGTTGAAGCGAGTCCGAAATTGACGCGATGGCAGCGTTTACCTCCGCCAGCAATCCGTCCACGTGAGCGCGGCGTTCGGCCGCGAGGCTCAATCTGGGCCGATCGTAGAGCACGCCCCGGTCGCCTCTGTCGAGTATTCCCTGAATGGTCGAGAGCCGCTCTTCGAGCAGCCGCAGCGCCACCTCGACGGCCCGCGCCTGGCTCCGGTTGAGGGTCATGGCTCAGTCACCCCGGTCAAGTCGGCCGTCACGATGCCGGTAGAGCTTCTGATCGGGCCTCGCGTCGATCCGAGGGCGGAGCCGAATGCCCGCAGCCACACGTCGAGTTTGCGTCCCTGAGCCTCGTTCACACTGACCTCCTACCCTGAGGTAGAAGCCGTCAGCGGCAAGGCCGCGGGCTGCGGAGCCGGTCCGCGCGGCGGGCTTCATCGCCGCAGGACGAGTCTAGCCAAATGGGAGGTTCCTGCTGCCCGCTGCCGTAGCAGGTTCCTTGCGCGGGGGAAAGCTGTCTTCCCGAGACCCTCCGGCAAGACGCGCTTGCGTTCTGGACGGCATCGGTGACGAGTCGTATAGTCGCCAGGCGCGATGAAGCTCGCGTGACTTCCCGCCTTGCGGGTGATGGCTTCTAGAGGTATCTCTAGGAGCCTTTTTGGTGTCAAGGGCGGCGGGCGCATTTGGCAGGCATGCGCACCCGACGGCTCACATGGCAGCGAGGTTGGCCTTCGTGGTGTTCCACAGCATCCTGTTCGATCAAGCCGATCGCGCCAGCGTGCTCAACGTTTGGGACACGGGAGAGGTCTTCAGCGACCTCAATCTCGACCAGGTAGTCGACGGCATCATCAGCGGTCGAGAGGAGTACCAGCTCAAAGCCTTCTTCCTCGAGCCTCTCCGCGCCGTCAGCACGATCGAGTACCGTCATGAGGTCATGCGGGATCTCGAGGATCAGAGCCTCTTGGACGGGGTGCGGTCATTCTCGGAGCGCATGAGGACGGTGCTCCGTCGCGTCGCCAGGAAGGATCCGGCGCACCGCTACCAGAAGCTGCGCTGGGATCTTGAAGCGGCGGTCGGTTACTGCGAGGCCGTGACTGGCCTGACCGAAGACCTGGCCTGCTCCGACCTTCGGTCAGATGGCTTCCTCGGCCTCCGCGACTACATGGTTGCCCTTGCAGGGTCCGACAGCTTCAGGACTTTGCTGAATGACACGCGCCTGCTCATCTCAGATCTGGCCGGAGTGAGGTACAACCTGCGTATCCGCGGCAATCGCATCAGAGTGATGCCGTACCGAGATGAAGTCGACTATGGCGCCGAGGTCGAGCTAGCGTTCTCTAAGTTCCAGCAGGGCGCAATCAAGAACCGTGAATTCCGATTCCCGATGGCGTACATGACACATGTGGACGCGGCCGTGCTCGACAGAATTGGACGGCTCTATCCGGAAGTGTTCCGCTCGCTTGAGCAATTCGGCGAGCGCCATCGCGACTTTCTGGATCAGACAATCCGCACCTTCAGCCGCGAAGTTCAGTTCTACATCGCCTACATCGACTTCATCGAGCCTCTGCGTTCTGGGGGGCTCCCCTTCTGCTACCCGCTGGTCGATGAGTCCAAGGATGTCAATGTCTCGGGTGCGTATGACCTGGCCCTGGCCAAGAAGCTCAGCACAGGAGCCGGGGCGGTCGTGTGCAACGACTTCTCATTGCACGATGGGGAGCGGATTCTCGTGGTTACCGGGCCGAACCAGGGCGGCAAGACGACGTTCGCCCGGATGGTTGGACAGCTCCATTACCTGGCGAGCCTCGGCTTACCCGTGCCGGGGAAGAGCGCGCAACTCCTCCTGTGCGATCGGCTATTCACCCATTTCGATCGCCAGGAGCGCCTCGAGAACCTGACCGGAAAACTTGAAGAGGATCTCCTGCGAATCCATGCGATCCTGGAGGCGGCGACGGGACGCAGCATCGTCATCTTGAATGAGAGCCTCAGCTCCACGACGGTGGACGACGCTCTAGTCCTCAGCAGACGCGTGATCACGGACGTGATTGAACGTGATGCACTCTGCGTCTGCGTCACGTTCCTCGACGAACTGTCGCGTCTGGGCCAATCAACGGTCAGCATGGTAGGCACCGTCGATCCAGACGACCCTGCCCGCCGAACGTACGAGATCGTCAGGCGGCCAGCGGACGGTCTTGCATATGCCCTCGCGATCGCCGAGAAGTACGGCGTCACGTACGAAGGGGTCATGCGGCGGGTCGCGGGATGAAGGCGCATCTCCTCTACCCCGAGCGCGATTTCGATGTGCAGAGCCCCCGGCCGGCGAACGAGAGCGACCTTACCGCCGACCTCGCCCTGGAAGCTCTTCTCAGGGCCATGGCAGGCGGCGACAAGTTCGTCGGCGACGTCGCCAGGAAGGTTGTCCTTACAGGCCTCGACGATCCGGACGACATCCGGTACAGGCAGGCCATCCTGGCGGACTGCGTCGAGCAGCCGGAAACGGTGCGCGCTATGTATGCCATCGCGGTCGAGGCTATCGATCGCGAAAGACGGGTCTGGCCCTTCGGGCTCGAGAACAACCCGGGAAGCCTACTGAGCCGCTCCATCCAGGTCCTCAGGATCTTCCTCGAATCCCTGAGGCAGACTGCGAACGATCGCTGACGCGCCGCCAGGGGGATTCCAGTCGGCCGGGTTCCAAGTGCTCTTCCGGACGCTCTCAAGCGAGCTGGGCGAAAGCTACCTACGGACGATAGAAGGGCACCTCCGGCGCCTCGACTTCCGCGACGGGGTGCTGATGAGCGCCGAATTGGGCGACGGCAATGTGGGAGCCAACTACGTCTTGCGCCGGCCACACCGCCCAAGACTCAGAGAGATGGTGCTCGGCGACCGAGTGGGTTACGAGTTTGGCATTGACCCGCGGGACGACGCCGGCGCTCAGGCCTTGGCCGAGTTACGGGCACGAGGAATTGCCCTGGCTGCCAGCGCGCTTGCTCGATCGGCCGATCACATCCTGAGCTTCCTCATCATGCTGCGGTTCGAACTCGGCTTCTACGTCGGCTGTCTGAACCTGCGCGATCGACTTGTCGAGAAAGGTCAGCCCGTCTGCTTCCCCGAGCCCGCGGCGGCGGGGATATCGCTGCTTGACGCCCGCGGGCTGTATGACCCCGCTTTGTGCCTGACCTTGGATGGGACCGTTGTGGGCAGCGACGTGCGCGCCCAGGGCAAGCGGCTCGTGATAATCACGGGCGCGAATCGAGGAGGCAAGTCGGTCTTCCTGCGAAGCGTCGGCCTGGCCCAACTGATGATGCAAGCCGGCATGTTCGTTGCAGCCGACTCGTTCCGCGCCAACGTGTGCAACGGAGTCTTCACACACCACCGCCGCGAAGAGGATGAGTCGATGCGGAGCGGCAAGCTGGACGAGGAGCTACGAAGGATCAGCTCGCTTGTCGACAGTCTCAAACCCGGTGGCATCGTGCTGCTCAACGAATCGTTCGCGTCAACGAATGAGCGCGAAGGTTCCGAGATCGCGAGGCAGATCGTCCGCGCGCTGCTCGACTCCGGGATGAAGGTGTTCTACGTGACCCACCTGTACGATCTGGCGCACGGCTTCTGGGCCCAGATGCGGGAGGACGCGCTATTCCTGCGGGCTGAGCGGCTGCCCGATGGAACGCGGACGTTCAGGCTCGTCGAAGGCGAACCGCTGCCGACCAGCCATGGCCAGGACTTGTTCTGGCAGATCTTCGGTACGGCTGGCCAGGCCGAACTCGCCGATCCTCAGATGCCGCTCTAGCGACCTGGTGCGCCGTTGGGCGACCCTGGCGTCTGGGAAGCAAGAAGAGCGCCTCTTCGAGGTGTTTCAGACGACCCGCCTTTGACGAGCGCTGTGGACCAGGAGCAGAAGCGGTATCGCGAGCAACTCCACTGCCAAACAGAAGCCGACCAGGACCGGGATCGACACGTCGTAGAGGATCCCCATCGTGGCACTGCCGGCGAACCACGCCACTCCGTACAGCAGGTTGAATAGCCCGTAGGCGGAGGCCACGCGCGTGGCGGGGACCATCTCGGCCACGGCCGCGGCCATGATCGACTCGTGGACTCCCATGCCCAGACCCCATAGCAGGACGCCAACGAAGGCCAGGGCAGGCGCGCCCAAGAACACGAGCGGGGCGAAGAGAGCCGATACCGCGGTCAGCGGTACGAGGACCACGATGCCTGCCCGATCGAAGACCCTTCCCAGCAGAAGGGAGCCGAGGCCGCCGGCTGCCATCGCACCCGCGTAGAAGACGGGCACCATATCGGGTGCGACGGTCCCGGCCACGGCGAAGTGGAAGGCCATGAGCGAGAAGTCCGCGAATCCGGCGGCCACGAGCATTGTCGCTGCCAGGTAGATCCACATCTCGTGCGGCAGCCCGGCCGTGTGGACATCTGCCGGACGGGCGGCGAGGTGCTCAGGATTTGGGTACGTGAAGCGCGCGAAGGCCAGAATCGACAGCGTGGTTATCGCAGGGACGAGCAGCAGCGCAAACGCGATCTTGTAGTCGCCCCTCATCGCCAGAACGGCGGCCGCGACGAGCGGGCCGATCAGCGCGCCAAGCTGATCGAGGGCTTCGTGGACGCCGAATGCCCAACCCCGACCGATGTCCACGGACGCGCGAGCGAGCATGGCATCGCGGGGCGGGTTGCGCATCGCCTTGCCAGTGCGCTCCAGGGCGATGAGAATCGCCGCCGCTTGCCAGCTGCCGGCGAGAGCCAGGGCTGGGACCGCGGCCATCTGGATGATGTAGCCGAAGATCGTGATCGGCCAGTAACGACCGGTCAGGTCCGCAAGACGGCCGGAGACCAGTCGCAGTGAGTAGCCGAGCAGTTCACCACCGCCGGCCACGAAACCGACTGCCGTTGCACTGGCGCCCAGGAGCGCGAGGTACGGCCCGACGATGCTGCGGGAGCCCTCGTAGGTCATGTCTGCGAACAGGCTCATGACTCCTACGAGCAAGACGAAGCGGAAAGCCGGATTCCGCCGAGGGACGAGGTGCGTGGCTTCGTCACGACCAGCCTCCTAGCATCGCGCGATCTCACTAATCCCGCCCGCACGATGACAGACGGATGGGCTGCCGCCCGTGCGAGCGCCGCGTCGGCAGCGGGTCGCCGGCAAACGCCAAGAGCGATTTGACGGCAGCGGCCGATCGATATGGATCGTCTACCGATCCACGAGATCGCGCGAGCGGGGCGATCGCCTCTCTTGCGTGAGCGGGCCGCGAGTGCCTCGGCGGCTCGGATCGCCGTAGCGGTGTCCGGGTGTCCGAGCGCCCAGATCAGGCGGCTGTCCAGATCGTCGTCTGTTCTCCAGCGCGGCGCCGCACGACTCGGCAGCGATAAGCCGACCAGGCGTTGAAACCGTAGCAAGCCGGACAGACACGGGTTGGCTCGCTCATCGACGTACGCTGCGAGCATCGGGCGACTGCCCGGCCTGCTCGAGATCGGTTGGCCTTAGCGCCGCCCGGCCCAATGCGCGCCGCCTGCGAACACGGCGCCGTCGCCCAACTCTTCCTCGATGCGAAGCAGCCGGTTGTACTTGGCCACCCGCTCGGAGCGTGACGGGGCGCCGGTCTTGATCTGACCCGTACCCATCGCGACCACGAAGTCGGCGATCGTCGTGTCCTCGGTCTCGCCCGATCGATGGCTGACGAAGGCATTCCAGCCGACCTTCTGGGCCATGTCCACGGCTTCGATCGTCTCGGTCAGCGTTCCGATCTGGTTGAGCTTGATGAGGATCGCGTTCATCGCCTTCTCGCGGATGGCCCGGGCAATGAGGCGCGGATTGGTCACGACGATGTCGTCGCCGACGAGCTCGACCCTGGAGCCAAGTCGCTTGGTGAGCTCGACCCAGCCAGCCCAGTCGTCCTCAGCCAGTCCATCTTCGAGAAGCACGATCGGGTACTTGGCGATCCAGCGCTCCCAGAGGTCGATCAGCTGGCCGGAGTCGAGCGTGCGGCCCTCGCGCTCGAGACGGTACTGGCCGGTGACGCCTTCGACGTCCGGTCCCTTCAACCAGGATCGAACTGGTCGCCGGATCCAACGCGATGGCAACCTGCTCGCCGGGCTTGTAGCCGGCCTTCTCGATGGCTCGCAGGATGACCTCGACCGCGGCCTCGTTCGACGGCAGCGACGGCGCAAAACCGCCCTCGTCGCCCTGGCTTGTCGCAAAGCCCTCGTCGCCCAGGATCGACTTGAGGGCATGGAAGACTTCCGAGCCGGCGCGGAGCGCGTCGGCGAAGGTCTCGACGCCAACTGGCGCGACCATGAACTCCTGGAAGTCGGTGGAGTTGCGGGCGTGCTTGCCGCCGTTGAGGATGTTGAAGAACGGGACCGGCAGGGTCCGCGCTCCGACGCCGCCGAGGTAGCGGTATAGCGGCATGCCGTATGACGCCGCGGAAGCGTGGGCCGCGGCGAGCGACACACCGAGGATCGCGTTGGCGCCGAGCTTGCCCTTGTTGGGCGTGCCGTCGACGGCGATCAGGGCCGCGTCGAGACCGGCCTGGTCGGACGCGTCCATGCCCATGACTTGGGGAGCGATAACGTCGCGCACGTTGGCGACGGCCTTGCGCACGCCCTTGCCGCCGAAACGGCGCTTGTCGCCGTCGCGCAGCTCGACTGCTTCGTGAATCCCCGTTGAAGCGCCCGACGGGACGCCGGCACGGCCGAAGGCTCCGTCGTCGAGAGTGACGTCGACTTCGATGGTTGGGTTGCCACGCGAATCCAGGATCTCTCTGGCTTCGATTGACTCGATGCTGCTCATTCGTAAGCCTTTCCGCCGGCAGTTCCCGGCAACCTAACTAGGCGCAGCCTCAATCGGCGGTCAATGCGGCAGCAGGGACAGCGGAGCGGTCGCGGATCCCCGCCGGCGCGTCGACCACGAGCCGCTGTCGGGATTCGCGGGGACATGGACGAAGGCCACGACGGCTCCGGCTGCAGCGCTTCACTTGAAGAAGCTGTCATCGGCCTGAACCGCAGTTCGCCGATCCGTGGGCTTCGAGGATCGGCCGGCGAGCCTCATCGCCGCGGCAATTGTAGCCGCAACACGCGTCCGTTCGGCCGCGCGGGCAGGCCTATCCAGCTGCGGGCTTGCGTATCGCCTGGGCCTCACCGCCCGATCGCGCGCTCGGACCTGCCATTTCCACTCAATGTGGTTGTCGCATGCAACTGTGAATGCATGCAATTATGCCATCTGGCACTTCAGAGAAACATGCTAATAGGTGTGAATCCTGACTAGAGGCGACTCGCACAGAAGAGGCGAATGTTGTGAACACGATCGTTGCCCGCCGCTGGTGGGCTCTGAGCGCGATGGCCCTATCAGTGTTCGCGGTCACGCTGGACGTGACCGTCGTCAACGTAGCGTTGCCAACGCTGGCAGGCACGCTCAATGCCTCCGCTTCCGAGCTGCAATGGTTCGTCATCGCGTACACCCTGGCGCTCGTGGCGGGGATGCTGCCGGCGGGCCTCATCGGCGACCGGTACGGGCGCAAGAAGCTCCTCTGCGGTGCGCTGCTGTTGTTCGTGGTGGGGTCGCTGGGTTGCGCCTACGCGTCCGGGCCGGAAATGTTCATCGTCGCCCGGGTGGCGCTTGGGCTCGCCGGAGCCGTCCTCATCGTCATGGTCCTCTCGCTCATCACGGTCCTCTTCGGCGAGGCGGAGCGGCCGCGGGCGATCGGGATCTGGGGGGCCGCGAACTTCATCGGCCTGCCGCTCGGGCCGATCCTGGGCGGGTGGCTTCTCAGCAACGTCTGGTGGGGCTGGGTCTTCCTGATGAACGTGCCGGTCGCCCTGCTGGGCCTCGTCGCGGTCCTCGGCCTCGTGCCCGAGTCGAAGGCGTCGAAGGCGTCCGGCATCGACTTCCTCGGAGTGCTCCTTTCTAGCGGAGGCCTGGTCGCCGTCATGTATGGCGTGGTGCAGGCGGGCGACGACGGATGGGGCAGCGTGAGCGCCCTGGCCTGGGCGTCGGCCGGTCTGGCCGTCCTCGCAGTCTTCGTGCTCTGGGAGCACAGGCTCGGCTCGCGGCCTGGTCTGCAGCCGCTCGTCGACCTCTCGCTCTTCCGCTCGCGCAGCTTCAGCTGGGGGGTCATCTGCACTTCGTTCGGCGTGTTCGGCCTGTTCGGCGTGATGTTCACCCTGCCTCAGTACTTCCAGGCGATCATGGGCGTCGACGCGCAAGGCTCCGGGTTCCGTCTCCTGCCGGTCGTCGGCGGCATGCTCGTCGGACTCCTGCTGTTCTTTGCCCTAGCTGATCGCCTCGGGGCGAAGATCAGCGTCGCGATCGGGTTCGGTATCGTCGTCGTGGGCACGATGGTCGGTGCGACGATGACAACGACCAGCGGCGATCCGCTGATCGCGGCGTGGTCGTTCATCACGGGCGCGGGGGCCGGCCTGGGCTTTGGGACCGCCATGTCAGCGGCCCTCGTCGAGCTCGACCCCGAGCGGAGCGGTGTCGCCTCTGCGCTCCTCCAGACGGTCGTCAAGCTCGGCCCGGCGTTCGGCGCGTCGATCCTGGGCAGCGTGCTGAACTCGACGTACCAGGCCCAGGTGGCCGTCACCGGGCTGCCGGCTTCGGCGGCTGCTACTGTGAAGGCCAGCGTCTTCGGTGGAATAGCCGTGGCGCAGCAGCTCGGTTCGTCGGCGCTGCTCAACTCGGCGCAGTCGTCATTCGTCGCCGGGCTGGACGACGCGCTGCGCTTCACGGCCGGCGCGACCGCGGTTGCCATCCTGCTCGCGCTGCTCTTCCTGCCGGCCCGAACGCAGGCGGCGGAGTCGGTCGAGGCGCCCAAGTCCGAAACGGGCCCGGTCCTGGCGGGCTAGGAGGTAAGCAATGGATGCCAGACGCGCCGATGAACCGCCCAAATTAGGCCTGCGCGAGCGCAAGAAGGCGAAGACCCGCGCGCTCATCCAGCAGGTAGCGCTGCGCCTCTTCCGCGATCAGGGTTACGCCGCCACCTCGATCGAAGGGATAGCGGAGGCCGCGGAAGTCTCCACCACCACCGTCTTTCGTTATTTCCCCACGAAACCGGATCTCCTCATCTACGACGACCTGGACGCGCGGCTGATCGAGGCGGTTCACGCGCAGCCGGCGGACCTGAGCGTGGTCCAGGTGCTACGGAACGCGGTCCGGTCCGTGTTCGGCGAGATGACGGAGCACGATATGGATACGCAGCGTGAGCGCGACCAGCTGATGTGGCGCGAACCCGAGGTGCGTGCCGCCATGCTCGCGGAGCTCATCCGTACACTGCGCGAGGCCGTCCAGCTGGTGGCCGAGCGTACGGGCCTGCCCGCCGACGACGAGAGGGTGATCGCAACCGCGGGTGCCGGCATCGGCGTGTCTCTTGCGGCGTGGTTCGCCTGCGAAGGCGACGCATCTTTAGCGCGCTACCCCCGTCTGTTCGACTCCGCGATCGCTCAGCTGGAGTCGGGCTGGCCGCTGTAAGCCGGGCGGCCCCATCGAACCAGCTTCGAACGAGTCGGCCGCCGGCGTCGACCGTCGGCGCTAAGCGAGGGCAGCGGAGCGAGCCTTCAAATCAGGCCGCGTCCGCGTACCGCTCGACGATCAACCGGCGGGTGTGACCGGGTAGCGTGAAGGCGTCCATCAGGCGCTCGAACCTGCTGCGGTCCGGCTGCCTGAACGTTGCGCACTCGAGCCAGATTCCATCATCCCGCGCCGCCGGCACCATCGGTTCTCCGCAGGCGCAGAACGGTGTCTCCCGCTCGGCATGCTCGATGCGATCGAGCGCACTCCAGTTGTCAATCATTGCCAGGATTCTCCTTGCTTGGATACGATCCGTTCCGTATCATATCGTAGTGATCGACGATTATCAAGACGGTCCGTATCGCAACCCAGCGGCGACCTTGCCTCCCCCGACGCCGGGCGCCGCCCATCGAGGCAGGCCACGCAGCGACAGAGTGCACCGGGCGATCCTCGACGCCGCCCGTGAGCTGCTCATCGCAGACGGCTATACGCGCCTCCGACTGGAGCACGTTGCGGCTCGCGCGGGCGTCGGCAAGGCGACGATCTACCGCCGCTGGGGATCCAAGGAGAAGCTCGCCCAGGCCCTCCTGTCCGATCTGGCCGCGCCCCACATCGCGATCGAAGCAACGGGCGACACGCGCGAGGAGATGCTCGCGGCGGTGATGAACCCGATGCATGCCGTGACCGAATCCGAATTCGGCCCGGTGATCCGCGCCTTGCTTTCGCAAATCGCCACGAATCCCGCGCTCGGAGACCCGTTTCGGGCAACCGTCGTGCAGGCCCGGCGCGAGGAGATAGCGCGCATGATCGCCCGGGGCATAGAGCGCGGCGACCTCTGTCCGGATGCCGACCCCGATATCGCCACCGAGCTGCTCGTCGGGCCCGTGTACTTCCGGCTGATGTTCGGGGGCGCGCTCGACCGCGAGTTTGCGGAGCGCATCGTCGACAACGTGATGCGCGGGTACACAGCGAGCGGAGGCGAAGCCGCCCGCTGACGGGTAAGGCGCCTGGCCCGGGCCCTCGGCTAAACTTGAGCCTCAGTCGAGTCCGGGCCGCGGGAGCTTGGCCGCGGCACAAGCCAACCATCGCGAGGTCCACCGTGTCGGCACCAGAGCACAACCGCACCGATCGTTACGATCCCGCGGCCATCGAGCCGCGCTGGCAGAAGCGGTGGGCGGAGCTCGGCCTATACGACACGGACCTGGCCGACGATTCGAAGCCCAAGTACTACCTGCTGACCATGTACCCGTACACATCGGGCAACATCCACATCGGGCACTGGTACGCGAAGACGCCGACCGACGCGATGGCGCGCTTCCACCGCATGCACGGCGAGAACGTCTTCTTTCCGATCGGCTTCGACGCATTCGGACTGCCGGCCGAGAACGCCGCGATCAAGAACAAGATCAACCCGCGCGAGTGGACGCTGAAGAACGTAGAGAATATGCGGCGCCAGTTGCGGACGATGGGCGCGACGTTCGACTGGGACGGCGAGGTCGTCACTTGCGACCCGGCCTACTACCGCTGGAACCAGTGGATCTTCCTGCGTTTCCTCGAGGCGGGCCTGGCGTATCGCGCCAAATCACCGGTCGACTGGTGCCCCAACGACGGGACGCTCGCCCGCGAGCAGGTCGAGGGCACGGATCGCCACTGCTGGCGCTGCGGCGCGCGCGTCGAGAAGCGCGAGCTCGACCAGTGGTATCTGCGCATCACCAAGTACGCCGACGAATTGCTGGACTTCTCGGGGATCGAATGGCCGGAACCGATCCGGATGATGCAGACCAACTGGATCGGCCGGTCCGAGGGCGCGGAGGTCGTGTTCACTACCGCGCCCGACGATGTCCAGCCCGGCGGCGATGAGCTGCGCGTCTTCACAACTCGCCCCGACACCCTCTACGGCGCCACCTTCATGGTCATGTCGCCCGAACACGCGCTCGTCCTCAAGCTCACGCACCCCGAACACGCTGTCGAAGTGGCGGCCTACATCGAGGCGGCCGGCCGCGAGACCGAGATCGAGCGGATGTCGACCGAGCGCGAGAAGACGGGCGTCTTCACCGGCTCGTACGCGATCAACCCCGTCAACGGCGAGCGCATCCCGATCTGGATCGCCGACTACGTCCTGGCCGGCTACGGCACCGGGGCGATCATGGCCGTCCCCGCCCACGACGAGCGCGACTTCGCCTTCGCCCGCAAGTTCGGGCTGCCGATCAGGCGCGTCGTCGCCGGACCCGAGGTTTCCGACTCGGACGTCGCCTCCGAGATGGAGGTCGCGTTCGTATCGCACGGGACCGCGGAGCGGCTGGTGAACTCCGGTCCGCATACGGGCAAGCCGGCCGAGGAAGGCTTCGCCGCGATCGTGGCGATGCTTGCGGCCGAGGGCAAAGGCAAGGCCACGGTCAACTTCAGAATCCGCGACTGGCTGATCAGCCGCCAGCGCTATTGGGGCACGCCGATCCCGGTGGTCTATTGCGACGCCGACGGCATCGTGCCGGTGCCGCTCGACCAGCTGCCCGTGCGCCTGCCCGACACAGTCGACTACGGCGGCCGCGGGGAGAGCCCGCTCAAGACGGATGCCGCCTTCGTCAATACCACCTGCCCCAGGTGCGGCGGCCCAGCCCGGCGAGAGACAGACACGCTGGACACGTTCATCGATTCGAGCTGGTACTGGTTCCGCTACCTGTCCCCGCATGACGAGACCCAACCGGTGGACCGCGAGATCGAGGCCCGCTGGGGCCCCGTCGACCAGTACACCGGCGGCGCGGAGCACGCCGTGATGCACCTGCTCTACTCACGCTTCTTCACCAAGGCCATGGCGGATCTGGGCATGGTCCATGAGCGCGAGCCGTTCAAGCGGCTCTTCAACCAGGGCCAGATCCTCGGCGCCGACGGCGAGCGGATGAGCAAGTCCCGCGGCAATGTGGAAGACCCCGACGCGCTCGTGGCTCGCTACGGTGCCGACACCGTCCGGCTCTTCCTTATGTTCATGGGCCCCTGGGATCAGGGCGGGCCGTGGAGCCCAACCGGGATCGGCGGTATCAGCCGCTTCTTGAACCGAGTGTGGCACGCGGTGCTGGATCCTCACGGCGTCGACGCGGGCGATGCCGAGTCGGGTGTGCTGCCGGCCGGCCAGGACGTCGCGGCGGCGCAAAAGGCGCTTCGGACCGCGGCCCATCGAACGCTTCGGCTCGTCTCCGACGAATACGCCGAGCTGCAATTCAACACGATGGTCGCTCACTTGATGGAGCTCTCGAATCTGCTCCAGCGCTATCGAGGAACCGCGGCCGCGGGCTCGCCGGCGTGGGACGAGGCTGTCCGGCTGCTGCTGCTCATGCTCGCCCCGGCCGCACCCCACATCGCGGAAGAGTTGTGGACGCGTCTGGCCGAGGCCCACGGGCAGGCGTGGTCCTCGATCCACACTGAGTCCTGGCCCGCGGTCGACGAATCCGCCGCGGCCGAGAACGAGCGCGAGGTCCCGGTCCAGGTGAACGGCAAGCTGCGAGACCGCGTCATCGTTCCCACGGGGATCTCGCCGGCGGACCTCGAGGCCGTCGTTCTGGCGCGCCCAAAGATCGTGGCCGCGCTCGAGGGCAGAGCGCCGCTGAAAGTGATCCACGCCGGCGGCAAGCTGGTCAACGTCGTGGTGCGCTAGGAGCGCATCAATATGCCGTGCCTCACTTGAGGGTGGCCGGCCGCCGATAAGCCGCGAATAAGGCGCCTCCGATAGGGTGCAGGCGAGATCACCGCCGCGCCGAACCGGAGACGAGGGATGGCCATGAACGCGCCCTGGCGGGCGCTGGAGGAACCGGAAGGCAGCCAGGCCGAGCCGGTTCCCGGCCGCTGGCGACCATCCGTGAATCAGCTGATCCTGGCCGCTGCAGCTGCGGTAGCAGTCGCCGCGCTGGCCCTGGTCGCCATCGTCGTGCTCCAGCCCGGCGGGCAGGTCGAGCTGGTCCTCGCACCGGGCGGGTCGCCGGCTTCAGGATCGGCCGCCGGGGTGCCGGCAGCGTCGCAGGCGACCGTGGTCGTCCAGGTGGCCGGCGCCGTATTCCGACCGGGCGTCTACACGCTCCCGGCGGGTTCACGCATTGCGGATGCGATCCGGGCGGCGGGCGGTTACTCGACCGACGTGGACCCACGCGCGGCCGAGACCAGGCTCAACCTGGCGGCAAAGGTGCAGGACGCCCAATCCATCGTCGTTCCACGCCGGGGCGACGCCGCGAGCGGATCGCCCGGGATCGGCTCGGGGGCGGCGCCAACCGGCCCCATCAACCTCAACACCGCCACGGCCGAACAACTCGATTCGCTGGCGGGGATCGGTCCGGCGACGGCGGCCAAGATCATCGCCTCGCGCGAGGAGGTGCCCTTCTCGTCGGTCGAGGACCTCGTCAGCCGCAAGATCGTCTCGGCCTCCACTCTGGCCAAGTTCCGCGACCAGGTAACGGTCTGAGAGGCCGATGCTTCCCCGACCCGTTTGGCTCGCCCTCGGCGTGTTGGTCGCGGCCGGCACCGCCTCGTATCAACCCATGGGGGGCGACTCGGCTGAGGCGATCGTGGCCGCCACCGCGACGGCCCTGGCGCTCGGAGCGGCATCGTGCGCGGCCCGGGCGGGCGGTCGGCCCCGGCTCGGGACCTCGCTCGCGGTCGCCTCGCTGGGTGCGGCTATGGTGGCGGCCAGGCTCGCGGTCGGGTTGGCCATCGGTGCCGGGGCGGCCCCGGCCGAGACGACGTCGACGTCGCCGGACACCGGTCCCTGGCTCGCCACGGTGGAAAGCGCCCACGAAACCAACGGGCGTCAGATGGCCACGATCGCGCTGGCCGAGCGGGCCACGACCTGCTCGGCGCAGCTGCCCGTCTATCCGAGGGTGATCGGCGGCGACACGATCTCCTGGTCCGGCTCGATCCGGCCGCTGACGGAAAGCGACTACGACCGGTTCCTCGCCTCCCAGGGCATCGCGGCTAGTTGCCAGGCCACGGACCTCGCGATCGTGCGTCACGACGAGTCCCCGGCCGGCCGGCTCGAGGCCGTTCGGCAGTCGTCGGGGGACGCGCTGCAGCGGGTCCTGCCGGAGCCGGAGGGCGGATTGGCCGCCGCGATTCTCATTGGGTTGCGCGACCGGGTGGACCGCGACGTTGCCGCCGCATTCACCACGGCCGGGGTCAGTCATATCGTTGCCATCTCCGGCTGGAACATCGCGATCGTGGCCGCCACCGTGGCCGCCCTTCTGCGGGGCCACCTGAGCCGGCGCTCTCGGGCGATCGTCACCATCGCGGCGATCGTCGCGTACACCCTCTTCGCCGGGGGGTCGCCGTCGGTGGTCAGGGCAGCAGTGATGGCCGGCGTCGCTCTCGCCGCGGTGGAAAGCGGGCGCGGGTCGAGAGTCATGGTTGGCCTGGCCTGGGCGGCCTCGATCATGCTGGTCGCAGAACCGGCCACCGTCGCCGACGTCGGATTCCAGCTGTCGGCCGCCGCCACCGCCGGGCTCGTCGCCTGGGCGACGCCGCTCACGAGCTGGCTGACCGCGCGAGCGCCATGGATCCCCGGCTCCATACGCGAGAGTCTCGGCATCTCGCTGGCGGCCCAGGCCACGACCCTGCCGATCGTGCTCCTCACCTTCGGGCGCCTGGCGATCATCGCTCCGGCGGCCAACCTGGTCGCGGTCCCGCTCGTCCCGCCGGTGATGGCCACCGGAGCGGTTGCGTTCGGGGCCGGGTGGCTGGCCACAGTCGGTCTGCCGACCTCACTTGGCGGCTTGCTGGCAATGCCGGCTGCGTTGCTGCTCTCCGCCCTGGTGACGGTCGTGAGCATCGCCGCGGCCGTTCCGGCCGCAAACGAGACGCTGCCGTTCCCGGCCAACGTCGCCGCCGCCGCCAGCGCTGCGGGTCTGCTCGTGCAGATCCACCGCGTCCTCTCGACGAGAGGCCGGTCGAAGGCCCGGCAGAGAGCCGTCCAGACCAAACCGAGCCCGCCGGCCGGGCCGCGCATCAGGCCGAGATACCGCTGGGCCATCGCGGGAGCCGCCCTCCTCGCGGTCCTGGCCGGCTCCGTGGTCGCCGCCAGGCCGGATGGCAGCATGCACGTCGTCGTTCTCGACGTCGGCCAGGGTGATTCGATCCTGATCGAGGGAGATCGTGGCGGCAGGATTCTGATCGACGGCGGGCCCGACCCGAACGTTCTCATCGCCGACCTCGACCGCTACATACCCACTTGGGACCGCCGGCTGAACGCGATCGTGCTCACCCACCCGCACGACGACCATGTGGCGGGGTTGGTCGCCGTCGTCGAGCGCTATCAGGTGGGTCGGGCCTTCGAGTCGGGCTGGCCCGCGGAAACGTCTGCGTATCGAGCCTGGAAGGCCGCCCTGTCGGCGCGCGGGATCGAAACGGATCGACTCGGGACCGGTGAAGTGCTGCAGCTCGACGATGCCACGCTGACCGTCTTGTGGCCCGACGACGGCCGGGAACGCCCGAGCTATCTGGACCCGAACGCAACCGCCAACCGCGAGACGAACGACGCGTCGGTCGTTCTGCTCGGCGAGTTCGAAGGTCGTCGTTTCTTGCTGACCGGCGATGCGGAAGATGATGTCGATCCGATCCTGATCGGCCGCGGCCTGCCGGCGATCGACATGCTCAAGGTACCGCATCACGGTAGCGCGACCGCTTCGTCGGACGTGCTGCTGGGCGTGCTCCGCCCTTCCGTCGCAGTCGTCTCCGTCGGGGCAAAGAACACCTACGGACACCCGAACGGCGGCACCATGGCCCGTTTGCGTGCCCATTCGTCGCGCGTCCTGCGGACCGACCAGGACGGCACGGTCGACACGATGCTCGACCGGACGACAGTGAAGGTCGTGTCCTCCGGCGCCGCGACAGCAGACCCGGCGCGGTCGCGACAGTCCGCGGCCGCGGCCACCGGTTCGTGGCCGGCCGTCGGTTCGTGGCCGATCGCCGGCACGGACGCCTCGCCGCGAGCGCCCTCCGTCCGGTTCGCGCTCCTGTACGATTCACCCGATGTCCGTCCCGAACCGTCGCGACAGCGCGGCACTGCTTCTGTCGCTCGAGCCCCAGGCATGGCACCTCCGCCACTCGCGAGCCGTCGCGGAGACGGCAGGCTGGCTGGCATGGCGGGCGGTTTCGGCTGGCCGGTCGCTCGACCGCCGCCTCGTGGAGGCGGCCTCGCTCCTGCATGATGTCGACAAGCTCGATCGCGTCAAACCGCTCACCGATGGGCTGGCCCACGGCCGGGGATCCGCCGATTGGCTGGCTCGACAGGGCTACCCGGAGCTCGGGCCGGTGGTTATCGGTCACCCGGTGACGCGCCTGGCGGACCTCGGCTGGTACGAAGGCTGGCTCGCCTCGGCCTCGCCCGAAGCCCTGATCGTCGCGTACGCGGATAAGCGGGCAGGCCAGCGCCTCGAGTCGATGGCCGAGCGGTTCGAATCCTGGGAGCGCCGCTACCCACCGGCGGAGCGCATCGGGCGGGCTCGCGGCAGCTGGACCGCAGCGACGCTGGCTGCGGTGCGAGCCCGCGCCGAGGAGATCGAACGTCGCGCCTGCACTCTCGCCGGCGTGTCGCCGGCCGAGGTGCGGCGGCTGGCCTGGACGCGGCGCGCAATCGCCGCCGCACGAGCGGCGGTGGCCGAGGGAGTCCGTGCCGACGGCGGCAGCGGGCCGAAGCGAGGCACCCGCCGTGGCGCCGCCCATCGCGATGGGCCCGACTGATGGCCCCGACTGCGCCGCTCGGCTACTACTGGGGTGACGATGCGTACGGCGTCTCTCGAGGTCCGGACGCACTGGCCGTCAGGATTGCCGGCGACGGTGACGCGCTGTACCGAGTCCGGCTCGCCGGATCGGCCACCACCGCCGGCGAGATCGGCGAGAAGGTGGCAACGGCAACGCTCTTTGGCGGCGGGACTCTCGTAATCGTGGTCGAGCCAGCGCCGCTCGTTTCCACCAAACCGCTGGCGGCACGGCTGGCCGAGACACTGGCGTCGGTGGCCCCCGGCAACGGACTCGCGTTCCTCGATACAGTCGATGGCACGGTCCGCCGACCCGCGTCGCTCGAGAACCTGCGCAACGCCGTTGCCGTCGCCGGCGGCGAGGTCCGGGAGTTCCGCTCCCCCACGCAGGACGGCATGGCCCGCTGGATCGCCGACCGTGCCCGCGAGCGCGGCATCGGGATCACGCCCGCCGCCGCGGCCGAGCTCGGTCGCCGCGTTGGGGCCAACGTTCGCGAAAGCGACGTCAACCGCAGCCGCCAGGGTGAGCTGGCCGTGGCCGAGCTCGAGAAGCTCGCGCTCTACCGGCTGGACGGCCAGATCGGCCCAGAGGACGTCAAGGCGCTCGTCACCGACGCCGTGCCGGGCTCGACCTGGGCATTCCTCGACGCGATCGGGTTGCGCCATGCGCGGGAGGCCGCCGAGCTGGCCGATCGGCTCGACGAGGTCCCCGGCCCCGTACTCGTGGTCCATCTGCATCGCCGCATCCGCGAATTGATCGAGATCCTGGATTTGCTGAACAGCGGCACGCCGGCGGCGGTCCTGGTCCGGACCCTGAAGCTGAATCCGTACCGAGCGGAGAGGCTGGCTGCGCAGGCCCGAACCTGGACGCCACCCGAGTTGGACGATGCTCTCGCCGGCCTGCTCGAGCTCGACGCCACGCTCAAGGGCCACGCCGGAGGCGGCGAGATGCGCCGCCGGGCCGCCGTCAGCCTCTGGATCGCGGAGAAGGTCCGGCGGTCCACGAGCCGCTGAGCCTCAGGCCTCCCGGCGGGACGGACCGTCAGGCCCCCTCGGATGCTCCCTCAGCGACGTCGGATCGAGCCCGCAGATGGAACGAGACGCCGTAGACGTCGCCGTCCGGATCGACCCGCGGCACGACGGTCATGCGCCAGTCCTCGCCGCCATAGCGGATCCAGCGGGCGAGCGGCTTGCCCCGCGACAGCACCGCGTCGAGCAGCGTGAACGCGGCCGGGGGCAGATCCAGCAGGCTCTCGCGGGCCGGCATTCCCACCGCTCTGGCGCCAAAGGCGCCGATGAAGGCGGGGTTGCCGTACACGACGATATGGCCGGGCCCGCGGCACATTCCGGCAGGCCGGCGGGCGGCGGGGCCGTCATCGGGAAGAGGCGTGTCGGCGGCACGTTCCAGATCACTCACGGAGTGGATTGTGCTCCGCCAAGGCAACCCGGACGAGGGTCGGCGCCGGTCGGAACGCGTCACGAGACGAACGGCGAGCGATGAAGAACCGAGAGGAGACCGCCGCGATCAGTCGGCGCTGGACCAGGCCTGTTCCTGGAGGACGAGATCGCTCTCGATGGCGAAGACGCAACGGCCCTGGCCCAGATCGAGCAGCTCGATCAGCTCGGGGTCGATGTACAGCTGGTGGCAATCGTCGCACAGCCCGCCCGGGATTCCGAAGCACAGACGCTCGCTTCGATCCGGCAGCCGGAACGTGGTGTCGAAGCGCGTGCTCACCAGGCGCCTTCCGCAGCGCGGGCAGCGTTCGCGGGCCTGAGTCATCGCATCCGACCTCACATCTGGCGGTCATCTGACCGCTTCGATCGTGGAGATCGTAGGTGGGGGGAGACGACGGGCATATGACTCACTCGTACCCTCCGAACGGTACTCGGACCGTAGTCTGGATGGAGGGGCTGGGGGCGGGGTCTGGGTACTACTCCAAAAGCAACGCGGCGCACCTGGGCCGACGGGCCGCCGTGACCGAAGGCCTACCGCCGGGACTGGCTGGCGGGCCAGCGAGACGGAGGAGCCGGCTGGTAGCCTTCGATGATGAATCGTCGACGCATCGTTGGCATCGGTTTGGGGGCACTCGCCGGTGCCGCCTACGGCACCGGACCGCTCTTCTTCAAGGCCTACGTCTTTCCGGCAGGCGTGGACTGGATAGCGATGCTGGTGTGGCGCTTCACCTTTGCCATGATCGTCAGCTGGGCCTGGCTGCTCATCCAGCCGCGAGCTCGAGCCGCGCTTCGAGAACTGGATCGTCGCACCGTCGCCCGGCTCCTCTTCACGGGCGCCTTCTTCCTCGTAAACGCCAGCGTGTACTACGCCGCCATCGAGAAGATCGACATCTCCCTGGTGGCCTTGCTGATGAGCGCATATCCGGCTCTCGTGGCCGTGCTATCGCTGCGGCTCGGCTACAAGTTCGAAGGCAGGCTGGCCTGGGGATCGCTGGCCATAGTGATCATGGGAACCGTCCTGACGATCGGTGGCGTCAACCCGAACACCAACCAGGGAGGGATAATCCTGGCCCTCCTGTCGCCGGTCTTCTATTCCTTCTACATCGTCCTGACCGCCTGGATGGCCGGCGAGCGACCCGGCCAGACGGCCGACATGCGATCTCGGGGCAAGGGCGCCGAGGTGTCTCCGCCGGTCGCCGGGGCGATCATGATGACCGGGACGTGGATGGCTACGCTGGCCTTGGGCCTGCTGGCTCGCGAACCCCTGTTGCCCTCACAGATCCCGGTCGCGGCCTGGCCGGGCTTGATCGGCATCGGTGTCTTTGCGGCCGCGGTGGCGATCCAGGCCTTCTATGCCTCGGCCGCCCGGATCGGCGCGGCCCAGGCTTCGCTCATGGCGACCGTCGAGCCGATCGTCGTGATCTTCCTCGGGATCACGTTTCTCGGCGAGGCCTTCTCCCCGATCCGAGTCGTGGGGGCCGCGATCGTGCTCACAGGAGTCCTGCTGGCGCAGTTCTCGACACCCTCCGAGTCGCGCCCTGTGGTGCTGGAGGAAATCTGACCTTCGGCCGACGGCCCGCACCGGTGCACGCAGGAACCAGTCCGGTGCGCGCGGGAAACGATGCAGAAAGGGTCACAGCCGGCGCGGAAGCGCTACGCTTCGCGGGATGCGGCCGGCCCCGGAGTCGGCCCGCCACGGAGAACGAACCCAAACATGGCGATCCTCTACAGCCAGGTCGAACGTATGCGCACCGCCAGAGACAATCTGGTCCGGATGCGGGCCCGAGTCGAGCTGAGCGCGCCACCGCCGGAGGAGTTGCCTCGCCGGCGCGACTGGGTCGGCCGCGAGATCCTCGCCCACATCGACGAGATGCTCCCCTACTGGCTCGGCGAGGTCGAACGCGTGCTCTCGGGACAGCTCGAGCCAGTGCCCTTTGGGCGCCAGCCCAACGACCTGGCTCGGATCCTGACCGTCGATCGGGACAGGACTCTGCCGGTTTATGAGCTGTACGCCCGCCTGGACAACTCACTCGAGCGCGTGCTGAGGCGCTTGCTCGAGCTCGACGAGCGACAGGCCGCCCGGCGCGGCCTCCACAAGCAACGCGGAGAAATGACCGTCAGGCAGATCGTAGACACGATGCTGGCCAGCCACATCGAGGAACACTGCAAGCAGATGGCGGCAGCGCTCGAGGCTGAGGTGGCCGTTCGGGCTTGACTCTCACACTGCCTGAGGCCGTACAAGTCGCCGCAAAGGCGCATTGAGGTGGCAATCGATGGCAGTCAAGACATCAACCCGACCCGAAACCGCATCCGGTCGGAGTTCCCTTGCGTCCGGACCGGACCTGAAGAAGGCCCTGTCGCCGCTCTTCAATCCCCCGCGAGAGCCCGTGCTCGTCGACGTACCTGAGCTCGGCTACCTCATGATCGACGGCCGCGGAGCGCCCGACGAGGGCGCCGAGTACCCCACCACCGACTTCCAGAAGGCGTTCGCGGCGCTGTTCCCGGTCGTGTACACGATCAAGTTCGGGCTCAAGCGCGAGGGCGTGGCGATGCCGATCCTGCCGCTCGAGGCCCTCTGGTTCACCGCTGACGATGAGAGCTTCGACATGGCCGTGCCGCCCGAGCGCTGGGGCTGGCGGGCGCTCCTGGCCGTCTCAGACGACGTCACGCCGGCGGTATTCGACGCTGCTGTGACTGAAGTTCGCCGCAAGAAGGGCGACTCCGAGATGCTCGGACGATTGCGGCTCGAGCGCTGGCGCGAGGGCCGGAGCGCCCAGGTCATGCATGTCGGTCCCTACAGCGAAGAACGGCCTACGATCGAGAGACTCCACGCCTTCATCGCGGCCCAGGGCTGCCGGCCGCGCGGCGCCCACCATGAGATCTATCTCGGCGATCCGCGCCGGGGCGATCCGGCAAGGCTCAAGACGGTCCTGCGCCAGCCAGTCGAGTAGCCATCGAGGTCCGCCGACCGACGTCGGCCGGCCCGGGCGAGTCGGCTTGGGCGCCAGCCGGCTTGCCGCCCGGCTAGTGGCCCCGGAGGCGGCGGCCCTCTTCCTTGACGATCGCGCGAAGCATGAAGCCCACGTTGGCGGGGCGTTCGGCGAGCCGGCGCATGAAGTACGGATACCACTCGCCACCGTACGGGACGTAGATCCGGACTGTGTAGCCTCGGTCCAGGAGCATCCGCTGCAGGTCGCGCCTGATGCCGTAGAGCATCTGGAACTCGAACCGGTCGCGGCCTATCCCCTTGCACTCGGCGAACTCGATCGCTTTGGCGATCAGCTTCGGGTCGTGGGTGGCCAGCGCCGGATGCACGTCCGCCAGCAGCAGCCGCTCCATGAGGTGGGCGTAGTTCGCATCCACGGCCGCCTTGCTCTGATACGCGACGCTGCCCGGCTCGGCGTATGCCCCCTTGCACAACCGGACGCGGCCGTCGGCGGCGATCAGCGCGTCGACGTCTGCCGAGCTGCGGCGGAGGGCGGACTGGATCACCACCCCGACCTGCGGATACGCGTCGTGGGCCTTCCGCCAGATCTCGAGAGTGGCGTCGGTCTGGGTATGGTCCTCCATGTCGAACCGCATGAAGCCACCGGCGTCCCGGACCGCCGCGACGATCCGCATCACGTTGGCCAGGGCAACTTCCGGGCCGATTTCCAGGCCCATCTGCGTCAACTTGAGGCTGACGTTCGGGTCCAGGCCCTGTTCCGAGAGCGCGGCGACGGTCGCCAGATACCGGTCCACGGCGGCCGACGCCCCCTCCGCTGAAGTAACGGATTCGCCGAGGACGTCGACTGTGGTCTTGAGCCCGGCGGCCTTGAGCGCTGAGATCGCCGGCAGCGCCTCGTCGAGCGTCTCGCCGGCCACGAACCGCGCCACGACTGGACGCGTCAGCGGGCTGCGAACGGCCAGGCGGGCAAGGGAGCGTCGATGCGAGAGCGAGATCAAGAGGGAACGCATCGACCGGTTCGGCATCATGCGGACGTTCTCCGCGTACCCCATGTGCTCAGTCCTCCCGCTGTCTATGGGAATCGTCCGATGTTTCGGATGCCGCCGCCTCGCGCGCGAAGTCGGCGACCCTGGCCGCCTCATCGCGCTGGAAGGCCTCGAGCCGCCCCCGCCGGTGGGCGTCGACTGCCGCCCGAATCGCCTCGATCGGCGGCGAGCCGAGCACGTTGCCATCGGCGTCGCGGTAGATCCGGCAGCCAAGCGCGACCGGCGACTCGGGCTGTGGAACCACGTCTTCGCCGTTTATGCGGATCGTCGGCGAGCCCGGGAAGTCGAGGAACTCGGCATCGTCGGCGCTGCCTACGAAGACGACCTGAATGGGCACCTCGATGATGCCCTTGCGGAGAACGGTCTCGAGGTCGCGATGGGCCTGCTCGAGATGCGGACAGTCCTCGATCACCAGCAACTCAACTCGAAGGTCGGCCACGCCGGCAGCCTACATCGCCTGCGGGAAAGCCGTGCGGAGCACCGGCCCGGCAACTCGACCGACCGCCGACGCCGGGTCCTTTAGGTGGACGGGGCCTATTCGACCGCCTGCGTTACCTGCAACCAGGGCCCGATGAGGGCGGAGTGAGAGGCTTCGTCCAGATGGTCGCCGAGCGCGATGGCCAGCGCCGCATCGACGATCGCCCCGCCGGCGTCGATCTTGATCTGAAGCCACTCCGAATCGTCGACCAGCTGGTACGGGATCGAATCGGAGCCACGCGAGGCCCATCTGAGAGCCTTGTTGCGCACCCGTTCGATCTCCCTGGTCAACCCGTCTCGAGCGCCGACCGCCCGGACCGAGGTCCACGCGTCTTCATGCGCCGTGCGACCCGCGGCTTGCCAGGCGGCATGAAGGCTCAGCAGCTGCTCTTTGTTGAGGTGGTCGAGCCGCTCGAAGAACGCCGCTATCTCCGGCGTGTCGACCAGGTTCACCCGCCCGCGACGGCCCCACATAACCGTCCCTCCCTCAGTCCTCGTCCACCTGTTCCTGGACGTGACGCCGCAGAAAGTCGAGGATCTGCTTCCAGGCATCGCGCTTGTTTTCGCGCCGCTGCCAGCCGTGCGCCTCTTCGTCGTACCAGTGCACCTGGTAGTGCTTGCCCTCGATCTCGAGCGCCTCGACCATCTTCTCCGACATGAGCGGGACGACTCGCTTGTCCTTTCGGCCGTGGAGAATGAGCAGTGGCGCCTCGATCCGCTCCGCCCGATAGAGCGGCGACCCGCGGCGGTAGGCTGGCGTGGCGGCCGGATCGTCGGGCTTGCCCATCATCCGTTCCAGGTCGATCCGGCCAGGCCGGTCGCCGTGGCCGTAGCTCTCGGCGATCTCCGAGTCGCCGTACAGGTCGACGCCCGCCCGCCACATGGACGGCTCCTCCGTGAGGACGCACAGCGTCATGTAGCCACCGTACGAGGCGCCGTAATGGGCCAGCCGCCCATCGCACCATGGCTGGGCCGCGGCCCAGCGACCCGCATCTATGACGTCGAAGGCGTCAGCATGGCCCCACTCGCCACGGTTGGCCAGGCGGAAGTCCCGGCCATAGCCACTTGAGCCGCGGAAGTCGACCGAGAAGAACGCCATGCCCGCTTCGACGACGAGCTGACGGAGCGGCTGCCAGTCACGGTACGCCTGTGCCGTGGGCCCACCGTGCGAGTGCACCACGCACGGCACGCGCGTCGCTTCTTCGGCGACGGCGCTCGGTGGCAGATAGAGGGTGCCTTCGATCGACAGCCCGTCCCTCGCCTTGAATGAGACCCGTGTCCCTGCGGCAAAACGAGCCGAGTCGATCACCGTCGGAAGCGAATGCGTCAGCTGGCGAGGCCGGGCGCCCTCGCCGACGACCTCGGGCATCGGCAGGAGCCACAGGTCGTCCGGGGAGCGCTCGCTCATGCCCGTGGCGATGACCGCCGACGAGTCGGGCAGCCAGCCGGCTACCCTCCACAGCCCTTCATGCGGACTCACAACCGCCGATCGCAGGCCGCCGCCCGGCAAGGGACCACCGGCCCCGTTTGGGAGATCGCCGACGAGCAGATCGACCAGCCCATCTCGCATTTCGATGTGAGCGAAGCGCCGGCCGTCCGGCGACGGCAGGGCAACCCAGCCGGGGCCGGCGCCCGGCTCGCCATGCTCGTGCTGGCCGCTCGTGAGGACGGTCCGGTCGCGGCCGTCGGCGGAGACGAGTACGACCTGGAAGGGTCCTTCCCCATCCGAGACGACGAGCAGGCCCGAGCCATCGGGCAACCAGCGCGGCCCCACATCCCAGGAGCTCTCGCCCGCGACCAGCCGTTCTGCCCCAGTGGCCGCGTCCACGATATGGACCTGCGACGTCAGCAGGTCCGGCAGCCGCTGCGACGTGATGGCGATCTGGCGGCCGTCAGGCGACCAAACGAACTCACCGACGTCCACGCCGGTCTGGCTCAGCGGCGTCGGTTCGGCCGACCGCGGCCGCGTCGCCGGCCGGCCCCGGCGCGGCACGGGCGCATCCACGACCCACAGCTGGTCCCAGCCGCGCCGGCGTGAGATGAACCCGATCTGATGGCCGTCGGCACACCAGCGTGGCAATCGGTTCCCGGCGGGATGTTGGGTCACCAGCGCCTGGTGCGAACCTTCAACGTCGGTCATCCAGATGGCGTCGTCGCGGACGAAGGCGATGCGGCGGCCGTCGGGCGACCACTGCGGATCCGATGCCGGCTTCTCGGTCGCGGTGAGCTGTTCGGGGTAGCCGCCGCGGACCGGCATGAGGAAGATCTGACGGGCGCCGGCGGCCTCTGCCGTGAAGGCGATGCGGCGGCCGTCGGGGGACAGGCGGAATTCGCGCGGCGACTCGACGGCCGCGGCCTGTTCGATCGTGAGCCCGTCGCGCGAGGGCCGGCGGGTGCGGATCAGATCCGGCCCAACGCGGTTAGTGGGCTCGGCTGTCACCAGGGAGGTCTCTCTGCCACCGCGGCGCTCTCTCATGAGTCGCCCCACTTCAGTGCCAGGAACCGGTCCTCCTTCTCGCCCGGCTGAGGCGCCGGGTCCACCCGAACGAAGGTTTCGGTGCCGAACATCCGCTCCATCTCGGCTCGCTGCTCGGGATCGTCCCAGCGACGGCCGCGCATCTGGCTGTCATGGCAGGACAGGGCCGCGATCTTGCGCTCGACAACCGGCGCGATCGAGACGACGGTGGTGATCTCTTCGTCGGGTCGGGCGAGCTTCTGGAACGCCTCCGCCTGGCGCAGGTCGTCCTCGGACGGCGGCGCCTCGTCGCCGGAGCGGCGCCGCTCGGCCTCCATCGCCGCCTGCATGCCGGCCACGACCGAGCGCGGCAGAGCCTGGTGGTAGAGCGCGACGGGACCGCCCGGCTCCCTGGTCGCCCGCATGTAGGCCGCGGTTGCCGTGGCCGAGCATGCGGTGTGATCCGGGTGGCCGTAGACCCCGCCCGGATCGAAGGTGACGATCACGGCCGGTCGAAGTCGCCGGATGACGGCCAGGATCCGCTCCACGACCTCCTCTTGGGGGGCGCGGCTCAATGCGCCCTCCGGCGCACCCCAGCCTTCCATGCCCGAGTCGCGATAACCGAGGAAGATCGGCTCGGCGATGCCCAGCTCCCGGCAGGCACAGGCCAGCTCCTCGCGCCGGATCTCGGGATCCAGGGAATGATCCACGCCCATCTCGCCCGGCCGTCCACCCTGGTCGCCGTTGGTCGCACACAGCACCCAGACCGGATTCCCGGCCGCCGCCGCGAGGGCCATCACTCCGCCGGCGCCATAGCTCTCGTCGTCGGGGTGGGCGAAGATAGCGAGCAGGCCCTCCGGCGTCGCCGAAGCGCCGGAGCCGGTCGCGGCGGGCACGTCAGCGGCCCAACCGGCGGGCCGATGCCCCCGGCCCGGTCCCCGAGGCCGCCTTGCCGTCGACGGACGCGTCCGTCGATCCCTCGTTCAACCCAAGGCCCTTCTCGAGGTCGGCACCCAGCTCGATCGTCCGCCGGTACGAGGCCCACACCGCCTCGGAAAGCACCGTACGGAGCCGGCCCGACTCGAGCTCGTGGATGGCCGAGGCGCTCGTCCCGCCCGGCGAGGTGACCATGTTCCGCAGCACCGCCGGGTGCTGGGCCGTGGCCTTGGCAAAGGCGGTGCTGCCCTCGAGCGTCTCGATCACCAGGTCGTGGGCGACGTGACGCGGGAACCCGAGATGGACGGCCGCGTCGATCAAGGCCTCCATGACGAGGAACACGTAGGCCGGGCCCGTGCCGCTGACCGCGGTCGCCATCTCGACAAACCGCTCGTCTTCGACCTGCAGATCCGTCCCGAGGGCGCGCAGCAGGACGCGAGCCTGGTCGGCCTGCTCCGCCGTGACCTCCGGCGTGGCGTACCACACGGTCATGCCGCGCCCGATCTGCGCGGGGGTGTTGGGCATGCTGCGCACGACCTCACGGTGGTCCAGCAGGTTCGTGAGAACCTTGCAGTTCGCACCTGCCACGATCGAGACCACGAGCTGGTTGGGGCGGAGGTGGCCTCCGAGCTCGTGACCTACCTTGGTCAGGGTCTGGGGCTTTACCGAGAGCAGGATGACGTCCGCTCCGCGCGCCGCCTCGAGGTTGGAGGCGACCATCCGGACGCCGTACCGGCCTGTCAATTCATCGCGGCGCTCGACTCGCGGCTCGCTGCCGACGATCTGTCCGGGCTCCACCAGCTTGCCGCGCAGCAGCCCGGCAATGATCGACTCAGCCATCACTCCTGAGCCGATTGTCGCTACGGTTCGGTTCGAAAGAGGCGACATGCCGGCGAGTATAGGCTCGGTCGGGGGCCGAGGAGGGCCGGTTTCGCGCGTAATTGCGTGCTGCGGCCCGCAAACCAATGGAACACTCCGGGTCGCGCCACCCCCCCAGACAGACGAGAGCCGGTCGCTGAGGGAGGAAAGCGACCGGCTGTCTGTTCTCGTCTTAGCCCTGGGAGGAAGGGAGGAGCTGATGGGAATAGTGGTGTCGACGGCTGAAAGCATCCTGAAATCGCGCCGGGGGATCGTGGAGAACTGGACGCACGTCGCGGCGACCCGCGCTACTCGACGAGGGGCGTCCAGCTGTCCGGCGGGGACGTGTCGATGAAGCCTTCGGGGTCGAAGATTTCGGCAAGCATGCCGACACCGTCGAGGACCCGGGGGCCGGGCCGGCAGAAGTAGACCGGCTCGACGAAGAAGACCTGGCCCCGCCTGACGGCTTCGAGGTCGTCCCAGAATGCGGGCCGCTCGGTCGCCCGCCAGATCGCTTGAGCCTCGAGAACCGTCAGTCCCGAAGGGGCGAACAGCAGCATCTCCGGGTCGACGTCTCGGATGGCTTCCCATGAAGTCGGTGATGAAGGCTCACCCTCTCGACCGAGGAGCTCCCAACCGCCGGCGCGTCGAACTTGCTCCGGCACCCACCGTCCGCTGGCTCGCAGGGGCGACAACCCCTCGAGCAACACCACTCGCTTTGGTCGGAGCCCCTGATCGTTGCGGGCCACGACCGTCTGTTCGATATTGCTGAGGTCCTCGCGTAGACCTTCGAGCAGTTCTATGGCATCGTCTTCGGTCTCGGTCATCGCCCCGATGGTGATCAGGGAGTGGAAGATCCCTTCGAGCGTGACGGGGTCCAGGCAGACGATCTCGGGCGAGACGGCCATGCCCACGAGAGCGGCCTCGACGTCGCGCGTTCCCGGCCCGAGGCCGTGCCCACCCACGATCACCAGTTCCGGCTCGCCCGCGAGCAGCAGAGCCCGATCGAGCCGGCTCGGCCCCAGTTCGTCGTCCGCACCGGCGCCCTGGGCGTATCGGCCGGCCGAAGCCCCTGCCGATTCCGTCGCCGCGGCCGCTGCGGCGGGCATGGCGCGAGTGACCACGGCCACTCCCTCGAGCTCCGGCGGGAAGTCGCAGCGGTGACTGATCCCGACGAGCTGATCGCGCAGCCCCAGGGCACAGACGATCTCGGTGGCGGACGGCAGGAGGGATGCGATGCGCATCGCGCAAGTCTAGCCGGAGCGGCTCAGGACTCGGCGATCCCGCTCGCGGTCTCGCTCAGTTGGGGTGCCCTCAGCGGCTGTGCCGCCAGGCCCCACCACCGCGTCGGAATCAGAAGCGCCCGGCCGAACGGCCGGGCGCCCACGGGTCGGAGCGAGAATCAGGCCGGCTTCAAGGCCTCGACCTTTGCCCGAGCGGCATCCTTGTCGGTGTACCAGAGAGCGTTCACCTCGGTGTAGGCGGTCCACTGGGCGGGAAGCGCGTCCTCGGTGAAGATGGCGTTGACCGGGCACTCAGGTTCGCAGGCGCCACAGTCGATGCACTCGTTGGGGTCGATGTAGAGAGTGCGGTCCGTGCCCTCGTCGAAGTGGATACAGTCGACCGGGCAGACCGACACACACGCCTGGTCCATCACATCGACGCAGGGCTCGGCGATCACATAGGCCATCGGGCTTCTCCTGGTGTGTCGTGGTTTTGTTCGTCAGGCTGGAGGCCCAGCGGCACTCCCAACGCTCGCTCTGAGCGTACCACGCAAGCCGGGTCCGGTCCGGCCGACCGTGCGGCCGGGAGGCCTACATATGCGGTTCGTACTCGGGATCGAGGTACTTCTCGGGATCTTCCTCGAAGTCGAGCTTGCAACCGCGGCTGCAGAAGTAGTAGGTCTCGCCGTCATATTCGAACTTGAGGTCGGTGGCGGTGTCGACCTCCATCCCGCAGACGGGATCCTTCGCTGGTGCCATGGTGCTCCTTGACTCGACTGGCTGGCCGGATACGAGCCGGCCCCCTGGCGGCTGATCTCCGGGATGAGTCTAGGCCGAGTTGCCGTCGGCCGCCTACGACAACGCGCGCGCGAGGGCGAAGCTCCGAGGCCCGCATGACGATTGGCAGGACTGTGTTCGGATAGGCGCGCACTACCTCATCGAGCGGCGTACGATGCGGGTCATGGACGCCAATCTCGTCGAAGTCGCACGGCGGACGCTGGAGAGCGAGCGCGAACGGATCCGGCTCGAGCTGTCCGAGGAGGTCGAGCACCCGCGGGTCGCGCATGGGGCCCAGACCGCTTCTTCGACAGAAGTCTCCGAGAGTCAGCGCGGTCAGCAGCTTCGCGGGCGAGAGGAGCAGCACCTGGGTCAGATCGAGGGTGCGCTGCGCCGGATCGAGGCGGGGACGTTCGGGCGGTGCGTGAGCTGCGGCCAGCCGATCGCACCCGAGCGACTCGAGGCTCTGCCCTGGGCGACCGACTGCATCGACTGCCACGCCAGGAACCGCCGCTAGACCGCCTCGGCGAGATGGCATCCCGCTGACCCGGACCCGCGATTCCCGACCCCCCTTCTCCCTACCCCCGACCCGGCGGGCGACGTCCGCCAATCGCGGTCCAGGTCAGTTCGTACCACTCGAGCATGACCCATTGATGGTCCACGCCAGCGGCGGAACGTCAGAAGGTCAGGGATGACAGCACGAGAAGCGGCGGACTAGAGTGGGCGCGCACTCATCGCATGCCAGTAACGTTTTCATCCAACGCTCGTTTCAGCACCGGGGACGAACACACAAGCAGTCTACGGAGGAAGAGATGCACCGATTTCGGGCGGCATCTATCGCGCTGGCCATCCTGGCCCTCTCGGCGACCGCGGTTCTCGCAGCAGGGCCACTCTCCGTGGACCCGAGCCACTCCCAGCCCTTGCCCTCGGCGGCGACGGCGCATCGGACCGACGCGGCCGAGAGCAACGAACCCACCGACGCGCCTGAGCAGTCGGAAGCAGCCGAGTCCAGCGAGGCGGCCAAGCCGAATGGCAGCCCCGAGGCCAGTCATCCTGTGAACCACGGCTGCGTGGTCTCGCTCGCGGCTCAGGCGACCACGCCGAGTGGCTTCAAGAATCACGGCCAGTGGGTCTCGTCCATCGCCAAGGACAATCACGGCCACAACAAGAACCAGAACATCACCACCTGCGCCCTGCCGACCGGCGGCCCGACGCCGACCCCGAAGAGCTAGCGCGCGGCAAGCCACCAGGGTCGTCGCCCGACCCGACAACTAGACCCAAGCACGAAACCCGGCCTCTCGGCCGGGTTTCACGTTTTGCGGTATTGGTTGCGGGGGACGGATTCGAACCGCCGACCTTCGGGTTATGAGCCCGACGAGCTGCCGCTGCTCCACCCCGCGCCGGGAACTGTAGCGATGCCAGAGGAGCCCGTCAAACCCGAGAGTCCGCGGTCAGCCCAGGCGATGGTGATCCGCCGCTCAGGCGGCGCCTCTGATGCCCCGACCGGCCGAGCCACCCGTGGCTTCACGGAACCGAAGCGCCGAACGCCAGGTTTCCACCGCGGCCGGCCACCAATCGTCGACCACACTCTCCGAACCGTACCAACTGGCACCGGCGCCCGGGCCGTGAATGGCCGAATCGAGGACGATCCGGCCGGCACCGTCCAGCTCGGTCGCCACGACGGGCACCTGGCCGTCGCCTTCCGTCCCGGGGACGGCCGCGCGACCGATGATCGATCGATAAAGCAGATGCGCGACGCGTTCGCGGCCCGTCCCCCGGGCGTTGCTGCGGATGGCCCGCGAGGCAACAGACAGGTATCCGATCTGTGGCGCGAAGAACGCGCCCGGCACCTCGGCGTCGGCGACCGACGTCGCGACGGCGTGGATACGGCCGCCTATACCGCGTCCGGCCGACAGCCGGTGCGGAGTGCCGAGGCTGACGATCGCGCCGATCCACGGCGATGCCGCGAACCTCCGACCTTCGAGGGGCTCGGGCGCCGTGAGAAGGCGGCCCGTGATCCCGCCCGCAGAATGCCCGACCACGAGCAGCGGCGCTCCGCCGGAGACCTCGTTGGAGAGGGAGACGGCTTCACGCAGTGCCCTGGCCGAGCGGCTGCAGATCGGCCCCACGCCGCGGACGCCCGCGAGCAGCCAATCGGGAGTCCAGACGTCGGCGATGACGGCACCGGCCGCGCCGCGATCCATCAACCTGCGGCCCACCGACCGGTAGAGCGGCGGGCCGGTGAGGAATCCACCGAGGATGAGTACCGTCGGCGCGATCGATTCCGAGCGGCCGAGCCATGCCGCCGCGCCGAGCGCAGTCCGTTTCCCGTCCATAAGCGTCGCATCTCCTGGGCAGATCGTACGACCTCGCTCGCAACGCGGCACCCTTCAGCATTCGCGTCGGGCCAGGTGGGCCATCATGTGCGCTGCAGCGAAATGTGGAGGCCTGGCATGCAGAACGACAACAAGCAGTGGGAAGGTTCGGGGACGCCGCCCGACGACGCGGCCAATTCCCCCGGCCCCGATCCCAGGGCAGATGCGGCGGCGAACGGACTGTACGGTGGAGAATCGGGCGACTCAGCCGACCAATCCGCTCCGCCGGCGAGCTCGCCGGGCGAGCCGGCCTCCACCACACCGGAAGAGCCCGGGCAGCCCGCGCCGCCCACACCACCGGCCGCGCCGAGCGGCTGGATGGCTCCGGCGCCACCGCCACAGTGGAGCGCGCCGGCGCCAAACCAGCCCAACCCGTGGGGCGCCCCGCCGCCGCCGCCTGCCTGGCAGCCGGGCCAGAGCTGGGGAGCGCCGCCCGCGCCGCCCGCACCACCCGCACCACCAGCCTGGCAGCCGGGCCAGAGCTGGGGTCAGCCCCCGACGGCCTCGCCGTGGCAGCCCCAGCCGGGCTGGGGCCCAGGCCCGACGCCCGGTTTTGGCGGATATGGAACCGTGCCGCCCGTCGGGGACGCAGCCCGCACGCGGCCCAGCCGGCTCCCGCAGATCCTCGCCGTCATCGCTGCATGCCTGATCGCCTTCTCCGGCGGGATGCTGGTGGACCACTCGTTCTTCCCCAACACGACCTCGCCGAACGGGCCCGGAGCCACGATCGGGCCCAACGGCTCACTCCAGGATTCGAGCCTCTACAACGAAGCGATCCAGATCATCAAGCAGAACTTCGTCGGGCGGTCGTCGATCACCGATCAGCAGCTCGTCTACGGCGCCATCAAGGGGCTGGTGGACAGCCTGGGCGACACCGGCCACTCCACCTTCCTCACGCCCCAGGATTACCAGTCCCTCCAGGCCTCGCTGAGCGCCAGCGTCGCCGGCATCGGCGTAATCCTGTCGGACAGCAGCGGGGCATTCACAGTCGAACGAGTCGTCGCCGGGTCTCCGGCCGAAGCCGCCGGCGTCAAGGTCGGCGACGTCATCACAGCCGTCGACGGCGCCACGACCACCGGATTGACCATCGACGAGCTGACAGCCAAGGTGCGCGGGAAAGCCGGGACGCAGGTCAAGATCACTGTCCTGCACGTTGGATCGCCGACGCCCGTTGACCTCACGATCACCCGCGCGAACATCAGCGTGCCTCTGACAGGCTGGGGGATGATCCCGGGTACTCATACCGCCGACATCGCGCTGGTCGAGTTCTCGACCGGGGCGAGCGACCAGCTGAAGACCGACCTCACGGCGGCCCAGAAGGCCGGAGCCACGTCGATCATCCTGGACCTGCGCGGCAACCCCGGCGGTTATGCCACCGAAGCGCAGGAAGTGGCGAGCGAGTTCCTCAAGAGCGGCGTCGTCTATATCGAGCAGGATGCCGCGGGCAACAACACCGACATCAACGTCGACCCGAGCCAGACTCATACGAGCCTGCCCCTCGTCGTCCTTGTCGACCATGACTCGGCCAGCTCGTCGGAAATCGTGGCCGGAGCCCTCCAGGATTCCAGCAGAGCCAAGATCGTCGGTATGGCCACCTTTGGAACCGGCACCGTGCTCCAGCAGTTCCAGCTCTCGGACGGCTCGGTCATATTCCTCGGGACACGCTACTGGCTTACGCCCAAGGGCCATCGCATCTTTGGGGTCGGGATCAAGCCCGACCAGACGGTCGCACTGGGGCCGGGCGCCCTGCCGTTGGACCCGACGACGCTCGGGTCGCTGACGGCTACTCAGTTCAAGTCGACCACGGATGCGCAGCTACTGGCCGCGGTCAAGGACCTGAACCCGTAGCACTGGGCGGAGCACAATCGCGATCGGGGCGGCGGGCGATACTATGGCGCGCACTGCCGCGTACTCCTCGAGGGCCGTTAGCTCAGCGGTAGAGCGGCCGACTTTTAATCGGCTGGTCGTGGGTTCGAATCCCACACGGCCCTCCAAACCTTTCAGTGGGGCCTATCCGCGCGGACCGTCGGGCTGCTAGGACGGCGGATACAGCAACAGCTGGCAGCCGCCCACTACCAACTCCCCGGATCGGAGGCCGAGCTCGACCAGGATCGGCTGGGCGCGACCGGTCGGGTCGAGGATCCAGGTGGGGTTGGCGGCGTCCAGGCTGCTGACCAGCCAGCCGGGCCCGCTGCGCTCGATCAGGGTATGGCTGGGGCTCACCCGCGGGTCGCCCAGCACGATGCCTGACCCGGGATCGCGACCCACCACGATCTTCTGGCCCGGTTGGACCGCAACTGTCGTCGATCGCCCGCCCTCGACGACGACTATCGATCCGGCCGCAAGCCGGTCGCCCCCCGCTCGGCTGCCTCGACCCAGGAACCGCACTCCGTCCCCTCCAGCTCTGCCTCGCCCGTCCGAATCCACTGTAGGCCCGCGCAATCGCCTCCGCCAGCTAACGGCGTGCCGTCCTAGGGCGCCGCCGGCGAGTAGATCTGGCAGGCGGCGGTCAGATGAGCCGCGAGCGCGTCCAGGGCTCCGCCTGCGAGGAGCACCCGCCCGTCCGGCAGCAGACTGACCGCCGGCCACATCGTCCCTACCAGCAGTCTGCTCGTCGCGGACCAGGCTCCCGTCGCCGGATCGTAGATCTCGCTGCTGGCCTGGACCGCATAGGCCGGGTCGACACCTCCGGCCGCCAGCAGCCGACCGTCCCCCAGCTTGACCAGGGTGTAGTCGGCTCGGGCGCCGGTCATCGACCCCGTCGCCGTCCACGTGTTCGTCGACGGGTCGTAGATCTCGGCCGTGTTGTGGCTCGGGTCGCTGTTGCTCGTGGCATACCAGCCGCCTGCCACCAGCACCCGTCCGTCGTTCAGCAGCGCCGCCGCATGGACGTAGCGCGGCTTGGACATCGGGGCGGCGGGCCGCCATGAGTTGGTGCCGGGATTGAATATCTCGGCCTTCGCAGTCACGGAGCCGGTATCGCCCTGGAACTTCGTCGCTCCCCCGGTGACCAGCACCTCGCCGTCGGGCAGCAGTGTTGCGGTGTGCCGGGCTCTGGCAACCGCCATCGGGCCTGCCAGGGTCCAGGTGCCGCGAGCCGGATCGAAGATCTCGGCTGTGGCCGTCGCGTTCCAGTCGGGGCCGCCTTCGATCCCGCCGCCGGTCGCCAGAACCCGACCGTCCTTCAGGAGCGTGAGCGCCCCCTGAGTACGCGGGAGGTTGAGCCGCCCGGCGGCCACCCACGTCCCGTTGCCCGGGTAGTAGCGCTCCGCGGTGTCGAGTGGCTGGCCGTCGCGCGAGCCGCCGGCGACGAGCACGGAGTCGTCGGGCAGCGTCACGGCCATGGCGTAGGCACGCGGCTGGAGCATGTCGGTGGCGGCGCTCCACCTGCCGGTCGCCGGATCGAAGATCAACGCAGATGCCAGCGCGTCGAAGCTCGATCGCCCAGCCGCCCCACCGAGGACCATCACCCGACCGTCGTGGAGTGTCACGGTGGCGGTGGCCCATGTCGGTTGCGGCAGCGAGTCGGTGCTGGTCCACGTGCCGTCTCCTGTGGCCGGCTTCGTCGACGCTCCCCCGGAGACGCCCGGGCCCTGGCTCGCCGACGCACCCGTCATAGGTCTTGCGCTCGCCGTTGCCGCCACCGTCGGCGCGGCACTCCCGGCCGTCCCCGGCGCGGCCGTCGCGACGATCGGGCTCGGATGCGTCGAGTCGATCCAGAGATAGGCCGCCGGGCCCGAGGCAATGACCAGAAGCAGCGCCAGGGCGTCGATCATCAGGATTGCGCCGATGCCGCTCTCGAAAGTTCGCGCCGGCCTGAGCCGGGGGCGAGCCGGCCGCGGCGGCGCCGCGCCTTCGTCATCGAGAGCGTGCTTGGACTGATCCTCCTTGGGCGCGGTCACGACGGGGCCGTCATTCGCGGCTCAACACGCCGACGATGCCGCCGGCGATGACGGCCGTCCCGCCCATCACGCAGGCCACAGCTGCACCGAGCACGCCGCCGGTGGTCGCGTGGCCGATCCTGCCGGCCGCCCCACCGATGCAGACGTCGATCGCCGCGCCGAGGACCAGCAGCTCGATCGCGGCCGCGGCCGGGTCGAGCCGCCGCGACGCCAGCAGAAGCGAGACTCCGATAACCACCGCCGCCGCGACGACCGCCGCCAGCAGCGGCGCCATTTGACCGAACCGCGCGACGAGATCCCCCGGTCCGGTGAGCGGGGCGAGATCGTGGGCGGCCTCCGGCTGACCGACCAGCATCGAGACGACTCCGCCGATCACTACGATCGCTCCGCCGACCGCGAACGCCATCCCGCTGATCCTGGCGCCGCGCGCGTTGGGTGCCGTCGCCGGCCGATGTGCCGCCATTCCGAACCCCCCGATCACGCCTGACCCGGTAGCGAGGCCATCTTGAGGGGGATACCTCGAAACTGACTATACCGCCGAGGTGGCTCAGCGGGGAGCGGTGGCTCGGTCCCGTGCGGATTATCTGCCCGAGGCCAGCAGTTCGAGCGCGGCGGCCGCGGTCGGCTCGTCGGTGATGAGCAGGTGCAGAAGGCCCGTCCGCGACCCGGCCACGATCGTCTCGATCTTGTTCGCGCCCGCGGCGATGCCCACGACGCGCGGCACCGCCCGGAGCGTGTCGATCGGGATCGAGATCGTGCGGCGCTCCCATTCGTCCTGGACGAGCGAACCGTCGAGCCGGACCAGGTGGCCGGCGACGTCTCCTACGGCACCCTTTTCGGTCAGGCGGGCCCGCCCTGCGTCGTCGAGCCGGTCCATCACCGTGCCGTAGCCAGGAGCGAAGCGGGGCGCGCCGCTCATCCCGACGAGCGCAAGCCGCAGCTCGCTCCAGAATCGGGTAGTGGCCGTGACGGCGCTGTCCGACAGAAGGGCGGCCGTGGTTGCCTCGTTGTCGAGCAGCCCGGGGCGTGCAGCATCCGCACCCCGGCCCCGATGCGCGCGGCCATGTGGCGGGCGATCTCGTTGCTGTTGAGATGCGGATTGCTCGAGTCCCAGCCGCCGACCAGGGGAACCACGACAACGCCCGAGCGCGACCCAACGGGCAGCGCATTGACCAGCGACTCGACCGTGTAGCCGCCGGTCAGGCCGATCGCGCCTTCGTCGGGCAACTCGTTGGCCAGGCGAGCGGCGGCGGCGACGCCGCACAGCCTCGCCGCAAGAGCGGGCGCCGTTTCGTGCCCGGGAGTCACCCAGACTTCGATCCCCAGCCGGTCCGACAACGCCCGCGCCAGAGGAGTCGGGGCGGAAGGCGCGCCCTCGACGGAGATGTGGACGACGCCCGCGGCGCGGGCCGCGGCCAGCAGCCGCGAAACCTTCGAGACCGAGAACCCGGTCAAGGCGGCTATCTCCGGCTGGCCGAGCTCTCGAACGTAATAGAGCTGGGCGACCAGCCGCATCATCTCCCGCCCGCTGGTTGATTCGGCCGCACCGGCTGCGGCCAGGTCGCTCGCGGCGCCGCTGAGAGCCTCACGGTCAGCCACGACGGGTCCCTTTCTTGACACGATCGCCGCGGGACGCGACGATACCGCAACGCAATCCAGTGCAAGCCATTGCGTGCGAATATTTGCAGGAACTAATCTCAGGGTCAAGCGGCCAGCATCCAACGGAGGATCCAGTGCGGGCGTTCCGAATCGTCATCGCCGGTCACGGGCAGCTTCCTGCTGCGCTGCTCGCCACCGCAGAGATGATCTGCGGACCCATCGCCGACGCCGCGGCCGTGGCCATCGAGCCGGAAGAGTCGCCCGACGGATACGCCGACGCTCTCCGAGCCGCGATCGACGGTAGCCGCGATCCCGGCCACTCCGGCCGGGCACGCCGCGTACTCGTGCTGACCGATCTGCTCGGCGGCACCCCCTTCAACGTGGCCTCGGCCATCGCCCGGCGGTCACCCCGCATCGTCTGCCTCTCCGGGGCGAACCTGGCGATGGCCGTCGAGGCGGCGCTCGCCGACGGCGACCTCGACGAAGAGCTGCTGGAACGGCTGCTCGAGGTGGGGCGCGCGGGCATCGTCGAGACGGAGCGTCATCGCGCCCGCCGCGCCTCCTGACGCCGTCCATTCCATGAGCCTCCGCCTCGTCCGGATCGACGATCGCCTGATCCACGGCCAGGTCGTGGCCGTGTGGCTGCGCGCTCTCGGCGCGGAGCGGATCGTGATCGTGGACGACGAGACCGCTCGCGACGAATTCCTGCGCGAGGTGCTGACGCTGGCCTCGCCGCAGGGGGTCCGGGTCGAGGTCCACGACCTGGCATCGGGGGCGGTGCGTTGTCTGGAGCTGGCCGGGGCTCCGGAACCCGTCATGGTCCTGGCTCGCTCGCCGCGTACGATCCTGAGTCTGCGAGAGGCCGGCGTCCCGATAGAGGTCGTGGATCTGGGCGGTTTGGGCGCGGCGCCGGGTCGGCGACGCCTCCACAAGACGATCTCCGCGAGCCCGGGCGAGATCCGGGACCTGCGGGCGCTGGAGCAGCTGGGGACTCGGGTCGAGATCCAGATCGTCGCTGACGACCGCCCGATCCCGTTCCGGTCGGTCGATTCGGGCAATTGAGCCGCGCGGGCGGAGCTGGGAGGATCGAATGAAGAGGCAGTACACGGCGGTGGGCGCGGGCCTGTTGATGCTGGGGCTGGCCGCGGCGGCGATGCCGGGTGCGGTCCTCGGCGCGAGCCCGGCCGGCGGGTCCGGCGTACACACGATCAGCGTGGCCGCCTGGCAGGCCGCGCTGATAGCCCTCGGCTACTACCTGGCCAACAGCCCCTGGCTCTTCGGCCTCGCCTTCTTCACCCTGTACCGGCCGCTCGTCGCCGGCTTCTTCGTCGGACTGATCCTCGGCGATCCGGCCCAGGGAACGCTGATCGGCGCGGCGATCAACATCCCGTACCTTGGCTTCATCTCGGCCGGAGGAAACCTGCCCGCCGACGCGAGCCTCGCGGGCTGGGTCGGCACCACGGTTGCCCTCGCCGGCGGCCTCGATCCCACGAAGGCCATCCCGATCGCCTTCGGTCTCGGGCTGCTCGGCACGATCATCTTCTACGGCCGCATGGCTCTCGATTCGGTCTTCGCTCACTGGGCCGACGCGCGAGCCGAGAAGGCGGACATCGGCGGCGTCGCCCTCATGAACTGGCTGCCCGGCCAGGCCTTCCTCTTCGTCGCCAGCTTCGTGCCCGTGTTCCTGCTGGCACTCAACGGCCCGTCCGCGGTTCAGGACGCGCTGAACAGGCTGCCGCTCTGGATGGTCAACGGCCTGGTCATCGCCGGCGGGATCCTGCCCGCCATCGGCATCGCACTCAACATGAGGTTCATCTTCCGCGGCTCCGTGGTCCCCTACTTCTTCATAGGCTTCATCCTGATGACCGCGACCGGGAGCTCGATGTCCCTGGTCGTAGTCGCCGCCCTCGGCCTCGCCCTCGCGTATCTGCACCTCAACTTCGTCCGGTCGGAGAGGCCTTCGAGCGAGGCGATCGCCGAGACCGCGGCCGCGCCGGCCGCCGTCGCAGCGGCACCGGCTTCGACCTCGGGCGCGACGCCCGCCTCGGCGCCTGCGGTCCGGGTCACGCGCCGGGACCTGATCCACTCCTGGGTCCTCTGGACCTTCTTCGCCCACGCCAACTACAGCTACGAGCGGCTGCAGGGCACCGGCTTCGCCCATGCCATGACGCCGATCATCAGCCGCCTCTATTCGACGCCCGACGACATCCGGGCCGCGCTCAAGCGCCACCTGGTGTTCTTCAACACGGAGCCCAACTTCGGCAACGTCGTCCACGGCGCCGTCATCGCCATGGAGGAGCAGCGGGCCAACGGCGCTCCCATCGACGACGACGCGATCAACTCGGTCAAGTCCGGGCTGATGGGGCCGCTCGCCGGGATCGGCGACACGATGAGCCAGAGCACCATCACGCCGATCCTGCTGGCCCTTGGGATCGGCATCGCCGGCGGCAGCGCGAGCGGCTCGACCGTGCCCCAGCTGTCGAACGCGACCGGCAACCCGCTGGGGGCGATCCTGTACATCGTCCTGGTCTCTATCGTGATCGTCGGGATCGGCTACACGGCATGGATGCAGGGTTACGCCCGCGGCCGCTCGTTCGTGACCGACATCCTCAGATCGGGCACGATCGACCGCGTTCTGGTGGGTGCCGGCGTGCTCGGCAACATGGTCCTTGGTGCGCTCGCGGCCAAGTTCGTGGTCGTGAACCTGGCCCCGACGGTCTCGATCTACGGCGCCCAGATCAACCTGCAGGCGGCGATCCTGGATCCGATCTTCCCCGACATCCTGGCCCTGGGCCTGGTCGTGATGACGTGGTGGCTGCTGCGACGGATCAACCCGCTCGCGCTGCTCGCCATCTACCTCGTGTTTGCGATGGTCGCCTCGTTCCCGTTCTTTGGGCCGGGCCAGGCCAACTCGAGCGATTACTCGTACGGCGCGTGCACCTCATCGTTGCTGCACCCATATTCCCCCTGCGGAGCGCCGCCGGCCCCAACCGCCGCGCCGTCGGCCCAGCCGTAGCGAAGCGGTGTCATGCGGCGCCACTCAACGGCGGCACATAGGTCGCGCCGAACCGTTCCAGCTCGGCCAGCGCGGACACGATCATCGGGTGAGTGCGACGTTCCGGGCGGATCACGGACGAGATTCGACGCGCGAGCGACGGGCTGATCGGCCGGACGCTGGCCCGGAGGGGCCGGTCCAATAGCGCCAATCCGGGCAGCACCCCAACTCCCAGCCCAGCTTCCACCAACGCGATGATTACGCTGAAGTCCTTGCAGCTCGAGCGGATGTGCGGCTCGAAACCGAGGGCGCGGCAGGCGCGGACGGTGACCTGTGAGAGGTGGCTGTTGTCCGTGTCCATGATCCAGAAGGCATCGCGAAATTCCTCCAGCCGGGCTTCTCCGGCTGGAGGCTTCAGTCGCGTCCGAGCCGGGGAGCCGACCGTCGAAGCAGACGCCCGAGCAATCGATGCCGTCGAGTCGGCAGCCGCCAGGTAGATCGGATCGCGCATGAACTCGCAGACTTCGAGTCCCGGGTCGGAGGCGCGCGAGCCTTCGCCGTAGTCGTCGACGATGGCGATGTCGATCTCGTCGTTCCTGAGCGCGGTCAGGCTTTCGTCCGCCTCGAGGTCGCGGAGAGTGACACGCAGCTCC
This sequence comes from uncultured Chloroflexia bacterium, assembly GCA_963791725.1. Classification (GTDB taxonomy): domain Bacteria; phylum Chloroflexota; class Limnocylindria; order Limnocylindrales; family CSP1-4; genus Fen-1039. The sequence goes on along the minus strand of CAWBTQ010000005.1, from coordinate 53,430 downwards.
GGATGGAGATGGCTCAACGCGGTCATGACCGGCGGCATGATCGCCCGGGCGGCGGTTGGGAAGGCGGCCACGCGCAGGGTCCCGGTCACTACCTGGCGCAGCGAGGCGAGATCGGCCTCGGCGGAGGCGATCGCGCCCGTTATCGTGTCGGCATGGCGGACCAGCCGGCGGCCCGCGTCGGTCAGATGGACGCGCCGGCCGCTCTTCTCGAGCAGCGGCACCCCGGCCTCGCGCTCGAGTATCGCGAGCTGCTGGGACACGGCCGACGGGGTGACCTCCATCGCCTCGGCCGCAGCCTTTATGGAGCCCCGGCGCGAGACCTCACGCAGCAGCTGCAGCCGCCAGACTCCGAGCATCCCGACCACCTCCGAGCGAATCGGACGATTCCGGATTCGGCTCCGACCGCCCATCGCACCACAAGAATAGGTTAGTTCTACTTCATCGTTCAATGAGCAAGCTGAACTTGACCTGTCGGACCGCAACGGGCATGCTCGGCCGTGGCCAACGCCGCGCGGCGACCACGGTAACGGTCGCCCGGTCGCCTCACCGAGCGCAGTCCCCTGGCCGACGGCCGCCAGGACGCCGAACGCAGCCCGGCGCGGACATGCGCCGGCCGACCTGCGAAAGGAGATCGAGATGAAGCTCGCGGAACGAATGGCGCACATCGGCACGGAGACGGCATTCGAGGCGGCAGCCCGGGCACGGGCGCTCGAGGCCACCGGCAGGTCGATCATCCACCTCGAGATCGGCGAGCCCGACTTCGACACGCCCGCCAACATCCGCGAGGCGGCCAAGCGAGCCCTCGACAACGGCAAAACCCATTACACCCCCACCGTCGGGATCCCCGAACTGCGAGCTGCCATCGCGGCCGACGCCACGGCCCGCAAGGGCTTCACCGTCACCCCGGACCACGTGGTGGTCGTACCCGGCGGCAAGCCGGTCATGTTCTTCGCGATCCTCGCCCTCGTCAACGAAGGCGACGAGGTCATCTATCCGGACCCGGGCTTCCCGATCTACGAGTCGATGGCGACCTACGTCGGCGGGGTGGCGGTTCCCTGCCCGATCCGCCAGGAGAACGGCTTCCGGCTCGACCCGGCCGAGCTCGCCTCCCTGGTGACCAGCCGGACGAAGCTGATCATCATCAACTCGCCGGCGAACCCGACCGGTGGCGTATCGACGCGCGACGACCTGGAGAAGATCGCGGCCGTCGCCCGCGAGCACGACCTGATCGTCCTGGCCGACGAGATCTACGGCCGGATCCTCTACGAGGGCGAGTTCGTCTCGATCGCTTCGCTGCCGGGCATGGCCGAGCGGACGATAGTCCTCGACGGCTTCTCCAAGACCTATGCCATGACCGGCTGGCGGATGGGCTACGCCATCGTCCCGGATCCGCTCGTCACGCCCTTCAGCCGGCTGATCGTGAACAGCGTGAGCTGCACCAACGCGGCCACGCAGTGGGCCGGCGTCGAAGCGCTGACGGGACCGCAAGACGCGGTCGACGCGATGGTGGCCGAGTTCAAGGCCCGCCGCGACCTGATCGTCGATGGGCTCAACGACATTCCCGGCGTGAAGTGCCTGCGGCCGGAGGGCGCGTTCTACGTCTTCCCCGACATGTCGGCTACCGGCCTCACGGGCGCCGAGCTCGAGTACCGGCTGCTCAACGACGGCGGGGTCTCCGCGCTCGCCGGAACGGCCTTCGGCCAGGTGGGGCTGCATCACCTCCGCTTCAGCTACGCCAACTCGCGCGAGAACATCGCCGAGGCGGTTCGCCGCACCCGGACGGTGATCGAGCCGCTGGTCGAGGCGCGACACGGCGCGGCAGTTCGATGACCGCCTCTCAGCCCGTGGCCGGCGGCGCGCTCGCGGGCGGCGCGGCCGTCGACGTATCCGAGGCGGACCGGCTGTTCGCCTCGGCCGAACGCGACTTCCATTACTACGAGGTGCTCAAGGACCTCGTGGACGAATGCATCGACCTCGAGCTCGACTACCGCCAGAGCGGGCACCCGGGCGGCTCGCGCTCCAAGGTCCACATGCTGCTGTCGTTGCTGCTGTCAGGAGCCATGCGCTGGGACATCCGCCGGCCGTGGCTTCGTTACGGTGACCGTTTCGTACTGTCCGCCGGCCACACCGTGCCGCTCGTCTACGCCACTCTGGCCGTGTTCAACGAAGCGCTTCGGGCCCGCTTCGAACGTACCGGCGACCCTCGATTCGCCTTTCCCGAGAACGGGCGGTTCGCCCTGACGTGGGAGCACCTGCTGGGGCTGCGGCATCGCGGCGGGTTGCCCGGCCATGCCGAGATGGCCGGCCGGACCCTGTTCTTCAAGGCCAACACGGGACCCTCCGGCCACGGGATGCCCTTCGCGGCCGGGCAGGCGCTGGCGCTCAAGTCGGCGGGGGCCGGCGACGTCCGCGTCTTCGTCGTCGAGGGTGAAGGCGGCCTCACGCCCGGCGCGGCGCACGAGACGAAGAATTCGGCCTGGGGCCTGGGCCTCTCGAACCTGGTCTTCCTGGTCGATTGGAACGACTTCGGCATCGATGCGCGGCCGGCCTCGGCCGTGGTCCACGGCACGCCCGTCGACTGGTTCGAACCGTATGGCTGGCGTGTGACCGGCACGCTCGACGGCATGGAATGGGGCCCGGTGACTCGCGCGGTCCTCGACGCCTCGCGCGGACCCAACCCCGGCGGCGCCCCCAGCATGGCCTGGTTCCGCACCCGCAAGGGCCGGGGCTACGGCAAGTACGACGCCGCCAGCCACGGGTCGCCGCACAAGCAGCACGCCCCTGAGTTCTGGGCCGTCCGGCACGAGTTCATGGATCGCTATGGCGTCGCCTATCAGGGCGTGGACGCCCCGGCGGTGCCGGACAAGGCCGCCCTGGCCGCCGAGACCGAGGCCAACTTCAAGACCGTCATGAGCGTCATGCGGGGCGACGAAGGGTTCGTCAACTGGTTGTCGGACCGGCTACTGGAGATCGCCGGCACGGTGCCGGATCAGATCGAAGGCGCGCGGGTCGGGCGAAAGACCCCGCTTACGACCCCCAGAGAGAACGCCGCGCCAGTCGACGTGACGAGCCCGATCGGCGGCATCGAGCCGAGTCCGGGTCGATTCGGAAGCGATCCGCTCAGCCCGGCCTGCGACCGTCGAATCTTCGACTTCGAGCGCTATCCGGCCGAGATTTGGCGGGCGCCCGGCGAAGAGCAGCCCAACCGGGCCGGCCTCGCAACATGGGGCAGCTACGTCAACGCGATCTCCAAGCGCGACTACGGCCGCCCCCTCTTCATCGCCTGCTCGGCGGACCTCGCGGAGTCCACCAATATCGCCGGGTTTGCCAAGCCGTTCGGAGACATGCCGGGCTTCGGCTGGTACGAGCGCGACTCCAACCCGACCGGCGCACTCCTGCCGACCGAGATCACCGAGTTCGCCAACGCCGGCATGATGGCCGGCCTGGCCTCGGTGAACCTGGCCGCCGATCCGTTCGAGGAGTTCGACGGCCTCTGGGGCGCGTGCTCCACCTACGGCTCGTTCAGCTATCTCAAATACGGACCGCTGCGGCTGTTCAGCCAGCTCGCCCAGGACTGCGACCTCCGGGTCGGCAAGGTGCTCTACGTGGCGGGCCACTCCGGCCCGGAGACGGCCGAGGATTCGCGAACTCATTTCGGCGTGTTTGCGCCGGGCGTGACGCAGCTCTTTCCCGATGGCCACGTCCTGGACCTGCATCCCTGGGAGTACAACGAGGTTCCCGTGGTGTTGGCGGCCGCCTGCGCCACGAACGTCCCGGTCATCGCTCTGCACCTGACCCGGCCGCCCGTGGAGATCCCGGATCGCGCCGCCCTCGGCATGCCGAGCCACTTCGCCGCCGCGCGTGGCGCGTACGTGATGCGGCCCTTCCGCGACGGCGCGCCAAAGGCGGGCACGGTGTTCGTCCGCGGCTCGCTCAGCACGTCCAACCTGGTGAAGGTTCTGCCCGAGCTCGATCGGCGGGGCCTCAACGTAAAGGTGGTCGCGGCGATCAGCCCGCAGCTGTTCGCGCTGCAGGACGCGGCGTATCGCGCGGCGACGGTCGAGCCGGCGGACCGGCTCGACTCGATGGTCGTGACCAACGGCGCCTACAAGCTGATGCGCGACTGGGCCGACGATCCTCTGGTCCACGAATACTCCCTGAGCTCAGACTGGGACAACCGCTGGCGGACCGGCGGGTCGGTCGAAGAAGTCATCGAGGAGGCGCATCTCGACAGCCCCCACATCCTCGAGGCGATCGAACGGTTCGCGGCCGAACGCCCGGACAGGTTGCGACGGCTGCGGGAGCGATTGGAGGCCGCCGAGCTGAGGTGAGCCAGACGGGCCAAAGCCGGCCGATGGCCGGCTCCGATTGACCATGTCGCCCAGCAGACAGTGATGACGTCCGCTGGACGCTGGCCAGCCGGCCACAGCTTGGGACACTGCCCGCAGGCGGGAGGCTGCGACGCGCGGACCGAACCCCGGCCGCCGAGACCGCGCCGAGCCACTGGCGAGACCGATCCGCGCTGACGCGTCCCGAGAGGCGTTCAATGCGCCGTATTCTCTCTGCCGCCAGCAGCCTGGCTGTAGTGTTGGCTCTGATCCTCCCCGGGACGGCCAGGGCCTTCTCCACAGACGGGAAATGCCTCGGCCTCATGGCCCAGACGGCGACCATAGAGGTGGGCCCCGGGTTCTGGACCGAAGAAACCCCCACCATCTCCGTTCGCTACGTCGACCCCATGTTCGACTGGGACGAGTCAATGCCGCCGGTCACCTTCACCGTCGATGGGGGCGCGCCAATCTACAGCGGCCAGGTCCGGCTCGATCAGGACGGCCTGTTCTGGGGCAACGAGTTCATCGCCGACCAGGCGATCAATCCTGGCCAGGACACTGTCCTCTGGGCGGCCTGGTTCTTTGACATGACCGGCGAGATCTTTGGCGGCCCACCGGTGACGATGCAGGAGGTGCGGGCAGATGCCGAGCAGGCCTGGATCGCCTTCAGCGTCGACGGCGGGGAATGGGTGAAGGCTTGGATGAGTCCCTACCGGAGCGTGTGCGCGAACGGGCAGCTCAGCGGCTCGGTCGAATCGCCGATCCTGCATCGCACCTGGGGCCCGTCCGAGTAGATCCAGAGGAAGACGGACACGGTCTCGAGCCGTTCCACTGCCGAAAGACCGAGAGCCTGCGAGCCGTCCGGTCCTCGTGGCGGCTCGTCTCTCTCCGACCCGGTGCGCGTTCGTGTCACCCTCAGGTACATGCGCCCGCTCTCGTTTGCCCCTCTGGTAGCCTAGTGCCGAGGCCAATCCTCTGGCCGAGACCGACCGCACATCCACAGGGACGAATGCCTTACTTCTACGATTTCGACCGGGCCAATGCCAGGTTGACCGAGCTCCGAGAGACTCTGCTACAGCTGCGTGCCCTGCGCGAGGAAGTCGTGTTGGTACGCGACCGGATCGTGGAACTGAACGCACCGGCGCTCGCCGGAGGGGCATCGACGCCGCCGCCGGCGCGTGCCGAGGCCGAGCTGGAAACAAGGCGGCTGCGCATGCGTCTCCAGGGGCTGGTCGACCAGATGCAGGCCACCGTCATCCAGATCGACGGCTGGGGCATCCAGCTTCGCGAGATCGAGACCGGCCTGGTGGATTTCCCGGCGCTCGTCTCGGGGCGGCCGGTCTGGCTGTGCTGGCGCCTGGGCGAGGACAAGGTGGCATGGTGGCACGAGGTGTCGGAAGGATTCGACGGCCGGCGTCGAATCGAGGACCTGGCCTGACGGACCCTCGGGCCGTGTCCGGTCCCGGGAGCGAGCGCGGAGACCGCGTTCGGGGCCTCGTCATGCAGGGCGATCGAGCCAAGGCCTACCGGCCGATCCCGCCCGAGAGTCGCCGGCTCGCGCTCGAAGCAGGCGTGTCGGCGTATGAGCGGGGAGACTTCTTCGAGGCCCACGAACTCCTGGAACCGGCCTGGATGGGCACCGCCGACCTGGCCGAGCGGGCGCTCTACCAGGGCCTGATCAAGCTCGCCGCCGGCTACGTGCACGCCGTCCGGGGCAACCCGATCGGCATGCTGCGCAACCTTCGAGGTGCCCGGATCCACCTCGAGAACTCGCTCCGATTGGATCCAGGAGCTTCGCGGGCTGTGAACATCGAGCTGGAGCCGATCCTCGCCGGGATCGACGGCCGGCTCGAAGCCCTGGCCGCGATCGCAGACACACTGGCGGTCGCCCGCCGGCCGCTGATCGAGCTGGTTCCTGACGCACCGCGGGTTCGCTGATCGGCGAGCGCAGGATCCGGGCGAGATCGGTTCCTCGCCCCGTAGACTGTCGGTCATGCCCGTGACCACCGCCCGCCGGCACCATGCCGTCGCCCGCCGGATCGGCATGACGCCCGAACAGTTCGTCGTCGCCGTCGGGATCATGGCCGCCCTCGCCGTCGCCGCCCTCGACGGTACGGTCGTGTCGACGGCGATGCCGACGATAATCGGCAATCTGGGCGGCCTCTCCGAATACAGCTGGGTCTTCTCGGCATACCTCCTGGCATCGACCGTGACCGTCCCGCTATACGCCCGCCTGGCCGACATGTACGGCCGCAAGCCGGTCTTCATGGTCGGGCTGGCGCTGTTCGTCGGCGGGTCGATGCTGTGCGGCTTCTCCGGCTCGATGACCACGCTGATCCTCTTCCGCGCGATCCAGGGCCTGGGCGCAGGAGCGGTCCAGCCGATCTCTTTCACGATCCTCGGCGACGTCTTCGAGAGCGAACAGCGGGCCAGGATCCAGGGCCTCTTCTCCGGAGTCTGGGGCGCGGCGGCCGTCGTGGGCCCGGCGATAGGCAGCATCATCACGACGACTATCGGCTGGCGTTGGGTCTTCTTCGTCAACGCGCCCGTCGGACTGATGGCGGCCGTCTTGATCGGCCGCTATCTGAACGAGCGCTTCGAGCGCCGCGCTCACCGGCTGGATCTGGCGGGGGCAGGGATCCTGACGTTGAGCCTGGTTTCGCTGCTGTTCGCCGCAACCGAGGGTGGGCAGCTGTGGGGTTGGACGTCGCCGGTGACCCTGACGCTCGTAGGCGTGGCAATTGCCCTGCTCGCAGCCTTCGTCGTCTTCGAGCGGCGCATCGCCGAGCCGCTGATCGACCTGGGCCTGCTCAGGATCCCCGTAATTGCGGCCGGGCTGGCCATCGGTGGGTTGGCCGGGGTGGTGATGTTCAGCCTGTCGACCTACGTGCCGCCGCTCGTCCAGGGCGTGATGAGCGGAACGGCGCTCCAGGCGGGCATCGCCGTCGCGGCGATGTCGATCGGCTGGCCGGTCGGTTCGATCGTCGGCGGAAGGGCGCTGCTGCGATTCGGTGCGCGCCCGACGGTTCTCGTGGGGGCGGCCATGCTCGTCGTCGGCACGCTCGTCGTCACGCAGGCGACCCGACCCGGAACCCTCGAGGGCGGGCTTGCAGTGGCCAGCCTCGGCGAGGCAATCACCGGCCTGGGAATGGGCCTGTCGTCGACCACGATCCTGGTCATGGTCCAGGCTTCCGTTCCGTGGCAGCGCCGGGCAGTGGCCACCGGGCTGGTCCAGTTCAGCCGCACGATCGGTGGAGCTGTGGGCGTGGGCCTCCTCGGCGGGATCGTCACCGCGGCCGTGGGCAACTCCTCGGCCATCGTCCTGGACCCGATCGGCCGGAACTTCATACCGGCGACGCAGCTCGCCTCGATGCGTTCGGCGCTGTCAGGCGGACTCGAGTGGGTCTTCGTCATCGTGGCCATCGACGCCCTGGTCGTGGCCGCGGTCGCGCTCCGCTTCATGCCCACCGTACACATCGAGCGACGGGCGAGTGGCCCAGCCCTGAGTGGAGTGACCGTCGGGGAGCCGGCGGCGGGTGGCGCCGCCACGGGCTCGGGGGTCGATTCGGGCGCCGGCTAACCCTCGCCGGCCACTTCCACCCCCGCCACGCCGCCCAGGCGCCGCCGCATGACCGCCACCGCGTCCGGGTTCGAGTCCACCAGCAGGAAACGCCGGCCCAGGTCGATCGCCGCCGCGCCCGTCGTGCCGCTCCCGGCAAAGAAATCCGCGACCACTCCCCCCACGGGGCAGGATGCCGATACGACGCGCCGCAGGACCGCCACGGGCTTCTGGTTCGGGTAACCCGTCCGCTCGGAGCCGCCGGGGGGCACGATCGTCTGCCACCACGTGTCGGTCGGGAGCTTGCCGCGAGAAGCCTTCTCGGGGCCGACCAACCCCGGTGCCATGTACGGAATCCGTTCGACCGCGTCCCCGTCGAACCAATACCGCTCGGCGTCTTTCACGTAGAGCAGGATGTCGTCGTGCTTGGCCGGCCAGCGCCGCTTCGTCCGGGCGCCGTAGTCGTACGCCCACACGATCTCGTTGAGGAAACATTCCCGCCCGAACAAGGCGTCGCAGAGAACCTTCGCGTAGTGGACCTCTCGTGGGTCGAGATGGAGATAGAGGCTGCCCGTCGGCCGCAGCACGCGCCGGATCTCGGCCAGTCGGGGCTCGAGGAAGTCCAGATAGTCGTCGTGGATGTCGAGGTAGCTCTGCGTGCCGAGCCGGATCGTTCGATAGCGCCGCCCGCCATACCCGGTTCGGTCGCCCGCCTCGTCGTCTCGGACCGTTCGCAGCCGCCGTAGCGTCTGTCGCTTGCCGGTGTTGAACGGGGGATCGATGTAGACGAGATCGATCGATTCGTCCGGGAGCGAGCCGAGAATGGCCAGGTTGTCGGCCAGCACAATACGTCCGACCGCACCGCCCAGGACGTCGAAATCATCGGCCATCGGTCGAGGTTAGCAGGAGCCGCCCGCTCGTAGCGGCGGGCTGCTCATCGCGATCTGGAGGCCCGGAACTCGTCCCTACCTCGGGTAGCTGCCGGTCAGCTTCTTCCAGACGCGGTGCGGAGCATGGAAAGCGGGCGTGCCCGACAGGAACATGTATGGGCACAGGCCGTCCACGACGTCGATGTCGTTCTGGGCGCAGAAGGCCACAGCCGAGCTGGTCGACGCACCGGGAGCCATGCCGCCGTACATCCAAACGTGCTTCACGCCCGCCTCGGCACAGTCGTGCACGACCTGATCGGTCGACTTCTTCGAGGTCATGATCAACACGCCGTCGACGCCCGGTTTGATGTCGCCGACCTTCGCGAAACACGGCTGGCCATCGATCTCGGTGGCGAGCGGATTGACCGGGATGGCCTCATAGCGGCGCTGCCGGAACTCCTGCCACATCACGTTGGAGAAGCCCTTGGGATCGCGCGATACGCCCACTATCGCGATGCGCTTGAGCGCCAGGAAGTCGTCGACCTGTTTTTTCGTCGTCATTCGGTCCCCTTATCTGCCGCAGAGATGCCGATTTTTGCTCGCCTTCGATCTGCGGCGAAGGGCCGGATGGCATGACGGCGTCCCCGGAATGCGGAGCGCCGGCCGGCCGGAGGTGTGCCTCACCTGACTGCGCGGCGCCCCGGCCGCCACACTCGCTCTCGCCGTGGGCCCGCAGCGGTCACGCCGGGCTGAAACGTGACGGTCGGCACTGGCCTCGCGTCGTCGGGCGCGGAGAGCCTTGCTTGCCAAGATGTAGAGGAGATTCCAGGGTGAGGAAGGCCGTCGTCATTTACCGCAGCCACTCCGGCGTGACTCGCCGATACGGCGAGGAGATCGCCGCGTTTCTGGCGAGCAAGGGAGTGAACGCACAAGTAGTTTCCGTCGGCGATTGCGACATAGCCGGCCTCGCCGGCGCGGACTACCTGCTCTTCGGCTGCTGGACGAGTGGCCTGTTCGTCGTCATGCAGCATCCGGACGAGCCGTGGCTGGCGTTCGTCCGGGATTTGCCGAACGTGCCGGCGGAACCGGGTACGCAGCAACCGAAGGTCGGGCTCTTCACCACCTACAAGCTTCGGACCGGCACTCAGTTTCCCAGGATGCGAGCGGCACTCGCCGCGAAGGTGCCGACTCCGGAGCTCGAGCTGCAGTCGCGCAACGGCCACCTGTCAGCGTCCGACGAGCGGGCGTTGGAGAGCTTCATCTCCTGAGCGCCAGACGTCCAACGCGCTACGACTCAACGATCTCCATCGGGCGAGCCGCAGGCCACAGGCATAAAGGAGGCCAGCGGGGAGGGAGACCCCGCTGGCCTATGACCCAGGAAGAGTGGCCGCCGCCGGATACAGCCGCCACTTGGTCTTCTACATCAACCCTTGATGGCTCCCGACATGAAGCCCTGGACGTAGTACCGCTGCAGCATCAGGAACAGAACCAGGCACGGGATCGCCATGACGACGACTCCGGCCTCGGTCGAGCCGAAGTCGACAGCGCCCATGGTTTGCTGGCGCAAGTTGACCAGCGCCAGCGGGAGCGGCTGCTCGGACGGCGAGTTGATCAGGACGAGAGGGGCGAAGAAGTCGTTCCAGGCCGCCAGGAAGGCGAACAGCCCGACCGTCACGATGCCCGGGCGCACCAGCGGCAGAAGAACGTGGCGGAAGGCCGCGAAGGTCCCTCCCCCGTCCACGAGCGCCGCTTCCTCGAGCTCCCGGGGCACCGACTCGAAGGAGATACGCATCATGTATGTCGCGAACGGCAGCTGGAACATGCCGAGGACCAGTGACAGCCAGACGAGGTTCCAGCCGATGATCGGCCAGTCGCGAAGGTAGTTGTGCAGTATGTAGAGCGGGATCAGCAGAGTCGCGTAGGGGACCATCAGGATCGCGAGCGTGGCCAGAAAGATGAGGTTCTTGCCCGGGAACGAGAACTTGGCGAACGCGTATCCGCCCAAGAGGGAGACCGCCAGGACGAAAGCCACGGTCATGATGGAGATCGCGGCGCTGTTGAGGATCCACGTCGGAAGGCCCGGCGAGGAGTTGTACAGCGTGGCGTAGTTGCCGGTGCCGTAGCCGAAGACCTGGTTGGAGCCCGGCGAGGGGCTGACGGAGGAGAAGAGGGACCAGACGATCGGGAACAGGAAGATGATCGCGAGGCCGCCGGTCAGAACGTAGTAGGGGGTCCGCAGAAACGGATTGGTCGATCGCATCTCTGTGTCCCTCAGTCGGCGGCCGTGCCGTGCAGCCCACGGAACTGCAGGGCGTTGAGCACGAGGAGTGCCGCCAGGACCAGGACGGAAAGCGCCGCGGCCGTCCCAAGGTTCTGTCGGATGAACGCTTCTCGATAGATCAGCTGGACGACGGTCACGGTCGTGTTGTCCGGCCCGCCTTTCGTCAGCACGTAGAACTGGTCGAAGGCGAGCAGCGATCCGGTGATACACAGGATCAAGGACAGGGCCAGCGAGGGCCGCAACAAGGGCAGCGTGATGAAGCGGAAGGTCTGCCAGCGGCTAGCCCCATCGATTGCGGCCGCCTCGTACACGTCGCGCGGTATCGCCTGGAGACCCACCAGCAGGATGATCATGTAGAAGCCCGCGAACTTCCACACGATGAGGATCGTCGTGAAGAAAAGCGCGGTGTTGGGCGAGCCCAGGAAGCTGATCTGGCTGGTCTGGGTCACGAGACCCAGCTGCATCCCGATGCTGTTGATCGCGTCCATCAACGGGTTGAACGGCCCGATGACGCCGGAATAGAGACCCCAGTACAGCAGCGAAGCTGTCGCCAGGCCGAGGGCGCCCGGGATCAGGAAGCTCGTGCGCAGCAAGCCGACCCACCGGCCGGGCCTCTGGACGAGCAACGCCAGGCCCAGTCCGATCCCGACAAGCAGGGCCGTGGCCAGGACCGTGTACTCGAGGGTGAACCAGACGGCGGGCCAGAACAGACTGTTAGAACTGAAGGACGCGTAGTTGTCCGGGAGGTTGGTCTTGCCCGGGTTCGCAATCGAGCAGGTCAGCAGGTTGCAGGAGTGGCCCGAAAACCATACGACCAGAAGCAGCGGCAGGACGAAGAAGCAGAGTACGTAGACCAGCGTCGGCAGGGCATAGAGCAAGCCGACGAGCTGTCGTGCCCTCTTCCAGGTGAATCTCCGCCCGGAGCCAACCTCCCGGGCCGGCGCGGCGCTGGTCACTCCAACTTCCTCCGGACTCTCGACAGATAGCCGCGGTGCGGGCCCGGGTAGAGCCCGCACCGCCAGAGTAACCCTTAGGAACCGCTGAGAACCTTGGTGATCGCGTTGTTGTCCGAGTCGATCTTCGACGAATCAGCGTTGTTGAACACTGCGTCGCGGAACATGGTGATCCACGGGCTCTGCGGATCGTTGAACGCGGCGTTGAAGTTGACCGCGAACGGAGTCGTGCCCTTGGCCGCGATGGAGTTGAACATCACGAGCCTCGGATCGGACGACGTGTACTGGTTGCTGGCCAGGTCTGAGCGAGAAACGACTGCGCCCAGGCCGCCCTGGGAGGCCGGCTTGGCGATCACGTTGATCTGAGCGTCGTCGCTCTGCAGCCAGGAGACGAAGTTCCAGGCCTGGTCGGTGACCTTGCTGTCCTTGGTGATGGCGATGGCATCGCCGCCGACGAAGGTGGCCTGGCCGCCGTTGACGCCGGCGATCGGGGTGACGCCGATGTCGGAGTCAGCGAGCGCGGAGTTGGCAACGCCAGCCAGGCTGGCCGGCATCGGCATGATGCCGATGTTGCCCTTGGGGAAGTAGCCGGTCCAGGTCGCACCGGTCTCGGTCTTGGAGTCGGGCATCAAAGCGGTGCCGTCCGAGACCATCTGCGCGAAGGCCTTGTAAACGGCCTTGGCGTCGTCGCTGTTGAGGAGAGAAGTCTTGCCGTCGGGGCTCATCACCTGCTGCCCGTCGGCCCAGATGATCGGGAACCAGGTGAAGACTTCGCAGCCGCCGCAGTCGCCGCCGAAGAACGTGCCGTGGATGCCGTTGCCGAGCTTGCCGATCGCCGTTGCGTCGGCCTGGAACTCAGCCAGAGTGGTGGGCGGCTTGTTCGGATCGAGGCCGGCCTGGGTAAACAGCTTCTTGTTGTACATCCAGACGGACAGGTCCGAGACGAACGGCAGCCCGTATTCCTTGCCATCCCAAGTGGAGCTCTTGATCGCTCCCTGGGCGAGGCTGTCCTTGAACGGCAGGGCATTGATCCGGGACGTCAGGTCCTGGAACAGACCCGCCGATGTCCAGTTGGGCATGAACACGACGTCGCCCGACAGCAGATCGGGCAGGCCGTTGGCCGCCGCCGCCGTGGAGACCTTGGTGTTGTAGTCGTCCGTCGGGATGACGGTGAGAGTGACCTGGTTCTTGTGGCTGGAGTTGTAGGCCTTCACGAGCGGCTGCGCACGCGCCTGCGTTGCTGCTCGGGTCCACATCGTGATCTTCGTGCCGTCGTCGACGCCGGCGCTGAAGGGCGTCGCCGCCACGGAGCCGGCCGGTGTCGCGCTCGCCGGCGTGACCGGTACCGGCGTTACCACCGGCGCCGGGGTCGGCGTCGCGGTGGTGGAGCTGCATCCCACGACCACCACCATGGCGACGGTCGCCAGGGTAGCCAGCGTGGGCGGCAGCCTGAATACGTTCTTCATCCCATGCTCCTCTCCATGTGCACTACCGATAGCGTCGAGGCTCCCCCGATTGGCTATTTGCCTGCCGGGAACGGCCTGGGCGGCGACAGACTACCATAGGCAAACGAGTGCGTACAATCGTTTTCACAAATTCGTTTGCAGAGCTCTTGCGTCTTTGGGCCGTGTATGCAATCGTTTGCGTGCCTACGATACCGGGAACAGGCCCCGGCAATCGACCTGGAGGGCTGCGGAGGGCGCTCGAGCCAGTCAAACAGCGGCCGACCGAAGCCCATCTCGCGGGCGCGATCGGCATGAGATGAGTCGGCCGGCATTCCCTCGTATGGGGCCGGTCGGAAGCATTGCTACAAGAGGAACGGTGGCGTGTCTGTCGAATTCGAGGCGCTCGTGGCGGCCGTGAATCCCACTCAGTCCGCTATTGCCCGGCTTTCCCCGCTCGGGACGGCCGGCGTGAGCGTGACGGGCGGATTCTGGGCTGAGCGCATCCGTCGCAATCGAGAGAGCACGCTGCCTCATGGGTTCGGGCAATTGGAGAGCGCGGGGAATCTGAACAACCTCCGTCTCGCCGCGGGAGCCCCAGGCGAGTATCGGACTATCGGTGCCACCGTGGGCCTGGTCTATCAGTTCCTCGATTCTGACGTGTACAAGTGGCTCGAGGCCGTTGCCTGGGAGCTCGGCAGCGCGTCCGATCCGGCCCTGGCTCGAGAGGCCGACGAGGCCATAGCAGCCGTAGTCAACGCCCAGCGCCCGGACGGCTACATCAACACGTACGTCCAGGTGGTCGCTAAGGACCAGGAGTACAAGGATCTGGCCTGGGGCCACGAGCTCTACTCCGTAGGTCATCTGATCCAGGCGGCCATCGCCTGGCATCAGGCCCTGGCGGACGACCGCCTCCTGGCCGTGGCAATGAAGGCGGTCGATTCGGTCGAGCGCGAGTTCGGCCCTGAAGGTCGGACGGGCTTCGACGGCCACCCCGGGATCGAGATGGCGCTGGTCGAGCTCTTCCGGGCTACGGGAGAACGGCGACACCTGGACCTCGCCGCCCGCATGATCGAAGCGCGAGGGCATGGGTTGCTCGGGCCCGGCCCATTCGGTTCCGCCTACTGGCAGGACCTCGAGCCAGTTCGAGAGGCCCACCGCGTGGCCGGCCACGCGGTCCGGCAACTCTACCTCGACTGCGGTGCCGTCGACGTCGCGACCGAGACCGGGGACGCGGCGCTCCTGGAGGCGGTCCATCGTCGCTGGCGAGACATGGTCGCCACACGAAGCTATCTGACCGGCGGCCTCAGCAGCCGCCATCTCGACGAATCGTTCGGCGACCCTTTCGAGCTGCCGCCCGACAGGGCCTACGCGGAGACATGCGCCGCCGTCGCAAGCGTCATGCTCGCCTGGCGCTTGCTCCTTGCCACGGGCGATCCCGAGTGCGCGGACGTCATCGAACGTACGGCCTACAACGGCATGCTGGCCGGATCGTCGCTGGCCGGCACCGAGTTCTTCTATGTCAACACGCTGCAGCGCCGATCCACGCGGGCCGCCGCCGACCCGGCGAAGGGTCACCGCGCCGGCTGGTTTGCGTGCGCGTGCTGCCCACCGAACCTTATGCGGATGCTCAGCTCGTGGCGGCAGTACCTGGCCACTTCCGACAACGACGGGGTCCAGATTCACCAGTACGCCAACTCCGAAATCCGTGCCGCGGTGGCCGGCGGCCAGGTCAGGCTGTCCGTCGAGACGGACTACCCGTGGGACGGCCGAGTGGCGGTTACCGTTCGCGAGGCGCCTGAGGGACCCTGGTCGCTTTCGCTGCGCGTGCCCGGCTGGTGTGAATCGGCGACCGTTCAGCTCGGGTCATCGGAGGCCAAGCATGCTCTTCCGGGGCGCTGGAAGAGCGACGTCCGCGTCTGGCAGGCTGGCGACCGGGTCGAGCTGGCACTCGAGATGCCGGTGCGCGTGACGGCGCCGGATGCGCGGATCGATGCCATTCGCGGCTGCCTGGCGCTGGAGCGAGGCCCGCTCGTCTACTGCATAGAAAGCGAGGACCTGCCGGCAGGCGTCATCCTCGAGGACGTCGTGCTCGAGCCGACCGTCCACCCATGGACCGTGGCCAGACCCGATATCGGCGGGGGGTTCGTCGGGTTGGTCGTGCCGGCGGTCCACCGCCCGGCCGGCCCGCTTGGCTCGTGGCCATACCGTCGGACCGGCGGCGCGTGCGGAAGAGCCGTCGAGGCACGTGCGATCGAAGCCGGTGCGATCCCGTACTTCGCCTGGGCCAACCGCTCGGTCGACGGGATGCGGGTCTGGATCCCGGTCCGGTCCTAGGCGCGGTCCCCGGCGCCGGTCAACGGGACGCCGACGATGGAAGCCGTCGACTGGCGCACCACGAGGGTCGGCTCGAACATCGTGACTCGCGGCTCGCGCGGGAGCGAAGGGTCGCGCGCGAACTCGATCGCCTGGCGAACGCCCTCCCCTACGATTTCAGCGATGGGCATCCGCATCGTGGTCAGCGCCGGCACGGTATGGGCGGCCAGGATGAGGTCGTCGAACCCGACCACAGATAGCTCGCTGGGTACGGTCCTGCCCAGGCTGTAGGCGGCGTGCAGAACGCCCACGGCGACGAGGTCGGTGGAAGTGGCGATGGCCGTTGGCGGCTGGGGCAGCTCGAGCAGCGCCCGGAGGGCGGTCTCGCCGCCGGCCAGGGTGTTCGGAACGCGCTGGACGTAGCCGTCCGGAAGACCGCCGAAACGGACGCTCATGAACTCGACGAAGGCGTCTTCGCGATGCGGGTTGTCGCCGGGCAGAGCCGCGCTGATGAAGGCGATCCGCTCATGGCCGAGCCCGATCAGATGCTCGAGGCCGGCCATCACGCCTGCTCGATCATCGATGTCGACGGTCGGAAACTCGATTGGGCTCGAACCCTGCCAGAGCGCGACGACCGGGACGGCCGACGCCCGCAGGTCCTCGAGCAGTCGCTGCTGGTCCTGCATGTCTCCGAGCATCACGATCGCATCGCAGTGGCGCGGTTCCAGAACTGCCGTCAGCGCGAGAGCCTGGTCGACTCGCCCGTGGGCGTGGCCAAGGACGATGTTGTAGCCGTGAGACATCGCCTCGACCGCCAGCGCCTCGATTGCGGTCGCAAAGAACGGGTCGCTGAAGTCCCGCACGACAGCGCCCATGAGCATCGTGGCGGCTCCGCGAAGACCGCGGGCCAGGGGGTTGGGCCGATATCCGAGCCTGAGGGCCGCCTGCTGGACGCGCTCCCGCGTTGCCTCGGCTATCGGGACGCGAGTCGGTGAGTCGTTCAGGACCCGCGAGACGGTGCTCTGCGAGACCCCGGCCGCATTGGCGATGTCTCGCATCGTCGTCACGGGCACGGGCACCCGCGGCGTGGAGATCCTCGGGCCGGGTTGATCGGTCACCCTGGGCATGTAGGTTCGGCCTCTCGCTTCAGCCCTGTACACTCCCCGGAGCGGGGCGGCTTCGTCGATGTCGGGGTTGTCCCTCGTCTGCAATCCTAGCACCCTGCGATGCACTCATACGAATGCGGGCCGCCGGTTGCCTCGTGGCTCCGACCCGCGGAACTCGACGTCGTGTCGCTCAAGGCTGGCACGCGCGTGTAGGAGACCGGCCAAATGAAGGTCCTGTTCGTCGGCGGAACGGGGTTGATCAGCAGCGCCTGCACCCGACTGGTGGTGGACCGCGGCGTCGAGGTCTACCTGCTCAATCGCGGCCGCGATCCGGATCGGGCGCTGGGTGCGACAACCATCGTCGCCGACCTCCGCAACGAGGCGGAGACGGCGAGCTTGCTCGGCCGCCAGCGGTTCGACGTCGTCGTCGACTGGATCGCGTTCACTCCCGACGACATCGAACGCGACCTCCGCCTCTTCAAGGATCGAGCCGGGCAGTTCGTCTTCATCAGCTCCGCGAGCGCATACCTCAAGCCGCTCGGCCACTGGCTCATTCGAGAAGACACGCCCCTGGCGAACCCGTTCTGGGAGTACTCGCGCGGCAAGATTGCCTGTGAGGAGCGCCTGATGCGAGCCTATCGCGAGGACGCGTTTCCGATCACGATCGTCCGCCCGTCGCTGACCTACGGCGATACTCAGGTACCGCTGGCCGTGAACAGCTGGGAGCTTCCCTATACGGCGATCGCACGGATGCGTCAGGGCAAGCCGCTGATCGTGCCCGGCGACGGAACGTCGCTCTGGACGATCACCCACAACAGCGATTTCGCGGTGGGGCTGTCAGGCCTGCTCGGACGACCGGACACGATCGGCCATGCCTTCAACATAATGTCGGACGAGGTCCTGACCTGGGACCAGATATACCGGCAGACCGCGGCCGCGGCCGGAGTCGAGGCTCGGGTCATCCACATCGCGTCCGACTTCATCGCGGCGTGCATGCCGGAGATGACCGGCACACTGATCGGCGACAAGGCCGTAAGCGCCGTCTTCGACACGACGAAGATCAAGCGCTTCGTGCCCGACTTCCGCGCCGTGACGCCATTCGCCGAGGGGATCCGGCGAACCGTCGCCTGGTTCGACGCCGACCCGGCCCGACAGAAGGTGGACGCCGAGATGGACGCCCGCTGGGACCGCTTGATTGCCGCCTACCAGCTGGGTCTGGAGAACGCGGTCGCAGCGTTCGCTTCGTGAAGAGCGGGCCGGACGACCTTCGCCTCGGGCGGCACGACCATTTCCGAATTACGGCCGACGCGTCCGCGCGGCAGCCTAGACTCTGGCGAGCATGAGATCGCTCGTGCGATCGGCCGCCGCATGAGGGCCAGATGAGAGAGGCGCCATTCCAACGCAGCCCGGATTGGCTCCGCCATTCGCGGGACGCGGTCGCCGAGTTCACCACCCGGCGGAACGTGCAGCGGGCCGTGCTGCTCCTGGCCGTCCTGCTGGCAGCGGGCGCATATGTGCGCTTCATGCATGACATCTACAAGGGCGACGCATACACGTACTGGGTCAACGTGCATGGGAACAGCCTCTACGGCACGGCCCTCGCGGCAACCGTCAGACCTCAGGGATATCTCTACTCCCCGGCCTTTGCCCAGGCCTTCTGGCCGATCCTGGTTCTGCCCTGGGAGGTCTTCTATGGCATCTGGCTGGCCATACTCACGGCGACGCTTCTATGGCTCGCCCGACCGTGGCTCTCTCTGCTGCTCTTCCCGGAAGTCTTCATCACCTTCGGGATAGCGGTGCTGCTCATCCCGAGGCACGCGCTGTCGGCCGGGAACGTCGCAACACTGATCGGATTGGCGGTCGTGGCCGGCTTCCGGCGACCGTGGGCCTGGGCATTCCTGTTGCTGACCAAGGTCACGCCGGGCGTGGGCCTGCTGTGGTTCGTCGTCCGACGTGAGTGGCGCAACCTCTTCATCGCTCTCGGAGCCACCGCCGCGATCGTCCTGGTCTCGTTCAGCTTCTCATCGAACCTGTGGTGGGATTGGCTGAACGTAATAGAACTGAACGCGAAGTTCCCCGAGCCGTCGTTCGCCTACCACATCCTGCCGCTCGTACCCCGCCTGGCAATCGCCGCGGTCATGACGATCGTTGCCGCGCACTACAACGCCAGATGGGTCATGCCGATCGTGGCCGTGATCTCCCTTCCCTACATCTACGACACGAGCCTGATCATGCTCATCGGCATTGCGCCTCTTCTGCGCCATGATGGCTGGACCGAGAGCCCCAACAGAGTAGTGGCCGAACCGCTCGAGACCTATCCGGCGGGCTCCCCGTCGATCGCCTGACCGCGAGCGCGGTCGGCCGGCATCCCTGTACGAGGCTCGCCGCCACTTCTGCCATGCTGACGCAGGCCAGCGGCGAATCGGTGCCGCGGCCGGCGGAGGATGGCGCATGACTCTAGACCTGAAACCACGCAAGCGGATCGGGCTCGTTGCCCATGACAACAAGAAGCAAGACCTGATCGAATGGGCCCGCTACAACCGGGGCATGCTGGCCGCGCACGATCTCGTCGCGACCGGGACCACCGGGACGATGCTCGGACGAGAGCTCGATCTGCCGGTGACATGCCTCCAGTCCGGCCCGCTGGGCGGCGACCTCCAGATAGGGGCCATGATCGCCGACGGCAGCATCGATTTCCTGGTCTTCTTCTGGGACCCACTCGAACCCCAGCCTCACGACACCGACGTCAAGTCGCTTCTGCGGATCGCGGTCGTGTGGAACATCCCGGTCGCGTGCGACCGCGCATCGGCCGACTTCATGATCTCCTCGCCCCTGATGACCGGCTCGTACGAGCGGACAGTACCCGACTACACGGCCCACAACGACCGCGAAATCGCCATAGACGAAGAGGTGGACCCGACCGAGGGAGCTGGCGTCCCCGGAGCGGCCGACGGAGCCGACTGACCTGCGGGCGACGCCGAGGGACGGCTCAGCCGGACGGTGAGCCTCTCCGATACACTCGTGGGACCGACCCCGCACCGTGGAGCTCCCGAGTGAGGACTCTCTGGCTCTGGAACCGAATCCCATTCTTGCGGCCGCTCCCAGGGCGGGAGGTGTCGCCGCACGAGACTCAGGCGAACGCGGTGTTGCGGCCGGTCGTCTTCGGAGCGAATGACGGGCTGGTCAGCAACCTGGCCCTCGTGATGGGCGTCGCGGGCGCCAATCCGGCGCCGGGCGTAATCGTCCTGGCGGGCGTGGCGGGGCTGCTCGCGGGCGCCTTCTCGATGGCGGTCGGCGAGTTCATCTCGGTCCGATCCCAGCGCGAGCTCCTCGACCACCAGCTGGCGTTCGAGCGGGCGCAGATTCGCGATACCCCCGATCAGGAGCGCGAGATCCTCGCCCGTGTGTACCGAGGGCGTGGGTTCACGAGCGACGAGGCGTCGCATTTCGTCGACCGGGTCTTCGCCGACCCCGAGCACGCGGCCACGTTACTCATCTTCGAGGAGGTAGGGCTCGACGCCCGATCCATCGGTTCGCCGACGGCAGCCGCCGCAAGCTCGTTCGTGGCATTCACGATCGGCGCGCTCGTGCCGCTTGTCCCGTACGTGCTCCTGGCCGGTGGAACGGCGTTCGTGACGAGTCTCGGGGCGAGCCTGGGTGCGCTCGCGCTGCTCGGCTACGGCATCAGCCGCCTGACCCATCGCCCCCCGCTCTTCGCGAGCGCCCGTCAGGTCCTGCTCGGTGCCTCTGCGGCTGCCGTGACGTTCGCGGTCGGCTCCCTCATCGGCGTTCAGGCCGGAGGCTAGCCAGACGGAACGACCTCACGGCTCGCCGGCGTCGCTATCGCGGCGGGCGTGCTGCGCAGGCCGGCGTTCGCGGCGCTCTTCAGTCCCTCGCCAAGACGAACCAGCGCCGGAGAAACGTCCTTGCTGTCCAAGCGCACGTCGATCAGAAAGAACTGTCCGTTGCGGGCGCTGGCGGCGCCGAGTGCCGCGTCCAGATCATCGACAGTCTTCACGACATAGGATCGGCCGGCGCCCAGCAGGTCCGGAAGCTTGCTGTAGTCCCAGGGCTGGATATCGTTGAAAGCGCCATCGAGGATCAGCCGTTCGGTCGTGTAGCCGCCGTTGTTGAGCACGATCACGAGCGGATCGAGGCCGAACTTGGCGCACGTGGACAGCTCCACTCCGGTCATCTGGAACGCCCCATCGCCGACCAGCACCAGGGGACGCGAGTCGGGACACGCGCATTGAGCGCCTATCGCCGCCGGCACCGCAAAACCGAGCGAGGCGTAGAACGCCGGCGCAAGAAACGCCCGCGCTCCCTGCACAGGGAGATCGATCGAGGCGAAGAGCGCGTCGCCGGGGTCGGCCAGAACGACCATCTCGTCGGTGAGGAAAGACTCGAGGCGGCGGAACAGGCGAGCGATCGTGATCGCGTCAGCGCCGTCACCGACCTCGACGCCGGCGTCCTGTGGGAGTGGCGCCCGCGGGTGATCGCCAACATGCCGCCGAACGACGCCACCTGCGGCCAGACCGGCAACGAAGTCCTCGAGGCCGACCCGTTCGAAGGTATGCAGCCCGATCGCCAGCCGGTCGCGCGTCGCGTGAATGCAGCGCGCGGGATCGAGCTTGGCCGTATAGACGCCCAGATTCATGTCTGTGAGCAACGTGCCCAGCATGATCAGGCAGTCGCTTCCCTCGACGTACTCCCGGACCTCGTCTCGTCCGAGCGCCCCTGCGTACACGCCGAGGAACGAGTCGTGCCGCTCCTGGATCGCACCCTTGTCCAACAGCGTGACCGTGGCCGGAATCCCACTCCTCTCGACGAAGTCCATCACGAGATCCTGCAGCCCGAACCGAATCAGTTCGACCCCAAAGACGATCACCGGTCGCTCTGCCCGGTTGATCCATGCCACGGCCTCGGCCACGGACGCAATCAGGGTTTGGCCATCGCTCTCTTCGAGGGACTGGGGCGGCGCATTGGGACGATCGATCTGGAGATCGATCGTGTCTCGCGGCAGCTCGATGTAGACGGGCAGGCTGTGGTGCTTGGCGACTGCCAGGACGCGATCGATCTCGGCGCCGGCACATTCGGGGTCATCCAGCACGGTCGCGGCCGCAGTCAGCTGCTGAAAGACGCGGTACTGCGTGTCATACGACCGAACCTTGTGGTGAATGAGCGGATGCAGTCGCCGCTCCTCCATGCTCGGGGCACCGCTGATCACGACGACCGGGGACTTCTCCGCGTAGGCCTGTCCGGTCGTGTTGGCGATCTTCAGCCCGCCGACACCATAGGTAACCGCGACCACCCCGAGCCCGTTGAGGCGCGCATATGCGTCGGCGGCAAACCCGGCTCCCTGTTCATCGCAGGTGTTGATCAGCTGCAGCGGACTCCCCTCGATCTCGTGCATGAAGGTGAGCACGAAGTCGCCCGGCACACCGAAGACATGGCCCACTCCATACTCCGACAGCCGTTGGATGAGGTAACCGCCGATCGTGGTCTTGGACGACTCGGTCATCGCGCAGCTCCTGGGCGTAACGCCCGTGGGGGGAACACTCCCTCGATATCGCAGTCCAAGCCAGCCTACTGCGCGCCGATAAAGCCCGAACTGCCCGACCCGGGCGGTTGCCCGAGGCGGGTCGGCGGTGTCCATTGCCGAACGGCCGGTCGTCCCTCCAGCTCACCACGACGCTCGGGCGCGGCGTCGTGGCTGGACGACGCTGGTACTGTTAGCCCAGGCAGGCCTCCGGCGACTCCATCGGATCTAGCGAGTACCGCATGAGAGTCGTTCGTTCCGAGTGAATGGCATCACTGCGCCAAACCTCCCTCAGACGCGTCACCGACGGAGGGCGGTTTCGGGACGAACGCCTCGCCGGTGGACGATGGGAGGGCTGGCATCGTCGTGCAAATGGGCATGCACATACGGAGGATCACATGAGAGTTCTGACCCGTTCCTCGCGCGCCCGGCATTCGGCAACCCTCATCGGCGCCGTGCTGCTGTCCGTGATCGTCACCGGCGTGGCCCTCGCAGCCACCGGACCGGCCATCCAGACCACCACCCCGCATTCGGCGTCGCAGATCACGAACATCGACGTACTGCGCCAGCAGATCAGGAACTACTACGGCGATCCGATGGGCATCGGGGAATTCGCCGCGGACAGCAACTACGCGATGGAGGCCGAGTCTGTCGCGGCCAGCGGCGGTCGCTGGCTTGCCGCGCAGGCCAGGTCGCACGCTCCGTCGGGGATCAAGGCGATCGTCCTCGACGTGGACGACACCACCCTGGCCACGTGGAATTACGAGATCTTCAGCAACTGGGCCTACAGCCCGACATCGAACGCGACCTACGTGCTCGGCGAGTTGTTCCCGCCCGTTCCGGGCATGGTGGCGATGGTGAACGCCGCGGCAGATGAGGGCTACGCGATCATCTGGATCACCGGCCGTGGAGCGGCGCAGGAAGCCGCGACTTTGGGCAACCTGACGAGCTCGGACAGCATCGGCCTCGACGCCGGCTACCCGACGCCGACGACCCTCAATGACGGCGAGGATGGCCTCTTCACGAAGCCGGCTGTCGCCAACTACCCGCCCTATCTGCAAGCCGCCTGCGCCAACGATCCGAACGGCTCGTGCACGACCGACCACTACAAGGCCGCCACGCGAGCCCACATCGAGTCGCTCGGCTACGAGATCGTGGCCAACTTCGGCGACCAGTTCAGCGACTTCTCCGGTGGCTTCGAAGACGCCACCTTCAAGCTCCCGAACCCGAACTACTTCCTCCCCTAACCCGATTGACCAGGCCGGACGTCGAACGCCCGGCCTGACTGCGAAGGGGCGAGCACGCTGTGGCTCGCCCCTTCCTTATGCGGCAGCCAGCCCCGCAGCCGTGTCGTTCTATCGGGTCCGCCCTGGAGTGGCGCCTGCGGCGCCGGCCACCGACGATCCCGTGACATAAGTCGCATGTCGGCTGCGCACCTATCGCAGACGTCGGCAGCGCCGAGCGGCACCCTTAGGCCATCGAGAACGACCCGGCGTAAGGGTCCCAGGAGGCCCACCGGGGCGATTGGCTAGCGAAAGGAGGCCGCACCATGTACGGCCAGAACGCACAGCAGTATCAGGACTGGGTAGGCGAACAGTGGGCGGGCGAGGACCCTGCGCAGGATCGAGACGCAGTGCCCCACTGGACCAAGGACCAGTGGGTCGGGGACCAGGGCCAGGGCATGCCTCGCCATTTGGCCGCGGCTCAGATGCCCGAGGGCTCGCGGGGCCTGAGTGGCTTCCGCCACACCCCCCCGGCCGCGCATTGGGCGCCCTCGCACTGACCAACGCGCACCCGTCCGGTGCAACCCCTACGCGGAGTCGTGCTGAGCCCGTCAGCCGCGCCCGGTCTTGGAGGCCTCGTCGCTGAGCCCGATCGGGTCGTGCACGACAATGCCCGCGCGGGTCGAGCTCACGAGTCCGGCCTGCTGCAACTCGTGAATGGCACGCGACACGACTTCGCGGCCGGAAGCGATCGCGTCGGCCAGCTCCTGCTGGCTCACGCGCGCGACGAGAGCGCCCTCAGTGGTGTGACCGGCCAGATCGAGCAGCTGCCGTGACACACGCTGGCGCACGC
Organism: uncultured Chloroflexia bacterium; assembly: GCA_963791725.1. Lineage (GTDB taxonomy): Bacteria > Chloroflexota > Limnocylindria > Limnocylindrales > CSP1-4 > Fen-1039. The sequence continues at coordinate 28,961 of CAWBTQ010000005.1, read as the reverse complement.
TCAGGAACGCCTGGTCGCCGATCTCGTCGAAGGCCCGGAACAGCTGACGAGCGAGCTCTTCGGCGCAGGCGCGAGCGACCGCAGGATCGGTTTCGAGCAAGGTGCGCAGCACGTCGAGACGCAGTGCCACCACAGAGGCGCTCGTCAGGGCCTGGATCGTTATCGGCGCCGGGCCGCCGAGGACGAGCGCGAGGCCAACTACCTCGCCGCTGCGCGAATAGCGGATGGTGACCTGCCGACCGTCGACCGAACTCAAGTAAGTGCGTAGCAAGCCGTGGAGCACGACGATCACACGGCCGCGCTCCTCGTCGCGGTAGACGGTGCCGCCGGCCGGGACGTCGATGCGAACCGCGTCGTCGAGGAGACGCAAGGCGGCCGTCGTCGGGAGGGTCGCGAGAAAGCCCGACGGGATAGCCTCCTGCGAGGGGGCGACTCGCTGTCCTGGGTTGTGCTCCACGGCTGTCCTCGCCGCTGGCGGTTTGCACAACGCTACAGCAACCGGCGGCTCGATGGAACGCTCCGCGCGGAGGCCGATCGGAGGACCCACGATGACACGCGTCGAATACCGAATTGAACGGATACCGCTCAACCGGGACGAGCCGCGCCTGCTCCAGCTCGTCGAGCGACTGGCCGAGCTGGGGCGCCAGGGTTGGCACGTTGCAAGCGCCGATCTGACGCTCCCTCCGCCCCAGAAGGGACCGGTAACCGTCCTGCTGGAGCGAGAGCTCGAAGTCTGAGTCGGCGGCGTGAGATCGGCCGGATGCAAGGCAACGTTCCCCCTGTCAGGCCCAGGATCGAGCCGTGGTGTCAGAGCAACCGCTCGCGCCGGGCTCCGCGACGGCATACGATGTCGGCCCGAACGCGGGGCGGCCATTTGCGACGCCACCGCTGTTAGAGCCCCGACACGCTGCAGGAGAGGCATGAAGCTTCGCGAAAGCGGGATGCCCGACGAATCGATGTGGGCACAGTTCTTCGACCCGCCGGGCGTGCTATCTCTTCTCGGCCTGACGCCGGAGACATCGAGCGTCGTCGACCTCGGATGCGGCTATGGGACCTTCACGATCCCGGCCGCAAGGCTCATAAAGGGCATCGTCCACGGCTTCGACATCGAGCCCGAGATGATCCGGGCGACCGGTGCGAAGGCAGAGACCGTCGGCCTTACCAACGTCCGGCTTCATCTCAAGGATTTCGCGGCCGAAGGCACTGGATTGCCCGACGCGAGCATCGGCTACGTGATGCTCTTCAACATCCTCCACGCCGAGGAGCCGGGACGCCTCCTGCGCGAGGCATACAGGATTCTGGCCCCCGGCGGTGCGGCAGCGGTCATGCACTGGGTCAGCGATCGGCCGACTCCGCGCGGCCCATCGATGGCGATACGCCCCAGCCCAGAGGATTGCCGTAAATGGATGACCGGTGAAGGATTCAGGATCGAGGGCGGCCTCGTGGATCTACCGCCATACCACTTCGGGCTTGTCGGACGAAAGCACCAGACCAGGTAGGCCGCGATCGGGCCGCGGACATACGACCTCGAGCAGTTCCGCAAGGGGCTGGACGTCGAGCTCGAGCACGGACTGCGAAGCCCGAAGACCGACGTCACCGGGGACGATTCGATCATCACTGGGAAGATTGCACTCGCCCACCTGACCGAATTCCCGGACTACTGCACCCGCCTGGCCGTCCTGGAGCGCGAGGCGGCCGACCACTGGAGAACGCGGCAGTAGCGCACGGATGAGCGAGGTTCGAGTCAGCGGTCGACGCGATCCGCTTCTCGTGTGCCCCGAGACCGCTCATCGGGCATGAGCCATCGCGGCGCTATTCAGCACGACGACCCTCACAACCTGACGCGCTCAGCGTGCCCCAGCAAGTCGACGCACTCCACGCTGGACTCCATAGAGGCGAAATCGACGTCAAGCACGCATCCCTCCCCGCCCCCCGACCAGGCGAGACGCAGCCGGCTGTCGGCCGAGTCGAGAACTCGGAATTCGCCGTCAAAAGCCGGGTGCGTGTTTCGCAAACGGATGAGGTGCACGAGGCGCTGGACGACGCCCTTGCTCGCCGCGGCGCTGATCTCTTCCATGCTGAAGTTGTGACGATTGATGTCCCTACCCTCGCCACTGCGAGAGGCCGCCTCCGAGTCGTTCTCACCGGCGAGGAGACCGACGTAGTAGACCTGGGGAACGCCGGGGACAAAGAACTGGATGGCACGCGCAGCGATGTAGGCGTCATCGTCGCAATCCAGCAGCGAGTAGAACGTACCCCTGATCTGGTGAACGTCGAAGCCGTCTACGTCCTGGTGCTCAGCTGAAACAACGAGGCTCAGGTTCGCGCCACGGTCCAGGCAGACCTGAACCAAACGCCGCGCATCCTCCGGCCTGTACAACCCATCCATGTCGGGCTTGACTGGAATCCCGTCGTGGCAGTCGAGCATCGTGAACTGCCTTTCCGGCCGCGACAGCAGATACGGGCGCAGTCGTGTCGGCGACCGGGTGATCAGCGCCTCGAGGATCATGTACGGCAGGATGAAGTCGTAGGTCCAGTAGCCGTGTTGTGACAGGCGATCCTGAATGGCGCGCCGAGCATGTACTTCGGGCAGCAGGCTGAGTCCTTTGGCCTCGGCGATCCCGTCGATCCAGTTCATGAACTCGAAGATCTCGGGCTCGACGAAGAAACAACTCGTCCCGAGTTTCTTGACGACGTATCCGACCGCATCGAGCCTGACGATCTTCACGCCATGGCGCGAGAACTTGTCCAGGAAGTCGCCCATGAGGCGCCGAAAGAGGGGCGACTGCCAATCGAGGTCGACCTGCTCAGAAGGGTCACGCTTGCCGAAGGTCGTCCAGACCTGCTCGTCGATCCCGGTCGAACCTACCTTGAACGTCGAATACGGCTGCGCTCTTCGGAGGAACATCTTGTCGATGTCCTCCTGTACGGGGCTGCCAGTCGGCCAAACCTTGTCGAGGGTGATGAACAGATCCGCCCACTCCGAAGCCCGACCCTTCGCCAGAAAGTCCTGGAAGAACGGGGACTTGCTGGAAATGTGGTTGACCATAAGGTCGAGCAAGATGTCGTATCGGTCACCAAGTCGGCGAATGTCGTCCCACGTACCGATGGCGGAGTCGATCTCCAGGTAGGTCAAGGGGGCAAAGCCCCTGTCACCTGACGACGGAAACGGCGGCAGGATGTGGATCCCACCGTCGAAGAGGCCGGGGAAATGGTTCGCCAGGGTCTGCTCGAGGCTTATCAGCGTGCCGCCGAGCGAATCCGGGTACGTGATCAGCTGAACCTTGTTCTTGACGGGCATCGCCCCTCGCTTCCTCAGCCCGCCTCGACCACGTCGTAATCTCGGGTCACGATGATGTCCGCCATGTGCTGGTGCCCCGCGATTATCCTGTGCTCGATGCTCAGCACTTCCTCGATGAAGGGGTCGTGTGCCTCGCCGCCCCGGTTGCGTCTTCTTCGATGTTCCAGGGTCTCGAGCCGGCTGCGGGCGATGAAGATCCTCACGTCAACATGCCTCAGCAGCGACACGTAGGTCCCCTCGACGATCACGACCTTCACGCCCGCCAGACTCAGGCACTCGGTCGACATCGAGTTGGCGGCGTAGTCGATGACGGGCTTGTCGATCGAGGCGGCGCCCTCCAGAGCTGCGTCCACGTTTGCCTGGAGCAGGTCGAATCGCACCTCTGCGTCGGGACCGAGCCAGTCGGGATCCTGGCGGCGCCTCGCGTCGTTGTCCTTCGGTGGAAGGACGAAGTAGTCGTCCTGACCAAGGATCACCGAGCGTAGCCCCCCCTGGAGGAGCCGATCGGCCAGGGCCGCCGCGGTTTCGGACTTGCCCGAGCCGGACTCGCCGGCGATGGTGACAAGAAAGCGACCCGGCTTGGCCTGCGCCTGTGCCTCCATCGCCGCACCGATCACGGCCGCAGCCCGGTGATGGTGCTCCTCAATCACGATGACGTCGCCCTTCACAATTCCTCCACAAGATCGAACCCTGGTGCCGACCGGCGCTCCCGTCGCCGCGTCGCGCGAGCTGGGTCGCCATCCATCGTTTTCGTGCTCTCTTCCTCGTGTCGTATCCCCCATCACAGCTATTCGCGGAGGCATGCTTTGACCGCGGCGGTCAGCAGGTTGGCCCGGTGGTCGGCGATCCCACCCATCTGGTTGCTGAGGTAGGCGAAGCCGACGCCGTGTTCGTCGTCGGCGAACCCTAGCTGGCCGCCGGCGCCGTCGTGACCGAAGCTTCGGTCGCCGAGCATGGGTCGGGCGGGTGGAGAGTTGAGCTGGAATCCGGTACCCCAGCGCTGACCCGAGTCGGGCGGCCCGAACAGCTGCCGGCCGTACGATTGGACTCGGATGGCATCGTCGACCGACGAGCGGCTCAGAATCCTGGGACCGCCGATCTCCGAGACGCAACCCGCGTATAGGCGGGCGAGCGAACGCGCGGTGCTGATGCCATTGGCAGCCGGGATCTGGCTGGCCTGGATCTCGGGGTCGTTGAAAGTGACGACACCGCCCTCCACCGGGAACCCAAAAGCGCTGCCCATCGTGAGACTCCGCATTGCCACGGGCTGCGCAAGATGTTCGTTGATCGCCCGGATTGCGGGCGTGTCCTCATCGGGAAGAGGCGGCTCCATCCAGGCCACTGACTCGCGGCCCGAAGCCGGGAGGCCGATCCAGGTGCGCAGTCCCAATGGATTCCCGAGCTCCCGGCGGAAGAAGGCGCCGGGCAGGCTGCCAGTCACCCGACGTATCACCTCGCCGATGAGCCAGCCGTAGGTGAGAGCGTGGTATGAGTGTGCTGTACCCGGAGCCCAGAGCGGAGACTGGGCCTCGATTGCCCGTATCACAGGGTCCCAGGCGAGAACCTCGCGACGTGTCAGATCCCTGTCGAGCGCCGGCAAGCCCGCGCGGTGGCTGAGCAGCCAGCGCACGGGGATGGCGTCCTTGCCGTGCCGCGCGAACTCCGGCCAATAGCGGGCCACGGGTGCATCCAGATCCAGGAGTCCCTTCTGCACGAGCACATAGACGCAGATGGCGAGGAGCCCTTTCGAGCACGAGAAGATGACGGCTGAGGTGTCCTCGTCCCACGTCCGGCCGGTTCGAGCGTCGGCGACTCCTGCCCATATGTCCACGACCTTCCGGCCATCCACGTAGAGGGCGCAGGCGGCGCCGAGGTCGCCGCGCTCCGCGAAGTTGTGTGAGAAGACATTCATCACGCGGCCGAACCCGTCGTCGACCTCGCCGGCGACCAGTAGCGATCCAAGAGCCCGACCGGAGGGCCTTGTCATTTCCTGGCTCCTCTACGATCGACCGGGGCGTTCCTCATCCTTTGACCGATCCCTGGAGAAGCGCGGCGATGACCTGGCGCTGGAAGAGGATGAAGACGATAAGGGTGGGTAGGAGAATTTCCAGCGAGCCGGCGCACAGCAAGGGGATATCGGTCGCGTAGTGGCCCTGGAATGCTCCCAGGGCGCCGGCCGCCGTCCGCTGGTTCGGGTCCTCCACGAGGACCAGGGCGAGCACGAACTGGTTCCACGTCCACACCGACATGAGGATCCCGAGCGACGCGATCGGGGCCCGAGCCAGCGGGACATGGATCCGCCAGAAGAGATCCCACGTGCTGGCCCCGTCGACGCGGGCCGCCTCGCTGATCTCCGGCGGCATGTTGACGAAGTGCGCTCGCATCCAGTACACCGCGAAAGGCATATACAGCGCGATCAGCGGCAGTGTGATCGCCAGGCGGCCGTTCAGGATCCCGATCTGGCGCTCGAGGAAGTAGAGGGGCGTCACGATTCCCTCATACGGGAGGGTCAGCCCGAATACGAAGAGGAGGAGCAGCAGGGAAGCACCCGGAATCCGCAGATGCCCGATGGCGAACCCGGCCATCGTCGAGATCAGGAGTGAGATAGGTACCGTGAGGAGCACGATCAAGACGCTCGAGGACAGCATCGTGCTCAAGTTGGCTATCTTGAAGGCGTCGACGAAGTTGCCCCATTGCGGGTCCGCAGGCCAGTTGGGGAGCCCCTGGGGGTAGGACTCGGAGGGGTACAGCGCAGTCGTGAACATGCTGATGAACGGCACGAGAGTGACGACCATGAGCACGATGAGCACAAATCGGCCGGTGAAGAGTTCGAGGCGAGCGACCTTCATTCCCCGTTCTCCCGACTCAGCCACTGGATCGGAACGATCAGTACCAGGATGAGGACGATTAGCACCACGGCGAGCGCCGACGCGACACCCACGGCACGTGCCTGGAAGGCAAGCACGTAGATGTCGAGTCCCGGCACCATCGTCGCCAGCCCCGGTCCGCCGCCCGTGGCTACGTAGACGATATCGAAGCTCCTCAACGCCGCGATGACCGTGACCGTGGCACACACGGCGATCTCTTGCTTGAGGCTCGGGAGAGTGATCGCCAGGAACTCACGGACGGCACCGGCGCCGTCGATTCTCGCGGACTCGTACAGGGCGGGATCGATCTTCGCCATGCCTGTCAGAAGCAGGAGGGTGCACAGCCCGAGCAGCACCCAGGTCCCGATCAAACCGACCGCGACCAGGGCCCAATCGAAATCGCCCAGCCAGGCCCGAGTGATACTCTCAAGCCCAATGGCGGACAGAAACCCGTTGGCGACTCCCGTAAGCGAGAGCACCACTTTCCACACAATGCCAGCGGCTACGAGCGGGATGACATTCGGCAGGAAAAGAACCGTCCGGGAGACGTTGCCCAGCCCACCTGTGGCGGTCCGCCGGATGATGGAGGCCACCACCAGCCCGAGAGTGACCGGGATAATGCTGAAGAAGAAGATCAGCCGGAAGGCGTTGAAGATCGTGTTGAGCAGGTCCGGATCGGTGAACACGTTCACGTAGTTGTCTGGACCGACCCATACGGGGGTGTTGAAGCCGTCCCACCGGTACAGCGAGTACTGCACCGTTATGGCGAGCGGAAGTATCACGAACGCGAGGTAGATCGCCAGTGCAGGTACGACGAACAGCCAGCCGAGCAAGGTTTCCCGGCGGACCTTCCGGAATCGGAAGGTCCGCCGGGCCCGCCGCTGACGGTCGGTCTGAGCATCCGATCCGGCGAGGATGGTCTCAGTCATCGATCGGTCAGCGGCATACATTACTGGGAGAGTTCCTTAACGTACTCGGCCTGCACGTCCTTGAGGAGTGAGGCGGCATCTACTTTGCCGCCGACCATCTTCTGGAGCTCGGGCGTCCAGCCCTGAGCGAAGATGGAGCCGGTGGAGTTGGCGATGAAGTCCATGCCGCCGCTGTCCTTGGAGACCTGGGCTCCGCCTGACAGGGTGTCATTGGTAACGGAACCGGCAGCAACCGTCGGAACCGGAAGGTCGGAAGGACCGCCGGGGTTTGAGCCGCCGACTGTCACGTCGATCTGGCGAGCGGTCGCGTTGGTTGCGACCCAGTTGAGGAAGAAGGCTGCGCAGTCGGCGTTCTTAGCCTTGGCAGCGATCCCGTAGGTGAGAGGCGCAGACATGGCGGCGAGCTTACCCCCAGCGGTGGCAGACGGGAACGGGAAGAACCCGACGTTACCTGGGGCGTTCTTGTCGTAGTCGGCGTTCTCCCAGTCGCCGTTGAACGTGAAGACCCCTGTGCCCTTGACGAAGCGGCTGTTGGAGTCTGCGTACTCGATGGAGTTGACGTCCGTGGGGAAGTAGCCGGCCGCGATCCACTGCTGGAGGTGCTGTGCGGCCGTCAGGTTGGTCTGGGTGTCGATCGTCGCACCCTTGACGTCGAAGATCCAATCGTTGATCGGCCCGGTGGGGCCGTAAGCCGCCATGAGGTTCTGGAGCGGGAATGCAAGCCCGCCGCCGCTGGCGGAGGCGTTCCATTGCATTATGGGCTGGAGCCCGGCCGCCTTGGCCTTGGCCAGCAGAGCCTCGAAATCGGCCACCGTCGCCGGAGGCGTGGTCATGCCGATCTGGGCGGCGAGCTTCTTGTTGTAGAAGACGCCGGTCATGCTGTAGTTCAAGCCGGCCGCGTACAGCGAGCCGGAGCCGCGGATGCCGTTCGCACTAACGCGGTTCTGGACGAGCAATGAGGCCGGCCACTTGTCCCAGCCGAACGCGGTCACATACTTGTCCAGGTTCAGGAGGAGCCCGTCCTTCACGAGCGACACCATGGTCGGGAGGCGAATGAGATCCGGCGGGGTGTCAGACGCCAGCAGCCGCGGCGTTTCGTTCGTGAGGTTGGTGAACTGGTCCTGGCTGATCTTCCAGGTTACGTTCGGAAACTCCTTGGTGAACTCATCGGAGAGCTTGAAAGGAATGTCGAATCCGGTCTCGAAGTACGCGTTGAGCACGACCGGGGCAGTACCGCAATACGTGGCCTCATCGGGCGCCGTCGGCGAAGCCGCGACGGACGGGGCTGTAGTTGAGGCCGCTGTTGGCGCGGCGGTTGGTGTAGCGGGGACGACGGTCGGGGTCGCGACCGAGGAGCTGCACGCCGCGGCGATGAGCGCGACGACCGCGAGTCCTCCCAGAACCCTCCGAGACTGGCTAAAGGCTGGCAACATTGTTCGTCTCCTCCTTGGGCAGTCGGATCCAAGACGATTCGCTGTGTTCAATCCCTAGGCAAGCCCTCCCTCGGTGGCGCCGACGTCGCGCGGATTACGAGGTCAGGTGGCAAATCAGTGTGAGGGAGAATGTCCGAGCGTTGGCCAGTCCCATTGAGCTGCAACTCGGGGCCGAGGCGTCCGGAACCGAATGGACACTGGCGGGCCGTGGTCTGGCCTACGTCCCGTGGCGGCAGCGAGATGACCGGTACCCCGTCGATCCGCTGGGCCAACGGCAGGCTTCGCTGGCGTCGGTCCCGCTTTTCGACGGTCCCAACGCTGTAGTTGATCAGATCCAACTCGCTGTGGCTGAGGACCGCGCCCAGGCCACGAAGCCGCTCAAGAGCCCGCGGGTGGGTCAGGAACGAGGTCACGAGGATGATCGTATCGTCCTCCCGAGGCCAGACGCCGCGGCGTGGAACCGCTTCCAATCCGCCGCACCGAGAGACTAACATGCACGTCAAGTGCTTCTGCTCCGGGCATCTCGTGCGAGCCAGTGTCGAGAACCGAGGCGTCGCCGTCGCGTTGAGCCGCCACAGGCCTGTACGATGGAAGCGATACCGCGGTTCGATCAGCGAGGGCAGGTCATGCCAGCCAACATCGGGGACGTGGCACGCCGGGCAGGAGTGGGCGTCGGCACTGTGAGCCGGGTACTCAACAGCAGACCGAACGTGGACCCATCCACGCGGGCGCGCGTCCTCACCGCAATCGAGGAGCTCGACTACGTGCCCAGCGCGACCGCACAGCGGCTCTCGCTCGGTCGGACGCAGAGCATCGCCGTCGTGACGCTGCACTTGACCCGGCCTTCGGTCGTGGAGCGGCTTCGCGGGATCGAGCTCGCCCTCGTCGAGGCTGCCCTCGACATGCTGGTCCTCAACGTCGAGACCCCCGAGCGACGCGACGCCGTTCTCCGCAGCGTGGCGCGCCCAGAACGCATCGACGGCGTGATAATGGTGTCGGTCGCCCCGCACGACACCGAGATCGCCCGGGTCCGTCGCTCAGGTCTTCCCGTCGTGCTGATCGATGCCCACCACCGCCATCTGCCCCGCGTTGTCTGTGACGACGTTGGGGGCGGCGCCATGGCCGCTAAGCACCTCCTCGAACTCGGCCACACTAGGATCGGGTTTATCGGCGACGAGCCCAGGCCGATCCTCGGCGTTCCTTCGAGTCGGATGCGTCTCCGCGGCGCGATGTTTGCCCTGCGCGAGCACGGCCTCGCAATGAGGCCGGACCACGTCGTGGAACTCGAGCATTCGCGCCAGGCCGCGCAGGCAGCGGCCGAGACCTTACTCTCGAGCTCCGCTCCCCCGACGGCGATCATCGCGGCAAACGACACTCTCGCGATTGGGATCCTCGAAGCCGTTCGTCGGCTCGGAGTGGATGTTCCTGGCGAGCTGTCCGTGATCGGCTATGACGACATCGAGGCGGCCGATTTCATGGGCTTGACGACGATCCATCAGCCGCTCAGGGAGAGTGGGGTTCGAGCCGTGGAACGGCTCGTCGGGATGATCGCCGGCCAGCCGTCGGGCCCCCTCCGCGAAGTCCTTCCGGTCACCCTTGTTCGCAGGCGCACCGTCGGACCGGCGCCATCCTGAAGTCAGCGAGCCTCACCATCTCCCTGTCGGCCCGGTCGGCGGATAAACGACCCACTGGTCGGACCGACGCTAACTCCCGATTGCCGCCGGTTCGTGCCCGCGCTACTCTGCGCGGCATCCGACCGCAGCCCGTCCCGCTCCTCGTCGCGTGACGTTCGAGGATCGCCCGGCCGGCCGATCGGCTGTCCACGCCAGGCCCACAGGTTTGCCGGCAGCAGCGGCGCTCTGACGAGAGCGCCGTATCGGGAGGATGTCCGCCATGTCTATCGCTGAGTCCGCAGCCACGTCGGGCGACGGTCAGTCACAGGAGCTGTACCCGCCTTCCGACGCGGTGGTCCAACAGGCCTACGTCAAGGACTGGGACGCGCTGGCTCAGACCGCGGACGAGGACTTCGTGGGCTTCTGGGAGGCTCGCGCCCGTGAGCTTGTCGACTGGTACGAGCCCTGGACCAAGGTCCTCGACGACTCGAACAAGCCCTTCTACAAGTGGTTTGTGTCCGCCAAGACGAACATCGTCCTCAACGCCCTTGACCGCCACCAGAAGACCCACCGGCGCAACAAGTTGGCCCTCATCTGGGAGGGCGAGAACGGCGAACAGCGCACCTTCTCCTACCACGCCCTCAACCGCGAGGTCGGCAAGTTCGCCAGCGTGCTGAAGGCCCTCGGCGTGAAGAGGGGCGACCGGGTCACGATCTACATGGGCCGCGTGCCCGAGCTGCCGATCGCCATGCTGGCCTGCGCCAAGATCGGCGCCGTCCATTCGGTCGTGTATGGCGGCTTCTCCACGGAGGCCCTGCACGAGCGGATCGAGGATTCGCAATCGCGAGTAGTGGTCACCTGCGACGGCGCGCATCTCAACGGCAAGATCGTCGAGCTCAAGCGCATCGCCGACGAGGCGATCAGGCGGGCCCCGATCGTGGAGCACGTGGTCGTGTTCAAGCGCACCGGCCACGAGGTGCCGATGGAAGAGGGCCGCGACATGTGGTGGCATGAGCTGATGGCCCTGCCCATCGCGGACCCGTGCTGCCCGACGGAGGTCATGGACGCCGAGGACCCGCTCTACCTGCTCTATACGTCGGGCACGACGGGCAAGCCAAAGGCCATCGTCCATACCCACGGCGGCTACCAGGTGGGCGTCGCGACCACGCTCAAGTACGTGTTCGACCTCAAGGACGATGACCGTTACTGGTGCGCCGCGGACCCCGGCTGGGTAACCGGCCACTCCTACATCGTCTACGGGCCGCTGATCCTGGGCGCGACGAGCTTCCTGTACGAAGGCGGGCCCACGCACCCATATCCGGACCGTTGGTGGGCCATGGTGGAGAGGTATGGCATCAACGTTCTCTACACGGCACCCACGGCGATCCGCGGCCTGATGAGGTTCGGCGAGGCATGGCCGAACCGGCGCGATCTGTCGTCGCTGCGGCTGCTCGGTTCGGTGGGGGAGCCGATCAACCCAGAGGCGTGGCGCTGGTACTACAAGAACATCGGCAAAGAGCGCTGCCCGATCATGGACACCTGGTGGCAGACCGAAACGGGCATGTTCATGATCACTCCCCTGCCCTGCGTGGACCTCAAGCCCGGCTCGGGGACGCGGCCCTTCCCCGGTCTGCGGGCCGACATCTACGACGAGGCCGGCCAGCCGGTCGGGGACGGCGAGGAAGGCTTCCTGGTCCTCACGCGGCCGTGGCCGGCGATGCTTCGCACGATCTACGGCGACCCCGATCGATACGTCCAGCAGTATTGGAGCAAATACCCGGGCGTCTACCTGACCGGCGACTCGGCCAAGCGCGATAAGGACGGCTACTACTGGGTCATCGGCCGAGTCGACGACGTTCTGAAGGTCTCGGGCTACCGACTGGGCACGGCCGAGATCGAGTCAGCCCTGGTGAGCCACCCGGCGGTCGCCGAGGCGGCGGTGATAGGCCTGCCTCACGACATCAAGGGCCACGCCATCCACGCCTTCGTCATGCTGCGCCACGATTACGCGGCTTCGCCGGAGCTGGCCGAGGAGTTGCGCCAGCACGTCGGCACCGAAATGGGCCCCATCGCCAAGCCGGAGGACATCAAGTTCGTCGATGCGCTGCCCAAGACGCGGTCGGGCAAGATCATGCGCCGCGTCCTGAGGGCCCGGGCGCAGGGTCTGCCAGAAGGCGACATCTCGACGCTGGAGGACTAGCGGCCGATCGGCACAGCGGCTCCGGTAGCAGGCGCCGAGCGGGAGCCGTCCGGGACGTGCCCCGATGTACGCCGTCCGCGAGTCCACCAGCGCGCCGGCCATCGGTGCCACTAACCGGAATCCGCCGCGGGTCGGCATGGCGTCCCGTAAGTCGGATCCAGAGAGACGCTCGACCGCTTGTCGATTGGACCTCTTGACCCGGTCAATGTAGCAATCTCGGTGCTGAATCGCGCCGGAACCTGACGTTCCGTGGTCCTCGATCTCGAACAGCGCGCTGTTTCACTAGGTGGAGTGAGCGCGCCCGGAGGGATCCGAACACACTCCACCAACCTTCGTTATCGAGGGCGTGCGGGAGCTGGTCGAGGCTCTTAGGGCCGCCTGACCAAGACTCTGACCGGGACCGAGCGATGACACGGATGGTCCGGGGCGAGAGGGCTGGAGCTGGGATACCGTCACCAGCGCCCGGCAGATGGATCTTCGTACTCGACATGGGTCGAGCCGTGCATACTCCGCCGACCGGGAGGAGGCAGGGAGCAATATCTCCCACCAGCGCGGCGTCCCCATAACGGTCGCTTCGACCGTCGCGCAGGGCCAAGAGCGAGACCGACCGCCCCGGGCGGGTCACCAACCCAGAAAGGACGCTATGGCGTCATCGGGAGAGAACAAGGCCGTTGTCAGCCGCTTCATCACCGAGGTCTTGCAGGGCGGCAAGGTCAATCTCGTCGACGAGCTGCTTGCTCCAAACTACGTCAACGCCGGCATGGGCAATGCTGATCGGGACCACTTCAAGGGGATATTGACCGCGTTCTTGTCGGTCTCCCCGCACTTCCACGTTATCGATCTCGTGGCTGAGGGAGACTCGGTTGTTGCCCGCTTTACCTTGGAGATAACCCAGGCTGGTAAGAAGATCACCGCGCGAGGCATGGCCTACTACAAGCTCTCCGACGGCAAGATCGTCGAAGACGATCCCATGACGTCGCCTGAGCTCGCGCAGATGCTTGCTCCGCAAATGGCACAGATGGCCAACGCCTAAACAGATCGATCCCGCCCGAAGACCCCTGCGAGCGAAAGCTCTTACCAGGGGTCTTCTTCTATTCAGACAACGACCGCTTCTAGACAGGCCCCGGCCCGAAACTGTCGGCTGTGGCTCTTTTGACATCGTTTCGCCAGATACCCAGGTGACCGTCGAAACCGAACGATCCCGTGGGACGACATCTGGCAGGCGACTCTGAAGCGGGGAATCGTCGATCACTCGCTCCACATCAGACTACGAGGCGACGGAGGAGCGAAACGCCTTTGGCTCGAGGCCGACGGGCGGCTACCGCCTGCTCGAAGAGTCGCTACATCGGTTGCCCCAGGGCGGCTTCAGAGCGGTTGACCGACGCACAGGCTGACATAAGAGTACTGGCGCGCCCGGAGGGATCCGAAGACCGGAAGAGTCCGATGCCCTATGCGGTTCGCCGTTCTTCAGATGCCTGCGATGAGAGGTGGGATTACAGGAGATCGCGCTCACCGCGTATCGCGCTGGGTCGTATCGCGCTGCCGAGCTCGATGGTGTCGGACCGATCGGTCCCCGGAATCGTATTGAGGCTGAACGCCCGGATCAGTGGAAAAGCGAACTCACCCGTGGGTAGAGCGAACGATACCTGTCGAAGGCCCGGTTGAGCACTTCGGCGTCGGCATCGTGAGGATGGACCAGTGGACGCGCACTCCAGTCAACGTCAGCCGCGCGACCATCCAACAGCCCCACGCCGAGCCCGGCCAGCACGGCCGCCCCACTGGCTGCCCCCAAGCTCGGGTCGGCCAGCTGAAGATCGACGCCCAACACGTCGGCCACTATCTGCCGCCACAACGGACTGGTGAGTCCGCCACCGGCGCCACGGAGTACCCGGGCGGTCGCTCCGGCCTTGCGCATCTGTTCAAGGCACTGGCGCTGGCTGAACGCAACGCCCTCGAGGATCGCACGAACCATGTGACCGATCCCGTGCCCGGCGTGCAGTCCAAAGAACGCGCCTCGGGCGGCCGGATCGAGCATGGGCGCACGCTCACCCGTCAGGTAGGGCAGGAAGATCAGGCCGTCTGAGCCAGCGGGCGCCGACTCGGCGAGCGAGGTCAACCGCTCGTACGTCAGAGCATGTCCCGGATCCAGGGGCGCGAGCGTGTCGCGGAACCAGCGCAAGGATCCTCCGGCGCTCAGTGTCACGGCCATCGCCATCCAGCGATCTGGCAGAGCGTGGCAGTGGATTTGGACGGTTCCGTCGGGGTGCCCCGGGTAGCGCTCCAGCGGCGCAAGCACGACGCCCGACGTCCCAATGGAAAGTGTAAGGACGCCGGGGTCTACGGCACCGAGACCTACAGCCGCCGCCGCGTTGTCGCCCCCTCCCGCAACGATGGGAGTCCCAGGCACAAGCCCGAGGACAGCACCCGCCTCGGCGCTGACTCGAGCCACGATGTCCGTGCCCTCGAAGCAAGGCGGCAGCAGCGCCGAGTCAACGCCCAGCTCCTGGGCCAGCTCCAACGACCAGGATCGCCGGCCGGTGTCGAATAGGAGCGTTCCGGAGGCATCCGACATATCGGTCGCCGCTACGCCACTCATGCGGAAGCGAACCGCGTCCTTCGGGAGAAACATGTGGGTAGCACCGGCAAGAGCTTCGGGCCAGTGACGTCGAACCCAGAGTATCTTCGGCGCGGTGAACCCCGCGAGCGCGCGGTTCCCGGTGAGGATGGTCAAGCGGTCCTCCCCGACCAGGCGCGTGATGGCCCGACATTCGGCCGACGTCCGGCCATCTGACCAGAGAATGGAGGGACAGCGGGAGGTGCCGTCCCGTCCGGTTAGGACCAGGCTATGCATTTGACCGGTGAGACCGATCGCTGCGAGGGTTCGGGGATCGGCACCGCGTTCCCAGAGGGTCCGGAGCGCCAGTCTGAGTGCCTCCCACCAGTCGTTGGGATCCTGCTCGGTCCAGCCCGGCGAAGGGGTCGCAGTGCCGTACGGGATGCCTGCCTCGTCCACCAGGGCGCCTGCCGAGTCCAGAAGCACGGCCTTGAGGCCGCTCGTGCCCACATCGATGCCGAGGAGCTGCGTCTTTCTAGTCATCCGCGCCTTCCTTGTTGGGCTCGAGCACGCCGCCTGTATTACAGACCTAGCCGGAGCTGACTGTGGTTAGAGCGTGACGGGGCCGCGGCGGCCTGAACTGCCGGGTCCAGCCGCCCGATCCCCGGTCAGGCGAAACGCGTGCCCGCCGGTAAGCCGTCAGCCGGTGAATGATGGAGCCGTTTTGGGGGCCGTCGCGTGACGAGCGATGCCTGGGATGGCATCGATCTACCCAGGAGACGGCCAGCTCTCTTCGGATCGAGACTGAGGCGGGCTCAATCGGCCATGCGATCGACGTACGCCTACGCCTACGCCTACGCCTACGCCTACGCCTACGCCTACGCCTACGCCTGGACGAGCTTGAGAATCTCCTTCTCGTTCAGCACCCGCGTCAGGTTAAGACCGGGCAGTGACACGATCACGACTTCCGCGAGATATAGGACTCTGCATCCGGGCTCCAGGTGGCCCCCGAACGCCTGCAGTGAGTTTGCGATGGCGGTGTGAAGGTGGGGGACGCCGTCGGCGATGACACCCTGGATGGAGATAAGCTCGATTCCCTCATCGATTTGCGTCTCGAAATGAATGTCGGGTGGGTAGCCGGTGGAAGTAACCATGTGCAGCGTCGACCGATCGAGGGTCCCCGCGGCGGCAATGACGGCCCCTGTCCGGATGCCCTCCCTCACGATGAGGGCCTGGATCGATTCGAGCAGAAAGTCCCCCTGGTCAAGCTGCAAGACGTATGTCTTTGCAGGAGCCTCAGACGCGAAGTACTGCATGTCGCACTGCCTCAACTAATCCAAGGAACCGCTGGAGCCGCCTTGACTCAACGGCTGTGGCGAGAGTCCCGCTTCCTCCGCCGAGATAGCGACGTCGGCGCCCGTGATGGCGGCGACAATCGCGGACGAACTCGCCCCGCGGCGGAATTCGGCGGCGTTTCGGCCCAAACGAAGAACCACGATGCGGTCGGCGACGCCGACGACCTCCGCCAGGTTGTGGCTGATGAGCACGACACCGTGGCCCTTCTCGCGAAGCGTCCGGACCAGATCGAGCACCATCTTGGTCTGCGAGACCCCGAGTGCCGCGGTGGGTTCGTCGAGCAGCACCACGCGGGCGGTCTCGCTTAGGACCGCCCGCGCCACGGCCACCGACTGACGCTGGCCTCCCGAGAGCGACGCAACCGGACTGTGCACGCTTGGCAGGCGAATCTGCAGACTGTCGAGGAGCTCGACGGCGCGCTTCTCCATTTGGGATTTGGAAAGCCGCACTCCTCGCGTCCATTCACGACCGAGGAACAGATTGGCGACGGCATCGAGATTGTCGCAAAGCGCGAGATCCTGATACACGGTGGAGATCCCGCGGGCCACCGCGTCGTGAGGGTTCCGGATCGTCCCGGGTTGGCCGTCGAACGAGAATCCGCCGCTGTCAGGCTGATGGATGCCAGAGATGATCTTGACAAGGGTGGATTTGCCGGCTCCGTTGTCGCCAACAAGGGCGACCACCTCGCCGCGAGACACCGAGAAATCGACGTCCGAGAGCGCCTGGACCGCGCCGAAACACTTGGAGACGCCGCGACACTCAAGTAGTGGCAATTCGACCGACACGTCAGTCCTCATCGACCGGACCTGGCCCGGCTGCGTCTCGACATGGCATCGATGGTCACCGCGACGAGCAGGACCACCATCTCCACGACGTATTTGATGTCTGGGGGCTCGCCGGTCAGATCCAGGCCGTTGGCCAGGCTAGCCATGACCAGGGCTCCCAACGGCGCCGACCACACCGAGCCACGACCTCCGAAGAGGCTCGTGCCACCGATGACGCCGGCCGCGATAGCTTCGAGCAGCAGCGTCCCGCTACCGGTCTGGGTGCTGGCGCCAAGGCTACGCGACACCGACATGAAGCCGGCGATGGCGGCCAGAACAGAGCAAATGGCGAAGATCGTGATCTGGATGCGGGCGACGCTGATGCCCGCCCGCCTTGCCGCTTCCGCGTTGCCGCCGACCGCGAAGACGTGCCGACCGAAGGTCGTTTCCGTCAAGAGCAGGTGCAGGGCACCGACCAGCAGGAGCATCGTCACCACCGCGACGGGAACGCCGCGCCATGTGTTGAGCACGGCCACCGGAATGAGGATGACCAGGCCGACGAGTGCGGGCCGGACCAATAGTGCGTGCCAGGGCTCAATACTCAATCCCAAACGCTGGCGCTGCCGGTTCGAGTTCACTCTCTCGCCGACGTACGCGGCCACGATGACGAAGGCCGCGAGCCAGCCAAGCGCTGGGGGCAGATAGCTGGTGAAGAGGAATGTCACCGCTGGGTCGTCGACGTTGAGGCTACCCGTCGTTCCCAAAACCCAAAGCTGGACACCCAGCCAGCCCAGCATGCCGGCGAGAGTGACCACGAAGGTCGGGACGCCAACGTAGGAGGCGATGGCCCCCTGGGCGCTTCCGATCGCGAGCGCGACGAGCAGCGCGACTCCCACCGCGAGCCACAGAGGTACTTGGTTCGAGACGAGCAGGACGCCGATTATCGCCGACGAGAGGCCAACTACAGATCCGACCGACAGATCGATCTCTCCCAGCAGAAGCACAAGCACGATGCCGGTCGCGACCGTCGCCGTGATGGTCATCTGAAGGAGCAGGTCCGTGAGATTCCTCGGTGTGAGGAAGTTCGAGTTTTGCGTCTGGAAGAAGATCCAGATGACGGCCAACCCGACAACAATCGGGAGCGACCCTACATCTCCTTGCGCAATCCTTTTTCGAAGGGTGCCCACGGCGCCCAATCCCAGGACGCCGTGGGCCGTTCGGCTGGTAATCACCGAAGTCGCGCTACCTCTCACTCAAACTCAGCAGGGGCCCGTACCGGCAGGGATGCCCTGGCAGAGCTGGTCCTTGGTCACGAAACCGAGATCGATCACGGTCTGGATGTTCTGCTTGGAGATGATGATCGTGTTGACGAATACCGTCGGCACATTGACCGACCCGTTGTTCTGGGTCCCCTGGAAGAAATCGGCCGGAGGGGTCTGACCGGCGACGAGCATCGAGGCGAGCTTACCGGTTCGATCGCCCATCGTCGGGATGTCTTGAGCAACGGTCATTCCCTGGGTGCCCTTCATGATGCGCTGGAGGCCGGCGACCGTCGCGTCGAGTCCCGTTACGGTGACCTTGCCCGCGAGATTCGCCGAGGTGAGGGAGGCGACGACGCCCCCGGCCATGTTGTCGTTCGGGCCGATCACGGCCTGGACGTTATCCGCGTTCTTCGTGAGGAGCTGGTCCATCTCGTTCTGGGCGGCAGTTGGATCCCAGTTGGGCGTCCACAGCTCGCCCGCGAGCTTGCGCTGTCCGGACGTGAAGAGCGGCTGGAGGATCCCCATGTAGCCTTGGTTGTACAGCTTGGCGTTCTGGTCCGTCGGGGAACCGTTGACGACCGCGATCGTATCGCCGGACTTGGTGTTATCGACGATCCACTGACCTTCCTGCTTGCCGATCGTAAGGGTGTCCTTGCCAACGAAGTAGTCGAGCGGAGAGTTGTTGATGATGCGGGTGTACGCGATCACCGGGACGTTGTCCTTGTGGGCGGCCGCGACGATCGCGGCGGCCGCATTGGAGTCCTGCGGGATCACGATCAAGACCTTGGAGCCGTTGGTGAGCGCCTCTTCAGCCTGGGAGAGCTGTTTCGTTCCATCGCCCAGGGCGTTGTAGGAATCGATCTTGACGTTGGGGATGTACTTCGTGAGGGCCGCCGTGATCGCAGGCTTGTCCTGCGCCTCGTACCGTGGAGTCGTGTTGTCGGGAAGCAGAATCGAGACCGTTACCTGAGGAGCGGACGTCGACGCCGCACTCGCCGACGCGGCCGCGGAACCGACGGTGGCTGTCGCCGCCGGACTCGGGGTCGCAGCCCCGGAAGAACAGGCCGCGGCGAAGCTCGCGACAAGCACTGGGCCGAGCAACTTCATCGCCCGATGCCCTAGAAAGCCAACCATCCCTAACCTCCTTGACTCAGTGCGAAACGGCCCCAACCGGGCAGGCCGCCTTACGGGTCGTATCCGTCCTAATCGGCCATCAACTGCCCACCTTCTGATCGAGAGCTAGCAACCGTTCGATGTTTCCCCCGAGCATCTCGGCGCGCTCGTCTGCAGAGACTTCGTCGAGCAGGGCCCGCCAGCAGGCCAGTTGAACGCGGGCCATTCGGAACGGTTCGTCAGAACCGAAACAGACCCTGCGTGAACCGAGGACGCGAATTGCGTGGCGGATCGCCAGTTCGTGAATGGAGCTCCCGATGGCGAATACGTTGGGATGCACCAGGCTCACCTCCACGGCCGCCCTATCGAGCGGCGGGAGCGCAGCGCCGCCCATGTGCGACATCAAGAAGCTCGTTTCAGGTAGGAGGGCGGCGATGTGGCCCAGACGCGTGGGGTGCGTATTCTCGGGCGAGTCCGCCCCGATGTGAAAGGCGATGGGCTTGCCGAACGAGGCCGCGTACTCGATCAGTGGCAGCACGTCGGGGTCATCGATGACGTAGTCGTCCTGGGCGCCGTTGAACTTGACGCCATAGAAGCCGTACTCATCGAAGCAGCGCCTGATCGAGTCCCGCGTGTGCGGCGAACCGAGCCGGGGGTTCGCCCAGCCGAAGGGAAGGAGCCGGTTCGGAAACCGTTTCCACGACTCGTAGACGTATCGGTTCTCCCGATCGATGTCCCGATCGTAGGGCGGCTTGAGCCAGACGATGGCCCGGTCGATCCCCGCGCCGTCCATTCGCTCGACCAGCTCCTCAGCCGAGACCGATGGGGCGTCCGAATTCGGAGCGGAGATATGGCAGTCGGCGTCGATGATCACTGAGGGTCTCCGTTGGCGATAGGGGTCGGGGTGGGGGAACCAGGCCGCTTCCCGGGTGCGGGCCGAGAGAGGCGAGATCGCGATCGTCGTGCACGCGGCCAGCCCCATCGCTTGTCGCCCGTCGAGCCGGCTCTCGACCCCCGCGTAACGGTGGAGGGGGCCAAAGACGTCACGGACATCGGCGGAGTGGTCGAGATCGCACCGACGGCGTCTCCGGCACTGAGAGCGTCCAGCCAAACGGTCCCGACAGATGTCGCTGCATTTCGTGGAGCAATTGCGGTTTCGTTGTCATGCCCCATCCCAGCATTTTGAGGCTCGTCTCTGCATGCGTAGCGATCCTATGCCTTTCACATGAGAGTGTGATGTGCTAACGTTGGCACATTGAACCAGAGCCGTCAAGGGCGATCGGCGGTCGCTCCTGGCGGTTCCGAGCCGGAGTACTGGAGGCAAGCTGATGTCGAGCGTGAAGCGCGGGCGCATTGAGCGCGTTCTGGCGGATGGGGGCGGGATACTCCGCCTCGAGCCCTGCTGGGTGGCGCGCACGCTGGCGCCCTCCGGCCACCGGCTGGGCCTCCCCGACCGAGCGTACGACCTGGGCGACCGAGGGGAGATCTGCGAACGATGGCTCGCCTCGACCACTCGGGCCAGCAATCCGATCGGCCCCGCCGACGAAGGGCTGAGCTACATCTCTACCGACGATGGGAGCGAGCTAACCCTCCGCGAGGCAGTCGAGCTCGAACCGGCCACCATCATGGGCCTGGCTTACGCCGCCACCCACGATGGGCTTGGCCGCCTGGCCAAGATCCTCGATTACGGCACGCGGCTGCCCTACCACTTGCACCTGCAGGCCAGACACGCCGCTCTCATCGGACGCCACCCGAAGGACGAGGCCTACTACTTTCCCGAGGGATTCGAGGGCGGTCCACATCCGGAGACGTTCTTCGGCGTCCACCCGTCGGTGGCTGAGGCTCCTGGTCGAGAGTCACTCCTGCAGGATCTGATCGACTGGGATACGGATCGAATCCTGCGCCATTCGCGGGCCTACCTCCAGTTGCCGACCGAGGGATTCCACGTGCCGGCGGGCGTGCTCCATGCCCCGGGCACGGCGGTCACCATCGAACTGCAAGAGGACTCCGACGTGTTCGCGATGCTTCAGGGCCTCACCGAGGCTCGGAGGATATCGAAGGACCTCATGTTCAACGACGTTCGGCCCGAGGACCGGGCACGCTTCGGCGAACGGTTCATCCTCGACCTGATCGACTGGGAGATGAATGCGGATAGCAGCTTCTACGAGCATCGTCACCTGACGCCCCGCCCGGACCCGTCGTCGGGACAGAACGCGGCCGGAAGGGAGGACTGGATCTTCTACAACACGTCGAAGTTCTCCGGAAAGAAGCTCGTCGTGCGGCCGTCATCTTCGTTCCGATCCATCGATCCCGGCGTGTACAGCCTTCTCGTACTGTCGGGCAAGGGCACCATTGGCGGGCATCGCGTAGAGGGCGGGGTTCCTGGGCAGGACGAACTTTTGGTCACCAACCCGACCGCTAAGGCAGGCATTGATGTCGTGAACGACGACCCGGTCGGAGAACTCGTCGTGATCAAGTTCTACGGCCCAGACATAATTGCTGACGTACCGATGCTCGCCGCATAGCTCAGCGCATCCAGGAGACGAGGATGGGTCGTCGCGCGGCTCGCGCAGCGGCAAATTGCCGGTCCACCAAAGGTCTGTTCGAGCCGCAGGGGCTCCCCTTCGGCAGCTTGGTCCATGTCGAACTCCCGACGGGGAGTGATGTATGAGACACCTCGATGAGTAGAAGCAGCAGGGAACCCGCCGTCGGTGCCGCGGGGCCCGAGATAACCGGGCGGCCGACGATCACGGACGTCGCGCGACTCGCCGGGGTATCGTTTACCACCGCGGGACGGGTGCTGGCGCGAAGAGGGTACAGCTCAGCTGAGGCGCGCCAGCGCGTTCTCTCGGCGGCAGAACAGCTCGGATACGTCCCCAACTTCGTAGCCCGGAGCCTCCGACATGGCCGGACGACGACCATTGGTCTGCTCGTCGCTGACGTCGAGAACTCTTTCTACTCGTCGCTCGCGAAGAACGTCGAAGCCGTCGCTACCCGAGCAGGCTATTTCGTCGTTCTGTGCAATAGCGCCGACGACCCAGAGCGCGAGCGCGAACTGCTCCAAGTCCTTGCGGCCCTTCGCATCGCCGGCTTGATCCTGACGCCGACCGGAGCCAACCGACAACAGCTCCAGCGGCTCAAAGATGACGGCATCGCGGTTGTCCAGGTGGACCGGACCGTGGAGCGGCTCGAAGCGGACACGGTGATCGTCGACAATGAGAGTGGGGCGTACGAGGCGGTCACCGCATTAGTTGCGGCGGGACACCGGCGGATTGGCCTGCTGGCGGGCGCGGAGCGAGCGACCACCGGTCGAGATCGCACGCGGGGGTACTGCCGGGCGCTCGAGGAGCACGGCCTACCGATCGATCCCACCCTCATCCGAGGCGGATCGTTCAAACGAGAGCGGGCGATCGAGGAGGCTCGGGCGCTGCTCGCCATCGATCCGCCTGTTACGGCCATCTTCGCTGAGAACAACATTCTGGCCGAAACGTGCGTGCTGGCGATCCGAGAGGCCGGGCTGACCGTGCCGGGGGACGTCTCTCTGGTCGCATTCGATGATGTCGAGTGGATGCGCATGCTCGCCAACGGCATCACGACGATCCGTCAGCCTGTCGCCGACCTTGGTCGCAGCGCCGCGGAGATGCTGCTGCGACAAATCAAGGGAGGTTCGTCCGCCGCCGCCACAATCGTCTACCAGCCGACTCTGATTCTGCGGGGCAGCGTCGCTCCGGTCCAAGCGCCTCAGGCCGCCGGAGACGGGCACGCCAGGCAGGCAGTCGAGCCGTGAGTCGACGCGCGACCCCCGCACACGAGTCTACCGAGCGACCGGCAACTTGATTCCGACCAACAGCCGCTTCAAGCGACCCTCCGCTCCGCGAACGGCGAGTGCGACGGTCGCTGACCAGCGCCTGGCAGCCTTCCTGGACATCTTGCCCGATGGCATCGTCATCGACAGAGCGGTTCGCGACGAAACCGGCCGAATCGTGGACTTCCAGGTCGATTACGCCAATGAGGCCGCTTGCCGTCTCAGCGGCATGGCACACGACGAACTGGTCGGTCACCGAATCCTCCACCTGTTCCCTGGAAGACTCGAGAACGGGCAGTTCGAGGCTTACGTGCGGGTGGTCGAGACAGGCGAACCACTTATCCGAAGCTCGGTTCGGGATCACGACGTTCGCGGTCGCAGCGACCCTGAAGACTTCGGTCGCAACTACGAAGTCAGCGTCACTCGAATGGGCGACGGGTATGTCGCCACGCTGCACGACATCGTGGCACGACGCCGGGCCGAGGACGAGCTGTTCCGCTCCCAGCAGATGCTCAGGCTCGTTCTCGACACCATTCCACAGCGTGTCTTCTGGAAGGACGCACGGGGGGCAATCGTAGGCTTCAACGCGGCCTTCGCCAGGGACGCCGGTCTGGCCGACTCGGCCAAAATGGTCGGCAAGACCGACTTCGAAATGCCCTGGCGCGACCGCGCGGCCGAATATGCCGCGGACGACGAAACGGTTCTGACGCAAGGGTCGCCCAGGCTCGGATACGAAGAGCGCCAGGTTCGAGCTGATGGCCGCGAGAGCTGGGTTCGAGTCAGCAAAGTGCCAATGTTCGACGAGGCCGGTCGGGTGGTGGGAATGCTCGGCACCTACGAAGACATCACCGATCGCCGGCGGGCCGAGGAAGCCTTGCGAGAGAGCGAGGCCTTGACGGCCAGCATCGTAGAGAACATACCCGACATGGTCTTCGTCAAGGATGCCGACAACGGCCGCTTCCTGCGGTTGAACCGAGCCGGTGAAGCGCTGCTCGGTTACACAAAGGAGCAGATGCTCGGACACGACCACCGGCCGCCGGCCAGACCGGAGGAAGAGGACTTCTTCTCGTCCGTGGACCGCCAGGTCCTCGAAACCGGCCAGATCATCGAGGTGCCCGAGGAGTCCCTCACTACGCGCGATCACGGGCGCCGACTCTTGCACACGACGAAGATCCCCATACTTGATGCCGAGGGCCGGCCGCGGTACGTGCTTGGGATCTCCCAGGACATAACGGATCGCACGGCCGCCGAGGAGGCGCGCCGCGAGAGCGATGCGCGCTATCGCCACATCATCGACACGATGACCGACTACGTGATGAGCGTGAAGGTCGAGGATGGCGAAGCCGCGAGCGTGAGCCACGGGTCCGGTTGCGTGGCTGTCACCGGGTACTCGCCGGAAGAGCTGTCCGGCCATCTGGGACGATGGTTCAGCCTCGTGGTGGACGAGGATCGCGAGACCGTGGTCGATCGATTCCGGCAGATTCTGGCGGGGGAGCAGACCAGCTCGATGGAGCACCGTATCAACCGCAAGGACGGAACCGTTCGGTGGGTCCGCAACACGCCGGTCCTTCGTTTCGCTCCGGACGGGAAGCTCCTCGAATACGACGGAGTCATCCAGGACATCACCGAACAACGCGCTCTTATGGATCAGTTGCTTCAATCTCAGAAGATGGAGGGGATAGGGCGCCTCGCCGGCGGCGTGGCCCACGATTTCAACAACCTTCTGACGGCGGTCCTTGGCTACGTCGAAATGTGCAAGCTGGATCTTCCGCCGGAACTCCCGGCCGACCATCCCGCCAGGCTCGACCTGCTGGAGATCGCGACCGCCGGCGAAAGGGCCGCCGGGTTGACCAAGCAGTTGCTCGCATTTGCCAGCAGGCAGATCGTGGCGCCCGTCCGGCTGGACGTGAACGCTCTCGTCGCCAATTCGCTCAAGATGTTGCAGCGGCTCCTCGGCGACGACATCGAGATCGAGGCTGCCCTTGAGGCGTCGATCGGGACAGTGGAGGCGGACGCCGGCCAAATCCAGCAGCTGCTCGTGAATCTCACCGTCAACGCCAGAGATGCGATGCCGAACGGGGGCCGCCTTTTCATCGAGACGGCCGACGAAACCGCCCCCGAAGACACGGGCTCCGGAGGCGTCGAAGCCGGCTCCTACGTGCTACTGGCAGTTGCCGACACCGGCGTCGGCATGACCGAAGAGGTCAGGTCCCATCTGTTCGAGCCATTCTTCACCACCAAAGAAATAGGCAAGGGCACGGGCCTGGGTCTGGCGACTTGCCATGGCATCGTCAGGCAGATGGGCGGCCATATTCGCGTCTATTCGGAGCCCGGGTCCGGCACCACATTCCGGATCTACCTCCCGCGCAAGGCTGGAGTGGCGGATCCCCAACCGCCCGCCCCGTCGGCCAAACCAACTCCCACCGGCGACGAGACCGTGCTGGTCGTCGAGGACGAACCCCATGTTCGCCGCCTTGCGGTCCTGGGCCTGCGGGCTCACGGCTACCATGTCCTCGAGGCTGCCAACGGCGCCGAGGCGATCGAGGTAACGACCGGCACGATGACGTCGATCGACGTCATCGTCAGCGACGTGATGATGCCCGGGATGAAGGGGCCAGAACTGATCGACCGGCTGTCGAGGATCGTGCCGGGGGCATGTGCCGTGCTGATGTCCGGCCACGCCGAGTCGACGGTGCTGACCGGGCAGCCGGCACTGCGCTGCGTCTTCCTGCCAAAGCCCTTCACCCCCGAGCGGCTGGCCCGCAAAGTGCGCGAGGTCCTCGACGACCTCGACCGCGAAGTGACCTAGGCTACCCTACTGGTCCATCGAGGCACGACTCCTCGAGGTCCGCGGGTGCACTCGGTTGCGGCTACGATCACCCGCGTGAGCCAAGATCTTGTCCCCGCTAGCACCCAGATGTGCACGGACGCAGGCGCAGACGGCGAAATGTGCGGCATGCCAGCCGAATGGGTTGCCCTCAAAGGCCCCATCTACGCAATGGTGGCATCGCCCAGATGCATCGCCCATGCCGTGGCTGCGAGCCGGGCCAGGTGCGTCGACACGGATACGACCCATAACTCCAACCGAGTTCGCCGCCGGCGGACTGGCGATCTGATCTACTCCCAGATGCTCGCCCGGCGGCGGCCGCTGACGCCGGTGGCGCGATGGGTCTCACAGAACTAGCGCCAGGCCGATAGAACCAGCGCCGGGCTATGGGCATCTGAGACTCATCAGACGCGTCGGGGCGGGCATCTGACTATCCTGGCCGACGGGGCGGGCATCTGACACATCGACCGTCGCCGGCGAAACCATTCAGAAAAGGACGCGCTGGACGCCTCGGCGAGGATCGGCCTCGGGCAAACCACTGGAAGGAGTGGCGCGCCCGGAGGGATTCGAACACACTCCACCAACCATCGTGATCGAGGGTCTGCAGGAGCTGGTCGAGGCACTCCGGGCCGCGTAGGGCTTGAAGTCCGGCCAAGAAGACGGGGCGACGTCACAGTCTGTCGGGGCGAAAGGGCTAGCGCCTCTCTAACTCGATGGGCCGACTATTCAGCTACGCGGTGCTGCCGCCCTGACGGGCCCCGCCTTCGTCGGCATGGGTCATTTGCCGGTCGCGAATGCGTTGACAACCTGGGCGAACAGTTCAGGATCGGTTCGGTGTGGGGCGTGACGCGCTCCCGCGAAGACGTATTCCTCGGCCGATGGAACGGCGGCGCGGATATGGTCGTGTGCCCGGTGCGGACCCGGGGGCCGTACGGTCGACAATCGGGGCCTATGCGCGCTCCGCGCTGGTGGCGAGCTCAGAGGCGTTGGCCAGCCGGCTGACTACCAGCCGCCGCCGTCCTTGCCGCTCGGGTCACACCCTTGGCAGCTGTTGGTACAGCGTGATCGCCCAACCGGGGAGCGTCGGGTTGTCGCGGGCGCTCATCCCGGGCGCGGGCACCAGGAGGGCCACCGCCGTCCTGGTGCTCGGCCAGACCAGGAGGACCGATGAGTACTGGATGTAGTCGCCCAGGTGTCCGACGATCCACTCGCCTTCCCTGTCGGCGATCATGGTCCCGAAGCCGTAGCTACCCACGTCGGCGACGGTGGCCTCTGTGGTCATCGTCTCGACCAGGTGGCCGTCGATGATGCGACCGCCGTACAGCAGGTAGCCCCATCGCGCCAGGCTCGGCGCGTCGGCGGCCATGCCGGCCCCGCCCTGGCCGGTGGAGGCCGCGGCAAGCGACGGCAGGTAGCCGCTGGCCGGGTCGACCACCTTGGCGTCAGTACGGTCCACGGCGACGGTCAGCGGTACGTGCGGCTTCTCGGCAGGCTGCATCCAGATCCGGTTCAGCCCGGCGGGCGCGAGGAGGTCGCTGCGGAGCACAGTGGCCAGTGGCTTCCCGGTCACCTTCTCGATGACCATCCCGAGCACGTCGTAGTTGATCCCGTTGTACATCCCGGGACCACCGACGGTCCCCAGCCGCGGCTCATCCTTGGCCAGGGCGACGAGCTCTGCGGCGGTCCACACGTGGGAGAGGTCCTTGGGGACCTGCTTGTTCAGGGCATCGGCGGGCTCACTGGGGAACCCGCTCGTCATCGTGGCCAGCTGCCGGATCGTGGCGCCGTTTGTCTCGAACGGCAGGGTCACGTACCTGGTCACCGGCGCATCGAGATCGATCTTGCCCTGGGAGGCCAGAAGCAGGACCTCGGCCGCGACGAACGTCTTGGTAATGCTTGCGATCGAGAACGCCGAGGTGGGTTTGATGGCCGCGCCCGCGGCATCCACGCCGGCGGCGCTCGCCCACGATCCCGCCGGGGAGACCACGGCCGCAGACAGCCCGATCACCGCGTGGCCGGACACCCACCCGTCCAGCGTGGCCTGCAAGGACGAGACCGTCGCGGCGGGCAGGGCCGCGTCGTTCGGCTCAGCCCACGGGGACGGGGACGATGGCGACGCGACCGGCGTGGCGATCGGAGCCGGTGTTGGTGTCGGTGCGGGTGTGGGAGTGGCGGCTGCGGTGCCGCATGCGGCCAGGCTGCCGGCAAGCGCCAGCAAGGCTAACGACCGAACGATCCGGCGCATCTTGGTTCCCTCCCTCTTGTCTACGGTGCCGGGGGCGACCCCTGGAAGATAATCCCCTCGGCGAGGTAGCTGTATCCGGAGCCCCAGAAGTGGACGTAGTACGTGTAGCCCGCATAGGCGCCGCTGCCGACGAGCCACCCTGAGAAGTTGGTGGCCTCGCCGCCGTTCCAGCCCCCGCCCGTCACGGTGCCCTCCCAGGCGCCTTGGCGTTCTCCAGGCGCATCGTTCCCCACTCGGAACAGACGTTGGTGTACTCATCGACGCTGAGGCGTGCTGTCCCAGTCGCATTGACCCGCGGGTCGTTCATCGTCCAAGCACCGGTGAAGACCACGCCGCGCAGTTGCGTGACGTTGCCCACTTCGTCTCGGTTCCGTTCTCGACCGGCGAGAAGCTCATGGTCCCCGTCACGTACTCGTCACCGACCCCATCAGTGGTCGCGACCGGCGTGGCGATCGGAGCCGGTGTTGGTGTCGGGTGCGGCGCGGCAGGCCCGCGAAGATCCCATGGCGCGCCGACCTGCATGAATGAGACCATGAGCGCGAAGAGCAACCCAACCACCAGGAGGATCGGGACCGGGGCCCAGAGCCGATGCCCGAGCCAGCCGAGTGACACGAGACGCCGGCCACCTATCGCCCCGCGGCGAGGATGCTCCCGCGCGACCTTGTGGGCCACTTCGGCGGCGTTAACGGCCA
>CAWBTQ010000004.1:0-356920 GCA_963791725.1 uncultured Chloroflexia bacterium | reverse complement strand
AGGAACTCGATCCGGACGCGTCAGTTCGCTCCCCGCGTCAGGGTGTGGCCGATCCTGCAACGACTGTGACGTGGATCGGCAGCGAGGGCCATCCAGCGTCTGTCGTTAGCAGGAGGGCGGCGCCCAGCTCAATCGCCGTGGCTACGACCAGCGCATCTGGTAGCCGCAACTTGGACATGTGCTGGGCTCTGAGCTTGGCCGCGGTGGCGGCAATCTCCCGAGTTGCTGGCTCCACGCGAGCCGGAAGAGCCGCGAGAAACTCATCGATCTTTGCGACCGCGTTCGCACCCGGCCGGAAAGGGCCGACGAGTACCTCGGCGTAGGCGGAAGCTGGGATGGCCAACTCTTCGCCACGACGCCTGGCCTGCGTCACCGCCGCCCTGGCCGCCGCATGGTGGGCGTCGCTCGCATCGAGAATCGCGATGATGATGCCAGCGTCGAGGATCGTCAGCGCCATTCGCGGCGCAGTTCGTCAAGTTGATCCGGAGCGAACGCGCCCGTCAAGGCGCCGGCAAATCGATCGACCGGATCCTCCTCGCGGACCAGGATCAACTCACCGGGCCGGCCAGCCTCAGCTCGCAGGCGATCGCCCACTTTGAGTCCAGCTCGAACGAGGGCGTCCTGGGGGATCGTCACCTGATTCTTGGCGCTCACCTTCGTGTATCCTCGGCGGCGAGCGGTCTTTACTCGTGCACTCATGGGTAAAGCTTACGCCTGCGAGGTCCTTTCGGGCAAGATCGTGGATGGATCCGGAACCCAAGGGTCGTTGTCCGCACACACTACGCGACTTGGACTGCAGCCCCGGCTGCCCATTTGGATCGGACGCTTGACCAGCCTCTGTGGCGAGCGTACGCTAGTACGTACGTAAGAGGAAGTCCCGGACATGACCACCGTTACCGCAACCGAGGCGCGCAAGCAGCTCTATAAGCTTCTGGACGACGTTTCCGACTCTCATGAGCCGGTCCAGATCACCGGCAAGCGCGGCAATGCGGTGCTTGTGGGTGAGGACGACTGGCGCGCCGTCCAGGAGACGTTGTACCTCGTGTCGATTCCGGGGATGCGCGAGTCCATCATCGAGGGCATGGCGACGCCGCCGGAGGAACTCGACCCTGAGCTCCGCTGGTGAGCTGGAAGCTCGTCTACACGAAGCAGGCTCAGAAGGACGCCGAGAAGCTTGCCGCGGCCGGCCTGAAACCTAAGGCGCAATCGCTGCTGGCGCTCCTCGAGCAGAACCCCTACCAGACGCCGCCTCCATTTGAGAAGCTCGTCGGCGACCTGTCCGGCGCGTATTCGCGGCGCATCAGCATTCAGCACCGCCTGGTCTATCAAGTCCTCGACGAGCCCAAAACCGTGAAGGTGCTCCGAATGTGGACGCACTACGAATAGGTCGCCACGACCCGCTCGCTTAGCCCCAGAAGATGGCGGTCGGATCGGCGGCGATCTCTGCCAGGAGTGGATCTACGAACGGCGTGGCGCCCATTCGCTGGTATCGGTGCCAGGCGGAGTTGCGATCGCGCCTGAAGAGCGTCCAGGCGGACGCCGTGGGACTGAATTTGAGCCGGGCGATCGGGAAGCGAGTCCATTCTGGACCAATTTCGGGCGTCCAGGGCGCGCGGCACTCAACAATCGTGACGGAGCTACCACTGACCTCAACCTCGACCCGAACCTGATGATGCAGGTGAACGGGAACCCGTCCGTCCGCGTATCGGCGGATCTTGGCCAGGTCGATCTCGGGCAGAACGGGCTTGGTCACATGCATGGCGCCATCCTAGCGACGAGAGGCAAGCCCGGACTGGAGAACAACTCAGAATCCAGGGTTATGCCCATAACCTTGGATTTGACGCCAAGAAATCCAAGGTTCTCAACCCGCCTTCTTGAGCGCCAAGACGATCGCAGCCGGCACGATAATCCGCGGGACGGGATGTGCAGCCGCCAGACCTCTCGCCCCGACCATTCGAGTAGATCTTGCCTACCCCTCCCGCTCGCGGCTATGCTCCACCGGGGCTCGCGACAAGCTCCCCACATCTGCGAGCACGCTCCGCGACTAGGTCAACGAGCTTGGTCGAGAGTGGCCTTGCGAGCACTCTGACCGCCGGGTCCGCGGCAGCGGACGATAAGGCGTCCGGAGCGACCACGGCCAGTTCGCGGACGCGATCGGTCAGTCGGCCGGGGTCGAGCCCGAGTTCCCTTGCGGCCGTCGGCCAGCGGTTGTATCGCGGGTGCACCTCGTAATCGCCGCCGATCTTCATCGCGAAGCGGAGCTTCTTCTCGTGCAGCCCGTAAGGTAGCGCCGAGGCCACGTCGTACAGGGGCGCCAGCCGAACCTGAGGGCCCGACAGAAGAAGCGAGTAGTTCTTCGCGTGCGCATCGGTGCCCGCGATGATCCAGTTCCAGATGAGCGCGTCGGCGAAGCCTCCGACAGCAGCCTCTGCGGCGCCGGCAGGTGCGACCCAGCGCCGGAGGAGCGCGGCGATGTCCGCCGGAGAGGGACCGCCGTCGCGCTGGTACTTCGCCGACGGGGAGATGCCTAATGCCTGACAGACATCCTCCTGGTGGACACGCCTCACGAGCGCTGTGTCGACGATCCGGTCGTATCGCTCCACGACGATCGCCGACTGGTCCTCGAACTTTCCTACCCACGAGCGGGCAGCCGTTAGCCCAGCATGGCGGGCGGCCTCAAGACAAAGGTGCTCGTTGAGATCGTGATCGTCGAGCCCGGCAACCGCGGGCTTGAGGATATGGGTCGTCGCGGTGGCTCCCGACGGCATGCCCCAGCGCCCGTCGCGGTGAAGCAGCGCCGTCTTCGCCTGCGCCCCCGCAAGGCTGAACTGGCCCGTGAAGGCACGCCCGAGCCAGGCGGCCTGATCGCGACGAAGCTCGCGGATCTTGCCAGCCACATCGGAATCCGTAAGCCAATCGATGTGCCCAGGCCTTTCGAGGAGGTGCTGGAGGTCGTCAGAAGCGCAGAAGGCGACTGCCCCGGCGCAATCGTGACCGACTGGCGTTGAGAGCAGCGGATACGGCGACGAGACAGACACCCGGAAATGTCGGCCCCAGCGCTCGAGCACGGTGTCGTTCTCGGGCAGGAGGCCCCATAGGAAGTTGGTGACGATCCGCCGGGCGCGCGCATCTTGATGAGTCGGCACCGCCAAGGGCATCGAGAGTGAAATGGGCGTCGCCTGCGGATTTGCTCGATACGACTCGTCGTAGTCAAACCGGAGTGCTGCATTCGGCTGGCGTGTCAGCGTGCCCGCGACGGTGCCTCCGAGGACTACCGTGAGCGTGCCCGGAAGCTCGCTCGACCTAGCCACCGCGGTGGCTCTCGAGAATCGCATCGAGGTCGACCGTGCCGTCCGAGGTGCCCGGCGAACTGGTCCCCGGCGAAAGGTCGAGTTGGAGATCGAGAGCGTCGAGCACGCGCATAAGGTGGCCAAGCTCCGCGTGTTGTTTGCCGGCCTCGAACTCGTAGACCCACTTGCGGCTGACGCCAGCTCGCTGCGCGAGCTGATCTTGGCTGAGGTGTATCTGCAGACGGCGACCGCGGACCTGGGCGGCCGCCTCGCCTATGGATCTCACCCGCATGTTCGAGTCCTCACCCGCTGCTACCGATCGGTTCCATTCTACATATGCCACCGATCGGTGTCAACAGATGATTGCGACCGCTCGGTGGCTACCTGCGGTTGCCACGGTTTGGTGGCATCCAGCAGCCACGCCTGCGGCATCGCGAATTTTCCCTCAACCTCATCATCGCTTCGGGCGCCCGGGGTCGTCCGTCCGGAACCGACCAGACACCGGTCTTCTTCAACAACCTGATCATCATCAACAACAACTTGAGGGTGATGATCAAGATCGACGCACGTTCAGGTCGACATGTCCGTCCGACGCTCCTCACCCTGCTTACCCGACCTTCTTGAGCGCCAGTTCGGTCGCCGGCGGCACGATAATCCGCGGGACGGGAAGTGCAGCCGCCAGACCTCTCGCCCCGACCAGACTCCTGCGGCTGGCACGGCCAGTTGAAGGCCTGGGTCAGACACACAGCGTCGCGGCAGCAAAGGGCCACGTAGCGGGCCCGTCCCGCGGCGGTCCCCACTATGGTTTCATCGTGGCGTCGTGGGGAGCACCGCCACGACGTCTTGGGACGACCACTGGCGCGTCCCGAGTCGGTCGTTGCCGACCCGGGCCGGTCGGTCGAGCGGGCTGCATCGAGTGCCGGTGCGTCGGGCGAGGGAACCAGTGGATATGCCGTGGTCGAAAGTCCAGAATGCCTGTTCAGGAGCGGGGTTCGCCGATCTGCGTCGTGGCCCGTGTTCAGTGCTGCGTCACCGCCAGAGACCTGCCTCGCGACCGGTGCATGGGAGGAACAGGTCATGGCCAACAAAGTGGATCCACCCGATTCCAAACACGAGGTTTGGGCTCGATTGTCCAACCTCACAGTCTTCGGGCCGCTGGCGGCCGTCGTCATAGTCGCCGCCTACCTGGTATTCCTCGCGGTCCTCTACAACGCGGCCCCGGGACTCAAGAATGACCAAACCACCTGGGCCAGGGACCAGTGGCTCTTCCAGGGCCTCGAGGCCATCGCCGCCGGAGCCATCGGAGCGCTGGTCGGCTCTCAGATCCAGGGCCGCGCGACCGATGCGGCCAGACAGACAGCAGCGACCGCTCAGAAGGACAACGCTGCCTTGACCCAGAAGGTCACAGCCAGCCGCCAAATGCTGACCGACATGCAGCAGGGCATCGGGGCCAGGATTAGGGCACATCCACAGACGCCCGCTGCAACGCTGCTGAAGGACAAGAGCTTCCAGGCGGCCGTGAGCCAGCAGCACATAGACGCCATCTCAGGCAGTGTCGATAGACACCACACAGACCTGACGGACACCTTCGCGGACCTCCAGGCGGCTATCGACGCACTCGCGTGATCACGGCCGGCATCACTTGCTGTCGGCTGATCGAACCGCACGAACGCCGTCGGGCGCCCGCGGCCCGGCTGTGGCGCATGAGGTCGTGGCCAACTTGACACTGGCGCATCAGCTGCTGGTATCGCGGCTGGTACTACGCATCCACGAGCGGCACGACGCCGGCGATCGGCCTTGGCGCCATCTTCGCCTGCACCCAGTTGGCCGCGATGTCCGAGTCGGAGCAGATCATCGGCAAGGCGCTGGCCGGCAGACGGCGCGACAAAGTGGCGCTCGCCGTCAGACCGACTGGATCGACCTCTACCAGGTGGGTGTTCCCGATCCGAACACCGATATCGACGAGACCCGCCGGCGGAGGGAGGACAGGTCGCAGGCAGGCCGCAGCATCCCTTCCCCACACAACTTCCGCCACGTGGATCATTGCCCGTCTCTATCGTGGCCGCGGGGCTCCTTTCGCGTGGCCGCAGTACGATCGCCCGGACTCGGAGGAGGTGCGTGCGATGAACGTCGAGGCCCTCGGCCGCGCAGCGGGTGCGGACGATCTCACGATCCGGCGGGCCGCGGCATGAGCTTCGACCACCACGACCCGCAGTTCGTCAAGGACCCCGAGAGCGTCTTCGGCCCGATGCGGGGGGAGCATCCGCTCGTCCACTCGGACCTGTACGGCGGCTTTTGGGTGCTGACGCGCTATGACGACGTGACGGCCGCGGCGAACGACCACGAGTCGTTCACGTCGGCGGTTGCCGGCACGACGCTCATCCCTTCCACGCAACCGCGCACGGACCCGTTGCTCCCGATCGAGCTCGACCCGCCGGAGCACACCCGCTATCGCGCGCTCGTCAACCCGGTCTTCGCCAAGCCGCGCCTCGACGCCATGCGCCCCGACCTCGAAGCGCTAGCGACGAGGCTGCTCGAGCCGTTCGCCCGCAACGGCGGCGGCGACGTGATGGCCGAGTTCGCCCACCCCATGTCGCTCGGCTCGCTTGCGCGGCTCATGGACCTGCCGGAGGAGGACGAACCGCGCTGGTTCGACTGGGTCGAGAGGATGTACTCGAACGCCCTGCTCGACAAGGACGACCACGCCGCGGCGGCGCGCGAGGCGGAGGCCTACATCGGCGCGCGCGTCGCGGAGCGCA
The DNA here is from genome assembly GCA_963791725.1 of uncultured Chloroflexia bacterium. Lineage (GTDB taxonomy): Bacteria > Chloroflexota > Limnocylindria > Limnocylindrales > CSP1-4 > Fen-1039. Next base: position 350,871 of record CAWBTQ010000004.1, on the reverse strand, counting down.
GGCAGGAGCCTCGCAGCGACTTCCTCGGGATGCTGCTCGAGGCGGAGGTGGAAGGCCACCGCCTGTCCGACCTCGAGGTGCGCCAGTTCGGGATGCTGATGCTGCTCGCGGGCTACGAGACGACCTCGGGCGCGATGGGCATGAGCCTGATGCACCTCGCCCAGCACCCGGAACAGCGCGAGCAGCTGTTCCGCGACGTTGACGGGCTCAAGCAGACGGCAGTCAACGAGCTACTGCGCGTCGTCTCGCCGGTGCAGGTCTTCGGCCGCAACGCCGCGCATGACGTCGAGATGTACGGCCAGACGATCCCTTCCGGCGACGTCGTCCTGCTCGCCTACGGCGCGGCGAACCACGACCCGAGTGCCTTCGAGCATCCCGAGCGCTGCATTCTCGACCGCCATCCGAACCGCCACGTCGCGTTCGGCCACGGCCGCCATCTCTGTCTGGGCTCCAATCTCGCCCGGCTTGAGCTCACGATCATGCTCGAGCGCTTCGCCTCCCTCTTCCCCGGCTTCAAGGTTGATCCTGAACGTCCGCCAAGGTGGAAGCCCCGCGGCGACGTTCGCGGCCTGGCGTCGCTGCACCTGGTCGCCGACGCGTAGTAGGCAACGCCGTCAATGGGACATTCAATCGGACGCCTCCCAGAGGCACAAGGAGCCAGTCATGTCCTACGTCGTGGATTTCACCAACGTCTCGACCATCGGCCTGGAGTCATCTCCCGTGGCTCCCGCACTCGCCGGCCTGCGGGCGAACGAGGCCCGCTACTTCAAGAACAAGTACGCCCACGACTTCACGGTCGAGCCGGCGAGCGAGGCCAAGGCCACCATCGAGTGGGTGCGCCGCATCCTGCGGGACGAGCGCGACCTCGTCATCTCGTCCCGCCCGCTCGAGGCGACGGTCTTCCAGGTCGAGAACGTCAAGTGGGCCTACGTCTTCTACGAGAGCGGCCTGTCGATCAACGTGCTGTACTCGCTCGACGACGCCGGCAAGCGGGCGGTGGGGTTCAAGCTCGCGGACGGGATGGAAGTCCCCGCCGAGCTCGCCTCACGGTTCAAGTTCGCCAGGCAGAAGTCCAAGCTGGCCGGCACCATCCGGGGTTCGTTCTTCGTTATCAAGGGCGAGTACTGATCTCCCTCCGCTTGTGACGAGTTCATCTAAGTCGGTCGATCCCCTGTATGCCGACGACGGCCGGGGCGGCCGGGCCTGGGTGATACCATCCTCGCTCGATGGACAAGTCGGAGTTGATCCGCACGATGCGGGAGGCACACCAGCGCATGGCTGGAGCAATCGAGCATCTCCCCGATGAGCGGCTGCTCGAGCCAGCGATGGACGACTGGACCGGCAAGGACCTTGTCGCCCACATGGCTTGGTGGCACGACCACTCAGTGCTCGTGATCGAGAGCCTCCGAGCCGGCCGCCAGCCGTACGACAAGACCGATTCGGCGAACACCACCGACGCGGTCAACGAGCGGACGAATCGCGAGCACCTGGACGATCCACCGGAACTCACGCGACGGGCGTTCAACGAGTCCTTCATCCGGCTGCTGGCGGCACTCGAGCCGTGTACGGACGAGGACCTATTCGCCGTCGATCGCTGGCCATGGCTGGGTGGAGAGGCGCTCGTCGAGGAGATCCTGTGGGATACCACGCGCCATTACGACGCGCATCGCGAGTACCTGGAACGGCTTTCGCGGTGATCGGCCGAAACGGATGACGCAAACGAGTCCACCGAACCCGCCCTCAATCGAGGCGGTCGCCACAACTGCCGCGACCATCCGAATTCTCCGTCGCCACCGATCCCAGCACGGCAGTCAGCGGCTATCGAGTCTTCGTCTCCTCGACGTCACGGGGCTGGGACTACGGGGAGTTTCTTGGCACGACGGCCGCGGAGTCCGCCTGGGCAAAGCCGACCGGCTGGACAGCCGGGATGTACAGCCGGCTCTTCCAGATCCCGCCGTCTAACGTCGCCAGGGTCGACTCGAACGGGCCCGACATCGTCGTTTCCGGCCTGCGACCGGGCACCTACTACGTGTCGGTCATGCCCCGAGATAGCTACGGCGATAGCGTGGGCCGAGAGCTGTACCCGTCCTCCAACGAACTCAGGGTGACAGTCTCGGAGTAGCAGTCGAGGGCCTCCGATGGCCGGAGACGACAGGGCTCGATCCCGACTCTCCGCTGCTTGACCGCTTCGGGGCCCTATCCCACCGCCGGCCCGCTGGCTCCGGTTCTTGCACGGGCTGCCGGCGACAGGTCCTTGTCTTCCATCTCCCAGGCGTGATCGAGCATGTGGTAGGCCGAACGGCGGATGAGGAACTGCAGCGTCCACGAACGAGCGTCGGCGCCGCGAGCGCTGTACCGCCGGATCGCCTCGAGGTAAGCATCACGATGGGCGAGCAGGCCGTCCGGGGTGTGGACCTGGTCGTGCTCCTCGTGGAGGCCGACCTTCTTCGCGAATTCACGCTCGCTGCCGCGGGTGTGGGCGACGATCTGGTCCCGATCGCGCCCGCCGCCGCGAGCGCCCTTGCGAAGCTCGGCTGAGACGCGCCCCGGCACGCTATCGAAATAGGCCCAGCACGCCTGCAGGATCGCGAGCTTCCGCTCGCACTCAGCGTCGCTCATACGTGCACGCTCGGCAGTCGCCGACATGACGGAGATGCCGAAGAAGTCGGTCGTGCTCGAGCCTTCGACACGTTCGACGATCTGCAGATCTCCGGCCTCGGCGAACTCCGCGGCAAGCCCGGCAAGGGCGGCCACACTGGCATAGCGCGACCGGTAGCTCTCCAGCACCCGCATAGCGTCTTCCTCGGACCGTCCGTTCCGCTCCCAGCCCGGCCAATCGAAGGCCGCGGCGACAACCTTCTTCTTGCCGGACTCGGCCAGCACTCGGACGTGGTCGGCCAATGCCTGCTCCTCCATGAACCGCCCCAACCGCGATGGCCCGATGATCGGCCCTGGTCGGCTCAGCGTCCAGCGACGGGGGACTGCGGGGACGGGTCCGTCGCATGCCGCGGACCACGCTCAAGCTGTCGGGCGTCCGGGGGTGGAGCGGGGGCGTGGACTACGCGACCGCAGCACGCCCTTCAGCCAGCCGCTGGTCCGACGCTACGTCCGATCGAGTGGAACCCGGCGTTGCTCGCAACATCCCGCCCGGTGTTGACGCCACCGCCCGGAGCCGTCGGTCGCGATAACCGCCGCCTCGACACCCAGGGGACGATGAAGGGCGTCTCTCGCTTGTAGACCAGGTACGCCTCGCCGAATTCGGCCAACTCCCGCTCCTCGACGCGCTTGAGGTAGGTCATCAGGACGGCGGCCAGAGAGAGGACAAAGGTCATGCCTGCGGTGGTCCTCGCCGCGACTGCGGCGCCGAGGTAGGCCAGGATCGCTCCGAGCGTCATCGGGTTGCGGCAAAACCGGAACGGACCCTCGGCGAGAAGCTCCTGGGTGGGCATGATCGGCAGCGGCGTGCCGCGGCCGCGATCCAGCTGGGTGTACACCGACCAGACGCCGATGGAGAATCCGGCGGCCGACAGCGCTCCGCCGACGACGCGACCCGCTTGACCGATCCGGAGGGGCTGCAGACCGAGTCGGCGGTCGAGGCGCGGCCCAACCCCCGCCACCAGGAGGGGGAGCAGGCCGAGGAAGACGGGGCCGGCAAGGAGGGTGACCGCGATCCTCGTCGACTCGCCGTGCTCCGTCCGAGACCATTGCACGTATCGCGACATGGCCCTCTCCTGATTCTGAGACGGATGCTGACGTGCGCCCGAGCGATAGCGAGGGGCATTGGTCGCAAACTCGGCCGAAATGCGTGACGTCTCGGACTGGGCGGCTTCATCCAGGGCGGCACCTTGCCCGCCTTGCCCAATCCATACGAATAGCCTCTGCCCGAATCGACCCCGTCTCCCCTATCTGATTGGGGCTATATCTAGCCTGAGCCCCTGGAGCTTGCCAGCTCGGCGAGCCGGCGGTCGAGGAAGCGCCGTTCGGCGCCATCGTGCGTGAGCTCTCTCGCTCGGCGATAGGCGTTCCGAGCCTCGTCAGTCCGGCCGAGACGTCGCAGGAGCTCGGCCCGTGTCGAGTGGAGGTAGCGGAAGTCGTCGAGCTCGAGCCGGTCGACGATGCCGAGGGCTGGCTCCGGGCCCTCCGTCTCGGCGACCGCGATTGCCCGGTTCAACTCCACGACGGGTGAGCCGGTCAGGCTGCCCAGCTCGCGGTACAGCGTCGCGATCTGGTCCCTGTCGCACCCTATCTCCGCATGCAGCGAGGCGATGGCCGCCTGCAGAGCATAGGGTCCGCGGCCTCCCAGAGCGAGCGCGCGGTCAAGCTCGACGCGTCCGGCCGCAATCCGCTCGGCGTTCCAGCGCGATCGATCCTGATCCTCGAGCAGCACGAGCTCGCCGTCGCTGAAGCGAGCCTCGCGTCGGGAATCGTGGAGGAGCATCATGGCCACCAGCCCGTGCACCTCTGAGTCGTCCGGAAGCAGCTCGGCAAGCGCTCGTCCCAGCCGGATGGCCTCCGCCGCGAGCTCGTCGCGCCCGCCGTAGCCCTCGTTGAAGATCAGGTAGACGACCGCGAGGACGGCGTCGAGACGCTCCCGCAGCAGGTGAGCCGGGGGCACCCGAAATGGGATCGCCGCCGACTTGATCTTGCGCTTGGCCCGCACGAGCCGCTGCGCCATCGTCGCCTCCGGCACGAGGAAGGCGCGAGCGATCTCGTCCGTCGTAAGCCCGCCGAGCGTTCGCAGGGTCAGCGCCACCTGCGCCTCGACGGCGAGCGCCGGGTGGCAGCAGGTGAAGATGAGCTCGAGGCGCTCGTCCGGAAACGTGGAGCCGTTCATCGCCATCTCCGTCCAATCGGGCGGGACGAGCAGGTCTGCTTTGGCCTGGAGCACCCGATCGCGCCGGATGCGGTCCAGGGCGCGGTTCCGGGCCGTCGTGATCAGCCAGGCGCGTGGGTTGCCGGGCACACCGTCACGGGGCCATCGGGCCGCAGCGATGGCGAAAGCCTCCTGGGCGGCTTCCTCGGCGAGGTCGAAGTCGCCCAGGAAGCCGATCAGGGTGGCCAGAACCCGGCCCCACTCGTCGCGGAAGACCCGGTCGAGCGTGTCTACCAATACGTCTCCGAGGGGCGAATCTCGATCGCGCCACCATAGCGGGCCGCCGGGACGCGAGCGGCCACCTCGATGGCCGCGTCGAGGTTGTCGGCCTCCAGCACGAACCAACCGCCGACGGCCTCCTTCATCCCGACGAACGGGCCGTCGGTCGTCAGGGTCTTGCCGCCCTCGACGCGCACCGTGGTCGCGTTCGCGGGGAGTCCCATCGGCAGTCCGGGGGTGACGCCTGGGGTCGTGTTGATCGCCCCATAGTCCGCGTAGACCTGCTTCTGCTCCTCCTCCGAGAGCGCCGCCTGCCGTTCGAGCGCGCTGCCCTGGTAGATCAACATGACGTACTGCATTGATTCATCCTCGTCGAAGTCGGGTGGTTGCGCCATCAGGTGGTCGCGCCATAAGACGAGTGGCAAGGCGCGAGATCGACAGGTCATGCCGCGGCCTTGATCCCCATGCTCGATTTGTCGCGAGGTGCGGTCCAGCTGTCGCGAACGCCCCCGCCGGAAGCGTTCTTGCTTTGATCTGGCCCTCGAAGACGCCGGCCTCGCCGGAGACGAGACGCTGCGTCGGGTCCTCCACGACTGCTTCGCCTGGACTACGACGACGAGCATGGCGCCGGTACCCGAGTTCGCCGACGATGTCCCCGCCGGGCTCAGACTCCCGCACTGGTCCTGGAATGGGTTGCAGACTTGACCGACCGGGCCCCGTGATTCGAGGGCAGCTGCCCGTTCGGACCGGGGACCAGGCCGTGCCGTGCACTACTCCCTGATCACGGGTTCATATCGACAGTTGCAGTAGATGTTCCGGCACCCCAGCAGGGGCAGCTCGGGTGCATTCGCCGGCTCGAAGGCCCCGTCGGCGAGCGACCGGCACGGACCGCAAGAGTTGTTCTCCCACAGCACCACGCGCACGCCAAGGCCGAGTGCGGCGTACCGGAGCAGCCAGACACGCCGCAGCTGGCGCAGGGCCTCCGGGTCCCACCGCCAGCCCGGCTCGACCAGGTGGGTCAGGGCCCAGTGGGCCTCGATCTCACGGCGCAGAGGGCCGGCATCCTCCTCTCGCAGCAGGTACACCACCCGGTCGTCGCCCCGAATCCGAACGATCTCGCGCCGGCACGATGGGCACTTGATATTCTTGATTGGGAGCTTGGCCAGACGGGACGAGCAATGCGGGCACCGGTTGCCTGCGTAGATCGCACCGTTGGCCTCGATGGCACCAGCCAGGACCGGTACCCAACCACCCGCCGTGTCGGCCGGGAGTTGAGTGATTGAGTCTTCTAGGGAAGGCATCGCGCCTCCTGGCCATTGGAAGTCGCCACCGCGTGGTAATCGACCCGCAGAAGGACCATCCTGCCTGACGACCGGGGGGTTCAGGCGCGACCATACGCGGCGTCCCACGAGCCACGCCGAGGCCTGCGGTCCCTACGCCCCGCTTGACCGACTATCACCGGCCGGGAGGCTGCCGATCGCTATCAGCGGATCGTGCGGAGATTTCGCGGTGCGAGCCAAGTACCTGGTCCGGATCGATACACTGAACTCTGCAGCGTGACCCGCCGTGCGAGGGAGGGAGACGCCCGTGGAAACTGCGGGTACCACGCAACCGGGAACTACCCAGGAGCCGCCGCCGGCATCATCGCCGCCTGATCGGGACCCGTCCGCCGAACGCAGAACGCCGATCGACCACGTCCTCGTGATCATCGGCCTGTTCGCCTTCGTCCTCGTGATGGGCCTGGCTTTTGCAGGTTTGCTCCTGTTCGGTCTGTTCATGAGCGCGGACAGCTGGCAGACGGCCGACTACGGAAGCACGGCGACCTCCGTCGTCCTGGTCTTCGCGGCAATCATTGGACTCGTGGTCGCAGCGGCGATCGTGAGCCTGAAGCTTGGCGCCCGATTTGAAGGCCTGAACGACCCACCTCGTCAACTCGCGGCCTGGGCGAATCCGTCATCGCCGGACGCGTCGACCGCGGTGGCGGAGTACCTGCGGAACGTCCTGGCGGACCTGCAACTGCCGCCCGGGATCGCAGCACGGGCATTGGACGCCCTGGCGAGCCAGATCTATGCGGCAATCGGCGATGCCGACCCGCCCGGCCATCATGACGAACGAGTGGTGACGCAGGTTCTCTCCAGCTTCGGCCGGCCGATCGATGCGGCAGGGCGGATCCAGGAGAACCTGCACTTGCTACCCAGGCCCGCCCTCGGGATCGCCGGCGGCGCGGTCGCGCTGGTATGCGGAACGGTGGCGGCGTTCCTGATGATCCTTCTCGTCACGTTGCCATACGAACTGCTACGGCCCTCGATCCCGGCCGACGCGGCCGGAGCTGACCTGTTCGCCGGGGCAGTGGCGTTGGATTTCGTCGCCTTCTACGCCGCGCGTCGAGCCGTGCGCGTCTCCGCTTCGATCGCTCGCCAGAGGGCGGCAGGAGTCGGGAGATGGTGGGTCGTGGTCTGCTCACCGTTGCTGGCGGTGCCCGCCTTGTTGCTCGTACCGCGAGCAGAATCGATCCCACAGGCCGTCGCCCAGCTTGGAATCCCCGTGGCTTTCGCACTAGGGGCGACGCTGTTCGTGGATCGGCCGTGGCCGATCCATCGGTGACCGAGCTTCTGAGACCCCGCTCTTACGCTACGGCGCCAGCGGGATGGAAAGCCACACGATGACAACGGCCGTGCCATCCCTTCGTTGGTGGCGCTCGAAGTGCGGAGTAGCGGTCTTCGCGGGCTAGCCCCAATCAGGCGACTCGGCATCGGCCTCGGCCTGGCCCTCGACGTGAATCCGCGCATCTCGAGGTGCGCCGCAGAGCGCACAGTTGGGTCCGCTGGTGCGGCCGAGAGGCGCTGCAGGCAGACCCTGCTGGAACATGGTCCCGGTCCTCGGGTAGACGATGGGGACCTCGGGGCTGGGCTCGAAGACGTGCGGCTGATCCTTGTCGGGTACCGAGGAGATCTTGGATTCATCCATGGGTGACCCTTTCGAGCTTCATCGTTCGCGAGGGTTGTACAACCCGTTTGATGTCAGAGTAATGCCCGCACCTGGACTGCTCGCCCGTGATACGGTGACGCCGTGGCCTACCAGAACGTCGACCAGCGGGCCGAGGTGGCATTTGGGCGAAGCACCTTCGGCCTGCTGCCGTCAGACGGTCGGGCGCGCCTTCTGGCCGATGCGCTCTTGCTTGACATTCCGGCAGGCAGCGTCGTCTACCGAGACGAGGGCCAACCCCGAACCGGACTCGTCGTTTCTGGACTCGTCCGGGTCTACCTGACCTCTCTCGAAGGCCGCCAGGTCACGGTGCGCTACGCGCGGTCCGGGGACACGCTGGGCGTTCCCATGGTGGTCGGCGGACCGGTTGCCGTCAGTGCGCAGGCCGTGACCGACACGGGCCTGCTGCTTCTCTCGACTGCGGCCGTCCGGTCCCTGGCGGAGACGGACGCGCGCGTCGCGTGGTCGCTGGCCGAAGAGGTGACGCGACTCCTCTACGACGTCCTCGACGCCTTCGCCGGCAACGTCTTCGGCTCCGTCCGGCAGCGACTTGCCCGCCACCTGCTCGATCTCGCCGCCGAGCACCAACACGACGCGGCCCTGCTCGCTCCGGTCAGCCAGCAAGCCCTGGCCGACGCCGTCGGCACGGCGCGCGAGGTGGTGGCCCGAACCCTCCACGACCTGCGCGAGGCAGGCCTCGTCCAGAGCACCAGGCAGGGCATCGTCCTGCTCGATCCCGATCGACTCGACGAGGTCGCCACGACCGGCGAGCTGTGACGTCGGTCACAGCGCCGGCGCCGACAGGTTACTGACTCCGGGCGCAAGTGGCGCGATGGTGGCCCAGGCACGACGGACGAACGCGCACCGTCGACACAGGAGCAAGCCATGACGGCCTCTACCATTTCGGCAACGCGATCCGGCGACCACGCCGACGTGAGCCACGGACCGATCAAGTCCATATCGGTCCTCAGCACAGGGCTCGTGCAGATCCACCCCGAGCAGCCGTACGGGACGCGGATTCCGCTCTATGTCTGGCTGATGGGCTCGCGACGCTGGACGCCACCGCGGCCCATAAACGCCTACCTCATAGAACACTCGAGCGGCCTCGTGCTCTTCGACACGGGCCAGGACCGGGCCTCGGTCACCGACCCCGATTACTTCCCCGGCGGCTTCACCGGTTTCCTGTACGACCGCCTCGCCCGCTTTCAGATCGGCCCTGGGGACAGCCTGACGGCGAAGCTCGCCTCGGCCGGCTATACCGCGTCCGACGTAAGGCTCGCGATCCTCTCCCATCTTCACCAGGACCACATCGGGGGCATCCCCTATCTGCCCGACACAGAGTTCATCGTCGCAGACGCCGAGTGGCGGGAGATGGAGAAGGCTCGTCCCGAGCTGCGTGGCTTCCTCCGGCGCCACATCGACATGGCGGGCGTGCGCTATCGGCGGATCGAGTTCGGGCCCACCGACGACCCGGCCCTCGCCCCGTTCACGGCGTCGTATGACGTCATGGGCGACGGGTCGCTGGTCCTGCTGCCCACGCCGGGACATACGCCCGGCTCAATGTCACTCCTCGTCCGGCGTTCGGAGGGGGTGCCCTTGCTTCTGGTCGGTGATCTCACTTACGAGACGGAGCTTCTCGAGGCGGGCCGGATTCCCGGGGTCGGAGGGAAGGCCGCGCTGCACCGCGCCTCGGCGATGGTCCGCCAGCTCGAGGAGCGCTATCCCGATCTGGCGATCCTCCCAGCGCACGATCCCGGGGCAGCCGAGCGACTGCGCCGCGCCAACGGCGCAAGGCGGTCAGGACGCTGATCCGTTTGTAGCCGTGTATGGGACCCCGGCGGTCCACCGGCGATAATGGGCCCTCACCTCCGGCGGCGCATACGTAGGAGTAAAGATGGACCCGAAGCCGACTCCCGAAGTCAATAGCGATCCGGACCAGCCAATCGCCTGGCGCGCCGTACGCGAGGACACAGCTGTACGTTCAGACGGCCTGCAGGTCGGAACGGTGTATGACCTCCTGGGTTCTCACGAGGAAGACATCTTCCACGGCGTCGTCGTGCAGCTCCGGACGGGCTCCCGCCGCGTTTTCATCCCCGCCGATGACGTGAGCTCGATCACGGCCTCGCACGTCGATGTGTCTCTCAGCGCGAGCGAGATCGCCGCCCTGCCGGAGCACACCGAGGAACGCGAGTTCGATCTTGGGATTGTCGGGCATCTTCGAAAGCACGTCGGCTGGGTCAAGGAGAAGGATCGCTGAGACAACCGGCCGGGTGTCGACAGAGCTGTCGGGGTTGTCGGCGGGCGTGAACCCCATAACCGCGTGGCGCTAGAGCCGCCACCGATCAGCGGCCCGGCAGGTCGATCCGCAGCAAACGGTTGTCCACGAGCTGCATATCCGCCGTGCCCGTGGCGATGAAGCAGATGCCGCTCGACGACCAGACCGCCATGCTCACGCCTGAGTTGAGCGGGATGGATACCTCGCCGCCGGCGCGGCGGACGACGGCCGTGACAGGGGCGCTCAGGTTGTCGTCGGCCGTGGGCAGCGTTGCGATGTCACCATCTTCTGGGCCGAAGTAGGCCCAATCGAACGCGTTGGTGACGACGGTGGTCGCGGCGGGCGTCCAGAGCGAGACCCGGTGATCCTGACCAACCACGACCAGTTCCCGGGCAGAGGTCCAGCCCTGGACGCTGCCGACGGATAGCTGCGTGCTTCGGGCGTCGGCGAGGTTCAGGACGACTCCGTCCGATGTGGCCAGTCTGGTGCCGTCCGGCGAGAAGTAGACATCGAGGCGTATGTCGGCGAGCGGACGCGACATGGCCACCGTCTTCTCGGGCAGCTTCATCACCTGCAGGCTTCCCGGTATGGGCCCGCCCACCGCGTGGGGACCGGCGCCGGTCGGGCTTTGGCTCACCAGCGCCAGGAGCCGTCCGTCCGCCGACCAGCGCACCGGGTGACCGTAGCCGGTGATCGGCTGCCCGAGCTGTCCGTCGGACCAGATCCGGAAGCTCTCGTCGACCGTATAGCTGCTCCCCACCACTGGTGCCGCGAGCGCGACCGAGCCATGACCATTGCCCAGCATCGCACCGAAGGTGCCGGGCAGGACACTGTTCTCGGTTCCGTCGATCGCGTGGACGGTGACCGTTCCATGGGCAGCATCGTTGGGGGAGACGACGAGCGTCATGAGGTGGGTGTCGTCCACCCAGGCCATGTCGAAGGCAGCGAATGACGCAATCTTGCGGCCGGTGAGGTCCAGGATGTCTGCCTGGCCGAGGCCGAACTCCCACCCCCAGGTCAGGACGGCCAGGAGCTTGCCGCTCGGTGACCAGTCGAGACGCTGAATGCCGTTCGCGGTGTCGACAACAGTGGCGCCCGGCGGCAGCGACTGATCGGACGTGGCCTGGGTGATCGTCGCGGCGGGCGTCGACATGGCGCTCCTCGCCGTTTCCCCTGTGACCGCGCTTGGCGTCTGTATGGGTTGTGATGTGGCCGAATTGCCGCATGCGACGACGAACAGCGCCGCCGTCAGGATTGCCGCTCGTTCGGGTCGGCCGACTCTAGCCATGGCTCCGATCCCCCGCTGCGCCGTATCACGCTACCGCTTCCAAGCGCAGGTCGGACGCGGGACCAGGAGCGGCTGTGATCAAACCGACTCGACCGGAACCCTTGCTCGGCGTGCGTGACAGCCACCTCCGCGGCCGCTTCGCAGAGAATGTTCGCATCGAAGCCTCCGGCGGGATACTGGGCCAAAACCACGCGGCCGCCAGTGAAGCCGTTGGCACCGCAATTCGCTGTCGCCTGCCGAGCGGACCCGGCACCGGCCACCCAGCTCGGATGGGCAGAGAAGACCGACGTGCCGCCGGTTATCTGCTTCCACTGGTATTGAGTCGAATAGAAACCGATGCCGTCCGCGTCGACTGATTGAAGATATGCGACTGCTCCCTGGAGAGCCGCCACGTTGAGGGTGACGTCTGGCCGCCAGCTGTTGGTGATCTCGACATCGAGCCACCACACGTTCGGGGACGGCGTGCGGTTTGCGCCCGGTGAGGCCAGCCCCAGCGATAGATACGCGCTGACTGCCGCCTGGTAGGCGTCGGCCGTCGCGTTCCAACCGTAGTCGTACGCGCAATCGACGGTATCGGATCCTGGCACCGCCGATGTGTTGCATTGACGTGGCGACATTTGGGCTTCGGGCCAGCGGGAGGAAAGATCAGGTCCGGGGTTACCGGTGTTGGCGTAGAGCTGGGCCGTTACTCCGCCCGCCCACGCGAGCTCGGCCGAGCCATGGCCCGTTCCGAGGCATGGGTTGTGGCTGAAGACGATGCCCTTGTTCACGCCCACGATCCCGAACTCGGCGTTGGAGGGGAATGCGCCGCCGCATTGCGGGTAGGAAATATCGAACCAGCACGGTGTGGCCGCGGTCTGGCAGTTGAGAGCACGCTGCCAGGTCATTTCGACTTCGGCGACAGCCGCGTGAACCCCGACAGTCCCCGCCAGAAGGAAGCCGACGACGAGCACGGTGCCCCACTTGCCAGGGGACCCGAACATCGGGAACTTGTCCGGTCGCACCCTGCCGGCCAGCACGTAGGCGTCGAGGACGGCCCACAGGTGATATCCGAACAGCAACAGATCGAGGACCAGCAGGCTCGTCAGCCACGTCTGGTTCCGGGTCAGACCGGACAGTGAGCTCCGGTCGAGGATGAATATCAATCCGAAAAGGCCCAGGAGCGCCAGCGTCGGGATGGCCACGATCAGGCCACGCACGCGACGCCCTGCCGACGCCTGCCCAAGGCCGGGGAAAAGGAATGACAGCAGCGCGGCCCCCGGTGGGGTCCTGAACAACGCTCCGACTAGGGCGGCGAGAGTACCCACAGACTCATTTCCTCCGCGGGCGCGATGGTACGGCAATTCCGAGCGTGCAGGCCGCCTCCGAGCACATGTCCGTCGCGACGTTCGACCACCGCGGCGATCGACTGGGTGGGGGCAACGTTATAGTGGGCTCCCTCGCCGTCGGGTCAAAAGAGGCAAGGCAGCATGATGAACCAGCTCCGATGGATCCGTGGCCGCGTCGCCCATTGGCTCTTTGTCAGCAACGTCGGCTTCGTATTGGCCGTTGTACTCCTGATCGTCTTGCTCGTCGTGATCAGGTAGCAGAGACTCAGAAGGTGTTCGTGGCGGTGAAAGGTCGGACAGCGGCTGTGAGCGGGGGCGTCAGGGCTCAGCGGAGCTGCCGGGAACGCGTTGAGGACGGCGAGCCGATCCGCTGGCCGTTGAGCCCTCTACTCCGGAGCTGCCTCGAACACGGCGAGCAGGGAAGCGGCGGCTTCGAAGTCATCGGGGTCCCCAGGCGGCTCTACCGCGCCGACCTGCACCAGACAAGGGACGCCATGCGGCACGAGAACGGAACCGGCCCCTATTCTGCAGTCGCGGCCATGCGGTCGATCGCTTCGGCCGCGCGACTCAGCATTCCGGCTCGTTCCCCCGGCTTCAGGTCGGCCATGGCAATTCCTATTGCGTACGCGGCGAGCGGCGCGTCCTTGCGCTCGCTGGCATGCGCTACAGCCCGAGTGAACTCCAGGAGTGCCGTCGTCTCCTCGGCCGTTGGGGCGACCAGCCTTGAATCGCGGGTGCCGGACGACGTACGAACGGCTGCGAGGCACTGTTCGAGATCCATTTGCTTATCCAGATCCATTCCGCGACTCCTCATCGATAGCGTCGGTCTTGCCGACGGGTGGCCCAGACATACTGACCGCGCCACGGAAAGACGCAACGTCGCCGGCGACGTTGCCCTCGCCGGCAGTCCCGTTCCCGCCCGTGTTCACTCGAGCGGGGCCCGCAGCCGGGAGACCGGGCGTCGTGCGGCTGCCCGCATGCGCGTGTCGACGGTAGCGGCCCTTGCCATCAGACCGGCCTGGGAGGTCGACGTCGCCTGGGTCTGCCACGCCGTCGAGAGCGGGCCATCGGCCGGACTGCGATGGGCGTGAGCGGGTACGAGCAGGAGCGCTCCGGTTGGGCAGACTGCTGCACACAGCCCGCACGCCGTGCAGGCCGCCGGCAGGCAGGAGACTCGGGCGTCCCCCACCGACAACGCCCTCAGCGGACAAACGAGCGCACACAGGCCGCAGCCATCGCATTCACCTTTGAGCGTGGGGAGGCCCATGCCGAGCTCGACCGGGAGGACCGCGTCTCCGCCCTCCCTGCCCGCGAGGGTCGCGACATCCTCCTCGAGACGCTCGCGCCAGCCGGGCACCGAACGGCGGCGGCCGACGTAGCTCGCCGCCGGCTCGGTTTCGCGGATCACTTCGGCCGCGGCTCGGCGGGCCGTATCACGCCAGAGCGCGAAGAGGTTGCGGCGCGACAGGGCCTCTACCTCGAGGATCGCGGCATCGGCTGAGCCGCTATCGAGCCGCCAGTCCGCACTCACGACGTGGCGGATGACCATCGGTGCGCTCAGAGCGGACAGCGCCGCCCGGGCGACGGCGATCGACTTCGCGCAGGCAGCGCCGGCCGAGGCGCGATCACACGAAACACAGTCGACGGAAAGGAGCGTCAGCTCGATGGCACCACGGGCGCGGGCCGCGACGATGTCGGCGGGCCTCAAGGCCCCGAGACACGGGACCGTCAACCGCGCCGCGGCTGGTGGTGCTTCCGATGGCGGCCCCGCCGCCCCGGACCGTTCGCACGCCACGGCCGCGGTAGCCTCCCCGTGGCTCCCGATGGCTGACAGCCAGCGTTCCAGGGAAGCCGTCAGGGGAGCCGACCGGAGCGCACCGGTGGGACAGACCGCGACACACGCGCCGCAGCCATCGCACAAGGACGCATCGGGCCGGGGCACCGGCCCATCTCCGAGCGCATCGCGCGAGCAGGCGGCGCGACAGGCAGTGCAGACGCTGCCGGCGTGCCGCGCGGGCAGGCATCGAGCTGGGTCCCATTCCGGCAAGCCCGGCTGAAACGCGCGCAACGCCGTTTCAGCGAGCCCGAACCATCGCTCCATTCCCTGTCGCCTTCAGTCTCCGCCGGCCTTCGATGGCCGGTTCATCGAGGGCCACGGCAGTGTGCGGGGGTCGACCGCCTCCCCGAGCTCCGTGCTGAGGTGGATCGACACCAGGTCGGCGTATGCCCCATAGACCGGATGCGGCGCCGCGGCTCGAACGGCGGCCGCGAAGGCCGGGATCCAGCGCGCCGGATGTTCACGCAGGAACCGGTCTGTCTCCCGGCGAAGGGTCCGCGCATCTTCCTCGCGTCCGTCGAGCCTGGCCGCAGCTTCGCGCTGGGCCAGGGCATACAGGAATTCGAACTCGGTGGCCACGAAGTCCGGCAGATCGCCGTGGTCGCTGGCCCGCTCGAGACCGAAGTCGCGATACCAGCGCGCCACCGCTGCCGTGGAAGGACCGTAGAGGCGGTTGCTTCCCTGGATGTCTGCGTCCACGTATGCGGTTTCGAAAGGAGCCACTTCGGGACGCCCCGGTCCCGTGAAGAGCCGGGCATGCTCGACGCGAAGGCTCCTGAGAGCTTCGTCTATCGGCGTTGCGCGAAGACCCTCCGCAAGTGCATGGAATTCGGCCAGTACGGGCGCATACGGCTCCGCGTCCGGCCCAAGCCAATAGACGGCTGCCTCGATCTTGCTGGCGATTCGATCCTCCCGGAGATCCCAAACGAGCTGCTCGTCGGGGAGGTAGAAGGCGACCGACAGGACGGCCCAAACCGACGCCCTGTCGGTCGCGACGCGAGCCAGTAAATGCTCGGAGTCGGATAGCGCCACTACGCGTCCTCGCTGCGGAGCGGAAGGATGACCGCCCCGATCGTAAGGAGCAGAGCGGCGAACGCCACCAGGCCGAGCGCTATCGCGAGTTCGATCCCGGAGGGCATGTACCAGCTGGAGGTGGCAAAGCTCGTCGCGTCCGATTGGACGGTCCCGATCGCGGTCCCGGGTGCGTACGGCAAGGGCGCCTGATGAAGGCCGACCACGATGATCCCGAGGCGGTGGGCGAAGATGCCGATGAGGGCCAGGACGGCGGCGGCTCCGACGACAATGGGCCTCTTCCGCAGGTTCGTGATCACTAGCAGAACGAACGGCACCAGCAGTCCCACCACGACTTCAACGGCGAACAGAGGCGCGTACGGTCCTCCGATAATCTCTCGCACCGCATCCGATGGATTTCCGGGGTAGTAGCCCGAGAGAACCTCGCTGAAGACCAGGAATCCCTGGACCGCCACGAACGTACCGAGGAGCGCCCCCAGGAACGTCGCCAACTCGTCGCTGAAGGCGACGCGACCGGCACGGCGCAGGACGAAGGCGATGAGGATCACCAGGGCCAGGCCGGACACGAGCGCGGAGCTGATGAAGAGCGGAGCCATGATCGCCGTGTACCAGAAGCCGCGCGAGATCTGCAGTCCGAATATCCAGGCCGTGACGGAGTGGACCAGCACCGCAGCGGGCAGGGCCACCCAGGCCAGCCGCCAGGTCCATCGCTCGTCGCGGGCGCGCCCTGCCGCCGAGGAGTCCTTGACGCCCAGGGCGAGCACGCTGCCGCGAGCGGCAAGGTCGCGGCGGGTGTACAGCCAGACGTACAGGAGCGACAGAATCAGATAAATCGCGATGACCGTGATGTCCCAGATCATCGGGGACGTCAGGTTGGCGTGAAGGATGAGGTTGGGCAGGCGCTCCGGGTGGCCCAGGTCGGGCAGGATGAAGCTCGCCGCCGCGATGACCGCGACCGTGGCCTCGAGCACGGCCAGCCTGACGATAGGCTTGAAGCGCGTGACGCCGAACAGCCGACCGGCGGAGGCGATGATGAGACCGCCGGCGGAGAGTCCGACGAAGAACATGAAGCAGACGATGTAGAGGCCCCACATCACGTTGTCGCGCATCGCCGTGACCTGCAGCCCTTCGTTGAGCTGGTAGAGCCACGCGACGAAACCCACGGCCATGAGGACCAGGAGAACCGCGACCCAGGCGATCGGGACCAGAGGAAAACGTCGGACGGTA
The DNA here is from genome assembly GCA_963791725.1 of uncultured Chloroflexia bacterium. GTDB lineage: Bacteria > Chloroflexota > Limnocylindria > Limnocylindrales > CSP1-4 > Fen-1039. The sequence continues at coordinate 333,807 of CAWBTQ010000004.1, read as the reverse complement.
GGACGCCCGACGGCCTCGGCAGTAGTCATTCGTCGGCTCCTTCGGTGTGGATCTCGGGCCGCGGAACGAAGTAGACGCTGGGCTCAGTGCCCTTCTCCTCGAAGACCCGGTACGTCGGCTTGGTCCGGACCATCGTGGCAACGGTGCTGGCCGGGTCGGCCAGGTCACCGAAGACGCGGGCACCGGTCGGGCACGCGACCACACACCTGGGGTCGAGGCCCTGATCGACGCGGTGGTAGCAGAAGGTGCACTTCTCGACCACGCCCTTGGGCCGCGCCGCCTGGGTCCCGATGGCCACGGTGCTGGCCGGCGGATCCTGGATCGGCGACCGCCAGTTGAATACGCGGTTGTTGTACGGGCACGCGATCATGCAATACCGGCACCCGATGCACAGGTCGTAGTTGACCATGACGATGCCGTCGTCACGGCGATAGGTAGCCCCGACGGGGCAGGCCTTGACGCAGGGCGCGTTGTTGCAGTGGAAGCAGCCGGTGGGCTGGTAGGCCAGGGCGACTTCCGGATACGTGCCGGCGGGCACGTCTATCTGGTCACTGCCTCCGATCGTCAGGACGCGGAGCCACCACAGCCCCTCGCCCACGTTGTTCTCAGACTTGCAGGCGACTGCGCACGTCCAGCAGCCCACGCACCGGTTCAGGTCGACGACCATCCCCAGGCGCTTGGCCGGAAGCGGCGCGGCGGATTCGGTCATGTCCGTTGTCCTTCCTCGCGCTCGGTCCACGTCAGGCTCGCTCTACTTCGACCAGACAGTCGAAGTAGGCGGCGTTCGACGGGAAGGTGGGGATGATCGACTGAGCCGGATTGGCCAGCTGGTGCGTCAGGTTGTTGGGGTGGCCTTCGATGTAGTGCTTGACCTTGACCGTGTCCCAGCCACCCTGGTAGCAATTGACCACGCCTGGCTTGATGCCGTCGGTCAGGCGAGCCCTGACCTTCATCTCGCCTCGATCGTTGTGGATCCTCACCACGTCGCCGTCGGCGACGTTGCGAGCCGCGGCGTCGGCGGGGTTGATCTCGAGGAAGCCCTCGCTCAGGTCCGTGATCTCCTTGAGCCAGGTGAGGTTCACGTTCTGGGAGTGGGTCCTGAAGCGAGTGTGGGTCGACAGGAACGTGAGCGGGTACTTGGCGAAGAGAGGGTTGCTCGGCGTCGCCTCGATCGGCTCCTGGTAGTCGCAGATCTCCTGGTTGTATGGGATGAGCAGCTGCACGTAGAACTCGATCCGCCCCGACTTGGTCGGGAAGGTCTTGTCGAAGAACGGCACCCACGGTGTCACGGGCATGTTCAGGTGCGGCCGTCCGTTGCGGAGCTGGTCCCAGGTGAGCCCCTTCGTCGTCGCGTCGGCCTTGTCGGAGCCGATGTGCATGTACTCGGTGATGGCGTCGTCGGTAGTGGCCGGGAAGTATTGCGAGACGCCCATTTTGGCCGCGACCATCTGGATGGCCTGGTAGTCCGGCTTGGACTCCCAGAGTGGGTCGACCGCCTTGGGCATGTACTGCAGGTAGTAGTTGCCCGACGACATGAGGTCGGTCTTCTCGAGGAACGTGCAGGCGGGCAGGACGATGTCGGCCAGATCGGCGGTCGCCGACATGACGTAGTCCGACACGACCAGGAAATCGAGCGACTTGAGGGCTTTGACGACCTTGTTCCGGTCGGACATCTGCTGGGCGTAGTTGTCGATCATGAACCAGGCTGCCTTGACCGGGTAAGGCTTGCCCTCGAGCATGGCGTCACAGGCCGCCATCGGCTCGAGCTGGGTGAACATCGGGATTCCGTCGGGCTGGAACCAGCCCATGAAATCGAAGGCGGTGGTCGTGAGGCCGCCGCAGTAGGTGGTGACGCCGCCGCCGTGGACGCCGATGTTGCCCATCAAAGCCGACAGCGTGAGCAGGGCCTGATAGGTCAGATCGCCGTGGTACCAGTGCGAGAGGCCCCAGCCACACTTGATGGCGGCAGGCTTCGAGCCCGCGTAGATCTTGGCGACCTGCAACACCTGGGCTGCCGGGACGTCCGTCAGCTCGGCGACCTTCTCCGGCGTGTACTTGGCCATGGTGTCGGCGAGGACCTGCAAGGCCGTCCGACACTGCGTTCCGGCAGCCGTATACGCCCCGAGCACGGCGGCCTGTCCCAGGTTTTTGTCGTCGATCCGTCGCAGCTGGGATGACTTCTCGTCCCAGACGAGGTACGCGCCGGCATCGTCGTCCTTGGCGTTGGGCTCGCGGACGAAGAGCTTGGTGTCCGGGTTCACCAGGAACGGGGCGACAGTGTAGCTGCGGACGTATTCCTGGTCGTACAGGTTGTTGGTCAGGACGTAGTTGATCATGCCGTCGACAAGCGCGCCGTCCGTGCCAGGCCGGATCGGGACCCACACGTCGGCGCCGGCGGCCGTCGGGGTGAAGCGCGGATCCAGGACGACGATCTTGGTGCCCTGGGCCTTCGCGTCGCAGACCGTCCGCCAGTCCGGGATCGAAGTCTCGGCGATGTTGTTCGACCACAGGAAGATGGCGCTCGCGTTGAGCATGTCGGTGAACTCGTGGCCGTCCAGGAAACCGCCCAGGTTGGCGGGATTGTTCGGGTCGACGAGCACGTAATTGAACCCTGCGGGGGTGGCGCTGTCCCCTTCGTTGTCACCGGCGAAGTCGCCGGCCGAGGCTCCCAGCGCACTGGCCAGCCGATAACCCGCGCCCATCACGCCCTCGATGAGAGCCATGCTGCCCGTGTAGGGAGCGATCCAGAGCGCCGGCTTCCCGTACTTGGCCTGGACCTGCTGGAAGTTGCTGGCGATCGTGGTGATCGCCTCGTCCCACGAGATCTGCTCCCATTGGCCGGAGCCGCGATCTCCGACACGCTTGTACGGGTACTTGATCCGGTCGACGCTGTAGAGGTTCTCCACCTGCGAAACGCCACGCAGGCAGATGCGCGGCGGATAGGCGACTCCGTCATTCTGGGCCGCCGCTCCGTCCACGCGTGTCGTCTCGAAGGCGCCCCCCTCGACCAGCGTTACTTTGCTGTCGACTACGTGGACGTCGAGGCCGCAGGAGCCGTCGCAGTTGTTGGAGTGCCCGGTGTGGACGATCGTCTCCACGGCCGGGTCGGGCGCAGCCATCGCGGGCTGCAGGGCGTGCAGGATGGGTCCCGAAGCGGGCCCCAGCACACTCGCTGCGGCGGCCGACCCCGCGACTGCAGCAGACCCCTTCAGGAGCGTCCGCCGCGAGATCCTGCGCCGCGGGATGCCCTTCAGGATCCCCTCGAGATCCGAGGGCGCATCTGGTTCGCGTTGTGCCATCCCATCGCCTCCGTCGTTCACGTTGGCTCCCGCCGGACGACCTGGTCCGACGACGTGATGGAACAGCAGCCGACGGCGTGCCCAACAGCGCCAGACGTCCCCCGGAGCGCGAGGTCGCGGACGTCCGAAAGTCACAGCCGCCGGGCGGGGTCTAGCCCTCCGCGGAGTCCGCCTCCATCTCCTCGAGTCGCCCGGCGACCTCCGATCGGTGGGAGACGCCAAGGTGGGCGAGAAGGCGACTGACCTGGCTCTTGACGGTCGCCTCGGAAACACCGAGCTGGCCCGCGATCCTGCCGTTCGTGAGTCCGGCCCCGACGAGGCGGGCAAGGCGCAGCTCCGAACCGCCGATCGCGCCCCTGTCCGGGGCTGCCGCCAGACGCGATACCAGCTCCGCATCGACAAGGACCTCCGTGTCGGTGCCCTTGACCGCCCGGATCAGGCTGTCTCCGCCGCTGCGTTTGACGAGGAAGGCCGACGCCCCGGCCCGGAGCGCCGCGGCCGCGGCCTTCTGGTCCGAATATGCGGTGAGCATGACCACGCGGATGTTGGGGTTCTCGGCTTTGATCTTCCGGCAGGCGGCGACGCCGCTGCCGTCGCCCAGCTGGTTGTCGAGGACGATGACGTCCGGCGCGAGGGTTCGGGCTGCATACACGGCGTCGGCCGCGGTCGATGCCTGGCCCACCACCTCGACCCTGGCCACACCTTCGAGCAGCGCGCGCAGGCCTTCCAGGACGATGTCGTGATCGTCCACCAGCAGAACCCGGAGGTGGCCCCGACCTTCAGGCATCGGGTTCCGGAGATCCGTCCGCGGCGCTGCGCCGCATCGGTACGCGCAGGCGGACACGCGTTCCCGCCGATCGCCGGCTCAGGATGTCGAGACTCCCTTTGAGGGCTGCCGCCCTGGTGGCCATGTTGTCCAGACCGTGACCTCCCGATCGGTGGCTGGCGGGCTCGAAGCCTATGCCGTCGTCGTCGACGGCGAGTGTGACCGTGTCCGTCACGGCGTCTATCTCGACGTGCAGCGCGAGCCGCCGTGCGTGCCCGTGCCGCACGGCGTTGGACACCGCCTCGCGGGCCACGATCAGAAGCTCGCGACGGACATCGCTCGACAGCCTTGCGTCGGCAGTCGAGCTCACTTCGGTGGATACATCCAGCCCGGCCGCGGCAGCCTCTTCCGCTATAGCATCGATCCCCGTCCCGAGATCCACGAGGGTGGCGCCGCGGGACTCGAGCTGGCCGACATACGCGGCGGCCTCCTCGACGAGCCGGTCGATGCGGCGGACCCAACCCGACATCGTCTGGCGTCCCCGCTCAGGCAGGTCGGTCCGCTCGGACTGCGTCCGGATCAGCAGCCCCAGGCCGTAGAGCGACTGAACGAGCCCGTCGTGGAGCTCGCGCGCGATACGCTTTCGTTCGTTGAGGGCCGCCTCCGAGGGGAGGCTGCCTTCGACGGATCCGATATTCGACGCCGTGGCGACACGGTGCCGCGGATGCCCGATGAGGACCCCTGCGGCCGCAGCGAACGCTCGAACGAGAGCGAGCCTCTCCTCGCTTGGATCGGGCCGACCGCCGCCATGGGTGACGATCAGCGAGCCGACGACGACTCCCTCATCGACAAGAGGCAGCCGATGGACGACCCCTGCCGACTCCGAACCGACCAACGGTGGCCTCGACTCCCGGGACGGCCCGTCGCCGAACGCTCGCGGCCGTTCCGAAGGCCCGCCGGTCCACTCGATCGACCTGCCGTCGATCGCCTCGGCGCCCGGCCGCAACGCGGTTCCGTAGGCGATCGCCACGGCACTGGTCGCGTCGGCCAGGTCTCGTGCCTCGCGCGAGAGAGCCATCACCAGCTCGTCGAGCGTCTCCGCGGTCGCCGCCAGGCTGATGGCCGATCCCAGGCGGTCGAGCTCCCCGATCAAAGGGCGACCGGGCTCTCGCAGGTCGGTCGTCTCGGTCCTGCGCTCGTTCACGGCCATTCCGTCCTGCCGCCTCCGTGGGTGCCACGCTGGCTGCGATCGGGCCCGATGCGCCACCGGCAGCCAGCGACCTGGCCCGACCGCGGGCCGCAACGGCGAGCTCGGATTGGGTAGGGCCTTGTTATCTACGGTGGCTACCGTGGAAAATAGACCCAGATGATATCGCAGCGCGAGCGTCACCGGGCCCTGGCCGGAGCTACCCGCCTCCGGCTGCTCGACCATCTGCGCAGAACTGCCGAGCCGATGACCGTCCGCGAGCTCGCGCACGAGATGGGCCTGCACGATAACAGCGTGCGCGAGCAGCTCGGTCGGCTGGCGGCCGTTGGGCTCGTGACGCGCCGGGCATCGGTGCCGTCAGGCCGCGGAAGACCGGCGGTCCGGTATTCGCCGAATATCCCGATCTTCGACGGCCGTGAGGGCGGCGCTTTCCACAAACTGGCACTGGCGCTCGCCGATCAGCTGGCCCGAGGGCCCGACGCCATCGGCGCGGCCACGGCGGCCGGCGTGCGGTGGGGCCGGGCTGTCGCCGAGGAGATGCCGAAGGCTCGGGACGGTGGGGCAGCCATGCGCCTCGTCATGGCCATGCTCGACGAGGCCGGCTTCGCCCCAGAGGAGCCCGGCGCCGCGACCGATCCGATCCGACTCCACAGATGCCCCTTCGGTGAGCTGGCGATCGAACGCGCCGGGGTGATCTGCCAGCTGCATCTGGGCATGCTCAAGGGTGTGCTCGGGGGGATAGAGGCGCCCCTCGTTGCCACCAGGCTCGAGCCGTTCGCCGCCCCGGGGGTGTGCTTCGCGTTCGTCGAGCCACGTCAAAGCCGTTGAATTGCCGCCCGCCAGATGGCGGCCTTTGAGCCGTCCTCACCGACGCCCGGCAGACGATGCCGCCGGGAAGGTCTCGTCCGGACGGCGCATCATTGAAGTCCTCACGCGGCCCGCAGCCGCCCAGCCCGAGGATCGAAAGGCCAGGTGAGCAGTGACGAATGCGGCCAAGCCCATGTTGAGCGTCGAGGAAGTGCTCGAACGGCTGCGCGCCGCTCAGGACGGCCCCCTGCCGGCGGAGGAAGTGCCACTCGAGGACGCGCTGGACCGGGCCCTTGCCGAGCCCATTCGAAGCACCCTCGACCTGCCGCCCTGGGACAACTGCGCGATGGACGGGTACGCCGTCCACGCGGCAGACACGGCGAACGCCACGTCCGCGGCGCCCGTGCGCCTGCGGGTGGTCGGCGAGGTGAAGGCCGGCGGCCGGCCCGATCTGGAGGTGCCTGCAGGGTGCGCCGTACGTGTCGCCACGGGCGCGCCGGTCCCCCGCTCCGCCGACGCCGTGGTGCCGGTGGAGTCGACTCTCCTCCGCGGGTCCGGCGAAGCCATGCCCATTGGGGTTGGTGGATCGGTACCGCCGCGCGCCCTGGGTTTCGGAATCGCGGAACCGCTGGCGGAGACATGCCTCGTGATCGCCCCCGCGGGACACGGCGACCACATTCGCCGCCGCGGCGAGGACGTGACGGCCGGAACCGAGCTTCTGGAACCCGGGCGGCCGCTGATGCCCGCCCACATCGCCATGGCGGCGGCGGTCGGCCTGAGCGCCGTGCGCGTCCATCGCCGGCCGGCCGTCGGCGTTCTCTCGACCGGAGACGAGCTGAGGCTCCCCGGCCAGGACCTGGGCGTATCCGGCATCCCCGACGCGAACAGACCGGGCTTGCTGGCGGCCTGTCGAGCCGAGGGCGCGGATGCCGTGGACCTCGGCATCGCTCGTGACTCGATCGAGTCCGTCCTGGGAGCGCTTCGCCCGGCAGTCGCCTCGGTCGACGTGCTGATCGTGAGCGGCGGGGTGTCGGTTGGCCCGTACGACGTCGTCAGGGCGGCGTTCGAGGAGCTCGGCCAGGTGGACCTGTGGCGCGTCGCGATCCAGCCGGGCAAGCCCTTTGCGTTCGGCCGCTCGCTGCCACGTCAGGGCGACGGGCGGCGGGTCTTGCTGTTCGGCCTCCCCGGGAACCCCATCTCCACCCTCGTGACCTTCGAGCTGTTCGTCCGCCCGACGCTGCAGCACCTTGCCGGCCGGCTCTCGTCGGCCGTGGCCACGGACCGGGCCATCTCCGACGACCGCCTGCAATGCTCCGCCGGACGGCGCGGCTTCCTGCGTGTCAAAGTGGCCCGGGCGGAGGACGGGACGCCGTTGCGCGACGACCGCGGCCGCCTTCGAGTAAGCCTGGCCGGACGCCAGGGAAGCCACGTCCTGAGCGCGATGGCGATGGCGGACGCCCTGGCGATCGTCCCCGAAGACGTCGCCCGGCTCGAGCCGGGCGACGAGGTCGAGGTAAGGTGGCTGAGAACGTGAAAGGCGAAGCCAGGGGCGGGGCAACTGGACCAGCTCCCGCCGAGGGAGCGCGGGCGGCCTCGCCGAGGCGGGCTATGGTAGTGACGGTCAGCGACGGCGTGGCCGCCGGGGCGCGGGGGGACGCCAGCGGGGACGGCCTCACGCTGCGACTCTCCGATCTCGGGTTCGCTGTCGACCGGGCGGTCGTGCCCGACGAACGACCCGGGATCGAGCGGCTGCTCGTGGATGCGGCCGACGACCACGAGCTCGTCGTGACCACGGGCGGCACCGGGCTGACCCCGCGCGACGTCACCCCCCAGGCAACGCTGGCCGTGGTCGAATACGAGGTACCCGGTCTGGCGGAGCTGATGCGCTCCTCCGGCGCGCGCTCCACTCCGTTCGCCTACCTGAGCCGCTCCGTGGCCGGGGTGGTGAAGGGCTGCCTGATCATCAACGTCCCGGGCAGCCCTCGGGGTGCGATCGACTCACTGGCTGCGGTCGAGCCGATCCTGGAGCATGCCCTGGCCACACTGGCCGGCCCGTTCGATCACGACACGAAGTAGGATTCGAGCCGGCCCGCGGGGCCCGCACCGCGCGCTGCGGCGGCGCCGGACCCGCACCGAGGTCCGGTGACTCGTATCTAGACACCTGGCCCGGCTGAGCCTAGATTCCTATGTATGAGCGAGCATCGACAAGGTACCGGCAGTCTCCGTGTCGGCCAGGCCGCCGAGATGCTGGGCGTCTCTATCGAGACCCTGCGTCGATGGGAGACCGACGGAACCATCCGCATGGAGCGATCGGCCGGCGGTCAGAGGGTCGTGTCGATCGCCGAGGTGTCACGACTCCTCGAGGAGCGACGGCGCGGGGCGGCCGATCGGCCGATCGTGGCCCAGTCGGCGCGCAACCGGTTTCCAGGCATCGTCACCCGGGTCGAACGCGACGGCGTCGCCGCGGTCGTCGAAGTGATCGCCGGGCCGCACCGGCTCGTGAGCCTGCTCACCGCGGAAGCGGTGCTCGATCTCGACATCAAGGTGGGCGACGAGGCCGTGTGCGTCGTGAAGTCCACGAACGTGATCGTCGAAATCCCATCGGCCAAAGAAAGCCGGTCGTGATGGGCCGCGGGCTCACTGCCCTGGCCGCTCTCGCCCTCGTGGTTTCCGGCTGTTCCGGCGCGGCATCGGCATATCCGACCGCGCCGGCCCAGACGCCAGTCTCCGGCGTCGCGACCACCACGAGCGCCCCGGTAGCGACGGCGCCGGTCAACCTGACGATCTACGGCGCGGCCTCGCTGAGTGCCGTCCTGGCCGAGCTCAAGATCGCGTACGAGGCGGCGAACCCGGGTACGACGATCACCATCTCGACCGACTCGTCGGCGGCGCTCGAGACGAAGATCGAACAAGGGGCACCGGCGGACGTGTTTCTGTCCGCCGATACCGCAAATCCGCAGAAGCTGGTCGACGAAGGCCTCGCGGCGGGTCGCGCCGTCAAGTTCGCCGGCAACCTCCTGACCATCATCGTCCCAGCCGGAAATCCGGCCGGGATCCAGACCGGGGCCGACCTGGCCAGAAACGGCGTCAAGGTGATCGCCGCCGCCGACGCCGTACCGATCACGAAGTACGCAAACCAGCTCGTGGCGAACCTCGCGGGGTTGCCGGGGTACCCGGCGGACTTCGTGGCGAAGTACGACGCGAACATAGTCTCCAAGCAGGACAACGTCGCGGCGGTCGTATCGCAGATCGCGCTGGGGGAAGGCGACGCGGCAATCGTGTACATGACCGACGCGAAGACCGCCACAAAGGTCACCGCCATCGCCGTGCCGAGGGCAGCCAACGTGCCCGCTACCTACGCCGGCGTGGTGATCGGGTCATCGGCCGACGTGGCCGCAGCGCAGGCATTCCTGACCTGGCTGACCGGGCCGGCGAGCCAGTCGATCCTGGCGTCGTTCGGCTTCCTGCCGGCGTCCTGACCTTGAGAACCGGGATCCCTCGCGTCGCGATGTCCGGGCATCAGAACACCTTGACTCGCGGCCGGTCCGCGGGCCGCCAGCGCATCCCGTCGCCCGTGTTGGTGCCGGCGAGCCTCATGGCCCTCTTCCTGGGGCTGCCGGTCGCCGTTCTGGTCGTCCGATCGGTGATCGATGGCTCGCTCGCCAACGCGCTCACCGCGCACGTCGTGCTGGCGGCGCTGGCCCTGAGCCTGGCCACGACGGCGATCAGTCTCGTTCTGACCTTCTTCTTCGGGCTCCCCCTCGCCTATGTGCTGGCCAGGCAGCGGTTCCGCGGATCCGGAATGGTCGAGGCCATCGTGGATCTGCCGCTCGTCCTGCCGCCGTCAGTAGCAGGTCTCGCCCTGCTCCTGCTTCTCGGCCGGCGCGGCCTGCTGGGCGGCCCGATGACCGCGCTCGGGCTGGAGATCCCGTTCACGACGCTCGCCGTAATCCTGGCCCAGACGTTCGTTGCCGCCCCCTTCTTCGTGCGGTCGGCGCGAACCGGGTTCGCGGGCGTGGAACGCGACACCGAGGACGCCGGGCGCGTCGATGGCGCCAGCGAATTCCAGGTCTTCCGCCACATCACTCTGCCCCTCGCCGCCGGCCCGGTATCGGCGGGCCTGGTGATGAGCTGGGCGCGGGCCCTGGGCGAGTTCGGTGCCACGATCATGTTCGCCGGGAACATCGAGGGTCGAACCCAGACGCTCCCGCTTGTCGTCTACGGTGAGTTCCAGGGCGGCAACCTCGACGCGTCCATAGCGGCCGCGGCGATCCTCGTCCTCGCCGCCTTCGGCGTCATCGCCGCGGTCCGGCTGCTCCACTGGGGCCGCGCGCTCGATCTGCGGAGTCTCGCCTGACCGCACGTCCCGCCGCTCCGCCCGGGAAGAGCACGCGACCGCGGCTGGTCGTCGGCTCAGCGGCTCACCGGGCGAGCGGAGACGGCCGAGCGGACGCACCACGCGCGGCCCGGCCCGGCCCGGCGGCCATGGCCGCCGCCTCGGCTGCCTTCTCCGCCTCGAACTCCTGGATCGCCGAGAGCGGCGTTCGGTCGCACGTCCCGTCTCCGAGAGAGACGACGGAGATGGCGTCACCGACACTCAGTTCGCCCGCGGCGCGGACGACCGCGAAGAGGCCCTCGCGTGGCATCACGCAGTCACCTGCCTGGAAGTAGATCGCGCACTTCGTGTGGCAGACCTTTCCGATCTGGCTGATCTCGAGCACGGCCGAGCTGCCGATCGCGATCACCGAACCGACCGGCAGGGCCAGCAGGTCGATCCCGGACGTAGTGATGTTTTCGGCGAAGTCGCCCGGACCGACACGCAGGCCCGCTTCCACCATCTTGGCGATCGACTCCTGGCCGAGCAGCGACACCTGACGGTGCCAGTCGCCGGCGTGGGCGTCACCCTCGAACCCGCGATCGAACACAAGAGTGCCGGTGAAGCCCGGGGTCTTTCGAACGGTCTTGCGGGCGCTCGTGTTGACCGAGACGACGAACCCACGGCCCGGCAGGGGCATGCTCATGTGTTCTCTTGCTTGCTCCATCGCCCTGATCTCCCGCCTTCCTTGAGAACGAGACCGAGGCCGTCCACCGTCATGCCTCGATCGACAGCCTTGCACATGTCATAGAGCGTCAGCGCGGCGACTCCGGCGGCGGTGAGCGCTTCCATCTCGACGCCGGTGACGTCGTTGGTTTCCACGGTCGCCTCGATCCCGACGCCATCGGGTCCTGGCGCAAACTCGATACCGGCCTGCGTGATCGCGAGCGGGTGGCAGAGCGGGATGAGCTCACTCGTCTTCTTGGCGGCCATGATCCCCGCGACTCGAGCGACGGCGAGCACGTCGCCCTTGGGCGCTCGGCCTTCGACGATCATCGCGACCGTCTCGGGTCGCATGTGAATGACGGCTTCCGCCACCGCCCGCCGGTGGGTGATGGGCTTGCTGGCCACATCCACCATCCGCGCCGCGCCACGGTCGTCCACGTGGGTCAAACGTCTCTCGGCCACCGCCTAGCCTCCCACCTGCGACATCCGGCGGAGCGTGCCAACGCGCAGGTCGTGCGACTCCGGCTTCGCGGCCACCGCCGCCAGGATGAGGGCGCGGAGATCCGCCTCGGTGCCGGAGCGGAGAACCCGGCGCGCGTCCAGCTCGTCGTCCGAGAAGAGGCACGTGCGTAGTTGACCATCCGCCGTCAGGCGCAACCGGTTGCAGTCTCCGCAGAACATGTGTGAGATCGGCGAGATGACCCCGACGGTCCCAAGCGCGCCTTCGAACCGGAGGTATTTGGCCGGCCCCCAGCCGCCCGGACCTTCGCCGTCGACGGGTTCGAGACCTCCCAGCCCCGCGGCGATGCCCTGGGCCGACAGTCTCGCCAGCAGCTCATCGCTCGGGACCCGCTCGTCCCGCGTCCAGTCGCCGGCCGCTTCGCCCGCTCCGCCGCAGGCGTCGTCCCTCCCGACCGGCATGTACTCGATGAACCGGACGTGGAGCGGCCGGTCGAGTGAGAGCCTCGCGAACTGGAGCGGATCCTGGGCGAGCGAGCGCATGACCACCACGTTTATCTTGACCGGCTGCAGCCCGACAGCCAGGGCCGCATCGATGCCTGCCAGGGCGGCGTCCAACCTGCCGCCTCGGGTGGCGCGCGAATACTCCGCCGGATCGAGCGAGGGGAGCGATATGTTCACGCGTTCGACGCCGGCCGCGGCCAGCGAGGCTGCCATTGACTGCAGCAGCGAGCCGTTGGTAGTGAGCGCGAGAGCCTCGATGCCGGGTATCGAGCGAAGGCGACGCGCCAAATCCACGATCCCCTTCCGGACGAGAGGCTCGCCTCCCGTCAGCCGGATCCTCGAGATGCCCTCCGAAGCGGCGGCGATCACGAACCGCTCGATCTCCTCGTACGTCAGCAGGTCGAGGCGATCTTTCCACGCCACCCCGGCTGCCGGCATGCAGTAGACGCAGCGCAAGTTGCATCGATCGGTGACGGACAATCGCAGGTAGTCCACCCTTCGGCCAAAGGTATCGACGGCCATGCGCTACCTTCCCTCGTCGAGGACCGGCGACCCGGCCGCCCGCGTGGTCAGGCCTCTGCCGCTCGGAGGCCAGTTGCCCAGGTGCTTGGCGCTGAGGGACTCCAGCATATGATCGGCTTCCTCCACGAACGCGCCGAAAGCGTCAACGAGCCATCTACCCTCGCCCGACAGGGTCGAGCCGCCGCCGCCTTTGCCCCCGGTATGCCGGACGAGCAGCGGGACACCGAGATTCACCTCGGCCCGGCGGATCGAAAGCCACGCCTTGCTGTAAGCCATGCCCATATCCGATGCGGCCCGGTGAAGCGAGCCCGTCGAGTCGACCCGGCAGAGCAGCTCGCGCGTCCCCACCCCCATCACGGCGCGCCCGTCTCGGTGCAGCCAGACGCGTTGTCCGACCTTCAACCGTCCGGCCCCAACCGCGGGAGAACCCGAGCCAGCAGATGCCGCCACCGATCACCTCACCGTTATTCTCAGGAAGGATAACGGTGCGACGCCACGCGTCAGGGGCCGTTGGTCACCTTCACCCGTGAATGTCGATCGTCCGGATTCCCCCTCCGCGGGCGACGGCCGGCTCCTCCCGCTTGGCTCGATCGCCCGCCTCCCAGCCCCGCGGGGGCACGCGGACGCCGCTCAGGTCACTGTCACCTGCACCTGGTGGTAGCCGGTAGCGCCGGACGGCGCCGGGGCCTGCTCCGTCGCCGTCTGCACGGCACCCGTCCCGTCCGTCGCGCGGACCTCGATCGAATGCTTGCCCGGCATCGCCTGCCAGCGCAAGAGCCACTGAACCCAGGTCGCCTTCGAGATCTGCTGGCTGAGCATCGCCGGCTGCCACGACCCGGCGTCGATCCGCACCTCCACCCGTTCTATCCCGCGGTCGGGAGCCCAGGCGATGCCATCGACATATACCAAACCTGCCGCGAGATTGTCTCCGTCGGCCGGATGGTCGATGCGCGACTCGGTCACGATCGGGCCGTCCTTGGCCCAACCGAGCGGCACCCAGTAGCCGTCGAACCCCTCGCGTGTCGTCAGTTCGATCTCGGAGAGCCACTTGGTGGCCGACACGTATCCGAACAGGCCGGGCACGATCAGTCTAGCCGGATACCCGTGCTCGGCCGGCAGCGGGGCACGGTTCATACCCACGGCGATCATCGGTTCCCGAGCCGGATCGAGCGCCCAGGCCGTCGGAAATCCGGCCGTGAAGCCGTCTACCGAGCGGCCGACGATCTGTGTCGCACCAGGCTGCACGCCGGCTCGGGCGAGGACATGCTTGAGGTGGACCCCCGTCCAGAGCGTATTGCCGACGAGATTCCCGCCCACCACGTTGCTGACACACGCCAGGGTCACGTATTGCTCGAATAGCGGCATCGACAGCAGGTCCGCATACGAGAAGGTCAACGGGTGGTCGACCATGCCGGTCACCTCGAGCTGCCACGTCGAGGCGTCGACCTGGGGCACGAGCAGCGCGGTGTCGATGCGGTAGAAGTTGTCGTTGGGAATCACGATCGGAGTGATGCCGGGCGCATTCAGCGATTCGGCCGCCGCCAGGGGCGGCACGGTCGCGGCGGCGGGGAGGTTTGCCGACACGGGGGCACTCGCCGGGTGCTGGCGATCGAGGAGGAGACGACCGAGAATGCCGGCGGTCAGTGCACCGACCGCCAGCTCCAGCGATCGCGCCATGAAGCGTCGCCGGCTCCAGGCCGGGACCGCGGATCGCGGCGACGAAACGGAGGCCGGCGGCGATCCCGCCTCTATGGCGGCACCCGGCAAGGGGAGGCTCACCGGCGCAAGGAAGCCGGCCTCCGCGTACAGGAGCCGAAGCGCCCCGATCGCGGCGGCCGTGGCAACCGTGGCATCGACGGCGGCCAAGGCCGGCGAACTCAGAGGCTGGACGGCCGTGGCGGTGAAGGCCACGATTCCGATGAGGGCAAAGACTCGTGACGCGTTGTCGAAGTTGCTCCGGCCGGCGACCCCGGCAGCCGCGGCCACGGCCAAGGCCGCGACGACCACAGCCAGGTTCAGCGCGGTCTTGTCATTCGTACCGAACAGGGCGGTTACGAAGTCCTTCGCGCCTGGCGGCTGGAGGGCGATGATGAGACTTCCGACCCCGACGACCATGGACGGGGCACCCGGGACCAGCCCGGCAACGAGTTCGCTCGCGCCGATCCCAACTCCGCCGGCAATCAGCCCCGCCAACGCACCTCGCATGCCCCGATCAATACCAGGATCGCGCCTGCCGCGAACGGTTCCACGATCGGAGTTGCGTACGACGGTCACATCGCCGCGCCGGTTGCGCAAGGGCACGAAACCCAGATTCCGCTCGCCCGGGAGACGGAGGTGCGCCCGTCTCCCTCGCCTTGCGGCTAACCCTAGGCAGGCTGGCCGGCGGGGGTGCCCGCCGGTGCAGTCGCGAAGGCTATTAGATGTGTGGCTTGTGGGCGCGAACCAGCAGCCGCCCTCCCTGCCCCGCGTTCACCGAATGATCGCCCCGGCGTTGAAGCAGGCGGATGACCAACACGATCGGCAGCACGACCGCGACGATGATCCCCGACCAGACGAGACCCATGAGCGTGTAGACAGCTGCGGCCAGGAGCACGCCGAAAGGGATTGCCACGATACCCTCCCGATTGTCCGACCAGTTCAACGGCAGGTTCGCCCGGAGCTGGTCCCGAAACCTGTAACCTCGGAGCGCCGTCAACGGACTTGCGAGACATGGCTCCGGGCTCAGAATGTGCCCCTTCCATGCTGCTCCGTCGGTCCGGTACCCGGCATAGGGAAGATGGTGTCGCACCCCGCGAAGCCGCCGAGACTCCGCCCGGCCTGGGGACTCAGCCGGCACTACCTCGGGTAGCAGTGAATACGCTGGCGCCCTCTCCGGGCCTCAAGTCCGAGGGCGCCGTGCGGCCGAGGTTGGCCGGGAAGGGGCGCAGCCGTTCGAACTGGTCGCGCACGTTCCAGTAGCACTCGCAGGCCAGGCGTTCGAGCCCGACGCGGTCCAGGATTCGAATCCGGCCGCGACGGTAGCTGATGAGCCCGGCGTCCTGCAGTAGTCTGGCATTCGTCGTCACGGTAGGTCGGGTCACACCGAGCATGTTGGCGAAGTCGGCCTGGGTGAACAGGATTTCGTCGACGTCGAGGCGGTCACGAGTCTTCAGGAGCCAGCGAACGAGCCGGGTCTGGACGGGATGGAGCCTGTCGCATCCGGCAGCGATGGCCCGCACGCTCAGCACCGCCTGGGCGTAGAGGTTCAACCTGTGGGCGATCGCCGGGTCCAGCTCTGCCAGATTCCGGAGCTCCTCGACCGGCATCTCGAGGCACGCCCCCGGCACGAGTGTAATGACGTCCAGCGCGGATCTTCGCGTGTCCAGATAGGCGCTCAGTCCAGCCATACCTTCGAGTCCAACCAGGTTGATCTCGGCGGTGGCGCCATCGCTGAGCCGGACGACTTCGGAAAAGAGCGCGGTTTCCGGAAAATACACGGTCCGGATCTCGTCACCCGCCGCAATCACCGTCTGGTGGAAAGACACGGCCACACGCCGGAGCCGGGACATCACCTGCTCGAAGGACGACGGGGGCAGCTCCAACAGGAGCAGGTTGGTGGTCTCGTGGGGGCTGCCGCGGCGATCTTCATCGGACGCTGCCTCGACCCGGGCAGTGGCTCGCCTGGCGACAGACGCGCCCAGCATTTGTTCGTCGCGCCCGACCCGCGGATCCATGCGCCGATCGCCCCATGCCGGCCCCGCGTGCACCCACCCGGCCGGGTAATCAGACCGCCAAACGAACCCTGCCGGTGCGGAGCCCACCCTGCCCAGAAGCATATCTGAAGCCTGCCCGTGTGGCGAGGCATCGAGGCCCATCTGCTGTCTGCGCCACTCCGGGAGAGCGTCTAAACCCGTTTGGCTTGATCCAGATCCGCCTGGGTGTTTACGTTGAGGAACGCCGACTCGCCGGCTTCCGCACCTGGGGGTGGGGAAACTGAGACAAGGCTCAAACCGCAGAGCATGTCGTGCACGCGAAAGGCGCCGGCATCCAGCTGCTTCACGACCCGGGGCAGTATCGACCGCCGGTAAGCCCCAGGAAACGCAGCCGGTCCCGACGGTGTGACGAAGACGGCGCCTTGTACCTCAGGTTGCGAGAGAGCCGCTTCGACCAGGGCGGTGAGCAGCATCGGCGTGAGGCCCGGCATATCGACCGGCACGACCACCGCCAGATCGTGCTTCGCGGCCCCCAGCGCGGTCTCGAGGCCCGCCAGAGGTCCTCCGCCCCGCTCGTCGAAGACGATGCGGACGGAACGGCCTTCGAGCAAGGCGGGCTCGGGTGGGTCGTCGCGACGGCAGCTCACGATCAGGTCGTCAGCCA
Organism: uncultured Chloroflexia bacterium; assembly: GCA_963791725.1. GTDB lineage: Bacteria > Chloroflexota > Limnocylindria > Limnocylindrales > CSP1-4 > Fen-1039. The sequence continues at coordinate 316,846 of CAWBTQ010000004.1, read as the reverse complement.
CGTCGGCAACGAGGTCGAGGGCCAGAACCAGCATCGGCCTGCCGTGCACCGCAACGGTTCGTTTGTCCCGCCCCAGCCGCCGGCTGGCACCGCCGGCCAGGACGATCCCACTCACCGATCGCGTATCGGAGGCCGACCTCGCGACGGGGTGACCGATTCTCATATGAACCTCAAGGGCAGGTCGCGGCTCCGCTGAGCGCTACGATTTTCGGCAGGTCCAGGCCTACCCGCGTGATTATGATTGGCTCAGGGCTCGGATGACCCGCGGGCATCTGGTTCTTGCGGCTCTGAGCCGATGGTTTGGTCTGGCCGGTCAACCAGGCCGGAGGGTCGCCCAGTGGCTAAGCGCCGCCCGGATATGGCCGCCGACATCCTGATCGGATCGCTCCTCCGCGGACGCCGCCTTCTCCAGAAGAACGCCGTCTCGGAAGACCTCCGCACGATCACCTATGAAGGCGGCCGCACCGCCGATGCGTTCTATCGCGATCGCTGGGCGCACGAGCGGATCGTCCGCTCGACACACGGCGTCAACTGCACCGGTTCGTGCTCCTGGAAGGTCTACGTCAAGGACGACATCATCACCTGGGAGACCCAGGAGACCGACTACCCTTCGATCGGTCCGGATCTGCCCGAGTACGAGCCCCGCGGCTGCCCGCGCGGGGCAACGTTCTCCTGGTACACCTACTCCCCGACGCGAGTCCGCTACCCATACGTTCGGGGCGTCCTGCTCGAGATGTACCGCGAGGCCAAGGCTCGGCTCGGCGATCCGGTCGATGCCTGGGCGGACATCATGGCCGACCCCGAGCGGCGCCGTCGTTACCAGAAAGCCCGCGGCAAAGGCGGGCTCGTCCGGATCCACTGGGACGAGGCCCTCGAGATCATCGCCGCCGCGCAGGTGTACACGATCAAGCACTGGGGCCCGGACCGGATCACGGCGTTCACGTGCATCCCGGCCATGTCCATGGCCTCGTACGCGGCCGGAACCCGCTACCACTCCTTGCTCGGGGCGAGCGTCCTGTCGTTCTACGACTGGTTCGCCGACCTGCCGATCGCGTCTCCGCAGGTGTTCGGCGATCAGACGGACGTGCCCGAATCGGCCGATTGGTACAACGCCTCGTACCTGATCATGTGGGGCTCCAACCTCCCGATCACGCGAACCCCCGACGCCCATTTCATGGTCGAGGCCCGCTACCGCGGCCAGAAGGTCGTTGTCGTCAGCCCCGACTACTCGGACCACACCAAATTCGCCGACGAGTGGCTCGCCGCCAGCCCGGGGACCGATGGAGCCCTGGCCATGGCCATGGGCCACGTCATCCTCCGCGAGTTCTTCGTCGATCGCGAAGTGCCCCGCTTCCAGGACTACGTCAGGACGTACACGGACCTGCCCTTCCTGGTGACGCTGAGAGAACGGCCGGACGAGAAGGGCGCCTGGATAGCCGACCGGTTCCTGACCGCGACCGACCTTGGCCGGACGGGCGAGGGAGATGCCGTTCGGACCGTGCTCCTCGACAGCAAGACGGAAAAGCCCATCGTTCCCAACGGGACCCTCGGGGATCGATACACCGCGGATGGCATGGGCCACTGGAACCTGGACCTGCAGGGCGTCGAGCCTGCTCTCTCGCTCATGAAGCACGGCAAGCCGGTCGCCGTAGATCTGCCCCGCTTCGACGTCAACGACGGTCCCAACGAAGGAGGCTCGACGGTCAGGCGTGGCGTTCCGGCCATGCGCATCGGGAAGCATCTGGTGACGACAGTGTTCGACCTGATGCTGGCCCACTACGGCGTCGGCCGGCCAGGGCTGCCCGGTACCTGGCCCACGGGATACGACGACCCGACGCCTTCCACGCCGGCCTGGCAGGAGGAGATCACCGGCGTTCCGGCGGCGACGGCCGAGCGGATCGCGCGCGAGTTCGCCGACAACGCGGAGCGTACGGGCGGGCGATCGATGATCGTCATGGGCTCGGGCGTCAACCACTGGTTCCACGCCGACCAGACCTACCGGACCATGCTCGCCCTGACGACCCTGTGCGGTTGCGAAGGTGTCAACGGCGGCGGCTGGGCCCACTACGTCGGGCAGGAGAAGGTGCGACCGCTCACCGGCTGGACCCAGGTGGCGTTCGGTCTCGACTGGTCTCGCCCGCCACGCCAGATGCAGGGCACCAACTTCTGGTACCTGGCCACGGATCAGTGGCGCTACGAGGGCTTGGGCGCAGAGGATCTCGCCACGCCACTCGGTCGCGGCACCTTCAAGGGCCGAGCGCTGGCCGACACCATCGCCCAGTCGGCCAGGCTGGGCTGGCTGCCGTCGTACCCCACGTTCAACCGCAACTCGCTCGACCTCGTCGACGAGGCGGCGGCGGCCGGGGCCGATCCGGCGGCGCACGCGGTCGACCTGCTTCGGAAGGGCAGCCTGGGCTTCGCCTGCGAAGACCCCGACGCGCCCGAGAACTTCCCTCGGGTGGCGACGATCTGGCGCACGAACCTCCTCGGCTCGTCGGGTAAGGGCGAGGAGTACTTCATGCGCCACCTGCTCGGTTGCGATTCGGCGGTACGTGCGGAAGAGGTGCCGAAGGATCACCGGCCGGTCGACGTCCAATGGCGCGACGAGGCACCCGTGGGCAAGCTGGACCTGCTCGTTACGATCGACTTCCGGATGAGCTCGACGGGTCTGTGCTCGGACGTGCTGCTTCCGGCGGCAACGTGGTACGAGAAGTACGACCTGTCGTCGACCGACATGCATCCGTTCGTACATACGTTCAACGCGGCCATCAATCCACCCTGGGAGGCCCGGAGCGACTACGACACGTTCCAGGCTCTCGCCCGCGTCTTCAGCTCACTGGCAGCCACTCATCTGGGTACGCGCCGCGACCTCGTGGCAACGCCTCTTCTTCACGACACGCCCGGAGAGACTGCCCAGCCCGGCGGCCGAGTGCTGGACTGGCGGCACGGCGAGTGCGAGCCGATCCCGGGCGTCACGATGCCCGCCCTGACCGTCGTGGAGCGTGACTACGCCGCCATCGCGGAGAAGATGGCCTCCCTGGGGCCGAACGTTGACAAGCTCGGGACGACGACGAAGGCCGTGACGGTCAATCAGACGGCCCAGGTCGAGGACCTCAAGGGCCTCTGCGGCACGGTCCATGGCGGGGTGGCCGACGGCCGCCCGTCGTTGGCCCGGGCGGAGGACGCGTGCGAGGCGATCCTGGCCCTGTCCGGAACGACCAACGGGCGGGTCGCGACCGCCGGTTTGACTGCTCTCGAGCAACGGACCGGCCGGCAGCTCGCGGACCTCGCCAGCGATCAGGCCGGGCGGCGCGTCCGGTTCGCGGATACGCAGTCGCGTCCGCAGCCGGTGATCACCTCGTTCGAATGGTCCGGCAGCGAGCATGGCGGGCGCCGGTACTCGCCGTTCACGATCAACGTCGAGCGACTCAAGCCATGGCACACCCTCACCGGCCGTCAGCATTTCTTCCTGGATCACGACTGGATGAGCGAGCTCGGCGAGCAGCTCCCGGTATACCGTCCGCCGCTAAACATGGCCCGGCTGTACGGCGACCAAGGTGGAGCGGGTGAAGGCGCGGAGGTCACCGTGCGCTACATCACCCCGCATTCGAAATGGTCCATCCACTCCACCTACCAGGAGAACGTGTTGATGATGGCCCTGAACCGGGGCGGGCCGAACATCTGGATCAGCCCGCAGGATGCGGCGCGGGTCGGCGTCAAGGACAACGATTGGATCGAGGCCTACAACCGCAACGGGGTCGTCGTCGCGCGTGCCGTCGTCAGCCACCGGATGCCCGTCGGCACGGTCTTCATGTATCACACCCAGGACCGTCTGGTCGATACGCCGAAGTCGGAGATAAGCGGGCTGCGCGGTGGCCCCGACAACGCTCTCACGCGGATCCTGATAAAGCCGACTCACCTCATCGGCGGGTACGGCCAGCTTTCCTACGCCTTCAACTACTACGGCCCCACCGGCAGCCAGCGCGACGAGATGACCGTCATTCGGCGCCGTTCGCAGGGAGTGACCTACTGATGCGCGTCATGGCCCAGCTGGGCATGGTCATGAACCTCGACAAGTGCCTCGGTTGCCACACCTGCTCGATCACCTGCAAGCAGGCCTGGACCAACAGGCCCGGCGTCGAATACACCTGGTTCAACAACGTGGAGACGCGCCCCGGGCTCGGCTACCCGCGGACGTACGAGGACCAGGGGCGCTGGAAGGGCGGTTGGTCCCGGACGAAGAAGGGTTCCGTCGAGCTCAAGAGCGGCGGCCGGATCAGGCGACTGCTCCGCATCTTCGCCAATCCCACGCTGCCCGGATTGGACGCTTACTACCATCCCTTCACTTACGACTACCAGCAGCTCCTGTCCGCACCGCCGCAGGCGGACATGCCGGTCGCCCGCCCGAAATCACAGGTCACCGGGGCGCCCATGCAGATCCGCTGGTCCGCCAACTGGGACGACGACCTCGGTGGCTCGCCGGAGAACACGTCGCGAGACCCGCTGCTGCGCCAGATGGGCGATCGCGTGCGGCTCGAGTTCGAGCAGGTATTCATGTTCTACGTGCCCCGAATCTGTGAGCACTGCCTCAACCCGTCGTGCGTTGCGGCCTGCCCATCCGGTGCGATCTACAAGCGGGCCGAGGATGGGATCGTTCTCGTGGACCAGGACGGCTGCCGCGGCTGGCGCATGTGCGTGACGGGCTGCCCCTACAAGAAGGTCTACTTCAACCACAGGACGGGCAAGTCCGAGAAGTGCACGTTCTGCTATCCGCGGACTGAGGTCGGTCAGCCGACAATCTGCTCCGAAACCTGCGTCGGCCGCTTGCGGTATATCGGCGTCGTCCTCTATGACGCCGATAGAGTCCTCGAGGCCGCCGCCATCGAAGACGACCACGACCTGCTCGAGGCCCAACGCTCGGTCATGCTCGACCCCGAGGACCCGGCCGTGATCACCGCCGCCCGCGAAGCCGGCATCGCCGAGGACTGGCTGGAGGCCGCGCGTCTCTCCCCCGTCTACGCGCTCACAAACAAGTACCGGGTTGCCTTGCCGCTTCACCCGGAATACCGGACGCTGCCGATGGTCTGGTACATTCCGCCTCTGTCACCGGTTGTCGACGCCCTGGCCCAAACCGGTTCCGACGCCGAGGACGGGGAGGCCCTGTTCGCGGCGATCGAGTCGCTCCGCATCCCGGTCGAGTACCTCGCCGAGCTGCTCGCCGCGGGCGACCCCGAGCCGGTCCTCCACAGCCTCAAGACCCTTGCCGCAATGCGCGCCTATATGCGGCGAGTGCGCCTTGGCCGGGAACGCGACGACGGCGTCGCGGCTGCCGTAGGTTCCACTTCGCAGGCACTCGAGGATCTCTACCGGCTCCTCGCGCTCGCCAAATACGAGGAGCGCTATGTCATCCCACACCTCCACACGGAGGACGGCTTCGGGCTCGACAAGGCGCCCGGCCGGAGCCGGAACCGGGCCGACGACGCGGTCATGACCGGAGCCGGCCCCTTCGGAACCGGAGCAAGGACGCATCCGGCCGACAGATCGACGGGTACCGAGGCATGACCACGATGTCCCGCGCCGACCGGACCGTTCTTTTCGCCACGGTTTCGTGCCTCCTCCGATACCCAGACGAGGCCCTCAAGGGTCAGCTCGGGCTTCTGGAGCAGGCGACCGAGTGCCTGCCGGACCGCGCTCGGAAGCCCCTTGGCCGACTGGTCGCACATCTCGCCGGAACCCCGCTGATCGAGCTCCAGGCGGACTACGTGAGGACGTTCGATCTACGGCATCGCAACTGCCTGTATCTGACCTATCACCATGACGGCGACACTCGCCGCCGCGGGATGGCGCTGTGGCGTTTCGCGGATGTCTACCGCAGGCACGGCTACACGATCTCCGACGGTGAGCTCCCGGACTTCCTGCCGGCCGTCCTCGAACTCGCCTCAGGGGCGGCGCCGGACGACACGGAGCCACTGGACCTGCTCGTCGAGTGCGGACCCGGGATCGCGCTCCTGAGCCATTCGCTCCACGAGGACGGGTCGCCGTACGCGGACGCCGTTCGGGCGCTCGAGCTCGCCCTGCCCGATCCGGATCCGGCCGCGCTCGAAGCTACCCGGCGCCTGGAGGAACTGGGCCCGCCGGTCGAGCGTGTCGGTCTGGAGCCGTTCGCCGCGATTGAGCCAGAGAGGGTACGGCCGTGAGCACGTTTCTTTGGATTATCTTCCCCTACCTCTGCCTGGCCAGCTTCTTCATCGGCCTGGTCTGGCGCTACAGGTTCGACCAGTTCGGCTGGACGTCGCGCTCATCGCAGATGTACGAAGACAGGGTCCTCGCGGTTGCGAGCCCGCTGTTCCACTTCGGCATCCTGGGGGTGTTCGCCGGCCATTTTCTGGGGCTCGTCATCCCGGAATCGGCCACCGTGGCCCTGGGTATCCCCGAGCCGACCTATCGCCTGGTGGCCGAGCTCGGTGGGGTCACGACCGGCCTCATGACGGTCGTCGGGCTCCTGCTGCTGATCGCTCGCCGGGGGCTCACACTGTCGATCTTCCAGCAGACGACCCGGATGGACGTGGTCATGTACATCTTGCTCGCGGCGGTCATCGCGTTGGGCATGTACAACACGATCGGCCTCAACGTGCTGGGTTCGGGCTACGACTATCGACTCGACGTGTCGGTCTGGTTCAGGGGCGTCTTCCTGCTGCAACCGGATGCGGGCCTGATGGCCTCCGCAGACCTCAGCTTCCAGATCCACGCGACCCTCGCCTTCGGTCTTGTCGCGATCACGCCGTATACGCGCCTGGTTCATCTGTTGAGCGTGCCGCTCGGCTACCTCGTCCGACCGTACGTTGTCTATCGGACACGAGATGACGAGCCGGGCGCCCGGCCGGAGCGTCGCGGCTGGCAGAGGCTCGGTTTCTGAGCTTCCGCCAGGAAAGCCCCCGCAACCGGCCACCATTAGCGCGAGCGAACCTACGGCACCGAGCCCGTCCCGGGCGAGTCGGGCTCGGTCGACCGCGAGCGAGAAGCAAGATCGCCGGCAGAAGCGAGCGGATCGCCGGCCTGCGCGGCCGCCGGCTGTGCCCACAGCGGGTACGTGAAGCCGGCCAGTCGGTTCGCGACCAATCCCAGCCCGACGAGCAGGACGACACCGACCATCAAGACCGCCACCTGCTCGGGCTTGGCCATGACCCCCAGGCTGATGATCAGAGTCGTGGCGCCGGCCGGTGGATGGGAGACACCCAGCCAGATCATCAGCCCGGCCGTGAGACCGAGCGACAGGGCCGCGGCGCCGGTGCGGGCGGCCGTGAAGCCGACGATCACCGCCGGGCCGGCGTCGGTCAGCCCGAACAAGACCAGGGCCAGATAGCCGCACAACGCACCGATCAGATGGCCCAGGATCGTGTTGCGCGGCGATGCATCCGCCACCCGAGGTCTGTTGAAGATGAGGAAAGCCGTCGGTCCGAGAGAGGGGAAGACGAAGGGCTGTCCGGAGACGATCGCCAGGCAACCCAGGACGCCGATCGAGGCGAAGCCCGCCACGAGCGGCCACAGACCGAGCATCAAGCGAGATTCTCGGCTCGGCCGCCATTTGCGAAATCCGTTCCGGAAGCCCTGGCTCGTCATCTGCTCCGGCTCGAAGCGATCCCCGGACGTAGTGTCACACGGCCCGGTCCATATGAGGTGTCGCCACCCGGCAGGGCACCCCGGCCTCGCGAGGACGAAGCATAACGCCGCGTCGGCCGGAAATGCCATTCGAGCAGGCCATGCCGCCCTAGGACCTACTCCTGCGTGCGCCCCGCGCCCAGGTTGTCGCGTCGTCGTTCGAGGAACTCTCGCTCGGCCGGATTGCGAGCGAGCTCGATCGCTCGCCCGTAGGCGTCCGCGGCTTCTGCCCACCTCCGGAGCCGGCGAAGGAGATCGGCACGCACGGCGTGGTAGACGTCGTAGGCGGGCAGGTCCAGCCCGTCGACGACGGCGAGCGCAACCTCGGGTCCCTCAACCTCGGCCAGGGCGACTGCGCGATTGAGCGCCACCACGGGCCCCGGGGTCATCGCCAGGAGCTGGTCATAGAGGGTGAGGATCTGACGCCAGTCGGTATCCGCCGCCGACCGGGCATCGCTGTGGACCGCGGCGATCGCCGCCTGCAGCTGGTACGGGCCCGGCCGGTCGACCCGCAGACAGCGCCGCACAAAGGCCTGGCCCTCCGCCATCAGATCGCCGTCCCAGCTTCGTCTGTCCTGCTCGTCCAACGGGATCAGGCGACCATCGGGAGTCGTGCGGGCCGTCCGCCGCGACTCGATGAGCAGCATCAGCGCCAGGAGGCCCAGGACCTCCGGCTCGTCCGGCATCAGCTCGACGAGGAGCCGACCCAGGCGGATCGCCTCCGCGGTCAGGTCGTCGCGTATCAACCGGTCGCCTGAGCTCGCCGCGTAGCCCTCGTTGAAGATCAGGTAGATAGCGGCGAGAACCGACCGCAGACGACCCGGAAGGTCGGCGTCCTCGGGCACGCGATACGGGATGCGCGCGTCGCGGATCTTGCCCTTGGCGCGGACCAGCCGCTGCGCCATAGTCGCCTCGGGTACGAGGAAGGCCCGCGCTATCTCCGTCGTGGTCAGCCCGCCGAGGAGCCGGAGCGTCAGCGCTACCTGGGCGGCCGGCGCGAGCGCCGGGTGGCAGCAGGTGAAGATGAGGCGCAAGCGGTCATCCGTTATGGGGCCCTCCTTCGTCCATGCCCGGTCTTCCCGCTCATGGAGCAGCGCGGCGCCTGCCTGCCGGTCGGCCCGGGACGCCTCCCGGCGAAGGCGGTCGATGGCTCGGTTGCGTGCCGTCGTGATGATCCAGCCCGCGGGGCTCGGCGGCAGGCCCGCCGCTGGCCAGCGCCGCACCGCCTCGGTGAACGCGTCCTGGACGGCGTCCTCGGCGGCATCGATGTCGCCGAAGGCGCGGACCAGGACGGCCACCGCGCGACCATGCTCCTCGCGGAAGACGCGCTCGATGTCGGCCCGAGTCGCGGGCGCGCTCAACGCTCAGGCGCGTCCGTCGTCGACGAACGGACGAACTTCGATCGGGAGTCCGATCGCCCGGGTGAGCTTGGTGCCCCATTCGAGGGCAGCGTCGAGGTCGGCTACCTTGATGATCGAGAAGCCGCCCAGGTACTCCTTGCCTTCGGCGAAGGGGCCGTCGGTCATCAGCACTTCATCACCCTGGAATCGCACCAGGGTCGCCGTGCCGGGCGCGTTAAGCCCGCCGGAGAAGACCCAGGCGCCCGCGTCCTTGAGCTCCCGCTCGACGGCGCCGACGCGCTCCATGATCGCGCTCAACGCATCGGGAGGCGGCGGCGTTCCGCCCGTGGGCGTGACAACGCTGAGAAGGTATTGCTTCATCGGTTCGTGCTCCTCATCGCCATATCTCGAGACCCCAACGAGGCACCCGCGCCGTCGCGGGCGCATGGTTCGGCCACCGGTGCGGCCGGCGCTCAGACCGAAGGCTCCTCCATGATCTCCAAGCGGTTGCCGTCCGGATCCTGGAACACGAACATCGCCGGCACGCCGGGCCAGCGTAGCGCCGGCCCCGCGTCGAAACCGTTCTCCGCCAGGTCCGCGCGCAATGCGTCGGCGTCGTGGGTCACGAGCCGGATCCCGGTCTGGACGCCCGCCGGAACGTCGCCAGCAGGAGCCTCGTCGCTTGCTTGGATCAGGGCGATGGTAGTGCCCGCGGCGTCTCGTGGCGACACCTCGATCCAGCGCGGTCCGTTGGCGACCAACACGTCCCGGCGCGTCTCGAACCCGAGCGGACCGGTATGGAACGCCAGCGCACGATCCTGGTCGGTTACCGGGACGCCAACGGTTGCGAGCCGGACGATGGGGCTGGCGGTGACCACGCGATCCATTTCGATCTCCTTCATCCAGGCGGCACTTTGCCCGCCTTGCGCAATCCATACGAATAGCCTCAGCCCGAAATCGACACCGTCCCGTACGAGCCGGCGAGGCGCTAGGAGAATCTGCCGCCGGCGGCCCAGCACCCGGATCGTGGCGGCCCACTAGGATGCCGTCGCCCGCGTGACGCCGAGCTGCTCCGTCCGATCCTACGGGCAGGTGTTCTTGGGCGCGGGCTTGCCGTACCAGAGACTGTCCGCGCCGAAGAACTGGATCGAAAGTGCGGCAACCTTGTCGTTTAGCAGGCAGGTAGCCGCGTTGACCGTGCTGATGTTGAGGATCGTGTACGGAGGTCCGAGCACGACCTGTTTGAAGTTCTGGCTGGGGACGTTCTGGCCCATTGCGACGTAGTCGGCCACCTGGTTCGCCGGGAAGTTGGTGGTGACGCTCGAGCCGAGCGTGGAGATCAGCTTCGGCAGGTTCAGCAGCTGGCTGGGCTGGGACATCTTGTGCAGCAGGTCGACCAGGACTTCCTGCTGGCGTGAGGCCCTGCCCCAGTCGTAGTCGCCGATGGTGTGGCGTGACCTCACGTAAGCCAGGGCGTGCCTGCCGTCCAGATGGTGCGGCCCGACTGACAGGTAGAAGCCGTACGGGCTGCCGTCGAGCCAGTCGTAGGTGGGGTCGGCGATCGCCTTGGGGTTGTTGACGTCGATCCCGCCGACCATGTCGATCATCTTGACGAACCCGTCGAGGTACATGGTGGCGTAGTAGTTGATCGGTATGCCAACGAGATAGCTCACCTCTTTGACGAGGGTCATGTACGGGCTATCGGGCGACCTGATCCAGCCGTTGCGGACGTACTGCGGGAGCGAGTTGATCTTCGTCGAAGCCGAGTCGACGCCACCGAAGTAGAACGGGAAGCTGGCGCTGTCGCGGGGCACGCTGACCATCTGGACCGAGTTCGTCTTCGGGTCGTAGCTCACGACCATGATCGTGTCATAGAGGTTGGAACTCTGGCCGCTGCTCGTGCCGGTGAATAGGATGGTGACGCGGCCGCCGGCCGCTGGTGTCGGCAGTGGAGATGTTGTGGGCCCCGGCGACCCCGAGGAGCCGGCATTGGGCGGGGCCAGGTCGACGAAGGAACTGGAGGGTTGGAAGATGGGAGAGAAGGCGTCGGACGTCACGGCGAGCAGGTAGCTCGTGCCGGCATGGCTGATGGCGATGACCGCAACGAGCGCAATGACCACTGCCCTATCGAAGTTGCGTGGGAGCTTGAGCTGGTTGATACCGCCGAAGGCATGGACGACGGCCGCAAGCCTCCAGGCACCGAGGACAAGTACGAGTGCAGCCGCGGCACGGCTGAATGCAGGATCGGCAAAGCGCGCGGCAAAGACGACGAGCCCCTGACGCAATTCATACACAAGGAGCAGCAGAGCCAGGGCGGCCGGCACGGCGAAGAGCGCCGCAGCGCGGCGTTTGCCGGTGTACAGCTGTCCCAGGCCGGGCCACAGGAAGGAGAGCAGGGCGGCCAGCGAAGGCGATCGTCTGCGACCCCTGGTGTCCGGCGGTTTCGTTTCCAAATCGCGCGGACTGTATCACACGGACATACGGCGGACGAAGAACCATGTAGTGGGCTGTCCCGCACCGTCGCGGCCGGTAGAGCCAAGTCGGAAGCCCCGGTTCGATTGGAGCGGCCGTCGCCGAGCCCGTCTGGCGACCCTAGCGGATTGCGTGGACCAGGCTCATCCCGACGATCCCGGCGAAGACAAGGATCGACGTCCAAAGCAGGACGCCGGCGAACATCCAGACCATGAGGCGTCGCTTGGGTGCGCCGAGCACCAGGGCAACTGCAGTGCCCATTGGAGGCGCCATGAATAGCGGCGAAACGAGTCCCCAACCCGGAACGCCGTAGCGCAGCCAGATCCCGTAGATGCGACCCTTTCTCGGTGTCCCGTCTTTGCGCCGTCGACGCATCAGCCAGCCACGGAAAGCGTCGCCAGCCGACGCGACCAGAGCGACGCTGACGAGGGCTCCGGCGACGGTCATGATCCAGACGATCGGCGCGGGCACGCCGAGCGCCAGGCCGGTCGGCACGGCGAACCAGATCTCCACTATCGCCACGCCGAAAACCGCCAGCAACGGCATCTGTCTTATCGTCTCCTATCGAGCGGTTAGCGGACCCTGTGCGGCCGTCGGGGGTTCAGTTCGCTGACCGTCCCGTGAGCCTGGTTGCGGCGACCGTGGCCGTTCCAAGAGCGTCAGGCCTGCGGGCGACCATGGATTCGCCCGCTGCAGGTGGCAAGCCGATTGACCGGGCGCAAGGATGACGCCTCTCCATTGAACCGGGTCGGAGTTGCACTTGTTGTCACACGGGCTGGCACTCGACGTCGATCGTGGCTTCCCTTGTCTATCATTCTGCTCGTCGGCACCGGATCGGAGGTCATCGTCCCATGGCCAGTGGACTCGCATTGCCGGCTATTACGGACTCGGTCCGCATCGTCCCCATACACGTACCCGACGAGTTCGGTGTCGTCGGTGGCCTGGCTCCGGGTGGAGCGATCCCCCACCTGACCTATCACAACGGCCATCTCCTCGGGTCGGTCGAGGTCTTCACCATCTTCTGGGGACGGGCCTGGACAACCGCCTCGAAGAAAGCGCTCGCCGGCCAGCTAAACGCGTTCTTCGATGCCATCCTGGTCAGCCCCTTGATCGACCAGCTGGGCGAATACAGCGTGGCCGGCCAGAAGATCGGCCATGGCAGACGCGTCGGGACGGCGACCGTCACCTCGCCGAGCCTGAGCCATTCGATCTCGGATGGGGCCGTCCAGCATTTCCTTCAGCACGAGGTCGGCTCGAACCCAGCCGTTCCACAGCCGATGCCGAACAGCTTGTTCTTCATCTACCTGCCGCCGGGGATCTCGGTGGCGCAGGGTGGCGCGCGCTCGTGCCAGTCGTTCTGTGGGTACCACAATGACATCGCTGGCCAGCTCTATTACGCGGTCATGCCGTATCCCGGCTGTAGTGGTTGCAGCGGCGGCCTGGGCCCGCTCGATGCCTTGACGTCGACGAGCTCGCATGAACTGTGCGAGGCGATCACCGATGCCGTGCCGGGCCGGGGCTGGTACGACGATCCCGGTAATGCCGAGATCGGCGATCTGTGTGCGTGGAAGACCAAGACGGTCGCCGGGTCTACCGTGCAGCTGGAGTGGTCGAACAAGGCCGGCGCCTGCGTGTAGCCGCCGCGATCAGCGCCTGAGACACGCGCGTTTCATTCGGTCGGTGGATGACTTCACCCTGAGAAGGGGAGATGATTCGATGGTGGACGACCGAGTGTCAGGGCTGCCGAACGAGCGCGCCAGGGTCGATCTCGCGGCGCTGACGGAGCGCGAGCGCGAGGTTCTCGAGCTCGCGCTGACGGGCCTCTCGGCCCGCGCCATCGCCGACCGACTCACGCTCACTGAGGCCACGATCCGCAGCCATCTCTCGCGCATCTACGCGAAGCTGAGGGTCGGAAGCCGGCTCGAGCTCCTTGCGCAGCTGAACGGGCAACCCTCAGACCAGGGCGTCGCTCCATCGCCGCCATCGCCGCCCTCCGTCGAGACCGTACCGCCCGGCCGACGCCGAGTGTGGCCGCTCGTGGCCGTCGCGGTCCTTTTCGTGATGATGAGCGCCGGCGCGTTGTTCCTCTGGCTGCGGCCGGATCTACCGCCTGCGACGAACATCGCGACGGTCTCCCAGTTTGTCGCCGATGGGCAGGTGACGAGCCTCGACCTCCGCGGCGACACCCTCTTCGTTACTACCTCAGACGGACGCCACTACCGCACCAACGGGGTGGACCAGACCGCCCTCTGGAAGATCCTGCCTGAGGGAGTTGGGACCAAGTTCGAGTTCAGCATCTCCAGCGTCGCCGGCACGAACCCCGTGGTGTCCAGCCTCGCGTTCCTGTCCGCCACCATGCCTTTGGTCCTGCTGCTCGTTGCGGGGCTGGTGGCGTTGCACTGGCTCCGTCGTCCGCCGCAACCAAGGCCCGCTGGCCAGTTGTGAGCTTGACCGAGAGTCGAGCAAGAGCTGGTGGTGAGGACCCTATTCTGGTCGGGGCGAGAGGATGACGACCGCGGTCTCTCGGGACCGGCGGGCGGCGTAGCCGTCCAGATCCTTGTCATAGATAGCCCACCTGGACCACAAGCGCGGCCGCTCGTCCTTGTCGGCTGCGCGTGCGCGAACGGCGCGCGACCCACCGGGCAGATCGACGGTGACGTCGGGATAAGCCTGCAGGTTGAGCCACCAGGCAGGCTCGGCATCGGCCCAGCCGTTCATGGCCATGGTGACCAGGTCGGGGCCGTCCTCGAAGTAGCCGAGGATGACCTTTCGCTCCACACCGGTGCGGCACCCGACCGTCCGCAGGCGCATCATGCCCCAGCGGTCGGCGGTCGCTCTCCGGAGGCCGAACCGGCCGCCTGTGACTGAATAGGCGGCCCGCTGAAGCGTCCAGAACGAGCGGATGAACCAGCGGGGTGGCAGAGATGGTGACTTCGCCGACGGTTCTGACATCGTGTGCTCCGAATCGTTGGGAGGGTTGTTGTTGCGTCCGGCGGCAGCCGGGGCGAGCGATCGGCTGGTCATCCTTGTTCATCCGAGTACTGGAAGACCTTGTCGAGCGGCACCCGGAACGCTCGGGCGATCTGGAAGGCCATCTCGAGCGAGGGCGAGTACCGGCCCTGCTCGATGGCGATGATCGTCTGGCGGGTCACGCCGACTCGATCGGCCAGATCCGCCTGGGTCATCTCGCCGTTGGCGAACCTGAGCGATCGGATCGAGTTGGTGACGAGCGTCGGTTTCACCATGTCTGGAACGGCCCGTGGTAGGCCACGATCTTGGTGGCAGAGCTGACCAGGGCTCCCGCCATGCCCCCAAGGAAGATCGCGTTGGCGATCCAGAAGCGGTCCGCTTCGGTCATCGCCAGGACCAGTGCGGCGATCGAGCCGGCGATGATCAGCCAGTTGCCGACCCGCTCACCGAAATGGTCGATCTCCCTGTCGCGCTGGTCGTTCTTGTCCGCTTCTCTTGGGTTCGAGATCGCGGCCACGATGTTGCCCAGGATGTTCGCCACGATGAAGGCGACGATCGCGAAGATCATCGGCTGGACCCAGCCGACTTCGGCGATCGGCCTGCTCAGCACCTGCGGCACCACCATGGCCATGTAGGCGAGAAGCGTCGGCACAGCGACGGCGAGCACGACCCAGTTGCTCTTCTCCAGGAACGCCATTTGCCCTCTCCCATGTCAAAGATTGTTGACATGGGACAATGTAAAGCATGGCCGACACGATGTCAACTACTTTTGACATCCGCCGCAGGCGCTGCCACGTCGGCAAATCGGCAGCCAGCTAGGAACTGGGAACGCCTTCCTGCGTCGGACCAACTACGGCGAGCGCCCGACCTCGAGGCATTCGAGGGTGCCGTCGCTCCCGGTAAAGATCTCAGTAGGCGACTGCAGATTATCCATTAACCGTCTACACTAACGGTCAAACGACGCGCCGGCTCCCACCGGCCGCAGTTGTTGAGCTGAGCCCCCGCGACCGGATCTCCGTGCGGTCGCGGGGGCTCGCTCGTTGTGGGCAGCGCGGCGTTCGTTGTGGACCCTGCGGGCGCGTCAGGCTGACGATTCCCTCGACGAAGCGGTGCTTTCGCCACCTCCCTCCGAAGCGACCACCGCTCGAAGGAGGCGGCGGGGTCGAAGCGGCGCGGCACAGAACCCGGGAGCTCAGTCTCGAAAACGTGCCCCTGGCGCCGTCGGAGCCGCCTCCGCCGGGGACGACGATCCCGGCCTGTGCGACCTCCCGATCAGGGTGCTCCGAAGTCCCGCATACGACGCCGTCGAGGCGGCGGATGGGGTGGCCGGCACGTCCGACTCGACCGGAGAGTGGTCGGAAGCCTTCATGCGCGGCCTTCTTGGTCGGACCGCAGCCGCGACCTCGCGGCCGAAGGCCGGTCCGGCCTGGCGCGCAACGAGCTCCGCCATCGCGTCCCGCTGGAGAGGTCGCGAGAACAAGTAGCCCTGGCCCAGCCCGCAGCCCAACTCCTGCAGCCGCCGCAGCTGGGCCGGTGTTTCGATGCCCTCGGCAACGGTGGCCAGGCCGAGCGCCCGGGCGATCTCGACTATCGCTCGGACGACGCCGTCCCCTCGTCCCTCGAGGTCCAACGGGATCACGAACGACCGGTCGATCTTGAGATGCGAGACCGGGAAGCGCTCCAGATAGGCAAGCGACGAGTATCCGGTCCCGAAGTCATCGATGGCGATCTGAACGCCCAGCGCACGAATGGCGTGCAGTCGCTCGATCGACGCGGAGCTGTTCTGCATGAGCATGCTCTCGGTGATCTCGAGAGTAACCCAGCTCGGCGCAACACCGGCCTGAGCCATGGCGGCCTGAACGGTCCAGGCAAGCCGAGGGTCGGCGAGCTGATGGGCCGAGACGTTGATCGACAGGCGAGGCACCCGACCGGGGGACAGCTGAGCCCATCTCGCAGCCTCGGCGCACGCGGTCCTAAGGACCCACGCACCGATCTCGTCGATCAATCCCGTCTCCTCGGCGAGGGGGATGAAGACGTCGGGAGGGATCCTGCCGTTGGTCGGATGGTCCCACCGAATGAGCGCCTCCGCGCCGACTAGCTCGCCGCTTCTCAGGTCGACTATCGGCTGGTAGTCGAGCACGAACTCGGCCTGGTCGATCGCTCGACGCAGCTCCGATTCGAGCTCGAAGCGGTTCTTGACCGCTTCCTGCATCGCCGATTGGAAGACGGCAGCTCGATCACCGCCGGCGTTCCGCGCGACCGACCTCGCCACTTCCGCTCTTCGCAGCAGACTGCCCGCATCGGCCTCGGTTGGCGCGATGGTCGAGATGCCCATGCTGGCGGTCAGATGGATTGGGTTGTCGGCGAACTCGACCGGTACACGGAGAGCGGCGATGATCCGATCCGCTACGCCCAGCGCATCCTCCGGGCTCGAGTGGCCGCCGAGCAGGACCCCGAACTCGTCCCCGCCCAGACGGGCGCACGTGTCGGCAGCGCCAATGGAGGCTCGCACCCGGCGAGAGACTTCCTGAAGGACCTGATCGCCGACCGCGTGCCCGAGGCTCTCATTCACGCGGTTGAAGCCGTCCATCCCGAGCCAGAGGACGGTCGTGTGCCACCCGGCCATGGATGCGCTGGCAAGAGCCTGGCCCACCCGGTCGTGGAACAGCGAGCGGTTTGGGAGGTCGGTCAGCAGATCGTGCAGGGCGATCTGCGTGAGCTGTCGTTCGAGCGTCTTGCGTTCCTGCACGTCTCGTGTGGTGAGCACGATCTGTCCGACAGAGGGGTCGTCGAGGAGGTTGGCTGCGATGGTCTCGACCTGCCGCCAGACCCCGGTGCGATCCCAGAGACGCCATTCCAGCGGCTGGGTGACAGGTCGCCCTGCCGCCACATCCTCGATGAAGGCCTGGGCCCGCTCCGCATCGTCCGCGTGAACAAACCTCCAGATCGGACGGCCCACCAGCTTGGACGTATCGACGCCGAGGACGCGCCCGACTACCGCCGTGGCGTCGGTGACGACACCGTTACGGTCGACGAGCACGACCGCGTCGGAACTGTTCGCGGTGAGGGCTCTGAAGCGTTCCTCCGACTCCCGGCGTGCCTGTTCGGCGAGCAAACGGCTGTTCTCCCGCAACACGAGCTCCTGGCGGATCAGCACCACGGCCGTCAGAACGGCAACCCCAAACAGCACCTCAGTCAGCTCGCCCGAAACCCTGCCCACGGCGAGCGCGATGAGCACCCAGTAGCCGGCCGCGAGCGTGACATACGGCAGCCCGAGCAGCCACCGGCTCATGGCCTTCCCGCGGCGTTCCGCCGTTGCGGTCGGGTGCGCCTGGAAGTAACCGGCGAGAGCAATCAAGAGGGTCGAACTGAGGTAGATGACGTCCGGCCAGCGAACGAGGGCGAAGGAGCCCGTGAGGTTCAGCTCTCCATAGCCGACGTCGCCCACGAACATGAGCGCGAGGCCGCCGACCAGCGCCGTCAGCGCCGTGGCGTCGATCTCCGGCGGGTGGCGCAGGGCGATCGCGGCGACGCCGAACAGGAGCACGAGGTCGCCGATCGGGTAGCCGAGGGCAAGCGCCGCGCTCAGGGGGTTCGGGTCCAGGGTCTCGAGAACGGGTCGAAACAGCGTGTGCCAGACGACGATGCCGCCACCGAGCACCACTATCAGCGAGTCGATCGCGAGCCTGAGCGTGTCGCGCCGGAAGGAGGATGCGCGCTGGAGCATGAACAGGGCGGCAACGACGATCGGGTAGTAACTGATATAGGCGACGTCGGCGAACGACGGCGAGGTTGTGCCTCCCACAAGATCCAACCAGGCCCACGTCCCATCGCCAACGGCATAGACGATCGTCGCGACGCCGAGCACGATCCAGGCACGGCGAACTCGCGGGACGTCGGCGTGAAATGCGGCCCGAAGGACGATCACCGCAGCCAGCGCGTCGAGGCCGGCCTCGCCAATGTCGGCAACGGCGCGCTGGACGTCGGCGCCTCCGAAGCCGGTCGCAAGCCACGCTACCGCGATACCCCAGCCGGCCGCCACGAGGGCCACGAGGATTCGATCGAGCGTGATTCCGCCGCCGGATCGCGTGTAGAGACCGGCCAGCGTGGCGTCCGAACGCTGCATCTAGTCCGCCGGGCCGAGCAACCGACGCGGGTGGTGGTCGGGACGAATCATCGATCGGCGGGCCGGCCGCCGGCGCACTCCCCGCTTGCTCGCGTCGACGGACCGGCGGTGCCCCTGGAGGACACGCGAGCGGGCATGCCGGCGGCCCGGACCATCGCGAGGCGCCTCGCCCCGCGACTCGACACGTGGGTCAGTTCCAGGCTCAGAAGGGCCAGCCCACCGACGAGCAAGGTCGCGAGGCTGAGCCCGCTCAGCGGCGTCGCCATCGAGTCGCCACCCACGGCCCTGGCAAATCCGGACAAGGAGAAGACACTCAGGATGATCCCGGCGACGCCCGCGGCGAACATCGATCCGACGACCAGCCAGCGGCTTCGCTTTCGGTTCATTTCGGCGCCTACCGTGCTGCAGCCGTCCGGGGATGTGGGGTGACTGACCGCCAGTCCCCCATCGGAAAGTCCTCCGGCCAGGGCTGCCATCAAGGTCGACTCTGGATCGGTCGACGTCAACTACGTAGAGTGAGTACCTGTGCATTGCGTGACCGAGGGATTGGTCATGCGCCTGTATCGTCTCTTCTGCGCACGCCCTCACCCAGCCGGACCGGCCACCCTGGGCGCAATGTCACGCAGGCCGAGCGATCTTCACCTGGGGGCGTCAGTCCTGCCGCTGATCTCCTGACTCAGTCGCACGGGATCGAGGACGGCGATCTCGTCACGAGCCGTTTCGACGAGCCCCTCACGCTGGAGCTGGTCGAGCGTGCGCGTTACCACCTCCCGGACCGAGGCCACGGTCTCCGCCAGCTCCTCGTGGCTGGCGTGGACGACGAGGTGTCGGCCGGGCCCTGGGGTCGCGAGGGTGAGGAGCTGAAGGATGACGCGCTGGCGCAGGGACAAGAAGGCCTGTGCGGCGAGGTCCTCGAAGGCGTGTTGAAGCTGGCGGCTCAGCTCCTGCGCGCAGGCACGAGCGAGCAGGGCATCCGAAGCCAGCATCGCGTGCAGCCTATCTGCCCGGAGTGCGAGCACCGAGGCGGTCGTCAGGGCCTGGATACTCATCGGGACCGGCTCGACCAGCGCGAGCATGAGACCCACGACGTCGCCGCTGCGCGCGTACCGGATGGTGACCTGCCGCCCATCCGCGGAGCTCAGGAAGACGCGCAGCAGACCGGTCAGCACCACGACCACCCGAGGTCGCTCGTCGCCCCGGTAGAGGCAAACGCCGGAGGGAACCGTGATGCGAAGGGCCTGGTCTATGAGCCGATCGGTGGCGGCCTCCGGCAGCGTGTACAGGAATCCGCCATGCAGCCCGAGGGCCGCCAGCCGTTCACGTCCGTGCAACACGGTGGCCATCGCCACGCCTACCCAGGCCCGATCTCTTGACCACCCACAGTCTAGGCGGGCGTCCAAACCCGCGCGGTGACCAGAATCACCCTCGATTGCAGAGTTGCTGGATCGGCCCTAGAGCTGCCGGGGGCGACCCGTGCGCGGGCCGCTCAGCCAACCTCGCGCGGGCGTAGCTCGGAGTCAACGGCCACCAGGACGAAGCGCCCGGTCGTGGTCACGGTGCGTGCCTCAGTCTGCCTGTCCTCGGCCTCGAGGACTACTTCCACGGCCATAGATGTGCGGCCGACGGCCACGACCCGGGCGATCGCCTCGAGATAGACGCCGATGGGTACCGGGTGCCGGAAGTCGATGGCGTCGACGTGGGCGGTGAGCACCAGCCCGCGCGCGTACCGGATGGCCGCAACCGCCGCGGCCTCGTCCATGAACCGCATGGCTTCTCCGCCGAAAAGAGTGCCATGTTCGTTGGCGTCGGACGGCTGGACGAGGCGCCCAAGATGAGTGACCGGTCCGGGCGTGGCCAGGGGCTGCAGGGGCATGGCCCCACCCTGACCCATGCCCCGGCCTGTCGTCAAGTCCTCAGGCTCCGGAAACGCGGCCCGGGGGCAGAGGACGGATCAATGCAGCCCCAGGCTGGCCAGATCTACCGCGAAGGCCACCTTCGACCAGCCGCCGGCCCCTTCCACAACCCAGAACAGCATCCCGCCCTGGACGCTCATCCAGATGGGTTCCTGGAGGCTCGGCAAGAACGACCCGTTACCTCCCGCCGCATAGCGGACAGCCGGGTAGATAGCGCCGTTTGGGGCGGTCGCGAACCAGGTCACCATCAGACCGCGGCTGGTCGACGAGACGGCCGGGCGAAGAGGCGCTGCGCCTACGCGGTCGGTCAGGGTGGTGAGCGGCTGTTCGACGCCCGACCCGACAGTCTCGAGCGCGACGTCGATGGCTGGGCCGGCGCCAGGGGGGCCCTGGTGCGCAACGTCCCACGTCAGGTGCAAGCCGTCAGGCGAGAGAGAGGCGGATCTCGCCGGCGGGTCCACGGGGGCCGGGTCCGGATGGATCGCGTCTGACACGTACAAGTCGCCCATTCCCGGGGCTCGAGAGGCGATGTCGGTGAGGATTGCCAGCGTCCCTCCACCCAGCATCACGTCCGCGACCGGCCGTTGCGTACGACTCGTCCAGAGAAGCCGTCCATCGATCGCATGGACCTCCACGGTCGCGCCCGGACCGTTGGCCGGCGAGGAGGGTGGACGGTTGAACGCATAGGCCGACTCGGTCAGGGCCAGGTGCACCGGGAACTCGGCGACCTCGATCGAACTCAAGGTTCTGGTGCCCTGGGCGACCTGCCGCGGGCTGCCACCGTTCAGGTCCAGAAGCCATAAGCTCCACGAGACCCGGCCGGCTCCACCGCAATCGCGAACCTGGGCACTGGGACCTCCCGGCGAGGTCACCACGTAGGCCAGCTCGTGGCCTGCCGCGGCCAGCTGGTTGACGCCCTGACAGGGAGGCACCTGGGCCAGCATCTGCCGAGACCCGTCCCCGCCGACGACGGTCGACTCGATTGTGTCGCCGCCCACGATGAAGTAGAGGTTTGCCCCCACGACCGCCATCGATCCGCTGGTTATCTCACCGGGAAGCCAGGTCTGCCTGAGCTGGCCGGGACGGAGATTGACCCGAGTCAGTCCTGCGGGGGCGTTTGCGCCGGCGGCGGGGGACGCCGACGCCGACGTCGCAGGGGTCGAGTTGGCGGCAAGAGGTGACGCTCCGGAATATGGACGCGGGCTCACTGCAGGATGCGGTCCGAAGTACCCCGCACCGATGACGGCGGTTGCCAGCAACAAGACCACGGCGATCTGGAAGTAGGGCCGGTGCAGCCTTGCTTGCCCCTCGAGCGGTCCGTTCAGATCGTCCGTCTCGACTCCAATTGCTGACCGCGGCCGGAACCGCTGCCAGGCGGTGGCGACACCTTCGGCCGTCTCGAGCCAGTCACGGAACACTGCCACGCCGGGATGGCTGCCGATGGCCAAGGCTGGCGCTGAACCGGTGGGCGCATCTCGTCAACATCGTGCTCGCCGCCGAATCCGGGGCCGGAGGCGCCGGAGCCGACTGAGGCGGACTACGCGTCGTCGAGGAACGAGGCGACGGTCGGGGCGAGCGCCGGGGCGACGTGAATGTCGTAGTGAGTCACACGGGGGAGGATGGCGAGAGCATGCCTCGTCATCCCGGAGCGATCCCAGACGGCATCGCGTTTCCCACCTCCGAGTAGCTCGAAGAACTCGACGGCGTGGCTGGGCGGGAGTCCGTCGGCATCGCCGGCAACGATCAGCACCGGCATCGGCAGGCCTCGGACATCGGCCGACCAGTCGTAATCGATCTTGAGCAGCGTCGTGACTTGCGTCACCAGGAGCGGCCAGTCCTCGACCCGTGGCGCCACTTCGCGATAGGCCTCGTACAGCGGCGTCTGCTTCATCGGCTCCGCGACTTGGGGGCCTGACTGATTGAAGCTCATGACCATCTCGGGATGCCACCCGTCGCGTTTGAAGGGAGTCGAGACGAGGACAAGCTTGCGGACCGACGCCGGATGCTGGATCGCCGTCCGCAGCGCAACGCCGCCGCCGAGCGAGAAGCCCATCACGTCGGCCCGCTCATGGCCGAGGTGACGGATCAGGGCCGCGATGTCGTCGGCCATCGTCTCGAAACGCATCGGCCGGTCTACCGTCGGGGTCCGCCCGTGGGACTGCAGGTCTACGCCGATGACCTGGCGACCGGCTGCCAGGACCGCGAGGGTGGGACCGAACATATCGGCCGTGCCGTAGCCGCCGTGAAGGAGGACCAGTGGCTTGCCGCTGCCGTGGATCTGATAGGCGAGCGCGACGCCGTTGACCCTGGCCAGGCTGGGCTTGGTGGTTATGGTCGTGGCCATGGTGGTTCCTCGAGAGGCCGCTTGGTACTCCTGTGCCCGCGGGCGTGCGGCCCTCACGGTGGCCATCGCCCGGCGAGAAGGAAACAGCCGTCTCGCAAGACGGTCAGACCGGCCCATCCCATGGGCTTTGGCCGGCCGACGTGGTGAGCCGGCCGGTCGTTCGGTCCGACGGTCAGCCCGGCAGGCGGCGCGGGTCAGTCGCCGGTGCCTCATCCATTCGACCTCTCGGCGTGGGCCCGCGACCCCTGCTCGAGCAGCCGAATCGGCGCGGAGGCTCTGAGGCGTCCGGAACCAAGTACCCTTGGACTTCGCGCCACCCTGGCGTGGACAGTATTCCAAATGGAGGTCTCCGTCATGGCCGGCCCACCCTTCGAAGTCGAGCTAATGCTGGGGGGAGGGGTCACTGTGCCCATCAGACTCTCCGAGGACACGGTCACGGCATCCCGCGACGCGACGGCGCGCGCCGCGCTGGGTTCTGGCGACCGAAAGGGCCTGAGGCGGGCGGGCCTCGAGATCGTGTACAGCGCGGTCACCAGAAACGAGGACCAGCCGCTGATGGTGGAAGACGGCGAAACCGCCTGGCTCATCCCGGTGCGCTCAATCCAGGCAGTCCGTTTCCGCGATTCGACCGTCTCCGCAGGCCAGCAACGGATCGGCTTCAGGCCGGACCGGTACGCGGCGTCGGACGAGCTCCGCTGAGCGCTTCCTCGGCGCCAAGGCCCGGCCACCGCCCCACGAGTGTCAGTCGCAAGACAGCAGGCCGTAGGCGTCCTTTGCCCTGAGAACGCGGAGTGCGGCGGCGTCGACCAGCGCGGCGAAGCCCGAGTCCGAGCCGGCCCGAGCGAGCACTGCCGCCGCCATCTGGCTCGCCGGATCCACGCCCAGGACGATCATGAGGTCGCCGCCCGCGGCTATGAACGCGGTCGCCCGATCGCCCGGAGCCAGCGAGGCCGCCGAGGCGGCTGCCCCGAGATCGTCGGACATGACCACGCCCTGGAACCCGAGCCGGCCACGCAGCAGCGTGCCTATGATCGTCGGCGAGAAGACTGCCTGGTGCGCGGGATCGATCGCGGTGTAGGTCGCCAGCGAAACCATGACGAACGCCGCGCCCGCGCCTATTCCCGTCTCGAAAGACTCCAGGTACGGATCGTCTGCCGTGGTCGTGGAGTCGACGACGCCGGCGACGGTATCGGTGTTGCCGACGACGCGGCCGAGGCCGGGGAAGTGTTTGATGGTGGTCGGGATGCCGGCTTGGGCCATACCACGGACGACCGCCGCACCGTGGCCTCCGACCGTCGCCGGGTCGTGCCCGTACTCGCGCTGGAGAGCCCCGATCGGCTCATTGGTCGCGTCCGCGCCCGGCGGCACGACGTCCATCACCGGCGCGAAGTCGAGGTTCACCCCGGCCGCCGAGAGCTCTCGACCCCACGTACCGGCGTCCGCCTCGAGGGTCGGGATCGGCAGCTGGCCCTGCTGGAGCGCGGAGGGGATCGTCGAGAAACCAGGTCCCGACAGGCGCTGGACGAGCCCGCCTTCCTGGTCGGCGCCGATGAAGAAACGGACCCCATGAGTATTCGCATCGGTCGCGAGGGCCTGGATCTCCGCCGTAAGTGGCTGTACTCCGGCCACCCCGCCGGTCCGCGTGTTGTAGAACCAGGCGGACCCGAGGTGGTCGCCCTCGATGGCAGCGGTTTCAGCCGGCGAGAGCCGATCTCCGCCGATTCCGAGCAGGAACAACTGGCCGACGCGTTGCTCCTCGGTCATCGCGGCGAGGGTCCGCGAGGCGCAGGCGGATGATCCGTCGAGGGTTGCCGGCGGACTGGCCGAGGCCGCTGAGCCACTGGGCGAGCTGGAAGGAACAGGGGGCGATGGCCAGACGGCCGTGCTCGCGCCGGAAGAACCGAACGGGGCCGTCGCGCAGGAGCCGGCCAATGCCGCACTGAGACAGAGCAGCAACGATCCGACCCGTCGGAGTCGCCACTCGACCATTGGCTGTGGCCTGCCCAAGCCTAGTCGGCGTCGAGGAGCGAGCGCACCCGGTGGGAGAGGTCATCGCCGCTGAACGGCTTGTCGAGGAATGCCTCGTCCGGGCCTAAGAAGCCGCTCTGGACCATCGCATCGCCGGCGTAGCCGCTGACGTAGAGAACGCGGAGGCCAGGGTGCTTGCGTCTGAGTCTCATGACAAGCGTTGGCCCGTCCACCCCCGGGAGCCGGACGTCAGTCACGAGGAGCGGGAGCGGCCCGGCCTCCGCCGCGGCCTGGGCCAGAGCATCCTCCGCGTTGCCACTAACGAGCACGCGATAGCCGATTCTCTCGAGAGCATGCCGGATGATCGCCCTGACGGCCGGATCGTCCTCGACGACGAGGACGGTCTCGCTGCCCCCGGTCGGCGGTTCAGGCGCCGCGGCCGACGGGCGTTCGACCACCGCGCCGGCATGTTGCGGAAGGTACATGGTGAAGGTCGTGCCCTGGCCGAGCTCGCTCTCCACGAAGAGGTAGCCGCCAGATTGCTTGACTATGCCGTACGAGGTGGCGAGGCCCAGACCTGTTCCGTGACCCGCCGGCTTGGTCGTGAAGAAAGGCTCGAACACCCGAGCGCGCGTTGCCTCGTCCATCCCGATGCCCGAATCCGTCGCCGCAATGACCACGTAATGACCTGGCTTCACGGGGCTCGATCGATCCTCACCGGATGCGACCTCCGCGTTGAACATCGAGAGGCGGAAGACCCCGCCGGAGGGCATGGCGTCGCGGGCGTTGAGGGCCAGGTTCACGAGGATCTCCTCGAGCTGGCCCGCATCGGCGAACACCGGCCTGAGCGTTTCGACGCTCCGTACCTCGAGCGTGATCCGAGGTCCGAGGAGGCCCCCGAGCATCGGCCGGAGTTGCTCGATGAGGAAGCCGAGGTCAAGGCCTTCCGGTGCCAGCATCTGGCGGCGGCCAAAGGCAAGCAGCTGCCGGACCAGGCCCGCCGCACTCCGCGACGCCCGGAGAATCTCGTCCACATCGGCCTTTGCCTCCGGATGGGGCCCGACCTCCTCGCGGAGGAGCTCGGCATAGCCCGTGATCACCGTCAGCAAGTTGTTGAAGTCGTGGGCGATGCCACCCGCCAGCTGGCCGACGGCCTCCATTCGCCCGGCCTCCGCCAGCTCGCGCTCGAGGGCGCGCTCCCGGCTGACGTCACGCTGGACGCCGACAAAGCTCACGACCACGCCGGCTGAGTCGCGGATTGGGCTGATGACGGCATCCTCCTCGTACACGGTGCCGTCTTTGCGCCGGTTGAGGAACGAGCCGCGCCAGGTCTCACCGGCCCGGAGCTTCGCCCACATCGTGTTATAGAAGTCACGGCTCTGCCGGCCGCTCTGCAACAGGCGTGGATTCGAGCCAATGAGCTCCGCCCGGTCGTAGCCGGAGACCCGCTCGAAGGCGGGGTTGACGTACAGAATCCGAGCCTCCCGATCGGTGATCACGATCGCTTCCGCGGCCTGCTCTACTGCGGTCGCCAGCCGCATCAGTCGCTCGTCGGCCGCGAGCCGGGCGGACTCGGCAGCCCGGATGGAGCGCGCCCGCCGAGCCAGAAGGACATAGAGCGCGACCGCAGTCACGCCGATGAAGCCGGTGCCCTTGGCGATGTCGACGACTTCGGAGGCCGAGCGGTCGGTCAGCGTTTGAGCCACCAAGCCGCTACCGAATATCCAGGCGAGGCCGACGACGCCGTACAGGAATGCAATCCTACCCGGCTGCAGGTCGGCTCGTCCGTCCAGGCGAGGGAGCCGTGAGCCCATCGGTCGTCCTCTTGTTCGCTCTCGCCGTCGCCATACGGCCAGAGAGCCATTGTACGTGGGGTCTCGATCAGGCTCGGCGTCTTGCCGGCCGGTGCCGGACGCGGCACGATGAAGCATCCACCAGCCCAGCACACCTGAGGGATCGAAATGGCCAGCGACCTCCTGCGAGAGCAGCTCATCGCGCTCATAGACGGACACGGCGCCCATATGCCCTTCGACGCCGCCGTGGCGGACTTCCCGGACGATGCCATCAACCGGCTGCCATCGAACGTCGCGTACACGCCGTGGCACCTGCTCGAGCACATTCGCATCGCCCAGCGAGACATCCTCGACTACATCAGAGACCGCGCTTATCTGGCGCCCAGCTGGCCGGAGGAGTACTGGCCGCAGCACGGCGCCACCGCGACCCCGACCCAATTCGCTCAGACGATCGAGGGCTTCAAGGCCGACCGGTCGGCCTTGCACGATCTGGTGGCCGACCCGGCTACGGATCTTCTAGCACCAATCCCCAACACTCCGGGCCACACCATCCTGCGTGAGGCGCGCCTGGTCGCCGACCACAACGCCTACCACGTCGGCGAGTTTGCGATCCTCCGTCAGGTCATGGGGACCTGGCCCCCGGGCCGCAAGGAGTAGCGCTCGGGGCGTGGGCGGCCCGACCGACAACCTCGCCCCCAGGTACGATCTCGAGGCGAGGAGGCTCCCTTCATGTCGATCGTGTTATTCCTGGCCGCATTCGCCCTCATCGCCGTGAACGCTTATCTGGTCACGCGCGTCGCCGCGTTCACTGTAGTAGCCCCCGTCTCCATCCAGCTCCCGCGCGGCGTACAGGATGACCGAGGACCGATAGATCCGAGGGAAAGCGGCCTCGGCTTCTCGCCGGTAGGCGAGGTGATGGTCCCAGCCTCGGACAAGAGGCGGGGCCCGAGATCCCTGTCGACGCTCGTGGACACCGACAACGTCTCGGTAGTCCTGGCCACATCCTCGAACGGGGCATGGCTTCTGACCGCATGGCCAAACGGCGCGTTCGTCAAGACTCGGTGCCCGAAACCGCTCTTCTTCGCGAAGGAACGTCTCTCCGACGTCGTCCTTCTTTCGGGAGCCACGTTGCCGGACGCGTATTCGCGCCACCGCAACGCGGTCTCGGACATGAGCGTCCGGCTTGGCCAGCCCGTCCGGGTCGTGGGTCCAGAGGGCGTTCTCGAGTGTCTGAAGACGGCCAACCAAACCGCGAAGCGGCTGCTGACTCGAACGATGTTCGTGGTCATGCCACTGGGCGTCGCTTCGTGGGTGGGCCTGGTCCTGGCGTACCTGATCCAATAGCAAACATAAACGCACGGCCGATCCGCGAGACGCACCTGAACGCGCCCGCGATCGCAGCTGCGACAATTCAGCGGTTTGATTCGGCCGAAGGCCGGCGGTCGACGCCTTCAAGGCGGGCGTGGAGACAGCCTGGCCGCCGGGGAGACCGGACCTGGGAGCGGCGCGCGATGAAGACGGTTACCTCCAAGGACGGAACCTCGATTGCCTTCGACCAATCGGGGTCGGGCCCGGCGCTCATTCTCGTTGGCGGCGCCCTCACCACCAGATCGGCCTTCCCGCCGGTGGCCGAACTGCTGGCGCCCCACTTCACCGTCATCGGCTACGACCGACGGGGCCGCGGCGATAGCGGCGACACGATGCCGTACGCCGTCGAGCGCGAGGTAGACGACATACGAGCGCTCATCGCCGCGGCAGGTGGCCGCGCCTTCCTCTTCGGGCACTCGTCGGGCGCCGCACTCGCCCTCGAGGCCGTCTCCCGTGGCCTCGCCGTTCAGAAGCTGGCTGTGTACGAGCCTCCGTTCATCGTCGACGGGGGCCGCGCTCCGATGCCGGCCGACTACGTTGCCCACCTCACCAAGTTGACGGGTTCGGGCCGTCGACGGGAAGCGCTCGAGTACTTCATGACGACGGCCATGGGGATGCCGCCCGCGGCCATCGCCGGAATGCGGAACGATCCAAGCTGGTCCGGTTTTGAAGAGATCGCCCACACCCTCGCCTACGACGGAGCGGTCCTGGGGAACCACATGTTCGGCGCGGCACTGAAGGCCGATGCCTTCGCATCCGTGAAGGTGCCGACGCTCGTGATCGACGGCGGCAACAGCCCGACCTGGCAGCACACGTCGGTGCGCGCGCTCGTAGCGGCTCTACCCGATGCAAGACACGTGACCCTCGAGGGCCAGGCCCACGGCGCGGCCCCCGTGGTCCTCGCTCCCGTACTGGTGGACTTCTTCGTCTACTAGGGCCTGGACCTTCTGGTAGGCCTGGAGCTTCTGGCGTGACCGGCGCGCCCGCCAGAAGCTGACGAAGACCCCACTCTGCCGCCTCATGGCGGCGCATACTGGGGCTCGATGTCCATCCGAATGCGGCTCCCGGCAGTCCTGTTGCTCGGAGCCGTGCTCATCGTCGCAGCGCTGCTCCTCGCCGGGCTTGGCTTAGCCGTTGGCGCTGGCATCATCGCCGGCGTCTTGCTCGGATTCGCCAACGTCCTGGCCGTGCTGAGCCTGAGCTCGCGCTCGCGGGGCGGCAGTTCGGTCCGCTATTTGTCTCACCACGGGCCGCCCGACGACGAGCTGATGCAGCGCTTCGGCCGCGAGTCGATGCGCGTCGCGGGCGTGGATGAGGGACCATTGCGTCGGGTCATCGCGATCGGCAGCAGCGTGGAGGCCGGCGGGGTGCGCCTCGAGCTTGTCGCCGTGGAGATCCGCGATGACGGCGGGATCGCGACGGTGGTGGCGCACACACGGCCACCCGTGGGCCACGTCGGTCATTTCGTCGACGTCGCGGTGTCTGACGATGCGGGTACCGCCTACGCCGCCTCGGGCCAGGGCTCCGGCGGGTCTGGCCCGACCGTGACCCGTAACGAGATCAGATTCGCTCCCAGGCCGCCCGACGGCGCCCACACGCTCTCCGTGCGTGTCGTCTCGTTCGCCGATCCGTTCACGGGAACAACAGGCCGGCTCGACGGCCCGTGGGAGTTTCGCGTGCCGCTCTGATCGGCCCGCACGCCGACGGTCCGCACACGGGCGGCTCGCTCGGTGGCTCGGTGGCTCGGCGGTCGCGGACGACGCGACATGTTCGAGGGGCCCGTCTGACCGGCAGCCGGGCGGCCCGAACCCTGCGAAGATCCATCCATGAAGGTGCTCGAGCTGGCGGATCCGACGCGTCTGCCCGTGGTGCCGGTGTGACGCGGCGGGGCCTCGTCCTCTTCGGCCTGATGTCCCTCATATGGGGCATCCCATACCTGTTCATTCGGATCGCCGTCGAGGAGATCTCGCCGGCGACGTTGGTCTTCGCTCGGACCGCGATAGCGGCCGCGATCTTGCTTCCGATCGCCCTTACTCGCACCGACTTTCGCGCCGCGCTCGCCCGCTGGCGTTGGGTCGTCGCCTTCGCGGCCGTCGAAGTCGGAGTGCCGTGGGTCCTTCTCGGGTCGGCAGAACAGCACATCACGAGCTCACTCGCGGGCCTTCTGGTGGCCGGAGTGCCGCTGGTCGCCACCGTCATCGCGGTGGGCACGGGCGGTCGCGATCG
This sequence comes from uncultured Chloroflexia bacterium, assembly GCA_963791725.1. GTDB lineage: Bacteria > Chloroflexota > Limnocylindria > Limnocylindrales > CSP1-4 > Fen-1039. The sequence continues at coordinate 286,667 of CAWBTQ010000004.1, read as the reverse complement.
GATCGGCTCGACCGGCGTAGTCGGGCTGCTGATCGGACTCGTCGGGGTCGCGGCAATCGTCGGCCTGAACCTGGGCTCGTCGAATGCCCCGGCCATCCTCGAGGTCGGGGTCGTGGTGGTCGGCTACGCGCTCGGTCCCGCTATCCTGGCTCGCCGGCTCGCCGGTCTGTCCAACGTGGCCGTGATGGCGTTCTCGCTCTCGCTGTGCGCCCTGGTCTACGCGCCCGTGGCCGCGCTCCAGCGACCCGCAACCCTGCCCAGCGCAGGCGCCATCGTGGCCGTGGCCGTCCTCGGATTGGTTTGCACCGCGGCCGCGTTCCTGCTGTTTTCGCTGTTGATCGAGGAGATCGGCCCGGTCCGATCGACCGTGATCACTTACCTCAACCCGGCGGTCGCGGCACTGCTCGGGGTGTCGGTCCTGAACGAATCGTTCACGGCCGGGATGGCCGTGGGCTTCGGGCTCGTGATACTCGGCTCTGTCCTCGCTACCCGGCCGACGGGGGCACGAGTTCCGTGGCGCTCACGCGGCCCTGCCGATCGAACCGAGACAGATACTGGCGAGGTCGCCGTCTGAAGAGATCGGCCGTCCGGCATCGCGGTTCGGCCGCTCGACTTCTCGACCCGACTGACTCCTAGCAGGTCACGTGGAGGATGGCGTAGACGTCGGCCGCATCGACGTCGGCCAGCAGGCGGCAGGCCTCGATCGTCGGGAGCGCCTCGATGACGATCCCCCGGTTGGCCGCCTCGGCGCGCAGTTCCGGAGAGATCGGCAGCTGCCCGCGGGCGCCCGTTCCGATGATCAGGCGCGTGCCTCCCCAGGGGATCTGTTCGGCCGCCGTCAGGGGCGTGTGGCGGGCCCGGCCTTGCAGCTGCTTGGAAGGGCCCTTGTCGCGTTTACGGATCTTCCCGCCGTCGATCACCACGTCGCGGTGATAGCGCTCACCCTCGATCTCGACTTGCCCGAACGCGACCAACTCAGCCTTCACCAGGGCATTGTCCTACGCCAGGGCCGCGGGCACAGGATCTCGCGGGTGCCGCCTGGGGCGATGAGCGGGTCGGACGCCTCGCCGGTCCGCACCGTGGATCGCAGATGCGCCAGCCGCGATGCGCCTTGTGGGCGTTGGTACGTCCAGATAGGTTGCGGCGGCTGTTGCGGAGGTTGCGATGGCGCCCGTAGTGAGGAGCCGCGGATGTTCAAGGAGAGTCACGCGATTTCGGGGTTCTCAGCCAACGACATCGCCAAAGCGAAGCACTTCTACTCCGATGTCCTCGGGCTCGACGTTACCGAAGCCAACGGCATGTTGAACCTGCACCTCTCCGGAGGCGGCACGGTGCTCATCTACCCGAAGGACAACCACCAGCCGGCCACGTACACGGTGCTCAACTTCCCCGTCGACGACATCGACAAGGCCGTCGACGAGCTGGCTCGTGCCGGCGTCCAGCTGGAGCGATACGAGGGCTTCGACCAGGACGAGCGCGGCGTGGCCCGGCCGCCGCGACCCGAGTACGGCCCGCCTATCGCCTGGTTCAAGGACCCCGCCGGCAACATCCTCTCGGTGGTTCAGGGCTAGCTCCAACAACTCTCGTGGGCGGCCTCGAGCGATACGAGGCGTAATGCGAAGGCTGCGCCGGAGCTCCCCGCCATCGGCGAGAATGGCGCATGCAGTTCGCGGTCTTCGTCCTCAGCGCCATCACCAGCCTCGCGGCGAGCGTGCTCCTCGTGTCGCGCCTGGAGCGGCTCGGCGAGCGGATCGGTGTCTCCGAGGCGCTTCTCGGGTTGATGGCGGCTCTCGCCGCGGACGGCCCCGAGATCACCTCCGCGGTGACGGCCATTGCCCGAGGCCACGGCACCGTGGGCATAGGCGTGACACTCGGCTCCAACGTGTTCCAGCTGGCCGCGCTGCTGGGGCTGAGCGCCGTCATCGCCGGCCGCCTTGCCTTCCACCGGCGGGAGATCCTGCTGGAAGGCGCCGTCGGGTTGTGGATGGCTCTGCTCAGCCTGGCGGTCGTGGCCGGGTTGATGATTCCGACGATCGCGCTCCTGCTTGCCCTGATCGTCTTCGTTCCCTATCTAGTCGTCAGCGCGGAACACCCGGCGGCCCGCGTCCGACTGCGCCTGCCGTCGAAATGGGCTCTATGGCTGGCCCGGGCCCTGGCCGAAGAAGAGGCGGAGCTCGCCGTCGCGATCCGCCCGCGGCCCGGTGATTGGAGGGATGCGGGTCTGGCACTCGTCGCGCTGGTCGTCGTAATCGCAGCCAGCGTCGTGATGGAAGAGGGCGCGACGAGCATGGGGTCGGCAGCCGGTCTCCCGCAGATCGTCGTAGGTGGGCTGATCCTCGCAGCCGTGACCGGCCTGCCAAACGCTGTGGCGGCGGTCTACCTGGCTTCGCGAGGGCGCGCGTCGGCGACACTGAGCGAGGCCTTCAACAGCAACATCTTCAACGTGATCATCGGCCTGCTCATCCCCGCCGCCCTCCTGGGCCTGGCCACCTCGGCCGGCGACGCGATCTTCGTCGCAGGTTCCTATATCGCCATGACGTGCCTGGCCGTCGCGCTTGCGCTGGCGGGACGAGGGCTGGATCGCCGAGCGGGCTCGGTCATCATCGTCGCCTACGTGGCCTTCGTGATCGGTGTCGCGGTCAGGTAGATGGCGCGAGGTGCGGCTCGAGCCGGGGCCCTCGGACGGGATTCTCATGAGGCGAGGGGCGGGCCCGAAACAGAGGAGCTGTCGCCCGGGACTAAAGCGTCGTCGCCGGACCGACCCGAAGGATTGCCATCGGGGGCATCGCGGTCTAACGTGCATCGAGATCGAGCGAAGCGCGCGATCTCGACGAGGGGACTGGCGAATGGCCAAACGCGAAGGCAAGGGCACCTCAGTAAGCGGTCCGACGCGCCCTTCGTGATGCAAGGCCCCTCCCAACGGAAACGCCTTCGACACCGACTTCGCTGCCCGGTCCTCTACCCGATCCGCTTCCGGAGGCGGCGCGCCCGATCGTGAAGCCGGGCCGGGGGTCGAGGAGGTCGAGCGTCGGCTACTACGACCGCGAGGGCCGCTTCCTGTACGCGACTCCCGCACTGGCGGCCGATGTGGGCATGACGCCGGAGGAGCTGATCGGACGAACCTGGTACGAGATTGGCGTTCCGCCGGAGGCGGTCGAGCGGCTGGAGGCGGCGCGCCGACGTGTCCTGGAGACAGGGGTACCGGCCAGCCAGACCGCCAGGTTCAAGATCGGGGGCACTCTCCGAGAGACCGAGTTCGCCATCAAGCCAGTAAGGGCCCGCGATGGATCGCTGGTCGGGACCGTCGTCACGTCGTGGGACGCACCCGAGGAGGGACAGGCACCGCGCGGGCCAGACCGGCTCGACCACGCAGACTCGATCTTGAGCGCGATTGACCAGGTCATTGTTCGAACTCGCGACAGCAGCGTGATCCTCGGCGAGGCGACCCGGATTGCCGCCGACGTGGGTGGCTTCGAACTGGCCTGGGTCGGCCTACTCGATGCAGCCACCGGCGACGTTCCGGTGGTCTTCCAGGCCGGTCGCGACGAGGGCCTCCTGCCGCGCCAGAGCATTTCGGCGAGAGACGAACCGTCCGGTCATGGCGTCGTCGGGACCTCCATCCGCGAGAACAGGACCGTCATCGTCCAGGACATCCCGCACGATCCCCGCATGGATGCCTGGCGAACCTTCTTCGATCAGCTCGGCTACCGTACCGCCGCCGGCTTCCCGATCCGATTGAGCGGTCGCCCGATCGGCGCGATCGCGATGTTTTCGAGCGAGCCCAGCCATTTCGACGCCGCCGAGGCATTTCTGTTCGAGCAGTTTGCGGGGGACATCTCAAACGCCCTGACGTCCATCGAGGTGGAGCGCGACAGGGCCGGCGCTCAAGCTGCTCTGGCCGATTCCGAGCGTCGCTACCGCGAATTGTTCAACATCAATCCTCATCCCATGGGCGTCTACGACGTGGAGACTCTGCGCTTCCTCGCCGTAAACCAGGCCGCCTTCGCCTCCTACGGCTACAGTCGGGACGAGTTCCTGGCTATGACCGTCAGGGATATCGTGCCCGCCGAAGACATACCGGCCTTGCTCGAGGAGGTCGACGCCGCAACGCCCGGCGGAGGGTACCGGCCAAGCGGGCCGTGGCGCCACGTGCGCAAGGATGGCTCGCTCATCTACACGGAAGTGTCTACCCACGACATCGACTTCGATGGCCGGCCCGCCCGCCTGGTTCTCGCGATCGACGTGACCGAACGGCGCCGCATGGAAGCCCAGCTCGCGGAAGCGACCCGCATCGAAGCCATGGGCCATCTCGCCGGCGGCATCGCCCACGACTTCAACAACCTGCTCACGGCCGTCAACGGCTACGCCGACATCCTGATACGCGAGCTCGGAGACGACCCGAGGGCCGAAGCGGCCGTCGAGATCAGGCGGGCCGGCGCTCGCGCGGCCGAGCTGACGAAGCAGATCTTGACCTTCGCCAGACGGCAGGTCCTCACTCCCCGACCCGTCGATGTAAGCGTCGTCGTGGCCTCGGTCAGCCAGATGCTCCACCGTCTCATCGGTGAGCAGATCCGCCTGGTCACGACACTCGACGGCTCGCCCGCCGTCGTTCTCGCCGATCCGGGCCAGCTAGAACAAGTGCTCGTCAACCTCGCCGTGAACGCGCGCGACGCGATGCCGGGCGGGGGAATCCTGAAGGTCGAGGTGCGACGCGTCGAGGACGCGGCCGTCTTCGATCGGGATATCGTGGGTCCGGCTGTGCTGCTCAGGGTGGCCGACACCGGGGCGGGGATGGACGACTCCACGCTGGCGCGGGCCTTCGAGCCCTTCTTCACCACCAAGGAGCCAGGGCTGGGCACCGGACTCGGGCTGGCCACGGTCTACGGCATAGTCCGTCAGTCGAATGGCAAGATCTGGGTGGACTCGGTCAGGGGTAAGGGGACCACGGTGTCGGTGCTGCTCCCACGCATCGATGCGACTCCTGAACCCGGCCCTGGGCCGACGGTCGCCGCGCCCGAAGTAGGCATCACGGCTGCGATCCTCTTGGTGGAGGACGACCCGTCCGTCCGGGCCCTGACCGTCTCCACGCTCGAACATGCCGGCTTCCGCGTGCTCGTGGCCGCGACGCCGGCCCAGGCGACGGCACTTTCGAGCGGCCTGGACGAACCTATCGACCTGCTGCTGACCGATCTGGTCCTGCCCGGCGCCAGCGGCCGTGAGCTCGCCGACCGGCTGCTCCTGAGTCGACCGACGTTGCGAGTAATCCTGATGTCCGGCTACGACGAGGCCCCGGCCGAGCATCGGGCCGGTGACAGGTTCCGCGTCTTCCTGCCCAAGCCGTTCAGTGCGGACGAGCTGGTCACGGCCGTCACGCAGGCCCTGGCCCTGGCTTAGATCCCGGGTTCTGCGCGACCCTCGCCGGTCTGCCCAGGGGTTTCTGATCAGTTGGAACTAGCCAACCGGATCACCGCTGCCACAGGATTAGCGAGTCCTCCAGCGGGATCGCAACCTCGGCTCGATTCGGCACCAACCGCGCTGTGTAATCGCCGGCTTCGCGGTCCGCACTCACAGCAGCGGCGTAGGTGTAACCGCCCGATACGTCGGTCGGCTTGCGAAGGAGCGTCATCTCCTTCCGCAGTGGCTTACCTCCTGTGGCGCCGTCCGCGCAGAGCTCCACCCGAATCGAGTCCGGGTCGAGATCGCCGAGATGAACCCCTACCTCGAACGCGTGCTCGTTGCCGCGAGTCTCGACCTTCACCTCGCCGAAACGCAGGGCCGCCCATTTCTCGGCGAGGCCGCGCTGCCAGTCTACGATTCGCTGTCCGGCCGCGCCTTTATCCGCGGCCCGAGCCCTGTACGCCGCGGCAGCCGGGAGGTAGTGCTGCTCGGTGTACTCGCGGACTGTGCGGCTGGCGGAGAAACGAGGCGTCAATCGAGCCATGCTTTCACGCATCCGCTCGACCCAGGCAGCCGGGATTCCGCTCGCGTCTCGTGCGTAGAACTCGGGGACGACCTCCCGCTCGAGTAGGTCGTACAGGGCCTCGGCTTCGACGGCGTCCCAGGCGGGATCGTCGCCGTGCTCCTGGCCGTCGCCCAAAGCCCAGCCCACCTTCGGCGTGTATGCCTCAGCCCACCAGCCGTCCAACTCCGAGAGGTTGAGGCCGCCATTGACGAGCACCTTCATGCCGCTCGTTCCGCTGGCTTCCCAAGGGCGGCGCGGCGTGTTGATCCAGACGTCGACGCCCTGCACCAGCTGCTCCGTCAACAGCATGTCGTAGTCGCTCAAGAAGACCACGTGAGGTCGGGCTTCGGGTCGGCGGATGAAGCTGATCCACTCGTGGATCAAGGCTTGCCCGGCCCCGTCCTCCGGATGCGCCTTGCCGGCGATCAAGAGCTGGACGGGGAGCTCGGAGTTGGTCAGCAGCCGGAGCAGTCGATCCGGGTCGTGAAGGAGCAGGTTCGGCCTCTTGTACGTTGCGAAGCGCCGCGCAAAGCCCAGTGTCAGCGCGTTTGGGTCGAACAGGTGCCCCGCCTCGTCGACCGCTTCGGGCGAGGCGCCCGACGCCGCCAGCTGCCGTGAGAGTCGGTCGCGAGCGTATTCGACGAGCGTCTTCGTGGCGGCGGCGCGGAATTCCCAGAGCCTGGCATCCGAGGTTCCGCGCACATGTCTATCCATGGACTCCGTGGTCCCCAGCCACCGATCCTTGCCGCAGGCATCGGTCCAGAGATCGTCGGCCGGGGCGGAGTCCCAGGTCGGCATGTGGACGCCGTTGGTGACGTGCCCTACCGGGACCTCGTCCGCCGGCCAGCGCGGGAAGAGAGGTTCGAAGAGCCGGCGGCTCACCTCGCCGTGCAAACGGCTCACGCCGTTCACCGCCCCGCTGCCGTGGATGGCCAGGTAGGCCATGTTGAATGGCTCCGAGGCGTCGTTCGGGTTCTGCCGACCCAGAGCCAGCAGATCGCGGATGGGTATGCCGAGCTTCTCTTGCGCGTAACCACCGAGGTACTGCTCGATGAGGCCCGGCTCAAACCGATCGAACCCGGCGGCTACGGCCGTGTGGGTGGTGAAGAGGTTCCCAGCCCGTGTGACTGCCAACGCGACCTCGAACGGTCGCGAGGACGCTTCCATGAAACTGCGGGCCCGTTCCAGAACGGCGAACGCGGCGTGCCCTTCGTTCAGATGGCAGACCTCCGGCGCGATGCCGAGCGCGGCGAGCAATCGCCAGCCTCCGATCCCGAGGAACAGCTCTTGCTTGAGACGCAGCTCCGGCCCACCGCCGTAGAGCTCGCTCGTGATCCCGCGATTGGCCGGGATATTCGCCGGGTCATTACTATCGAGAAGGAATAGCTTCACCCGGCCGACCTGGACCTGCCAGGCGCGCAGCCAGACGGAGTAGCCGGGGAGGGCGATCTCCAACCGCAGCCACTCGCCGTTCGCCTGGCGCAAAGGCGTGATCGGCAGCTGCCCCGGATCGTTGTACGGATAGAGGGCCTGCTGCGCGCCATCCTTGTCGATCACCTGTCGAAAATAGCCCTGCTGGTACAACAGCCCAACGCCGACCACGGGCACGCCAAGATCGCTGGTCGCCTTGAGCTGATCGCCGGCCACGTTGCCCAGTCCGCCGGAGTAGATGGGCAGGGCCTCGCTCAACATGAACTCCATGCTGAAGTAGGCGGCACACGTCAGCTTCTCCTGCGGATGCTTCAGCTGGAACCAGGCGGGCGCTTCCGTCTCCCGACGCCTGGTCCGCACCAGGTCATCGACGTTTTTGCGGAATGCAGAGTTGGCCAGCAGACGCTCGATCTGGTCGCGCGAGACCGTCTGCAGGACGACCCAGGGGTTATGAGTGGTTGCCCAGAGTTCGGGATCGAGCTGCCGCCACACTCCATCGGTCGCGTGATTCCACGACCAGCGCATGTCGAGAGCCAGCTCGGCGAGCGAATCGAACCCCTCGATCTCGGTCGGCAGAAGGCCGTACATCGGGTGGCTGGCGCGCATCTTGTTGCTCATCAGTCTCTCCTCAGTCGTGCGGCGCGGCCGTCGACGGAACCTGGAGCTTCTCGACGGGGTCGTGCCAGCGATCTCCGTGCTGGAGAACGTTCGCGGCTTCTGGCGGACCCCACGTCCCGGGGTCGTAGACGTGCAGCCGAGCCTTGCTGTCCAGAACCCCGTCGACCACCCGCCAGGCCGCCTCGACCGAGTCCTGGCGGGCGAAGAGCGATTGGTCGCCCCGGGTGGCGTCTCCGATCAGACGCTGATAGGGCGGTCGCTCCGCGCCGCTCTCGTGCGAGGCATACAGCTCGACCGCCTCGCCGACCATCGCCTCGCCCGGCTTCTTGGCCCGGGCCCCGAGCGAGATCGACATCTCCGGCGAGATCCTGAAGCGGAAGTAGTCGGCATCCGGGGGCTGCGACTCGCCGAAGACAGACTGAGGCGGGCGCTTCATCTCGACCAGCACCTCCGTCGCGGTCACGGGCAGACCCTTACCCGTTCTGATGTAGAACGGCACGCCGCTCCAGCGCCAGCTATCGACGTGCAGTCGCAAGGCCGCGAACGTCTCGACGGCCGATCCCCTGGCCACGCCCTTCACGTGGCGATAGCCCTTGTACTGACCACGAACGACGTCGGTGGGATTGAGGGGACGAATGGAGTCAAGGACCTTGAACTGCTCGTTGCGAATCGCCTCTTGCGTCTGGCCGGATGGCGGCTCCATCGCAAGCAGGCTCACCACCTGGAGGAGATGGTTCTGGACTACGTCGCGGATTGCGCCGGCCTGCTCGTAGAAGGCCCCTCGATCCGCGACATCGCCGGCCTCCGCCATGTTGATCTGGACGCTCGCGATGTGGTCGCGATTCCAGATCGGCTCGAGGAACGAGTTGGCGAAGCGGAAGTAGAGCAGGTTCTGGACCGGCTCCTTGCCCAGAAAGTGGTCGATCCGAAAGACGGCCGATTCGGCGAAGACGGCGTGGATCGTGTTGTTGAGGGCTTGCGCCGATGCCAGGTCGCGACCGAACGGCTTCTCGACGATGATCCGCGCTCCGGCCGCGCAGCCGGAAACCTGGAGGCAGCCTACGACCTCGCCGAACAGCGCCGGCGGAACGGCCAGATAGTGGAGCGGATGCCGGGCCTTTCCGAGTTCCCGACGCAGGGCGTGAAAGGTCCCGATGTCCTCGTCCGAACCCTTGACGTAGCGCAGGCGGTCGGTCAGCGCCCGGGTCGCGGCCACATCCGAGAACCCATGTTCGGCCAGGCTCCGGCGAGCCCGCTCCTTGAGGCTGTCCAGGTCGCCGGAACGGGCGACCCCGACGATGGGCAGGTCGAAGCCCTCGTCGCGAATGAGGTCGGCGAGCGCGGGGAAGATCTGCTTGAAGGCGAGATCGCCTGTGGCGCCGAAGAAGACGAAGGCGTCAGAGCGGTCGTCCGAACTAGCGATCATTCCGTCTCAATGCCCTTCTAGCGGCTCCACCCAATTCCAGTGGCCGTCCGCTGTCGGCCCTCCCGCTGCTGCCGCGGCGCCAACGCCGCTCGCCCAGGCCCGGGGGCCACCTCCATCATGGCAGTCGGGAAGCAGACGAGGAAGGTTTGGCGGGCAGGGACCGCCAGACGACCGCGGCGTGCCTTTGGAGATGATCGCCACCGGGATGCTGCCGGTGGAGGAACCCCTGGCTTTCCGACCATGGGCCGCAGAATACGACCCCACAATACCGAGCGGTGGCCTGGCGCAGCCAGGCCTCGGCCCGTTTCCGCAAATGATCCTAGAGGACCCGCCACATGTGGACACTAGGTACGCCGGCACCCGAGCTCGTAATCCGGTCCGCGCTCATCTACGCGCTCTTCTTCGGCGCACTTCGCCTCTTCGGCAAACGCGAGATCGGCCAGTTCACACTTTTCGACCTGGCGCTGGTCCTCCTCGCTGCCAACGCGCTGCAGCCGGCGATCACCGGACCCGATGCGTCGATCACCGGCGGGGCCATCGTGCTGCTTACGATCTTCGTCCTCAACCGTGGCGTGGCCCTCTTGCGGGTGCGCAGTTCGCTCGTGCGCCGGCTCCTCGAATTCGGGCCGACGGTCGTTGGGAGGGATGGCGCCTGGCTTCTGCCGGAGCTCGTCCGCCAGGGCCTCGACCTCGTCGACGTGGAGGCAGCTCTCCGGGAGCATGGTCTGGACGCGGTCAGGCAGATGAAGACTGCGACCCTCGAAGCCGACGGATCGATAAGCATCGTGGCGACCGACGACGCGGAGACGTCCGTGGCCAGGCGCCGACGGGCCCGGTCACGCCGATCGATCTGATCGGCCGCGAGCCAAAGTAGGACAACGCGGCGCCTAACAAGGACCGCTCCGTCTAGCGATCCCCCTCGATCCAGCCCTGCCTTTGGGCGACGCGCACCAGCGAGGTCCGGTTGGTTACATCGTAGCGGTCGAACATCCGCCGAAGCTGGCTCTCTATCGTCTTCACCCGCAGCGACAGGCGTTCGGCGATCTCGGCGTTGGCGTAGCCCTCGGCCACGAGCGCCAGGATCTGGGCCTCGCGCGACGTCGGCGGCCGCAGAGCGGCGCGCGCGGCTCGGCGGACATCGTCCGGGAAGACCGTGCCCCCGGCGGCGACCTTTCGCACGGCCGTGAGGATCTCCTTGATGTCCGCCATCTTCGAGAGATAGCCCCTTGCTCCGCGCTCGACCGCGGCCGCGTAGTAGCTCGGATAGGAGTACGCGCTCAGCATGATGAAGGACGGGCCCGGTCTATGACGGGAGAGGATCTCCAGCCCATCCACGGACCCGGCCAGGCGGATGTCGCACAGGACAACGTCGGGGGATTGGGCCTCGATCAGACGCTCGGCCGCGACGCTGTCCGGGGCCGTGCCCACGACCGTGACGTCCGGCTCGTCGCAGATGAGCGCCGTGAGCCCCTCGGCGATGGCTGGATGATCCTCGATGATGGCCAGCCTGATCACGTCTCCGCCTCCGCCTCCGGCCGGGCACGGCTACGTGCTCTGGCCTTGCCGATCGGCAGCCGAACCGTGATGGTCGTTCCCTCGCCGAGGGTCGACTCGGCCTCGATCGTTCCGCCATGCGCGGTCACGATCTCGCGCGCGAGGTACAGCCCAAGACCCAGCCCGCCGGACGCCTTGTGCCCTAACCTCGTGTACGGCTTGAACAGAAGCGGCAGCACGTTGCCGGCGATCCCCGGGCCGTGATCGAGGACTTCCACGATTGCGATCGAGCCGGCTCGGCGTACGGTCACATCGATGGTTGGCGACGTCGCCGCGTGCTCGACGGCGTTGGCGAGGAGATTGACGAAGACCTGCTGCAGCCGACCGCCATCCGCGCGGATGGCGATTGGTCCGGGAGTCGGCGAGACCCGGATCGTGGGCCCGTTCGGCAGCATCCTGGCCGCTTCGACGGCAGCACCAACGACCGCGACGAGGTCGATTTGGGTGGTGACGAGCTCGAGCCGACCAGCCTGGATGCGGCTCACGTCGAAGAGCCGCTCGATGAGCTCCCCGACCTGCCTCGTCTGCGCGATCGCCCGCTCGGTATAGGTACGGGCTTGCGTGCTCTCCGGGCCGAGGCCCCGCTCGACGAGCTGGAGGTAACCGTGCAGCGCTGCCACCGGGGTCTTGAGCTCGTGACCCGCCGCGGCCATCAATCGTTCCAGGCTGAGCCGCATCGTGCGCTCGGATAGGTCTCGTATCGTCAGCACGCCGCCCCAGGTTCGGTCGCCGGCGGTAAGCGGTTCGGCGATGGCCTCGAACCAGCGTCGCGTCCCTCCGGGCTGGGACAGCGCGAACTCCATGCGGAACCGTTCGCCACGACCGGCCCGCTGCCGCGGCAGATCGGCCGGCAGAATCGGGAGGCCGGCCGCGTCCTCGGGCTCGATCTCGGCGTCGGCGCTGCCGAAGAACCGGACGTAGGCGTCGTTGGTCGTCACGATCCGGCCTTCGCGGTCGACGGCAACGACCGCGTCGCCGAGGCTGGCGAGGATGGATCGGAGACGATCGTGCTCCTCCTGGAGACTCAGGCTTTGCTGCTCCAGCGCCGTCGTCTGGGCGCTGAGCTCATCGGTGCGCGTCGCGAGATCCTCGTTCGCGACCCGAAGCTCCTCAACGCTGGCGGTCAACTCTTCGTTGAGTGTTTCGAGTTCCTCGTTGGTGGCCTGAAACTCCTCGTTGACGGTTTCCAATTCTTCGCTTGTTGCCTTTGCGTCCTCGCTGGCCAGGAGCATCGATTCGTTCGACGTCCGGAGCTGAGCGACCAGGGCGGTCAGCTCCTCATTCGCTCGAAGCAGCCTGCCGTTGGACGCCAGCGCCTTCTCGAGTCGCTCCCGCGTCCGAACGCCGGTGTAACGTTCCTGCTCGAGCCTGGTCACGTCCGTGAGTTCGACAACCGCGCCTTCGATGGCACGCGCCTCGACGCGGTATGGGCGGAAGGTGGCCTCCACGAAATGGGCCGCCTCGCTGGCGGCATCCGGCGACTCCACCTCGAGGACGGCCGAGGTCGTCTTGCCACTCAGCGCTGAGTCGATCGCCGCCCTGACCGCGCTGGGCGGAAGAACCTCCGCGAGATGGATGAAGTCTTGATCGTAGGCCGTGCCGTGTATCCCGAGCATCTGGCGGGCCGCGGAGTTGATGCGCAGGATGTTGTAGCGGGGATCGACGACGACGACGCCTTCGGTCAGGTTGAGGAGCAGGTTGTCCGCCGATGCCGACGCTTCGGCCACGCGGCGGACGTCGCTATGGGTGACTCGGATCGCCTGATCGAGCTGGGATTCCTGGCCGCGATGCGGGCGCAGGACCGCGGGTCGCATCGGTGGGATCGCGTAGCTTCCCGGCAGCCGCCGGTAGACCCGCAGACGCGCGTGCTCTTCCTCGAAAGGTTCCGGGAACGCCATCACGGACTCGGACGTGCCGAGAACCAGCCGACCGCTCGGGCGCAGCGAGAAGGCAAAGGTCTCGAGAGCGACCCGTTGCATCGGCACGGCGAAATAGATCAACACGTTCCGGCAAAGGAGCAGATCGATCCTCGGGAAAGGCGCTCGCTCGCCGAGATCGTGCTCACCGAAGACCATCATGGCCCGCAGTTGTTTCGCGACCTCATAGCCGCCATCCGATCTCCCGAAGTAGCGGTCTCGAGTTCCCGCGGGCAGGCCCTTCAGGGCAGCGGCCGAATAGACTCCCCGGCGGGCGAAGCTGATCGCGTCTCGATCGATGTCCGTGGCGAAGATCCGGACGTCCGACCACTCGAGCTCCTCGCCGAGCGCTTCGGCGACGATGATCGCCAGCGAGTAGGCCTCTTCGCCGGTCGAGCAGCCGGCCGACCAGATGCGGAGCTCCCGCTGATCGCGCCGGGCTTCCTCAATCAGATCCGGGAGGACCCGGCGGCGCAGGTACTCGAAGAGCTTCGGATCCCGGAAGAACTCCGTGACCTTGATCAGGAGGCTGTTGACGAGCCGCGCGTACTCCTCGGGATCGGACTCCAGATACGCAGCGTAGGAGGCGAGCGTCGGGCGGGCCGTGGCGGTCATCCGCCCGCGCAACCGCCGCAGGATCGTGGGCGGCTTGTAGCTGCTGAAGTCGATCCCACTCCTCTCGCGGATCCGGTCGAGGAGGTTTCGAAGGTCGTCGTCCTCGCCTCCCTGGGCGGGTGGGTTGCCGGCCGCCAGGAGATCGCAAACGATGGACCCTATCGAGTCGAGGTCGGCCGTCGCGTCGACCAGGGACGGCGGGATCGAGCTCGGCATCGAGGGAAACATCGCCGTCGCCGGGTCCTCGATGACGACCGCGCCACCGGCCTGTTTCACATGCCAGGCCCCCGAGGATCCGTCGGACCCGCTGCCGGTCAGGATCACGGCTACGAGCCCTGGGCCGAAGACGCCGGCCGCGCTCTCGAGAAGAACGTCGATGGAGGGTGCGACGGCGCCGGGCTTGGCTGGGCGTAGCCTGAGATCACCCTGGCTGATGTCAACGAGCCGGTTCGAAGGAACGACGAAGATCACTCCGTCTTCAAGGGCCTCCCGCTCTTCGACCACTCGGACGGGCAGCGTCGCGTGGCGGGCGAGGATCTCGTGTAGATGGCTGGGGCGGCGCGGATCGAGATGCTGAGCGATAACGATCGGCGCCGCGAAATCGGCCGGCAGGCTGGCCACGACGCGCGAAAGCGCCTCGATGCCGCCCGCCGACGACCCGATGACGACGAGCTGGGATTCCGCCGGTAGCGATTGTCGCGCCACGATGTCCGCATTCTAGGGTCGGCGACCGACGTTGCGTACGGGCGGCGTCCAACTGGACGGATCCGCGGGCGCCCCCGGCGAGACTCGATGGAGCCTCTGCACGCGGCGCCGCCGTATCTGCTTCGCGGGTTTTCATCCTCGCGCCCGACCCGGGTCCCTCCAAGAATGAAGGGCGGTACCGGCGCGGCGGGCGTTTGAAGTCTCAATCAAGCCCTGGCGAGGACCTTTCCAGGAGGTTTGATCATGAGGATTCGAGGATACAGGGCCAGGTTGCCGCTCTCGGTCGGGTTGGCGGTCTTTCTGGCGATCGGGATGCTGGCGGCCGGCCCGGCGGTCTACGCCGCAGGTCCAGCCCCAGTCGGGCTCGGCACGGCCGCGCCCTTCGCAGTCCTGGCGGGCACCGCGGTGACCAGCACCGGGGCCACTACCATCACCGGAGAACTGGGTATCTCGCCTGCTACCGCTTCCGCCGTGACCGGGTTCCCGCCCGGAACTGTGAGCGGGGCAACTCACGCGGCCGACGCCGTAGCGGTGCAGGCCAAGACCGATCTGGCCTCCGCGTACACCGTCGCCGCAGGGCTATCGGCGACGGCTACCCACGCGACGCTCGGTGGTTTGACTCTGCCTGGTGGCGTATACAACGCCGGCGGTGCCGTGCTCGATCTCACGGGCACCGTGACGCTCGACGGCCAGAACGACCCGAGCTCCGTCTGGGTCTTCCAGGCAACTTCGTCTCTCACCACGGCATCGGCCAGTAAGGTGGCCCTGATCAACGGCGCGAACCCGTGCAACGTCTTCTGGCAGGTCACCAGCTCCGCGGCACTCGGATCGGGCTCCACATTCGTAGGGACGATCCTGGCGCTGACATCCATCACGATGGCGGCCGGCGTGGCGGTGACCGGTCGAGCGCTGGCTCGGAACGCCGATGTGACCCTGATCAACGACAGCATCTCAAATACGTGCGCGACAGGGTCCACGCCCACCAGCACACCGGCTCCCGCAGCCGGAGCGTCGGTGACGCCCGCGCCAACCAGCACCGTCGGTGACGGTCCGAGCCCCAGCCCGACACCTCTGTTCGAGCTGATGATCCTCCTCGCCCTGAGCTCGTTCGGGCTGGCGGCGTTCGTGATGCAGCGACGGAGCATCCGCCGCTAGGTAGATCCGAGGTCGCTCGAGCGACCGACACTGCCCCAGACGCGATCGACGGGCCGCTCTCTCGACCCGTCGATCGACTCGTGCGGGTCCCCCCGACCGCGGGCCCAATCGGGTTTTCATCCTCGCGGGGCCCTCTTGTCAGGGGCAATATCGAATCACGACATACGGATCGAAGGCCCCATCGGCTGTACAGCCGGGTGCAGGTCCATCGTCCGCCGTCGGGAAGAAGACCACCGTGACAGTTCAGGAACAGCGGAGCGTCACCACGGACGCGCCGACAACCACCGAGTCCGGTGGCCTCAGCAACCGGACCGTAACCAGCCGCCGGCTCGACGTTCGGCCCAGCAACAATGAGACAACCCGCCGCATCGTCGTCCTCGTTTTCGGTCTGATCCAGATCGTGATAGGCCTGCGAATAGTCCTGCTGCTTCTCGACGCCCGAGAAGGCAACCTTCTCGTCTCGATCGTCAACAACCTCGGCGGGGTCCTGGCCGCGCCGTTCCAGGGAATCTTGCGCCTCAGCTCTGTCTCGGCCGGAGGCTCGGTGCTCGATGTCGCCGCAGTCGTGGCTCTGGTCGGGTGGACGCTCATTGAGCTCATCGTGATCTGGAGCCTGGGCATCTTCCGGCACGAGCCCGCCGTCGCCTAGTCAGATCTCATACCAGGCGGGCCCGGCGACCGAGTGTCGGCGTCGGGTCCGCCACGAAAGAAGGACGTACATGGACATCCCCCAAATGACACTGGTCGCCTGGCTTGTGGTCGGCGCGGTTGCCGGCTTCGTTGCCAGTTTCATCATGAAAGCCCGTGAGGGCCTCGTGATGATGGTCGTGCTCGGCATCGTCGGCGCCATCGTCGGCGGATGGGTCGCCGCAGATCTCCTCAAGGTCGCCAACGTGACCGGCATCAACCTGACCAGCATCGTCGTCGCCGTGGTCGGAGCGATGGTCGTCATCTTCGCCGTCGGACTCCTCGGCGGCCGGAGCAGAACTCGTTTCGGCTGGGGGCACTGATCGCAACGGCGCTCCCTATCGGCTCGCTTCCCAGAAACCATCCAGCAGGAACGGCCCCCGACGGCGGGCCGTTCCTGCTCTTGCTAATGCCCAGTCCAACGCACAGCAGGTCCCGGCAACGTGATCGATCTCTCGCATCCAGCAATTCAACGGGTGGCTGCGGCGGCATTGCGCAAGGGAGTCGCGCTCGAGGTCATGCCAATTCCACATACCGCGTACACCGCCGAACAGGCGGCGGAAGCCGTCGATGCCGAACTCGGACAGATCGTGAGCTCGATCGTGTTCGTGGCCGCACGCCCAGGCGGTGGGCTTGCGCCGGTCCTTTGCCTCGTCTCCGGAGCCAATCAGGTCGATCCGGCGTTGGTCGCCACCGTAGCGGGAGAAGTCTCGGTTCGGGTGGCCACGGCGCATGAGGCCCACAGACTCACCGGCTACTCCATCGGCGGGATTCCACCGTTTGGACACGGCCGCGAGGTGCGGACCCTTATGGACCGAGATCTGGGCGGTCACGAATGGGTCTGGGCGGCTGCGGGAACCCATTCGGCCATGTTCCGCGTCGCACCACGCACGCTCCGGATGCTTTCCAACGCCGTCGTCGCCCCCGTGGCCATGAAGCCGCGGGTGGCCGCCGCTCCGGGGCCAGATCGAGCGAACGAACTCGTTCGAAGCCGGTCTGGGCGCACGTGACGAACAAGTTGACGTTTCTGGGCCATTCGACCGTCGTGGTGGATATCGACGGCGCACGCGTACTGACCTACCCGCTGCTCGGCCACCTGGCAGTGGCCATCAGGCGCCACGTGCTCCCGTCGCCCCGGTACGCTCGTCGACATCTCGGCGGTCTCCATCAGTCACGGCCACTTCGACCATCTGGATGTCGAATCCCTGCGGGCGCTCCCGGGCGCGCCGGTCTTCATCGTCCCGGTCGGGCTTGGGCGCGTCGTGGCACGAGCGGTGCGCGGGGTCGTCCACGAGGTTCGAGCCGGCGACCGTCTGCAGGTCGGTAGTCTCACGCTCGAGGCCGTCCACGCCGAGCATGGCGGCCGTCGCTCGCCCTTCACGCCGGCGGCAAGCCCATTAGCATCCTCATCGCCGGGTCGACGAGCGTCCATTTTGCTGGGGACACGAGCCTCTTCCCAGGAATGGGGGGCCTGTCCGGGCGCGTCGACGTGGCACTGCTGCCGGTGGGCGGCTGGGGCATCGGGCTCGGGCGCGGCCATATGGATCCGCTCGAAGCGGCCGAGGCCGCGGCGCGGATATGCCCGACCGTGGCCACGCCTATCCACTGGGGCACGTTGTACCCGCTTGGATTGCGTCGATTGGCCGGCCGGCGATTCGATGGGCCGGGCGAGGCCTTTCGGGAGGCGGTGGCCGCGCGCCGCTCGGATTGAGGTACGCGTCTTGCGGCCAGGGCAATCGATGCCACTCGACGGGCGGGCCTGACGTTGAGTCGCCGGGGCGCGGCCGGCGCGGCGCCTTCGCCTACAGGGCGGGCAGGGTCGCCGCCGCGGCGGCCTGGCCGTGGCGCTTGTCGCGCTCCGAAACCGTGTGGAACCGGATCGTCGCGGCTCCGTCTCCGGGGCCGGCGGGGTCGATCGCGTCGTCTGAGGCAAGGACCTTCTTTGCCGCCGCCTGGATCACGTCACCGCCCGGCCCGCTGACCACGCGGCCCAGTACGAGCACGTCGTCGAAATCGTAGATCTGGCGATAGTCCAGCAGGGCATAGCCGAGATACGTGCCAAGCGTCTCGTAGACGCCGGCCGCCCGCTCATCGCCGGCCGCCATAAGGCTCTGGAGGAGGACCAGGCGTTCGGGGAGCCCCGAGCGCGCATCAACCGCGATGCCGGCGGGGGCCAGGAGGCGCCCGACGGCCTGCTGGGACAAGTACTGGACGCCGCATCCGCGATCGCCGGACCATTCGTCCAGCGGTGCGTCCGGCGCGTAGTCGATCGGAGCGAAAGCCAGCTCGTTGAGCCACGACGTCAGGCAGCCTTCGCGGTTGACGTACCCGGCGGCCTCGCTCGAGCCCATCGCTATGCCGAGCAGTCCACCTACCCCACCGACCATCGCGCCGGCCAGGGCGGTTACCTCGCCGTCGTTGACGACGACGAACGGGATGTCACCCCAGGCGTGCTTCATCTCGGAGAAGAGCCCGGACACGCGCCGCCCGAAGGCCTCCGGCTTCACCGAGCGGAAGAGCGAAGCGACACGAATCTGACTCTCAACGTAGATCCCGGCGGCGCTGCCACCGATGGCGTCGACGCGCGGCAGGTGCTCGGCGGCGCGGCGGAGCGAGTCCATGATCTGGTCGTAGTGCCACTGCGGATCGTCGTGGCGCGACGGGTCCCAGCCGATCTCCTCGCTGAAGACAACCTTGCCATCGATCACGGCCGCCGCCTTGCGATCGCTGGCCCCGAGGTCGAAACCGATGCGACACCCGTCAAGATGGCGTCCGAGCTCTTCCGTCGTCTCCTTCGAGATGGGGAACTCGGAGCGCGGAGCGGCCACCACTTCGAACGCCTCGCCGTAGACCACCGCGCCCATCATCCGGGCGTCCCAGCAGCCGGCCGCGTCTTGCGTGTAGTGGCGCCGCAAGTACTCGACCAGCTCGCGCGGGCCGTCGACCCAGACCCGGCAGCCCCCGCGCGACCAAAGCAGCGACTTGACGATGCGCTCGCTGACTGCCAGACCGGCGGCCGCCGCGGGATCACTATCGCCAAAGAGAAACACGTCGGCCGTGGCCACTGCGCCGCCGGGCTGTTCGACGGCCACCGCGCCGACGATTCCCTGTCCGGACGCTCGGACGGCCTCGGTGAGAGCCCGCCGGGCGAGCACGGCCGGCCGGAAGGCAGCATCGAGCGGCGGCGTCACGCGGGGCGGCACGAGATATGAGCCGAGCTCGTGTGGCATGGCCCGCCCGTCCATCCGAACCTGTTGCTCTTCGATCGGCATATGCGACTCTGCAACCCTCTGCGACGGCTGGCTATGGAACGGTGGTGAGGCGACCGAGATACGGCTTGCGCAGGCGGGCGTTGTGCTCACACCCACCCGGTTCGGCGTTGGCCCGGTAGACCGGCGCTTCGATGCCGCGAACGCCGAGAACGAGCACGGCCTCCACGATGACCTCATGAAGGAGTGCCGCCCCGACCAGCGTGGAGGTGGCGCCCACGCCGGCCGGACCGTCGCGGACTGCCAGATCGCACCCGAGGCCGGCGTTGTCCAGAACGATGTCTCCCACATCGCTCAGCCTCATGCCGGACTCATGGCGCCGCCCGGCTGTCGCCGAGGCTTCGATTGCGGTCAACGCGATGACCGGCGTGCCGGCCGCCCGAGCCGTGGCGGCCACTTCAAGAGGCGCCACCGTGGTCCCGGAGTTGCTGATCACGACCAGACAGTCGGCGTCCGTGAAGGCCACCTCGGAGAGCAGCGCGCGAGCGTAGCCCTCGACGCACTCGGAACGGCCCCACATCGGGTCGAAGATGACCTGGAGCGGGACCAGGCTGCCGGCCCGCCTGCTGACCTCGAGCGCGACGAGCTGGGAGTGACCGCTCCCGAAGACATAGACGATCCCGTCTCCGGCCACCACGTCGGCAACGAGCCGCGCGGCAGCCGGCAGCGACTCGAGATTGGACGACCTGGCCCTGCCGAGGACGCCTTCTATGGCGTCGAGGTAGGGGCGTTCCGACGTTGCCGGCAAGGCCGCGCTCACGCTGGGGCTCCTGCCTGATAGGCCAACTCTCCGGAGACGATCGTGGCCTGGACCTCCCAGGCCTCATCGACGACGACGAGGTCCGCGACCCGGCCCTTCTCGACTCGGCCCAGCGTCTCCTCCATGCCGATGACGCGGGCGGCGTTCGCCGTGACGAGTCGAACCGCGGTCGACGGGTCGAGGCCGGCTTCCACGACCAGGTTGCGGAGGGCCTTGTTGAGCGGCAGGAGCGAGCCCGATAGAGTCCCGTCGGGCAGGCGGCCGCAAGTCCCGTCGGAGATGTACTCGAGACCCGATAGCATGTACTTGCCGGGCGGCATGCCGAGGCCCGACAGGGCGTCGGTCACGAGAACGAGCTCGTCCGGCGCCTTGATCCGGGCGATCATCCGGATCGTCTCGAAGGCCATGTGATTGCCGTCGCCGATGAAGCCGGCCGGGGTGTGGGTCGCCAGCACGAACCCGGCAACGCCGGGATCGCGGTGGGTGAACCGTCGCATGGCGTTGAACAGGTGCGTGGCCATGCTCGCGCCCGCATCCACCGCGGCGCTGGCATCCTTCCAGGTCGCGCCCGTGTGCCCCATCGAAACGCGCACCCCGCGCTCGACCAGGAACGAGATCAAATCCAGGGCGCCGGGCAGTTCCGGAGCGAGGGTCACGTACAGAATGTCCCCGTCCCGGAGCCATCGCTCGGCCTCGTCGCGATTCGGGAGCCGGATCTGCCGCACGTCGTGGGTGCCGCGGTACACGGGGCTGATGAACGGGCCCTCGATATGGACGCCCAGGACGCGCGATTCGCCGGGCCGGTTCGTGCGACGCAGGTTGGTGAGAACCGGCCGATAGGCCGGGGCCGGTGAGGTGACGACCGTCGGCACGAAGCCGGTCACCCCAAAGCTGAGCATCCCTTTGCAGATGCGCTCCATGTCCGCCGAGGGATCGGCGAAGTCATCGCCGAAGGCGCCGTTGACCTGGACGTCCAGAAGGCCGGGCAGGATCCTGGCGGTCTCACCGCCGATGGCTCCCACCGCAGGCTCGTTTGCCGGCTCGATGGCCGCGACGATGCCGGCGTCGACGGTCACGACACAGAGCCCGCGATCTTCCGGAGCGAACAGATGGCCAAAGAGCTTGATCACCGGATCCACTTCACCTTCGCTTGAGTATCGGAGCCCGCATTTCCATCGGCGAGAGATTGGAGCACTTGTAGTCGACGACCTTGCCCGAGGCAAGCATCACTCGAGATCGCATCATCAGGGATCGACACCCTCTCCGAGTACGCCCGTCGCCGTCCGCCCCGGCCGCACGCTCAGGTCGGGTGCCCGGCGGTGCCGGCGAGAAAGTTCGGGGCCGGGCACGCATCGATCTTCATCCGCGAACCGCGCCGGAGGTCAGACCGCCGACCATGCGTCGCTGGACGATGAGGAAGAAGACCAGGACCGGCAGAGTGAAGAGGGTGGAGGCCGCCATGGTCGCGCCCCAGTCGGTGCCGAAGTTCGTTCGGAACGACACCAGCCACACCGGCAGGGTGTAGTTGGTTGGGTCGGCCATGAACGTGTATGCGTACAAGTATTCATTCCACGCCGTGATGAAACAGAAGATCGACGTCGCAACCAGCCCCGGCGCCAGCAATGGCAGGGTCACCTTCCAGAAGGCCTGGAACCGGCTCGCGCCGTCGACCATCGCCGCCTCCTCCAGGTCGGCGGGTATCCCTGCCACGAAGCCGCGCAGCGACCAGATCGTGAAAGGCAGGGTGAAGATGAAGTAGATCAGGATCAGCGTCGGCACCTGGTTGTAGCCGATCGGAAGCACTCCGAGGGGCCCGGGGAGGCCGCCCCGGATCGCCAGAAAGATGGGGATCAGCAAGGCCTCGAAGGGAGCCATCTGGGCAACTGCCACGAGCAGCAGGAACGACCCGCGGCCGCGGAACCTGACCCGGGCCATGGTCACCGCCGCGAGGAAGCCCACCAGCAGCGATAGGAGGACGGTCGAAACCGTAACGAAGACGCTGTTCCTAACGAGCTGAGCTAGGTTCGGCTGGCCAAGGGCCCTGGTGAAGTTGTCGAGGGTGGGGATCGGGATGAAGACCGGCGTGTAGGTCTGGAACTGGTCGGCGCTCTTGAAGGCCGTGTTGACCATCCAATACACCGGGAAGGCAAAGAAGATGGCCACCAGGATCCCTATGCCGTTGGTGAGGATCCGGCTCGAACGGCGGCTCACATCTCCTCCTGAGACTTGATCATGCGGCGGATGTATGGGACCAGCACGAGGAGGAGAAGCAGCATCATGATCACGGCCGCCGCGGCGGCCACCCCGAATTGCTGCTCCGAGATGCCGAGGATCTGGCTGTACAACGAGAGGGTGATCGTCTGCCCGTCGGGCCCTCCCTGGCGCATCGCGAACACCTGAGTGAAGACCTTGAAGTCCCAGATGACGGACAGGAAGATCAGCATCAGGAGCAGCGGCCGAATGGCCGGCAGAGTGATGTGGGTGAAGATTTCGCGCTCGTTCGCCCCGTCGACCCGCGCCGCTTCTGGCAGCTCCTTGGGGATGGAGAGTATGCCCGCGTACAGGCTCAACGCGACGAAGGGGATGGCCTGCCAGACGATCAGCAGCGTGATCACACCGAACGTGCTCAGGCCCGTCTCGAACCACGAGTGGTTGAGGTAGTCGCCGAAGATGCCCGTGCTGCTGATGGCCCAGTTGACGACGCCGAGCTTGCTGTCGAACAGCCACTGGAAGAGGACGGCGCCCGTCACCACCGGCATGGCCCAGGCCAGGATCATGGCCGAGGTGAGTATCAGCCGGACCCAGTTGCTCAGTTTCGCGAGCAGCAGCGCGACCAGAGTCCCGAACGTGATGGTCAGAGCTACGTTGACCAGCATGAACAGGATCGTTCGCAACAGGACCGTTGGGAAGTCTGGAAGGCCGGCCGGGCTTTTGAAGATGAGGTTGTAGTAGTTGTCGATGCCGATCCACGTCGTGACGTGGTTGAAGAGTTCGTAGAGTCCAAACCGCTGCGCGCTCGTCAGGAAGAGCAGCAGGACCGGGTAGCCGAGCAGCAGGGCGAAAGTGAGAAAGGCCGGCGCGATTGCCAGATAGGGCAGTACGTCCCGGACTTTTCTCGATTTGGGGTGATAACGCGAGGGAGCAGCAATCAGACCGGTCGCGCCCGTTGCGTTTGTCGCGTTCGATTGCGCCCGAGTCATCTGTGCGCTCCCTCGCGAGATCTCTACGGAGTGGTTGTTCGGCGGCCTGGGCTGCTAGGGCAGCTAGCCGTTGATGACCCCGTTGATGGCAGCGTCGGCATCCTTCGCCGCCTGGTCGAGCGTCTTCTGCCCGCTCAGGATCGCGGTCATCATGGCCTTGATCGGATTGTTCGCCTCAACGGCGGCCCAACCCGTGGCGTTCGGGGTGAACCCGGAGGCCGCGGCGGCTTCGGCGGCCTGGATCTTCAGGGTCGCGTTCGCCGGGGTGTCCGGGATGTTGGCCGCGAACTGCTTCAGGCTCGGGATCCAACCGTCGCCGATCATCGCGTTCTGGCCGGCCGGGGTGGAGAGCTCGGCAACGAAGTCTTCCGCCGCCGGGATGTTCTTGGACTTGGCTGCGATTCCGATGACCGAGCCGCCGAGGAAGACCGGGACGGTCTTGCCGTCGTTGACGCTGGGGATCGGGGCCGTGCCGACCTGATCGGCCGTCTTGACGACACCCGTCGGGCCGAAGCTCGATCCGACTTCCCAGCCGTTGGCGATCATCATGCCGACCTTGCCCTGGAGGAACAGGCTGGACTGGGCCGGGTTGGCCTCGTCATTGTCCACGGGGCCGGTGGAGCCGGCCTTGAAGTAGTCGACGTAATCCTGGATGCCCTTTTCGGAGGCCGGGGTTTCCAAGGCGCCGGCCCACTTACCGTCGGTACCCTGGGTCGCGATCTGGCCGCCCTCGTCCCAGATCATCTGCATGAGCGCGTACCAGTTCTGGCCGGGGAGATACAGGCCGGAGAAGTCCTTGACGGACTTGTTTGCGTCCTGAAGTGTCTTGGCGGCCGCGATGAGCTTGTCCTTGCTGGTTATCGTCGAGATGTCGATGTTGGCGGCCTTGAAGAGGTCCTTGCGGTAGACAAGGATGCGGTCACCGGCGTAGAACGGGACGGCGAAGAGCTTGCCGTTGTACACGGAGGCATCGTTCAGCGAGGAGAGCCACAGCTGGCCCGGGTCCGCGCTCACGTTAGAGGTGCCGCCGCCGAGCATGGCGCGGGCGCTGGTGAGATCGGCCAGGGCGCTGGCCGCTTCGAAGGTGATGGCATCGGTGTTGCCGATCTCCATGACGTCCGGCGGGTTATTGCTCGCCAGAGCCGTGGTCAGCTTGGTGACGATGCCGTTCCACTGCTGGACCTGGTAGTTCACCACGCAGCCGGGATGGGCATTCTCGAAGTTGGTGATGAGCGTGTTGGAGGTCGTCTGGCTGAACGTGCCGGGCATGGCCCAAACGGTCAGGGTGGTGCATGTGGCGGGCGCCGCGGTGGGGGTCGGGGTCGCCGCTGCAACAGCGGACGGGGCCTGCGTCTGAGTCGCCGGGGACGGTGTCGCCGCCGTACTGGAGCAGGCGACTACGAGGGCCGCCAGTGCGAGCGGTAGAAACTTCTTTCCTGTGGAAAGCCTCATTACGTTCCTTCCTCCTGGTGAAGCCAAAACAGAGGTACTGCTGAGCACCGGACTCGCCGGGTCAGCTGCGGGACCTTCGATCAGCCGGCAAGTCCTCCTCTCTCGGCACCGGCCAGGCGAGGCAAAAGGCCGTCCTGTGCCGTCGGCTCCGCGGCGACCGCCGTGACAAACGGGCGAGGTCGCGGCATCGGATGAAGCGGTCGAAGACTGAGACCGAGCTCACGGGTCATCAGCAGAGCCGATGCGCCGAGGACGACGATGTCGTCGATCCGACCGAGCTCGAATGTGGTGTCGGAAGCGAGGGCAGCGAGCGATCGGCTCGAGGCGGCCTCGGCCACAGCCTGCAGCCAGGGCTCGCCGAAGGCGGCCATGGTGCCCGCCAGGACTATCCGACGCACGTGGAGCGCACCGATCAGACCGGCAACGGCCGCGCCCAGACACGCCCCGGCATCGAGAACGGTGGCCCGAACCTGGGGGTCTCCCCTCTCGAAATCGGCAGTAGCCTGCTCCATCGTGACGGGCCCGCCCCGCTGCGAAGCAAGGCTCGTCAGGACGGATCTGGCGCTGGCCGTCGTCTCGAGACAGCCACGCCGGCCGCAGCGGCATACCTCGCCGTTCGGGTCCATGACCGTGTGGCCGATCTCACCGGCGCCGAAGCGGTCGCCTCCGAAGAGCTCGCCGTTGAGCACGACGCCGGCCCCGATCCCCTGACCGATCTTGATCACGATCAGGTTGGCCCCGCGCGTCTCGGTGAAGACGTGCTCGGCCAGCGCGGCGGCCTGACTGTCGTTCGCGACGTACACCGGCACTCGGAAGGTATCCGCGACGAGGCCGCCGAGGGGAAGGTTGCGCCAGTTCCTCTTGACGGCCTCCACCACTGTGCCGTCGGTCGTATCGACCAGGCCCGGAGCCCCGATGCCGATTCCCAGGACCGGACCGTCGGCGGCCGCGATCGCCCGCTCCATCAGCGCCATCGCGAGCCCCAATGCCTCGTCACCGTCGGCGTCCTCGGACGGGACCTCGATGCGGTGGAGGATCTCGCCGCGCAGGCTGACTGTGGCGGCGGTGAAGACACGATCCCCCAGGTCCACTCCGATGAGCAGCCGGCCCCGATCGGGAACCTCGAGCAGGATCGGAGCCTTGCCTCCAGTTGAGGGACCGCGCCCGATCTCACATGCGAGGCCGGAGGCAAGCAGACCTGCGACGACGTCGGAGACGGTCGTCCTCGTGAGCCCGGTCAATCTCGCGACCTCGGCCCGGCTGATGGGACCCTGGTCGTAGATGGTCGCGAGGACAAGCTGCTCGTTACGCTCGCGCGTCTCGTGCAGCGTCGCCTTGGTCGTTCGCTCCATCTGGGCTCCTCATACTTTGTCCAGGGCCTTGACAAAGCCAGATTAGGACCTTTGTCAAGAGGTCGGACTAAGTTGGCCCGGCGCGCTCGCCCCGAGATCGACATGCCCGCGACCGACGTCGGGCCGAGGGCACATGGCGGAGCGGGCCGGCACGATGTGGCCGCTTGACAGGCGCCCTACTCTACCTTTGTAAAAGGTCTGGACAAAGCCCATGGGCACGGGTCGGAGCCCACGACAATCCGGTGGAGGCAGCCAGTTGAGCATGCGGTCGGAGCTCGGGGAGGCGCCCGAGGTCGTTCGGTCGCTGATCGAGTCGCAATGGACCGTCATCGATTCCGTCGCCGAGGCCATCCAGTCGCATGCCGTGGAGATGGTCTTGATTGCGGCTCGTGGCACTTCCGACCATGCCGCCATCTACGCCCAGTACCTGTTTGGGGTCCATAACAGGCTCCCGGTCGCCCTGGCCGCACCGTCCATCCAGTCGCTGTACGGCGTCGTTCCGCGGCTCCACAACGCCCTCGTCATCGGTGTGTCGCAGTCGGGCCAGTCGCCCGACGTGGTGGGGGTCGTGGAAGAGGCGCGCCGCCAGAACGCCCCGACGATCGCCGTCACGAATGAACCGGGCTCACCCCTGGGCCGCGCGGCCGAGTTCCGAATCGACATCCATGCCGGTGCCGAGCGAGCCGTGGCCGCAACCAAGACCTACGTTGCCGAGCTGGCCGCACTGGCGATGCTGTCCACGGCCCTGAGCGGCGATCCACTGACCCGGCGGCAGCTGTCGGCCGTCCCGGACGCGATCGCCGCAGCGCTCGGGCTCGAAGAGACCGTGGCGTCGGCCGCCCGCGAACAGGCCGGCATCCAGCGCGCCGTGGTCCTGGGGCGTGGCTACAACTACTCGACCGCGCTCGAGTGGTCGCTCAAGCTCAAGGAAACGACCTACGTCCTCGCCGACGCGTACTCGACGGCAGATTTCGAGCACGGTCCGATCGCCATCATCGACCCCGGGTTCGTGGTCCATGCGATCGCTCCCGAAGGCCCGACACTGCCCGAAATGGAGGCCGTCCTGGGAAGGCTGCGCAAGGCCGGCGCCCGGCTGGTGGTCACCTCGAATTCCCAGGCCGCCCTCGGCTACGCGGACGTCCCGCTCCGCCTGCCGGAGTCGCCCGAGTGGCTCTCACCCCTCTCCGCGATCATCCCGGGCCAGCTGTTCGCCTACCACCTGGCGCTTGCCAAACACCTCGACACCGACCACCCGCGCAACATCCAGAAGGTGACCCTGACGACGTGACGCAAACGCCCAGCCACGCCAGGACGACGAAGGAGCCGGCGGCGGCCTCGAAGAACTCCTCCAGGCCGAAATGCAAGGCAATCATCCTTGCCGCCGGGAGTGACACTTCCGCGCCCCGCCCCCCTCTCCTGGCTCGCCTTGGTGGGGCGACCATCCTCGATCTGGTAATGAGCAACGTCCTACAGTTCGCCGCCCCGGAGGACGTGTATGTCGTCATCGGCCGGTCGCAGGCCGCCGTCCGACGGCATCTCGGAGACCGCTACACATACGTGGTGCAGCACGACCCGGCCGGCACGGGCCACGCCGTCCTGCAGGTCCGGCCGCTGCTCGCCGATTTCGAGGGCGATCTGCTGATCCTCTACGGCGACACCCCTCTCTTCCGGTCCGGCTCGATCCGCGGTCTCCTCAACCGCCACATACTCAAGGCCGCAGACCTGACGCTGCTCACGGCCGTCGTGGATCGGCCGCTTCCCTACGGCCGCATCCGGCGCGACCGCGACGGCAGAATCCGCAACATCGTCGAGGCCTCGGACGCCACCGCCGAGGAGCAGGCCATCGACGAGCTCAACCTGGGCGCATATGTCGGCCGAGCCCAGAGCATCTTCGCCACCCTCGAGAGGATGGCCGGCGCGGGACAGCACCGCCTGACCGACGCGGTCGATTGCCTGATCGGCTCCGGCAAGCGGGTCGAGACATATCGGACATACGACGAGGACGAGGTCCAGGGGATCAACTCCGATGAGGATCTGCGCCACGCCGAGTTCATCCTGCAGAAGAGGCTCTTCCGGCCGCGTCGCACCGAGGAGCAGAACGAGGTCAGGTTTGGGACGGGCGGCTGGAGGGCCGTCATCGGGGAAGGCTTCACCTTCCACAACGTCCGGCGGCTGTCTCAGGCGATCGCCAACGAGGTCACGCGTCGGGGAATGGAGCCTCGTGGCGTTCTGATCGGCTTCGACCGGCGCTTCCTGTCTCGCCAGGCCGCCGAGGCCGCGGCCGAGGTCTTCGCGGGTAACAACATCCCCGTCACGCTGATCCCGGAGGACGTGCCGACGCCGCTGGTGACCTTCGCCACGCCGTACCTCGGGGTGGCGTACGGGCTCATCTTCACCGCCAGCCACAACCCGCCGGTTTGGAACGGCCTCAAAGTCTTCCGCAGCGACGGCTCGCTGCCCATGGAGGACGAGACCCGCCGCTACGAGGACGAGACCAATGCGCTCTCCGAGGCCGAGGTGGTCAAGATCGAGCTGGACCTGGCCCGCAGGGCAGGCGTCGTCGTCGAGCGCGACTTCACCAACCCTTATGTCGACAACATCGAGAAGTTCGTCGACGTCGAGTCGATCCGATCCGCCGGGCTCAAGGTCATCGTCGACCCGATGTACGGCACCTCGCAGCTGACGCTCGGCACGATCCTCTCCGACGCCCGCTGCCGGGTCACTTTCATCCACGAACGCCACAACCCGCTATTTGGCGGACGCTCGCCGGCGCCCGATCTGGCGGCCCTCCAGGTCCTCATCACCAGCATTCGGGACGAGGGCGGCTACGACCTGGGCATGGCCACCGACGGGGACGCCGACCGGATCGCCATCGTCGACGAGCGCGGCGAATACGTCTCGACCAACGACCTGCTGTTGCTCATCTACTGGTATCTCCACGAGGTCCGCGGCTGGAAGGGCGGCGTCGTCCGGAACCTGTCCACGACGCATTTGCTCGACCGTCTGGCCCGGGCTCTGGGCGAGGAATGCTACGAAGTCCCGGTCGGGTTCAAACACGTCACGGCGGCTATGCTCGCCCACGACGCCATGCTCGGCGGCGAGTCGTCGGGCGGCCTGACCGTCCGCGGCTACCTCCTGGGCAAGGACGGCATCTTCGCCTGCGCCCTGGTGGTGGAGATGCTCGCGCGGACCGGCAAGCGCATCTCCGAGCTGCTCGAGACCGTGACCGGGATCACAGGGCGGCTGTACCAGCTCGACGCCGCCGTCCCGGCCACGCCCGAGATGCGGATCGAGGTGCCGCGCCGGCTGGCCGAGACGCCGCTCGATGCCGTCGGCGGCTACCGAGGTCGAGAGGATCGCCCACTACGATGGCACGAAGATCTTCCTCGAGAACGACAACTGGGCCCTGCTGCGCTTCTCGGGCACAGAGCCTGTCTTGCGCCTGACGGTCGAGGCCGACAGCCCGCACAAGGCGGCGGAGCTCATGGACTGGCTCCAGGGTTTCGTCAAGGCCCGATCCTGAGCGCACAACCCCCGCCGGCGACGCGGCCGACTCCCGCGGCCGCCGCCGACCCGAACATCAACGAGACCGCAGGAGCACCGCTCGATGCAATACGGCCATTTCGACAACGAGCGCGACGAGTACGTCGTCGATCGACCCGACGTCCCGGTCTCCTGGACGAACTACATCGGCGTCCGGGATATGTGCACCGTCCTTTCTCACAACGCCGGCGGGTATTCCTTCTACAAATCCGCCCAGGACCACCGCATCACCCGCTTCCGCCAGAACGGCGTCCCGCTCGATCGTCCCGGCCACTACGTGTACCTCCGCGACGAGGAGTCGGGCGACTACTGGTCGGTCAGCTGGCAACCCGTGGGCAAGCCGCTCGACGGCGCCAGGTACGAGACCCGGCACGGGCTGTCGTATTCGAAGTTCAAGGCCGAATACGCCGGTATAGAGGCCGAGCAGACGGTCTTCATACCCGTCGACGACGACGTCGAGCTGTGGGACGTGCGCGTCAAGAACACTGGCGCGACGCCGCGCTGGCTGTCGGCATTCTCATTCGTGGAGTTCTCATACGGCCACGTCGAGATCGACAACCAGAACCTGCAGATGAGCCTGTACGCGGCCGGTTCGAACTACCGAGACGGCATCATCGAATACGACTTCTACTACGAACCCTGGACCTACCACTTCTTCGCCGGCAGCTTCGAGCCCGACGGCTACGACTGCCTGCGCGACAGCTTCATCGGCGTCTACCACACCGAGACCGACCCGGTGGCGGTCGAGCGGGGCGAATGCTCCGGCAGCAGCGAGCTGGGCGGCAACCACTGCGGCTCGCTCCAGCACCGCTTCAGCCTCGCTCCCGGCGAGGAGACGCGTTTCGTCTTCATGCTCGGCGTCGGCTCGCGCGACGCCGCGGGATATGCGGCGAAGAAGCGGTACTCGGACCTCGCCGAAGTCGACGCCGCCTTCGCGGCTCTGGCCGACTACTGGAGGCGCAAGAAAGCCGTTCTGGCCGTGAAGACGCCCTCTGAAGCGATGAACACGATGATCAACACCTGGACACTGTTCCAGGCCGAGACCTGCGTCGTCTGGTCGCGCTTCGCCTCGTTCGTCGAGGTCGGCGGGCGGACCGGGCTTGGCTACCGGGACACGGCCCAGGACGTCATGTCTGTCGTCCACAGCAACCCGACCAAGACCCGGCAGCGAATCGTGGAGCTGCTGCGCGGTCAGGTCAGCGCCGGCTACGGCCTGCATCTGTTCGACCCGGATGTATTCGACCCGTCTCCCAAGCCCTACGCCGAAGGCGCCAAGCTACCGACGGTCGTGCCCACGCTCAAGCCGGCCGACGTAATCCACGGCCTTGCCGACGCCTGCTCGGACGACCACCTCTGGCTCATCCCCAGCATTGTCGCCTGGGTCAAGGAGACGGGCGACATTGCCTTCCTCGATGAGGTGGTCCCCTTCGCGGACGGAGAGCCGGCCACCGTGTACGAGCACATGAAACGTGCCCTCGACTTCTCGGCCGAGCAAGTCGGATCGAACGGGGTGTGCAAGGGCCTCCGCGCCGACTGGAACGACTGCCTCAACCTGGGCGGCGGCGAGACAGCCCTCGTCACGTTCCTCCATATCTGGGCCATCAACACCTTCCTCGAGGCCGCGCGATATGTCGGCCGGGCGGCCGACGTGGAGAAGTACACGGCCATGGCGGAGCGGGTGAAGTTCCAGGCCAACGAGGCCCTCTGGGACGGCGAGTGGTACGTGCGGGGTTTCACTCGCAAGGGAATCAAGATCGGTTCACACGAGAACGAGGAGGGCAAGATCTTCCTCGAGCACATGCCCTGGGCGGTCATCTCCGGCGCCGCGCCGCACGAGCGGGCCATATCGGCCATGGACGCCGTGGACAAGTACCTCTTCTCGCCGTACGGCCTGCACCTTACCTGGCCCGCCTACAGCAAGCCCGACGACGATATCGGCTACATCACGCGGGTCTACAAGGGCATCAAGGAGAACGCGGCGATCTTCAGCCATCCCAACGGTTGGCCGATCATCGCCGAGTGCATCCTGGGCCGAGGTGGGCGGGCCATGAAGTTCTACGACGCGATCAACCCTTACAACCAGAACGACATGATCGAGATCCGCGAGGCTGAGCCCTACTCCTACTGCCAGTTCGTCATGGGTCGCGACCACACGGCATTCGGGCGGGCGCGCCACCCCTGGCTGACCGGAACCGCCGGTTGGATGTACACCGCCGCCACTCGGTACATCCTCGGGATCCGTCCCGAGTTCGACGGGCTGGTGGTCGACCCTTGCATCCCCGGCGACTGGAACGGATTCCACGTCTCCCGCGTGCTGCGGGGAGCGACGTACGAGATCGACGTCCGGAACCCGAACGGCGTGGAGAAAGGCGTGAAGTCGGTGACGCTGAACGGCCGGCCGATCGACGGTACGATCCCGTTCGGGCCCGCCGGAACGACCAACACGGTCGTGGTGGTCATGGGCTGACCCACGCCCAACCGGCGGCGCCCGAGTCAGCGAGCGACGTCGCGCCGGCGAATCCCCCAGCCGGCAAGCACCAGACCGCCGACCGCCAGAACGAGGCAAGCCACGATGCCCGTGGGATCCCAATGCCCGACCATCGGCTGGCCGAGATGGGCCGTCAGCGCGAGCTGATGCAGCCAATCGGGCAGATTGAGGGCCGGCACGATGAGATCGATCAGGTACATGGCTACGACGAGCAAGGCCACGGTCTCGGCGGCGATCGAGGTCCGCCAGCCGCCGACGGCGAAGCCGACCCCGGCCAGCGCCGCCGCATACAGGCCCAGCGTGATCGTGCCCGCCATCGGCGTCAGCGCGTCGCTGCCGGAGCTCAGGGCACCGATTCCGATCATGGCCGCGATGATCGCCGTCATAAAGGCGATCACCCCGTACACGCCGAGCGCGCTGTAGATGGCCCAGCGGCTCCGGGCGAGAGGTGTCGCGAGGAGCATCTCCAGCCTGCCCGACGATTCGTCCGAGGCCCAGCCGGAGACGAGCGTCGCCGCCGCAAATCCCATGACGATGAACGCCAGCGAGATCAGGAGTTGTAGCAATCCGCCGGCCGTCGCCACGTTGAAGTTCGGGAAGATGCTGGCGAAGGTCTTCTCCAGATCCGGCGAGCTGGCGAACGATTCGGCCAGCGATCGGCTCGCGCCCGCCATCACCATTCCGAAGACGCCCAGGCCGATGGCCCAGCCGAGAGCCACCGGCAGCCGCTCGCTGAACGAGCGGCCGAGCGGATCGCCCAACCCGCGTAGCGCGCGCGGCGTGGCCGGCATCCGCAACGAGGTCGAGGCACCGAGGTCCCGCCGCACGAAGGCTTCCAGACCCAGCGCCAGCAGTACGACCGCGACGATCGCCGTGAACCCCAGCGAAGCCCAGTCGTACATGCCGCCGAGCGGAACGTGGTTGAACGTCCAGGCCCACGGCGTCAGGTCCGCCGGGATACGGAAGGCGGGCACCGTAGCGGCATAGCCGTTCAGGATCCAACCGGCGACGACAGCCGCGCCGGAGACCCCCGCAGCCGCGCCGCGTCCGATGAACGGGGACAGAACCAGGGCCAGGCCGCCGAAGAAGAGCGCCACCACCCCGACCCAGAGGGCGAACCCGATAGCGGCGATGGGCGGGATCGCGTCATCCGGCAGCTTGCCGAACAGCGCCGCCGTCAGCCAGCCGGCGACTGCGAAGATCACCAGCACGAGCGTCATCACGGTCAGGTGCGCGGCCAGCTTCTCGATGGCGATGCGGCGCTTGCCGAAAGGCGACGCCGCAACGAACTCCAGGCTGCCGTGAGCGGCTTCACCCGCGAGCGTCGACGAAAGAGCCAGGATCGACCAGAGCGACGCGATGATCACGAAGACAGGCCCGTACTTCCACGATACGTAGCCGCCCAGCGTCCCGATGTTGACCGCGTGGCCGGCCATCCCGGTGGCCGCACCTCCAAGATCGGCGGCCATGCGGACTATTTCTTCCCGAGCCGCCGGCGTCGCGAAGACCTGTGGAATTGCGGCCCCGACGACGAACATGACGCCGCCCAGAAGGCCGGCCATGACGATGAATGCGAGCCGGGAGTCGCGCATAGTCTTGGCATAGATGCTGCCGAGGCCGTATACGCGGCTCCAGGGTCGGGTGCGGGGCGCCGGCAAGCGGACCGGCGCCGGGGTTGCATCGGCTGTCATGGTCGGCTACCTCGCCGTTTCGCTGCTGTACTGGGCCAGGAACGTCTCCTCGAGACTGGGCTCGCGCGAGACGAAATCGGCCAGCTCGAAGCGCGCCGCCGCCTTCACCACGGGCGCGATCGGCCCGGCCACGTGCATGCGCAGGATGTGGTCCTCGGCGACGACGCCGGTCACGCCCGGGATCTTCTCGAACTCCGCCGCGGGCACCGGGCCGGTGAAGCGCAACTCCACCTGGTGCGCGGCGAGGTCACGCAGCGCATCCACTCGGTCCACCATCACGATGCGCCCGTCGCGGATGATCGCCACGCGGTCGCAGGCCTTCTCGGCCTCGGACAGGACGTGGCTCGAGAAGAAGACGGTGCGGCCGTCCGCCACGGCCTCGCGCAGGACGGCGAAGAACGTCTGCTGCACCAGCGGGTCCAGGCCGGCAGTGGGCTCGTCCAGGACCAGCAGGTCGGGCTTGTGCTGGAGCGCTGCGACCAGCCCCACCTTCTGCTTGTTGCCCTTCGAGTATTCCTTGAACTTGCGCGACGGATCCAGGTCGAACCGCTGGATCAACGAGGCCTGGTAGTCGCGGTCGACTCCGCCGCGCAGGTTGCCGAAGTACTCGAGCGTGTCACCGCCGGTCAGCTTGTCGTAGAGAGTGAATTCGCCGGGCAGGTAGCCGATGCGGCGGTGGATCGCGACCGGGTCAACTGTCGTGTCGATGCCGAACACTGAGGCCTTGCCGCTCGTCGGCCGAATGAGATCGAGCAGCACCCGGATGGTCGTCGTCTTGCCGGCGCCATTGGGTCCGAGGAAGCCGAAGACCTCGCCCTGCTGGACCTCGAGGTCGACGTCGACGATCCCACGGTGGGAGCCGTAGGACTTGGTCAGCTTCTCGGTCTTGATGATGGCTGCCATTGATGCTCCTTGTTTCGATCCGGCCTCAGCCGAACCAGGTCTGCATTACGTCGTCGTCTACGATCCTCCACGACCCGGAGGGAAGTCCGAGGATCCGCTCGAAAGCCTCCCAGTAGGAGGCGAAGATCCGTTCGACTTCTTCGAGAGAAACGCCATCTGCCTTGCGCGCCAGGAAGAGCTGGCCGGCCGTCTCGTTGAGACCCTGGAGCAGCGAAACGAGGACGTGCGCCGTGCCTTCGGGCGACGTCGTCGTGAAGACGCCTGCGGCGTTGCCACGACGGACGATCCCCGCCAGCAATGGGGTCAGGCGAAACGCCATGCCCTGGCGAAGCTTGTCGCGCACGATCGCGTTGTCGTCGTGGAACCACACCTTCATGAGTTCGAGCAAGAAATCCTTGCGTTCGCTCTTGAACTCGAGCAGTGTCGCGAACATTCCGCTGAATTGTTCGAGGGCCGTCAGGCTCGGGTCGGTCGCCGTGACCTCCATGGTCGCTACGCCGGCCTCAACCATGCGGTCCACGACGGCCTCGAGCAGCGCCACCTTCGACGGAAAGTAGTGGTAGAAGGCGCCCTTGGAAGCCCCGAGCTCGGCCAGGATCTCCTCGACGCTCAGCTGCTCGTAGCCCTTGACCTGGATCAGACGCTGGGCGACGTCGATGAACGCGTCTCGTTTGAGGGCGTGGGTCGCGGGGTTCAAGATGCGCGCCATTGGGCTACTCAATAACAGACCGACCGTCGGTCTAAGAATACGCGGGCCGGACGCGGCGGTCAAGGCGGCCGACCGTCGACCGTCGCGGCACCCCGAGGTATTGGCGCGTCCGCCTCGAAAGGACACACATATCGGCAGGCGGCACAGAGGTCGGGCAGGCGGGGCCCGAAGCTCGGGCGATGCCAGAATCCCTTCCCCGCATCCGGACGCCCTTCACGATCGACAGGGCCGTACAGCGACGAAGGAGGTCACAGATGGCAGACGCCGTCAGCTCCGCAGTCAACAAGCCGACATGGGTGGATCTCTCGAGCTCCGACCCCGAGGCCTCCCGCGCCTTCTACTCCAAACTGCTCGGATGGAAGGTCGAGGTCAATCCGGACCCGCAATACGGAGGCTATGCGCTGGCCAGCATCGACGGCCAGGACGTCGCCGGGATCGGGCCGAAGATGATGCCGGATGCCCCGACCGCCTGGACCGTGTATATCGGAACGGAGGACGCCGATGCGCTGGCGGCCAGAGTCGGGGCCGCCGGAGGCAAGGTCGTCGCCCCGCCAATGGCCGTCGGCGATCAAGGCACGATGGTCGTCTTCCAGGATCCGGCCGGAGCGTTCATCGCCGCCTGGCAACCCAAGGCGATGCGCGGGTTCGGCCAGGACAAACCGGGCAGTTTCGGCTGGGCCGAGCTGAGCGCCCGCGGCATCGACAAGGCCCTGCCCTTCTACGCTTCGATCTTCGGTTGGGAGTCGAAGCGGACCGAGATGGGCGATGGGCAGCCGCCCTACAACGAGTTCCTGCTCGGCGCCGACAGCATCGCCGGCGGGATGGAGATGAGCCCGATGGTTCCCGCCGGCGTCCCCAGCTACTGGCTGGTGTACTTCAACGTCAGCGACGTCGACGGCTCGTTCAAGAAGGCGATCGACGCCGGAGCCCGCGAGATGCTGGCGCCGCAAGATTTCCCAGGAGGTCGTTTCGCGATTCTGAGCGACCCCCAGGGCGCAGCTTTTGGGCTCCTCAAGATGCTCCCTCGCTAGGAGACACCGGCCGTGTCGACGCGGCCGGGCGGTGGCGGAGCCTCGGCATCCAGCACCATCCGCACGCGGCTCAGCAGCAGGTTCGGGCTGAACGGCTTCTCCAGCAGACTCACGCCTTCCGCCAGTGCGCCGTGGTGGGCGATCACGTCGTGAGCATGCCCGGTCATCAACAGCAGCCTTATCCCGGGCCGCAGCAAGGCAACCTGGCCCGCCAGGTCGACCCCGTTGCCGCCGGGCATCACGACATCGGTAAGCAGCAACTCGATCGGACCTGAGAACCTCTTCACGATCTCGGTTGCCATCTCCGGTCCGCTGGCGGCCATGACCGCATAGCCGTGGTGCTCGAGCACCGATACGGTCAGTTTCCGCACGGCCGGCTCGTCCTCGACCACCAGGATCGTCTCGTGGCCTTTGGGCACCGCTTCGGCGGCCAGCTGGCCGGCCGGCTTGGGCTCGCGACCCGGCGCCTGCGGCAGACAGATCTCGAACGTAGAGCCCTGCCCCGGCTCGCTGCGAACCTCGATGCTCCCCTCCGACTGCCTGACGATGCCGTAGACCGTGGCCAGCCCCAGGCCGGTGCCCTTGCCCACCTCTTTGGTCGTGAAGAAGGGCTCGAAGAGATGGGCCATCGTCTCCGCACCCATGCCCGAGCCGGTATCCGTGACCCTGAGCATCACGTGAGGCCCGGCCCGAACGCCCTCGTGAGCCCCGGTAAAGGTGGCGTCGAGCGTCACGTTGTGCGTCTCGAGCGTCAAGATTCCGCCTCGGGGCATCGCGTCCTTGGCGTTGACCGCGAGGTTCAGCAGTACCTGCGTCAGCTGGCCTGGATCGGCGCGAACGAGCCCCAGATCCGGATCGAGCACTACGTTGAGAACGATATCTTCGCTGATCAGGCGGCTGATCATGCTGCGCAGCTCTTGAATCAATTCGTTGAGGTTGATGTCCTGCGGCTGGAGGACCTGCCGCCGGCTGAACGCCAGCAGCTGACGGGTGAGCGTGGCCGCCCTTTCGCCGGCCAGGATGATCTCGTCCACCTCGGCCACCCTCGAGTCTCCTGGCTCCAGCTCGCTGCGCAGAATGTGCGCATAGCCGGAGATGGCCATCAGAAGATTGTTGAAGTCGTGGGCGACACCGCCGGCGAGACGCCCGACGGCCTCCATCTTCTGAGCCTGTCTGAGGTGCTCCTCGAGCTTCGAGCGCTGGGTAACGTCGATGGCGAGGACCACGCGAGCCGGCCGTCCATCCCAGACGAGGTCATGCGAGGTGACTTCCACGTCGATGGTCAAGCCATCGGCGCGGCGATGATGGACCACCCTGGCCGTGGAGAGGACCGCCTCCGCGGCGTCCTGAATACCATTGAGGGTCGGCTCGTCTTCGAGCGGACGGAGGTCGGCGATCGTCATCGCCCGGAATTCGTCGGCCGACCAGCCGTACTGCTCTACCGCCGTGTCGTTGACGGCCAGGAACCGCAGCGTCTCGCAGTCGTAGATCCACATCGGGTGCGGGTTGCTCTCGAACAAGTCGCGGTAGCGACGTTCGGAGGCGCGCAACGACTCCTCGGCTGCTTTCCGCGCTGATACGTCGAGAATGAAACTGATCGTCGCGGGCCCATCGGGCAGGTCGATGTTCTGTGTCCGCACGTCGAGCTGGAACTGCGATCCGTCGCTCCGCAGCCCGACCGTCTCGAAGCCCTCACGCAGGCGCCCGCCAACGGCCCTGGACTCGATGCGATCGGTCAGGTCCTGACGGTGGTCCGCGGCAACGAAGTCGGTCAGGTGTCTGGCGCGAACGGCGGCCCCGCCGACACCGAACATCTTGCGGACGGTGTCGTTAGCCAGGAGCAGCGAGCCGCGGCGGGCGATCGCCATGCCGGCAGGCGAGTCCTCGAAGATGATCCTGAACCGTTGCTCGCTCTGGCTGGCTGCGGTGAGCGCCGCGTCCATGCGCAGGATCACGAGCCCGACGATCAGCGCCCACGCCACGAGGGTCACCGGGGTGAGGGCGGAGCCCCCCGATGCGGCCTCCACCGCGGCGGTCGCGGGAACCAGCAGCAGGGCAACGGCGACCAACACGCCGCGCAGCGTGCGCTGCCGCATCCAGTCCGCCCCCACGGAAACCAGACCGGTCCGGGCGGCGGGATGCATGGCCGCTGCTGCCCAGACCGTCATGGACATGAGCCAGGCGGCGTCGATCGGCGATCTGGTGACATCGAAATCCGGGTTCACCTGGCTGATCCACAGATAAAGGACGTCGGCGACGAACGTGATCGTCAGCCCTATCAGGAGCAGAGCGAGTACGGGTGAGCGAAGGTTGCCCGTAAGGACGGATCTGACGGCCACCGCCAGCAGGGCGACGTCCCCGATCGGATAGGCGATGACTACGGCGAGGTCCAGCGGAGAACCCGTGTAGCCGTCGAGCGAGGGCCGCACCACGAACTCGATGATCACGACGGACACCGCGGCCGTGATCATGAGGGTATCGAGTAAGGCCGCCCGATCAAGGGGCGCTTTAGCCAGGAGCATCACGCCGGCAATTAGCAGAGGGTACTCGCCGAGGTAGAAGAGGTCGGCAACTGACGTTATCGGCGAGACCTTCTCGACCAGACTCAGCCAGTAGAACGCCGCGTCGCCGAGCGTCACCGACACCATGCCGGCACCGAA
This sequence comes from uncultured Chloroflexia bacterium, assembly GCA_963791725.1. Classification (GTDB taxonomy): domain Bacteria; phylum Chloroflexota; class Limnocylindria; order Limnocylindrales; family CSP1-4; genus Fen-1039. Next base: position 247,540 of record CAWBTQ010000004.1, on the reverse strand, counting down.
GAGCGCCCAGGCGAGAGGCCTCGCCGGGCGATTGAGGCGGAGGCTGGCAAACACGACAGCGGCGGCCCCCGCATCGATAGCGATGTACACGGCGGCCTGGCCATGCGGCCCCAGGAACGGAGCGTAGTACAGGGCGACCGCTAGGGCGCCGGCGAGCAGCACTACGAGCCACAGGCGGGAGTGACCGCCCTCGTCGTGCGCTTCTGAGGCGTCGCCCCCGCGCCCGCTTGTGCTCGTCCCCGATCGTGCCGACCGGTCGCTCATATGTCCGTTCCCAGCTCGCGGTTCATCCTCAGTCCCGGGATAACGTCTGGCCGGCTATGTCGGGCCGACGCGGGCTGAAAATGGAAACCCTGCTCCCGATGCCCTAGTTTGTCGCTGCGGCGGTGCTCAGCCGCAATGGCTCGCCAGTACCGAGGCCGTCGGCAGTTCGGCTGGCAGCGTCGAAGGTTACACCCCGCCGCATGACCCCGGGTCCGCCCGGCAGGTGGCCGGGAGGGAGAACGGCCCCTGACAGTCGGGCGAAGCGGCCCGCTGAGCTGCCGGCCCGGCTACGTATCATCAAGGCCACCGGTCCGGACGTCCCGTCACACTGCGTGCCAACTGCGCCGGCCGGCCAGAGATCGGTTCATCCCTGCCGATCGCACGGGAAAGATGGTAATGGCAGTCCTGCACGCCAAGCCGCTCGCGCCGACCGACGACAAGCGCTGGAAGATCGTCGAGACCCGCATGCGCCGCATGGGCGACCGCCCGGCCGCGCTGATCGAGGCCCTGCACGCCGCACAGGAGGCGTTCGGGTATCTCGACAATGACGCCCTCCATTTCGTCGGCGACACGCTCGGCGTTCCTCAATCGCGCGTATACGGCGTGGCGACCTTCTACTCCTTCTTCATACTCAAGCCACAGGGTGAGCACACCTGTGTGGTGTGCACCGGCACCGCCTGCTACATCAACGGCGCGAAGGAGATCCTGGCCGGTCTCGATCGATCGCTCCACGTCAAACCCAAGGAGACCACTGCGGACGGCAAGATCTCGATCCTGACGGCGCGCTGCCTCGGCGCCTGCAGCCTCGCGCCCGCCGTCATCGTCGACGGTGACGTAAAGGGCAAGGTCACCGCCGCCGAGCTAGTTGCCCAGCTGGAGGCGATGTGAGCGAGATGCCCGCCGCGGAGCGACCGGCCCGCCGCCACGCGATCCCGAACGCACCCGCCGACGGCCGGCCGCGCGCTTCGGCGTACGTCTGCGAGGCCGCCAGCTGTATGTCGGCCCAGGCCCACGACATAACCCTGCGTCTCGGCGAGCGTTGCGCCGCCGCCGGCCTGACGGACGTGTCGATCAAGCGAGTCGGTTGCCTCGGACTCTGTGCCGCGGGGCCGCTGGTCGAGATAGCCGAGACGGGCGCAGCTCTTCGACCACGTCACCCCGGACAATGTGGACGGCATCGTCAAGGCCCTCGAGCACGTCAAGTCCGGCGACACGCGACAGCCGCAGGGCCCCTTCTTCGAGAAGCAGCTCCGAGTCGCAACCGAGAACCTCGGCCGGGTCGACCCCGAGAGCCTCGACGACTACGTCGCCCGGGGCGGCTACGAGGCCCTCCAAAAAGTGCTCTCCGAAATGACCTCCACGGAGGTCCGAGACCAGCTGACGCAGAGCGGCCTGCGGGGACGCGGCGGCGCCGGCTACCCGGTCGGCCTCAAGTGGACGACCGTCGCCAAGGCCCAGGGAACCCAGAAGTACGTCGTCTGCAACGCGGACGAGGGCGACCCGGGCGCATTCATGGATCGCAGCGTGCTCGAGAGCGATCCGTTCCGAGTCCTCGAAGGCATGACGATTGCCGCCTTCGCCGTGCATGCCAGCGAGGGTTACATCTACTGCCGGGCGGAGTATCCCGCTGGCGGTGGCTCGTCTTCGCACGGCCATCCGCCTGGCCCAGCGCGCCGGGTATCTCGGCACCGGCATCGCCGACACGTCGTTCAACTTCGACATCCAGATCAGGCTCGGCGCCGGCGCCTTCGTGTGCGGCGAGGAGACCGCCCTGATCGCGTCCATCGAGGGCCGCCGCGGCACGCCTCGCCCGCGCCCGCCGTATCCGGCGGTCCAGGGGCTGTGGGACTGCCCGACCTTGATCAACAACGTTGAGTCCTTCGCCAACGTGCCCACGATCCTGCGCAAGGGCGCGGAGTGGTACGCGGGCATCGGCATCGGGAAGAGCAAGGGCACCAAGGTCTTCGCTCTGGCCGGCCGAATCGTGAACACCGGGCCTGGTCGAGGTCCCGATGGGAATGACCCTGCGGGAGATCGTCTACGACATCGGCGGCGGAATCATCGACGGCCGGCCGTTCAAGGCGGTCCAGACCGGCGGCCCGTCGGGCGGCTGCATCCCGGCCCAGTTCCTCGACACGCCGGTCAGCTACGAGTCGCTGATCGAGCTCGGCTCCTTCATGGGTTCCGGCGGCTTGATCATCATGGACGACACCTCGTGCATGGTCGACGTCGCCAAGTACTTCCAGGACTTCTGCCGCGAAGAGTCGTGCGGCAAGTGCGTTCCGTGCCGCGTCGGCACAACCCAGATGTACATGCTCCTGGACCTGATCACCCGCGGCGAGGCCACGCTGGACGACCTGGCGCAGCTCGAGCGGCTGGCCGGCATCGTCCAGAAGACCTCGCTCTGCGGACTCGGCCAGGGAGCGCCCAACCCGATCTTCAGCACGCTGCGCTACTTCCGGGATGAGTACATGGCCCACATCGTCGACAAGGTCTGTCCCGCCGGCGTCTGCACGATCACGCGCCCGGAGGTGAGTGGCATGACCACCGTCCTACACCTTCCAGATCGACGGCAAGGACGTCGCCGGCACGGAGGGCCAGACCGTGATGGAGGTGGCCGAGGAGAACGGGATCGACATCCCGGGCCTGTGCCACCTGACCGGGATCCACGACCGCGGCGCCTGCCGTCTGTGCATGGTCGAGATCGGCGGATCGCCCAAGCTGGCGGCCGCCTGCATGACCAAGATCGTCGAGGGAATGGAGGTCACGGCCCACTCCGAGCGGCTCCAGGAGTACCGCCGGGCAATCACCGAGATGCTGTTCGTCGAGCGCAACCACGTCTGCGCCGTCTGCGTCGCCAACAACCACTGCGAGCTGCAGGAGACGGCCGACGACCTGGGACTGACCCACTTCGACCTGCCGCGGATCAACCCGAAGGTCGACATCGACGCCAGCCACAGGCTCTTCGCGATCGACCACAACCGCTGCATCCTGTGCCTGCGCTGCGTCCGCGTCTGCGACGAGATCGAGGGCGCTCACACCTGGGACGTCATGCACCGCGGCCTCGAGACCCGAGTCCAGACGGACATGGGCATCCCGTGGGGCGAGTCGACGACCTGCACGAGCTGCGGCAAGTGCGTCCAGGTCTGCCCGACGGGCGCCCTCTTCGAGAAGGGCCGCGCGGTTGCTTCCGGCAGCAAGCACGAGCGGCCCGTTCCTGCCGTGGCTCAAGGTCGTGCAAGAGGAGCGTGGGCTGTGACCAAGCCGCGCGTCGCCACCGTCTGGCTCGACGGCTGCTCGGGCTGCCACATGTCGCTGCTCGACCTGGACGAGCGCCTGCTGGACATCTTCGAGCGGGCCGACCTCGTCTACAGCCCGCTGGTCGACTTCAAGGACTATCCCGGAGGACGTCGACGTCTGCCTCGTCGAGGGCGCCGTCTCGAGCGAGGAGGACCTCCACAAGATCAAGATGGTCCGCGAGCGGACGAAGACGATCATCGCCTTCGGCGACTGTGCCGTGACCTCCAACGTTCCCGGGATGCGCAACCCGATCGGCGTCGGGCCCGCTGCTGGACCGCGCCTACATGGAGAACGTGACCATCAACCCGCAGATCCCGTCGCAGATCGTGCCGAAGCTCCTGCCGACCGCGCAGCCGGTCCACCGCGTCGTCAAGGTCGACGTCTTCCTGCCCGGCTGCCCGCCTCACGCCGACCTCATCTACACCATGCTCGATGACCTGCTGGCCGGTCGCGTCCCCGACGTCGCCGGAGCCCGGTTCGGTCGCTGACGGGAGCCCCATGAGCCGCGAAATCGTGATCGATCCCGTCACCCGGATCGAAGGCCACTCCAAGATCACCATCCAGCTCGACGACCGCGGCGAGGTCGTCGACGCCCACTTCCACGTCACCCAGTTCCGCGGCTTCGAGCGCATCACGCAGGGCCGTCCGGTCCACGAGATGCCGGCCATCATGGCGCGCATCTGCGGCATCTGCCCGGTCAGCCATCTCATCGCCTCGGCCAAGGCCGTGGACGACATCCTCGCCGTCGAGCCGCCGCCCACCGGCGCGGACCTGCGGCGGGTCATCAACCTCGGCCAGATCGTCCAGTCCAACGCACTCTCGTTCTTCCACCTCTCGGCGCCGGACCTCCTGTTCGGCTTCGATGCCGATCCGGCGAAGCGCAACATCATCGGCGCTGGCCCGGGAGAACCCGGGGCTGGCCAGGGACGGCATCGCGCTGCGCAAGTGGGGCCAGCAGATCATCGAGTGGCTCGGCGGCAAGCGGATCCACCCGACCTGGATCGTGCCCGGGCGGCGTCTCCCAGCCGCTGACCGCGGAGGTCCGGGACCGGATCCTCGCCGGCGTGCCCGAGGCGATCGCGGCCGTGGAGCGGGCCATCGCCTGGTACAAGACGGACATGGTGCGCTGGGAAGAGGAGGCCGCGACCTTCGGCAACTTCCGTTCCGCGTTCATGGGCCTGGTCGACCGCAGCGGCAACGTCGACCACTACGACGGCTGGCTGCGCGTCATCGACGCCGACGGCAAGTTCCTGGCCGACCGCGTCGATCCGCACACCTTCAACGACTACATCGGCGAGGCCGTCGAGCCCTGGTCGTACCTGAAGTCGACCTACTGGAAGGCGATGGGCTATCCGGACGGCATCTACCGCGTCGGTCCGCTTGCCCGAGTGAACATCGCCGAGCGGATGGGCACGCCGCGCGCCGACGAGGAGCTCGAGAAGTTCCGCTGGCGCGTCGGCCGGGTGGCCGGCTCCTCGTTCCACTACCACTACGCCCGACTGATCGACACGCTCCACTGCATCGAGAAGATCGAGCAGCTCCTGCGCGGCCCGGACATCCTCTCGACGCACGTCCGGTCGCGCGCCGAGGTCAACCGCAACGAAGGCATCGGCGTATCCGAGGCACCGCGCGGCACGCTGATGCACCACTACAAGGTGGACGACGACGGCATCGTGGAGTGGGCCAACCTGGTCATCGCCACGGGCCACAACAACATGGCCATGAACCGGGCCGTGCTCCAGGTCGCACGCAACCACGTCAAGGGCGACACGGCTCGAGGAGCCGATGCTCAACCGGGTCGAGGCGGTCATCCGCTGCTACGACCCGTGCCTCAGCTGCTCGACACACGCTCTCGGCGAGATGGCGCTGCGGATCCAGCTCCTCGGCCCGGACGGAGCGGTGCTGGACGACCTTGCCCGGTGAGGAGAGCCGAGTAGGAGGCCCGGCGGCGGCGAGCTGCGGTGCCGAAGGAGCGCTCATCGTCGGCTACGGGAATGCGCTCCGGGGCGACGACGGGCTCGGCCTGCACGCGGTCGCGCTGCTGGCGGAAGATCCCCGTCTGCGCGGGGCGCAGGTCCTCTGGCGGCACCAGCTCACGCCGGACCTGGCCGACGACATGCGGCGAGCCTCGCTCGTGGTTCTGATCGACGTCACCGTCGAGGCCGAGGTCGGGGCGGTCTCGGTTCACCGCCTTGACCCATCCCCCTACGCAGGGTCGGCCTGGTCGCACCACCTCGAGCCGGCATCGCTGGCAGCGCTTGCGCTCGAGCTCTTCGGCGCCGCGCCGAGCGTCTTCGTGGTGAGCGTCGGGGCGGCTTCGCTGGACCTCGGCGATCGTCTCTCACCCGCGGTTGAACGGGCACTCCCTGCCGTAGCGGACGCGGTCGTCGCCATCGTCGCGGCGCACGGCGCCCAGGCCGGCAAAGGCTGAGCGGATCGCGCCAAACCCGCCTGCGGTTGTGCGGTCGAGCGATTGCGAGTACCGTGGGTAGGTCGCAGCTCAGCCGCGGCGCTCCGCGTGGTCGATCCCGCTTCTCGAACGGACCGTGCGTCTGCCGTCTCTTTCGGGAAGTGAATAGAAGGGTCAGACATGACCACAGGCACCATCAAGAAGGTCGTAGCGGACCGCGGTTTCGGCTTCATCGCCGCTGAGGATGGGAAGGAATACTTCTTCCATCGCGGCGGCCTCCTGGCTCCCCTCGACTTCGACCGCCTGGTCGGCGGCGAGCGAGTCTCGTTCGAGGTTGAGACCAGCCCCAAGGGCCCGCGCGCATCCCAGGTCGGCGCGGCGTAAAGCTTCGTCAAGGGTTCAGTCGGCCGGGCGCACTTCGCACTCGGCCGCGATCCCCCTCCCCGGAGCCGCTCACAGGCTGAGCGTTCCGACCGGCCACCGCTCTGCCCCGGCATCCGCCGGGACCGCGAGCAGCGCACGCCATGACAGGAGCAACACGATCCTGAAAACCGCTTTCGTCTCTACTTATGCGCCTCACCGATGCGGCATCGCGACGTTCACGTACGACCTCGCGACCACCGTCGGGGAGCGTGAGATCGTCGCCCTACACCCGACCGGCGAGCCGGGACCTTATCCTGCCGAGGTCCGTCACCGGATCAGGCGCGACGTGCAAGCCGACTACACGCATGTCGCCCGAGCCCTCAACGACGGCGGGGCGGACGTGGTCTCGATTCAGCATGAGTACGGAATCTGGGGAGGCGAGGACGGCGCGTACGTGCTCGACTTCATCCGGGCGCTTCGAGTTCCGGCCGTCGCCACGCTGCACACGGTTCTGCGACGGCCTACCTACTCGCAGCGGCGGATCCTCACGGAGCTTGTGGATGCGACTGCCGCGACCGTAGTCATGTCCCAGACAGCGGCGTCGCTGCTTACGCACGCCTATGCAGTCGATCCAGCCCGATTGGATATCGTCGCCCATGGCGTGCCCGACCTTCCGCTCCTGGTTCCCGACACGGTCAAACCCCGCCTGGGGCTCCAGGGCCGCTCGGTGATACTGAGCTTCGGTTTGCTGGGCCCCGGCAAGGGTTACGAGTCGGCCATAGCGGCGATGCCGGCCATCGCCGAGGCCATCCCAGATGCCGTCTACGTGATCCTCGGGGCAACCCATCCGGATCTCCTCTCGCGCGAAGGGGAAGCCTACCGTCGCAGCCTCGAGGCGACGGCAGCCACGCTGGGTGTCACCGACAACGTCAAGTTCGTCGATCGTTTCGTCAGCAAGAGGGAGCTTGGGACCTGGCTCGAGGCCGCCGACATCTTCGTCACGCCGTATCCGAACCTCGATCAGATCGTGTCGGGTACGCTGTCGTACGCGATGGGTGCCGGTAAGGCGATCGTCTCGACCCCGTACGCGTACGCTCGCGAACAGCTCGCAGGCGGCAGGGGCAGGCTCGTCCCGGCCGGATCCACCGATGTGCTGGCCGAGACCGTCATCGAGTTGATGCTGGACCCGGTCGCGCGGGCTGCGCTCGGCAGACATGCCTACGAGTACAGCCGCGGCATGGTGTGGTCCGAGGTAGGCGCCCAATACCGCCGCATATTCGCCCGAGTCGCTGGATCCACCCGGCACCTCGCGGTGCCTGCCCAGAACTACGTGGCCGTAGGTGGTTGACCATCCGCTATATCCGGTCAGCCGACTGCATCTCGAGGCGCTCGCCGGCCCACTCGGGCTCTGGCAGCATGCCGACGGGGCGATAGCCAACGAGTCATTCGGGTACTGCACGGACGACGTCGCCCGATCGCTTCTCGTCGATCTCCTGCACAGTCGCGAGCTTGGTTGGGAAGCGGTGCGGGAGACGGCCTGGCGTTCCCTCAGGTTCCTGAGCGAGGCCTTCGTCCCGACCACTGGGCGCTTCCGCAACTTCAGGGCGCAGGACGGCTCCTGGCTGGAGGCCGACGGATCCGACGATTGCCAGGGCCGGGCCATGCACGCCCTCGGCGTGGTCCTGGCCGAGGCCCCGGAGGTCGCCATGGTCGTCGATGCGCGCAAGTTGTTCGTCAGTGCTCTGCCCGCAACGCTTCGATTGACCGCGCTCCGGGCAATCTCGTCCGCGCTGCTGGGCTGCGGCGCCGCCCTCGACGGTGGGGTCGGGGGTCCGACTCAGAGCGCTTTCGAGGAGTTCGCGGCGAGACTGCGCCTGGCCTTCGCCGGCGGGACAAACGACCATGATTGGCCCTGGCCAGAACCCAGTCTCACGTACGAGAACGCGTTGCTGGCGGAGGCCCTCATTACCGCCGGTGCACGGCTCGGCGATGCGGAACTAGTTCGGACCGGACTCCGCGCAATCGACTGGCTGATCAGGATCCAGACGGCGCCGGCGGGCTGGTTCGCGCCGATCGGGAGCACCGGCTGGTGGTCTCGTGGTGGTGCCCGCAGCCAGTTCGACCAGCAGCCAATCGAAGCGGCGTCGACGATCCGCGCCGCCGCCGCCGCGCTGGCAGAAACCGGGGCCGAACACTATTCCAGGGCCATCGACAGAACGTACGGCTGGTTCCTTGGCGACAACCAGCTGGGGGTGCCTCTGGCCGACCCGGCGACGGGCAGTTGTCATGACGGCCTGACGCCTGGGGGTGTGAACCTCAACAGGGGTGCCGAGTCGACTCTCATGTGGCAGATCGGCCTGGAGCGAGTCCGTGCGGTCAGGGCCGGCCTGACGGTTGGACGGGAGGCGCCTGCGAGGTCGGAAGCCGCCGTTCGTGTGGCCCCCACGGTGCGCACGACGGAGGAGCGCGAACTCTTCCTCCGCCATCCGTCGAACCCGATCATCACCGTCGACCACCTCCCCTATCGGGCGAACTCGGTGTTCAACCCGGGGGCTGGGCGCGTCGGAGACGAGACGGTGCTGCTCCTGCGCGTGGAGGATCTACGCGGCATCTCTCAACTCCAGGTGGCACGGAGCTTCGACGGCGTGACGGAATGGCGCATGGACGCCGCGCCTCTGATCGCGCCCCAGCCGGAGTCGCATCCCGAGGAGATCTGGGGTTGCGAGGATCCGCGACTCACGTGGCTACCGGAGCGCGCCGAGTGGGCGATCGCCTACACCGCATACAGCCGGCTCGGTCCCCTCGTGTCACTCGCTGTGACCACCGATTTCCGGGAAGTCCGAAGGCTCGGCCCGGTCATGCCGCCTGAGGACAAGGACGCCGCGCTATTCCCGCGCCGCATCGGCGACCGCTGGGTGATGATCCACCGGCCCTCGCCCCTTCGCGGCCTGGCCCACATGTGGATCTCGCAGTCGCCGGACCTGCGCCACTGGGGAGACCACGAGCTGCTGCTCGAAGCGCGAGAAGGCGCCTGGTGGGACGCAGGCAAGATAGGCCTCGGACCTCCGCCGCTCGAGACACCGGAGGGTTGGCTCCTCTGCTACCACGGCGTGCATTCGACAGCCTCCGGCCCGATCTACCGGATCGGGCTTGCGTTGCTCGATCTGGACGACCCGCGGATCGTCCTCCGGCGGACCACCGAGTGGGTGATGGCTCCGACGGCTCCCTACGAGCGCAGCGGCGACGTCAACAAGGTCCTGTTCCCCACCGGCTGGGTGCTCAATGACGCCACCGGGATACTGTCGATGTACTACGGCGCAGGCGACTCCGGCGTTGCCCTCGCCACGGCGACCTTGACTGACGTTCTCGAGCACCTCCGCCACACGCCCGCACCACTGCATCGCAGGGCCGGCGACGACGGCATCTAGCCCGCGCAATACAGGGAGATTCGGCCGGACGGCCGCTATTCCTGTCGGAGGCCCAAGAAGTTCCCATCCGGGTCGCGGAACCAGGCGCCCTGGGCCACGCCCATCTTCGCTATGTGGCCGGTCGTCTGGAGCGGGCCTTCGGCGTAATCCATGAACGTGACGCCCTTGGCCTCGAGCTCGCGGACGACGGCCTCGATGTCGTCGACCTCGAAGTGGGCGAGCGTGTGCTGAGTGACCGTCCCGGGGCGCTTGAAGATCGAAAGCTCGCTCGCGTTGCCGCACCTGAAGCGGCACGAAGCCGGGTTCTCCCAGAGAAACGTCAGCCCCAGGGTGTCGCCGTAGAAGGCCTTGGACCGTTCCAGATCACTCACAGGCAGGGTCGCCACGACCATAGTTGCGCCGACCATAGTTCGCTCCTGTCGATCTCTCTATTGGGCGGCTCGCCCAACCCTGTGACGCCGGCAGACGGGCCGGTCTACGGGCGGCGCGCCGATCGCCACGCGGCAACGAACTCAGCATGACCGGCCGTCGGACCGCCGGCCGTATGTGAGGCCGATCGAAGCATCAGGCGATGCGCGCGGTCCACCAGGCGACTCGCGGACGTTGAGACGCAAGCCGGCGTCGCGGTCTGCGCACTCCTCCCCTGGCCGTGGCGCGCCGACACAGGTTTTCAGGCAATCCTCAGTCAGATTGACGAACCTGTCGCGGAGGATTGCCCGACGGGGCGGCGAGACCGGAGTTCCACTGCTCGATGACTCAGTTGCAGGGCCAGCCACGCCCGCCGGGTCGGCGGCCCTGGTCTACGCTGCCCGCTCGCGCCCGGCACCGGATCCGTGGGGCAACGCCGTTTGTCCTGGGCGTCCTGGCCACCTTCGTCGCACTCGGTTTGTACGGAATCGCCAGGCCACCTGCAGCACCGCTGAGCCAGCAGGACGTCAACCAGGCAATCACTCAGGCGCTCGCCTCCGAGACGCCGGGCCCGCCCCTGTCTGAAGCCGCCTACGCCGCCATCGAACCTTCGCTCGTTCTGATCCAGACGCGCCAACCGACCGGCAGCCCGTCGCCCGGCGGTAGCCTGGCCCCCGGTTCGAGCGCCGCCCCCAGCCTCGGCACCAGCACCGCCACGGCCGTCCCGGACGGGCTTCTGGGCAGCGGCGTCGTCATCGACGCGAACGGGGATATCATGACCTGTCTCCATATCGTCGCCAGCGCGACGTCCATCCAGGTGACATTCGCCGACGGCACTACCTCCGCGGCCACCATCTCCTCGACTCTGCCTGCGAGTGATATTGCCGTTCTGCAGGCGGCGCAGCGGCCGGCCAAGATCGTCCCCGCCGTGCTGGGCAACCCGCGGAGCGTCCAGGTCGGGAGCGAGGCCTTCGTGGCCGGCAACCCCTTCGGGCTCGCCGGGTCGTTCACGTCGGGTGTCGTCTCCGGCCTCGACCGCTCGTTCGAGCTGCCCAACAACGGCCCCCAGCTCCAGGGCTTGATCCAGGTCGATGCGGCAGTCAATCCCGGCAGCTCCGGTGGGCCGCTCGTCAATCGCGAGGGTCAGGTCATCGGGATCATCACGGCCCTGATCAACCCCACCAACGAGGGCGTCTTCATCGGCATCGGGCTGGCTGTGCCAATCGACGTCGCCGGCGGCGCCGCCGGGCTGCCACCGGACTAAGCGGCCGGCGAACCGATCGGTTCGCGGCAAACGAGGGCTCAGGAGGTGAACCTAGATGGTTGAACAGGCCGAGAAGACGGCATCGCCCGAGGCCCCGATGGAGCGCCTCCTGTATGAGGTCAAGAAGGTGATCGTCGGCCAGGACCACCTCCTGGAACGGCTGGCGGTCGCGCTCCTCGCCCGCGGGCACCTGCTGGTCGAAGGCGTACCCGGGCTGGCCAAGACGATGGCCATCAAGACCCTCGCCGAATCTATCGGCGGCGACTTCAAGCGAATCCAGTTCACACCCGACCTGGTGCCGGCGGACCTGATCGGGACGCGCATCTACAACCAGAAGACCGGCGAGTTCAACACGTCACTCGGGCCGGTGTTCACCAACCTGTTGCTCGCGGACGAGATCAACCGCGCCCCGGCCAAGGTCCAGAGTGCGCTGCTCGAGGTCATGCAGGAACGACAGGTGACGATCGGTCACGACACGCACAAGGTCCCCGATCCGTTCCTGGTGCTCGCGACCCAGAACCCGATCGAGACCGAAGGCACATACGCGCTGCCCGAGGCTCAGGTCGACCGTTTCATGCTCAAGGTGCTGGTCGGCTACCCGAGCCCGAACGAGGAATTCGTGATCGTCGAGCGCATGACCGGCCAGCTCGAGGCGGTCCAGGCCGTGCTTTCGACCGCGGGGCTGATCGAGCTCCAGCGGCAAGCCGATCGCGTATACGTCGATCCGGCGCTGATGGAGTACGCCGTTCGGTTGGCCACGGCCACGCGGGCTCCGAAGGCTCACGGCATGCCGGAGCTCGAACGGTACATCACCTACGGCGCCAGCCCTCGGGCTTCGATCAACCTGATCCTGACGGCTCGGGCCCTGGCCTTCGTCCGCGGCCGCGATTACGCGCTGCCGCAGGATGTGGTCGACATGGCTCGCGACGTGATGCGCCACAGGTTGGTTCTGTCGTTCGAGGCCCTTTCGGACAACATGACCGCCGACGACGTGCTGACTACGGTCCTCAGGCGGATACCGGCACCGGTGGTGCCGCTCAGGGAGCGTTCCAACGTTCGCGCCGGCGCCTGACGGCCCGGTCTGGACACCTTCGCCCGGCCCGGACGAGCAGGCTCGCCCGGGGCCGGGCGGCCACGCCCCGGTCAGGCCGCTCTTCGCCCCCGGGCCGCCGGCCGCAACCGCGCCCGGTTCGGCGCAGGTACGGCCACCCGCCGCTCCAGCCCGTATCGTTCCCGTACGGTCGCTGTCGGCCCCGGAGCGGATCCTGCAGCGCCTCGACTGGAAGGTGATCCGCCGCCTCGACGGCGTTCTCCAGGGCGACTACAGCAGCCTGTTCCGCGGCAACGGCATCGACCTGGTGGACCTGCGGGAATACCAGCCCGGCGACGACGTGCGGGCCATCGATTGGAACGTCACCGCTCGCATGGACGCGCCGTACGTCCGCGAATACACCGAGGACCGCGAAGTCACGGCCTGGTTCCTGCTCGACCTGAGCCCTTCCATCGACTTCGGCAGCGTGGAGTCGGAGCGCGTCAAGCGGTCCGTGCTGATCGATTTCGTGGCGACCATGGCCCGGCTGATGACCAGGCGCGGCAACCGGGTGGGCGCCATGTTCTACGGCAGCGCCCTCGAGAAGATCGTTCCCGCGCGTGGCGGGCGAGACCAGGTGCTCCGCCTGATCGACCAACTGCTCGAACAACCGCGCCTGTCGAGCGCCCCCTTCACGGACCTCGCCCCGCTGCTGAGTGCGGCTCATCACACGATCAAACGGCGCTCGCTGGTCTTCGCCATCTCAGACTTCATCAGCGTGCCCGGCTGGGAGCGGCCGATGAGCCTGCTCAATCGTCGCCATGAAGTAATCGCCGTCCGCCTCTCGGACCCGCGCGAGACGACGCTTCCGGACGTCGGGCCGATGATCATGGAGGACGCCGAAACCGGCGAACAGCTGTACGTGGACACCCACGATGCGGCGTTCCGGCGCCGATTCGAGGAGGCGGCGAGCCGGCGCGAGGCCGAGGTGTCGGGTGCGTTCAAGCGGTCCGGCGTCGAGGCGCTGGCGCTCTCAACCGACGACGACCTGGTGCGCGCCATCGTCCGCATGGCGACACTCCGCCGCCGGGGCCGGAGGTAGCCCGTGTCGTTCATCTGGCCGATCATGCTGCTCAGCCTGGCGCTCGTCCCGCTCGGGGTGGCCCTCTACCTGTACGTCGAGCGCGGGCGGCGCAGGCGCCTCGCGTCGTACGGCGGGCCGCTGGTCGCCGGGGGCGCCACTCGCCGCGCCACCGGGTTCCGCGGCCGCGTGCCGGCCGCCCTGTTCCTGTGCGGCTTGATCGTGATGGGCGTGGCACTGGCCAGGCCTCAGGCGGTGATAAGTCTGCCACGGCAGGAGGGCACGGTCATCCTCGCCTTCGACGTCTCGGGCAGCATGGCCGCCAGTGACCTCAAGCCGACGCGCATGGATGCGGCGAAGGCGGCCGCCAAGGACTTCGTCTCCAAGCAGCCGTCCAGCGTCACGATCGGCGTGGTGGCGTTCAGCGACGGCGGCATCTCGGTCCAGACGCCAACCAACGACCAGGCCACGGTATTGTCGGCGATCGACCGCCTGGCCCCGCAACACGGAACCTCGCTTGGCCAGGGCATCCTAGCCTCACTCGACGCCATCGCCGTCGCTGAAGCGGGGCCGTACGCGAACAACTACTACTCCAACGCCTCGCCGGTGGCGACGCCAACCCCCACACCGACCCCGGTCCCGGCCGGCACCCACGCACCCGCCGTCATCGTGCTGCTCAGCGACGGCGAGAACAACGAGAACCCTGACCCCCAGGCAGCGGCCCAGACCGCGGCCGATCGTGGCGTCCGGATCTACACCGTCGGCATCGGCAGCCCGTCGGGCACCACCGTGACCATCGACGGGTTCCAGATCCATACCCAGCTCGACCAGGCCACGCTGCAGGGAATCTCGCAGACGACCGGCGGCACTTACTACGCGGCCGCCGACGCGCAGCAGCTCCTATCGATCTACGACAACCTCGATACACAGCTGGTCGTCCAGCCCCAATTGACCGAGATCACTTCGCTGCTCGCGGGCTTGAGCCTGGTGTTGCTGGTCGCCGGCGCCCTGACCTCGCTCCTCTGGCTCGGTCGCCTGCTGTGAGAAGGCTGCGCTGATGGACTTCCTCTGGTCTGACTTCCTGATCCTGCTGGTTCTGCTGCCGGCCATGGTGGCGGTCTATGTCCTTGGCCTTCGGAGAAGGCGGCCCGAGGGCGTTCGCTACTCGAGCCTGTCCCTTGTCCGCGACGCGCTGCCGGGCTCCTCGCGGCTGCGGCGCCACCTGCCATTTGCGCTGTTCATCGCCGCCCTTGGCGCCGTGGTCGTCGCCGTGGCCCGGCCGGTCGCTGTCGTCGCCGTGCCCACGAACCAGACGACGATCATTCTCACGATCGACGTGTCGGGCAGCATGTGCTCGTCAGACGTTCCTCCCAGCCGGCTCGAGGCTGCCGAAGCCGCCGCGGCCAAGTTCATCGACAACCAGGCATCGTCGACGCGCATCGGCATCGTGGCCTTCAGCACGTTCGCCGAGCTGGTCCAGGCGCCGACCAATGACAAGCCGACGCTGCTCGCCGCGCTGCAAACCCTCGCCACGGGGCGGCGGACGGCCATCGGCGACGGCCTCCTGGCCTCGATCGACGCGATCGCCGGAGTTGATCCGCTCGTCGCCAAGAGCCAGACCGACACCTCGACCGGACCCGCTCCAACGCCGGTGCCCAAGGGCGACTACGCGCCCGACATCATCGTCCTGCTCACGGACGGGGCGAGCAACACCGGCACGCCACCGCTCGATGCGGCCCAGCAGGCGGCCGACCGCGGCGTCCGCGTCTACACGATCGGCTTCGGCACCGCCAACGGCGGGAGCTTGAGCCCCACCTGTGCGCCGCAATTCCAGGGTCGCGAGCCGGGTGGTGGCTTTGGCGGCGGGTTTGGCGGTGGGTTCGGCGGCGGTGGGTTCGGCGCCGGCGGAGCGGGCGGCGGCGCCAACTTCCCGCGCGGGATCGACGAGGCCACTCTCAAGCAGATCGCGGCCATGACGGGTGGGACATACCACCCGGCTACGACTGCGAACGAGCTCCAGAGCGTCTTCGACAGCCTGCCGATCAATCTGATCGTGGAGCACCAGACGATGGAGGTAAGCGCAGTCTTCGTCGGCGCCGGCGGGTTGCTCGCGGCTCTCGCGATCCTTCTGAGCAAGGCCTGGCGCCCGCTGCCGTAGGGCCCTGGACGCCGGGCGGGCGTTGCCTCACGCAAGCCCGAACCTGCCCGTGACCGCCACCTGCGGGCCCCGATGTACATTGACTCGCGATGATTCGCGTCGGTTCGATTGTCCTGCGCGTCGACAATCTGCGGCGCCAGACGGAGTTCTGGGCGGCCGCGCTCGACTACGTGCCTCGAGGGGGCGGCAGCGACGATTTCGTATTGCTGCACCCGAGGGACGGCGTCGGCCCGAACCTCTCGCTCGACCGGGTTCACTCGACGGTGCAGGTGCCGCCACGCATTCATCTCGACCTGTACACGGAAGATCAGGCGGGGGAGGTCCGGCGCTTGATGGCGTTGGGCGCCACCGAGGTCCATTGGGACAGGCGACCGCCAGATGCGGACTACGTCATCCTCGCCGACCCGGAAGGCAATCGTTTCTGCGTCGTGGACATCGGCTAGCCGCCTGCTCTCCATCGGCGCGGCCCGGGCGACTGGGTACCCATTCGAGCGACCTGGCGGGTTCGTAACCGAGTCGAAAGATACGGCGGCTAATCCTGTAGCTCGGGACTTAGATATGCGTCCCGGCAGAACGCGCTACAGGAGATACGTATGCGAAACCCCAGGCTCACCGCGGCAATCGCCGGAGCGATCGTCGCCGGCGGAGCGCTCGTAATCCTCGCCTTCGGCGCCACGTCGGCTTTCGCCGCCTCGCCGTCGCCGACGGTAGCTCCTGACGCCACGGCCGCCGCAACGGCGGCCGTATCGTCAGGCACAACCAAGGTCACGACCGGCAGCCCGTTCAACCAGCACGAAACCGTCAGCGACGAGTCCGTGGTGGCCGGCGTCATCGGCATTTCCGTGCCCGAACTCGACGCCGATCTGGCGAAGGGCCAGACGATCGCAGCCATCGCCACGGCTCACAACGTCGCCCCCCAGAAGGTCATCGACGCCCTGGTCACCGATGGGCTCAACGAGCTCGCCGCCCAGGTCAAGGCCGGAACGATCACCCAGGCACAGGCCGACGCCCAGAAGGCGGCGGTCACGCAGCGGGCGACCGATCAGGTCAACGGCACCTTTACGGGCGGTCGCGGCGGACCGGGCGGCGCGGGCTGCCCCGGCGGGGCCGGCCACTAACTCCCCTCCCTGAACCGAAGGCGGCGGGCGCGAGCTCGCCGCCTTTCGCGTTTTCGGGGCTCGGCAACCTCGCCCGGCCGGCCGCCATCTGCCTGTCACGCGCCTGTCGCCCGCTCGTCATCGCCGTGTCACGGAAGCCGGTCAGCCTTCGCGGCGACTCGGCAACCGACCGAGAGACATGGAGGAAAAGCTCGATGACGCATCGACGTTTCATCGGCCTGATGGCGGCGGCCGGCACGGTCCTGGCCCTCGCGCTACCGAGCGTCGCAACCGCGCACAGCGGCCCGGCGGGTTACGTCTACACCGAGACGAACGCCGCGGCCGGCAACGGCATCCTGGCCTACGCCCGCGCCTGGGACGGCACGCTGAGCTCGATCGGCTCGTTCCCGACCGGCGGCCTCGGGACCGGATCCGGACTCGCGACCCAGGGCGAAGTAGTCCTGGCCGGCGGCGGTCGGTGGCTGCTCGCCGTGAACGCCGGCAGCAATGACGTCAGCCTGTTCCGCGTCGCCGACGATGGCACGCTGGTCTGGGCCGACAGGGTCGGGGCCGGCGGCACCATGCCCGTCAGCGTCACGGTCAACGACGATCTGGTCTACGTGCTCGACGCCGGCGGATCGGGCAACATCGCCGGCTTTAGGCTCGACGACGGAAGTTTCCACGCCATCTCCGGAGACACGCAGCCGCTCAGCGGCAATGCGACCGGTCCCGCTGAAGTCGCCTTCAGCCCGAACGGCCACTTCCTGGTCGTCACGGAGCGCAACACCAACCTGATCGACACGTTCCGGGTCGACGCGGATGGCCGCGCCATGAGCGTCGTCACCTCGCCGTCGTCCGGTCCCGTGCCGTATGGCTTTGCGTTCGACCTCCGGAACCATCCGATAGTCTCGGAAGCCGCCAACAGCACGCTGTCGTCATACCGAATCAGCGACTCGGGCGCGACTGTGATCTCGGCCAGCATCCCGACCGGCGGCATCGCAGCCTGCTGGGTTGCGGTCTCGCCGAGCGGCCGCTGGGCCTTCGACACCAACGCCCACGGCGGCACGATCTCGTCGTTCGCCGTCAGTTCGAGCGGAAGCATCGCGCTGGCGCACTCGGTCGCGGCGAACACCGGGACGGGCAGCGCCCCGCTCGACCTGCAGGTGACGTCGGACGGCACCCTGCTCTACGTCAACCTGGCCGGCTCGCACCTCATCGCCGGATACTGGGTGGGCGCGGGCGGCACGCTCGTGGCCGTTCCGGGCGGGCCGGTCCTTCCGGCCGGAACAAGCGGGATCGCCGTTTCCTGACGCGCGGTTCGCAACGGTGGGCCGGGAGGTGCAACACGCCTCCCGGCTTTCCGCGTGGAGGAACGAAATGGACGCCACGACCTACGATCGGGCCATGGCCGACCCCAAGCCGCCGATCCTCGTCGTGGACGACGATGCCAAGATCGTCAGGCTCGTCCGAACCTATCTCGAGCGCGAGGGTTTCCGTGTCGTCGAAGCGTCGGACGGGCGGACTGCGCTGGCGGCGATCGCGCTCGAAGCGCCCGCCCTGGTAGTCCTCGACCTCATGCTGCCCGAGGTCGACGGCCTGGCGGTCACCCGCGCGGTCCGGCGGACCGACCGGACTCCGATAGTGATGCTCTCGGCCAGGGGCACGACGGCCGACCGGATCGCCGGCCTCACCGAGGGAGCCGACGACTACCTGCCGAAGCCGTTCTCGCCGGCCGAACTCGTCGTCCGGATCAAGCGCATCCTCGACCGAACGGCCCCGCGCGCCATTGCTCCGGCTACCGCGCCGATTCTCCAGATAGCCGACCTCACGCTCGATCGAGACCGATACGAAACGACCGTCGCGGGGCGGACAGTTGAGCTGACGCCCCTGGAATTCCGGCTGCTGGCCGCGTTGGTCGAAGCGGATGGCCGGGTCCTCACCCGCGACCAGCTGCTCGATGCGGTGTACGGCGACGGCGAAGCCTTCGTCCTCGATCGAACGATCGACGCGCTGGTGAAGCGGCTCCGCGAGAAGCTCGGTGACGACGCGGACCGGCCGCGGTACATCGCCACGGTGCGTGGAGTCGGGTACCGGGCGGTCCGCGCGGACGTGGGTGCCGCATGAAACCGCCCACCCTGCGAGGCCTCGGAATGCGGATCGCGGCCGCGGCCATCGTTGTGGCGGTGCTCGCGGTGGGAATCGTGGCGGCGGGGACACTGATCCTGGGCGGACAGTCGTTCGTCAACCTGATGACCGCCGACGGCCATCCGGCCAGCACCTCGCAGGCGATGTTCGATGCCTCCGTCGGGCGCGTCGTCCTGGTGGCGCTGTTGGTCGCCATCCTCGCCGGAGCGGCGCTATCGGTGCTGTTGGCCGACCGGATCGCCCGGCCGCTGCGGGAGGTGGGACGGGCCGCCCGCCGCATCGCCGGCGGCGACTATGCGGCGCGCGTACCTCGCCGGGGCCCGGAGGAGCTGACCGGCCTGGCCGATTCGTTCAACGAAATGGCCGAGTCGCTGCAGGGGCAGGAACGGCTCCGGCGGGAGTTCATCGCCAACGCGGCACACGAGCTGCGGACGCCGCTGACGAACCTGCAGGGCTACCTCGAGGCGCTCAGGGACGAGGTGATCCCGGCGGATCGCGAGACATTCGCGTCGCTCTGGGATGAAGCCGAGCGGCTGGTCCGGCTTTCGCGATCGCTCGACACTCTCGCCGAGGGGGATGTCGTCGAGGCTCGGCGAATGCTCGTAGACCTGGACGTTGCGGCCGTTGCTCGCTCCGCTTCAGAGCTGGCGGCGCCGTCAATGGCGCAGTCGGGCCTCATCTTCGAGCTCGATCTGCCGGCCGCTCTTCGGGCGCGCGCCGATCCGGACGGATTGGCCCAGGTGCTCGGCAATCTGCTCCAGAACGCGGCCCGGTACACACCCCGGGGCGGGTCGGTCTGGCTGCGCGGCGAACGCGGCGACGGCACGATCCTCGTCTCCGTCTCGAACACCGGCCCCGGGATTCCCGCGGCGGACCTGCCGCACGTCTTCGAGCGCTTCTACCGCGTCGAGAAGTCGCGCGACGCCGCGCGCGGCGGCGCCGGCATCGGCCTCGCGATCGTCCGCCAGCTCGTCGAATCGTTCGACGGGAGCGTGGGCGTGGAGTCGAAGACAGGCCTGACGCGGTTCTGGTTCAGTCTCGCCTCGGCAGGCAGCCAGGGCGCCGCAGCGGGCCTGGGCGCGCAGGCCGGCCGCCCGGCTCGGTCAGGCTGAGGTGGCGGTCCGGCCCTGCCGTTGCTCCCACCGAGCCCGGGCGCGCTGATACTCGACTTCCCGGTCGTGCGGGGCGGACGTGGCAACCAGGGAGCGGAGCAGCTCCTGAGTCGAGGACTCGATCGATTCGACCGCCCGATCGAAGGCTTCCTGGTTGACCCTGGCGGGCTTTGTCATGCCGCTGACCTTGCGCACGTACTGGAGCGCGGCGGCTCGAACCTCATCCGTAGTGGTCGGTGGCTCGAAGTTATGGAGCGTATGGATCGAACGGCACATGGGCGTGCGTGGCCTCGCGCTGATGACTGCGGTTCACGATAGCGCGCCTCGGAGCGAGCGCGGTCAGTCGGCCCAGGCGACGTACCAGACGCGCCACAGCGCGGTCGGATCCGAGAGCGGGTCGCCGTGCACGAGGCTGAAGTCGGCCGGACCTCCCTCGTGGATGACCCCGGCCTCAGGTTCGGAGAGCAGCTCGCCACCGCGCCAGGTCGCGGCGCCCAGCGCTTCCCACGGTTCCAGCCCGGCTGCGACCAGCGACTCGATTTCCCAGGCGAGCTGGTTGGCTCGGATCGACCCGCCCCCGAAATCGGTACCGGTGGCGATCTTGACGCCCGCCGCGTGCGCCAGCCGGACGCTCTCTTCGGCCCGCTCCTGCCGGGCGAGCACCCGGCCCAGGCCCTCCGCGGAGGCGAAACGCGGGATCGTCGTCGTGTGCCCGAAACCTCGCCAGGACCGGAAGATGGCCAGCGTCGACACGAGGACGGTACCCTGCCTGGCCATGGCCGCGGCGACGTCGGCGTCGAGCTCCATGCCGTGCTCGAGCGAGTCGACACCGGCAGCGACCGCCTCCCGGGCACCGTCCAGGTTCCCAGAATGAGCGGTCACTTTGACGCCACGGTCGTGGCCTGCGGCAATCACCGGAGCGATCTCGTCGCGAGTCCAGGGCGACACGCCGGGCTCGGGTCCGTCCATGTAGAGCTTTAGCAGGTCCGCCCCGTCGTCGAGCTGGCGAACCGCGAGCTGCAGCAGCTCGTCCGGATTCTCGGCCTGACCCGAAGGTCGGCCGATCCTGGTCCCGACCTTGTCCAGCCAGGTTCCGGCGGCCCTCACGTATGGGAACCCGGGCCGGCCGCGCCAGCGGTCGCGAACGCCCAGGTTGAGGGCCCTGACACGACCGTCCAGCGGATCCTCACCGACGGGCGCGCCGACATCCCGGGCCCAGCGAACGCCGGACGACGTCATGAGCCTGCCGTTATGCTCGGCCACCGCCAGCAGGGTCGCGGGCGAATCGGCCACGCGATCGATCCAGTGCGCTCCGCCGGGGAGCGTCAGGTGGCTGTGGCAGTCGACCATTCCGGGGACGAACGTGGACCCGCTGGCGTCGACGACCTGGACATCGGCCGCCCCGCCCGCGTCGGGCTGGGGACCCTCGTCGTCGCTCGGCCGGATCCACTCGATTACGCCGTCGACTACCAGGATGCTGACTCCCAACCGAAGCCGGCCGGATCGGCCATCGGCCAGAGCTCCGTCGCGGTACAGGGTCGCGGTCATGCGTCGATGCTAGCGCCCCGGCGGCAGATGTGCCGTGGGCCGGCAACGGCGTGGCGCGGGTCAGCACGCCGCCCGCCTTCCTACCGAGCCTTCACCCGCTCTGCCTCGAGCTGGATTTCGTGCGCGGGCGGGAGCGAGCGGAAGGCACGGTAGAGCAGCAGGTCGTAGCCGATCTTGAGACCGCCCGCCAGAAGGAACGGCAGAGCGGCCAGGCTCGCCACCCCGAACAGCGGCGCCGCAATGATCGGTGAGGCTGACGTACCCAGGGTTCGGGCGATGCCGGTAACTCCCGCCGCGGCCGAGCGTTCGTCGGGGTCCACGACCGCCATGGTGTAGGCCTGGCGAGTCGGCACGTCCATCTGGCTGATCGAGAATCGGACCAGGAGGACGACGATCGCCAGCGGCAGGGTGGGCATCAACGGGATCGCCGCGAGCAGCACGTTGGACGGCAGGTGCGTGAAGACCATCGTCCGGATCAGGCCAATCCGGTCGGCGATGCGGGCGGCCGCCAGGGCCGACAGGCCGGCCAGCAGGTTGGCACCGAACAGCGCCCCGCCGACCACGGCCACATCCGCGCCGAATCGCAAGTGGAACCAATAGGCGATCAGACTCTGCACGACCAGGCCCCCTGCGAACGCATCCATCGCGAAAAGGGCCGACAGGCGCGCGACGATGCCTCGCGATCGGTGCAGACCGAGCCGGCGGGCAATCGTAACGTCGGCCGGCGCGGCGACCTCGACGTGGGGTGAAACCTGCCCGAACAACGCCGCCAGCACCAGGCCGAGGCAGGCGTAGATGACGATGACGAACCGATACGCATCTATCGTCGACCAGCCGGTGGCAATGAGCGTCCCGGCTACCCCGCCGCCCACCAACGCACCCGCGGCGGTCGCGAACGAGCCGGTCAGGTTGAACCAGGCGAAGACACGGGTTCGAGCCCGATCTCCGACCGTCTGCGACAGCGAGGCCTGCTCGACGGCCAGGAATGGCCCGACTTCGTTGCCGCTCGGGCTGATGACGCCGATCGTCGCCGCCAGGACCAGCACCGGCAGGAAGCTCGTCGAGGCGAAGCCGACCCCCGCCAGGCACATCAGCACCGAGCCGACCAGCAGCACGCGGCGGCGCCCGACGCGGTCCGCATGCGTGGTCAGCCAGAGCGAGATCGCGGCGTCGCCAAGAAGCGTAAGCGAAAGCAGCAACCCGATCGCCCAGTCCGGCAACCCGAGGGCGGCCAGGTACAGCACCAGCACCACCGACGCCAGGCCGTAGCCGAACATCCGCACGCCCCGGGTCGCGAAGAGGAGCCGTCCGTCGCGACCCAGCCCTCCACTGGACTCTGCGATGGTCGTCACCGATCCGCAGCGACCTCGCGCTCGCACCAGGCGTAGAGGGCGTCGTAGACCGGCAGCTCGCGGGAGAGCTGCTGCTGGTCGGGCAGGCCGAGAAGCGCGAAACCTTCGGCAATTGCGAGCAATCCGCGGGATTGCGGCGTCGCGTCCCTATCCTCGGCCACGTCGGCCCCGTGGACGATGCGCGCCATCAACTCGAGAGCCGGGTCCCCGCCCAGGCCGTAATCCTCGATCAGGACTTCGAAGGAGCACAGCCCGTCGCGGTGGGTGTACCGCGCATCCTTCGCGTCGAAGCTGATCGCGCCGGTCAGCTCGGCATATGGCAGCACGTCCGCCGCGGGAACGTAGACGATCTCGGCGTCGATGTCGATGAACTTGCGGATCAACCAAGGGCAGGCGACCCGGTCCGTGTGCGGATGCTCGCGCGTGACCCATTCCATTTGCGGCCTCGAGCTTCGTACGCTATCTCGTGTCCAGCGTAGGCGCTTACAGCGTTCCCTGCCGACCCCAAATCGAGCAGCGTCCGATCGAGCGCGGGACAATCGGTCGGCTGGCAATGTCGGCCCAGGTCGAGACTATCGGCCGACTGCACGAACTGGCCAGGAGGGCCGATGGACTCGACACTACCCCCCGGTCGCCACACCATCCCGCTGTCCCACGACGGGTTCGACAGGCCATATCTGCTCCAGGTGCCACCGGGCGCGGCCTCCGCCTCGGGCAGCACGGCCGGGAGCGTCACGGCCCCCGATCCGCCGACCGCGCTGCCGCTCGTGCTCGAGCTCCACGGCCGCGGCATCGACCCAGTTCGGTTCGATGAGTTGACCGGCTTCGGGACGCTCGCCGACCAGACCGGCTTCGTCCTGGCCATGCCCGCCGCCGTCGGTGAAATCTGGAACGACGGCCGGGACGCGGCACCGGCGAGCCGGCGACCGGACGACGTCGGGTACGTCTCGACCGTGCTCGAGGACGTTGCGGCGCGGCTGCCGATCGACCAGCGGCGCGTGTACGTAGTCGGGATGTCGAACGGGGCCGCGATGGCGGGCCGGCTCGCGTGCGAGCGGGCGGAACAATTCGCCGCCGTGGCCCAGGTCGCGGGCACCGCCGGGGTGGCGATCGCCGTCACCTGCCGCCCAGGGCGTCCCGTGCCCATCTTGAACATCGCCGGTGCCGCCGACCGAGTGTCCCCGTACGATGGCGGAGTCCGGCGGGGCCTGCTCAATCGGGCAATGATCCGCCACGCTGCCGGGCCCAGCGTCGGAGTCGATGATTGGGCTGAGTTCTGGGTCGCCGCCAACGGCGCACACGATGGCCCTGTGGCCACGATCATCCCGCCCGACACGACGCTCCGGAAGTGGCATGGGCCAACGCCATCTTCGGACGTGGCCTTCTACCGGGTCGAGGGCGCCGGCCACACATGGCCGGGGAGCCGCTTCAACCTGCCGGCCTTCCTCTTCGGCCACACCAGCCGGACCTTCGACGGGGCCAGGGTCATCTGGGAGTTCCTCGCCGCCCACTCCAGTTAGGGGCCGGCCGCGCAGCTGGCGTTGCTGTCAGAGATGGACGCCATGACCACCTATGGCCGCCTGCCCAAGCTAGACGCCCAGGTTGAGTACCGCCAGCGCGCGCATCTCTGCGATGGGCGGCACAGACGGGTCCGCACCTACGAAGTTGAGCACCACCTGGTCCGCGCCGGCTTCGAAACGCTCGCGGACTGTGGCTCGGATTCGATCGAGGTCGCCCCAGGCGACGATCGCCTCGAAGGCGGCGTCCGAGCCGGGCGGCTCGAGATCGGCTTCCGACCAGCCCAGGCGCCGCAGGTTGTTGCGGTAGTTAGCGGCGCCCAGGTAGTAGTTCATGTGCCGATTGCCGATGACCCGCGCCGAAGCCAGATCCGGGGTCAGGACAATGGGCAGGTCGGCGGCCACGAACGGCTCCGATCCGAGAGTGCGTCTGACCTCCGCGATATGTTCCGCCGTCGAGAAATACGGGTATGCGCCGGCGGTGCGCTCTCCAGCCAGGCCGACCATCTTTGGCCCGAGAGCGGCCAGAACCAGCGGCGGGAGCCCGGCCTCCGGACCGCGCCACGGCGCCGCCTCGATCGCGTCGAGGTACGCGCGCATCGCGGAGTAGGGACGCTCGTAGTCGTGCCCACGCATCTTCACCGACGGGGCGTGGCTGACTCCGATCCCGAGGATGAAGCGCCCCGGCCATGCCTCGGCCAGCGCACGGCCGCCGTTCGCCATCGCCGCGGCGTCCCGCGCCCAGATGTTGGCGATGCCGCTGGCGACGACCAGCCGCTCCGTGGCGGCAAGGTAGATCGCGCCCTGCGAAAACGCCTCGCGCGCGAGCGCCTCGCCGTACCAGAGCGTGCCGTACCCGAGACGCTCGATCTCTTGCGCGACCTCACGCTGGACCGCCGCAGGCTGGCCGTTGAGCGGACCGGCGAACACGCCGAATCGACCGGGGTCGATACCCTTCAGTCTTGTCAGAGCCATTTCGTCTCCCGACTTACGGCCGGGCCGAGGACGCCCGCGCCCGGGCGTCACTCACCTCGGCGCCACTCGCCTCGGCCGCGACGGCAGGCACGGGCTGACCCGGCCGGTGCGATCCCCGAACCAGGCTGGCGACGATGCCCACGCAGCAGATCAGTGCCGCCGCCGCGAACGCGTCGTGGATTGCGCCGGCCAGGGCCTCGTTCTGGATCGCGGTCGTGGGCGCGCCGTGCGCGGCCTGCGCCAGCTCGGTGATGTGTACCGGCAGTCGCGTCGCGACGATGGCCGCGCTCAGCGCGATCCCCAGGGCCTGGCCGTTGACTCGCATCTGAGCGAGGGTCCCCGAAGCTGTGCCGACCCGCGGTCGCGGCACCGAGCCGAGGACGGCGCTGCTGTTAGGGCTCATGAACATGCCCTGTCCGATGCCGAGCAGGACGAGCCGCCAGATCAGGTCCGGCAGGGTGAAATTGACCGATAACTGGGTCAGGCTCAGCAGGCCGAGGACCATGATGGCCATTCCGGCGCTGGCCAGGACCCGCGGCCCGAACCGGTCGGAGGCGGCCCCGCTGAACGGCGCAACCAGGGCCATCGCGATTGGTACGGGCGTGAGAAGCAGACCCGCCTCGACCGGCGAGAATCCACGCGCCTGCTGAAGGAGGAATGGCAACAGGAACGTCGCGGTGAATAGCCCCGCAAAGGCAACTACGACGCTCACCAGTCCGGCCGTGAAGGGCCTGATGCGGAAGAGCGCGAGATCGACCATCGGCTGGAGGCTGCGCCGCTCCACGAGCAGGAACGCCGTGCCCAGGACCAGGAAGGCGGCAAACAGCCCGAGGATTGGCAGGCTGGACCAGCCCCATTCCTGTCCGTCACTGAGGGCCAGCAGCAGCGCGAACAAGGCGATGCCGGAGAGGATCGCCCCTTCGGCATCGAAGGATTGACCTTTGCCGGGCTCCTCCTGCGGCAGGATCCGAGCCGCCCACAAAATGGCGATCACTCCAATGGGGGCGTTGATGAGGAAGATCGCGCGCCACGTCGCTGCCTGCGTCAGCAACCCGCCCAACGCCGGCCCGAGGCTCAACCCGATGGAGACGCTGACGCCGTTCAGACCCAGGGCTCGTCCGCGTTCGGCCGCCGGGAAGGTCCGGGCCACGATCGCGGGGCCCATGGCCATGATCATCGCCGCACCTACGGCCTGGACCACGCGGAAGCCGATCAAAGCCGCTTCGTTCGGGGAGGCGCCGCAGCAAACGCTGGCCAGCGTGAAGACCGCGAACCCGACCAGATACACGCGCTTGAAGGTCAGCACCTCGCCGAGCCTTCCGACCGGAAGCAGAAGACTGCCGACGACCAGCAGGTAGGCCACGACGACCCATTCGACCGTCGTGAGGTCGATGTGGAAATCGGTCTGTATCGCGGGCAGGGCTATGTTGACGATGCTGCCGTCGAGGGTCGCCATCAGCGAGCCGAGCGACACGCTGGTCAGGATGAGCCACTTTCGTTCCATGCCGGGAAACCCTAACGGATGGCGCGATTCGGGGCCGGGTCCGTAGCCGTGATCCTGCCGACCGAGCCGGGCGTACCATCGGTGGGTGCAACCGCCTGCGGGGGCAGGCGGGCTCGCGCCGGAGGAGATCGAGATGGGGAAGAGCAAGGGTCGATTGCCGCGCGCGACGGCAACGCTCGGCCTTGCGGCCCTGGTCCTGGCGGGCTGTGTGGGGCCGGGCGCCGCCCAAACCGGGCATTCCGTCGCGCCCATAGGTTCAATCTATGAGCCGGATCCGGCCCGCGGGCCGTGCGGCGACGCCCTCGCGATGGACGTCCGCCAGGCCCAGGTCGTCGGAGGGAAGCTCGCGTGCACGGCCGTCCCGCTCGCCTCCGGCAGCCCCTGGCCGGTGACGATCCGAGCGGCGGCGCAAGCCTTTCGGAACTTCACCGGCGAGGGCTCGCTCCAGTTCGCGGTCTCAGGTCCGTTCGACGACGCCCGCGGTCGCGAGTATTCGCTGAACAGTGCGAGCGTCGACGCCAACGGCTTCTTCGTGTCGGGAACGGTCGACTCGGCCAGCGGCCGCGTTACGAGTGTCAACTTCACGCCACGGGCGGTCGACGGCCCGGGAACCCGCGAGATCACCAGAGAATCTGCTCTCGCCGCTGCGACGGCCTACGCGTCGACCCATTCGATCGACCTGGCCGGGCTGGCGTCGTTCGTCGAGCCGACCGAATTCGGCTGGGAGACGACCTGGGAGCGGGTCGTCGGAGCCACGGGGCTGCCGCCGCGGGTGGTCATAACCGTGAATTGGTCGAGCGGCAACGTCGTGTCGTTCAGCGAATCGAGGCTGGATCTCGGGGCGCCGCCGACGCCTGCGATGACGCAGTCACAGGCCGAGGCCGCGGCGATGAACACCTGGCTCGCCTCACCGGTCGTGGAAGACGCCAGGCTTCGATACCAGGCCGTGGCTGCCGGCATTTCGGTCCTGGTCTGGGAGATCTACATCTCGGGCAAAGGGGACCGGACCGACGGCCCAACGTTCCTGACCATGCGGTTCGACGCCATAACCGGGCAGCCGGCTTAAGGCGCGCCGGCCAAAGGTCGGACGACCGCGCCGCTAGCTGGCCGCCGCGCCGTTCAGACCTTCGATCGTGACCTCGATCAGCGGGCTGTGGGCAACCATGACCTCGACGTCCGTCCGGTTCCAGGCGCGGGCTACCTGCTCCAGGATCGCCCGGCGTTCGGTTTCGTCCGTGATCTCACGAGCGGTAGCTGGTAGATCGGCCTTCACACCGCTCTTCAGATGCATCGTGAAATGAGGGTCCGCCTCCAGGTTGGATAGCCATGACCGCTTGCGGTCTGCCCGCGGCTGGCCGCTGATGTAGATGCGACCGCCGATCACGTGATAGACGATCTCGATACGACGTGGCTCGCCGCTCTGCCTGCCAGTGGTGGTGATGTCGACAACGCCGCTCTGCGCAAGGGCGCGGCGTATGGAATCGTCCATGTGATCTCGTTGCTCCGCGAACGATGAATATGCGCCCGGAGTCTACGACGGCCACGATCCGGCACCGCGCGTCGTCGGCCGGCGGCCCACGGTGCGCAAAAGCTCCCTCCACCGGTTTGACGGCCTCGACGCCTGTGGCAAGCTCGGATTTCACGCCGATGCCTGCCTCGGCCAGGGACCGACGCGACCGCGTGACGACGGTCGGACGTGCCGAGATGGCGGAACCGATGACCGTCGGCCAGACCGTGGCACACGCGCTGGGAAGAGAGGATGAGCGATGAACCGCCGCACCGGCACCCTCCTCGCCGCGATCCTCGGCTCGGCGATCGTCTTCCTCGACGGGACGGTGGTCAACGTCGCCCTGCAGCGGATCGGTCAGGACCTGCCCAGCAGCAACCTCGGGGCGCTCGAGGGCGAGTCGTACGTCTACAACGCCTACCTTCTCAGCCTGAGCGCATTGCTCATCCTCGCCGGCGCGCTCGCCGACGCATACGGCCGGCGGCGTTTGTTCGTCATGGGGCTCATAGGCTTCGGCGGCTCGTCGGTGCTGTGCGGCTTCGCCCCGAGCATGGAGACGCTGATCGTCTTCCGCATCGTCCAGGGCGCGGCCGGGGCGCTGCTCGTGCCCGGATCGCTGGCCCTGCTGACGCACACATTCGAAGGGGCAGAGCGTGGCCGCGCCATCGGATTGTGGGCGGCGGCATCCGCCGCCACCGTCATCCTGGGCCCGGTCATCGGTGGCGTGCTCGTGGAGACGATCTCGTGGCGGGCGGTGTTCTTCATGAACGTGCCGCTCATCGCCATCGCGCTCTGGGCCACCTGGCGTTACGTCGAGGAGAGCCGCGACCCGGAGGCAGGCCGCTCGTTCGACTGGTTGGGCGCAGCGGTCGTTGCGCTGGCGGTGGGCGGCCTCACGTTCGGCGCCATATACGGGCAGCAACACAACTGGGACAGCCCGATAGGTCCCGCGTTCATTGCGGTCGGAGCCATCGCGGCCGTCCTGTTCGTGATCCTGATGGCCCGCGGTCGCAATCCGCTCGTTCCTCTCGGTCTCTTCCGCTCGCGCAACTTCGCCGTGACGAACCTGTCGACGTTCCTGATCTACGGCGCCCTGTACGTGACCGGGTACCAGCAGTCGATCTTCAGCCAGGGGACGCTCGGCTATTCCGCGGCGGCAGCCGGCTTCATCGGCGTGCCCGGAGCGCTCATCCTCGTTCTGCTTTCGTCACGGTTCGGCGTTCTCTGCGTTCGGTACGGGCCCAGGCTGTTCATGACGGTCGGGCCGGCACTGATGGCAGTCGGCATCCTGTGGCTGACGCGCATGCCGGCGACCAGTGCCGCCTGGAACCTGCAACCCGGCGATCCATCCTCGTGGCTCCCGTCGAGCGGGTACCTGGTGGACTTCCTGCCGGCGACGATCCTCTTCGGCCTCGGCATCGCGACGACGGTTGCCCCGCTGACGACCGCGCTGATGGCCTCGGTGCCCGAGACCAGGGCCGGGCTGGGTTCGGCCGTGAACAACGCCATCTCGAGGGTCGGCCCGCAGCTTGCCGGAGCCTTGATCTTCGTCGCCATCACCGGCGTCTTCTACGCCGATCTCTCGTCCAAGATTCCGGGAATCGACACATCCTCGCCCCAGATCCGGCTCGAGGTCTCGCCCCTCAACCGACCCGGCCCGTCCGCGAGCGCCGCGCTCGCGAGCGCCGCCCGCGAGTCGTCCACCGATTCGTTCCGGCTGGCTATGGCGATCGCGGCAGGGCTGCTCCTGGCCGGAGCAGTCACGAACGGCATCGGCATACGCAACTCCAGATTGAATGCCGATGGCGGGGCCGAGAAGCCCGAACCCACGACGGCCACGATCGCCGCGGATTAGTGGCTGGGAAGGCCGCACCGGCCGGGCAGCGGCGGCGGCCGCTAACATGAAGAACGGCCTGCCCGTTTCCCGGGCAGGCCGTTCGTTTTGCCAGAGCGGCGACTAGAACGGACCGTTGGCGGTCAGCCACTCTTTGGCGATCGTGGGAATGTCCTTCTTGTCGAAGACGTATTCGGCGTTGAGCTTGGTCAGCTCGTCGGTCGTCATCTTGGCCGAGACGCCGTTCAGGACCGCCTCAAAACTCGCCGAGTCGACCTTCGCCAGCAGGTCGTTGCGGACCAATGGCGCCAGGTTGTCGGCCGGCTGAGTGTGCTTGTCGTCGGTCAGGACGACCCAGCCGTTCTGGGCGATGTCGGGCTGAGTGGAGCAGAGCTCGCCAACGGTGATCGTGCCGGCCTTCAGCGCGTCGACCATCGGCTGGTCGCACGCCGAAAGCGGCAGCGCGCTCGTGAGATCCAGGCCGTACGCCGTCTTGAGAGCCGCCGCACAGACCGGGTTGGTCTGGCAGTCGGTCGCCACGCCGAACTTGAGCTGCCCCTGAACGGCGGTGGTGTCGCTGAGAGTGGTCAGATGGAACTGATCCGCGGTGGCCTTGGTCACCACGAAGGCGTTCTGGTCGGCCGCAGGCGAGTATTTGAGAACGGTTATGCCGCCGCCCTTCCCGTTCAGGATCGTCTGCAGGGCCGCCGCGTTCGTGGCCGGGTCGCCCGTGGTCTTGGTCGCGTCGTAGTACGCCAGGCCGCTGCCGATGTACTCAGGCTTGACGTCGATCTGGCCGCTCTCGAGAGCGGCCGCCGTGACCTTGCGGGTGCCGAGCCCAAGGCCGGTCCGATCGATCGTGTAGCCCTTGGCCTCGAGAGCCTCCGAGTAGATCTCGGCCATGAGCTTCGATTCGTAGAAGCCGTCCGAGCCCATCTTTATCGTCGGTTTGGCTGCGCTTGGAGTGCTTGCCCCACCCGTCGAGCAGGCGCTCGCAAGCACCAGCACCGACGCCCCGAGGACGAGCATGCGGGGTATCCGCATCTGGGTATCCTCCCGTGCACCGGCCGCGCGAACTCGGGTTTGAGCCGCCGCGGTCTTGCCATGACTATATGTTGCGCAGGCGCACCAATCGATAGGGCAATTGCCCGCGCCCGTCCAACGCGACGGGCGACGACCCCCGGCTCAGCGTGCGGGACGGGTCGTCAGTCCTGCCGAGACGGTGCGCCGCTCCACGAGGGTGAAGAGCGCCAGAGTGGCGAGGGCCAGCGCCGCGACGAGGACCACGCCGCCGAAGAGTTCGCCGTTGTCCTTGTTCGCCTCGCCCAACACGAGATACCGGCCGAGACCGCCAAAACCGAACTCGGCACCGAGGGTGGCCGTGGCGATGACCTGGACCGCCGCGGAGCGGATTCCGGTCGCCAGGACCGGCAGGGCGATCGGCATCTCGACGCCGAAGAGGACCTGACGCTCGCGCATACCCATTGCCCGCGCGGCCTCCACCAGATCGCGATCCACCCCGGCCACGCCCTGATAGGAGTTCACCAGGATCGGGGGTCCGGCCAGGATGATCATGGCGATGACCGTCGGATACAGGGTGAAGCCCAGATTCGGATCGAGTGCCGTCGTGAACGGCACGAGCAATCCGATGACCGCGAACGAGGGCAGCGCCCGCCAGGCGTTCGCCGAGCTCACGACCAACCACGAGAAGCGGCCGGTATGGCCGATCCAGAGGCCCAGCGGCATGGCTGCGCAAGCCGCCAGGAGCAGCGAGACGGCGCTCAGGGCGATGTGCTCCAGGAGCCGCCAGGGAATCCCGTTCGGGCCCTGCCAGTGCGCCGGGTCTGCCAGCCACTGCGCTGCGGCCGTGAGGATGTCCATCAGCGGACCTGCGTGCGTGCCGCGGCCCACGGGGTCAGCAGCCGCTGCAACAGCACGAAGCCGAGGTCCGCGAGTGCCGCCAGCGCAATCGACAGCAAGCCGCCGACGAGGATTTCCGTCGTGAAGGTGCGGTGATAGCCGTCGAGGATGTAGTAGCCGAGCCCGCCGAAGCTGTCGCCGAGGATCGCCGAGACGGTCACGAGACCGATCGTCGAGACCGACGCAAGACGCAGCCCCGCTACGACCAGCGGGATGGCGAGAGGAAGCTCGACCTGCCACCAGCGTTGCGACGATGTGTAGCCGAGCCCATCGGCGGCCTCGAGAACGTCGGCCGGTACGGCGTCGAACCCGGCCACGATGTTCGGCACGAAGAGGACCAGGGTGTACATCACGAGAGGAATCTCGACGGATAAGGTCGACAGACCGGTGACTACGACCAGCACCGGGAACACGGCGAAGCTCGGGATCGTGTAGACCCCGGTCGCGAGGATCGAGATGGCCGGGAAGAGCCGGCGTCGCCTGATCGAAATGGCGGCCAGGGCGAAGGAGATCAGGAAGCCGATGCCGACGGCCAGGCCGGCGAGATAGATGTGCTGGCCGACACGGTCGGCAATGGGTCCGAGGTGGGCGAACACCCAATCCCACCGGACGAGCGGCTCGCCGTTCACGTCCGGGCCGCACCCGCCGGCAGATCGGCAGCCAGCGCACTGGCGATGGCATCGACGGTCACGAGTCCGCGCGGCCGACCCTCCTCATCCACCGCGAGCCCGCCGCGCGTGTCCGCCGCGAGCAGGATCGAGAGGGCGTCGCGCAACGTCGTCATGGGCGGAAGCTCGGGCATGTCCGCGGGCCCCGGCAGAGGCTCGACGCCCAGGTCCGCTACCGTTCGGAGCGAGAGGCGCTTGAGGCCGCGATCCTGGCCGACGAACTGGGCCACGAACGGTGACGCCGGGTGGGCCAGGATCTCGTCCGGGGGACCGAACTGCGCCAGATGGCCGCCGTCGGTCATGACCGCGATCAGGTCGCCCATCTTGATCGCCTCATCGACGTCGTGAGTGACGAACACGATCGTCTTGGCGAGCTCGGACTGGAGCCGCAGGAACTCGTCCTGAAGGCGCGCGCGAACGATCGGGTCGACGGCGGCGAAGGGTTCGTCCATGAGCATGAGCTGCGGATCCGCCGCCAGCGCCCGCGCCACGCCGACGCGTTGCCGCTCCCCGCCCGAGAGCTGCGAAGGGTAGCGGTCGCTATATCGCTCTGGATCGAGCCCGACCATCGACAGCAGTTCGTCCGTTCGAGCTCGCTGGCGTCCCTTCGACCAGCCCACCAACGAGGGCACGACGGCCACGTTGCGGCCGATTGTCAGGTGCGGAAATAGCCCGACCTGCTGGATCACGTAGCCGATCCGCCGTCTGAGGGCGGTGACGTCCTGGCTCTGGACGTCGACGCCGTCCAGCAGGATCTGACCGCTGCTGGGCTCGATCAGGCGATTGACCATCTTGAGACTGGTCGTCTTGCCGCAGCCCGAGGGCCCTACCAGAACGCAGATCGAGCCGGCGGGCACCACGAACGAAAGATCGTTCACCGCGCCCGGGGTCCCGGAGCCGGCCGAATAGCGCTTGGTCACGTCGCGGAACTCGAGCGACGCGGCGCTGGTCCCGGTCGGCGCGGGAGCCGTCATCGATTCCTCCCGTTCACGCCGCGAGTTTACACACGGCCGCCCCATACTCCCACGGGCTTGAAGCTCATCGGCACGTCGACGAGGATGAGCTCGCTCGGTTCGCGAGCGGCGATCCGGAGAGAGGACTGATTCGTCACCTTGGCTGCGTCTCCGGTCGACACGTCCTGGTCGTCGAATGTCGCCGCACCACTGATCAGATACGCGTAAACGCCGCGGCCGTCGCCGATCTGGTGCCTGACCTCGACGCCGGTGTCGAGCGCGGCGACGTGCACCGACGCCTTCTGGTGGACCTTCACGACGCCTTCTCCATCGTTCCCAACGATCTGGAGGAGTCGGTTGGCGCGGTCCTCGCGGGTGAACACCCGCTGCTCGACCGCGGGTGGCAGGTCGGCTGTCTCCGGCAGGATCCAGATCTGGATGAACCGCATCGGCTCTGTCTTCGACGCATTCTGCTCCGAGTGGAGTGCGCCCGAGCCAAGGGTCATGCGCTGCACGGACCCGGCCGGCAGTGGTCCGTAGGCGCCCCCGACGTTGTCCTCGTGCCCGAAGGTGCCCTCGACCACGTACGTTATCCCCTCGACGTCCCGGTGCGGGTGGAGCGGCCATGTGGCTCCGGCTGTCAGGCTGTCGTCGTTGAAGACCCGCATCGCGCCGAAGTGGTCGTTGTCGGGGTCGCGGTAGCTGTCGAACGAGAAGTGCCATCGAGCGTGGAACCACCCGCCCTCGGTGTCGTGTATGTCTCGGTCGCGTCGAATCTTGATCATGGGCTCTCCTCAACTCTCAAACCCTATGGTGTCCGACTCAACCTGCGGTGAGCCGGCCGCCGGGGGCTCGGTGGGCGGATCAGCTTCCGGGCGCCGCGGCCGCCCGAACAAGAGGCGGCAACGCGCCGCCGAGACGACTTGCGACTCCTCCGGGGTTGAGGGACCATGCGACCTTCATCGCCCCGTGGCTCATTCGCGATTCCCGGATCGGAGCAGCGACGTGAAACCAATCGCCGAGTTCAGCGCGTTCGAGGGCCTCGATATGCGCGTGGGTCGCGTTCTCGCCGTAGAGGCCTCGCTGGCGCGAAAACCAACCTACCGCCTCACCGTCGACTTCGGTCAGGAGATAGGCATCAAGCGGTCGGTCGGTGCGTACCGCAACTACGCGCCCGAAGAGCTGGTCGGCCATCTGGTCGTCGGCGTCGTGAACTTCCCGGCCAAGAAGATGGGCCCGGAAATCTCCGAGGTTCTCGTACTGGGCGTCGAGAACGAGCGCGGCGAGATCATCCACCTCACGACGGAGGCTCCGGTCCCGCTGGGGATGGAGGTCTTCTGATAGGACCGCGGCCGGGGACGGTGCATCAGCTGCCGCGCCGGCGGCCCGATCAATCCGGGAAGGCCTCGGGCCCGCGGTCGATCAGGCTCTGAGCTTCTCCCGCGGCTTCGCCCGAATCCGCGGACGGGAGCCACGAATACTGGTAGCGGTCATCCTCGAGCGCGGCGGCCTCGTTTGTCAGCCACAGCGGATGGAACGTGTCCACCATGACCGCCAGCTCGTCGGTCGCATCCTTGCCGATCGACGCCTCGACCGTGCCCGGGTGCGGTCCGTGCGGGATCCCGGCCGGATGGACGGTAAACGAGGAAATCTCCACGCCGCGGCGGCTCATGAAGTTGCCCGCGACGTAGTAGATGATCTCGTCCGAATTGATGTTCGAGTGGTTGTACGGCGCCGGGATCGACTGCGGGTGGTAGTCGAACTTGCGGGGCACGAACGAGCACACGACGAAGTTGCGGCCCTGGAACGTCTGGTGGACCGGGGGCGGCTGGTGGACGCGGCCCGTGATCGGCTGGAAGTCGCCGATGTTGAAGATGAACGGCCACAGATAGCCATCCCAGCCGACCAGGTCGAATGGGTGCCGCTTGTAGTGATACGCGGTCAGACGGCCGCGAGCCTTGACGGCGATGGTGAAGTCGCCCACCTCTTCATGGGGCTCGGCCCATTCCGGCGGCCGGATGTCGCGCTGGGAGTAAGGCGAGTGTTCGAGCAGCTGGCCGTACTCGTTGCGATAGCGCTTGGGCGGCTCGAGCTCGCCCGGCGTCTCGAGCCAGAGCATGCGCTGGACACCCGGGTCGGGATCGAGCCGCCAGGTGGTCCCGATCGGCAGTACGACGTAGTCGCCGGGCCCGTAGCGGAGGGCGCCGAAGACCGTGTCCACGACCCCGCTCCCCTCGTGGACGAAGAGCATCTCGTCGCCCTCGCCGTTGCGGTAGAACCTGCCGGGCGGCAGTGGTTCGGCCGGGAGCACCACGCCCATCGTCACGTCGGCGTTGGTGAAGAGCGGCAGACGACCGCTCACGACGTCACCACTCGCGGCGAGCCCGCCGGTCTTGACGAGGCGATGACGATGGGGACCCGTCTCCTCGGCGACGCCCGGCACCGCTTCCGCGCGGGCGATCAGCTCGACCTGGTGGGTCTGGGTCGGTGGGGCCAGGTGGTAGAGCAGGGAACTTCGCCCCACGAACCCTTCGACGCCAAACAACTCCTCGGCGTAGAGCGAGCCGTCGGGGCCGCGATGCTGCGTGTGTCGCGTATGCGGGACGCTGCCGTGCTGTACATAGAACATGACGCTTCATGCTCCTCGGGTTCTCTGGCAAGTCTAGGGTGAGGGTCTCGGAGGGGCCACACGGAGCGCAAGTGGACCGCGGTGCGAGCTTCGGGACGAGCCGCCCGCGACTCCGCAGGGTCTCATCGAATGCCCATCTCTTCCGCATGTGCCGGCCGATCGACGATCGGGGTGCTCAGGACTCCCAGACGCTCGACGGCCAGCTCGACCAGGTCCCCCGGCCGCAGCCAGCGGCCCAATCGCTCCGCTCCGACTTCGAGGAGGCAGCCCGTGCCGACCGTGCCGCTACCGACCAGTTCGCCGGGACGCAGCCGGACGTCCGCCGACGCGCGGGCCAGCATGTCGCCGAAGCTGAAGCCGATGCCCGCCCAATTCCCTCGACTGATCTCCGCGCCGCCGACGGTCGCGGTCAGCGCCAGATCGAAACCCTTGCCCGCGCGGGTCTCCGCGAGCTCATCGGGGGTCACGAGCCACGGCCCTATGGTGGTGGCGAAGTCCTTGCCCTTGGCCGGCCCGAGTCGGACCGTCGTCTCCTCACGCTGGAGGTCCCGTGCCGACCAGTCGTTCAGGATCATGTAGCCGCCGACGGCCTCCTCCGCCCGGTCGGCAGGCAGGTCGCGCGCGGGCGTGTCAACCAGCGCCGCCACCTCCAGCTCGTAGTCGAGCTCGGCCGATCCGCGCGGCGCCCAGACCGACTCGTCCGGACCGCGGATCTCGGAGGTGTTGGAGAAGTAGAAGATCGGCAGCCGGTACCAGGCCTCGGGAACCTCACCGCCTCGCCGGCGCCACATCGTGGCGACATGCTCCTCGAAGGCGTAGAAGTCGCGCAGGCTGGGGGGTTGGAGGATCGGCGGCCCAAAGCGCAGGTCGGCGGCGTCGAGGGCAAGGTCGTCGCTGTCGTCGCCCGTGACTCCCAGGCGGTCGGGGTCGCGGGCGAACGGCCCGACGAGCGGTGCCAGCGCCTCTACCCGCAACCCCAGCCCGAGGTGGGCGTCGAGCGTGGTGACCGGCTGTCGGAAGCGCACCGAGCTGTGGGCGAGCTCGGGGTCCCCGGCGCCGAGCCGCCGACGCGCGACCTCGAGGTCGAGCCAGCGGCCTTCCGGAAGCGCGGCGGCGAGCCGCCACGGGGATCCCGCCGGGGCGTTGCGCTCGCGAACATGGGCCAGCCTCACGCCGCGAGTGTAGCGATGCGACCTGGAGATGCCCACGACCCGACCCGGTGAACCGCCCGACAGGCGGCTGAGGCGATCCCGGCCGCATGAACCGGGGGCGGCTCGCGGCAGAGCTGCGCTAGGCAGCCCAGATCGGCCGATACTGAACCTGGCGCAAGCAAGGGAGATCAAATGCCGACGCAGACTGGTTTCGTGTGTCCGAAGTGCGGTGGACGAATGGTAGCGTTCGAGCGGACCCGTATCACGGTCGACCAATGTCAGGAATGCCGTGGCATCTTCCTCGACTACGGCGAGCTGGAGCGACTCATCGACGCCGAGGGCGGCGGCTGGTCGGGTCGCGTTGGGCCTCCTTCGGAGGAGCCCGACGATGCCAGGCCCACGCGTCTCGCGCGCCCCGGCGGCGTCCGCGGAAGCACGAAGCAACGCGCGAAGACGATCCGGGAGCTCTTCGGCGACTGACCGGGGTGGACAGCCGAGCCTCGACTTCGAGATCGACGCGCCCGCCCGGAATCGATGCGCGACTCAGCGCGGGACTCGACGTTCAGAGCCGAAGCGAATCCTCTCGCCCGTAGGCGTGCGTCAGACGGCAACGAGAACCCGGGCCCGTCTGCCCGATCAGAGGTTGCCGCGCTTCGCCTGTTCGCGCTCGAGCGCCTCGAAGAGCGCCTTGAAGTTGCCCACCCCAAAGCCGCGCGAGCCGTGCCGCTCAATGATCTCGAAGAAGAAGGTGGGGCGGTCCTGGATCGGGCGGGTGAAGATCTGGAGCAGGAAACCCTCCTCGTCACGATCCGCTTCGATGCCCAGCTTCTCCAGTGTCTCGTACGGCACGCCCACGTCGCCGACGCGCTCCCGAAGTCCGACGTAGTACTCGTGCGGCATCTTCAAGAACTCGACGCCGTTGTCGCGGAGCCGGCTGACCGTCCCGACGATGTCCTTTGTCAGCAGGGCGATGTGCTGCGTCCCCGGGCCGCGGTACCAGTCGAGGAACTCCTGGATCTGGCTCTTCTTGCGGCCGTGCGCCGGTTCGTTTATCGGGAACTTGATGCGTCCGTTGCCGTTGGTCATCACCTTCGACATCAAGGCGCTGTACTCGGTGTGGATGACCTTGTCGTCGTAGTGGATCAGCTGGGCGAAGCCGAGGACGTCGCGATAGAAGTCGACGAAGCGATCCATCTCACCCAGCTCGACGTTGCCGACGCAGTGGTCCACTTCGGCGAGACTCAGGCCTTCGGCGGCCCGGGCCGGCGCCTTTACGCGCCGGTATCCCGGCGCGAAGACACCGTTGTAGGCATTGCGGTCCACGAAAGAATGGAGGACCTCGCCGTATGCGTGGATCGCACTCTTGCGGAGGACGCCGTCCTGGCCACCGTCAAGGTCCGTCGGCTGGAGGGCCGGCCTGCCGCCGCGACTCGTGGTCGCCGCGAACGACGCGACGACGTCGTCGACGGCGAAGGCGATGTCGTGGACGCCGTCGCCGTGGAGCCGCACGTGGTCGGCCAGCTCGCCTTCCGGAGTCAGCGGGGCGGTCACGACGAAGCGGATGTCGTTCTGCACCATCACGTAGCTCGCCCGATCCCGAATGCCCGTCTCGAGGCCGGCGTACGCGACCGGCGTGAAGCCCCACAACGCCCTGAGGTAGGCGCTCGTCTGGCGGGCATTGGCAACCCAGAACTCGACATGGTCGATGCCATTGAGCGGCAGGAAATCACCGGCTTCGGCGTAGGCGTTCGGGTTGACCCGGGCCCCCGAGCCTGAGGGCTGCCGAAGAGTCTGAGTCATACCGCGCCTCCTTTGGGCGCGCCACGAGGTCCTGTGCGGCCTGCCGGGATCAGGGCCCGGCGCGAGGCTGGGGGACGCGCGCACCCGGCTCGTCCGGCCTGCCGTCATCGGAGATCCCGGTCTGCGCAGGCGACGCGCTGCGCGGGCCGAAGGCCGCGATCCGCGGACCGAACGGGTTCAGTAGATGCAGTATGCGAGGATGCAATTGGCCGTCAAGGCGCGGCCCGGGGCGAGTCGCGGGGCGAGCCGCGGCCGATCCGGCCGCCGGGCCCAGGCGTCGACACGGACGGCCGGAACAGCGGGAGGCAGACCGCAATGGCCCTGATCAACGACCACGTCGATCGGCTTCGAACGGCCCGGGATACGATCGTCGGGCTACGAGACGTAGTCGAGGCGACGCCGCCGCCGCCCGACGAGCCCGCCGCCGCACACCCGTGGGTCGCTCGCGAGATCCTCGCCCACGCTGCCGAAATGCTGCCGTACTGGATGGGCGAGATCGAGCGAGTGCTCGCGGCGGACCCGGGGGCCACGCCCGTGCCCTTCGGGCGAACCGCCGCGGATTCCATCCGGACGATGACCGTCGATCGCGACCGCTCGCTTCCGCTGTCCGAGTTGTACTCGCGCATCACGTGGGGGGTGGACCGAGTCGCGCAACTTCTCCTCCAGATCGACGACGCGCAATGCGCCCGGCCAGCCATCCACGACACGCTGGGCGAGATGCCCCTCGAGCAACTGGTCGAGCGTTTTCTGTCGGGGCATCTGGAAGAGCACTGCCTCCAGCTCAGGGTCGCGCTCGGACGGGACTAGGGCTGCTGCGGAGATCGGGCGGACTCCAGGGCAAGCCGCGGCGGTCGGCGCGGACTCCAGGGCAAACAGTGGAGGCCGGCGGACTCTACGGCAGGCCCCACTGCTCCTTCAGTTGGAGCACCTGCTGGCGCGCCTACGGCGTCCAGGCCTCCGCGCTGACGGTGCTCACGGTTCCCGACGAGTAGCAGCCCGGGGCCGTCGGGTTGGGGCTGAGCGGTTTGGCGACGATTCGGCCCAGGCCGAACGGTAGGACCGCGGCTACCACGACGGGCTGCGACGGCGGCGTCTTGCACCAGTTCCCCCAGTCGACGATGGTGTTGACGGCCCCGTTTGGAGCCAGTGGGTAGACAGGGTCGCCGGTCGAGATCTCTGAGCCGGCCGTCCCGGAGTCGGCGATCACCTTGCCGTTGCCGTCGACGATTTCGGTCCGAGGCGTACCGCGCATGTTGCAGCTCGCCGATGAGACGTTTGTGGCCGTGATGTGGCCGTAGGTGTCGTTGCTACCGTCGCCTTCCCAGAGCGTGATGGTGAGGTGGAGCTGGACGCTCGTGCACAGTCCGATGGCGAGTGGGGGCAGAGGCGTCGGGGTGGGTGCGGGAGTGGCCGGTCGAGGGGTAGAAGTGGCTGCCACGGTCGAGACCGGGGTGTCGGATGGCGTTGGCGTTGGCGCGGGCGTTGGCGTGGGTGTGGCGGTTTCGGCCGGGGTGACACCCGGCGTGAGCGTGGCAGTCAGCGTGGCGCCGGCCACGGTCGAGATCGGGAGTAGCGTCGGTGTCGCGCCCGACGACGCGCAACCGGCGGCGGCCATCGCGACGGCCAGGCAGGTGGCGATCAGTCGGCGCCTCGAGACGATGCCGGCAGTACCGAGCCCGGAGGGGGCGTCGGGCGTCAACGTCGACAATGAATCCTCCTCCGCGGCTGGGGCGCAGCGGCGTATCCGATTGGACGCGTCGGGCACGACGCGGCCGCATTCTCGCAGCGCCGCTTGACTGCGGCGGCAAACCAGCTTCGAAGACTTGACGTGTGAGACACCCGATCCACGGGCCGAGCCACGAATCAGCGGGCGAATGGCGGAGGCGGACGGGACGAACCCGCCGGCCGTCCCAGGCGTCACTGAGGGTGAGTTGTTGCTGTTGCGCGAAATCTCCAACACGAGCATAATCTGACCATGCACGAGCCCGACCACGCCGACCATCGATACGACGACTTCATGGACAGCTTCGGCCACTACATGGAGACACAGCGAGCCATGCCCCTGGCGGGCGGCCGTGTGTTCGCCTATCTGCTCGTGTGCGAACCGCCCGAGCAGACCGCCGCGCAGATCGCCGATGCGGCCGGCATGAGCCTCGGCACCGTGAGCTCGATGACCCGGCTGCTGCTCAGCGGCCGCCTCATCGAGCGGGTCAAACGCCGCGGCGAGCGTTCGGCCGTGTATCGCTTCTCACCGGCCGCGATGGGCTCGATGACTCGCGCTTCGATCGCGGCGACGACACAGGCCCGGGAGATAGTCGATCTCGGGTTGGGCCTCATGGCCGATCGGCCTACTGCCGCCAGAACCCGGCTCGCCGAGTTGGGCGAGCTCTACCGTTTCTTCGAATCGTCGATGCCCGTCCTGCTGGAAAGATGGGAGCGGGCGCGACGGGAGGGCACAGCGTGACCGAGGTCATTCGGACCGACAAGCTGACCAAGTCGTACGGCAGCCATCGAGGCATTGTCGACGTAGACCTCGAAGTCCGGAAGGGCGAGGTCTTCGGCTTCCTCGGGCCCAACGGTGCCGGCAAGACGACCACGATCCGTACCCTGCTCGACCTCATCCGGCCGACCAGCGGGCACGCCTACGTCTTCGGGATCGAGTCGTCCGCGAACCCTGCGGCGATCCATCGACGCATCGGTTATCTGCCCGGCGAGTTCGCGCTCTACGACCGGCTGACCGGCGGCCAGACGCTCGAATACTTCGGCAACCTGCGCGGCGGCGTCGACAAGGCCTACCAGGCCGACCTGATCGCGCGCTTCGACCTCGACCCGAGTCGCCGGTTCCGCGAGTACTCGAAGGGCAACAAGCAGAAGGTCGGGCTCGTGGCTGCCCTGCAGCATCGACCCGAGCTTCTCCTGCTCGATGAGCCCACGTCCGGCCTCGACCCGCTCGTCCAGCAGACCTTCTTCGCGATGCTGCGAGACGCCGTCAAAGAAGGCGGCACCGTCTTCCTGTCGAGCCACATCCTGAGCGAGGTCGAGCGGAGCTGCGACCGCGTGGCCATCATCCGCGACGGTCGCATCGTACAGACGGACCGAGTGGACGCGCTGCGCGACCTGGCTCATCACCAGGTGGAGCTGCGCTTCGCCGGGGATCCACCGGCTGCCGAGTTCGCGGCGATGGGCGGCGTCAGCAACGTCAAGGTGGAAGATCACCTGCTCCGACTGCGAGTCCTCGGTCCGATCACGCCGGTGGTCCAGGCCGCCGCCCGGCTCGGCGTGACCGACTTCCTCAGCCGCGAGCCCAGCCTCGAGGAGACGTTCCTGGCCCAGTACGGCCGCGAGGCCGTCGAGGTTCCTGCGGGCGAGGCTCCTGCGGGCGAGGCTCCTGCGGGCGAGGCTCCTGCGGGCGAGGCTCCTCGGGCGAGGCTCCTGCGGGCGAGGCTCCTGCGGGCGAGGTGAAGTGATGGCCACCCAGGCGGGCAGCCCGCCGATCGCGCACGCACCCTACGTTTCGCTGTGGAGCCGCATCTACGGTTTCGGCAGCATCTACGCCAAGACGATCCGCGACTCTCGCCTGGCCTTCCTGATCGTGGCCGGGCTCCTCGGCGGAATCATGCTGGCGGGTTGCGAAGCCTTCGCGGCTGCCTACTCCACGCCGGCATCGCGTGCCGACTTGAAGAACGTGATCGACAACATTCCGGCAGCGCTGAAGGGCCTGTACAACAACCCGGTCAACGTCGAGACGATCGGCGGCTCATTGTCGTGGAAATACGGCCCGTTCTTCGCCCTGATCGCCGGGCTCTGGTCCGTTACCGCGCTATCGGGAACGCTCGCCTCGGAGTCGCGGCGAGGCAGCCTGGACATGGTCGCGGCGGCTCCGTTCGGCAAGGGCCGGATCGCGATCGAGAAGCTCGCGGCACACGTGACAGGGATGGTCGGGGTGATGGTCTTCCTGACTGTCGTCACCTGGGTCGGCACCAACGCCTTTGGCACTCTGCCAGGAGACGCGCTGCCGCTGCGAGCGGCCTTCGGCTTCTCCCTCTGGGTCGGGTTGATCGCCCTCGTCTCGGGCGCGGTCGCCTGGGCCCTGGCTCCATTTCTCGGTCGCGCCAGCGCCGCCGGCGTCGCCGGCGCAGTGCTGCTGGGCGGCTACGTGGTGAGCGGCTATTCCGCCTCGGTGCCGGCCCTGCAGCTGCCGGCGGACCTGTCGTGGTTCCACTGGACGGCCGGCCACCTGCCCCTCGCCGGCCAGTATGACTGGGTGTCCCTGGTTCCGGTTGCGGTCATAACGGTCGCGCTGTTCGCGGTTGGCATCGTTGCCTTCGACCGGCGAGATCTCGGTTCCTCGAGCGCGATCCCGGTGCCCGCCATGCCGGAAGCGCTCCTGGGTGTCCGCGGCCCAACCCGTCGCGCCTTCGGTGAACGACTGCCGCTGGCCCTCGCGTGGGGCGCCGGCCTGGCGATCTACGCCCTCCTTGTCGCCGCCTCCAGCAGTTCATTCGCGGCCGAACTGAACAAGTCCCCCGACACCTTCAAGCTCTTCACTTCGCTCTTCAAGGGCTACGACATCAGTACGGGCGGCGGCTTCCTACAGCTGATCTTCGTCTACCTGGGGTTCGTGGTGGCCGGCCTCGGAGCCTCGACTCTGGTGGCCGGCTGGGCCTCGGACGAGAACGACCGGCGGCTCGAGATGCTCCTGACCAACCCGCTCGGTCGAGCGCGTTGGGCGATTTCGGGCGGCGTCGGCGTC
The DNA here is from genome assembly GCA_963791725.1 of uncultured Chloroflexia bacterium. Taxonomy (GTDB): domain Bacteria; phylum Chloroflexota; class Limnocylindria; order Limnocylindrales; family CSP1-4; genus Fen-1039. Next base: position 203,369 of record CAWBTQ010000004.1, on the reverse strand, counting down.
TTCGGGGCAATCGCGGTCATGACGCTGCTGTCGATGATCGGCATCGCCATCGGCGTCGCGTCTGCGGGCACCGACGTGGTGACCCCCACTGCCGGGGCGCTTGTTATCGGCCTCTACGCGGCAGCTGTGGCGGGCATCGGCTTCGCGGTCGGAGGCCTGTTCCGAAACACCTTCGCCGGCGAGGCAGTGGCTGTGGTCGTCATCGCCACCTTCCTGGTCGACTTCCTGGCCCCGGCCCTCAACCTGCCGGACTGGATCCACCAGCTGGCCCTCACGTCTCATCTCGGCCAGCCCATGGTCGGCAACTGGGACCCGGCCGGGATAGCCGCCTGCCTCGCGCTCGCGATTGGCGGCCTGGCCATCGGAGCGATCGGGATCCGGCGTCGCGACATCGGCTGACCGGCCACCCTGCGGCGCCGCAAACACCGAGACGGCTGCGCCCGCCCCCGACAACGCCTCGGATCGCCGCGCGGCGATCATGACTCCTCCGGATCGCGTTCACGACTCCTTCACAGCCGATCGCCAGTCTTGGGGTCGAGGTTGGCAAATGCTCCCGGCCGACCAGGTGAGTATTCGGGGCGTGATTCGCAAGGAGATCACATGAGACACGGGGGCGGCTTTAGAGTTCTGGCCGCATTGATTCTGGTGGGAGTGATCGCGGCTCTCACCGCCGGCGCCTACGGGGCCGGCTACGCCGCCGGTTCAGCGTCGGGAGTGACGAACGTCTCGCCCTGGGTCTACGGTGGCGCGTTCGGCGCGTCTCACGTCATAGGCTTCATCGTCACCGTACTGGTCCTGATCGTCCTCTTCCGAGTGCTCGTCTTCGGGTTCGTCGGCCATCGCCACCCGTGGTGGGGTCGTCACGGATACTGGAGCGAGGCCGGCAACCCGGGGGGCTCAATGCCCGCGGGCGGCCCCGGTGAGTGGCACCGTGGCGAGTGGCGCGATGCCGCCCAGGCGGCCTTCGACGACTATCACAAGCGAGCGCACAGCGTCTCGACCGCCTCGGCCGGAAGCGACCCCAACAAGCCTGCCAGCTAGAAACGCCGCTCGGCGGCCGCACAGCCGGCGGCCCCGCGCGGCCACGGCGAGCGGCGCAACCGAACCGGCGAGGGCGGAGACGTCAAACCTTCGCCCTCGCCGGCACCTCCGCGCCGTAGGATGAGAGCACAGTGAAAACCGTCCTTGTCGTTGACGACGAACCTCGCATCGTCGAGCTTGCGCGCGACTACCTCGAGCACGCGGGCTTCGCCGTCATCACCGCCTCCGACGGACCGTCCGCGCTGACCGCCGTCCACGTTCGCAAGCCGGACGTCCTGGTCCTCGACCTGGGTCTGCCCGGTATGGACGGCCTGGATGTGGCCCGAACGATCCGGCGCGACTCCACGCTCCCCATCATCATGCTCACCGCCCGCGACGACGAGCTGGACCGCGTCCTCGGCCTGGAGATCGGCGCCGACGACTACGTGACCAAGCCGTTCAGCCCGCGTGAGCTGGTGGCTCGCATACGAGCGATCCTCCGCCGAGTGGAGCGCCAGGCCGAGCCGAGCGATCGCATCGAGCTCGGCGACGTTTCGATCGATGTCGCCCGGATGCGCGTCGCCGTCGCCGGCCGGGTCGTCGAGCTGACGGCGACCGAGTTCCAGCTTCTGGTAACCCTGGCCCGCCAGCCCGGCCGCATCTTCACCAGGTCGCAGCTCCTCGACGCCATCCACGGCGTGGCCTTCGAGTCGTACGAACGAGCCATCGACGCTCACGTCAAGAACCTGCGGCGCAAGCTCGAAGACGACCCGGGCCGGCCGCGCTACGTATTGACGGTCTACGGCATGGGCTACCGATTTGCCGAGGAACCCGGGTGAGCGGTCCAGGCCTGCCTCCAGACGGCGGGATCGGCTATCCGCCACCGCCGGAGCGACGTCGTGGCCCGAACGGCAGGGATCGCGGCCAGACCCGCCAGGACTACCGCCGGTATCGTCGGCCCTGGGGCCGCCGCCCGCACGAACGGCCGCCGTGGTGGCCGGCGGACGAAGCGTGGCCGCCGCAGGGTGAATTCCCGTGGCGCCGCCTTCGAAGGCTCTTCTTCATCCGCTTCGCGGTCGGCGTCTTCCTGGTATTTGCCCTGGTCATCGTCGGCCCGCTCATCGTCATCGGCCAGGTTCTCAACGCCCTCGGCCTGCCTGGCCCGACCACCGGGTTCCTCGCGGGCGCCATCCTGCTCTTCTTCATCCTGGCCATCGCGGGCACTGCCGGAGGCGCACGAAGGCTCGCCCTTCCGTTCGGCGATCTGATCGAGGCCGCGGGCCGGCTCGAGGCCGGCGACTATTCGGTCCGAGTGGCCGATTACGGCCACGGGCCGCGCGAGCTGAAGTCTCTGGTTGGTGCCTTCAATTCGATGGCGGCGCGTCTCGAGACGGATGAGGCACAGCGCCGCTCACTGCTGGCGGACGTCAGTCACGAGTTGCGCACGCCGCTGGCGGTTCTGCAGGGCGAGCTCGAGGCCATGATCGACGGCGTCCATCCCATCGACGAAGCCCATCTGACCGCCGCGGTCGACCAGATCGAGATGGTCACAAAGCTCGTGGAGGACCTCCGCACCCTCGCCCTGGCGGAGGGCGGCACGCTTGCGTTGCACAAAGAACCGACCGATCTGGCCATTCTCGCCAACGATGCCGCGACGTCTTTCGAGGGATTGGCCACGACGGCCGGGGTGCGGCTCGATGTCGAAATGGCGGACGACCTGCCGTTGATCGATCTGGATCCGCTGCGCATCCAGCAGGTCATCGGCAACCTGGTCGCCAATGCCCTGCGCTATGCGCCGGCCGGGAGCGCCGTCTCGATTGCCGGCCGGGCTCGACCGCAGGGAGTCGAAGTCTCCGTCGTGGATCATGGCCCGGGCATCGATCCCGACCTCCTGCCGAATCTCTTCGAGCGCTTCGCCAAGACCGACGACTCTCGCGGATCGGGCCTGGGGCTCGCGATCGCCCGACGGCTGGTCGAGGCTCACGGCGGGACCATTCGAGCCGATCGCCCGGCCGACGGTGGCACGGCCATCACCTTCGAATTGCCGGCGGGCTCGTGACATGAAGAGAGGCGGCCGAGCGACCGCCTCTCTGTAGGAGCAGATGCCAGCCGACGCCCGGCCGGAGCCGATCAGCTCGGCAGCTGGCCGAGCGTGACGCTGAGCGTCGAAGTGGTGCCGTTCTGATGCTGAACCTTGAGCTTGACGATGTCACCCGGGTGATGGGCCGCAACGGCCTCGATCAGGGTCGCGCTGTCGGGGGTCAAGGTCGAGTCGATCGAGAGGATGACGTCACCGACCGATAGACCTGCCGTGGCCGCCGGTCCGCCGGGGGTAACCACCACGACGACCGGGCCGGCGGTCCCGTCACGAAGCTGGACGCCCACGTAGGCGCGACCGGAGCTGGTCACCTTGCCGGCCGTGATCAGCTGATCGGCGATCGTCACGGCACGATTGCTCGAGATGGCGAACCCGATTCCGGCAGCCGCGCCGCCGAGCTGCGGGTCGGTGGCCGCGAGGGTCGGGATGCCGACTACCTGCCCGTTGAGGTCGACTAGAGCGCCACCGCTGTTGCCCGGGTTGATGGCTGCACTGGTCTGGATGACGTCCGGCAGGGCATTGCCGGTCGGCTCACTTACTTGTCGTCCGAGCGCGCTGACGATGCCCTCGGTCACGCTGGACTGGAGCCCCAACGGATTGCCCATGGCCAGAACGAAGTCGCCGACGGCGAGCTTCGAAGAGTCGCCGAACGTGGCCGGAGTCAGGCCCGTCGCGTTGACGTGGATGACCGCGATGTCGTCCGGTTGGTAGGAACCAACCAACGTGGCCGGGTAGGTCTTGCCGTTCGAAAGGGTCACAGTGAACGTCGTGGACGTTCCTACCACGTGGTAGTTGGTGACGATGTCGCCCTTGGAGTCATAGACGACGCCCGAGCCGAGGCCCGCGTCGGTCTGGATCTCCACGACCGCCGGACTGACCTGCTTGATCACCGCGACCATTTGGTCCTGGAGGGTGAGGGCCGCGGCCCCCGCGGGGTTCACCGGCGCAGGAGTGGACGTGGCCGTCGGGAGCACCGCCGGGACTGTATTCATCTGGGTCGGCGCGGCCGTTGCGCCGAGGGCTGCGTCGAGCTTCGCCGCAGCTCCGTTTGGGACACTCGAGGCACATGCCGCCGCCACGACCGCCACGAGAGTGAGGGCCGCGATGGGGGCGGCGATGCGCTGGCTGAACCGCCGCGTGTTGGACACCATGAGTACCTCCTGCTGGCCGCTTTCCTGCGCACCGCGGCACCGAAGCGAGACTCATGGTTGGCCGGCGGGCTGAATTGAGCCTGAAGCCGCCATCTACGGGTCCCGACACGCGATCCAGCTCCGGATTAGGCGGCCCGGCGCCGCAGACGGAGGCCTGCAACACCGGTGGACCCGCCAGAATCTTCGGCGCGCCTCGTCGCGAGCGGGATCGTTACCCCGGGCAGGTGTTACTCTGCGACTGAGCCGTCACCAGGGATTGGGCTCGCCGAAACAGGAGACGACTGTTTGCGGAAGATAGCGGCCGCTGTGGTGGCCCTGCCCTTCATCGCCTACTTCTACCTCTCGTCCGTGGTTCGAAGGACGCCGTCGGTACGGGTGGCGATGGCTCGACCCGTCAAGGTGGTCATGGTGGTGGCAGGGGTTGCCATTCTGGTGAGCGGTCTGCTCCTGGGCCTGCCGGCCAAAGAAGTTGCCGGAGGCGCGCAGCCCACCTTCGCCGCCCTGGCGCCCCAGGCGGATGGCCAACGCGCGGGGACCAATCTGCCGTTCGACGCACCGTTCCAGGTCCGGTTCACCAAGCCGATGAACGAGGGCACCGTCGAGAGCGCACTGACGATCACCCCACAGGCCGACCTGAATTTCAAGTGGGACGCGACGGCCCAGGTCCTGTCGCTGGCGCCGGTGCCCTACTGGCAACCGGACACGACATATACCGTCGACATCACAGGCGCGGCCACGGACCAGCAGGGACTGAGCCTTGCCACCTTGATCCACACCTCGTTCGATGCTGGAGCGCCTACCTCAGGGACGATTTCGGCAACTCAGAAGAGCGCGGACCTTATCTCGCCGATGACGTCCTTCCAGATCACCTTCACGCGAGCGGTGAAGCTGTCGACAGTCCTGGCCCGTGTCGGGATCGTGCCCAAGGTCGCGTTCGATCTGGTCGGAGATGACCCGACCGACGCGACCTCCCAGGTCTTCACCCTCACGCCCAAGGCGCAGCTGGCGTCCAACACTTCGTACCAGGTCAGCCTCGCCGACGGCGGCACCGATTCGTCCGGGGCCGACCTTCAGCCCGTTCCGACTCTCGTGGTCCACACCATGACGGCGCCTGAGGTGGTGCGCTTCAGGCCGCAGAACGGCACCGTCTCGTACGACACCAACCAGCCGATATCGGTGCGATTCACCATGGCCATGGACGAGAAATCCACCGCGGCGGCCTTCTCAGTTACCTTGAATGGCAAGGCGGTCGCGGGCAGCACCTACTGGGCCGAGAACGACACCGTCCTGGTTCTGACTCCCCGCTCCTCGTTCAAGGTCGGCAGCACGCTCGTGGCCAGGGTGAGCACTGCGGCGCGATCGGCCGAGGGCATGCATCTCGCGTCCGCGGCCAGCGCCACGTTCAAGATCTCCGCGCCGCGGTCCACGGTCCTCTCGTATGGTGCGGGCAGGGCCACCGCGAGCGCCCCCTACTACGCGTCCGAGATCTACTACTTCAACCTGATGAACTGCACCCGCACCGGAAAGTGGGTCACGAGCAATGGCTCATGCAGCACAGCGACACATCACACGCTGCCGGCCCAGAGCCCGCTGACCTACAGCGCTCGCATCTCGAACCTGGTCTCCCGGCCGTACGCGAAGTTCATGGCCGACCACAGGATCTTCATCCACGAGGGCTACCACGACGCACATTGGCGCCTGTGCAACTGGGGCGGCTACTGCGGCAGCTCCTTCGGCGAGAACATCGCCTGGCCCACGTCGTCCGGTCGCAGCGGGATGATCGCCGTCGAGATCTACTACCAGAACGAGTACTGGTGCCGCTGCGAGCACTACTACAACATCATGGCGTCGTGGCTGCACCAGGCCGGCGTGGGCGTCTGGGTCACCGGCAGCAACGTCCGAGTTTCGATCGACTTCTACGGTTGACGCCCCTCAACTGCTAGCCGTCCGCGGAAACCGCGACGCGCACAACCGACCTGGACTCCTACTGCCGCGGCACGGCACTCTGCTCGGACCCAACGTCGACGGGGATGCGCTCGTCCTCGCCGAAGCACGTCGACTCGAAGATGAAGAGCCGAGTCGCGCCGTCGCGCCAGGCGTCGGCCGGGAGATTCGCCTTGCGGCAAACGGCCGAGAGCATGGCCGCCTCGTCCCATCCCTGTTCGGTGGCGACCTGGGGCAGCAGAAGCGCCCGATGGGCGCCCTTCTCGACGACGATGCCGTGGCGCCCGGCCACGAAGCCGGCCGGATCGCGCAGCTCCACGGGCGGCTCGAGGACCGAAACCTCGAGCTCCAGGGCTGGCAACTCCGACTCGTCGACGGGCAGGAAGCGCGGGTCGTCGAGCGCGGCGGCAACGGCCGCCTCGCGGACGTTGAGCCAGAGCGGAGCCTCGAAGCGCATGAGGCCGATGCAGCCGCGGAGTTGCCCCTGCTCGTGGAGCGTGACGAAGGCCGCGCCCGGTGCGGTCAGGCCGGGCGATCGCGGGGCCTGGGCCGGGAATTCCTGGACGGTTCGACAGACTGCCGCCTCGATCGACGCGCGGGCGAGTGCCAGGAGCTGGCGCTGGTCCGATCGGTCGAGTTGCTTCACCTGTGCCTCCCTGACTCCCCCTCCAGGAGACTACGCGCGTTGTAGCTCCGCGCCAGAGTCGAATGGCGCGTTGTGGAGTCCGCCGGCCGCGACGACACGTCAAGCCCGTGCCGCCGACGGCTGGACCGGCGGCATCATGACCCCGCGGTAGTGCCCGGGAGCAACGGCAGGATGAGCAGGTTCGGTGTGCGTCCGTGGATCGCCCGTCCGGGCGTCGATCCCGTCGGCTCCGATGCCGGGGATGGTATGCTACATTCGATTGCAAGAGGCGAGCCCGATGCCACCCAGACGCAACAAGATCGGCGCTGCTGCGCCGCGCGTCGATGCGACCCGACGTGACGGCCGGTCCACAACCGACGCCGGTTCGAACGGCCTCTCGACGCAGACCGGCGCGGGAGTCGTTCCCCCGCGGCCCGGGCGGCGGCTCCCGACGATGCAGGACATCGCCGACGCGGCCGGCGTCTCCCAGAGCACGGTCTCGCGAGTCCTCACCGGCGCCCCAAATGCGATCCCGATCAACCCGGCGACACGCGAGCGGATTCTGGAAACGGCGCGACAGATGCACTACCGGCCGAATCCACTGGCTCGCGGCCTGCGCGGAGCCCGGACGATGCTCCTCGGGGTGATCGTGCGTGAGATCACGGATCCGTTCTTCGCCGGGGCAATCGACGCCATTTCCACGGAGGCCAACCGGCGAGGCTACAACGTGGTTCTGGGCCATGCCCACAGCCGCACGGACGAGGCCATCGCTCTCCGTGCCGTTCTGGAGACGCGCCATTGCGACGCGATCATGCTGGTCGGAGACACCAGCGATCAGCCGCGTCTCATCGACGATCTGCGTGACACCAACGTCCCGATTGTCGGCCTGTGGCAGGGCACGGCGCCCATGAGCGGCGCCTCCATCGTCGGCGTGGACAACAAATCAGGCATCGGCGAGTTGATGGACCATCTGCTCGGGCTCGGCCATCGTCGAATTGCGTTCATCGGCGGAGTCTTCCCGGAAGGTCCCCTGATCGGCGACATCGGCGAGCGCCGGGCGGCATTCCTGGAACGAGCCGCCGCAGAAGGGCTGGAGACGCCCGAGGGCTACGTCCGGGACGCGCGGAACACGCTGAGCGGCGGGGCCGGCGCGCTGAAGGAGCTGTGCGGGCTGCCAGAACCCCCAACAGCGATCGTGGCGTCCACCGACGTGCTGGCCATCGGCGCTCTGCACGCGGCCTGCCACCTCGGCATCGACGTTCCGGGCATGGTCTCCGTGGTCGGTTTCGACGACTTGCCCATGGCCGAATACACGACACCGGCCCTGACGACAGTCTGCATGCCGATCGCCGAGATGGCGGCGGCGGGTGTCAAGGCGGCGATCGACGAAGACCAGGAGGGAGGGCCGACCTTGCAGATCCTCAAGCCGACGATGGTCATTCGCGAATCGTCCGGACCCGTCCCGCTGGCCACGCGCACCGCAGTTACGGGACCCGCCGGAGACTGAGGGCCGGGCGGCACCCAGTCCGGGTACCGTAAACAGCGGCAGCGTTCCGTGCGAATCGACCCTCTGCGGACACCGCCTGGCGCGTCCTCGCCAGGGGCTTAAGTCGCATACCTATGTAGCATACGCATGCCAGCAGCCTGGAACACCACGGGCCTTGCTGAATTAGGATGTCCGGCATACGATTGCTTGCGCGCAAGACTCGTTTGGGCTGGTCGACGGCCACATTGGGAGTTCGGGCGCTTGCGGAGTGATCGGTGCCATGGGACAGTCCCTGGTGACCGGTCGCCGGCAGAAGCTGTTGCGAGTCCGGGGGCGGCGGGCACCCGGGGATTGAGCCCAGGTAAGTCCGGCAGATTGCCTTGAGGAGGCCCGAATAATGGTTCCGACAAAGGGCGAAATCGAAACGCTCACGCCCACGCCCACGGACAAGTTCAGCTTCGGGCTCTGGACCGTCGGCAACCCCGGCCGCGACCCCTTCGGCGACACCACCCGCGCGCCCCTCGATCCCAACCACACGGTCCGCAAGCTTGCGGAGCTCGGAGCCTGGGGCGTAGCGCTCCACGACAACGACCTCGTCCCGATCGGCTCCACTCCTCACGAACGAGACGAGATCGTCCGGCGGTTCAAGTCGACGCTCCGCGACACCGGCCTGACCGTGGCGATGACCACGACTAACCTCTTCGGTCATCCGGTCTTCAAGGACGGGGCGTTTACCAGCAACGACCGGGGTGTCCGCCGCTTCGCGCTGGCCAAGACGATGCGGGCGATCGACCTCGGGGCGGAGCTGGGTGCGCCCGTCTACGTCTTCTGGGGTGGACGTGAAGGCGTCGAGGCCATGGCCTCCAAGCGGCCTGCGGACGCGCTGGATCGGTACCGCGAAGCGATCGACTTCCTGTGCGATTACGTCCTGGACAACGGATACCCGATGCGCTTCGCCATCGAGCCGAAGCCCAACGAGCCACGGGGCGACACGTTCCTGCCGACCGTGGGTCACGCCCTGGCCTTCATCGGGTCGCTCGAGCATCCCGACATGGTCGGCCTGAACCCGGAGGTCGCCCACGAGACGATGTCCGGGCTCTCCTTCTACCACGCCGTGGCCCAGACGTTGTGGCACGGCAAGCTCTTCCACATCGACCTCAACGCCCAGAAGATCGGCCGCTACGACCAGGACCTGCGATTCGGCTCTGAGGGGATCAAGGACGCCTTCTTCCTGGTCAAGCTGCTCGAGGAGTCCGGCTACTCCGGTCCGCGCCACTTCGACGCGCACGCCTATCGCAACGAGGACGCGGAAGGCGTGTGGAACTTCGCCGCCGGCTGCATGCGCACCTACCTGCTCCTGCGCGAGAAGGCCAGACGGTTCGCCGCAGATCCTGACATCGCGGCGGCCCTCGAGGAGGCGTCCGTCGGGGAGCTGGCCCAGCCGACGGTCGGTCACTACACGGCCGAGGCCGCAGCCGAGCTGGCGGCCGACCCGGGCGATCCGACGGAGCTTGCCCGGCGGGGATACCACAACGAGCACCTCGATCAGCTTGTCATGGAGCTGATCATGGGAGTGAGGTAGCAGGCTCGCCAACCGCCAGCTGTTGCGTCCCGAACTCCAACGTCGGAGACAAGGATGAACAACCTCATCGCCGGTGTCGACTGCTCGACCCAGTCGACCAAGGTCGTCGTCGTCGACCAGGCGACGGGCGCCATCGTGGCCTCGGGAAGCACCCCTCATACCGTCACCGGCACGGGCGGCGCTCGCGAGACCGATCCCGACGTCTGGTGGCAGGCCCTGTGCTCCGCCCTGGCGCAGACCGGGATGGCCGGCCGGATCGGTGCGATCGCGGTAGCCGGGCAGCAACACGGCCTGGTCTGCCTGGACGCCTCCGGCAGACCGCTGAGGCCGGCCATGCTCTGGAACGACACGCGTTCTGCGGCCGACGCCATCGGCCTGGTCGAGGCCTTGGGCGGGCCGGCGGCGTGGGCCGCCCGCGTCGGAGTGGTCCCGGTCGCCTCGTTCACGGCATCGAAGTGGGCGTGGGTCCGCCGGCGTGAGCCGCACGTGGCAGCGGCGACGGCGGCGATCCGGCTGCCCCACGACTACTTGACCGAGCGACTGACCGGGATCGGCGTCACCGATCGCGGCGACGCCTCGGGCACGGGCTGGTGGTCCACGGATACCGAGCACTACTGCGACGACGTGCTCGGGCTGCCCGGCCTCGAGCTCCCGATCGAGCTCCTGCCGAGGGTCCTGCGGCCGACGGAGGCCGCCGGCGTCGTGACCGCGACCGCCGCCGCCGCGACCGGTTTGTCGGCCGGTACGCTCGTCGCTCCCGGCACCGGGGACAACATGGGCGCCGCACTGGGGCTCGGTCTCGGGCCGGGTACGCCGGTCGTGAGCCTCGGCACGTCGGGCACTGCCTACCTCGTCTCGACCAGCCGGGCGGCGGACCCGTCAGGCGACGTGGCCGGCTTCGCCGACGCGTCCGGACGATTCCTGCCGCTGGCTTGCACGCTGAATTGCACTCTCGCCGTGGACCGGACGGCGAAATGGCTCGGGCTCGAGCGAGACGACGTGGCGCCGAGCGACGGCGTGGTCGCCCTTCCCTACTTCGACGGGGAGCGGACGCCCAACCTGCCCGACGCGGCTGCGGCAGTACTCGGCCTGCGGCACGACACGGATCCGCGTTCGATCCTCATGGCCACCTACGAGGGCGCCGTGGTGGGCCTTCTGGATGCGCTGGAGACCCTCGACCGCTGCTCCTCGGGAATCGACCCCGGGGCGCCGCTCGTGTTGATCGGCGGCGGGGCGCGAAGCCAGACCTGGCGCCAGGTGGTCGGGCGGCTTTCGGGCCGCGCCCTCTCCATCCCTGCGGCCACCGAGCTCGTCGCTCTCGGCGCCGCGGTGCAGGCCGCGGCCACTCTCGGCGGCGGCGACCCGCAGGATGTGGCGGCGCGGTGGCACACGAGCAGCGGAACGCTGATGGAGCCGGTGGAACGCGACATCGAAACCATCTCGCGCCATCGGGCCGTGCGCCAGCTCGCGCTCGAGGCGGTGCAAGCGCGGCGAGGTCCGCAGTAATCGTCGGGACGCCCGCCTCTTCCGGGCGGGCACCTCGGGCCCTTCGGCACTTTGCCCGGAGAGGGTTCGGTATGAGCATGGGCCGCGAGGAAATGTCCCCGTGCGACAGTCCGCGCCAGCTCACGACCCGATCCGCCGCCCCGCCACGCCCGCCGTGCTGGGAGTGGCTGAGGCAGACGGCGCCGTGCGCTGCGTCGCGTGCTCCCACCGCTGCCTGATCAAACCGGGCCGGGCAGGCATCTGTCGGGTGCGTGAGAACCGCGGCGGCGAGCTCGTCACGGTGGTGTTCGGGCAGGCGGTGGCCGCCAACGTCGACCCGATCGAGAAGAAACCACTCTTCCACGTATACCCGGGCAGCGTCGCCTACTCAATCGCCACACGGGGCTGCAACTTCCACTGCCTTAATTGCCAGAACTGGGCGATCTCGCAGGCCGATCGCGACGGACTTGCGATCAGGACCTTTCCGCTGGCGCCGGCCCAGGTCGTGGCCGCCGCGCAGGCCGCGGGTTCGCGCAGCATTGCCTACACGTACACGGAGCCGACCGTCTTCATCGAGTACGTTCTCGAGACTGCCCGACTCGCCCGAGATGCCGGCCTGGCCAATCTGCTTGTCACGAACGGCTACCAGACTCCCGAAGCGCTCGACCTGCTCGCCCCTCTCGTGGCCGCCGCGAACGTCGACCTGAAGTCGTTCGACGATCGGTTCTACCGGCGGGTCTGTGGGGCCACGCTGGCTCCGATCCTGACGACCCTGGTCGGGATGCGCCGGCGCGGCATATGGGTCGAGGTGACCACTCTGCTGATACCTGGGCTGAACGACGATCCGGCCATGCTGCGAGCGCTGGCGGGCTGGATCGCGGCCGAGCTCGGGCCCGAGACACCCTGGCACGTCAGCCGCTTCTTCCCATCGTATCGGCTGACCGATCTCGACCCGACTCCCGTTGCCACCGTCGAGCGCGCCGTGGCAGAGGGCCGCGAGGCCGGCCTGAGCCACGTGTATTCGGGCAACATGAACGACGGCGACGAGGACACCCACTGCGCGGGCTGCGGCGAAACCCTGATCCGACGCCGTGGCTTCCATGCCAGCCCGACGGCGTCGCTGGCAGGCGACGGTTGCGCGCGCTGCGGGCATCGTCTGGCGGGCGTGGGGATCGGCGACAGCCGGCCCGCGGCGACGATCTCCCACCGCGGAGGAGGACTCCCGTGAACGGCAAGCCCCGGCGGACGGCCGTCGCCGGTACCTTCTATCCGGCCGAGCCGGCACGGCTGGCGGAGCTCGTCGACGAGCTCGTCGCCGCGGCCGCGGCGGGCAGTGCGCCCGGAGGGCCTGGCCGCGGACGAGGTGCTCGGCTTGCTCGTTCCTCACGCCGGGCTCGTCTACTCCGGCGCAATCGCGGCCCTGAGCTGGCGCCTCGCCGGCGAGACCGGCGCGAAGACGATCGTCCTTGCCGGCACCGATCACCAGGCCAGAGCCGCCGGCGTCGGCGTCTGGACCGGCGGTCCCTGGCGGACGCCGCTCGGCGAGGTCCCGATAGACAACCAGCTGGCGACCGCCATAGAGGCGCTCGGACCGCCCTTCGCGGCCGACGACGATGCCCACCACGACGAGCATTCGCTCGAGGTCCAGCTGCCCTTGCTCGTCCGAACCTGCCCCGACGCGAAGATCGTGCCGCTCGCCGTCAGCCCGAGGCTGACACGCCACAATTCTGCCGGCGCGGCTCTGGGCAAGCTCATCGCCGCGCGGCGCGCCGCCGGGGAGAAGATCCTCCTCGTGGCCAGTTCCGACATGGCCCACTACCCGCCGGCCCGAGTCTGCGAAGAGGTGGACGCGCTCCTGCTGGGGCCGCTGCTTCGCCTCGATGCCGACCAGCTCTGGGCCACCGAGGCCTCGATCCTGCGAACCGGGCGGCCGGGGGTCCTGTGCGGCTTGTGCGGCATCGACCCGGTGCGCGTGACGCTGGCGGCGCTGCGCGAGATGGGCGCGAGCCGCGGGATCCTGCTCGGCGCCTCGACGTCTGCCGACGCCGGAGCCGATCCGCGTCGGACCGTCGGCTACGCCGCCGCCGCCTTCGTCTAACCTAGGCGCATGGGCGCCGACACCGAGCACTGGACCGACTACTACGCCGTCACGGTCGATCGACCGGCATGGCAGACCGTGCGTCGGGCCATCGAGAGCTTCCGCGCAGAGGACGAGGCGTCCGGCCCACCGGATGCTGGCCCGCCGGCGGCCCGCTTCGCCGTGGACCTGGGCTGCGGCGCCGGGCGCGACGCGCGCGAGTTGCTCCGAGCCGGCTGGCGCGTCCTGGCCGTCGATCGTGAGCCGGCGGCTCGGGCGGCCCTGGAAGCCGCGGTCGAGCAGGAGCTTCGCACCCGTCTCGAGATCCACATCGAAGACCTGGCAACGGTCCGAGTCCCAACGTGCGAGCTCGTAAACGCCAGTCTCAGCCTGCCGTTCCTGACACCGGACTCATTCCACGCCACCTGGAGCCGCATCGTCGCCGCCCTGGGCCCGGGCGCACGATTCGCGGCGATGCTCTTCGGCGACCACGACGAGTCGGCCGCCGACCCGACGATGACCTGTCTTGCCTCCCGATCTGGTCCGGGCGGATCTGGCCGGCTTCGAGATCGAGCACTGGTCGGTCGAGGAGGACGACCGCCCGACCGCCCTCGGCGAACCACACCACTTCCACCTGATCGAATTCGTGGCCCGCCGGACGGTCCAGCCGGCGCACCGGAGCTTCACCGGCTGATGAGCCCGCCCGAACCACCGAGCGCAGATCTGCCCCGTTTCGTGTATCAATTACCGTCCCTGTATCGCCGATAGCCCGGACGAGGGTACGCGGCGAACGCAGCTGGCAGCGCGCCGCAAGAGCTGTACTGGGACTCACAGCATTTCCGGCGCGAGTTCACGAGTCCTTCACAAGCCTTGCTCAGGCTGCACCATGGCGTTGGTCGCGCGCTCCGGCCGGCAGCTCATCGCACAAGCTGCGCATCAACCCAAGGAGACTGAATGACAACGGAGATCGCCAGCAGCGCTCCCGCGCACGCCGCGATCGAGGTCAACCATCGCGCCAGGCTGGAAATCCTGGGCGCCATCATGCTCGCCCTGTTCCTCGGCGCGCTCGACCAGACGATCGTCGGTCCGGTGCTGCCAAGGATTTCGACCGAGCTCAACGGCTCCAGCCTTTACGTATGGGTGGTTACCTCATATCTCGTAACCAGCACGGCCGCGATCCCGATCTACGGGAAGCTGTCGGACTACTTCGGCCGCAAGCCGATGCTTGTCATCGGTATCCTGCTGTTCCTCGTCGGCTCGATTCTCTCGGGGATCAGCGGGCTCATCCCGGGGCTTTCGCAATACGTCGATCCGATGCTGCAGCTCGTCATCTTCCGAGGCATTCAGGGCCTCGGCGCCGGCGCCCTCTTCCCGATCTCGCTGGCGGTCATCGGCGACCTGTTCACCCCGGCCGAGCGCGGCAAGTACCAGGGCCTCTTCGGCGGCGTCTTCGGCGTCGCCTTCCTGGTGGGGCCGTTCCTCGGCGGGGTCCTGACGGACAACCTGTCCTGGCACTGGATCTTCTTCGTGAACGTCCCGGTCGGGCTCGTATCGCTCTACTTCATCGGCCGTCTGCTGCCGATGGTTCGCCCCAAGGACGCCCATCTCCAGCTCGATATCGCCGGCGTGGTCACGTTCACGGCCGCCATCGTGCCGGTCCTGATCGCGCTCACGCTGGCCGAGACCAGCAGCTGGGTCGACCCGAGCGTGCTCGCCTGGTTCGCGGCCGGAGCGGTCTTCCTGGTGGCTTTCATCGTGGTCGAAGCCAGGGCCAAGGATCCGATGATCCCGCTCAACCTGTTCCGAAACCGCACTTTCACGGTCTCCGTGATCGCGACGTTCTTCGCGGTCTTCGGCTTCTCGATCCTGATCATCTTCCTGCCGCTCTGGTTCCAGATCGTCCAGCACGCCACGACGACCGAGTCCGGCTACCTGCTCTTCCCGTTCCTGGTCGGGCTGATCTTCAGCTCGATCATGGCCGGCCAGATCGTCAGCCGAACCGGCCGCTACAAGGTGCTGCTGATGGTCGGCATGGCGCTGATGGCCCTGGGTGTCGGCTTGTTCTCCTTCCTCCGTGGCGACACCGCATACCCGGTGATGTCGCTGTGGATGCTGATAGCCGGTCTCGGCGTCGGCCCGACAATGGCCATCTTCACCTTGATCGTCCAGAACGACGTCCCGTTCGAGCGGCTCGGCACGGCCACCAGCGACCTGACCCTGATGCGCCAGATCGGCACTTCAGTCGGCCTGACGATGGCCTTCACTCTGTTCCGCAACAACCTGACGTGGACCTCCATCCACGACTCGATCGTGGCGGCTCTCCCGTCCTCGATCCCCGGCTCGGCCGTTCCCCTTACGGCCCCCGCGGCGTTCGACCCGAACCAGCTGACGTCGGTGGGCGGCTCGGTGGCAGGCGCCTTCGCGGCCCTGCCGGAGCCGCTTCGGGCGCCCTACGCCACGGGCTTCTACGATGCCTTCTCCGCAGGCGATCGCCCATTCGGTGCCGCTCGGAATCGCGGCTTCGGGCCTCGCCTTCCTCGCCGTGGTGGCGCTCAAGGAGAAGCCGCTGCGAGCCCATTTCCACGCCGAACAGCACGCCCGAGCCGGTCTTACCCGGCCGTCCGGCGGGCCCGCCTCGGAGGCCGCCGAGTAAGGCAGCCTCGCCGGAGCTGGCTTCAATGTGGCCGCGGGATCAAACCTGCGGCCACTTCTCTTCGAAGACGACCTCGCTCCGCGGCAGCCTTGCCGCCCCCGGCGCGCTCTTAGGTCGGAGCGCCACGTCGCTCGGATGCCCGACGGCGACGATCGTTCGCACGAACCACGCCTGAGGCAAGCCCAGAATGCCGCGGATGGGTTCGCGCTTCTCGGCCATGACCCAGGTGACGCCTGCCCCCAGGCCCAGGAACGAGGCCGCTATCAGGATTCGCTCGGCGGCTCGCCCTTCGTCATAGGCCAACGAGACTGCCTTTCCCGGGTCGTCCGGCAGGACGATGGCGATGGCGGCCGTGGCGGTCTGGAGCGGCCGCGTTTGCGGCATGGCCGCGTCACCGAGGCGCCTGATCGTGGCCCTGTCGCGCAACACGACAAAGCGCCAGGGCTGCGAGTTGGAACTGCTGCCGGACCAGCGGGCCGCGTCGGCTATGGCGTCGATCTCTGGCTGGGTGACCGGCCGATCGGCGAAGTCACGGATCTGGCGGACGCGCAGGAGCGGCCGGACCAGCTCCGCCGCGTGATTGGATGGTTCGTTCATTCGCGTCACCTCCTGTTCGGCTTTGGAGAGCATCGCCACCGCGGAACCGGTTGACCATATCGCGTCGACCGCCGCTCCGGAACCGGGCCGTCGACCGCGCCCTGCCAGGAGAGACGCGGGCAACGCCGCTCTCGCCGCGGCCGAGGTTCGGAGAGAATTGGACCATGACAATCAAACGCGATCCGACTCATTTGCTGGAGGCATTGGTGGTCGCGCTCGCCCTGGCCGTTGCCGGCTGTGGCAGCCCGAGCACGACGCCGTCACCCGCGCCGACTATCGGCCCCGCGCCGACCGCCGCTCCGACCCTGGCGACCAGCCCGGCCGCGATCACCTCGCCGACGGCCTCGCCGACCGCCTCGCCCACGCCCGGCACCGGCCTTCCGAACTTCAGCCATGTCTACCTGATCGTCATGGAGAACAAGGAATACGGCAGCATCGTCGGATCGAGCGCGGCGCCGTACATCAACTCGCTGATCGCCCGCTACGGCTCGGCGACCAACATGTACGCCGTGTCCCATCCGTCGGAACCCAACTACATCGCCCTTACCTCGGGCGGCCTCCAGGGAACCAGCACCGACGGTACGTACAACCTCTCGGTCCCCAATCTGTTCGATCAGGTCGGCACCTCGGGTCGTACCTGGCACGTGTACGCCCAGGGTTACCCCGGGCAAGTGTTATCTGGGATCGCAGGCTGCCGGGGTCGTCGACGGCCCCGGCGCCGCCGGTGAGTACGTCCGCAAGCACAACCCCGCGATCAGCTACACGTCGATCAGCCGGAACGCGTCGGCCTGCGGCAACATCACCCATCTGGCCGGCTTCGACCCTGCCGCAGCCGATTTCGAGATGATCATCCCGAACGTGATCAACGACATGCACAGCAGCTCGGTGGCGGCCGGGGACGCATTCCTCAAGGCGTTCGTGCCCGAGATCGTGAACAGCTCCGCCTTCGCCGGCTCGGTCCTGTTCATCACCTGGGACGAGGGCGCCAGCAGCGTGAACGGCGGTGGCCACATAGCGACGGTAGTCGTCAGTCCGGGCATGACGCCCGGCTCGAAGTTCAGCGGTGCCGCCAGCCATTACTCGATACTGCGCACGATCGAGAAAGCATGGGGTCTGCCGCCCCTGGGCGCTGCCGCCATAGCCGCGACGATCGCGCTCCCCTACTGAGAGCAAGCGGTAGTCGGCCCGGCCTGTTCACCCGGCGTCCGGCGCGGCATCATTCCGCGAGGCGGAATGCGCACGAAGGAGACCGATCAGCAGTGGCTGTGAGCGAACGAGCCGGCAAACCGGCGGAACCGTCGATGCTGGTCGACGTCGACCGGCTGATCGGCGCCTACTACGACATCCATCCCGACCCAGGGGTACCGTCGCAGGCAGTGGCATTTGGCACGTCGGGTCATCGCGGCTCCTCGCTCAACGGCTCGTTCAACGAAGACCACATCCTGGCCACGAGCCAGGCGATCGCCGCCCACCGGCGCAGCCGGGGGATCGACGGCCCGCTGTTCATCGGCAAGGACAGCCACGCCCTGTCCGATCCGGCGACGCGTTCGGCCCTGGAGGTGCTCGTCGCCAACGGCGTCTCGGTCCTGGTCGACGCTGCCGACGGGTTGACCCCGACGCCTGCGGTGTCTCACGCGATCCTGACGTACAACCGGGGCCGGACCGACGGCCTGGCGGACGGCATCGTCGTCACGCCGTCGCACAACCCGCCCGAGGACGGCGGCTTCAAGTACAACCCGCCCAACGGCGGACCGGCCGATACCGACATAACCGGAGCCATCCAGGCGGAGGCGAACGATCTGCTCCGCGCCGGGCTGAAGGGCGTGGAGTGGCTGGCGTACGAACGGGCGGCGGATTCGGTCGGTCGGTACGACTTCACCGGGGCGTACGTGGCGGATCTGGATCGTGTCGTCGATATGGACGCCATACGGGCGTCGGGCATCAAGCTGGGCGTCGATCCTCTCGGCGGTGCCAGCGTCGGCTACTGGGGAGCCATCCGCGACCGCTACGGGCTGGACCTGACCGTCACCAACGAAGTCGTCGATCCGCAGTTCGGCTTCATGACCGTCGACTGGGATGGGCGCATTCGCATGGATCCGTCTTCGCCGTATGCGATGGCGCGCCTGGTCGCCCTCAAGGACCGCTTCGACGTTGCCTTTGCCAACGACACCGACGCCGATCGGCACGGCATAGTCGCCGGATCCGCCGGGCTCATGAACCCGAACCACTTCCTGTCGGCCGCCGTGGCATACCTGTACCACCACCGCGACTGGCGATCCGATGTCGCCGTCGGCAAGACGCTCGTGTCGACCAGCATGCTGGATTACGTGGCCGCCGACCTCGGGCGCAGGCTGCTCGAGGTCCCGGTCGGGTTCAAGTGGTTCGTGGACGGGCTGGTAGATGGATCGCTCGGTTTCGGCGGCGAAGAGAGCGCGGGGGCGTCGTTCCTGCGCCGTGACGGCTCTGTCTGGACGACCGACAAGGATGGCCTGATCGCCTGTCTCCTGGCCGCCGAGCTGACGGCCGCGACCGGCCGGAACCCGGCTCTCGCCTACGCGGAGCTCACGGGCCGTTTCGGTGCGCCGGCATATCGCCGCATCGACGCCCCCGCCACACGCGAGCAGAAGTCGATCCTGTCGAAGCTCTCACCGACCCAGGTACACGCCTCGCAGCTGGCGGGCGAGCCGATCAAGTCGATCCTGACCCGAGCGCCCGGCAACGATGCCCCGATCGGAGGGGTGAAGGTCGCCACCGAACACAGCTGGTTTGCGGCACGCCCGTCCGGAACGGAGGACGTCTACAAGATCTACGCCGAGAGCTTCCTGGGAGAGGCGCACCTGGCACAGGTCCTCGACGAGGCCCAGGCCGTGGTTTCCGGAGCCCTCGTAGCCGGGGAGTGAGCCGTCTGGTGGGAGCCCAGAACGGACGGGGCGGGCGGCGTCGCGCGGGTCATAGGGCGGCGTCGCGCGGGTCATAGGGCGGTGCCGAAGGGCACCGGTCGGCTGCGGTTTCGCAACGAGCCGGCCGGCGCGGCTGCGCACCTTGGTTGACCCCTGGCAACATCGGGGCAGACCCCTGGCCCACTCGCGCTCTATCCAAAAGTACTGACAGCGTGGCCGTAAGGCCGGTCTTGACGGCCCGCCTGGCTCGTCTAACGTGTACCCGCACACGGCCACAATCATGAGTTGCCACCTTGGATCAGCCCGTCAATCAGCAGAACGTCTCGACCGTCCGAGCGCCCAGCCGGGCGGTCATCTCGCTCAACCGCGAGTTTCGCGCCGTCCTCGTGAACGAGGAGGTGGCAGGAATCGGCCGCGCCGTCGCCCAGATCGTACGAGGCGACGGCTGGCACGAGGCCAAGGCATCGGCGGTGCTCGTCGCTTCCGTCGTCGCCTGGCTCGGTCCGGACGCGGTTCGCCCGCTCGGCTTCTACGCGAACGGCACAGGCCCCGTCGAAGTCGTAGCCAAGGTGGGCAACTACTACTTCACCGGCCACGGCATCGACAACGAGGACGACCTCACCGTCAACTGCTGCCAGCGCCATCGAGCCCGCTTCAGCCAGTCGCGCTTCGAAGATCTCGACCTTACCGAGCCGAACCCGCGCTTCACGATGGGCACCACGCTGGCGCGACAGGCCGTCGATCGAATGGCCTACCTGCTCTCCGAAGAGATCGACTCAGAGGTCGCCCGGGTCGTTCTCGAAACCTGAGCGGACGCACCAGGTCAATCGCAGTGTTGCATCGAAGCCGGCGCCCGAGGGCCGGCTTCGATGGTTAAGGCGCGGGGTGCCTAGCAGGCCGGCGGGCCCAGGAGCTTGCCCGTCGCGTCAAGCCCGTAACCGTATGGGTAGACCGCACCCTGGCAGGCGGTCTTCCCGATCCGTGGCGCGTCGGCTGCGGTCTTGGGCCACGTGTAGGGCGTGGTGCCGGTGAACGGCACGCTCCCCAGCAGGACGTTCGCGAGTCCCTCGCCCTCGGTGCCGGGCAGCCAGGCGGCAACGACGGCGTCGGCCTGATTGCTGATTCCGTCCAGCATCACCGGGCGCCCGGAAAGGACGACCACGACCAGCTTGTCGACGAGCGGCCGAAGCTTCGCTATCACGGCCAGATCGTCGGCCGGAAGCGTCAGTGTCGAGGAATCGCCGACGCCTTCCGCATACGGCCGTTCGGCAACGACCGCCACTCCGACGGACGCATGAGTGCCGGCCGCGAAGTCGCCCCCGGCGTCATAGGTGAGGGCGCCGCCGAGCTGGGACTGCAGCGCTGCCCTGAGGGTGGTCCCGGTCGTTACGTTGCCCGCGCCGCCCTGCCAGCTGATCGTCCAGCCGCCGGCGGCGATGCCGATGTCGTCGGCGCCCACGCCGGCCAGCAGCACAGATGCGCTCCTGGCGATCGGCAGGATGTTCGGCGCTGTCTTGAGCAGCACGGCGGACTCGCTCACGGCCTTGCTCGCGACCGCGCGATCCGCGGCCGACCCGACGTTGCCCCAGTTGTTGGCCGGCGGCATCGGGTTCTCGAAGAGGCCCATCTCGAACTTGACTCGCAGGATGCGCGAGATCGCATCGTCGATCCGCGACTGGGCAACCTCGCCGCTCAGAACCAGGGCCTTGAGTGTCGACTGGAACTTCCGGTAGTCCTGCGGGACCATGATCATGTCCTCGCCGGCGTTGACGGCCGCTTTGACGGAGGCCGAGTAGTCGCTCGGGTTGATCTGGTCGACGGCACCCCAGTCGGAGACGACGAAACCCGTGAAGCCGAGCTGGGTCTTGAGGACATCGGTGATCCAGTGCTTGTCGCCGGTAACCTTGCCGCCGTCCTGGGTGCTCGAGAAGGTGGTCATGATGATCCGCGCGCCGCTCTTGACCGCGTTCTCGTACGGCGGCAGGAAGAGCGTGCTGACGCTGGCGTTGTCCATCTGATCGACGCCCTGGTCGAGCAGGTACGGCCCGGTCGGGCCGCTGGCGGTCGAGGAGCCGTAGGCCGTCCCGCCGTCGCCGATGAAGTGCTTCGGATCGCCGACGACCGTATTCGCGTCGGTCAGGGCCTTGCCCTGCAGGCCCGTCAGGCAGGCGGTCCCGAGCTGGCTGACCAGATCCGCCTTCTCGCCGTATCCCTCGTAGGTGCGGCCCCAGCGGACGTCCTGCGGCACTGCCACTACCGGGCCGAAGGTCCAACGCACGCCCGAATCGTTCATTTCCGCGGCCGTGACCTGGCAGACCTGCGTCACGAGCGCGGCATCGTGCGTGGCGCCGAGCCCTATGTTGTGGGGAAAGATCGTCGTGCCGGTCATGTGCGAATCGCCGTGAACCATGTCGGCGCCGTAGAGGATCGGGATGCCGAGCCGCGTGTCGGTCGCCGCGTTCTGGTAGCTCGCCACCATGGCGTACCAGTTCTGAGCGGTGTTGGCGACATTTCTCGGATTGCCATCGCCGCCGGACAGCACGCTGCCCAGCAGGGCCGACGCGGTCCCGGCCGGATCGACGCTGCCGTTCTCGATCTGGGTCATCTGGCCGATCTTCTCGTCGAGTGTCATCTGGGCCAGGATCAGCGCCACTCGCTGGTCCACGGTTTTGGTCGTGTCGAGCCATGGACGAGCCGATGCGGTGCCGACGGCCAGACTGCCGGCAGCCAGACTTCCGGCACCCGACGGGGCCGAAGCGGGAGCCGACGGAGTACCGGTCGCGGTCGATGTTCCGCAGGCGGCGACGAACACCGCAATTCCGGCCAGGCAGAGGCGGATCGCCACGCTCCGGCGAGGCGCGTGTGAACGACTGGATGCGAAGAGCATCGATCCTCCTTCAGACGCCGGCGGCTCGATCCGGACCGGCGACCCATCGAACCCGTGCGGGCCCACGGATCGTACCGCGGCCCAGTCGGGCCATTGCGGGCGCGCCCTTCCGGACGTTGCCGATGGTGGTTTGTTCAATCTAGCGGCGTCTTAGCGGGGTCGCCCGGGCGGGACGGAACTGGCCAAAGGCGCCACCGGGCGTCCCGTTCCGATTCCGAGTCGGCGATCAGGCCCCTTCTACTCGAGCACGAAGCTCGAGAACGTGCTCCCACTCATGCTCGAGTAGCCGACGAAGCATGCGTCGAGCCGAGCGAGGCGGCTTACGGTCGCCGCGCTCCACGACCCGCGACAGCTCGGCCGGCGTCATGGCCCGGAGTCGGGCCATCAAGGCTTCACGTTCTGCCGTCAGGGCGGCCCATGGCGTCTCGGCAGCACCTTCGATCGCGCCAATCATGGCGCTGCCGCCGCGCAGCGTCCCCAGGGTTGAGCTCACGTAGGCCCATTCCGCACCGGCGACGTGCGACAGAATGGCCGCGGTCGGCCTCCCGCCCGACGCGGGCTTGAGGGTGAGCGGTTCCGTCTGTGCATGCGCGGCCGCCACGAGCTCCTCACGCGACCACTCAGCCCACCGCAGCTGGCGGTCCGCCTCCTCCCTTTCCAGCGGCTGCCGGTCCGTGGGATAGGTTCCCTGGCCGTAGCCGAGGAGCTTGCGCTCGATGACGTGCTCGGCAACCACGAGCTCCATCGGCTCAGGGTCGGGCAAGATCTCGCCGTGGCGGCGCAGGAACTCGATGCGGCCGTGGATGGCGGAGCGCGCCATCTCGATAGCCGCTTCCGTGGTCGGGCCCACGGTCGAGCAGCCCGGCAGACCCGGGACGTAGACCCACGTCTTGCGGTGCTGCGGGCCCGACTCGAGGTACAGGTCGAAACGCATCGGGCTAGAGGGCGAGGGCCTTGTCCGGGGCTACGAACTGGAGACCGTGAGCCGCCGCGACCGCCTTGTGGGTGACCACCCCGGCAATCACGTTGAGCCCGTTGCGGAGATGCGGGTCAGCCTCCAGCGCGGCGCGGTAGCCCTTGTCGGCCAGTGCCAGCGTGAAGGGCAGTGTGGCGTTGTTGAGGGCGAACGTGGAGGTGCGAGCCACCGCGCCGGGCATGTTGGTGACGCAGTAATGGACGACCCCGTCGACGACGTAGGTCGGGTTGGAATGGGTCGTTGGCCGCGAGGTCTCGAAGCAGCCACCCTGGTCGATCGACACATCGACGACGACGGTGCCACGCCGCATGCCGCGGATCATCTCGCGGGTCACCAGCCTGGGCGCGGTGCCGCCGGGGGTGAGCACGGCCCCGATGACGAGATCGGCGGCGAGAACGCTCTCTTCAACGGCGTCCGTCGTCGCGTAGCGGGTCTTCAGGGCGGGCGCGAACGCCAGGTCGAGCTCCTTCAGACGCGGCAGGGACTTGTCGATGACCGTGACGTCGGCTTCGAGGCCGAGCGCCATCCGGAGGGCGTTCATGCCTACGACTCCGCCACCGAGGACGACGACCTTGGCCGGCGGCACTCCGGGGACTCCTCCCAGCAATACGCCCCGTCCGCCGGCCTCCCTCTCGAGGGCGTGAGCCCCCGCCTGGATGGACATCCGGCCCGCCACTTCGCTCATCGGCGCGAGCAGCGGCAGACCGCCGCGCTCGTCGGTGACGGTCTCGTAGGCAATCGCGATGCAGCCGGACTTGAGCAGGCCCTGCGTCTGCGGCAGATCCGGGGCGAGGTGCAGGTAGGTGAACAGGATCTGGCCTTCGCGAAGCATTCCGATCTCGGAGGGCTGCGGCTCCTTGACCTTGACCACGAGATCGGCGCGGCGGAAGACCGTTGCGGCATCGGGCACGATCTCCGCGCCGACATCGCGGTAGTTGGCGTCGTCGAGATCGATGGTCGCTCCCGCGCCGGACTCGATGATTACCTTGTGGCCGTGGCCGACGAGCTCGCGCACGGCGCTGGGTGTCAGGCCGACGCGGCACTCGTTGTCCTTGATCTCACGAGGGACCCCGACAAGCATTTCCACCTCTCCGGGCGAACCCGGCTGACCAGCCTGCGACTCCAGCCGGCGGCATTCGCACGTCGTGTTCTGGAGCAGCGGCTTGCACGGTTTGGGCGGGCGAAGGTTGACCCGGGCCAGTTCGAGCGCCGCTTCGGCCCGGGTCCGCTCTTCCTTCGCGACCGTCGAGATCGACCGACCGCTGCCCACCTGGGAGTCGTTTTGGCCATTCTGCCACGGCCGGCCGATCTTGCCCCCAGCGCCGGCTCCCGACTCGCCAGATTGCCGGAGCTAGCGCCGCATCGTGGCGTCGACTCGCCGCATGTGAGACCGGTTCACGAGCACCGCATCGCTCGGAGTGTCCCTCAAGGTCACGCCGTTGACCTGGACCGATGGGGCGAAGACCGGCAGGAAGAACTCGCTGCCGCGTTCGGCCAGTGACATCGGATCCTGCGATGGGAGAAGCAGGACTACACCTGTCACCTTGAACGGTGCGGCTTCGATGGTCACGTCGTAGGCGAAGCGGAACTTGCTCCAGGCGTCGCGGTCGACGTTGCTGACGCAGGGCTCACCGTCTTCCGCCGGCATCGCGATCGTGACGCGGTTCGGATCGACACTCCTGACCCCGGCCGCGGGCGCGAGCGGAGCCGATCCGTCGGCCGGTCCCCTCTGGGCATTGTTCACGTTGATCGCGACGCCCCTCTCGAGCGCGTCGGCGAGCTTGCCGTTCTGAGCCAGCACGGCGTCGAGTCGGCCGTCTTCCGAGAGCGCAACGAAGTGGCCGGGCCTCTTGCGAGTCACCAGGAAGCCCGTCCCCCCAGGTACGGGATTGAACGCTCCTACGGCCATTCACTTCTCCTTACCGCCCGTTGGACCACGTCACCACCGCTCGGGTTGGACCACGCATGGACTTGGGCCAACAGGACCGCTCCCTCGCGCCTGAGTGAAGGCTCGGTGCCGGCTAGCGGTAATTTGACGGATTCCGGCCAATCCGTGCACTAACCGGAGGTCCTGGTGCTTTCGTGCAAGCGGTGCGTAGAGGCAACGCCCAGAACCTGCTCCTGCCCTGTCGACCGGCCAACGATCCAATCCGGCGAGGTAGCGGACACTCCGGGAGCGTCTGCCTAGAGCGCGGCCCGGTAGGGTAGGTATGCCGGATCCCAGATGGCCGAATCGACCGCCCCCATGACCTCTTCGTCGCGGTACAGGCGACCCACGCCGCAGTCCCGACTCTGGCATACGACCTTGGCTGCGATCTGGCGGGAGACCTCTCGCAGCTCCGAGACAGCCGGATAGAGCGCACCCGCAGCGAGCCGCTCGTCGGAGACCATCTCCGAGAGGGTCTGGGCCGCCAGCAGGAACATCTCGTCGGTGATCTCACGAGCCTCTGCGACGATCGCTCCCAACCCCACGCCAGGGAATATGAAGACGTTGTTCGCCTGACCCACGATGTGGCTGCTGCCGTCGATGACAACGGGCTCGAACGGACTGCCGGTCGCGATCAGCGCCCGGCCTCCCGTCCAGGCCATGATGTCGACTGGAAGGGCCTCGGTCTTCACCGTTGGATTGGAGAGCGGGAAGATGACCGGCCGGTCGACGTGCGCCGCCATCTCCCGAATCGCCTTCTCCGTGAAGGCGCCCGCCGTGCCGCTCGTACCGATGAGCACGGTTGGCTTGATTGCGGCCACGACCTCAGCCAGATCGCGGCGGTCGCCGGGGTTCAGATCGCCGAGGCCGTAGAAGGACAGCACGTCGGATCCGAGGGCGAATTCGCGCTTGTCGTCGTCGAGCGGATCGCGCGAGGCGAACACAAGTCCCTTGGTGTCGACTGTCGCTATTGCGCGCTTGACCGTGGCCGCGTCGACGCCCGCGGCGAGCATCGCGGCCCGGACGGTTCGGGCGATGCCGACGCCGGCCGCTCCGGCGCCGAGGAAGACGAAACGCTGCTCGGCGAACGGCCGGCCGATGGCCCGTACCGCGGCGAGGATGCCGGCCAGCACGACCGCACCGGTTCCCTGGATGTCGTCGTTGAAGCTGGTGATGCGGTGGCGGTACCGGTCCAGGATGCGTATGGCGTTGTGCTGCTTGAAGTCTTCCCATTGGAGGACCGCCCGCGGACAGGCGTCCAGGATCGCCGATACGAAGGCCTCGATGAAGTCGTCGTATTCCGCACCGCGAAGGCGCTTCTGGCGGTAGCCGATGTACAACGGGTCGGCCAGCAGGTCCTCGTTGTCGGTGCCGACGTCGAGCGATACCGGCAACGTGTGAGCCGGGTAGATGCCCGCTCCGGCGGTGTACAACGCGAGCTTGCCGACAGGGATGCCCATGCCGCCGGCACCCTGGTCGCCGAGTCCGAGGATTCGTTCGTTGTCCGTTGCGACGATGAGGCGCAGATCCTCGACCGAGGGCCTCACGACCGTCGACTCGGGCCTGGCGTTACGCAGGAGGTCGGGGATCCGATCGATGTCGGCCGGGGTGATCCACAGGCCACGGGGTCGCCGCATGATGTGGCTGAAGTTCTGGCAGGCCCGCCCGACCGTCGGCGTATAGACGATCGGCATGAACTCCTCGAGGTTCTCGAGCACGACTCGGTAGAAGAGCGTCTCGTTGCGATCCTGGAGGGCGGCGAGGCCGATGTACCGCTCGAGGTCGTCGCCCTTGCGGCGAATGTGCTCGAGCTCGAGGCAGACCTGCTCCTCGATCGTCGACGTGCGCGCCGGGAGCAGGCCGCGCAGTCCGAAGGCGTCGCGTTCACCCTCGTCGAAGCCGGTGTCCTTGTTCAGGAGCGGCCGTTCGAGGAGTTCGCCATTGCGAAAAGGAACGTTGAGGGTGCCGGAAGGACGCAGGTCCTTTACCGAGCGAGGGGTCTGTCTCATGAGTCCAGCATTCACGCTGCATGGAGCCGATACAACGGCCGTTCGGCCCTACAGAATGGGCTGGCCGTCGGCGGCGAGAGCAGCGGGCGTCAACCGCAGGGGCTCGGCTCGCCGGGCACCAGCGCACGGACCTGGAGCGACATCTTCACGCCCTTCGAGTCGACGAAGCGCGTCAAGGCGTTGGACGACGCCACGACAGGGAGGAGCCGCGTGAGGTCCGCACCCGAAACCACGCCACATCGATACGGCGTCACGCTCATCGGAGTCCCGAACGAGGCCAGCGTGCCGGACAGCGGCCAGTCGGTCTCGTTGGGGGTGATGCCTGACGTGGCGTCTGCCGGGGGCGCCACCATCACGGCGAGGTTCGCCGGAATGAATGGAGCGCTTTGCCCGAGATCGGCGCCCAGCCATCCGTTCAGGTTGCCGATCCGGTTCCAGAACGCGGAGAAGGCGGCCGCCGTCCCGGGCGCATTCGAAGTCTGGGTCGCGTCGGTCGGCATCGGGCCGGTCAGGTCGTGGGTCACGCCATCGACCACCAGCTCGATATGGGCGGCGACCGCGCCGGGCATGGCGCCCGCGCTGAAGTCGGCGGTGCCGCCCAGCAAGCCGTCCGCCGTGGCCTCGGCCACGATGGCGGCGATACCGTTGGCGCTGATGCTACGCATCGACAAAGGCGTATACAGCGGGCCCGGGTAGATCATCGGGATCGCCACCATGCCGTCGATGAACTCCCCGTCGGCCACCGTGACCGTCGGCAGCCAGCCGAACGTGTTCTGCGGGGCAAGGGCCTGTGTCCGCCACGCTCGGAGGTAGAACCCGGTCGTCGAGGACGAACCGATGGGCGCGGCCGTCGGCGAACCCGTCGGCGCAGACGGGGCTGCCGTCGGGGCCGATCCCACGCAGCCGGCGGCGAACAGAGCGGCGGCGCCGGCGGCACTCAGAAGACGCACGATTGATCGATCAGACCGGTTTGCGTGAAACATCGTTCGGCCTTCCAGACTGGGGTGTCACGGCAGCCAGACGCCTCGACCCGCGAATCGGTTCCGCCGCTGCGGAGACTCTAGCCGCCCGAGCCGACACGGGCGCCTCTGGGATGGGCCCGATCTACTCGGCAATGACCGTCTTCACGGCGGCGACGACGTGGCTCAGGTTCGCGGGAGTCAGCCCGGCGACGTTGACCCGACCTCGGCCCACGACGTACACGGCGAATTCGTCGCGCAGTCGGGCGACCTGGTCACTCGATAGTCCGAGGAGCGCGAACATGCCGCGCTGACGGCTAATGGGTTCCCAGTTTCCGGGGACGCCCGCCGCGACCAGGGCCTGGACGAGCGTCGTCCGGTTTCCGAGAATCCGGTTGCGCATGCCCGCCAGATCGATCTCCCACCGCGCGCGCAGGGCCGGGTCGGTGAGGATCGTCTCCACGATGTCGGCACCGTGTGCCGGCGGGTTCGAGTAGTTCGATCGGATCGCGATCTTGAGGTGGCTCAGCGCAGCCGCCGCCCGACCCGAATCGGCGGCCACGATCGTCAGCGCTCCAACCCGCTCGTTGTAGAGGGCGAAGTTCTTCGAGTAGCTGCTGCAGACCAGGAACTCGAGCCCGGGCCGAGCCAGCCCGGCCAGCCAGTCGGCGTCCTCCCGCAACCCAAAGCCGAAGCCCTGATAGGCAAAGTCGATGACGGGAATCAACTCGCGCTCGGTCGCGATCTCCCCGATGGCGGACCAGGTCTCTGTGTCGGGATCGACGCCGCTCGGGTTGTGACACGAGCCGTGGAGCAGGACCACGTCGCCTGGGGCGGCGGACCGAAGGGCGCCGAGCATTCCGCCCACATCCACCCCACGCCCGGACTCATCCAGGTACGGGTACGTCCGGGGCGAGAACCCGGCCATCGAGAACAGTTGAGGATGGTTCGGCCAGGTCGGCTCGCTCAGCCAGACCGTCTTCGAAGAGCCGGTCTGCAGCAAGAAGTCGGCAGCCACGCGGAGAGCTCCGGTGCCGCCGGGTGTCTGAGCCGTTGCCGACCTGCCTTTGGTGACGATCTCGTGGTCCGCCCCGAAGATCAGATCGCGGATGGCAGCCTTGAATGCCGGCCGGCCGTCTATGGGCAGGTAGCCCTTCGATCCCGCCTTGTCGAGGAGCCTGCCCTCGGCCTCGAGGACGGACGGGATGACCGGCGTCACGCCGGTGTCGTCGACGTAGACGCCTACGGCCAGGTTGACCTTCGTTGGGCGCGTGTCGGCCCTGAAGGCTTCGGTCAAGCCGAGGATCGGGTCCGGCGGTGCAGTTGTCAGCGATCTGGCGGGGAGTGCCATGGGTCGTTCCTTGCTGGAGGGCGAGGCTGGTACCGGCACACCATAGCGAAAGCCGGCCGGCAAGGCGGCGCCGATCGTCGGGCCCGGCCGCTCGGACGACGCTTCTCTCCTCCGCATGCGATCGTCGCCCCTCCGCTTTCAGCATTCCATCAGGGAGGAGTGCCAAGAATTGCACTCGGTGGGACGCGGCGTTTTCCCCCTCTGCACCGCGTCCCCCTTTTAGACTCGCTTGCGGGCACACACCCCGGTCAACGCCTCGTACCGCGAAACCAAGATATTCTCCCCGCTCCCAGACGCCCTCCCGATCTCCCTCCGGGAGGGCGTCGGCTTTGCCTGAGGCAGACACATCGGCCCGAGGGTGGCACGATGACGCCGAGTGTAGAAGGAGGATTCGGATGGCCGACTTCGAGCCGCTGGTCGACGAGTTTCTGCGCGAGGAGTACGAGGAGTCGCCGGTCGGCGCCAGCGGATTGGGGCTGACGGAGTACGACGACAGACTCGACGACCTCTCCGCCCAGGCGTTCGCGCGCCGAGATTCGAGAGCGATCGATTGGGGGGCCAGATTCCGAGCCCTGCCCGACGCCAAGCTCTCGCCCGACGAACGCATCGATCGCGACCTGGCCCTGGCAATCCTGACCGGCCGGACGATCATGGCCGACTGGATCCCCTGGCGCCGCGATCCCGTCGCCTACAGCGGGCCCATCACGTCCGGACTGTTCGGCCTCTTCCTCCATCGGCTGCGCCCGGAGCACGAGTTGGTCGATGCCGCAATCGCCCGCCTCAGACAAGCGCCGCGCGCGCTCGAACAGGGTCGTGCCAACCTGGACCCGGCGCTGGCTCATCCGCTCATCCTCGAACGCGGCCGCGACGCTGCCCATGGAGCCGCACGCTACGTGCGAGACCTGCTGCCGGGCGAAGCGGGCAGCGAACAGGATCGAGCCCGGCTTGCCGATGCCGGCGCGGAGGCGGGGGCGGCGCTGGACGCCTGGGCCTCTTTCCTGGACGAGATGGCGAGCCGCGCAACCGGCACGTGGCAACTCGGCGAGGACCGCTACACGCGGCTGCTGCACGAGCGCGAGGCGCTGCCGTACGACGCCCGGGCGCTGCGCGACCGCGGCCGCGCCGAGTACGACCGCCTATCGGCGGAGATGCGCGGCCTGTCGAAGGAGGCCTTCGGCACAACGGACTGGAACTCGGTCCTGGCGCGATCGAACGAGGATCACCCGAAGACCGAGGAGGAGATGCGCCGCACCTACGCCGACTGGACGGGGCGGGCGCGAACGTTCCTCGTCGAGACGGGCCTGATCACGATCCCGGAAGGGGAGTCTTGCGACGTCCTCCCGTCGCCCCCGTTCCAGCGCCCCCTTATCGGCGTGGCGTCGTACATGTCGCCGCCTGCCTTCGCCAGCTCGCTGGCGGGCCATTTCTTCGTGCCCTTTGCGCCCGACGGCGCTCCGCCGGAGGAGATTCAGAAGCGGCTCGCGGCGAACAGCTTCGGCCACATCCCGACGACGTCGGTGCACGAGGCATACCCAGGCCATCACTGGCACCTAGTGGTCCGGAAATCCAGGTCGCGGCGGCTGCGTCGGGTTCTCGGCACGCCATATTTCAGCGAGGGTTGGGCTCTGTACGCCGAGCGGATGATGCGCGAGCGCGGCTTCTTCACGGAACCGATCCAGGAGCTCAACCACCTCAAGGCCACGCTCTTCCGCGCGGCTCGGATCGTCGTCGACACGAGCCTCCACATGGGGGAGATGAGCTACGAAGACGCGATCCGCTTCATGGTCGAGAAGACGGCGACGCCGGAGCCAACGGCACGAGCCGAGGTCGGACGCTACTGCTGGTGGCCGACGCAAGCCTCCTCGTATCTGACCGGTTGCCTCGAGATCCTGCGCATTCGCGATCGATACCTCGAATCGCGCGGCCTGGCGGCGGGTTCCGCGGCGGCCGCTCCGGTCGAGGTCATGCGCGACTTCCACGACCGTCTGGCCGAGAGCGGGTCGCTGCCGCTGGGCCTGGCCGAGCGGGCGTTGCTGGGCACCGAGACATGACAGCCCGCGTGGGCGGGTTACAGGGCGTTGCGACCGTCGATAGGCGTGCCCGATCGGCGGTTCAGAGCACCGTCGCGTCCGCCGCGCTCGGCGGATCGGTGGGCCCCGACACGATTTCGTAGCCGAGCCGGGCCCGCAACCGGCCGAGCGCCATGAGCACCGGCGTGCCGAAGGCCACCACCGCGATCGCGTCGCCTCCCGCCCGGAACGAATCCCACGCCAGGGAAGTCAGGACGTAGAAGCGCCCGAACTGGGCGAGTGCCGCGCCCGGCGCCAGCCCCGGACTCCAGCCGACGTTCTCGACGCCGCGGTAGAAGGCGACCCAGTCGTAAACGTCGGTCACGATGCCGTAGGCGAAGCCCGTGAGCACCGCCACGACAACCAGGACGGCGATATCGACGCGGCTTGGCAGCCACGAGCGGCGGGCGGGCCGAATACGCCGTACGGCCAGCCCGGCGAGGCCCGACGCCAGTCCCACCCAGCCCACCGCGAAGGCTTCGTACGGCAGCCACGGTCCGACACCGCCCGTGACAACCGCCGAAACCAGCAGCGAGAACGACCCGACGAGGAAGCCGTACGAGGGCCCGAACTCGTAGCCGGCGGCCAGCACGAGGAAGAAGATCGGGCTGAAGCCGCCGATCCCGTTGACGAGAGCCAACCGTAGCGCGGCGTCGATGGCGGCGAGCGCCGCGAGAAGGGCCAGCCGCCCGGAATCGAGCCGCCGCGCCCCAACTTCCATCAGCGTCAAGGAGGCCACGGCCGCCAGGGTCACCGCGAGCGCGGGGGCCTCGGGCGTTACGCCGAAACCCAGGAAGGGCCACAGGAACAGCGCCAACCCGGCGATCGATACGACGGCGATCATCTCGAAGCACCGGGCAGAGCGGGCTCGGTGGCGTGGATCTCGGCGTTGTGCATTTCGGTGGCGCGGAGTTCCGTGGCGCCGAGCTCCGTGGCGCCGAGTTCCGTGGCGCGGCCGTCGCGGAGGGCGATCGTCCGGTCCGCCAGCTCCGCGACCAGATCGGTGTCGTGAGTGGCCACCACCACGGCCGCGCCGTGCACCGCCAGGGCGTGGACGGCCGCAGCGAGCGAACGCCGCGCCGCAGTGTCCATACCCCGCGTCGGCTCGTCCAGCAGCACAAGCGCCGGCGAGCCGGCCAGAGTCGCGGCGAGGGCGGCTCGCTGGCGCTCACCGGAGCTCAGATCGCGTGGATACCTGTCGGCGAGAGCCGTCAGCCCGAATGCTTCGAGCATCGAATCGGGCGATTCGGCCGAGCCGGAGCGGCGGATCGTCAGCTCGACCTCGGCCCGGGCGGTCGGCAGATGGAGCAGCGCCCCGGGGTTCTGCGGCAGATATGCGGTGCGCCCCACCGGGCGTCGGACCGTCCCGCTCAACGGCGGCAGCAGCCCGGCCAGCGTCCGCAGTACCGTCGTCTTGCCGGAGCCGTTCGGGCCGACGAGGGCCACGACCTCGCCGGAGCCGCCCGCCAGAGAGAGCCCGTCGACGATTGCCACTCCAGCCGGGCCCGCGGCCACGTCGCGCATTTCCCACGCAACGTCGGCGCCGCGGTAGGAGCGGCGCGGCCGGCCCGCGGCGGCGGCTCGCAATGCCTCGTAGGACGCGCGAGCGGTCGGGCGGACGTACCCTCCGTCGACGAGCAGCAGCCGATCGGCCGCCGGCAGCAGTGTCTCGAGCCGGTGCTCGGCGACCACAACCGCCCGGCCGTCGCCCGCCAGCGACAGACACGCCGCGAGAACCGCCGCCGCTCCATCCGAATCGAGCTGCGATGTCGGCTCGTCCAGGGCGACTATCCTCGGCCGCAGCGCCAGGGCGGCGGCCAGCTGCACGCGCTGCCTCTCGCCGCCGGAAAGCGTCGTCAGACGACGCCCGCGCAGATGGCCTATCGCCAGTTCGTGCAGCGCCTCGTCGACTCGATCGTGCATCTCGGCGCGGGGCAGGGCGGCGTTCTCGAGCCCGAACGCGACCTCGCGTTCGACCGTGCCGTAGACGGACTGCGTCTCGACGTCCTGGAATACGAGGCCGACTTCCTGTGCCAGCCGAGGTATGGGAACGCGGAAGGTATCCAGGCCGGCCACCCGTCCGGAACCCGAGATTCGACCGCCCTGGAATTGCGGGACGAGCCCGTTCATCAGTCGCAGCAGGGTCGACTTGCCCCCGCCCGAACCGCCGGCAACGAGCGTCAGTCCGGGCTCGACGTCGAGGTCGACCGACCGAAGGGACGGCGTATCTCCCCCGGGATAGCTGTAGGTCACGCCCCGGAAGGTCGCGATCGGGTCGGCCATCTCAGCGACCTCGGCGCGGCGCGGCCAGCGCCGGCAGGGCCAGCGCCAGACAGCCGGCAACGAGCGCCGGCTCGATGGGCGGCAGGTAGAGGGTTGGATACGGGTACCAATCGATCGCCGCGCCGGCGACGCGCAGACCGATGAACAGCGCCGCGGCGCCGACGGCGCAGGCTACGACGGCGAGATCGAGGCGACCCCAGCGGCCGACCGCGTAGCTCGTTCTGCGTCCGGCGCCGAAGCCACGGGCCTCCATGGCTTCCGCCAGCAGGACCGAATCCTCGATCGCGGTTAGGACGACCGGGACCAGCACCTCGTTCCAGGACCGGAGCCCGCGCGGACGCCAGCCGCGCATCCTCTGCGCGTCGCGGACGGCGGCGAAGGTCCGCCCGATGCCGGACACGAGATTGAGCGACGTCGCGACCGCGATGCCGGTCCGCTCGAGCGGATGAGGCATCGCGTCGACCACGTCGTGCGGCTCTAGGACGAGTGACAGCGGCGCCACGCACAGCAGAGCCGCCACGAGCCCGAGGCCGAGGTCCGCGCCAAAGGCGAGCGACTCGACGGTCAGCGGGCCGCCGATCAGCGGCCACTCCGCGGGAAGGCGGGCAATTACGTCGGCCCCGGTGTGTCCGGCCAGGACGTTGATCAGAGCGCCGATCGCCGCCGCAACCACGAGGCTCAGCGCCAGCGGCCGCAGGCGGCGGCCCGGCGGGAGCCACGCCAGCAGGACGTTGAGGGCGACCAGGGCCACGAGACCGCGGTAGACCGGGTTGTCGGTCGAGAGCGCGATTGTCACGGCCGCGAGCGACCAGATGAGCCAGGCCCGCGGTGCGAGCGACGCGGACGACGCCGCGTCCGGCCGCCGGCGGCAGGCCGCCGGCTCGCGCGGCGTCGCATCCGCTCGGGCGACCGAACTCATGGCGACCGGCGCGCAGCCAGGACGCGCAGCAGAGCCAGGCCGGCGAGCCCACCACCGGCCAGCGCTG
Source organism: uncultured Chloroflexia bacterium (assembly GCA_963791725.1). Taxonomy (GTDB): domain Bacteria; phylum Chloroflexota; class Limnocylindria; order Limnocylindrales; family CSP1-4; genus Fen-1039. The sequence continues at coordinate 168,304 of CAWBTQ010000004.1, read as the reverse complement.
CCGCGACCAGGCCGAAGTCCACCCCCGACCCCTGGCTCGGTGCCGTGGGAACGGCAGAGGCCGGTCGCACCGTCGCCGGTGGCGAGCCGAGCGGCGCCGCCGCCGAGCCGCCGGTACCGGGAGTGGCTGTGCCGACCGCCGGAGCGGGCGAGTCCGTCGCCGCGACCGCCGGGCCGGTGGTCGCGTCGACGTTGCCGGATGCGAGAGCGTGGCCGTGACTCTGGGCGGGGCGGCCGCCTTGGTGGCCACGGGCGGTGGCGCCGGGGCCGTCGCCGATGCCAGGGCCGCGGCGCACACGCCGGACGGCGACGGTGGAGAAGCGGGCGTACCGACAGACGGCACGTAGCGGAAGCCCTCCGCGTCCCCGTCGCTGAGAGTCAGCGTCGAGATGCCGACGTTGGCGAGCTGCCACGCCGCCGCCACCACCGCCGCCACGCGCGACGAAGACGGCCCAGTACTCGTCCTTGCCGGGGCAGTCGGAGTAGTGCGCCGGCTCGCCGTCGAGCGCGCAAACGGCCTCTCCGAAGGCCCCGAACGTCTGACCGGACCACGCCAGTCCCGACGTGTTCAGCAGCCACTCCCCGGTGACCGAGGCGGTGTCGAAGGCGACGCATCTGGTCACGACCGAACCATCCCCGTGCTCGACGACCAGGGCGGCGTGATGCGGGCCGGCTCCGGCGCACGACGCCACGAGTGGCGAACCCGGCGCGAGCGCAGCGAACGCCGCCAGCCCAAACCCCAAAGCCGCGGCGAGAAGGACCGCAGGCAGCGACCGAAGCCCGCGGATCACGGCTTGCCCGCCCTGGACGTGATCAGCCAGCCACCGCCGACCACCGCCGCGAGACCGGCGAGCGCCGCCAGCGCGTAGATAAGGGGCGCCGGGATTCCGCCACTCGAACCCGACGAATCCCCCGATGAGCCCGACCCGCTGCCCGGCAGCGCCGTTTCCGCTCCGACAACTGCCGAAGCGGTATCGGCCGGCGTGGGACCGATCGTCGGCGAGGAGGTGGGCGTTTCAGTCGGAGATTCGCTCGCAGAAGCGGTCGGCGATTTTGTCGGAGTGGAGGCCGCCGCGGGCTCGACGGTCGGTCGAGCGGTCGGCCGGACGGTCGGTCGAGCGGTCGGCCGTGGAGTCGGCGACAGCGTTGGCGTCGGGGCCGGCGTGGGAGTCGCCGTCGGGCTCGCCGTCGGGGCCGGCGTCGGGCTGGCAGTAGCGCTTGGGGTCGGGCTCGGGCAGGCGGTCGTCGGCAGCGCGTTGCCCGGCGTCGGGTGGACCGCCACGGCGTACGGGATACGCATCAACGCGGCCGGAACCTGGCTCGTGGTGAACGCGTCCTCGCCGCTCCCGGGGTAGGCAAAACCGCCATCGCTGCCCTGGAACGTGCGCAGGTTGGTCACGACGTCGTTGCCGCCCTGCGACCAGCCGGCCGACTCCGGATCCTGGCCGGCCGCGATCAACGCCTGGAGAACGGTCGAATCGGAATCCGGATCGCTCGCCGGCGGCCCGTAGGTCGACGAGTTCTGATATGGAAAGCCGCCGTCGGAGAGCTGCTGCGTCTGCAGGTAGGCGAGCGCGGCCTTATCGGTCGTGTGGACTCCGGCCGCGTCGAGAGCCAGCAGCGCTATCGCCGTCGAGTTGGTGTCGCCCGTCCCGACTGCCACCGGCGGCGTGCCGTAGCTCCAGCTGCCGTCTGGAAGCTGCAGCGCGACCAGCTCTGCGGTGGCGGCCGCCGGCACGGAGCCGCCGGATGCCACGTCCGCCAGAATCGCGAAGGACTGGCTGAATGTGGCGCCGTCGCCATAGACCCCGGTGGTCGAGTTGTAAACGGCCGCAAGCCGAAGCTACTAGATCCCGCCCGGCAAAGCTTCGCCGGATCGCCGCCCGCGGCAACGACCGCAAGGATCGCCTTGCCCGTCTTCGCGGCGTCGGTCGTGGCGCTATCGGAGGCCGTGGCGATGAAGCCGAGCGCGCTCGTGCCGGCGGCACAGCCCTGGAGCGTCGCCGGATCGTAGCCCGCCGCCGCGGCCCCGATCACGAAGTCGGCCGTCTCTCCGAGCGACGTGTCGATGGAGCCGTCGGGACGCTGCGCCGCCAGCAGGTATTCGAGCGCAGCGGTCGCCCGGTCGGAATCGGTGAGGGTGGCCGGGTGGACGGGGGAAGCCACCGCTGCGGCACCGAGCGGGGCGGTGAGGAGGGTCGCCAGTATCGCGCTGGCGACGACCAGTCTTCGCATCTTTCCTCCGGCGGCATTGCCCGCCTGCCGGAGGGGACCTCGCCGCCGGAGGCCTCCCATCCGATCCGCGCAGGTGGGTGACGTGCGCCGTCCGGTCAGGTCTCCTGGCTTGCGGATCATTGCTGCTGGCCGCCTTCCGGGGCTAACGCCCAGTGGCATCTGGCCAGCCGCTCCTCGCTCACAGTTGCGCGACAGCGCCGGTTTCGCACCGGCTTCCCTGAGACGAGCGGCCTATTCGATTTGGCTTGTGGAGGTTACAGCGGCTGGGTCCCGACCGCCAGACTCTTCCCGCCGCAAGCGGTCGAGCGCGCTAGAGTTGCCTTTCCTGAAATTGCGCGGAGGACCGCCATGGCGCCGGTACGGTTCGGTGTGTTCGTTCCCCAGGGCTGGATCATGGACCTCGTCGACATCGAGGATCCCGTCGAGAAATACGAGGCCATGAGCCGCGTTGCCAGATCGGCGGAGCGCTGGGGCTTCGATTCGATCTGGCTCTTCGACCATTTCCATACCTACTACAAACCGGTCCTCGAGACGACATTCGAGTGTTGGACGTCGACGGCTGCGCTGGCCCGCGACACCACCCGCATCCGGCTCGGCCAGATGGTCACCTGCAACGGCTACAGGAACCCGGCGCTGATGGCCAAGATGGCCTCGACGGTCGACGTGCTCAGCCACGGTCGGCTCGATTTCGGGATCGGAGCCGGCTGGTACGAGCATGAGTACCTGGCCTACGGCTACGAGTACCCACCCACTCCCGGGGAGCGGCTGCGTCGCCTGGCCGAGGCGCTGCAGATCATCAAGGCGATGTGGAGCGAGCCGTACGCGTCGTTCGAGGGCCAGTTCTACAGGGTCGCCGGCGCGATCAACGAGCCGAAGGGCGTCCAGAAGCCACACCCCCCGATCTGGATCGGTGGGAGCGGCGAGAAGGTGACGCTCAAGCTGGCAGCCATGTACGGCGACGCGATCAATCTGGGCGGCAGCCTCGACGACATGGGTTATTACCGCCACAAGCTCGACGTCGTGCGGGCCCACTGCGAAAGCGTCGGGCGCGACCCGGCGACGCTCATCCGGTCCGCCAACGTCGAGACGACGCTCGTCCGGCCGGGCGACGATCCAGACCAGCTCACGAAGGTCTATCGGCGCGACGAGTCGCTGGAGGAGTACAAGACGCATGCCGTCGTCGGCGGCACGCAGGAGATCATCGACACCTACGGCCGACTGATCGACGCCGGCATGGACTACATCATCGTGTCGGATCTGCCGCGCATCGCCACGACCGACGTACTCGACTACATCGGCTCGGAGGTTCTGCCGGCCTTCCGGTAGTTGCGGCGCGGGGCGGCTGGCCGCCGGGGGCGCGCGACTGGGCGCGGGCGCGGGGTGGCTGGGCGCGTGGCGCGGGCGGCTGGGCGCGGGGCGCGGGCGGCTGGCCGCCGGGGGCGCGCGGCTGGGCGCGTGGCGCGGGCGGCTGGGCGCGTGGCGCGGGCGGCTGGGCGGCTGGGCGCGGGTGGCTGGCCGCCGGGGGCGCGCGGCTGGGCGCGTGGCGCGGGCGGCTGGGCGCGGGGCGCGGGCGGCTGGGCGCGGGGCGCGGGTGGCTGGGCGCGGGGCGCGGGTGGCTGGGCGCGGGGCGCGGGCGGCTGGGCGCGGGGCGCGGGCGGCTGGCCGCCGGGGGCGCGCGGCTGGGCGCGTGGCGCGGGCGGCTGGGCGCGTGGCGCGGGCGGCTGGGCGCGGGGCGCGGGTGGCTGGGCGCGGGGCGCGGGCGGCTGGGCGCGGGGCGCATCAGCCGCCGAGCCGTATCCGTCGGGCGTGCTCGACGCGATTTGCGGCTGCCGCATGTATCGAACATGGGGCCGTCTCGAACCGGCTGCTGCTGTGCGCCTGACGCACGGCTGTGGCTGACATCGCGCGGATCTAGTTGGAACGTGCGCCGGGTGCAAGGATTCGACGGGTAGCGCCTCGAGTTGCGGTCGTCGGCGGTTGGCGACGGCCGGCGACGGTCCGTACATGCACCGGGTGCAAGGATTCGACGGGTAGCGCCTCGAGTTGCGGTCGTCGGCGGTTGGCGACGGCCGGCGACGGTCCGTACATGCGCCGGGCGCAAGACGGCGAGCTCATCGATGCCCGGGGGGAACGGCGCCTCGTACCCACAAGCCTTGGTGCCGCCTCCATCGTCTCCACACGGGCCCGACGGACAGCGACACTCGAGCCGGAAGCTCGCCCGCGTCGCGCGGGGCACGTGGCCGACCGGCGAGCGCCCGGGCTACAGCGACTCGCGCAGGATCGAGGCGATCTCGTCGTCGGTCAGGGCGATAGGGTTGGTCTTCATGCTGCTGCCACGCGAGTCGGCGACGATGGCGGGAAGTTCGGCCTCGGTGACGCCGAATGTCGACAGCCGCGGGACGGCGAGACGGACAGTCAACGACTCGAGCGCCCGAACGAGCGACGAGCGCGCCTCGTGATCGCCGACGCCCGCGCCCGCTCCGGCGTCTCCGACGAAGAGCCGCGCCGCAGCCGCATAACGTGACAGGGCCACGCTCTCCGGGTCGCGGGACTCGAGGGCGGCGACGTTGACGCGGGTCGCGGCCAGGAGGGTCGCGCCGCAGGCGACACCATGCGGTATCGGGAACTGGGCGCCGAGCGGCGAGGCGAGGCCGTGGACTGCGCCCAACCCGGCCTGGGCCAGGCATATCCCCGAGCACAGCGCCGCATACGCCATCCGTTCACGTGCGGCTGCGGCCGCGCTGCCGCGACCTGCCGCTCCACGACCGGCGGCCGCCTCTTCGAACCAAGTGGACAACCCGTCGCGAACGCAGGCCAGGCCCGAGAGGGCGAGTGCGTCGGTGAACGGATTGGATCGCGTCGACACGTATGACTCGAGCAGCTGGGTCAGCGCGTCCATGCCGTTGCCGGCGATGGCGTCCGGCGGGCAGCTGCCGAGCAGGTCGGGGTCGAGGATCGCAACCTGCGCCACCAGCGCCTCGTCGCGGAACGACTTCTTGAAGCCGCCCCTCCCGCGAACGCTCAGCACCGCGTTCTTGGTGGCCTCGCTGCCGGTGCCGGCGGTGGTCGGGACGGCGACGAATGGCACCGCTGGCCCTCGATATGGCATCTGCGGCCCCACGCCCTCCAGGTGATCCATCACGGAGTTGCCCGGGATCAGCAGGCCGGCGACGGCCTTGGCTGTATCGAGCACGCTGCCGCCGCCTATGCCGACGACGACATCGAGCGGCGCGGAACCTCCGCCCGAGCCAGGGAACGTTGGGCCGCTCGCCCGATGGCGGGCCACGATCGCATCGACGATCGCCGGAGATGGTTCGCCGGACACTGTCTCAACCGCGAGATCGACTCCAGCCGAATCGAGCTCGCGACGCAGCCGAGCCCAGTCCGGCGAGTCGGTGAAGCTCGAGCCGCGGACGACGATCAGAGCCCTCGACCCGAATTCCCTGACGACGCCGGCCAGCTCCCTCGACTTGCCGGCCCCGAACAGGATCCGCGGCAACCGGGCGATAGTGAACCCTTGCCAGACGCCGGGCACCGTCGGTCCGGCTCGGGCGCCCGCCGGTCCGCCGGCCTCCGCCGGTCCTTTCGATTCCAACGTCGTCGCCTTCAGGGCTCAGCCGGCCGCCGGGAAGAGGCCGTCGTAGCGGACGCCCTGGCGGGGCTCGACCATCCAGTCCGCCACAAGGTCGCGCCAGACCAGGTAGTGCGCGGTCTCCTTGTGGGCTTTCGCCGAGGCCTCGTCGCGGTAGGCCTCGTAGGCGATGAACCGCGTCGGGTCGTCGACCGACTGCAGTATGTCGAAGCGCAGGTTGCCCGGTTCTTTGACGGAGTTCTCGTGGTTTACCCGTATCGACTCGATGAACTCGGCCAGGTGCTGGGGTTTGACGTGGACGTTGACGATCGTGACGTACATGACGCCTCCCGGCTGGACAGCGCCGCGGGGAGCGACGCCGGGTCGGCACCATGATCGGCCATTCGTACAGGATCGGTGTGGCGATCCCCGCTCGTTACGTGCCCGAATGCATCGGCGAGGCGGAAGGCGCCGGCGGCCCAGACGGGGGCGGGAGCAAGGGCGTGGGGAGCCCGCTGTTAGCCGGCTGCGACGCCTGCTCGCCCTGACCTGCCGATGACGCCGGGTTCAGGGGGTTCGTGGCGACCGGAGTCGGGCCCGTGCTCGCCGAGGGCGCCGGACCCCCTGTCCAGACGACCTCCTCGACAACGACTGCGGCCTTGCACTGGGCGAGGACCGCGGCCGGGCAGCCCACGGCCTCGGGATCGTTGATGTGAACCCGCGCTACTACGATGCGGCCTTGAAGGTTTGCCAGGGCGTCGACCTTTGGAGCGAGCTGGATCCCGTCGATCGCCTCCCAGTAGCAATACGGAATGAGGTCGTTCTCGGCGCTGGTGTGGCCGATCGGCGCGGGGCACGGCGGAATCACGTTCGGCATGGTCGCCGGACCGCCCAGCAGGAAGCTGCCCGAAGTCGGGAACGAGACCTGGTCAGCCGTCCGGTAGACGCGCTCGCCGGCGATCTCCGTCGGCACGGTCGGCCAGACGATCGCCATGACGACCGGCGGGCAAGTCGTCCCGTTGTCTAAGGTGCACCCCTTGGCGCGTACAACCACAGGCGTGCCGACCCAGCCGGCGAGATCTGGCTGGCTCACGTCCGGCAGATGGATCGGGTCCGACACATCGACCCCGCCGCTTGTCGTATCCGACCCGGCAATGGGTCCCAGTCCGAAGCAGGGCACCGACGGCTCTGCGCCAGACTGGCAATTGGCGACCTCCTGGAACACATACCCGCCCAGCAGGTACCCACCTTGTTTCCCCGACTCGACCGCCTCCCCAACTCGGTATACGCGCTCGCCGTCGATCGACGCAGGGATGCCGTACGAACCGGGAACTACGCCCGAGCCCGGGCCGGCCGGCACTGCCGGCGCCGTGAGGTAGCCTGAGGACAGCGGTACGAAGACCAGCAGACCGACGACGATGACCAGCAGCGCGGCCAGTCTCGGCCAGCCACGCCGCGGTTGGTTGGGTCGGGCAAGGGCGGCCCTGCCGCCGGGTCCAAAGGTCGGGAAATCCTGCTCCGCACGATCCAGGTCCTCAGCGAACTGGCGTGCAAGCCGCGCTTCGAGATTGTCTCCGACGTGAGATCCGCCGTTCTTGTCAGTCTTCATCGAGCCACTCCCGGAGTCGCGCCAGGCCAGACGCCAGGCGGGCCTTCGCCGTGTTTTCCGTGACGCCGAGCGCTTGCGCGGTTTCGCGCACGGAGAGTCCGACCATGTGGTGAAGGACGACGGCGGCTCGAATCGGCCGCGACAGGCGTCCGAGCGCCTCGCCGAGCTCGAGCGACTCCGATGTCTCGGGGCCGCCGACCGGCAACTCGTGGATCATCGGGTCGAGCCGGAGCGTCCGGCGCAGCCGCCGCACGACTCTCAGCGCCTCGCGTGTTTCGACGGTCAGCAGCCAGGCCCGAATGGCCAGGGGCTCGCGGATCGCCGGACCGGCTCGGAGCGCCCGCTCGAACGTGGTCTGGACCAGATCCTCCGCCTCGGCCTCGTCGCGGGCAATCGCCCGAGCCGCGGCCAGGAGCAGAGGGCCATGCTCGTTCAGCGTGGCGACCCACTCCGGCGCGGCCGCGGCGACCGCCGGCCTGGCAGCCTCGCCCAATTTGTCCCCGTCGAGTGTCGCCGTGATGTCCCTCACATCACTTAAGAGGCACGCGCCATCGCGAATGGGTATCTAGTGCGATCGAGTGTAACGATCGACCCCAGCCACACCCCGCCGCGAGCGCGCGGCGGCGGGCGGCCTTTCCCGGCGGTGCATCAGCCGCCGGGCCGTATCCGTCGGGCGTGCTCGACGCGACTTGCGGCTGCCGCACGTATCGAGCATGCGGCCACCTCGACCCGACTTGCGGCTGCCGCACGTATCGAGCATGCGGCCACCTCGACCCGACTTGCGGCTGCCGCACGTATCGAGCATGCGGCCACCTCGACCCGACTTGCGGCTGCCGCACGTATCGAGCATGCGGCCACCTCGACCCGACTTGCGGCTGCCGCACGTATCGAGCATGCGGCCGCCTGGAACGAGCTGCTGCTGTGCGTCTGACGCACGGCTGCTGCGCACACCGCGCGGGTGGAGCTGGAACATGCACCGGGCGCAAGGATTCGACGGGTAGGGCGGCGAGCTGCGGTCGTCGGCGGTTGGCGATGGCCGGCGACGGTCCGTACATGCGCCGGGCGCAAGACGACGAGCTCATCGATGCCCCGCCGCGAGTGCGCGGGCGCTAGTGTCGCGCTCGGTCTCCCGCCAGGGTCAACTCGAACCAGATCGCCCTCTGAGGGTCGAGAAGGTTCTGGACGATGCGCCGGATCGACTCACGATAGGCGGGCCACACGACCAGCTCGAGGGCCTCGTCCGGCGAGACCCAGCGCATGGTGTCGTGCTCGTGCGAGAGGGTGGGCTCGGAACCAGCAGCCAGGTGCACGGCAAATACGGCGGCGCTGACGACGGCACGGAGTGAGGGCTCGTGGAACTGGTTGACCTGGTCGAGGTCGTAGAAACCGGCGATCTGGCCCGGGCCGAACCCGGTCTCCTCCTGAAGCTCGCGGAGGGCACCGGCCGTGACGGTCTCGCCGGCCTCCAGGCTGCCCGAGACGCATTGCCAGAGTCCGGGCAGGATTCGACCGGGCGAACGCCGCATGAGCAGGATCTCCGGGTCGGCGACCACGCCAGCCGCGCCGGCCGCCATCTCCGGCCCCGCGGCCATGCCGGCCGCCATCTCCGGCCCCGCGGCCACCATCTCCGGCCCCGCGGCCACCATCTCCGGCTCCGCGGCCACCATCTCCGGCTCCGCGGCCTGACCGGCCCGGGGTCGAAACATCCACACGTCTACCAGGTCCGGGCGAAACGGGCTCAAACGTCAACCCCGGCTGGCCGCATCAGATCCGCTCGAAGCGATCGATGGGCACGACAAAGACCACGGCGCCGCCCACTTCGACCTCGAGCGGGTACGGCATGAAGAACTCGCCCGGTTCCATGATCGGCGGGATGGGACTGACCGTTTGCGTTCTCCCGTGGCAGTTCTCGCGGATCAGGGCTACCACGTCGTCGACCTTGGTGTCGTCGACTCCGACCAGGATCGTCGCGTTCGACTGCTTGAGGAATCCGCCGGAGCTGTGCAACCACGTCGCCCGATACTCATGGGCAAGCAGCGCGTCGATGAGGACTCTGGCGTCCTCGTTGTGGACGACGGCGACGATGAGTTTCACGGCGCGAGTATATGCGGACGACAACGCCTTTCGGGGACCGAGTCTTCCGGATGCACTCAACGGCTCAGGGGGTCGCGGTGGCGGGGGCCGGGCCGTACAATCCACGCGGGGACAACCGTCGCACGGGCACGGGGAGGAATTTGTGTCGGGCGAACGACCGCTTCACGAACGAACCGATGGCCAGCTCTTCGCCGCAGCCGCCGCCGCGGTTGCCCGAGGCGACGATCTCGACGATTCGCTGGCGGAGCTGCTCGGGCTCGCAGCCGAGCATCTCGGCGCCATTTCCGGCGCGGCCTACATCCTCGATCGAGACCGTGACGAGCTCGAGCTGGCAGTCACGATGGGCGTGGAAACCGAGACGGCCGAGGCCGCCGGGAAGGTCGGCCCGGCCTCGGACAGTCATGACCCGCTGGCAGACGTGGCTCGCTCGCGAATACCGCTCTCGATCGACGACGCCGCGCACGTGACGATTCTCCGCGGGGCCAAGACCGCTCTGCTGCTGCCGCTGGTTGTTCGCCGCGAAGGCATCGAGCTGTCTATGGGCGTGATGGGGGTCGGCTTCCCGGGGCCGCTGCCTGCGCATGAGGTCCTTGCCGAGGCCGAGGCGTTCGCCGATCTGGCGGCCGTTGCGGTGGAGCGGGCCCTCGCCTTGTCGCTCGGTTCCGAGCGGTCGGAGTGGTTCGACCGGCTGGCCCACACGGACCCGCTGACCGGACTCGCAAACCGCCGCACAGTGGATGGCGTCCTGGAGCTGGAGGTCGCACGAGCCGGTCGTCAGGGCGTGCCTCTGAGCATCGCCATCCTCGAGGTCGACCGGTTCGGCGAGATCCTGAAGCGTGGCGGCAACGCGGCGGGCGACGAAGCGCTGCGCCTGGTAGCCCAGATCCTGTCCGAATCGGTGCGGCTGATGGATACGGTCGCGCGCTACGCCAACGAGCAGTTCATCCTCGTGGCGCCGGGCCCGGACGGATTGGTCGTGGCCGAGCGGCTGGTGCGTGGCATCGCCGGACTGCCTCCGATTGACGGCCACGCGGTCTCCGTTTCCGCCGGCATAGCCAGCTTCCCGCTCGACGGCCGAACGACCGAAGAGTTGCTGGCGGTCGCGGAGAAGGCGATGCACGCCGCTCGTCAGGCGGGCGGCGACAGGGTCGTCACGCAGGCGGCTACGGCGCAGTAGGGGTAGCACGCCGCGGAGTAGCACGCCGCGGAGTCGCTACGGCTTCGCCCGAGCTGCATCCGGCGCACCTCGCCGAGGTGATCGACCGCGGCACGGACAGGGAGCGAGCGGTCAGAGCGAAACGGTGCCGCTGACGACCATCGGGCCCGTCGGCTTCGTCACGTTGGCGTTGGGTTCCCTGCCGACGAAGATCCACAGGCTTACCGAGGTGGGTAGGTTGTCCACCTCGAGGTAGCCGGTGCCCGAATCGTCCACCGCGAACGAGCCGACCTTGACGGGGGCCGCGTCGTTGCCGCTGACCCACACGCTGTAGATCTGGTCGCCGGTGGTGGGTGCGAGGTTATACAAACGCACGATCACGTGGCCGGTGGGTCGAAGAGCGGCGAGACCGCTCGCCTTGGACCCGTCGGTTGCCACCATGACCGCCGTGCGCGTGTCCGGCTGAGTGATCAAGTAGCTCAGGTTCGTGTCTTCCTGGTGGACCTTCTGGGCCTTCGCAAGGTCGCCCTGGAGGACGAGGGCGTAGCCGGCAAGGACCACCACCGCCACGGCAGCGGCGATTCGGGTCGTCCAGGTGACGATCCGGCGCCGCCGCGAAACCCCGGCCCGGGCCAGCGGGATGACGTCGTTCTCGGGCCGCCGACCCTGTCCCGCGACCACGGAGAGTGCCGCGGGGCGGACCGCCACGGCCGCGACGGCCTGGACGAGCCCGGCGGGGGTTGCCGAGACGAGGCCCGCACGCCGGCGCGAAACAAGATCCGCCCTCGCGGCGGCGAGCACCGACTGGCGCAGCCACGCCGGCGGCTCCACAGGTTCGAGCGACTCGCCGAGATAGGGCAGGACTCCACCCAGATCGTCGATTTCCGGGTGCGGCTTCGTGCAGGCCGCCAGATGATCGTTGACGGCGATCATGTCGTCCGTATCGAGGGCGCCGAGCACGTAGCCCGGAGCGTATTCACGAACTCGATCACAGGTCATGGCCATGTCAGGCCACACCTTTCTTGCCGTTCAGGGACGGCACCGCGGCCCTATCGGTCCCGTTGCCGCCGGCGAGCAGTTGCTCGCGCAGGGCTACCAGGCCGAGCCGCATTCGGCTCTTCACTGTACCCAAGGGTGCGTGGGTATGGTCCGCAATTTCTCGTTGAGTCAATCCGTCGAAGTAGGCGAGCTCGATGACTTCGCGCTGTGCCGGCGGCAGGACGGTCAGGGCGACGCGTACCTGCTCGGCCTCGAGACGGCCGGCTACTTCGGGCCAGATGTCGGGCAGGGTGAGAGCTGAGGGGAGAGCCTCATCCGGATCCTCGCCAAGCACGACGCCGGCTCGCTGCCGGCGCATGGCATCGATGGCGCGGTGGCGGACGATCGCGAGCAGCCAGCCGCGCACGCTGCCCTTGGCCTCGGCATAGCGGCCGGCATTGCGCCACAGGCCCAGGAACGAGTCCTGGACCACGTCTTCAGCCAGCCCTGTCTCCGTGGTGATTCGAAGCGCGAGGGCATACGCCATCGTGTGATAGCGGTCGTATATGGTTTCCAGTCCGCCGATCTCGCCGGCGGCAACCTGCCGCATCAGTTCGGCCTCCGAATCTCCCTCCGGCGGCATGCCGGGAGCGACCAGAGGCGGGGGCGCTGCCACTGAGTCCCTCATTGGTTCATTCGCATGGACTGGCGTTCCGGTTCACTAAACGCATCGCTTGATTCTCCCCCCGACCGCCAGACGGTGCCGCCCGACGTCGCGCGCGTCATTTCCCATCGAAATGGGCGTTCGGCCGTGAGGCCGCAGCCGCCGCAGCAGCAGGAGCCGAGGTGCATTCGCCGAGTCTAGCCGAGCCGGCGCGCGCCGCGAGTCTCGCTGGGGCGGGTTGCGCCCCGGAACAGGGCCGCGAAGGCTATGGATAGAGGCGGACGCGTCGATACGGCTCGCGGCCGCGAGAGCGCGAAACCAGGTTCGCCCGCTCGGCCATCTGGTGCTGGAGCCGCCGGATGTAGGCGTTCTGCGGCGACAGCTCGACCGGTTCCGCTTCTCGTACGACGAGCCCGATCGCCTCCTCGGCCTCCCGCAGCGCGGCCTCGCGTGGATCGACCTCGAGCGAGAAGATCGAGGTCAGGCTCGCCTCCATCTGGACGATGGTGTTGCTCTTCAGGACGTAGATGGGGAGACCTCGATCCTCGGCGTCTCGAAGGCCGGCCGTCTTCTGTCGGTATTCACTCTTGAGCGTCATGACCACGTCGGCCTCGTCCGGGTCGCGGGCGATGATGACCGGCAGCTGCAGCTCCTTGATCGCCTGCTCGAGACGCTTGCGGCTTATGCCGTGCGGCAGCACCCGCAAGGTCGGCAGAATCGTGTCGGTCTGCCTGATGCGGAGGACCGAGGAGCCGTCGTCCCCGAGGGCTTCTGCGGCGTGCAGTCGGACCACGTCGGCCAGTGCCTCGTCGTCCTCGGCGAGCTCATCCTCGATGTCTTCGCGCTCGACCTCTGAGGTCGCGGCGGCATCGCCGAGCGCCGCCGGCCGTGCGACCGGACCTGCCGGGCCGATTGCCGCGCCGCGCGCATCCGGCGCAACCTCTTCAGCCTCGTCCTCCTCCTCGACTTCGTCGGCACGATAGGCATTCAGCGCCCGCGTGGCGCTCTGGGCCCAGGCTCGCTGCCGCTCCAGCTCCCTCAGCTCGCGGGCGCGCGGCTCGGGGACCGGCGCCGCCCCACGCTCAATCGGCCCGCGGTCAGCCAGCTCGTCGACCCGAAGGGCGCCGCCGGCCTGGTCAACTCTCCAGGCCGGCGCCGGTCCGCGGTCCGATCCTGCGGTCCTGCCAGGCGCAGACGGCGGCATTGCGAACCGCTCACCGGGCAGCGTCCCAGATGCGGCACCCGGCAACCCGACGGGGCCAGGCGCTCCTGCCCCACCACCGGCGGAGCCACTCCCTCCCGGGCCGCCACTGCGCGGTTCGGCGTGGCCGCGGCGGGCACTCTCACGTACTTCTCGAGCGCCACGCGCCGGCGTCCGCCAGCCCCCGCCGGCACCGGGACGGTAGCCGGAGCGCATGCCGCCGCGCTCCGGTTCGCGCCAGTCGGACGGGGCGTGGTACGAACCCGAGCCGCGCCAACCGGGCTCCGTTCGCCAGCCCGCGCCGGCGCCGACCAGCCCCGCGAAGCGGTCGCTGCCAAATCGGTCGCCACCGCTGAGCGCCTCGCGCGGCGACGGCCTGGGGCGGGATTGCGAGCGATGGACGCCGCCCTCGTCGCGCCAGCGCAGCTCCGCCGAAATCGGGTCGCCGCGCAGCAGGGCGTCGATGGTCTCGGCCACGTCGGCGTGGACGGTGACCTTCTCACGGTCGAGGATCTCCACGATGACGTCGAAGGTGGGCGGCGCCTTGCGCTCGAGGACGCTCTTTTGCGAGCGCCGGCGCCGCGCCTCTTCATCGCCCAGCGTGACCGTCTGGATGCCGCCGATCAGGTCCGTCAGCGTCGGGTTGAGCATCAGGTTGTCCAGGTTGTTGCCGTGGGCCGTGCCGATCAGCTGGACGCCTCGCTCGGCAATGGTGCGGGCCGCCTGCGCCTCGAGCTCCGTCCCGATCTCGTCGATGACGATGACCTCGGGCATGTGGTTCTCGACCGCCTCGATCATCACCTCGTGCTGCAGCGATGGCGTCCGAACCTGCATGCGGCGCGCCCGTCCGATGGCCGGATGGGGGATGTCGCCGTCGCCGGCGATCTCGTTCGAAGTGTCGACCACGACCACTCGCTTGCCCTGGTCGTCGGCCAGGACGCGGGCCGCCTCGCGCAGCATCGTCGTCTTGCCGATGCCCGGCCGGCCCATGATCAGGATCGACTTACCGGACTCGACGAAGTCGTTGATTATCTCGATGGTGCCGTAGACGGCGCGACCGATGCGGCAGGTCAACCCCACGACCTTGCCCGTCCTGTTGCGGATGGCGCTGATGCGGTGGAGCGTGCGTTCTATGCCGGCCCGGTTGTCGTCACCGAAGGTGCCGATGTGGTCCACCACGTAGCTGAGGTCGGCCTCGCTGATCTCTCGGTCGAGGAGGGTGACTTCGCCCTCGATGAACCGGGCCTCGGGCCGGCGCCCGAGGTCCATCACGATCTCGATCAGCTCCGTGGGATCGGTCAGGCGGTGGACTGCCTCGAGGAGATCGGGCGGCAGAGCGTTGAGGAGCAAGCCCAGGTCGTCGATCGACTCACGCCGGCGGGGCGTTGCGTCCTGTTCAGTCACATCGCCTCCTGCATATTCCACTAGCGTACGGCCGGGACGAGAGCCGGCTCGGCCACTCGCACGACGGCTTCTTTCATCAGCAGGGTCACCGTATCCAGAGCCGAGAAACCCGCGTCTTCGAGCCGTCGATCGATCGGGGCTTCATAAGTTCGGACCGGTGCGAGAACGCCGTTGTTGGGGCAGCTTCCGCCCTTGCCGATGCGCGCCGCGAGCATACCCAGGCCGAAGCCGATCATCTGGGCGACGTCCGTCTCGGGCCGAGCCATGACCTTGAGGTAGTGCGGCTGCTCCTCGCGAGCCACGCCCAGCTGGAGCAGCGCCTGCAGCCCGCCCATGCCCCGGTCGGCCCCAACCTGGACGTAGGCTTCCATCTCGGCGAAACGCAGGATGGGAGCGAGGCTCGACCGCGGCACGCGTGAGTTGGAGCCCAGGCGCTCCCAGTCGTTGAGCCGGTAGGACTCGAGCCTGGCCACCGGCTGCGGGGTGACCGCGGAGTAGAGGCGCGCCAGCGGCAGGGCGTCGAGCGGCTGGCAGGGCCGGATCCCGGCGGCGCGGACCTCATCCTCCGACCAGGCCTGGGGAAGTGGCTTGTCGGCACCGCGGAAGAGCAGCCGCTCCTGGCCGTAACGGGCAAAACCCGCCTGCATGAAGAGCTCGGGATTGCCCTGGCTGTCCGAGCAAGCCACGTGGAAGCGGATGGCGCCGCGCCTGGCGCCGTCGCGCAGGAGGTGCTGGACGAGCCGGAAACGCGTGTCGCCGGAGTCACCCGAGCCGATGGCGTCGAGCTCGACGATCGTCCACTCGTCGCGCGAGGCTTCGCGCTCGACTCTGAGCAACCCGGAGATGCGGCGCTCGTCCTCGTAGACGAACAGCAGGTCGTTGGGTCTGAACGCCCCGAGCGGCAATCTGAAGAGACTGAAGACGCCGATCCGCGGTCCGCTGACAGGCAGGCCCAGGGAGCGCGCGTCGACGTTGTCCTGCTGGGCAAGCTGCGACAACTCGCCAATAGCGGCGAGGTCGGTCAGGCGGGCGAGGCGGACCCGGCCGCTCATATGGCCTCCCCCAACGACCATGGCTCGGCCCCCCTTGCTGCGGTCCCTTCGCCCGGTTCGGCGTACTCGGCCGCCATCGTAGCCACGAGTCGGTGGATGCGGGTTTCTCCCGCCAGCTCCGGGTGGAAGGAGATGGCGATCACGTTACGCTGCCGCACCGCGACGACTCGCCCGTCCGGCAGCCTTGCCAGAACCTCCACGCCGGGTCCCACGCGTTCGATTATGGGGGCTCTGATGAAGATCGCGTGCACCGGCCGGTCGCCCAGGATCGGCACGGGCAGCTCGGTCTCGAACGAGTCCAGCTGGCGACCGAAGGCGTTGCGCTCGACCGTAACGTCGAGCAGCGGAAATACGGGCTCGTCGCCGCCGGCGATCTCTTTGGCGACGACGATCATGCCGGCGCAGGTGCCCAGGATCGGAGCTCCGGATCTGGCCAGGTCCATGATCGGCCCACGCAGGTTCCAGCGGTCGACGAGCTTGCGCATGGTGGTGCTCTCACCGCCCGGCAGGATCAGCCCGGACAGGCCTGCGAGGTCTTCGGGCAGGCGCACCGCAACCGGCTCGACGCCAATCGAGCGCAGGGTGTGGATGTGTTCGATGACGGCGCCGTGAAGCGCCAGTACGCCAATCTTCATTGCGCGCTCCGGGTTCGCATCGGTCTCGATCGACCGTGCGTCCCGCTACGCCAGACTGATAGGAAGCATCGGTCGGCTACCAGCCTCGGACCGCCAGCCGCTCCGCCTCGGGGATGGTGACCGACGCGATACCGCGCATCGGACTGCCAAGACCCTTCGAAACCTCGGCGATGATCTTTGGGTTGTCGAAGTGGAGGGTGGCCTGGACGATCGCCTCCGCCGTTCGGGCCGGGTTCTCGCTCTTGAAGATGCCGGATCCGACGAAGACCCCCTCGGCGCCGAGCTGCATGGCCAGCGCCGCGTCGGCCGGGATGGCGATGCCGCCGGCGACGAAATTGACGACCGGCAGCTTGCCCTCCGCCGCGACCTGCTTGACCAGGTCGTATGGGGCATCGAGCTCTTTCGCGGCGACGAACAGCTCGTCCTCGCGCATCGACGCAAGCCGGCGGATCTCGGACATCAGCGTTCTGATGTGGCGGACCGCCTCAACGATGTCGCCGGTGCCGGCCTCGCCCTTGGTCCGGATCATCGCCGCGCCCTCGTTTATGCGGCGCAGGGCCTCGCCGAGGTCTCGGCAGCCGCACACGAAGGGCACCTTGAAGGCGTGCTTGTCGATGTGATTCGTCTCGTCGGCGGGGGTGAGCACCTCCGACTCGTCGATGTAGTCCACGCCCAGAGCCTCGAGGACCTGGGCCTCGACGAAGTGCCCGATCCTGGCCTTGGCCATCACCGGAATGCTGACGGCGGCCATGATCCCCTCGATCATGAGCGGGTCGCTCATTCGGGCGACGCCGCCCGCAGCACGGATGTCGGACGGCACTCGCTCGAGCGCCATGACGGCACAGGCACCGGCATCTTCGGCGATCTTGGCGTGCTCGGGCGTAACGACGTCCATGATGACGCCGCCTTTGAGCATCTGGGCGAGCCCTTTCTTCGTGGCCCAGGTGGAGGTCTCGGCGGTCATTGGTCGGGTCCAATCCTCAGCTGCGGCGGAATGCGGGGCGCGGTCCGAAGCGGCAGCGACTCGCCCCACGCAGCGGAATTATACGCGGGCCGCCCGGCGGTCCCGATTGCGGCGTCGGACGCCGCGCCGCACGGACCGCCGGTCGCGTGTCATCCTGGGGTCAATCAACGACTCCGAGGGGCTCTCGATGCTGACGTTCAGCGATGGCTATCTGGGCCTGATACCGGGCATCGTCGTTCTGCTGCCGGCCGCTCCGACCGCGGCATGGATCCTGAGGCGCGGGACCGACCGGCGCTGGACCCTGTTCGCGCTGCTTGCCCTGGCGCATGCGACGGCCGCGGTAGGCATGACCATCTTCCCGATTCCCGTATCCGGCCAGGAGTTCTACCGCCAGACGCGCGGCCTGAGCGGCGACAACCTGGTGCCGTTCGCGACGATCGCCGGGCAGCTCCAGAACCTCAGCCTCACCTCGCTTCGTCAGCTGAGTGGCAACGTGCTGCTACTCACGCCGTTGGGCCTGTACGGCCCGGAGCTGTGGCCGCGTCTTCGAGACTGGCGCCGCTTCCTGCTCGTGGCCCTGGCCGCAGGGATCGGCATAGAGCTGACCCAGTACGCCGGGTCGCTGATCGAAGGCTTCAGCTACCGCATCACCGATATCGACGACGCCATCATGAATGCCGCCGGTGCCTTCGCCGCGTGGGCAGTCTGGCGCTGGCTCGTCGAGCACGGCTACTTCTCCACCGTTCTCTCCAGCCACGGTATAGAGTCGGCGGCATGGCGCCCGATTCGCTCGCCAAGCTCCGCGCCGAGGTAGTCTCCTGCCGGCGGTGTCCCCGTCTGGTGGCGTGGCGCGAGGCCGCCGCCGCGGCGCCGCCGAAGCGGTTCGCCGGCGAGCGGTACTGGGCTCGCCCCCTGCCCGGTTTCGGAGACCAGCTGGCGCGCGTCCTGATGGTTGGGCTGGCCCCCGCCGCCCATGGCGGAAATCGTACCGGTCGACTCTTCACTGGAGATAGATCGGGCGACTTCCTGTTCGGATCGCTGTATCGAACACGATTCGCGAACCAGGCGTCATCGATCGCGGCCGACGACGGGCTGGCGCTCCAGGGCGCGTACATCGCCGCCGCCGTGCGTTGCGCCCCGCCCGACAACAAGCCAACCCCGGGCGAGCTGTCCAATTGCCTGCCCTATCTGGTCCGCGAGATGGCGATGCTGGTGGAATTGCGGGTGATCGTCACGCTCGGAGGCTTCGCCTGGGACGCGGCCATCCGCACCCTGCGCTCGCTCGGCCACGAGAATTCCCCGAAGCCCGCCTTCGGCCACCTCGCGGAGACCAGCGTCGGTCCATACGCGCTGCTTGGCTCGTACCACCCCAGCCAGCAGAACACCTTCACCGGCCGGCTGACGCCGGCGATGCTGGACGCGGTCATGGTTCGAGCGCGCGCCCTGGCGGACCTCGACTGATCGCCGGGGCCGCTCGAGCCGGGTCCTGCGGCCGTAACATTGAACGACCGTGAGTGAAGCGCGATTGCTCCTCGTCGACGACGACCCGGCCCACCTCAACGCGCTCGCGGAGAGGCTGGCCGCCGATGACTTCGACGTCACCAAAGCTCGCAGCGGCGCCGAGGCGCTCAGCCACCTGGACAGAACCTGGCCCGACCTCATCGTTCTGGATCTGATGATGCCGGCCATGGACGGTCAGACCCTGGCGGCACGCGTAAAGGCCCGCGCCGACATCCCCATACTGGTCCTCTCGGCGGTGGCGGCCGCCGACAGCAAGGCAGACCTGATCGCCCAATTCGCGGAAGACTACGTCACCAAGCCATACGACTACGCCGAGTTGCTGGCCAGGATTCGACGGGTCCTCCGCCGCCTGCAGGACCAGCTGCCGGTCGAGGAGCTGGCTCTGGGCGACCTCCGCCTGGTACCCCGCAAGCGCGAAGCGATCGTGCGGGGCCGGCGCGTCTCTCTATCGCCGACCGAATCGCGCTTTCTGGCAACACTCGCGGCGAGCATGCCGAAGGCGGTCTCGACCGAACAACTGCTGCGTAAGGTCTGGGCCGATTCCGATGCCGCGGATCCCTCGTATGTCTGGGTAACCGTTCGCCGGCTCCGTCAGAAGGTGGAGCTGGACGCCGACGTACCCCACCATCTGCTCACCGATCCGGCCGGTGGATACCGGCTGGCCGCCTGGAAAGCTGACGAGGAATGAGCCGGGCCGACCCTGCGGCTCCGTCTAGCAGCTCAGGCCGCCCCCGCCGTTGCCGCCGCCGCTACCAGTCGTGATCCCGGCGGGAACGCCGTCGAGGCCGTGGGCGACGATGTTCTGGATGTTGGCGACGTACTTGGGCGTCAGGTAGTCGTCGACCGCCCCGGTGACGTCCGGTGTGAGCTGATAGCCCTTCAGGTTGTCCGTCCCGATGTGCTCCATCAGGGCCAGCATCGTCGGGGCGTCGTTGAGCGACATGTCGGTCCAGAAGGTCTGGCCGACGGCGCTCAGGATCGAGGGAATCTGCGAGACCAGCGCGCAGGGGTGGATCTCGCTGCGGATCGCCTTCAGCACGAGCTGCTGGCGGACCATGCGGCCGTAGTCCGAATCCTGATGCCGGCTGCGGGCGTACTCGAGGGCGGTCAGGCCGTCCATGTGCTGGACTCCCGGCTTGATGTCGATCGAGATGTCCTTGCCGTCCTGGGGCTCCGAATACTGGCTGTCCTTGAGCTCGGTGGGGACGTTGATGGTGACTCCGCCTAGGGCGTCGACCAGCCGGACGAAGCCCATCAGGTTGAGCACGACGGCACCGTCAACATGAACGCCGGTCATGGTGCCGATGGCATCCTCGAGCGCCTTGAAGCCGCGGACGAAGTCGCTGCCGGGGTACGGGTAGGCCTTGGGTTTCGAGACGGCGTCGAGCCAGAGCGCGTTGAGCAGGTTCGGATATGGGAAGCAGTGGCAAGGATAGGCGTTGGCCGCAGTGGCACCCAGCGGCACGTTCTCGAGATTGCGCGGTATCCCATACATCGCCGCCCTGCCGGTCGCTATGTCGACCTCCAGCAGGATCATCGTGTCCGGGCGAAGGCTCCACCGCCCGACGCCCTGGTCGGCGCCGACCAGGAGCAGGACCAGCTTCCCGTCGGACTGCCAGCTGGTGTTTCCGCCGCTGACCGCCTCGAGAGTTGGCACCGCGTACGCGGCCAGGCTCGGCACCGCGGTGGCGGAAGAACCGGAGCCCGACCCCGAAGGCTGATCGGTTGGCGCGTCGGTGTAGGCGGGGATCGTCTCGCCCGGCGCCAGGTTCCCGCCGCCGTTGAAGAAGCAGGCCGCGTCCGTGTTGAAGACGCACGAGATGGCGCTCTGGGCCTGCATGTCCACGGCGCCGAAGACGGCGTGCCCCCCAACCATGACGATGAGCAGAAGCGCCAGCGGCACCGACACGGCCGACCTCGACGGTCCGCGCGACCGCCGACCCTTCGCCACCCCCGCACGGGCGAGCAGGTAGGCGTCGACGATGGCCCAGACCCGGTAGACCAGGTGGACCAATGCCAGAAAGAGGAACGTCGTGAGGGCCGACGGCTGAAGCAGAGTATCGAAGATCGCCTTGCGGTCGAAGAGGAACAGGAGCACGCCGGTCGCCAAGAGAGCGATCTCGGGCATGGCCGCGATCGCGCCGCGCACGGGATCGCCCGCAGCCACCTGGCCCAATCCCGGAAACACGAATGACAGGAAGGCCGCCACGGTCGGCGAAGGCTGTGTTGACCTAGAACGCATCCAGCTAGAACCTCAATCCTGCGGCCTGACGGTTCCCCTGTGCCAATCCTAAAGCGATCCGGCACTTTCCTACTCTGACGCACCGGGGAGTGGGATGTTCCAGGAACGCAGCCGTGGCGGGTTAAGACACGGTGAACGTTGCTGTAGCCGATCCACACGACCTCATCGAGGCCGCGATCCGC
The DNA here is from genome assembly GCA_963791725.1 of uncultured Chloroflexia bacterium. Classification (GTDB taxonomy): domain Bacteria; phylum Chloroflexota; class Limnocylindria; order Limnocylindrales; family CSP1-4; genus Fen-1039. The sequence goes on along the minus strand of CAWBTQ010000004.1, from coordinate 146,797 downwards.
CGAGGAGGTCGAACGGCGGCCGTCGGCTTCTCCGCCCGGCCGGGGCGCCAGCTGCGCCCGGGGTAGACCGGCGGGGCCGCGCGAGTGCCCGGTGGATCGGGGGGCGAGGGCCTGCTCTGGTAGGATGAGGATATGGAGGGCGTGGTCCTGGTCCTCAATCAGAACTATGAGCCACTTAACGTGTGCAACCTGCCACGCGCCTTCCGGCTGGTGTTCGGCGAGCGAGCCGAAGTGCTCGAGTACGATCATCAGGTAGTCCGGACGCCGCGGGTGGACTACCGCGCGCCTGCCGTGATCCGCCTCCAACACCAGGTCCGCCGGCCACGGCCCCGCGTGAAGCTGACGCGACGTGAGGTCTTCCTGCGCGACGGTTACACCTGCCAGTACTGCGGCCATCAGGCAAACGACCTCACCCTGGACCACGTCGTGCCTCGTCACCGCGGCGGCTCCCATTCGTGGGACAACCTCGTGACCGCGTGCAAGACCTGCAACCACCGCAAGGGCGGCAAACTCGTCGAGGAGGCCAAGTTCCGGCTGGCCCGCAGACCCGTCGAGCCCCGCTGCGACGTGTATTCGCTGTTCACCCCGTACCTGCGCGACGACCGCAACGAGAGCTGGCGCTCATATCTGTTCCTTGGCCACTGAGTCGAGGCCCGGACCGGAGAAACGCCCCCACGCGCACGCCACCGGGGCGGCATGACGATGAGTCGGGATAGAACGCCGCACCGCCACATGGCCGATCCGCAAGTCGGCGCCGAACCGGCGCCCCGGGTCCCGGCCGCCGTCATGGAACTGCTCGAGACGCTCTGGCGGTCCGGCCACGCCGCATACGTCGTCGGCGGCTGCCTGCGAGATGCACTCCTGGGGCGGCGGCCGGCAGACTGGGACCTGACGACGGACGCCACTCCGGAGCAGGTCGCGGCGCTATTTCCGCATTCCATCTACGAGAATAGATTCGGAACCGTGGTGGTCCGCCATCGCGGTGCCCAGTACGAGATCACGGCCTTCAGACGCGACGTCTCGTACACAGACCATCGCCACCCCGACACGGTTGAGTTCGGCGAGTCGATCGAGGAAGACCTGGCCCGCCGCGACTTCACCGTCAACGCCATGGCCTGGGGCGCCCGGCCGGACGAGGCGCCCGCCTTCGTGGACCCACACCGCGGTCGGGCCGACCTGGACCGCCGCCTGCTGCTAGCCGTCGGCGATCCGGATGAGCGTTTCCGCGAGGATGCGCTGCGGATGGCCAGGGCGGTCCGGCTTGCCGCAACGCTGGAGTTCGAGCTCGAAGCGCGGACCCTCGCCGCGGTCGGCCGCAACGCGGGACTCGCCAGCCACCTCTCGGGCGAGCGCGTATTCGCAGAGCTGGTCAAGCTGCTCGGCGCCCGCCGGCCTTCGATCGGTCTCCGGCTGATGGCCGACTCGGGCCTGCTGGCAGTGATCGCTCCGGGCCTGGCCCGTCAGCGCGGCCTCGAGCAGAACAAGATCCCCGGTGAGGACCTGTGGGACCACACGCTTCGTACCGTGGACGCCGCCCGCAACCGGCAGGTCGTACGGCTGGCGGCACTCCTCCACGACCTGGGCAAGCCGGAAACGCTGGCGGACGGGCACTTCCGGGGCCACGAAGCCGTCGGGGCGCGGATGGCGGCCGATTTCCTGGATGGATTGCGCGCGCCGCGGGCCCTCCAGGAGCGGGTGGCGCACCTCGTGCTCAACCACATGTTCGCGTACGAGCCAAACTGGAGCGATGCCGCCATCCGCCGCTTCATCCGCAAGGTTGGGCCGCGGGCCATCGAAGATCTGATCGCGTTGCGCGCGGCCGACAATCTGGGTAGCGGCCAGTCCGCAGACGGAGGTCATCTAAGGGAATTCAAGTCTCGGATTGAAGCCCAGCTGGCCGCCAATGTCGTCCTCGACCGAGCCCACCTGGCAATCGACGGCGGCGATCTGATGGCGGAGCTCGGGCTGCCTCAAGGGCCGCTCCTCGGTCGGCTTCTGGACGACCTGACCGAGCGTGTCGTCGCCGAGCCGGCGCTCAACGATCGGGCGATCCTGCTCGACCTGGCGCGTCGGGAGATATCCGATCGCCGGTTGATGGAGAATCCACTCCTGTGAACGAAGTGCGCGAGGCGGGCATATGTTCGAGCTGTTGATCCAGGCCGACAGGGCGTTGGCCGAGGGCGCCCTCGACCAGGCGGAGCGGACTTACTGGCAGCTCATCGACCTCGACCCCACGAACGCGATCGCGGTTGCCGGTCTGGCCCGCGTCGCCGTGGAGCGCGGCGATCTGGTGGAGGCTCGGAAGATGGCCGACCGCGCCCTGGCCATCGACCCCGACAACATCTCCGCCCTCCGGGTCATCGCCACGATCGAGCCCGGGGCAGGCGCGCCTGACGAGCCCGCGCAGTCAGACCTGCCGTTGCTCGGGGCCCGGCGGCTCGAGGCGTTGAGCGGGCGACGCGGCGGGGGCGAGCCGGGGCGCGAGACGGCCAAACCTCGCCACGAACCGCACCGCGCCATGCCGGCGCGCGGGCGCCTGTTCCAGCCCGACGACCTCAAGCCGCCGCCGGCTGATGCCTTCTTCGAGGCGGAGATGGCGGCCGTCGTCGAGGCGATCGACGCCCTGGACGACGCATCTCCGGCAGCGGGCATCGAAGCCGAAGGCGGGACCGAATCGTCACGGAAGGCGCCCCAGCCCGATATGCAGCCCGACGAGACCGGAGCCGACGAGTTCGACGCAGCCGAGGCCGTTGCGGTCTCGCAGTCGCGGCGTGGCGCGATCGAGCCGGTCGCCGGAACCGAACGGGCCGAAGGTTCGCCGGCCGGCACCCCAAACCCACCGCCGTCTAAGGCTGCGCCGGCCGGCAAGGAAGGCACCGACGTCAATAACCCACGCCGCAGGCGGGGGCTGTTCCGCCTCTTCAGGGGAGAGTAGATGCGCATCCTCGTCACCGGTGGCGCCGGCTATATCGGATCCGTCTCCGTCGAGAAGTTCCTGGACGCCGGCCACGAAGTCACGGTCCTCGACGACCTGTCGACCGGCCATCGTGCCGCGGTCTCTCCGGGCGCCTCCCTCGAGGTCGGCACGTACGGGGACACGGCCGCGGTGATCGCCCTGCTGGAACGCCGCAAGATCGAGGCCATCCTCCACTGCGCGGCCAAGTCGGTCGTGAGCGAATCCATGGCCAATCCGGCGAAGTACTTCCGCGAGAACGTGGCCGGGGGCATCGCCCTGCTCGAGGCCATGCGGACGATCGGCCTCAAGAGGATCGTCTTCAGCTCCACCGCGGCGACGTATGGGATGCCCGACAGGACTCCGATCCGCGAGACCGATCCGGCGCGACCGATAAACGCCTACGGCGAGACAAAACGGTGCGTGGAGGCGGCGATCGACTGGTACGGTCGCGGTTACGGCTTCCGGAGCGTGATCCTGCGCTACTTCAACGCCGCCGGGGCCAGCAAGCTGTACGGCGAGGCGCACGACCCGGAGTCGCATCTCATCCCTGTCGTCCTGGAGGCGGCCGAGGCGGAGAGCGAAGTCACGATATTCGGCGACGACTACCCGACCCCCGACCGGACGTGCATCCGCGACTACATCCACGTGGACGACCTGGCCGAGGCGCACCTGGCCGCGCTGCTCGCCACCGATCCGGCCGATACGCGAACCGGCCCCGCGACCGGCCCATGCCAGCCGGTCATCTGCAACCTCGGGAGCGGCACGGGCTTCAGCAACCGCCAGATCGTGACCGCGGCCGAGCGGGTCGTGGGTCACGCAATTCCGGTGAAGATGGCGATGCGCCGCGCTGGCGACCCGCCGATCCTGGTCGCCAGCGCCGATCGGGCGGCGACCGTCCTCGGCTGGAAGCCACGCCAGGGAACGATCGAGGAAATCATCGGCTCGGCCTGGGAATGGCGTCGAAGCCATCCCGCCGGCTACGCGGACTAGCTGCGGCGGGGGTCTAGAATCGCGCCATGCCGCATTTTCGTCGGAACAGCCCGCCTGAGCCGCCGCCGGATGCCGACGACTGGCGACCCCAGCTTTTCGGCGGCAGCGGCGGCCGCCACGCCCGGAACGTGATCATCGAGCCGAGCTGGGGCGGCGTCCGCGTCCTCGCCCGCTTCTGCGAGGGCGCGACTCGAATTCACCGACGAGGAAGGGGTCGACTGCACTCCCGAGTTCGCCGGCGTCGCGGAGGCGTTGACTGCCGCGGCCCTGGCCGAGGACTTCATCCTCGACGGGTTCCTCACCGTCGAGCCGACCCAGGCCACGGCCGGCGTCCCCCTGGCCGAGCTGACCTCTCCGACCAAGGGCCAGATGATGACGGCCTGGGTCGTCGGCGGCGGCGTCGCCAGGCCACGGGCGACGGAACGACCGCTGGACCCGGATCGGCCGGTCGCCTTCGTGGCGGTCGACCTCCTCGAGATCGAGGGCTCGCGTCTGCTCGATATCCCCTTGCTCGAGCGCAAGCGTCTGCTCGATGGGGCGCTCAGACCGTCGGAGCTGGTCCGGATCACGCCCTTCGTCCGCCCGCCGATCGGGACCTTCCTGACCACGTGGCGGGGTCTCGGTTTCCACGCTCTCGTGTACAAGGCCGCCAACAGTCGCTACACGCCGAACGCCCGCAACGACGACTGGTCGGTCGTCTCGATGCCCATCACCTGAAGTTCAGCGGCCTGCGACGCGCCCCGCAAGCGTCCGGCGTGGTACGGTGAGCCCGATGCCGTCGAGCGCCCTCACTCCTGCCATCAAGGACGAGATCGGCCGGCTCGGTTGTGCCGACATCATGGTCGGCATTCCGAGCTATCGGAACGCGGCGACCATCGGCCACGTCGTCCGCGCGGCTCAGGCCGGGCTGGTCCAATACTTTCCGGACCTGCGCCCGATCCTCGTGAACGCGGACGCAGGATCGCCCGATGGAACCCAGCGGGTGGTGGTCGAAACCGAACCGCCAGGCTATGTCGAGCAGATCCTGCTCATCCATCCGACCAATCGCCTGGATCGCGTCAGCCTCACCTACCCCGACGTCGACGGCGTCGGCGGCAAAGGTGCCGCGCTCCGAACGCTCTTCGAGATGGCCGCGGCCCTGGAGGCCCAGGCGCTCGTTGTAGTCGACTCGGACCTGCGCTCGATAGTCCCCGAATGGATCGAGCTGCTGGCGGGGCCGATCCTCAAGGGCGGCTACGACTTCGTGGCACCGCTCTACGCCCGGCACAAATACGACGGCACCATCACCAACACCGTCACCTACCCGGTGACCCGGGCGCTGTACGGCCATCGCATTCGCCAGCCGATCGGCGGGGACTTCGGCGTCAGTGGAGACCTGATCCGCTACTACCTGGAGCAGGAGACCTGGACGCCCGACGTGTCGCGCTTCGGCGTCGACATCTGGATGACGACGACCGCCCTGACCGGCGGGTTCGCCGTCTGCCAGACCCGGCTCGGGGCGAAGATCCACGATCCCAAGGATCCCGGCTCGGATCTCGGGCCCATGTTCCGCCAGGTCGTGGGCACGCTGCTGACCATGGCCCGCGACAACGCCGACCGCTGGCTGCCGATCAGCGGCAGCCACGAAGTCCCCGCCTATGGTTTCGAGCGGTACGCGGAGCCGCCGGCCCTCGAGGTCAACACCCTGCGTTTGCTCGCCCAGTTCCATTCCGGCTCGCTGACCCTCGCCGAAACGTGGGGCGTGATGCTCGCTCCCGAGAACGCCAGGCAAGTTCTTGCGCTCGCCGCCGAAGCCGGAACCCTGGCCGAGGCCGCGGCCCATCGCCTTGGGCTCGGTCGCGAGTCGGGTGAGGGCACCGCCGGCGTCCCCATGCCACCCACGGACGAGCTCTCCAATTCGGTGGCCGCTTTCCACTTCCCCGACGATCTCTGGGCCCGGGTGGTGTACGACCTGCTGCTTGCGGCGAGCTTCGGCCGGATGGACGTGGAGCGGCTCGTGGCCGCGTTCGTGCCCATCTACTTCGGCCGGGTCGGGAGCCTGGTGATAGAGGACCGTCGCCTCTCCGAGGAGCAGGCCGAGGAGCACGTCGAGAGGCAGGCCCGCGAGTTCGAGCTTCGCAAGCCGTACCTGGTGGAACGATGGACGGCGGCGGCGAAGGCCGCGGGTGGCACCGCCAGGGCGGCGAAGGCCGCCGGTGGGACCGCCAGGGCGCAAGCATCGGCGGCGCGATCCACGCCCAAGCCATCGACTACCCCGCGCACGAAGGGTGCCGCGAGATGAGTCGTCCGCCGCTGCCGTGCCGGATCCTCATCCCGGTCGCGAACCCGCTCACCGCCCAGGAGCTTGTACGAATCGGCTCCGCGCTGATCGACCGGCGCTCGGGCGTGCTGACCGTCCTCGGGATCGTGGAGGTCCCCGAGGGAACCCCGCTCTCGGAAGGCGCCACCCGGGCCCGCCAGGCCCGGCGCCTCCTGCAGCGCGTACTCGACTACGCGCCGGAAGGCGTGACCATCCACCCCATCGTCCGGATCGGACGGCGCGCCGCCGAGGGCGTCCTCGAAGCCGCCACCGAGCTCGACTCGGACTTGATCGTCTTCGGGTGGGGCGGCAAGCCCTCGACCCCGCGGCCGGGCGCCGAGCCGCCCGTCTTCAGCCCGACGATAGACGAGGTGGTTCGCGAGTCGCCTTGCGAGATCGCGGTGATCAAACAGGGTGGCACGGCAGAGATGGGCCGCATCCTCGTCCCGATCCGTGGCGGCCCGCACGCCGAACTGGCCATCCGTTTCGCCGATGCCCTGGCCCGCCACGCCGACGGCAAGGTGATCGCCCTGCACGTGGTCCCACCGGGGATCACCCAGGGCATCCGCGCGCAATCCGAGCGAGCCCTGGCCCGCTTCACCCGCCAGCACGCCACCGGCCACGTGGATCAGTCCGTCGTCGAAGCGGTGAACGTCCGGAACGCGATCCTGCGCGAGGCGGAAGGAGCCGACGTCGTGGTCATGGGCGCCTCGGCGGCCCCGACGACCGGCGACGGCGAGACGTACCTCTTCGGGGCCTTGCCCGAGGCTATCGCGGCCAAGTCCAAGAAGACGGTCATCGTCGTCAAGACTCGTGAACCGATCGGCGAGGCCACCTTCGACCAGCTCTCGAAACGAGCCGAGACGCTGGCAGCGGCCGAACGCGCGGCGAACGAATCCCGCGCGGTCCCACAGCGGGTCGAGCGCTGGTTCGGCGAGTCGAACTTCCACCATCGCGAATTCGGCGACCTCGACCGCCTCGTCCGGCTCAAGGAGCAGGCCGGGCTGACCGTCAGCCTCGTGCTGCCGGCGCTCAACGAGGAGGAGACGATCGGCGCGATCGTCAGGATGGCGCGGCGCGACCTGATGGAGCGGCACCACCTGGTGGACGAGCTCCTGGTCATGGACTCCGATTCCGACGACCGCACACGCGAGATCGCAGCCGGCGAGGGAGCCCGGGTGGCGATCCACAGCCAGGTGCTGACACGCTACGGCAGCTACCGCGGCAAGGGCGAGGCGCTCTGGAAGAGCCTCTACGAGACGTCCGGCGACATCGTGGTCTGGGCCGACTCGGACGTCCGCAACTGGCACCCCCGCATGGTGTACGGAACGGTCGGCCCGCTCATCGCCGAAGAGCGAATCCAGTACGTCAAGGGCTACTACCGCCGACCGATCGTCGAGGCCGGAATCCTCAAGGAGGGCGGCGGCGGACGAGTCACGGAGCTCGTGGCCAGACCGCTGATCAACCTGTTCTACCCGGAGCTGTCGGGGCTCATCCAGCCCCTCGCCGGCGAGTACGCCGGGCGGCGCAGTCTGCTCGAGACGATCCCGTTCTTCACGAGCTACGCGGTGGAGATCGGGCATCTCATCGACGTCGCCGATCGAGTCGGCCTCGAAGGTCTGGGCCAGGTGGATCTGGAGCGGCGGATCCACCGCAACCAGGAGCTGGAGGGCCTCTCCCGGATGAGCTTCGTGATCCTGCAGGCGGTGATGAAGCGATTGGAGGAGCGGCGCCGGACGAGGCTCTTCGCCGAGCTGGGATCCACGATGAAGCTGCCGCGTTCGGGCCGCGGCCAGCTGAGCCTGGAGGTCATCGAGCTCGCCGATCACGAGCGGCCGCCGATGATCCGCATCCCGGAATACCTCGAGAAGCGCCGTGCCGACGCACTCACGGCAGCGTCAGCGGCCACGGGCGCAGCCGCGGCCGCCGTTGCGGCCGCCGGCGTCGCCGCGAGCCCGGGCTCCGCCGCGGAGCGCGATCTGCCGGTCACGGCGGCCGGGCCGTCCCGTCCGGGCTCGGCCGGAGACGAATCGTGAGCGACCACCGCCGCGACAGGCTTCGCATTCTGCTCGCACCGGACTCGTTCAAGGGGTCGCTGTCTTCGGTAGAAGTTGCCCGGGCGCTGGCCCTTGGCTGGTCTCGGGCTCGTCCCGGCGATGAGATCGTCCTGGCCCCGCTCGCCGACGGCGGCGAAGGAACCCTCGAGGCCATCGCCGAAACGGGCGGCTGGGAGTGGCAGGAGTGCCAGGCCCACGACCCGCTGGGCCGGCCGCTTCCGGCGCGCTGGCTTCTCTCCGCCGACGGGGAGCGGGCGGCCGTGGAGCTGGCCGAGGCCTCCGGCTTGTCGCGCCTCGACGATGGCGAGCCGCGCAGCCCGCTCAAGGCGTCCACCGAGGGCACGGGCGAGGTCCTGCTTTCGGTCCTCGACGCAGGCGTGCGCCACGTCCTGATGGGCGTTGGGGGAAGCGCGACCACTGACGGCGGATCGGGGCTGCTCCGCTGCCTCGGCGCGTGGTACCGGGGCGGCTCGGGTGGCCGTCTCCCGGGTCCGATCCCCGACCTCGAGGCGGTGGAATTGGCCGCCCTCGACCCACGCCTCCGTGAGCTGGAGATGCGCATCGCCTGCGACGTTACCAATCCCCTTCTCGGCGAGCACGGCGCGGCCGCGACATACGGACCACAGAAGGGGGCATGGCCTGAGGACGTGGCCGCGCTCGAGGCCTGGCTCACCCACTACGCGGATCTGCTCGAGGGCGCGGCCGGGACGCGGGCACGCGACATCCCGGGGTCCGGGGCGGCCGGGGGAACCAGCTTCGGCCTGCTCTGCGTCGCGCCGCGAATGCGGTCTTTCGAGCTGGTCCCAGGGATCGACGTCGTCATGGAAGAGACGGGGTTCGACGAACGCCTGGCCAGAGTCGATCTCGTGATCACGGGCGAGGGTCGGATCGACGACCAGACGGCGTACGGCAAGACCGCGCTCGGAGTCGCCCGGCGTGCCGCCGCGGCCGACGTTCCGTGTCTGGCGGTGGGCGGCGGAGTCACGCCCGAGGGCGTCGCGGCGCTGGCGGGCGTGGGGACCCTGGCGGTACCCGTGGTCGACCGGCCCATGAAGCTCGAGGACGCGATGAAGCATGCGGCCCCGCTCGTGGCGGCCGCGGGCGAGCGTCTGGCCAGGCTGGTGGAACTCGGAACGGCCGTCCGCGACCGGCGCTCCGTCCGCGGCGAACCCGTCGCGCTCCCGGACGCCGAACTGCTGGCCCGGGAGCGGCTCTCATGACCCCCGCCCGAGGAACCTCGGCCCGCATGACGCCGGCCAGCGTGAAGCCGACTCGAGCGAAGCCGGCGGGAGCGAAGCCGGCTCGAGCCAAACGCCCGGATCCGGATCAGGTCGCGCGCAAGTGGGCTCGCGAGCTGGAGAGGAAGAGGCCCGGGCTGATCCAATTCGTGCTCGATCGCCTGGCCGAGACCGCCGGCCGACCCGTCTGGGAGCCGCGCCTGGATCCCACCAGCGAGCTGGTGCTGACGATCCTTTCGCAGAACAGCGCCGACACGAACGCCGAGGCGGCCTTCGCCGCGCTCCGGAAGGCATACCCCTCGGCCCCCGTGCCGGCCGATGCCCCGACTGAACCGCGGCCGTTCCCCGGTTGGGGCGGTCTGGGCCTGCCGGACCTGCCTGCCCCTAACTGGTCTGCCGTGGAGACCGCCCCGATTGCGGAGTTGACCGACGTAATCCGGCCGGGCGGCCTGGCGAACCAGAAGGCGCCGCGGATTCAAGCGGCCCTGCGCGCCCTGCTTGCCAACGGCGGGAGCTACTCGCTGGAGTTCCTGGCGGCGAAACCGCCGCTCGAAGCCCGCGATTGGCTGGCGGCGATCCCGGGTATAGGCAAGAAGACCGCGTCGGTGGTGCTGCTGTTCGGCTTCGGTATGCCGCTTATGCCGGTAGACCGGCACGTCTATCGCGTCAGCTCACGCGTCGGTCTGATACCCGCGAAGTCGGACGCGGACGGGGCGCACGACTACTACCTGGCGATGCTGAGACCCGAGCAGATGTACGAGATGCACGTCTCGCTGATCGGCCACGGCCGGCGGACGTGCCACGCCCAGCGCCCCGATTGCGAGCACTGCCCCCTGGCGATGCGGTGCCGCTATTTCACTCCAAAGGCGCCGTAACCGCCGCCGACAGTACCGGATGCCCCTCGGCGTTGGTCCCGTGGTGCGAAGCAACAACGGAAAGGGCCTGCCAGGGGCACCTTGTAAGCCTTACTGCAAAGTCAGTAGGGCATTGTTGCGCTCTGTCCTAGGGGTACCGAGGAGTTCCATGCACAAGCTGCCCGCGCGTGGGAGAGCACGAGCCCCGCAGTCGCGCCTCGAAGATCACCGCAAGTCACGCGGCCAGAGCCTCGTGGAACTGACGCTCGTGCTTCCGCTCGTGCTTCTGTTGCTTCTCTTCGGGGTCGACTTCGGACGTGCTTTTCTCGGCTGGGTGGAGTTGAACAACGTCGCGCGGGAGGCCGCCAACTTCGCCGCCGAGCATCCGACGGCATGGAGCGCCTCCGATCCGGACCCGGTCGCTCAGAGCCAGTACATGGCACTCGTCACGAACGACGCCGCCGGCATCGACTGCACTTTGCCGGATCCCCTGCCGATTCCCGTGTTTCCGAATGGCAAGGATCACGACAACCCGGTCGGCACGCCCGTGTCAGTCAGCATTAGTTGCACCTTCAAGCCGATCACGCCGGTCATCGGTGATGTCGTTGGGACCTCGCTGCAGATGACGGCCTCGGCAGCGTTCCCTATCAGATACGGCGTCATCAACGGCATTCCGGTGGCGCCTGTGCTGCCCAACACCCCGACGATCACCACGGCTCTCGCGCAGACAAGCGGCCCGGTAGGCAGCAACGTCTACGACACCGCGACTCTCAGCGGCACTACGGCCACGGCCGGCGGCACGGTCCACTACACCGTCTACGCCGACTCGCTTTGCTCCACCGGCGCTAGAGATGCGGGCACCGTTGCCGTGACCGATGGAGTTGTGCCCAACTCGAACACCATGCCGTTCAACACCGCAGGAAAGTATTACTGGCAGGCCGTCTACAGCGGCGACCTCAGCAACACCGGGGACACTAGCGTTTGCACCGATGAAACCCTGACGATCGGGACACCGGGTCCGACGATTGCGACGGTCCTATCGGCGTCGACTGGAATCATTGGTGGCTCCGTCTATGACACCGCCACCCTGAGCGGCGCTACTCCCACCGCCGGTGGGACGGTGAAGTACTCGGTCTACACGAACAACACGTGTACGGCCGGCAAGATCGACGCTGGCACCGTGACCGTGACGGGCGGCGTGGTGCCGGACTCGAACCCCGTCACCTTCAACACCGCAGGAACGTACTACTGGCAGGCCCTTTACAGCGGCGATTCGAACAACACCCCCGCCACGAGCGCCTGCACGTCTGAGACTCTCGTGATCACTTCGCCGATGTGCGTCGTCCCCGACCTGACCAAGGGAACAACAGACGAGGCTCAGGCAACCTGGCAGGCCGCCGGGTTCCAGCTGCCGGTCCTATTCCAGCCGCTCAATCCCCCACCTGCGTCGAACATAACGGGCCAGACCGTCAAGAAGGGCGACACTCTTTCCTGCATTTCGACCGGGGTGACGGTGACATGGCACAAATGAGCGCCTTCTTTGGCCGGAGGAAACGCGGTCAAGGGGCCGGACAGGCGCTCGTCGAGTTCGCCCTCGTATTCCCACTGATCGCTTTACTGCTTTTCTCGATCTTCGATGTGGGGCGGGCCGTATACGCCTACAACACAATCGCCAACGCCGCGCGCCAGGCAGCCCGAGTGGCGGCGGTCAACCAGGTAGTCCCGGTCGACCCGAACACGACGGCGTGCCACGAAGACATGCCGGTCGAGGATCCCGCCACCCCTGACTGGTCGATCAAGGCGTGCGCAGCACAGTCGGCGGTCTCGCTGGGCGTCCACCCTAGCGACGTCTCTGTATCCTACGCCGCGCCGTCATCGAACCCAACCCTGCAGTGCACGGCACCCACATCGGGCAACTACGGCGGCCTCAGCGTCGGTTGCATAGTCATGGTGACGGTTACGTACACGTGGACGCCGGTGACTCCCGTGGTGAGCAACATCATGGGCAGTATCACGTTGAGCTCCACGTCTCAGATGCCGGTCGAACGAGTCTTCCCATGAGAGCTCTTAGTTGGTTCGGAACGCAGCTTCCGGTGCCACAAGCCAAAGGAGTAGGTCGGTGATTATCCGGCACCCAAGACACAAGAAGAACGCGGCCGGTCAGGCGCTGGTGCTCATGGTCGGCGCTATGTTCGCGGTCGTGGCCATGCTCGGGCTCATCATCGACGGCGGCAACGCGTGGGCGAACCAGCGCATCGTCCAGGGCGGCAACGACGCCTCGGCCGAGGCCGGCGCCGTCGTTCTGGCCCAGCGGTTGGCCGGTGCGACTGCCCCGGCAGGGGCCGGAACAGTAGACGATCGCTGGGATGCAGCCGTACTCAGCGCCATCGATGCTAGTGCCACCGCAAACGGCATCACGGTTACGAGCGCCTACTACACCGACGTATGCGGGATCCCGCTGAAGTCCGACGGCACCGCCGCGCTCAACGCGGACAACACATACGATCTCGCCGACGCCGCTCCCGTGGGCTCAGGCTTGCCGACGGTGATCACCACGACCCCCGACTGCCCGAACCGCGTCGTCGGGCCGGTGGCAGGCGTTCTGGTCCTCGGTAATGACAACATCAGAACCTACTTCGCCACTCTGTTCGGGATCCACACGTTCAGCGTCAACACACAGGCAACAGCAGCGACTGGGTACCTCCAGCAAGGTTGCGCCGCTTCCCAGGGTGACGATTGCGCGCTCCTGCCGATCGTCTTCCCAGTGAACATCGTGTCGTGCGACAAGTCGAACAACGTGGTTGACAGCGGTATCCCCTGGGTGGCTGACGGCGTTACCGTCTACAAGGTCCCGTTGTGCTCCAACTCACCCGGGAACGTGGGCTGGATCGACTGGACCGGCGGCAACAGCAAGCAGCAGGTGCTGCAGTCGATCATCACGCCGAATAACCCGGCGATCCCGCTCCCATCGTGGCAGAACGTTGCCACGCCGGGAAATCCGAACATGTCGGCGATCCAGGACGCGATCAACGCATACGACGGCCAGATAGTCATGATTCCGGAATTCGACTTCACATGCGATCCGGGTTCCCACGGCATTCCCGACTCTTCGAACGTGAGCAATCCGACTGCCAACTACGGCTGTCTCGATGCAACAACGAACGATCTGGGCGGCAACGGGACAAACCAGTGGTACAGGATCCCGAGCTTCGCCCACTTCCAGCTCTGCAGCCCCTCGGATCCGGCGTGCGTAGCCGCAGCCGGCCCCGGCAACCCCGTCCAGGGTGCCTACATCAACGGCAACAACAAAGCGGTCTGTAACACCGGCAACGGGGCCACGTCCTGTCTGATGGGTAAGTTCGTCAGCATCGTCAGCACCGGCACCATAGGCGCCGGCATTGGCGGTGGAACTGGCGGAGTCGGTTCCAGCAAGGCGGTCAGCGTCCAGCTGATCAAGTAGAGCCATCGCCTGGCATCGAATTCGAAACGTGCTGCCGGTCCACCGGCGGCACGTTTCGATTCCGGCGCGGCCTGATCCTGGGCCAAAGAGTCCTCCGTCCGCCGACCTCGCTCGCCCGTGACTCCCGCGCCTATACTCCGGGCGACGCCCGGGTTATCGGAGCTACGGGGGAGGCGAGCTGCGGATGATGGAGCACCGCCCGCGACGGATCCTGCTCGTGGACGACGACGCGAGCCTGCTCGTGATTCTGGCCGAGCAGCTCCGCGACGACGGCTATGAGGTGGCCACCGCCCGCGACGGCCAGGAGGCGCTGCGCCGGCTCGAGGCGGGCTGGCCTGACCTGATCCTGCTCGATCTGATGATGCCTCGCGTCGACGGCCTGGCATTGGCGCGCCACATAAAGGCGGAGGCCGACCTGCCGATCATCGTTCTCTCTGCGATCGACACGGCCGACAGCAAGGCCCGACTGCTCGACGAAGTTGCCGAAGACTACCTCGCCAAGCCGTTCCACTACCCGGAGCTGCGCGCCCGGATCCAGCGGGTCTTGCGACGGCTGGGCGATCGCATCCCACGCCAGTCTGTGGTTCTAGGGCCGGACCTCACGCTCGACCTTCACCGCCGGGCAGCCACGGTCGCGGGCAAGGAGGTCCACCTGACGCCGACCGAGTCTCGACTCCTCCAAGCCCTCGTCGCGCACCTCGGCGAAATCGTCGCCACGGAAACCCTGATCTCGCGCGGCTGGGCCGAGACCGAAGAGGCCGACCCGTCGTACGTCTGGGTATCGATGCGCCGTCTACGGCAGAAGATCGAGGCCTGCCCCGATCGGCCGAACCACCTGCTCACGGTTCGCGGCGCAGGATATCGTCTCGTCGCCAGCCGCCAAGATGACTGACCGCCCAAGGGACCCGGACGCAACTGTGGCCCGCCAGACCGACCCCCGAGATCCGGAGGGGCGCGGAGCGGCGCCGTCATTCCGCGTCCTCCTCACGACCGGCCTCATCGTCTCCGCGGCCCTGCCGATCGCCGTATTCGGCGCGATTCTCATAGTCGCCAGGCTCGACAAAGATGACCGTGTCGTGGCGCCGCTCCTGATCGGCGCGATCGTCGCTGCAGCATTCTTCGGACTGCTCGTGGCGGCCGTGGCCGTGACCGGTCTAACCGCCCCGCTGCGACGGATCACGACCGCCGTCGAGCGGGTCGCCGCCGGCGAGCCCGGCCCGCCGATCCACGTCTCCGGCGACGACGAGCTGGCCCGCCTCGCCGAAAGCCACAACCGGATCGCCGCCGACGCCGGGCGAAGGAACCGCGAGCTGGGGGCGTTGCTCGTCGCCATCGCCGGCTACAACCCGGCCCGCGGCGTCGCCGCTCTCAAGGCTCAGGCCGAGTCCGATGCCTGCGTCATCTACGGGCTGATCGACTGCAACGTCGTGCTCAGCGAGCCGCAGACGGTCCCCCTCGAGGAACCCATTCCGGGCGACCCACGACCCGTTCGTGCCGACGTCAGATCGGGCGCGGACACCCTCGGTGTGATGGTGGGTCACCTGCCGGCAACGCGGGTCTGGGAGCGAGCCGATCAGCATCTGCTCGACCTCTTCACGAGCGAGGTCGGAGTCGCGCTCCGCAACGCCGAGCTGTTCGGTCAGATCGAGAGCCAGAACGCCCGCCTGCTAGAACTCGACGCCGCCAAGGATGAATTCCTGCGCGGGGTGAGCCACAACCTTCAGACGCCTCTCACCAGCATCCGGGCGTATGTCGACCAGCTTCGCGCGGCCTCCGAGGAGGCGGCCGAGGACCGGCGCCTCCAGATCGTTGCGGAGCAGGCCGACCGGCTGACCCGGCTCGTTCGCCAGCTGCTGACGGTGACTCGACTCGAGGCGGGGGTGCTGCGGCCGGAGGCCGAGGTGATCGCCATGAACCCGCGGGTCCGGCGGGCCTGGGAGGCGCTCAACGCCGGGGCTGCGTTCGAGTTGCGCGACGAGGCCCGCGGCTGGCTGGCCGTCGCCGACCCGGACCAGGTAGATCAAGTCCTGTGGGCGCTTCTCGACAATGCGGTTAAATACGGCGGCCGCGATGGCAAGGTCGACGTCCTAATCTCGGCCGACGAGACGATCGACCGGCTGCACGTCACCATCGCCGACCACGGGCCAGGCGTCTCGGAGGCCGACCGCGACCGGCTGTTCACGCGCTTCAGCAGAGGCGCGATGCAAGCCAGCGGCGAAGGGACCGGGCTCGGCCTGTACGTCTCGAGGCAGCTGCTACTGACGATGGGCGGGGAGCTCTGGCTCGAGCCGAAACGCGACGGTCTCGGCGCCGCGTTCACCCTTTCGCTCCCCGGCGAGCCGCCCGGCGACGAGGGCTGACGCCCGCTCAGCGAGGTGGCTGGGTGGGCAACTGGCGGCGGACTGCCTCTACTCGGTCCAGGTCCAGATCGGCCACCAGCACGCCCGGGCCATCGGGCGCCTGGGCGATCACGAGCCCCCACGGATCGACGACCATGCTCCGACCGTGCGCCGGGACCCCGCCGCCGTTGCCGCACTGCGCCGGCGCAATCACGTACGACCCGTTCTCGATGGCCCTGGCGCGCAGCAGGACTTCCCAGTGATCGCGACCCGTGGCTTCGGTGAAGTTGGCGGGGACCGCCATTACGACGGCTCCGGCCGCGGCAAGCTCGCGGTACAGCTCGGGAAACCGCAGGTCGAAGCAGATGCTCAGCCCGAGGCGAACGTCGGCCTCACCCGCGGCCGCGCCGAGCACCGCCACCACGCTCGCGTCGCCCGGCGTGATCCGGGCCGACTCGCGGTCGGACGGGCCGCCGTCGATCGAGACGTCGAACAGGTGGCGTTTGCGATAGGTCGCCGCTACCCCGCCGGCCGGGTTCAGCAGCACCGAGGTATTGAAGGGCCGCATCGGATCGACCGAGCGTTCGGCCAGGCTGCCCAGCAGGATCCAGCAGTCGAGCTCGCGAGCCAGCTCGGAGAACGGCTCGGTGATCGGCCCTGGCAACTCGGTCGCGGAATCGCGGAAGCCGGCGGCCGGTCCTCGGTAGTGGAAGACCTCCGGCAGCGCGATCAGCGCCGGCTTGCTCCGGCCCGCCTCCAGGACCAGCGCCGCCGCCCGGTCCACGTTGGCCATGACGTCCCGATCGGCGGCCAGCTGGATCAGGGCGACCCTGAGCTTGCTCATCCGTTCCGCTCCGGTGTGGCTTGCTTCTTCGGCTGCCCGCAGGACATATGTCGATGGTACGCTCCCGGCGAGGAGGCTTCTCATGACGAGTCCGACCCGCGACGACGCCTGGCAGCTGCTTTCGGAATGGACGGCGGGCGATGCGCTTCGAAAGCATGGCCTGGCGGTCGAGGCGGCCGTCCGCTGGTACGCCGAGCACAAGTTCGGGATCGTCGAGCCGGAGCTCGACACCTGGTGCGCCGCCGGCCTGCTCCACGACTTCGACTACGAGCGGTACCCGGAGACCCATCCGATGCGCGGCGCCGAGGAGCTGAGGCGGCTCGGATATCCGGCGGAGGTCGTCGAAGCGGTCCTCGGCCACGGCGACCACACGGGCGTGCCGAGGGTCAGCCTGCTGGCCAGGACCGTCTACGCGTGCGACGAGATGAGCGGCTTCGTGATCGCCGTGACGTACGTTCGGCCGGGCCGGAGCCTCGACGAGGTGGAGCCGCATTCGGTCGTCAAGAAGATGAAGGACAAGAGCTTCGCCCGGCAAGTCCCGCGGGACCAGCTGGTCAAGGGAGCCGAGGAGCTGGGCGTGCCCTTCGACGAGCACGTCGCCAACGTGATCGAGGGCCTCAAGACGATCCGGGGAGTGCTCGGCCTGTAGCGCCGGTCCCGTCGCGCGCCGGACGCCGCGGCGTTATCCCGATCGGTCGGTCAGCACGTTCACCCCGGGGAAGGCCAGGGCATCGTCTTCGTTGGCGCGAACCCAGTCGAGCATGTCGCGGTTGATGATGAGCGTGCCCACGTCGCGCAACTGGAGGGCGCCGCGGCAGACAAAGCCGATCGTGGCGTCGGACAGCGGGATCATCGGGCCGCGGGCGTGGAGATGCGGCAAGGGCAGCTGGCCCGGCATCGAATGGAGCAGCCCGAGAGCGCTATAAGGGCCCATCTGGACCTGCAGCCGGTGGCTGATCGTGTGGATGCGACGCGGGCCATCGCCCCGGCCATCGCCGGCCGCCTCGACCGCATAGAGGATCGAGCGGTCGATCTCCCCATCACCGAGGTTCGTGACCGTATCGTCTTGGAAGCTTTCGACGAAGGCCTCGCGCACGACGATCGAATTGCTGCGATTGAGGACGTCGCTCAACCGGTCGCTGTCGCATTCGACATAGCCGATGAAACGGCGACCCAGAGCGTACCCGATGAACGGGATGAGCACGCAGCCTCCTGAACGGGAGTCGGGCCGGAGCGGCCCTACATGAACGTGTGGGCAGGTTACCGCGCCGCGACTCGCGAGCCACTCCAACGTAAGTACCGGTGGCGCCCGCGCAACGGGCCGGCTCGGACGAGCCGGTCGGGTCCGACCCAATGCTAATGAGCCGCCTCAACCGATGACGGCAATGCTCCCAGACGATCCATTTCGGGCCCTGAACCGACCCCGGCTAGACTGACAGCGAGCCGCGGCGGAGACCGCCGCCGAGCATGCGATCGAGCCGGGCAACTTCGACATTCGGGTCGGGCCCACGTATCCGAATTCCGGCTCGCGACCGTCATCGCAGTCGAAGGCCAGGGAGGCTTTGCCATCCAAACCAGCGCCGATCCGTCGGGAGAGTCGAATCGGACCCTGCTGACCTGGATCTCGTTCTCGTACCTGGCGGTATGGGGCTACGTCCTCTACGGCCTCGGCACGGCGACGCCCTATCTTCGGGCCGACCTGGGGCTTACCGACTTCCAGGCCGGGCTCCACGCCTCGGCTCTCGCGGTAGGGGTTCTTACGTCGGGCGTCGGCGCGGATTGGGTCGGCCGCCGGATCGGCATCGGCTGGCTGGCGGACCTCTCGGTCGCGATCGCGGTCAGCGGACTCGCCCTCTTCGTGCTTGCGCCCAACCTGGCGGTGTCGCTGGCAGGCGCCCTGCTGCTGGGCCTCGGTGGCGGCTCGCTCGGCACGGACGTCAACGTCCGCCTGAGCAGCTACGGCGACGGCCAGACGAGAAAGCTGATGAGCCAGGCCAATGCGCTCTCGATGGTCACGGGCGCCGCGGCACCGCTGGCCATCGGCCTGGCTGCCTCCCAGCTGCACACCTGGCGGGTGGCGCTGCTCATCCCGGCGGTCGCGTTCCTGGGGCTGTCGGCGATACGACCTCGCGGGCCCGAGGCCAGTAGCTCGGTGAGAACGCCTCAGGCGAGGCTGCCGGGAGCCTACTGGTTCGCCTGGCTCCTGATCGTGCTCGCCGTCTCGATCGAGTTCTCGTTCGTCTTCTGGGGCTCGACGATCGTGGGCAAGCGGACCGGGATTTCGAGCGCCAATGCGACTCTGCTCGCGAGCCTGTTCGTCGTCGGTATGTTCGCAGGCCGGGCGGCGCTCGGCCGGGGTTACGGAGGTGCGCGCCAACCGCACAGGCTGCTCGTGGCCGGCCTGCTGATAGCGATCGCGGGAGCGAGTCTGACCTGGATCTCGACGGCGCCGGCGCTGTCCGGCGTCGGGCTCTTCCTCGGCGGCCTGGGAACGGCCGGACTGTATCCGATCGGTGTGACCGTGGCGCTGCAGACTGCGCCGAGCGCGCGCTTGCAGGCAGCCGCGCGGGCCACGCTCGGGGCAGGCGTCGCGGTCCTGCTCGCCCCATCCGCGTTGGGGCTGGCGGCCGACGCCGTCGGAGTCGTCGCCGCGTGGTCGATCGTGCTGGGTCTGGCCGCCGGCGGGCTCATCCTGCTGGCCGCCACGCCTCGGGCGGCCTGAGTACGCGTTCCGTTCGTGCCTGCTCCAACACCGTCCCCAATAGAGACGGCGCCCCTCCACTACCAATGCCCTGTGGATTACCCCCCAGGTACCCAGCCTCTTTCAGTTGACAGGCCAGCAGTGAGTAGTTGACTTATCTGCACCAGCCGCGGCCGTAAGCGCCTCGAGGCTGGACACTGCCTGGGCCCCGAGGCGACTCCGCATGAACAACCCAAGATCGCGATTTTCGCCGGGTGGCACCGCGCATCGGGCTGTTCTCGGCGCGGGTAGACGGCGGGCAAGGTCGATTCGGACCTTCCGTCCCGAGGCCGAAGGGCCGTCGATCGATGCCGGAACATACGGCTGGGAGAGCCAGCGGCTCCTCTTCGACCACATAGCGGACGCTCTGTTCGCGACCGATGCGGCCAATCGGATCACACACTGGTCGGGGTCGGCCGAGCGTCTGTTCGGCTATTCGGCCGGCGAGGCCCTCGGCCGCTCGTTCGGCGACCTGCTGCCTTACCGGATGGCGGGAGCGGACGACGAGCGCGAGTTCTTCGCGGCTCTGAAGGCCGGGCGGACCTGGCGCGGGGCCGGCACCGTTCGTCTGCGCGACGGTCGCGAGATCTGGCTCGATTCGACCGTGGAGCCGATCACCGAGGGAGGCCGCACCGTCGGCAGCGTTTCGGTCGGCCGCGACATCACCGCCATGGTGGAGACGCAGCGGAAGCTGGCCGATCAGGAGCAGCTCGTAAACGCAGTCCTGGGGGTCATCGGAGCGCTCGTGCTGGTCCTCGACACCCAGGGTCGGGTTGTGCTCTTCAACGTTGCGTGCGAGCGCCTGACCGGGTACCGATCGGCGGACATCGTCGGGCGTCAGATCTGGGACGTGGTCATCCCGCCGGCCGAGGTCGACGACGTGCGGGCCACGTTGGACGACCTGCGGGCCGGGGCGTTCCCCAACTCGCGCGAGTACCACTGGATCACGCGCAAGGGGGCCTCGCGGCTCCTCAGCTGGGAGAACACCTGCCTGACCGACGATCGGGGCACCGTCACGCACGTGATCGCGACCGGGATAGACATCACCGAGGCCCGCCGCGCGGACGAGGCCCTGCACGGGATCGAGACCGTCGGGCGGCTGCTCGCCGAGCGAGGTCCGGCTCCGTCGGCTCTCGACGCCGTGCTGCGCGAGCTCGAGACGCGGATGGGCTACCGCTTCCTGTCCCTCTACCTTCGCGACGGATCCGGGCTGGCGCTGGGCACCCAGCGTGGATATCGGGCCGTGCCGGAGCATCTGGACGCCGGCCGGGGCGTCATCGGCCGGGTGTACCGAACCGGTCGGGCCGAGCTCGTGCGCGACGTCCGGCGCGACCCGGACTACGTGGCGGGCGACAACGGCGTCGTGGCGGAGATTGCGGCCCCACTGCTCGGCGAGGGCACAACGATCGGCGTCCTCAACATCGAGACGGCGCGGGTCGGAGGCCTGACGCCCAACGATTTGCGGCTGGCCAGGGCCATCGCGGATCGCCTGTCCAGCGCCCTGATGCACAACCAGGCCCAGGAAGCCGTGAGCGATCGCGTGCGTCTGTTCGCCTCACTCGCGGAGTTCGCGACGGCCGTGAATGCGATCCTGGATCCCAAGCGTCTCGCCGCGACGCTGGTCGATGCCGTGGGCGCCGTGGTCCCGTCGGATACGGTCGTGATCACGCTGCTGGATCGCAGAGACGGGCGATACCACGTCAGTGCCGTTCGGGGGCTCACCCAGGATGCCGTAGGCGCCGTCATCGAGCCTGGGGTTGGGACCCCGGGCGGGGCCATCCGCGAGCGTGCCGTGATCCTGACGAACCGCCAATCGGGCGCCGAGACGGCCGCATCGTTCCGGGACTACATGCTCTTCGAGTCGAGCTGGACGGTGGGTTTGCCGCTCATTCACGAGGACACCGTGCTCGGAGTCATCTCCCTCGGGCGGGCAAACGGTGACGCTCCCTTCACGCGGGCCGAGCGCGAAGTGCTGGGCTTGCTCGGCTCACACGCAGGCCTCGCGCTGGCCAACGCATACCTCGTCGAGGAAGTGTCCGCGCTGGCCATCCACGACGGCCTGACCGGGCTCCACAACCGGCGCCATTTCGATGCCGAGCTGGACCTCGCCATCGCTCGCTTCAAGCGCCACGCACCGGCGGCACAGCTGGCGGCGATCATGTTCGACCTCGACCACTTCGGCGACTTCAATCGCCGTCACGGGCACCTGGCGGGCGACGCCGTGCTCCGCCTGTTCGGTGAGATCCTGCGCGAGCGCTTGCGCTCCGCCGACATCGTCGCGCGATACGGCGGCGAGGAGTTCGTTGCGGTCCTGGAGGATTGCAGCCTGACCGAGGCCGCACGCCTGGCAGACGAAGTCCGCAGAGCGCTCGAGGCGCGTTCGGTGCCGGGCGCCGACGGAGACTCGCTGAAGGCGACGGTCAGCGCCGGCTGCTCGGTCATGGACCGCGCGGATCCGACGGCGGAGGCCATTCTCGGAAAGGCCGACGCCGCGCTCTTCAGGGCGAAGACGGCCGGCCGCAATCGCGTAGTCACCGCGTGAGCCGTCGGGCGGTCGACGCCGCCCGCGACGTGGCCGGCTAGAGGACGGTCCGGCCGGCAGCCATGCCCGGGGGCAACGCGGCGGTCGCGACGATGTGCTGGCGGTTCAGTAGGGCGAACGCATACCGCTCGGTGACTCGCCGATCGGCCAGCGATCTGGTCCGAACGTCGGTCATCGGCAGGAACTGAGGATCGGCCGACTCCACGAACAGCGCAAGCTCGCCGCCCGGAATGAGATGAATTTCTCCGGTCATCGTGTGCCCGGGGGTCACCACCAGGAGTGGCGCTCGGTCCTTGGCGCGGAAGAAATCGGGCGCCGCCACCTTCGGCTCGACGGCGAGCTCGGCGACAAGCGTCACGTCGGACAGGCTGGTCCAGATGCTCGGCACCTGCACGCGGGTTGGGTCGCCATTCCGTCGGAGCACGGTCGCGTCGGACAGAGTGACCAGTCCATCCCGATGGTGATTGAGGAAGTCGGACAGCCGTTGAAACGAGCCAATCACGATCTTCCCGCGGAGCCGCAGGTGCGGTCCGACGAGCTCGACGGAGACGAGGTTGCCCTCGAGCTGCCTCGACGTCGCCGCAAGCAGCGTCGGATCGACGACGAGCTCGTCCAAGTGTTCGGAGGCATCGCCCTCCACCCAGCTGAGCTCGTTCGACCCGCTGGACGCGCTGTGTGTTTCTTCGGGCGCGATATCGATTACCACTGAGCACCTGCCGTGCCACGTGTCGTTCGTGCGGCCTTGAATGGCGAAGGCCGCCGGCGTGCGACTGTAGGTTCTTAACCTTGCGCACAAACTAGCATCGGAGTAGGAAGAAGTCCCAGTTACTAACGTTCGAGCTGACGGCCTCTCGGTCGACACACCAAGGCTGTCCCACATTGGTCCCTTTGGGTGAGTCGCAGCTACGCTGCCTTACGCACCGCGCAGACGATTTCGCGAGGGGAAGGTGGCGCCGACACTCCTCCGAAGCAGGGCGACATTCGTTGTATCGCGCGCCCTCGTGATAAGCCGGGCGGGGTCATCAGCCTGTCGGACTCTACGAGGAGCCACACGGACATCACCCCTCTGATCGCCCCATCGATCGGCGCGTCGCACGCTCGGCGCGGCGCAGACTCAGCGCAGCGCCTCGACTGCCTCACGCTCGATGGCCAGGCCCTTCTCGTGGCGAGCAAAGTACTCCGCGAAGCCGGCCACGTCGCGCGGGTCGGGCTTGACCGGTGCCCCGATGCTGCTTGAGATGCGCTCGTCGAGGTAGTCCGCCAGGGACTGCGTGGCCTCGGTGCGGAGCATGTAGGCGGCCAGAACGGCCATGCCCCACGCCCCACCCTCACCGGCCGTGGCGGGGATGCTGACCGGCACGTTGAGAGCGGCGGCCATCATCCGCTGACCGGTGTCGCCGCCCTTGAAGAAGCCGCCGTGGCCGCGGATCTCCTCGATGACCACGCCCTCCTCTTCGGTGAGGATGTTCATGCCCGTCCGCATCGCGCAGAGCGAGGCGTAGAGCATGGCTCGCACGAAGTTCTCGAGGTTGAACTTGCTGTCCTGGCTGCGCGCGAAAAGAGGCCGGCCTTCCGTGAAGCCGGTCATATGCTCGCCTGAGACGTAGTTGATCGAGAGCAACCCGCCCGCGTCCGGATCGCCGTGCACCGCCAACGGCAGCAGCTTGCTGTAGAGGTCGTCCGGCGTGACTTCAGCACCCAGCAATCTGGCCGCCTGCCCGAAGAGGGCGACCCAGGCATCGAGGTCAGACGATCCGTTGTTGGAGTGGGCCATGGCCACAGGCTTGCCCTCGGGCGTGACCACGATGTCGATCTCCTCGTGCACGCGGGCCAGACTCTTCTCCAGCACGATCATCGCGAATACTGAGGTCCCGGCGGACACGTTTCCCGAGCGCGGCCGGACGGCGTTCGTAGCCACCATGCCCGTGCCGGCGTCGCCCTCGGGAGGGCACAGTGGGATGCCCGCCGGGAGCTTGCCCGAGGGGTCGAGAAGCCTTGCGCCTTCCACGGTCAGCGTCCCGGCCGGGCGGCCGGCGGGCAGAACCTCGGGGAGGATTTCCCGCAACTTCCAGCCCAGCCGGCGTGGCGCGATCAAGGTGTCGAATTTCGCCAGCCGCGCGGCATCCCAGCCCGCGGTGAGCGGGTCGATTGGGAACATGCCGGATGCCTCGCCCACACCCATCCTGTGCTCGCCGGTGAGCCTCCAGTGGACGTAACCCGCGAGCGTCGTAAGGTGGGCGATCCGCGAGACGTGGGGCTGGCCCTCAAGGATCGACTGGTACAGGTGGGCGATACTCCAGCGCTGCGGTACGGCGAAGTCGAGGATCGGGGTCAACTCGGCGCAAGCCGTGCCTGTGATGTTGTTCCTCCACGTGCGGAACGGCACGAGCAAGTTCCCCTCGCTATCCAGGGCCACGTACCCGTGCATCATCCCGCTGAAGCCCAGAGCCGCGGCCGTCTTGAGTTCCACGGAATAGCGGGCACGGACATCCTGGACGAGCGACGCGTAACAATGGGCCAGACCCTTCCAGACGTCCTCCATGTCGTACGTCCAGACGCCGTCCTTGAGCTGGTTCTCCCAGATATGCGAGCCCGATGCCAGCGGCGTCGTGTCGGGCGCGATGAGGGACGCCTTGATCCTGGTCGAGCCAAACTCGATTCCGAGTATGGCGTCACCCGATCGGATCAGCTCGGCAGCGGTAGCCTGTCGCTCGTTCATCCGACCCTCCGCTGCGTATAGTAGGCGGTCGGTCCGTGCTCGCACAGGTAGTGGCGTTCAAGGAGGTAGTCGGGTACAGGCTCCACGTCGGGATTGAGGCTGAGCGTCTGGATCGCCATGGCCGCCACCGTCTCAAGCGCCACGGCGTTGGACGCCGCATCGGCTGCGTTGTGGCCCCAGGTAAACGGGCCGTGTGAAGCCACTAGGATGCCAGGCATTTCGTCAGGGCTGAGGCCGAGCCGGCGGATCGTCTCGGCGATGACTTCACCAGTTTGCGCCTCATATTGGCCGCTTACCTCATCGCGCACAAGGGCTCGAGTGACCGGGACGGGCCCGTGGAAATGATCCGCGTGCGTGGTGCCAAAGGGAGGGAGCGACCGCCCGGCTTGCGCCCAGGCTGTGGCTGCACGAGAGTGTGTGTGGACGACTCCCCCGATCGATGGAAACGCTCGGTAGAGACGAAGATGAGTTGGCGTGTCCGACGATGGCATAAGGTCGCCGCCCAGGACCCTGCCATCGAGAAGCGATACGGCAACAAGGTCTTCCGACCCGAAGCTGGTCATACGGGACGCCACTGGGCTTGATGATCATCACGCCAGCGACGCGGTCCACGGCGCTGGCGTCGCCGAACGACAGAGCCACGAGCCCGTTACGGACCAGAGCGAGGTTGGCTACAAGGATCTGTTCGCGCAGCTCGAAAAAGGAACGAGTAACGGCCTCGCACATGTCCAGTTGCTCCGTCTAGAGCCGCTGGGCCAGGCGGTAGTAGGCCTGATTGCAGCGCAGCTCTTTCTTGAAGCCGGAGACCGTCGTGTCCTCACCAATGAGCAGGAACTCGACGCCCGCCATCTCCGCGAAATCGGCGATCACCTCAGCGTCCACCGCGCGAGTTAGGACCGTGTGGTGAGAGCCGCCGGCGGTGAGCCAGCATTCGGCAGACGTCGACAGGTTCGGTCGTGGCTTCCAGACGGCTCGGCCGACCGGGAGCTTACCCATGGGCTGATTCGGTGGAACGAGCTCGATCTCGTTTGCCAGGATCCGGAAGCGATCGCCCATGTCCATGAGCGCCACGACGATGGCTGGGCCGGTGCCCGCATCGAACACGAGGCGGACCGGGTCGCTCTTGCCGCCGATGCCAAGTGGATGGATCTCACAGGATGGCTTCTTGGCGGCGATCGTCGGGCATACTTCGAGCATGTGTGCGCCCAAGATCTTCTGGTCGGTCGGGTCGAGGTGGTAGGTGTAGTCCTCCATGAAGGAGGTGCCGCCCCGCAGGCCCTTGGCCATGACCTTCACGAGACGGGTCATGACGGCGGTCTTCCAGTCGCCTTCTGCGCCGAAGCCGTAGCCGTCGGCCATGAGCCGCTGCGCAGCGATGCCGGGCAGCTGCTTGAGGCCGTCGAGATTCTCGAAGGTATCGGTGATCGCACCGTAACCACCCGAGACCATGAAGTCGCGGAGGGCGACCTCGATCCGGGCCGCCTCGAGCATCAGATTCGCGATCGGTTCCACCGGCCTTGAGCGACGGAACGACGTCGTAGAGCGATTCGTACTCGGCGACGAGATCGTTCACGCGACTGTCCGGAACGGCTCTAACCGCGTCGCTGAGATCGCTGACGCTGAAACCGTCGACGGCCACGCCGAACGTCATCTGTGCGGAGACCTTGTCACCCTCGGTCACGGCGACGTTCCGCATGTTGTCCCCGAACCGGGCAAGGCGCAGATGCTTTGCTTCCCACAGACCGCACGCCGCGCGCGCCCACGTCGCGATCCGCATCTGCACGCTCGGCTCCGCCCAGTGGCCGGCAACCGTCTTTCGTCGCAGCCCGAGGCGAGCTTCGACGTGCGAGAACTCACGATCGCCGTGGGCGGCCTGGTTCAGATTCATGAAGTCCATGTCGATCTCGCCCCACGGGAGATCGCGGTTGAACTGCGTATGGAGATGCAGCAGGGGCTTCGTAAGGGCTTGTAGTCCCGCGATCCACATCTTCGCCGGCGAGAAAGTGTGCATCCAAGTGATCACGCCGACGCATTTGTCGGTCGCGCTGGCCTCGATGCAGGTCGCAAGGATCGCTTCGGGGTTCTTGACTACGGGCTTCCAGACGACTCGGACGGGAATCAGGTCGGAGACACCGAGGGCCTCGGCGATCTTCGTCGAGTTCTCGGCTACCTGTCGTAGCGTCTCCTCACCGTAAAGGTCTTGGCTTCCAGTGAGGAACCAGATCTCGAATTCTGCCAACGGTTTCACTCGCCCGCTCCGTTCTGCGGTGGTCGCGCGCTAAGGCTGATTTCCTGTCCGGGCGAACTCGTTGGCTCCTCGGGTTCAGGTCGGGCGGGAGGCCTTTGGTTCGTTGGGTCGATTCCCGAAGAAGACTCAACCGTCGCGGGATCTCCTCGATCACCGTCACCGCTCTGGGCGACTGCGGGCGAGACCCACTCGCGGCCACGATCAGGGAGAGCCTTACCGGACGTACCGGCACGATGTCGCCGCGCTTGAGCCAGCGCCTGCGCGTCGACGTTCGGGAGGTAACCAGTCTCTCCTATCACCCTCTCGACTCGCGCGCGCGTCTCGGGTGACACATCTGGGCGGTTGTTCACGACGCGCGAGACCGTCTGGGCCGAGACCTCGGCGGCGGCCGCGACGTCTCGGATCGTTGGACGAGTCAACTGGGTCATGGTCTAGGTCTTCCAGCCGCTACGTATCGGCTGTCTGCTAGTGATCCTTTGCGTCAGGGTCTCTGGGACCGAAAGGCACCGAGGTGCCTAGGCAGGTCGTCCTATCAATCCCCAATCGCGCTCTGGAGCCTTCGCGGGGCCGATAAATCGCCTGAGGCCGAGGAGTAAGGAGGGCAGGGCGACGGGCGTCGAGCCGATTTCGCCGTCCGTCGCCCTGCCCTCCGACTCTTGAATGCCGCCATCTGACGGCGACTAGTGGCTACTGCAACACACACGGCTGCGACCCAGTGGCTAGACCTTGAGCCTCAGCCCTCATTTGTCCTGCCGCGGGCGGAGGGTAACGATCGCCTTCTCTTGTGCCGCGTCGATGCCTTTGTTGCCCTTGACGTGAGGTCCGCCATCGGCAGGTGCCATAGACCTCTCGGTGACAAAGACTTGAACATCCCATGGCTCAAGTTCCACGACACCGCCCTGTGGTCTTTGCGCACCGTCTTTGAGCGCCACCAGTGCCGCCGGTGCGATAACGCGCACCCGTTTCCACGACCAGTTATGGACGATGTGCAACCGGCGGCCATCGGCAGCGAGTGCCGTGGCAACCGTGACGGTGTCGGGGAGGCGGCTCCAACCATGCTTTGGCCGGGGAACCAAATAGGAGAAGATCGACCGCGCAAGCGATCGGTTCGGCACGGTGCCGACGTAGGTAACGCGTCCTGCGCCGTGGGCCCGCGACGTAATCGCCGGCCACCGTCCGAAGTGCGGATGCTCGTAGGTCGCCAATACTTCCGCAGTCTCTGAGACGAGACCGTCGACCCACCGCGTCGCCGCTGCATCGTTCGCCACGGACAGCGCCGATCCTTGGGTTGGTCGAACCGGGATAGCAGCTCCGAGGTTACTGAACTCGTCGTACCAGACGCCGGCGGCCTCCCGCAAGCGTGCGGGCGCAAGTTCCGCGCGAGCCCACGCCTCGCCATCGCCGTAGGCGGTCCGGGGTCCGATGACCAAATGACCACCCGCTGCCGAGTAACGAGCGAGCCAGTCAAGAGTCGCGTCCTCAGCGACGTACAGTCCAGGCACTACAAGCACCGGGTGCTCCTTTATGGCCTGGTCGAGTGCAACAGGGTCTTGACCATCCGCAAGGGGTGCCACCTGTCCAACATGGGCCATCCGCACTTGGAGGCCCGCATCGAATGCGCCCCGGTAAAACGGGTCAAAGAGGCCGCGGTAGGCGTCCGGGTCAGGCCCCCAGTCGGGCGTCGCGAGCGGAGGATGGTGTTGCATCAACCACTTGCTCGGCAGCGAGTACAGCATTGTGACGTCGGAGTCCGGTTTGAGACCGCTTATGAGTTCACCCGCGGCGTCAATCTCTGTGCCCAACTTTGCGATCTCGCGGTACGCACGCCCAGGCTTCCCGCTGTGTGGAAGCACTCCCCCCCCAGTAGGTTTCCTTGCCGAATCGAAGAGTGTGCCACTGCCAGTACTCGATCATCTGCGCCCCGCGGGCGATGTGGGCCCACGCGGCTTGACGCCATTGGCCGTCGTATGCCGGGCGGTTATCCCACGAGTCGCCGATGGTCATGGCCCCCGTTTCGGTCACGAGATACGGCGACTGTCGCGAGGCGTACATGCGATCTGCGCTCTCGAACAAGCTCCAGACGCCGTCTGTCTTCCAGCATTGGCGTCGCGTGGGGCCGTCCGGCAGCTCAAGCGCATCCTGTGCTATGTGGTAAGGGTTGCCGGCAGCAATATCCAAGCGAGCTGTTAGGGCCTGGTCGTCGACCGCCGAGCGCTCGTAGCTGATGCATGTCGTCACGAACTGATCCGACCGCGCGTACTCCCGGACCAAATCGGCCTCCCAGCCAATGAAATCGGTCGTTTGGTCAGCCTGGAAACGTCGCCACGCGAGGTCGTATTGCGGCTGGGCGTTGCCATCTGGTTTCCAAAGGTCCGCCCAGGTTGACAGACGATGCGACCAGTAGACGAGGCCCCAGCGCTCGTTGAGATTCTCTACGCTCCCATACTGGTGCCGGAGTCGGTCGACGAACCGCTGGAACACCGCGTGGTTGTGGAGTAGTTCAAGCCCCGGCTCGTTGTCGACCTGGAAGCCAATTACGGCCGGATGTTGTGCGTATCGACCAAGGATCGCCCGAATTACACGCTCGGCGTGGAACTTGAACGCCGGATGTGTGAAGTCCGCCTCCTGGCGCGCTCCCCACCCGATTCTCATGCCGGTGCTGCGTTCGCCGGTGACTTCCGGATAGAGTCGAGCCAGCCATGGTGGAACGGCGTATGTGGGGGTTCCGAGGATCACTGAGATCCCACGCGCTTGGGCAGCGTCGAGCACTGGCTGCAACCAGTCGAGATTGAAGACGCCGTCCTCTGGTTCCCAGGTCGACCACACGGACTCGCCGACCCGGATCACCGAGAAATGAGCCTGGCGCATGAGATCGAGATCGGTCTCGAGACGGTCCGTCGGCTGGTATTCGTGGTAGTAAGCCGCACCGAACAGGACGCGACGAGGCAGGTCGGGCATGCGACAAGCTCCTTTCTCGGGGCAATAGAGACGCGAGTCGCCGTCCAAGGGACATGAACTCGGTCGGACGTGCGGAACTTCAGGGTTGACGGCGACTCAGTGAGGCGGCTAGACCGCCACCGAATCCCTCGGCCAACCGAGCTTCGTAACCTGGCCGATGCCCAGCCATAGCTGGGAACCAGCCGGCCATTCCTAGTTATCCCTTCACGCTTCCGGCGGAGAGGCCGGACTGCCAATAGCGCTGCATCATGACGAACGCCACGATGAGCGGAATGATTGAAATCATTGAACCGGTAACCACAAGCGCGAAAAGGTTCGGGTTTGACCCGCTCCCTCCCACGGCCTGAGCCGACCAGGACGACAGGCCGACTGTGATCGGGTAATAGTTAGGATTGTTCAGCATGATCAGAGGCAGGAAGTAGTTATTCCACGTGGCCACCAGCGTGAACAGCAGGACCGTTACCATGCCCGGTGCCAAGCTGCGCACGATGACCTTGACAAAGATGCGGATCTCGCCCGCGCCATCAATTCGGGCAGCTTCGATGAGCTCATCTGGGATCGCGCTCTGGACGTAGACGCGCATAAGGAACAACCCGAAGGGGCTGATCATCGAAGGAAGGATCACCGCCCACGGTGTGTCGATCAGGCCTACTTTCGCGAAGAGCAGGTAGGTCGGGATCGCAAGCGCGGTTGTGGGCACCATGATCGAACCGAGTACGAACGCGGAGAGTCTGCCGTTTCCGGGGAACCGGAACTTGGCAAAGCCGTACCCGCCCAACGTTGCGAGGAGCGTGGCCGCCCCGGCCGCTAGCACCGCGTAAATCAAGGTATTGAGCAGCCAGCGAGCGTAGATGCCATCCTCGAACGTAAACGTCTCGCGTATGTTATCGAAGAGCGAAAAGCGTCCAGAGAACCACAAGCCGAAGCTCGAGTAGAGGTCGCTGGTCGTCTTCGTCGACGAAATGACAAGCCAGAACAGAGGAAGGAGGAAATACACGAACAGCGCCAGCATGGCGAGCGTGAGGACATTGCTTCGCCGATTGGCCGTCTTGTTCGACCGGTCCCGCTTCAACGCATTCATGATTGCCGTCCTGCCCGGTTGATAACGAATAGAACAGAGTAGGACGCGATCACGATCATGATCCCTACGAGGAACGACACCGCGGCCGCATAGTTGACCGATTGGCTTGTGAAAGCAAGCGTATAGGCGTACACGTTGGGCGTGTAAGCGCTATCGAAGACGGTCGGAGCGAGTCGGCTGAGTAGTTGCGGCTCGGCGAACAGTTGGAAGCTACCGATGACAGAGAACAGGAGGACCAGGGTCAACGCCGGCCGAAGCAGCGGGATCTTGATGCTCCACGCCGTCCGCCAAGCGGTCGCGCCATCGACGGCCGCCGCCTCGTACAGCTCCCGATCGATGGCCCGGAGAGCGGTGTACAGGATGATCATGTTGTAGCCGGCGTACTCCCAAGTCACGACGTTCGCCATCGAGAACAACGCCGCAGCCGGACCCAAGAAATCAGGCGCGGGCAAGCCGATCCCGCGGAACAGTTGCGCGAAAGGACCGAAGTCCGGACCGTACAGATAGCCCCACATGAGCGTTGCCACAACTGCGGGGACCGCGTACGGGATGAATATCCCGATGCGGAACACCCGAGCTCCTCGAAGCAGCGCGCTGTCGATGGCCAGAGCCGTCAGCAGCGACACCACCATCATGAACGGAACCTGGATGAAGAAGAACTCCGCCATCCGGATGACGCCCGCTTGCAGGTCGGGGTCGCCGATGGCTTGGGTGAAGTTCGCCAGCCCAGCGAAGGAGTCCCCGCCTACGATCGTGTGGCGGAACAGACTCAAATAGGCCGCAAATACAAGAGGCGCGACGAAGAACAGGGTGAACACCAGCAGGAACGGCGCGACGAACAGGTAGCCCGCGGTGGCTTCGTGCCTGCGCCCGCTCCCGCCTGCGGATGATCGGCTGGCCGAGGAGGTCTGCCGGGCGGTAAGGAACATCGGGGTCCTCGGGTGGTCCTCTACGACAGGATCGAAAGGCGGTGACCCGCTCGAAAGCCCGGATGGGGGCTACGGGCGCGACGAACGGGTCACCGCCAGCTACTACCGGTTACTGGGAAACGGTGAATCCCTGGTCTTTGGCGTAGTTCAACGTAGCCTGTTCCCAGGCGTCGACGGCTGCGCTGAGATCACCCTTGGCAGTAATTGCCTTACCTACAGTGTTGGTGTAATCGGTATAGGTCTGATCGAGGAAGGGAGGCCACTGGAACGAAGGATCGACCGTGGCGCTAATGTCGGCGAACACCTGGTTCACCTTCTGCCCGCCGAAGAAGTCCGGGGTCTGGCCCGCGAAGGACGGATCCGAGAGGACGGACTTCTGGGAGGGATAGAAGCCCTGCAGGGTGGTGAACATTAGGGCGCTGGTCGGATCGGTATTGAGGAACTCGGCGAACATCGCCGAGGCGATCGGGTACTTGGTGCCCTTGATGACTGCGGTCGTGGAACCGCCCCAGTTGCCCGAGACGTTGCTGGTGGCGTCCCACTGCGGGAGCGGGGCCGCTCGCCACAATCCGGATGTGCCCTTAACTGCGCCCTGAAGGAACACGGGGCCCCATGCGGCTGTTGGCCAGCTGGCGTACTTGCCGCTCGCCAGGCCCTGGAACCAGGCATCTGTGAAATCCGGGTCGGTTGCGACGAGACCCTGCTGGATCAGCTGCTGCCAGTAAGAGGCAACCTTCTTCGAGGCCGCGTCGTTGACATCGATCTTGACGTCGGTCTTCGAGGTCACGCCGAACGGCTTCGAGCCAGCCTGCCACATGAGACCCATCCATTGGCCCTGCTCAGCGGGCGGCACGTCAGCGATGTACACCTTCGGATCGGCCTGATGGATCGTCTTGGCGTCCGCGAGGAACTCATCCCACGTCTTGGGAGGAGTGGTAATGCCGTACTTGTCGAAGATGTCCTTGCGATAGAGCAAGCCCATAGGACCTGAGTCCTGCGGGATGGCCCAGACCTCGCCGCCCTGACCCGTCACCTGGCCCCAGGTCCAGTCCACGAAATCGGACTTGAGCGCTTCCGCGCCGTAGGGACGCAGGTCGACGAGAGAGCCCGTGATCGAGAAAGTCGGGACGTACTGGTACTCGATCTGAGCAACGTCCGGAGCGCCGGTGCCTGCCTGCAGGGCGGTGCGGAGCTTCGTGTAATGGGGAGTGCCCTGGCCAGCGTTGACGAGATTGATCTTGATGGCGGGATACTTGGCCTGGAAGAGCGCGATTTCCTTGTCGATGTTGGGTACCCACGACCAGAAGGTGAGGGTCGTGGGGGTCTTCATAGCCGTATCGATGTCGGCCTGGCTGACCTGTGGCACGCTGGGCGTGGCCACAACTGAAGCCGCCGGCGTCGCTGCGGTGGAAGCGGCTGCGGTGGGCGTCGCTGCGGTCGTACTTCCTGGGGTCGGTGTGGTAGCGCCACTACTACAGGCGGCTGCTAGAATGGCCACCGCGAGCAGAAGGAGCCCACGCTTGGGCGCGCGGGCAGATATAGCTGCGTTGTGGAACACCAGCTCTACTCCTTGCTTCGTACGCGTCGTCGCTCAAATCGGCGACGCGTGCCCTTGTTGAGACCGTCTCGCCGGCCCGAGCCCGCGGACGATGCCTGTCTTAGGCTCCTCCGGTAGCACCTCCTCTTAAATTCATAGGCCGCGGTGCAGCCGTCAATTCACGGATGATCAATTCGCCCAAAGGCTCCTCGATCGTTGGCGTCGAGCCCTCGGGGTGCTCGATAGCCTCAATCAGCGCCGCGATGCCACGCGACGCGCCTAACTCGAACGGATAGCGAACAGTCGACAGTGCCGGCGTGAGATAAGCCGCCAGCGGCACATCGTCAAAGCCCATGACACTGACATCGTTTGGTACTGACCGGCCCTCGGCCTGTAAGCCCCTAATTACTCCGACCGCCATGTCGTCGTTCGCCGCGAAGATCGCGGTCACACCGAGCTCGCGGCCAAGTTGTCTGCCCGCCTCGAAACCGGAGGCCGCCGTCCAGTCGCCGTGAATTGGGGCTACGCCCCGAGCGTCTCGCTCCCGCAGAGCTCTCCGCCAGCCCGCAATTCGCTCGCGGCTCGCGTACCAGGAAGCAGCGCCGGCAACGTGATGCACGGTCTGGTGTCCCAGAGAAAGGAGGTAGGCAGTTGCATCATGCGCGTTGCGGTCGCCAGCGTTTAGCACCGAGATGACGTGAGGAGCCCGCAGGCCCGGCAAGTACCCGAAGATCAGGACTGGCACGTCGACATGAAGCTCGATTGGCCCCTGGTCGATAGGCTCAGAGATAACGACTCCCTCAGCGCCCTGAGCAAGCACGATCTCGATGGCACCGGCGATGCCGCTCGAGTCCCCTTCTACGGTAGTCGTGATACCGAGCGAGTAGCCATGTGTCTTCGAGGCGCGTTCCGTCGCGACGAGCGTGGTGACCGGGCCGTGCAGCCCAGACCCGAGAGAGACAAACCCGATCCGATAGGTCCGGCCGGAGGTCAGGGCGCGGGCGGCCGAGTTGGGTCGGTAGCCCAACTCCTCGGCGGCCAGGAGGACCCGACGCCGCACATCCTCGCTGACGAGAGGCTCGCCGTTGACAACCCGAGACACGGTCTTCTGCGATACGCCGGCCAGCCGCGCAACATCGGTGCCGGCTGGCGGACGGCGTCTGAGGTTCCTAACCGTCACGCGAATGTGACCTCGTGCGGCACGGAATGACTGCCTAGACATGACTGCCTAGTCATATTGCTCGCGGGCGACGTCCTGTGTCAAGGGGTGAAACACCGATCTTCGTCGACGACTCCCGCGCCGACCTGCGAGCCTGCGAAAATTGCCGACGCCAGCGGCGCGGCGACCGCCTCCGGATCGCACGCCGCGGCACCATCGGCCGGATCGATCCCGAGGGCCCGCCACGGCAGTTACGTCGGGCGGATTCGTCGTGGCGAATCCGCAGGCGCGCTTTGCGGGCCGGCACTCCGGTTGTCGAGATTCGACCACGCTCGGGAGCTCGGAGCGGCGATCACTACGGCCGCTTCGGATTGTGAGGTGGTGCTCGGGTGCGCGATCGGCCGTGGCCACGCGACTGGGCTCAGTCGCCTCCGCCCGTCTTAGTGCACCGGCGATCACGCGCACGCCTTCTTGAGGATCGGGGAAGCCGTCCGCGCGCGCCTTAAGCAGCTTCTCGAGCAGGGCCATCCTGTCCTCGGCCATGGCGACATGATCCGCTTAGGGACCAGCCTGCGGCGGTCGACCGGGCGTAAAGCTCTACCGTCTGCTGGGTTCAAAGCGCCGTTCCTGCTCGGCCTGATCGCGATGTGCCTGCGTTCGTTGCTGAGCCAGCGTTCTCGGCGTGAAGTCGGGGACACTGTGGTAGCCGTAGGCTTGCATCCTTGGTGCCTTCGGTGCCCGTCGCTTGGCCCGTTTCGTTTCACGAGCCGGTAGGCACCTCGGGATTGCCGAGGTCGACTTGGCCGTAGCGGATCGTTGACATGCCCTGATTCCCGAGAATGACCAGACGTCCCGTGCCTCGAACATAGGTGAGATTTCGGCTGTAGGCGGCGGGCTGATTGGTTTTGTACTGGGCCCATGTGCCTGCGCTGACGCCGCTGGCATTGACCCAGACATCGCCACTGCCCGACGCGTTGTAAACCAGGCGGCCGTCGGGCAATCGGATAAGGACCGGGCTACCACCTGTCGCCAAGGCGGCGGATCCGGACGTCACGGGCAGGGACGTGATCGCGGTGCCACCGTCGCCGCTGCTGGCGTAGAACCTGAGTGGATCCGAGGCGATGCTGTATCGGACGTTTGCCCCGCCGCCCCAGTATTCGTAGGTCAACATCCACTTGCCATCAGCGGTCTGGACCACGTTCGTCATGCCGGGCCGCCCGCCACCGATTTCGGTCTTTCCGTTACCCATGTTGACGGTAAGACCTGGGACGTCAAGCACCGGATCACTCCATGCCGCACTGACCCCATCCCAGGTCCGGTGGGCGAGAATCTGGCCCATCGAATCGGTGGCGGTATCGTTGTTCGGATCCAGAGTCAACGCGCCAGTGGTCGGGTTGTAGCCGGTGTAGTCGTTTTCGTCGGAGTAGTAGCAGACGAGCTGGCCGTTGTACACCATCAGGTACGGCTCCCAGACGGGATCGACTTCCTTGTAGGTGTTCGCCTGGGCGACATTCTTGCCGCTCGCGCCGGCGCTGCCGCCCTGCCATCCGCCCGTCGTGATGATGTTGACGATATTCCAGGTAACGCCTTGGTCGGTGCTGGAGAACAGCGCGCTTGCCAAGTTCGCCCGGTCACCGTCGCTGGTGGGGAGCCAGTTTGGGTTGGCGGCCTTCTGTTCGAGATAGAAGGAGTCGTCCCCCGAGACGATACTGGCCAGGAGCAGCGTGCCCGCCTTCAGGTTGCCGACATCCTGAGGAAGCACGTACAGATAGGGGTTGGTCCAGTTGCTGGTGTATGCCGCGTATTTCGGGTCGTTGGACAGGTACGCTGGCGCTGGCACCTGCGAGAGCAGCTGCCAAGTATCTCCGTAGTCGTCGCTCTTGTAGATCGGCAGGGTCTCGCCGTCGGCGCTCCCAGAGCTTGCGACGGTCGATTGCTCGAACGACGCGACCAGACGCCCACTCGGCAACTGTGCGGCCTTCACATAGATCGCGCAGTTACCACGCCCCTTCAAGCAAGCCTGGTTGCTGGGGAGAGCGTACATCGTGCCCCCAGTCGAGTTGTACGCCTGCGCCGGAGCCGATGATCCTGACAACGCCACGGACCCTGCCAGGCTCGGCGTTGGCGCGGCAGATGCGACGTTCGCCGGACTTGCTGATCCTGACAACGCCACCGACCCCGCGAGAAGGGCTGCGAGGACGATAACGGCTGCGAGGACCATCCCTATTCTTCGCGTCACCATTGCTCTTGCTCTCTTGGAGTTCTCGATGGGTGTCAGCCGCGCTCGGGTCGTCAGCTCCACCGACTGGGTCCGAAGGCGTAGCCCGAATGTGAGATCGTCGCCCCCAGGAGCCGTCCGCTCGTCGGTGCGCCGCAGGTGCGACATCAAGGGCAAACCAGATCCCGCGCGGTGGCTATCCAGCCGAAAGTGCGACGCGGACCATCGCCCACGAAGCCGGAGGCATCGCTAGCAGCAGCCTCCCATCTCCTGTCGAGACGACGCCCACGGGACGGGGCACCACTCGCTCCATCTCTTCGCGGGTGTTGCACGCGTGCGGATCGTCTTCGGCCATGGCGAGCGCGTCGATTACTCTTGCATCGTCGGATGATTGGAGCTTCACTTCGACCGAGGCCGCCTCCGAGGTGTGGCGATTGACGAGGAAGAGCGCCGCCTCACGCTTGGCTTCGTTGTAGGTGGCGACACCGTCCAAGACAGGGACGGACCCGTGTCGTGCCGTGACAGTCGAGGGGCATTCGATCCTGAGCGACGTCGCCATACCCGAGGCGAAGCGCGAGGTGAGTGCGAATGGATAGAACGTGGCCTGCCGCCATGACGGGCCACCAGGCTCCGAACGGATGACCCCGATGACGTTCACGAGCTGGGCAAGACATGCGCTCTTGACGCGGTCGGCGTGCTTGAGGAGCGATACCAATAGACTGCCGACAACCACGGCGTCCGCCGCCGTGTAGTCATCCTCGCTGATCCGATCGGCAATTACCCACTCGGTTGCACGCGACCTGTCTTCGAAGCGGGATTGGTACCATACGTTCCACTCGTCGAACGAAAGGTTCATTCGCCGGGCCTGTCCCAGACGATCGCCGACGGAGTCGGCGATCGCAACAACTCTCTCGATGAACCGGTCCATCACGGCAGACGAGGCGAGGAAACTCCTGAGGTCGCCGTCACGCTCCTCGAAGTAAGCGTGGAGCGAGATGAAGTCGACGAGTTCGTATGACTGCTCAAGGACGGTCGTCTCCCACTCGCCGAACGTTGGCATGGTCGGTGTGGAACTGCCGCAGGCAACAAGCTCGAGATCAGGGTCGAACTGACGAAGCGCCCGAGCGAGTTCGGCCACTGTCCGCCCGTACTCGAGCGCCGTTTTGTGGCCGAGCTGCCATGGGCCGTCCATCTCGTTGCCGAGGCACCACATGCGCACGCCATGCGGCTCGGGGCTGCCGTTCCGATGCCGCGCATCCGACAGCGATGTGCCGCCAGGATGGTTCGCGTACTCGACAAGGTCGAGAGCTTCGGCAATGCCACGCGTACCAGCATTCACCGTCAGCATCGGCTCGACGCGTGCTCGTCGCGCCCAGTGAATAAACTCATCGAGGCCGAACTGGTTTGGCTCGAGAGTGTGCCAAGCGAGATTGAGCCTGGCCGGTCGACCCTCCCTTGGACCGATCCCGTCCTCCCAGCGATAGCCCGAGACGAAATTGCCGCCTGGGTAGCGAACCACCGTAACACCCAACTCGCGGACAAGGTCAATCACGTCGCCTCGCAGGCCATCAGCGTCCGCGGTCTCGTGGCTTGGCTCATAGATGCCGGAGTACACGCCCCTGCCCATATGCTCGATGAAGGCACCGAAGAGCCGCGGAGGGACTGGCGCGATCGAGCGCGTGAGGTCCAGGGACACCGTTGCCGTAACCATCTGATCCTCCCGACAGCTGCCGCGGCGGCAACCTGCAAGCACCAGCCTCTGCTTTCGATGCTTCTGTCGCGGCTTCGGGGCCTGGGGCGGCGGTGAGGCCAAGGTCCAAATCACGACGCGGCGGCCGCAGCGCGTTGCGCTCGCTGACTGCGCAGTCATGTTGCCCGTGTCCGATCCCACTGTCAAGAGAATGAGACGGGCGGATGTTACTTCACGGAGCCGGTGTGGAGGGACGCGATGGGCTCCTCGACCCAGAAACAGCAGGGCCAATCGTCAAATCGGGAGCCGGCGTATGCCCACGGAGCGACAGGAAACCACAACATATAGTGGTCCCGAGGGGGAGCGGCCACTAGGGAGGGGAAGGTGGAGCCGACACTCGGATTCGAACCGAGGACCTGTTGTTTACGAAACAACTGCTCTACCGCTGAGCTATGTCGGCGCGACCGGGATGGTATCACGCTGGCCGGCCGGCGGACCGGCTCGCGTTCCGCCGCAATGGGCGTGCCCCGAGACTAGGTGTCCGGTGTGACCAGCACGAAGACCAGCTGGGCCGCGGCCGCCTGGAGGGCCTCCGGCGCCGGCACCTCGCCCTTGCGGAGCCGCGGCAGCCCGGCCCGGCGGGCGGCGCCGCGATGGCCGGCGAAGTACTCGGCTGCCAGCCGCTGGCCGTTGCCGGTCGCGACCGCAACGACAACCGCCGTGCCACGGATCCGGCGACCCTTGCGTACAAGCTCGATCGGCCACGGGGATCGGAAGTTGCGCCACCACCTCTTCTCGTCGGGCCGGCCGACACGGATCAGATAGGCGCCCTCGAACCGTTCGCAATTGACCGGCAGCTGTCGCTGCCTGCCCGAAATCCGGCCGACATACCGCACCAGGACAACCTTGCCCGACAGATGACCCAGCGGGGATGCCAGCCACCGAACCATGAACCGGTTGAAGCCGGAGGGGCCGCCGGAGTCCGAAGGCGTGCCTTCTGAGACGGTCATTCCGATACCTCCTGAGTGCTCGGACTGGCCCCCGAGCTG
Organism: uncultured Chloroflexia bacterium; assembly: GCA_963791725.1. Lineage (GTDB taxonomy): Bacteria > Chloroflexota > Limnocylindria > Limnocylindrales > CSP1-4 > Fen-1039. The sequence goes on along the minus strand of CAWBTQ010000004.1, from coordinate 106,890 downwards.
GCCCTCAGCCGGGCCTCGAGACCGGCGATCAGGCAGTCGAGACCGAACGCGAACCGGTCGTCCAGACTTGCCGAGAAGATGCGCGAGGCCGCGGCGCGCAGGTTCGGATATCGGTCGGCCGGCAGCTCCTCGACGTACTTGCGCACCATCTGGTAATAGCCCTTGACGTCGAAATCCGGGCGGGCGGACAGGCTGGCGGCGGCCGTCTGCTGCGCGCAGAAACCGTTGACGTAGTTCGAGACGGCGAAGTAGGCGTCGGCCGCGTCGGCGTCGTTGAACCCGGCGGCCCGAAAGACGCGAAGAGCCCCTTCGATCAGTGCCAGGCCGCTGGGGCCAAACGATCCCCGACCGACCATGACCGGAATGGCGCTGGCATGACGCAGCATCGCCGCTCGGACTGAGGTCGCAACCTCGCGGACGGCAGCCTGCCAATCGGTCGCCGCAACTGGGATCACGATTCCCGCGAGCACCCGATCGGCAACCAGATCGAGCACCTCTTCCTTGTTCTGGACGTACCAGTACAGGGTCATCGTTCCGACTCCGAGCTCTTGTGCCAGCGCTCGGACCGTCATGCCATCCAGACCACCCAGGTCGATCACGCGGAGGGCCGCGTCGGCGATGCGGTCGGGTGTCACGGGCTCGCGCGCCGGGGCGGCCGCGCGGCTGCCGTGACGACCGGCTGAACGCTCCTGCCGGCGGAGTCGCCTCGCTTCGTCCCGCGCCGCATGGCGGGCTTCGTGGCTGCTCCACCAGGGCGGGGTTGGGACGCTGCTCGGGTCGCTCATTGCATCCATTCCTCTCGCCCGCGAGTTGGGGCTTGACACTCGTGCATTGTACTAGTAACTTGTGCGACGTCAATCGTACGTTGTACTAGCCAAATCGCGTACAGCATACCATCAAGCCGTAGTCCACCGTACTAGATAGCACAGGGAGCGCCGCATAGATGCCCGACCCGACCATCCACAGCCGCCGCTGGTGGATCCTGGCCGTTCTCATAATCAGCCTCTTCACCGTCAACCTGGACAACACCGTGCTGAACGTGGCCCTGCCTACGCTGGCTCGCGATCTGCACGCAGACACCAGCCAGCTGCAATGGATGGTCGACGCTTACGTTCTTCTGTTCGCCGGCCTGCTTCTCGCCGCCGGCGCGCTCGGCGACCGCTTTGGTAGGCGACGCGTGATGCTCATCGGGCTGGTCATATTCGGGACCGGGTCTCTTGCGAGCGCGTTTGCTCCGTCCGCTGAATCGCTGATCCTGCTTCGCGCGGCGATGGGAGTCGGCGGCGCCTTGATCGTGCCGTCTACCCTCTCGGTCACCGCCAACGTGTTTACGATGGAGGAGCGGCCAAAGGCGATCGGGATCTGGACGGGCGTCAGCGGGCTCGGCATCGTCGCCGGCCCGGTGCTCGCCGGTTGGTTGCTCGAGCGCTACGCCTGGGGCTCGATCTTCCTGATCAACGTGCCGGTGGTGCTGATCTCCCTCATCGGAACGCTGACCCTGGTGCCCGAAGGCCGCTCGGCAGATGCCGCACGCCTCGACCTGCCCGGCATCGGGTTCTCCATGGCCGGGCTCGTCGCCTTCGTCTACGGCATCATCGAGGCGCCGGCGAACGGCTGGACGTCCCCGCTCGAGCTGGCGATCTTCGTGCTTGCTGCCCTACTGCTGACAGCCTTCATCGTTCGCGAGCTGACCGCAGCCCAGCCGCTTCTGGACGTTCGACTCTTCGCCCAGCCGGCCTTCGGTGCGGCCGTCGTGGCGGTGCTGCTGACGAGCTTCGGGCTCTTCGGTTCGATGTTCTTCTTCAGCCAGTATCTGCAGGGCGTGCTCGCGTTCGGAACCATGGAGACCGGCTATTCGATCCTCCCTCTGGCGATCGCGATGGCGATCTTCAGCCCCGGCGGCATGGCGGCGGCAAAGCGGCTCGGGGCCCGCATGACCGTGGCCAGCGGCATGACTGCCGTGGCGGTCGGCCTGCTGATACTCCGTCTGGCCGGAACGCAGGATGGCTATCCGTTCGTGGCAGTCACGCTCTTCCTGGTGGGCGGCGGTATGGGCTTTGCCATGAGCCCGCTCACCGTGATCATGATCCGGACGCTGCCACGCTCAAAGCAGGGTGTCGCGTCGGCGATCAACAGCACCGCTCGCGAGCTCGGCGGCGCGCTGGGCGTGGCGATCCTGGGCAGTCTCTCCGCTCCCGTCTACGCGGCGGGCGTTCGCCCGGCGACGGCTCTGCTTCCGGCCACGGCCGCGGGCGCGGTCCACGACTCACTCGCCGGTGCCGGAGTCGTGGCGAGCTACCTGCCCGCGGCCCAGGGCGAAGCGTTGATGGCCATGGCCCGAACGGCCTTCGTCGACGGCATGGGCGTGGCGGTCCTGGCCGGCGCCGTGGTGGCGATCGCCGGAGCAGTAGTTGCCGCGGCATTCCTCCCGGGTCGAACCCCGCAGGCAGCGGCCATGCCCGCGCCGGAAGGGGCGGCCGCGGCTACCGGCCGGCTGGCGGAGGCTGCGTAACGAGAGGCGACCATTTCGAGTCTCGCCCACGTCGAGCGTCGCCCACCTGGGTGGCCACGCCACAGGACGCGACACCATCGACGGACACGCCAATCGATATTCGCGACGCCTGCCCTGCCCCTACAGTGTGGGCGTCGCACCGCGCTTGGAGCGGGCGCATGGAGGGATACATGCACACGGAGTTTCTCCCCAAGCTTCTCCCGACCATGGTCGATGAAGGGCAGGGGCCGGGCGTCCAGTTCCGCACCGATGGCGAGCTGGTGCCGGCCCTCACCATGGAGTTGGACGGCTCGATGCCGGTCTACTTCGAGCACCACATCCTGCTCTGGAAAACGCCCTCGATTGACATCGGGATGCACCAGATGAAAGGCGCATTCAAGCGCGCCGTAGCCGGCATGCCGATCTTCATGACCGAGACGAAGGGAGCCGGCCAGATCGCCTTCAGCCGCGACGGCGTCGGCCACGTCTTCCATCTCCAGCTCGCCCAGGGCCAGACCATCGAGGTTCGCGAGCATCAGTTCCTCGCGGCGACCGCCAACATCGATTACAGCTACCGCCGGTTGCGTGGCGTCGCGAACATGCTGTTCGGCGGTACCGGCATCTTCATCGACACCTTCACCGGGGGCCAGGGCGGCGGCACGATCTGGCTGCATGGCTTTGGCAACGTCTTCGAGAAGGTCCTCGGACCGGGCGAGGTCTTCGACGTCGAGCCGGGTGGCTGGGTCTACAAGGACCCGGGCGTCGGGATGGAGATCAAGGTCGTCGGGCTGCGGATGGGCATCCTTGGCGGATCGGGCAACCTGGTCTTCAACCGCTTCAGCGGGCCCGGCCGGATCGGCATTCAGAGCATGTATCTCCACATGCCGACGGACGACTAGCCTCGCCAGTTCGTGAGAATCGGGCGACCGCCTGAATACTCGCCAGTTCGTGAGAATCGGGCGACCGCCTGAATACTCGCCAGTTCGTGAGAATCGTGCGGCCGCCGGAATACCGGCGGCCGTTCTGTTCGTAATGGGGTGCCGACAGGAGGCCCGAGGTCGGCTGCCGGGCTCAGGCGACGGCGGACTCGCGGCTCGCGTCCACTGCCTCGGCCTGCAAGACTGCCAGGTCGATCGAAACCTTGATCTCGTCGCCGACCAGGAAGCCGCCGCTCTCGAGGGCCACGTTCCATTCCAGACCCCAGGCCTTGCGACTGATCTTGGTCGTGGCGTTGAAGGCGGCTCGACGGCCACCCTGCAGATTCGGAACGACGCCGCCGATCTCGGCCTCGAGGCTGACCGGCCGCGTCACGCCGTGTATCGTCAGGTCGCCATCGATCCGGTAGCCATCGGCCCGCGGCGAGATGGCGGTGCTTCGGAAGGTCAGCTCCGGGTAGGTCTCGGCGTCGAAGAAGTCCGCGCTCCGCAGGTGCGCATCGCGAGCCTCCATGCCCGTGGCGATGGTCGATGCGTCAATATGCGCAACGACGGAGGACCGCTCGGGGTGCTCCTCATCGAAGTCGACTTCGGCCTCGAACCCGCGGAACTGCCCGCGTACGGTAGTGATCATCATGTGCTTGACGGCAAACTCGATCTGGGAATGGCCCGGGTCCAGGGTCCAGATGCTCATGTTCCATCCTGTGGTTGATGCTCTCGCGGACCCGAACGGGATCCTTTACTAAGCAACTATCTGGTATATTAGTTGCATGCGCAAGGACTTGCAAGTGGTAGACGACAGACAGCCTCACACCGCGCCGCCCACGCCGGCGGCGACGACCAACGATGCCACCGCCTGCGACGCCGCGCGCCCCACGGCATCGGCGGCGATCGATCCGGTGCCGGAGATCGACGCGCTCGAACGCCGCGCCTGGGGAGCGTTTCTGACGAGGCACGCACGAGTCGCCCGCCAGCTGGAGACGGATCTCATGGCTCGCAGCGATCTGCCGCTAGCCGAGTTCGACGTCCTGTTCCAGCTGGGGATGGCCGAGGGCCACAGGCTCCGTATGAACGAGCTCGCGGATCGAGTCCTGCTGAGCCGCGCCGGCATCACGCGTCTCGTGGACCGGCTGGTAGCCGACGGACTCGTGGACCGGGCCAAATGCCCCTCGGATGCGAGGGGAGCCTTCGCGGTGCTCACCGAGCGAGGGCGATTGCGCCTCCAGGAGACGCGACCGGCGCACTTCGCGGCGGTTCGCCGATATTTCCTCGAGTCGTACACGCCGGCCGAGCTCGAGACCCTCGCCGAACTGATGGAGCGAACGGCCTCGACCGACTGATTGTCGCAACGCTCAGGACCGGGCCGTCCCGATCGGTGGGCTGTTCCGCGGCGTCGCGCTATCGTTCGGCCATGCCAGACAAGAGCGAGTTCGTCGAGGTCGCGGGACGGCAGATCGCCGTCACGAACCCGGACAAGGTCTTCTTCGCGGGGCCGGGCTACACCAAGCGCGATCTGGTCGGCTATTACCTGGCCGTGGCCGACGGAGCGCTGCGTGGCGCGGGCGGTCGCCCGATGGCGATGAAGCGTTTCGTCAACGGCGCTGACGGCGACTACTTCTTCCAGAAGCGCGCTCCCGAGTCTCGGCCCGACTGGCTTCGCACCGTGGAGCTGTCGTTTCCCTCGGGCCGGACGGCGAATGAGGTGGTGCTCGACGACGCCGCCGGGCTCGCCTGGGTGGCCAATCTCGGCTGCATCGACCTCAATCCGCACCCGATCCGGGTCGATGACCTCGACCATCCCGACGAGCTTCGCGTCGACCTCGATCCGATGCCGGGCGTCCCGTGGGACGACATTCGCCGGGTCGCGATGGTGGCCCGTGAGGTGCTGGTCGATAACGGGCTCGTCGGCTGGCCAAAGACGTCGGGTTCGCGCGGAATCCACATCAACGTCCGGATCGAGCGCCGTTGGACCTTCGACCAGGTCCGGCGCGCGGCTCTCGCCCTGGCCCGTGAAGTGGAGCGGCGGGCGCCGAACATCTCCACCAGCAAGTGGTGGAAGGAGGAACGCCACGGCGTCTTCCTCGACTACAACCAGAACGCCAAGGACCGAACGGTGGCCTCGGCCTATTCAGTGCGGCCGGTGCCGGACGCGCGCGTCTCGGCGCCCGTGACCTGGGACGAGCTGCCGGCGTGTGAGCTCGGCGACTTCACGCTGGCCACGGTTCCCGGGCGGTTCCGGAAGGTCGGCGATCCCGGCGCGGGGATCGACGCTGCGGTCGGCTCGCTGGACGGGCTGCTGGATGTGTCGGCGAAGCAGGAGCGCGAGGGCCAGGGCGATGCCCCATGGCCGCCGCACTATGCCAAGGCGCCCGGTGAACCGGCGCGGGTGATGCCGTCCCGGGCACGGAAAGTCGAAGGGGGCGACGAATTGGGCGTTTCGCAGCGTTCGCCGACGGGCCGGCGCACCTCCACCAAGCCGCTCATCGAGATCGCCCGCGCCGAAACCAGGGACTACGCCCTGGCCGGCTTCGAGCGCTGGAAGGAGCGCCATGCCGCCATCGCCGACTACCTCGAGCCGGCCGACGTCCTGGTCGACGGCATGCGCGGCCGCTTCAAGCTCTGGTATCGCATCCGCGTCAACCTCGAGCACGTCCCCGAACCGGAGCGCCCGCCGCAGGAGCCGCTCGAGGTCGACTACGACCCCTGGGCCGGCTACGAGTGGCCGGATAGATCGGGGCAGCCGGTTCGCGCGCCCCGCAAGAAGCGGACGACGGCCTGACCTCCTACCGGCCGAAGATGGCTGCCAGCTCGTAGGGTGCGGTCGATTCGAGCTGGTCGTAGCGGCAGTCGTCGGGGCGTTTGTCCGGGCGCCAGCGCACGAATGTGGTGGCGTGTCGGAAGCGGTCGCCCTGGAGGTGGTCGTAGGCTACCTCGCAGACCCGCTCCGCCCGCAGTGGCTCCCACGAGAGGTCGCGGTCGCGGTTCCAGCGGCTGGTCGCGCCGGGCATGCGCTGGCCTGAGGCCCGGGCCGCCTCCTCCCACTCGGCCCATTCCGCCCACGGGTGACCATCGAGCGCCTTCTCACGCAGCAGCGCGAGCTCCGCGACCAATTCGCGGCGTTTATCCGCGGTGAAGCTGGCGGTGATCCCGACGTGGTTCAATCGCCCCGTATCGTCGAAGAGTCCCAGCAGGAGGGAGCCGACCAACGTTCCCGGCCCGTTCTTGTGCCAGCGAAAACCCGCGACGACGCAGTCCGCCGTGCGAGCGTGCTTGATCTTGGCCCAACCGCGCTTTCCCGGCATGTACGGGTCCGAAGTCCGCTTGGCGACCACGCCGTCGAGGCCGGCCCCCTCGAACCGATTGAACCAGTCGGCAGCCACCGATGGGTCGGGTGTGGCCGGGGTAAGGTGAACGGGCGGCTTCGCGCCGGCAAGCACGCTCTCCAGAAGCGCCCGCCGCTCACCCTGCGGAGTGGCGCGGAGATCGCGATCGGCGAGCGCAAGGAGATCCCAGGCCACGTAGCTGGCGGGCGTCTGCTCCGCGAGCAGCCTGACCCGCGACGCAGCCGGGTGGATGCGCAGAAGCAGGGAATCGAAGTCGAGACCGCTCGGGCCGGCAATCACGACTTCGCCGTCGAGGACGCAGCGCTCGGGCAGCGCGGCCTTGAGCGCCGGGGGCAGCTCGGGGAAGTAGCGGTCGAGTGGCTTGAGGTCGCGGCTCTGGATGTAAGTCTCGTCGCCGTCGCGGAAGACGAGGGCTCGGAAGCCGTCCCACTTTGGCTCGTAGAGCCAGCCCTCGCCCCCCGGGATCGACTCGGTCAGCTTCGCGAGCATGGGCTCGATCGGCGGCTGAAACGGCAATTCCATGGGCCGACTATACCGCCGCGTCCCAGTGGCGCCAGCTTCTCAGGGCGAGTCCCCGACTCAATTCCCACCAGACGGGAATTGGCGAGGCCCCGACCGCGCCGAGCGACTGGGACGGGCCCGCTCGGCGGATGCCGCGCTGGCTGTGAGACCGACGTCCACGCCCGTCATTGGGGCCGAGCAAGCGCATTCCCGGCCCAACTCGGATTCGCCACTCGCGCCGCGCGCGTATCGGTAGCGCAACTGCGCGGCGGCTGGGTCGTGGCGGCGCGAGCCCCGGGCGTCGGCGTTCCTGACGAGGACTGCGAGGCGTCTCTTCGGCGCCCGTCCTCACCGCCCGTCTTCGGCGCCCGTCCTCTCCGCCCGGAAAACCCTCAACGCCACAGCGGGTAGCACGGCGTCCAGAGACTCAGCCGCCTCCGCCCGATTCCCCGGTCAGTCGCAGCCGAGCTGAGCTTGGGAGTCGGGCCGGAGCCGAGATCGATGAGCCCGGCAGGTCCCGGGACGCCCGCATCGCAACATAACGCTGTCCCGGGTGACGTTGAGGGTCAAATGAGCTCGATTGGCCACCTGACGCTCGCCAGAGTGGAATTGAGCGGAAACCGCCGCCGTGTGCGCGGTTGCCGCCGTGGCCGCGCGGGTCTCTCGGGGGGGCGGTTGTCGCGGATAAGCCGCCCCGCTCGTGCCCACGCCTCGCTCGTGGCCGCCCCGTCGCGGCCCTGCCCCCGCGCTGCGGCGCGCGCCGCCCCCGCGCTGCGGGCCGCTCCCGGCCTCATCCGACAGGTTGGCCGGGACCACCCAAACGAGTTTCCGGGTGGAACGGCCGGCACGGTCCGGCACGACAAACGGCCCTATGCCGCGGAACGGGGAATCGGGCAGTCTCCGAGAGCCCGAGTGCAGGCAGGGACGCACGCAGCCAGGTGGTAGAACGATGGCCAAGGCAGAGACGGCGACCGGGGAGCACAACTTCGAGGTCGTTGGCATCGCGCGAGTGGAAGGCGAGGGCACCCTTCGGCTGCGCATCACCGACGGCGAAGTCCGCGAAGCGAGGCTATCGATCTTCGAGGCGCCTCGCTATTTCGAGAAGCTTGTTGTCGGTCGGACGCCGAACGAAGTAGTCGACATCGTCACCCGGATCTGCGGCATCTGTCCGGTGGCCTACCAGATGAGCGCGTCGATGGCCTTCGAGCACCTGTTCGAGATCGAGATCGACCCTCAGGTGCGAGCGCTGCGCAAGCTCTTCTACTGGGGCGAATGGATCGAGAGCCACGCACTCCACGTGTACATGCTCCACGCGCCCGACTTCCTGGGCTACGAGAGCGCAATCGCGATGGCGCGCGACCACAAGCCGGTAGTCGAACAGGCGCTCCGACTCAAGCGGACCGGCAACGAGATCATGAAGCTCATCGGCGGCCGGGCCATCCACCCGGTCGCGATGCGCGTCGGCGGATTCTCCAAGACACCCACGCGGGCCGAAATCAACGCCCTGCGCGCGCCCCTCACCGAGGCGCTGGCGTTGTCACAGGCCACTCTCAAGCTCGTCGCCGCGTTCAAGGCGCCCAAGTTCGAGCGCGACCCGCTCTACGTCGCGATCAAGCATCCGATCGAGTACGGCCTCAACGAAGGCCGGATCGTGTCGAGCGACGGCATCGACGTTCCGATCTGGGGCTGGCGAGAGGCCTTCCGCGAGGAACACCACGAGGGCACCAACGCCCTCCACGCCCGAACGCTCGACGGGCGGACGTACATGCTCGGACCATCGGCCCGGGTCACGCTCAACGCCGACCAGCTTCATCCACTGGCCCAGGAGGCCCTCAAGACCAGCGGCCTGACCCAGCAGATCGCTCTCAATCCCTACTGGGCGATCGCGGCCCGATCGGTCGAGCTCATCCACGCCTCGGCCGCCGCCCTCGACATCGTCGACTCATACGAAGAGCCGGCCCGGCCGTTCACGCCGTGGACGCCACGCGCCGGCGAGACCGGCTGGGGCACCGAGGCGCCGCGAGGCATCTGCTGGCATCACTACGACGTCGACGACAACGGACGCGTCACCGCCGCGCAGATCATCGCCCCGACCGGCCAGAACCAGGGCATGATCGAGCAGGACCTTGCGCAGTTCGCGCCGCAGGTCTTGCCGCTCCCGCACGCCGAGGCAACGATTCGCCTCGAGCAGCTCATCCGCTCCTACGACCCGTGTATAAGCTGCGCGACGCACTTCCTCAAGCTCGAGGTCGAACGCGACTGACGAGGGGTCGCCGAAACGCGGCCGGGAGCCGCGGGTCGTGGCGGGGGCCGTCGGTCGCGGCGGCGGCCGAGGGAGCCGTTGCCGGGCGCCGCGGGAAGTCGCGACCGGGCGCCGTCGGCGCGGCCGGGGCCGTGGGCACCCTTTTCGGCCCGTCGGAACGCGACCGCGGGCCGTCGGAACCTTTTCGGGCCCTCCCGGTGCGCGCCGTCTACCCTGAGACCGAAATGATCGAGTTCTTCTTCAAGATCGGGCTGCCGGTGCTGATGATCGGCATCGCCACGCTGGTGAGTCCCCGCCACGGCCCGGCCATGGGCGGCATCCTCGGTGCGGTTCCGGCACAGGGCGGCTCGAACCCTGCCCTTCCTTGCGCTCGAGCAGACACCTCGTTCGCGGCCACATCGTCCGCCGCCGCGTCGCTCGATGGCGCCGGATCGGCGTTGCGCGCCCGACGTTCGCGAGCCGAAGCCACCGCCGAAGCGTCGGCCGATCTGGTGCTCGCGGAGGCGGCTGAATGATGGCAGCCGCCAGCACCGCCGAGACTGCCCTGATCGTCCGCGTTCGACTGCCCGAACCTCTCGAAACCCTTCGCGTCGGCGCGGTCCCAAACGCTTCGCGCGGACTGCCGGCCCACATCACGCTGCTCTATCCGTTCGCCGCGCCGCAGGAACTGGACGGCGGCCTTCAAGCTGCGATTGCACTGGCTCTCGAGCGCCATCACGCCTTCCCGTATCGGCTGAGCGGCCCCGCCCGATGGCCCGAAGTGCTGTTCGCGTCGGTCGACCCCGAGGGTCCGTTCCGATCCCTCTACGCCGACCTCGCGGCCGCCTTTCCCGACTTCCCGATCTACGGCGGCGGGTTCGAATTCGCGCCTCACGTGACCGTCGCCGAGGGGACGGTTGGGCTGGGCGGACTCGAGGCCAGCCCGGCCTGGGCGACGTTGCCACTGAAGGCGACTGCCAGTTCAGTTGAGTTGATCGTCCTCGATGAAGGGGCCTGGACGACGAGATGGCGGTTCCCGCTCGGTCCGGCGGTTCGTGTGCTCGTTTGCGGAGAGCGGTTGCGAGGTGACGACGGAGCGGCGCGGCAAGCGGTGGAGGCCCTGGACGCGGACACTCGGGCGCTGGTCGAGATTGACGAGGTTGGCCAGCTCTCGGTCGAGGCTTTGCTAGACGTACCCGAGGGCACGGCCCTGGTCGTCGTCGATGCCGCCGTCGGGCCGGCGCCTGGATCCATCGTTACACTGCCGCTCGACGAAGTGGGAGGGCGCCACGGAACTGTGCCGGCGTCTTCGCACGCGCTGCCTCCCGACCAGGTGATCGGCGTCGCCGCGGAGATGCGTGGCTCACCGCTCCGCGGCAGCTTCGTCGGGATCGGCGCCGTGGAGTTTGGGTTTGGGGCGCCGCTGTCGCGGCCGGTCGAAGCTGGCCTGCCGGCGTTCGCGACAGCCATCCAGGCCGAGATCCGGCGGCTCGCCGCAGGCTGAGGCCACCGACCGACCACATGGGCGGCGCCAGGGGGCGCATCGGGCGCGCCCGACACCGAGGCGGCACCGATAGCGAGGCGGCACCACACGGAGGCGGCACCACACGGGGCCCCCGCGGCACCGATAGCGAGGCGGCACCACACCGAGGCCGCACCGCCGCGATACCCTGAGGGCGTGGGCCTTCTCCTCCTCAAACTCAGCCTGACTCCGATCCTCGTGGGCGGCGCGAGCCTGGCGGCTCGTCGCTGGGGCCATTCCATCGGCGGCTGGATCGTGGCCTTGCCGCTGACGTCCGGCCCGGTCGTGCTCTACCTGGCGCTGGATCGTGGGACGGCCTTCGCGGCGGCTACCGCCGAGGGTTCGATCGGCGGGCTTCTCGGCGATGCCACTTTTGCCCTCGCTTACGCGTGGCTGGCGACGCGATTCGGCTGGCGCATTTCGATGTTCGGAGGTTTCGGGGCATTTGCGTTGACGGCGATCGCAATTCAGCCGCTCGTCACCGGGCCGGCGATCGTGCTCTTCGCGATCGTTGCCATGGCGATGGCCGCCTGCCTGCGGCTCGCCCCGTCCGCTACCGCAACCAAGGTGGCCGTCTCACTGCCTGGATGGGACATCCCGGCGCGGATGGTCGTGGGGACGCTGATCGTCCTCGCGGTCACCGAGGCCGCTGACCTTCTCGGTCCCCAGCTGAGCGGCATCCTCGCCGCTTTCCCGGTCTACGTCACGATTCTGGCGGTCTTCGCCCACCGCCTCGAAGGTTCCGAGCAAGCCATGGGCGTGGCTCGGGGCCTTCAGATTGGCCTGTTCGGCACGATAGTGTTCTTCCTGGTCGTGACGGGTACGATCGACCGCTTCGGAATCCCGGCCGCGTTCGGCGCGGGTCTGTTCGCGGTTGTAGCCGTTCAGTCGGTCTCGTTGCGGCTCGTCCGGCGACCCATCGCGACGACGGTGAGCGCGCCCTGACGCTGCGCCGAATACCGCCCGTCTTCGGCGCCCGTCCTCTCCGCCCGGAAAACCCTCAACGCCACAGCGGGTAGCACGGCGTCCAGAGACTCAGCCGCCTCCGCCCGATTCCCCGGTCAGTCGCAGCCGAGCTGAGCTTGGGAGTCGGGCCGGAGCCGAGATCGATGAGCCCGGCAGGTCCCGGGACGCCCGCATCGCAACATAACGCTGTCCCGGGTGACGTTGAGGGTCAAATGAGCTCGATTGGCCACCTGACGCTCGCCAGAGTGGAATTGAGCGGAAACCGCCGCCGTGTGCGCGGTTGCCGCCGTGGCCGCGCGGGTCGCTCGGAGGAGGCGGCCGCGCGGGTCGCTCGGAGGAGTGGTTGTCGCGGATAAGCCGCCCCGCTCGTGCCCCGCCTCGCTCGTGGCCGCCCCGCCGCGGCCCTGCCCCCGCGTGGGTCAGACTTGACGCGACATGCATACTGGTACGTATGTCTGACTCAACACGCCGTCCCGGTTCCACACGCGAGGCCATCCTGGAAGCCGCGCGCCGCCAGATTGGGGCCGGTTCGGCGGAATTGTCGATCCAGGCCATTGCCGCCGAGGCAGGCGTGTCTCGCCAGACCGTCCACCATTACTTCGGTGGGCTGCGAGGATTGAGATCGGTTCTCGCGACGGAGGGGCTCAACGTCGCCACGGCCGGCGACGAGCCGACGCGCGACCGCCTCGTAGAGGCCGCGGTACGGCTGTTCTCGCGCCCGGGAAGCGGGCCCATCTCGATCGAGGCTATCGCCGCCGAGGCGGGATTGACGAAGGGCGCCGTCTACCATCACTTCGCCGATCGGGCGGAACTGCTCCGGTCGATTGCTCGCCGCGTGAGCCCGGTCGACGAGATGCGCGCCCAGATCGAGCCCGCGATCCAGCTGCCGGCGCGGGACGGGCTCGTCGCGATCGCCCGGGCCTACTACTCCGCGATGCGCAAGCGGGCCGACCTGGTGCGTAACCTGGCCGCCAATTCGTCGGAGGATCCGGAGCTCGCGCGGGTGGTCATGTCCGAGATCATCGGCCAGGGCGCGCCGATGATGATCGCCTGGGTCGGCCTCCAGATCCAGAAGGGGAACCTTCGCCCGATCGACCCCGCACTGCTGATCCAGGCCCTCTTCGGGCCCGTCTTCCTGCTCGTCGTTCTCGGGCCAGCCGTCTTTGACGAGCTGGCCCTGATGGGCATCCATCCCGCAATCGACAACGTCGAGGCTTACGTAGACCTGCTCCTCGATGGCGTCGCGCAACCCGACTCAACGTCAGGAGGCATCTAGATGGCCCTCGCCCCAACCCCACCCGCCCCTGGCGCTCCCGCCGAGCCGCCACCGCCGTCCATCGAAGCCTTCGCCCTGCGCAAGGACTTCGGGCCGATCCACGCGGTCGACGGCATCGACATGAGCCTGCCGCCCGGGCACATCTACGGTCTTCTGGGGCCCAACGGATCCGGCAAGACGACTCTGATACGCCTCCTGACCGGGCTCGCGTCGGCCACGAGCGGGACCGTCCGCGTCCTGGGAGTGGCAATGCCGTCGCGACCCAACCTGGCTCGGGTCGGCTACATGACCCAGTCCGACGGCATCTATCCCGAGCTCTCGGTCTGGGAAAACCTGTCCTTCTTCGCCGCGCTCTACGGCCAGACGGACAGGGCCGATCTTCTGAGAACGCTCGCGCTGGTGGAGCTCGACACGCGCCTCGGCACTCCTGCCCTGCAGCTTTCGGGCGGCATGCGGCGGCGCCTCTCGATGGCCTGCGCCCTGGCCCACCACCCGCAGGTCATCTTCCTCGACGAGCCCACGGTCGGTGTCGACCCGGCGCTGAGGGTGCAGTTCTGGGACCACTTCCACCGGCTGGCCGCGACCGGAGCCACGCTCCTCGTCTCGAGCCACGTCATGGACGAGGCCGATCGCTGCGACGAGCTGCTCTTCATTCGAGACGGGCACGTTCTGGCGCAGGGGACGCCGGTCGAGCTGCGCAAGCGGGCAGGCACCGACAACCTCGAGACCGCATTCCTGAGCTTCGCCGCCCAATCGGCCGACACGGCCACCAAGGAGGACGTGCGATGAACCCGCGGCGCGTGATCGCCGTCTTCCGCCGCATCGTCGCCCAGTTCCGCCGCGATCCCCGATCGCTGGCGCTCCTGTACCTTGCGCCGCTCGCGATCATCGCCTTGCTCGGCTGGGTGCTGAGCAGCCAGAACGCGACGTCGGCCCGAGTGGCCGTCCTCGACGAATCCGGCGGACCCGCCGGATCGGCCGTCGCCGCCAGGCTTCAATCGGCGCTCGACGGACAGCCGGGGATCGTCCTGGATCGGTCCGTCACGAACGACTCGACCGCCCGCCAGATGCTCAAGGACAAGACCCTCGACCTGGTCCTGGTCCTGCCGCCCGACTTCGGCCTCCAGAACCGTAAGATCGAACTCCTGACACTCGGGCTCAACCCGACTGGAGAGGCGGCAGTCCTGCCGGCCATCCAGAAGGCCGTGTTCAACGTCATGGAAAGTGCCGGGGCAGCCATACCGACCATCGAGCGAGCAACTGTGTACGGCTCGCCCGACGCGACCGAGCTCGACTCGCTCGCGCCTGTCGTCGTCGGCTTCTTCGCCTACTTCTTCGTCTTCATCCTGACCGGTATCAGCTTCCTGCGCGAGCGGATCGGCGGCACGCTCGAGCGGCTCCTGGCGACTCCGGTCAGCCGGGCCGAGATCGTGGTCGGCTACAGCCTCGGTTTCGGATTCTTCGCGACGATACAGGTTGCGCTGGTGCTGGCCTTCGTCCTGGGCCGCCTGGATATCCCGGCGCTCGGGCCCGTCCCGGCCTTCGCGATAGGGCTCGGGGTTCGGACGATCGGCAACCCGTTCCTCGCCTATCTGATAGTGCTCGTGCTCGGGCTCGGCGCCGTCTCGCTGGGGATCTTCCTCTCGACGTTCGCACGCACGGAGCTCCAGATCCTGCAGTTCATCCCGATCGTCATCGTGCCGCAGGGCCTTCTCGGTGGGTTCTTCTGGCCGATCGAACAGCTGCCGAGCCTGCTCCAGCCGGTCGCCCGTATCCTGCCGGTCACCTACGCGATCGACGGGTTACGGCAGGTGATGATCGCCGGTGCGGACCTCTCGTCGCCAAACGTGCTGCTGGATCTGGGCGTGCTCGTCGCCATCGCCGCGGTCTTCGTTGCTCTGGCGGCGGCCACGATCCGGCGGGAGGTGGCGTAGCACCTCGGGCACGACGCTGCCGCGGCGGATCGGGAGGCGGACGCGGCTACACCGGAATCCGCGACCGGGCGCTTCGGAGGCGTGCCCTGAGGCCGTGGCGGCGCGGCCCGGCGACGACCAGGGCCGTTGACCAGGCCACGAGCGAAACCATCGCGATCAGGTAGACGGGCCAGTAGTTGCCGATCCGGTCGTACATGATCCCGCCGGCGTTCATGGCGATGATCCCGCCGGCCGGGTAGGCCACGGCCGTGATACCGAAGATCGCACCCAGGTTGTGTCCTCCGAACACGTCGGAGAACGCGGCCGAGCGAATCGCGATCGTCGCCCCGATGCCGAACCCGTAGATCGCGTTGCCGGCCACCGCCAGCGCCAGCAACGAACCGGTCGCGGCAAAGATCCCCGTTGCGCCGACGGCGATCAGACCGGCGCACAGCAGACCGATGAAGCGCCGCCCAAAGCGGTCCGACAGCCCGCCACCCACGACCTGCCCGGCCACATAGGCGTAGCTCTGCAGAGCCAGCATCGTCGCCGCGAACCCGGCATCGATACCCTGGTTAACGGCGTGGCGCGACGAGGTCTGAAAGATGCCTTCGTCGATGCAGCCAATGCCGACCGCACCTATGAGCAGTACCAGGAAACGGCGGGTGCGGATGGTTCGGCGCAGCGCGTCCGGGTCGGTGCGGCCACCCCGGGGGGCCGACTCCTGGGACGCCCCGATCGCACCCGGCGCCGAGGTCTCATGCAGCCCGGCCCCCAAGACAGGTCGAGCCGGCGGCGGGCCCGCAGTAACGGCGTCGCCGCCTTTGGCCCCGCCCGACCGGCCGGGCACGAGCACGGCCTGGCCGCTCGTCATCAGCCACACGAACGGGATCGCCACCAGGGATACGGCGGCGAAGAGGCCCGCGGTTGCCCGCCAGCCGATCTCAGGGATCGTCGATGCGGCGATCGGCAGCGCCAGGGCAACTCCGATCCCCGGCCCGGCATAGGCGATGCCGAGCGCGAGACCCGCCACCCCGGCGTAGCGGCGCGCCATCGCCGTGCTGGTGCCGACGAAGACGAGCTGGACCCCGATCGCGAGCAGCGCCCCGTAGGCCACGATCAGGAACGCCACATCGGAAGCCGCCGAGGCCACGAGCCATCCTGCGGCCAGGCAGACCGCCCCGGCGAGGAGCAGGTAGCGGTCGTCGATCACGTCGAAGGCGCGGCCGAGAAGCGGGGAGCACAGCGCCGAAACGAGCAGGAACATCGTCCACGGCATCTGCCCGACCTCGCGCGAGGTGTGGAACGCCGACTCGAACTGCGGCGCCAGGAGCGGATAGCAGTAGAG
Organism: uncultured Chloroflexia bacterium; assembly: GCA_963791725.1. Classification (GTDB taxonomy): domain Bacteria; phylum Chloroflexota; class Limnocylindria; order Limnocylindrales; family CSP1-4; genus Fen-1039. The sequence goes on along the minus strand of CAWBTQ010000004.1, from coordinate 90,352 downwards.
CGGTGCGTAGGCGACGGCGCCCACAACGAACGCGCCGAAGACCGGGACGGTTCGACGCAGTGCGCCGCTGGAAGACGGGAGGCCGGACACGCGACAATCCTACGAGCTGGTTGCGGGCCTGGCCCGCATGATCCGGCGGCCTACTCGTCCCTGAGGTGGTGCACCGGCCTGATGAAGGCCACCGGGCGGCCTGTGAGCATCCGTCTCAGGAACCAGCCCGAGCCCAGCAAGAATGCCATGGCCACGACCAGCTGCAGGCTGCGGACGACGCGCTCGAGCAGCTTCGTATCGTCGACGCTCAGGGCGCCGCTCCCCGACCCGCCGCCCACGGCCGTCGGCGAAGCCGCGGGGCTCGGCCCGCTGCCCGACGGAGACGGGCTCGCCGCCGATGCGGTCGCGCTGGCCGGACCGGCCGATGGCGTGACCAGGTGCGCCGTCGCATTGGTCAGGGCCTGGAGATTCGGGAGCGTCAGGCAAGCGTCCGAGCCTTGCGACGCCGGAGCGTTGCAGTTCGGCGGCGGCGGAAAGGCGATGTCGTGCGCCAGCCCGACGGCGAGCCACCCGGCGACCGCGATCACGGCCACGGGCACCGCGACCCGGAGGAAATCGCCCCTCGTATCGCTGCCCCGGCCGGATCGGACGCGGCCGATCTTGCCGTTCGCGTCGATGGAGACCCGCTCGATCTCCTCGCCGCCGGTCGCGGCAAGGAAGAGCCACCACAGGGCGTAGAGGCCCGGGACGAGCAGGAGCGTGGCGACGCCCGAGAGGCCGGCCCCGAGACCCTCGCCGACAGCAAGAGCGAGGGCCGCCATGACCACCACGACCGCGAAGTGCAGGCGATGGTTGACCGGGGACCCACGCACCAGGAGCGCATCGAACTCGCCCCGGTCTCTGACCTCGGCGCGGGCTTCCCGCGTTAGATCGAACACGGCTCGCTCGAGCAGGAGCCGGCGCCGGTCGTCGGAGACGATCCCGCCTCGTCCGTCGGACGAAGCGCCATCGCCCCCATCGCCGGAAGCTCGAACGCCAGCCATATCCGCCCTCGGATTTCGGGCGACCGCGGCCGAACCGCCGGCCGGAGCCGTCAGGCTTCGGTCTTGGTCTCCTCGGCCTCAGGAGCCTCAGCCGGCGCCTCGACCTCAGCGGCCGGAGCCTCCTCCTCGACCTTCGGCGCGGCCACCTTGGCCACGACCTCGTCGAGCTCGGAGAGAAGTGTCACGCCCGCCGGCAAAGCCACGTCCCGGAGGTGGATGGCCGCATCGAAGTCAATGAGCGGCTCGATCGAGAACTCGAGCGCGTCCGGAAGGTTCTCCGGCAGAGCCCGGACTCGGACGTGATCGATGTTGTGCAGGAGCGTGCCGCTGAGTCGCGCCACGGCATGTGACTCGCCGAAGGCGCGGAGCGGGATGTCGACCGTGACTTCCTCGCCCTTCCTCACCTCGAAGAGGTCGACATGGAGCAGCCGGCGGGACCGCGGGTCCACCTGGATGCCGTGGACCATGACCCGATGAAGGTCCTTGCCATCGATCTCGAGCTCGAGGATGGCGTTGGCATGGCCGGCCCGACGGACCTTGTCGAATTCGTGGAAGTCCAGCGAGACGGCAATCGAGTCGAGCCCGTGCCCGAAGACGACGGCTGGGATGCGGCCGGCCTTGCGCAGGTGGGAGACCGACTTGCCGATCTCGGTTCGGCGGCTGGCGGAGAGAACGGACGGTGCTGACACGGAACTGCGAACCTCTTTGCGCGGATCCATCGAGCGCACTGACCGTTTGCGGAGGCGCTTCGGCATAGGAGCCTACCACGGGCAGGAGGGTCACGCGCCGGATGCGGCACATTTGCGGGTTGGCATGGCCGGCGCAGGTGCCGCCGCAGCGCGCGGGACCGCCACTCGCCCGTGGCGCCGGCCGGGGTGTAGGATCGCCGCGTGGCCGCCACGATCCTTATCGTCGAGGACGAATACGCCGTTGCCAGGGGCATCCAGTACGCCCTTCAACAGGAGGGGTACCAGGTCGCCGTCTCGCGCTCGGGCGAGGAGGGCCTGGAGTTCGCGCTGCGCGAGGGCCCGGATCTCGTGGTCCTCGACGTCCGCCTGCCCGGAATCGACGGCTTCGAAGTCCTGAGGCGGCTGCGCACCAGCGGCTCGAAGGCACCCGTTCTGATCCTTACCGCTCGCGACGAGGAGATGGACAAGGTCATCGGGCTCGAGCTGGGCGCCGACGACTACATGACCAAGCCGTTCGGGTTGCGCGAGTTGATGAGCCGCATCAAGGCCCTGCTCCGGCGCGCCTACGGGGACCTCGCCGACGCCGGCGGCGGACGCCTCCTCCGTCACGGCGACCTGCTGATAGACCTGGAGCGGCGCCGGGTCCAGCGGGGCGATCGCCGGATCGCCCTCACCGCCACCGAATTCGAGATCCTGCGGCACCTCGCCAGCCGGCCGGGGCGCGTCTACTCGCGCCGCGAGCTGCTCGAGCTCATCAGGGACTACGAGGCCCTCGACCAGGACGAGAAGACGATCAACGTCCACGTCAGCCACCTGCGAGAGAAGTTGGAAGACGATCCTTCCAGCCCGCGGTTCGTCTTGACGGTCCGTGGCGCGGGGTACGCGTTCGCGGAGCGCTGACGTGAACGGCGACCGCCGGAACGAGACCGGCGCCCCGCCCTTGGCCGATCCGCGACCCACGGAGCGCTGATATGGCTCCGGCGCGAAATCGAAAGCGGCGGGACGCCAAGGCGAGCAAGCCGGCGCGCCAGGTTCCGTCGGCGAAAGCAAAGGCGGCGGCGGCCGAACCGGGGCCGCCGAAGCAGTGGGCGACCGCAACTCGGGCAGGTCGCGGGCTCTCCGTGCCGGTGGATCGGGCATTGCCCAGGACGTTCCAGGGCCGCCTTTCGCTGGCCTTCGTCCTGGTCTTCGCCCTGGCCGTCGGCATCGTGTCGGTGGTCACCGTCTTCGTCCTGGACAACGATCTGCGCCAGCAGGAGGTGACCAACCTCGAGGCCCGGGCCAACGCCGTCGCCGCCGTCGTGAGAGTCAAAGCCGAAACGGCCGCCGACCAGGACGCGGCGAACACCACGGTCGTCTCCGCCAGTGGGGTGCTCAACACCGACGTGACTGCCGCGATCGGAGACCGGGCCACCCTGACCGACTACGCCAACAACGTCGCCCAGGCCGACTTGAGGCTTCGTATCGGGTTCGGTTCGGAGACTTCGAGCGGGGTGGACTTCATCCCCGCCGCCGGGGCGTCCACATTCAGCGCACCGCTCACGGCCCAGCCCGGGCGAGGCCAGGCTCGCGACTCGATCAGCTACTCCACGGTCTTCACGTTCACCGACCCCGAGGGCGTCAAGCCGGCGTGGGACCTCGAAGTCAGCCTCTCCGCCCCCTACACGACACGTGGCAGCACGATCACCAGCGTCGTCGGGTTTCTCCTGATCAGCTCCATCGGCGCGCTGTTGCTGGCCATAGTCGTCTCGTCGATCCTCGCCCGCCGCTTCACGACCCCCCTGCGAAGGCTGACCGACGCCGCCAGGGCGCTCGCCGAGGGCGACCTGGCACGCCGCGTCCCGGCCGACCGGGCCCGGACCGGCGGAGCGGAGATAACCGAGCTGTCGCGCCAGTTCAACGCCATGGCGGACCAGGTCGAGGAAACGATGGAGGTGATCCGGCGCGACCGCGACGCCGGCCGCGAGTTCCTGGCCGACGTCTCTCACGAGTTGCGCACGCCACTGGCGGCCCTTCGCACCTTCAACGAGCTGCTGCGGGAGAAGGCCGGCGACGACGTGGCCGCGCGCACGGAGTTCCTCGAGGCCAGCGCCCAGCAGATCGAGCGGCTCGACTGGCTGGCCCAGAACCTGCTCGAGCTGTCGAAGCTCGATTCCGGGCTGATCCGCCTCGACCTGCGACCCGACGACCTGCGCGCGACGATCCTCTCCGCAGTCGAACAAGCCCAGGTTTCCGCCACGCGGCGTGGCTTGAGCCTCACCGCGGAGTTGCCGGAGACGCCGCTGGTCACCAGGCACGACCCGCAGCGGTTGGGCCAGGTCCTGACGAACCTGATCGGCAATGCCCTCAAGTTCACGCCGCGGGGCGGTTCGGTCCGGGTCACGCTAGGCCCTAAGAATCGCGGCGCGTCCATCCAGGTCATCGACACCGGCGTCGGGATCGATGCCAACGAGCTGCCGCACATCTTCGATCGCTTCTACCGCGGCTCTCGGGCCAACGAGGCCCGTGGCAGCGGCAGCGGCCTCGGCCTGGCGATCGTCCGTTCCGTAGTCGAGATGCACGGCGGCCGGGTCATGGTCGAGAGCCGCGTCGGTTCCGGGACCACGTTCACGGTGACCTTGCCGCTCGACCCGCGGACCTCCGCCGACGCGGTCGCCACCGGAGCGGTCCGTCCCCTGGGCAGCGGCGAGGCCGCACCCGCGGGTTCCGGCGGCACGAGCAAAGGCACGGCGCCGAGCGCGACTCCAACGCCCAGGCCCCCCGCCCATACAACCGCCCAGCCTGCCGCCACGACCGACGGTGCCGGGGCGGCGGACGTGCAGGTCAAGTCCGGGAGCCGCACCGACGCCACCTAGGGACCCGAGTCGGTGGCGGAATCTTCACCGTCCAGCCTCTGGTACGTGAACGCGGGTCGCCGCAAGCTTCGGCAGTCGCGGCGCGTGTGCCGACCAAGGACCTTCAGGCGCGTTTGGAGTTTTCTGCATAGCATTCGCGCCTGTTCACCTCGCAATCCGGAAATCGCCACCAAGATGTCAGACCCCAACTCCCCAGAGGTCCAGCGGTTCGAGCCACTGCCGGCTCACCGCCACTCCTGGAATGTGCCGTTCGCGGCCGAGTCGGCCGGTGACGGCCCCGAGACGACCACGCCGGAACGCTGGTTCGAGCCGGGCCCGGAGCCGGACGCAAAGTCCGAGGAGCCGCCCGTACCGGAGCCTGGCAACAGCGGCGGTCGAGGCATGGTCGGTCTCGTGCTGGCGACATCGCTCATCGCCGCCCTCGTCGGCGCCGGTGGAACATATGCCGTCCTGAATCTGGCCGGCGTGCTGGCCCAGGCATCGGCGGCGCCGGCGGCCGGACCCAGGGTCAACGTCGTCTCGGAGGAATTCGACGATCATCGCCGCGGTGAACGCGGTCGGGCCGGCCGTGGTCCAGGTCGTGACCGACCCCGGCACGAGCAACATGGCGGTTGGCTCGGGTATCGTCTACGACGCCGGCGGCTGGATCCTGACCAACAGGCACGTGGTGGAGGGCGCGACGACGGTCCAGGTCCAGATCCAGGACGGCCGCCTGCTGACCGGAAAGGTCTACGGGCTCGACACGCTGACGGACCTGGCGATCGTCAAGGTCGACGCCGTTTCCGGGATGGCGGTCGCGCCGATTGGCGACTCGTCCGCGCTCCAGGTCGGCCAGCTGGCGATAGCCATCGGCAGCCCGCTCGGCCAGCAGTACCCGAACAGCGCCACGACCGGCATCGTTTCGGCCTTGAGCCGAGACATCTCCGTCTCAGGCAACGCCGCGACGGCAACGACCAGTCTCCACGGGCTCATCCAGACCGACGCGGCGATAAATCCCGGCGACAGCGGCGGGCCGCTGATCGACGCGACCGGCAAGGTCATCGGCATCGCGACGGCGCAGGCTCAGATCGCACAGGGGATCGGTTTCGCCATCCCCATCAACGTGGCCAAGCCGATCATGCAGCAGGCCCTGGCCGGCGAGAAGCTGTCGCGGCCGTTCATCGGCGTCAGCTACCAGGCCATCGATAAGGGTCTCCAGCAGCAGTACAAGCTGCCGCTGGCCGAGGGTGCCTGGGTTCACAAGGAAGACGCAAGCGGCAACTCCATCGAGGCCGTCGTGGCCGGCAGTCCCGGCGCGGCCGCCGGCATCAAGACGGGGGACATCATCACGCGGGTCGAGGGCCAGACGGTCGACTCGTCCCACGAGCTCGAAGACCTGCTCGTCCTGTACGCGCCGGGTCGGAGGGTGAGCGTGGAGGTCTATCGCGGGGGCAGCTACCTGACGCTCATGGTTACCCTCGGGACACGGCCCGACTCGACGAGCTAGATACGCGGCGCCGGGCGCCGGCGCGTGATTTCGACCGCGGCGGCGTCGAGAATGCCGGGCAGCTTCACCTCGGGTTTGCGGACCCGGACCACGACCTCCGAGACCTCGACCGCCTCGAACCCGGCGAGCAAGCGCGCGGCGATCCGCTCGGCAAGTGTCTCTATGAGCTGGACGCTCGGCCCCTCGACCACCTTCCGGCAGATCTCGAAGACCTCCCGGTAGTCGACCGTCCGGGCGAGGTCGTCGGAAGCCCCCGCCGGCGCGAGGTCGAGGCCCAGCTCGACGTCGACTTCGAACGGCTGAGCCTTCGCGCGCTCCTCATCGAGCACGCCATGCCGGCCCTCGAACCGCATGTTGATCAGAGCGATGCGGTCGCTCACGGCAACCCGCCCCTGACGATGGCATCGGCGACCCGAGCGGCTCTGACGTTGGCCCGGACGTCGTGGACGCGGACGATGTCCACCCCGGCGGCGATGCCGAGCGCCGTCGTCGCCAGCGTGCCCTCGAGCCGCTCCTCGGGTGGCAGGCCGCCGAGTACGCGGCCGATGGTCGACTTCCTCGACGTTCCGAGCAGGACCGGCTGCCCAAGGCGACGCAGCCGAGGCAGCGACCGCATGACGGCCAGGTTGTGCTCCGGCGTCTTCCCGAATCCGAAGCCGGGGTCGAGGATCAGGTTCTGACGCGGGACGCCGGCCGCGACGGCCCGCTCGATCGCCGCAGCCAGGTCGTCGATCAGCTCGGCGACAAAGTCTTCGTACTGCGGCTCGGCGCGGTTGTGCATCACGACCATTGGCACTCCGCGTGCGGCCGCCAGGCGAGTCATGGCACCCTCTGCCGAGACGCCCCAGACGTCGTTCAGGAGTGTCGCTCCGGCGTCGAGGGCGGCCCCGGCCACGCCCGGCTTGTACGTGTCGATGCTGATCGGCACGTCGGGCAGGGCGGTATGGATCGCGGCGATCACCGGGACGGCCCGCGCCGCCTCCTCGGCCGCGGCGACGGCGACGTGGCCGGGTCGGGTCGATTCGCCACCGACGTCGAGGATGTCGGCCCCCTCCTCCACCATCTGCCGCGCCTGGACGACCGCCGCCTCGACAACGGCGTCTCGGCCGACGGCCGACGCCAGCAGCCCGTCTCCGGAGAAGGAGTCCGGAGTCACGTTCACGATGCCCATGACGTAGGTACGGCGGCCCCATTCGAAGAGGCGCCCCCCGATCCGCGTCGGCGTCGGCGGCGGCGAGGCACCGAGCGGCGACGGTACGGCGTGGTCGGCTGCTGTCACGAGCCCGGCTCCGAATGAGGCAGTGGCGGATCCGGCACCAGGTCCGGATCACGCACGAGTATCGCCCGCGCGGCGCCAACCAGATAGAGGGACCCGGCCACGATCACGGGCCCGCCGCCGGCCCCGAGGCGACTCCGCGCCCCCCTACCCGAGGAAAGCGCCGCGTCCAGCGCGGCCGCCGGCTCCGGGAACGCCTCGGCGGCGGCGCCCGTGATGCCCTGCCAGCGGGCCGCCAGCTGAGCCGCGGGCAGAGCCCGACCGCCGGACGGTGCGGTGCAGATCACACGTGCGCCACGCAGGGTCGCGGCCCCGGCAAGCGCCCGGATCACACCATCGACGTCCTTGTCGGCCATGATCGCCAGGACCAGCGTCGGCCGGCCGGGGCGCATGTACGGACCGATGTCGTCGAGCGCCTCTGCGAGTGCCGCGGCGCCGGCGGGGTTGTGGGCGCCGTCCAGCAGGATCTCGCGGCCCCCGGCTTCGACGAGCTCGAGCCGCCCCGGCCAGCGTACCGCCGCGTAGCCCGCTCGCCGAGCCTCCCCGTTGACGCGGGCAATCCCCGCGGATTCGAGGGCGTCGAGCGCCGCGTCGGCGACCGCGACGTTCGCCGCCTGATGGCGGCCTCGAAGCCCCACCCGAACCGAGCCCAACCGCCCCAACTCGACGTCGATGCCGTCACGATCGAGCGCTCGGAGCCGCGCCGGCGGCGTCACCAGGAGGGGGGCCGCCACTCTCCGACTGCGGCGTTCGATGATTTCGAGCGCCGGACCCCAGGCCCCGGTGACCGCCAGGTCGCCGCGCATGATGATCGCGGCCTTTTCGCCGGCAATCGCCTCGACCGTGCCACCGAGCCGGTCCATGTGGTCGAGCGTCACGTTTGTCACGACCGCAACTCCACCGTCCCAGGCATGGGTAGCGTCGAGCCGGCCGCCGAGCCCGACCTCGACGACCGCCAGATCGATGCCCACCTCGGCGAACCAGCGGAACGTCAGGGCCGTGAGAAGCTCGAACTCCGTCGGTTCGCCGTGACGGCTCGCGACCCGGTCGGAGATGGCCAGCACCTCGCTTGCGATACGAGCGAACGTCTCGGTATCGACCGGCGTGCCACCGACCTGGAGCCGCTCGCGGTAGGTGACGAGATGCGGCTTCGGCGTCTCGCCGACACGGTACCCGGCGGCCGTGAGAGCGGACCCGAGCAGAGCCAGAACGCTTCCCTTGCCGTTCGTGCCGGCGATCAGAGCCCCTCTGAAGGTTCGTTCGGGGTGGTCCAGGCAGGCCAGCAGGGCCCTCGTTCGGGCAAGCCCGAGTCGAATCCCAAACCTGCCACGGGATTCGAGCGCGGCCAGCGCCTCGGGGTAGCCGAGTTGGGGAGGCGTCAATCCTTGGTCAGTTCGTCTTCGTAAAAGACGCACTGGTTGAAACGAGGCGTAAGGCATACGTCGTTGACGAAGCCCTGCTCCAGGTGGACGCCTCCGCGCAGCTGGCAGCGCGAGACGTTCTGCTCCTGGCGAATCAGGGCCTTGAGCAGATGCGGCGCCTGGATCGGGATCGCGCCGCGGCTCCCGGTGATGTAGAAGTGAGGGCAGACGTTGCGCCGCAGGCTCGGCAGGCCGAAGCCGCTGCGGACCCCCGGCATGGTCGGATATCGACCCGGGGCGTGCGTTTCGTTGTGAGTGATGATCGGCATCCGGGGGGCGATTCGGGTGTCGACGCGGTTGCTCGGCGGCATGCCGCCCGGCCTCGTTCCAGGTTCGGCAGCGGCGAGGCGCGCGACCCGATTCCGAATGCCCAGCGCAGGATTGGCTAGCCCGCGAGCGGGATGGCGGGGCCGATCGGGCTTTGGGTCACGAGCCTGCACTTTCGCCTCGAACCTGAGCAAACGCATCCGAACATCCGCTCTCTGCAGCAGAGTACATCCATCTCCTTTCCGTGCGCACGTCAGGTTCGCGTCACGGAATCGCGTCCTACTTATCGGTAGCCCCGCGCTTCCCAGCGGTTTCCTGCAATCTCCGCGAGGCCGGCCAGCAGTGATGCGACAATAGCAATCATGCCGATGCGAGAACGACGAGCCGCGCACGTCAGGCCCCGGCCGCCTTCGAGCGACCGGATACCGATGCGGACGATACGAGCGTCGAGTCCGCTCAGAGACGTGATGCGCCGATACCGGCCGGCACGACAGGGTCCGCGCATCAACGGGCCGGCCGCGTCGGTTATCGCCGCCGCCTGCATCATGCTCGCGCTGCTGACGCTCACGGTTGGGACGGGCTTTGCGGCGAATGTCATCGGCGGAGTCGCCGGGGCCTTCGACAACGCCGTCAGCCGCTTGTCGTCCCACGCACCCGCTACCGCTCCGCCGTCGGGCGTGGCGCTCGACACTCCGGTCCTCGACGCCCCCGGCGGCAACGGCTATACCAACCAGCCGACGATGCCGATCCTGGGCAGCATCCCCGCCGCCGCGGTGGGCAAGAGCGGCTACACGGTCCACGTCTATCGCATCGCCAAGGACGGCTCACAGCAGGAAGTTGCCCGTGTCGCCGTGGGCGGCACCACGAGGTTCATCTCGTCGCCCGTGACACTCGTCGAGGGCCCCAACTCCTTCGTGGCCACGCTGGCCACGCCGGCCGGCGAAGGTCCCCCATCACCCGTGGTCACCTACACGCTCGACACGGTGCCGCCCAAGATCGTCATCACCTCACCCGCGTCGGGCTACAAGGCGACCTCCGGCACGGTGGCGGTGGCGGGGACCTGTGACGTAGGCTCGACCGTCGCCATCCGCAACGAGCAGGTCCCCGGCGGCAGCTACTCCAGCCAGGTGGTCGGTTCGGACGGGAAGTTCAAGCTGACCATCCCCGTGGTTGCCGGCTCCAACACAGTCGATCTGACGGCCACCGACCTGGCCGGCAACTCGTCGTCCACGAGCGTGACGATCAAACGCGACTACGGGCAGCTGGCCGCTCACGTCTCGGTCTCGCCGAGCAAGTTCACGGCGTCGATGCAGGCGACCCTGAAGTTGACCCTGCACGCCACTTCGTTCAACGGCGGCCCGCTTGCCAACGCATCGGCCACGTTTACGGTCACGATCCAGGGCCTGGGGCCGATCGTCTCGCCCGAGCTCACGACCGATGCCACCGGGACCGTTACGTGGCAGGTCTCGATTTCGGGCGCTTCTCCGGGGACGGGCCAGGCCAGCGTCCTCGTGACCTCGCCGGCCGGAGACCAGGTCACCGCAACGGCGCCCATCACCACCACCTGAGCGGCGCGCGCCGCCGTGAGACGGCCGTCCGGCCACTGTCCCGGCGACCGGATCGAACCTACAATCGAGCCATGGTCAGCTGGCGTTGCCCGCACTGCGGATCCCCGCAACTCGAAGCGGCGACGTGCTGGGTTTGCCATCGCTCCACGACTTCTTGCGCCTCCTGCCGCCACTTCCGGAGGGCCATCGCAGGGAGGCTCGGGTACTGTGCGCTCGACAAGCGTCGGGAGCCTCTCACCGGCGAGGAGGAGCGGGCCTGCTGGGAGAGAATGACCGCCGAGGCGCCCGCGGCCCCGGTCGCGCCCGAAGACACGCCTCTCGAACCCGCCGCCGGCGGGGGTGGCCTGTGGGGACCAGCCGACAAGGCGGAAACGCAGGTGGACCGCGACGCGAAGGGCCACGGGCTATGGACCGAGCCGGCCCTCGTCAGCAAACCTGATGACGGCCCCGAACGGCGGGCCGGATCGGCGAGGTCGCGGCCGTGGGGCCCGGTCCCAGGGCTCCATGACGACTGCCGGCTGGCACCGTGGGATCAGGACGGGCAAGCCGAAACGCTAGGTCGGCGTCGCCGTGGGGGCCGGCGTTGGCGCCGGAGGGCGTGGGCGTGGGCGTAGGCGTAGGCGTAGGCGTTGGTGTTGGGGTCGGCGTGGGCGTAGGCGTTGGTGTTGGGGTCGGCGTCGGGGTCGGAGTTGGAGCCGGGCCGGACGAGACGACATAGTCCACCGTGGAGCCGCGCCCAACCGTGATGCCAGCGCGCGGATTCGAGCTGAGGATCTCACCCGTCGGGATGGTCGGGTCGTTCTGGCTGGTGCGCACGCCTGCCTGAAGCCCGGCCGTCGTGAGCGCGGTAAGGGCATTGCTCTCCGTCATGCCCACGATGTTCGGGACGCTTACCGTGGCCTGGCCGCTCAAGATCGTCACGGTGATCGTGTCGCCCCGATGCATGGCAGTACCCATGGTCGGGTTCTGGTCAACGACCGTGTTGTCGGGCTGGTTCGTGTCGTTTGGCTTGGTCGTGAAGGCAACGTTGAGCCCGACCGCCTGGGCGTCGGTCTGCGCCTGTGTGAGGGTCTCGCTGATCAGGTTGGGTGCGTATACGGTGGGCGGTGCGCTTCTGCTGAAGACCAGGATCGTGATCAAGCCTGTGATGATGATGATCAGGATTCCCAGCAAACCGGCGATCCAGACCCAGGGGCTCGTTCCGCGCGGCTCCTCGGGTTCGGGCGGCTCCTCCTGCTGGGGGCGACGGACCGGTCGACGCACGACTTCGGGCGAATAACCGCTGACGGCCTTCTCCCCGGCCTCGATATCGCCGGGGCCGGGTCCGGAGGCATAGGCGTCGGGGGAGTAGGCCGGGCGGCCGGCACGGAGCGAGCCCGCGGCGACAGCACCGGCGGCGGCTGTACCCGCGGCGGCACCGGTTGCGGCACCGGCTGCGGCAGCACCGGTTGCGGCAGCACCGGCGGCGGGGGAAGACGCCGGAATGCCACCACTCGCACCGAGGAACGCATCCAGCGCATCCGCGACGGCCGCGGCCGAGGGATAGCGCTCCTCGGGCGAAGGCGAGAGTGCGCGCAGCGCAATCTCGTCAAGCCCTGCGGGCACGGCCGGATTGAGCGTCGACGGCCGCGGCGGCGGACCAGCCTTGCGGGCTGCAGCGACGGCCTCGACGGTCTGTCCGTCCCACGGCGGCCTGGCGGTCAGGATCTCGTAGATCAGGAATCCCAGGGCCTCGACGTCGGACGACTCGGACGGCACCGACCCCATCCGCGCCCCGGGGACGACAGCCGAGTCGGAAGCCGCGGCGTCGCCCGGGTGCCGCTTTATGTTGGCGGACGCGGCATCGGTCACCGCCGCCGCGGCGCGGGCAATACCGAAGTCCGTGACCTTTATGTGGCCGTCGCGTGTGACCATCACGTTGCCCGGCCGGAGGTCCCCGTGGGGCAAGCGGCGATCGTGCGCTGCCTGCAGCGCCCTCGCAACTTCGGCCGCGGCACGGGCGGCACGGCGTGGTGGCACCGGTCCGTTGCGCTTGAGCAGCGTCGCCAGGTCTGCCCCATCAACGTATTCGGTCACCAGGTAGGTGCCTTCGTCGTCGGTTCCGAAGTCGTAGACGGCTGCGACGTTGGGGTGGTCGAGGCCCGCGGCAGCCCTCGACTGCCAGCGGAAGTCGGACATGAAATCCGGGTTTGCGGCGTATTCCGGGCGCAGGAGCTTGACCGCAACGTCGCGATTCAACTGTGTGTCGGTTGCTCGGTACACCGCCGCGAAGCTGCCCTCGCCGAGCAGCTCCATCAACCGGTAGCGGCCCCCGATAGTGCGTCCGATCTCGGCCACCAAGGCCCCCTTATGGCCTGCGCAGGAACGCCGGCCGATACAGCATGCCCTCTTGTGCCCCGCCTCGGGCGATCAGCGTCAGCTCAAGTCGAGCGTCTGCAAATACTGGCGGAACTGGCCTCCGATGTCTTCTCTCTGGAGCGCCAGTTCTACAGACGCTCTGAGCCAGCCCATCGTGGTCCCGGCATCGTATCGCACGCCGTCGAAGGCGTAGCCAAAGACGTCCTGCTCCTGCATCAGCGCCTCGATGCCGTCCGTCAGCTGGATCTCGCCGCCGGTGCCGTGCGGCGTCTGCTCGAGCTTCTCGAAGATCTTGGGGGTCAACACGTAGCGCCCGATTATGGCCAGGTTGGACGGCGCGTCGGCGGGCTCGGGCTTCTCGACAAGTCGAGAGAGCTTGTACAACGCCGGGTCGTCGCCCCCTACGGGTTCTCCGGCGATGATGCCGTAGCGGCTCGTCTCCTCGTGAGGCACTTCCATGACCGCCACGACCGAGCAATGGGTCTGCTGGTAGGCATGGATCAGCTGGCCGATGCATGGGCGCTCGCCCACGACGACGTCGTCGGAGAGGATGACCGCGAAGGGCTCGTGGCCGATCAGCTCCTTCGCCATCAGCACGGCGTGGCCCAGCCCGAGTTGTTCCTTCTGGCGGACGTACGAGATCTGGGCCAGGTCCGATATGGCCCGTATCTGGCGTAGCATCTCGATGTCGCCGCGCGCCTCGAGCAGTTGCTCGAGCTCGAGGTTCAGGTCGAAGTGATCCTCGATCGCTCGCTTCTGACTGCTCGTGACGATGATGACCTGCTCGATCCCGGCTTCGACCGCCTCTTCCACCGCATACTGGATTACCGGTTTGTCAACGAGCGGGAGCATTTCCTTGGGTTGGGCCTTGGTGGCGGGGAGGAAGCGAGTTCCCCAGCCCGCGGCCGGAAAGACAGCCTTGCGAACGCGCATCTGCCCTCAGCTTCGACCGGCCGCGCCGGCGGTCGGTTCGACGAACTCATGGTCGTCGCGATGGATGCCGTCACACAGGCCAAGGCGACGTGGCTCAGTTGGGACCCAGACTGGTCGCATGATCTCGCGCACCTGCGATCGCCGACAGAAAAGCATCCCGCGTCTCGCCATCCAGACCAGAACGTGGCTCTGGTCGCTGTGGAACTCGAACGGGCCCGGGTTCAGAGGTGCGTCCTCCGTCCACGACACCGGGGACTCGGGCGCCACTGGATCGAGAAGGCTGACCCGCCAGGGCCGACCATCGATGACCTCGCCGCAGCCCGAGCAACGCCCGGCTTTGTTGTCGGTGACGATCGTTGGGATCCGGACGCCGTAGAGTTCCATCGCGGCCGGATCGTAGCAGGTCGCCGGGAGAAAGGAGCGAGCCTCACTCGATGGACGGTTACGACGACGATCTTCCGCCCGCCGAGGCCGCCCGAGAAAGGCGCCGCGACCGCGACGCCGACGCCGCGACCCGGGCCGGCATGAGGACCGGCCTGGCGAAGCAGTTCAAGCAGGTCCTCGACAGCCAGCGCAAGCGGGCTGAAGACGACGAGCGCGCCGCGGGCGGCGACGCAGGCCGCGTCGAGCCAGCCGCACGCAAGGTCCGGAGTCCACGGCACAAGAAATGAGCGGTACGGTCGGCTCGCCGACGTTTCGGCGTCTCAGGCGGGCCAGACAGGCCGGCGCGGCCGGATCAGCCTCCGAAGGTGAACGAGTAGAGGCGCGCACCCGCGCCGTTGAAGGTCACTATCACTGTGCCCCGCGCCGCCTCCGGCAGGTGGACCAGGTGGTACAGGCGGGCCGCCCCGATCGCCATCGCGCCATCGGCCGCGACATCCTCCGTCGGTGCCGCACCCGTGGTTCCGGACACCTGAACCGTTGCCGGAACCGAGGAATTGGCCGCGGCCACCAGATACACATCCCGGGCGAAGAACGACAGCTCGAGCCTGTCGTCGGCGGTCAGGGCGGTCGCGTACTGCGGTTGAAAGTCGAACGTGCCTGAGACGGCGAATTCGTCATCGGGCAGCGTCCCCGGGAACGTGTAGTGGTGCGAGCCGGAGGCGGGAGATTCGGGTGAACCGAAGGCGACTGCCCGATCCGTGCCGATGTACGTCTCCGAGGTTTCGTTGTTCACGAACGGCGGCGACGGCGCCGCGGTCGCAGGGCTGGGCAGGGCCTTCCGGCCTATCTCCCCGATGAGGCCGCGTATCTCTAGCTCGGTGGTGTTGTAGTCGCCCTCGCCGAAGTGGGTAGACCGGATATGCCCCGTGGCATCGATCAGGTAATCGGCCGGCCAGTACGAGTTGCCGTAGGCCGACCAGGTGCCGTATTCGTTGTCCTGGGCCACGGGATAGGTGATCCCGAAGCGCGAGATCGCAGCGGCGACGTTAGCCGTGTCGTGCTCGAAGGCAAACTCGGGCGTATGGACCCCGATGACGACGAAGCCGTCCGCGGCGTACTTCTGGTACCAGCTCTCAACGTAGGGCAGGGTCCGGATGCAGTTGATGCAGGAGTAGGTCCAGAAGTCGACTAGGACCACCCTGCCGCGGAGGCCGGCCATCGTCAGCGCTGGCGAGTTGAGCCAGTGGTCGATGCCGGCGAAGTCCGGGGCGAGCGGTCCAACCGGTAGGTCCGACGCATGGGAGGCGCCCGAGACGCCCGAACCGGAGCCCGGCCCGGCGCCGATGTCATGCAGCGCCGACTGCACCTGACCGGTCCTCTCGAGCGTCTGAAGCGTCCCGGTCCAGTCGGGCAGGGCGCTCGTGAGGTCGGCGGAGATGGCGGTGTCCGCGCCGACGGCCATCAAGCCGGCCGTGACCAGCACGAGCACGCCGAAGGCGCGCCCGGCCCAGGCCGAAGCGGAACGAAGGCGCAGCCGGGCGAGGATCGCCCGTCCGCCAAGCGCGATGGCCAGCAATGGCAGGCCGGCGCCAATCGAATACGTGATCACCAGCAGCAGCGTCGACGCCGAGCCAGGTTCGGTCACGGCGAGGCTTGTAATGGCCCCGAGGATGGGGCCAGCGCAGGGGGTCCACACGAGACCGAGCCCAACGCCTGTGGCCAGACCGCCGACCACACTCGCGGGCGGCAGATCCGCCCCGTCGCCGCTGCGGACGGCAGCCGCGTTGTAGCCGAAGCCGCCAGGGTTGCCCGCGCCATCCCTCTGCCCTGCCGCGGCGATTCGCGCGCCCAGGCCCGGCAGACGTGCGGTCAGCCGCTCGAAACGGATGGTGAGGGTCGGGATGAGAAGCGTCAGCCCGAAGAGCGCAATCACAACTATCGCGGCGTCGCGCAGCGTGGCGCTCGGGAGATGAAGGGCCTCGATGATCTGGACGCTGGCCAGGGTGAAGAACGAGAAGCTCGCGATCAGACCGGCGATGACCAGGACGGGGCGCCGCCTGTCACCGTCGACACCGGTGGCCAGGACGATGGGCAGGATGGGCAGGACGCACGGCGAGACGGCCGTTACGAGCCCCGCGACGAAGGCAACAATTAGGAGTAAAACCATTAGGAAATGGTAGTACTGCGGGAGTCAGCGACCACTGGATGCGGGCCCGGCGTTCCGCGGGCACGACTCTCGCCGGCGGACACGGAGGGGGCTCCGGGCATCGGACCAATCAAGAGGCCTGCATGGGCACATTCACAGCTCCCAGGCGGCGAGGCCCGACGAAATCGCGGCTGGCTGCCCTGGCCATCTCGGCGCTGATTCTGGCCGTCTGCAGCTCCGGTACCGGCGAATCTGCCCTCTCCGCGGAGGCGGGCACCGGGCCGGCTGCCTCACATCGGGCCGAGGCGTCGCAGAGCCCGCCGAACGGCGGCTCCGTTGGCGAGCCGATCGCCGCGGGCTCCGAAACGGGACAGCGGCTGCCCGGAGGCGTGATCAGCGACGTGACGTTCGTTCGGCCGCAGGGCTGCGCGGCTGCCGATTGCTCGGTCCTGCTCGACATCTACGTTCCCCGCGGTTCCGGTCCGTTCCCAACGGTGGTGCTGGTTCGCGGCGGCCCAACCGGGGCGGGCGGCCGTGGCTACCTCGACGCCTTCGCTCGTGAACTGGCGGATTCGGGCTTGATCGTGTTCAACGCCGACATGCGGGATACGGCGTCGAAGGGCGGCGGTTACCCCCAGGCATTCGACGACGTCGCCTGTGCGGTCCGGTTCGCCCGAACCTGGTCCTTCGCCTACGGCGGCGATGGCTCCTCGGTCACCCTCGTCGGCCATTCGCTGGGCGGCTTCGTCGGCTCGGTCGTAGCCCTCGATGGCACGCAGTTCGGCGGGGACTGCCTGGCGGGCGGCTCCGGCCGACCGGATGCGTTCGTCGGCCTGAGCGGCAACTACGACCTCTCCGACCCGAAGGTAGCCGGCGACCTGGCCGTATTCTTTGGCGGCTCCCCGGAGGACACCGCCGAGGCTCGGTCGGCCAGCAATCCGTTCAACTACGCGAACGGTCCATCGATTCCAGTCGATCTCGTGGCCGGCACGGACGATCAGACCGTCAATCCGGCCGCTGCCGTCGCCCTCAACGCCTTCCTGAGCGAGCGCCAATGGAACGTCACGCTGACGCTCATCCCCGGCGCGACGCACAACTCGATCATCGTCCCTTCGGGCGCGGGACCGGTGAGCCTCGCAGTTGTTCGCCGGGCCACCCGGTCCGCGGGCGCAGGGTAGACGGGTTTCGAGATTTCCTGAGTGGGCTGGCGAGACGCGGGCGCTCCTCCTGACCCGCTGGCTTCGATCGTGGCGGCCATCGACAATACGGTCTCGATCGGCGGCGGCGCCCTCTGACTGAGTGGCGTAGCCGAGGGTCCGAGCGATCCGCTGCCGGGCCTGGGGGATAACCGAGCTAGATCAGGCGCCTCACCCAATCGCCGACTGTCGGCGGATGGATGTGGAAAGCGGCATCTTCAGCCATCTCTTGGGCCGTGCGCTCATCCGGCGCAGTGCCACCCTCGATCTCATGACCCAGGCAGTTCATCACGGCCCAACGCCAGCAACCCTCGCAAGAGAGTTCGACGATCAACTCGTGTCCGCCCAGGTGCGCCGCCATCGCGACTCCAGCCCGGACGTCTGGGTCAAATGAAATGGCATGCCAATAGCCGATCATCGGCTCACCTCCCCGGCCGCCTCGCGGCCGGTTCCAGCGAGCCAAATATCCGTCCGATGGCTCCACCTGTGCAAGAGCCGGGTCGCCCGAAATCCAGCCATGCGGACAGCCATCGCCAACGGACCATGGCCGGCCCCCCGAGCGAGCCCTCAGGTCGCCGTCGCCGACCCTTGGTCCCCGCCGGCCCTGACCTGACCGTCGAGCACCTCCCGAACCGCGCGCCCAAGCGTGTCCGGGGTAAAGGGCTTGCCCAGGAACGCTACGCCGCTGTCGAGTTCTCCCCGGTGAACGATCGAGTCATGGGTGTAGCCGGAGATGAAGAGGGTCCTGAGTGACGGCCACACCGCCGTAAGTCGCTCCGATACGTCGCGGCCATTCATCCCCGGGAGCATCACGTCGGTGACGAGGAGATCGACCGGCCGCCCGTGGTGGGCGGCGAACTCGAGCGCTTCGGCGCCGGATCCAGTCGCAAACACGGTATAGCCGAGGCCGACGAGAATGCGGTTGGTGAACGTCCGGACGGCCTCGGCGTCCTCGACGAGGAGGATAGTCTCATTGCCGCCGCGGGCCGGCCCCACAGCGGCAGCGGCCTGCGCTTCGACGGGTGCCGGCACCCTCGGCAGGAATACCTTGAACGTCGACCCCCGACCCGGCTCGCTGTAGGCGGTAACGTGTCCGCCCGACTGGGCGACGATTCCGTAGATGGTGGCGAGGCCCAGGCCCGTCCCTTCCCCCACGGGCTTGGTTGTGAAGAAGGGCTCGAACAGATGCGCCATCGTGGCATCGTCCATCCCGATGCCAGTGTCGCTGACTGCGAGCAGGACGTACGAACCCACGGAGACGAGAGTGTGGGTCCGTACGTATTCGTCATCGAGCTTTGCGTTGGCCGTTTCGATGGTGAGCGTCCCACCGCCGGGCATCGCATCGCGGGCGTTCACGACAAGGTTGAGGAGCACCTGCTCGATCTGGGCCGGATCGGCACGGACGTGGCCCAGGTCCGGCGCCTGGACGGTGCGGAGCTCGATCTGCTCACCGAGGAGCCGCCGCAGCATCGGGGCGATGCCACCGACAACCGCGTTCATGTCGATCACTACGGGCTGGAGTACTGAGCGGCGACTGAACGCCAGCAGCTGCCGTGTCAGCGTGGTCGCGCGGTTGGCGGCATTCCGGATCTCCGCAACGTCGGCGCGCCGCGCATCGTCGGCGTCCATCTCGCCGGCGAGGATGTCGGCGTAGCCGCTGATCGCCGTGAGCAGGTTGTTGAAGTCGTGTGCGACCCCGCCCGCGAGCCGGCCGATGGCCTCCATCTTCTGAGCCTGCCGGAGCTGCTCTTCGAGCTGGCGCCGATCGGTCACGTCGATGAGATAGCCGCGGATTCTGGTGAGCTCTCCGTCCTCGTCGAAGTCGCCGATGGCCGTCTCGACGACGGCCAGCGGAGACCCGTCCACCCTCCGCCAGGCGATCTCTCGCTGATCGATCCGGCCCCGGGCCCTCATCTCGGCGAGGACCGTTTCTCGCGCCACTGGATCCTGGTACAGAGTGACGACGTTGGTCGCCAGCGCCTCCTCGGGCGAGGCGGACCCGATCATCCGCGCGAAGGCCGGGTTGCACGCCAGTAGGGTCCCATCGGGCGTCGAGACGAAGGCCCCGGCGACGTCGTCCTCGACGAATCGGCGATAGCGTTCCTCACTCGCCCGCAGCGCTTCTTCGGCGTTCCGCCGCTCAAGTATCTTCTGCAGTTCGGACGCGACCAGCTGGAGCTGGACCACGTCTCCGTCCTCGTACGGGTCCTTCTTGTTCCCGACCCCAAAGATGAACCTGACCTTGTCGCCTTCCAGCACGGGGACGCTCATGAACCTCGCCACCGGGAAATGGCCCTCTGGAAGCCCTCGCTTGTTCGGAGAGGCGGCGTAGTCGTTGTACACGACCGGCCGCTTCAGGCGAATGCAGTCGACCCAATTGCCCGCGTCTCCGAGTGGATAGACCGTCTCATAATCGGCTGCGCAGCCCTTGAGTGCCTCCGCGTTCCAGGTCGTCAAGATCACCGACGACTGGTCGTCCGAGACGCGGTGAAAGAAGCCGATCGAGCTTTCCGTAAGGCTCACGGCATGATCGAGGGCGTAGTCGTAAAGCTCGCGGTCCGTCAACAGTTGGGCGCGCTCGTAAAGCTCGAGCAGCATCCGCTCGCGATCGATCTCTCGTTGAAGCTGGTGTTCCGCCCGCTTGCGTTCGGTGATGTCCGTGAACGAGGTCACGACCGCGTAGGGCCGGGTGTCGCCCGAGTGCAACAAGGGATACGAGTTGATCGAGATCCAGGTGAGCGTCCCGCCTGGTTTATGCAAACCCATGATCACGCCCTGACACGGTTCACCCGTGCGCAGCGTGACCATCGAGGGATGCGATTCCCCAGGGAACGGCGACCCATCTTCGTGGACGGCCCACCAGTCCAGGTCGACCGAAGTCCGGCCCATCATCTGGTCCCGCGTCAGGCCCATGATGGCCTCGGCGCTGGCATTGCAGGCCTCGATGGCGCCGTCGGCACCCTGGAATACGATCCCCTCCGACATGGCGCTGACGACCGAGCGGTAGCGCTCTTCGCTGGCTCGCAGACCCTCCTCCGTGCGCTTGTACTCGGTGATGTCGCGGGAGATCGTCATAACGCTCGCGACCTGGCCGTCGCGGTCCAGCTCAGGAAATGCGTAGATGTTGTACCAGTAGTCGACGTTATCCGACTTTGGCCATATCACGTCGACGGCCTCGGGCACGCCACTCTTCAACACTCTGCGGAGCAGGCCTTGAAGTACGTCCGCGCTCGCTGCTGGCAAGGGCGATCTTTGCGTCGGTGCCGTGGACAGCAGCTCCGGCTCGGAGATCTGAGCCACCTTGAGATAAGTTGGATTGACGTATGTGCGTCGACAGTCGCGGTCGTAGCGGGCGATGATGTCCGGCGAATTCTCGACCAGGGTGCGGAATACTTCCTGCGCGCCGAAGAGCGCATCTGCAGCCAGCCTGCGCTCTGTGACATCGCGGGTGACCGCGATGAGTCGCCACACGGAGCCGCCGTCATCGCGCACGGGGATCAGGGTCTTGGCAAGGTACGACTTTCCGCCGGTGGGCAGCGGGTATTCTTCTTCGTAGCTGAGCACCTCGCCTGTCTCTACGCACCGTCGAAACGGCGGAAGCGAGACGGCCACGACTTCCGGCCGCACGACCTCTTCAAGGAACTTGCCGGAGGCGGCGGCGTCGGAAACGCCGGAGAGTCTGGTCGATGCGGCGTTGACGCTGACGAAACGGAAGCGGCCCTCCTCAACGACATCGAAGACGAAGATCGAATCCGTGACGTTGTCGAAAACCTCTCGGTACCTCAGGCCGCTTTCCCGCAGCGCCTCCTCCACTCGATTGCGCTCGACACGGCTCCGCAGGGCCGTGATGCCGAATGCCAGGTTGCCTGAGAGTTCTTCGAGCAGCCGGACTTCGTTCGGGGTAAACGCGCCGGGCTCCGATGAGCAAATCGTGAGCGAGCCGAACGTCCTGGCCTCGTTGTCCTTGAGGGGCAGGGCTATCTTCGAACGGCAGCCAGTCTGCAGGGCACCCTCACGCCAGTTCGCCGCCAGCGGGTCGGTGGTGACGTCCTGCACCGACGTCGTCCGCCCACTCCGTATGGCCGTTCCGGTGGGACCCTGGTCTGATCCATCGTCGGCCCAGGTGATGCTCGCGGTGGCGAGGTACTCTTCGCCCACGCCAGCCCACGCCACCGGACGTACGGTCTTCGCGTCGTCGTCCGTCGCGTAGCCCACCCAGGCCATCTGGTAACCGGCCTGGTCGCACACTACTCGGCAGATGTCGTTGAGAAGCGTCGCCTCGTCTTCTGCCCGCATCAGGATCGCGTTGCAGCTGCTTATGGCTCGCACCTCGCGATTCAGCCGGCGCAGTTCCTCCTCCGCCTGCCGCCGGTCGCGCACGTCGAGCCGCGATCTCTCGCGTTCCGTTTTCAGTTTCGTCATGCTGGTGTGATCCCGACGATCCCTCCCAGATCACTTGGGGGTTCCGCACGGACGCAGCCGCGCGCTGGGAAGTGTCGCCATCTACAGCCTGGGCCCGGCTAGATCGCTGCGTACCCGATGGTCGAGGATCGACCCCTGGAGCGGCTCACGCAAGGGCCGGACGTCGCCAGCCCCGCCCACCCAAATGAGCAGCCACAGGCAACGGAAGTCCGCCTGATTCGCTCTCCTCGCCGACCTCCACGGACCCCGGCGGGGCGCGGTCAGCCGAGGCACTGCACAACTCGGTGTAGCGAGAGTCGAGCGGCTCATCTAAGGTAGAGGCCGGAGAATGGCGATGAGGTCGTGAGCGCATGCGCATGACGGATCTGAAGGCGGGCTGGGCCATAGTCGGCAATGACGGACGGCGCTTTGCCACCGTCCAGACAGTTGGCCAGAACTACATACTCGCGTCAAAGCCCGGCTTCGCGGGCCATCTCTACGTTCCGGCATCGCACATCGCCAACGTCGAAAACGAGGTCGTGTACCTCAACCTGGCGAAACGCGAGGCGGACGGGATGGGCTGGGAGCAGCCGCCCAGGGACGAGGATGTACCGGAGACGGCTCCCGAGTCGGACCTGCATCGGCACGTGTGACCGAGCGACCCGGCGTCCGCCGCTGACGTAGGCCAGTTGGCGCGCGCAGCGGGGCGTGATCTCATGCGCGGCCGGGGGTGACCAAGCCTAAGATGAGTGAGAGCACCGTTCAGGGCGCTTCGCGGCGGTGACCTTGGGGGCCTCGCTCCTGCCAGCTGCCTCGGTCCGCCAGAGGCGCCCGAGAGGAAGCCATGGTCAAATCGACGCAGAACCAGGCCCAGGCGGGGCCGCCTGTCAACGTGCTCCACGATCAGAACGTCCCGAATACGCTCGGCGGCATCGGCCCTCCGACCACGGCCGGGCGGCTCCGTCTTCCGGTTGGCGCCGTCGTGGCAGCCGTGGTCGCGATCGGAGTCGTACTCGTGCTCCTGCTGGCACGCTAGGGCACCGGCCGCGGCTGCGCCCGGCCGGCACGACCCACGGGTGAGTCTTGCCACGCGACCGACCGTCGGACAGCGCCGCCTGGACGTCGTTCAGCCGCGACCTACCCAACGCCGTGGAAGCGGTATGTTGTCGTCCTAGGACCAGCACGACAGAGTAGGAGTAGCCGGCATGGGGTTTTTGCGTAGATTGGTCGGTGGCAAGGGCCAGCAGACTGCCGTGCCAGGCGCGCAGCAGTGGCCGCCGCCCGGCCCAATCACGACATGGCCAATCGGGGAATCCTTCAGCTCCAAGTTCCCTGCTGTCGTGTTCCTACCCAGGGACCCTGCCCAGGTCGACGTTGCCGGGGTGTCGGACTGCCAGGACACGCTGGGGCTCATCGTGGGGGGTCGGACCCTCAACGGCCAACGAAACCCCGACCGCCCCAAGCCCGACCACGTGGCGATACTGCTGCCGGAACCGTCCAGCCAGTCCGACCCCGATGCGATCAGAGTCGTGATCATCCCGACGCGCCCGCGCCAGCCCTGGGGGAAGGTTGGCTACCTTCACCCCGAAGATGCCGCGCACTATCGGCCGGTGATCGACCGAGTGGCCTCCATCGGGAAGGTGACCGCTTGCCACGTGTCTCTGCTGGGTGGTCCGGACGGCGATTCCGAGGGCAGTGGATACGGCGTCACTCTGCACCTGGACATTCCCGAGAACCTGATGCTCGAACTCGACAAGGAACTGGGGGCCTGATTCCGCATTCGTCGACTGGCTGCGCCCGACGCCGGGACGGGCTGGCGGCGAGTGACGGTCGGCGGGCGTGTCGCCGGCTTCGCGTCCGGTCAGCTGACCGGACGCGACTGCTGCCGGGCCCCTATTGGCGCCGCTACGTACCTCGCGTCCTCCAGGCGGGCCTGAGGCGGCCCAGCAGCCCTCCGGCGGGCCTCTCCGCCACTCGTCCCTGCCGGACCACCACTTGGAAGCTGCCGAACTCGGTCTCGAAGACCCAGCTCTCCGGTACGGGCGGTTGGCCTGGGACGGCCGCGACGATCGTGCTCGACCCGCCCGACGCAGTCGCTCCAGCCGCGGTGCCGGCCGGCCGTCCGAACAGCTCGGTCAACGTCTTCTCCGTCATCCCGACTCGGACGCGACGCAGTTTGTCGGCCAGAGCCTGACCGGCAAGACCCTCTCTAACGATCTTGCGGACGGCCTGATCCGGGTCGGACCTGGCCCCCCGAAGGACCCTGCGAGCACGCGGGTCGCCGATCCGGCCGAGCGCCCCTGCGGCATATTTGCGAACATCCTGGTCCCCGTCCCCGAACGCGGCGATGAGAGGTTCCAGGGCCGGCTCACCGATCATGGCGAGCGCCTCCGCCGCGTTCCGGCGAACCCCAGTAGCTCCATCCCGGAGGGCCGCCATGAGTGGCTCGACGGCGGGGGCCCCGATGTGCACGAGTCCCTCGGCCGCAGCCAGACGCACTGCCCCTCTCTCGTCCTTGAGGCCGACGCTCAGGGGCGGCAAAGCACGCGGGTCGCCGATCCGGCCGAGCGCCCTCGCGGCGTACTTGCGAACGTCCGGATCCTTGAAGGCGGCGATCAGCGAATCGACGGCAGGCGTGCCGATCTTGACGAGCGCGTCGGTCGCGGATCTGCGAATCGCCTGGTCTCGGTCTCTGAGGGCGGCGACGAGAGGCTCCACGGCCCTGGCATCGCCTATCCGGCCGAGCGTCCTGGCTGCGTCCTTGCGAGTGTCCCGGTCTCCGGCGCCGAAGGCGGCCATGAGGGGTCCCACGCCGGGAGCACCGATCGCGACGAGCGCCTCGGTGACATATGTACGCTCGAGCACGCCCTGGCCCCGATCTCTGAGGGCGGCGACGAGAGGCTCCACGGCCCTGGCATCGCCTATCCGGCCGAGCGTCCTGGCTGCGTCCTTGCGAGTGTCCTGGTCTCCGGCGCCGAAGGCGGCCACGAGGGGCTCGACCGCTGGGCCGCCGATCCGGACTAGCGCCTCGGCGGCGTATGTACGCACGAGCACGCCCTGGTCTCGGTCTTCGAGGGCGGCGACGAGAGGTTCGACGGCGGGGGCGCCCATTCGACCCAGCATCTCGGCGGCGGCTATGCGCTCGAGCACGCCGCGGCCCCCGTCTTTGAGGATGGCCATGAGCGGTTCGACGGCCGCGGCGCCGATCTTGACGAGCGCCTCGGTCGCGACCCTTCCAACGACCGGGTCGATATTTCTGAGGACCGCCATGACCGGTTCGACGGCCGCGGCGCCGAGCTGCACGCACTCGTCCCAATCGCCTCTTGCGGCCCAGTAGGTGGCGCCCGCGGCGGGGCTACCCGGCCTCCAGCCGAGCCCGTCGAGCGCATCGGCGGCCGCTACACGCACATCGCCGTTCTGGTCTCGGAGCGCCTCGACCAGGGGTCCCACGGCCGGTGACCCGAGGTGCGCCAGGGTCCCGACGGCCGGGGCGCGCACGTTCCCGTCCTGGAGGGCGGCGATGAGGGGACCGACGGCCGGGGCGCCGATGTGTACGAGCGCATCCGACACCATTCGCACGTTCCCGTCCTGGAGGGCGGCGATGAGGGGACCGACGGCCGGGGCGCCGATGTGTACGAGCGCCTCGGCGGCCGCCGCCCGCACCTCCCCGTTCTCGTCGTGGAAGGCGGCTATGAGGGGCGACACGGCCGGAGCGCCGACGCGAACGAGCGCCTCGGCGGCTGCCACGCGCACAAGGATGCCCTGGTCCTTGAGGGCGGCCATGAGGGGATCTACGGACCGGGCGTCGCGGCCCTGGCCGAGGGCACCGGCGGCGTATTCGCGGACGTCCTGGTCTCCATCCTGGAGGGCGGCGATCAGGGGCTCGACGGCCGGGGCGCCGATACGGCCGAGGGCTTCGGCAGCGGCGTCGCGCAGATCCCAGTCCTTGAAGGCAGCGATGAGAGGCTCGACGGCCGGAGCGCCGATGCGACCGAGTGCCTCGGCGGCCGCGTCTCGCACGTCGCTCTTCTGGTCGCCCAGTGTCTTGATCAACCCGGGTACGTCGCGATTGGCCTCGAGCTTCTTGACGTTGGGCGATCCGAACAGCGGCATCTTTGCGGCCTCCTCAGCATCAGTCTGACACGGACACGGCGCCCATGGAACCTGGACCGCAGGCCGGATGCTCGGGCGCAGCGAGGGGCCCGGAACGAGGAAGGATCCGGTCCGCATCGCCGCCCGTCTCGCGGGTGGCCGAAAACCGTTTCGCGAGTCTCCACGTTCTTTCGGATAGGAGGTCCACCCGACCCGTGCACAATCGCCCATTCCTCTCGGCGTTCGCCGCTTCGGCCCTCCGCGTCAACGCATGCGGCGGGGCGGCGGCGGCGGAGCTCGCGGCGGTTCTGGCGGCCAGCAGGGCATCCGCCGGCTGCGCCGCGCACAGCGGAAGCACCGCCCCAGTGGATGGGTCCGCATCTTGACAACTGGCCAGACCGGAGCGCCACCATGCACGCGTGGAGCGAAGAACCGAACCGGTACGCAGACCTTTCCGGACTCCGGCGGGTGACCGCTGCCTTCGCCGTGCGCCGGGCCGCGGACAGCCAGTGGTCGTCGGCGGCGGTCGGCCCGCTCCGCGCCCCCGTGCCTGTTGAGAGGGCCGCCGCCCTCCCACGGACCGATGGCGTGGAGGACGGTGTCGCAGCCAGCCCCACCGACGACGAGCTCATGGCTCGTGTGACGGCCGGCGATCAGCAGGCGTTTGCGGCCCTGTACGACCGCCACGCGCAGACCGTCTACGGCACGGTCATGCGGTATCTCAGAGACCCGGCGGCAGCCGAGGACGTGGTGCAGGAAACCTACCTCGCGCTGTGGTCCAGGTCGGAGACTTATGCGCCAGAGGCGGGTTCCCTTATCGGCTGGCTGCTCACCATCGCGCGCCATCGTGCGATCGATTGGATGCGCGCGGCGTCGCGCCGGCCGCTCGTGGGTGGGTTCCCGCCTGCCGCCTCCGACGGGGCGGAGAACGATCTCGAACGGCTGCTCGCGCTTGGGCAGCCCGTCGCCCTCGCCGCCGCCGCCGACGAGCCGTCGGATGTCGCCGAACGTCGCTGGGTTCGAGCCGTCGTCCGGACCGCGATCGACGGGATGCCCCAACCGGAACGGCAAGCCCTCGAGCTCGCCTTCGACCACGAGCTTACGCAGACGGAGATCGCGGAGCGCCTGGGCTGGCCGCTCGGAACGGTGAAGACCCGGACGCGACGCGCTCTGCTGCGCCTGCGGGCGGTGCTCGAGAGCGTGCCCGACATCAAGTCGTGGTCCCCTAGCCCCCCGCCAGGCATGAATGGGAGAAATCCAGAGGAAGTGCAAGATGGACCACGCTGAGGCCCGCGTCCGGTTGATGGACCTGGCCCTCGAACCGGCACGCCTGCGAGGGCTCGACGGGGACATGAGCCCCTGGGCGTCGGCGTTCCGGGCTCATCTCGCCACCTGCCCCGACTGCCGGGCCGAGCTCGAGGCCTGGCGGGCGACCGTAGCCGGGCTTGACTCGGCTGTGAGCAGCGCGCCCATGAACACGGATTTTCCTGCGACGTCCCTCGCGGAGCTCGGGGCCTCGGCCGGCGCCGCCCCGCTGCCGGCGGGACTCCGGGCGCGGACTCTCGCGGCCGCCCAGGGCCGGACCAACACCGCCGTCCCTCGCCTCGCCGCGTCGCGACGAGCCATGCGCCCACTGGCGTGGCTGGCGATCGCCGCCGCCATCGTCGTGTTCCTCGCCGGCGCCGCCGTCGTTGTCGACCGCACCCAACAGCTCGATCAGGCGCGAGCGGACACCGCGGCGCTCGACACGGTGGCGGTCAGTCTCAATCGCATCCTCCAGGACCCGGGCCACCAGGTCGCGCTGCTCAAGACGCCGACCGGAACGGCCGCCGGAAGCGTGTCGTGGAGCGCCTCTGAGGGCACCGTGGTAGTCCTCGCGGGCTCGCTCCAGAGTCCGGCACAGGGAAACGTGTACCGGTGCTGGATAGAACAGGACGGCGCACGGGTGGCGGTGGGTGAGATGAGCTTCAGCGGCTCGATCGCCTACTGGGCGGGCAGCCTCGATTCGTGGGGCGTCAGCTTCAAGCCGGGCGGCCGGTTCTGGGTGAGCCTCGAGCCGACCAGCGGAGGTTCGGGCGGCACACAGGTGCTGGTCGGCAGTCTCTGAGAGTTCGAGGAGCAGCTGGGTCGGCCAAGAATGTGCGCGGGCGTCCCAGCCTGTTGGGATCGGAAGCGACAGGCCTCGAACCGCGCGACGCAGATCATCACCGCTTCTTCGTTCTGCACCACCTGACGGGTTGAACGACCTCGTTGCCGATTGCCTCGGCGACGGGACTGCATGATCAACCGGTCGAGCTCCTCGAAGGGCTCGGCCCAGGCTCAACGAGGATCCGTCTCATGCCCGCGCTTACCGTGCCAAACATCACCGTCCTGCCCCGCATCCCGGAGCCCGACCCTGCCCTCGCCCGCATGCGAGGCGTTCGCAGCCTCACGACCGCGCCTCATGGGCTCGAAGGCGAGGGCTTCCCAGTCCGGCGCGCGTTTGCGGGCGTCGACCTGGCCGACCTCGACCCGTTCGTCCATCTCGACCAGATGGGTGAGGTCGAGTACGCGCCGGGCGAACCGAAAGGCACGCCCTGGCACCCTCACCGAGGCTTCGAGACCGTGACCTACATGATCGACGGAACGTTCGAGCATCAGGACTCGAACGGCGGAGGCGGCCTCATCACCAACGGCGACACTCAGTGGATGACGGCCGGCGCCGGCATCCTGCACATCGAGAAGCCACCCGAGGCACTCGTGGTCAGCGGCGGGCTCTTCCATGGATTCCAGCTCTGGGTGAACCTGCCTCGGGCGCAGAAGTGGGCTCCGCCGCGCTACCAGGACTTGCGAGCGCAGGAAGTGGCGCTCGCATCTTCCCCCGACGGCGGCACGCTGGTCCGGATCATCGCCGGCGAAGTCGCGGGCTACAAAGGCCCCGGCTCGACCTACACGCCGATGACCCTCATCCACGCGACCCTGAGCCCGGGAGCGCGCCTGTCACTACCGTGGCGAGCCGACTACAACGCCCTCGCGTACGTCATGGCCGGGTTTGGCAGTGTGGGTGTGGAAGCCCGGCCGATCCAGACCGGTCAGCTCGCCGTGTTCGGGCCCGGCGACGCCATCGTCCTCGCGGCCCGCCCGATGCAGGAGAGCCGCAGTCCGAGCCTCGACGTCCTGCTCCTCGGGGGCCGCCCGATCGGCGAGCCAATCGCCTGGATGGGGCCGTTCGTGATGAACACCCGCGAGGAGATCATGCAGGCGATGGCCGACTACCAGGCCGGGCGCCTGGGCACGATCCCGGCCATCGCGACTGTGCACAACGCGCCCGCGACGATCGTCGAAACTCGCCGGCACGATACCGACTGACCACAAAGGGGACTCCCCGGGGCGGGCGCCGTAATCTGAGTGACGTCACCCAACCTCCGAGTGGGCCTACGGCTGGTACAGCTCGGCTGTGGCGAGCCTGGCCGCGTCGTCGATCGACTCGTCGGTGCTGCCGCCCGCGACGATGAGGACCCGCCCGTCGTCGAGCCGCGTGGCTGTGTGTTCGAAACGGGAATCGCTCATCGAGCCCGACGGTCTGAAAGCGGCCGCATCTGGGTCATACAGCTCCGCAGAGGACAGAGAACCCACCCCATCGGCGTAGCCTCCAGCGATCAACACCAGGCCATTCGCGAGCCGAGAGGCGGTATGCAGGTACCGGGCGGCTGCCATGGATCCGGTGCTGGCAAAGGTGGCGGCTGTCGGATCGTAGAGTTCGGCCGATGCGAGAGGCCGCGTTCCCTCGTCGCCTCCGGCGATCAGAACGTGGCCGTTGGCGAGCAGGGTGGCCGTTTGCCAGAAGCGGGCGTCCGCCATGGAGCCCGTCGGCGTGAAGGTCCCATTCACAGGGTCGTAGAGCTCGGCCGAGGCGAGGCCGGGCGCACTTCCAACGCCGGCCGGGCCGCCGCCCCCCGCGATCAGAACGTGGCCGCCGGGGAGCAGGGTGGCGGTGTGATTGAAGCGAGCGACAGTCATCGATCCGGTCGGGCTGAACGTCCCCGTCTGCGGGTCGTACAGCTCGGCTGAGGCGAGGGCCGAGAAGACGTTGTCGCTCTCGATCTGGCCTCCGGTAACCAGGACACGGCCATCGTCGAGGAGCGTGGCGGTGTGGCCGGCCCTCGGCGTGGTCATTGAACGGGTCGCGCTGAACGTCCCGGTCTTCGGGTCGTACAACTCGGCCGACGCGAGCACCGGGGCGTTCGGATTCTCACTCCAGCCTCCGGCAATCAGCACGTGGCCGTCCGAAAGGACCGTGGCCGTCGCGCCGTATCGGCCGGTGATCAGTGAACCGGTCGCGCTGAACGTCCCGGTCTTCGGGTCGTACAACTCGGCTCTGGCGGCATCCGCGGGAGCGCCGCCACCGGCGATCAGGACGCGCCCGGTTGAGAGCAAGCTGGCGGTTTGCTGGGCCCGGGCGGCCGCGATCGAGCCGGTCAGGTTGAACGTGTTGCGCAATGTGGACGATGCCGAGGCCGGCGGCGATGCCGACGCCGGTCCACTACCGCAACCGGCAAGGGCAAGGGCAATGGCAAGGGCGGCGATCGGCACAGCCAGGCCGCCGCCGATCGCGCTGGAGTCCGACCTGCGGCGCGATCGCACCCGATGACAACCGCGACCGGCGACGTGGCGACCGCCTGGAGATTGGGCCGTCATCCGACTCCGCTTGCCAAGCCAGCGAACACGCCGACAACTCCTCTTGCCTGATCACGCCACGCGGCCTATGGGAAGCAGGCATCCTATCGCGTTCAGCTCGATTCGCAGAGCGCCTGGCGCGCTGCGCAGAACCGCGGCGCGCAGGCCGGCCGGCGACGCTTGATTTCGGGAATTCTTAGTCGTCTCGTTAGCATTCTTTGGCCTAGGTGCGGGACAATCGCCGGAGACACGGGAGGCGCTGACACGCGGTCCATGCCCCGGTCGCCCGGACCGCGCCGAGCCACTGGCGAGACCGACCCGCTCGCTTATGCAGGAGGAAACCTGGTGAAACGCATCCTCGCGCTCGCTACCGCCACGGTGCTGGCTGCGGCCGTCGCCGTCCCGGCCGCCGGCGCGGCCGGCGCCTCCTCGCCGGTCATCCGCCCCGCCTACTCCGACGCGCAGCTCATCACGGCTGCCCCGGCTCCGCCCACCGAAAGCCAGTGCGAAGCAGTTGGGCGCACGTGCTTCACGCCTCAGGCCATCCAGGCCGCCTACAACGTCGGCCCGCTCTATGCGGGCGGCTGGGACGGCCAGGGTGTCACCATCGCCATAGTCGATTCCTATGGCAGTGACACGATCGCCCACGACCTGCACGTCTTCGACCAGGCCTTCGGTCTGCAGCCGATGTGCGGCGAAGAGGGCGTGACATGCGCGTCGGGCATGCCGACGTTCAGCGTCCTCAGTCTCCAGGGCTCGCCGGCCACAGTGGCCCCGCCTGCCCAGAGCAACGGGACGGGCCTCGAGAACAAGGCCGCCTGGGCGCTCGAGGTCTCGCTCGACGTCGAGACGTCGCACGCCATTGCCCCGAAGGCCAACATCATCCTCGTGACGGTACCCACCGCCGAGACGCTGGGAGTGCAGGGCTTCCCGCTGATGATGGCCGCCGAGAAGTACGTCGTCGACCACCACCTCGCCTCGGTCATCAGCCAGAGCTTCGCCTCGGCCGAGGGTGCCTTCGGGAGCGTCCAGTCGTTGCTGAACCTGCGCTACGCCTTCAAGGCGGCAGCGGCCAACGGCGTGACGGTCCTCGCGGCTTCGGGCGATAGCGGCACAGTCAACACCATGAAGCAGCCGGTCAAGAACCCGGCCGTCATCCCGTTCCCCTCGGTCGAATGGCCCGCCTCCGACCCGCTCGTGACGGGCGTCGGCGGCACCTACCTGTGCACTAACCCAACAGCCGGGACGAACGGCCCGCGGACCATCTACTCCGGCCCGGTTGGGCGGTGCAATGCGAATGCGACGCAGGCCGAGGTCGGCTGGACCTTCTCCGGCGGCGGCTTCAGCGACGTCTTCGCCCGGCCGAGCTATCAGGACGTCCTGCCGGCGGGTTCGACCGCCATCGGATCGATGCGCGGGGTGCCCGACGTCGCCTTCCAGGCGAGCGCCGGAACCGGCGCCCTCGTCTACCTCAGCCTGCCGCCCGACGGCACCAGCAGCGACGTCGGCGTGACCGGCTGGTGGGACATCGGCGGCACCTCTCTGGCCACCCCGCAGTGGGCAGGCCTGGTCGCCATCGCCGATCAGATCAACGGCGGCGGCCTCGGCCTGATCAACCCCGGTCTCTACAAGATCGGGGCCGACGCCACCCGCTACGCCGACGATTTCTACGACATCACCACCGGTAACAACACGCAGGCGGGCACCGGCATCGCCGGCTACCCGGCGACGACGGGTTGGGATCCAGTGACCGGCCTCGGGACTCCGAACGCCGCGAACTTGGTGCCCGACCTTGTGATGGCGGTGAACGGCCACTGATCCTTCGGCGCGCTGGACGACCCCCGGCGGCTCTCGAGGCCTCCGGGGGTCTCCTCTTGTCCGGAGGTATTCAGTGCCGGTTCATCCGCTACGTTCACCCGGCCCCCTGGCAGTCAGAGGATATCGGCCCGGCGACGTGGCCCCGCAAGACCGGCCGACTTCACGATTGCGAAGCCGGCCGCGCCGGCGTGCGCAGGCGGCGGCTGGTCAGCACCATATCGGTGAAGAGCGCCGCGCTCCAGCTGAACCTGTCGCTGCCGTGGCCCGATCCGTCGAGCGGGTCGAAGTACTCGTGGCAGCCCGAGCGGCGAACGAGCTCGATGGAGCTGGCAACGATCTCGTCTGCCAGTGCGTTGCGGCCGTGCTGACGGAGGCCATGCCAGAGCAGCCAGTTCGTGTTCAACCAGATGGGCCCGCGCCAATAGCGCTCGGGGTCGAAGTCGACCGCGCGCTCGTCGTAGGTTGGGACGAGGTAGTGGAGGCCGTCCCGGCGCGGATGGAACGACGGCGATTCGAGCTCCCGGCAGATGGCTGCCACGATCGGCTGCGGCAGTTCTGGGTCGAGGAGTGGCCCGAACGACACGATCGTGTCCTCGGATTCCCTCTCGTCCCGGCGCAGGTCCCAGGCACAGAAGCGTTGGCGCTGCGAGACCCACAGCTCGCTGAGCAGTGCATCGTGGATTCGACGCGCGGCAGCGCGGTGGGGCGCCGGATCGGCGCCGATCACCCGGGCGATCTCGGCCAGCGCATGTTCCGACCAGAGCAGGATCGCGTTGAACAAGGGCCCGACGATCAGGAAGGGCGTCGTGGCGACGACTCTCGCGTCGTCGTAGTCGGCTTCGCGCTCGAGCGTCAGCAAGTACAGGTAGCGCGCGTAATCGGCGTCGGTGGGCCGGTCGGCGGCGCTGGCATGATCGAGGTCGCGGCGCCGGTAGGGCGCCACGGCGCCGGTCGGCACCTCGATGCGGCCGAAGTCGCGGTCCCAGACCGGCGAGTCGTCGAGCCCGGACTCCCACGGATGGACGATGGCCGCGAGGCCCGTGCCCCGCGGGTCTCGGGCCGTGGCCAGGTAACGATGCTGAGCCACGAGGCGTGGGTACATCCGTTCCAGCCAGGCCAGGGAGGCGGCGCTCTGGTCGAGGGGCGCGTGGCGATGGACCTCCAGGGTCGCCCGAGCATGGATCGGCGGCTGGGTGATGCCGGACGTGGACCGACCGCGAGGAGCCCCGGGCGAACGTTCGGACTGCCAGACGTCCGGGCCGGGAAAGTAGGCGTCGGGAGGTGCCGCGGCGTCGAAGACGATCGACGGGACCATGCCCGTCTCCCACTGCGCTCCGAAGAGCGTCTCTAGCTCCAGGCGTGCTCCCTCCGCGTCGTACCAGGAACGGCCCACCGCGATGAAGGCCGAGTCCCAGCTCCACTGGTGCGGATAGAGCGCCTGCGAAGGTCGCGTGTAGGGCCCGGAGCGGTTCGCATCGAGCACGTCGTGGGCGGCCATGAGGAGCGGATCGGCCGCCGGCAACGCCGTCGCGAGGTCTCCGCAGCCGGAACGGCTAGAGGGGTTGGATGTCGGTTGATGCGGCGACACCGCACCAGTATCGCTTCCGCAGTCCGGGCCTGCCGTCTGCCCCTCAATTCAGGCCCGCGGTGAGATTAGGATTGCCGGTGGGTCGTAGAGAGGGGGGCCGATGACTCACTCATGGTGGCGCTGGGATCAGATCTCGCGCTGCAGACCCTTCCGCCTCGCGCTGGTTGCCATTGCGGCCTGCGGAGTCGTGCTCTGGATCGCCGATCTCCTGCTGATGCTCGTCGTGGTCCGACCTTCCTGGACCGACGATTCGCAGACCTATGCTGCGGCGGGTCGGCACCTGCTCACTGGTCAGCCCATTTACGCAGCCTTCCAACTCGCGGGTCCCTATGGCCTTGGCGAGGCCGCCTCGGGGCGAGGCTTCGTCTACCCCCCGACCGCAGCCGTCCTCTTCACGCCACTGGCACCGTTTGAGGCGATAGGTCTCGCCTGGGTCTCAGCGCTCGCATGGGTGTTGCTCGGAGTCCTCACGTATCGGCTGGCGCGATCGATGGGCCTGTCGGCCGCGCCGGCTACCCAGCTCGCACTCTTCGTGACTATCTCCGGACCTGCCATCAACGCCATGAGTTCGGGCAACGTGAATCTCATGATCGCCGACGCACTCCTCGCGTCCTGGCTCTGGCCACGTGCCTCCGGGGTGCTGGCAGTGCTAGGCGGCCTCATCAAGTTCTTCCCGGCGGCCGGCTTGGTCTGGACGATCCGCAAACGGAGCTCTCTGCGGTGGCCGATCGCACTCGGCATTGGGATCGTTGCGGTTTCTACTCTGATCGTCGGACCGTCGGGCTGGGCCGACTTCCTGACGGCTTTCGGCCATGGCCGCCCTTCGCCCTGGCATTTGATCGCGTCCCCGACGCAGCTGCTCGGTCCCGTCATCGGCACGCTGGTCGGCTATGGTCTAGCCAGCCTTGCCCTCCTAGGAGCCTGGCGTATCGGCAACGAGCGTGTGGCATTCGCCTTGCTGGGCTGGGCGATGATCCTGCCGGCGCCCGATTGGTGGTCGCATTACCTGGTCATCCCCCTGGCAGCGGCGATGCCACTAGCGGTTAGCTGGCTAGCTCAGGCCAGCGTCGCGCCCAGGATGCGCCCAAGCCGCATCGAGCTGGCCTTGCCGGAACCGGTGGTAGACGGAGAGACGGCACGCTGGTGAGGAGCCGAGAAGGGAGGCTGCCGAAAGCGTCCCGACCTGTCCTGCAGCGATGTGGGCTGGCCAGCCCGACATGGTCGGGTCCCGGAGAGTCAGCGGGAAGCGGCCTTGGGCGGGCGCATCAGATCGCGCAAGGCGCCCACCAGTCGCGCGTCGGCCTCGCGGCCCTGCGATGCCACACGGATGTGACGACCGTCCATTCCCGCCTTGTTCGAGCAGTCGCGGACGTACATCAGATGATCGGTCAGCAGACGAGCCTGCAAATGGGCCGCCGTCATTCCGTCTTCAATCCGCAGGAGCAAGAAGTTCGATCCCGTTGGGTAGACAAACAGGCCCGGGATCGTCATGAGCTCCTCCCGAAGTCGCCCTACATCGGCCTTGACGCGCTGGAGTGACTCTCGATAGGCGGCGTCGCTGGAGGGCAGCAGCGTCAGGAAGTACTCGGCCAGGATGTTGAGGTGCCAGGTGGGGATGAGGCGCCGAAGCCGCTGGAGCATTGGGCGGTTGCGGCTGTAGCAGAAACCCAGCCTCAATCCCGGGACGCCGTAGTGCTTGCTCATGCTGCGCACGATCAGGAGGTTGCGGAAGCGATCGGCCACCGACAGCAGGCTCGGGATGGGGTCGCCCGCAAAGTCGACGAACGATTCGTCGACGACGACCAGGCCAATGTCGCGGGCTTGCTCCAGGAAGCCGACCATCTCGTCGAGCGAATGAAGTTGGCCGGTGGGATTGCCGGGATTGATGATTAGGAGGGCGTTGACGCCACGCTCCCTTCCCCAGGCCAGGTACTCGTTCAGATCCAACTGGTAGTCCCGACCTGGATCGAGCACGAAGAGCTCGGCGGCCGCGGGATCGCGGAGCTTCTCGATGTACTCGCCAAACGTCGGCACGGGCACGCCGATGCGATCGACCAGCACCTCGTTGATCAGGACGATCAATTCGGTGGCGCCGTTGCCGACGATGAGATCCTCAGGGTCCACGCTCAGGACCTCGGCCATTGCGCGCTGGGCGCTCGCCGGGTCACTCGAGGGGTAGCGCTTGATGAGTTGTGGGAGGCTCGCCTGTAGTGCCTCGACCATCTCGGGCGTGGGGTAGTACGGGTTGGCTATGAAGCAGAAGTCGACGATGTCGGCTGCGCGTTCGTAGCCCACCAGTTCGGCCAGCGTGGGGGAATGCGACGTGGCGGCGAAGACGTCGCGCTCGGGTTCAGTCGGAGTCATGTCGAGCATTGGTTGTGGGACGCGTCTCCTGCCGCCCTCGACGATCGCTGATCGGTGCACCGGGCCGCGCTCGCATCGCCAGAAGGCCGTTGTGGTTGGGCCGACAGGGTACAACAGCGGGCGGTCACCCGGCCGAGACGACCGGGATCTGGACCGTGACCGGATCCGCGTAGGCGAACTTGAAGGTCACCTCTACCGTCTGGCCGGCGGCCAGCGGCTGTGACAGGCCGCTCAGGACTATCTCGCCGGCTCCGGCGCGGAGCTGGATCGTCTCGTCGGCCCTTATCAACCACCATGGGAACGCCGCCAGGCCAGGGATTCCGGTGACGGGATCCGTGGGTTCTGGTGTCGAGCATGAGCACGTGTCGTACAAGCCGACGGTCGTGGCTACCGGCGAGGCTCCGCCGAGGAGCTTGTCGTCGCGCCCGGTGCCGTTCCTGATCGTGGCCACCACGATGACGGGATTGCCGTTGCCCGGGACCGGCATGGCCTGCGCGTCGATGATGTTCATGCCGCTGCCGTGTGAGGGCGCGGCGGTCGATACGATGGTGGCGGCCGGGGCAACGACCGGAAGGTTGTCGCGGTAGCCGGCCATGATGAGATCCGATTGGCCGTCGACCACGGCGATAACGGCCCGATCGAACGACGGCGGTATGGTCCCAGAGATGGGCGGCGGGGGTCCCTTCGGGATTTGACCGTCGATGTAGCACAGCGCTGCCGGGTGGCCATCCGGAAGATCCGGCCATCGTTGCGGTTCGAGGCGCTGCGGCTCGTCGAGGCTTCGTATTGCGCCTACTGTCGTGATGAACGAGCCGGCCACAACCCCGTCGTAGTCGGCCGCCGCGGCCGCGCAGGGATCCACCGTTGGCGCGGCCGACTGGACGGCGGTGGCGACGCAGCCGGTGACGGCCAGCGCTGCCGCGACCACGATCAGTCCTCGAAGCCTATTCATGGAACCGGGCCCTCCGATGGTGGCGACGACCCAGGGACGCGACTACCGCTCGTGAAGTTCCGCTGGTGGTGGCCCCGGTGCCTCCTTGGCCTGGCTATGGGAGGTGATTACGCAAAGACGACCCCTGGTGCTATGGCAAGTACAGTTCGGCCCCGTTGAGGATGTCGACGCCGGAGCCGGTCACGTTGGCCCCTACGACCAGGACCCGACCGTCCAACAGCAGTGTTGCCGTGAGGCCGACCCGTTCGGCGGTCATAGCCCCCGTGGGGCTGAAACGCCCGGTCGCGGGGTCGTAAAGCTCCGCCGAGACGAGCCGGTTGCCGGTCCCGACGTCTCCACCGGCGATCAGGACCCGGCCGTCGCGCAGGAGCGCGGCTACCTGGTTCTGTCGTGCACTCGACATCGATCCCGTGGCGCCGAAGGTGCCGCTCGCCGGGTCATACAGCTCGGCCGACGAGCTGAAGCCGTTACCGCTTTCGCCTCCGGCGAGCAGGACTCGACCGTCGTTGAGCAGGGTCGCCGTGTGGAATGCCCGCTGCGCCGTCATCGGACCGGTCGAGCTGAACTTGCCACTCGCGGGGTCATACAGCTCGGCCGCGGCGGTAGGGTGTGCGTTCGGCGAGCTGCCGTCTCCACCAGCTATAAGGACCCGGCCATCGAGCAGCAGAGTGGCTGTGTGGCCCTCGCCGAGCGGCGCCAGCGTGTTTCCGGCCGAACTGAACCGGCCCGTGGCTGGGTCATACAGCTCCGCGGACGCGAGGTAGCCGCCTTTGCCTATACCGCCGAGGATCAGGACTCGGCCGTCGGCGAGCAGCGTCGCGGTGTCGAACTCTCTGGGGCTCAACATCGATCCCGTGGGGCTGAACTTGCCGGTGGCCGGGTCGTACAGCTCGGCGCTTGCGAGGAGGCCGGTCTCGTTGTCGCCGCCGGCCACCAGAACTCGGCCATCCTTGAGGCGGGTCGCGGTGTCGTTGGCGCGCCTGGTCGAGAGCGATCCCGTAACGCTGAACCGGCCCGTGGCCGGGTCAAACAGCGCCTCGGCAGGGGTTCCGGTGTCACCCACGACTAGGACCCGACCGTCGTCCAGCAGGGCTGCCGGCTGGCCCGGCCCCAACTCGGGGAAGGGAAGGGGGCCAGTCAGAACGAAGGTCCCAGACCCCGACGTGGCGCTGGGTCCGGCGCTGGGAGTGAGGGTCGGCGACACGGACGACCCTGCTGCCGACAGGGTCGCAAGCTTGGCTCGTACTTGAGCCACGATCACGTCGTTCTGCGGGCCGACACTCGTGTCGTACTGGACTCCGACAAGGACGTTGCCACGAGCCAGCCAGTGGATCTTGAACGAGAAGCCGCCGGGGCCGCGCAGCGGATCGGTTCCGCCGGAGACGCAGTCCATGTGGCCCTCGGGCGGGACGTCGGACTCGCCTGCCGCGGCCGCAGCCGGCGCGACGGCGGCCAGGGCAGCAACTGAGGGGAACACCACCACGACAGCTTCGACGTAGCCCTGCGAGCCAGGAACGCCCGGCGGAGGGAAGTTGAGGATCGGGGCTCCTGTGAAGCCGGCTGCGGTACAGACGTTGAAGGCGGAGGGCCTCGCAGACACGCCGAATGCAGCCGCGGCTTGGGCTACGGTCGTTGGATGGGGCGCGGTGGCATCGTCGCCGTTCCACACGATGGCCTCGCCGACCATGGTGTGCACGCACCCGGCTGCGTAGGCGGCCGGGCAAGTCATAAGCGCTGGATCATGAGTATGGACCCGAGCAATTACTGGGCCCGGGGCGGCGGTGCTCACGTCAACTCGGAGGGCCTTTTCCAGGGCCGCCGACACGACCCCTGGCGCGTCGCCAGCGTCGGTCATGCCGCCGCACAGGTAGAGCGCGTTGTCACCCGCCCCCAGCGCCACGCAGCTGCGTGGCCCCTCGATCCCGGCCCAGAACGCGACCAGGAACGACGACGCGTCCGTGGATGCGTTGGCGGCATCGATGGCCGCCTGTCCGCGCAGCACGGGTTGGCCCTCCCAGGTACGCGGGATGCCGTCCTCGTAGCGGCCCGCCAGAGCGTATTTGTCGGTTGAGGGTGAGGCTGATGGCGAGGCCTGGATCTGGCTCGGCCCGGCGCTCGACGAAGGAGAGGGGCTCGCGCCTGCTTGGGATCGGATGCCATACGCGAAGCCGGCCGCCGCCACGACGAGCGCCGCCACGAGCGCAATCGCCGCAATTCGGGGGATGAGGCGCAGTCCCGACAGGCGGTGCGGTGTGAGCGGAGCAAGCTTGAGATCCGACTCCGCGCGGCGCTGTTCGGCGGCGAACGCCGCTCGGACCCGAACCTCTATTCGATCGTCGCGGTCAGTCATCTTTGAGCTCCTCCCGAAGTCGGGCCAGACCCGCCTTCAGGTGACCTTTGGCTGTGTTCTCGCTGATTCGCATCGCCCGGGACACATCGGACACGGACAGGTCGGCTAGGTAGTGGAGCACCACCGCCGCTCGGGCACGGGGAGGCAGCTTTGCGAGGGCAGTGCCCAGGGCAATGACATCGGCGTCGGGTCCGGGCGAGGAAGAGATCTCGACGATCTCGGGGCTGAGGCGGACCAGGCGCGCGAGACGCCGACGGAGCCGGAATGCTTCGCGAACCTGGATCGCGAGGAGCCAGGCCCGAAGGGCGGTCGGGTCACGCAAGTCGCCGGCCTTGCGTGATGCGATCTCGAGCGTGGTCTGAACGAGATCACGGGCGTCCGCTTCGTTTCGGAGGAGCGCCCGAGCAGCCGCAAGCAGCATTGGCTCCTGACGCTCGAGTACCTCGCCGAGCACGGCGGCCCGATCGAGACGTTCGGCCTCGACGGAGACTGCCTCGCCGTGCGGCGGACGGTCGATCGTCGTCACCCCCAGGACCCCCCTGCTGATCGAATCGTTCACAACCATACAGAGGCGGCGTCGGCGAGATTCGGGTGGGTCGTCCCAGCTCGCGAATTGGATCCCAGCGGCGGGCCAAAACATCAGCGGCCTGACCCTGTACGACCAAGCCATGGTGTTCGCCGGGCCACCAGATCTCGCAAGCGCGGGTTCGTCAGCTGACGCTGTCGCCGGGTTCCCAGGCGTGGACCGTTGCAGTCAGCTTGCGTGCGTCGAGCGCTTCGCGCAGCTGTCCGGGTGTGCCGGCCAGCAGAGGAAAGGTTCCCCAGTGGATGGGCAGGACGTGGCGGACTCCGAGGAGGTCGACCGCGACCGCCGCGGCCCGCGGGTCCATCGTGAAGTGGCCGCCGATCGAGAGCATCGCCAGCTCCGGCGCGTAGAGCTCGCGAATGAGCCGCATATCGCCGAAGACCGTCGTGTCGCCCGAGTGATAGACGCGATACCCGTTCTCGAGCTCGATGACGAAGCCCACGGGCTCGCCGAACGACTTGACGGCGTCGCCGCCGAATAGGTCGCCACTCGAGTGGACGGCCTGGACCATCGTGATCCGCAGGCCGTGGGTCTCGACCGTACCGCCGACGTTCATGCCGATGATCTCGGCCGACTCACCGAGCTCGTGCTGCAGGAACAGGCTCAGCTCGTGGATGCAGGGCATCGTCGGGTGCGTCCGCCTGGCGAGCTCGAGCGTGTCGCGATCGAAATGATCGAAGTGACCGTGCGTGATCAGGAGGACGTCGCAGCGTTGCTGCTGGTCGACCGTCCTGGGGCTCTTGGGATTGCCGAACCACGGATCGATGAGGACTACCTGCCCGCCCGGTGTCTTGATCTCGACACCGGCGTGGCCGAGCCAAGTGAAGATCGTGTCTCGATCGATCGTCATACCAAGCCTCCCGCCGGGCGCGGCGTCTGACTCGGAGCCGCTGTTAGCGTCGATCCAATCCGTTGGTCATCCGGGCGAGGATAGCAGCGATAAGAGCGTCCGTACGCCCACTCGTTGAGCACGGATATTGCCTAGACATATGTACAAATCCCGTATCTATTGAGCTGATTAGTGGCAATCCTTGGGTTATATCAGGCCAAATTTACTCATTCTTGAGGATTCCCCCACCCGCGCCCGAACATAGTGATCGCGAGGCCAGGCGTGCGGTTGGCGGCCGGCCCCCACCGGAGTAGTGCCGCCGAGCTCGGGGGAGGGAGGTGGAGTCCCGAAGCGGTCAAGTCGCCAGGTCACTCTGCCCTTGTCGTTCGCCGATCTCTTCCATCTGCTCGCAATCGGACCTGACCAACCACGCCCGGGCCGACACGTGCGGATATCTACACCCAAGTTGCGAGGGAAATTGTCAGATGACGCCAGAGATGTTCGTCGCCGAGGTGTTCGGCACAGCGATTCTCGTCCTTCTCGGAGACGGCGTCGTAGCAGCCGTCTTGCTCGCAAAGTCCAAGGCGTTTGGGGCCCCCCACATCGAAGTAACCATCGCATGGGCCTTCGCCGTGTTCTGCGGCGTCATGGTCGCCGGGCCGATCAGCGGTGCTCACCTGAACCCGGCGGTCACGCTCGCCAACGCGATCACAGGTGCCATTCCATGGAGCGCGGTCCCGGGCTACATGGCCGCCGAGATGCTCGGAGCCTTCATCGGCGCCGTGCTGGTCGCGATCCACTATTGGGACCACTTCGCGGCCACGGAAAACGCTGCCACGAAGCTTGGCGTGTTCAGCACAAACCCGAGCATCCCGAACGTCCCGCTGAACCTGTTTTCGGAGATCCTCGGCACATTCGTACTCGTCTTCGTCATCTTCTCCATCGGTCACAACGGCGCTTCGGGCGGGCTAGCCGCGCTCGGTGCCCTACCTGTGGCTCTGCTCATCCTCGTGATCGGCTGCTCGCTCGGCGGGACGACGGGATACGCCATCAATCCCGCCCGCGACCTAGGCCCGCGGATCGCCCATTTCCTGCTCCCCATTCCGGGCAAGGGGGGATCTGATTGGTCATATTCCTGGATCCCCGTCGTCGGTCCGTTGGTGGGCGGGGCCCTCGCCGCGGTCACGTATCAGGTCTTCTTCACCAACTTCGCCGACAAGGTCATCCCTCACTAGCCGAGCCTCCCGGCCACCATCATCGGCGGCCCTCGGCCGGGATGGCGCCGAGGTCCGCCCGCAGGACGCACATATGCCCACCGAATCTGGCCCAGCCCGTGGGCCGTCCGCAAGCGGCCGGAAGGCTCAAGGGCGCTGGTCGGGCTCGTCGCCCTTTCCCCCGGCACGGGCCCGACCAGCGACTAACCGCGGGCGCCCAGAACCCGCATACTAGCTTCTGAGCCGGGCGGACCTGCCCACGTCCGGCGCCGACCCGAACCGGCGGGAACCGCCGGAGCACCTTACAGACGGAGAGACAGGTGCGGGGGGTGGACGAAGCTACTCAAAGCGACACCACAACGGCAGCACATCGCTCGCTGCTGAGCACGTTGCGACGCGAAGGCCCGCTGACTCTCACCGCGATCACCTCGCGGGTCGGCCTGAGCCGGTCCGCGGTCATGTATCACCTCCAGGTGCTGAGCCGTTCAGGGCTGGTGGAGAGGCGGTCGGTCCGACACGGGGTCGGGCGGCCTCACGACCTGTATGACGTCACCCCCCGCGCCCAATCGATGCCCCCGACCGACTACCGCGGGCTCGCGCAATCACTCCTGGAGGCGGCTCGCGAGATAGGAGGTCGGGGCCTCGTGGCCCGCATTTTCGAGGAGCGGCGCCGCGGGCAACTCGCCATGGTCCAGCAGCGGCTGAGGGAATCCGGGCTCACGTCTGCACCGATCTTCGAGCGTGCGCAAGTCCTTACGCAGTTTCTGGACGAGCTCGGGTATGAGTGCGCAATCGATCGTCGCGGTGCGGTCAGGCTGTGCGTACACCACTGCCCCGTCCTCGGCATCGCCGCGACGGCACCTGCTGTCTGTGAGGCAGAGGTACGGCTGATCGCCGATGCGCTAGATGCGGACGTTGCCCGCGAGAGTCACATCGCGTCGGGCGCGCGCAGCTGCACCTACCGGGTCCGTGCCATAGGCTGGGATTCGCGCGGGTGGGATGTCTCGCAATACGCCCCCGGCGGCTCCGGTGGCGCGATGAAACCGAGCGACGACTCCCATCGCTGACCTCGTTGGCCGCATCTCGGCTGTCGCCACTGGCGACCCGGTCATGGATACCACCCTCTTGACTTCTTTGGGTCAAGACGTACCGAGACATCGACCGAGAGGGAGTCGTTGTTGACCAATCGATCGAGTGTCGTTGACATCAGCGCTGGGGGGGACGATGAGGTTTCGGACCGGGCTGGCGGCCGTTTTGGTCTTGGGTCTAGCGGTAACAAGCTGCGGTGGGGATGGGGGGAATTGCCCGACTTCTGCCGCACATTTGAGCACCTCTGGGACCCCCAGTTTGTGGTCGTCCTCAAGTCTCTCAGTCCCGTCGCCAACGGCTGTTTCATCTCAGCCCGAAGGCAACGAGGGCTTTTCGCCACGCTACTCTCCAACGGCAGCGTCCTGATCGCTGGGGGCGGCGGCGCCGACTTCGCGTCCGTAGCCTCCGCCGAGCTGTACAAGCCGTAGCCGAACGGCCTCCGCGGTGTCGTCGAGGCTCGGGCCACACGATGGCTGAACAGCTCGAGCACCAGTTCCGAAAGTGGATCCTTTTCGAGGCGGCCTTAGTCCACGGGCCCCGCTCCACCCCCGGACGTCTCGACCTCCAGGAAGAAGTCTGCCGTGGGTGGCTCCCAGGCGCGCCGCCGGACCGGGCGGCCCACGACCTGCGCGACCGCGGCCGCCACCCGGTCGAGGTCGTCAATTCCGCGAATGAGCTTCTCGATGACGGCCAGATCGACCGGCTGGAGCATCCCTTTGGGCGCCACCACGTGGAGCCGCCGGTGATGCGTCCATGCAAAGACGGTCTCAGTCTCTTCCACGTCAGCCTCCTGCTCGCGCTTGCGGCCGCCGTCATCGTAGAGGTGCGTCTTCTGGAGTCGGACCTTAGTCTGGAGTCAGGCCGACACTATAAGGGTGATCATCGGAGGTGGCGTCTCGGCCGAAGGTCGTCTCCGAAGGTTGGCTTGACGGGCCTGCCGCGGGCTCCGGTGGGACCCTGGCCGCCAACCCTCATCCTTCCGCTCAGCCGCTGCGTGTTGATGGCAGGAGCTATC
Source organism: uncultured Chloroflexia bacterium (assembly GCA_963791725.1). Taxonomy (GTDB): domain Bacteria; phylum Chloroflexota; class Limnocylindria; order Limnocylindrales; family CSP1-4; genus Fen-1039. The sequence continues at coordinate 45,785 of CAWBTQ010000004.1, read as the reverse complement.
GACGAGACGAGCCAAACAGGAGGGGATGATGTCCGACGCGCCTGATGGAGTCAGGCCCACGCCGACACGAAGCCACCTTCGCTCCCGACTCGGATGTGCTGGCGCCGCGCTCGCGAGCCTCGTGCTGGCTCTCGTCGTAGCGATCTCCGCCGCTCTACTAATACTCGTGTCCTCCCGCGCCTGCGCCATGCCATTGGATCTGGTCGTGTAGAACTACGGCCACCAGGACGCTTCCGTGAGCTGGAGTCAGCCTGGTCTGTTCGGCACGCCCGTTCGCGGGCTCGCTGGCGGCGCGGTGGCATCCGGCTGCAGGACACTATCGGCAGGGCTACGGAGTGGAGTAGTCGAGGTGTCCGTGAACACGGGCGCGGGGAGCCGCACCTCCGACCGGGCGACCGCCCGGCCAACAGCCGGCAGCATGAGTTGCCGCAAGCTCCTTCCAATGGCGATGCCCCCCAATGACGTGTGCGCTGCTTGCGAAGTTCCACCCGCCAGCGGGCGGGCAAGACCAGCGTGAAGAGACTCTACGGTTTACGAGGGCAGACTGACAGTGAGATGGCTAGCCGCAGTCCGCACACGATGACCTGATGGTGAACTGCCCCCGGAGCTAGGGATTCGGCCCTTATCGCCCGACCTCGAGCCTGATGTCCGGCGAGGGGCGTTCGGTCCTGATCCGGACGGAGCCACCAAGGACCATGCCCACTACGTCGGCGAACTTTCCGCGGGGCGCGACCTTCGACGAGATGCGCAGTTGATCGCGCTGCCGAGGCACTCCTACGCGGAAACCACCTGATCGCGACCTGCCCGCTTGGCCATGAAGAGCGCCACGTCAGCCCGGCCGATCAGGGCCTCCTTGGTCGGCACCGCGGGATCCATCACGGCACACCCAGCACTTACTGTGACGCGCAAGGGCCGTCCATCGGCGCCGGGCACGGTTCGAGCCTCGAGCCCCCGGCGGACTTCGTCGGCCAACCCGACCACATCGGGTAGGGGGCAGTCCTCGAGGATCACGATGAACTCCTCGCCACCGTAGCGCGCGACGAGGTCTGCGGAGCGCAGGCGCTCGTGGAGAATGCCGGCGAACAGCCGCAGCACGGCATCGCCGGCCATATGGCCATGGAGGCGGTTGAAATTCCCGAAATGATCGAGATCGAACATGATTGCGCCGAGGTTGCCGGCCGGCGCGCGGCGCTTGTAGCGGGCGATCGCGTGGTCGAGTTCGGCGTCGAAATGCCGGCGGTTGTAGAGCCCGGTAAGCCCGTCGTGGATCGCAAGCGCCGAGACCTCTTCCACTAGGTTCGCGTTGGCGAGCGCGAGCGCGGCGTGTGATCCGACCAAGGCGAACACTTCGAGCTCGGCCTGCGTGTACGGAGCAGCGGTCTCGAACCGGCCCACAGAGATTAGGCCTAGCACGGTTGCCTCGTTGATGAGAGGCACGCCTACCGCCCAGCTCGTTTCCCGTCGCCGGTAAGGGCGCAAGGCCGCGCTGTGCAGGGCGCCTGGCGTGCGTTGCGTCAAGGTCATCGTCCGCTCGCTGATCGCACGTCCCGCCGTCCCGTCGCCCGGTTCGATGATCAGGCCAACGGCGCCGGGGGCGAATCCGCGGACGGCGCTGACGCGGTACAGGCCATCGGTGCGGTCACGGATGGCGATCACCACCGTGTCCGACCGGACCACGGCGTTCACTGCGTCCACCAGCGCCTCTGCCAGCCGCCCGGGCTCTCGGATCGCGTTCACGGCGGCGGCGAATTCCGCCAGGGCCCCCAACAGGTGCACGCGGTCGCGTAGGGCCTCCTGAGCCGCCATCTCGTCGGAGATGTCAATCATCTCGGCCAGCACGTAGCCTCGGTCGGGATCGGCCAGGTGATTGTGATTGGTCACCTCGAACCAGACCCAGGAACCATCGGAACGCCGATGGCGCAGTCGTACCGGGGGCTGAGCGGTCCCAGGCTCCGATAACATCTGCATCCAGCTCTCGATCGCTCGCTCCTGGTCCTCGGCATGAATGAAGTCGAGCGAGCGAACCCCCACCATCTCCTCGGCGGTCCAGCCGAGGATCTTCGTGGTCGCCTCGTCGACCTCGGTGAATATGGCCACCTCGTTCTTGCAGACTCGGGCCATGCGCGGAGGCGCTGGCCGGATCTCGGGCAGGCTCGTCAGCGCGGCCGCGTCAGCGCCGACGACGACGCCGATGAACACGCCGTGGCTGGCACGGGCATCCACGTAATGGATCACCGCGGGCCGGCCCGGATCGAGCTTGAGGCGCACCTGCGCGCTGGACGCGCCCGTTTCACGGGCACGCTCCCATGTAGCGATCACAAGCTGGTGGTCTTCGGCGACCACGAGGTCGAGGCCCGACCGAGCCTTGAGTATCTGCTGACCCCGCACAGGGATCGATGCCGGCATCGGAACGAAGACGCCGTCGGCATTGATGGCGGAGACGAACGCCGTGGGGTATTCGGTGAGTAGGGCGTTGAGCGCGCCGGCGAGTGCCTCTGGGCTGAGATGTGGGGGCGTGCCTGACATGATCTCGGTTACGTTACGCCTCGGTAGTCTATAGGTGAAGCCGGACATCGCCGGGCTCGCAAGGTCCCTGCCAGTGGTGAGTTGCGACTATCGGTCCGCTCATGTCCGCGTTCTCATAGCGAAAGCACGATCCGGCCCCGACATGCTTGCGAATCCGTCGGCTGTAGCTGCCAATGACGCGGCCGATCCGTCGCTCGCGTGGGTCTGCTCAGGGCACCAGTGGTGTCATTCGTCCGCAACGCTGATCACGCGATCGCTGGATCGTGTTCGTACAGCTTCCCGCCACGAGGCGCGACGAATCGACTCCGGCGCGACCTTGCATTCCGTGCGGGTACAATCTCGCGACCCGTCCACCGCTGCGTGAGGAGTGTTCGAAGCGTGCGCGTCCTACAGATTCCCAAGAACCACCTGATGCTGATCGCCGGCCTGGTCTGGTGCGCGGCGGGCGCCATGGTGTGCATGATCGGGCTGCCAATCGAGATCAGGCTGGCGCCAGCGAACCAAATCCTCTTTCCGCTCGCCGCGGTGATCTTCGTCGTGTTCTACTTCTTCGTCTTCTCTAGGCTCGTCCGGAAGCACACCGGTCGCATCCGCGCGCGGGCAGAGGATCGGCTCCCCTTCTGGCACTTCTTCAACGCCTCGTCCTGGGCGGTGATGGCGGTGATGATGGGCGGCGGCATGGCCCTCCGCCTCTCGCACATCATGCCTGACTGGACAATCGCGTTCTTCTACAGCGGGCTCGGTGTGGCGCTCTTCCTATGCGGCATTCGCTTCCTGGGCATCTTCGCGCGCAAGGATGTGCTGACCGTCGCACTCGAGCCGCTCCGCTCTGATATCTGACAGCAGCGAAGATGGCCAAGAAACCGGCGAACGAGATGACCGGCCCGCGAGTGGCTTCAAACGCAGGAGAGACGCTTGGGAGCGGATTATCCCGGGTCGATTGTCAGGCCCCGCGGAGATCCGGCAGAGCCTCCCGCGCGATCGCTTCGAGGGCCGCCTCGCCCTCGGCGGTCGGCGGCCAGTAGGCCGTCACCTCGGTGAACCCGATCGCCCGGAAGTCGCCCACCATCCTCGCGAAATCGCTCGGCGTCCCGAGCGGTTCGCTGATCCCGCGGAACGACAAGTAGCTCCTGCGGAGGGAAGCAGGGTCTCTGCCGAGACGCTCACATGCCGCGTCCGCGAGCCGGGCGCGCGCTGCCGTCGCCGCCACCGCATCGTCGTGCGTCAGCCTGCCGGCGACCGACCGGCCGGATGCCACCCCATAGGTGTTCCAGGTGTCGGCGTGGCGGGCGGCGACCTCGATCGCACGCGGGCCGAGCGCACCGAGCGTGATCGGCGGGCGGGGCCGCTGCACCGGGAGCGGCGCGACGAACGCCTCTTGGATGACGTGGTATGGGCCCGCGTGGTGCACGACTCCCTGCTCGAGCAGCGGGATGACTATCGCCAGCGACTCCTCGAGCCGGTCGACACGCTCACGCGGCGGCCACGCGGCCAAGCCGAGCATCGAGTAGTCGAACGGCGCCCCGGCCGGCCCGATCCCCAGCTCCAGCCTGCCGCCCGAGATGTGGTCGACCGTCATCGCCGCGCGAGCGAGGAGCGCGGGGTGCCGGAGCGTGATGCTGGCGACCAGCGGGCCGAGGCGGACCGTCGTCGTACTGGCCGCGAGCGCGGCGAGGAGCGTCCAGCCTTCGAACCAGGCGGCCTTCGGCGCGTACGGGTTCACGAAGTGGTCAGCGACCCAGATGGTGTCGAAGCCCATCGCCTCGGCGCGACGGGCGCGCTCGAGGAGGGTGGGCCACGGGGCGTCCTGCAGGAGGAAGACGCCGAACGACGGGCGGGTGTCTGACATTATGGAAGCCTACACCCGGTATCTGACCGTCTATGTCGACCGCACCAGCCGACGTGCAGCCGTGCCGCAACCCACTACCAAGAACAACGCGACCGCCCGTAATGCAAACCCAACTCGAGACTTGGCCACGGGTGCCGACCCTTCGGACGAGTCCTGGCCCGGGACGCCTCGCGCATGATGCAAATCGAGCGACGGCCTCAACGGGCCGCTGGGGTTCCACCCGGCGGAGGAGACTCACCGACGATGCCTCGATGGTGAGGCCAGCCGGAACCCGCTGACGCGGCGAGCTAGATTTGGACGGGCGGCCCAACGGCCCTTGCTCAGGACAGCTCCAGTTGTGACCCTTAGCACTGAGCCTGATTGGCCCAGGCCCTGGAGGGTCGGATCGCATGCTGACCACGCAGAAAGAGGCCGCCGCGCCGGGCCGGCAAACGGCCAGGGGATGGCTCCTGGGGCGGGCCGTCCTGGTCATCAGCGGCTGCGGGTTTGCGCTCACGCAGGCCGTGATCGCCCGCTTTGGCCGAGGCGGAGCGATCGTGACCGAAAGCGTCGCGGTCGGCCTACTCGTACGTGACTGCGCTCTCATCGGCCTCCGAGCGCCACGCCGGCTCCGGCGCGTCCCCGCTGCCCTGCTGTGGCTCGAACTTGGCGCCGCAGCCCTCGCGAGCGTCATCGGGCTGGCCGCCATCCGCCGCCCACGGCAGCTGCTCGATGCCACACCGGCCGGGTTGATCGAAGCCCTTCGACGAGGCGCGGTCGGTCTGCTCTTCGGACTGCACACCCATCGCTTCTGGATCTAACTGCAGCCCGATCGTGGCCTTCGCGCCGCATCTGAGCCGCCACGATGAAAGTCAGTCCGACGGCCGGCTATAGCCCCCCAATGGGCTGAGCCTGCCTCGCCGCCGCCGCACTGGTGTGCGCGCTCGTCGAGATCGCCTTCGCCGCTCGATCGTCGCTCTGGGAGTCTTCTTCTTCGGCGTCTGGGGCGGTGCGGAGCTCGGAGGGTATCTCGAACGGCGGCTGGAGATCCGGCGCGGCCCGGGCGGGTGACCTCCGGCTCGAGGGTCGGGAGGATTCGAGTCTGGCGCGAGGTAGCCGATGCGATCGGAGCTTGAAAGTCGCCGAGCGCTTAGAGTGGGTTGGCGCCCGCACCCCAGAAAAGGCAGGTCCCCCGATGTGGCGACTCCCCAAGAAGCTCGTGGCTCTTCTCGTGGCGGCCATCGTGGTCGGCGGCCTGGCCCTGGTTGGCTCGTCTATCGGGTCGTCCGTGGCCGCACCGACTCCAGCTGCTGCCGCTCCAGCTCACGGCACCGGTACGGCGTCCTGGCAGGCGTTCCAGGCTCACCTCGGCTCTTCGCTGGCGGTGCTCGAGACCGACATCAACACCGTGGCGAACGGAGGGACTGCCGGCTACATCACCGCTGCGAGCGCGGCGGTCGATGCGGCGAGGGCGGACGCCGCAACCGAAGTAGCCTGGCTGCAAGCGAACCCGGCGGCGCCCTGCTATGCGGCCGCCTACGGCGACTACCTGTCGGCCAATCAGACTCTTGAAGCTGCCATGACGGACGCCGTGAAGGGCGACTACGCGACTGCCAACTCGCTCATTGGCCAGCTCAATGCGGCTCTCGCAAGCCTCGCGACCGACACCGCTAAGACTGCCTGCTGACGGAGCGGGCAGCCGTCTGACACGGCGTCAAGATTGGCTGTGTCGGATCGTCGTCGAACTGGTCGTCGTGAACGACCGAGAGGTCGAAGGGCTTTGCCTGTGGATCAGCTCGCAGGCCGTCGACGGGTTCGTGAGGGCGAGGCGGCAGCTCATGCCGCGTAACGCAACCGTAGCGATTTGGAGCCAGATGGAGTCATAGGCGGTCTTGGGCCGCCCACCAGGGCTATCCCGCGGCGCAGGGGTCCGGCTCGCCGGGCATGAAGACGCGGACGACCAGCGCTGCGAGGGCACCGTCGGCGTCGCGGAACACGCTCTCCACATACGCCGACTTCACTACCGGTAGCAGCGCGGCTGCGTCCCGACCCGTCACCACCGCGCACCTGCCTTCCGCGTAGGCGACCCCGAACGAGGCGAACGGCGTGGCCAGTGGCCACGGCCTTACGTCAGACGTGCTGGGGGTCCCCGCCGAAGGGTCGACCGGCAGCGCCAGGACGGCCAGTGTGTCGGGGTCGTAGACGACTGCCGGGCCGATCTCCGAACCGAGCCAGCTCGAGGGATTCGACAGCAGCTCCCTGAAGCGCTGGAATGCGGCCCAGGTCCCGGACTTCGATGTGCCCATGGTCGGGGTGGGGATGGCGCCAGCGTCCGGGCAGCTCGAGCTGAGCTCATAACGGACGCCGTTCGCGACCATTTCGAGGTAGTCTGGGCCGGCTCCGCCCGCCACGATGAGGCCCTTATCGTCCGGGCAGTCGAAGGAGGTCATCGGGCCGAGCAATCCGTCGGCCCGGGCCTCGGCCACGATCATGGCGAGGCCGGGCTGGCTGATCGCCCGGCGAGAGGGAGTGGTGTACAGCGGGAACGGGCTGACAGTGGCCGCGTGCTTGACGTTCATGAGCTGGCCATCGGAGATGACCACCGGAACGTAGCCGAAGTAGTTCACTGGCCCGATGCTCGGGTAGGTGGTCCAGGATCGAAGATAGAGGTTGATCGGCGCGGCAGTTGGTGACGGAGACGCACTAGCGCCAGCCGTCGGTGTCGCGCTGGCGGCAACTGTGGCCGCGGCGCTCGCGGGTGCCGTGGGCGTGGTTGGAAGACTGGGCGTCGGCGCGGCCTTGGCCCCTCCGCTGCCGGATGCGCACCCGGACAAGAGCACTCCGACGACAGCCAACAAACCGAGACGACGGCCCGTCACTTTTCGCTTCCCCCACTCCATCCTGTTGGCGTCTTAGGACGGTCATCCAGCAGGCGCGGTGACGATACCTACCGTGGGCGGACGGCGCTTCGGCCTCCTGCTTGAATTCGAAGCGCCAGGCCTCGCCTGGATCGCTGAGTATCCGGTGTGTGGCAGCGTTGAGACGCGACTATCGGTTGCGCGCGCTCTCCGAAAAGCCCTGACGCCGCCGCTCGACTAGCCGGACAGGATGGTTGGCGCCCAGCACAGCACGCACCACTTTCGAGATAGACCCAATCGAAATGCGCGTCGGCCGGGGGGGCCGCGGCCCCATGCACGGGGCCGCGGGTTCGGATGGGCGGGCGTCACAGTGAGTCGGTGTCCAGAGTCCGAACAGAGAAGAACGGGTGAAACCCAATGACGAAGAGGCTGGCGCTCGCTTTACTGGTCGCCTTGGCAGCTGGTGCATGCTCCGGACTGGCGGCCCCCACTCCCTCTCCAACCGCCAGGTCGGCGTTTCAGGCCGCTTCGACTCATGCACCGAGCCAAGCCACTGCGCCCACCGCGGCGCTGACATCGGCGGCTGTAGTCCCTTCGACCATGCCGCCGGCGGCCCCGACCGGCGAGTCACGGGAGTTTGGCGATGGCACGTTCGTCGTCGGCAAGGACATCCAGCCGGGGACCTACCGGGCGCGAGTCCCATCGCCGGGTTGCTACTGGGCGAGGCTCTCAGGGTTCGGCGGGTATGCGGGCGACGTCATCGCCAACGAAGCTACCGATGCGCCAACGGTGGTCACCATATCCGCGTCGGACAAGGGCTTCTATTCAGACATGTGCGGAACCTGGACCACTGACCTGTCCGCCATCCTCTCACCTGGAAGTCCAATCCCTGCCGGGACGTACATCGTCGGGACCGATATCACTCCGGGAACCTACCGCTCCGCAGCGGGCGCAGTCTGCCGCTGGGCGAGGTTGAGTGGCTTCGAGGGAGTGAATGAAGAGGTCATCGCTGACGGCGGCCCGAGTACAGGAGCCATCGTCACGATCACCGGGTCCGATAAGGGGTTCAGATCGAGCCGCTGCGAAGCTTGGACGAGGCAGTGATCTAGCCGCGACGCAGCCGCGCTACTGACCGGCACCGGCCGGGATCATCGACAACCCCACGAGGTACACGCCAGTGGTCGTCCCAAGACGCCGTGACGGTGCTCGCCACGGCGGCATGATGAAACCATGGTGCTCGGTAGATACACCTGACCTCAACTGGCGTAAGTCCGACAGCAGGCCCCGGCATACCGCAGAGACGCGCCCCGCAGTCAGGGCGCGACTGGTCGGACCGCTCCGGATAGTCGGCGATCGCTGAGTCGGGGACCGCAGACAGCTGCGGCTCGCTCTTCTTCCAGTTTTGGGACGAGTTCTGGAGGAGCTAGACGGAGGCTCCTGAGCGGCCTTACTGCGGTGACTTCATGCAGTAGGCTGGCCGCCTGTACCGCCGTGCGAGAATCCGCCTGGACACGGGGAGCTCTGACACGCGGTCCACACCCTGGCCGCCGAGACCGCGCTGAGCCACTGGCGAGACCGACCCGCACGCAGTGTGGGAGATGCCATGGCCGCGATTGCCGTCACGCCGATGGTCGAGGTCCTGCAGAAGTACCTCGATGCCTTCAACCGTGCCGACTGGGAAACCTACAAGACGACGTTGACGCCCGACTCGATCCACATCGAGCCCGGCGGCATGGAGCTACACGGGCCCGATGCCTCCGCCGAGGGAGTGAAGATATTCAAAGTCGCCTTCCCCGATCTCAAAGGAGAGGTCATTCGCCTGATGACCGGAGACCAGGTGGCCGCGGCCGAGATCGTGTGGAAAGGCACCCACACCGGGCCGTTCGTCACGCCGACGGGGACGATCCCGCCGACAGGCAGGCCCGTCACGGTCCACGCGACCAGAGTCTTTGCCTTCGAGGGTGGGCTGATCAAGTACAGCCGCCACTACTGGGACATGACGGAGTTGCTCGGCGCCATCGGAGCGATGCCCGGCAACGGCTGAGCACGCATAGCTCTCGTCGAGCGCACGAACCCCAACCATCCAGGTTGGGGTTCTGTGTGGTACGGCTGCCGTCGTCCTACCCTTCGAGGTCTCCGCGCCAGTGGTAGGTCAGCTCCATCGGACGCCCGCGATGGTCCTTGCCACCCAGGCGCGGGAGCCGGACTCCCAATCAGCGTTGCCGGCAGTCAGCAAGACGATGGTACCTCGCCGCCGCTCCCGTTCCGGGCGCGTTTGGCACCTGACCCTTAAGTTGGGAAGCGAATGCTCAAGTTGCACACGGGGAGCCGAACTCGGCGGCGCGGCCCCCGGCGCCTGAAGCGCCCGCCACCACCTTCCCCCAGTGGCAGGCGTCCGTTGTCTGCGTGCCCGCCAGTCGCCATGGCCCGCGACAAATGGCCCTGGTGTCGCTCTCATAAGTTGAGCAACCTTCTGAGTCGCACATCGGCACTGGGGGTTTTGAAGCGCCGCTCTCACTCCCGCTGTTCAGACGGCGCCAAGCCCCGGCAACACTCGGTTCGGCTACGTGCCCGGAAACGGCAGGAGGCGGCGATGCCCAAGTACATGTTCATCGGTAGCTACACCGCGGAGGGTGCCCGCGGCGTCCTCAAGGAGGGCGGCACCGGCCGACGCGGGGCGGCCATCGACCTCTGGGCCTCGCTCGGCGGCAAGGTCGAAGGTTTCTACTTCGCCTTCGGGGGCGACGACTTCTACCTCATCGCCGATCTGCCGGGCCCCGAGGCGGCCGCAGCGGGTACGCTTGCGTTGGCCGCGTCGGGGGCGATCACCGCGCGGACGGTGGTGCTCCTCACGCCCGAGGAGCTAGACGCCGCCACTAAGCTCAAGGCCTCCTATCGACCGCCCTACAGCTCGCTCGGCTAGGCGGTCTCACCCGACCGGCGCAGCCGGCGAATAGGCCCGGGCCGGCGAGCCCACGATGAATTGCTCCGCGAAATCCCACAGACCGACGGCTGGACCTTCTGGCAGTACAGGAAGGTCGATGGGAGCCTCGGCGTGCTGGACGACATACGACGCGAGTTCCACGAGCGCAAGGTCGTCAGCCTTGTTGAGGGCCGCCGCATCGGGTCGTAAAAGCGACCCCATGGCTGAATAGCGGTCATACCGTCGCCTGCGTGAGCCCAAGCCCACTGCTTGGACCCCGGCACTGCCGTCTAACGCAGCGGCGTGCACGGACGCGGCAGCGCTCCGTTAGTTCTCCTCGCCTGATGGAGACCGAGTCTCGGGCCGGGGCTCCATCCGCAAGGGGGTGTTGGCTTAGTAGTCCATGTCCCCGCCATAACCGCCGCCGACGGGCACGGATTGCTTCTTCTCCGGCAGGTCGGTTATGAGCGACTCCGTCGTGAGGACCATTGCCGCGATGGAGGCGGCGTTCTGGAGCGCTGAGCGCGTCACCTTGGCGGCGTCGACGATGCCCTTGGTGAACATGTCGCCGTAGGTGCCCTTGAGGGCATCGAAGCCGTGACCCCGCTTGAGGCCCTTGACCTTTTCGACCACTACCTCGCCATGTGCGCCGGCGTTGTCGGCGATCTGGCGGATCGGCGCTTCGAGCGCGCGGCGCAGGATGCTGAGGCCGACCGCCTCGTCGCCCACCAGCTCGACCAGGTCGAGCGCCGGGATGGCCTGGAGTAGGGCCACGCCGCCGCCCGCGACCAGACCCTCTTCCACCGCCGCCCGTGTCGTCGAGAGCGCGTCCTCGATGCGGTGCTTCTTTTCCTTGAGCTCGACCTCGGTCGCCGCGCCGACCTTGATGACCGCGACGCCACCGGCCAGCTTGGCCAGGCGCTCCTGGAGCTTCTCCTTGTCGTAGTCGGACGTGGTGTCCTCGATCTGGGCCTTGATCTGGCTCATGCGGGCCTTGATCTGCTCGGGCGAGCCAGCGCCATCCACGATCGTGGTGTCGTCCTTGGTGGCCATCACGCGGCGGGCCTGGCCAAAGTCCTCGACCGTGACCGAGTCGAGCTTGCGGCCGATCTCCTCGCTGATGACGGTGCCGCCGGTGAGGGTCGCGATGTCGCGCAGCATCTCCTTGCGGCGATCGCCAAAGCCCGGCGCCTTCGCCGCGACGACCGACACGGTGCCGCGGAGCTTGTTCACGACCAGGGTCGCGAGGGCCTCGCCGTCGACGTCCTCGGCGATGATGACCAGCGGCTTGCTCCCTCCGACGGCCTTCTCGAGCGCCGGCAGGATGTCCTTGACGCTCGAAATCTTCTTGTCGGTGATAAGGATGAATGGGTTCTCAAGGACCGTCTCCATGCGATCGACATTGGTGATGAAGTAGGCCGATAGGTAGCCGCGGTCGAACTGCATACCCTCGGTGTACTCGATCTCGAGGCCGAGCGTTTGGCCTTCCTCGACGGTGATGACGCCATCCTTGCCGACCTTATCCATCACCTCAGCGATGATCGTGCCAACCTCGGGGTCGGCGGCGCTGATCGACGCCACGGCCGCGATCTGCTTGCGGTTGTCGACCGGGCGGGACCAGAGCTTGAGCTCGGCGACGATCGCCTCGACACCCTTCTCGATGCCCCGCCTGACAGCGATTGGGTTGGCCCCGGCGCTGACGTTCTGGAGGCCCGCGGCGACAATCGCCTGGGCAAGGACGACGGCGGTCGTGGTGCCGTCGCCCGCGACCTCGTCGGTCTTGGTGGCGACTTCCTTGAGAAGCTGCGCGCCCATGTTCTCGAAGGGGTCCTCGAGCTCGATCTCCTTGGCGATCGTCACCCCGTCGTTGGTGATCGTGGGAGCGCCGTACTTCTTGTCGAGGACGACGTTGCGGCCCTTGGGCCCGAGCGTGACGCGGACGGCCTCGGCCAGACGGTCGATGCCGTTCATGAGGCTCCGACGCGCCATCTCATCAGAGCGGAGTTGCTTGGCCATGGCCGTTGTCATCCTTTCAGGATCTGCGGAAGGCTCGCCGACATTGGCCGGCGAGCAGGAGTCGGAAGCCTGACCTAAGGCCGGCTCTCGACCACCGCGAGGATGTCCTTGTGACTGATGATCAGGAGGTCCTCGCCCTCGAGCTTGAATTCAGTGCCGGCGTACTTCGCATAGAGGACCTTGTCGCCCGGCTTGAGGTCCATTTGTTCGCGCTTGCCGTCGTCGAGGAGACGACCCGGGCCGACAGCGAGGATCGTCCCCTCCTGGGGCTTCTCTTTGGCGGTATCAGGGATCACGATGCCGCTCTTCGTCGTCTCTTCGCCGGGAGTCCGCTGGACGACGACGCGGTCGCCCAGCGGGCGGAGCTTCTTCGTGATTGGTGTGGCGACGGCCGGCGCCGCCGACTTCGAGGGGTGGACGGGCTTGGCTTTGGTGGCAGTAGCCACGGATGGTTCCTCCTGAAGGTCCGTTCTCCGGACAGGGTTCCCGGCCTGCGGCCGGCCCGGGACTCAGCCGCGCGCGATAAGTCCGAGCAGAGAACGCTTGGCGTGGGTAACCATCTCTGCAGAACCGTCTCATTAGTATGGTATCGTTTGGATCAATGTCAATCGACACGACAGCCGCCGCTCCGCCCGCCCATTTGACCTCCACCTCGTATCTCGTGCTGGGCCTGATCGAACGAGAGGGTCCATCCACGCCGTACGAACTCAAACGCCACGTGGCGGCGACCATCGGCCATTTCTGGTCGTTCCCCCATGCCCTTCTCTACAAGGAGCCGGCGCGCCTAGTCGAGCTCGGTCTGTTGACAGAGGAGCGCGAGGCGGACGGGCGGCGGCGACGGCTCTTCACGATCACCGGCCGCGGCCGCGCCGCGATCCGGGCCTGGCTCGCGACGCCCTCGCCGGAACCGACAGAGTTGCGCGATGCCGGCCTGCTCCAACTGTTCTTCGCGGATCTCGGGTCAACCGACAACCGCCGCGCTCTTGCGGTTGCACAGCTCGCAATTCATCGCGCTGCCCTCGCCCGGTATGAGGACGACCGGCGCGGCGAGCGAAGGCTGAACGGCTCGGACTCAGCGGCGCGCAGCGTCGAGCATTGGCGAGGAGTGACCCTGCCCATGGGCCTCCTCTACGAACGGGCCGCGATCGAGTTCTGGGAGGCCGTCGCCCTTGGCGCGTCTGCCGATGACGCCGCCGCGGACAGAGCGCGGGCGGAGGACGACGGCGCCCGCCTCGCCCCGAGCGAGGCCCGACGAGACGTGGGTGGCGAGGAGTAGGCGGCCCCACGAGCCTCGGGCCAGGTAGGTTCTCTGCGCGTGAGCGTGCCTGTTCCCAACTGAGGGCCAGCGCACCATGACGCACTGGTTGGTGCGAGGGTCGACGCGAAAGGGCTTGGATCTTTAGTACCCGCATGCCGGATCGCGGTGCCGAGCAAGATCACAGATGCGCCAAGACGCCGTCGTCGGAGCAGTCCACCGGGCTACTTGGGCCCGCGCCGCTCGTACTGTCGCTGCTCCTCGACCGTCCGCTCGGCGAGGGGTTCCGCCTCGAGTCGGTCGTCCGGGATCGGTACCCCGCTCTCGACCGATCTGCCGTAGGTGCCCCGTGCGATGCGCTCCTCGGCCCGCCCGACGGCGGCGAGCTGCTCGCGGAGGTCGTCCGTGAAGGCCACGCTGACCGACTCCGTTTCGCGGGCGCTGCCGGCGTCGTCGCGATCTCCGGGCTGCTGGCGCCCGAGGTAACCTTCGGCACGGATCTCGCCGCCCACCTCGGCCAGCATGGATTCAACACGCGCCCGCTCCCGGGCAACGAGTTCACGCGCCCGTGGCTCGTTCACGATCACCTCCTGGCCGGATCGACCCGGCTGCACCCCGCAGTGGTGCGACCAGCGCAGTACGCCACCGCCTGGCGCACCGAGAGAGACGGGGGCGGACCTCGCTAAGCGTCGACCACGAGCTCCCCGAGCAACGTCCGCGCCTTCCGCGCGTCGCTCACGGCCAGCACCACGCCAGCCATCCCGTGGGAGATCCCCGTCGAGAGGGCCAGCTCGATGTTGACCCCGGCGGTGGCGAGCTTGCGGGCGACCTTCCCAAGCGCACCGGGTTCGTCGGGCAGGGCGACCCTGATGACCTCGACTTCCTTCGCTTCGATCCCGGCCGCTCGCAGCGCTCCACGAGCGCCTGCCTCGTCGCTGACGAGAAAGCCAATCAGGCCGGCTCCCTCGCCCGTCAATCCCGCGAGCGCGCTGACGTTGACGCCGGCTGTGCCCATCGCCTCACCGAGCCGGGCGAGCTCGCCCGGCCGGTCCTCGGTTGCTACCACAAATGCCTTCATCGGGACAACCTTCCTCCGTCCCGGGGCACCGATCGACGATGGACCCGGCAACCGCGGGTCGGAGCCACATCGTACGCCCGTGCGGGGGATAAGCGATGAGCGGTCTCCGAGGCCGCAGATGGATACGGACGCTCGGCCAGGAAGCCCGCAATCGCGGACCGCGGCGCGTGTCGCTCCCGGCGGCCAACCTGACTTGCCGCTGACGCGACGATGTTCGCGCATAGGTGATCACCCGCAGGTGCTATATCCGATGGTGTCGCGCCTACTCGAAGTAGCCCCGCAGCTTGTACGAGCGGCTCGGGTGGCGCAGCTTACGCAGCGCCTTGGCCTCGATCTGGCGGATGCGCTCACGGGTGAGGTGGAACTCCTTACCCACTTCCTCGAGGGTTCGGGTTCGGCCATCCTCGAGACCGAAGCGGAGCTGGAGCACTCGGCGCTCGCGGTCGGTCAACGAGTCGAGCACGGCCGCCACCTGCTCCTTGAGCAGCTGGTACGCCGCGGCCTCGGCCGGGGCCAGGGCGCTGCGGTCCGCGATGAAGTCGCCCAGGTGTGAGTCCTCTTCCTTGCCGATAGGCGTCTCGAGCGAAACCGGCTCCTGGGACGCCTTGATGATCTCGCGCACCTTCTCGGGGGTGACCGCGACCTCCCGGCCGCGCGACATCGCCTCGGCGATCTCCTCGACCGTCGGTTCGCGGCCGAGCTCCCCGACGAGAGAGCGCGAGACGCGGTGGAGGCGGTTGATCGTATCCACCATGTGAACGGGGATGCGGATGGTACGCGCCTGGTCGGCAATCGCCCGCGTGATCGCCTGCCGGATCCACCACGTCGCGTACGTGGAGAACTTGAAGCCCCTCTCGTAGTCGAACTTTTCGACCGCGCGGATCAGGCCGATGTTGCCCTCCTGGATCAGGTCCAGGAACGACATACCACGGCCGATGTACTTCTTGGCGATCGAGACCACCAGGCGCAGGTTGGCCGACGTCAGCTGCTCGCGGGCGTCACGGCCGATGCGCACCAGCTCGCCGCGGCGCTCGCATAGCTTGGTGCCGGGCGGCACGGCGGGGTTCCAGCCCATCTCCCCGAGCAGCGCGGCATCGTGGCCGGTGGTGACCCAGCGCTGCAGAGCCGGGAACTCTACGCCCTCGCGCGTCCAGTCGTAGATGGCGCGCAGGCCAATGTTGTCGCGCGAGTCCAGGTCTCCGTTGTGGACGGCGAAGTAGGCCCAGTCCAGCAGCGTGACGAACGCATCCGGTGTCCGCGCCTCGTTGTAGGACGTGACGAGGTGGCGGGCGTCCTTGAGGAGCGCCTTGGTGCCCTCGGACTGGACATCCCGGTTGGCCTTGACGAAGTGGAAGTCAGGCGAGGCCACTAGCAGGTCGGCCGCGGCCTCGTCGGCAATGGCGTCGCGGACCATCGTGTGCGCCTCGGGCCCAAATGGCAGGCGGTATTGCGGCTTGGCGGTCCGGGTCTTGTGCTCGGTGTCGTGGGTCGTCCACTCGTAGAGCGAGACGATGCCCTTGCCGGGCGTTTTAACCAGCTGCTCGCCGAGCTCGATCGCCTTGGCCAGCACGACCTCCTCCTCGGCGGTCAGGAGGGCGATCCTGCCGATCTCCCGGAGGTACATGCGGAGCGGGTCGTCGATCCCGATCATGTCGGCCGAGAGCGTCTCGAGCCCCTCGGCGGTCGGCTTCTGCAGATCCCTTGCGTCGAGCCCGAGCTGCTGGTCGTGGGACCCCTGGGTCATCGTGGTTCTCCGGCGGATCGTTCGAGGAGACGCATCGGCCCTCACCCGATGGCATCTCGACGGTCGGCCCGTCCGCAACGAACCGAGATCTACCCTCCTCTACGGTATACCTTCGAGTAGGACGTGCACTGGAACGTAAAGGGAGCGCCGGCCTTCCGGGAGAACCTCCCACCCCGCGGGGTGCATCTTCATCTCGGTCGCCCGCACGATCGCTGGATCGTGAGGACGCTGGCGCTCCGTGACAGCGCAGCGTCCTCACCCAGCAGTTGCTCAGGTTCGGCCGCCCTCGGTAGTGGGCTGCGACCGCGGACGCGTTCCCGCCGGACGATATGGGCGCCCCCATCGGGTCGAATGTCGCGCCGGGTCCGCCTGCAGCACGAACACCGTCTTGCTGCTGGTGAGCCACGACGGCGACCCGACGCTGGATCGCTCCCGGCGGGGCAGGCTGATGCGCGCTACCGGGGTCGTCTGCCGCTGATCAGCTCGGCGCGCGCGGCCAAGGCAGCGGCAGCGCCCCGGGTGTTGACCGCGAGCTTGTCCAGGATGTGGGTCACGTGGGCCGAGGCCGTCTTCTCGCTGATGAAGAGCGTTTCACCGATCTCGCGGTTCGTGCGACCCTCGATGAGGAGCGCCAGGACCTCCCGTTCCCGGGCGCTCAGGCCGTAGCGGTCGGCTGCCTCTGTCCCGCGCGTTTCCTCGCGCGCCTGCGCGAGGAGCTCGAGCCGACCGCGTCGAGCCAGAGAGGTGATTTCGTCAAGGAGCGCCGCGAGCCCGAGATCGGACGCCCGGCGGTGCGCCTCCCTCAGCACCTCACGCGCCTTCGCGCGCTCCCCCCTGCGGAGGAAGGCCTCAGCCTCGCGGTAGAGCGCGGAGGGCACCTCGTGGGGCACGATCCAGCCATCGAGCGCCTGCGACGCGGCTGCCCACCGCCCCGGGTCGCTGCGCCCGTCCAGTCTGGCCGCTTCGGCCTCTCCCCAGGCGCTCAGCCGCATGATCGTCGAATTCCCGGCCGTGCGAGGCACGGCGAAACGCGACGGAAGGTCGCCGAAAGCGGTACGGTGTCGCGCGCCTGCGCCTTCCGCGAGCTCCAGCGTCCTGACGTCGCGGCGCGCGGTCGCGGCCTCGGCGAGGTCCGCCGCGGCTCGGGTGCCGAGCACGTGGAGGTGACCGACGGCCCCGAGATCCTCCTCTCCAATGCACGAGAACGCCTCTTCGATAACGTCGAGGGCGCGCTCAGGCTGCCTCTGAGCCAGGGCTGCCTCCGCCAGGCCCAGGTATCCGTTGCGCCCGGCGTCGCTGTAGCGGCCGTTCAATGGGATCGCGGCTCGAAGCTCGGCCTCACCCTCGGAGACCAACCCGCGCGCGACCCTGATTCGCCCACGGATCGCGCGGAGGTCGTCGGAGAGAAGGGGCCCCGGCGCACTGGACAGTCCGGACTCGACCTCCTCAAGACACTCGTCCCAGCGGCCTGCTGCGAACAAGGCGGCCGCCTCGTAGTAGTGGAGGGCTGGGCCCGCCGCTTTCATTGTGTCGTACCGCTCCGCAAAGGCACGGTGGGCTCGCAGCGCGCCTTCCGCCGCGGCTGCATCCCCCGCTCGCACGGCGAGAACCCAGCAGAGGTTGCTGTGGGCGACGTCGAGGGCGTAGCCGTCGGCGCTTCGCTCCGCGAGCGGGAGGGCTCGTCGAAGCTCGGCCATCGCCGACACTTCGTCGCCGACGCACCACAGCGACAGGCCGAGGACGGCGCGGGCGCACGCCCCGACGGATTCGAGGCCAAGCTTGGCTGCCATCTCGGCGGCTTCCCTGGCGAGCCGAACCGCGTCCCGATAGCGGGCCGCTCGCATCCTCGCGCCGGCGATGGTGAACAGGGCGCTGGCCCGCTCGGGTCCGGGGGGATCGGCGGGCACAAGGCCGATCGCTTGTTCCGCGGCCGCAATCGCCTCGGGCGTCTGCCCCGCCTCGTCGTGCCAGCGGGCCAGCACGCTGTACCGCGACGCGAGCAGGGATGCCGCGCCGCGGTCGGTCTCCTCGATCGACTGATGCTGGAGCGCGACCGCCGCCCCCGCGTCGCCCGCCATGACCGCGGCGTTGGCGGCCCGTTCGAGCAGCCCGGCGTGGTCGACGGGCAACGGAGGCCGACGATCCCCGAGCCTGCTCCAGAGCTCGAGCGCCCGCTGGTAGTGTGCCCATGCTTCCGCACGGGCGGGCAAGCGCTCGGCCGCCGCAGCCGCCTGGAGCGACGCTTGGAGCGCCTCGGCGTCACGTCCCGCACCGCGCCAGTGCCGAGCGAGCTCGGCCCAACGCTCGGCGAGCGTGGGTGCCCCCAGTTCCTTACGGCCGGTCAGGATGGTCGCCAGGCGCTCGTGCAGGCACGCTCGTTCGCGCAGGGGCATCCCAGCCTCGACCGCCTCGCAGACGAGCGCGTGGCGCAGGCGTATCCGCGACGTCTCGTCGTCGTGCACGAGCAGTCCGCGCTCGTCGGCCTCGGCGAGGCCTCGATCGAGGCCCTCGGCGGGTCCTTCCCAGGCGGCCTCGAGGAGCGCGAGGCTGGCTGGCCGGCCGGTCACCGCGACGAGGTCGACGGCGTGCCGCGCACTCTGGCCGAGGGCTCCCAGACGGAGCAGCAGCACATCACGCACGGTGGCCGGGAGGCCCTCGCTCCGAGGCGCCCCCGCCAGCATTTCGGCGAAGAAGGGGTTGCCCTCGGATCGCTCGACAACACGCGTCAGCGCATCGGCGGGCAGGTCCGGCCGCTCGGCGCGCACGAGGCGCGCGATCTCGGCGGACCCAAGCGGCGGGAGGTCGATCCGTAGCGCCCGTTGGGTACGTCCCAGTTCGGCGAGGACGGGCACCGCTGGGTGCCCGTCCAGGACTTCGTCGCTACGGAACGTGGCGACGATGAGCGTGCAGCCGTGTCTGAGCCGCCGCACGAGGTACGAGAGCAGTTCGAGGCTGGACCGGTCCGCCCAGTGGATGTCTTCAAGGACGAGCACGGTAGGATCAGGAACGCGGTCGAGGAGAGCACGCACGGCCTCGTAGAGGCGGATCCGCTCGGGCTCCGCCGAGGGCTGCGGGCCGAGGCCCGGAATGAGGGCCGCGAGTTCAGCGCGTCCTGGTCCTGCCAAGAGGTCCGCCTCACTGCCCAGCTGCTCGTAGAGCCGACCGAGGGCCTCCACGAACGGGGCGAACGGCAAGCCCTCGGCGCCGCTCTCGAGACAGCCGCCCCAGGTGACGAGCACGCCATGCGCCATCACGCGGCTGGCGAACTCGCGGAGGAGCCTGGTCTTGCCGATGCCAGCCTCGCCCCCGAGGAGCACCCCTGGGCGCTCCGCCCGCGCCTCGAGGGCGGCGCACACTGCGGCCAGCTCGGCTTCCCGGCCCACGAGAGCGCGGTGCCCGACCCCTGTGGCCATGTCGAGAGGGTAGGCTCCCGACGCCGCGATCGGAAGAGCCATTGGATCCAGCTCTCAGACAGGTGGTAGCGTCCGCGCGTCCGCCGATGCGGTACGGCCCGCTCGCGACGAGCCTCGCGCCCGTAGATCGATCGTCCCCGTCCGTGCCAATTGCCACAGCGTTAGTTAGCGGAACCGCTCTCGAGCACAGCCGAGTGCGTTGGGCGGCGAGATCCATGACAGAGGGCGAACTGTGATCGCTCGGGTGAGGTGACCCCCTCCCGCCCGTGGTCAGAATAGGCCCGCAGGGAAGACGTTTTAAGCGAACGTCCGATGGCGAGCATCGGCGCCGCATTTAGGGTGGGAAGCCGAGCGGGAGGCTGCGACACGCGGCCCAAACACTGGCCGCCGAGACCGCGCCGAGCCACTGGCGAGACCGACCCGCACAGATGCGTCCCAGGGAGTCTCTATGCGGCGGTTGCTTTCTCTTGCCGCGGCGGTCTCGGTCTTGACCGCTGCGCTTGCGTTCCCGAGCGCGGTGAGCGCAACCAGCGGGAATGGGTACTCCGGGTGGATGATCTCGGCGGCGACCATCAATTTCGACCCCGGCTACTGGACGCAGGGCGTCCATACCTACTCGATCCATTACTTCGCCACGGAGTGCGACTACTGCGACTGGGTCGCGGGGCCGTATGAGTTCACGGTCACCAAGGACGCCCCGCTCTACCCGGGCAACGTGCTGCTGCCGTGGCAGGACACCTGGGGCGGTGCTATCTGGGCGTCTGGGTGGCTTGAGGTGCCCGGCAACACGATCAACGTGGCCCAGGGCACGTTCTTCTGGGGCGGCTGGAGAGCCGACATGACCGGAGCGTCGGGCCCGCCCGACACGGTCCCCGAATCCAAGGCCTTCCTTGCGGGCGCGTCGATCTCCTGGAGCTGGGATGGCGGCGACTGGATCGTCGGACACCAGGGACCGATCACGAACGAGTGCGCCAACATGGTCGACTGCCCGTCGACCTCTAGCGCGTTCTTCCACCGGACGTGGGGGCAGAAGTTCTAGCCTCCCGCGCCGGTAACAGGTTGGCGGCGTCCTCAGCCTGGAGAGCGCCTCGTACCTGCAAGCCGCCCGGTTTCTCCGGGCGGCTTGCCTTATCCGGCGAGCCGGTCTGTGGGTTGCTCGGCGAGTGGCTGGCTCCTGCTCAGCGTCGTCTGACGATCTGCTCATGGTGTCGGCGCGGCTCGCCTTTAGCTGCTAGGTACTGACGACCTCAGGGAAGCGGTATCCACTGCAACAGGATGGCCGCTTGCGGGCTGTCGCTCTGGACAGCCCAGATCGTGACGAAACCGTCGGCTGTGACCGTGGGCTGGAGATTGCCTCCATATCCCTCCGGGCTTCCGCCGACCTTCGGAGGAAGGGCAATCCTGGTAGGAGCTGAGCCGTCGATCGGATAGCGCAATAGCGCCGGCTGGGTGCCGCCATTTGACGTGGCTACCTGGGCCTGTGCGTAGACGGACGATGAGTCGCCAGCCACGAGCGTTCCCTTGATCTGCAGCGTGTGGCCGGGGCTGCCCGCCACGGTGACGTACTCCGCCGGCTTGCCAGTGCCGTTCTGGACCCAGAGGCCTGTCCCAGACGGGACCGCCGTGTTAGCGAACTTGCCCAGCGACACGAAGGCGCTCGAGCCGTCCGCCAGCACGTAGTAGGCGCTGGTATCTGGGTCCGTGTAGAAGACAGCGCCCTCCGAGTCGATCAGGTAGCCGCCCGCGGAAGGCATGGGCACGGTGGTGCCGGGCTTGTTGGTCGCGGGGTCAATGCGGGTGGCCACCGCGCCCTTCTTGGTGGCCGGGTGGTAGTTGGTCGTGTTCTCGAACCAGATGACGCTGCCGTCGCTCGCGATCAGCGGTCCCGCTACGCCGGCGCAGGGAAGCGGCATCGTCGCCTGCTCGCTCAGCGTCGACGCGTCGAAGCGGGTCACGCTGCAGCTACCGAGCATCGTGTCCTTTAGGCCGGGAAGCCAGAGCGAGCCGGCCGCGTAGTGGACCTCCGTGGAGGCCGGCACGACCACTTGCCGGAGCACCTTACCCGCTTTGGGGTCGAAGGCGATCAGGCTGTACGTGTTCGGGGCTGTTGTGACCGAGACATATACGGTGTCGTCGGGGCCGACTGCGTACCCGCCGATGGCTTTGCCCTTTGC
The DNA here is from genome assembly GCA_963791725.1 of uncultured Chloroflexia bacterium. Classification (GTDB taxonomy): domain Bacteria; phylum Chloroflexota; class Limnocylindria; order Limnocylindrales; family CSP1-4; genus Fen-1039. The sequence continues at coordinate 23,970 of CAWBTQ010000004.1, read as the reverse complement.
CACCGTGACGGCGCCGCTTATGACGGTCGGCGGCGTTGAGGCAGCGGAGCCCGAAGCGGGCGGGAAGCTCACCGGGGCGTTCGACTGCGGCGCAGCGACGATGCCGCTGTCGTAGAACGATTGAACGGCCTGGTAGCCAGTCGCGAAACCGGTTTGGCCGGTGACGCCGACGTCGAAGACGCAGTCGTCGTGGAGCGTCGAGTCGGTGATGTCCGAACATGAGGAGTCGCCGGCCGCCGTTTGAGCGGCCGACAAGTCCGGCAGGGTCACGGCATTGCCTGCGACCGGGTAGGGCTTGATGGTGTACGAGGCGGTGGACTTCCCGGCGTCGTAATCGAAGAGGGTCGTCGAGTCGGTCACTCGCCAGGCGTCGGCGAACTGGCCATACAGGATCGAATCCCGCTGGGCGACGCTGGTTGCGACTGGCAGCTGTGACCCATCGGGCAGGGCCGGCACGCCCATTCCGCCCGGAACTATCGGCCCGAGAAGGCCGGAGCCGCTCGCAGCGAGTATGGCCGAAGGCCTGATCTGGGCGAAGATCCCGTACCCCTCCGATTGAGTCCACATCGCCGTGCCATCGGGGAAGACGACCTCGAAACCGTTCTTGAACGTCGAGATGCTCCCGCCTCCGCCCAGGTCCATCGGCCCGGCATTGAGGTCGACGACCTGACCATCCACGTGGGCTTGAAGGGCATCGCCCACCTGGTATACCCCGATGCGGTGACTGCCCACCTTGGCGGCGATGGCTGTGTTGATCGCCCAGCCTGTCTGGATGACCGATGCGTAGGGCTCCTGGCGCGCCTGGATGTCGACGCGGCCGTCTGCCGAGCGGAGAAGCGTGAACTCACCGGCGCCCTGGAAGTCGTAGATGAAGCTGTTCACCGTTCGCAGATGCGGGTCCCCGTTGGTGCTGGTGCAGGCGGATCCACACCCGCCATGGGCCGACGGCGGCGGCGTTGGCTGCCCGCACAGTTCGGCCAGGGTCTGCGAGATGATGCTGTACTTCGAGCCACCCTCCGGCGCGTTGAAGGCGGCAACGAACGGGATGTTCATCTGATCGGAGGCCATGTCCTCACCGGCGAGTTTGGTCCCCTTAGGACAGACACAGCTGGCGACGACGCAGAATCTGTGGTTGATGAAGGCGATGAGGCTGTGGCCGGAGTCGTCGTGCACGCTCGCGAGTCCGTCGGTGGAAACCGTTACGACTTCCCCTGAACTTGAATCGACTTTGAGCACGGTGTTCGACCTGCTCGAGAGCGAACCTGTCCAGCCCGGAGCCGGCTGAGCCTGGGCGGGGTGCTGCACGACTTGGGTCGTATCCGGCAGGTCGAAGCCAGACGTCACCCAGGGGTTTCCCCAGGCGGTCATGCGCAGGTAGGACTCGGCCCAGTTGTCGCGGATGTTCGGGGCGTCGCCTTGCAGCACGGCTATGAAAGCGTCCGAGGGCGAGGAGGTGTTCTTGGCCGCCGCACCCCATGCCGGCAGCATCAAGTTCCACAGGTTCCGCCCCGCGAGGTAGAGCAGTGTGTAGTAGCCGAAGGCGTCGTAACTGCGGTTCGTGAGAGGCGTCTCGGGGATGAACCAGCCGTGCGTCCACATCGACGGGATCATGGGCTCGGCTATGTGCGTGTCGTCCGCCGCCAGGTAGAGAGCCGTGCCCTCGTTGATCCAGGCTGGGATGGCGAAATGGACTGCGTTGCTGCCCCAGACCACGTTCTGATAGCAGTGGATCACTTCATGAGTGATCAGAACGTGAAGTTGCGAGGAGACGCCGCCGCTGCCTGTGACCGTCTCACCGGACCAGGCATTCTTGAAGACGGTGAGGTGGCAGGGTTCGTAGTGGAGTGCGTTTTCTTCTGCGACCGTCTGCATGAGAGTGGTGCCGCCGCTCGCGTCACTCATCGTCAGCTCGACATTCGGGAAGGCGATCGTTCCCGGTGTGATCACCGGCATTCCCAGCTTGGGGCCGATATGGGCGATATCGGCCACGAACTCCTTCAGGATCGCGCTCGTAAGATCGGCCGGAGCGTCGGGGGCCGCCCGGACATCCACAGCGGTGTTGCGCTCCCCGGTCAGCTCAAATTGCTGGTCCGCACCGCCGCCGACGGCAGCGGCGGTCGGCGAGGCGCTTGGTGTGACCGTCCGGTCGTTGGGGCCGGGCTGAAGGTAGCGGTTGACCACGGCCTGCTGGGCCGCCGTGAGCGAGCTCCAGTTCGCCTGAACCCAGCTGAGCGCGCCGCTGCCGTCGGTGGGCTCGTCGCCGCCCTCGATGCCCTTCGGCACGGTCACGCCCGGAATGTCGACCCCGTAGAGATAGGCGAAGGCTTCGAGCGCCGTCTGCTTGGGCACGACGCCGTTTGCGATGCCGGCGGTTATGGTCTGCCAGACTGTCTCGCCCTGTGCGGGGAACAAGAACTGCGGCAGCTCCACCGCCACCATGGCGACGATCGCGACGAGCCCTGCCAGGAAGACCAACCATCGACGCCGGAAACGCCGGCGCGTTGGGACCGGCGGCGGCGCTTGGACGGCGGCTGTCGGATCGGTCCCAGGGGTCGGATCGCTCGTCACGGAAGGCTCAGACATACGACTGACCTCTGGACGTCGTCCGGGCAGACAGGTTCACTGGAACGCCCTCTGGCTCTGCCGGCTCTCCTCAGCGCCATCCTGACGAGGCCGCCGGGCCGGTCCTGCTCCGGGCCCATCAGATACGGGCCAGGTTTCGCTGCCGTTGACGGTCCCGCCGAGGCCATCCCTCGAATCACAGGCTCCTAGGAAGAGAGCGACCCCGGCAAGGACTACCCCAATGCGGCGCACTTGGTGGCTCCTTCAGGCCCGGCGGACCCCTTTCCCACCAAGAGCGGCACTCCCTGGGGGACGCGGGCTCTTCCGAACGCAAAGTATACGTCCGCGCTTATCGATTCTTCGAAGCGAAAACGGTAGATCGCGTGGACCCTCGCCGACTCGCTTTACGGTGAGTCGGCCGTCACCGCCGGAGCCCACTCAGAACGGGCCGATACCGCCGAGCAGGTTCTGAACGGGTGATTGATGGCCCTGCTCTTGGGCCTCGACGCGCTCGAGCGCGACGCAGATCGCCAGACCGAGCGGCACCTCGAAGCCGGGCGTGATCTGGATCCCATAAGCGTCGTGGATGCTGAACCACATGCGAGACGCGTCTATGACCTGCCGGCCGGCCTGGTCCTTGACCTGAAACTCGCGATTCCACCAATCGCCATGGACCGTGAGCTCCTGGCCGCCAGCGAGGCTGATCTTGAACTTGTCGCCGCCCAGGTGAAAGATCGCCTGCTGGACGGTAGCCGATACGTGGCCGTCCTTCTTAATCTCGATGGTCTTGTGAACATGCGGGGCTAGCGGCTTGGAGATCTCGTAAAGCGGCTGGCCGTTTAGATCTTTGAGCATATGCGTGCCGTGCACGCTGAGGAGCTTGCCATCGACTTCGAAGGCGCGGTTGCCCTTTCCGTCCTCGATCCACAGATCACCAGTCATCGAAATCAACTTCTGGTTGAGAACGAAAGTCTGGACTTGACCGTCTGGCATCTGCGAGGCCGCTGGAACGCTCGGGGGCGTCTCGGCAGGCGACTGTAGCGCGGTGGGCGAGTCGGGCGAAGTGGGCGAGTCGGGCGAGTCCGCGACCTTCTGCTGGGTAAAGGACGTGGCGCCGCACTGCGGGCACTTCGCGGCATTCCCGAGCTGTTGGTAGTGCGTGCGGAGCGCGAGCTGCTCGTCAAACGTGGCCCCGATCGTCGATGTGAACTGGCTGGCGAGAGCCTTCAGGTTTGGTCTTTCTTCCGCGATGCCAGCGGGAACAGACCAGGTGTGGTGGCACTTATTACAGGTCCGCTGATAGTTGCCGTTTGCCATGTCAACCTCCTGGGGTTGCGCGTGCATGCTTCGCGATTCTGTCCAACGTGCCGCACCGACCACGTCCAAGATCGTCGATCAGCCTGGTACCCACCATCACGCGTCCCGTTCGTCTCGCGCATGGCAACCGGCCGCGCCCAACGATGGTCGAGTCGGAGGCCGTCGATCCCCGACGGCGATCCAGCGGTTCGGTGGGAGGTTCTGCGTTCGCCCCGACCAGCAAGGAGTGGCACGCCCCAGTATTGGTGGGTTCTCGTCCGACGATCACGCCCAGTTCAGTCTCGCCTCAAGCGCCACAAGAGCTGAACATCCCACGATCTGCAGGCGCGGGGAAGGTCCCTGACTGGCACAGCTACTTCAGCCAGAATGAGAGCGTGCCGGGAGCCTTCTTAACGATCAGCCGCGGTGGCGCCGTCGGACCGTGTGACGATGCGAACATCGTGATGCAATGGCCAACGGGACGACGATCGCGGGACACGCCACTGTCAAGTTAGACCCATAGCCCCCGACCCTGCCGCTCGACTGGCCGGCACCGGGCCGGGATCGTCGGCGACTAGCGGAGCGGGGGCCGCAGTCAGCCTGGCGAGCGCGGCTCATCCGCGGCTTAGCAGACACAGAAGCGCCCGCCTCCGCGGGGTCGGAAGGCGGGGGCCGGTACGGCTGGCTAGGGTCTACGCGCCTGACGGACTATCATCTCGCGTTGGGTCATCCATCCAATTCCTGGCCACCAATACCGTGGGCCGGCGGGCGGGTCCGCATCGTAGTCCGCCTCCAGCGCATCGAGAGCCAGATCGCTCTCGGGTCGAGATGGGATCCAGTAGACCACTGGCTCGCCGTCGGGTCGGTCGAGCGTTGTGATCACCCCCACCCTATGCTCGGCCATAACGCGCTTGATCGCAGCTAGAACTCCACGTAGGGCCGCCTTCTCGGCATCGTAGACTGCGCCCGAGTACAACGGCGCTAGCGCGACCGTCACCAGGACGGCCGTGAACGAGTCAATCGCGGCCCTGGCCACAAAGCCTGACCAGGCATCGACAGCCTGGCTCTCAGCCGAAAAGGCGGCTGTGATTGAGTCGCGCAGGCTCCGAGCCGCGAGTGTCTGAGATGTTGCCCCTGGGATTCCGATCTCGACTCTCACGCGCAGCAGTCCCCTTCGTTCGACCGACGTTCAAGGACCAGTGCTCGACCGACGCCAGTGTATCCCCGGGCGAGGTGGCCCCCGGCGCAGCCGCTCGGACTGGCCAGCCCGAGGCCGGGATCGCCGACGACGAGTGGCCTACGGCACACTGGAGGTCCCGACGCCATCCGCGCATCGTGCCGCTTGGCCGGGGCGCCAGCTGACCGTTATCTAGCCGACGACCTCGCGCAGCAGGTTGAGGGCGTTGATCGCCGTCGGAAACCCCGCGTACGGGACGGTCTGGATGATGACCTCCTCCAGCTCTCGAGCCGTGAGGCCCACGTTGAGGCCAGCGCGCAGGTGCACCCGCAGTTGCGGCTCGCGCCCCCCCAAGCCCGTAAGCACGGCCACGGTAACAAGCTCTCGATCGCGCAGGCCCAGCCCATCGCGGCTGTAGATGTCGCCGAAGGCGAACTCCACGATGTAGCGGCCAAGGTCTCCGAGAGGCGCGACCACCTCAGCACCGGCGGCGCCATCGACCTCAGCGAGCTTGGCCAGCCCGCGCGCGTAGCGGGACTCGTTCGGATCGTTCGTCATCGGTCGCCTCCAGGCTTCGGTAATGCTGGATCTTGTCGGCGATCGCATCGAGGTTGGCCGCGAGCAAAGCCTGGCGCTCTTCGATGTTGGATCGATGCGCCTCGAGGAGCTCCCGGCGCTCTCGGACCGTGGCTGCACCTTCTCTGCGCAACTCCGCGAAACGCCTCATCTTGGCGATGGACATGCCCGTGGCTCGCAGCCGTGTCAGGAACTCGACCCACGCCCCGTCCTCGGCCGAATAGCGGCGGTGACCACTCGCCGCTCGCTCGACCGGATCGAGAAGTCCAATACGCTCGTAATAGCGCAAGGTGTGGACGCTTAGGCCGGTCCGCCTCGCAAAGTCCCCAATCGGAAGGCTCCTGTCCATCGCGGATACGATAGGACTTGGAGCGCGCTCTAGGTCAAGAGTCCTCTCGCTTGCGACTACGTCTTGCTCCTGTGTCAAGCAGCCGCTCGCGCAACGTCTTCGATGCTGACTCGAGCAGCCTCATCGGTTTGGAGTCGGCGGAACACCTCGTCGCTAAGGCGTCGACGGAGGGCTCGGATCGCCTCGGTCTTGGTGTCGCCGGCGGCTTGGCGTTTGGCCACATACGCCTGTCCGGGTCCAGGGCATCGGAGCTGGGTGATGGCGATTCGGTGGAGGGCGACATTGAGTTGACGGTTGCCGCCGCGGTTGAGCCGATGACGAACCAGATTGCCTGACCAGACCGGGATGGGAGCCGTCCCGTTGTGGGCCGCGAATGCAGCCCGAGAGCGGAAGCGACCGATGCCGGCCGTCTCGGCGACGATCTTGGCGGCGCTCAAGGGACCACAGCCAAGCAGGGCTAGCAGTGTCGGAGCGAGGTTCTCGGTTAGCCAGCCGATCTGCCGTGCCAGGTCATCGATGGCCACCGTTAGCTCAGAGATCCGAGACGCGAGGTCTCTAGCGATCCGTGCACACGGCTCGGGCCGGCCAACGAGTTGGAGGTCGATGCCCGCGAGCACGACCGGGACCGCGAGCCTGCGTGACGGTGGTTCGGGGATGCCGAGCTCCACGAGGAACCAGCGCAAACGTGATTGGTGGCGAGTTCGATCGGTGATCAGAACGTCCCGATAGTCGACGAGCAGGCGCAGCTCACGCTCGACGCCATCGAGGCGGGCGGTCGGCAGGTTCGGTTCGCGCAGAGCCGCCCGAGCGACCGACAGGGCGTCGATGGGATCGCTCTTGCCGGGCTCCCGGGCTGAGCGACGAGCCCCGGCCATGAGCTTGGTTGGTACACGCCGGACTGCCTCTCCGGCCTTGAGGAGGTCCGCTTCGAGCCTCCTCGTGAGGTGGCGGCAGTCCTCCAGAGCCCACGTCCGCTCCGGCCAGCGGCGGCTCCAGCCCAGCAGCTCGAGATGCCCGTCAGCGGTCGTGGCAACCGTTCGCTCGGCGAGCTTGCGGCCGGCTTCATCGACGGCAACGACGGTGTGTGTCCGCTTGTGTGAATCGACTCCAATGACGACCATGTCGCTGTCTTCCTCTTAGTCGGGGTTGACGTGGACCGGTCGGCGGACACACCTGAGTTGGGGCGAAGCCACGCTCCTGTCAAGTCACGTCGGCCGGTCCGATATGCCTGGCAGCCGGCAGAACACGTCGTGGCCACGCACAGGGCGGGCAGTCATAGCGAGAGCCAGGCCGCCGGACGCGATTCAGAGTGACACTCAGGTCATCGTGTCGCCCTCCAGCCGGCGCAGGCCACGCGGCGGGCTTGCGTCAAGTCAGGGGTAGGCTGCGTGAGGGTGGGCGCCAGCCTACTCCGGCTTCAGTTCCAGGTAGTCCCCCGGTCGGAAGCCCATGGACTCGTACAGTGGCCGCCCCTTGTCGCTGGTTCGGAGCCAGATGCGGCGTACGCCCGCGGCTCTCGCCTCTTCGATGAGCCGCTCCATGAGCGCCCGGGCCAACCCCATCCGTCGGGCCTCGGGCCGGGTGTAGACGTTGAGGATGTACGCCTCCAGACCGCCCGGATTGACGGGGCCGGGTGGGTGCGCGAACCACAGCAGGCCGGCGCTGGCAACGGGCCGGCCGTCGAGCTCGGCGATCCAGGAGATGAAGTCGCGCCCGAAGTGCTCACCCAGCCATCGCTCATTCACTTCTCGCAAAGCAGCCGCGTCGGTTGGTGACATAGCCTCAGTGCGCGGCTTGCGGGCCGCCATATCCGCGAACATCGCCAGCCGGAACTCGACCAGTGTGGCCTGGTCTGCGGCGGCTGCCGGACGAATCAGAACGCGGCCGGTATCAAGCTGCGCCTTCATGTCTCAATGATGCCCGATGGCGATCTGGGTCGCCCGTTTCCAGGGTGCTCCTTCTGACCGATCATCCACGATCAAGCCATGGTGCACGCGCTGCCCTGCCGGCTCGGGCGGCACTGCAACGGACCGCCAAGCCCTAACGCATCTCGAGCGCGAGCTCAAGGATGACCGGAACGTGGTCGCTAAGGTCGAGCCAGTCCTCGGGCCGCCCGACCTCGAAACGCACGACTCGTGCAAGCCATGGTCTCGGCAGAAACATATGGTCAATGAGGTAGGGCCGGTCGGGGTCGCGGTACAAGTGGAGGGAGCCCTGCGATTCCTTCCCGAAACCCTCGCCCGTGAGTGCATGGTAGAGGCTGACTAGGCCTATCCGCGACAGTTCAGCCGTCAGCTCGGCGAAGACAGGCCAGCGCTTTGTATCCCAAGTCACGTTGTCGTTGAAGTCCCCAAGGCTGATTTCTTGACGGCTCGACAGAAAGTCTCGGTAGTGCGCCATGGCGGCGCTGGTCCGACCCTTCTTGGGCCGGTCTTCACTCCCGCGGTGGTTCATGGCCCAGCAGGCCAGCATGTCCAGACGCAGCGCGGCGACCCGCACTGGCAAGAACCACTCCCGAGTCGGGTCCCAAACATCCTCGGCGACCGAGGCGCCGAGGTCCGGCCGGGCGAAGACCGCCAGGCCTTTAGAGGTCAATCGCCCGGTCCAGCCAACGCGTTCCAGTCCGGCGAGTTCGGCGCTCCACGCGCACTCCTGGACCACGGCGATGTCCGGATGCAGAGCGAGCAGGCGTGCCGCTTTGCGTTCCAATGCCATGTTGCAGTTCCAACTGACGATGCGGACGCACCTCGAAGGAAGACCGTGGTCTATGGGCTCAGTGTTCACGCAGCACCTTGGGTTCGGGCATGCCCTTGTCGAGCAACCGCGCTATCCGCTCGCCAAAGCGACGGGCCAGGTTCTGGCCGTCGATGCGCTCGGCGCTCGCGAGCAGTTCGGCCGGCAGGCACTCGCTCGCGTCGTGGAACTCGAAGCCGACCAGGAGGCCATCGATGAGGGTGAAGTCGGCGATGACCAGCTGCGGGAACGACCCGTCCGTCTCCAGGATGAGGGCGGGGCCCATCACGTCGGCGGGGCCGGTCGCGCGTAGCTGCAGATAGGCGACGTCGGTCTTGGCGTCGTAGGTGAGAGTCAAGGGCATCGGGTGCTCCCTATTGGCCCCGGACATCGGGGTGGGATCGGGAGCGGGCCTCAGGGAGCGTCCAATTCCGAATTCACGGGCCAAGCTTCGCACATGATCAATCTCAGCTTGTCTGTCACGCGCAGCGCTGGCCTGGCGCGCGCGTGTGGTGATCCTATTGGGGCTAGCGAGATGCGCCCGACAACATCACCCGATCGGCGCCGCCTGCAAGTCAGAGTCGCAGGCGCACAACACCTCACGAATAACCGTTCGGGGTCCTTCGACTTCACAAGGTCTTGCTCCACGTAAGCCCCAGATAAGCGCGCCCTGATACCTTCGGTTCGGGTCGCGCTCCGTTCTGTGACCGGGCCGATGCCGGACGACGGTGAGCGAGCCGGCGAGGGGGCTGCCGCAGGCGTCCCGACCTTCTTCGGGGCCCAGACCCACGCCTAGCGAGCGGTCGGGCTCGCCCCGCCCGAGAGGTCGATGAGGGCCTCGTGGGCCGCGTCGAGCCGTCCGAGGAGGGCGCGAGCCACGGCAAAGTAGACCGACGCGGCGAACTCGCAATCCTGGTCGAAGAGCGACCGTATCGCGGAGGCGTCAACCATGAGCGCCTCGACGTCACCGACTGCGGAAGCGGTCGTCGTGGCCTTGTGCGGAGGTACAAGGGCCGAGAGCCCGAACACCTCGCCGACCTCGACCGTCTCGAGCGTGACCTGGCCTCGCCCGGAGACGCCGAGCTGAAGGGCGATCCGACCGGAGGAGACGATGCCGAACCAGCCCACGTGGTCGCCCTCGCGCATGACCTCGGTGCCCCCCGCAAAGGACACTGGATTGGCAATCGCAAGGACCTTGCTGCGGGCCTCCCGAGGCATCATGGCGAGCCAGCCCCTCAGAACAGCCTCGTCCGGGTTCGCAGCAGCCACTACGGCTTCCTCCTCGGTTCTAACAGTGTAGATCGCGCCTGGCGTTGCGCAACATCGACGGCCGCGTCGAAGGGGCGTCCAAGCCGTACGCGGTGGCTTCGGTGCACCCCGTCGCAGGCCCGGTGGCGGACTCGGATCAGCACGGTGGATCGGGCTCCGCTCTGTGACCGGGCCGACGCCGGACGACGGTGAGCGAGCCGACAAGGGGGCTGTCGCAGGCGTCCCGACCCGCACTACTTCGTCGATCTGACCGAGACGAGCGCGCTCAAGAAGGCGAGCACGGCTGCCAACGCCACCATCTCCATGTCCTGGTTAGAAATCGCGGCATCGGACACGGAAGCTGCTGCACTGAGGTAAGCGCAACCGCGGCGGCCACGCCAGCCATTGCCCGGAACCACGTGCGTACGAACTCCCCACTAAACCTGGCCACACCCAAAGGGCTCAGCAGGTAGATCCCCCCAAGGCTCGCCACGAGGAGGAGACCACCCAGAAGCCAGCCCGTGAGCGAGTCTCGGCGGCCGTAGTACGCGACGATGAGCAGCGCCCCGAGAGCGCCGACAACGAGAAGGCATAGACCGGCCACCAACTCCAGGGGTCGTTTCTGGAGCCAACCCAGGGTACGGTCAAGCGGACCGTATAGGACCCCGACGAACTGAATGACCAGCCGGGCGAGTTCGCCCATGGACCCCCCATCCTCCGCTCGTGATGTCACCGAGTGTAGCGGGCCGGCAGTCGCCTGGACGGAGGAGTGGACCACGCGGACGGTGGCCGCACGACCCACATCAAGGCGACCAGGCGCCAGCGTCTTGGACGACGACTGCGGCGTTCGATCGCGCCTCGCGCCGACTATCCGCGCTGGGTGAACTACACGACCTGGACCCGTCTCGTCTTCGAGGCCCTTGCGCGTACGAGCTGTCCGCCGTCGAAGATGAACAGTGGGCCGACCTGGCGATCGTCGACGCGGACGAAGCTGCCGGTCTGGTCGACCTCGACGAGGGCAAGCCTCCCGATTTCATTCGACGCCACACGCTGTATGGCGATCTCGAGATGAAGGGGCTCCTGCGTGTTGAGCCCAGCCTCGACCTGCCCGGGGCTCGCTTCGACGGCGCGGCGGGGCGCTACATGTTCGGCCAGTTCTGCCTCGCCAACCAGTTCCAGCGCGACCTCGACTCGGAACGGATGACCCGCATCCAGCATCACCTCTTCGAGGATGGCCGCCATCGCGGTCACGATCCGTTGGGCTATCGCGGTCGCCATGGCGCCGACGGCAAGCTCGTCCATCCGCGCGAACTCCTGGTCGTACCCGAGGAGGCAGAGGTCGTGGGCCGGGTGTGGCGGGAGCTAGAGGGGCTCTCGCTGACTGCGGTCGCCGACCTGCTCAATCGTGAGGGAGTGACCGCTCGGGGAGCCGCCTGGACCCGCGACTCGGTCAAGGACATCCTCCGGCGCGGACGCTTCTATCTCGGTTTCGTGGTCGAGAAGCGCGGCCTCGATGAACGACCCGGGCGCCACGAGCCGATCCTCTGCGAAGACCAATACCGGCGCACCATGGCTGCCATCGCCGCCCGGACACGTGTGGGCCGCAAGCCCGCACCGTTCCGCAGCTACGCCCTCCGAGGCCTCGTCTACTGCGCCTGTGGCACCCGGATGCGCGGTGAGGCGCACCTACAGCGTGGTACCGAGATCCGCTACTACCGCTGTCCCACCCTGGGCTGTCACGCCCGACGGTGCCCAGCGGATCTAGTCGAAGACAAGGTCATGTCCGCCCTCGCTACCGCAGTCCTCCCCGACCCGCTCATCGACAAGGCCCGCACCGAGCTGCGCCATCGCCTCGAGACCCCCGGAACCGCGGCCGCCGGTCGCCAACGGGCGAGGCTCCAGATCCGTCTGGAGCAGCTCCGAAAGCAGCACGGCTGGGGCGACATCAGCGATCGGGAGTATCAGACCGAGCGGGACGCCGTCCAGGCCACCCTGGCCCAGCTGCCCGATGGCGACCGCATCAGAACCTTCGATGCCTACCGCGCTCGTCTGCTGGCGCTGCCCACAGCCATCGCCGTGGCGTCACCGGAGCGTCAGGAGGAGCTGTGTCGGATCGTCGTTGAGCAGGTCGTGGTGAGCGACCGGAAGGTGGCGGAGATCGTGTGGACGCCGCCAGCGTTACGTGGTGCCCCCAAGGGGGCTTGGGGACCCGCCTGCTGTTAAGTGACGACGATCTGGCGTGGTACGCAGCATGAGCCGCCGCCTCGCCCTCACGACCGTGTCGACGGCCGGCGAGCTGAACCACACGCAAAGCCCTTTTCGCGATGCCCGTAGACCGTGGCCCCGCTTCGTGTGCGTGCATCCAGGTTTCGGCATTTCGGTCAAGGTCGCAGGCTGATGGGTAGCCGCGGACCGGCACCGCTGCCAACCAAGCTCAAGCTCCTCCGGGGCGAGACGCGACCCTCGCGGCTCAACGCTCATCCGGCCCAGCCCGCGCCCCATGCGCCCGAGAAGCCCACCAATCTTGGCGAGGCGGCGACCGTGGTCTGGGAGCGGGTCCTCGCCGAGCAGGCACCGGGCATCATCTGGGCCGCCCACACCGACATCCTGCACGCCTATTGCGAGGCCGTAGTCCGCCACGAGGAAGCCGTCAGGCTTCTGGCTCGCAGCGGCCTGCTGGTCCGCGGCGCAAGAGGCCAGGAGCTCGTGCGCAATCCGCTCCTAGCGATCGTGCGGGCGGAGGCCGATCTCATGCGCCTCCTCGCGCGCGAGCTCGGCCTGACGCCCAGCTCGGTCTCGGCCTTCCCCGACCGGCGACCGCCGCTCAACGACGATGGCCTTGCGGCGCTACTCGTGCCACGCCGCTTGACGGGGACCAGACGATGACGAGAGTGACCGCACCGGCACCATGGCGCTCCCGCATCGTCGGGCAGGGCACCGAGGCTCCCGACCAGCTCCTGGCCAACCCGCGCAACTGGCGCCGCCACCCCAACGAGCAGCGGGCTGCGCTGCGAGGCTCGCTCGACACCGTCGGCTGGGTGGCACAGGTGATGGTCAACCGCACCACCGGGCACGTCGTGGACGGTCACGCCCGGGTCGAGGAGGCGATCAGCAGAGGCGAGCCATCGGTTCCGGTGTTGTACGTCGAGCTGTCCGAGGAGGAAGAAGCGCTCGTTCTCGCGACACTCGATCCGATCGCCGCGATGGCAATCGCCGAGCGGTCCGTGCTCGACGAGCTGCTGGCCGGTCTCGCCGTCGACGACCCGGGTCTCGCGGCCCTCCTAGCCGATCTATCAGGCAACCTTCCCAAGGTCGGTCTGACCGACCCCGACGAGGCTCCTGAACCGCCGGCGGAGCCGTACGTCAAGTCGGGTGAGCTCTGGCTCCTAGGCGATCATCGGCTTCTCTGTGGCGACGCGACAAAGCCCGGAGACGTGGCGAGGCTCATGGAGGGGGCGACCGCAGACTGCATGTGGACCGACCCGCCATACGGCGTCTCCTATGTCGGCAAGACAGCTCGGGCGCTCACCATCGAGAACGACGAGGCGGAGCGAGGTCCGGCGGTCTTCGCCGAGGCCTGCCGGGTCGCGCCCCTGGCAGCCTCGTCCCCGTTCTACGTCGCGGTCCCGGCCGGACCACGTCAGCTCGACTTCCTGCTCGCGATCCGAGAGGGTGGCTGGCGCCTCCATCAGGAGCTGGTCTGGGTCAAGAACAGCATCGTCTTGGGGCACTCCGACTACCACTACGCCCACGAGCCGATCCTCTACGGCTACACGGCGGGTCCGGGAAGACCTGGACGTGGCGCCCATCCAGGCACGCGCTGGCATGGCGACAACTCCGCTTCTAGCGTCCTCGAGTACGACAAGCCAGCCAAGAGCACAGAGCACCCGACCATGAAGCCCGTCGGGGTTGATCTCCGAGTGTCTCGCCAACAGCACCTGCTCGGGCGAACTCGTCTACGAGCCCTTCGCCGGCTCGGGATCGACCCTCATCGCAGCCGAGCAACTGGGCCGGCGCTGCTATGGGCTCGAGATCGATCCCCGCTTCGCCCAGGTGACGATCGAACGCTGGGGGGCCTTCGGGGGGCAGGTCGCGGAGCGGATCGATGGCTAGGACGACCCGGCCGATGAGGGCCAAGGAGCCGGGCGGAGACGCCCCGATGACTCTCGATCGACGCCTGGCCAAGGCGGAAGAGTCCCTCAGCCCTACTCAGCTCGTCCTACGCTGGCTTGCCGAGGCTCACAGCTACGGCGACCTCGTACCCTACGTGAACTCGCTTCTAGCCCAGGGCCCGCCGGTGGCACCACTCGGTCGTCTGGCTCGCGAGGCCGTCCACGGTGCCAGGGTCGCCATGCGAGGCAAGCGGCCCGAACTGGTCGATGCTGCGGTCCGAAGCGCCCTGCGGGAGACGATCTTCCGCTTCGAGCTTGTCATGCGCATCAACGTCACGACCAAGGAGCTGCTTGATCGCGAGGAGCTCATCTCGGCGCTCTTCGCGTGCCAGGTCGCGATGCTCCTGGCCGAGACTGCCGACAAGGAAGTGGCCGGCGACTCTCACGCGCGCCGTCTCGAGCTATGCCGCCGCCTGACGCTGCTTCGAGTGAACGAGCTGCTAGCGTCGCGAGAGGCACGCACGAACGTCGAAGCCCGCTATCTCGAGGGCCGCGCTGCTCTCTTTCCGGACACAGCCACCGCGTTCGAGGCGCAGTTGCGAACCAGTCAGGAAGTGGCAGTCATGGCAGTGCGCGCCGCCGAGCTCGACGCCGTCGAGCCCGCGCCGCCCGAAGATCCCGATGCGCTCAAGATCCGGGCAGGGCAACTCGTCGCCGACCTCGTTGAGCCGGCCAAGTCCGAGGCGCTCGACAAGCTCGGCGAGGGCAGGCAGGCGTTCGACATCGCGGCGGGCTGGGTGCGAGCGAAGCTCGCAGCCCCTCGTTAGCTGGCTAGTCCTCGTGCCAGCGGGCTCGAACTCAGAGCCTGTGTAGATAGAGACCACTGACAGGTCCGGCGGCCGCCGTAGCTTGATTGCATGAGAGGCTGTCACGCCGTAGCCAACCAGCGAAGCGGGGCCGAGTCCAAACCCGCCCGGCCGACTACGGTGTGGTCGCTATCCGCACTAGCCAAGCGTTCATGCCATTGACCTGGGTGGCCTGCATGGTCGGGATGTGAACGGCGTAGTCGTATACCGCAATCGCTGCCTCCCAGAACGCGTCAACGCCGTTGTGGATGTAGTCCCGCCACAGGGCGGAGACCACCCATTCGCACCCGGCCTCATACTCCGCCGGGTGCAGACCAGCCTTAACGCAGTCCAAAAGAAACCCGAGCTTCCCCTCATTACTGCCCGGGGCGGGGGTCACGCCGGGGATGGGCGGATTCTGGCGAACGTCGCAACACCCATGAGATTTGGGAGTTGCGATGGGTCGTCGAGGACCGAAGCCGGACTATGCCAAGCGTGAGGCGTACGCGAGACTGATCGCCGACGGCGTTCCGCCGGCCCGGGCATGCCGGGTGGTCGGTGTCAACCCAAGGACAGGCAAGCGCTGGCGCCACGGCCGTCGCGTCAAGTCGGGCGGTTGCGTGCTGAACTTGCCTCCCGTGATCGCCTTCAGCCCCAACCCCGAGAAACGATATTCACCGCGCTACCTGTCCGAGGACGAGCGCGTCCGTCTGGCCGACTTGCGCCAAGAGAAGCGCACGATGCGCGAGATCGCAGCCCTGATGGGGCGCTCGACCTCCACGATCAGCCGCGAGCTCGCCCGCGGTGCCGACGCAGTGGGCCGCTATCAGCCGTTCGAGGCCCACCGGCGTGCCCTCCTGCGTCGCCATCTCCACCGGCCCAGTCGTATGGCTCGCGACCCCGATCTGCGCGACTGGGTCAGCGGCCGGCTCATGGCGCGCTGGAGTCCCGAGCAGGTCTCTCGTCAGTTGCGTCGCGAGTACCCCGACCAACCGGAGCGATGGTTGTGCGCCGAGACGATCTATCAGTCCGTCTATCGCCCCGACCTCGGCGGCCTGCCCCGCGAGCTTCCTGGGCGAGTCCTGCACCACCGGCGCCGTCAGCGCCTGCCGCGCCGGCACGCTCAGGCGCGACGCTCCGGTCCGCTCGTCGGCATGACCCTTATCAACGATCGCCCTGCAGCGGTTCTCGAACGCATCGAGCCAGGCCACTGGGAAGGAGACCTGATCGTGGGTGCCGCCAACGCATCGGCGATCGTCACGATGGTCGAGCGAGTCAGCAGGTACACGCTGCTGGGGCACCTGCCCGGCCCGAGGCACGACTCGGTCACCGTCCGCGACACCGTGGTGGCCTCGCTCGCGGGTCTACCTGCACAGTTGCGACGGACGCTCACCTGGGACCAGGGCAGCGAGATGGCGCGACATGCCGAGATCGCGGAGGCTCTGGGCACGACGGAGGTCTACTTCTGCGAACCACACTCGCCCTGGCAGCGGCCGAGCAACGAGAACACCAACGGCCTGCTGCGCGACTACTTCCCCAAGGGCACCGATCTATCCGTCCACACCGTCGACGACATAGCCCTGGTGCAGATCGAGCTGAACCGGCGTCCCCGGAAGGTACTCGGGTGGGACAGTCCCGCCGACCGGATGGCTACACTCCTCGAAACATCGTTCGTGTTGCGACGTTGACTGGAATCCGCCATGATCCAGTCGGTGAATTGGCCCCCGCCGGTGGGATCGATTGCGAATGCGGCCTTCATCGCCGTGACTACCTGGGCAGCGGTGACATTCGGATGGGGAGCGGCGATGAGTTGCTGCATGGTCTTGAGCGCCAAGGTTGGCGAGGGGCTAGGTGCGGGGGTAGCCGATGGTGTCGGTGCCGTTGTCGGGTTGGGCGTGGGACTGGTGGTCGGGGACGGACTCGCCGTGGCCGCGCTCGTGTGTGGCGGGCTAGCTGAACCGCCCGAACATCCGGCGAAAGCCAAGGCGGCGGCCAGAACCAGCAACCGGCGCATGCGATCCCCTCTTGCTTACGATCCGTGCCTGCCCAGTATGCCGTCTGCGAGTCGCAGTGAGAATGCCCCCGACGCAGGACGACTGCCCATCCCCTTGAACCAAACGCGGCGGACGACCACGGTACGGCGCACTGGAAGTCCCAACGCCGACGCGGCAGTTCTCGGGCCGCCGGCACGATGGAACGATCGTGCGGGTCCCCGATCGTACTGCCGAACTCGTCGCCCACCTGTGGAGCCGGCCAAGGCTGAGATCGTCGCGTGGATGTCCTCAGCGGGCGCCGTCCCCGGCAGCTGCCTGCGCGCGTGGCACATCCATCCTGGTCACCGCGAGGTAACCGACGAGGATGATGATCAGGAGGGTGAGCACGATGCTGACCGGCCCGGTTCCGAGCCCGAGGCCACTCAGGCTCTTGGTCTTGCCGGCCCAGTCCGCAAACGAGGCGCCGAACGGGCGGGTCAGGACGTAGGCGGTCCAGAAGGTCAGGATCGGGTTCAGGCGACCGAATCGGAAACCGATCGCCGGGAGAGCGAACAGGACGCCGAACATGACCCCGGAGGTGAAGTAGCCGAGGCCCATCGTGCTCGCGGTCATGTCACCCGCCGCGGTGCCGAGAGCGAAGGTGGCCATCACGGTGGCCCAGTAGAACAGCTCGCGCCGAGGGGTGTAGATGCTGTGGATCGAGAGAGTCCGCTCGGTCGCGTACCAGAGCGCGAAGATCACCGCGAGGCAGACGGCAAAGAAAGCCGTGGAGGCCGCATACGGGACCCCGAGCCCTATGTGAACAACGTCGGCGCCCATCGTGCCGAAGACGGCGACCATGGCAACTGCCAGCCAGTAGATCGGGGCGTAGTAGCGGCGCACCAGCAGCTGCAGAACCATAGCGATCGTGAGGCCGATGGCCCCGATGATCACCGCGATCACCGGATCTATCTGAAAGACGAGGAAGTCCGAGGTCGCCTCGCCCATGGCCGTTGTCAGCAGCTTGGCCACCCAGAACAGGACCGTGATCTCGGGAACCTTCGTGGCGGCCGGCGTGATGCGCCGCCACACCCAGGCGGCCGCAGAGAGGGCCCCTTGGTAGACAGCTACGCCGGGCTTGGGTTGCGCCACACCGGAGTCGGCATCGGGGCTAAGCGGCGAGCTCGATCCACTCATAACGCGTTTGAACTCCAAACCTGACCGGGTGGCACCCATCGACCAGCGCGCCGCAAGGACCCGATACTAGCGAGAAAGGCCGACGATCGGGCGACGTGACACAACGATAGGGCTGGGTACCCCTCGATCGCCGACGCGGTCGGCGCCGTGACGATGAGCCAAACGTGGTTTCGGGCGTTCCGGGGTGATTGCTCGGCAGCCGTTGGCTCGCGGACAGAAAAGGCGCCCGCCATGACACGGGGAGCGTCGGCGGGCGCCGCGGAACTTACGGTTGAGTCTAATCAGTTTACGCCCTTCAGTAACGCTCCATTCGGCTCGTTGTTTGGTCTCTGACGCCACGTGACTCCGACCCGCTGAACCGATCACGCCTGACCGGGATGGCGGTAGGGCATGAGTTCAGCGAAACCGCGTCACGATGAAACCATCGTCTGGGTCCCTTTGACTCCCTGGGTCAAGCTCGGCGACGTCGGCAGTCACGGTCACTCACTGCTTTGGGCGGGGACGGTCTCGGTGAACGCCCACCTGACTGTGTCTACGCAGGTCCTCCAGACGAGCGACCCGGGCGCCGGCTCGGCACTGTTGGCACGTCCAGCCAGCCTTCGTTGATCGCACGTGCGGCGAGCTCAGCCCGAGAGACGACTCCCACCCTTGTGAAGAGCCTAGAGAGGTGACCCTCCACGGTCTTGGTCGCGATCGAAAGCTTGGTGCCGATCTCGTCGTTGGTCCGTCCATCGACGAGGCACCGGACGATCTCTTGTTCCCGTGCGGTGAGTGTCGGTTCGCACGTGCCGGTTCCGACACCGCCGAGTGTGCCGCCGGCAGCCGCAACCCGGATTGCGGCCACGAGCTGGCCAATCGGCGCGGTCTTGAGCACGAAGCCAGCAGCTCCGAGTCGCCTAGCGGCGGCAACGTATTCCGCGTGGTCGAAGGCCGTG
This sequence comes from uncultured Chloroflexia bacterium, assembly GCA_963791725.1. GTDB lineage: Bacteria > Chloroflexota > Limnocylindria > Limnocylindrales > CSP1-4 > Fen-1039. The sequence goes on along the minus strand of CAWBTQ010000004.1, from coordinate 4,967 downwards.
AGGACCACGACTGCGGGGCCAGCCGCCGCGTTACCGGCAAGGAGCTCGAGTCCGCTCGACTGGCCGAGGCGGAGATCGAGCAGAACCACGTCTGCGGTGCCGCCCTCGAAGAGTCGCCGCCCGCTCTCAAGGGACTCGGCAGTACCCACGACTTCCAGATCGGCGTATTCACGGAGCAGTGCCGTCATGCCATCGCGGACGACCGGGTGGTCGTCGACGATGCCGACTCGGATTCCCATGCGCCTAGTTTGGCGCCTGGCGACCGACTTGCGATCGAGCCCTCGGCGCCTGAGCCGCCCAGACCAACCGGACGCGAGTGCCGCCTCGTGGATGCGCGCCGATCTCCAGCGAAGCCCCGATCTGCTGTGCACGCTGGGTCATGCTCAGCAGCCCCATGTGGCCCTCGGACGGAGAGGCCGTGAGCACATCGGCGGGGATTCCCGGACCTGCGTCGTCGATCTGCAGTTCGGCGCCTCCCGACGAGATGGAGAGCTGGACGACGATGGGCGGCCGGCCGTGTTTCACGGCATTGGCCAGCCCCTCCTGTGCGATGCGGAACAGGGCAAGCTCGATGTCCGGGGGAAGTCGGCTGTCGCCTTCGAGTTCGAGCCGAATCTCGCCTGCCGAAGGTTCCACCTCGGCGACCAGGGCGTGAACTGCTTGCCCCAGACCCAGGTCGTCGAGGACCGGTAATCGGAGGTCGGCGCAGATGGCGCGCAATCGTCCCACGGCCCGGCGGATCACAGCCGCTGGCTCGCTGGCGCCGTCCCGGTCCAGTCGATGGACCAGCATCGTCAGGTCCTGGATCACGTCGTCGTGGATGTCTCCTGCGATGCGCCGACGTTCCGCTTCCGAGTCATCGACGATGAACTCGCGCTCCAACGTTGTCTGGGCCGCCAGTCTTGCCATCGGTCGAATCGCGAAGACTCGCAGGGCGACCACCACCAGCACCCAGGCCACGAGCGGAGTAAGGAAGGGCGGGTCCGTCAGAGCCGCCAGGGGCATCAGCCCGAATGCCGGAAGCGTCGCCGCAACACCGACCTCGATCGAATCGATGGTTCGCCCGAGCTCGGATGCGACCGCTGGCCGGCGGAGGTAACGAGCGGCAACCAAACCAGGCAGGAGCACGGTCGCTGAGGCAAGAGCCCAGCGCGTCTCGGAGGCGATGCCGCGCTCCATGCCCGTGAACGCCGCCATTCCGCCCACGACTGTGGCCGCCGATGCGGTTGCGACCGCCCCGAGCAGGACCGTTCGGCGGAGGGCGACCAATTCGATCGAATTCGGCCGCATCCGCGGCTGCAAGCAGCGCTGCGCCTGCTACGAATGCGCTAAGGAGCACGATTGCCGTGGGGTTGAGCGTGAGGTACGCCGGCAGAAGGAAGAGCGGCGTGGCCGCGGCGCAGATCACCGACGGAAGAATCCGACCGAGAGCGTGGCCCGGGCTCGCAGATCGCCGCCAGAGCAAGCCCATGAGACAGAGCAGGAACCCGGCGACGAGTGCGACGCCGCTCGCTCTCAGGCGACGCGGGGCCCAGTCAAGGTAGATCAGCTGAGCCGGGGGGCCAAAGTCACCGTTTGCGAGCGCCTGCGGGAGGTCGGCCGGGGACACGGTAATCAGCGATGAGTTTGGCGGGGTGGCGTTCTCATAGGCCTCCTGGACTGCTCCATCGCCCGGCAAAGTCGGAATCCCGCCTACATTGAGAACGACGTCTCCGGCGCGTGCCCCTTCATACCAGGCGAGGCCACCAGGCTGAACGGAGGCGACGACGAGGGTCTGCCGGCCTTGGGCGTCCAATCCACCTCCGAACGTCATCCCAGGATCGACTCGGTCAAGAGTCCAGGCCGTCATGCCGATGACTGCGGACGTGGCGATCAGGAGGATGGCGATCTGGCTGCGGAGGGTGTGTCCCATCGTGGGGACGGTAGCACCGCCAGACCCCCGTGAAACGAGGGGGAAACCCTCGCCTTGGGAGCGGCTCAGGCGGCTGAGACGCCAGGCGCCCTGCGCATGGCAGACAAACTACTTTGACGAGCGCGCGGGCCCGGTCCGGCCTGGCTACCCCCTGGCACGATGGCTGAATAGGGCGGCACGACGGGCGGTCTCCGATCCCAGCGGGTCAATCAAGTAGCGAGAACCCTGACCCCTGATGATCGCACGCCCTGGGGACGCCTCGAAAGACCGCGCTAGACTCGTCGAATGAACGAACTGAAGCTCGGAGCCCTCTGTTGGAACCAGTACACCGACTGGCCGTCGCTGCTCGAGGCCGGGAAACGTGCCGACCGCCTCGGCTACGACACCTTGTGGACGTGGGACCACGTCTATCCCATCGTCGGCTCGGCGGACGGCCCGATGTTCGAGGCGTGGCTGACGATCACGGCCTGGGCAATGGCGACTGAGCGGGTCCGCATCGGCCTGATGGTCGGGGCCAACACTTTCCGCGAGCCGTCCCTGGTGGCGAAGATGGCAACCACGCTCGACCACCTCAGCAACGGGCGAGCCATCCTTGGGATCGGCGGCGCCTGGTTCGAGACGGAGCATCTGGCGTTCGGTTTCCCGTTCGGCAGCGGGTTCCCGGAGCGCCTTCGCTGGCTCGGAGAGGCTTTGCCGGTGATGCGCGGAATGCTGCGCGGCGAGGCCCCGACCGCGCGCGGCGAGCGGTACCACGCCAGGCAGGTCCGCAACGACCCACCGCCTATCCAGCCCGCGCTGCCGATCCTCGTCGGAGGCGACGGGGAGAAGGTGACGCTCAGCTTCAGTCGCGAAATACGCGGACGCGTGCAACATCGGCGACGGCATCGCCAACGTCCGCCGCAAGGAGGCGATCCTCCGGCAGCGCTGCGCCGACGTCGGACGCGACGAACGTGAAATCGAGCGCACCACCGGGCTCGGCGTGGTTGTGATACGCGACTCGCGAGAGGAGGCCCGGCGGGTGTTCCGCTCGACGTTCGAGCGCAACGGCGGGGCTCGCCCATGGCAGGACCAGCTCGTCGGGACGCCCGAGGACGTGGCCGAGAAGTTGGCCCCCTTCCTCGAGATCGGCTACCGGCACCTCATCGCCGGGTTCCCCTCCCCGTACGACGAGGAGTCTATGACGAGGCTCGCGACCGAGGTGAAGCCGGCCTCGAGCGGGCCTGATCCTCGGGACCACGACTGGCTCGGCCACCGTTGACCCTGCGGTGGGCTTCACACTTCGGCTGGTCGCCCCCACACGATGGCTGCGTCGTGACTTGGTGCTGTGAACCCGTGGGTCAGCCGTGTCGACACCATAGGGAAGGTCCGAGCCGCCAGGGCACGGCCTCAAGAGCGGTCAGTCCTAGCCTGAAACACAAAGGCCTGGGCGCATCCTGCGGCGGTCCACTACGGTTGATTCCAGGGAGGTCCAGGACAGGCGCCGTGCAACCGAAATTCGTTGTCCACTGCGCGACGACGTCGGTCTCCCAGTACAAGAGCTGCATGCTGACTCGGGAGCCACCGTCACGCTCGATCTTCAGAACGTGTGCCTCCGTCGATCGTGATAACCGATCGAGTTCGCAAGTCCAATGGGATATCCGTGCCTGGAGATGGCAGCAGGATCTACAACCAGCGTCGGACGACGATCGGACTATATCGACGAAGGCAACCTCGCGCTGAGCATAGCCAGATCCCCTCGATGATGCGAAGGCCCCGATCGCAACGGCCGCGTGGCGATCCCTACAATGCCGTTGAGCCCCGTGTAGAGGCACGAGCGCCTCGGGCCCGGGCCGGACATCTACAGGCGGGAGGCGGCGCTTGAGCAGGCGGTCACGGCTCTCTGAACCGGGCCTCAGGCGAACCGGCGGCCACGGCCTTGCCGCGCTCTTGCTCATCTTCCCCTAGCGGGATGCGCCGGTAGAGCGGCAACCCCTACCCCGACCGCGACGCCAACACCGTCGCCCAGCCCCACGGCTGCTACCGTCGGCGACCCCGTCGCCCAGCCCTGAGCGGTCCTCGCAAGCATGCGGGACCTTCGCGGTAGTAGGCACGCTTGACCACCCGGAGGAGAACTTCTCTGCCGCGTTGCTCGACGATCGACGTCTGCTTGTCGCGGCGGTATGACGTCAGGGCTCGCCGCCGACATAGTGCAAGATGTCAGGTTCAGCCTCCATCTTCGACCCCAGGACAGGCATCAGCAGCCCCACTGGATCGCTGTCTCATGCCCGAGGCCTTTCGCAGCGCGGTCCCCATCTCGATGACAGTCGGATAGCCATCGTGAGCGGTGAGGGGCCGAGCTGTAGGTGCCGCTGGCTGTGCGGTGCTGGATGAAATCCAGATCTACGACTCAGCGACCGGCCAGTGGACAGACGGTGGCCGACTGCCCATGCCGTGGTCGCCAGCTTCAGCGGTGCGTCTGCCGGGGGATCGGATCCGCATTCTGGGCGGGGTATCCAAACTCATCTTCGGGCAGTCGATCGAGCAGGTGAGCACGGTGGTCTCCTTCGATCCAGCGACCGGACGAGTCTCGTCTACAGCCTCACTCCCGTCCGGCATATTGGTCGGCGGTACGCTGTTGCTGGCCGATGGCCGTGTGCTGGTCTTACCTAGCGATCCTGCTTCGGGTGCTGGCAGGGTCGCCGAACACCCACAGATCTACGACCCAAAGACGACGCAGTTCAGCTCGACAGAGCCCTTCTTCTCAACAGGAACGAGCGATTACGCCGCCACCCTTCTGGAGTCCGGCAAGGTCCTGATCGCTGGTGGATCCCAGTGCAGCCCTGCGTACTACGAGACGAACAAGGCCGAGCTGCTCGACCCAGCCACGGGTCACGTTGCCAGCACGGGTGTGATGTGGGTAGGGAGCTATGGGCGCGTCGCTGTTCGCTTGCTCGACGGACGAGTGCTGGTGGCAGGGGGCGATCGTCGAGCCTCTGCTGAGATCTACGACCCGAGGACCGGGAAGTTCTCAAGAACGGCGACATGGCGGTCATTCGTTACCATGCGATGGCATTCC
>CAWBTQ010000003.1:0-366221 GCA_963791725.1 uncultured Chloroflexia bacterium | reverse complement strand
ACCGCAGATTGAACCGCGGTGCTCGATCGACGCTCTATATCTCGTGGAGGGCGCCATCATTCGAGTCGAGGTGGCAGACGCAGGGGCATCAGTTTCTGGAGTCACGGCACAACTCGTGGGCGCGGCCTGTGCCGGTGATCGAGACGCCTTCGAGCAGCTCGTCCAGCCGTACGTCGCCCCCTCGATCGGGGCAGCGGCGCTCATTACAGGCAATGAGTCGGATGGCGCCGACGCGGTTCAGGACGCCCTCTTCGCCGCCTGGCGGCGCCTCTCCCGCAGCTTCGCGAGCCTGCAGCGTTTCCGGGCTGGTTCCGCAGCATCGTCGTGCACGCCGCATTGCGGACGTCGGGACGAAACCATCGCATCGTCGAACTCGATCTCACACTCGCGGCCCCAGCTGATCAGCTCGACCGCGCTCTCGATCTACGGATGCTGCGTCGTGCCCTTCGGCCGGCTGGACCAGAGGGATCGCGTCTTGTTGACCCTGCACCACTACTGGGATCTCCCCGTGTCTGAGACGGCCCGGCTCCTGGGCGTGCCCGAAGGGACAGTGAAATCGCGGGTCCACTACGCGATGCGCCGGCTTCGGGCCGCGTACGAGGCGGAGGATCGGCGATGACCGACGACTCGAAAGACACATTCGAAATCGAAGCCGCCGCCGGCCTCAGGGAATTTCGGAGGGGCCGACCCGCTCGTGGTCGAGCGCGTAGTACGGACGATCGGGGACCTGCCGGATCGCAGGCGTCGGCCGTCGAGCCCAGATCCCGTTGGCGGTCGGTGGCTCGGCGGGCTGGCCGTGGCGATCGCGGCAGTGGTGGTCGTGGCGATGACCCTTCAAATTCTGGGCTTGCGGCCAGCAGGGCCGCTCGGCCCAACGATAGGGCCTGGTCCGGTGACGCGGCCTACGACGGTGGTGACGGAGTCACCAAGCCCGACCATCGATCTGAGCCCGTCCCAGTTCGCGAGTGATCCTCGGATGCTCGCTTGTGAGCAGGTCGGTCACCGGACCCTAGCCGACGTCATGTACGCGTTCGAGCTGGCGCACGGCAAGGACTATCGATCCAACCTGCAGATACCGGTGGTGCCGAGCCTCGCTAGCGCTGAGCAGCCTGCCCTCTTCGTGCTGTTCAAGACGGGCGACTCTCGACCTCGTCGTCAGGTGGTGATCCCCCTCTTATCTTCACGCCGTCGCCGGGCGAGCGCAGCGTCTGTGTGGGGCTGACCGGGATAGCCAACCCCGTGTACATCACTAACGTCGAACCAGCGGGAGTGGTTTCTGCCACCCGCAGCTGCGCCCGCCGGCCCCATCGCTAGCGTCTATGCCGACACGAAACGCCCTCTCTCGGCGATGGCCTGGGACGAGACCCGCCAGTCGCTGTGGGTCGTGACCTGGAACACCGGACCCAATGGCGAGCTTACCCGAGTGGGGCTCAACGGATCGACGCAGAGCTGGTCGCTGCCCAACGGCCCGGACCTCCAGATCCAACCCAAGATCCAGGCCGGCCTCGATCCAGGGGACCCAACCGGCTGCCCGGTATGACTGGACGGCGACCGACATCGTGGTGGACGGAGAAGGCGTGGTCTGGATTGCGGCCGGATATGGGCTCGTCCGCTTCGACCCGGCAACCGGAAAGAGCCGGCTGAAGGTCTTCCCGGAGCCCGATCTTACCAAGCTGTACGTCCTCGACGGCGGGTCCTGGATGTCGGCGATCGCGGCGGACGGCGACGGAGTGCTGGTTGCGCGCAATGGCAACCGCCAGCTGACCAGGGTGAACGAGTCACTGGCGGAGGCGGGGACGATCAACTTGCCTCTGGCCTGGGCCGGCCCGCATGGACTTGCGGTCCTCGGCGACCGCATCCTGGTCGGCGAACCGCTCAGCCCCGACCTCGGCGTATTTGATCGCGCCGGCGTCGAGGTGGGTGAGGGCGGCGTCGATGTTGAGTTTGGGTCGCTACGGCCGATCTCCTCGACAACGGCCATCGTCCTGCCGACTACGATCGGCGACACCCAGGCCACCATCGTCGATGAGACCGGAGCGTCCGTCGGAACGGTGACCATTCCAATGGAGCCGATTCGGGCCAACCTGGCCTACGACCGCCTTGTGGTCGCCACAGACGCGACGAGCCATGTTTGGTACGGAGAGTGGGATGACGAGCAGCCCGTATACATGGTGAACGCAGCCCTCTCGATCGCGCCCTAGCGGCTTGCATCACGCCCGCACATATATGGGCTGGGCACGACGAAGTCCTGGTGGCGACCCAGACGACCTCCTTTTGAGACCGGTCCGGCCGGGGACCTTCCGCCGCACGAACACCCGGCCGGCGGGGAATCTCCTTTTTGCGGCGAGGCCCCAGTGTGCCGATCTGAACCCGGAGCAAATCCTCCGGGCCGGTGCGGTGGCCGCCTACTCCGGAATCTCGCTGGCTGATCGCCACCCTCGTCTACTACGCAGCCATCGTGCGGCAAGCACCGCCAATGCGATCGCCCTTCGAACGTAAGCCTTCCAAGTTAAATCTCGCGGGTTCGACAGCCATCTCCCGCTCCACTTCTCCGTCGCGCCCGAGCCCAATTGGCCGCCTATGCCGTTCACGCGGTCCTGGCCCGGTCCGCAAAGTCGCCTCGCAGAGAGCGGCCTGGCGGGCCGGCATGAATTAAAATCGGGGTCGTATCGCAACCCTCGTCGTCGCCGTCCCCCGCGAGGGTAGGAGGGCGGCTGAATGGTTCGAAGGTTCGCGCGTGTTGTTGCGATCGCCGGTCTGGTGGCTGGCTGCTCCCCGGCCCAGGAAAGACGGCGGCACCAGGCCCGGGCAACCTCGCCCTGGCAGCTGCCCCGGATGCGTCGACCGCCGCCGTCATCGCCGACTACCAGAAGCGGATCCTCCAGCTTATGGCCGAGCAAAACGTACCCGGGTTGGCTGTGGCCGTGGTCGATGGCGATCACGTGTTTTGGGCCCAGGGCTTTGGCTACGCAGAACGAGACAAGCAGACCCCCGTCACCCTGAACACGATCTTCAGCGTTCAGTCGATGTCCAAACTGTTCACCGCGACCGCCGTCATGCGCGCCGTGCAAGAAGGCAAAGTCGGCCTCGACATGCCAATCACGACGTACCTCCCGGATTTCACAGTCAACAGTGCCTTCGAGCAGCACCCAGAACGGAAGATCACCCTTCGGGTGCTCCTCAGCCACACAGCCGGCTTCACCCATGAGGCCCTGGTCGGGAACAACTACAAGCTGGATCCGGGCACTTTCGAGGAGCACGTCAAGAGCATCGAAGACACGTGGCTCCGTTTCCAGGTCGGCACCGGATACGCCTACTCCAACCTGGGCATCGATCTTGCCGGCTACATCCTCGAGAAGGTGTACGGAAAGCCCTTCGCCCAGGTGATGAACGACGAGGTGCTTGGGCCGGTAGGCATGAGCGATAGCACCTTCGACCGAGCGACGATCGACGCGACGGCCGACCGCGCCATCGGCTATACGGCCCTGGGAATCCCATCGCCCCTGGTCGATGTCCCCATGACCGCCGCCGGCGGGCTCTATGCGAGCATCTCGGATCTGGCCAGGTTCCTAAGCTTCCAGCTGGGCGACGGCACGATCGATGGCCGGGTGGTGCTCGAAATCCGCGCTGATGGCCGAGCAGCGTACTGTTCCGGCTCCGAATGCCGGCTCGCAGGCTGGCTACGCCCTGGGCGTGATGAGAACCCGCTGGCGCGCCGAGCGCTACCAGGACATCTTCAATCATGGTGGCGGCGGCTTCGGGTTCCTGTCCGATCTGTGGTGGGTGCCGACGATGCAGCTGGGCATCGCTGTCCTGACCAATTCGTCAGAGCACCAGCTACAGGGAGATCTTGCGATCTCGATCCTGCGTGACCTGGTCGATGCTGGGAGCACATACCAGCAGCGGCTGGCTGCGCTGCCATACCAGAGCGACGTGGTCGATCTGGACACGAGCTACCAGGCACCGGCCGGTATGGCGGACCTCGTAAGTGCCGCGGCTATGCCCGCTTCGGCGGATCAGGCGAAGCGTTGGGCCACGTACGAGGGCAAATATCAGATCGGGCAAATGGGGGTGGTCAGCCCAACGAGGCCGGCCAGCCGTTTCCTTGTCCCGAATGGGATTCCCTACTTCGACACCGTCGACCATGACGCCGACACCGCTCTCGTCCGACACCGGTTGGCCGAGGTCCAGCCCGGGCTGTTCCTGGCGGACAACGGCGAGACGCTGGACTTCCGCAGCCAGCAGCCGACCTGGCGTAACCTCGATCTCTGGCCTGCGCAGGGCGGTCCCTTGCTTTGGCAATTCGTTTTGTTCGGTCTCGTCGTGATCGCCTGGTTGGCGTGGTTCGTCGGCGGTGTCGTGGCTGCCCTGGTCCGACGCCGGCGCCCGACCGCTCCAGACCAACCGATCGGCCGCCGATCGCGGCGGCTAACGTCAATCGTCGCGCTGCTGACCGGGCTGCTTTCGATGGCCACGATCGGACTCGTGCTGATCTTGCCAGGCCTGGTTGACTCCGGGTTCCTTGGCGGGCTCAACGCCCCCATGGCGCTCCGGCTCGTCTTCCACCTGCCGCTCGCAGTGGCCGTTCTCGGCGGCCTCATGGTCGGCCTGTCGTGCGCAGCGGTGGCACGTCGCTGGGGGACGCTGGAATACCGGCTCCGCTTTGTCGCTCTCACGATCGCCGTCGCGCTGCTCGTGGGACAGCTCGCGGCCTGGCGTTTGATCGGCTGGGGTCTCAGCTAACTGAATGTCGCGGGTTCCGAGACCCGTCTCCCACTCCACTTCCGCTCGCGGGTCCGGGACGATGGAGTCATCGTGGCGGCAGGAAGAGGCATGACTAGGTCGCGATCGGGACAACACTCCCGCTCGCCTATGGCCGTGCAGGTCGCGACGACCCGGTAGAGTCGTCATCGACAGTCGTTGAGTTCAACGGAGGCGCAAGCGACGGCAGCTTGAGCTTAAATCTCAGGTCGTGCTGGGCATCCGAACGCGGGATACGCGCGCGCACCGGGAGCAGTGACTCCACCCAATCGACGATCTGCTGCGCCGAGACGACCAAGGCCATAGCTCGTGTTGCGTCCACCGGAGCACCGTTCGCGTCCTGCGCAGTTCCGGTGTGCACGAGCGAATTCCGGGCGCGCTCGAGGTCCCTGAAGGCTGTCCAGAGGTTCGGCTTCTCCTTCTTGAGCGAATGCCCACAAAGGACTTCAAGCAACGAGTCGAGCTGCTCCTCCGGAACTGGAGCCCGCTTCCGCGCTGTCTGCCAGCCCCAGTAGCCACTCGGCAGGCGGCGGGCAGTAGGCATCTGGCCCAGCGCGCTATCGAGAAACACCTCCAACCCGGCGTAGGCCAGGGAGACAGCGGGGGCTACCGCTGGCAGGAGCGCCCTCGCGTCCAATAGGAGTGTCTCGTAAGCGGGCGGTTCGTAGGACCCAACGAGCGCGGAGACAGCCTTCCAAGACTCGCTTGGGAGGCCGTTCACGACCACGGTGTTACCGCCGAGGGCTTTCATTCGGTGGAATCCCGCGCGGTGAGGAAGCATCTCTCCGGACTCACGCAGGTAAATGCCGAGGCACACCAAGTCCGTGGGCTGAATGGCGACGAGCCTCTCGTTTCGCGCGATCGTCCGAAGCGTAAACAGCCACCTGTTGACGGCTGCGGATATGTCCCTGGGCGAGGGGTCGCCCCACGAGAGGTAGTCGACGTCTTGGCCCTCTGTCCAAACGCGTCGGTTGAACCGAGATCGGCGGAACTGGACGGTCAATAGGTCGGCAGGAACCGTCGGGACGCCATCGAGCAGAACGTCCGGGTCCGGCTTCTGTGGATCGGCTGGACGCGCGGCTTGCTCAGTCCTAACCGGCGGTGGTTGCTCGTGGCGGATCGAAGCGTGACGGACCGACTCCACAGGCCGAAAGACGGTTACCAGGTACGAGGACATCCGAAACGTCACAGGGTCGCAGACTGCCGTGACCGGCACCGCCAGCTCAAATGGCAGGAGGACGTAGGCCTGGAACAGAACGGGATCGACAGGCGCCATCGCCTTATCGTAAGCGCCTTGTGGGGCGCGCTTCGGCCGTCCTCACAACTAGGCCACGACTCTGTCAACTCGTGCACGATTGACTCATCGTGACGCTGTCGCTATTGGCGACCGGAGGGTAAATGAGCCAAAACGCTCTTGACGTTCCAAGAGCCGCGTCACAGGGTGGTTCGACCGGAGGGGAAGCTGTGACGCGCGATCCGCACTTCGGCCGCCTGGATCGCACCGAGCTACTGGCGAGACCGGTTCCCACCCAAAGCCAATGGAGTGTGGGATGAAGCGACTCCTCGTAGCCCTTACGGCCGCCGGTTTGATCGTCGGTCTCGCGGCCGGTCCGGTGGCGGCCGCGCCCGGTGGCGTGCAGCGCAACCAAGTCACAACCAACGTTTATGACCTACAGGTCGGCAACGGCCACACGTACACGATCGTGTTCGGCTGCGGCGGCTCGCTCTCGGCGACCGGCTTCCAGAGAATCTCCGGTCCTGTAGAGGACATTACTGCGACGCTATCGAGCGACGGCACCTGGATCAGTATCTCGTCCGTCTACGAAGGCGGATGGGGTGGGTCCCCGTACTCATGGACTGGCGGGTTCCCGGTGGCCGGCGGGACGGGCAACTATCTCGACAGCGGCGGTGGCTCCGGGACTTACAACGTCGTCCTGGTCACGACATCGTCTACCAACTACGCGACCCACGGTGCCTACGTTACCGAAATGGGTGGCGGCGACGATGCCGCCCACTCCTGTATCGGGATGCCGATCGTCGCTCAGTCGTAGGACTGAGCTCCTGCAAGAAGAGGCCGCCCTCTGCGGACGGCCTCTTCTGTGTTCTAACCATTGATCGGCTGAGGCTCAGAGAATTCTCTGGGTTCCAAGCCCTACCGTGCATCGACGTTAGCGAATGCCGCTACGTCAGCTCAAGCCTAGTCGCTGCGCCAGGCAATCTTCGCCCGCACCCAGCCAGCAGCGATGTCGAGCGCCTGGCGTCCCTCGCCGAGCTTGTCCAGGGTCTCGCTCTTGGCCGGCTCCACGAGGTCGGCGACGAGTTGGCCTGCCCGGACTCTGAGCGCATCAGGATCTTCGGGCGGCGCCGGCTCGACCCCATCGAGCTCGGCGGCCTGCACCGCGTTGGCCGCGACCTCCTGGCTGGTTCGTAACTGCGCCTCCAGCGCTCCCGCAATATCGGGAAAAAGGGCGCTGTGGCCCTCGAGGTAACGGGTCTCAACGCTCGCTCGAGCCTCACGGGACGCGAGCAGCTCGTTGACTCGAAGAAGAGCCAGACGGCGGATCAGCCCCAGGCGTCGCCGGTGCGAGTCGTCGGGCCCCTTCCCGTTCTCATCGCGCATGAACAGCGCCAGCTGCGTGGTGAAGAGCGTTGACATGAGCTCCTCGCGGTCGAGCACCTCCTTGGCCGTCACGTTGATCCGCAAGACCAGCTCGAACCGAAAGACCGTCTCGCGCAGGGCGCTCCGGACCGCCGCATCGACGAGCTCAGGCCGCTTGCCGCGCATGGCGGTCCGGGCCCCCTGGACGGCTTCTCGAGCGAGTCGGTCGAGCGGAGCGACCGGTGGGTCTTGCGCCAGAAGGGAGTTCACGTAAGGGATGAGATCGCCGTAGGCGTGGGCCTCCGCGAGCCAGCGCAGGACGAGCTGCGTAGGGGTGAGCGACGTCTTCCGCCTTGGCGAGGCGTCGATCCAGAGTCATCGAGGTGTCTCGGCCGGGAAGGCGTCGGCGTCGTCGGAGCGGTGGCCGCCCACGGCGGCTTCGAGGGCGGCGAGGCGCTCTTCGAACTCGCCGACCTTCAGCAGGTTCGTGGCTGCCACAGCGGTCGAGATCAGCGCTCGCAGTCGAGGGATGCCGTTGTCCATGCCCACGCCGTCGGTGACCACGATGTCGAGGAGTCGGCGGATACCGGCCACGGTGTCCAGTCCCGGCAGGTCGTAGGCGACCGCGATTGTGCCTTCCTTGCGGCGGCGGAGACCTCCGAGTCGGCGGGCCTCGGCCGCCTCGGCTGCTCGCTCAGGGTCGTGCGCAAAGCAGTAGGGCCGGTCTCGCAGGGGCGCCATGGCACAGGCTTCGCCGTCGGCCTTGGCATAGGCGCAGCGGCGTCGCATTACCATCGGATTACCAATGGTTATCAACGACCGCCGGGGAGGCGGTCGGGGACGGTGGGAAGGCGGTCACCATCTCGCCATAGGGTCGCGCGCTCACAGTGGCTCCCAGCCCTGCGACGAGGAGGCCCGAAGGGCCTCGATTGCGAGATCGACGCCGCGGGTGTAGCCCTCGTCCGAGAGATTGAGCCCTTCGAGCACGGCTCTGAGGACGCCCACCATCTGGTCGGCCTGGATGTCCGCGAGTTTGACTTGGTCGGCTGGGCTCAGGGGTGCCGGAGCCAGGACGCTCGTTGGTCGGTTGGCCTGCAGATAGGCGATGGCCCAGGGCTCGCTGCGCGTCTCAGCCGCGCGCTCGGTGATCTCCCCAGCCGCCGCGAGTAGCTCCCGCAAGGCCGCCGTCCTCGCACGTGGGCCCGACACGGCCCTCGTGTTGGCCGCTCGGCGCCGGCTTGGCTCCTCGGCCGACCGAGAGCTGGAAGAGCGTGCAGAAGTCCGCGGGGTCGGGACCGCCCTAGCCATCGATCCGCTCCGCGGTCTGGCCGCTGAAGCGCTCCCAGCGCCGCAACGCCACCTCGAGGTAGATCGGATCGATCTCGATCGCGTAGCAGCGGGTGCCCGTCCGCTCCGCGGCGATCAGGGCGGTCCCGGAACCGCAGAACGGTTCGTAGAGTGCCTCGCCAGCTTTGAGGTGGTTGCGGATCGGGGTCTCGAAGAGGACCAGAGGCTTCTGAGTAGGGTGGTCGAGTCTTGGCTCAGCCGAGCCCGCCCATGATCATCTTGGGGCTCGGGACTCGCCAGATCGTGGCCTGGTCGCGGGAGCCTAGGAAGCGGACCTTGGCGCCCTTGCGTCGCACCACCCAGCAGGGCTCGTGGCTCCAGTGATACCAGGACCGACCCATCGCGAAGAGGCCCTTGTCCCAGATCACCTGAGCCACGATCTCGAAGCCGATCCGCTCCAAGCCTTGAGCGACCTCGGCGGCATGAACGCCGGCGTGCCAGACGTAGCCGACAGCGAGCGAGGGAACCAGAGCAAATGCCTCGGACCAGTCCACCCGGGTATCGCCTGAGATCGTGGTGTTGCGACCGCCCTTCCTTCGCCCGTGGGCGCCACCGGGCCCCGCCGTTGCGTCTTCTGAGTCGGAGTGGCCATCGATCCGCATGTACGTCTTCTCCGCTGGTCCGAGGGCGTTGTACACGCCGTCGCGCCAGGAGCCATCGAGGGACACGCCATAGGGCGGATCAGTCGCTAGGAGTCTCGGTTCGGCGCCATCGAGCAGTCGATCAACGGTCACAGGATCGGTGGCGTCGCCGCAGGCAAGGCGATGGTCGCCTAGGAGCCAGAGATCGCCGAGCTTCGCGCGTGGTGAGCGTCGAGCCTCCGCAAGCGCCTCGTCGAGATCGAAGCTCTCAACCCGCTCGCGCTTCTCCCGGACTTCGAGCGAGCGCAGCAGGTCGGCGATCTCGTCCTCGCCAAATCCGGAGAGCGAGAGGTCGACGCTCGTCCCGAGGTCGGCAAGGAGCCGGGCCAGGAGCTGCTCGTCCCAGGAGCCCGAGATCTTGTTGAGTGCGAGGTTGAGAACCCGAGCCTGCTCCCGCGAGATGTCGAGCCAGATCACCGGGACTGTGGTCAACCCGAGCCGACGAGCCGCCACGAGACGCTGATGACCGCCGATAACGGTCTGGTCGTCCTTCCGAGCGAGCACCGGCTGGACGAAGCCGAACTGCCGGATGCTCCGTTCGAGGGCGTCCAGTTCCTCGTCGCTGATCCGCCGCGGGTTCGCTGGGTCAGGGCGGAGCTGATCGATCGGAACCTGCTCAACGGTCAGGAGAGTCGGGGCAATCATGCCGACTTGACCCTAGCGGCGGCCAGCCACTCATCGCGGCCTTCGATCGGGATCCGGCAGGTTGTCTAACGCGTGTCCGACTCCTGTCGGGCGCGCTTTAGCGACAATTTCGGGCAAAGCCAACGCGAGGCCGTGGGCGTACGCGGCTGGTGTGAGGCGAGCCGACACGAACTCCCTCCCGGCGACGACGATGCGTTCGTTCTCCTGGGCGAACTTCGCGGCATAACCTTCGGTGATCCGATCCGAGAGTCGACGGCTGTAGCGCTCGGCACTGGCGGACTCGGCCACGCCATAGTGTCGGATCGGGCAGGGGAGTCCGGGGCCGCTCACAGTGGCTCCCAGCCGTTCGCCGAGGCTGCCCGAAGGGCCGCCATCGCGAGGTCGACGCCGCGCGTGTAGTCCTCGTCCGAGAGGTCGAGCCCTTCGAGCACGGCCCTGAGGACGCCCACCATCTGGTCGACCTGTGCATGGGCGAGCTTGACTTGGTCGGCCGGGCTCAACGGTGCCGGAGGAGCGTCCGCTCGGTGGTGACGCTCGGGATCTGGGTGGTCGTCGTCGCCCTCGCCCCGGTCATCATCAGCCGCTACAACCTCGCTAGCCACGAGCTGTGGCTCGTGTGCAGCCTCCTCGGTCTCGTCCTCTACCTCGGCCTGTGGATCGTGAACGAGAGGACGCCCGAGTCGCGGGAGCTCGGAGCGGCCTATTCCCGGGCCGAGCTCGTGGGGGTGGTGGCCTCCACCTTGGCTTTCACGGTCCCTATGATCGGCGCGCTGGTCCTCATCGTGCTCGGCCTGTTCCCGGACCAGGAGCCGGCGCTCTACCTCACGGCGGTCGGGCTCGTCCTGTCCCTGGGAGCCTTCATGCTGCTCTTGCTGGTCGTCTCGCAGGGACGCCCGCAGACGTCGTCCGACCCGGCGGCGCTGCCCGCGACAGGGGGCTCGAGAGCCTGACCCGACGCAGAGCGGCCCGGCCAGCCCAGGGGTGGGTGACCGGCTCCGCGCCGGCCGCGACGATCTCGCCCGCGAGATGGGACGCGCATCGGGCGACCGGGGGCCATCGACTTCGGTGGGAGAATCTGACTCACGCGGGAGGTTATGACGCGCGGCCCACATGCTGGCCGCCGGGACCGCGCCGAGCCACTGGCGAGACCGACCCGCCCGAGCGCGTCCCAGGGAGGGTAACGTGGAACTCCTGGCTTGGAAGCTCAGGGTATCGACGCTCTGGATCTTCCTCGGGGTCGGCATGTTGGCAGGCGTGTTTGCGATGATCATGCCATCGGACGTCCTTGGAAAGTACATTGCCACGGGAGAGTTCGAGGGCGAGACGATCGACGCCACGATGCTGGCCGCGATGGTCGGGCTCTTCTGCCTTCTTCCGCTGGCGATGGCCTTCCTCACGATGGTCCTGAGGGATCCGATCAACCGCTATGCGAATGCCGTCGTGGGCGTGGTCGCCACGGTGATGTGGGCGTGGGATCTGGCTGAACACGCGGGCAAAGGGCTGGAGGCCGGGGCCCTGATCACGGTCACGTTGATCATCGCTGGGCTCCTAATCGTCTGGCATGCCTGGAAGTGGCCCAAGCCGGCGGCGGAGCAAAGCCTGCCCGACCGGCGACCAGCGTCCAGCCCCGAGCAGCGGGCCGCCGGGACCGCGTAGAAGCCCTGGTCGAGCGGCAAACCCCCAGAGGTAGGGACATAAAGCGGCCCGGCCAGCCCAGGGGCGGGCGACCGGGGCCGTGTTTCAGGTTGCGCCTCACACGAACCGAACGGGGTCGCGTGTCGGTCGCTGAAGCCAGTGACGGTCCCGGCCGACGTCAAGGTCTGGCTGGAGGGGCTCCAGACTCGGCACGACCAACCAGCCACCAGCCCGCCCGGTGTAGATCAGCTGCTCGGTGGACAGGCCCGACCGCGCACACAGGTCGGCGAGGTGACGCTTCACGGTGCTCGGGCGGATGCCCACGAGCTCGGCGGCGTCCTGGACCGACCCGCCGGCGGTGACGTAGGCGGCCAGGACGTCCATCTGGCGTGCGGTCGCGGGTCGCGAGAATGAGCCGCGCAGATGCTGGTCTCTCACGCTGATCGCTCGCCGGCTGCCGCGACCCACTCATCGCGACCCTCGATCGGATCCGGGAGGTTGTTAACGCGTGTCCGAATCCTGTCGGGCGCGCCAGAACGTATGTTCTATGGGTCCGCAGTCGGCCGACAGCCACGCAGGACCGGTCAAGCCAGGAGCGTAAGGCAGCCGGCGCCGAGCGGCCCCACGGCGTCGAAGTGACCGTGCAGGCGTTCCGATCGTTGCTGGCGGGAGACCCGGCCGCAGTCGCCTTCCCCATCTTGTACCGAGTGTCAAGCAGCTGTGGGTCGACGTACGTTGAACCACCCTGGCTTTGATCGAGACCCGTTGATCCCGTCCCTATAGTTGAGCCGTGCCCGCGCCGATCCTGGCCACCAAGCTGTACATCCCACCGTCGCGACGGCGAATCGTTCTCCGACAGCGACTGGCCGATCGGCTCGACGATGGACTAGCTGCCGGGAACAAGCTGACCCTGGTCTCCGCTCCTGCCGGCTTCGGCAAGACCACCCTGGTGGGCGAATGGGTCGCGGGCTGCGGCCGACCGGCGGCGTGGCTCTCGCTTGATCAAGCCGACAGCGACCCCAGCCGCTTTCTGACATATCTGATCGCGGCTTTGCAGACGGTTGCGCCCGGGATTGGGGAAGGGGTGTTGACCGTGCTCCAATCGCCGCAGCCACCGCCACTCGAGTCGACGCTGACGGCCCTGCTCAACGACGTCACCACCATTCCAAGCGATGTCGTGCTCATCCTCGACGACTACCACGTCCTCGACGCCAGGCCGGTGGACGATGCCCTGACCTTCCTGGTCGAACACCTACCGCCCCAGATGCATCTGGTCATCGCCACCCGTGAGGACCCCGCTCTGCCCCTCGCCCGAATGCGCGCCGGGGGCCAGATGACTGAGCTGCGCGCCGCGGACCTTCGCTTCACCCCGGACGAGGCCGCCGCGTTCCTCAACGAGGTCATGAACCTCGATCTCTCCGC
Organism: uncultured Chloroflexia bacterium; assembly: GCA_963791725.1. GTDB lineage: Bacteria > Chloroflexota > Limnocylindria > Limnocylindrales > CSP1-4 > Fen-1039. The sequence goes on along the minus strand of CAWBTQ010000003.1, from coordinate 353,171 downwards.
GGAGCAGATCGCCGCGCTCGAAGCGCGCACAGAGGGCTGGATCGCCGGTCTGCAGCTGGCTGCCATCTCTCTGCAGGGTCGTTCCGACGCCGCCAGCTTCATCGAATCGTTCGCCGGCAGCAATCGCTTCGTGCTCGACTACCTGCTCGAGGAGGTCCTCCAGCGGCAGCCCGACGCCGTGCGGGCCTTCCTGCTCCGGACGTCCATCCTCGACCGGCTCTGCGGCGCCCTCTGCGATGCCGTGTTGCTCGACGCCTCGGCGTCCAGTCAAGAGACCCTCGATTACCTCGAGCGAGCCAACCTGTTCATCGTCCCCCTCGATACCGAGCGGCGCTGGTATCGATACCACCATCTCTTTGCCGAATTGCTGCGGCAGCGGCTGCAACAGAGCATCACCTCGTCTGCCGGAGACGATGGGATGGGCGTGGCCCAATTGCACAGCCGCGCCAGCCAGTGGTATGAAGACCATTGCCTGGATATGGAAGCTTTTCAGCATGCGGCCGCCGCCAATGACGTTGAACGCGCGGAGCGGCTGATTAAGCAAGAGGCGATGCCCCTGTATTCACTCCCCGTCGTGACCACCGTACTCAACTGGCTGGATTCGCTACCAAAGACCGTCTTGGATGCCAGGCCCTGGTTGTGGGTAAGGTCTGCCACGTCGGAGCTAATGGCTGGACAGACAATCGGTGTCGAAGAGAAACTACAAGCGGCTGAAAGAGCCATATCTACATCGTCGGCGCGTTCGGGTGGCTGGTGCTGATCGCGCTCAGCAAGGAGCCGGATGCTGGACCGCTCGCCGGCTTCGTGCGGACAACCGACACCGTGATCTGGGATCAGGGCGCCATCACGTTCGTTCTCGGCGCGCTGATGTTCTACCTCGTGCTCTACCAGTCGCGGCTCGTGCCCCGGTGGCTGTCCACCTGGGGGCTCGTGGGGGCCGCGCTCGGCATGGTGCCGCCTCTCGGGGGCATGTTCGGGCTCTCGCTCGGCATCCTCGTGGCCCCGCTTGCACTGCAGGAGATGGTTATGGCGGTTTGGCTGATCGCCAAGGGCTTCAACACGCCTGCGATCGCTGCCGAGTCTGCCGGTGAGGCGGCGCGATGGCAGGCCGCCGCGCCGAGCACCGTCTCGGCGACATAGGTGTGATTCACGAATACGTCTTGACAAACGAGAGCCTACCGAGGCTCGGTGTGGGTATCCAGCTCACATCGAACGGGAGGCTCTCGCGGCACACCAAGGCCAACCACGAACGGGGGACAGAGAATGAATACCGGAGGAGATCACCTCGCCGTGAACAGGGTAGCCAGGATCGCGGGCGGCTTCTACCTCGTGTACATCCTGGCCATGGTGCTCGCCGATGTGCTGGGGCATATCGGGCGGGGCACAGCGGAGCAGGTCTACCAGGCGATCGTTACCGACGCCGGATCGTTCCGCCTCGGTCTTGTCATCGCATTCATATCAGCGTTCCTCTTTCTCGTCACCGCCTGGGGTCTCTACGTTCTTCTGCGGCCGGTCAACAAGAACCTGGCGCTGCTCTTTCTACTGCTCAACACCGTCGGTGTCGCCATCCAGTGCGCGAGCATGCTCCCGCTGGTATCCGTGCTGCTGCAGGGAGACGGGGCCAGCCACATGCAGGCTTACTCGGCCGCTCAGATTGAGGGACTGGCGTACCTGTCCATCAACGTCTACAAGATCGGCTTCGTCACGGCCCAGCTGTTCTTCGGCACATGGTTGTTCCCGCTCGGCTATCTCGTCTACAAGTCCAAGTCCCTTCCGCGGTTCCTGGGCGTCCTTCTGGAGCTCGACGGAATCGCTGTGCTGATCTGGTTCCTTCAGGCCCTGCTACTGCCGGACTACGCCGCGATCCGCTACCCCGGGCTCCTCGTGAGCTTCATCGCTGAAGTCGGGCTGGCATTGTGGCTCCTCGTCATGGGTGCGAAGGTCGTCGACTCCGGGGCAGGCCTGCCGGGGGAGGGGCGCCTCGCGGATCCGCGAGCTGAGGGGGCTCGGCCATGAAGGCCGTCGTCTGCACGCGGTACGGTCCGCCGGAGGTCCTCCAGGTCGAGGAGTTCGCAACTCCCGTTCCTCGGAAGAACGAGGTGCGCATACGCATCCAGGCAACCGCCGTGACGTCGAGCGACTGCTACGTCCGGGGGCTCAATCTGAACCTCGCCTACCGGATGATGGCGCGACTCGCACTCGGCTGGAACGCGCCCAGGCAACCCGTGCTCGGCATGGTGCTCTCGGGGGAAGTGGACTCGGTCGGACCGGACGCCACGTCATTCGAAGTTGGCCAGCCGGTATTCGGCTTCAATCGGCACCGCTTCGGAACGTATGCGCAGTGCGTGTGCTGGCCGGAGGACGGACTCCTGGCGACACGACCGGCCAACCTCAGTGACGAAGAAGCCGCGGCCATTCCGTACGGTGGCCTCCTCGCGCTCCATTTCCTGCGCAAGGCCGACGTCCGGGCGGGACAACGGGTCCTCATCTACGGGGCTTCGGGGGCGGTGGGCACGTCCGCCGTGCAACTTGCTCGGCACTTCGGTGCGGAGGTGACGGGCGTGTGCAGCACTGCGAATCTCGACCTTGTGGCATCGCTCGGCGCGACCACAGTGATCGACTACACCAGCGAGGACTTCATGGAGAAGGCGGCGCGGTACGACCTGATCTTCGACGCCGTGGGCAAGAGGAAGAGCGCCGCCGCTCTTCGGCAGGGCCGGCGAGTGCTGGCCCCTGGCGGCGCCTGCGTCTCGGTCGACGACGGGACGCCGAAGCTTCGTCGGGAAGACCTAGTGCTGCTCGGGGAGCTGGCGGCGAGGGGTGAGATCAGGCCCGTGATTGACCGACGCTATCAGCTGGACGAGATCGTCGAGGCGCACAGGTACGTAGACAGCGGACACAAGCGGGGCAACGTGGTCATCACCGTGACGTGACGAGTCGCCAGGCGACCCGTGCCCTGTGAAGGACCTTTGCCCGCCATCAGGGACGGCGGGATCCAGTTGGAGTGGCCGGGCGGTCGTAGCGCAACATGGGCGTGACCTTGCGGAGAGACAGGCAGTGCACTTGGGCGCTATGTCAGCTCGCTGGCGTGGCACTGCTCGCGGCCCGCCAGTTCACACGGACAAGGCAAGCCGCCCGGAGAACCCGAGCGGCTTGCAGGTTACGGGGCGCTGTTCAGGCTAGGGCGCCCGGTGCCGGAGCCGGGGCGGTCTCAGGGTGACGGCGGAGTCTTGCTCTGGGCTCACGGTGCCCCTCAACTCCGATCGGGTCCGCTCCGTGACTACTGCTGGTTCCCGCCGCCGGTGGAATAGATCGAGATGTTGCCGGAGTCGCGGGTCCACCCGAGGCCGGCCACAAAGGTGTCCGGCTTGCCGACCGCGGCCCCGTCCGTGACGACGTAGACGTCGCCGCCGGTGCCGAGGTAGCCGTCGGCGGGGATGATCGCGTACTCGCTCACGTCGAAAGCTGCGCCCTTACCGCGCGCGTCCGTGAAGTAACGGACGTGTTTGATCGTGAACTCGTGGATCTGCCCTTTCACGTCGCCGCCGATCCCGTACAGCTCGAGGTAGCCGAACTGCACGTCACCCGCCGGCGTCGTCCGCGCCTCGAACCGGGCGATCCAGACGTGGTTGGTATAGAACTCCGATGTGGTGATGGTGCCGTCGACATGCACCGTGACGGGTGTCGTATCGGCGCTCGTGAGCGGCACGGCCGCGGCGAGCATGAGGAGCGCTAGTGCTCCGATGGCCATGAGCCTGCGCACGGCTGAAACCTCCCCGGGACGCATCGCCCGGGTCGGTCTCGCCAGTGGCTGGGCGCGGTCCCGGCGGCCAGTGTGTGGGCCGCGCGTCAAAGCTCCCCGTGCGGAACAGATTGTCCCACCCGTGTAAATGATTTCTTGACGAAAGTGCCGGGCTGGTAACTGAGCCGGGCTCGTGGGCGACGACCACGGCACGGCGCACTGGAGGTCCCAGCGACACTAACCAGCTCGATAGTGCCAACCGGCCGCGAAGGTCTAGTGGCGTGCCTAGACTTGACCAGAACGCCCCGACACCAGCGCTGGCGCGCCCCCACGCCCGGGGCCGAAAGGAGACCGTGAGTCCGGCGATCTCGAGTTCCTGCTGCTCAAGGGTAAGGCTGCTCGACCCGAGTCTTCTTTGAGCGGCACGACATCATTCGGACACCTCCTTGAAGACCTCAACCCCTCGCAGCGCGAGGCGGTCACAACGACGTCCGGCTCGCTCGCGATCATCGCCGGTGCCGGCTCGGGCAAGACGCGGGTCATCAGCCGACGGGCCGCGTACGCCATCGAAACAGGCGCGGTTCCGGCCGATCAGATCCTGCTCGTGACGTTCACGGACAAGGCGGCGGGCGAAATGGTCGAGCGGATGGCCTCGCTAGGCCATCGTGGTGTCCTGGCCCGCACGTTCCACGCGGCCGCCCTGGCCCAGCTGCGCCACTTTTGGCCGGGCCGGCACGACGGCGCGCCGCTGCCGGCGATCCTCGACTCGAAGCTGCGCCTGCTCGTGCCACTCATCGGCCGGCTGCCTGGCGGGTACCGTTTCACACCGGCCAAGGACATGGCGGATACGATCGAATGGGCGAAGGTCCGCCGCATCCGGCCTGGACGGTGGGTCAGTGAGGGCCGCGATCGAGCACCGATCCCGGCGGACCTGTTCGCTCGCGTCTATCGCGACTACGAACGGGCGAAGGCGCAGGCCGGCCTGCTCGACTTCGAGGACATGCTCGTCGAGACGGTCGAGTTGCTCGAAGACGACGCCGCGGCTGCCGCCCTGGTCCGATCGCGCAAGCGCTGGTTCAGCGTCGACGAATACCAGGATACGAACCCGCTGTCCGAGCGGCTCCTCGAGCTGTGGCTCGGCGAGTCGCATGAGCTGGCAGTCGTCGGCGATCCCGACCAGACGATCTACACCTTCACCGGCGCCACGCCTGAGTTCCTGCTGAGCTTCGCGCAGCGGCGCCCCGGGGCTCGGGTCGTCACGCTCGCCGACAACTACCGCTCGAGCCCGCAGATCCTCGAACTCGCGAACCGGCTCGTCCCCGGCGGAGCACGAGGCGCGTTGCGGGCGACTCAGCCGGACGGGCCTCTGCCGTCCCTCCGACGGTTCCCGGACGCGGAGGCAGAGCTCGGTGCGGTGGTCGCGTGGGTCCGTGCCGTTGGCGCAGCAGGAGTTGCTGCGACAGAGACGGCCGTGCTCGTTCGGACAAACGCCCAGCTGCCGGCCATCGAGGATGCGCTGACGCGAGCCGGCATCGGGTTCACCGTTCGCGGTCTGCGGTTCTTCGACCGACGTGAGATCCGCGATGCCCGGCATCTGCTGCGGCGTGCCCACCCGGCCGAGACAGGCGGTGCTCTCGTTGCCGCTATCGAGAAGCTGTTCGTCGAGCGGATGGGGCTGGACGATGTGGCCGCGGATGCCGGCTCGGAGGGCCGAGAGCGAGCCGCATCGCTCGAGCTCCTCCTCGGCATCGTCGATGATCTCGCGGTCGCCGACCCGAGGCTGACGATAGACGCCGTCCTCGCCGAGCTCGATCGGCGCCATGCCGCTGAGGCGGCCAACTCCACCGACGGCGTGAACCTGCTGACGTACCACCGGGCGAAGGGCCTCGAATGGGACGCCGTCTACCTGCCGGCGCTCGACGAGGGTCTGCTTCCGATCCGTCAGGCAAAGGAAGATGAGGAGATCGCCGAGGAGCGCCGCCTACTGTACGTCGGGATCACCCGCGCCCGGCGATTCCTGGCCCTTTCGTCCTCGTCCCGCCGGCCGTCGCGGTTCCTGGTGGCGCTCGATCCGTCGAGGCCGACGATGCGCCGCGTCCGCGTTCTGCCGGGCTCGCCCCTTGCTGCAGCCCCGATCCCTGACGACAGGTTGCTCGAGGGGCTACGCGGCTGGCGTCGAGAACGCGCATCTGCGGACGGCGTGCCGGCTTACGTCGTGGCCCATGACACGACGCTCGCCGAGATCGCCACTGCCCGTCCACGCTCCCTCCCTGCGCTCCGCCGCGTCCGTGGCATGGGCCCGACGAAGCTCGATCGATATGGCGCGGAGATCCTTGCCGTCATCGATGGCGTCGAATAGGCCACCCCATCAGGTGATGGTTCCGGATATCCGCAGTCAATTTCGCGTCACGACAAGACACGTTGACTCGGCGGTCTCCTCTTGCGCGCCGTAAGGATGCCTCCCGCATACCACCGATGCCGTGCCTACTTCCGGCGAGTCCGAGTACGTCCCAGAAGGAGGCCCGTTCGCAGCGGCTGGCACGCCGGGCGACCAGGACCTGCGAGGCCGAGACGCCCGAGCCGGAATCCCGACAAACAGCGGGAGATTCAGCTGATCAGTCTGAACCGAGGCCGACTGCCGCGGATCACGGAGCGGCTCAGGACAGTGGTCAGCGGCCCGGCCGCCCGTGCAGGTCCTCGCTGTAGAGCACGCGGCGTCCCCCGCCACGCCGTTTCGCGTCGTACATCGCAGTATCCGCGGCGGCAACAATCTCATCGACGGTCGCGATGCCCTCCGAGCTCACGGCGACGCCGATGCTGACCGTCGCGGTCCACCCATCAGGCCCGATCCCGTACGGTGCTTGGAGCGCCTCGCCCAGACGCTCGGCCAGGACCAAGGCCGCCCCCGTGGTGGCCACCTCGTCGAGGAGCACGACGAACTCATCTCCACCGAGGCGAGCCGCCGTGTCGCCCCTCCGAAGCGCGGCACGAAGGCGCGCTGCCAGCTCGATGAGCAGTCGATCACCAGCGGCGTGGCCCAGCGTGTCGTTGATCGTCTTGAAGTCGTCGACATCGAGGTACAGGAGTGCGAAGCAGGTCTTGCGCCGGTCCGCGAGCGCGAGACGGTGAGACAGGCGTTCCCAGAAGCCGGCGTGGTTCAGTAAGCCGGTCAGGTCGTCGTGTCGCGCTCGGCGGGCGAGTTCGCCGTTGGCTATCGCGAGCTCGGCCGTTCGCTCAGCGACCCGGCTCTCGAGCTCGTGATATGACGCTTCAAGCTCCTCGCCTAGGAAGTTCACGCCGGCCGCGACGGCATCGATGATGTCGCCGTCGGGTCCGATCGCGGCGCGGGCGTCGAAGCGGAGCGAGGCGAACTCCTCGATGGTGCGCGCGATATCCTCGAGGCGCACCTCGGATATCCGGTCCGAGTCGACGCCGAGGACCGGCGGGGGCGCAGGGGGTGAGGGGGCCGGCGCGTCCGGGACGCGCGAGCCTGCGTCGTGTCCTGGCTCCGGCGTCGCGGTCAGCCGACGAAACCCCGGAGCCAGGCGAGCGCGGACGCCTCGTCGTCGAACAGCCGGGTCGGCGCCATCGGCTTGGTCACGCTCAGGAAGAAGTTGCCCATCATCCGGCTCAAGGGGGTACCGACGATGAGGGCGACGGCCGACACGAGGTCAGCGCGGCGTACGAACTCGGCGCGCGCGGGCCGGTCCTGCGGGCCGCCTTCGTGCGTGTCGACTAGCAGGGCGGTGGGTCGCCCACCAGTGAGCTCTGCCATCGCCACGGTTGCCGCGAGGGCATCCACGAGACTCATCGTCGCCCGCGGGGCCCAAACCAGCTGCACGATGCCGTCCGGCCGTAGCCACATTCGGAACTTCGGCCGCGTGATGACGCCGGAGTCGTGGTCCATCGGGTCCTCGGTTGTTGTGTGCACGGGTGGCTCCCCCTCACGCGCCGAACGTACATCTATTGAGTACACGATACTCGGCAGGTGCAAGCGTTGCCTCAGCGAAGTGGCCGCGCAGAACACCCGCCTGCCGCCTTCCGAAGCGAGTGATCGCCGCTAAGCAGCCATGGTGTGCGCATGGCGGAGAGGCCGTCAACCGCCCGCCGCGTTCGGCGAGCCCGGTTTCCACTCCACGGGGGGAGCACATGTTGTATGAGTGCGTCGACCGGGACTGGGCTGCCCTGCCGGCCCCTACGGCTTATTGCGCCCTTGCCTCGCGACGTGCTCTTGGCGAGCCGGTCCGCCGCCAGGTGATGCCCACGATGTCCAGATAGCGCGACTGCGGCGGGCTACGTCAGCAGACTGCCGCTCGGCACTGGTCCGCGGCAAGGCTCGGTGATAGAGTCCCTCTCGGCCCGAAGAGGCCGTCCTGCCTGTCTATCTCGAGATCGCATCAAGAGATGGGACGTCCGTGATTCACATCAACGGACGGAACGCCTGAGACCACATCAAGGGCAGAGAGCGAGCGGTTTCTGCGGGCCGCTCCGCGCTCACGGCGTCGCCCCTCAATGGCAGCGTGGTCTGGTTCCTTGTCGCGCCGCGTCCCCCGGGATCTTCAGCGCGGCAGGTAACGCTTGGCGGCTGAGCCGGCGAAGGTGCGGATCAGGGCGAGCAGCTTGCGTTCGCTGACCGCACCGCTCTTCTCGACCTCGATGCGTCGCTTGCGGCCGTGTCTCTGATCGTCGCCGCGGACATCGTCCGCGAAGTGCTCGACAACCTCGCCGTCTCCGACCAGCAGCAGATCGTCCTCGACCGGCAGGGCGTGGAGGATCTGATCGAAAAATGCCCGCATGTGCTCGTCGTGACGGCCTTCGTCGCCCTGACGCTCCTCGGTCGGGGCTCGTCCGGTTGAGCGGTGGCGACCCGGCACGGTGGAGTCGATCCGGTGGCGTACCGTGAGCTCAGGGCTCCAGCGCAACAAGGTGGCCGAGTCGGCCGAGATCCAGACGCCGGTGGTGTGGGGACTGGTCATCGCAGCCCCTCCTTTCGTTGGGGCGGTCGTTCAGGCCGCGACCGTGCCCAGTCTAGGCCGAGCTCACTCTCTGGAGCCACGGTGCCGACAGGATCGACCGAGCGCCGCGCTGGAGTGCAGCTTTCGTGCCACCGGCAGGAGGCTGGCCAGACCGGCCCGGAGGCTTAGGAATTCGATCAGACAGGCCTAGACTGTGAGCGTTCCACCCGTTCACGAGGAGACCAGAATGGCCAAGAAAGAGAAGAGTAAGAAGGAAAAGAAGGGCAAGTAGCGCGTCCGCGCCAGTCAGCACCTCGATGGCTCCTGGATCTTGTCTGCCCTCCTGTCAGCTCTCTGGGCCTTGTGCATCGGTGTACGATTCGGATGGACGGAGGCGCCCCAAGAGAGCCGACACTAGCTGTCGCAGGGCGCCTCAGGGGTGTTCCAAGGACTCGAGGACCGCTTTCAGGGAGCCCGCCACTCGGCCCCCCAGGTGGCGGGCCCCGCTAGGTCTCCAGATCTGCTCACTCAGTCTGGTCGGTTAGCGCGAGACGCAGCTTCTGGCGTGGCGCAGGGTCGGGCTGTAACCGGGATGCCCGCTTGCGATCCCGGTGGGACACTGAAGCCTTCTTCTGGCATCTCAGAGACATGAGCAGCTTGGCCCCGGACATCGCGACCGCTTCGACGGTCCAGCGCGCCGCGGAAGGGGACGAGATCGCCTTCGCTCGCATCGTCGATGTTCACCGGGCGGAGATGGTCCGGGTGGCCTACGTCGTGGGCGGCGACTGGGACCTCGCTCAGGACGCCGCACAGGCGGCGCTGTGGAACGCCTGGCGCAAGCTCCCATCCCTGCACGCGCCGGATCGGCTCCGGCCGTGGCTGATGTCGATCGCCGCCAATGAGGCTCGCGCCATCACCCGCAAGGGGCGTCGCCACGGCGTGAGAGAGCTCGCTATTCCCGACGACTGTGCTCACGATACGGGTCCCACCGATGTCATCGACGAGGTCGACCTCGCGAACGCGCTCGGCCGGCTCAGTCCCGATGACCGCGCGATCGTGGCGCTGCGCTATGTGGCCGACCTGGACTCGAGCGAGATCGCAGTCCTTACGGGACGCTCGGCGTCGGGTGTCCGGACGCGCCTTTCGCGCATCCTCGGTCGCCTGCGAAAGGATCTCGGCGATGAGTGAGTCGACCCCCTTTGAGACCCGCCTGAGCGCCGCTCTCCGGCGTCACGTTGCCGCCGGTCCGACCGAATTCGACGCGCTCGCCTTTGCCAGAGTGGTCGCGGCGGCCGAGCCGCGCCGCCATGGCTTGGCGCGCGGGTTCCTGTGGCAGCCTCCCTTGCCAAGGGTTAGCCCGTGGCGTCGCTCGGCGGTCCCGGCTCTCGTATGGCTGCTCCTCGTCGCCCTCCTCGTCGCAGCTCTGATCGGGAGCGCGCTGATCGCCGGTGCGCGCCACGGCCCAGCTCCGTGGCACGTTGTCAACTTCGCGGGTCCCGAAGGAAGCTCCGCGCAACTGAACGACGTGGTCGCCACGGGCGACGGCTACATCGCCGTCGGGACCGCGGGGAAGAACGGGATGGTCTGGACCTCGCGCGACGGCCTGACCTGGGACCGACTGGCGACTGGCGACACGTTCGCAGGGGCGGATCTCCGCGGGCTGGCGAGGGGTGACGCCGGCCTGGTCGCCGTGGGTGCCACGAGGATCGGGCCGGCGGCATGGGTCTCCGCCGATGGCCGGACCTGGCGGCGCGCCGCGGACGTCGCGCGGGACGCAAGCGGTCGGATGGAGGACGTCGCCTGCGCCGGCAGACGCTGCGTCGGGGTCGGGTGGTCGGACGCCGCGGATATCTGGACGTCGGACGACGCCAGCCATTGGTTAGAGGCCGATAGCTTCCCCGCGGCCCACCATCCCGGATTCATGCCCAGACTCCTGACTGTCGTCGCCGGCGACCCCGGGTTCATCGCCGCGGGCATCACGGATGGCGGCATCATCTGGACGTCGGCCGACGGCGACGCCTGGCAGAGCGTCAACTTAGCGCCCGGCACACTCCCATCGTGGGACTACGTCGGGTCGATTGCCGTCGGGCCCGGCGGACGTGTCGTGGGCCTCGCGGGCCCCTACACGCTCACCTCCGAGGCTCTGAGCACGACGCGGGCGGGGTGGATCTCGACCGTTCTCCCGGCGCCGACGGGAGCGACGCTTCGGTCAGGTCTCGCCGGCACATATGCGGCATCGGTGGCGACCACGGCCTGGGGCTACGTAATCGTCGGTCGGGAAGTCGAGGCAGGAGATTCCCCTGGGCGGAGCCTGATGTGGACGTCGCCCAACGGTCTCAGGTGGAGCCTCCGCGCGACGAACCCCTCCTTCGACGGATTCGCGCTCGTGCGGGTGCTTCGCTGCGGCGACGCGCTCCTGGTGGTTGGCGACGACGACAACGGCACCTACCGCACCTGGGCGGCTACCCAGGCAGCGAAATGGGAGTCCGCCGTGCCGTGATCGGAGCGGCACCGTCACGATCACAGGTGGCGGGCGGTGCGACTATCAAGGAGGAGCGTGATGGACCGCAGGCGCGCAAGCCAGTTCCGTCGTATCGGCGCCGTCGCGCTGGTCGCGATCGTCGCCACGGTTGCGATCGTGGCCTGCTCTGCAGGCCCTGGCGCATCGCCGCCGCCCGCAACAGGCGCCGCGTCCAGCTCCGGAGCCGCCGCGACGACCCGCGTTTCGGCCGTCGCGAGCGGTGCCGCGATCGTGACGGGCACGCACAAATGCGGCGAGGTCGTTTCGGGCACCGACACACCCGTGGGCGACATCTACCAGCGCCGAGGGCAGATCTTCCGATGCACGTGGGAGGTCTCGGACGCGCGCATGAGCGGGACCGGCGTCACCCTCATCAGCGCGGACATCGCCGACATTGTGAACGACGCCCCGGCCGTCTTCTGGGCGGAGGACATGACCTGGAATGAGGCCGGCACGTGGGTCGGACGCGTGACCGGTACAAAGGACGCAGCCGGCGTCCACTCGATAAGGACGACGGCGCTCGGGACCGGCTCCTATGCCGGGCTCCAGTACACGGACTTTGAGTCGGGGGCGGGAGACACGTGGCCGGTCAATGGTCGGATCGAACCGGTCTCGCGCCAGTCCCCTCCCGCCGTGACCGTCCAACCCAGCCTCGAGACGCCGGCCCAAGGGAGCGGCACCTGTCATGAGGCGTTGGCCGGCACCTTTGCAGGTTCGGGGCACGTGCGTGCGTGGGTGTTCGACTGCGAGATCGTGAGCGCCGATCCACGCGTCGCCGGCAGGCAGCTCATCCTCGTGAATGCCGAGGTGCACGCCGATGGCACCGCCAGCCTGTGGGGTACGACCGTCATCTGGAACGACCAGGGGACGTGGGATGGCAGCTGGACGGGCACCGCAGCGGCTGGGTGGCCGGACAGCGAGCGAACGTGGAGCGGAGCACTCGTGGGCTCCGATGGATATCGGGGGATGGAGTATCGCGTGGTCACGGCCACGTGGAACGGCGCCCGTGTCGTCATGAACGGCTCGATCGCCCGCGTCTGATTGGCCTTCAGAACGCAGCTTCCGCCGGCGGGCGAAACCGAGGGCGACCCAGCGACCATCATTCAGCGGGAGGTGGCAGATGCCCTCGTCGAAGAAGCCGAGGTTTGTGGCAGGCAACGCCCGGGTCGAGACGGCTCGGGCGTTCCTGATTCGGTGTGAGGGATGGCGTTGCGTCGGCGGAGCTGTACACGCCATAGATTCAGGGCGCCGTGTCTTGATCGGGATGGACCTGTATGCGGACACGGATCGCCTGACTCCTGTCGTGCGCGCCAGTACCAACTCGGGCGCGGAAGCCAGGCGGGCGAAGTCGCTACTACTCCCCACCGTGCCTGCCGCCGCCCGTGGTCGGAAGTCACCCGCCCGATTCGTCCGCGACGTCGGCGAATGCAGCCACGATCTTCTTCAGCGCTTCGGTGAGGCTGCGGCGCTCGTCCTCGGTCAATGACTCGGTCGCCAGCAGCTCCAGCTGCCGGCGCTCCTCCTCGATAGCTCCGCTATCGTTTGGCTCGCGGCGAACCGAAACGGCGCGAAGTCGAAACGCAAAGGGAAACGGGTATGACCGAACGAAAGCGATTGAGCATCGGCATCAAGACCAGCCAGGCCAACACCACGTACCAGGAGCTCTTGCGGGTCTGGCGCGAGGCAGACGAGATCCCCGCGTTCGAACACGCCTGGCTCTGGGACCATTTCGTGCCGCTGCGAGGCCCGGTGACTGGTCCCACGCTCGAAGCCTGGACGCTGCTCGCCGCATTGGCATCTCAGACGCGACGGCTGCGTCTTGGCGTCGTCGTGACCAGCAACCGCATCCGGCCGCCTGCCGTCCTGGCGAAGATGGCGGCCACGGTGGACCAGATCTCCGGAGGTCGACTCGTTTTCGGGATCGGTGCGGGCGGCAGTGCCGTTGCGGATCCGGCCGGGCGTGCGTCGGTGCACCGTGAGCTGGATGCTTACGGGATCGACGTCGTATCGACGGGCGAGGCGCTGGGAGCGCTTGCAGAAGCGTGCACGATATGCCGGCGCATGTGGACCGAGGACGAGCCGTTCGACTTCGATGGCCGCTACTATCGCCTCAAGGGCGCCATCTGTGAGCCGAAGCCCGTACAGCGTCCCCACCCGCCGATTCTGATCGGAAGTGGCGGCGAACGTGTCGGTCTCCGCGTGGTCGCCGAACATGCGGACATCTGGAACTGCCCCGCCCGTACAGCGGAGGAGTTTCGGGCCAAGAGCCGGATCCTCGACCAGCATTGCGCGGCCATCGGTCGCGATCCCGCCGCGATCGTCCGATCGGCTCAGATACTGCTGTCCCCGGCCGATCAATCGGATCCGGCGCGAGCCCGGGACCAGGTTCTAGAGTTTGTCGAAGCCGGCGCAACGCACCTCATCCTGGGGTTCATCCCGCCGTCCCCGCCCCTTCGACAGCTCGCCGCGCAGATCGTCGAGCCCGTGCTGGCCCGCGCTTAGGCTCCGACTCCGTGAACCGCGATAGCGAGGAGCGAAAGAGCCGAGCGACGAAGGAGCAAGGAAGGAAGGCAGGTGTCTGGACGGTGGAAGACCACCTTGCCGGCAAGCCGGAGGCGATCGTTGCCCTGTACGAGCGTTTCATCGCCCTCGCGGAAACGTACCGCGTCACCAAGACCGCGATCACGCTGAAGGGCAAGCGGCGTGGCTTTGCGGGAGCCAAGCCAACTCTTCGATCGCTCGATGGCTATCTCGATCTGCAGCGGAAACTCCATGACGTGCGCATCCAGCGCGCATCGCCGTACACGAAGCGGCTCTTCGTCCACCATTTCAGGGTGTCCAGTTTCAGCCAACTCGATGAGGAGTTCGCTGGCTGGGTTCGCGAGGCATACGACGTCGGCGCCGGCCGACACATGCAAGGGTGAGCCGTCACCAGAACGACGACCAGACTGGCCCAGAAACGATCTCCGAGGGTCAGGGTGTTGTCTGGCTCAGACCGCGGATCGGCGTTAGTCGTTGGTGAGGACGACGCGATAGCGGACCCGGTTTTCCTTCAGACGCTGGATGGCCTCGTTGACCGTCGACATCGGCTGCAGCTCGATCGCGGGTTTGATGCTGTGGGCCTGGGCGAACTGCAGCATTTCTCGCATCGTGGCTCGACTCCCGAGGAGCGATCCGGTGATAGAGATCTGACGGACCACCAGCTCCTGAGGATCCAGTGAAATCTGCGGAAAGCCGACGAGCACCAGCCGCCCCCGATTTCGCCTGAGGGGAAGCATCAGCCTCTCCCATTTGGTCGTCTCGCCGTGCACCGTGCAAAGCAGCAGGTCGAGCTGGTCTTCAATGCTACGCAGGCCCGCTCGATCCCCCACGATGAAGTGATCGGCACCGAAGCCAAGGGCGTCGCCCTCCTTGGCCGGGCTCGAGGATATCGCGGTTACCTCGCAGCCGAGGGCGTGGGCGAACTGGATCGCGAGATGGCCCAGGCCACCCACGCCGACGATGCCGACCCGGCCCGAGTCGGTCGCGAACCGTCGAAGCGGCGCGTAGACGGCAAGGCCGGCGCACATCAGCACAGCTGCGACATCAGCCGGCATCGCATCGGGCAACGGGTACGCGAACCGACTGTCCACCGCCACCGACGAGGCGAAGCCCCCGTAGGGATCCCACGTCGCCGCTTTGTCGATAGCGACGCAGAGGTGCTCGTCTCCTTGCCGGCAATACTCGCACTGCCAGCAGGCCCGACCCTGCCAGCCTATGCCGACTCGGGCTCCCTCCTTGAACTCCACAGCCGCCGGCCCCGCTTCCGAGACGAAGCCGACGATCTCGTGGCCGGGAACGAATGGGAACGTGGAGATGTCGTAGTAGTCGTCTATGCCGTGGACGTCCGTGTAGCACAGGCCGCAGTGGGTAACGGACACTCGGACATCGTGGTCGCCGAGCTGTGGCGGTTCGAAGCTGAAAGGTTCTAGCGGCTCTCCCGCCGCCTTCGCCGCGTATCCCATGACGGTAGGGCGAGACATCAGCTGACCCTCCGAAACAGCCTCGGGTCGGTCCCGCCAGTGGCTCAGCGCGGTCCCGGCGGCAGTCGTTTGAGCCGCGCGTCAAAGCGCCCCGTGGCCGAGCTTGATTCTCCCACCCGGGTCCACGACGCTGGTCCCGAGCACCCGGCCATCCATCCGAAGGCGGGAGAAGAGCACCGAGTCCCGAGGTCCACGGGAGCGGCAACGGCGTTGATGAGCGAGGTCCTCTCGGAGGAAGCCCGCTTTGGTCGCCACGCGCAGTGAGGCGTGGTTCGTCGGCTCGATACGCAGGTCCATACGTGCGACGCCCAGGTGATCGAACGCGTACCGGCACACAAGCTCAACGGCGCGTGTGGCGTACCCTCGACACCGATATGGGGGAAAGACGCAGTACGAGAGCTCGGCGCTCGCATCGCGGCCCGGACGGAATTCAAGGATGCAGCCGCCCACCAGGCTTCGCGTCCGTGTCTCTCGAACGGCGAAACACCGTCCGCATCGGCCGGGTTGCCACAGCTTCTGCCAGTGTCTGATCTGGTTTGCTATGTCTCGTCTCGTGAAAGGGCCTGGCAGACCCGATCGGCGCACGTAGTCGTCATCCTCGCCGGCCCACAGCGCGTCGACGTCGGTATCGCCGAAGCGATCCAACAGTACGACGCCGTCTGTTAGCGGCAACCCGTGCGGGCCCCGGGCCACGACGGATGCCGTCCCAGACGATCCGAGACCGGCCCAAGGGCTCTGCATGCCTCGATCCACCAAATGACCCGCGCAGCCACGGGCCCACGGGCCGGGGGCCATGGGCGAGGGGCGGACGTTGGTCCGCCCCTGCCACACGGCGGCGACATGGTCGCCTGCCCCAGGCGGGGAGTCCCCGCATCCTGGCCTCGCGCGGACGCCCGGGCTCTCTTGGTCCTAGGCGTCAACCTCGCGTTCGAGGAGCACCGGGAGGGCGATGCCGGGCTGAGCCGCCGGCGAGTATGACGGGTGGTACGTCAAATCGACGCTCACGGCCCGCCAGCCCTGCTTCCCCAGCTCGGTGAGCCGATCCAGCAACTCGGAGATGTGCTGTTCGGGATGCTCCTGGAATGGCATCTGCTCGACGCGATACTCGATCCGCTTCATGGCTACGCCTCTTTCCGTCGCTGTTGCGGGCTCTCGTCAGGCTCAATGCGCCTCGTCCGTCAGCAGCTCCGATACCATGGCGCGGCAGTCTGTAAATGACAGTGATTCCGGTCACCGTGCGGGTTTGTCGGCGGCCCCAGGCCCATGGGTCGCCAGGATGCTCCTTACAGCGCAGCGTCAAAGCGCGTCAGAGCGCACGATAGCGGCCGACGGCGCGGGCCGTCCCGACCACTCGATGACTGAACTGGAGTCCTGCAGGCATGTGCGGCGTCTTTGGCTACGTGACCAATCGAGACGAGGCCCTCGGGCCGATCCTGGTCGAGGCAGCGCAACGGCTCTCGTACCGCGGCTACGACTCGGTCGGGGCGGCGACCTTCCGGGACGGGGAGATCGACCTGCGCAAGGACATCGGCCGGGTGGACGCGGTCGCGGCCCGCCACGGCTTCGCCGAGATGCGCGGCAGTCGCGGGATCGCGCAGCTGCGCTGGGCTACGTTCGGCGAGCCGTCACAGGTCAACGCCCAGCCGCACCTCGACTCGGACGGCGCGATGGTCGGGGCCCACAACGGCAACGTGGTCAACAACGCGGAGCTTCGCCTCGAGTTCATGGCCGAAGGGATGACCGTCCGCTCGGAGAACGACGGCGAAACGTGCGTCCACGCCGTGGAGCGCTACATCCGGCGGGGCTACGAGTTCGTCGAAGCGATCCGTCTCGCATACGGCGACCTGCAGGGCGACTACGCGTTCGTGATCGGACGCGCGGACGACGACCGGCTCTACGCGTTCAAGAAGGGGTCTGGCCTGGTCGTAGGGATCGGCGACGACTTCACCTGCGTCTCGTCGGACCTGCCCTCCATCCTGCCACTCACTCGGAACGTGATTCGACCGCTCGACGGCGAGATCGTGACGCTGTGGGCCGACCGCACGGAAGTCCATTCCGTGCGAGATGGGGAGCTCGTCGACCGCCCGGTCGAGGTCGTCACGGAGTCGATGGGCGTGGCACGGAAGGGTGGTTACGCGCACTTCATGCTCAAGGAAATCCACGAGCAGCCGCAGGTCGCGCGCGAGCTGCTGCACCTGCTCGATGCGAGCGTGGACGTGGCGCCCCTGGTGGAGCAGATGCGGGCGGCCCGCCACCTCTACCTCATCGGCTGCGGCACCAGTTTCCACGCAGCTTCCATCGGCTCGGTCTATCTCGCGCAGCTGGCCGGGCGCGTCGCGATCCCCGTGTTGGCACCCCAGTTCATCGCCCAGTACGCGCCCGCGGTCGGCCAGGAGGATGTCGCGATCTTCGTCAGCCAGTCCGGCGAGACCAAAGACGTGCTCAACGCCCTCGAAGCGGCCGAGCGGCGCGGGATGGCCTGCTTCGGCATGGCCAACGTCGTCGGATCCACGCTCACACGCACGACCCGCATCTGCCTCCCGCTCGGCTGCGGTTATGAGATCAGCGTGCCGGCCACCAAGACGTTCACGAACCAGGTCCTCACGTTCCTGTACCTCGCCTACCGCTTGGCGGGGATGCCGACGGAGAGGCTGGCACGGGTGCCCGATCTGATGGAGGAAACCCTCACCGCCGTGGCCGCGCCGATCGAGGCTATCGCCGCCGATATCAACGGCTGGGACGACCTGTACTGCCTCGGCTACGGGTCGACGTACCCGATTGCTCTCGAGGGCGCCCTCAAGCTCAAGGAGGTCACCTACGCGCACTGCGAGGGGATGCTCTCCACCGAGTTCAAGCACGGCCCGCTATCGGCGGTGAGGGCAGGCTTCCCGATCGTGTTCGTGGCGGGTGCGACCGACATCCCGCTCATCATCAGCGGGATCAACGAGGTGAAGGTCCGCGGGGCCCGAACCATCACGATCGCCGAGGAAGATGCCCACCTGCGGGCCAACGGCGACGACCTCGTCGTCATACCGGGGTCGGACCCGCAGATCGGTGCCCTGCTGGCAGTCCTGCCGCTTCAGTTGCTCGCCTATCACATGAGCGTCCTCCGCGGATTCGACCCGGACTTCCCGCGAAACCTCTCCAAGACGCTGACGGTCGACTGAAGGCGCGAGCGCTGGTCGGCGCGGAGCTCGTCGAGCGCTGCGCCGCGCAACACGAAGGATCGACGCCGGAGTGACTATGGATCGCCGGCCGCGATGAGCGCGAGATGATCAGATCCCGTGTGTCACCTCGTAATATGCCGCCATGGTCGAGTTCGACGCCTACGCCGCTGATTGCCGCGTGTTCGGCCTGCTCGAGCTCGTTGAAGGCCGCTTGTCCGACCAGCTCAATCGCAACCCGGAGCTGCTCGTCCGAGACGCCCGACTCGAGGACCTGGTCGACGGCCACGTGGTCGCGATGCCCGAGCTCACGGTCGCGTCCGACGAGCTCTGCGCTGTTGTGGCGACCGGACCGCGAGGCGAGCCGGCACGTCGACTACACACCGTAAGGGCCCGCGTCGAGGCCGAGCTCGGGCCCTACCTGGTCGTGGGTTGGGTACACGGCACGGCGGCCGCCGAACCGCTGAGCTCTGCCCTGCGGCGTGGAGCGTGGGTGGCCCTGACCGAGGCGACCGTGGTCTATCGCCTTGGCGCAGACGACGTGCGCGAGGAGATAGCGACACTCCTCGTGAATTGCCACCTCATGCGTTCCCTCCGCGCGCTCGAAGAAGTCCGTGTCGCCCTTCCCTGGGAGGCTCCCCGGGTGCCGGATGCCGCGCCGCCGAGCGCGATCGGCTCGACCGGCGCGCCCCCCGAAGGCGCTTCGCCAACGAGCGATGAGACGGACCGTCCAAGGCTCCCAAAGCCGAGTCCTTGATGGCCGCTCGCCCGACCGAGCGGCCGCCGGATACAACCGCTCGGCACGTCCTGGCAACGGGTCGAACCTTCTGCCACTGACGGCGGTACTTCTGTGCGGCTCGCCCTCCCACCAACTCGACGTATGGTCCTGGCATGTTCAGACTCGTTCCCCTCGCGGCCCTCGCAGTCGTTCTATGGGCTACCGGTCTGGCCGCACTCACGCTCGGGATCTGGGCGCCTCTCACCATCGTCCTCGCAGGCGCATCCGTCGGCGCGGGAATCTGTATGGCGGGGGCGGCGATCGTCCTCCACCACACTGTCGCCGACCTCGCGGCCGCCACACGACGAATCTCCGACGGGACCGGCCCCACGGCCATTGAGCCAAAGCGGTTCGGTTCGTTGGCGCCGATCGCTCGGTCCCTCGTGGACGTGGTGGAGGCGCTCGAGACGGCCACCGAAGCTGCAACTACGGACCGACTGACCCACGTAGCGAACCGGCAGACGCTGCTGGCCTTCCTCTTCGGCGAGGTCGAGCGGGTGGCCCGCTACAACAGGCAGCTGTCGATCGCGTTCATCGACATCGACCATTTCAAGGCCGTGAATGACAGCTACGGCCACGAGGTAGGCGACCGAGTTCTGCGAGGCGTGGCCGGCGTCCTGCGTGCCAACATCCGTCAGACCGACCTCGTTGGTCGCTTCGGTGGCGAGGAATTCGTCCTCGTCCTGCCTGAAACGACAGTGGAAGAGGCTACGGCCGTGGCGGAGAAGCTGCGCTTCCTCGTGCTCAAGGAGCAGTTCTCGCCCGGTCCGGGCGCGGACTTCTACCTATCCGTCTCAGTCTCCATCGGAATCGCCGGTGGGCAAGCCCAGCACATCCGTGTCGACGAACTCATCCGCGATGCCGACGCCGCGATGTACTCCGCCAAGTCTCTGGGCCGCAACCAGACGTATGTCTTCGCCGAGATCGACGATGACAGCGCTCGTATCCCGCGAGCCAAGATCTCTTCGGAGGGTCGGGCGCGGGCGGTCCAGGTGGGTCAGCTGGGTCGCCAGGCTGCCCTCGCGGCTCTAGCGGCGGTCATCGATCCTCTGCCTCACTACCGCGGAAAGCAGTCGTCCCTCATCGCGGCGATGGTCGTCGGCATGGCGCGCGGGCTGGGGCTTCCGAACACCGAGATCGAGCGAATCCGCGTCGCGGCCCTCCTCCACGACATCGGCAAGGTGGCCGTATCCGATCAGATCCTCGACAAGCCCGCGCCGCTCAGCGACGCGGAGTGGCAGTCAGTCGTCCAGCACCCCCGCATCGGTCAGGTGATCATCGAGCAGGTCGCGACAGTCCAGGATGCCGGCGCGATCATCCTCCACCACCACGAGCGATACTCCGGCCGTGGCTACCCGCATGGACTGCGTGGCGTTGAGATCCCGCTCGGCGCTCGAATACTGGCGATTGCCGACGCCTACGACGCGATGGTTCAAGATCGGCCGTATCGCCAGGCGATCGGGCATGCCGCTGCGATCGAGGAGCTTCGCCGGTACGCGGATTCGCAGTTCGATCCGGAACTCGTCGCGCTCTTCTGCGAGCTCTATGCGGCCAGCCCTCCGACGCCGAACTCGGCACTCCTGCTTGTCCCGCCCGAGATGTCCTCGGCGCCGTCGCTTCGCCGGAAGTCGAGCGGCGCTGCCTCCGCATGAGCCTCGTTGCCGACACGCCTGCCCGTCCGCCGGGAGTCAGCACCTCCGGGTGAGCTCCGTCCGTCGACCGGAGATGGTCTGTTGTTAGCTGCGCCCCTTTGCGGCTTCAGCGCGCGTGAAGCGGCACGGGTTGGTGGCGCGCCCCGCAACCAGAATGCCGGGCTCGTACACAATGCGGTAATGGCTCGACCACGCTCCCGACGGTGGCTCCTTGCCGGTTACGCAGGGCTCGCCGGCTTCTTCGTCATAGAGGCCGCGATCCGCCAGAACGGCAGCGCCTCCGGCCTCGCCGCCTCGGAGGATGACCGGGACTCGACGAGGTCGATCGTGCGAGCCTACCTGGTGGCGGCGAGCCTGCCGCTGGTTCTCCGAAGTCTTCCCGCCAGACAACTTCCTCCGGCCGCTCAACCGGTCGGGCTCGCACTTCAGGCCGGCGGACTGTCCTTGCGAGTTTGGTCGATGCGAACGCTCGGCGCCTTCTACTCGCGTACGCTCCGAACCGAGGAAGAACAGAGCGTTGTCGACAACGGGCCCTATCGCCTCGTCCGCCACCCGGGCTACCTGGGCTCGCTCCTGATCTGGACCGGCTTTGCCCTGAGCTCAGGCAGCATCCCGGTCGCAGCGGGCGTCACGGGCGTTGTCGCCCGCGCCTATGGGCGCCGTATCGATGCCGAGGAGCAGCTTCTGGGTCGCGACCTGCCCGGCTATGGCGACTACGCCCGGCGCACTTGGAAGCTCATACCGCTGATCTGGTAGCCGAGCCCGCTAAGGTCCGCCGGCAACGATCCTGGACCGTGTGGCGCGTCAGCGCAAAGTGACCGGGTAGGCCTTGCAGCCGACCGAGTCGGTCGGTACTGGCTCCCCAACGTGCATAGTGCCCGACGCATCGACGCGGACGTAGTACGGGCCGCCCGCCGGGAACGTCAGCGTGTGGCCCTGGTTGGCCAGATGGGCTTGCTGCGGCCGATTCCCTGGACCCATGCTCCAGCTGCCGGTGGCGCAGGTTCCTTCGGTCCAGGATGGGACGGTGAGGTCGAAATTGGCCCCGTAGCTGCCCGGATTGCCCTGGATGACGACGTCCGCCTGAATCGAGCTCTCGTTTCGAAAGTACACGGTGGGCGAGTTGAGAACGCCGGTCCCGGCGACGAATAGAGCTATCGCGGCGATCACGCCGAGGATGATTGCGGTACGGGCGATCTGAGCCCTGTTCGAGCCGGCGTCCAGGAGGCCTTCCTCAATCGTCGCCCGCCGAGTTGGTCTATTCCCGCCGCTCAAGTCTGCGTTACCGCCGCTGCAGCAGGAACTGAACCCCGGCCATCAGGAGAAGGGCGACCCCGACGATCGCCAATGCAATCCCACCGCCGGCGAAGCCGACGACGATGAAGATGGCGGCCATGAGGGCGATGATCGCAGGTGAGGATCTCCTGCCCGGCAGGCTGAACATGGGCCACATCCTTCTCGTCAGGCGCGGGCGACCAGCACCGGCAAGTCTAGCGGGCGCCGCTCGAGTCACGCGGATAGCCCGCGCTCGCATCAGCGCCCACCTTGCCATCCGCCTCGATCTGGCCCATCTTCTCCTCGGCCACAACGGTCCCCAAAGGAGTTCTGAGATGGACGATCTGATCCGGCATGGCGTAGAAGCGCGGAAGGATTGGAGCGCCTACTACACGATCACTGAGGAAGCGTTTCCGAGGTACCACAACCGGCCAGACTGCGTGGACGGTGCGGCCATCGAGGACAAGAACATTCGAGCGGGCACGGACGGCCGCCCCTTATGCGACAAGTGCCGGAGTTTTCAGAGGGGCGCCGAGTAGGTTCGCTGCGGGGGTTCGGTCGGCTCCCTAGCCCAGCGCTCGATCCGCGCGTCTGCTCCGATCGAACCGGTGCAGACGCGGTTGGACTGATGTTCGAAGCCCGACGAGGCGCTGCTACACTCGGCAGATGGAGCGCTTCGTTGAGGTTCCCGGCGGTCGCCTGTTTGCGGTGAGCGACGGTGCCGGACCGCCGATCGTGCTCATTCACGCCGCGATCGTCGATCACCGGGCCTGGGACGCGATGGTTCCGGGGCTTGTTGGCGCGGGCTTCCGCGTCGTCCGCTACGACTACCGCGGCTTCGGCGCTTCCACGACCGACGATGTCGAGTTCAGCAACCGGGCCGATCTGCTGGCCGTGCTGGACGCGTTTGGCGTCACCCGAGCCGTCCTCGTCGGCAACAGCCGCGGTGGACAGATCGCTTTCGATTCGGCCATCGAATATCCCGACCGAGTAGCCGCGGTAATAGGGGTCGGGGCCGGGCTCGGCGGCTTCGAGGGGGAACCGACGCCGGCGGAGCAGAAGCTTTTCGACGAAGGCGAGCGTCTCGAGTCGGCCGCGGAGCCCGATATCGAGGCCATCGTCGATCTTGATGTTCGGGTTTGGGTCGACGGTCCGGGCGGATCCTCGAACCGGGTCGACTCGACCATTCGCGAGGCGGTCAGGGCGATGGATCGACCGCTCTACGCGCCGGGGCTGGTTCGGGGCCGGCCCATCCGTCTAGATCCGCCCGCCAACGCGAGGCTCGGCGACCTCCGCTGCCCCGTCCTGGCGGTTGCCGGTGCTTTGGATGTCTCCGACGTCGGCCAAACGGCGCGACGGCTCGAGACCGCCGCCCCTCATGCTCGGGCGGTGATCTGGCCTGACGTCGCCCACATGATCGGCATGGAGGCTCCGGACCGGCTCAACGCGCTGATCGTCGACTTCCTGGCCTCGCTCGACCCCTGGAATTGATCGCGTCAGCCCGCGCGTGAACGCGACGATGCGCTTCCTCGTCTCGGGCACGATTCCGATCGGCTCGATGCTCGGTGGCGTCCTGGCTACAGGAGTGGGCGTCGTCCACAACACGATCTGGATCAGGGCGTTCCTGCCGTTCCTCTTGGTGCTGCTCTCGCCGGTACGGTCGCTGCGGACCATGCCGGTGTCTGTGGGAGCGGGAGTATCGACCGAAGGAACGGTGGGTGGCTGGCGCAACGCGCCGGCGGGCTGGCCGAGGTAGCGCCTATTCGCCGATCGGCTCCTCTGATACCGGGATGACCTCGGAGGTGCATGAGGCCCATCCGGGATCGAGGAACTTCTGCACGTCCTCGATCCAATCGGCTTCCAGCAGGTAGTAGACCGTGTGACGAGAGAAGTCGCCAAGCACCCGGTCGAGCTTCACCCCGGGCGCCTCGGGATCGTAGAGAGTCTTGGTGCCACCCTGCTCCTTCGGGCACCGCTCCGGCGTATGCACCTGCTTCACCAGGAAGAGCATGTCACTACCTCGCTTCGTCCTGGATGTCCAGGATTACCCGACCATCGGGGAGACTTCCCAAGAGCCTGGACACCGATGGAGGGCATCGCTGGGACCGCGCTGTCGCTCGAGATCTGGCCGTCCATTCGGACGATGGTACGCGCCGCCAGCAGGCGATATGGGGGCCAGCTGCTCAAGGTGGCAGCTGTGGTGGATTGTCACGCTCGTGGAGCCGCCCCACCAGGCAATCCGGGATGCTCGTCGCCTTCCCCGCCGACGCGCCGAGAGGCAGCACCCCGCGAGCGTCGGGTGCATCAGTTCGAAGCCGACGACCTCGGCGTGCAGGCTCAGCACTCCGGCGAGGCATTCAGTGGCCTATCGAGTGGAATTCCACCAGGTGTGCGGCGCTGAGCCCGCTGCCCGGACAGATCGACGGCCATCGCGCCATCTGGCCATGGGCCCGTGGCGTCGGCCGTGCTTCCGGCTAGCTCTGCGTCGCCGACCAGTTGCCCTTCGCGTTACCACAGGCCGGGGCGGCATACGTTCCCTGCATTTTGCTGCCCGCGATGCTGCCGTCGTACGTGATCTTCACCGCGCCCGAGACAGCTCCGAAGCTGATGGTGCTGCCGGTGACCGTGCCGGTCACGACCCCACTCGTCAGGCAGGGCGTGCCCTTGACCGTGATCGTGCCCGTCAGGTTATTGCCTGTCTGGGCGAAGGTGACGGCGAACGTACCGTTCGATGTGTCTGGCGAGGTGTCCTGCCATGTCCCGCTCCACGCGCCTGCGAGGCCCAGGCCCGCGGGCGTCTCAGACGAGGCTGGAGTGTCGGATGGAGGCATCGTGGCGGGTGTTGTCGCGGATGTGGAGGTGGCCTGAGGCGTGGTCGCGACCGCCGTGGCGGCTACGGTTGGCGGCGTGGTTAGTGGCGGGGTTGCAACCGAGCTGCTACATGCCCCAAGCAGCAGGGCCAATGCCGCGGTCAGGGCGATAAGACTCAAGGGCGAGTGCTTCATGAGGTCCCCAAATACGGTTCTCCGGGACGCCATCGTCCTGCCCATCACTCCGATGCGGCGAGGTTGTCGCGTGTCCTGGGACGGCGTACCGTGTCGCGCGACACGGGCTGGGGCCGGGTGACACGGGCTGGGACCGCGCGACGCGGCCCGGCGATATTGACGGGCTCACGGGTTCGACCGTGGAACCCAACGGCTCGACTGCGGCACCACGAATGAAACCGCGCTGAGGCGCAGGAGGCAGGCGATGGAGCTCACCCTCGAGCCAGTTCGCACGGCGCTGGTGGTGATCGACCTGCAGCGGGGCATCACGGAAGGCCCGACGGCCCCGCATCCTGCGGGCGAGGTGGTGGCGAACGCGGCGGCCGTGGCCGTCGCTCTCCGGGTTGCCGGCGGGACGGTGGTCCTCGTCCATGTCACCCCGTCGCCCGACGGCAGGGACGCCCTGCGCCCCATGACCGACACGCCGGCGCGGCAGCGGCAAACCCTTCCGCAGAACTGGGCGGAGATCGTCCCTGAGCTTGGTCCGGAGCCGGGCGACCTGGTCATCACCAAGCGGCAATGGGGCGCCTTCTACGGCACCGAGCTCGACCTCGAGCTCCGCCGCCGGCGCATCGACACGATTCTGCTGGCCGGCATCTCCACTAACGTCGGCGTGGAAAGCACGGCCCGCGACGCCTTCGAGAGGGGCTACGAGCAGGTGTTCGTGGAGGACGCCATGTCGGCCCGGAACCCCGACGAGCACGCTCATACGGTTCGCACCCTCTTCCCGCGGATCGGCAGGGTGCGCTCCACGGCCGAGGTGCTGGCCGCTCTGAAGGGGGAACGGCGGGTAAGCTGACCTGGGAGGCAACGGATGGCGGCGCCAAAACCAACCGATCCAGGACGGCCTCGCCGGCTGTTGCTGGCGTGCCTCGGCGGTCTCGCGCTCGCGAGTTCCTGCAACCTGCCCAAGCCGCCGATTCCGACCAAGCTGTTGCTGACCCAGGGCGGGCCGGATTCACGGCTCGAGTACAGGCTGCCAATGGCGCCGACTGCGGTGGGGCTCGCAACAGCCGAACGTTGAACCAATGGCGGGCGCCATCGAGGCGGTGCTGTTGCGTCCAGCGGTAGTAGCCTA
The DNA here is from genome assembly GCA_963791725.1 of uncultured Chloroflexia bacterium. GTDB lineage: Bacteria > Chloroflexota > Limnocylindria > Limnocylindrales > CSP1-4 > Fen-1039. The sequence continues at coordinate 326,940 of CAWBTQ010000003.1, read as the reverse complement.
AATATGGTTTGACGCATTAGATGCGGGATCCGCTTCAGGAGAACACGCTACTCAAATGGAGAGGGTCGCCGAGGATACGGGCGACCACGACCATCTCCTCGAGCCCGGGGATGCGGTCGACTATCTCGCGCGGCACCACCTGGTCATTCCCCGGGAGGCCCCGAGCGCGGTCCAGCTCCGACGCCTCGCGGAGATCCGCGAGATGATCCGCGGGCTCTTGGGTCCCGCTCGGCCTGCCTGGTCGGCGGCCGCGCTGGCCATCCTGCGGGCCACCCGTTTCGTCGCCGACGCCGATGCCAATATCCGAGCGGAGGGTCTCGGCTGGGACGGTCTCATAGGGGACCTGATGCTACCCTTGATCGAGCTGGTCGATCAGCGGGAGAACCTGAGGTTGTGCGGGAATCCGCACTGCCGCCTCATCTTCTTGGATTCGTCGAAGAACCACTCACGCCGCTGGTGCGACACGGCCGGTTGTGGAAACCGCGATCGAGTAGCCCGATACCGCCGAGCGGCCTCGAATTGAGGCCTCAGGCGACTCCCCCGCGACTGACCTCGTCTACCGGCAGGGGTTTGCCCAGTAAGTAGCCCTGGCCAAGCTGAACGTCGAGGGATCGCAGTACCGTCAGATCGCGGTAGGTTTCGATACCTTCGGCGATCAGCCGACAGCCGGTCGCGCGAGCGAAGTGGGCGAGGCCGACGATCATCGCCTGCCGAACTTCGTCGGACACCAGGCCGGCGACGAGCGAGCGATCGAGCTTCACGAAGGTCGGATGCAACTCGAGGATATGACGCAGGCTGGCGAACCCGGCTCCGGCATCGTCGACCGCGAGCTCCGCCATCGGTCCGAGCGCGGCCATGGCAGAGCGAAAGGCTCCGTAGTCGGCAACGGCCGCGTGCTCGGTCACCTCCAGTACGAGGCGCCGGCGAAACCCATCGAGGACGGCGCGCAGCGGCGCACCCCCGGTGACGAGCTGGGGTGAAGCGTTGACGTTGAGCCAGGCTCCTTTCGGCAGCGCCTCCGAGGCGGCGAGTGCAACCTCGAGAGTCGCGGTCTCGAGCTCCACGGAGAGTCCCACGCCGACCGCCTCGCCGAATACGAACTCGGGATCGGCGCCGTCGGTGAAGCGCGTGAGCGCCTCATAGCCGACGATCACGTTGCGGCCGAGATCGACGATCGGCTGGAAGACCGGAGCAAAGGCCCGGTTGGCGATGATGGCCGATATGTAGTTGCGGTCGCGACCGACCCGGGACCGCTCCACGACGTCACGACCGATGAGCGCCCCGGCGAGGTCGGCAAATTCCACGAGGGCCGGCAGGGCCTCGATGATTGCCGCCTTATCCACGGTATCCGACGCCTGAACCGTGAGCAGGCCGATGAGGTGTTCGTCGTGGTTTACCGGGGCGTGAGCGAGCGCGCGCACACCGACCCCCGTCAACAGCTGTTCGTGAGGATGTTCCTGGCGCATCTCCAAAGGCTCTATCCAGGGGCCCTCGGCGGCCCGGCCGTGCAGTTGCCGGCTCCGCCGGTACGGGAGCGCCCGCAGCGGCGGGTCGGGACGGCCTCGAATGACGAAGCCGATCGGCAGCGCTCGACCATTGGGCTCGAAGAGCACGAGCTGGGCCGCGGCGACACCGCTCAGGCTGGCCGCCTGGCGACAGATCGCCTGCGCCGTTGCCTCCGGGGTGTCACTCGTGCGCAGGCCCCGGATCGTGTCGGCGATGAGCGTCCGCTCTCGAATGAGCTCGATGGAACGTTGCTCGAGCGCTCGTTCCCGCGTCACGTCGCGCTCGAAGGCCACGTAACCACTGATCTCGCCGGAGGCGTTGCGAATCGGCGAGATCACGGCCACTTCGGTGAGTAGCGAACCATCCTTGCGCCGGTTGACAACGTCGCCCACCCACGTCGCACCAGCCGCGAGCGAAGCCCACATCGCCTCGTAGAAGGGCCGCGGCTCGAGGCCGCTCTTGAGCAGCCGCGGATTCTGGCCGAGGGCTTCAGCGCGGCTATAGCCGGTCGCCCTCTCGAAGGCTGGATTGACATACGTGATCCGTGCGTCGAGGTCCGTGATCATCACGGATTCTGCGGTTTGCTCGACGACCGCCGCGAGCCGACTGAGATCCGACCGCTCGCGCAGCGTCCGAATGCCGAAGGCGAGGTCCGCGGCCAGCTCCGCAAGGATCTCGGCCTCGGCGTCGCCGAAAGCGTCCGGCTCTGGCGCGTAGACCATGAGAGCGCCAAACGGCACGTCGTCCTTTACCAGGGGCAGACTGACCGACGATGCCAGGCCATGCCGGCCGGCGCTCGCGCGCCATGGTTCGAAGTCAGGTTCCGAGATGAGGTCGCGGGCTATCTGGATACGGCCAGTTCGAATGGCCGCTCCAGTCGGGCCTCGTCCGCGGTCGTCGTCGCTCCACGTGACCGAGATCTCGTCGAGATAGCGTGCGGCCTCGCCGTAGCGTGCGACTGGCCGGACGCTCTTCCGCTCGTCGTCCTCGGCGAAGCCCACCCAGGCCAGCGAGTAGCCGGCGAGGCCCACCGCCATGCGACAAATCGTGTCGAGCAGGTCCTGTTCGCTCGTCGCGTGAGTCAGTGCCCGCTTGGACTGGCCGAGGGCTGTGCGGGCGCGCTCGATGCGGCGGGCCGACTCGTCCTTGGTCACGCCCCGTCCTCCCAGGAATTGACGATCGGAGGGACGTCCACGGTCGGTGGCTACCATGCGATCAACGCTGACCGCGTCGCGGTCGCCATGACGGAGCGGATGGGCCGGGCTGGCGAGCTCCGCGTGACGCGATAGCGGGCGGCACCGCATCGCCACTACGTCGGCGGCTCGGCAGGCGCACGAGGCCGAGGAGCAGAAGCCCGAGCGAGGCGAACAGCGCCAGCGCCAGGCTCAGGCCGTCTTGCATTGCGGACGGGACGAGGAGGTCGCCGCTACCGGAACCCCGGAAGCCGCTCAGCGTCAAGGCGGCCGCGGCGATGGCGACGGCGCCTGCCGCCAGCACAAATCCGAGGCCCAGCCGACGACCCGCTCTGCGGTCCATATTGGCTCCTGCGGCGCGAAAGGCGTTCGTGAAGACGGGGTCGCCGAATCCACCGCCGGGGGCTGCCGAGGTGGCTGCCCCCGCTAGAGCTAACAGATGTCCTCCGAGTTGTCAACTCATACTTGACCTACGGACCGCAGAACGCGTTCGAATGGCTGGGGGCCGGTCGGATTGAGAAGGACGCCCGGGCTGGGGTCACGAGCCGCGGTTGAGGCCGGAGCGCGCAGCCCGGGCGTCGATCCCGGACGCCCCTTCGTCCAGGGATATTCGGTGTAGAAGCGCTGTTCGCGCCGCCAGCGGCTCAGCCGAACATCAATGCGGGAGTGGCGGCCCGCCGCCGCCGGCAAGAGCGACACCGGCGGTGAGGGCGGCCGTCGCCAGGGCCGCGAGAATCCCAGCAGTGAACAGGCGCACGGCGTGACGGGCTTTACGAGACATGTCGGATCTCCTCTAGGGCTCTCACTGGACGGGAGCAGTGAGATCACGCTAGACTGGCGTCATGGACTTGTCAAGTATTTCTCAACACACGGAGGCATGCGAGGGGTTGCATCCTGCGCTGCTGGGATCCCGAATTCGTCGGCTCCGGATTGAGGCGGGGCTGACCCAGGCGGCGCTTGGGTCGCCCATGACGCGCTCGTTCGTCTCGGCGGTGGAGCATGGGCGGGCCGTGCCTTCGCTGCGCGCTCTGCTACTCATGGCGGCGCGTCTGGGCGTACCGGCGAGTCGACTCCTCGACGAGCTGGAATGGACCGCGCAAGACACATATACTGTGACCCATGCCGCAGACCACCCGCCGCCGAGTAACGGTCGATGACTCGGAGTTGGCCCGCTCCATCGGGGCACGCATCCGTCAGGCGCGGCTCCGCGCAGGGCTGACCCAGCAGAAGCTGGCGGGTGAGCGATATACCAAGGCGTACGTAAGCGCGCTCGAGAACGGCTCGTCGAAACCTTCCATGGCTGCGCTCAACTACCTCGCTGGCCGCCTGGAGACCTCCGCCACCGTGCTTCTGGGCGGTGAGACGGACAACTGGAGCAGGCTCGAGGCGGACGTCTTGCTCGCAAGCGGTCGCTGGCAGGACGCGCTCGACATCTACGATCGATTCCTGGCCGAAGGTCGGAGTGGAGGCGCGCGGGCGGAGCTTCTGCGCGGACGCGCGGAAGCCCTCTCACGGCTCGATTATGGCCTGGATGCGGCCGCGGCGGGATCCGAGGCCGCGGAGATCTTCGATCGGCTTGGTCGCGAAGCCGACGCGGCCCTGGCACGGTACTGGGTCGCCAACGGCGAGTACGTCCAGGGCAACGTGAGCGAGGCGCGCCGGCTGATCGAGGCCATTCTGGCGAAGGTGCGCGCGGGCCTGCGAGTGGAGCCCGACTTCCATCTCCGAATGGTCATTGCCCTCGCGGCGATCGACACAAGTGACGGCGAGTACGACAGGGCGCTCGCCTACTTGTCGGAGATCCGGGGACTGGCCGAACAACTCGACGATCGGCGACGGGCAAGCTACTTCTTCGATCTCGCCCAGAGCTATCGCGAGACGGGCGACTACGAGGGCGCCGTGCGGACGGGCTACACGAGCCTGGCTCTCTTCGGAGCGATGAACGCAGAATCGGAGACGGCCGCCCTCGAGAACGACCTGGCCCTCGCCTTCCTGAAGCTCGGGAACCTGAGCCGCGCAAATGAGTTCGTGGGAAGCGCGCGAGTGCGGTTCGAGGCGCTCGGGGATGTCCGATGGATCGCTCACATAGCCGACACGGCTGCCCAGATCGCCCTGGCCGGATCTTCCTTCGAGCAGGCGGCGACACTGGTCGAGGAAGCGCTCGAGGCTGCTCAGAGCACCGGCAACGAAAAGGCGCTCATCGATGCCCTCGTGACCCGTGCGCAGATCCGTCGTCAGAGTGGCGACCGTGACAGCGCCGGCCGCGACTTTTCTCGAGCGGCGGACCTCGCGCGCGCATCCGGCTCGCGGGGGCGAATCCGCGAGGTGCTCGGCGCCTGGTCCGAGATGCTCGCCGAAAGCGGTGACCTCCGGCGCGCATACGAGCTGTCTCGCGAAGCGCTCTCGGTCTGATACGCAGACCCGAGCCGTCAGGTCGGGCGGCGTTCCTTGGCCTGGCGCAGGCTCAGGATCTCATCCAGGCGGGCTCGACGTTGCGGTGCTCGGCCAGTGCCGCATACGTGACGCCGAGTGCTCGCTCCCATGCCAGACGATCGACATGGACCGTGTATCGATGGCTTCCGGCATGGAATGTCAGGACCGTGACGTCCCGAATCGCCTCGTCCACATGCATCGGCAGGCCGAAAACCGCGCCGAGGGCTGGCGTCGCACCGACGTCGCATCCGGGACAGGATTCGGCCAGCTCGGCTTCGGTCATGAGCCGGACGTGCGTGGCGCCGAGCACCTTGCGAGCCTTGAGGAGGTCGACGTGATCGTCTGCGTCGAGGACCATGAGGGCGCGCCGACCGTCGTCGGTCACGACGCCGATGGCCTTGGCGAATGCCGCCGGGTTGAGGTGTTCGGCACGGGCCGTCTCTCGTGCGGTGAACGTAGTCGGATGCTCGTGTAGCTCGTAGTCGACGCCGTTGGCCTTTAGCCAATCGAGCGAGCCGCGGTGCGGCCCGTCCGGAACCATTTGATCGCCGCTCATCGCGAATCTCCTATCCGCGTCGCGGGCGGGCAGCAGGCGACCCGACGCCCGCGGCAGCAAGCTGAGCGTGACGTCCCGCTCAGGCGGGCGCCAGAGCCAACGGTCCTTGGTGCGCTTGTCGCGGTTAGCGCCGGCGCGTCCGATGCCCGGGGTCACCTTCGAACTCTCCGGGCGGGCAGCACCATCAGCATCACACCGCCCGCGAGGCCGATGACCCCGAGCAGCAGGAGGCCCGCCCCCACCCAGGCAAGTCCGGGTAGCGAGGCGGCGAGGTCCAGCCGGACGCCTACCGGTCGGGATCCGTCGGCGTTCATGACGACGAGCATCCAGTCGCCGCGCGCCGGGGCGAAGACGGTCTGCGTGCCGAGGCCGCTGGCCTGCGAGGTCCAGAAGCGCTCCTGGCCGGGTGGGTCGGCGGGTGCGGTTCCCTTGTGAGTGGTGTACGTAATCCCGAGACGAGCCAGGTCCCGTGCGGTCGTGTAGTCGAGTCCGGCCAGATAGGTCGCCGCCTGGTCTGGCCGGGCGATGCCGACGAAGATCGGCCCTGTGCCCTCGCCGGCCGTTACCTGGATCCGGGCGCGGCCGAACATAGACAGCGCCACATCCCATGTGGTTCCGACCTCGTCCGACACGAGAGTCGTACTGACCAGGGCGTAGCCCTCGGTGTGGAACGCGTTCGAGTCGAGATGGACGTAGCCGTCGTCACGCCCCGCCGTACCGAGGTACGCCGCCGCGACTCCCGTCGCCAGCACCGCCAGAGAGAGGATGACCAGGACGACACCCACGATGGCGGTGGTGATGCGCGTGGGCGTCCACCTCCTTCGAGGAGGGACGGTCGGCGTGCCGTCCCGATCCGGTGGGGCCGAAGACATTTCCGGTGCGCTCATTCGATCACCCTTTCGTTCTTGGCGCGATCTCGCGCCGCCACGATCGCAGGGCTCAGTTCTGACGTGGTCGGATGAGGAAGACGGGGAAAAGCGCCGCGATCTGATCGAATTCGGCGAGAGGGGCTCGACGGTCGACCGGAACGAAGGATCGGGCCGCCGGTGCGACCTCCAGGTGCCGCCGAAGGATGGGGGCGCGCGCCCCTGGATCGACTTCCTCGAGCTGCACGGCCTCGCGGCCGTGACGGAGAACGGCCCGCCCGCCGGCCGCACGGACGTTCGCTACCCATTGGGCCCGTTCGCCGAGCATCGCCACGAGGTAACGATCGCCCTGGTAGTCGGCGACGATGAGTGGCAACGAGATGAGGCGACCGCTCGAACGGCCGCGCACCTGGAGGGTGATGAGCCGATTCGACCAGAGGCCCGTAGAGCCGACCAGCCCCCAGGCTCGGTTGAGCACCGTGGCCACGCGCTTCGGCCGGCCGCCTTCGTACATCCATCGTTCGCTTCGGTACATCAATCGTTCAGGCGAACCCACGGTTCTTCCCTCCAGCGGGCCGCGCTGATACGCTCATGCGCGACGGTGCTTGGAATGACGAATGCCAAACTTGGGATACCATGTCTCACTGGAGGATAACAGGGTGACGACCGCCTCGCAAACGGGCACCGGCCTCGCCAGAAGGGTGCGCCGACTATCGGACGCAGAGACGGAACAGCGGATGCTTCAAGCCGCGACCGCGATGGTCAACGAGACTGGGTTAACGGTCAGCCTCGATCACATCAGCTTCGAGGAGATCATCCACGATGCGCGGGTCTCGCGGAGCGCCGTCTACCGTCGCTGGCCCTACAAGGACATGTTCTTCAGCGACCTCTTGAAGGAGCTCGCGAAGGCGGCGACTCCCGCCGCAATCTCGGGAGTGGAGTCAGCGCTGCCCGGGATCAGACGGATCGTTCTCGATCACCTGGACTGGCTCCAGACGCCTGAGCTCCGCCACAACCTCGTACTCGAGCTGATGCGTCAGGGAGCGTTGCACGAATTTGAGACGATGCGCAGCTCGACGGAATGGCGCACGTACCTAGCTCTGCACACGACATTCCTAAGCGTGGCCGACGATGCGCTCCGAAGCGATCTCCAGGCCGCCCTTGCCGAGTCCGAGCGGTCCTTCATAAGCGGCATCGCAGCCTCTTGGGAGCGCCTGGTTGGACTCCTCGGCTATCGTCTCCGGCCCGAGCTCGGCGCCACCTTCGAGACGATGGCCAGCCTGCTCAGTGCAGACCTGAGAGGGCTAGTGATCATGGCCCTTGCGACCCCGGACATCGCAACGCGGCCCATCCGGGCCAGGCCGTTCGGCGCCACACAGACGACCGAGTGGTCTCTGACTGCCATCGGCGTCACGAGCATCGCGCTGGCCTTCCTCGAGGCCGATCCGTCGGTTGCCTGGGACGAGGAACGAATCGCGAACCTTCGAGGTGTGCTCGAGTCCTGGGGTCCAGCCGGCGCTTGAGGCGGCTGCAGGTTCGGGCGCCAACGCGAGCCTCAGATGACATCCTCGACGCACGGGCCGGCCCGACCGGGCGCTCCGGCGGGCCTGGAGCGAGGCCATCGCAGACCGTTGTATTGTCGGCGCTGACGAACAATCATGGAGAGGGGTAGGTTTCGCCCACGGGCCCGGCGACCTCCGCGGCCCGCTTGGCTGTTTGTGCGGGGTGACTCGCGATGGATCGCCCACGATCGCGATCTGGTTCACCTGACGACGGCTCAGATGCGGCGCCGGGCGGCGGTCGCGAGAGCCGATTGGGAGCCAACCCGGCGTCGGGCGCCGACGCTCCTTCAACCCGCTCCGCACGGAACGACACCACCGTCGACCATGGCGGCGACAAGCTGCATCTCCTGCTCGATCACATCGCCGACGCCGTATTCGCGACCGACGCCTCCAATCGCTTCACGCAATGGACCGAATCCGCCCAGCGCATGTTCGGCTATTCGGCGGCCGAGGCGATCGGCCGTCCATTCGAAGAACTGCTGCCTTACCGACTGGCGCAGCAGGGGGACGAGGGCGAGTTCCTCAGCGCGCTGGAGGCCGGTCGGACGTGGCGTGGAACGGGCACCGTTCGGGTCCGAGACGGACGCGAAATCTGGATCGAGTCCACGGTCGAGCCGATCATCTCGGGCGGCCGACTAGTCGGCAGCGTCTCGGTGGCCCGCGACGTCACCGCGACGGTCGCGGCACAGCAGCAGCTGGCCGAGGAGGAGAGGTTCGTCGAAGCCGTTCTCGGAGCCACGGAGGCGCTCGTCGTCGTCCTCGATTCGACAGGCCGAGTGGTGCGCCTCAACGACGCATGCGAACGGATGAGTGGAGTACCAGCGGCCGAAGTCATCGGCCACCTGTTCTGGGATCTGTTGTTTCCGTCGGACGAGGTCGAGCAGGTGCGGGCGGAGTTGGCCGATCCCCGGGCGGCCAGCTTCCCCAGCGCTCACGAGAGCCGCTGGATGACGGTCACGGGCGAATTGCGCCTCATTCGCTGGGAGAATGCGTGCCTCACGGACAACGACGGCGCGGTCACCCACGTCATCGCGACCGGGATCGACATTACCGAGGCGCGCCGCGGCGACGACGCGCTGGCCGGGATCGAGGCCGTCGGGCGCCTCCTTGCGGAGCAGGGCCCGGTTCCCTCTGCGCTCGACGCCGTGTTGGGCGAGCTCGAGACGCGGATGGGTTACCAGTTTCTATCGCTGTACCTGGCCGACGGGGCCGGCCTTCGCCTGGGTGCCCAGCGTGGTTACAAAGCGGTGCCGGAGCGGTTGGAAGTCGGCCGGGGTGTCATCGGGCGCGTCTACCGGAGCGGCACCGAGGAGCTCGTGCGCGACGTCGCCGGCGACCCCGACTACGTAGCCGGTGACGCCGAGGTAGTCAGCGAGATCGCCGCACCGATACTCGGAGACGGCGCGGTCCTAGGCGTTCTCAACATCGAAGCGCTGCGGCAGACACGAATGACCCCGGACGACCTTCGTCTGGCGCGGGCCATCGCGGATCGCCTCTCCAGCGCCCTGCTGCACAACCACGTGCAACAGGCCCTGAGCGATCGAGTTCGCCTGTTCGCCGCGCTTGCGGAATTCGCGGCCTCAGTCAATGCCATCCGAGAACCCGGGCGCCTGGTGGCGGGCCTGGCTGACGCAGTGGGATCGGTCGTGCCTTCGGACTCCGTGGTGATAACCCTGCTGGATCGCAGCGACGGCCGATACCGCATCAGCGCCGTTCGGGGGCTTTCGCAAGACGCCGTCGGCGCGATCATTCAACCGGGGGATGGGGCCACGGGTCGCGCCGTCAGCGAGCGAGCGATGGTCTTCATGGACAACGTTTCGGGCGCCGCGTACAACACGGCGCTTCGGGATTTCATGCCGTACGAATTCAGCTCGGGCGGCTGGGGTGCCGCTCATCAACGAGGGTACCGTGCTGGGCGTGATCTCCGTAGGCCGGCCCGAAAGCCGCGCCCCGTTCACACAGGCCGAGCGCGAGGTGTTCGGCCTGCTGGGGACGCATGCGGCGCTGGCGCTCGCCAACGCATACCTCGTGGAGGAGGTTTCCGCGCTCGCGATCCACGACGGGCTCACCGGCCTCTACAACCGCCGGCATTTCGACGCGGAGCTCGATCACGCGATAGCCCGGTTCAAGCGGCGTACACCGGCGGGAAACCTGGCCGCGATCATGTTCGACCTCGATCACTTCGGCGACTTCAACCGCCGTCACGGTCACCTGGTCGGCGATGCGATGCTGCGTCTCTTCGCCGAGGTACTCGACGAGCGGGTACGCTCCGCCGATCTCGTCGCGCGATATGGCGGCGAGGAGTTCGTGGTGATACTGGAGGACAGCGCTCTCCCGGAGGTCGTCCGAGTGGCGGATGATGTTCGCCGGGGCCTCGAAGCGCGCAACGTGCCCGGCGCCGACGGCAAACCGGTGCGCGCTACCGTCAGCGCCGGATGTGCCGTCATCGACCCCGCCCTCCCAACCAAGGAGGAGCTGATCGGCCGAGCGGACGGCGCGCTGTTCATGGCCAAGCGAGCCGGTCGCAACCAGGTAGTCGCGGCCTGACTCGGGACGGGACCGCCCACCTCGCCGGGCTCGCGGCCCCGCCTGGCGATCGAAAGGGACGCTCGAAAGCGTGCTCTCGGGGAACGGTGGTCAGGCCTGGCCGCAGAGTCTAGCCGGTCGTCCAGTAGTGCTCGCGGATGACCGACCCTTCCGGGAAGCCTCGGCCGCGAAGGATTGCCACGACCGCATCGATCATCTCGGGGTTGCCGCAAACGTAAGCGACGCTCTGCTGCGGGTCGATATCGAGCTCGTCGCAGATCCGGGCCAGGACAGACTCGGTTCGCCCCGTCGCCCCGGCCCAACCCGAGTTGCCGGGATCCGCCGGCCGCGAAACGGTCGGGACGTAGGCGAGCCGGCCGGCCCGCGCCTGGCCTTCGAGGAGATCCCGATAGGCGAGCTCCGCAAGGTACGAGACCCCGTGTACGACTACGACCCGCGGCGTGGCGGCGGGTCGATCGGCGGGGGCGCCTCCGGCGGCCGACGGCCGCGTCGATCGCAGGAGTGCGTCCGCCATGGAGATGAACGGAGCCAGGCCCGTGCCCGTGGAGACCAGGAGGTGGGTTCGCGGGTCATCCGGCCGGAGGGTGAAGAGGCCCTTTGGGAGGCCCAGCCAGACCCTCGCGCCGGGGCCGATTCTCCAGAGGTGCGGCGTGAACGCCCCCGCAGCCACGCGCCGGATCAGGAACTCCAGATGGTCCGCCTCACCGGCGGGGGAGGCCGTCGAGTACGGGCGCTGGAGAAGGGAGCCCTCGACGCTGAGCCCGATCGCGAAGTACTGGCCCGGCTTGAACGGCGGTACGGCCCCGTCGGGTTGAACGACGAAGCGAGCGATCGACTCAGTCAGCTCCTCGCGGCTCACCAGCGTCGCGTTGGCGGCGAATTGGCGTGGGGAGCGCCCGGGAAGGCTAGCGCGGTTCAGGTGGTCGACGGCCGGCCCGATCGGTAGGGCAAGCGGCTCGAGCGGCACGGCAGGCGGCCCCAAGGTCCCCCGGCTCGGACTCGAGGCTGGCGCGTCCACGTCTGGACTCAACCGGCCGGGGCCGGCAGGTAGGCGTCGATCGCGGCCCTGGCCTGGCCCGGGTCCGAGTACCAGGTGGCGTCCACCCATGCGAACCCCGCCCATTCCTGGGGCAGAGCCGTGTCTCGGAATATCGCCTGATTGGGACATGCCTGCTCGCAAGAGCCGCAGTCGATGCAGTTGGCCGGGTCGATGTAGAACTTGCGGTCCGTCCCCGGCTGTGACGAGATGCAATCCACCGGGCAGGCGGCCACGCAGGACTGGTCCATGTTGTCGATGCAGGGTTCCGTAATCACATATGCCATCGGGCACCTCCAGGAGAGGTCATGGGGAAATCGGCGCCGTCCATCAGTGGTCGGTTCCTCCGTCATCACCGCCCGCAGACGGCACGATCACGTGGATCACCTGCGGCTGCTGCGCGGGAGGGCTGGTCTGCGTCACCCGGATGGTCGACGGCGTGCCTGCCGGGCTCACGTAGATGGTCAGTGGCGCGAGGTTTGAGGCCCCGCCGGCGATCATCCCCGACTGTGCCTGCGCCTGAGCGGCCGCCTGTTGGCCCGCGGCGTAGCCCTGGGCGACAAATGCCCCTGCCACCACGACGACGGTCGCCAGGCCTGCGACCGCGACGCCGATGCGATGTATCGACTCCACCGCGACACCTCGTTCTACCCGTCTATCGGTGCGGCCCCCGACCGCCAGTGTTTGCTCAGGTGAACGAATCTCGATCACGTGGATGGAACGACAGTGGAGCGACGGTGGACCACGAATGGAGGTTCAGTGGATGTGTGGCGCGACAAGAATCCGCCGCTCACGTGCTGCCCGGCCCAGCCATCCGGCAGGGACAGTCAGTGGCAGGGGCAAATCGGCGCCGCGAATGCCGGGTCGGAGCTGGGACGCAGCGGCCACCCAGGGGTCCAAGCCGTGCCCTTCGTGGGCGGGGCCAGATCTTCCCGTCAGGTCGGTTCTTGCCCGTCGAGCAGGCGCTTCACAAGACGGAGGTCATCGAGGACCAGATCCCTGCGCCCCTTCTTGCGGTTGAGCGCCGCCGGGTGGTAGGTCGCGACGACCGCACAGTCTCCCAGACGATTGCCAGGTCCGCGACTCGTCCCGACCTGCGCCCGCGGGCCCAGGAGACGGCGCACGGCGCTGCTCCCGAGAGCGACGATCACCCTGGGGTTGACCAGTGCGATCTGGGCATCGAGGAAGTCCCAGCACCGTGCGATCTCGCCAGGTTGCGCATTGCGGCCATCCGGCGGACGGCATTTCACGACGTTGGTGAGGTAGGCTCGAGTTCGATCCAGGCCCGCCTCTTCGAGCACCCTGGTCAGTCTCCGTCCGGCGGCCCCCGCGAAGGGCAGGCCCTCGGTGTCCTCCTCCGGCCCGGGCGCCTCACCCACGATCATCAACTCGGCTCCGATGTCCCGGTAGCCGTCCACCCCGCCAAAGACTACGTGCTTGCGCGTCCTCCAGAGGTCGCAGCGCTGGCAGGACTCAGCACTCAACCGGACGGCTGCGAGATTGGCCATGAGCTCTCATGCGTTGTCGGCTTGGACGCTCAGTCGAACGCCCGCAACATCATGCCACTCGGTTCCGGTTCGGCATGTACCAAACCTCCCGAGGCCAATCGACGAATATCGGCTGCGGGCCCGATCGGGGATCCAGCGCACGGCCGCGGGCGAACCCGGCCGTGCCGGCCTTGCGCTCCTTAGCGACCCGGCCTCGTTCGCCCGAACCACTGCCGTCGGGACGATGCCCGCTCCCGACGGGCCCCAATCGGGCCGCCAGTTTGCGGGCCCACGCGCCCACCTGGGACGCTGCTCAACGAGGCGTCGCGGCCTTCGAGGAGCCCTTTGACCTCGGCGGAGAGGCGCCGCCCGATCGACGTCCGCACCAGCCACTGAAGGTAGTCGGGGTCGCTATTGACCAGCTGCATTAGCGACCAACCGGCATAGCGGCCGAAGTCGAGGACGCTGCTCGAGTCGTGGCTGCTCCGTGGCGGCGCTTCGAAGCGGTCGCGGCCGCTGAAGGCGCCGGGGTCTGGACGCGCGGCGGCCTCGGCAGGCATGCCCGGCTGGCGACGTTCCAGGTCGTAAGCGGATCGCCGGCGCTTGTTACCCAGCACGGCCCATGCGGCGTTGAACTCGACCATGCGCTGAACATCGCCCCCGGCGTCGGGGTGGTACTTGCGGGCGAGCGCGTGGTAGGCGGCGCGAATGACCTCTGACTCGGCCCGCGGGTCGACCTGCAGCGTCTTGTATAGATCGTCCATGGCCGCGTCCTAGCCTCGTGTGGAGTGCTTGGTGGCCACCGTATCCAGGTGGGCAAAGCCGCGAAGATGCGACCCGGCCTCGCCGCGCGAGCCCCCAAAGAGCGCGTCTCGTCCAGCCATCTTCGTTGTCGCCCATTCCGCTGAGGGGTGTCTGCCTAGGTCCGTGGCATCGGTCGCCTTGCCACGAGTGTCGCCCGCAGGTAGGCAGACCGAGCCACGCCCTCGCGACGCCCGGTCAGCGCTGCCTACTGGAAGTCAACATCAGACTCGTCGACTGTCAACGGCGACGGGCACGTACCTGTAGCGCGGCGCGGCGCGGAATAGGTAACGCGGGTCCTCATCCATTCTCAGGATGACCCTCGTGAGCACGTGAACGCGCCCGTTCTCGGCCCGCGGAGCGAGATCGCCGGACTGGATCGGTTGCCTGGGACCGTCCACCAGGTCCCGGTCAGTGTGCGGGCCCGGGCCCGGGCAACCTCGGTTAAGGCGATCCACAGTTTTCATGATTACCCAAGTCACGAAGCATGTAGGCCGCTTGGCCCTGCCCTGCCCTGCCCGAATAGCTAGTGTCTGAGCGATCGTTGCGCCCGGCGTAGGTCCACAAGGGCCATGGAGCGGGCGCCTGGCAAGGAGTCCAGCCCATGGACCACGCTGTCTCGCCGTCCCCACTCATCTCAACGATGGCTACGGCCGAGGCGGATGCCCCCGAAGAGCTCGGTGTCGTCACCTACGTGCACAAGTACCTCTTCTCCCTCAAGTTCCTGACGAGCGCGACCCTCGCGATCACTGCGGTGATGGGCGGCTTGTATTTCCTTGTAGGCTTCCCGCCGGCATTCGACACCTACTTCGAGAAGATGTACTTCCATGCCGTCGGCATCGGCCTGGCGGCGCTCGCTGTCTATCTCGTGATCCATGTCTTCAAGCTCCAGCGCTTCGAGCCGCCCATCGACTTCCCGATCGTCTACCGGGCCTTCATCGCGGTCGTCTTTGGGGCGCTCGGCGGTCTGGTGTATCTGAGCCCATCGGTTAGCGACTCCCTGGCCGACCTGGGGCTCCTGTTCTTCATCATTGCCTTCATCCTGATCGCCGACGTCGGCGGCGCGCTCTTCATCGAGCTGTTCCTGCTGCCGCGCAAGGTGGCGCACTCGTACAGCGAGCAGACGACCAACATCGTCGAATACATCGGCCGTGTTCTACCCATCTCGAAGTCGGATCGCGGCGCCTACGCCAGCATGAGCATCGGCTACTGGCTTACTCTCGCCGCCGTCGCCTCTGCCTTCATCGCCGGCATGCTGGGGTTCATCAACCTCTTGCTCCGAGCCGTCGGGCCGTCCTTCCTGGGCGGCTATATGTCATGGCTCGGGCTCGACACATCCGGCTTCGAAGACGCCACCCTCGATCCCCACTCCCACATGATGGCGCTCGCGATCATGGGCGGTATCGTCGGTGTGGCCGCCGTCCGCTTCGGGGTTCTGAATGGCGAGTCGAGGCTGCGCCGGAACCTGGCCAAGGCTGGCGCCTCGATTTCGCTCATCGGAGTGATCGGGACGACGATCATCCTGGGCGCGGTCGCCCTGCTCAACTACGCCCCGCCGACGCTCTTCGCCAGCGCCGACGGCGTGAATGGGATGGCCGGAGACGACGCCGTGATGGCCGTCATCGGGCTCGGCGCCATGGTGGTCCTGGTGGCAGTGCTCCTGGACCGCCGCATCTGGAGCAATCCGCTGCGCTTGACGATCCTCGGCACCTGGCTCGCGGCCATGGTTCTAAACGTCGGACAGGGTTTCTGGATCGAGTTCCACGAGGATCAGTTCTCCAACTCGCTGACCGCCAACGACGCGTCGTTCTCGATCGCGCAGCCGATGACGGGCATCTTCCTGCTCACCGCCATCGCCCTCGTGCTGCTGCTCGTCGACGTCTACGGAATCAACGGTCGGACCCGCCGCATCGTCACCTGGACGGCCGCGATCGGCCTTGTGGGCGCCCTCGTCGGCACGACGCTGTGGACCTTCGTCGATCCGTCGAACGGCGGTGTCTCCTTCGGCGTATACGTGGCCGGCGTTGCCCTCTCGTACCTGGCCATCCTCTTCGGTGCGATCGCGATAACGACGGTCAAGGTCGCCCCACGAACGCCCGCGCAGCCGTGAGCGACGCGCCGCTGCCCCTCGAGCGATGGGGTGCGCCGGCCCGTCACAAGCCACGGACCGTGTCGGGGCGTAGCCGCAGCCGCATCCTGCGGGCCTACATCGCCGTCGTCGATCTGAGGAGCGCTTCGCTCCTCGTGTTCACGGCGCTGGCGGCCGGGATCATCGGCGGCGGCCTGCACGCGCCGGCTCGATTGCTCGGCATCGGTCTGGCTCTGACCCTTTGCTGCTTGGGCGCTCGAGCTGTGGCGAACTACATAGACCGCGACATCGATGCGCTGATGGAGCGAACCCGCCGCAGGCCGCTGCCGAGCGGCGCCATCGCGCCCTGGCACGCGCTGCTGCTCGGATTCGGGCTCATCGCGGCGGGCCTGGCCGCTGCCCTCGCTTTCGGTCCCGTGGTGGTTCTCTTGATGGCTCTCGGTCTCGCCGACAACCTCCTCGTCTATGCCCTCCTCACCAAGCGCACGAGCCCGTTGAGCATCGTGCTCGGGGCCCCGAGCGGCGGCGCACCGGCATTCATCGGCTACGTCGCAGTCACAGGTCATATCGATCTCACGGCCGTCGTGCTGGCAGCCTTCGTGATGCTTTGGACGCCCATCCACATCTGGAGCCTGGCGATCCGCTGCCGGGACGACTACGCGAGAGCAAGCGTCCCGATGCTCCCGGTTGCCGTCGGCGTTCGTCGCAGCGCGCAATCCGTGGGCCTGGCCAGCCTGGCCCTGGGCGCTCTAACCGTGCTCTTCATCGCCGGCGGTGGAGTCGGTCTCCTGCCGCTTGTGGCCGTCCTCTTGCTCGCCCTTGCCGGCGGGCTGATCGTCGCCAGCATGTGGCTGGTTCGTTCACCGACCGTGGAGCACGCCTGGACTTTGTTCAAGCTCACCTCGCCGTACCTGGCGCTACTCTTCGCCGTGCTCGCGCTCAACGCGGTCTTCATCGGGTAGCGTCATCCGTCGCAACCGCACCTTGGTGAACCCGATGCCGGATCGCGGCCCGTGCCACAATCCCGAGGAGGCCATGTCAGCGCTCGAAAGGCGCGGAGGCCTCCGAGGTTGTGCAGCTCCTGAGCGACGACGGGACCCCCGCCGGCGTCATGGCGAAGCGGGCCGCCCACGAGGGGCCGGGCTACCTCCATCGCGGCTTCTCGGTGTTCCTCTTCGACGAGACCGGGCGAGTCCTGCTACAGCGGCGAGCGGCATCGAAGTATCACTTCGCCGGCAGATGGTCCAACGCCTGCTGCGGCCATCCTCTCGAGCCTGCGGGCGTAGAAGCCAGCGCCGCGAAACGCGTCTCCTTCGAGCTAGGTATCGAGGCGGTTCTCGAGGTCGTCGGGTCGTTCAGGTACACGGCCGTCGACGAAGCCTCGGGCCTGGTCGAGCGCGAGGACGACACGGTGCTCGTCGGGTATGTCCGGAGCGATGCGGCGCTGGCGCCGAACCCGGCCGAGGTGTGGGAGACCAAATTCATCGCAATACTCGACCTGGAGCAAGAGCTTCGGACTGCGCCCGACGAATCCACGCCGTGGTTGGCCAGGGCGCTGAGATGTGTCACCGCGGCCGGCCATCCCCGACTCCGCTCCGAACGTCTTCGCTCACAGCATCGAGTCGAAGTAGCGGGTCCTGTGGAAGTCCGTTCGCCCTCCGGCGGGGTGTAGGCTCGGACCCGGCGACGCAGAGGAGAGCCACTCGGGGCGACAAGGAGGACGACATGGCCAGCTCGTCAGAAGGCGCGGCTCCGAACAGCAACGCGAGCCGGGCGGTGCGGTCGGCGGCCATGCTGCGCCAGCTGGCCGTGTCGGGCCGGGCCGCCCGACGTTGGCTTACGGCCATCGTCCTGAAGCCCGTCTACGCCCTCTACCTCAACCGCCTCCGAGCCGAGGTGATGCGATTCCCCCGCCCGCGTCACGTGGCGGTGATCATGGACGGCAATCGTCGCTGGGCGGCAAGCATCGGAGTCGCAACTGCCGCCGGCCACCGTGCCGGGGCGGAGACGGCGCTCGCGCTCGTGGACTGGTGCGCGGGCGCGGGCATCCGCGAGGTCACCGTTTGGGCGCTGTCTCTCGAGAACCTGGGCCGCTCGGCCACCGAAGTCGGAACCATCGCAGACGTCGCGGCAGACGCTCTCGACGCGATCCGGAGCGGCAAGCGACGCACGACGGTGCCGATCCGGCTGCACGTCATCGGTCGAGCGGACCTCCTGCCGGACAGGCTGCGCGAGTCGATCGCGGAGTCGCGGGCTCTCTCGCACGACGACGCCACCATGGACGTGACGGTGGCGATCGGCTACAGCGGCCGCGAGGAGCTCGTCGACGCGGCCCGGGCAACCGTGCGCGATCTCCTGGGCCAGGGCGTCGGCGCGGCGGATCTACCGGATCGCCTTACTCCGGAGGCAATCGAGCGCCATCTGTATACGGCCGGTAGCTCGGACCCCGACCTGATAATCCGGACTTCGGGTGAGGTGCGGCTCAGCGGCTTCATGCCCTGGCAGAGCGTGCACAGCGAGTTCTACTTCTGCGAGGTGTACTGGCCGGCCTTCCGGGAGATCGATTTCCTGCGAGCGATCCGAACCTACCAGCAGCGCTCCCGGCGGTTTGGGCGCTGAGCCGACGCCCCCCGCCATCGTCGCAATGGCCCCTACAGGCCGAAGCGAACGAGCGCCAGCACCCCAATGACGAGTGAGTAGGCCGCGAACGGTGTGAGCGTCCGGGTCGTGAAGTACCGGCTCAGAAACCGGACCGAGACGTACGCGGCGATGGCGGCGGCAACGCTGCCCGCGAGAACCTGGCCGCGGACCCCATCCCCGTTTGGACCGAGCAGGTCGGGCAATTTGTAGACACCCGCGGCGAGGATGATGGGCGTGGCGAGCAGGAACGAGAATCGCGCCGCGTCCTCATGGTCGAGCCCGCGTACGAGGCCCGCCACCATCGTGATCCCCGAACGGCTGATGCCCGCGAGGAGCGCGAAGACCTGGGCCACGCCAACCGCCCCGGCTTCACGGAACTCCAGTGTCTCGAGGCGTCGATCGCCCGTCGGAGTCTGAGCGTGGGCCGCGACCACGGCTCGCACCTCGGCGCGCCGCCGGAGTCGCTCTCCCGCGAGCAGGACCACGCCGTTCACGACGAGGAACCCCGCGGCGGCGACCGGGGTCGCGAACAGCACTCGCAGGGGGTGTTCGAAGACGAGACCGACCAGCCCGGCGGGGATCGTCGCGACCACGAGCAACCAGCCGAGACGCTGGTCCGACGTCTCGATCCGGCGACTCCCGACCGACGACAGCAGACCCCGCACGATGCGCCACCAGGTGTCGCGATAGAAGAAGGCGAGGGCCAGCGCCGTTGCCACATGCAGACCCACCAGGAACGCGAGGAAGAACGATTCGCGCGCGGATTGCGCAGCCACGACGTTGGACCAGCCGAATAGCGCCGGCAGGATGACGGAGTGGCCGAGGCTGGAAACCGGGAAAAGCTCGGTCACTCCCTGAATTATCCCGAGGATGATTGCCTGTGCGAAGTCCACGCTCGTCCTTTCGAGTTGTGAATTGACGTCGGTGCGGCGGGGCCGACGAAGAGCGACCGAGGCCGGAGGTGCGCCGATGGCCGACCGGATGGTCGACCTGGCCCGGCTCCGGAGGCCGCCCTCAAGAGTAGTGGTTCAGCTCGGCCAGCAAATATGCGGGCATCGTGCCGGGCGAGACCCGCAGCCGCGGGATCGTCCAACGGTTGGCCCAGGTCTCGTACACCGGGGGCATGGTCGCGGGGGTCGGGCTCGCATTCGGCGCGGCCGAACCGGTGGCCCGTGGCGGCCCCTCTATGACTGCGGTCCGCAGCTCCCCGCAGGCTGCGACCGCCGCGGCGGCCACCGTGTCGACGGCGCCCGACGGATAGGCCAGGGACTCCGGCCAGTGGCCCGTGACCTGGGCGATCCGCGCCGCCGCGGCATCTACCTCGTACTTGAGCTTGCCCGCCGTCTGCCGGGCCAGGTCCACGTGGTCCATGGTGTGGTCGCCGATCTCGTCACCCGCGGCGGTGAGCGCCTTGAGGTGGGCAGACGAGAGGAAGCCCGACATGTCGATCCGGCCGGCGATGACGAAGTACGTCGCCACGAAGCCATGTCTGGCGAGTATCGGGAACGCATATGTGTAGCCGTCGTCCCAGCCATCGTCGATGGTAATCACGAAGGTCCTGGGTGAGGGCTTTACGTGAGCCTGCAGGTCGCTGGCCAGCTGCGCCATCGTGATCGTGTGCCAGCCGGCCCCCCGAAGGGCATCGAGCTGGGCCGAGAAGACATCGGGTGGTACGACCAGGCCGGGGATCGAATCACCCGCCTGGGCGAGGGGCACGATCCGGTGGTACATCAGGATCGGGACCTGGAGCTCGAACGAGCCGGCCCTGGCGACGTCCGGGCTCGTCACCGGGGCGGCCCACCCAACGGACGACGGCAGGCAGCTGTCGACCAATGGATAGCTGTCCGCGGATGGCAACCGTGGCGATGGCGGCGCGGTAGTGGCAGGGCTCGGCGTAGGCCCGGCGGTCGCGTCGCTGGTGGCAGACGGGACCGCCGCGATCAGGCTCGGGGCCGGTGTCGAGGACGGCTTGGGCGAGCCCGCGTGGAAGGCCAGCGTCGCGCCTACGACCAGCAGGACGACCGCGAGGGCAGCGGCGAAGGCCATGAGGGAATGGCCTCGCCCGTTGGTCATGGTCGGTTCTCCTGGCGACGGTCGGTCACTGCTTTCGAACGGAAACGATCTTGCAGCGGAATCGTTACCGGCGATCGGCGCCGGGCTTGCTGTTGCAGGATGCGGGAGGTGGATCGGACCGCGGCCGGTCAGTCGCAGACCCAGTCGAAGGTCACGAGGTTGCGGTGTGTCTCGCATTGGGTTATGTGCCCGGTGCCCGAGTTGCCGAACTTGAATGGCAAGTGGTCGTCGGACTCGAGCTGGAAGAGCAGGCGCATGGTCTCGCCGCAGACCGGACAGCTGGGATAGTCGACGCCCTGCACCCAGGCCGGCCAACCGGCAAGCTTGTCGCCTACCCGAGGAAGATCCTCATTCATCAGTCGAAGCGCGAGCTCTTCTTCGAGGACTATGCCCATGCCGCGCAGTTCCTCCCAGCCGGGCAGATCCGACTGCTCCTGCCAGCCGGTGATGGCCAGGGCCTCGTATCGCGGCGGTATGTCTGAGGTGGCGCCGCCCTGCGCCGATACGATTCGGAGGGTTCCGCCGGGGCTGAGCGGTGCCCAGGAATTCAGAGAGCGCTCGCACAGATCGGGTTCTTCGTTCGTGCAATAGAACAGCTGCAGGAGCCCCGTCGGGCCGTCCTCAGTGTGGTTCGGCAGCTCCTCCAGTCGCAGTTGGAGGAAAAGCGTCATCGGCAGCCAGCAGCCCTGACATATCGGGTGTTCCACGCCCCGCGCGAGATAGGGAACTCCGCCAAAGCCCGAATGGTCCCCAAACGGACCGGGGGTGGTCTCGGGCAAGTAGCACGGACGGACGAGGGACGCAGCTTCCGGTGGCAGTCCCGTTCGCCAATCGTTGGCATCCTCCGCGGTGGCCGCCGGCTCGGAAACCGCAGCCGTGGCTCCGTCGCTCGCCCTGCTCCGCCTGAAGAATCGATCGAGAGCCGCCATTGGTCCTCCGCAGCTTACGGCTGAACTCTCGGCCTCGATCGACCGATCGTCAATGGCGGTGCCGCGCGTCAGAAACCGGATCTCGCCGGGTGAGCGGCGCGCGGCCGGGTGCCCAGTCGCAGCTCCTCGTTCTAGCGCAGCCCGCCCAGTTCCATGCCGGGCCCGTCGTCGGGACGCGCCACGAATCCCAGTCGCTCGTAGAAACGGCGCTTGCCGCGGGCGCTGAAGAGCTGGACCTGCAGCACGTCGGCTTCGCGGCAGCGGGCGATGAGCCGCTTCATGATCTCCGTCCCTATGCCCTGGCCTCGCGCCTCCGGCACGACGATGACATCGACGATCAGGGCGTGGAGGACGCCGTCGGAGAGCACCAGCCCTGTGCCGACGACCTGACTGCCACGCCGGGCACAGATCGCATACCAGGCCTGTGGCAGCGCCGCCGCCAGCCGACCGGCCGGCACTTCGAGGGCTTCACTCCAGCCGCTCGACCGAAAGAGGCGCTCGAACTCCTCCGCCGTCGGCGGCTCGGCCAGGTACTCGATGGCGAGTCCATCCGGACTCATCGCGATTGCTCCCGCTTCAACCGAACCGGCGGCAGGCGATCGTAGCCGCCGTTGCCGGGCCGGCGATCGGGAATTCTACCCGCCCCGCGGAAACTTCCAGGGGATGAATGTTGATGCGCGGCGGCCATGCTTCCAAATGTCGATGGGCGCATGATTCGGGCATGAGATCCAGAGAAGGCGACCACCAGATCGATTGCGTCGTCGTCGGTGGGGGCCCCGCGGGCCTCTCGGCGGCCATAAACCTCGGGCGTATGCGCCGGAGCGTTCTGCTCGTCGATGAGCGCGATCGGTTCTTGTGGCGTCATAGCGCATACAACTACCTCGGATTTCCCGACGGGGTCGGAGGGTCGGAGATCCGCCGGCTGGGCTGGCGAGGGGCAGCCCGGTACGGGGTGGAGCTGTTGCTCGGCCACGTCGCGGCCGCGGCACGCGATGGCGAACGGTTCCGGCTGCGGATCGAGCGGCTGCCGGAAGGCGGCATGTACGGTGGTGGCCCGGGTCCGGCCGAGCCCCGTGACGCCGAGATGGCCCGCGTCTTCGCCGAGGTGCCCGACGGGGGCGGGATGGTGGTGGTCGCGCGAACGGTAATCCTGGCAACGGGCGTGGTCGGCCACTTCCCTGAGTTTCCTGGCCGCAACGAATGCGTAGGCCGGAGCCTGTTCTGGTGCATTCACTGCGACGGCTATGAGTCGATCGACCACAGCGTAGCCGTGGTAGGCCACGACGAAGACGCCGTGCAGACTGCTCTGGGGTTGCTCGACTTCACCGACCGAGTCGCCATCGTGGCCGGTCGGCCGGAGGGGATTCGGCGTCTCGGCTTCGCGTCTGGCGGACCTCGCCGGCGCCGGGATCGACGCTCACCCGTGCGGAGTTGCGGAGTATGTGAACCGCGACGGTCAGATGCTGGCCCTCATCCTGGACGATCCCGTTCGCACCAGGCTACCCATCGAGCACCTGTACACGATCCGCCCGACCAGGAACGTCAGCGATCTGCCGCGACAGCTCGGCCTGGAGCTCAACGATGTCGGACAGATCGTCGTGACTTCCGAGCAGCACACCAATGTGGCGGGAGTCTACGCGGCGGGCGACGCGACGAACCTCCACGACCACCAGCTGACCGCCGCCGCCCACGAGGGCAACCAGGCCGCCTGCGGAGCGAACTACTACCTCTCCAGTCCAGTCCAGCGCAACCCGGGCGACTAGCGCCGACTCGCAACGGAGATGCAGGACAGCCCGGGAATCGAGGGCGAAAGGTCCGAGGAGGATTCCTGCCGGCCGAATTCAGGCTTTCGAAAGGTGGCGTCCTGCAGATTGAGCAAATCCTGCACCGGAGTTCGCCGTCGGAGGGCCGGCTCTTCGGCCGGAAAGAAGAGGTAGTCCGATGACGATCGTAGGAACGCACCGCGGCCCCGTCTCAGGTCTCGTTCACATCCACCTCCTGCGCGAGAGCGCAGCCGTTCGGACGCGACGATCGGCCGATCCGGAAGAGCGCGACGTTACCGGCACTGAAAACCGTGAAGGCGGGGGCACCACGGCCCGGCAGGTCTCCGCCACGGAGAACGCCGGCGACCGCGCCTGAAGATGCGACCGACCTCACGCTGGGCTCAGCGGATGCCGGTGTCGTACTCGAGGTTGAGCTCGGTCGGCGGACCCGACGTAACGTCGACACGGGTCGGAGGGGCGACACCCATCAACCCCTGGACGGCTTGCGGGACGACCTCGTATGTGCCGGGCGGGAGTGGCATGAAGTAGGACCCGGAATTGTCGCTGACGACCTGGTCGATCTCGTGGCCAGCCGGATCGAGCGCCACGATGGTCGCGCCGGCCACCGCGCGGACGCACGGGCTCGCGCCGGCGCGTTCGACCGGGCAGGTCGGACCGGCCAGCACCGTGCCCCGAACCCCCGTCGAAATCAGCGGTGGTCGCGAGGTGGTTGGCGACGCGGCCGGCACGGGCGTGCACGCGGCGGCGAACGCGAGGACCCACACGGCCGTGGCGATCAGGGCGATCATGCCCGGTCGCCGCACCGGCCGCGGAGAGCCCTGGCTCGAATTCATCATCGGTTCCTCCGCTGCCCAGTTCCGTCTTCCTCCCGACGCAACGAACGCTCGACCGGTTCCGACCCCGGGGTGGTCGCTTTCAGGCTCGCAGCGGCGACCAGTCAACCGCCGGCAGCGAGTCCCCGGGCGAGCAACTCCTCGTATCGAGCCGGATCCACGTTCCCGCCGCTCAGGATGACCGCGACCCGCCCTCTCGCCGGAAGCTCGCCGGCGTGGAACAGCCACGCGGCGAGCGCCGTCGCACCGGAAGGCTCGAGGACGAGCCTCGACTCTCGCGCCGCCCGGACCATCGCTCGGGCTATCTCATCGTCGCTGACGGTCACGACGCCATCGAGATAGCGCCGCAACAGCTCGAACGGTATCCGCCCGAGGTGGGTGGTTCGCTGGCCATCGGCAATCGTCCGACCGACTTGCTCCGCCGACCAGGTCACGATCCGGCCCTGGGCGAGCGAGTCGCGGGCGTCAGCGGCGAGGTCCGGCTCCACACCTATTACGACGGCGTCCGGTCGGAGCGACTTCACGGCTACGGCGACACCGCTGGCGATTCCGCCTCCGCCGACCGGCACGAGTACGGTGAAGGGGGCTGCGGCGGCGGGCCCGGTGGGTGGGTCACCCGGCGCGGCTGCATTGAAACTCGGCGACCGCTGGGCCTCGTATGCAAGGCCGTCGATCGCCGACAGCTGCTCGACGATCTCGAGGCCCACGGTTCCCTGACCGGCGATCGTCGCGGCGTCGTCGTACGGTGCAACCAGCGACAGGCCCTCCGCGCGGGCCAACTCCGCGGCTCTCTCCGCTCGCTCCTCGCTCGAGGGGCCCACGAAGACGATCTCGGCGCCGTCCTCTCTGACCCGCTCGACCTTGACCAGCGGCGCGTTGGACGGCATCACGATCACCGCCCGAACGCCGAGTAGTCGCGCTGCGCGGGCCACTCCCTGGGCGTGGTTGCCGCTCGAGTGGGCCACGACCCCTGCGGCTCGGCGTTCCGCCGGCAACGTGGCGATGTTGTAGTAGGCGCCGCGCAGCTTGAAGGCCCCAATCGGCTGGAGCGACTCCGGCTTGAGCCACGCCCTAGTGCGCCCGAGAGTGTCGCCGTCGTCGGGGCACCCGAACGGCAGCAGCGGCGTCCGTACCACGGCACCTCTGATGACGATGGCGGCCGCTCGGATCCGGTCGAGGGTGACCGGAGACGAATCCGGCATCTCGGACGTGGGGATGACCGGTCGTCGCATCGAGATCAGACGCGCCGGACGACGACCGAGCCGGATGCGTCGTCCAGCCAGGCCCGCTTGTCGGGCTTGTCGCTGGCGACGATCGCGACGACGACGCCGATCACGACGGTCCACACGCAGAGCAGCCAGATGAGGTAGCGGACCGTGGTGGCTCCAAGGCCGAGCGAGAGGCCATCGGCCGCCCTCAGCACCCTCAGCCCGAGGGCACGTTGGCCGATCGTGCCCTGGAACGCCCACCAGCAGGTCGGTACATAACCCGCGAGAAGCACGAGGGTCATCCAGAGGACGATCGTGGCGGGCGGTGAGTAGCCGGCGTTGGGCCCGTAGGACTGGTAGCCGGCGGCGTCGGCGATGGCAGTGCCGCCTAACAGGACGACGAGCTCGACCACTAGATCGACGACCAGAGCCGCCAGGCGGATGCCTATCCCGGCCCAGACCAGCCCGGGCGCGGGTCCGGCGAGGATCGGAGCGGCCCAGAAGGGCGGCCCGTAACCGAAACCGGGTTGACCGTAGGCGGGGCCGCTCCCGGGTGGCCAGGCGCCCGGCCCGTATCCCGTCGACCCATTGGGTGGCCCGAAACCAGGCGGCGGCCCGTATGGTCCCGGAGTGGGCGGCGGCCCGATGTATCCAGGCGGCCCGAAACCAGGCGGCGGCGGGTAGCTGCCGGGCGGAGCGAAACCGGGCTGTGGTGGATAGCCAGGCTGCGCCAGGTAGCCAGGCCCGAGGTATCCGGGCGGCGGCCCGAAACCAGGCGGCGGGTAGACGGGCGGTTGCGTCTCCGTCGCGGCCGGCGGTTTCGGGCTGACGTTCGGCGTCGCGGCATCGAAATCGATCGACTGAGGCAGGGGCATTCCCTGAGACGGCGGGAGGGCGGCCGGTCCCGGAGGGGTTGCGGCATCGAACGACGCTTCGGGCTGGGCCTCATCGCGCACGCCCTCCATCGGCGCCTCCGACTCCCCGCGGGGCCGACTCTCCCCCGAGCCCTCGATATTCATGTCCTGTCCCATCAAGACCCCTTGTCGGGCTGTGTGAATGGGCAGCGATCTGGATCAGGCCCACGTGCAGCCGTTCGTGGCCCGGGCCCTCCGCGCCAATCCTAACCGCCGCGATGTTGCGCCACTTACTGCCGAGCGTTCGGTCGGGAGACGCGGAGCGAAGAGGCCGGTTCCGAAGGAGCGGCTGTCAGGTGCGACGACGAGGCGCGAGCGCATTCGAACAGGGTCGGACGCCTCAGGCGTCGGCCGGCAACACGTAGAGACGACTGCGTACATCAGCACCGCCAGGCCGAACAGCGTGGCCATGATCATCGAGCTGAAGTCATCGCGGTAGTTGAGGACGCTGGCGCCGTTGAAGCCGGCGCCGAGAACGAACAGGAATCCGAGCACAGCCGCGACCGTGATGGATCGCTTCCCAACGCGCCGTGCCACCATCATCAAGACGATCCCATCGACCATCAACAGGAGACCCCACACGACGTGGAAGACAAGCGCCGGCAGGCCGCTCTGCAGGATCGCCCAGGTGACACTCTGAAGCGAACCCGAGAAGAACTCTGAGGGATTGGAGCCGGGGTGACTGTCGGGGATCTTGGTGAACAGATTCACGAGCATCCCGGCCGCGAATTGGACCAGGAGCCCGACGATCATCCCGAACGTCGCCCGGCGCATCCGAAACCTTGCGACGGCCTGGGCGGACGGGTCCACGGCGATACCGACGGCGGATGTCTCGACGGTCATGGCCGGACCGTATCGGGCCCGGGATTGCGGGGTCAATCGCCACGGCCGACTGTTTCGCAATACGAGGCATCGGCGTCCCACCAGGGATGGCGGCGAGGCGCGGTATGCTCGGTGGGCGGCGTGGCCGGTTGTGGTCCGTCGAGGCACCGCCGAAACGCCCGTCGCGCCGGAGCAGAGATGCGGCCGAATCGTCGATTGCTGGTTGGACTGGCGCTCGGGGCCTTCTCCGCCCTTGCATATCTCGTGCTCCCCACGAGCTTGTTCCTCAGTCTGGTGCTATGGGCAGTCCTGCTCAAACGGGGCGGCGGGCGGCTCGAAATCACCGGCGGGTTGATAGGCTTCGGGGCGGCGTGGGACCTCCTCGTCGGGCGGTACGCACTCGTATGCGCGACGGACTCGACGTGCACGCAGCCGAGCATCACCTGGGTCTGGATCGGCATCGGCGTATTCTTCCTCGCCTGCGGCATCCTGCTCGCGGTGATCGTCCGCGCCCGGCCGCTCGACGGCTGACGCGCTCGCCGCCCGGCTCCCGCGGCGGCCACAGGAGGAAACGCGAATGGAGCTCGACGGCGCGGTCGTCATCATCACGGGGGCATCTTCGGGGATAGGCGCAGCGACTGCCCGTCTGGCGGCCGAGCGTGGGGCGAAGCTGGTGCTGGCAGCGCGGCGCACCGATCGGATCGAGAAGCTGGCCGGCGAGCTGCCGGACGCGCTCGCCGTTCCGACGGACCTGCGCGATCCTGCGCAAATCGTTCGCCTGGTCGAGTCGGCTCTCGATCGCTTCGGACGCGTCGACGTCCTGGTCAACAACGCCGGCCAGGGCCTCCACGTGCCGCTCGAGCATGTTCGGCTCGACGCATTCGTGGCAATCACCGAGCTCAACGTGTATGCGCCGTTGCTCGCGATGCAGGCTGTCATACCCGTTATGCGACGCCAGGGCGGCGGGGCCATCGTGAATGTCAGCTCCATGACGTCGCGGATGGTGCTACCGGGCGTCGGCGCTTACTCGGCCTCGAAGTCGGCCCTGAACATGCTGTCGCAGGTTGCGCGCCGCGAACTCGCCTCGGATGGCATCGTAGTATCGACCGTGTACCCGGCCGTGACCGCCACGGAATTCCACCAGTCGCTCGCCGCCGGCGGGCGGGTCGGGGGAGGGGCAGGGGCGCCGAAGCCCCACTCCCCTGAGATGGTCGCGGAGGCGATCCTGGGCCTTGTCCGATCCGGCGAGGAGGAAGCCCTCCTGACCCAGGTTTGGGGCTGAGGGACGCCATCGCTCCCGGCCGTCCGATCGGCCTCCGAGGGCCGGTTTCGACTCCGGGCGCTAACCGTCTGCCGGGCCGGAGGCCGGGACCTCGGGCGGTGGGGCGGGCGCGGCCGACGGGCTGATCCACGAGGCGGAGACCTCGGTCTGGACCGTGGCGATCAGCCGGCTTATCGCCGAGCCGGCGTACAGGGCCGTGTAGACGGCCCATGCGGCGGGTGCTACGAGCAGCGCCGCGGCGCAGACGGCCGATCCGGCGCCCGCCGCCAGGGCCGTGGAGCCGACGAACCGGCTCTGGCAGTGGACTCGAGATTTCTCAGGGGCGAGCCGGTACAGGCGCTCATTCGTCGCGAGTGTGCCGGCGTTGCCCGCGCCGTTGAAGAGTGCCGAGCCGGCCAGTAGGAACGCCGGCGCGAGCGGGTTGGCCGGGATTGCAGCGGCGCAGGAGACGGCCGCCGCCACGCGAATGAGGAAGCTGGCACGCAAGACTCGGCTCGAAGATCCCCCGAGCAAGAACGAGCCCGTGGCCAATGAGCCGGCCAGCGCGCCCGCCGCGCCGATGCCGGACAGCGCCAGCGCGAAGCCGGCAGACATTCCGAGTACCCGCAGGGCGTACAGAGACAGGGAGGGGATCAGGCCCTGCCCAATGGAAGCGACCACGCTCACGTCCATAAAGCGGCGGAAGGCGGGCGGCATCTCCGACCCGCCGGCGGAGCGCGTGTCGACGAGGACTCGTCCGGGACGGGGGAGCCGGGAGACGGCCAGTGGCGTCAAGCAGGCGATCGTCCCACCGACCAGGAAGAAGGCGACGTAGATCCACAGACCGATGGCGCGATCGCCGGCATCCAGGATCAATCCGGCGGGCAGCAGCAGCACGGTCGAAAGGGCCATGTTGAGAGCGCCGACGCGAGGACCGACAAGGCGGCGCTCGCCGTCGGGCAGGACGACCGCCGTCCACAGCACGATGTTCGAGCCCGAGAGGACGCCGGCAGTCTGGCCGACGGCCACCGTCGTCGAGACGAGGACTATGCCCAGCGCTCCGCTGATGACGCCGGCCGCCACTCCGGCCACGATCGCCGCGAGCACGAAACCTCGGATCTCGGCGAGGGCCAGGCCGAGCGTGAGCCGGCGCAGGTCTCCCTTCAGGCGGCGGAGCATCTGGGGCGCGAAAGCCTGCAACGCCGCGCCCGCGACCGGGGTGGCGCCGACGAGGACCACGAGCGCCGGCGGCGCTCCCAGATGGAGGAGCAGTGGGACGAAGAGGGCGTCGGAGGCATAAGACCCGGTGAACGCCTGGCCGATCGCGATCGCCTGGAAAGGCCGGTACTGCCGCGAGGCGAAGGCGCGCCAACGCGTGGGCCGGGGAACATGCATATTGGTCTAGGGTACGCTGACTCGGGGATCGGCCCCAGGATGCCCTTCGGGCCATCCCGCCCTGGTCCGAAATCGCCAGGCCGTCTTGCCGAGGCCCTCGAATGCCACGCCCCAGACCAGTGAGGTTCCGATGACCGAGAAGCCACCCGCGGATGTCCCCATCTTCTCTGCGACGCCCGATCGATACGGCTCCATGTCGTATCGCCGTTCCGGCCGCAGCGGGATCGAGCTGCCTGCGGTCTCCCTCGGCTTCTGGCACAACTTTGGCGACGCGACGCCGCTCCCGACGCAGCGGGCGATCGTCCGACGGGCGTTCGACCTCGGCATTACGCACTTCGATCTGGCCAACAACTACGGTCCGCCGTACGGGTCGGCCGAATCCAACGCGGGCCGGATCCTGCGCGATGATTTCGGCGCTTATCGAGACGAGCTGGTCATCTCGAGCAAGGCCGGTTACGACATGTGGCCGGGCCCCTATGGAGATCGCGGGTCGCGCAAGTACATGCTGGCCAGCCTGGACCAGAGCCTCAGGCGGCTCGGGCTCGACTACGTCGACATCTTCTACTCGCACCGCCTCGACTCGGAGACTCCGCTCGAGGAGACGATGGGCGCGCTGGACACTGCGGTCCGCCAGGGCAAGGCCCTCTATGCGGGGATATCCAACTACCCACCGGCCGAGACGGCCAGGGCCTCGGCAATTCTGCGGAACCTCGGCACGCCACTGCTCATTCACCAGGTGCGGTACTCGATGCTCAGCCGGGAGCCCGAGCACGGGCTCCTCGACGTGCTCGGCCGTGAGGGTGTGGGCTGCATCGCATTCTCGCCGCTGGCCCAGGGTCAGCTGACCAACCGCTACATCGACGGCGTCCCGGCGGGATCGAGGGTTACCCACTCCCAATTCCTGAGCGTGGAGCAGGTTGAGGCGAACCTGCCGAGAATCCGCGCCTTAAACACGATCGCCGCGCGTCGGGGCCAGAGCCTCGCCGCGATGGCCCTGGCCTGGTGTCTGCGGGATCCCCGGATGACCTCGGTCATCGTCGGCGCGAGCTCGGTCGAGCAACTCGAGGACAGTGTCCGCGCCATCGCGAAGCTCGATTTCGAGCCGGACGAGCTGGCGGAGATCGATGGCCTTGTGCCCGGAGGCGAGGCCGAGTAAGCCTCGCCGGCCGGGGCCACGCGAGGCCGTCGGGGTGGCGGGCCCCGTAAACTCAAGACCGTGGACCCGATCGTCTTCGCTCTCGTAGGCGCCGCGGCCGTTCTACACGTGGGCTGGAACGTCCTGGTCAAGACCTCCGGCGATCCGCGCCGGGCCTCGACCCTCGGCATGGCGGTGGGCGCGGTCGTGATCGTGCCCGTTGCCGCGGTGGTCTGGTTTGCCTCCGGCCGGCCGGGGATACCGGCCGACGCGACGGCGCTGGCGGTCGTCTCGGGGCTGCTCGAGACCGCCTACTTCGTGTTGCTGTCGGCGGCCTACCGCCGCGGCGACCTGTCGGTCGTTTATCCGATCGCCAGAGGGACGGCGCCCCTCCTGGCCGTACTGGTCGGATGGGGCGTGCTCGGGGAGCAGATCCGGCCGGTCGGCTGGCTGGGCGTCGGGCTGTTGCTGGCCGGGATCCTGGCCATCCAGCGGCCGTGGCGCGCCCTACGGCGGCCCCGTGGTCGCGCCGGTGATCGCGCGGCCGATCTGGCGATCGGCTTCGCGCTGCTGACCGGCCTGGCGATCGTTGCCTATTCGGCCGTCGATCGAGTCGGGGTCCGGTTGGTCTCGCCCTGGCTTTATGCCGGGATCATGTGGCCCGTCTCCGTCGCGGGTCTCGTCGGCTGGGCGTGGCTAGCCCGAAGCGAACCCGCCTTTCCGCCGGCCGGAGAGCGGTTGCGCGGCGCCGTCGTGGGGTTGCTGACGCTCGTCGCCTACCTCCTCGTGCTCGCGGCCTACACGCTGGCGCCCCTTGCGGTCGTGGCCCCGCTGCGCGAATCAGCGATCGTCCTCGCTTCGGGTTGGGGCGCCTTCCGTCTCGCCGAAGCGGGCACCTCGCGCGAGGCGGCGTGGCGCGTCGGCGCCTCGGGCATCGTCCTGGCCGGCGCTGCGGTGCTGGCTTTCGGCGCCTGAAGCCGATCCGTCGCCTTGCGCTCCGGCAAGCGCCGATCCATGCCGGCCCTCCATATCGAACATCCGTGTATGCTTAGCGCCTTCGTGAACGAATGGGCGTTACGGTCAACGCCCCGGTAACTCACCGCCCGATCTCGATCCACTTCTCGCCCTGACCGGCCCCGCTGAATGGAATGCGGGTGGGCCACGTCAGGAGCCACTCTCCCTATGTCTATCGTTCAGCTCGGCCTTACCGCCGAGCGTCCTCCGACGGGCCTCGAGCCCGTATCCACCGCCGCGCCCGCCGCCACCTTCGCAAGTCTCGGCCTCACGCCCGAGGTTCTGCGGGCCGTGGCCGCTCAGGGTTACACCGAGCCGACGCCCGTGCAGGCCCAATCCATACCGATCGTCCTCGCCGGCCGCGACCTGCTCGCGGGCGCCCAGACGGGCACCGGCAAGACCGCCGCCTTCGTGCTGCCGATCCTCCAGCTGCTGAACGCCAGCCGGCCCGCACCACGCCAGCAGTCACCCGGCCAGCGCCGCCCGCGCGGAGCGTCGGGCTTGCCGATCCGCTGCCTCGTGCTCACGCCGACGCGCGAGCTCGCCCTCCAGATCGAAGAGAGCGTCCGCACCTACGGCTCCGAGCGACCGGTCGGATCGACCACCATCTATGGCGGCGTCGGCTTCCAGCCGCAGGTCAGCGCCTTGCGCGCCGGCCCCGAGATCGTCGTCGCGACGCCCGGCCGACTGCTCGACCATGCGAGCCAGGGCACGATCGACCTTCGATCGGTCGAGATCCTCGTCCTCGACGAGGCCGACAGGATGCTCGACATGGGCTTCATCCGCGACATCCGTCGCATCATCGACATGCTGCCGGCGCAGCGCCAGAACCTGCTGTTCTCGGCCACGTTCTCGGACGAGATCCGCGGCCTCGCCGACGGCATGCTCGACGAGCCGGCCCACGTCCAGATCGCCCGCCGCAATTCGGCCATCGAGCTCGTCCGCCAGGTCGTCTACCCGGTCGACCGCGAGCGCAAGCGCGAGCTGCTAAGCCATCTCGTGCGGAGCGGCCGGATCGATCGTGCGCTCGTCTTCACCCGGACCAAGCACGGTGCCAACCACCTGGCGGAGCAGCTCGTCCATGACGGGATAAGCGCCGCCGCGATCCACGGCAACAAGAGTCAGGGCCAGCGGGTCCGCGCCCTCGACGACTTCAAGGCAGGACGGGTCGCGATCCTGGTGGCGACCGAGCTCGCGTCACGCGGCCTCGACATCGACGGCCTGCCCCACGTCGTGAACTTCGAGCTGCCGACCGTCGCCCAGGACTACGTCCATCGCATCGGTAGAACCGGGCGCGCAGGCATGGAGGGCGACGCCGTGTCGCTCGTCTGCATCGACGAAGACAGCCTGATGTTCGAGATCGAGGCGCTGCTGCGCCAGCGGGTTCGCCGCGAGGTTGTGCCCGGCTTCGAGGTCGACCGCTCGATCAGGCGCGAGCCGATCCGGCAGCGATCCGCCGGCTTCGATCGACCGACCGCCGGACGGCGTCCGAACGCCTTCCGAGGCGGTACGGCCCCTGCGGGTGGCGCGGCAGCCCGTCGACCGGGTCCCGCTGGTTCGCGTCCGGTAGCGCCTGTTGCGTTCCGCCAGGCAGCGCCAAGAGGCTACGGTCAAGCCCCGCAAGGCAGTCCCCGCGGGTCTGCGCCCAACGGGTTCAACCTGTCCGCACCCGTCGAACCTCGCCGCACCTCACCCAGTAGCTTCCGCCGGCCGGTCCCGAGCGATTTCAGCGAGTCCGCGCCGCGCGAGTTCCGGCGGGCGACCCCGGTCGGGGCGTCGATTGGGTATGCCCCGGCGCGCCGGCCTAACGGGGGCAACGGGTCTGGGACACGACACGGCTCTCCGACCCGGCCGGCACAATGGCCGGCTTCCGCGAGCAGGCCGTCGAATGTCGGTCACCGACCAGACGAGCGCAGGGCACCCCAGCCTTCGATGCCAGGCGAGCGCATCGCCCGCTCGGGCGGCCGTCCGGCCTGAGCGTCGGCTCCATCAACTCAAGGTGGGAGGTTCAACTCCTGGCCGGCCTCCGACCGCAACGCCCGGATGTGCACGTGATCGGTTGGTCTCAGCGCTCCGCTCGCCCCGGCCCGCGTTGGGCGGCTACGGTCCGTTCCCGGGAGCGAAGCCCCCATCCTCTCCATCGATCAGCCACTTGCCGCTCGTTCTGGTGAGGTGGAACGACCAGTCAACGGTGGCCGCCGTGCTTGAGGTTGCGGACGCCTCCCGGCCCCAAGGATTCTGGATGACTGATATCGCCCAGCCTTCCGCCTGGGCGGTGACCGTTGCGGTATTGCCAGAGATCACGATGGTCCTGACCACGATGTTGCGGACTCCTTCGCTATCAGTCAGGGCCTCGGATCGACCGTAGGTTTCGGCATTCAGTCGCAGGCTGTCGACGTGCCGGGCCAACACGTCGCCGGTGAAGTACTGCGCCAGCTTGGCGATGCCGGCGCTCACCCAGGCGTCGCTGCTCAACCCTTGCGACCTCGCGAGGGCGATCGACTCGCTGCTGGGGACTTCCGAGTCCGCATGAATCGCCGCGGTCACGGTGTCGCAGATCGGCTTGTCGTCGGAGCTGGGCGTCGCGCACAGAGACGGGCCGATCCAGCCCATGACGTTCGCGAGGCACCAGAGCCCGAGGGTGAGCGCCGCCAAGGCGATAACGTCGATCGGCCGGACGAGTCCGGCGCTACCAAACGTCCGTCTGACGGTCATGCTGACCCCATTTGCCAGGTGCCTGGAACCGGCGGTGTCCGCCGGTTCCAGCGCAGCGTCGGCGCGTTAGGCAGTCATCGTCCCGCTGGGCACCGCGACACGTCAAGCCGAGGCCTGGCGCTCCAGGTCGATGGTTCCAGCGCGGACTTTCACCCGCAGAGTGTCGGTTCCAATCCGGCCGGACCTACGACTTCGAGGTGCGACGCGTCGACGGACTCACCAGTGGAGACGCGGGGCTGTAGGAAGCTACCGCTCGGACGTGGGTGGGATCACCTGGCCCCTTTGCGATGCGTCTCCAAATCCGGGGTTTCGGCGCACAGCCTGGACGAGCAGCCATTGAAGTGGGGGAAGGCCATGTATCGGATCGGGTCTCACGACAAACGACCGCGACTGGGAAGCATCAGGCTCGTCGCAGTTGGCCTGGCGGCTCTGTTTCTCGTCACCGGCTGCAGCGTGGCCGGGGCTTCGCCGTCGCAGACGACCGGCTCGTCGGTCTTCGTGTCGCCTACGACGCTGGGATCAGCTTCACCCTCTGCGACCTCCCCTTCGCCCGAGCCCTCGGTTCCAACTCCTGGGCCTTCCGCCGCCTCGTTCACGACCGCCGGCGTAACGTCGAACTGGACGGGCTTGTCGTGGACCCAGCTTCCCTCCGACCATCCTCTGTTGAAGGCCGACTTCGGCGTTCAGCTCCTCGCGTGGCAGCATGGCTACGTCCTCTACGGCACGACAGGCGGTGGCGAGAAAGGCATTGTGTGGACTTCCCCGGACGGCCAGACCTGGACGCAGGTAACCGCAATAGCCGCCCCGAAGGTGCTCGTGGCCGCCTCCCCGGCTGGCCTTGTGGCTGTGGCGGGCGATCCTTACGCGGCGGTCCCTTCGGAGACGGTCTGGACCAGCTCAGACGGCGTGGCCTGGCGCAATGCCGGCCCTCCGTCGGGTGTCGCGTTCGTTGACTCCATCGCCGGTACGGCCGCCGGCCTGGTCGCCACAGCGCACACGCTCAACGGTTCGGGCAAGTTCGCGACCCAGACGTTCAGCGTTGCCTTCTCGACCGACGGCATCCGCTGGACGCCGGTGGAGGTCCAGCCAGGAATTACCTGGGACTACGTCGGTCCGCAGATCCAGTCGGGAAACAACCGCTTCTTCGTCATGGGCGGCTACACCGACAGCCTGACGAGCAACTCGGAATTTCGTCTCGACGCGCTAGACGTGACAGCCGGCCTGGGCGGCCGAGGGCTGGTGGGGTCCGGCGCGCAAGGCACCGGTGGCGTGTGGTGGTCAGATGACGGCCGGACATGGACAAGATCCACTCCCCGTGTGATCAATTTCCCGGTCGGACTCCTCTTCGGCAAATCTGGGATGCTCCTCTACACGAGCGAGCGCGCGATCCCGGGCGGCTACGGACTTGACCTATCGACCGACGGGGGTAAGACCTGGCAGACCGACGCCAGCTTCGAGCCCGTAGGCGCCATTGTCTGCGGGCAGGGGGAATGCAGCACCGGCCCTGACGGGGCGTTTGCCTCGAACGGCACGGTCCTCGTGGCGATCAAGGGCAACGGCAAGACCTGGATCTCGTACGACGCCAGGAACTGGATCCCGATCGCGGGGAACGGCCCGGCTGACAACTCAGGATCCTTCCTGGTGCTGCCGCGTAGCGTCATCGTTGGAAGCGCCTATGGGGCGGCCAAGTAGGCCTGTGTTCTAGCCCGGCGCCGCTGGCCGGGCCGATCCGCTGTCAGGCCTCGCGCGACCCGGCTCGACCGCAATCAGCGCACGCGGAATGGTGCCCCGTGGCCCGGAATGATGACATCCGCGCCGTCGAGCAGGCGCTGCCGGTTTCGGGCCAGCTCGGCGGGATCGGTGGAGTAGGGATCGATTTCGGGCGTTCGGTCCGGCCGCCACCACAGATGGGTGAAGGCGTGGCGGCCTTCGGCTGTTTCCACGACGAGGCTGGCGTCCTGCGGAGTGTGGCCCGGAGTGACCCAGACGGTCGTGTTCGGCCCCAGCCTGAAGCCCTCGCCTTGATGCGAGTTGACCTGGTCGTCGCGCCGCGCGGATCGGAAGTCGACGATCTCCGCCCGGCGGAAGAGCGCGATGTTGACGGTATGGTCCAGGTGATGGTGCGAGACGAAGACGTGGGTCACGTCGTCGGGTGAGATGCCCAGCCGCTCGAGCGGATCCAGCATCAGCGACCGGCTCTTGACCATTCCGGGGTCCACGACGATGACATGGCCCCCGTCCCGGACGAGCCCCACCGTACCGGCGACTGACGGCATGTCGGCGTAGCCAACCACCAGGACGTCGACCAGCGCGGGAGCGATGCCTTCGACCATCGAGGCTCCTTCGATTGCGAGCGGCCGTCAACCCGGACGATCTGCGGCGAGTTGCTGCGGCGTCGCCGCCGCGGCGTGTCGAGCTAAGCCCTTCTTCTCGAGATGACCACCGAAGCCGAAGCGCATCGCGGAGAGCACCTTGTCGCCGAAGTCCGCTTCACCTCGGGACGTGAAGCGCTCGTAGAGCGCCGTCGTCAGGATCGGTGCCGGAGCGCTCACGTCGATGGCGGCGATGCTCGTCCAGCGGCCCTCGCCCGAGTCGGACACGCGCCCGGAGAACTCCGCGAGATCGGGGCTGCCCTGCAACGCCTGAGCGGTCAGATCGAGGAGCCATGAGGCGACGACGCTGCCGCGCCGCCAGACCTCGGTCACGGCGGCCAGATCGAGGCTGTACTGGTAGAGCTCGGGTTCGCGCAGGGGCGATGTCTCGGCGTCGATCTCACGCCCGGCCAGACCCGCGTCGGCGTGATGGAGGATGTTGAGGCCCTCGGCGTAGGCAGCCATCAGGCCGTACTCGATGCCGTTGTGGACCATCTTCACGAAATGGCCAGCGCCGGCGGGGCCGCAGTGGAGGTAACCCTGCTCCGCGGTGTCGGGCTCGCCCTCGCGGCCGGGCGTGCGGGGGGCCGCGGCCACTCCGGGGGCAAGGGCCTTGAACAGGGGATCGAGATGGGCGACGGCATCGTTGGGCCCGCCGATCATCAGGCAGTAGCCGCGTTCAAGGCCCCACACTCCGCCGCTGGTGCCGCAATCGAGGTATCGGATGCCGGCCGGCTCGAGCTCGCCCGAGCGGCGGATGTCGTCGCGGTAGTAGGAGTTGCCGCCGTCGACGACCATGTCGCCGGCCGAGAGAAACGGCTTGAGCTGGTCGAGGGTGGCATCGACGGATGCCGCCGGGACCATCAGCCAGATGATCCGCGGCGCCTCGAGCTTGCCCACCAGCTCGGCCAGCGAAGCCGAGCCGCCGGTGAGCGCGCCCTCGGAGACGAGTCCGTCGACGGTGGCCTTCGTTCGGGCGTAGCCGAACACGGTGTGACCGCTGCGCAGCCAGCGGCGCGACATGTTGGCGCCCATGCGCCCGAGTCCGACGAGTCCGACTTGCATCGGTTGAGCCTCCTTGATTGGTAGCCAGATTTTGGTGCGGCCCGGAGCATTCCGCTTGCCGCGGTGCCAACCGGCGGACAGAGGACCTCTATTCAGCGCTGGATGCGGGCCGATCCTCCCCTGGCAAACGCCTGCACCTGCTCGAGCGTGACCATGCTCGTGTCGCCTGGCGTCGTGGTGAGCAGGGCGCCGTGGGCCCAGCCTAGCTTCACGGCCTCCTCGGGCGTGGTTCCGCTGAGCAGCCCGTAGAAGAAGCCGGAAGCGAAGCCGTCTCCGCCGCCAACTCGATCCAGCACGTCCAGCTCGCAGGTGGGGGCGTTGACCGGCCGGCCGTCGATCCAGGCTACGGCGCTCCACGTGTGGCGATAAGTCGAGTGGACCTCCCGCAACGTAGTCGCGACCGCCTTGACGTTCGGGAACTTCGCGACTACGGCGTCGATCATGCCCAGGAACGCAATCGGGTCGAGCGTCGAGGTTGCCTTGACCTCGGGGCCCTGGATGCCCAGGCCCTGCTGGAGGTCCTCCTCGTTGCCCACCAGTACATCGGCGTATGAAACGATCTTGCTCAGGACCGCCCGGGCCTTATCCGCGCCACCCCACAGGCTCCAGAGCTTGTGCCGGTAGTTGAGGTCGAAGCTCGTGACCGCGCCGGCCTTTCGGGCGGCCTGCATTGCCTCGACGATGAGCGGCCCCGTGGTCGGCGAGAGCGAAGCGAAGATGCCGCCCGAATGAAACCAACGCACGCCGCCGGCGAAGATCGCATCCCAGTCGAAGTCGCCCGGGGCCAGACGCCCGGCCGCTTCGTTGGCGCGGTTGTAGAAGACCACCGGCGCTCTCACGCCGACGCCCCGATCGCTGTAGACCGTGGCCATGTTGGGGCCGGTGACGCCGTCGTGGGCGAAGCGCTTGTAGTAGGGCCGTACGCCGACCGCGCGGACGCGCTCGGCGATGAGATCGCCGATGGGGTAGTCCACCATCGCCGAGGCGACGCCGGTGTTCAGGCGGAAGCAATCCGACAGATTGGCCGCCACGTTGAACTCGCCGCCGCTGACATGGATGCTGCATTCGGTCGCCTTGCGAAACGGGACGATCCCCGGATCGAGCCGGTGTACCAGGGCGCCCAGTGAAAGGAGATCCAGGTCGCCCTCGGATGGAACGATCAATTGGCTCATCGACTTCTCCTGTCTTCGCCCAATCCACTTAGCGACGGGATCGACGCATCGTCCGGGTCCGCCCACTCCTCGTTGGGGACCCGGGCGTACCAGCCCGGCCGGCCCGGGTCGCGGTCGTATGGATAACCCCCCAGCTCTTTGTACAGGGCCGCGTATCGAGCCACTCGTTCCGGGTCCAGCCGGACGCCCAGCCCGGGCCCGTCCGGAACGGCGATGGCACCGTCGCGATACGGCAGAAGGCCGCCCTCGATGATGTCGTCGGTCAAGTGGTGGTAGTGGGCGTCCGCGGCGAACTGCATCGTCGGCAGCGCGGCCCCGAAGTGGAGCATCGTCGCCAGCTGGATGCCGAGCTCGCCCGACGAATGGACGCCGATCCCGAGCTGGAACGTCTCGCACACGGCCGCGGCCTTGAGCACGGGCCGGATCCCGCCCCAGAACGTCGTGTCGAGCAGGATGACGTCCACTGCCGGATCGCGGACGTTGGCCGCAAGCTGCTCGAGGTTGGTGACGACCGTATTCGTCGCGATCGGCAATCCCACGGCCGCTCGAACCTGGCGCAGGCCGTTCATGCCCCAGGTGGGGTCCTCGTAGTAGTCGTTGCGGAGGCCCTTGATGGCGTGGCCGACCCGTATCGCATCCCGGACGCTGTATGCAGCGTTCGGGTCGATCCTGAGGGCGTCGCCGGGAAAGGCCTCCGCCAGGGCGCGGAAGCAGCGGAGCTCGTATTCGGGAGGAAACACGCCCGCCTTGAGCTTGTGCGTCGAGAAGCCGCAGCGTGACTTGAGATCGCCGGCCTGCTCGACGAGCTGCTCTATCGTCCTCACCTCGCCCGACCCGCCCGCGTTCGGATATCGGAAGAAGAGGTAGCTCGCGAACGGCACGACGTCGCGCATCTTGCCGCCGAGGAGGTCGTATACGGGAACCTCGAGCATCTTGCCGGCGGCATCGAGGCAGGCGAACTCGAGCGCCGCGTGTATCTGGGTCCGGTTGTCGTAGAGCGCCGCGGTTGGGTTGAGGATCTTGAACCAGAGCCCCGTGGCGTCGAACACGTCGTGGCCGAGCAGCTTGGGTCGCAACGACTCGACGGTCAGCTGGGCACTCTGCCCGCCGCCGCCCATCTCGCCGAGGCCGACGACTCCGCTCTCGCGTCTCGACCTCGACGATGGTGCGGACGAAGCGGCCCCAATGCGCGCCCGCGGCGTGGCGCAGCGGAGCCTCGAGTGGGACGGTGACAGTGGTGGCCCGCAGATCGGCGATCCGCGATCCCCGCGGCGGCTTGCCGATCCGGTGCGGCCCCGGACCCGTGGCGGCGTTCATCGCTTCGCTCCTCGCGCCGGCTTCGGCGCCTGGTGTTGGCTGGTTTCGGCTTCCGAATGGGGTCCATTGCGCGCCAGCCCCGCGGCGCGATCGAGAACTACGCGCAGGGGCAATCCGAGGCGCTCCGAGGCCGCGGCGGCATCGGCGTATTCGGCCTGCACGGTCACGGGCTGGCCGTCGAGCAGACCGCGCTTGACGCGGATCTCACAGCCATCTACACGAACCACGACCGCGTCGCGGGGCAGCGCCCGGCGCGTGACCGCCCGCAGGCGGATCCCCAGCGTGGTCGACTGGGTGAACAGCGCCCTGGCGG
The DNA here is from genome assembly GCA_963791725.1 of uncultured Chloroflexia bacterium. Taxonomy (GTDB): domain Bacteria; phylum Chloroflexota; class Limnocylindria; order Limnocylindrales; family CSP1-4; genus Fen-1039. The sequence continues at coordinate 285,902 of CAWBTQ010000003.1, read as the reverse complement.
CAGCGTCGATCGCCTCTTCGGCGACGAGGGCCGTTACCAGGTTTCCGGGCCGGCCCTTGCGCATGACGATCGGAGTCAGCCAGGCATCGACGGCGCCCGCCTGGACCAGCCCATCGAGGACGGCCGGCCAGAGCCGCGGATCGAGATCGTCTACAGCCGATTCGAGCTCGAACAGGTCGTCATGGCGCCACGAAACGGCGACCGGCACGACGGCCGTGCCGAGCACGACCCTCAGGACGTTGGCCCGCTCCGGCGGATCCGCCGCGCCTGCCCCGACGCCGACCGCGTCGATGGTCATCGACGGCACCGAGCCCCAGGACCCGGCGAGCGTCGCCAGCAGTGCGGCCCCGGTCGGAGTGCAAAGCTCTCCGTCGCCACCGGCCGAGATCGGAGCATCGCGCCCCGCGAGGATCGCCAGGACCGCCGGCACCGGCACCGGCAGCGAGCCGTGTGCCGTATCGACGGTTCCCGATCCGAGCGCGATCGAGCTGACGACGATGCGGGCGCGTGGCTCCAGCAGGCCGAGAGCGTGGAGTGCGGCCGCGCAGCCCACGATGTCGGCGAGCGAGTCGAGAGCGCCGACCTCATGCAGGTGGATCTCCTCGACGCTCTGGCCGTGGACCGCGGCCTCGGCCGTGCCGAGGAGCCGGAAGACGTCGCCGGCCAGGCCGGCCACCGGTTGGGTAAGGCCCGCCGCTCCGATCAGTCGGAGCACATCACCCAGGGTCCGCGAGACGGCCCGGTCGGCGATGAGGACGTCCGCCTTCGTGGCCCGCAGCCCATGGCGGCGGACCTCCGAGGTGCGAATCGTGATCGGCTCTACGCCAAGAGCGCGGATCGCCGCCTCTACGCTCGCGACCCCGGCGCCGGCGTCGAGCAGCGCGCCGAGCAGCATGTCCCCCGACGCGCCTGAGGAGGCGTCGATCCACAAGCAGAGGTCGCTCTTCGCCACGGGCATCTCCTGGTCTATCCGGCAATACAGGCGGGCAACCAACCGAGTCTGGCACAGCTTGGCCGGGCCGGCAGTCCGCACTTGCCGCGGACAATCATCGAGACTCTTGACAGTTTCTGCAACCGGTTACATTCTGTTACGTATGGACCAGCGCGACGGCGACTCGGCACCTTCGATCCGCGACGTAGCCCGGCGGGCGAACGTCTCGGCGGCCACCGTTTCCAGGGCGTTTGCGGAACCCGGGCTCGTTCGCGAGGAGACGCTGCGGCGCGTCCTTGCCGTGGCCGACGAACTGCACTACCGGCCCAGCAAGGCCGCGCGAAGCCTGACGACAGGCAAGACGGGCAACATAGGGGTCGTCGTCCCGGACCTGGGCAACCCTTTCTTCCCCGCGATTCTCAAAGGCGCCCAGGCGCGTGCCCGGGAGGCCGACCATTCAGTGTTCCTGGCCGACTCGGAGGAGAACCCGAGGCTCGAGATCGAGCTCGTGCGCGCCATGGCCAAGCAGGTCGATGGCGTACTCCTCTGCTCGTCGCGGCTGTCCGAGCAGCAGCTCCAGCAGCTCCTTGGGGACACGACGCTCGTCCTCCTCAACCGCCGCGTCCCAGGCGCGTCGGCGGTTCAGCTGGACAGCGCCGGCGGGATTCGCCAGGCCCTGGAGCACCTGGTCGCCCTGGGCCACGAGCGGATTGCGTTCCTCGGCGGGCCCGTCGGATCCTGGTCGAACCGGGAGCGGCGGCGCGGTCTGCGGGTTGGGGCACGTGGCAGAAACCTCGAAATTGTCGAGTTCGGTCCCTTCGCGCCGCGTTTCGAGGCCGGTAAGCAAGCCGCCGACCTGGCCGTGGCCGCAGAGGTCACCGCGGTCGTCGCCTACAACGACCTCATGGCTCTCGGTGTCCTGAGCCGACTCGCCGATCGCGGCATCGGCGTGCCGGAAGAGATCTCCGTCGTCGGCTTCGACGACATCCCCATGGCCGGAATGGCCACCCCACATTTGACGACCGTCGCCCTGCCACTCGAGCAGGCGGGACGTGTCGCGATCGAGTTGCTGCTGGAGCAGCTAGCCCATCCGGGATCGGGCACCCACGATCAGGGTCTCCCCGCCCAGCTGATCGTCAGGGCTTCCACGGCGCCACCGAGAGGCGGCGCCCGATCGAGCCTGCGCTCGGCGCGAATAGAGCCCATGGGGGAGACAACGGCAATAGTGGAGAGTTAGCAGGAGGAGAACTGTTCAGATGAAACAGCGTTCGTGGACTCAGCGGCTGGGGCTCATCCTTGCTGCCGGGATCATCGTTTCGGCGTGCAGCTCGAGCAGCACGCCCAGCCCGGTCGCGGCAACACCGACCGTCGCCGCCAACCCGACCACCGCAGCAAACGCCTCTGGCGCCGCCGCCACGATGGCGCCATTGAAGGTTCCGTCCGCCCCGGTGACGATCAACGTTCTGGACGTGGCGGGCAACCTACAGCTCACCAAGCAGATGATGGAGAACTTCAAGGCCGCCCATCCTGAGATCGTGGCCAACATCACCTACTCGACCGCCACGGCCCCCGAGCTGGCCGGCAAGCTGCAGGCCCAGCAGGCCGGCGGCAACGCCCAGATCAGCCTCGTGATGACCGGCACCGACGGCCTGTCCGCCGGGATCAAGAACAACCTCCTCGCCAAGGTCATCCCGGACCATCAGGACATGTTCCCGGGCCTGATGGACAACTACCTCGCGCCCGCCGCCGATATGCAGGGCCTGGCCCAGGGCTACGGCATCGAGGTCGTCTACTACCCGTCGGGTCCGCTCGTCGAGTACAACCCCACCAACGTCACTACCCCGCCGACGACTCCTGCGGAGCTGCTGGCATGGGCCAAGGCTCACCCGGGCAAGTTCGAATACGCCCGCCCGGCCAACTCGGGCCCCGGCCGGACATTCCTCATGGCGCTGCCGTATCTCCTCGGCGACAAGGACCCCAAGGACCCGACCAACGGCTGGGCAAATACCTGGGCCTACTTGAAGGATCTGGGCCAGTACATCAACGTGTACCAGACCGGCACCACCGCGACCATGAAGGACCTTGCCGCCGGCACGGTTGACATGATCGCTACGACAACCGGTTGGTACATCAACCCGATCATCCTCGGCACCGTGCCGAAGACGACGGCCGTCGGCAACTTCGCCAACATGACATGGGTGACCGACGCCCAGTACGCAGTCATCCCCAACGGTGTCTCAACCGACACCATGACCGCCGACCTGGATCTCATCGCCTGGATGCTCAAGCCCGATCAGCAGGCCATCTCCTACGACAAGGGCTACTTCTATCCGGGCCCGGCGGTCAAGAATGTGACCCTCGACATGGCCCCAGCCGACAGCCAGGCAGCGCTCAAGGGCGTCGTCCCGGCCCAGTTCGATCAGTGGATCGCACAGTTCCCCAAGGTGACGTCACTGCCGGCCGATCAGCAGGTCGTCGCGTTCGACCTTTGGGACAAGAACATCGGCAAGAAATAGCCTCTATAGCCAACGTCGATCGTTCGACCTGGTCAGCAAAGGAATCTGAGCCGTGCGCGACGAACGCTTCTCCGAACTGCGTCTAGATCGCATCGGCCGCAACTTCGGTGAGCAAGCGGCGCTAAGCGAGCTCAGTCTGACGATCCGAGGGGGCGAGTTCATCGCCCTCCTCGGGCCGTCGGGTTGCGGCAAATCGACAGCTCTCAACTGCCTGGCGGGCTTGCTGCCTCTCTCGAGCGGCAGCATCTGGCTCGACGACAAGAGGATCGACGGGCTAGCCCCAGAGCAGCGGGGCTTTGGAATGGTCTTCCAGAACTACGCCCTCTTCCCCCACATGACTGTGCGCGAGAACATCGCCTTCGGTCTCAAGATGCGAAAGACGCCCAAGGCGCAAATGCGACCTCGGGTTGACGAAGTCATGGGTCTCGTCCGACTCGAGGACCAGGCCGGCAAGTTGCCTTCGCAGCTGTCGGGCGGCCAACAGCAGCGCGTGGCGATCGCCCGCGCGATCGTCTATGAGCCGCCCCTGGTCCTCATGGACGAGCCGCTCTCCAACCTCGACGCCCAGCTGAGGCTGGCTATGAGGATCGAGATCCGGCGCCTTCACCAATCGCTCCACCTGACCACGATCTACGTCACCCACGACCAGGAGGAGGCCCTCTCGATGGCCGACCGCCTGGTGGTGCTCCGGGACGGCGTCGCCCAGCAGATCGGCACTCCCGGCGAGGTATACGAGCATCCGGCAAACCGTTACGTCGCGGGCTTCATGGGCTACCGAAACATGCTGACCTTCGACGTGGCGAGCGTCTCGGCCGGTCACGCCGTCCTGACCTCCGGCGACGTCAAGCTCACCGGGCAGGCGTTCGGCACTATCGATGGCAAACTCGCCGTGGCCGCGATCCGCCCCGAGGACATAGTGGTCGATGGGCCGCCGCCCAATCGAGTCCCGGTGACGGTAGAGGTCGTCGAATACCACGGCCGCGAGCTGCTGATCCAGGCCCGGATGCCCGGCGGCGAAGCCCTCTACTTCCGAACGGAGAAGCGGCTGGCCCCTGGTGACACGGCCACGGTCTCGGTGCCCGTCGAACGAGTTCTCGTGTACCCGTCCGATGCCCCGGCGGCGCCGCAAGAGGGGGCCGCATGACAGCCGCGACCGCCTTTCCGGGTGCTCCCGACGCCGGGAAGCAGTCGCTGAGGCATCGCCTGGCGGATCGCGGCATCGACCGCGCCCTCCTCCTGCTGGTGCCGGGCGTCCTGTTCCTGGTCCTTCTTTTCGTATACCCGTTCCTGTACGGGCTGCAGCTGTCGTTCGCCCCCGCGAGCGGCGGACCTCTGGCCAACTACCAGAACTTCTTCTCGGACTCGTACCTGAGGGACACGATCTGGACCACGCTCAGCCTCGGCGTGCCGGCAGCACTCTTCAACGTGCTGGCCTCGGTACCCATCGCCTACCGTATGCGCGGACGGTTCCGGTTCAAGCGGACGATTACGACCCTGCTTGTGGTGCCGATCGCACTGGGCACGGTGCTGACGGCCGACGGCCTGATAGAACTCCTCGGCCCGTCCGGCTGGCTGAACAAGTTCCTGCGTGACTTCAAGCTCGTCGATCAGCCGGTCTTGTTGGTCCACAACTACTGGGGCGTCCTTCTGTCGCTCATCATCACCGGCTTCCCGTTCGCCTTCCTCCTCGTGCTCTCCTATCTCTCGGGCATCGACCCGAACCTCGAGCGGGCGGCCTCGGTGATGGGCGCGGGCTGGTGGGAGCGTTTCCGGCGAATAACCCTGCCGCTCCTCGCTCCCGGGCTGGCCATCACGTTCTGCCTGTCGTTCGTGCTCGCCTTCTCGGTCTTCCCATCGGCCAACCTGGTGGGCGACCCGGCCGGCTCCACGCGCGTGATCTCGATTGCCGCGTATCACGCCGCGTTCGAGCAGTTCGACTACTCGCTGGGCTCGGCGATCTCGATGATCATGGGCGCGATCATGCTCGGGATCATTGCCATCGTTCTGGGCTGGCGGAGCACGATGTTCCGCGGGGCGACGGGAGGTAAGGGCTGATGACCGCCGCCGCCAACGTTCCCGCCCCTCTCCTGGCTCCATCGCGCAGGCGCAGCTTCCGCCCGTCGACCATCGGAGGTCTCGTGGTCTGGGGCCTGGTCGGCATCTTCTTCGTCTCGCTGTTCGCGCTGATCGCCACCGTCGTCCTCGACTCGTTCGCGACGACCTGGTTCGGATCGTGGCTGCCCGACGACTTCACAAACCACTGGTACGGAGACGCCTGGGCCGAGTTCGATCTGACCAATGTCCTGCTCGTGACCGCCCAGGTGGCAATCGCGGTCGTAGCGATCTCCACGCTGATCGGCGTTCCGGCGGCGTACGCCCTGGCTCGGCGCAACTTCCCGGGCAAGCGTCTCGTGACCGTCCTCTTCTTGCTGCCGATCCTCATTCCGCCGATCACCTACGGTATCCCGCTGGCGACGGTGCTCTACAAGGTTCAGCTGGCAGGCAGCATCTCCGGGCGTCATCCTGGCCAACCTTGTCCCGACGGTTCCCTTCGTGGTGCTCGTCATGATCCCCTTCATCGAGCAGATCGATCCGAAGATCGAAGCTGCGGCTCGCATGTGCGGCGCCAGCACGTTGACGATCTTCCTGCGCATCCTGGGACCGCTGATGGTTCCCGGCATCCTCGCCGCCGGGATCCTGGTCCTCGTTCGAACCGTAGGCATGTTCGAGCTGACGTTCCTGACGTCCGGGCCGTCAAGCTCCACGATCGTCGTCGTCCTCTACGACGCCGTCTTCGGAGCAGGAATCCGGGCCCCGCAGGAGGTCGACGCAATGGCCGTGATCTACACGGCGTCGATGCTCGTGCTGCTGGTGATAGCGCTCCGCTTCGTAAATCCGACCCAGCTGGTTACCCGAGTCGGCGGCCGCTGAGTCTGCTCCGCATAGCCGCCGGCAGCCGCGCGGGCGGTCGGTGCCCTTCCTGTCCGCGCGCCCGGCGATACCTGAAAGGATTGTCATGATTCGAACTGTCGTGAGCCCCGAGTCGGCCGCCGATCTGATCGGCCTGTCCCTGGCAGACCTCGATACAGGCGCCTCGTTCGAGTCGCCGGGCGATCTCGAGACCGCGGTCGTGGTGCTCGGGGGCGTCGTCGACGTCGAGGCCAACGGCGAGAAGCTCGGCTCGGCCGGTGGTCGCGCGAATGTCTTCGAGGGCCCCGGCCACTCGGTCTACGCCCCTCCCGGAACCAGGCTCAAGCTCACTGCCACGACTCCCGCTCAACTGGCCATCGCCACTGCGCCCGGCGGCGCCGGCGGGCCGTCGAAGGCCCGGATCATCGGGCCCGCGGACCAGCGGCTCGGCGAACCCGGCCAGGGGAACTGGAGCCGTACCGTCCGCACGATCCTGGGGCCCGAGCACGCCGCCGGCCGGCTGCTGCTCGGCGAGACGATCAACCCATCCGGCAACTGGTCGTCGTATCCGCCTCACAAGCACGACCGCGAGGCCCCGCCCGAGGAGGTCAAACTCGAGGAGGTCTATCTGTTCAAGGTGGATCCGCCGACCGGCTTCGGGGTCCAGATCCGCTACGACGACGCCGGCACCGAGGCCTTTGTCGTTCGCGACGGCGAGGCGGCCGTGATCCGCAGCGGCTACCATCCCGTCGTCGCGGCGCCCGGCTACTCCCTCTACTACCTGTGGATCATGGCCGGTGAAGGGCGCCAGATGATCCCGCATTTCGACCCGGCGCACGCCTGGGTCCAGGGGTCGTAGGCATGGCAGCAGGAACCGGTGCGGAAGGGTCCGGACCCGCAGGGTCGGGACCCACGGAAGCCGTCGAGGCCATTCGCAAGGCCGGCGCGATCGACGCATCCATCACTTCGGCCGGCGCCGCGACCTTAGGGATCCGAGCGGGAGCACATGGCTGGCAGGTCGTGGCCTGGGCTCCTGAAAGCGAGACGCTACCCGCGGCTCTGGCGGGCACGGCGGCTGAGCTTGACGGCGGCGCCCTCGTCGTCGGCGAACCCGACCATGACAACGCGGTCGCGTTGCGCGGGCTCGTGCCGTCGCTCCGGCCCCGACTCGTCGGTGGCGCGACGTCCGTTGGCGTCGGCGACCGGCTCGGCGTCGCCACGCCCGGCCACGTTGCCGCATTCCGGGCCAACCCGGGCATCGTCCCCGTTCTCGCCCAGCAATCCGCGAGGGAGCTCTCGAGGACCGGCCGCACCTTCGCCGACGTGCTCGACGCGGCCACCTTCGGGGCGCTCGCGGCGGGCTGGCGGGACGGGTACGGGGCGGACGCGGACCACCTCAAGACGATCGCGGACATCGATGCCGGGATCAGTGCCGGCTGCACGATGTTCACCGCCGACCCGATCGAGCTCGTGCCCGACCTGCCGGCCGACGCGCCTGAGGAGGCGGTTGCCGCCGCCTTCGCCCAGGTGCCATGGTCCGGCCTCGAGGACGACGCCGCGGCGTTCGCGTCGCGGTATCCCGAGAGGCTCGACCTCGACTCGGGTCCTCTGGAGTTGCCCCCGGCCGCCCTCCGCTCGGCAGCGGCCCGTTTCGGGGCCGCCGTCGTACAGGTTGCGGCCATGTACCGTCACCTGGCTTCGGCTCTCGCTCCGGCCGCCTTCGAGTTCGAAGTGGCGGTCGACGAGATCGAGCATCGGACGACCCCCGTCGACCATGTGTACCTGGCGACCGAGCTCCGCCGTCTCGACGTCGGCTGGGTCAGCCTGGCCCCGCGCTTCGTGGGCGACTTCGAGAAGGGGATCGACTACCTGGGCGATCGGGCCGAATTCGAGGCCGACGTCAACGTTCACGCAGCCATAACCCGCCGCCTGGGGGACTACAAGCTGAGCGTCCATTCGGGCTCGGACAAGTTCTCGGTCTATGACGCCGTAGCGCGAGCCACGCGCGACCACGTCCATCTCAAGACCTCCGGGACAAGCTACCTCGTGGCCCTCGAGACGATCGCCGCGACGGACCCCGAACTCATGCGTCGCATCTGGCGCGTGGCTCTCGAGGTGTATACCGCGGCCCGAGCCAGCTACCACGTATCAGCCAGCACCGCCGGCGCGCCATCGCCCGACGGCGCGTCCGCCGCGACTCTCGCCGGTCTGCTGGGTGATCCGAACACGCGCGAAATCCTCCACGTCACCTACGGCGCGGTGCTCCGCGGCGGCCCGGTGACGGGCGAATCCCATCTCGGAGATGACCTGCGCGCCGCCGTCTGGGCGGAGCGCGAAGCGTACTGGTCGAACCTCACGAGACACATCGGCCGCCACCTGCGCCCCTTCGCGACGGCTGCGGGAGAGCCAGCACGGAAAGGAGTCGTTCGATGAACCCGAATGCGGAAGGCCAGCGGGTTGCCGGTCCCGCGATGTTCGACCTGAGCGGCAAAGTGGCCGCGGTCGTCGGCGGGGCCGGCGTTCTGGGCGGGGCCGTGTGCCGCGGCTACGCTGCGGCAGGTGCCGCGATCGCCGTGCTGGATCGTTCTCAGGAGCGCGCCGACGAGCTCGTGGCGGCGCTCTCGGCGGAAGGCGTCCGGTCGGCGGCCGTGGTCCTGGATGCCTCCGACAAGGCATCCGTCGAACGGGCCCGCGCCGCCATCGAGGAGCGCCTTGGCCCGGTCGACATCCTGGTCAACGCCGTGGGCATCAACAGCTCGACGCCGTTCTTCGAGCTGGAGCTCGACGAGTGGCACCGCGTTCTGGACACCAACCTGACGTCGATGTTGATCGCCAGCCAGGTCTTCGGCAAGGCGATGGTGGACCGCGGCCGCGGCGGAACGATCATCAACTTCTCGTCCGCCTCCTCGGAGATCCCGCTATCGCGAGTACTGACTTACTCGGTGTCGAAGGCAGGAGTGAACATCCTGACCCGCTATCTGGCGCGCGAGCTGGCGCCCCACAAGATCCGCGTCAACGCGATCGTGCCCGGGTTCTTCCCCGCCGAACAGAACCGTAAGTTGCTCGACGAGAGCCGGATCGAGGCCATCCTGCGACACACCCCGATGGGCCGTCTGGGCGAGGCCGAGGAACTGGTCGGGACGATGATCTGGCTGGCCTCGGAACGCGCCTCGGGCTTCGTGACGGGGGCGCTCGTCCGCGTGGACGGCGGCTTCGGCGCGATGACCATCTGAGCGGACCGGCGGGTTGGCCAGGCCGATCGACGCGTCGGCCGGAATCGGGCCGCGTGGCTGCGGCGATCTGAGGACGCGCCGGGCTGCGTCAGGCGGGCCGGCCCCGGGCGATGAGGGCGCCGACCGTGCCGGCGCCGACCCCGTCGTCGACGCCCACCACGGCCACGCCCGGTGCGCACGACGCGATCATGGCCAGCAGGGCGCTCAAACCACCGAACGTGGCTCCGTAGCCCACGCTCGTTGGACAGGCGATGACCGGTACACGCGCCAGGCCGCCGACGACGCTCGCGAGGGCGGCGTCCATCCCGGCCACCACCACGATCGCGTCGGCCTCCTCGATCTCGGGTTGCTGTTCGAGCAGCCGGTGGAGTCCGGCAACGCCGACGTCGGCGACGACGTGGACGTCGGCCCCGAGCAGCGAGGCGACCGTCGCCGCTTCCTCGGCCACGGGCAGGTCCGACGTGCCGGCGGTCAGGACCAGCAACCGGCCGCGCACCTGCGGGACCGCACGAGGGATCGCCAGCAACCCGGGCCGGTCGTGCCAGACGCTCTCCAGCCCGAGCGACTCGGCCAGGGCCCTGACCGCGGCGGCGTCTTCGGCCGCCACACGGGTCACGACCACGCTCGACTGGTCGTGGGCGAGTTGAGCTTCGACGATCGCGAGCAGCTGGGACCGCGTCTTGCCGGGCCCGTAGATGAACTCCACTACGCCCTGGCGGAGGCCGCGATGGTGATCTACCCGCGCGAAACCGAGGTCGGAGAAAGGCAGCCGCCGCAGCGACTCCAGTGCGGTCGCGACGGTGACCTCGCCGGCCGCTACGCCGCGGAGCATCTCCTCGAGCGCACCCGCATAGCCGGGCCCGGGCCCGCCCGGTTCGGTCGCCTCAGGCTCATCCGTACGCATTCGGGCTGTCCCCTGCGCCGTTCCCGGCATACGTCGCCGGCGACCAGCTCACGAAGCCGAGCTCGACGAGACGGTCCCGGACGTCGGCGGACCGGATCCGCAGGTCCGCGAGGTCGCCGGCTTCGACCTCCACACGGGCATGGCTGCCGAAGTCGCGGACTCTTACCTGGCGGAAGCCGAGCTCTCTGAGAGCGAGCTCGGCCGACTCGACGCGCCGCAGCCGATCGACCGTGATCAGCTCGCCGAACGGGATGCGGCTGGCCAGACAGGCCGACGAAGGCCGGTCCCAACCGTCGATGCCGAGCGATCGCGCCAGGTTCCGCAGCTGCTCCTTGGTTATGCCGGCTTCGGCGAGCGGCGAACGAACCCCGAGTTCCGAGGCGGCCGTTATGCCCGGCCGGTCGTGCCGCTGAGTGTCCGACGCGTTCGTCCCGTCGACGACCCAGGCGTAGCCCTCGGCCCGAGCGATCGCGGCCGCGGCGCCGTAGACCTCGAGCTTGCAGAAGTAGCAGCGGGACCGCGGGTTGTGGGCGTAGCGCGGGTCGTCGACTTCCTTTGTGGGGATCGTCCGCCATCGCGTTCCGTGGCGGCCCGCGCCCCCGGCCGCGACCGCGGCGTCGGCCCGATCCCAGGCCGGGACGGCCGCCGAATCGGCCGTGAGCGCCAGGCAGCGCTCGCCGAGGATTGGCGCGGCGACCTCGAGGAGGAAGCTCGAGTCGATCCCGCCGGAGAGCGCCAGGACGCACGAGCCGAGGCCCTCGACGATCTCGAGCAGGCGCTCGAACCGTTCGACCGCCGCCGGGTCGGTCTCCGCGAGCTCGACTCGCGCCCGCTCCAGGAGGGCACGGCCTTGCGGGCCGGCGGGCACGCGGGGAAGACCCACCGCCGTTTCGCTGGGGGTTTGGGAAGTGTCGGCGGAGGGGATTGGGTGCGGCATCACTCCTCGGACGATACATCCCGTGGACCGATCGCGCCCTGCCCTTCGGCCCGAGTCGCGCGGCCGGTCAGTGTAGAGTGGGCAGGTCGCCCGCGACCGCGCCCGGTGATTGCAGTGAGACCGTATTCGGCCCGGAAATCCATGGAGGGCGCACCTTGACGATGCACCGCGAGAAGGTTCCGCACACCGCACTTCAGCCCGAAGCGCTGGCAGACCCCCCCGAGGTCTCGACGGCGAGTCGGCTTCACGGCGCCACCGGCGGCGAGCCCTTCGCCGAGTTCATGGGCGGTACCCTGCCGCGCTGGGCCCTGGTACGCCATCGCATGGATGCCGCGGAGGTTACCGACGTGGCGGCGGCTGTCGGCGCGGCGCTCGAATCGGTTCGGGCCACGATCCCACCCGGCTCTCGAGTCTGCCTGGCCGTGGGCAGTCGTGGCATCGACAGGATCGACGAAGTCGCGCGAGCGGCGGTCGCCTGGATCAGGGCCGCCGGCTGCGAGGTCTTCGCCGTGCCGGCGATGGGCAGCCACGGCGGCGCGACGCCCGAGGGTCAGATCGAGGTCCTCGCGTCATACGGAATAACCGCCGAGTCGATCGGCTGCGAGATCCGGTCGAGCATGGAGACGGTCGAGCTCGGCGAGGTCCGGCCCGGCGTCCCGGTCTTCGTGGACCGCAATGCCATGGCAGGCGCCGACGCCATCATTCCCATCAACCGCGTCAAGCCCCACACGGACTTCAGCGGCGAGATCGAGAGCGGTCTCATGAAGATGATCGCCATCGGTCTGGGGAAGCAGCGGGGCGCCGATACCTTCCACCGCCAGGGCTTTGCCACGTTCCACACGCTCATCCCGGAGGTGGCCGAGTACACGGTATCCAAGGTCAACATCCCGTTCGGCCTGGCGCTCGTGGAGAACGGCTACGCGCGGCTGTGGCGGATCGAGGCCGTGACCCGCGACCGCCTGTGGGATCGCGAGCGGGAGCTGCTCGCGATCGCCCGCGAGCGGATGGCCCGGCTGCCGTTGGGCAGCATGGACGTGCTCGTGCTCGACTACATCGGCAAGGACATCAGCGGCCTGGGCATGGATTCGAACGTGGTGGGCCGGTATTACGCCGGCCCGACCGGCGATGGGCCGAGCATCCAGCGGATCGTCGTTCGCGACCTGACGGCCGAGACCGAGGGCAATGCCGTCGGCATCGGCATGGCCGACGTCGTCCTGCGGCGCGCCGCGGTGAAGATGGACGCGCACAAGACCTACATGAATTGCATCACGGCCAAGACGCCCGAAGGCGCGCGCGTGGCTCTGACGGTGGATACGGATCGCCAGGCGCTGTCGGTCGCGATCGCCTGCTGCCTCAAGGTCGAGGCGCCGGACACCCGTATCGTCAGGATCAGGGACACGAAGCACCTCGAGCTGCTGTACGTCAGCGAGCCGGCCCTGGAAGAGGTGCTCGCGACCGGTCGCTGCGAGATCGTCCGGCCGCTCGGCCCGATCGAGTTCGACCGCGACGGCATGTTCACGGCGTCACTGGAGTAGGCCGCAGGTCCGACGATATCGGGACCGCCGAAGGCGCGCCGTCCAAACCGCGGCCAGGAAGCGGGCGGCATAGCCAGCGCTACGCCGTGCGAATCGAAGCACCCTCCAGTCGCATGAGGGCGTTCCTCACTCGCGTCCCAGCCGGCGCGAGGCGCCGCTCAGGTGCACCAATCGTTGTCCTGTTGTAGGCGGTCGCCCGACAGCAGGCCGCGTGCGGTGTCGGCGGTCGCCCGACAGCAGGCCGCCTGCGGCGTCCCGGCGGTGGGCGAATTTCCCTATACGCGCCCATGGAGTGTTATGGAATCGGGGGCTGCCAAGAGACAGCCACGGATGCCGGCTAGCCCGCTAACCGGCGGATCTAGGGGCATGTAGCGGCTGGTCGGCAGCGTTTCCGGCGGAAGACGGCTTCCCAGCCCGACGAATTCTGGCCTCAGACAGGCCCGCCTGCGGCCGCTCGGTGCCGACTCAATTCCTTAGTACTCTGCCCACGCGTAAGAGGAAATTCGCGGCGCGGCCGGTCCTCTGCCCACGCGTAAGAGGAAATTCGCGGCGCGGCCGGCCATCTGCCCACGCGTAAGAGGAAATCCGCGGCGCGCCGATTGCCCGCCTCAGCCTACTTCGTCAGGAGGTTGGCGGAGAACGAGTAGACCGTGGCGCGGCGGTTCTCGTGGCGCTCCAACGCGATCGCGACCAGCCTCGCCACGAGCTGGTCGAACCGCAACCCCTCTTCCTCCCACAGGTAGTAGGCGAGCGACCCGGGAGTCGTGTTTATCTCGTTGAGGAGCAGCTGCGCCTTCGACCGGTCGTAGAGGAAGTCGACCCGAACGACGCCGCTGGCGTCGATGGCGCGGAAGGCCTCGATCGCGAGCCTCTGCACCTCTGAGGTGAGACCCTCGCCGATCGGCGCCGGCACCTGGCGCTGGAGGCCGGCCATGCCCGTGGTCGCGGCCGCGCCACGCCCAAGCTTCTTGCCGCCGTGCTTGTACTTGTCGTCGAACGACAGGACCGACTCCGACCGTACCGGCTGCTCGCAGGCCGAGGCGCGTTCGGGCGGCCCAAGCACAGAGCAGTTGACCTCGATGAAGTCGGTCAAGGCGTCCTCGACCAGGGCCCGGGCGTCCAGCTCGAGCGCGAGGTCGAGCGCATCGCGCAGGGCCCCCCGGTCGGCGCAGCTCGAGACGCCGATGCTGCTGCCCAGGGACACCGGCTTGACCATGACGGGGTAGCGGTGCTTCGCCTCGACCACGCCGATGAACGAGTCCGGATCCGTCTCCCACTCCGCCCGCGCTACCTCGACGCAGTCGAGGGTGGCGATGCCGGCCTGCCGCAGGACACGCTTCGTCAGAACCTTGTCCATTCCCAGCGATGAGGCGAGGACGCCCGATCCCACGTAAGGCACGTCGGCCAGCTCGAACAACCCCTGCAGGGAACCGTCCTCGCCGTGGCTGCCGTGGATCATCGGGAAGAAGACGTCGGCCCACAGCTTTGGGCTCTTCGAGAGGAGCCCGCCGGCCGCGCCCGGATGGACTATCAGCTGCCGCACGGATCGGTCGGGGCTGAGGCTGACCCGGAAGACGTTCTTGAGACCGGCCGCGTGAAAGGTCTGCTCGCGGTAGAGGTCCAGGTTGTCGAGACCCTCGCCCGCGTACCAGTCGCCCTGCTTGGTGATGTAGACGGGCAGCACCGGGAAGCCGGCGTGCCCCAGGGCATCCATGGCCTGGTGGCCGGAGATGACGGACACCTCGTGCTCGACGGACCGGCCGCCGAAGATGACGGCCACGGTCGGATTGGACATCAGCTCCTCATTCCTCGTCGTACAGGTCCGGCAGGTCGTTTTCGAACAACACCACGTCGCCGGGGTGGACGATCGTCTTGAGCGCCTCCAGGCCCCGGTTGAGGTTCGGGACGGACGTGACGCGCGCGGCGTCGAATTCACGCCCGTCGAGGCCCCGCCGGATCGAGGCCGTCTGGCGCGTTCCGACCAGGATCACGTAGTCGCAGACGTCGGCGGCCTTCGCTCCCAGCTTCTCGTTCCAGGCGTCCTGTTCGGCGCCGAGCTCGACCATGCCGGGGGTCACCAGCACCTTGCGTCCCGTCTCGAACGCGGCCAGGGCGTCGAGCGCGTTGAAGGCCCCGACCGGGTTCGAGTTGTAGGCGTCGTCGATGATAGTGACGCCGTCCGACCCGGTGTGGGTCTCGAGCCGGTGGGGGACGGGCTGCAGGCGGCCGATCCCCCCGGCGATCTCGCGCAGGCTGACGCCCGACGCTCGGGCGACCGACGCCGCGGCCAGGATGTTGCTGACGTTGTGGATTCCGATGAGTCGTGTCTTTACCGTCACTCGCGGCCCGCCGCACTCGACAAGGGTGAAGGTCAGGCCCTCCGGACCGTGTGCAATCGACACCGCGGCGAGATCGAGCTCCTCGGCCGAAATGTCCATGCCGTACCGCCGGATCTCGGCCAGGCGCAGCGTGCCGGCCAGCCGCCGGACCCGCGGGTCGTCGTTGTTGACGACCGCGATGCCGTCCGCCGGAAGCGCCTCGAGCAGCTCGAACTTGGCCTTCTCGATCGTCTCGATGCTGCCGAAGCGCTCGAGATGCTGCGGCCCGATGGCGGTCAGGACGCCGATGTGCGGTCGCGCAAGCCGGGTCATGTCGCGGATCTCGCCGCGCCGGTAAGCCCCCATCTCGACGATGAGCATCTGATGTTCGGGTCCCAGCTCCTCGTTGATGGCGCGGCAGATGCCCAGGAGCGTATTGAAGCTCGCCCGGGTCTTGAGCACGCGGAATCGCGTCTCGAGGAGCGCCTCTGTGAAGTACTTCGTGGAGGTCTTGCCGTAGCTGCCGGTGATGCCGACGACCACCGGCTTGAGGCGATCGAGCTTGCGCCGCGCCCTGACGCGGTAGGCCAGGTTGATCGCTCCCTGGACCGGCGCCAGGCAGACGTTGGCGGCCATCACGATCAGCGGTGCGGCGTGGATCGAGACGAGCGTCGCGGCCAGGACTCCCGCCCCGGCGAGATACGCGTCGGGAACGCCGAACGCCGCGGCGGTCTGCGATCCGGCGACGTGGACCGCCGCGAACGAGATGGCGGTCAGCCCCACCGAGACCACGAGCAGGCGCTTCGCCCGACCCGTGTAGACGAGCGGCTTCTTCCGAGGCGCCCGAACGGGCGTCCGGATCTCGTTGATCGCGGCTGCGGTCGTGGCCAGTGCCGGCGCGACATATGACCCCGGGGTGCCGGCGACGGCGCTCAACCCGAGGTGCAGCAAGACGGCGGCGATGTAGATCGTCGCGGGGCGGCCCTGGATCAGCCTCGATCGCGACGCCCCGAGCCAGCCGGCGAAACGGCGATTCGAATAGTCGTCCTGCTGGAGGGCATGGAGGCTCGACAGAATCTGGCGCGCCGTCAGCGTCAGCCCGACGACGACCGCCGCCGACATGACGGCGAGTTGCAGGATGTCGAACGCGGCGCCCGAGGCCGGCGCGGGGCTAGCCATTCAGGAATTCGAGGAGGGCGAGGCGGAAGCGGCCGTACTGGTCCAGGTATGAGAAGTGGCCGGCGTTCTTGAGCACCAGCAGGCGCGCGCCCCGGATCAACTTTTCCATCGCTCGGCCGTCGGCGACTGGGGTGTCCTCGTCCGACTCGCCCCAGATGAGGAGCGTCGGGCAGGCGATCCGCGAGAGGCACGGTCTGAGGTCCTCTTTGACGACCGCCAGGAACGTGCCGCGCAGCGGACCCGCGTTCAGATAGTCGGGGGAGGCTATCCGCCTGACGATCGCGCCACGGATCGCTCGACCGGGCCGGCCCAGCCGGCGCCCCAGTGCGTTGGCGAACCTGGAGGCACCGCGCCGCAGCACGCGGCCGAAGGTCCGGCGCGGCGGAACCCCAGCGGCGTCCACGAGGATCAGGCGATCGACGGCGTCCGGCCTCGAGGCGGCGAGCTTTATGGCCACGCGGCCGCCGAACGAGTGGCCCAGGACCGCGGTCCGCTCGATGCCAAGCTCCGCCATCACGTCCTGTGTGAGCTCGACGAAATCGTCGACGGCCCAGGCCGCCGGGGGCAGGTCGGAGCCGCCGTGGCCGGGGAAATCGAAGGCTGTGATGCGGAAGAAGCGCTGCAGGTCCTCGGTCAGGGTCGCGAAGGTGTCGAGCGAGCTGCCCCAGCCGTGGAGGAGCAGCAATGGCGCGCCGTCACCGGCCGATTCGTAACGGATGCGGATGCCACGGACGGTGATGAACAGGGATTCCCCCGGTGAGGCGGCGTCTCCCCGCACCGGGGTCGTCGCCCCGTCGGGCCCGACTTCCGGGACCGCCGTAGATGGTGCCAGTATCCGATCCTCGCCCAAGCCGATCACCGTGGTCGCAGGCCACCAGTCTCACGGGAATGGTGAAGCCGCCAGAGGTTCTGCCATGGTACAAGAGGCGGCCCGCCCGGCGGAGACGGCCGCTTGGGCCCGTCTGCCACCGATGGGCGGCTCCAGAGCTTCGTTGACCGCGACGGCGCGACCTGCGGGCTCTGCGGAGAGCCGTTCATGGCTCCACACTTGTATTGCGTTCCCACAGCCGGTTCGTCGCCGAGACTGACCAGGTAGCCCCATGCCAATTCGTGAGGATCCCGCAATGATGGAGACCGTCAACTACGGTGGCTGGCCCAACTGCATCCGCCTGAGCAACGGGGAGATCGAGCTGGTCGCGACGACCGATGTCGGCCCCCGGGTGATCCGGCTCGGCTTCATCGGCGGGCAGAATCTCTTCAGGACCGATCCGACGCAGCTGGGTCGTACCGGAGATGCCGAATGGCGCAGCTACGGCGGCCATCGTCTGTGGCATGCCCCGGAGGTCTTCCCGAGGACGTACGCGCCCGACAACGTACCGGTGGAGCACGCCTGGGATGGCACCACACTGGCACTCCGGAACACCGACGAGCGAAACGGCATCGCCAAAGAGACAAGCCTGACTCTCTCTCCGACGTTGCCTCGCGTCGAGGTCAAGCACCGGCTGGTCAACCGCAACCCGTGGCCGGTCGAGCTCGCGCCGTGGGCGCTGTCCGTGATGGCTCCCGGCGGCCGAGCCATCTTCCCCCAGGAGGAGTACCGTCCGCACCCGGACGCGCTCGCTCCGGCGCGCCCTCTGGTTCTGTGGCATTTCGCCGATATGAGCGATCCCCGCTGGACCTGGGGCCGCCGCTACATCCAGCTCCGGCAGGATCCGACCGCGACCACCAAACAGAAGGCGGGCCTCCTCAACACGAGGGGCTGGGCGGCATACCTGCTCGAGGGCGAGGCGTTCATCGTGCGTTATGCGTACGACCCCGCTGCCAGGTACACGGACATGGGCTGCAACACCGAGACGTACACGGACCCCAACATGCTCGAGGTCGAAACGCTCGGGCCCTTCACCAGGCTGGAGCCGGGCGAGGGCGTCGATCACCTCGAATCGTGGATCCTGGCGAAGGTGCAATGCGGACCGAGCGACGACGAGATCGACGCGCACCTCCTGCCGCTCGTGAATGAGCCGTCGCTGAGCTGAACCGGTAGGGACGGCTCAGCGCGCAGTAGAACTCGCGCTGAGGGTTGGCGAAGGCCCGTTAATAATCGAAGCGGCTCCCGAAGGAGCCGCTTCGTTGCTGTCCCGGTGAAGGGTCGATCCGTCAGAAACGAACCGTCTTCTGCCACGCTACAAAGGCATCTATCACGTCGGCTGCACCGACTACCCTAACCCGACCTACCCATGACCTTGCAACTGGGGCAGCAGGCTGACTGGCAGCTTCTAAAGTCTACAGCCCCTTCTGCCTTCAATCCAAGGGTTTTGGCGGGCTACTGGGTTAAAATCCCGCAACTTAGTTAGGGTTAGGTTCTGCCTCTGTTGCGGTCTGCGCAACCTTTCGGTGAACCGGCCCAGACCGCCCGTCCCGCACCCTATTCCAGACGCTTTTCAGCATTCTCCACGGCTCGGTGTGGATCGGATCCGAGCCGTTCGCCTCGGGCGGCTCAGCCGTCGATCTTGACCGAAACCATAGCCGTCGGCTCGGACGGCTGGTCTCGACCATCGCGCTTGGCGGCCGCGATGGCGTCGACGACGTCCATGCCGGCCGTCACCTGCCCGAAGAGTGTGTACTTCTTCGGCAGCCGCCCGCCCGACAGATCGGCCAGGCAGATGAAGAACTGGCTGCCGTTGGTGTTCGGGCCGGCGTTGGCCATCGCGACGGCGCCTCGAACGTAGTCGCCCTCGAACGGCTCGTCGGCGAACTTGTAGCCGGGGCCGCCGGTGCCCAGCCGCCCCCTGTCGAGCTTGTCGAGATGACCGTATTCCCCGTCGCCGCCCTGGATCACGAAGCCCGGCACGAGGCGATGGAAGACCACGCCGTCGTAGAAGCCCTCGCGGGCGAGCTTGATGAAGTTGGCGGCGGCCTTTGGGGCGCCCTCGGTACTCAGCTCGATCTCTATGGCGCCCTTGTCGGTCTCGATCGTCGCCTTCGTCATCCGTCTCTCCTCATCTGGTTGTCACGCGCTAGGGTGCCACGGATGGCCGCAACCCGGCGCGCGGACGGTCCGCTCGCCCATCGGTCGATGCCAGGCGGCGTGGAGTGGAGTGCCGACCGGCTAGGGCGTCGTGACTATGGTGCTGGTGATGACCACCGGTTGGAGAGGCATCGAGGCGGCCGAGCCGTCGGATCCCGGCTCGCCACCGAGCGGGACCCGGACGATCCTGTCCACGACATCCATCCCGGTGGTCACGTTGCCGAATATGGCGTAGTTATTGGCCGCGCTAGCGCCGAGAGTCGCCGCCGCCGAGTCGGCCAGGACGATGAAGAACTGCGAGTTCCCTGAATTGGCGTTGGCGGTACGGGCCATGGCGACGGTGCCTCGCTTGTAGGTCGTCGTCACCTTGTCGTCGGTGATGGTCCAGCCGGGGCCGCCCTGACCCATCTTGCTCGGGTCGTCGTTGGGCAGCCGCGCGTACTGCCCGTCGCCGCCCTGGATGACGAACCCGGGCACGATGCGGTGGAAGAGCACGTTGTTGTAGTACCCGCAGCGGGACAGCGCCACGAAAGCGCCGGCGGCGTTAGGTCCGAGGCTGCCGTCCACCTTGATCACGATGTTGCCGAAGTTGGTGGTCATCGTCACCGTCGCCGTCCCGGTCAGCGCGGCCGGCGCGGAGGTCGGGCAGCCGAACGGCGAGGGCGACTCGGTGGGGCCGAGCGTAAAGGGCGGAGTCGTGGGCGGCACGGTCGGCAGGAGCGTCGGCGAAGGCGTGGGCGTGACGTTCGGAATGGCGGTGCAGCCGGCGACCAGCAGCGCGGCGAGGCCAAAGGCCGCGACCCGGCGGGCGGACGACGTGTTGAGCGCGAGGATCATGCAGCGGCCTCCAGGGCTTTGGCGAAGTCTATTGCGCCGGAGAGGAGCGGCTCTCCGAGGATGATGCCTGCGATCTCGGCATCCCGCAGGCCTTTGATGGCGTTCAGGTCAACCGACCCCCCGGCAACGAACAACTCGGCGCGAAGCGATCCAGCCAGTCCGGCCAGGAATACCAGGTCGGGTACGGCGCCGCCGTGTGAGAGAACGAGCCGGCGGACGCCATGATCCACCAGCTCGCCGGCCAGCTCCACCAGGCTCGGAGGCGCGGGTCTGTGCCAAGGATACGCGGCAATGCGATCCGGCCGCGGGTCCAACCCGACGGCGAGCCAGTCACCCGCCACGTCCAGGCATTCGTGGAGCAGCTCGGGCCGGTCGGCCACGGCCATCGAGACGACCACGCGCGTGACGCCGGCGGCGAAGCCGAGCCGGATGTTGTCCGCCCCCTCCATGCCACCGGCGACCTGGAGTGGCACCGCCACCCGCGAGGCCATGCGACCGAACGTTTCGAGATTGGCCGGGCGGCCAGAACGGGCGCCGTCCATGTCGACGACGTGGATCATCGTCGCGCCGAGGGCGACGAACCGTTCGGCGATCCTGTCGGGTCGGTCGGTCGGCGATCCGATCCCGGCAGAGACTCCGGGCCAGTGGACCAGTCGCGAGCGGCCGTTCTCGACGTCGATGCTTGGGATTACGAGCACGACCGGACGCTACCCGTTCGAGGCCAGACCAGCGCCGGCTCCGCCGGCCTCGCCGGCCAGGAGCCGGCGCTGGAAGCTGATCGGCAGCGAGCCGTTTCGGAGGAGCGCGTCGTGGAAGTCCTTGAGGCTGAAGCGATCGCCCAGCCGGCGCTGCTCGTCGGCTCGAAGCTGGAGGAGCAGGACCTTCCCGAGCAGGTAGCTGAGCTGGTACGTCGGCGTGTAGGTGTAGCGGAAGACCTCCGCCTGCGCGTTGGCGTGCTCGAAGGCGGTGTGCTCGATCAGGAAAGCCGTGGCCTCGTCGACCGAGAGCTCGCCACGATGCATCCGGACGTCGAGGATGATCCGGCACGCGCGCCAGATGGCGTCCGTATGCATGGCCAGCAGGAACTCGGGCCCGGCGTCGAAGCCCTGCTCGCGCATCATCTGCTCGCTGTACATGCCCCAGCCTTCGACGAATTCGGGGGCGTCGACCAGGAGCCGCACCAGCGATGGGTGGTGGGCCGCGGCTGAGAGCTGCAGGTGGTGGCCCGGGTACGCCTCATGGACGCTCGTGTTGCTGATGGAGGCGTAGTTGTGCTCGCGCATCGCGTTCGGGTCGTTGCCCACCGAGGGCGTGACGATGTATATACCCGACGGGTGCTTGTCGAACTTGGGTGGCTCGAAGTAGGCGGCGAACGGGATGACCGTGCGCAGGTACTCCGGCGTGGGGATGACCGAGATCTGCTCGCCCGGCGGTAGGGTCGCGATGCCGTGCTCGACGATGTGGGCCCGGGCCCGGTTCATGGCGTCCTTGTAGCCCGCCAGAGCTTCCTCGAAGGTAGCCGGATGATTGGCCTTGACGCGGTCGACGACGACACGCTCCTCGACCGCACGATCGATGCGGCGGGCGTCCTCGACTCGGGCCGCCTTGTTGAGCGCCAGCTGCTCCTGTCCGATCTCGAGGATCTGCGACGCATCGAGGCCGTCGAAGGCTCGCAGCCCGACCAGCCGGTCGTACTTTTCGGAGCCGAGCGCCCACTCCTCGACCGTCGAGCCCATACCTGACTTGATCGTGTCGACATAGGCGGCGACCGCCGCCGAGGCAGTTGCGACCGCCCTGTCCAGGCGGGCCTTGCCGCGTTCGTCCAGAGCCCCCGCGCCGGCAGCCTGGACTTCCTTGAAGAGGAAGGGCATCTGCTCGCCGGCATCGACCTCGAGCTCCTGCCAGAGCCGCACCTGGGGTGCTGTAGCTCGGGTCTTGTGCTGCTCGAGAGCGGCCGGAATGGCCTCCATCCGGGAGGTCAGCGCCGCCAGTCGATCGGTGAGCGGGGCGTAGTCGCGGGCGAAGACGCTGAAGAGCCCATCGCCGACCGTGTCCATGGCCGTCGAGCGGCGCTCCCAGACCCGATGCACTTCCAGGTCGAACAGCGAGCGGTTGACGTTGTGGATGGCCAGCTCGCGCTCGAAACGGACGCTTTCCGAGAGTCCCGCCGGGTCGATGGTCTCCAGCAGGCGCCCGAGCTTCTTCGCGTCCGCGATGTCCTGCTCCACGGCGTCGCGACTGCCGTCGTCGAGCCTGCCGTCGCCGTCGTGGATGCCCGCGTACGTCGCGAAGATCGGATGGACGTCGACCAGGCGGCGGAAGTCGGCTTCGATGGCGTCCCAGAACGCCCCGTCGAGCGGGCCGGCGGTTGGCTGTGAGACCGGACGAGGTAGGTCGAGCTGAGCCATCTATCGCTCCATGACTGGGGCTGCCAGAGGTTGGGCAGGCGAGGTTTGAGTGGCCGGTGTTGGCGTGGTTTCGCGCAGCGCTTCGGCCGCGGCCGTTACCACGCGGTCGATATCGGCGGCCGTGACGCCGTAGTGGGTCAGCGCTCGGATCGAGCCGCCCGCGTATTCGATCATCAGGACGCCGCGGGATCGCAACGCGTCGAGGAAGGCGGCCCGGTCCCGCCGGACCCGGAAGACCACGAAGTTGGTCGTGGCTCTGGTGGGGTCCAGGCGGCCCGGCGCCGGTTGCGCGAGGCCGCCGGCAGACTCGACGCCGTCGAGATCCGCCAGGCCGTCGGCCAGGCGGCGGGCGTTGAGGTGGTCCTCGGCCAG
Organism: uncultured Chloroflexia bacterium; assembly: GCA_963791725.1. Taxonomy (GTDB): domain Bacteria; phylum Chloroflexota; class Limnocylindria; order Limnocylindrales; family CSP1-4; genus Fen-1039. Next base: position 262,797 of record CAWBTQ010000003.1, on the reverse strand, counting down.
TCGAGGGATCATTCCGTCCGAGCCGTCGTCCAGGGCAACGAGGCCGGCGGCCGCCAGGATACCGACCTGGCGCATCCCGCCCCCAACGAGCTTCCGACCGCGCCAGGCCCGGTGGATGAACTCCCCGGTTCCGACGACCATCGACCCGATCGGACAGGAGAGCCCCTTCGACAGGCAGAACGAGACCGAGTCGGCCGGCTCGGCGAGCTGCCGTGGAGTCAGGCCGAGGGCGACCGAGGCGTTGAAGAAGCGCGCTCCATCGACGTGGAGCGGGACGCCGTGGCGGTGGGCGATCTCGGCCACGGCCCGCGTGTATCCGAGGGTGAGCGGCTGGCCCATCGAGTGTGAGTGGGTATTCTCGATCGAGACCAGGCCGGTGATCGGCTGGTGCGGGTCGCTGGGATCGCGGAACGCCTCATCCAGCGCGTCGAGGTCGAACGTGCCATCGGGGTTCTCGCGCATCTGCCTGATCGAGGTGCCGACCACCACGGCGTGGCCGGCTTGCTCGTCGTCGACCATGTGGGTGCTGGCGCCGGCGATCGTCTCCTGACCGCGCGCGAGGTGCCCGAGCTGCGACACCAGGTTGGCCATCGAGCCGCTGGCGACGAACAGCGCCGCTTCCTTGCCCAGCAGCTCCGCCGCGCGATCCTGGAGCGCGTTGACGGTCGGGTCGTCGCCGAAGACGTCGTCGCCCAGCTCGGCCTCGTACATGGCCTTGCGCATCGCGGGCGTGGGGTGGGTTACGGTGTCGCTGCGGAGGTCGATCATCCGGTGCCGCCTGCTCCGTGGGGGGTTGTCGGTCGAGTATAGGTCCGCTCGCCGAGGCTGAGATTTCGGGCCATCTCCGGCCGGGTCGTCGCCCCGCGCGGGCGGCGTCGAGGCTTCCCTGTGGTAAGGACATCGGCGGCCGCACCTGCTATCCTTCGCGGTCGGCGCGGGCTCGTGGTGTAGCGGCCTAACATGCCAGCCTGTCACGCTGGAGACCGCCGGTTCGAATCCGGTCGAGCCCGCCAGTATCGCCTCTCCTAGCCCCGTCCCCGCCCGGACGGGGCTCTTCCTTGTCCGGAGCGAAGCGGAGTCTCACCGGAGTCGCACGATCGGCGTGCCAAGAAGCCGGCTGTAACGCACAATCAGGCGCGAAGGCGTCGCTGGGCCGGCGCCGCGTCACCAGGAGGCACGAGCAGATGAGCGGCCGCGTCATCGTGGTCGGCTCGGTCAATATCGACCTGATCGCGCGCGTCCCACATCTTCCGCACCCCGGCGAGACCGTCACCGGCGGCAGCTACGATCGCCATCACGGCGGCAAGGGCGGCAACCAGGCCGTGGCGGCAGCCCGCCTGCGCCGACCCACGCTTTTCATCGGAGCACTCGGTGACGACATGTTCGAAGTGGAAGCGCGACGCGCGCTTGCCGCCGAACGGGTTGACGTCTCCATGGTCGCGTCGCTGCCCGGGCAGGCGACCGGCGTGGCCTTGATCCTGGTCGACGCCACCGGCGAGAACGAGATCGCCGTTGTACCGGGGGCAAACGGCGCGATCGAGATGGGCTACGTGCGCGACTGCCTGGCCCGGCTCGGCCCGCTCACCGGCGACGTAATGCTCGTCTGCAACGAAGTGCCACTCCACGTCGTGCGCGAGGCGCTGTTGTGCGGCCATGCCGCCGGAGCGACCACAGTCCTGAACCCTGCGCCCGCCATCGGCATCGACAGGTCGATCTTCGGGCTGGCCGACATCGTCACCCCCAACCGCAACGAGCTGACCACGCTGCTCCAGACCGAGGCGCGGCGGACCGGCCGTCGGACGGACGTGAGCACCGACACGACCGTAAGAGCCCGCTCTCTCCTCGAGCCCCGGCCGGATGGTCCAGGTGCCCGCAAGGCGGTCATCGTGACGCTCGGCGCGGCCGGGGTCGTGGTTCTCGAGCGCATCGGGTCGGGCCTCGACGGCGCGGCCGAGGGGCAACGATCCGCCGCGGTCAGGATCGAAGGCTGCGACGGCGAGGAAGCCGCTGCGGATGCCGCCCGGGCCGAAGTGGCCGCCGCCCCCGGGCCGAAGGCCGAACTGGCCGCTGGCCCCCGGCCGAAGGCCGCGCCGGCCTGGCGAACCTCGGCCGGAGCCACCGGCCGCGGCGCCGGCATTCGGGTCTGGGAAGTGCCTGCCGATCGAGTCGCGACCGTGGACAGCACAGGGGCCGGCGACGCGTTCTGCGGTGCTCTGGCGGCGTCACTGGCCGAAGGGCGCCCGCTGGCCGAGGCGGTTCAGCGGGCCGTGGCCGGCGCGGCACTTGCCACCACCCACGTCGGGGCGCGTGAAGGTATGCCCACGTCCGCCGAGCTCGAAGAGTTCCTTCTGACCCGAGCCGCCGGCGCGCATGCCGGCCCGGCCGACGGTCCAGCCTAGGCCGAGGCCCCGCGCCTCCGAGTTCGTTCCAGAATCGGCGCGCCGAGCCTGACGGTCAAGTAGCAGGCGAAGGCGATCGTCGTGACGTAGAAGCTGACCGGGACCGTCGTGACCAGAGCCAGCAGGATCCCGCCCACGGTCGCGAGAAGGGCCACGCCCACGCTGGCGAGGGTCGCCAGGCCCGGATGTGCCGTCAGGCGTTCGGCTGTGGCCCCCGGGGTGATCAGGAGGGTCAGGATCAGCAGCACGCCCACGATCTGGACCGCCTCCGCGACCGACGCCGCGAGCATCAGCAGGAACAGGATCGAGACGAGCCGGACAGGTACGCCGCGGGCTTCGGCGACGAGCGGATCCACGGTCGCGAAGGTGAGCGGCCGGTACATGACGCCGAGACCGACGATCGTTATCACTGCCATAGCCACGAGCAGGATCAAGTCGACCTGGCTGACGGTCGTGATTGCCCCGAACAGGATCGAGAACGCCTCGCTGGCGTAGCGGGGATAGAGCGTGATGAAGAGGACGCCGAGCCCCAGACCGAAGGCCATGACCACGCCGACCACCGAATCGCGCTCGCGGACACGCAGACCGAGGGTCCCGATCACCAGCGCGGTCACGAGCGATCCAGACAGCAGGCCGAGCACGGGTGACAGGCCCAGGAGAATGAAGCCCGCCGAGCCGGTGAAGCCCACCTCGGCCAGGGCATGGACCGCGAACGACATGTTCCGGGCGACGACAAACCGGCTCACGAGACCGGCGACGACAGATACCAGAACGCCCGCCAGCAGCATGTCCTGAACGAACGGATAGGGCAGCAGATGGAGCAGCTGGTCGATCATTGATGCGTTCCCACGGGCTCGGGGAAGTGGTGCGGCTCGTCGATGTCGAAGCCGGCGCCGCTCGCTTCGCCCACGACCACGACCCGGCCGCGGACCCTCAGAACCTCGACGGGGGCGTCGTACAGATCCGACATCGTCTGGCTCGTCAGCACTTCATCGGTCGTACCCGCGGCCCAACGGCCGTTCACCACGAACACGACCCGGTCGGCGTAGCCGAGGACCGGGTTCACGTCGTGGGTAACGAAGACGACCGTGCCACCCTTGTCGCGGGACCAGCCGCCGATCAGCTCCGTTATCTCCTGCTGATAGCGCATGTCCAGGCTTGCCAGCGGCTCGTCGCAGAGCAGGAGCTTGGGATCGCCGACCAGGGCCTGGGCGATGCGAAGACGCTGCTGCTCACCGCCCGAGAGCCGGCCGATGGGTGCATCCGCGTACTGGCCGGCTCCGACCGCCTCGAGCGCCGCTTCCACGCGAACGCGATCGGCGCGTGACAGCCGGCCGAAACCCCAGCGGTGGCCGTCGACCCCGAGGCCCACGAGATCGCGGCCCCGAAGCGGCAGGTCTCGGTCGAAGCCGGCATGCTGCGGAACGTAGCCGATGGCCGGATTGCCTCGCCGCGGAGGCCCGCCCAGGACGTCGAGCGCACCACTCGCCAGCGGGGCCAGGCCGAGCAGGGCCCGCAGCAGCGACGTCTTGCCCGATCCGTTGGGCCCGAGCACGGCCAGGAACTCGCCCTGTGGAACCGTCATCGACAGCTCCGACCAGACCACGCGATCGCCGTACGCGAGCGTCGCGCGATCGAAGCACATCGCCGGCTCCTGCTCGGCGGCCGGCGGCACCATCGAGGCGCCGCGGCCGGAGGGCCGACCGTCGCCGTTCATCGCCCTCCTCCAAGCGCCGTTTCGAGGGCCCCGATCTGGGCCAGCTGCCAGTCGACGAATGATTCGCCGGACTTCGGGATCGTCTCGGAGACGCCCACCACCGGCACGCCCGACTGCCCCGCGAGCGACTTGATCGATTCCGTCACCGGCGACGTGGCCTGGCTGTTGTAGAGCAACGCCTTGACCTTGTGGCCGGTCAGCAAGTCCTGCATCGCGGCCACGTCGACCGGGGCCGGGTCGGTCCCGTTCTCGATCGATCTGGCGAAGCCCTCAGGCGTCAGCGCCTGGAAACCGAGAGCCGCGACCAGATACGCGGGTACGGGTTCCGTGTAGGCCACGGGCGCGTCCGGGTAGCGGGCCTTGACCTCGGCGATCTTCGCGGTCAGAGGCGCAAACGAGTCGAGGTAGGCCTTGAGGTTCGCTTCCACGGCCGACTTCGATCCCGGCTGCAGCTGCTCCAGGGCGTCGGCGACGGCGCGGGCGACCTTCGGCATAGTCGCCGGGTCGTACCAGACATGGGGATTCACGCCGTCGGCAAGGCCCAGCAGCGTTTGTACGTCGATCACCTTGCGGTCGGAGCGCGGCGAGGCGCCGAGGAGGTGGTCCAGGAAGGCGTCGTATCCGAGGCCGTTCTCGACCACGAGGGTGGCGTCGGCGACCGGCTTGGGCGTTCTGCGAGCTCGTCTCGTACGTATGCGGGTCCACGTTCGGGTCGCTGAGGATGCTGGTGACCGAGACGAGATCGCCGCCCACGCGCGACACGAGATCGCCGTAGAAGTTCTCGCCGGCGACGGCGTCGATCTTTCCGCTGGGCGTTATGGTGCTGGCAGAGCAGCCGGATGCCACGATCAGGAGAAGAGGGAGGGCCGCCAGGGCGAGCCCGCGCCGGCGATTCTCGGCCCGTTTGCGCTTCATGCCTTGGGTGCTCCGGCCGCGACTTCCGCCGCCGCGCAATCGGGGCAGACTCCGAAGAGCTCCAGGCGATGGGCCTCAATTCGGTAGCCGTGGCGTTTCGCGATCTCGTCGACCAGGCGTGCCAGCTGGCCATCGGCGACATCCTGGCTCCGACCGCAGTTGGAGCAGACGAGGTGGTGGTGATGCTCGTCCGGGTCGCACAGCACATATGCATGCGAGCCGTTCGGGAGGTCGAGGCGTTCCACGATCCTGAGGGATGCGAGGAGCTCCAGCGCGCGGAATACCGTGGCCCGACCGATGTTCACCCGCTCATGCCGGCCGCGCTCCAGGAGCTCGGCCGCGGTGAAATGGCCCCCGGTGGCCGCAACGAGCTCGGCCACCAGGCGGCGGTTTGGAGTTGCCTGGTAACCTGCCCGTTCGAGCGCCCGAACGATGCGTTCGGACTGGTCCGAATTGATACTCGGTCTCATGGGTCGATGATACCAGGTCTCATTCGGCGATGTCGAGTACGATGTTCGGACGCTTCCGCCGGCGGTCCGCCAGAGGCGAGATCTTCGGTGCGGCCAATCGCCGGCGTCGAACGAAGGCAGGAGGAATGGCAGAATCAAGCATGGCCGCTCCCACGGCCCGGCCATCACTGTGGCGTCGGATCAGGAGCATCCATCCCGGTCTGGTGCTGGCTACGCTCGACCTGATCGGGCTCGGTATCGCCTCATACCTGTCGATCACGGAGCTCTCCGGTGGGCTTCCAGTCTGTGGTCCTCTGCACGGCTGCCAAGAAGTGGCCCGGAGCTCCTACTCGCGGCCGTTCTTCAATATTCCGGTGGCCGTCTACGGCGTCTTCCTATCGATAACGCTCTTCGTCCTCGCCATCGCCTGGTGGCGCACCAACAACTACAAGCTCTTGTTGGCGCACTACGCACTGTCGCTGGTCGGCGTGGCCTTCGAGGGCTGGTTCCAGTTCGCGCAGATATTCCTGGTCAAGGCGGTCTGCGTCTGGTGTGAGTCCTACGGCATCTCGCTGGTCCTGCGCTTCGTGATCGCCCTGTGGGTCTACCTTCGGACACCTAATCCGGGGGCGATACCCGCCGACGAGATCCCCTGACATTCATCCCGCCCAAACCAACGCACGAGGGTCTACGCGATGACATCCAACCGTCCGAGTGGGCGACCTACCTCCGGTGGCAGCGTGCCGCCGACGAGCCGGCGCTCGGCCAGGCAGCAGCGTCTGGCAAACCGGGAGGCGAACCGGGCCCTGGCACGAAGCGGCACATACGGCAGCTCGGGCGGGTCGAGTCAGCCGCTTATCCTCTACTCGGTGATCGCCGTCGTAGTCGCGGCGATCGTCATCGGCGGCGCCGTCCTCCTCACCAATCAGGGAGGCGGCAAGACGGCGAACCAGCCGCTGGGCTCGCCCAACCCGCCGGTCGGCAGCGCCATCACCCCGAGCTCGATCCCGACCAACGGCCTGACGCTGGGCAACCCGGACGCCAAGCACACGATCGACCTCTACGAAGACTTCCAGTGCACCAACTGCTGGATCTTCACGCACGACATCGAGCCGGAGGTCGTCAGCAACTACGTCGCGACCGGGAAGGCCAAGGTCGTCTTCCACGACTTCCTGGTCATCGATGCGAACGTCGGCGGCACTGAGTCGCTAGACGCCGCCAACGCCGCGCGCTGCGCCAACGACCAGGGCATGTTCTGGCCGTACCACGACTGGCTCTTTGCGAACCAGTACACGGAAGGATCGGGGGCGTTCACAAAGGATCGTCTCAAGGCGATCGGCCAGGCGGCGGGCATCAAGGACCTGACCAAGTTCGACACCTGCGTCGACAGCGGCACGCACAATGCGGAGATCCAGACCGAGCAGAGCCACATTCCGTCCGGTGTCGGTGGAACGCCCGCGATCATCATCGACGGCGGCACGCCGCTCGCGTCTTATGACTATGGGACGATCTCGTCGGCTCTCGACACGGCTCTGGGAATCACCCCGAGCCCGTCCGCCGCAACGTCGGCCAGCCCGACGCCCACGACTGAGCTGCCTACGAGCGCGGCCCTACCAAGCGCTTCACCTTCCTGAGGTCTGCTCCGCTGCGGAGCCCGGCCTGGAAACGACCCGCGCCGCTGGCAAGGGCGGCGTATCGGGTCCCGATCGTCGTTCACGGGATCCCGGAGCGGCACGCGGGAGATAGCCGATGACGCCGAAACGTTCGGGGAGACGTCCGGGTACGGAGGGGCAGCCGACCGTGGGCGCGCCGTTGGCGAGAGGGCCACGCCCCGCGAGTCGGGTGGCGAACCGGGCGCTGGATAGCGCCTCCACACGGGGTTCGGGCCTGGCGGGACGCCGACCGCTGCTTCTCTGGAGTCTCGTCTTCGTGGCCGTTGCGGCCGTGGTCGTCGTCTCGGCGATCTTCCTCTCGCAGCCGAGCGGCGGCGGCACGTCAGGCCTGCAACCGCCCACGGTCATCACGCCGGCGAACATTCCGGCGAACGGTCGAACGCTCGGCCAGCCGAATGCCCCGGTCACGATCGACCTCTACGGCGACTTCCGCTGTTCGGCCTGTTTCGGGTTGACGACCGGCGGCACGGAGTCGGATCTGGTCACCAACTACATCGCCACGGGCAAGGCCAGGCTGGTCTGGCACGACCTGCTCACGATCGACCTGGTCCGCGGCGGGACGGCTTCGCGCGACGCCGCGAACGCCGCCTGGTGCGCGGCCGATCAGGGCAAGTTCTGGACGATGCACGACTGGCTCTACGCCAACGATGAGTACCCGACCGAGGCCGCCTCGGCCTTCACGGCCTCCAGGCTGTCCGACATTGCCAGAGCCGCCGGTCTGGACATGTCGAAGTACCAGCCGTGCTTCGATGCCGGTACGCACGACGCGGACATTGCGGCCGAGCAGTCGAGCACGCCCAGTGAGGCGGGCGGAACGCCGACGGTCTTCGTCGCCGGCAAGTTCGTCGGCACGGCCGGCTACGTGCCGACCTACCAGCAGATCAGCGCCGCCATCGACGCGGCTCTTGGCTCGACGCCATCCTCCTCGCCGAGCGCCAGCCCGTCCTGAGCTGGCCTAACCCCGCTCGCCGGCCTCCATCATGCCCAGCCGGCGCCGCAGCTCCGTGGCGGCGGCCCAGTGGCCACCGCCCGACGCTTCCATGCGCTGACTCTCGCGCGAGCTCCACTCCGCCAGCCAGCGATTGGCGTCACGCAGGGTGTGGGCCTGCCCGAGACGCCGGCGGACGTTCTGGATGAAGGCGCAGTACAGAGTCGATGGCGCCGCGCCGGAGACGAAAGTCTCGGCGCCCGGCACGAAGTCGATCGGGACCTTGATCCGCGCAAAGAACCCGCCGAGCTCGGAGGCCAGAGGGTCGGAGGTCTGGCTGTGACCGCTCCAGCGGAGGATCGGTGCGTCCGAGCAGAAATCGACGAGAGCCGAGGCGTCGGCGGTCGTCTGAGCTCGCATGCCGCCGCCAAAGCTCAGGAACTCGTTCTTCATGTCCACCCGGTCCGTTAGACATATCCGGCCCCAGGCGTATTCCGCGACCAGCGGGAATCTCGACTCGCTGTCCAGCCGGGCCGGGCGACCGCGAGATCCGTCGCAGACCCAGTAGTCGATGGTTTCGGGGTCGAAATGGTGGAGCGTAGGCTGGGGCCGAAGAGCGACCAGGAGATGGCTGGTCTCGTCGCCCCTGGATCGATCGGGTTCGACCAGCGCGAAGCCGAGGTTGGCGAGTACCCTGCCGGCCTGCTCGAGCCAGCGGCTGTCGTCCGGAAGGGGTGGGCGTTGGTCGATCGACATTGCGAATATCACCATAGTCTGCGGGGGCGATCACGTCACGTTCCGGGGGACTTGAAGGCCCGCTGGGCCGTCGCGAGGGGGCTATGCGCCCTCCGGGTTGATCCTCGGCTCGGTCGCCCCCGCAGGCGCCGTGGCCCGGCGCTGCCAGCCGAGGCGGACGAGGGCGATGGCTCCGCCCACCGAACTGACGAAGAGCGTCAGGAAGTGGATCAGGAGCGCCAGGGCCAGGCCTTGAGCCCCCGCCAGCCCGAAGGCCGCGGCGATGGTCTGGCCGGCGTACTCGAAAGTGCCGAGATAGCCGGGACCCGAAGGCACGGCCGTGGCCAGGTTCGTGCCGGCCGCGAGAAGGGCGCCCTCGCCGACGGTCAGCTGGATCCCCAGCGATTGCCCGACCGCGAGCACGGCCACCACGGTGCACGTCCACGCGGCGACGCTCAGGATGGCCGCGGCCGCGACCGTTCGCGGCAGGGCGGCCACGCGCAGCCCGTCTCGAAGGCGGCGGGCGATTCCCTTGACCCGCGGCCAGCGAGCCAGAAACCGGCCGAGGCGACTCGCGCCGGGCAGGCGATGGGCGGCCAGGGCGACGACCAAGGCGACGACCAGCAGACCGGCGAGGGCCAGGCCGACCAGGATCGCGCTGACGACGACGCCCCGGACGTTGAGGACCAGGATGGCGACCGCCCCGATGGCGACCAGGACGACCGTGTCCACCACTCGCTCGACCACCACCGTACCGAGCGTGGCGCTGCGGCTGATGCCTTCGCGATCCCCCAGGTAGTGGCTTCGGACCAGCTCGCCGAGGCGCGCCGGCAGCACGTTGTTGGCCAGGTAGCCGACGAGCATGTAGCCGCTGAGGCGTCGCAGCGGGACCGGATGAATCGGCGCGATCAGCCTTCCCCAGCGAAGCGCCCGGAAGAACAGGTCGGCCATCACGCCTACGACCGCAAGTGCGAGCCACGGCAGTCGCGCGCCGCCCAGAAGGCTGGCGGTCTGGCCGAGATCCACGCCCCGGAGGACCAGGTAAACGCAGGCCAGCGAGATCAGGATGCCGATGCCACCGCGAGCGAGATTCGTCGCGACGCCCCTCAACGACTCGTCGGCTTTCGGTTGGCCAGCTTGCGCGAGCGGCGCAGCCGGAGGCGGTGGGCGAGGAAACGCAGCACCACTCTCAATGTCGACAGGCCGTAGACGACGCTGCGACGGAAATTGACCGAGCTGGCCTCTTCGAAGTACCGGGTGGGAACGGCGATCTCGCCGACGCGCATGCCGGTGGCGACGGCCTGGGCGACGAGCTCCTGGTCGAACACGAAGTCGTTGCTGTTGAGACGGTAGGGGATCGACTCGAGCAGGCTGCGGCTGTAGGCCCGAAAGCCGGTGTGGTACTCGGACAGATGGAGCCCGAAGGCCAGGTTCTCGACGCCGGTCAGGAAGCGGTTGCTTATGTACTTCCATCTGGGCATGCCGCCCGCCAGGGGATCGCCCAGGAAACGGCTGCCCAGCATCAGGTCCTTGGTGCCGTCGAGGATCGGCTCGACCAGCTCCGGGATGCGCGTCGCGTCGTACTGGTAGTCCGGATGGAGCATCACGACCGCGTCCGCGCCGGCCTCGAGCGCCGCGTCGTAGCAGGTCTTCTGGTTGCCGCCGTAGCCCAGGTTCTGGCGATGGATGATCACGTCCAGCCCGAGCTGGTGGGCAATCGTTACGGTGTCGTCTTTGGAGACGTCGTCGACGAGGATGACGTTGTCGACGATCTCATGAGGGATGTCGCGGTACGTTCGCTCGAGCGTCTTTGCCGCGTTGTACGCGGGCATGACGACGACGACGCGGCGCCCCGTCGGTTCGGCCGGGGCCGGGGCGCTTTGGGCGCTCTGAACGGTGGCCGGCTTCGGCCTCTTGTCTGGCACGGCGATAGCCTACCGTAACTGGCCGTGCCGCCGGGTGGTGCCCCGCGTCCTGGGGCGCGGCCCCCGCTCGAAGCCAGCGGCTCGGCACGGCACCCGCGCGGCCGATGCTAGGATCGCGCGAGTCGCGGCTCGGTCGCGCCATTCCGTGTTTCGGGAGGATTCGTGAGGGCTTTCGATGCCGCTCTGAGCGCGGTCAGGCGTCTGCGCGACGACCCCGGCGCGATCGCCTGGATGGCCTTCGTGGCATTCGTCTACGCCGCCGCGACATTCGTGCGGAGCCAGGCTTCGGTGCCATGGGGTCCGGACCACATGATGATCCTGGCCGTAGACCTCACCCAGGGTCGGTCCGACCTCAGCTCGCTGACCACGATCAACGACATCGTCACTATCGGCGGCCGCAGCTACCAGGCGATGAGCTTGCTGCCGACCGTCCCCTACCTGTTCCTGGTCCCGTTCCAGGCTCTGTGGCCGTATTCGCGCTGGATCGTCTCGGCATCGATCGGGATCATGGGCGCATGGGCGGCCCTGCCGCTGGCGCGCAGATACGGTCCGGGCGGAAGCGCCGACTACTGGCTGGCCGCCCTCGGCGCGTTCGGCACCCTGCTCTTCACGCTCACGATCGAGGGCAACTTCTACTACCTGGCCCATCTCGAAGCCGTGCTGCTGACCTTCGTGGCCTTGATCGAATGGCACGATCGACGGCGGCCCTGGGTCATGGGGCTCCTGATCGGGCTCGCTGCCCTCGCCCGCCCGACACTCCTGATCGTGGCGGTGCCTTTCGGTCTGGCGCTGCTCGCCGAGGCCCGGGATAGGGTCAGAGTCGCGGCCACCTTCGCTCTGCCACTGTTCGGCGCGCTGGCCGTCACCGGCTGGTGGGACTACGTCCGCTTCGGCTCGCCGCTGGAAACTGGCTACGACCTCGCCTGGGTCGAGCCCCCGCTGGCGGCCCTCCGGGATCAGGGCCTCTTCTCGATCGTCCATCTGCCGGCGAACCTGGCCCTCTTCATCGGAGGCGGGTTCTCGGTGCGCGATGCCTTCCCGTGGCTCGTGCCCAGCGTGGACGGCCAATCGATCCTGCTCACCACGCCGGCCCTGCTCATCGCCGTCGGCGCGAGTGTCCGCGGTCGGGAGACCCTGGTCCTCTGGGCAGCGGCGATCCTCGCCGCCATACCGGTGTTCCTCTACTACGGCGGAGGCGGGGCCGCCACCTACGGCTATCGCTACGCAATGGACTTCGTGCCGTTCCTGGTGGCTCTGGTGGCGATCGCGATGCGAGAGCGGTTCGGCAATCTGGAACGGGTCCTGATCGCCCTGAGTGTCTGTTTCGTCTGTTACGGCTACGTCTGGCAGACCTACAAGTAGAGGCCGGTCGGGGGACGGCCGCCGACCTATACCTCGCGGCGGCGCAACAGGACGATGCCGAGCCACAACATGGCGATGACCCACACGACGCACCAGGCCAGCCAGTACAGCTCAGGGGAGGCCCCGGAGAACGGGCTGAAGCGATAGATGGCGGCATTGACCCCGCTGCCGTTGAGCACCTGGTCGGTCGGTGAAAGCGCCCCGGCGGCTCCTCGCCAGAGGACGTCGCTCGGCAGGATGACCCTGGCGATGGTGCCTGCGGTTCGGAGGACGTCGCTGTTGAAGGCCTGGCCGACGCCACCAAGGACGCCGGCCATCCAGGCCAGCCCGTAGGCGACGACGGCGATCGCTCCGCCCGCCACCGACGCGATCCGGGTGCTGAAGACGATCGCCAGCGTCAAGAGGACCAGGGTCTGGCCGGCGAGGTAGAGCGGCGCTACTGCAGGGTCGGCCGGCAGGTAGCCCGTGGCGAACCCGACGGCGGCGATCTCCAGGTACCCGGCCACGATGGCGTAGGCGACCAGAACCACCGCCAGGCCGAGCCACCGCCCGAACAGCACTTCCGCCCGGCCTATCGGCCTGGCCAGGATCGCGAGCAGCAGACCGGATTCGATCTCAGGGCCGATCGATGGAGATGCGGCGAATACGGCGGTCATCGCGAGCACGAAGCTGAACATGAAGGCCAGCATCACCAGGACCTGCGAGACGCCCAGCATCTCGGTCGGGCCGGTGACGGGCGAGACGTCGGCGATCCGCGTGAAGCCCCAGTAGGTAAGTCCGACGATGAGGACGGTCAAGCCGACGAGGGCCCACAGCAATCGACGCCGCATGGCTTCGCGCAGGGTCAGGCGGGCGATGATCAAAACGGAGACGGCGCGGCTCACGCCCTGGCCTCGCCCTGGGGCTCCGGATTTGCCTCGGCCGCGCCACTCGACGCGACCGAATCGGCCGTGGCGATCGCCGAACCTGCGGGCGGACCCACGGCTGTGTCTCCTTCGTCCGGGGCCGCGCCGAGCAACGACAGAAATCTCTCTTCGAGGGTGTGGCGGGTCGGCACGACGGCGTGGATCGCCCCGCCTCGCGCCACCAGGTCGCCTACGAGTGAGGGCACCGCGGCGTCGGCGATCCCGTCGACGAAGAGCCACTCCCCGTCGAAGCGGGCCGTGCCGTAGCGGGCCGCAACTTCCCCGGCGAGGCCGTCCAGGCCCGTGACGCGAACGCTCACGCCGCGTTCGTGAGTCAGTTCCGCCATGGTCAGCTCGGCCACGACGCGCCCGTGATCGACGATGGCCACACGATCGCAGACCCGCTCCACTTCGGTCAGCAGATGTGAGTTGAGGAAGACCGTCGCGCCGCGATCCCGCAACGCCCCGATGATGCCTCTGACATCCTGCCGACCGACCGGGTCGAGCGCGGAGGTGGGCTCGTCGAGCACCACCAGATCCGGCCTGCCCAGCAGTGCAACCGCTAGCCCCAGGCGTTGTTGCATTCCCTTGGAGAACGTCGCGGTCCGACCGTCGGCTCGATCGGCCAGGCCCACCAGATCCAGCGCGGCTCGCGTCTCCTGCTCCCATTCCGCCCGCGGCAATCGAGCCAGCTCGCAATGCAGCGCCAGAACCTCGCGCGCGGTCATCCAGGTCTGGTAGCGGAACAGCTCCGGCAGGTATCCGACGCGGCGCCGCACCGGCACGTCGCCGAGCGGCTCCCCGAGAACTCGTCCCTCGCCCGCCGTCGGCCTGGACAGGCCGAGTAGCAGCTTCACGGCGGTCGTCTTGCCGGCTCCGTTCGGTCCCAGGAAACCGAAGACCTCGCCGCGCGGAACCGTCATGGTCAATCCGGCGAGGGCGACAATCCGCCCGAACTCCTTGCGCAACTCGCGCGTCTCGATGGCAAGGCCGGGGTTCCGCTCGACGGTCATCCGCCGCTACCCGTCGATCCGCTCGACGATCGTGGCGATCCCCTGACCGACGCCGATGCACATCGTCGCCAGGCCGTAGCGGCCGCCCGTGCGCCGCAAGCCGTGGACCAGCGACGTCATGAGTCGCCCGCCGCTGGCGCCGAGCGGATGTCCGAGGGCGATCGCTCCTCCGTCGACGTTGACTCGGGCCGGGTCCAGCTCGAGTTCGCGGATGCACGCCACCGATTGGCTGGCGAAGGCCTCGTTTAGCTCCACGAGATCGAGATCGGAGACGGTCAGGCCGGCTCGTTCCAGCACCTTGCGAGTGGCGGGGATCGGGCCGAGGCCCATGACCGCCGGATCGACGCCGGCGACCGCGGTCGCCACGACGCGAGCCATCGGTCGAAGGCCGAGCGATCGAGCGCGTTCGGCCTCCACGACGAGCGCCGCGGAGGCTCCGTCGTTGATGCCGCTGGCGTTGCCGGCCGTCACGGTGCCGCCTTCGCGGAAGGCCGGCCGAAGCCGGGCCAGCGCCTCCGGGGTCGTGTCCGGTCGTGGATGCTCATCGCTCTCCACGACGATCGGCTCGCCTTTTCGTTGCGGGACGAAGATCGCCACGAGCTGGTCGCGGTACCGCCCCTCGGCCATCGCCGCGGCTGCCTTGCGCTGGCTGGCGAGGGCGAACGCATCCTGGTCTTCGCGACTGACGCCCAGCCGCTCGGCCACGTTCTCGCCGGTCTCGCCCATCGAATACGGATGGTGGGCGGCCGCCAGAGCGGGATTGACGAACCGCCAGCCGAGTGTCGTGTCAACCAGCTCGTGGGGCCCGCGCTCGAACCCGACCTCGGGCTTGAGCATGGCGTACGGGGCCCGGCTCATCGACTCGACCCCGCCGGCGATGAAGACGTCGCCGTCTCCGACCGCGATGGCATGGGCGGCCGAGTTGACGGCCTGGAGGCCGCTCCCGCACAGCCGGTTCACGGTCAAGCCGGCCACCTCGACCGGCAAGCCGGCCACGAGCGCGGCCATTCGGGCGACGTTGCGGTTGTCCTCCCCGGCCTGATTGGCGCAACCGAGGATCACGTCCTCGACGAGCGCCGGATCGATGCCGGTGCGCTCGACCAGCGCGCGAATAACCGCGGCGGCAAGATCGTCGGGCCTGACCGCCGCGAGGACCCCGCCGTAGCGTCCGAACGGGCTTCGCAACGCGGCCACTATCCAGGCGTCGCGGATTGGTCGGTCGATCTGGCGTCCCATGTCGGCGATTGTACGGCCGGGAGCGGCCGCGCTCCTGTCAGGGCAGCTTTATCAGCGCCTCGAGCAGGAGCGCCGAGTCGTCGGTGATCACGGTGTAGAGGATGCCGTTCTTGGCGTAGACGTAGCCGGCGGAGAGCGTGCCGGCGGCCTGGGCCGCCGGGTCGATGATCTCGAGGACCGTCTTGCCTGTGCTCATCAGGTCCGTGTGGCTCGTCACGGGCCAGCCGGCGTTGCGGGCCACGTCTCCGAAACCCGAGCTCAAGGCGGCGTCGGCCACTCCAGGCACTTTGATCGCGTGGACGACGAAGTTCTCGGATAGCGTCAAATCAGTGGACACGGCCATGTTCACGTCGTCCGGCGTCTTGCCGAACTTCACCAGCCAGGGGGCATACAGGCTTCGGTCTCCGCCCGTTGACGAGGCTATGTATGCGGACAGAACCAGGCTGAACCGCTCCATGCTCACACCGCCGATCTGCGTCGGCAGGAGATCCTCGAGGGCAGTGTCGATGTGCGGCAACCCGATTGTCACCGCGTCTGTGGCCGAGGGCGACGCCGATGCTGCCGCGGAACTGGATGGGTTTGCGGAGCCGGGTGAGGCGGAGCCTGACGTATTGGCGGTCGCGGAGGGCGGGGCCGGCGTGATTGCTGGGATTGGACTGGGGGTCGGCGACGCGGGACCGGAGCAGCTCGCCAGCAATGCCGCGGTCATCGCGGTGCCGAGCAGCATGGATATCGTGGCGCTATGGCGACGCATCATCACAACCCCGGAGAGAGTGTCTGGCCGCCGACCGATCCATCGAACGCGGCCGAAGGGCCCGCCGAGCATGGCGTGCTCCGAGCCCGCGTGTCAAACGGCCCCGGATCCGCGCTTCTCAGCCGTGGTCTCCGGCGGTAGCTGCGCCGCTGCGGTCCGGGCTTCATCGCCGGCTTCAAGGGGACGTGGCGAGTACTCGACGAGCTCGCCGTCCACCAGCTCGAAGACTCGGTCGTCGATGGGGTCGTCGGCGGTCCGGGCCCGATCCGCGACGTAATCAGAGAACATCGAGGCGAAGTCGTCGTCGCCCTCGGCCAGGCCGGCCGCGATCAACAGATCGCGTTCCGGCAGGCCGATCAGGATTCGGTGGGCGGGGGCAAGCTCTGCGGCGAGCTTGGATCGGACCTCCGCCAGCAAGATCCTGGCGGCATCGAAGCCCTCGCCGTGGTCGGACCAGACGACCCGCCTGTGCTCGTCCACCTCGTGTACCCACTGGGCGCTCGCAGACAACCCGCCGAGGTTGGCCATCGCGGCGGCGTGGACCTGATCCGGCCCAACGCCCCAGGTGAGGATGTGGTCGACGCCAACGACCACGTCGAAGCCGGCGCCGGGAAGGACGTAGACGATGGGCAGCCCTGCCGGGCCTGCCCTGACGAGCGGCTTGCCCGGCCCGCTGCTCCCAGGCGCGACATGAAGATTGCCGCCGTCGACGCCCGACGTCCCCACCGGCCGAAATGCCGGCCTCACGAGCGTCGATGCGGCCACCCAATCGTGCTCGGCGGAAAGGGATGGCGCGGTTCGGGAGGCCGGGTCTGGCCGCATCTAATCCTCCGTGTCGGACGGCGAAGTCTGTGCGCGGTGGTCACGTTATACGCGGTTCTACACGTGCCGTCTTCGAGTCACTCCGATTGGCCGCGGCCATCAGCCCGCGCCGGGCCCGAGGACGTCCCACAAAGAAAGATCGACGGGCCGTGGGGACGGCCCGTCGATCTTGTCGGCTCGTTTGCGGTCGCCGATGGCGACCATCGCTTGTGCCTAGCGGCGAATGGTCCGTCGCTGAGCTTCAACAGCCGCGAGGCCCAGCCCGCCGAAGGCGAGACAGATCAGCAGCGCGAACAGCGGGGTCGAGTTGTTGCTCGAGCCGTTGCTGCCGGTGCTGGTGGGCGGCGGTGTGGTGCTGGCCGACGGCTCCGACGTCTCGCCCAGTACGGTCTGGAACGGCGTCGGGGTCGGGGTCGGAGTGGCTACCGGCGTCGCCGACGGTGTCGGCGTCGGTGTGGGTATTGGGGTCGCGAGCACCGTCAGGACCTCTTCCGTGCAGGTGCTCGTGGCGCCGGTGTTGTTGGCGTCGCCGCTGTAGACGGCCTGCCAGTACCAGGTCCCGGCAGAGTTGAAGGTGATGGGGTTGGAGTCGGTCACGATGCCGTCGCTGACGGCCTTGAGGCCCGCGTCGATAGGTCCGAGGGTGCACTCGCTGTCGGTATAGACGGTGTACTGAACCGTCCCACCGGCGTTCGACGTGGCACCCGTGAGGGCGGCGCTGTCATGGACAGAGCTGCCAACCTGGACCGACGTTCCCGATAGCGTCGTCGCGATGGTCGGATCGTTGGGCTCGACCGTCACGACCTCTTCGGTGCAGGCGCTCGTCACGCCGCTGTAGTTCTGATCGCCACCGTAGACGGCTTTCCAGTAGTACTTCCCGGCCTGGCCGAAGACGATGCCAGAGGACGTCGCCTGCCCGCTGGACAACGCTGCCGACCCCGCTGTCTGGGCGCCAGTCGCGCAGTCGGATGATGTGTAGTAGGTAAAGGCGACCGTGCCCGTCGGAGTCGGAACGCTATGGATCGCCGGCACAACACTCGGAGCCAACCCAGCCGTGACTGTCTCTGTGTCCTGCACGCTCGTGCCGATCGGGACGGTGATGGATGCGCCTGTCTGTCCACCTCCGGACAAGGAGGTTGAGATGTCCGGCAACGGGCAAGTGTCGTCAGCGTCGCCAGTCCATGCCTTCGAGATCTTCACGCCTGTGTTGGTGACGAAGCGGACGTAGAGCGTGTCGACAGCCGCGGAAGTCTGTACCGTGCCACCCGCGTTACTCGCGAATTGAGTGGCGCCCGAGAAGCTGCTGTTGATCGACCACGCGATGCCTTCGCTCGTGTAGGTGTTGGTGACGTGCCACGTTCGTGTGCCCGTTGCTCCGCTGCCGGATTGGCAGCCAAGCGTGATCTTCAGGTCCTCTGTGCTGCAGGCCATAACCGCGCTGGTCATTGCCAGAGTGGCAATCAAACCCAGGATGAGAGCGGCGATCGACGCGCGGCCTAGACGCGGCGACCTGATTTGCCGCGCGCGCGGAACACAGGTATCCATAGCACGATGTCCTTCCTGATGAGTGCGCCGAGATGATGACAACGCGACCGAATCCAACGGTGGGACTATGGTCCCGACGGCGGATCCATTCGCAAGGCAAGTGTTGTGCGAGCCACGGTCCACGTCTAGTACTTTTGACGTACCGATTGACGCTCGGACCGCTCCAGAGCCTCACATCCGCGAGTTCGCGGTGCCCCTGCGCAACGAAACGGTCCCTGGCGGACTAGTACAGTCGGACTAGGTCGCGGGTCTCCCGGTTTCGCTCCGGCCGGCGCTCGAGCTCACGGCGACTGAGTCGCTCGACTCTGGAACGCCAGTGGAATGGCCGAGCAGCGGCCCAGGCCACGCTGGGGCGGCCGCTCGGCCTGGCCACAATTGGTCGCAATCTCCTATCCGGCCCTCAGCCCGCGCCGGGCCCGAGGACGTCCCACAAAGAAAGATCGACGGGCCGTGGGGACGGCCCGTCGATCTTGTCGGCTCGTTTGCGGTCGCCGATGGCGACCATCGCTTGTGCCTAGCGGCGAATGGTCCGTCGCTGAGCTTCAACAGCCGCGAGGCCCAGCCCGCCGAAGGCGAGACAGATCAGCAGCGCGAACAGCGGGGTCGAGTTGTTGCTCGAGCCGTTGCTGCCGGTGCTGGTGGGCGGCGGTGTGGTGCTGGCCGACGGCTCCGACGTCTCGCCCAGTACGGTCTGGAACGGCGTCGGGGTCGGGGTCGGAGTGGCTACCGGCGTCGCCGACGGTGTCGGCGTCGGAGTCGGGGTTGGGGTTGGCGTAGGAGTCGGGGTTGGGGTTGGGGTTGGCGTAGGAGTCGGGGTCGGGGTTGGGGTTGGCGTAGGAGTCGGAGTCGGAGTTGGCGTTGGGGTTGGGGTCGGAGTCGGAGTTGGCGTTGGCGTCGGGGTTGGGGTTGGCGTAGGAGTCGGGGTTGGGGTTGGGGTTGGGGTAGGAGTCGGGGTTGGGGTTGGGGTTGGGGTAGGAGTCGGGGTTGGGGTTGGGGTTGGGGTTGGCGTAGGGGTCGGGGTCGGGGTCGGGGTCGGGGTCGGGGTCGGGGTTGGCGTTGGCGTTGGCGTAGACGACGCTTCCGTGCAGTTAAGGGAGTTCGTCTTGGAGTTGGTGACGTCGGAGACACCCAGGATGCCGCCCTTGGTGGCCGTGAACGGGCTGGTGATGATGACGTCGAAGGTGAGCGTCCCGCTGCCGCTCAGGCCGGACGGGAACGTCATGACCTCGTAGTTGGCCTCGACCGCTGCCGCGTAGGCATTGGAGCCGCCGTTGGGCGTCAGCCACACGACGATCGAAGCGCCGTCGGGCAGGTTTGCGTTCGAGTAGTCGAGCTTGATCGTGAGGCTTGTCACCGAACTGTTCGAGGTGCAATACATCACGGCGTTCTGCTCGAACGTGAAGGTGCCGGAGCCACCCATCAGGTTGGAGGACGGATGGGGCGACGGAGTCGGCGTCGGAGTGGCGACAGCTGGTGTCGAATGGTGATCGGCCGGGGTCACGCCCCCGGCGGTGGTTGCCAGGACGGCGCCCGACATCGCAATCAAGGCGGCCGCGAGCGCCAGCAGGCCACCAGCGACGAGACTGACTACTCGGCGTCGTGCCACTTAAGTACTCCTCCAAGATGTAGAAATGAAGAGAAAATCTTCGCCCACCCCTGGGCGGCGTACTAGGACTATGGGGGTAACACCGCCGGAATGTCTAGTAGCTCACTCATATTTGTGGTGCGCACTGGAACAACTCAATTCGTGCGTGCGTGGCCAGCGCTCGCGCCCATTTGGAGCGGCGGCCGCCCGGGATAGACCGTCTCGCCAGGCGATGCGGGGCTGTCAGGCAGGCGATAAGGTCCGCCTCGGGTAATGACCCATCAGTCCTGTCGCCGCAGATTCTGCGTGGCGCAAACCGGAAGCCTCGCAAGGTCAGCGCTCGGGCTTGCCCTCGAGTTCGTGAGAGCTGGCACGCTCGATTCGGAGGTAGCGCCCCGAGTAATAGAGAAGCGGTAAGGGCGGCTGGGAAAGGGCGGAAGCCGCATCGACGCGGGCGATGTAGAGGTCGTGGTCGCCGGCCGCATGGACGTCGACGAAGGGCCCGTCTCGGGCCTGTAGGGCGTGAACCGGCACAGGGCGGACGGGCTGGTCGCCGCCGCTTCGGGCAAAAGGAAACCGGCGGGCTGAATGCCCGCCGGTTTCGTCGATTCGGAGACCGCTGTTGCGGCCTGCCTTCTCGGATCAGCTACGCAGCGTCCGTCGCTGAGCCTGAGCGGCCAGCAAGCCGAGCCCGCCGAAGGCGAGGCAGATAAGCAGTGCGAACAACGGAGTCGAGCTGCCGCTCGAGCCGTTGCTGCCGCTACTGGTGGGCGGCGGTGTGGTGCTCGAGCCGGGCGTAGCCGTCTCGGCCAACACGATCTGGATTGGCACCGTCACGGTCGCAGGGTTGGAGACGATCTTGCGTTGGCCGAAGAAGCCCTGGCCAGTGGCTATGTTGGTGATGGACGCCTTGGCACTTATGTCGGCGGTGGTGACTGTGTAGATCGATGTGCATGTGGTCGAGGCACCGGGGGCGAGGCTGCCGGTGCCGCAGTCGATCGGGCTGCCGAACTTGTTGTCAGTGATCGTGAACGGACCGGTCAGGGTGGCGTTGCCGGTGTTGGTCAGAACGTACTTGTAGTTGATCTTGTCGCCGGCCAGGCTGAACGAGGCCGTGGTCGTTGTCTTTACCAGGCTGAGTGCGGGGCCTTGCACCGCGGTGACCGTTGCCTGGGCCTGATTGGAGTCGACGCCGTTGGCATGCGCCGTGGCGGTGTTGGTCACCGAGCCGGCATCGATGTCGGCTTGCTTGATCGTGTAGGTCGCGCTGCAGGTCATCGAGGCACCGGGGGCGAGGCCGCCCGCCGGGCAGGTCACGGTGGCGTGGTCATCGGTCACCGTCACGGGGCCCGCGAGGGTCACGTTGCCGGTGTTCGTGACGTGGTAGCTGTAGCTGATGACGGCGCCGACCGTGCTGTAGGTCGTCGGCGTGGGGGTCTTGGTCAGGCTGAGGGCGGGAGTCTGGACTGCGGTGACCGTCGCCTGGGCCTGATTGGAGTCGACGCCGTTGGCATGCGCCGTGGCGGTGTTGGTCACCGAGCCCGCGTCGAGGTCGGCCTGGGTGATCGTGTAGGTCGCGGTGCAATACATCGACGCCAGAGGCGCGAGGCCGCCCGCCGGGCAGGTAACGGTGGCGTGGTCATCGGTCACCGTCACGGGGCCCGCGAAAGTCACGTTGCCGGTGTTCGTGACGTGGTAGCTGTAGCTGATGACGGCGCCGACCGTGCTGTAGGTTGTCGGCGTGGGGGTCTTTACCAGGCTGAGTGCCGGGCCTTGCACCGCGGTGACCGTTGCCTGGGCCTGATTGGAGTCGACGCCGTTGGCATGCGCCGTGGCGGTGTTGGTCACCGAGCCGGCATCGATGTCGGCTTGCTTGATCGTGTAGGTCGCGCTGCAGGTCATCGAGGCACCGGGGGCGAGGCCGCCCGCCGGGCAGGTCACGGTGGCGTGGTCATCGGTCACCGTCACGGGGCCCGCGAGGGTCACGTTGCCGGTGTTCGTGACGTGGTAGCTGTAGCTGATGACGGCGCCGACCGTGCTGTAGGTCGTGGGATCAGCGGTCTTCACGAGGCTGAGCGTCTTGCTCTGCGCGGCGAGGATCGTGTCGTGCGCGTCGGGGGCGTTGGCCTCGGTGCTCGTGGCGGACGCGGTGTCGGCGAACGAGCCGGCGTCGAGGTCGGCCTGGGTGATGGAGTGGGTGCCGGTGCAGACGACCGACGCACCGGGGGCGAGGCTCGCCACCGGAATCGTCGCGACGCAGCTGAAGCTGCCCAACGCCGGCGCGTCACTCACCGACACGTTGTGGAGGGTGACGTTGCCGTTGTTCGTGGCCGTCAGCGTGTAGGTCACGACCTGGCCGACGTGGTCGTACTTGGCCGGGTTGAGGTTGTCGGTCTTGGTCAGACCGAGGACCTTGCTCTGCGCGGCGAGGATCGTGTCGTGCGCGTCGGGGGCGTTGGCCTCGGTGCTCGTGGCGGACGCGGTGTCGGCGAACGAGCCGGCGTCGAGGTCGGCCTGGGTGATGGAGTGGGTGCCGGTGCAGACGACCGACGCACCGGGGGCGAGGCTCGCCACCGGAATCGTCGGGACGCAGCTGAAGCTGCCCAACGCCGGCGCGTCACTCACCGACACGTTGTGGAGGGTGACGTTGCCGTTGTTCGTGGCCGTCAGCGTGTAGGTCACGACCTGGCCGACGTGGTCGTACTTGGCCGGGTTGAGGTTGTCGGTCTTGGTCAGACCGAGGACCTTGCTCTGCGTGGCTGTGACCGTTGCCTGGGCCTGATTGGAGTCGACGCCGTTGGCATGCGCCGTGGCGGTGTTGGTCACCGAGCCGGCATCGATGTCGGCTTGCTTGATCGTGTAGGTCGCGCTGCAGGTCATCGAGGCACCGGGGGCGAGGCCGCCCGCCGGGCAGGTCACGGTGGCGTGGTCATCGGTCACCGTCACGGGGCCCGCGAGGGTCACGTTGCCGGTGTTCGTGACGTGGTAGCTGTAGCTGATGACGGCGCCGACCGTGCTGTAGGTCGTCGGCGTGGGGGTCTTTACCAGGCTGAGTGCGGGGGCGACCGCCGGGTCAGTCATGGTGACGGGCGTCGGCGAGCTATCCGAGGTAGCCGTCCCGGTCACGACCGGATTGGCGGGCAGCAGGTAACCCGGAGGTGCCTGGGTTTCGGTGAAGGTGCAGACCGTCCCCGCCGGAGCCTGGACCAGGATTCGACCGTCGGAGCCAGTCGACACGCCTGTGACGGAATACGTATGGCCAGACTCGGGAGAAAGGAAGGGCACGCCGGCGATCACGAGGGCGGACAGCCACGCGGTAGTTGTCGGGACCGTGCACGACACATCGAACACGGCGCCCGCGAGAGGCGTTCCTGCCTGGTTCACTTTCTTAAGGCTCAGGTTCCCGCCGACCACGAAGCAGGCCGGTCCGGCCTTTCTATTGCTTGCGGGTGAGTCGCTCGGCGACTGCGTCGTCTTGGCGTAGTTGCAGTACTCGTCTCCGAGTGTTCCGGAAGGGATCGACAGCGTGTACTCCAGGATGAAGTTGGTGTTGTTGGGGACAAAACTGACGACGTACTTCAGGGCTGCGCTGCCGCCGATGAACACGCAGTCTGTGATCTGGAAGGTCTGGCCAACGTCCGTAGCATCGACCGGGTACGTGATGTCGAAGATCGCCGTTCCACCGGGAGCGAGCGTGCCGCCGACGAGGCGCTTGTTCGTGTTCGCGCTGCCAGGTGTGGGAAGGACCCCTTGGCATCCATTGGTTCCGCTCTGGAGCGTCACGACGGGGGCCGTGGCAGCTTGCACCGCCGGCGGCGAGGCGAGCGACCCGTACCCGAGGCCGAGTGACAACACAAGGGCGCCGATCACTGAGAATGCCTTCAGCATTCGACGTGCTCTAGTTGGCGATTCCACGATGTTCGCTCCTCCCAACAAAGGGAATATGCCTGAGGGCCGATATCCCTTCTGACTACCCACAGTACTAGTGGAATATGGGACCGTAGCTACCCTAAAGTCCAGTACTTTCGGCCGCTCGGAGTGGCTGGGTGACGATTCCGTTGCAGGGCGTCAACGGACGACGTAACGCGGCGCGCCCCAGGGTTCCCGTTGGGCGAAAAGGGCAGCGTTGGCACACGGACGGCGTCAAGCGGCGAACGAGCGGCCTGGGGCGTCTGCCCTTATCAGCGCTCGGGCTTGCCCTCGAGTTCGTGAGAGCTGGCACGCTCGATTCGGAGGTAGCGCCCCGAGTAATAGAGAAGCGGTAAGGGCGGCTGGGAAAGGGCGGAAGCCGCATCGACGCGGGCGATGTAGAGGTCGTGGTCGCCGGCCACATGGACGTCGACGACGCTGCACTCCAGCCAGGCGATGGCGTCGACGAGGATGGGCAGGCCCGTCTCTCCGGATCGCCAGTCCGCACCGCACAACTCGGCCCTGCTACCACCCCCCGCATTGGCAGTCGTGCCGGAGCCCTCCCGGGCCGCGTTCGCAGCCGCGGCAGCGGGCAAGGCCTCGAGTCGATCCGCTGGCGGGGGACCACCCGCGAAACAGTCGGAGAGGGCCTGCTGCTCCTCGCCGAGGATGTTCACGGCGTACCGACCGGTCCGGGCCAGAGCGGGCACGATGTGCCGGCTGCGGTCGAAGGCGACGAGTACGAGTGGCGGCCGCAACGAAACTGAGCTGAACGAATTGACCGTAGTCCCCCACGGCACCTCGCCGTCCCAGGTCGTGACGACGGCCACTCCCGTGGCGAAGCGGCGGAGGACGGTCCGCAGGACTTCGGCGCTGATCTCGGCCATCACCGAAGTCTAGGCAGGGCGCCGCATCAAACGCCCAACCCGCAACGGATCGTTCTGTGCACCGGAGCTGGCGTCCGGCCCCGCGATGCTACCCACCGGCGCCGGCGGGACCCGTTGGCGGCTTGTTGCCTTCAGGCAGCTTTGGTGTGAAGCGGAAGCCACCCGCGACTCCCGGCTCGGTCAGCTCGTGGGGCGCCAGCAACTCGTCGAGCTCGTCCGCGGTGAAGATGCCGCGCTCGATCACGATCTCGCGGATCGTCCGTCGCTCGCGAACCGCCTGCTTCGATATGTCGGCCGCCAGCGCGTAGCCGAGGTACGGCGCCAACGGCGTTGAGAGAGCCGACGAACGTTCCATCAGGTCGCGGGCCCTATCGCGGTTGGCCTCGATGCCAATCACGCAGAACTCGGCAAACGCTCGACTCATGTTCGTGAGGATCGTCAGGCTCTCGAGGGTCGTGTGGGCGATCACGGGCATCATGACGTTGAGCTCGAGCTGCCCGGCCGAAGCCGCCCAGGCGATGGTGGTGTCGTTGCCGATGACCCGGAAGCAGACCATCGACAGGCACTCGGCCATGACCGGGTTTACCTTGCCCGGCATGATCGAGCTCCCGGGCTGAACGGCGGGCAGTGTGATCTCGGCAAAGCCGGTCATCGGCCCCGACGACATCAGCCGCAGGTCCTCACTGATCTTGATCAGGTCCACGGCGATGCCACGCAGCGCGGCTGAGACCTCGAGCATCGGGCGCATCGAATGCGTGGCCTGAACCAGATGCTCGGCGCCGCGGAGGTGATGGCGAGTCTGCTCGGCGAGGTTGCGGACCACGAGCTCTATGTACTCGGGCTCGGCGTTGAGACCCGTGCCGACGGCCGTCGCGCCGATGTTCTGCTCGGCGATCGACTGGCCGGCAGTCTGCAGACGCTCCACGCCCCGGCGCAGCGTCAGCGCGTAGGCGGCGAACTCCTGCCCGAGCCGGATCGGGACCGCATCCTGCATGTGCGTCCGGCCGGACTTGATGACGTCGTCGAATTCCCGAGCCTTCTGCTCGAAGGCGTGGATGAGCTCCTCGGCCGCGGGCATGAAATCGCGGATCAGGTCCAGCGTGGCGATCCGCATAGACGTCGGGAAGACGTCGTTCGTCGACTGCGCCATGTTGACGTGGTCGTTTGGGCTGACGATCGAGTAGTCGCCGCGCTTGCCCGAGCCGACGCTACCGCGGTACAGGAGCTCGATGGCCCTGTTCGCGAGTACCTCGTTCGCGTTCATGTTGTGGCTGGTGCCCGCGCCGGCCTGGAAGGGGTCGATTCGGAAGTTGTCGATGAGCTCAATCTGTTTGGCCAGTCGAGCCGCCTGGAAGCCGGCTCGCATCGGATCGGTGTGGCTGTCCGAGGCGAGCTCGTCATCCGGCGGGGGCGGGGACCACAAGATCTCGTCGGCGGCCTCGACGATGGCGTTGCCGAGCTGCTTGGGGAGCCGGCCGGTTGCCATGTTGGCGCGCGCGGCGGCCTTCTTCACCTCGACTATGGCTCGGACGAGCGCCGGATGAGGGCGCGCGCCCGAGATCGGGAAGTTGTGAATGCCACGAGCGGTCTGGACCCCGTAATAGGCCTCGTTGGGGACCTCGAGATAGCCCAGAGGATCCTTCTCGATACGGAACCCGGTCCGCGGCGTCGGGGGAGCGGCCGGGGTTGTCGGAGTTGTCGGAGTTGTCGGAGTTGCCGGTTTGGCCGGAATGCTTGCGGCGTCGGAGGTCATCGTCGTCTCGGCTCCTGGTCGAGCTGCTGCCGGCAGGTGGCGGCGCAGTCGAATTGCCGTCGGATTCTATCCCCAGCGGACTCCCCAGCGGGCTCTGCGATAGCCACTCTTCGTCTTGGAAGGGCCGGACCGCGGCGTCCCGATCGGGCAGGAGCAGGGTTCCGTCCTGGGAGCCGGCCGAATCTCGGCCCTTCGACTCGCGTATATTCCGCGAGTCGTGACCGCCTACCCACCGGAGCGGTCCGCGATCGCCGGACGCAGGCTCCACGAACGGCCCGGGAGGTCAGACCTGAGTCCGGTCGTCAAGGACGGAGGAGGTCCCGTATGGCTCAGCAGAAACCCAAGTCGCGCGAGGAGATGATCCGTCAGGACGTCCACGATCTGCACGGCCTGGGCTATGCCCAGGAGTTGTTCCGGACCATGGGCGGCTTCTCCAACTTCGCCATCAGCTTCACGATCATCTCGATCCTGACCGGTGCGGTGATCCTGTTCGACTACGGTCTCGCGTGGGGCGGGCCGGCCGCGAGCACGCTTGGGTGGCCGCTCGTTTCGGTCTTTACCCTCCTCATCGCCGCGTCGATGGCCGAGCTCGCATCCGCCTACCCAACCGCAGGTGGCCTCTACTACTGGTCGAGCCGCCTCAAGAACAAGAACTGGGGCTGGTGGACGGCCTGGTTCAACCTGGCGGGTCAGGTCGCGATCGTGGCCGGCATCGACTTCGCGGCAGCCTCGTTCGTCAACTCGGCCATCGTCACCCCGATCTTGAGCAACTTCAACATCGCCTACGGAAACGGGTCGATGTTCCTGGGCACTCTGGTCAGCGGACAGCTGGTGACCATGGCCGTCCTGCTGGTCATCCAGCTCATTCTCAATGTCGCCGGCATCCGAATCGTTGCACTTCTGAACGACGCATCCGTGTGGTGGCACATCGGCACCGTTCTGGTGATCGTCGCCGCGCTCTTCCTGATCAGCTCGGGCAAGGCCCACTCGACCCTCAGCCCATTCGCAATCGCGCCGCAGGATACGACCGGTGGGGCGTCGGTCTTCGGCGGTGCGCTGAACCTCGGCCCGGCGGTCGGATATGCGCTGCCCTTTGCGTTCCTCTTCTCTCTGCTGCAGGCGCAGTGGACCTATACCGGCTACGACGCGTCGGCTCACGTGGCCGAGGAGACGATCGGAGCCCGGTTGTCGAGCGCCTGGGGCGTGTTCATCTCGGTCGCGGTCTCGGCCGTGGTCGGCTACATCGTCCTGATCGGCCTGGTGACGCATCTGCCCCCACTCGATCAGGTCTTCAACTGCAACCCGGCAACCGCGCCGATGTGCAGCCAGTACTACGGCGGCAACGCGGTCGTCTTCACGACCCTGTCGTACAACCTCGGCTCGTTGGGCGATTGGCTCAGCGCCGCCATCGCCGTTGCCATGAGCCTGTGCGGCCTGGCCTCGGTTGCCGCGGCCGGCAGGATGCTGTTCGCATTCAGCCGCGACCACGGCGTCCCGGCCTCGCCCTGGCTGCGCAAGGTGTCGCACCGGTTTCGAACGCCCGCCAACTCGATCCTCGCCATCGTCGTCTTCAGCTACCTGCTGACGAACGCCGCGTTCATCTTCGGCGGGGCGACGGCCATCGCGATCGTGACCGCGATCAGCACCATCGCGCTGTACTGGGCCTACGGCGTGCCCATCTACCTGGGCGTCTTCGGCAAGCAGGAATGGCGCGAACATGCCGTCTGGAGGCTCGGGCGCTTCTCCAAGCCGATCGCCGTCGTGGCCCTGGCCTGGATCGTCGTGATCTCGGTCCTCTTCCTCTGGCCGACTTCCGGCAACGCCTTCACCTGGCTCGCCTACGTCGTCTTCCTCGCGTTCCTGCTCGTCTACTACTTCGCCTGGGCCCGCCGCCGCTTCAAGGGACCGGTCGTCGAGGTCGGCGAAGCTGAGCTCACCGACATCGAGCGCGAGTTCGAGCACGCGGCCGAAGAGCTCGGTGGAGTGACCGCCTGACCCACTCGGTCGTCCTCAGATAACAAGAGCGGCGGGCATTGCCCGCCGCTCACCGTTTCCGGCCGACCAGCCCCGTCAGTTGCTGGCGAAGTGCCCCAGGTAATCCTTGAGCGCGCCGGGTCCTTCCCAGCCGACGACCACGATCTGGCTGCCATTCGAGGCGATCGTGCACGTCGCCGACCCGGCGAAGCTGATCGTGTTGGACGTCAGCTTGTGCCAGGTCAGTCCGTCGGCGCTGTTCCACGACGACCAGGTGCCGGGCAGTTTCGCGGGCGGGTTGATGACCAGGAGCTCGTTGTTGACGATGGCCCAATCGCCGCCGGAGGTCTGAAGTCCCGACTGCTGCCAGACCACACCCGTGGCCGACCACCACCAGGTCGTCGAGTTGACGGCGACGGCCGGGGTTGGCGTCGGCTTGGCCGAGGGTGAGGCGGAGCTTGCCGGCACGGCGGTTCTGGCCGCGGCCACGAGGGAGTTGCCCATGCCGAAGAGGGATGTGACGTTGGGGGGAAGCTTCCAGTCCGTCCTGAGCGTCCAGGTGCGGCCATCCGGAGAGGTCCACGCGGTCGTAGCGCCCTGGCGCTTTGGATCCGTGCCGACCGCCACATAGCCGTAGCGGTAGTTCGCCACGCTCAGGGCGAAGCCGTCTCCTACCGCGATCGACCCTGCCTGCCACGTATCGCCGTCTGTGGAGTACATGATCGGGGAGCCGCCCGCGACGTCCGTGGAGACGATGTACAGCCCCGGACCCGCCGCGATCGACGAGAACTCGGGCGGGGCGTCGTCCTGGAATTGGGCCTGAGTCCATTTGCCGGCAGTGGTCATGTGCCAGATCATGCCGTTGTTGCCCGAGCTATTCGTGATCCTGCCTATGGCCACGATCCCGCCCTTGCCGTCGGGAATGGCCTGCAAGACCACAGGCCGGCCGGCCATTCCGGACGCCGTGAGGTCGCCCGGGCCGGCTTCCTGCGACCACAAGCTTCCATTTGGCGAGCTGAAGATGGAGGTTCCCGACGGGCCCGTCGCAAACACGTAGAAACGATCCTTGGAGTTGGCGACCGGGCCGAGAGTGAAGTCCTTGGTGACATCGGAGATCATCGGCGTGTTGCCGACGTCGACGGTCAGGGCGAAGTTCGCCGGCGGAGCCGAATGGCTGGCGGGTGGCCGGCTCGGGCCGAGGACGAGGCTCCCGTCAACTGTTCCGATGTTGCCGCTCGAGCCGCCGATCATGATCACCAGCGACCCAATCGAGGCCATGTGCGCCCGATAGAGTGGCGCCGACGCATTGGCCAGGGGCAGCCACGTCACTCCGTCGTCGGACACCCAGATGAGCTCGGCCGCGACGGGCTGCGGCGTGCTTCCCGACAGCGTGGGCTCGGGCGACCCAGCCGAGCTGGCGTTGCCGGCCGGCGGCGCCCCGAAGGCGATCAGGCTGCTGCCGACTGTCGCGACCCCGTCCATCTGCACCGTCGTCAGATCGCTGGGCGCCGTTGTCTTGGTCCATGTGTTGCCGTCCGTCGAGCTCCACGATGCGGCCAGGCCCGGGGCGGTCGCGCTGAGGTCGCTGCCCACGGCCGTGATGGTGCCGTTGAGGCCGGCGATTCCGGTCACGTCGAACCCGTCGAGCGAGGTCTTGGCCTGCGTCCACTCCACGCCATTGGACGAGTACCAGGCCCTGGACCGCGTGACCCCGGTTCCGTTCCAGAGCCCGACGATCACGAATCCGCCGTTCCACGAGCCGACGGCCCGCGGCGTGTAGGACCCCGCCGAGGTGACCGCTCCGGGCAGGATCTCGGCCGACCACGAAATGCCGTCCGTCGATAACCACGCCACGCCGTTGCCCGCGGTGACGGCTGCGCCGGGTCGCGAGGCCACGCCGGCGATCATCTCCTGGCCGGACCCGGAGTCGACCGCCATCTGAGTCCAGGTGGTGCCGTCGCGCGAGTGCCAGGCGGTGGCCGTTACGTCCGTGGCGGACGAGCCAAGGCTGTTGCCGACGGCGACGAGCCCGCCCTGGCCGTCGTCGGCGAGACCCTGGGCGACGAAGCGCCGGGTTCCAGTGCCGAAAGAGCCCGGAGCGGATCGTTGGGTCCAGGTGCTGCCGTCGCTGGTCGACCAGACGGTCGTGGTGGAGCCCGTGGTTCCGAGCATCAGCAATTCGTTGTCGAGGGTCGTGAAATACGGCCCGAAGTCGAGCTTGGTAAAGGGTGGCGTGGCGGCCTTGTGCCACCTGATGCCGTAGATGCTGCCCGTAGCGGGAGCGCTGACGGGGTGGCTCGGCAGGGCAACGAGCAGTGCCCCGACCACCGCCACGGTGCAGGCCAGCCCGGCCAGGCCGAATCCTGTCCGCAGGCTCGGCCGGCCGAGATGCACCCTGGGGCGGGCCCAGCCGCCCGCGGGGCGCAAGCCGGCGGAGCGGAGAGCGCCCAGCCGCGCGAGGCCCAAGGATCGCGCCAGGCTGCGCCGTTCGGAGCGTGCTCTCGAGCGTGGATGAGGTGCGCTCAGGCGACTCTGAGGCGCGGCCGGTGTCGGCGAGGGGCGGGCCTGCTCGGTCGAGACTGCCTCGTCGATGGGATGAGCCTGGGTCACGAGGCGGCCGCTCGAAGCGGCTCCGCGTCCTATCCGCAGGGGGTTCCTGGCCGCCGGCTGCGCCTGTCCAGCCGAATCTGGGTGCGCTCCGGATCGCCTCCAGGGTCGCCATGGGCGCGCCTGGTCGGATCTCGAGACGTTCGCCTGGCGCGGCATGGAGAGGTTTGTCTGATCTGCGGGCAGCTCGCGCGCCCCGCCATCGATTCTGGACTGGTCCTTGTCGCCGGGCCTGGCCTCGACGTCGCGGTCATTCATAGGGGTGTTGCCCACCTCTAGCCGTGGTTGCTCTTCGGCCGTGCCCTGACTCGGACGGGACGAGCCCGGCTTTGGGGTTCGATCCGAACGCGGCGAAGACTCGAAGTCTGCCACGGTTCGGCCCGATCGGGCATGCCGCAGGTGCAGTAAGGGTACTTGAGCCGGGGTCTGGTGGTGTCCGGGCGGGCCGGTCGAAGGTGATTCAGGCTGGCGTGCTCGCCGCCTCACGCCCGTTTCCTTATCACCCCGTCCGGCGGTCGCACCCGCGTCCGGCCAGCCCACATCGGGTGCCGCGTGCCGGGCCACGTTTGCCGGATCGCGTGCTGGGCCGGCGAATCGGACGCTGCCAACCGTCTGGCCCTGCGGCCTCCGGCAGGCCACAATACCGGCCAACGGGCGGCAGATTCCACGGCGACCGCCCCGGCGCGGCACAGGGAGGAACCGATGAGCGACGATCACGCCCCGAAGCAGCTCGAAGAGCTGCGCCAGATGGTTCGCGACGGCCGAATTGACACGGTCATCGTCGCCCTGACCGACATGCAGGGGCGGTTGATGGGCAAGAGGGTCCAGGCCGAGGCCTTCCTCAAAGGCGTGGTCGATCACGGCATCCACTTCTGCACGTACCTGCTCGGTACGGACATGGAGATGAACACGCCCGACGGCTACAAGCTGATGAACTGGGAGACGGGTTACGGCGATTGGGTCGGACGCGAAGTCTGGGAAACCACCCGAGTCCTGCCCTGGCTCGAAGGGACGGCGATCGTCCTGTGCGACGCGGTCGACGGAGAGACCGGCCTGGAGATCCCGATCTCACCCCGGACCATGCTCAAGCGCCAGGTCGATCGAGCGGCGAGTCTCGGCTACACGGTGAAGACCGGCACGGAGTTCGAGTTCTACGTCCTCTCCGACACCTTCGAGGACATGTCCGAGAAGGGCTACGAGAACATCGAGCGGGTCGGCTACTACAACGAGGATTACCACCTGCTCCAGGCGACGAAGCTCGAGCCTCTGTATCGGCAGATCCGGAACCAGATGACCGGGGCGCGGATCCCCATCGAGTTCAGCAAGGGCGAGGCGGCGCCGAGCCAGCACGAGGTCAACATCCGTTACGACGAAGTCCTCGAGTCGGCCGACCGCAGCGTCCTCTTCAAGCACGGGGCAAAGGAGATCGCGTGGCTCAACGGCTACGGGCTGACCTTCATGGCCAAGCCCTACGCCGAATGGACCGGCTCTTCGGGCCACCTCCACATCTCGCTCTGGGACAAGGCTACCGACAAGCCGCTATTCGCCGACGAGGCCGCCAAGCCATACGCCATGAGCCAGACCATGCGCTGGTTCCTGGGCGGAATGATGGCTCTGCAGCGGGAGCTGGCTCTCTTCATTGCGCCCAACGTGAACTCGTACAAGCGCTACGCGGTCGCCAGCTGGGCTCCCGTCAACGTGGTCTGGGGTCGCGACAACCGCACGACCGGCTTCCGGATCGTGGGCGAAGGCCCGGCCCTTCACATCGAGAACCGCTTCCCGGGGGGCGATATGAACGCCTACCTGGCGTACGCTGCCGTCGTCGGTGCGGGCCTGTACGGCATCGAGAACAAGATCGAGGCGCCCGCCGAGTACAAGGGCAATGGCTACGTGGCCACGGGTTGCGACCGCATGCCGCGGGCCTTGTACGAGGCCATCGACCTTCTCGCGAACAGCAAGGCCGCGGTGGAGATCCTCGGCCAGGACGTGGTCGATCACTATCTCAACGCGGCTCGGGTCGAGCGCGACACCTACGATGCGGCCGTCCACGCCTGGGACCGCGAACGCTACCTGGAGCGCGGCTGACCCGCGGCGCGAGGGCAGAGGCGTCGTTGGGGTCGCCGGTCGCTGCCGACGCCGCCATTCGGCCGGAGCCTGAACAGAGCACAAGCTGCGGCACGATCGTCAACGCACCCGAGGCCGGGTGTTAGTCAGCGGTTCCTCGAGAGGTATGTCGGCAGCGCCTCGGCGAGCGACTTCAGCGGGCGCGGCAGCCGCTCATGCAGCGGGCCCGTGTCCACCGGCGCGGCCTGGACCACGAACTCGATCGCCGACGGCGTCATCGGTGGTGAGGGCAGCAGCGTCAGCGGCGCGGTCGCGATCTTCATCAACGCCACCGGCGCGTGGAGGATCGGGCGGCGCCGGCCGAGCACCCTCAGAGCGATGCGGATGACCTCGTCCATGGTCAGCGTCTCCGGACCGCCCACCTCGAGCGCCACGTTCTCGGCCGCGGGTGTAGTCAGTGCGTCGGCGACGAGCGCGCCCATGTCGTCGACGAAGACCGGGGCGAGCCGCTGGCGGCCGTTGCCGATCTGCGGGATGAACGGCAGCCAGCGTGAGAAACCCAGGAACCGGTTCAGCGAGCGGTCGCCCGGCCCGTAGATCCAGCTCGGCCGGAAGATCGTGTAGACGATGCCGCTCGCGCGGACAGCCTCCTCGGCGCGCCACTTGGCGCGGAACCAGTGTTTGGCAGCGTCTGGTGCCGCGCCGGCGCCCGAGACGTACACGAGTCGTCGCACACCGGCGGCCCGGGCTGCGGACACGAGCGCCTCGGTCCCGGCCGCGTCGACCTGCTCGAAGGTCTGGCCTCGACGTGGCGCCTCGATCGGCGAATTGCGGAAGGCGAGGCTGATGGACAGCGCCTCGACCCCCGCCAGCGCGCCGGCGAGGGTCTCCGGCCGGGTTACGTCCGCGTGGCGGAACTCCAGCCCCGCACTCGCGCTACCGGCGGGTTTGCGGTGCGAGAGCACTATGACCCGATGGCCGCGGGCCACCAGAACCCGGGCTATCGCCCCACCGACGAAGCCCGTACCGCCCGCGACGGCCACGACCCGCGGTCCCGACTCCATGGCATGCCTCCTGAGCCGCCGGTTGAACGCCGGCGCGTCCAGCATAGGCCCGATCCAGCGGCGCGCCCAGTGACCCGACGACCCGTTCGAAACCGGTACGATGCTCCCCGCTCGCCCCAGGGTCGGGCTCGCGCACCGTTTTGGAGGAGGACGTGGAACTGCTCTGGGCCTACGTGCGAGGCCTCGCCATCGGCTTCTCCATCGCCGCGGCAATCGGGCCGATCGGACTGCTGTGCATCCGCCGGACGCTGGTCGAGGGCGCCGCCGTCGGCGTCGCATCGGGGCTCGGGGCTGCCACGGCCGACGGCCTCTACGCGTCGGTCGCCGCGTTCGGTTTGTCCGCGATCGCGGATTGGCTGGTCGGGGCGAGACGCCCCCTCGGCGTCGTCGGCGGCTGCTTCCTGGTGGCTCTGGCGGTCCATTTGTTCCGGTCCCGGCCGCATGCCGCCACGGATCGCCTGCCCCGGTCGCTGGTCTCGGCCTACGCCACGACCGTCGGACTGACGATCGCGAACCCGGCAACGATCCTCTCGTTCGCTGCCGCCTTCGTCGGCCTTGGCCTGGCCGGCCACGACACGCCCACCGCCGCCGCGCTCGTCCTCGGCGTCCTGACCGGGTCGGCGATTTGGTGGGTGGTACTCGCCCTTGGCGTGTCCGCCTTCCGCGACCGGATCGGGCCGGCGGGGCTGTCGCGCCTTGCCGCCGGGTCGTCCCTCCTGATCGGGCTCCTGGGGTCCGTGGCCGTCGGGGCGAGTCTGGCCGCCTGATCGGAATTGCCGGGCCGCACTGCGGCGCGCGGCTGGGTGCCGGAGCACCCTGCTTGTAAGCTAGCGTGGCGACCAGATGGCCGGGCGACCCGGCGCCGGGCGAGCAATTCGAAGGGGCCACTCACCCGATTCGGAGGCGAAGGATGCGGCTGCAGGAGAAGGTCTCCATCATCACCGGGGCGGGCAGCGGTATGGGTCGCGTGGCCGCCTTGAGGTTCGCCGCCGAAGGCTCCCGGGTCGTCGTCGCAGACAACCAGCGGGCGGCCGCGGACGAGACCGTCCGGCAGATTCGAGCCGCCGGTGGTGAAGCGACCGCCGTAACCGTCGACGTCTCGGTCGAGGCCGAGGCGAGGGCCATGGTCGATCTCGCAGCCGAGAAGTACGGCCGCGTAGACGTCCTTTACAACAACGCCGGCGTAATGCCCGAGGCCGACCACTCGGTCGTCGATACCCCGGTCGAGGCCTGGGACAAGGTCATGGCCGTGAACGTCCGCGGCGTCTACCTGGCCTGCAAGTACGCCATCCCGCGCATGGTCGAGCGCGGTTCCGGCTCGATCATCAACGTCTCGAGCTTCGTCGCCCTGCTCGGGTGCTCGGTGCCTCAGGACGCCTACACGGCCTCAAAGGGAGCGGTCCTGGCGCTCACGCGATCGCTGGCCGTCCAGTTCGCGCCTCATGGCGTACGGACGAACGCGATCCTGCCGGGTCCGATCGAGACGCCGTTGCTGATGGACTGGCTGGTCAAAGACGAAGCTGCCAGGAAGCTCCGCCTGGCTCGAAACCCAACCGGGCGCTTCGGCAAGCCCGAGGAGGTCGTCGCCCTGGCGGTCTATCTCGCCTCCGACGAGTCGGCCTGGACGAACGGAGCGTCGCTCGTGATCGACGGCGGTATCAGCGTCAACTACTTCTGATTGGTCGGTAGGGCTCAGCTCGAAGGGCGGAGGAGCGTCGATGACAGGTGAATCCAGGCCGGGCGATCTCGCCATTGGGATCGATTTCGGCGGCAGCGGCATCAAGGGCGCCGTCGTCGACATAACCACCGGGCAGTTCGTCGGCGATCGCATCCGCATACCTACGCCTCAGCCCTCCAGGCCGCGCGAGGTGGTCGGAGTGATGGACGGGTTGGTCCGGAGCCTGATCGCCGCCCTGGCCGCGAACGCGGAGCGGCTCATTTCGGGACCGCTGGCGGATGCCGACGCGGCGCTCTTGCCTGTCGGAGTCGGCATTCCATCGGCGACGCGCGGAGGCACGGTCCTGACGGCGGCGAACATCGACTCGGGCTGGATCGGCTTTCCGGCGGAGCGTGAGCTGGCCCTGGCGATGG
Source organism: uncultured Chloroflexia bacterium (assembly GCA_963791725.1). GTDB lineage: Bacteria > Chloroflexota > Limnocylindria > Limnocylindrales > CSP1-4 > Fen-1039. The sequence continues at coordinate 226,485 of CAWBTQ010000003.1, read as the reverse complement.
GCCGGACGGTGGCGATCGGCAATGACGCCGACGTGGCAGGGCTGGCCGAGCTGCGTTTCGGGGCAGGACGGCGGCAGCGCGGCACGATCATCGTTCTCACGATCGGGACGGGCATGGGTTCGGCTATCTTCGCGGACGGACGCCTGCTGCCGAACACGGAGCTCGGACACATCGAGCTCAAGGGCCATGACGCCGAGGAGCGTGTCGCCGAGTCGGCCCGCGCCCGGCTTGGCCTCGGCTGGAAGGATTGGGCCTCCGGCTTCGACGCCTACCTGCACGAGCTCGAGCGACTCTTCTGGCCGGATCTGTTCATCCTCGGCGGGCGGGGCATCCAAGCGCGCCGACAACTATCTCCAGTACCTGACCATAAAGACGCCGCTGATCGTGGCCACGCTCAAGAACAACGCGGGCATCGTCGGTGGCGCGCTGATAGCGCATGAACGCCGGAACAGCCGGGCCCTCAGGGCTGCCGGCGAGCCGATCGGCTAGCCGCGGGGAGCGGCGCCGGCTTCGCCGGGGGACTGGCTTCGGGCTGCGGCGACCAGCGTGTGGGGCCGTCAGTTCCCGGGTACGCGGAGCTCCACCTTGCGGCAGTGAGGGCAGGCGAAGACCTCGAAGTCCATCATCCCCTCGCCCAGCTCGGCGAACTCGCCGAACAGCATCTTCCAGCCGCCCGACGTGCCACCGACCCGGAAGCTTTCGACGCCCACGACGCTCAGTTCCACCCCGCAACGGAGGCACGTGCCATAGCCCGCGGGCTGACTCTGCTGGTCCTGACTTCGATCCGGCACGATGCCCTCCCTCTCGGCTACGACCTGGTTTCGGCGCCGCGCAACTCTCGCAACCGGGGCACGCTACCGGATACGACCAGCGTCTCGCCGCCATGGAGAACCCTATCCGCCGGCGGGTTGGCCTCGTAGCTCTTCTCACCGGTGACGATGGCCAGCACGAACACGCCGGTCTGGCGGAGCGAGGTCACGGTGGCGCCGTCGATGGAGCTGCCGGCCACCACCTCGACCTCCTCCATCGAGAACGCCAGTTCGCCGTGGGAGAGGGCCGCGTCGATGAAGTCGACGACGCGCGGCCGCGTCGCCAGCTCGGCCAGCCTGTGCCCGGCCATGGTGTACGGCGAGACGACGCGGTTGGCGCCGGCCTGCATGAGCCGAGCCTCCGAATCCGCCGTATTGGCCCGGGCCACGACGAAGAGACCGGGGTTGAGCGCCCGCGCCGATAGGATCACGTATACGTTGTGGGCGTCCGAGTCGATGGTGGTGATCAGGCCCTTCGCTCGCTCGATCCCGGCCGCTCGCAGGGTCGTCTCCTCGGTCGCGTCTCCTTCGACCTCCAGGAAGCCTTCGCGCCTGGCTCGAGCCAGAGACTCGGGCAGGATGTCGATGACGACGACCTTCCGACCGGCGTGGACGAGCTCGCGCGCGACCGTCAGGCCGACGCGACCGAAGCCGCACAGGATGTAGTGGCCCGACAGCTTGTTGACCGCGTCTGCCATCCGTTTCGCCTCCCGCCGTCCGCTGGTCGCCTCGACAACAAGGTACTCGGCCACGATGCCGACTGAACCGAAGATGAGACCGACGCCGGTCAGCGACAGGATCATGGTCCAGACCCGGCCGGCATCGGTCAGGGGCTGGACCTCCCGGAAGCCAACGGTCGTCAACGTGATGACCGTCATGTACAGGGCATCGATCAGGCGCCAGCCGGGGTCGATGATCAGGAACCCGGCCGTCCCGATCGCTATCGCCGCCACGATGACGACCAGCCATATCTGGACGTGGGTCGCGGTTATCGCCGGGGCCGCCGAAAGGGCCGGCCGCGTCCCGCGGCCGATGTGAGCTGGCTGAGCTGTCGGGCCGCCCGCCCCGGCTGCTCTTCGACTCGACCCGTCCGAGTCGCCCACGACATAACCTCGCTGCGGCAGATGCCGTCGCGATTCTAGCCCGGCGGCTGTCCCGCGGGGCCGCCCGGGCGCGGCCGAGTGGCCGAGTGGCCGAGTGTGGCCGGGCCGCGTCCCCAATTCTTCCCAGATTCACACCAGGACGTCATACGGCGAATAGGGTCGCCGGCGGGCGCCTGCGCGCGCGCGGTTCGGAGGGCCGAGGCTCTAAGCCGGCCTTGAACCGGCCGAACCTGCGCCTTGTTACGGCCGTGTCAGACCGAATCCACGGAAGCGACCCTTTTCGAGCTCGAGGACGTCTTCCTCGTGGCGGTCTGATGTGAAATCGGCAAGAACCATATGCCGCGCAGGTCTCCTGCCGGGCGTGTCAGCCATCGCCGCACCTGGATCTGCCGATCAGGGAGGGCCGAACCGAAGGTCGTCGAGTGACGCTGGATCAGATGCCGATGTGTACTCCGCTCCTCCATGCAGAGCACCACGCCCAGGCGACTCGGGCGCCAACCCCTTTCGCGTTCACGCAGTCCGGGCACGAGGCGCCTCTTCGTGTCAAGCCTGGACAGCAAGTCCTGGAGATCCCAAATCCGGGTCTTGATCTCGACGATCAAGAGCGCTCGGTCGCTCGGACTCCAGGCCAGGACGTCAATGGAGCCGCGCTCGCCGTAGTGCGAGAACGTGTACTCGGGCTCGAGTTCCCAGCCCAACCCCAACAGAACGCGGGCCGCAGACTCGACAAGGGCCGCGTGTCGCCTGTCTCGAATCCTGTCGATCTCAGGGGTCCGCCAACCCAGCCCCACAATCGACGGCAGACCCATGGCTCGGCTAATCGCCCGCAGGTGACCGACGGTCATGCCATCGATCAGCCCCCGCTCCAGTCTCGAGACGGTCTCACGGCTCACCCCGGCCCGCGAAGCGACGTCCTGCTGGCGCAGGTTGCGGGCGAGTCGAACCTCCCGAACCATCCGGCCGACCTGGAAGTCGTCGCTCACGCGGCGAGTATCGCGAGCGCCACTTGGTGGCCGCTTATGTGCGCGTAGCCCGAGTTCGCCAGGGTGCACCCCAGAAGCCGTATGATCCGGGCCACGAAATCGCGGGCCGCCCGACCCGGATCTAGGGACATGAGGTGCGTTGATGACCGCGCAGCCGTCAGACCCGGGTGGCCACTCCCCGGCGCCCACGCTGAAGATGGTCATCGGGGGGAAGCAGGTCGACGCGGCCGACGGAGCGACTTTCGACGTCGTCAGCCCCGTGACCGCCGGCGTGATAGCCCGTGTTCCACGGGGAGGGGCCGAGGACGTCGATCGGGCGGTGGCGGCGGCCGCGGGCGCCTTCGATGGGGAGTGGCACACGTGGAGCCAGACCCGCCGCGGCCGGACGCTCGGCCGCCTCGCCGCGCTCATCCGCGACCACCTCGAAGAGCTGGCCGCCACCGAATCTCGCAACATGGGCAAGCCGATCAGCTCGGCGCGGTGGGAGATGGGCGCCGTCGCCGACGTGATGGAGTATTGGGCCGGGGCCGCGAACAAGCTCATGGGCGAGACGATCCCCGTCTCCAAGCCGGGCTTCGACTTCACCCTGCGGGAGCCAATCGGCGTCGTCGGTCTGATCGTGCCGTGGAACTTTCCGCTGATGCTCGCGAGCTGGAAGATGGGGCCGGCGCTCGCCGCAGGCAACACCGCGATCCTCAAACCCGCGAGCTACACGCCGCTGACGGCGATTCGGGTCGCCGAGCTGGCGCTCGAGGCGGGCTTTCCGCCCGGCGTGCTGAACGTCGTCACCGGACCCGGCGGCACGGCCGGGGCCGCGATCGCGGCGCACCCCGGCATCGGCAAGGTCGCGTTCACCGGCGAGACGGGAACCGGGCAGGAGATCATGCGGCTCGCCGCCGGCAACGTGAAGAAGATCAGCCTCGAGCTCGGCGGGAAGAGCCCCAACATCGTGTTTGCCGACGCGGACATCGAGCGGTTCGCCGCCGAATCTCCGTATTCGGTCTTCGACAACTGCGGCCAGGATTGCTGCGCCAGATCACGGATCCTCGTCGAGCGCTCGGTCCACGATCGCGTCGTGGAGCTCTTCGCCGCGGCCACTCAGAAGGTCAAGGTCGGCGATCCCGACGACCCGGCCACGGAAGTCGGGACGATGGTCAGCTTCCGGCAGCGCGAGACGGTGCTCGACTACATCCGGATTGGGCGGGCGGAGGGCGCGCGGGTCGTGGCCGGAGGCGGTATCCCGGCCGAACCGGCGTACGCGCGGGGCGCCTACATCCAGCCTACCGTTTTCGACTCCGTCCGCTCGGAAATGCGCGTGGCCCAGGAGGAGATCTTCGGACCGGTGGTCGTGGTGATCCCGTTCGACACGGAAGAAGAGGCGGTCCGGCTGGCCAACGCCACGCCCTACGGTCTATCGGGGTCGATCTGGACCCGCGACATCGCGAAAGCGATCCGGACGGCCAGGGGTGTCCGATCCGGGGTGCTCTCCATCAACTGCAATTCGAGCGTCCACACCGAGGCCCCGTTCGGCGGGTACGGGATGTCGGGCATCGGTCGCGAGAACGGCATGCACGCCTTCGACCAGTACACGCAGATCAAGAACGTGTACGTCGACCTCCAATAAGAGGTCGAGCCTCGTCGAGCTGAGCTAGCGGCGCGGTCGAGCGGCGATTCCAGGCGATCCTTCGGCCGGACGCGGTGGTCATACTGACGAGGTAAGGGCACCTGGGATTCGGGTCGCGAACCAGAGGTTGAGGGTGATGCTAGGGCAGGGGGTCGGTATCCCGACTTGCCAGTTCTGCGGCGCAAGGCTCGTCTTTCGGGGGCAGACGAGCTGTCAGGCCTGCGGTCGGACGCTGACCGGCCGAACCGATGCGGCTGCGCCTGCCTCCCCAGAGGTTCAGCCCGCCGGGCCTTCGCTGGCCGGTGCTACTCCACCGGGTCAAACGTCGGCACCCGCCGCGGCCTCGATCCAGTCCACGACGACATCGACAACCCCGATGCCGCAGCTGGCACGGTCGGCATCGCTCGCTCCATCGACTCCTCTCGCCGCATCCACGCACCTCGCCGGTTCGCTCGGCCTCGGCCAGCCGATCGCGCCCGGGGACGCAGTGGGGGACGTGGCAGTTGCCGAGGCCGCGGGGACGGCCCCCGCTCCCTCGCCTGCACCGACGCGCTACTTCCAGTCGACCCAGCTTCCCCCCGCAACGTCGCTGGCGGCGGCCCCGGCGTTGAGCGACACGTCCGCCCCAGTCAGGAGCTCCGCTCTGGTCGGGCGCGCGGTGACGGAGGCCAACGCTCGGCCGATTACCTCGACCGCGCCGGCGGCGGCGAATCAGGCGCCGCCAGTCCGCGACGAGGCCGCGGGCACGGCCGAAACGGCAGGGCTCGGGCAGGACGAGGCGCAGCAGGGTTGGGGCCCGCCGCGCTCGCACCCTCATTCCGGCGCCGGCGCCGGCGCCGGCGCGGTCGCCCGCGGCCACACTACTCGGCCTGCGTCCCCCTCCGCAGGTGCGGCTTCCCAGCCTGGATCGACGCCGCCGGTTCCACGGGCGGCCGGCGGCGGGCCCACGTCGCTCTGGAGAGGCCAGCAAACCGGTCAGATGACGGGCCCACAGGCGTGGGGCGGGCAGCCGGGCTGGATCGGCTACACGCGCCGGCGCCGCGGCACCAACTGGAGCGCCTGGCTCGGTGCGGGCATGATCGCGATCGCCGTCCTGGTCTTTCTGGGCGGTCTCGGCGCCGGTTCGAACCAGTCGCCCGACTTCGGTAACCCTACGTTCGATTACGGCGGGCCGGTGCCGGTATACGCCCCGACCGAACCCGCGCCGGTGGTCTTCCCGGCGGAGGATCCGCTCGTGGCGGGCGGCTATCTCGCCCAGGCCCGCACCCACCACACGGCGACGTTTCTCCCCGACGGCAAGGTGGTCGTCGCGGGCGGCTTCTCCGATAGCTCAGACTCCAAGACGAAGCTCGCCTCGATCGAGGTCTACGACCCAACGGCGCGAACTTTCTCGCCGGGGGGCGCCATGTTGACGCCGCGCTCGGACCAGACCGCCACGCTCCTGCCGGACGGCAAGGTTCTGTTCGCCGGTGGCAGAGACCAGACGGGAGCCGTTCTGAACTCCGCGGAGGTCTACGACCCCACTACCGGTACCTCGCAGGCGACCGCAGCCATGAGCGACGCCAGGACGTCGGCCGCCGCAGTCACTCTTGACGACGGTCGGGTGTACATCGTCGGCGGTTCGGACGGTGTCAACCCGCTGGCGTCGGCGGAGGTCTACGACCCGCAAGCGGGATCGTTCATCTCGGCGGGCTCGTTGCCGGACGGCTCGGGTCTCGTTACGGCCATCAAGCTCGGCAACGGCGGCGTGCTCATCGCGGGTGGCGACGGGGCCGGAGGGCCGCTGAGTACCGCCCAGGTCTACGACCCCTCCAGCGGCGGCTACACCGTGGTTGGAAGCATGACGACGGCCCGGACCGGTGCCACATCGTGCCTCCTGCCGGAGGGTAAGGTCCTGGTGGTGGGCGGCTTCGACCCGTCGGGAAACGCCAACTCCACGGCCGAAATCTACTACCCGGACAACCAGTTGTTTGGGCTCGACGTAGTGCAGCTGGGCAGCCCTCGCTGGCGGAACACCACCACCGTCCTTTCGGACGGCTCGGTGCTGATGGTCGGCGGCGTGGACAGCGCCGGCGACGATATTGACACCGTCGAGCGCTACTACCCGGGGATGGGAGCCGTGGGCGTCTCGACGCCGCTGGGGACGATGCAGCCGGGCCGATCCTCGCAGACGGCGACGGCGCTGCCGGACGGCTCCGTGCTCATCGTGGGCGGCTCGAACGGAACGGCGGCCATCTCCGACTTCGAGTTCTACAGGCCGAACTGAACCCCGGCGGGCTCCCTCGATGGAGAACGCGGTCGTTCGTGCCTCGATCGTACGCGCCGGCTCATCGGCCGGCGACGGCCCGGCGCCCGGCTCCGCTCCGCGGCCGGAGGCGGGCCGGACCCTCGACCCGCTACACTCGCTGGCGATGAGCAGCCAGATCAGCCGGCGCCCCGCCGGCGAGAAGCAGTCATTCCCGTTGCGCGCTCTCCTGGCCCTGGCCGCCGGCAAGAGCGCCGCTCGCGCGACCCGTCTCGTCGGTCGTGGCGGTGGCACGGCCATCACCGGGATGGTCGCTCGCCGCGTGGATCCGCAGATTCTCGACCGACTGGTCCGCCTGCCCGGTGTCCCGGTCGTGGCGATCACCGGCAGCAACGGCAAGACGACGACCGCCCGATTCGCCGCGGCACTTCTCCGCGGCGAGGGCGTCACGGTCTGCCACAACTCAGCCGGCGCGAATCTCATCCAGGGCGTCACCAGCCTCGCGGTCAGCTACGCCAACCTGCGCGGCGAGCTCCCCGACGGCGTGCTCGTGGCCGAGGTCGACGAAGGGGCGCTCCCAAAGGTGGCTCCCGAGACGCTGCCACGCGCACTGCTGGTGACCGACCTCTTCCGCGATCAACTCGACCGCTTTGGCGAGATCTACGCCGTGGCCGATGCCATCGAGTCGGTGGCGCTCGCATTGCCCGCCGAGTCCGCCCTGATCGTGAACGCGGACGATCCGATGGTCGCGACGCTCGCCGAGAAGCGCGAGGGACGGCGTGTCACGTTCGGCCTGGCCATCAAGCGATCCACCGACGAGATCACACGCGCGGCCGATACCATTCGCTGCCCGCGCTGCCGGTCCGACCTCAAGTACCGCCACGTTTACCTCTCTCACATGGGCGACTATTCCTGCCCGAAATGCGGTTTCGCGCGACCCAAGCTGGACGTGTCGGTCACCTCTCTCGAAGTAGTAGGCCTCGATCGAACGGTTCTCGAGCTCCGGACTCCAGCCGGCAGGCTGACGCTCGAGGTCCCGCAGTCGGGCGTGCACATCGCCTACGACGTCGCCGGCGCGGTGGCGATCATGGTCGGGCTCGGCATACCGCTCGCGCACGCCGCCGAGTCGCTGGCTGCAGTCGGTCCGGCCTTTGGGCGGCTCGAGAAGATCGACGCCGGCGGCAGGACGATCATCCTCGCCTTCGCCAAGAACCCGACCTCTTACAACACCACGCTCCGGGCGCTCGCGACGGAGGAGGAGCCGCGGCAGCTCCTGATCGCCGCCTCGAACACGCTCGTGGACGGCGAGGACTTCGGCTGGCTGTGGGACGTGGACTTCGAATCGATGGCCCCGCTCGTCGAACGAGTCGTCGTTTCGGGCACCCGTGCCGACGAGCTGGCCAATCGGCTCCACTACGCCGGCGTTCCGGCGGGCAAGGTGAAGGTCATCGAAGCTCGGCCGGCCGCCCTGACCGAAGGCTTGGCGCTGCTGCCCCCGGGATCGAGACTCGTCGTATTGTCCGGCTACACGCCGCTCATCGAGTTGCGCGACGAGATGCGCCGGCGCGGCTGGACCGGGAGGTTCTGGGCCGTATGAGCACTCCAAAGACGGCCAAGGCGGCCATTCCGCACAAGCCATCGCCACGGGCGGTGGCCAGATCGCCGCTCCCAACTGACTTCCAGACCGATCCGTCGAATCCGTTTCCGCTCATTCGAGCGGCGGGCCCGGCGAAGACCCGCCGAGGGACGGCGGCCGCGCCCGCGAAGCAGAAGCCCGCGAAGCAGGAGCCCGCGAAGCCGGAGCCGGCAAGGCCGGCGCCCCGAAAGCCGGCGCCCGCCAGGTCGGAGGATGCGGTCCCCGAGTCCGCCGGGCCGACGCCGTTTTCGGTGGCTCTCGAGTCGGCGCCCGTGCCTCCGCCGGTGCCGGCCGTCCATTCGGCTCGATCGGGCCATTCGCGCGACCACAAGCCGCTCCGAATCGCCCACCTCTATCCGTCGCTCCTCAACGTGGCGGGCGACGGCGGCAATCTAATCGCCATACAGCGTCGGGCGCAGTGGCGCGGCATCCCCGTCGAGATCGTCGCCGTCGAGAAGGGCGAGACGCCCGACTTTCGTAAGTTCGACATAATCCTGTTCCACGGCGGCCAGGACGTGGAGATGGCGGTTGCGGCCGAGGACTTCGCCCGCAAGGCTCCCTCACTGCGCGACGCCACCGCCGAAGGCGTGATCGTCTTCGCCGTCTGCGCCGGTCTCCAGCTGCTGGGTCATCGATATATCTCGAATGCCGGCGAGGAGATGGTCGGCGCCGGAATACTCGACCTCGAGACCCGGGGCGGCCCGCAGCGCTTCATGCAGCACGCCGCATGCGAGGTCACGATCGGCGGGGTCACCGAGACGGTGGTGGGCTTCGAGAACCATTCGGGCCTGACCGAGCTCGGGTCGGGCTGCGAGGCGTTCGGGCTGGTCGTCGCCGGGGCCGGCAACAACGGCCGCGACGGGCTGGAGGGGGCGCGTTCAGGCAACGTCTTCGCCACCTATCTTCACGGTCCGTGCCTGCCCAAGAATCCCTGGCTTACGGACCAGCTGATCAGGATCGCCGTGGGGCGCGCTGAAGGAGTGCCGGCGGCCCAGGCGGTGCTCGCGCCGCTCAACGATGAGTTCGAGACTCGCGCCCACGAGATCGCCCTGGCCAAGGCCCTGGCGAACCGCGGCAAGCGCACCGCTCTGGAGCCGGCCCGGTTGGTGAGGGGCCAGAGGCCGGGCTAGCCTCGTGGCCTGACATATTCCGATATTCCTGGGGGTCCGATGAGCTACGCGACCGGTATCCGACGGCGCCGGCAAGGCCGACGATGAGCGCTGCCGGCATCAGGCGGCCCGGACGCAGCCTGATCGCGGTCGTCGTTCTCGCTCTGATCGCAATCCTGCTGGCTGTGCTCCTGCCGCGCGGAGGCACGGTCGGTCCTGGCAGCGCCACGAACTCGCCCGGGCCGACGTTCAACGTTCCCGCGGCGCTCGTCGCCCAGGTCGACGAGGCCGGGCTCATGCGAACCGGCGGCATCTGGGCCGTCCAGGGCTCGTACTTCCTCACCTCGACCGACAACGGCGGAACGTGGCGGGCGGGGACGTTCCCAAGCCCGCGCGGGCTGGCTGCACCCACGACGGTCTTCGTCCTCGACCCGAACCATGCCTGGGCGATCGCTTCAAGCCCCATCCCGGGTAGCGTGGCTTCGCCAGACCCGACCCCGGCCGGCGAGTTGTTCGAGATCAACCGGACCAGCGACGGCGGACGAACCTGGCAGACGACCCCGGTGTCGGGCCATTTCCCGTGCGACTCGGCGACGGTCTCGTTCGTCGACGCCGACCGTGGCTTCGTGATGTGTTCGGTCCGTGCCAGCGCTCCGAATGGGCCCGTCTCGCCGGCGACCACGACCCAGGGCTCGGGCACGGTCTTGCGAACGGACGATGGCGGGGCGACCTGGTCCGTGGCTGGCAGCGCGACCGGCATCGGCTCCGCGTTCACGGCCAGCGACGCGACTACGCTCTGGTCCGCGCCCGACTACTACTCGTCGACCCTCACAGGCGCCAGCCTGTACGTCAGCCGCGACGCGGGTTCAACGTGGTCGGCGGTGAACCTGCCCGACCTTCCCGCGACGCCGGGTCCCGGGAATAGCGAAGTCGGGGTGGCAGCAGGGCCCGACTTCTGGGACGCGGCCGACGGGGCGATCGCCTTGAGCGTCTTCTTCAACGGTTCGAGCACGCCGCCGGCGGTGTGGTTCTACCGAACTTCGGATGGCGGTCGATCGTGGACTCTTGTCAGGCGGCCAACCCGGGACCCCATGATGGGAGGGTCGTCGTTCCCGCAGGTGTTGGCCGGCCGCGAGTGGGCCGCCATCTGGCTCGACGGGTTCGATGGCATGACCACGAGCGATGACTTCGGCAGCAGCTGGTCGCGCGTGGCATGGTCGGGCGTGCCGGCCAACAGCCCTCCGCTCTGGCTGGCCTTCAGCGACAAGGACCATGCCGTCGCGACCGTCCTCGCGGAACCCGGCACGTATGCTCTCATGCAATCAACCGACGGCGGCCGGACGTGGCACCCTGCCAGCTTCGGCGACGCCCGGGCGCGGGTGTCCTCCAAATCGGCCGATCCGACCGCCGCGCAGAACATCGCCGCAGAGTACGTGATGATGGCCGGGAAGGATCCGCCCACCGCCTGGAACATGCTGTCGTCGTACTCCCAGCGCGCCTTCGGAAGCGAAGCCGAGTTCGAGGCAGCCGAAACCACGCTTGGCAAGCGAACCGGCTACGCCGGCTACCAGCTGAGCCCGCCGACGCAGAGCCTGGCCGTCCTGAGCCAGGCAAACCTCGGCTCGGCCGTCTGGAACGACCTCAACGCCTTCGCCGACATCACGCGCAGTTACGTGGTGACGGTCAGTTTCCCAGGCACCGCGGAGGCGCAAGAGACGCTCGTCGTCGCGCCGCTGTCCGTTACCGGGGGCTGGCGGGTCTGGGTTGTCGGAGGGCCGTAGAACCGAGGGTCACTGGCTCGACAGAGACTTCAGCTCTTGGCCGCCAGAGAGGTCTCGAGATTCGCGATCTTGTCGAGCAGCGTGTTGATCGCCTGATCCTGCTCGAGCAGATGCGCCTGGATCTGCTCAGATTCGTGGAAGGTTGCGTCTGCGTCCTGGTAGGTCATATCGGCCCGCTTGTCGGACGCCCGGGACAGGATGTTCTGGCCGACCATGATCACCGACAGCATGACCAACTGGATGAACGTCTGGCTCAGCCATGAAACGAGCGCCAGGACCGTGCCCGTGCTGATCGCCGAAGGCAGTGCGATCAGTGCTAGAACCGCAAATGCATAGGCGCACCACATCGTGCCCACGATCGTCGTGAGGGCGAGAGCCACCTTGCCGTTGAGCCCGACGTGCTCGTCCGTCGTCTTTGGCGGCCCGGTCTTCTTGCGGTTGGCGATGTGCGGATGCGGGACGTGCTGGAAATTGACGCTCATGGGGCCCTCCTGCGAAGTGGGTAGTCGCATCATCGCGCAGGTAGCTCTCCGATTGCGACCTGTTGCGGCGGTCCGATCCATTGCGGCGCCAGCCGCGACTGACCGCCGGTCGCGCCGCCTGCACGCCCTCGCTGTCCGTGCGATCCCCGGCCTGTGGCTGCGGCCAGTGGCGCGTGGGCCGTGGCGCGTGAGCCGTGGGCTCTGGGCCGTGGGCCGTGGCGCGCCGGCGGAGCTACAGCTCCTGGTGGCGGAACGCAACCCACGTTGCGATGAACATCACCGGGACCAGGGCCAGGTTGAAGAGCAGCGGACCGAGCCAGTCGCCCGCGGCGTTGCCGAGCATCAGGTCGAGGGCCGGCTTGCCCAGCGACGACGGCATGTAATCGCCGACGACGGGGAACTGGCCGACGATGCCGAAGACAACCAGGGCCACCAGGCCGATACCGGCTGCCGCGATCGCGGATCGGGTAAGGGTGCTGCCGAGAAGCGTGATCGCGGCGAAGACCACGAGCATCCACCACATCAGCAGGGCCATCGCCAGGTAACCGCCGAGCGGGAAGACGGTGGGGTAGAGAAGCAGCGTGTAGAGATAGCCAAAGCCGCAGCCGAGGACCACGGCGGCGCCGAGGGTGATCGAGATGGCGATCAGCTTGGCGGCCAGGAAGGCGGCCCGCGACGCCGGCTTGGTGAGGATCATGCCTGCCGTGCCGCGCTCTTTCTCCCAGGCGACGGACCCCATGGCGAGGAGCAGGGCGCAGACGATGCCGAACTGCGACAGGTTCTTGAGGATCTGGGTCGCCGCACCGTCGAGGGTCGGCGGCGGAACCTGGATCGAGAAGCCCCCGGTCTGGCTGCCGAGGGTGTCGAGCAGCTCCTTCATGTAGCGATCGGTCAGCGGGCTGATGATCCCGAGGATGATGAAGACCGCGGCTACGGCGACGAAGCGGTTCGTCCGAAACTGCTCCCGCAGCTCCTTCGCCAGCAGCACGCCCACGCCCATCATCGCCGGCCCCTCCCATCCAGGCCCCATGCCGGGACCGCCACGGTCGGCGCGATCGCCGGTCCGCTCTCGGCGACCAGGCGCAGGAAGACATCCTCGAGGCTCGGCCGCGCCCGCTCGTATCTGACCAGGCTGACGCCGCTGGCCACGACCAGCGGCAGGATCGCCGGGCCGGCGACCTTGGGATCTGTGACGAATACCCGGACCGTGTCTGGTGTCGTCTTGACGTCTCCGGCCCACGCCTGGCCGCGCATCGCCGCAGCCAGGCGATCGACCGCGTCGGGCTGCCGTGGTTCGGGCTCGAGCTCGTAGATCGGCTGGGCGTACCGGTCGAGTAGCTCGTCGATCGGTCCCTCGACGACCAGGTGGCCAAGGTTGAGGATGGCGACGCGGTCGCAGACCCGCTCGACGTCGTTGAGGATGTGCGTACTCATGAAGACCGTGGCGATGCCCCGCAGCTTGGAGATGATCTCTAGGACGTCGCGCCGGCCCTCCGGATCGAGGGAGCTGACGGGCTCGTCCAGGAACAGGACGCGCGGCTGGTTGATGAGGGCCTGGCCGATGCCGAGTCGCTGGCGCATTCCGCCCGAGTAGCCGCCGATCCGCCGGTGGGCCGAGTCGGTCAGGCCCACGATCTCGAGAACCTCGCCGACTCGCTGCCGCAGCGCCGCCCCGTGGAGGCCGTGGAGCTGCCCGACCATGGTCAGCAGTTCCCGGCCTCGCATCCAGCCGTAGAAGCGCGGGTCCTGGTCGAGGTAGCCGACGTTGCGCGCCAGTACGCCGCCCGTACCGCCGATGCGGACGCCGGCCACGGCCCCCGAGCCGTCCGTGGCTGTGGCCAGGCCGGTCAGGAGACGCAGGGTCGTCGTCTTGCCGGCTCCGTTTGGACCAAGAAATCCGAAGATGCTACCGCTGGGCACGGTCAGGTCCAGGTGATCGAGGGCGACGATGCCGCGGCCGTATCGTTTGGTCAGCCCGGTCGTGACGACCGCCGCGCCCGCCTTCTCCGGCAGGACCGGCCAGGTCGCCAGGATGCGGGCGATGGAGTCGGCCGGCACCGCGGCGGGGCCCTCGATCTCGGCACCGCGTGAGTCGTCGCGGCCGACGAAGAAATAGGCCAACGGCCCCAGGAGGTTGACGAAGGCGATGACGAGAGCCCACAGGATCTTGCTGTCGCCGCGGACGCGTCGATCCTCCTGGAACAGGTCGTAGAGCGCGTAGAGCATCAGCCCGACCTGGACGATCAGGATCGGCGCCAGCAGGGCGATGATTGCCGGATCGATCGTGGTCATGGACGGTTCCCGGGCTCGGTGGGTTTATCGGGGGTAGCGGCGACGTCTGGTTCGACCCGGAACTTGCTCAGCTCAGCCTGCATGCGTGTCAGCTCGCGCTGCATGCGCAGGAAACCCTCCGGCTTCAGCAGCGCGAAGCCCTCCTGCTCGGGCCGACCGACGACGATCAGCTGGTCGCCCGCCCGCAGGCCGAACTCCTCACGGACGCGTTGGGGAATGACGATCTGGCCCTTCGAGCTGATCTTCACCGCCCCGTAGAAGAGGTTCTGCGTCTCGGTGCCAGGAGCGTCGCCGGTCATGCTGCCTCCCGTCCTTCTCGTGCCGTCGATTGGAGAGTCGGACTAGTGATAACAGAAGGGTATCACGGAATAGTAAGCCTGGAAAGCCTGGTCTTACCATTGCCGGCAGGCGGCACTCGCGGCAGGGCGACGCTCGAAGATGGGGCCGGCCGGCCAGGGGCGTCCCTCAGGCTCCGAATTCGCGCTGGATCGCCGTCGCTTCCGGTAGCGGCAGATCCGGCCGGACGCTGGCCACCCAGTCCCGGAGCGCCCGAACGCTGGTCTCGAAGGCGATCTCGGACCAGGGAATCCGATCCGGGGCGAACGGCCGCGTCTCGAGCGACTCGTGGGTCACTCGCGGCTCGCCGCCGATGATCGCGGCCTCGTAGGCCACCACGACCACGGCGGCCTGGACGCGTGAGTAGAGACCCACGAGGCGGCCCGGTTCCACCCGCAGCCCGGTTTCCTCGAGCGTCTCGCGGATGGCTGCGTCGCGGACCGTCTCATCGATCTCGAGGAAACCGCCCGGCTGGGCCCACAGGTTGATGCCCGGGGCGATGCCGCGGCGAATGAGCATCACCTCGCCGCGTTCGTTGACGGGCAGCGTCGTGACTACCAGCCTCGGGTTGACGTAGAAGATGAAGCCGCAGCTCGGGCAGGCCAACCGGTCGCGCTCCTCGCCCTCGATGGGGCCGAACCGCAGCTCCGAGCCGCAGCGCGAGCAGAACCGGACCATGGGCTCGAGCCAGTCGGGGACCCCGCCCGGGCCGAAACGGACCTCGCTCATGCGGCGGCGCTCCACCGATTCATGGCCGAGCGCGGAGATCCGCGTTCGACTCATCCTCCTCGATGGCCCGCGTCTGGGCTTCGCGGAAGGCAATGAGGCGGGCTCGCAGCACGGGGTCGGCCAGGGCCAGAATCTCGGCAGCGAGGAGCGCCGCATTCTCTGCGCCGCCGATGGCGACCGTGGCGACTGGGATGCCCTTCGGCATCTGTACGATCGATAGCAGCGAGTCCAGGCCCCCGTTGACCTGAGTCGGGATCGGGACGCCGATGACCGGCAGGATCGTCTTCGCGGCGACCACGCCTGGCAGGTGCGCCGCGCCGCCCGCACCCGCGATGAAGACTCGAATCCCTCGCTCCGTGGCACTGTCCACAAAGCGGAACAGCAGATCCGGGGCGCGATGGGCCGAGATGGCGTGGAGCTCGCACGGGACGTCGAGCTGGCCGAGCGTCGCCACGGCCCTCTCCATCACCGGAAAGTCCGAGCGGCTCCCGCAGACTATCCCGACGCGCGGCTGCGACTCCTGGTGGGCCATGGGCACTCCATCCTGCTGTTGGGCGAGATTATGGCGCCCCGGCGGGAAGCGAGTCCAAGCCGGCCCGCTCCGGCGGCGGTCGGCACCCCTGCCGTCTGTCAGGCTGTGGCTGCGATAGCCGGACGCCTCAGCGCAGCTGTTGGATGCGGATCAGGTTGCCCGAGGGATCGCGGACGGCGCAGTCGCGAACACCGTATGGCTGGTCGATCGGTTCCTGGACGACCTCGGCGCCGCTGGCCTGCAGTCGCTCGAAGGTCGCGTCGAGGTCCTTGGCGGCCAGGAGGATCCAGCCATAGGTGCCCTTGGCCATCATCTCGGCTATCGTGCGGCGTTCGTCGTCGGTGATGCCCGGGTCCGCGGCGGGCGGGGCCAGGAGGATGGACGTGCCGGGCTGGCCGGCGGGGCCGACCGTGATCCAGCGCATCTTGCCCTGGCCGACGTCGCTGCGGACCTCGAAGCCGAGGATGTCGCGGTAGAAGGCCAGGGAGTCGTCAGGGTTGTCGTGCGGGAGGGAGCTCGCGTGAATGGTGATGTCCATGGCGGTCATCCTAGGGTCGGCTCGGGGATTGGCGCTTCTCAATTCCTGACCGAACGGTCAGCCTGACCGGCCTGGTCACCTGTTTCGCCACGCACGACGGCATTCCCGCCGTGGCGCGGGCCGCCTGGTTCCGGTAGGCGCTTGGAGGCATGCCGACCAGCTCGGTGAAGCGAGTGCTGAAGGTGCCCAGCGACGAGCAGCCGACCTCGAAGCACACTTCCGTGACGCTGAGGTCGCCACGAATTCAGCAGCGCCATCGCGCGCTCGATGCGCCGCGTCATCAGGTAACCGTACGGCGACTCGCCGTAGGCGAGCTTGAACTCGCGGCTGAGGTGCCCGGCCGACATATGCGCGCCGCGGGCGAGCGCCTCGACGTCCAGCGGCTGCGCGTACTCCCGGTCCATCCGATCGCGGACGCGGCGCAGCCACGCGAGGTCGCGCAGGTGCTGCTCCTGAGCGGATCTGCTGGTCACTTGCGAGATCATGCCACGTCGCGCCGGAGGTGCCGGCAACGCGCCGCTGGCGTCCCCCGCTACGCGTCGGCTCTGGCCTCGGTCAGGCGCCGACGTAGGCCGCGAGGTGCTCGCCGGTGAGCGTGGCGCGGGCGGCGACGAGGTCCGCGGGCGTGCCCTCGAAGACGATCCGGCCTCCGTCGTGGCCGGCGCCCGGGCCGAGGTCGATGATCCAGTCGGCGTGCGCCATGACTGCCTGGTGGTGCGAGATGACGATGACCGACTTGCCCGACTCGACCAGCCGATCCAGCAGGCCGAGCAGCTGCTCGACGTCGGCGAGGTGGAGGCCGGTGGTCGGCTCGTCCAGGACGTAGACGCCGCCCTTCTCCCCCATGTGCGTGGCCAGCTTGAGCCGCTGCCGCTCGCCGCCGGATAACGTGGTGAGCGGCTGGCCGATGGTCAGGTAGCCGAGCCCAACGTCGGCGAGCCGGTCGAGAATGACGTGCGCGGCCGGTGTGCGCGCCTCGCCGACACCGAAGAACTCCCTGGCCTCGGCCACCGACATCGCAAGCACTTCGCTGATGTCGCGGCCGCCGAGGTGGTATTCCAGCACCGACGCGTCGAATCGCTTTCCTTCGCACTCCTCGCAGGTGGTGGCGAAGGTCTCCATGAAGCCCAGCTCGGTGTAGGTGACGCCGATGCCGTTGCAGGTTGGGCAGGCACCATCGGAGTTGGCGCTGAACAGCGCCGGCTTCACGCCGTTGGCCTTCGCGAACGCATTGCGGATCGGGTCGAGCAGTCCGGTGTAAGTCGCCGGATTGCTTCGTCGCGAGCCGCGGATCGGTGTCTGGTCGACCACGACCGCATCCGCGCCGGGAGGGATCGACCCATGGACGAGCGAGCTCTTGCCGGAGCCGGCCACGCCGGTCACTACCACCAGCACGCCGAGCGGGATGTCGACGTCGACGTTGCGCAGGTTGTGCGCCGTCGCGCCGCGGATCTCGAGTCTGCCGTTGGGCGTCCGGACCGTCTTCTTGAGGCCGGCCCGGTAATCGAGGTGGCGCCCGGTCAGTGTGCCGCTGGCTCGCAACCCCTCGACGGTGCCTTCGAAGCAGATCGTGCCGCCCGCCGCACCGGCGCCGGGGCCGAGGTCCACGACGTGATCGGCGATCGCGATCGTCTCCGGCTTGTGTTCCACAACGAGCACCGTGTTGCTCTTGTCACGCAGACGCAACAACAGGTCGTTCATCCGCGCGATGTCGTGGGGGTGCAGGCCGATAGTCGGCTCGTCGAAGACGTAGGTGACGTCGGTGAGTGAGGAGCCGAGGTGCCGGATCATCTTGACGCGCTGCGCCTCGCCACCCGACAGCGTGCCCGAGGAGCGGTCCAGCGAAAGGTAGCCAAGCCCGATCTCCACGAACGAGTCGAGTGTGTGCTGCAGCGCAGCGAGAAGCGGCCCCACCGACGGCTCATCGAGGCCGCGGATCCATTCGGCGAGATCGCTGATCTGCATCGCGCAGACCTCGGCCATATTGATCCCATTGATCTTCGAGGAGCGAGCGAGCTCGTTGAGCCTGGTGCCGGCGCAGTCCGGGCAGGTTGTGAATGTCACCGCCCGTTCCACGAATGCCCGAATATGCGGCTGCATCGCGTCCACATCCTTGGACAGGAAGGACGACTGGATCCGCGGCACCAACCCTTCGTAGGTCATGTTGATGCCTTCGATCTTCATCCTCGTCGGCTCGCGGTAGAGGAGGTCGTGGCGCTCCTGCTTGGTGTAGTCACGGATCAGTTTGTTGGGGTCGAAGAAACCGGAGGATGCATACAGGCGGTAGTTCCAGCCGCCCGCGATGTAACCCGGGATCGTGAGCGCACCCTCGGCCAGCGACTTCGTGTCGTCGAACAGCTGCGACAGGTCGAAGTCGGTCGCCGAGCCCATGCCTTCGCAGCGCGGGCACATGCCGCCGGTGATGGTGAACGAGCGAGTCTCGGCCTTCGCATTGCCCTTCCTGACCAGGATCTTGCCGGACCCGCTGGCCGACGCGATGTTGAACGAGAAGGCATTGGGGGAGCCGATGTGAGGCTGGCCGAGCCGGCTGAAGAGGATTCGGAGCATCGCGTTCACATCGGTCGCGGTGCCCACGGTCGAACGGGCGTTTGCGCCCATGCGTTCCTGGTCGACGATGATCGCCGTCGTCAGCCCATCGAGGACGTCGACCTCCGGCCGCGCCAGCGTCGGCATGAAGCCCTGCACGAAGGCGCTGTATGTCTCGTTGATCATCCGCTGCGACTCCGCAGCGATCGTGTCGAAGACCAGCGAGCTCTTGCCCGAGCCGGAAATGCCAGTGAATACCGTCAGCCGCCGCTTCGGAATCTCGACGCTGATGTCCTTGAGATTGTTGACGCGGGCGCCGTGCACCCGGATCAGATCGTGGCTGTCGGCTGCGTGCGGCGCAGCCGACAGCGGCGCAGGCGACTGTGTCTCTGTCCTCGTGGCCATGCTCATCGTGTCTCCATCTGGGACGCCGGGCCGCGACGCGGTCTCTCGGTCGGCGTCGCCTGGCTCGATCTGACCAGCTTCGAGCGGAAGGTCATTTTCCTTCTTTGTCCTGCAGCCCAGTTGCGGGCTCAGTCCTCAGGTCGCCGCCTTCTTCACGAGTGCGGCGATCCGCGCCTCCTCGGCGGGGGTCAACTCCATCAGAGCGTAGGAGGTCGGCCACATGGCACCGTCGTCGAGGTGCGCCTTGTCGCCGAAGCCCAGCGTCGCATACCTCGTCTTGAACTTCGCCGTTTCCTGAAAGAAGCAGACGACGTTGCCGTCCCTGGCATATGCGGGGCTGCCATACCAGGTTCTCGGCGACAGCTCTGGAGCGGCGGCCTTGATGATCGCATGGAGTCTCTCGGCCATGACGCGGTCGCGCTCGGGCATCTCGGCGATCTTGGCGAGCACCTCGCTTTCCCCGTCCGCCCCGTCCTTCTTCGCGCGTGGGCCGCGGCGTGCTTCCGCCTTCAACTCCCGGGCGCGCTCCTTCATCGCGGCTCGTTCGTCGGCCGTGAATCCCCTGGGCGGCTTGCCGATGGCGGCGGTGCTCCTGGCGGACTTCTGCGCGTCACTCATTGCGTTCTCCTCCGGGCGAGGTCTGATAGTCGACCCCAGACTGAGCGCGGGAGCGGGGGCGGCAGTCACCGGTCTTGAAGCAGCCCGAGGACGTTGCCATCGGGGTCGGTGACGGTGGCCACCAGGCGGCCGCCACCGACGTCGTGCGCGGGCTCCTTCACGGTGGCACCGGCAGCCGTCACCTCGGCCAGCTTCGCCTCGATGTCCGGCACGTGCCAGTAGGCCACCGGTGAGGTCATACCCTGCGGTCCACCGCCCGGCACCAGCCCGATGTGCTGGCCCTCGGCCTCGAAGCCGACGTAGTAGGACTCGTCTGTCTGCGGCGGTACGCCGAGCAGGGCGGCGTACACGTTCTTGGCCGCCGCCAGGTTGGAAACGGGATGCAGCACGGTCCTGATTCCCTGGGTGGAAGAGCCGGTCATGGTCACTCCTGAAGTCGTGGCGAAGTCGTGGGCCTGGTCGGGATGGTCTGGTTCGAGGACGAACGGGATATCCCGAAATCGATAGCCCGATCGACCCGGATGGCGATCTCGCCGCTGCCGCTGTGTTGACCGGCCCGCCCGCAAGAGAACGAGGATTGCCGGTTTCGATGGCGGTCACTCTAGGTGGGCCAGGGGGCCGGCGCTTCTCAATTCCTGACCGAACGGTCGGACCTGATCGGTCTGGTCGCCGTGTCGTCACGCACCACGGGCATCCCCGCCGTCGCGCGCGCCGGCCGGCGCGCGACGGCGCTCACCTCAAGAGGCGCGTCAACAGCGTGAGCGCCGAGCCCGACGACCGGAAGGTCCACCGCAAGCGCATCGGCTCATCCCCCGGCCGACCGCTAACCTGCGACCGCACCCCGTACCCGGGACGCAACGTCCTCGCAGCGGTAGTGCTCTGGCTCGCCGGCTCAGGAGAGTCGTCCTAGCGGCCGCCCATGCGGATCATGATGATCGAGACCTCATACAGCCCGTACATGGTCACGGCCATGACGATGGGGCTCACCAGGTCCGCACCAGGCGTGATCAGCGCGGAGAAGATCGTGATGCCCAACAGGGCCATCCGGCGGGACCGGCGCAGAAGTGCGGAGTTGACGATCCCCACTTTCGAGAGCAGCACGAGGACGATCGGGAACTCCATCACGATCCCGAAGGCCAGGAAGAGGATGGTGACGAACCCGAAGTACGACTCCGCCGACAGCATGAGGTGGATGTCGGAGGTCTGGAAGGTGAACAGGAAGCCCGAGGCGTAGGGCAGGATGAAGTAGGCCACGCCGACGCCGACGCAGAAGAAGAACAATGCCAGCGGAACCCAGGGACGAGCCGCCGATCGCTCGCTCGACGTCAGGCCGGGCGAGATGAACCGCCACAGCTGGTAGAGGATGACCGGCATGGCGACGATCACGCCGCAGGTGAGGGCGACCTGCAGGTCGATCATGAACGGCTCGGTCAGCCCGAAGGCGACCAGGTATTCGCCTTTCGGGAGGGGTGAGATCAGGATGTGGATGATCTCGCCGGAGAAGATGAAGCCGAGGATCGTCCCCGGCAACAGCGACAGGGCGCTGATGACAAGCCGGTTGCGCAGCTCGATGAGATGGCCCGAGAGCGACAACTCCATCTCTTCCGGGCGAGGAGCGTCTTTGCGGTTGCGGAATGGCAGGCGAAGCCTGAGACGGCGACGTGCCGAACCGGCGACCGGCACAGCGCCGCTCGGCGGTTGGGCGTTGGTGTCCGTGGTCAGTCCCAAGTGAAGGCTCGCCTCGTTGCGATCCGATCGGGTCGCGGCCCGTACCATCGTTGACCGGCGCGGCGCTAAGTATGCTCGGAGCCGGGGTTTAGCAGGCGGGGCCCCGGTCGTCGGTGCCTGGTGATCGGGCCGGCTGAGCGGCGTCGCTGAGCCCGCGACGCAATCACGCGTCCAGCTCGACCTCGCCGGCGCCGTCGACGGCGTTGACGATGTAGACACGCGGCCTGAGCCCGGTCAGCTTCTCATATCGGGTCAGCACCGCGTCTCGGAGGCCTTCCTCGGCGCCACGCTCGACCAGGCTGACGGTGCAGCCGCCGAAGCCCGCCCCGGTCATCCGGCTGGCGACGACACCGGGCACCGCGACCGCTATCTCCACCATGGCGTCTAGCTCGGGGGAGCTGACTTCATACAGGTCGCGCAGCGACGCATGCGACGCCGCAAAGAGCCGGCCGAGGGCCTCCAGATCTCCGTCTCGCAGCGCGTCGACGGTGGTCATGACGCGTCCGTCTTCCTTGACTACGTGCTCGCAGCGGCGAGCCACGACCTCGGGGAGGCGGTCACGGTTGCGCTCGAGCATCGGCTCGTCGACATCGCGCAGGCTCTTCACGCCGGGCTCGCGCTCGGCGATCAGCCTGGCCCCGAGCTCGCATTCGGACCGGCGGGCGTTGTAGGCCGACGTATCGAGACGGCGGGGCGAACCCGTATCGCACACCACCATGGAGAGCCGCGCCGGCATCGGCTTCGTCTGGAACGTGTTGGTCCGGCAATCGATCAGCAGGGCGTGTCCTGCCTGTCCCGCGGCGCTCGCGAACTGATCCATGATCCCGCAATTCACGCCGACGTAGACGTTCTCGCCCCGCTGGGCGATGGCGGCCACCACGCCGGGTTCGGGCCGCGCGGTGCCGGGGACCGCCAGCGCCCAGCTGGACGCCATCTCGAGGGCAGCGGACGAGCTCAAACCCGAACCCATCGGAATGTCCGAACTCATGACCCCTCGAAATCCGCGGATCGGGAGGCCCGCCTCGCGCATCGCCCAGGCCGTTGCGGCGATGTAATCGATCCAGGTTCGGGCGCCGCCGTGAGGAGCCAGTCCGTCGAACGAGAATGACCGCGTCTCATTGAGATCGGCGGAGACCATCTCGACCTGCGGCCGCTCCCATGGTTGGAAGGCGATCCAGAATTCGCGATCGATCGCGGCCGGGAGCACAAGCCCTTCGTTGTAGTCGGTGTGCTCGCCGATCAGGTTCACGCGCCCCGGGGCTCGAACCAGGCCGGCATGGCCGGCGGACCCGCCGAGCCTCGCGAGCAAAGCGCGGGCCCGATCGGCGGCGCCTCGCGAATGGGTGGATACGTCGTTCATAACCATGCCTCAGACCTGGTCGCGCGGAATGGCGCTAATGCGCGGCAGAGACGGCCCGTGCCACGGCCCCGCCCCAGCGCGGGAGCCGTGGCACAAGGTCGAGAGAAGGAGGGCCGGCCTTTGGTCCGACGCTTCCGGCGTTCCTCTAGCCGACGGGATGTTCTTCTGTCGTGGTTGTCACGGGCGCATCGATTGCGGGAGGCGGCGCCGCCGGCTCCATGCCGCCTGGCTGAGTGGCGTATACGGGTGCGCCGTACTGCGGCGGCTGGGCGGCCGGGGCGTACTGGGCCGGGGCGTAGACAGCGGGGGCATACGTGGGCTGGACGGGCTGGGCTGCGTAGTACGACTGCGCCGGCGGCTGGGCCTGCGGCTGCATCGGCATCGGCTGCATCGGCTGCTGGGGCATAGCCGGCTTGGTCGGTGTCCCCAGGAGTCCGTCGGTGATCCCACCGGAGGCCTTCTGGAACTCGCGGACGCTCTTGCCGATCGCGGCCCCGACCTCGGGCAGCTTCCCCGGTCCGATCACGACGAGCGCGATGACCAGGATGATCAACAGGTGGGCGGGCGATAGTCCTGCCATCGAATGGTTCCTCCTTCTGTTCAGCGAGCCTGCTGGGGGCTGACCGGGATTGCCTTCTGTATCGAGGCCCGCAACTGTTCCGCGGCGGCCTCGGCGGTGATGTCGCGCTGGGGCTCTGAGAGCAGCTCATAGCCGACCATGAACTTGCGAATAGATGCCCGCAGGAGCGGTGGGTAGAAATGGGCGTGGAGCTGCCAGTGCTCCTGGGGGTCGGTTCCGAAGGGCGCCTGATGCCAGCCCATCGAGTAAGGAAACGGCATCTCGAAGAGGCTGTCGTAACCGCGGACCAGCCCGATCAGCTGCTCGGACAGCGATTCTCTCTGGCGGTCGTCGAGCTCCGGCAACCGCGCCACGGGGCGCCGTGGAACGACCAGGGTTTCGTATGGCCAGGCGGCCCAGAAGGGCACCACCACGAGCCACTCGTCGTCGCCGGCGATCTCTCTCGGGCCGCCGCTCTCCTGTGCCACATAGTCCAGGAGCAGTCGATTGCCGGTCCGAGCGAGGTAGCGGCGCTGGCTGCGGTCTTCCTTGATGGCCTCCACCGGCAGGGTGCTGCCGGCCCAGATCTGGCCGTGCGGGTGCGGGTTGGAGGCTCCCATCGCCGAACCGCGGTTCTCGAAGACCTGGATCCAGGGGAACCGCTCTCCGAGCGACGTCGACTCGGCCGCCCATACGTCCACGACGTGGCGGACCTCCGACGGCGTCATCTGAGCCAGCGTCACGTCGTGGCGGGGTCTGAAGCAGACCACCCGGCATGTCCCGCTCTCGGTTTCGGCCCGCAGTAACCCATCCTCGAAGTACGCCGGGGCTTCGTCGGGCTGGAGTGCGGCGAAGTCGTTTGTGAACACGAAGGTGGAGTCGTAGGCCGGGTTGCGCACGCCGTTGACCCTGGTATTGCCCGGGCACAGATAGCAGGTCGGATCGTAGGCCGGGAGGTTCTGCTGGGACGGCGCCTCCTCTCGGCCGAGCCAGGGCCGTGCCGTGCGCTCTGCCGACACCAGCAGCCATTCGTCCCGCAGGGCGTTGTAGCGGCGGTGTGGCTGTGTCGGGATCCCTGTGGCGGACGGCTCCCCGATCATTCGTCAGCTCCGCGATGGAGGCCATTGGTGCTGAGGCCGTTCGCGTCCTGAATCTCCTCGGAGCCGTGTACGGTCGTGCGGCGCTCGCCCGTCCTCGGGTCGACGACGATGAGCCTTCGTACGGCCGCGGCCAGCTGGCTCCGGGCGGCGGGCTCCAGGCCGGTGTCGGTAATGACCGTGTCCACGTCTGCGAGACGGGCCACCGAACTGATACCGATGATCCCCCACTTCGTGTGGTCCGCAAGAACGATGAGGCGGCGTCCCGATTCTATCAAGGCGCGGTTCGTCTCGGCCTCGAGGATGTTCGGCGTCGTCAAGCCCGATCTCGGGTCGAGGCCGTGGGTGCCCATGAAGACCGTATCGACGTGGAGCGAGCGGATCACGTCGACCGCGAACGGGCCGACGAGGGCGTCCGATGGGGTGCGCACGCCACCGCTCAGGATGACCGTCTGGTCGGAGCGGCCGTCTTTGTAGAGGGCTTCGGCCACCGGGACGGAATTCGTCAGGACGGTCAGACCCGGTACGTCCACGAGGCCGCGACCCAGCTCGAAGGTGGTCGTGCCGGCCGAGATCGCGATCGCGGTACCCGGTGCGACGAGCGATGCCGCCGTCGCGGCGATGGCCTGCTTCTCGGCCTGCATCAGCGACGACTTGGCGGTGAAGCCGGGCTCGAACAGCGCGCTGCCCTCGATCGCCGCGGCGCCGCCGTGCACCTTCTCGAGGAGTCCGCGTTCGTGCAGCAGCTCGAGGTCGCGCCGCACCGTCATGTCCGAGACGCCCAAGGCGGTGACGAGATCCGCGACGCGCACGGCACCATGCTCGCGCACCTGCTCGAGGATCAGCGCCTGGCGCTGGCGGGCCAGAGCGGGCCGCCGGACGGCAGGGTCCGCGACCCGCGTCTCCTCCGGCTTGCCATCGGCCCGATAAGAGTGCATCTCTCCTCTTCTTGCTGCTGCTTCGGCTCCAAAAGGATCGGCACCCTGGCCGACCCCCTTCATCGTGCCCCAGTCTGACGCCCAAGTCAACGCATTCCAACAGAAATACACGGCGGTTGGGCGCGGAACCCCTTGACACCCGGCCGACGATGGTCCGACAATCGCTCAATCCTGTTGGTTCCTGTTTGAACCACGGTCGGCTCAATCGGCCTAGACAGGGAGGAGATGGCACCTTATGGATGGTCTTCAGAACAAACCCGGAATGCTGACGGGTGCGCAAGTCACCCGGCGTGAAGTCCTCAAGAAAGGACTCGTGGGCGCGGCTGGCCTGACCGTCTTGCCGGCGGTCCTGGCAGCGTGCAGCACGTCTTCGTCGACCCCGACACCGGCCCCGGTAGCCACTCCGGTTCCGCCGACGCCGGCAGGCTCCGCCGCCGCAGCGGCTTCCCCGACGTCGGCCTCCTTCCTTGGGCAGCTCACGGGCAAGCTCACGGTTGGAAGCAACCACTCCGACGCCTCCGACCTCAAGGGCATGCAGGCCATCAACGCCGCCTTCGCGACGGCGACCGGCCTCACGCCCACGATGAACACCGTCGACCACAACACGTTCCAGGACCAGATCAACAACTACCTCAACGCCACCCCGGACGACGCGTTCTGCTGGTTCTCCGGCTACCGGATGCGCTTCTTCGCGGACAAGGGCCTGGCCACGCCGCTCGACGACGTCTGGGCCAACGTTTCCTCCAACTTCACGGCCGGTTTTGCCAACGCCGTGGTCGGCAACGACAAGAAGGTCTACGGCATCCCGGTCGACTACTACCCGTGGTGCGTCTTCTACCGCAAGAGCGTCTGGTCGGCCAAGGGCTACACGGTCCCGGCCACCTGGAATGACTTCCTCACCCTCTGCGCCAAGATGCAGACGGACGGCCTCACGCCGATCGCCTTCGCCGACAAAGACGGCTGGCCGGCCATGGGCACGTTCGACATCCTCGACCTTCGCCTGAACGGTTACGACTTCCACGTCGGCCTCATGACCGGCGCGAACAAGTGGACCGATCCGAAGGTCACCACCGTCTTCCAGACCTGGGCCAAGCTGATCCCGTTCTACACCAAGGGCTATGCCGGTCTCACCTGGCAGCAGGCTTGCGACACTCTCGTCCGCAAGACCTCCGGCATGTACTTCCTCGGTCTGTTCATGACCGGTGAAGTCGCTACCGTCGACAAGACGGCGGTCGCCGACATCGATTTCTTCCCGTGGCCGTTCTTTGGCAACACCTACGATGCCGAGCAGTCTCTCGACGCCCCGATCGACATCATGATGGTCAGCGCGAAGTCGCCGTCGCTCCAGGCCGACCTGGTCAACGCCAAGGCCTACATGGAGTTCTGGGCCAAGGGCTCCACTCAGATGCTCATGTACCAGGCCAACAATGGCTTCATCCCGACTGCGTCCGATGCGGACACGACCAAGCTTGACGTTCTGACGCAGAAGGCTGTCCAGATCGTCAGCAAGGCCCAGAAGATCACGCAGTTCCTCGATCGAGACACCCGGCCGGACTTCGCCGGCGCGAACAGCATGCAGAGCTTCCTGCTGAAGTTCCTCAACAAGCCCGATCAGGACCTGACGGCATTCCAGAAGTCGATCCAGGACTTCTGGGACGCGCTGCCGGCGTACTCGGGTTCGTAGTCGATCGAACCGACACCAGGATTAGTCCAGATGTCAGAACTAGAGCCTCGGGCTCAGGTCCCCGCCCCGGTAGTTACCGGGGCGGGGGTCATTGCAGCCGGAAAACGGCGGCGGCGTTACAGCCTGCTGACACGCCGCGACAAGTTCCTGATCGCACTCATGGTGGGAGTGCCGTTCGTCATCTTCGTGTGCCTGATCTGGATGACGACGCTCGCCTCAGTCGTGCTGTCCTTCACGAACTGGGATGGAATCCAGCCCATCAAGTTCATAGGCCTGGAAAACTACGTACAGCTGATCACGACGTACCCGTTCTTCTGGCCGGCGCTGTCCCACAACATGCTGTGGCTGATCTTCTTCGTCTGTATCGCCACACCCTTTGGGATCTTCCTGGCCGTGCTGCTCGACCGGCAATTGAAGGGATCCTGGATCTACCAGAGCATCTTCTTCCTGCCTGTCGTCCTGTCGCTCGCTGTAGTCGGCTTCATCTGGGAGCTCCAGTTTTCGCCGCTCGCGGGGAACGGGTTCATAGACAGCGCTCTCGTATCGACTGGCCTGATCAATGCAAACAATGCGCCGGACTGGTTCGGCGACCCTTCGATCAACATCTGGGCGGTGCTGGTCGCCGCCAGCTGGCGCCATGTTGGATACATCATGGTCCTGTACCTGGCCGGCCTGAAGAGCGTTGATCCGTCACTGCGCGAGGCAGCGGCCATCGATGGGGCAAACGAGCGCCAGACCTTCATCCACGTCGTCTTCCCTGTGATGGCGCCGATCAACGTCGTGATCGTCGTCGTGACCGTGATCGAATCCCTGCGAGCCTTCGACATCGTCTACATCATCAACCACGGCAAGAACGGCCTGGAACTGCTCTCGACACTGATCACCAACAACAGCATCAGCGAAGCCGGCCTGATCGGCTTCGGCTCGTCAATTGCGGTCGTGCTGCTGGTGATTTCACTCGTGCCTATCGTGCTGTATCTGTCGAGAGTCCTGAGAACGGAGAACCAGTGAGCCTACATACGGCGATGGCCGGGCAGCGGACGCCGCACGACCGCGCTCGGCGCCGGTTCCGGCGGGCCGTCCTCTACATCTTCCTGACCTTCCTGGCATTCATCTTCGCCTGGCCGCTCCTGTACGCGTTCTACACGTCGCTGCGCCCGTATGGTGAGATCGTCGCCAACCCGAACGGCCCCTTCTCGCTGCCAGGCACACTCAACTTCAACAACTACATCAACTTCTGGAACGAAGCGAACGTCCCCCATTTCTACCTGAACACGATGATCGTTGCGGTACCGGCGGTGCTGCTGACGCTCTGGATCGCCTCGATGGCGGCCTTCGCCATCTCTCGTTTCAGCTGGCGCTTCAACCTGCTGGTCCTGATGATCTTCACCGCCGGCAACCTTCTGCCGCCGCAGGTCATCATCGTGCCGCTCTACCGGCTGTACCTGCTCCTCCCGGTGCCGGCGCCGCTCAGCGACAACGGGATCATGTACGACCAATTCCTCGGCCTGATCTTGATCCACACCACCTTCCAGACCGGGTTCTGTGTCTTCGTGTTCAGCAACTACATGAAGACGCTGTCAAAGGAGCTGGTCGAGGCCGCCATGATTGACGGCGCCGGAGTTTTCACGATCTACAGTCGCGTTATCCTGCCGCTCACTCGCCCGGCACTCGCGGCGATGGGCACACTCCTGTTCACCTGGATCTACAACGACTTCTTCTGGGCGGTGATGCTCTTCAAGTCGGGCGACAAGCGGCCCATCACCGCGGCACTCAACAACCTGTCCGGCTCTTACTTCACCGACCCGACACTGGTGGCGGCAGGCTCGCTCCTGGCGGCGATACCCACTATCGTGCTGTATATGCTCCTGCAGCGAAACTTCGTCTCCGGTCTGACGCTCGGGTCGGCCAAGGGCTAACGCGCCGCCTCGATCAAGTGCGCGCGGAGGTCCAATGACGATCGAGTGGAATCCAGATGCTCGGGAATTCCATCTCCAGAACGGTCTCGTCAGCTACGTCATGCGCGTGCTCGACAACGACTGGCTTGGACATCTGTACTTCGGGCCATCTCTGGCTCCCGGCAGGTCCTACGCGCATCTCGTGCCGGGGGAGTTCTTCGGGTTCTCCAATCGGCTCGGTGAGCCGGTGCCTATCGAGTATCCAAGCGGCGGGGTCGGCGATTACCGGATCCCGGCCCTCGCCGTCGAGCTGGCCGACGGCTCGGGCGTGCTCGACCTTCGCTACCGTAGCCACCGCGTGGTTGCCGGCAAACCCCCGATCCCGGGGCTGCCTTCCACGTACGTCGAAGTCGGCGGCGAGGCCAAGACCCTCGAGGTCATCCTCGCCGACGCAATCGCGGACCTGGAGGTCCGGCTCCTGTACACGATCTACAGCGACCGCCCCGTCATAGTTCGCGGTGCAAGGATCGCCAACGCGGGCAAATCCTCGGTAATCGTCCGCACGGCCATGAGCGCATCCCTGGACCTGCCCGACTCCGAGTGGCAGTTCGTCACGCTGAGCGGCGACTGGGCGCGCGAGCGCCACGTGGAGCGCGGCGATCTCCGGCCGGGGCGGCAATCTGTCGCGAGCGGCCGCGGCGCTTCGAGCCATCAGCAGAACCCGTTCGTGGTCCTGGCGCGGCCGGCGACCACCGAGGCATCGGGTGAGGCCATCGGCCTGAGCCTCGTCTATTCGGGCAACTTCCTCGCCGAGGCCGAGGTCGAGCCATTCGGGACTGCGCGCTTGCGCGCCGGCATCAACCCGGAGGGTTTCGCCTGGCTGCTCGAGCCTGGGGCGGAATTCGCCACGCCGGAGGCGATCCTCACCTACTCGGCGAACGGCCTTGGCGAGCTCAGCGATGCCCTCCATGACCTCCTGCGCGAACGCCTGGCTCGCGGCTCGTGGCGCGACAAACCACGCCCGATCGTGATCAACAACTGGGAAGCCACGTACTTCGACTTCGACGAGGCGAAGCTGCTGGCCATCGCGGCATCCGCCAGGGAGATGGGCATCGAGCTGTTCGTTCTGGACGACGGCTGGTTCGGTCTTCGCAACGACGACACGACGTCCCTTGGCGACTGGCAGGTCAACCCCGCCAAGATGCCCGGCGGCCTCGACTCCCTCGCCCGCAAGGTCGAAGGGCTAGGGATGAAGTTCGGGCTCTGGATCGAGCCGGAGATGGTGAGCCGCCAGAGCAAGCTATTCGCCGAACACGGTGAGTGGACCATCGGCATCCCGACGCGCCCTCGGACGGAGGGGCGCAACCAGTACGTCCTGGACCTGTCGCGGCCCGAGGTCGTCGATCACCTGTTCGACGTTCTGTCCGCCATCCTGGGGAGCGCTCCCATCTCATACGTGAAATGGGACATGAACCGGAACATCACCGAGCCGTTCAGCCCCACGCTCCCTGCCTGGCGCCAGGGCGAGTTCTTCCACCGCTACATCCTTGGCGTCTACTCCCTGTACGAGCGGCTCACGAAGGCCTTCCCCGGCATCCTGTTCGAGTCCTGCGCCGGGGGCGGCGGGCGCTTCGATCCGGGTCTGCTCGCTTATGCGCCCCAGGCCTGGACCAGCGACGACACCGACGCAGTAGAGCGGCTCAAGATCCAGTGGGGTACCTCGCTCGGATATCCCCTCAGCTCGATGGCGGCACATGTCTCGGCCGTGCCGAACCATCAGGTCGGACGCGTCACTCCGC
The DNA here is from genome assembly GCA_963791725.1 of uncultured Chloroflexia bacterium. Lineage (GTDB taxonomy): Bacteria > Chloroflexota > Limnocylindria > Limnocylindrales > CSP1-4 > Fen-1039. Next base: position 195,653 of record CAWBTQ010000003.1, on the reverse strand, counting down.
TGGCGACACGGGCGGCCGTGGCATTCTTCGGGGTCTTCGGCTACGAACTGGATCCCACGCTCCTGACCGAGGCCGAGCGGGCCGAGGTCGGCGACCAGGTCGCGTTCTACAAGCGCTGGCGTGATGTCTTCCAGCGCGGCCGCTTCCTTCGGCTGCGCAGCCCGTTCGAGGGCGACCGGGACGAGACCGCGTGGATGACCGTGGCCGCCGACCGCCGTACCGCGATCGTGGCCCACTACCAGATCCTCAGCCGCCCCAACCCTGGACCGCAGCGGCTGCGGCTGCGGGGCCTCGATCCCGCGGCCCTGTACCGAATCTCCGCCTGGCCGGCTTCGGACGCCGTCGATCTCGGAGCCGCCGGACGCGTGGGGCTGGGCGGCGACGAGCTCATGTCAGCCGGGCTGGTCCTCGAGTCGAACCGTGCGTCGGCAAGACGCGGCGACTTCCGCGCTCGACTGTACGTCCTCGAAGCCGTCGACGATAAGAAGACCGAGGAGGTAGGGGCATGATCGCCAGGCCATGGATGACGCCCGAGCTCACTTCGGTCGGTCGGCTGCCGATGCACAGCGTCCCTCACACGGACCGCCTGCCGCTCGACGGCCGATGGCGCTTCCAGCTCCTTCACACGCCTGACGAAGAACTGGCTTCCGCCTGGAGCGAGGTCGATGTCCCGAGCTGTTGGACCATGAGCGGATCCGACGATCCGCTCCGGGGCTTCTTCGACCTGCCGCACTACACAAACGTCCAGATGCCCTTCCCCGGCAAGCCGCCGCACCTCCCGGACGTCAACCCGACCGGCGTCTACGAGCGCGAGTTCGACCTGCCGGCGATGTGGCTAGGCCGGCGGGTGGTGCTCCACGTCGGAGCCGCCGAGAGCGTCCTGATCGCTACGCTCAACGGCCAGGGGGTCGGCATCAGCAAGGATTCGCACCTCGCCGCCGAGTTCGATGTGACCGGCCTGGTGCATCCCGGCTCGAACGCCATCTCGCTCCGCGTCGTCAAGTGGTCCGACGCCACGTACGTCGAGGATCAGGACGAGTGGTGGCACGGCGGCATCACCCGTTCGGTGTACCTGTACTCCACCCCGCAGGCCCACCTGTCGGACGTTCGAGTCAACGCGGGGCTCGCGGACGACCTGACGACGGGCACGTTCGAACTGCTGGCGGACCTGGACTTCGGCGGCGGCGAGCCGGAGGCGGGCTGGACCGTCGAAGCCCGGCTGGGCGACCTGCCGGCCCTCACCTCGGAGGTGCCATTCGCCAATGTCGGATCCGGTCCCAGGGTAAGCCGGGCGGACTCACAGCCGCTGACGCGGCATCGTTTCGACATCGTGGCCAGGCTCGTGTCGGTGGGCCTGACCGGCGACGACAAAGCCCAGTGGGAGGCGCTCGAGGCGCAGATGCGTCCGCCGCTCGACGGGCGCGCCACCATGCGCACCGAGATCCCGAACGTACGTCGCTGGTCGGCCGAGGCGCCGCAGCTATACCCGTTGCACGTCGTCCTGCGCTCGCCGGCGGGCGCGGGGGTCGAGGAGGTCGATCTGCGGGTCGGCTTCCGGCGAGTCGAGATCGAAGGACTGCACCTGCTGATCAACGGCGCGGCGGTGCTGATTCGTGGCGTAAACCGGCACGACTTCGACCAGCACACGGGACGCGTCATCTCCGCGGAGTCGATGCGGGCGGATCTCGTCGCCATGAAGCAGTTCGGCTTCAACGCCGTCCGGACGTCGCACTACCCCAACGACCCGGTCTTCCTCGACCTCACCGACGAGCTCGGCTTGTACGTCATTGCCGAGGCGGACATCGAGTCGCACGCCTTCATCGACCAGCTCTGCAACGACCCGCGCTATCTCAACGCCTGGGTGGATCGGGCTGCGCGCATGGTCCGGCGCGACAAGAATCACCCCTCGGTCATTGTCTGGTCGCTCGGAAACGAGTCTGGCCACGGCCCCAACCACGACGCCGAGGCCGGCTACATCCGCCGCTACGACCCCAGCCGCCCACTCCACTACGAAGGGGCCATCCGCTGGGACTGGTTCAGCGACCAGAAGATCAGCGACCTGACATGCCCGATGTATCCGCCCATCTCGGCCATCGTCGCCCACGCCCAGTCAGGCCGGCAGCTTCATCCGCTGATCATGTGCGAGTACTCGCACGCCATGGGCAACAGCAACGGCACGCTGGCCGAGTACTGGGACGCGATCGAGTCCACGGACGGCCTCCAGGGCGGCTTCATCTGGGAATGGTGGGACCACGGCCTCGTTCAGAAGCTGCCCGACGGAACTACCCGCTGGGCGTACGGCGGCGACTTCGGTGACCAGCCCAACGACGGCAACTTCTGCCTCGACGGCCTCAACTGGCCCGATAGGCGACCGAAGCCTGCCCTGTTCGAGCACCGCCAGCTCGCCGCGCCGGTGCGCGTCTCGGCCTCGCCCGAAGCCGCGCGGGATGGCGCGCTCGAGATTTCCAATCGCCAGTACTTCAGCGGCCTGGAATGGCTGCGAGCCTCCTGGGAGTTGACTGCGGACGGGGAAATCGCTGGACGCGGCGAGCTGCCACTGCCGGCGATCGGCCCCGGCGAGACGGCCTCGGTCCGCATCCCGGGCTGGAAGCCGCCGCTCCCCGACGGCCGCGTTCTCTCGCTGATAGTCCGCTTCCGCCTGACCGGGGATCTGCCCTGGGCTCCCGAAGGCTTCGAGATGTGTTGGGCCCAACTGCCGATCCATCCGGGGATCCCGGAGTTGTCGCGGCCATCCGCGCGACCGGCTGCGTCCATGCCAGACGGCACCGTCCGCCTCGACGAGGGCGGTCTGCTGATCCACGAGCTGCTTGCGGCGCCGCCTCGCCTGAGCCTGTGGCGCGCGCCGACAGACAACGACCGGATCATCGGCCTCGGCGATCAGTGGCGCGATTGGGGTATCGAGACGTTGACGCGCGGCGCCGTGAAGATAACCCGGGCGCCGGACTCCCTCGCCGTCGCGGCCGAGGAACGAACGGGAGCAGGGATCGTCATCGGCCATGCTCAGGTGTTCAGGGCCGCAGTCGGGGGCGGCGTGCTCGTCGAGGAGACGGTCACGATCCCGGATCGGCTCTCGGACCTGGCGCGTATCGGCATCGTGCTCGAGACCGTGCCCGGGCTGGAGGCGGCCGAGTGGTTCGGTCGCGGTCCGGTCGAGACCTACCCGGACCGGCGCCGGGCGGGCGCGATCGGGCGCTGGCAGTCGACTGTGGCCGATCTCTACGTACCGTATGGCAGGCCGCAGGAGAACGGCGGCCGCAACGGCGTCCGCTGGCTCGAGCTCTCCGACGGATCCGGACGTGGGATCCGCCTCACGACCGATCGGCCGTGCCAGGTTTCGGCGACTCACTACCGAGACGGCGACCTGGCGGCCGTCACGCACGACGTCGAGCTTCGCCCGCGGCCCGAGACGATCGTCCATGTGGACGTCGCGCATCGGGGCCTCGGGACCGCCAGTTGCGGCCCGGACACCCTGCCCGAGTACCGGATCGCACCCGGCACCTATAAATGGTCGTGGCTCATCGCCCCCCTCGGGGCTCGCCCCAACCTCTGATCGCGGGGGCTCGCCAGAGGCCCTCGCCTCGCGCGCGCCGTTGGAGGATGTCATGGACGACTTCAAGATCGGGATCAATCTCTGGACCCAGGCCGGGTCATGGCAGGAGATGCTCGACGCGGCCCAGGCGGTAGACCGTCTGGGCTACGATCACCTCTGGGCCTGGGACCACATCAAGGCGATCTTCGGCGACCCGCACCAGTCGATCTTCGAGGGCTGGACGACGATCACTGCCTGGGCCATGGCCACCCAACACGTCAAGGTCGGGCTCATGGTCGGGGCGAACACGTTCCGCAACCCCGGCCTCGTAGCGAAGATCGCCACAACGCTGGACCACGCCTCGGGGGGCCGTTCCATCCTGGGCCTCGGCGGCGCCTGGTTCGAGCTCGAGCATCGAGAGTTCGGGATCGACTTCGGCAGCGGCTTTGGCCAGCGCCTGGACTGGCTGGACGAGTCGGTCGGCGCCATCAGGGCCCTGACTGCCGGGGAGGCGGTGACTTCCCCCGCGGGCGGCCACTATTCGTTCGACGGCGCGACGATCAATCCGCTGCCGGTCCAGAAGCGCCTCCCGATCATGATCGGTGGAACCGGTCGAACCAAGACGCTGCGGACGGTCGCCAGGTACGCCGATATCTGGAACGCCAGCGGGCTGCCGTCGGAGGTCCGCGAGATCGACGCAGTGCTGCGGAGACATTGCGAGGAGGTTGGTCGCGACGAACGTGAGATCGAGCGGTCCACCAACCTGTGGTTCGTGATCCGAGACTCCGAAGCGGAGGCCCGGCGCGAGTGGGCGGCCTGGATGGACCTCAACCGCACGCCGGTCGAGAAGAGCCTCGAGCCGTCGCGACCCGTCTGCGGAACGCCGGAGACGATCGCCGAACGCCTGCTCGAGTACTGTGCCGCGGGCTTCATGACCGCTCTCGTCGAGGTGCCTGCTCCGTACGACCGCGAAACGATCGAGAGACTCGCCCGAGAGGTCAAGCCGCTCGTCGTAAAGGGCCTTGGGTGACCGATGGATCGGGCCACGAGTCGCCCGCATCTCTCTGCAGCGGGTCCTGATCGTGCCCGCTGGTCGTGATCTAGTGGGGCCCGACGAGCGCGCCCGCGACAAGACCGAGCGCGACCACGGCCGCAACCAGCACCAGGAAGACCGGCAGCGCGAAGGTCGCCATCAGGCGGGCGCGTAGCGTGACCTCCGGCGCGGAACCGGCCCGCGCGTATGCGGACCGCTGCCTAGCCTCGCGCGTCGCGAGGATCAACCAGCGCGCAGTGATCCCGACCGGCACAAAAGCGATCGCCACAAGCGGAATGGAGAATAGCCCGAGGACATGAGCCGAGTAGACCGCCCCACCGATCAGAAGCACCGTCAGCACGGCCAGCGCGATCTGGCTGAGGTCCGACGGCGGGCGCCTTCCGCCGCGTCGCTCCCAGATGAGTATCTGCAACGAGAGCGCGGCAGCGCCGACGCCGCCCAGAATGACGAGCCACTTCATGTCCGGTTCAGTCTAGAGGCCCGAGGTTGGCGGCGTGCCGCGCGACGGCTGGCGCCTGCCCACAGCCCCACTTCGAAAAGGGACCGCTGATGACCAGCTTCTACCTGACCGTAATTCACCGGCCGGAGATGGTGCCCGAGTACCTTCAGAAGGGCGCCGAAGAAGGCAAGGCCGAAGATATCGCGCGAAGCGACGTCATCAGTGAATCACTCGACATCTTCCGGACGCAGCAAAGGGTCGCACATGACAACGGCATCCGCACGACGATCCAGATGACGTATGCCAGCCTCTTCAACGCAGAGGCTGTTGCGCTCGCCAAAGAACATCACGCAGAGTTCGGTGACGAGATAGGGCCCACTTTCCTGGGCCTCCAGTGCGCTCAATTCCGCGAGAAGTTCGCGTCCAAGGAGCTCGCGATCTGGCTCTTCTCGATGGAGGACAAGCGCAGGATCGTAGACGAGGTCTTCGGGAAGTTTCAGGAAGTGTTTGGCTTTCTTCCCACGTCAACGGGTTCGTACTATATGGACGCGGAGCTGGTCAACTACATCAAAGCGCAGTATCCGATGGTGAAGGCCGCCGTGGCTACGTGTTGGGAGGAAGGCCCCAAGGCGTATCACAACGCCAACAACTCGTGGTACACGCTGCTGGACGGCGGCCCCTGGAACCCATGGATTCCCTCCAGGCGAAATATCCACTGTCCGGCGTCGGACGAGGCAGACGATATCGGGATAGTGGCCATCCCTCACCTCTCGCGCGATCTGCTGGCCGTCTTCGACGGGCCGGGATCGTATTACGGCACTCATCCTCAAAACATCCTTCGAGGGATGGTCTACGAGGATCGAGAGATTCCGTACTTCATGAACGTGGTGGACCAGTACCGAGCCATGGCGAAGTACAACCGGGGCTATGCCTACAACATGATGTTCGTCGGCCCGGGTTGGATGAGCAAGAGCGGCCGCTGGGAGGCGGATTACGAATTCCTGCTCAAGAGCTATGAAGACGGCATGGCGTACTACGGCCGGCTCAAGAAGGAGGGCAAGGCCGTCGATCTCACCATGAGCGAGTTTGCCGACGCCTACCGGGAGGGTCGGCCGTACGCCAGGCCTGAGGTCTCGCTCTGGAAGGACATTCTCTACGGATCGAATCGTCAGCAATTCTGGTTCGCGGATCCCTGGATGCGGTTCTGCCTCGACATGAATCAGGGCGGCGCCATGGTGGATCTGAGGCCATATGCGGCCAAGCTGGTGCGGCCGTGCGGAGTCGGGACGGCGCACCTCCAGGATGCGAGCTACCCGTTCATCGTGCAGTCCCTCTACCGGGCCGGCTACTTCACCCACTACGCGGGCGAAGGGGCGGTCAAGAGTTGCAAGGTCAGACACGGGGCCGAGGAGGTCGATCTGTGTACGTGTCGCACCCAGGCATCGTTCAGCGAGGACGGCGAGACCCGAGTCGTGACGCTCCAGCCGGTCGACATCGAGTTCGAGAAGTTCAGGATCAGCGTCCAGTCCACATTCCGCCTGACCGAGGGCACGGGCGAGATCGAGATCAGTCGTAGCATCGTGAGTACGACAGACCCGGCTGCGGACGTGTCGATCGACGAGTACCTGACAGGCTGCTACGGCACGACTGAGTATCCCGAAGACCTCACCGGTGTCCGGCTCACGCTGCAGGGAGCGTCTGGCACCGAGTCCATCGACTATGCCTACAAGTGCCGGGAAGCGGTCGTCGAAGGAGCGGAACTGGCTGAGGTCGTGGTTCCACAGGTGGACACCAGGCTGTCGATGCGATCGAATGCGGGCGACGCAGACGGCTATTTCCGCGAGGGGATGGCCTTTTCGCCGATGTATACCATCGGCATCAAGAGGACCGTACGGGGAACCGGGGAGTTGCGCACGTGGCTCAAGGTCGCAAAGGCAAGCTGAACTACCGCTGCCCGCGTTGCCTGATGCGGGAAATCGACATGGACATGCTCTACGACAGCGAGCGGGGCGAGTACTACTGCCTGCGCTGCTCGTTCGTCGGCGACGAGAACGAGGTTCTCCGCCTGAACGCCCAGTTCCGCGCCAAGTATCTCGACCGTGCGGTGCGGATCACCGAATTCTGAAGCAGAGACTCGGCAGGGCGTCGGGCGATCGAGGTTCAGGTCGCCGACCCGGACTCGCCTCCATTCGGCTCGGACGTCTCGGTGGGTCTTCGGGCCGGCAATGCGGCCGGAGGGTCAGGATCCGGCCCATAAGGGCAGCTTCGAGCGAGTCGCAGGCGACCCAAAACGGTAGGTTGAAGCCGATTCCAGCGGCCATGGCGCTGTGACTGGCCCGCTTTCGAGGAGTATTGTTGACGCGGCGGTATCGGAACTCGACCGCCTTGTATCTGTGGCCCTCGTTTTTGTCGGCCCGCAAGGAGTAACGATATGCCGTGGGGCCTCACTCCCGCCCATCTGATAATCATCCTGGTGATCGTGCTGATCGTCGTCGGTCCCGGCAAGCTGCCCGACACGGGCGCGGCGATCGGTAAGGCTCTCCGAGGGTTCAAGGACGCCGTCGAAACGGGCGAGACTCACCCGGAGAACCAGCAGCAGGCGGCTCCGCCGGCCCAGCCGGTCGCGCCGCAGGCTTCGGTTTATCCGCAGCCGCAGTACCCGCCTCAGTACCCGCCCCAGTACCCGCCTCAGCAGCCATACCCGGGGCAGCCGCAGTACCCGGCTCAGCAGCCGTACCCCGTGATGCAGCAGCCCTATCCCGTCCAGCCGCCAGTCGACCCGACCGGGCAGCCGTACCCCCAGGCTCCATACCCGACGATGCCGGCCCAGCCTTATGCGCCGCCCGTCGGCCAGCCGGCGCCGGTCGTTCCGGCTGCGCCGCCGGTTTCGCCTCAAGGCGAGCCGCCTCGCCAGGGCTGAGCTGCGCGGGGCCGCGTCTTGACCGGCCCGACCGGCGACCCGCCGGAGTATGTGTCCAGGGTGGTCCGCGCATTCGTGCGCGATGGCAGGCTGGCCTCGATACCGGCCCAGGATCGGAAGCGCCAGGTGATCTTTCGCTACCTCGTGGAGCGCTGCTTCGAAGCGGGCCGAACCTACACTGAGCGCGAGGTCAACGAGCTGCTGGGTGGGTTCCACGAGGACGTGGCCACTCTTCGGCGAGGGCTGGTGGTCGCGGGCCTGATGACTCGTGCCGGTGGCGAATATCGTCGAGCTGGCTGAACCGCCACATTCACCCGAACGCCCGCACGCACCGCCGCCGGCCGCGCTGCCCTACGATGCCGGCGTGCGCAAAGCCACGGGCATCATTCCGATCATCGTCGACTGCGACACCGGCATAGACGACAGCCTCGCGCTGCTCTACGCCGTCGCCTCTTCCGAGTGCGAGCTCGTGGCGGTGACCTGCACGGCCGGGAACGTCGACGCCCGCCAGGTCGCCGAGAACACGCGAGCCGTGCTCGAGCTGGCCGGTCGTTCGGACGTGGAGGTGGCGCTAGGGCGTGAGACGCCGCTGGCGCGGGCGCTCGTTACAACCCCGGAAACCCATGGCCCACGTGGTATCGGCTATGCCGAGCTGGCCCCCGCGAGGATGCCGCTCTCGCCGCGCTTCAGCCCGGACCTGATCGTGGAGGCAGCGCGCCGCCGACCCGGGGAGTTGACGCTGGTCACGCTGGCGCCGCTCACGAACGTCGCCCTGGCGGTCCTGCGCGAGCCGGAGTTGCCGCGCCTTCTGCGACGCCTGGTGGTCATGGGCGGCAGCTATCGATCGCCCGGCAACACCGCGCCGACGACCGAGTGGAACGTCAACGTGGATCCGGAGTCGGCGAAGATCGTATTCGAGGCCTTCGGGCCGGGGGCGGCCGCGGGCCTGGCCACGGAGGCCGTCGCTGCGGGCGCGTCCAGCGAGACGCCGGCTGTCGGATCGCCGCGAGCCGTCGCCCTCGGGTTGGACGTCACGGAGCGAGCCAAGATGCTGCCCGAACACCTCGCCGCCCTGGCGGCCCGGGCGGGTTGCGCTCCCGATGGCGCTCGGCCGGATGGCAGTGTCGACCCGATCGTGCGCTACCTGGCGGACGCGTTGCGCTTCTACATGGAGTTTCACAGCCGCTACGACGGCTTCTACGGCGCCTTCATCCACGACCCGCTGGCGCTTGCCACGGCGCTCGACCCGACGCTGGTACGGACGGAGCCTCTCACCGTGGACGTGGAGCTGGGCGGCAGGCTCACCACGGGCGAGACCGTGGCGGACTGGCGGCGCGTGTGGGGCCGGCCGCCCAACGTCGACGTAGCGGTTGAGGCGGACTCGGCCCGCTTCATGGCCCGCTTCATCGAGCGGGTCGGCGATCTGGCGGCGAGACGGACCGCCCATCACTGAGGGCTGGCACTCGACCTCAAGACCTGGCAAGCTTTCGCGGCGCGGCACCCGCACATCCGACCTGGCCGCGCTCCGCCGGAGGAGAGCAGGAGAGATGGGTTTGTTGCGGCGCTGGGTAGCTCGCCAGTTCACCACCCGGGTGATCGTGCTGATGCCGGTCGCGATCGCGATCAACATCGTCCTCGGGGCCACGGTCCAGCAGGCCCTGAAGCTGCCGATCTACCTGGATTCGATCGGCACGATCCTCGTCGGGGTGCTGGCCGGCCCGCTCGCCGGCGCGCTCACCGGCATCCTGGCCAACCTGATCTGGGGCTACCTGCTCCCGGCCCCGATTGGAGTCAGCACGATCGGGCCTTTCTTCATCACCGCCGGTGTGATTGGACTGCTGGCCGGAGTCTGGGGCCAGCTCGGTCTCTTCCGGCCTCGCCGAGGCCGAGCGATCAACATGGTCGGCGCGGTACTGGCCGTGATCATCGTCGGGGCGTTGGCGTTCTACACATATGCCAGGGCGTACGCCAGCACCGATGCCTTCAACAACAACGTGTTCGGCAACTCGTCGATCACGATCGATCAGTCGAAGCTCTTCTTCCTGGGCGTGATGCTGGTCTACGTCGTTATCGTCGCCTGGGCGCTGGTCCTGCGCCGCGACGTTGGAGCCGTCTTCGCGATCGCGGCCGGGCTGGTCACGGGGATCGCAGCCGCCGTGGTATCGGCCCCGATTTCCGCGGTCGTCTACGGCGGAGTGACCGGCAGCGGTACGGATGCGCTGGTGGCGGCCTTCCGGGCGGGCGGCGACACCCTGTACCAGTCCACGCTCAAGCAGGGTCTTCTCTCTGATCCGCTGGACAAGATGATCACCTCGTTCGTGGTCTTCTTCATCATCGGCAGCCTCTCGCGCCGCTTCGTCGCCCGCTTCCCCAACGGCGAGAGGGCGATCGGGGCCGACACCGAGGCCGAGGTCGGTGCGAACGCTGCCTCCCAGGGCTGATCCCGCTTGACCTTCGCATCACCGACCCGCCTCGAGGGTCTGCCCGAGTACGTCACGCGGGGACCGGGCGGCTTCTACCGCTCGATCAACCCGTCGACCAAGCTGGCCATCGCGGCCCTCGAGGTCGTGGCCTCGTTCGCCGTGCCCGGCTGGTCGGGCCCGATTGCCGCGTTGGTCGCCGTGCTGGTCACGGCCGCGGCGGCCCGGCGGCTGCGAGGCCTGGCCACGATCGGTCTCGCCGCATCGCCGATCATCGGCTCGATCCTCATCGTCAACCTGTTTCTGCTGCCCGGTGCGAGCGACCCGATCGGCCGCTTCGGGCCGCTTGCGCCCACCTGGACCGGGCTCTGGTTTGGGCTCCAGACAGTCACCCGGCTCGCCGCCTTCTCGGCGGCGATAGCCCTCGTCTATCTGACGACGGAGATCGACGATCTGCTGGCCGATCTGGCGCGCCGCGGGTTGGGGAGGCGAGCGGTTTTCGTCGTGGGCGCGGCCGTGCAGATGGTGCCGAGAACGATCGAGCGCGCCGCCGAGATCGTCGATGCTCAACGCGCTCGCGGCATGGACACGGAAGGCCCGTTCTGGCGGAGGGCTCGCGGCGTCGTCCCGCTTGCGGCGCCGGTGGTCTTCGGGGCCCTGACCGAGGTCGAGGAGCGGACCATCGCCCTCGAAGCGCGAGCGTTCTCGGCGCCGGGTCGTCAGACACTGCTGCGCGTGCCGCCCGATCGAGTTTCGGATCGGGCTCTGCGCTGGGCGGCGATTCTGGGCATCGTTGCGATCGTCGGCTTGCGAATTGCCGAGAGGTTTGGCTGAGGCGTGGCGATCGAGCTATCGGCCGTTTCCTACCGTTACGCGGGCGCCTCGAAGCCCGCGCTGCGAGGGGTGGCTCTGCGCCTCGAGCCGGGCCGCGTCCTGGGCATCGTGGGCGCGAACGATTCGGGCAAGACGACGCTCTGCCTGGTGGCGAGCGGTTTCGCGCCGAAGGTCGTCGGCGGACGGCTGGAGGGCTCGGTCCGGATCGACGGCGCCGAGACGGCGGCCATCCCGCCGCACTCGCTGGCCCAGCACTGCGGCCTGCTCTTCCAGAACGCGGCTACCCAGCTCTCCAACACGACTGCCACCGTCTTCGAGGAGGTTGGATTCGGCCCATGCAACCTGGGCCTGGAGGTGCCCGAGGTGATCGAGCGGGTCTGGTGGGCGCTGCGCTCAGTGGGCATCGAGGACCTGGCGCCGCGCGACCCGGCTCGCCTCTCCGGGGGCCAGGGCCAGCTGGTGGCACTGGCTGCGGTCCTGGCCCTGCGGCCACGCTACCTGCTCCTGGACGAGCCGACGAGCGAGCTCGACCCGGCCGGAACCGCCCTCGTGGCCGACGCCCTGGTCCATGTGGCGGCCGAGACCGGCGCGGGTATCCTCATCGTTGAGCACAAGACCGATGTGCTGGCTCGCATCGCCGATGAGGTCGTGGTTCTCGACGGCGGATGCGTGGCGATGGCGGGGACAGCGGCGGCCGTGCTCACCGATCCGCGCCTGGTGGAGCTGGGGGTGGAACCGCCCTCTCGAATCCGGCTCGAACGAGCGGTGCGAACCGCCGGCCTCGATTGGTCCCCAGAGATCGAGAGGGCGCTCGCGTGAGCGAGCTCGATCGCGGAGGCACGCCTACGGCTCCGGCGGCGTTCGCCAGAGCCACAGCCGATTCCGGTACAACGGGCAACGACGGTCAGTTCGGCACTCCAGGCCGTTTGGGCTCGGCACCGTCCGTTCCTTCGATCGAGCTCCAGGCGGTCTCCTTCACCTATCCGGAAGGCACGCGGGCGCTCGACTCCGTGAGCCTGCGCATCGAGCCGGGCGAGACGATCGCAGTCGTCGGCCAGAACGGGTCCGGCAAATCGACTCTGGCCCGGCACCTCAACGGGCTGCTGAGGCCGACGGGTGGTCGGGTACTGCTCGACGGCGTCGACATTCGAGCCGTGCACGTGGCCGGCCTGGCGGCGCGGGTCGGGCTGGCATTCCAGAACCCTGATCGCCAGCTATTCGCAGGGCGCGTTTCGGCCGAGGTGGAGTTTGGGCCGCGCAACCTCGGTCTTCGTGGCGCCGCGCTCGACGAGCGCGTGGCCCGCGCCCTCGATGCGGTAGGCCTGAGCTCGGAGGCTGCCGCCAACCCGTACGACCTGGGCTATTCGAGGCGGAAGCTGCTGTCCCTCGCGTCGGTGCTAGCGATGCGGACGCCGATCATGGTGCTCGACGAACCGACGACCGGCCAGGATGCTCGCGGGGCGGCGATGGTCCGATCGGTGATCGCGGAGGCGGCGGCGGACGGGCGGACGGTAGTCGCGATAAGCCACGACATGCGTTTCGTGGCCGAGTGCTTCGAGCGCGTCGTCGTCATGAGGGCCGGGCGGGTCCTGCTCGATGGGTCGCCCGACGCGGTGTTTGCCGAGGCGGCCTGGCCCGACCTGAGAGCCACGTATCTGGAGCCGCCTCAGGCCGCCGTAGCGGGATCGCGGCTCGGGCTCGGCGCCACTCCGACCGAAGCGGCGTTCGTCGAGGCGCTCCGGACGCGGGGCGGCGCGGGTCGCTGACGGCGCGATGGCGCGGGTCGCTGACGGCGCGATGGCGTGGCGGCGTGGCGTGGCGGCGTGGTGGAGTGGCGTGGCGCGGCCGCGGGCGGCTGCACGGCCAACGCCCGCGCGGTAACGTTGCGATGCCGGTCGATGGGGTCGGCAGCGCGGTCGATTGCCTGGAGAGGCGGCACATGCGCGTACTCGTTCTGAACCCCGGCTCGAGCTCGCTCAAGTCGAGCGTCATCGAGACGGCCACGATCCCGGCGCCGGATGCGGCCGGCCTGATCCCAAATGTGGCCGCCGAGTCGCTGGCGCCGCTCGGGCAGCTCGACCTGGACTGGGGCGTCGACGCCACCACCGGCGGCGATCCGACCGACGACATCCGCGCACTACTGACCCGTTACGAGGCCGCCGGAATCCAGCTCGGATCGCTCTCGGGCGTCGGATATCGCGTCGTGCACGGTGGGGCGGACTTCCGGCAGCCGGTGCGGGTGACGGCAGAGGTCATTGAGCAGGTCATCGCGTTGCGCGACCTGGCGCCGCTCCACAACGGCCTCGCCGCCGAGACGATGAAGGCCGGCCTGGCCGCGATCCCGCATCTCCCTCATGTGGCCGTCTTCGACACCGCTTTCCACGCGACGCTGACGCCGGAGGCGTACCGCTACCCCGTCCCGGAGGAGTGGTTTCGCGAGTGGGGCGTCCGCCGCTACGGTTTCCACGGCAGCTCGGTGGCGTGGTCGGCCGAGCGAGCGGCGGCGATCCTCGGCCGGCCGCTTGACCGCCTCCGAATCGTCGTCGCCCACCTTGGCAGCGGCTGCTCCGTCACCGCCGTCGACGGCGGGCGCTCGGTCGCGACCTCTATGGGCCTGACCCCGCTCGAAGGGCTGATGATGGGCACGCGGGCCGGCTCCATCGATCCCGGGATCCTCTTCTATTTGATGCGAACGGGTCGCCTCGAAGCCGACGAACTGGCCGAGCAGCTGGACCATGAGTCGGGCCTGGTCGGGGTGTCCGGTCGAACCTCCGACGTCCGCGAGCTGCTCCGGCTGGAGGTGGGCGGCGACGCCGCGGCGGCACTCGCGCTGGAGCTATTCGTGAGGCGGGCTGCCGAGTGCATAGCCGCCGCGGCGACGGCCCTGCCGGCCCTCGATGGCATCGCCTTCACCGGCGGCATCGGCGAGAACGCGGCGGTCTTGCGAGCCCGCATCGTTGCCCGCCTGGGTTCCGTGGGCGTGGCTCCGATCGAGGACATCGCGCCGGCGGAGGACGCCGTCCTGTCGGCGTTGGGCAGTCCCCCGGCGGTGCTCCGGATCGTGGCCCGAGAGGACCTCATCGTGGCTCGCGACGTGGCCGGGGTCATCGCTGCGAGGCCCCGCTGACCCGACGGGGCCACCTCGTGGCGCCCGTCGTTCGCCGCACGCGCCCCAGGTGCGTCTGTCAGGCGGGTTGTCGGCCCGCTTCTTCGTGCTTGACCGCGTCTTCGGCGAGCGCGTGAGCCACCGTATCGAGCGAGAGAAGGGCGCACTTGAGCCGCGCCGGGCTGATCTCGATGCCCATCAGGTCGAGCACGTCGTCGGGGGTCATCTTCTCGACCTCCGCAACCGTCTTGCCCTTGATCTCGTCGGTCAGCAGCGACGCGCTGGCCTGGCTGATGGCGCAGCCTCGACCCGTGAACGCGACGTCACGAACCACGCCGTCGGAGATCTCGAGCATCATCGTGATCCGGTCGCCGCAGAGCGGGTTGGCACCCTCGTAGCTCGCGGTCGGCTCGTCGAGCACCCGGAAATTGTGGGGCCGCCGGTAGTGTTCGAGTATGTAGTCGCGGTAGAGGTCGTCCATCGGGTCGAGGATACGTCAGCGCTCGAATATGCGGATGACTTCCCGCAACCCGACCGCCAGGGCGTCGATCTCTTCGGGGATCGTGTAGACGTTGAAGCTCGCTCGGGCCGTAGCCGCCAGATCGAATCGCTCGTGGAGCGGCATGGTGCAGTGGTGGCCGGCGCGGACGCAGATGCCCGAGCGGTCGAGGATCTGGGCGACGTCGTGGGGGTGAATGCCTGGCATGTTGAACGACACGACTCCGCCGTGGTCCTCGGCGGGCGGCCCGTACAGCTCGATGCCCGGCACTTCGCGCCGGAGGGTCTCGAGCGTGTAGACGACCAATTCCTGTTCGTGGGCGCGAACCCCGTCCATTCCCAGGCTCATCAGATACTCGGCCGCGGCGCCCATCCCGATCTCGGCCGCGATGTCCGGCGTACCCGCTTCGAACTTGTACGGAACATCGTTCCAGTCCGAGCGGCGGAGGTGGACCTCACGGATCATGTCGCCGCCGGCGAGGAAGGGAGGCATCGCCTCGAGCAGCTCACGCCGTGCCCATAGCGCGCCCGAGCCGGTCGGGCCCAGCATCTTGTGCCCGGAGAAGACGTAGAAGTCGGCGCCGATGGCCTGGACGTCGACCGGGATATGCGGCACCGCCTGCGCCCCGTCGACCAGGACCAGTGCGCCGGCCGCGTGCGCCATCTCGGTCAGTTCGCGCACCGGGTTGACCGTCCCGAGCATGTTCGAGACGTGGGTGAACGCAACCAGCTTGGGCCGCAGGTGGAGCAGCGCCTCGTAGACCTCGAGGCGGAGCAGGCCGTCGTCGGTGATCGGGATGAACTCGAGATCCCCGTCCTTCTCCTGCACGAGCAGCTGCCACGGCACGAGGTTGGCGTGGTGCTCCATCTCGGTGAGGACGATGGTGTCGCCCCGGCCTATGTTGCGGCGGCCCCACGAGTAAGCCACGAGGTTGATGGCCTCCGTGGCGTTGCGCACGAAGACGATCTCCGCAGAATGGGGAGCGTTGATGAGCCGGGCCGTCGACTCCCGTGCCGCTTCGTAAGCGGCGGTGGCGCGCTCGGCGATCTCGTATATGCCGCGATGGATGTTCGAGGAGTACTCGCCGTTGTAGGCGTCGACGGCTTCGATGACGGCCCGCGGCTTGAGGCTGCTCGCGGCGCTGTCCAGGTAGATCAGCGGCTTGCCGAACCGATTGACCGTGGCCAGGATCGGGAAGTCGGCTCGAAGACGGTAAGGGTCGATCCGGGCTGGCGCGGGCCTGGACGTGGCGGGAGAGGTTGCGGTGTCGGCCATGCTTCTTCCGCCCTAGTGGGCGGCCCCCAGGGCGGCCTCGGCCGAATTGCCCCCGGTCGCGTCCTCCGAGTCGGGCGCCTCGTCGGTGACCTCGCCTTCCAGACCGGCCTCGGCCAGGATCGGCGCGTAGCCCTCCTCTTCGAGCCGTAGCGCCAGGTCCTTGCCGCCGCTGGCCACGATCCGTCCGGCCGCCAGGACGTGGACGCGCTCCGGTGTGATGTAGTTGAGGAGACGCTGGTAGTGGGTGATGACCAGCACGCCCATGTTGGGGTTGAGCATGGCGTTCACGCCCTCGGCCACGATCCGCAGGGCGTCGATGTCCAGGCCGGAGTCGGTCTCGTCGAGGATCGCCATCTCGGGCTGGAGGACGGCCATCTGGAGCATCTCGAGCCGCTTCTTCTCACCGCCCGAGAAACCCTCGTTGACGTAGCGGGAGGCGATCGATTCGTCCATCTTGAGCAGGGCCATCTTCTCGCGGACGAGCTTTCGGAACTCGCCCATCGGGATCCCGCCCTTGTAGGCGTCGGTCGGATCGATCGTAGGGTCGGGGTTCAGGCCGAGGCGGCGGGCGTTGATGGCGGACCGCAGGAAGCTCGCCACGGAGAGACCGGGGATGGCCATCGGGTACTGGAAGGCCAGGAACATGCCGAGCCGCGCCCTCTTGTCGGCCGTGAGCTTGAGGAGATCGTGGTTCTGCCAGAGCACCTGGCCCGACTTGACGACGTACGCCGGGTGGCCCATCAGGGCATAGGCCAGGGTCGTCTTGCCGGAGCCGTTGGGGCCCATGATGGCGTGGACTTCGCCCTTGCGAACCGTCAGGTCGATCCCCTTGAGAATCTCGTGATCGGGTTTCGCGGCCGGGGCCACGTGCAGGTCGCGTATGACTAGATCCTGGTCGCTCACGTTGGCTCGATTGCTCCTTGGATGGTGGACCGGTCGATCAGTCGGCGAGGGTGACAGAGCCTGCCTCGCGAGACGATACCTGATCCGCTCGAACGCCAAAGACCGGCAGGCCGGCGGGAATCGGGCGAGCGTCCGACGGCACGAGATCTGCCAGAGTCATCGAGTCGAGCGCACCGGCGATGGCGTCGCGCACCCGAACCCACAGGAAGTTGACGGTGCAGTGGCCGCTGCGCTCGCAAGTCAGGTGATTGGGATCGTCGGTGACGCAGATCATCGGCGCGATCGGCCCTTCGAGAGCCCGCAGGACTTCCCCCATCACTATCAGCTCGGGCGCGCGGGTTAGCTCATAGCCGCCGTGTGCGCCGCGGGTGCTCTGTACGAGGTCGGCGTCGCGGAGGCTGATGACCAGCTGCTCGAGATATGCCCGCGGCAGGTCCTCCTGCTCGGCAATCTCGGTCAGGCTGGCCGGACCGCCACCGAAGCGGCGGGCAAGCTGGGCCATGAGACGCACGCCGTACTCACCCTTCGTCGAGAAGGAGACGGCGCCGGTGCTGTGATACGTCCGAGTGGCCAGTTTGGTGCTCCGTTTCGGCGGTGCGTCCGCCCTTGGAGGTCTCGCCAGGCTCGTCGGAATCTGATGCGTCCTTTCCGAGGGCCCGGTGTGGCGCTCGGGGGACGCCTGGACCACCTTGCGGTGGGGGCGAGCGCCGCGACCTGCTGACGGCTGTCGGTAGTGGCTCCGAGCCAGGGGACGCACTGGCCGCGTGCCAATTCCGACAAAAACTATCGGATATGAGTATAGGCCGGCCGTTTTGCGTGTCAAACGTCCAAATCGCCCGCACGGAGCGAACCAACCTCCGGCCCGCGCGGTCCTAAGGGTGGTGATAACAGGCCGTCGAGCCCAATGGATCGAGTCCGCACGCAAGTCCAACTTCCGCCCGTTCGCGGTTCGGCGAAGCATTACCATGGGTCGTACTTGAGTGATCGCGATCGGAGAGTAGACGTGTCGTACGACGTCATCGGCAAGATGGGGCGCGTAACGGCTGACATCACCCCGGGGCATCTCGGCGAGGTGCTGATCGAGGTCCGGCAGGGGACGGAACGGTTCCTGGCATCCGCATCGGATCCCGAGGCGACGATAAGAAAACACACCCAGGTTCTGGTAGTCGGCAGCTTGGGGGGTCGGACGGTTGAGGTGGCGCCGACTGATGCAGTGAGGCTTCCGCGATGAGTGATTCTCAGGTGTTCGTGGCAGTGGTCTTCGGCGTGATCATCATCGCCGCGATCCTGTTGCTGCTGCTCTTCAAGTCGATGTGGCGCATCGCCGAGCCGGATGAGGCTCTCATCATCTCCGCGATCCGCAAGGGTCAGTCGGAGGGCATGGGCTTCAAGATCATCACCGGCAGCGGGACCCTCGTTCTGCCCGGCCTCGTCAAGGTACGCACCCTCTCGCTCATGGCCCACGAGAGCGAGATCACCGTGCCCTGCGTGAGCCAGCAGAAGATCCGCCTGGACCTGCGAGGCGTGGTCGTCTACAAGGTCGGCGACGACAACCGTTCGATCGCCAACGCCGCTCGCCGCTTCCTGGACCGCCCGGCCCAGGAGCTGGAATCCAAGGTCATGAACGTATTCGTCGGCCACCTGCGGGCGATCGCCGGATCGATGACCGTCGAGGAGATGATCAGCGATCAGGACAAGTTCGCCCAGCAGGTCCGCGAGCGCTGCACGGTCGAGATGGAGTCCTTCGGGCTCGTCATCGACAGCTTCCAGATCCAGGCCATCACAAGCCCGTCCAATTACATCGAGAACCTGGCCGTGCCGCACCAGGCCGAGGTCGAGCAGAACGCCCGCATCGCCCGAGCCCAGGCCGACCAGACCGCCGTCGCCCAGGAGCAGACCGCCCAGGCTCAGATCGCCGAGTCGATCCGGAGCACCGAGATCAAGAAGGCGGGCTTCCAGGCCGAAATCGACAAGGCGCAGAAGATGGCCTCCCAGCAGGGTCCTCTCGCCGAGGCCCAGGCTCGCCAGGCCGTCGTCGAGCAGGAAACCCGCGTCGCCGAGTTGCAGGCCCAGCAGAAGGAACAGCAGCTTCAGGTCGACGTTCGCAAGCCGGCCGACGCCGAAGCCTATCGCCAGACAACGCTCGCGGCCGCAGGGCGCGACGTCCGCATCCGCCAGGCCGAGGCCGCCGCTCAGGAAGTCCGCCTGGCCGCCGAAGCTCAGGCGGCGGCGGTCAAGGTCCAGGCCGAGGCCCAAGCCGACGCCACCCGGATCAACGGCCAGGCCGACGGCGACGCGATCAAGGCCCGCGGTCTGGCCGAGGCCGACGCGATCAAGGCCAAAGCCATGGCCGAGGCCACCGGCATCGAGAGCCGCGCGTCGGCCCTCAGCCAGAACCAGGAAGCGGTCATCGCTCAGCAGATCGCCCAGCTGATGCCGGATATCGTTCGGGCGGCGGCATCGCCGTTCGAGCACGTCGGGCAGTTCACGGTACTGAACGGTGCCCAGGGCGTGACGAGCGCCCTCGGAGAAGTGATCCAGCAAGCCGGTGCTCTCGTGAGCATCGCTCGGAACACCATCACGCCCCTGCTGGCCAATTCGCTGGCCGAGCCGACGGACGGCAAGGGAAGGGGTAACGGCCCGGCTCCCAAGCCGGTAGCCGCCGCTCCGGCGCCCGCGGCTCCTGCCCGACGAGCCCCGAAAGTGGCCGACGCCCCGAAGCCGGCGGACGATGCCCCGGCGGCGCCCGACGTCACCAAGGGGTAATCGCTTCGTCGGTCCCATGAACCAGACTCACAAGCCAGCTGACCCGGCGGAACCCGCACCGGCCCCGCCGGGACTGGTTTCGGAGCCGATGGGCGAGGAGCCCAGCCAGGACGTCATCGACATCGATCCGGCCGCGGTGGAACGGATCGCGAGTCTAGCGGCCGAGTTCGTCGAATTCTGTCGTGACAGTCACCGACGGCTCGGGCGAATATGCCCGCGCCGTCGCCGCGATCGATCATCTCGGTGAGCGCGACTTCATCGCCACGGCGGCGTTGAGCGGTCAGGTCCTGGATCGCCGGTTCCGCGGTGTCAGCAGTCTCCTCGCCTCGAAGGCGCCGCTGGCGCGGCAGCTGGCGGACCTCCGCAAGGCAGCGGTCGAGCTGGATCCGGCGCGGCTGAAGCTCGGGGGCCGGAGCTCGGCCCGCGACGAACTCGAGGAGCTGGACCGCTACTTCGAGAGATTTGAGCGGGCCCAGCCGCGGCTCCAATCGATCCTGGCGTCGCTCACCGAAGGGCGGCTGGCCCTCGACCAGGACAACGCCGCGATTCTGATCGAGCAGGCGTCGCTCGCGACGGAGATGGAGACGCTGCGACAGTACGCGTTCCTGGCCGGCCGGATCGACGAGTCGCTCACGGTCCGCATCGACGAGATCGCCGCCATCGACGCGTCCCGTGCGCAGGCGCTGCGCCTCGACGTCTTGTCGGTCGTGAGGCGCCGCCACCGCGAGATACTCACCCAGCTGGCCGTGGTGACCCAGGGCTACGCGGCCTTGCGGATCGTCGAGGACAGCAACGCGGACGTGATCCGGGCCCTGGCGTCGGCTATTGGCACGACCACGGCCGCCCTGCGCACGGCGGCAATGGTCGCCAACGCCGCGGCCAGTCAGCGCCTCGCCCTCGAACAACTCGAGGCCGCGCGCCAGGCCGCCGATTCTATGGCCGGACAGGCCGCGGCCCTGACGGCCGGGGTCTCGGGCCCGGGCGGGCGGATGGCGCTCGTTCGTGCGGCCTGGATCGAGGTCAACGCCGCCCTCGACCGAGTGGACGCCCAGAAGGCCCAGATGCTCCAGACGATCGCCTCTGCCGACCGCGAGCTGACCCATCCAGATCCGAGTCGGGAGAGGAGCTAAGTCGATCGGCGCAGGTCCCGATCGAGTGGCATCGCCTGCCCGCCCGCCCTGCCTCCCGACCAGGGATCGAGGTCCCCCGTTCCGAGTGACTTAGCTCGGAGACAGCACAGGTGTCGGCGACCGTCCAGGCGTAACGGGTGCCGCTGGCAGCTCCGGCATCGTGGCCGCGTAGAGCCAGCCCTGGAAGAACGCCGTCAGGTCCCCACCGGAGACCTCCTCAGCCAGGGCGATGAAGTCCTGGGTGGTGGCCGAGCGACCGCCGAACCGCTCGACCCAGGCTCGGAGCGTCGCGAGGAACGCCTCGTCGCCGATCCGAGCCCGCAGGGCATAGAGCGTCAGAGCGCCGCGGCCGTATACGGATCGGCCAAAGAGATCGTTCAGAGGTGGATTCCCCGGTGGCGGCAGGCCCCGTACCTGGTCGTACTCGAAGGCGGCGAGCTCGGCGACGGTCGTCTTGCCCTGATGCTCGTCCCACAGCCATTCCATGTACGTCGCGAAGCCCTCGCTGAGCCAGACGTCCTTCCACGATGCGGGCGAGACGTCGTCGCCAAGCCACTGGTGGGCGAGCTCGTGCGCGAGCAGGTTGTCGAAGGTCGCTCCGGTCACGGTGAGCGTCTGATCCTCCAGCGCGCCGATGGCGCCGGGGACGAAGGCGACGCCGTAGGTGTCGAACGGGAAAGGCCCCAGGTACTGGCTCAGGAACGCGATCATCTCGCCTTGCCGCGCGATGGCCTCGGCGTCATACCCGGCCTCCGGCACAACGAAGACGCCGGACCCGTTCTGCGAGAGGCCTGTCGGGTACGCCGAGGCACCGGATGGGAGCAGGTTCCGGATCGGGACGCCCGCAACCGCACTCGCCGCTGGGTCGTCCACGATCTGGTAGTCGCCGATGACGACCGTCGCGAGATACGTCGCCATTGGGTCGGCCATCTGCCATACCCACGTCGTTCGGTCGCCCTGGGCGACCTTGTCCTCCAGGACGCCGTTCCCGGCCGCGACGAGGCCGCTCGGGACGGTAAGTCGGAACGTGTACGTGGCCTTGTCCCAGGGGACGTCGTTGCAGGGGAACCAGCCTCGCGCACCGTCCGGCTCGGACACGACGTAGCTCGTCCCAGACGGGGAGACGTTCCAGCCAAGGCGGACCGGCACACCCGAAGACGACTCGAAGGGCTGCGGCTTGCCGCGGTACTGAACGGTCAGCTCGAACTGCCGCCCTTCCGCGATAGGGGTTCGCGGCCGAACGGTCATGTCCCGATCGGTCCTGGCGAACGTCGCCGGTTGGCCGTCGACGCTCACCTCCTCAACCTCGAAGCCGACGAAGTCGACATTGACGGAGGAGAGGCTCGCCGTCGCCCCGGCCGTCAAGGTGACCGTCGCGTCGAGCCAGACGCGGTCTGGGTCGTACACGAGATCGAGCTGGTAGTGGCCGACGTCGTAGCCGGGATTGCCGAGTGTGGGGTCGAGCGGCTCGCCGAGCCCGAGGTCCACCGCGAAGCCCGGCGTGGGGGACGGGCTCGCGGCCACGGGAGCAGGGCTCGGCGTCACCGGATGCGGAGTGACTGCCGGCGAGCAAGCCGCCGCCAGGACGAGGACTAGACCCGCCGCCACTCGACGAAGTGCCATCGTTCGCCACTTGAGCAAGGTGTCACATCCGATGCCAAGCCGATGGCTGCGCCCAACGGGGGCAGTCAGGCCACCATAGTCGATCGGGCACCGGGGCAGGTCAAGCTGAGGCCTGACGCTCCAAGCCGCTAGTCCCCTGCCGCAGCCTCACCCGTTTGGTGTCGGCTCCAGTCTTCTCGCGGCGACCACCTGTGGTTCATTCGCACGCCCGGGCCCCCGCGCCGCGGCCCCGCCGCGCGTCGGGCTACTGCGCCAGGCGCGGATACAGCCGGGCCGCGATGACGATCAGGACCACGGTGGTCAGCGTGAGCACGCCGAAGTCCAGGCCGATCTCCTGAAGCGTCGGCGTCGTACCCTGGAGCATCAACGATCGGAGCGCGTCCACCTGATAGGTGAGCGGGTTGACCTGGGCCACGACCTGTAGCCAGCCGGGCATCATCGAGATCGGGTAGATGGCGCTGCTGGCGAAGAACAGCGGCATGGTCAGGATCTGGCCGATGCCCATGAACCGCTCGCGGGTCCGGACCAGGCAGGCGATCACGAGGGAGAAAGTCGCGAACGCGGCCGAGCCCATGACCACGACCGCCGCCACTGCGACCAGCGAGATCGGGTCGAGCCGGAGATGGACGCCGATGACCAGCGCCAGGACGTAGACCATGGCCGCCTGGACGAGCGACCGGAGACCGCCGGCAAGAGCCTTGCCGGTTACCAGAGCGCCGCGTGAGGCCGGGCTCACCAGGTACTTGTGGAGAACTCCGAGGTCGCGCTCCCAGATGACGGCGATGCCGAAGAAGATGGCCGAGAAGAGAGCGCTCTGGGCCAGGATGCCCGGCGCCAGGAAGTCCATGTAGCCGAGATTGCCGGTCGGGATGACGTTCCTCGACGCCAGCACCTGGCCGAAGACGAGCAGCCAGAGTATCGGCTGTACGGCCCGGGTGAGAAGCTCGGTGGGGTCGTGGCGGAGCTTGCGCAGTTCGCCTTCGGCGATCGTCCAGGCGTCGAGGACGAACCGGAATGGCGCCGCCGGCTCAGCCCAAACGGCGGGCCGTTCGGCGCGTTCGAGCGACGTCACGGAATTGACCTCCTTGCTCACCGGCCTCGGATAGCTCCGAGCCGGTGAAATGAGTGAATGCATCGTCGAGATCCTTGCCGGGACCAGCCTGCCTGGACAGCTCGGCCGGAGTCCCCAGCGCCACGAGCCTTCCCAGGTGCATGAACCCGACGCGTCCGCACAGCTCGGCAGCTTCGTCCATGTAATGCGTCGTGAGCAGGATCGTCGTGCCTTCGGCCTCGCGCAGCTCGCGGATGTGGCCCCAGACGGCTCGCCGGGCGTTGGGATCCAGGCCCACGGTCGGTTCGTCGAGGAAGAGAACCTCGGGTCGATGGAGCATCGCCTGGGCTATTTCCAGCCGCCGGACCATGCCTCCGGAGAAGGTTCGCACGAGCCGGTCCGCGGCCGACTCGAGGGCCATGAACCTGAGCGCGTCGTCGATACGCGGGCGGCGCTCCGACATCGGGAGGTGGTAGAGGCGGGCGCTGGTCATCAGGTTCTCGCGAGCCGACAGCGCGCCGTCGGAGGAAAGGAGCTGCGGCACATAGCCGATCGACCGTCGCACGAGACGCGGGTCGCGCAGGATGTCGTGGCCGGCCACCGTGGCCCCGCCGCCACTCGGTGGCAGGAGCGTGATCAACATCTTGATCGTGGTCGTCTTGCCGGCGCCGTTGGGTCCGAGCAGCCCGAATACCTCGCCGGCCTGGACGTCGAGCGTGAGCGCATCGACGGCGGTCACGGTGTCGAAGCGCCTGGTCAATTCGTGGATGGCAATGGCTGGAGGCATCCGATCCTCTTATGAGCGGGCCTGGTCGGCGCTTTGGCCGGACGGCCGACGTTGCATATACGCCAATCGTTAGCGGCATTAACTAATGTACCATGTTCTTGTGAAACCTACGACACCCGCGGAAGTAGCCAGCGCGATCCTCGAGACGATCCCGCCGTCTATGCGCGCGATTCGGACGCAGATGCGAGCCGGCCGCGCCCCGGGCATGTCCGTACCTCAATTCCGCCTCTTGCTCTTCATCCGGCGCAATCCGGGAACGAGCCTTTCCCCGGTGGCCGATCACCTCGGGACGACGCTGCCGGCCGCCTCGCAACTCGTCCAGCGTCTCGTCGTATCCGGGCTGGTGGCACGGACACAGGATCCGAAGGAACGGCGACGGATCGACCTCAAGCTGACCGATGCCGGCGCATCGGCTCTCGATGAATGCCAGGCTGCCACCCGGGCGTGGCTATCGCAGCGTCTCGCCGGGTTGGATGGCCCGGACCTGGAGCGCCTCGAGCTCGCGCTCCGAGAGCTGCGCGAGATCCTCGTGACGGAGCGAGAGTGACCTAGGCGGCTGCGCCCTAACCGCGCGGCTCGGCCGGCCGGCCACCGATCTCGCTCGACCGGCCGAGAACTCGATTGCGTGCTTTCGACTGGCACGATAGGGCTGCCGCGCGCGAGAATGTAGCCATGACCGAATCACCGGCGATGGACAGGCCCGGGCTACGCGAGCGCAAGAAGGCGAAGACTCGGGCCGCGATACAGGAGCACGCCCTGCGGCTCTTCCGTGAGCAGGGCTACGACGCCACGACCGTCGAGCAGATTGCGGACGCGGCGGAGGTTTCGCCGAGCACCTTCTTCCGCTACTTCCCAACCAAGGAAGATGTGGTCGCCTACGATGCGCTCGATCCTGTGATCATCGCGGCGTGGCGGTCTCAGCCGGAGGACGTGCCCCCTATCTCGGCCTTCCGCAACGCGATGGTCGAGGTCTTCGGATCGATGAGCTCGGACCAGATCGACGAGATGATGAGCCGGGGTCGGCTGCTCTTCTCCGAGCCGGAACTGCGCCAGGCCGCGGTCCACGAGATGATCCGTGGGGCCCAGATGGTCGCCGACGAGCTGGCGGCGCGGCTGGGTCGCCCGGCCGACGACTTCGAGCTGCGGATCTTCGCCGGAGCCCTCATGGGAGGCCTGATGGCCGTCATGGTCCCAATGCTCGAGGAGGGTTCGGTCGACATGCTCGCCCAGCTGGATCGGGCCTTCGAATTCATCGAGAAGGGGATGCCAATCTAGCCACTTCCCGGGCATTCGGCGGCGAGCCCGCATGGCTTCGGGGTCCGGGGTGTCCGTGCCCTGCGCGGATCGCCCTGGACGTACGCCCGGGCCTCGCCGGCGGCGGCGTCCAGATCGTGTGCTGAGGTGGTTTTGGGGTACGGAAGTTTGTAACCGAGCACTAGACAAAACCGCCCGCCAACGTGGTACCCTCCGCCCGACGGGCCAATAGGCCCCGGGTCCAGCGGCTGCCACGATCGCTCCTCTCAACGGTTCTCGGCGAGACAGACGTGTCGCTGAGGCCGCATGAGCAAGGAGCGTTCTTTTTGTACGCATCGGATAAGAATCTGGTTTGCCAGGACTGCAACCAGGAGTTCGTGTTCAGCGCGAGCGAGCAGCAGTTCTACGCAGACCGCCAGTTCAGCGAGCCGCGTCGCTGCCCGTCCTGCCGAGCGGCCCGCAAGGCCCAGCGCGGCGACTTCGGTGGCGGAGCGCACACCGGTGGCGGCAGTCGTGGTGGGTTCTCGTCCGGCCCCCGCGAGATGTTCTCGGCCACTTGCTCGAGCTGCGGCCGTGAGGCCCAGGTCCCCTTCCGCCCCAGTGGCACCAAGCCGGTTTACTGCAGCGACTGCTTCACCGCTCGTCGCGCATAGCCTTGGGCCCGCGGGGCCCCGCCGATATATGAGAGAACCCGACGAGGAATCGTCGGGTTCTTGATTCTCTGGATCGCCGCGCTGCGTTGACCGCGTTGCGTAGACCGCGTCATGGCGCCGAGGGCGGCATCACCCTCAGCAGGTTGGTCCTGGTCGCCTCAGGCGACTTCGGCCCGAACTGGCTCCGCAGCAGGTCGTATTCGGTGTAGGGCCGGTCATCCGTGATGATCGTGCCTCCGGCGGCAAACTTGTCGACGTCGCTGCCGGTGAGCCAGACGTTGCCGAGGACCTGCGCCAGCCACGCCGCCGCCGTGGTCACGCCCGGCGGAGAATCGGGAGCGCTCGACAGGTCGTTGACGATGCCCGGCCTCGTAAGGACCGACTCGATTCCGGCCGCCGTGAGATCGATCGGGTCGTCGCTGCCGAGCATCATCACGCCCACAGTGGGTTCCGCAGCGCCGAAGACCAGGGTTACGTACTTGAAGACACTCCGGAACGTCGCGACGTGGCTTCGCATCTCATCCACGGTCTGGCCTTCGTACTCCCACTCCATCATCACGCCACCCGTGTTGAGCCGCGCCCGAGCCGACTGATAGAACTCCTGCGAAAAGAGGACGGACGTGCCGGAGCTGTTCATCGGAGGCGGCGGGTCCACGATCAGCAGGTCGTATGAGTCGCTGGTCAGGTCCACGTGATTGCGGCCGTCGGCGATGAGGATCCGGCCGTCGGGGTTGGATTCGACCGAGCCGGCGTCGGCGAAGAAGTTGCCCATCATCTCCGGCACCGACGGGACAAGCTCCACGGCGTCCACCTTGAGCCCGGCCAGGAGCGAAGTCCTGTAGCTCGAGCCCATGCCGAAGGCGATCACGCACATGGACCTGGCGTCCGGGCGGGCCATCAGCGGCAGGTCGGCCATCATCCGGGTGTCGGTAGACAGGCCTGTCATGGAGTAACCGCCCACATACAGGCTCAGGGACCGGTTCGCGTTGCCCAGACGGACCGCCTGCACGGACGCGACGTTGTCCTCGGCATCCTGGAGGATCGTAGCCCCGGCGCGCGTCATGACGTTGATGTTGGGGTCGGCCACGAGGTTGTTCGGCACGACCATGATCACGACTGCGGCCGCGGCCACGACACCCGAAAGCGCCGAGCCGACTCGCCGCCGCGGCAGGCTGAGAGTCCGAGCCTCCCACAGCAGGACGAGGCCCATCGCGGCGTTCACGAGAGCGATCAGGACGACCGACCGGGGCGAAGAAAGAGCCGGCATCAGGAAGAACGGAACGACGAAGGTGCCCACGATCGCGCCCAGAGTGTTGGACCCAAGGAGCAGGCCGGCACTGGTCCCGATCCGGTCGTCGGAGTCGGTGGCGAGCATCGAGCTCATCGGAAAGACGACGCCCATGATCAAGGTGGCCGGCAGCACGACCAGTGCGAGCTCCCAATCGAAGGTCAGGGCGACGAAGAACTTGGTCTCGATGCCCAGCGTGGCCAGAACCACGGCCGCCAGAGCCAGCTCGGCCGCGCCGAGGATGGCGACGGGGTGGCGGGTCCGCGACAGCCATCGGGCGTATACGAAGGCCCCGATAGTGATGCCGGTCAGGAAGATCGCCAGGATCGAGGTGAAGACGTAGCTCGAGCTTCCGGTTCCGGAGGCCAGGATGCGCGTCCAAAGGTTCTGGTAGGCCAGCGACGTAAGGCCTGAAACGAACGCCAGGGCTAGAGCCAGCCTCGGCCGGGCGGTGGAGGCGCGTCGGGCGGCGGGCCGTGGCCTCGAAGCGTCGGTGCGAGCGGTGGCGGCCCGAGCAGTGGCGGCGGGCCGTGGAGCGACTGCCAGAGCGGGCCTCGCCGGGGGCGCCGGATTGGGCTCGATTGCCGGTCCCTGTGTCGAGGTGGCAGCGGCGGCTGCCTCGACCGGACGCCCGATCTTCGCGCTCAGTATCAGGGCCGCCAGGCCGGCGGCGCCCGAGAAGCACGTTCCGACAATCAGAGTCTCGCTCAGGCCGATCAACTCGATGAGCACGAGACCGGAGGCGAGCGTGCCGAGGATGGCGCCCAGCGTGTTGACCGTGTACAGGCTGCCGAACTCCCGACCCATCAGGCTGTGGTCCCGGACCAGGTACCTCGACAGCGTCGGCAGCGTCGCTCCCATCAGGATCGTTGACGGCCCGAGCGCCGCGATCGCCAGAGCGAACCGAACCAGCGCGAGCGCCATCGTGTTCTGCTCGAGAGATGCGAAGGCGCCGCGATAGACCTCATGCAGGCCTCGGAACGACGCCGGTGTGATCAGCACGGAGACGACGACCAGCAGCTCGAGAAGGGCGTACATCCGGAGCGGATTCCGCACCCTGTCGGCCAGGCGCCCGCCAGCGACACTGCCGATGGCCATACCGCCGAAGAACCCGGTCAGGATCGCGGAGACCGCCTGGGTCGTGTTGCCAAAGACGAGAACGAGCTGCCGAGCCCACACGACTTCGTAGACGAGCCCGGCGAAACCGGAGAGCAGGAAGATGAGGAGGACCATCCTCCGGCCGGCCGGGCCGAGGGTCGTCGGGGCGGGTGTCTCTTCAGCCAATATCTGCGCTGCCTCCAGCGGCCGTGTGGGCACACGGGTCGCAAGTTCGCACTTCGCGGGGCGTCCGCGCGGGTCTGGCGTCGGTGATCGGTCACCCTTCCGCGGCAGGGATCTAAGAATAGCGGTTCGGAAAGTACCGAGTCTGAAACCATCATCCCGGTGTGGCCGCATTTCGATCGATCCCCGACGCTGACCGTTCGCGCTTGATCCAGGTCGGGTCGACGTCTAAGCGATGGCGATCTTGCCCAGGCTCGAACACGCCGAGACCGGATCGGTGGCCCAGTTGGCGTTGGTCAGGACGACGATCGTGACGTGGTATGCGGGCAGGTACTCCATCGCCGACCAGAACCCGTCCAGATGGCCACGATGGCCCCACGCCAGCTGTCCGGCCACGGTCGTCTCCTCGAACCCGAGCCCGTAAGGAAAAGGCGGCTTGATCTTGAATGCGAGCGACGGCGAGATGTCGACCATCGAAGCCAGCGTGGCCTGGTCGAGGATCTGGCCGCCGTACAGCGCGTTCGCCCAGACGGCCAGGTCCGATGCCGTGGACACATAGGCGCCGGAGAAGCC
Organism: uncultured Chloroflexia bacterium; assembly: GCA_963791725.1. Classification (GTDB taxonomy): domain Bacteria; phylum Chloroflexota; class Limnocylindria; order Limnocylindrales; family CSP1-4; genus Fen-1039. The sequence goes on along the minus strand of CAWBTQ010000003.1, from coordinate 166,247 downwards.
GGCCGCGGTTGCCTCGGCGGTGAACGGGAGCATCGTCCCGGCCGAGTTGTCGACCGGTCTGGAGGCGGGGGCCAGGTAGCCGTGGGCCTCGGAGCCCTGAGCTTCCTCCTCAGTCTGGAGGTAGGTGTGGCTCAGGCCGAGTGGCGTCAGGAACGTCGAGCGGACAAGTGCCGCCACCGTCTGGCCGGTCGCCTTCTCGATGACCAACCCCAGCAGGACGAAATCCGTGTTCGAGTAGTGGTAGCCGGTGCCCGGCGCGAAGTATCTGAGCGATCCCACCATCGAAAGCACGCGATCCGAGGTCCAGGTCGCGCTGCGCTGGGCAACTATCGCGCTCGCTATCGCCGGTATCTCGAAGAGATCCTTGATGCCGCTGGTGTGGTTCAGCAGCTCACGGATCGTGATGTTCGCCGCGTTCGGGAAGGTCGGCACGTATTTGGAGAGCGGGTCGTCAAGGCCGATGGTGCCCGCCATGGCGAGCCGCCCCGCCAGCGCCGCGACGAAGGTCTTGCTGATGCTCCCGACCGAGAAGAGCGTGTCGGCCGTGACCGGTGCCGCCGGGGATATCACGGCCGCGCCGGATACCCCGGTCCAGATGGACCCGTCGGGGAAGAGGATCGCGGCCGAAGCGCCGGGGATCCTGGCGCGGTTGCGAATACCGTCGAGGGCGGCCTGGAGCGCCGCGGCCTTGGTCGTATCCAGCCGTGGGGAGGGCCCGCTCGCGACGACCAGCTGTGAGGTCGGGACGGGGACGATGGATTCGTTCGCTGCCGCCGTGGGGCTGTTCGTCGCGGCGCTCGTGATCCCCGGCGAGGGCGTCGCGGCGGAGGTGACTCCCGGTGGCGGCGTCGGGACCGAGCTGCCGCACGCGGCAATCCCTACCGCGAGCAGCAACGCACCGGCTGCGTGCGCGGCGCGAGGGCGGACCCGGAACGGACCGATGGCTGGGATCACGACACGAATGATGCACCCCCCGACCGGTCCGACGCGTGCCCCTCGCCAAAGAGAGGCGGCCCGGCTGTTTCCAGCCGGGCCGCGCTGCGTCGTGGTTGCGCTCGGATCTGGCCGAGCCATCGCGCTCCTAGCGGCGTCCGCCGCCGCCAAAGAGGCGCAGCAGGAACAGGAAGATGTTCACGAACTCCAGGTAGAGCAGCAGCGCCCCGATCACCGAAGCCTTCTCCATCGACCCGGTCATGGCCGCGATCTGGCCGGTGGATATGCGCTGGACGGTGGATGCGGTGAGGGCCGTGAAGATGACCACGCCGATCACCGAGATGATGACGTCGAGCGTGCCGTTGCCCAGGAAGATGTTGAGGATCAGGGCGACCATGAGTCCCCACGTGGCCATCGCCAGATAGCCGAACATGCTCGCCAGCGACCGCTTCGTCACCGCGCCGTAGAGTGCCGCGCCACCGAACATCGCCGCCGCGCTGACGAACGCCTCGACGACCGTCGCCGCCGAGCCCGTCTGGTAGGTGTACGCCAGGATGATCACGCCGAACGTCAGGCCGTTGATCGCCGCGTAGATCAGGAACAGCCCGAGAGCGACCGTCGCGTTGATCCTGCGAATGGCGACCTGCAGGCCGACGCCGATCACCATCTCGGCGATGATCAGCGGTAGCCAGAGGTTGAAGACAGTCTGGGTCAGCCCCAGGTTGTTCTGGACCAGGTAGGCGACGAAGGCGCTGAGCAGCAGCCCCAGGAACATCCAGGTGAAGGCCTGGGACAGGAAGGCCACGGACAGCCTTGCGGCCGGCCGAACCCCGAGCTGCTCGTACGAGCCGCCCGGAGCGTATGGATAGTTGTTCATCTTGGGTCCTCCGATCGAGGTCTATGCGGCGGTGCGGGTCGTGAGACCGGCCGGCAGCCTGCTCGATCCCCGATCGCCGTTCCATTTGATCCTACGTCAGCCGTCGCGGCGGCGCGTTGCCGTGGCTCACATTTCAGTCGAACGGCTCCGCCGCGGCCGGGCCGCGTCCGCGCTTCGAATCGGTTCGCGATGGGGTGGCGGTCTTGGACTCGCCCTGCTCGGCGGCGCGGGCGAGGATCCACAGCAGGTCAGCCAGGCGGTTCAGATACGGCACCAGCTGGTCGTCTGCGATCGGCTCCGCGCGGCGCATCCCGACCGCGTGGCGCTCGGCCCGCCGAACGATCGTCCGGGCCAGCTCGAGGGCGGCGGAAAGGCGCGTCTCGCCCGGTACCACGAACTCGCGCGGCAGCTCCACGGACGCCTCGGTGTCTGCCAGCAGCGCGTCGAGGGCGTCGACCATAGCCGCCGTGACGCGAGTCTCGCCCGGCTTCTGGCGATCCACCGCGTGAGGCGCGGTCGCCAGCTCGGCGCCGGCCACGAACAGCTCCCGCTGGAAGCGCAGGATGAGCTCCGGCAGGCGGTCGAGCGTTCGCGGGAGGGTTCCGTACTGGGCCTTGAGGTTCAGCTCCGCGCGAGCCAGACCGAGCGCTGCGACGGCCTCGTCTATCGCACCGTACGCCTCGGTTCGCGGGTCGTTCTTGAAGATGCGTTCGCCGCCGAAGAGCAAGCCGGTTGTGCCGTCGTCACCTCGCCGGGTGGCGATCGCTGACTTGCGTTGAGGCTTGTCGGGCACGATCCCCTCGCTCGATCTAGCGGCTCACCACATCAAGCCGGCGTCGCGTGGGTCCCAGCGTTCGGCGAGCAGTGTCACCTTGACCGGGTGCTCGAGCACCGACTCGGTCTGGTCCTTGATCTGCTGGACCATCGAGCCGGCGTATGGGCAGAACGGCGTCGTAAGGACCATCTTGATCTCCGACGACCCGTTGCCAATGATGATCTGCTTGATCAAGGCCAGCTCGACCACGTCCATCCCGAGCTCGGGATCTACGACCGCGCGGAGGGCGTCGAGGACGGCCAGCTCGGTTGCGCGACGGGCGGCGTCGAAGGGCGGCGTCGCCGCCGCGTCGGGCGAAGACTCGGCCTCGGCTTCGGTGGCCGGTTGGGTGGGGGCGTTTTCGATGGTCTTGACGGGATCGCTCATAGCGCGGGATATCCTAGCAGTTTCGTCGGAATAGTGGAATCGGCCGGGCCCGGTTCAGGCAGGTGGGCGTGCCGGAGCCCGGCCCGCGGCCACGACTATGCCGGCGATGCGGAGCGCCTCCGGGAGCTTCGCGGCTTCCTCGTCGGTCAGGCCCGGGCCGGTCAGTCGGCCATTGCGATCGAAGAATTCGGCGTAGCTGTCGCGATGCTCGGAGGCATAGCGGTAGGCCTGGGCGATGCCCACGACCCGTAGCTCCGGGTGCTCACGCAACAGCCTCGCGACGCCGTAGCCTTCGCGCCTCAGCTCGAGCAGCTGGCGAACCGTAAGGCGAGTGTTGTACAGGAACGGCTCGCCGCGCAGGACGAGCGGATCGACCTTCACCCACTTGATCGTCATTGCGGCCTCCATGCGGGAGTTGCGGCTGGACGCGCCACGTCGGAGCAGCGGTCAGACGCCGCGGTAGAGCCACTTCCAAAGGGCGTTGCGCTTGTGGCGGTCGCCGGCGAGACGGCCGTTGCGCCGCCAGACGGCAACGGCACCGTCCAGCGCCTGTCCGGCGGCCTCGAGTTCATCGGCGCTCAGGTAGGGTACCGCGGCCTCGCGGATGCCGGCGCAGAGGGCGCTCAGATCGGCCAGGGGCACGCCACGTCTCCGGTAGACGGGTCCGATCCACTCGGCGTAGTCGGCAAGCCACCGACCATCGCCGCTGCCCAGGCACATCGAGAGGCGCTCTACGAGCAGCTCGCCGTCCCGCAACAGGTGCCGGAGCGCCGGCTGGTCGTACCGCGTCGTGAGTGTCGGGTCGGCCTTTACCGCTTTCTCCAGCCCTACGGCCGCGATCCGGACGACGTTGGCGCGCAGCTTCTCGGCGGCCGCCGCATGACCGGCGAACATGTCGGTCGGGGCCAGGCCGAGATTGGGGTGGTGAGCGGACGGCTTGCCCGGCCTCGACGGCACGGCGATAGCCTTCGAGACTGCCGCCCGGGCCACCCTGCGGCCGCTCGCGGGTTTGGCGGGCGTCGCGGGCTTGGCCGGAGTCGCGGGCTTGGCTGGAGTCGCAGCCGCGGCCGTCTTCGATCGACTCGCGCCGGGTTTGGCGGGCGTCTTCGCCGGCGGAGCCGCGCCTTCGGCGGCTTGCTCGGAGCTGGGGGCGCGGCTCTCTGTCACGTGGAAAGTCTAGCCTGGGCGCTCGCCGGCCGCAGAGATGTCGCGGGGGTCCAAGCCCCCCAGCGAGACGCGATCGATCCACGCCTCTCGCGCGGCCCGCATCGCAATCGTGCGCGGTCCCGGCGCGCCGGTGCCGATGGGACGCCCGTCGAGCGAGACCATCGGCACCACGCCGCCGATGCTCGAGCAAATGGCCGCCTCGTCGGCCGCATGGACGTCGTCGAGGCGCAGGTCCTGCTCGACCATGCGCAGGCCCACGGCGTCTCCGTGAGCCACCAGCCAAGCTCGCGTCGTGCCGGCCAGCAGCCCCGTCCCGAGGCGTGGAGTGGCGCAGACGTCGCCCCGGATCAGCAGAACGTTTGCCGTGGTGGCTTCGGTGATGCGGCCATCGGTGGTCAGGAAGATGGCATCGTCCGCGCCGGCGCGTTCGGCCTCGATGCGGGCGTAGACCAGCTCGGCGCGTGAGATCGTCTTGATCCCGGAGATGGGCGAGTCGGCGTCGCGGCGCACGACGCTCGTGATGAAGCGCTCACCCTCGCGCAGGACCCGAGCGGACGGCGGAGTGAACGGCCAGGCCTGTATGGCGACTGAGGCAACGCCGCCGGCCGCTGCGGCGACGCCGCGGGAGGGATCGTAGCCGCGGCTGACCGTGATCCTGACGGCCACGTCGCTCGGCGGCTCGACCGAGTCCCATGCCTCGGCCGCGAGGAGGTCGGCTATCCCCGTCGCCATGCTCTCGTCACCGAACGGCAGCTCGAAGGCGAGCGCCTGAAGGCTGGCGTGGAGGCGGGCGAGGTGCCCGTCCAGCTCGATCGGGACGCCGCGGCGGGCTCGCAGGGCCTCGAAGACCCCGTCGCCCAGCTGGAAGCCTCGGTCGTAGGCCGAGAGGTGCGGGATGTCGGACGGGAGCAGCCGGCCGTTCAGCCAGATGTGGGCTGCGGCTGGAGGCGTCGGTTGGGTCAAATGAGTTCTCCATCCGGTGGAGAAGTGGGGCGCCCAGCCGAGGGGGAAGCTGGACGCCCCATGAAACGGGAAGGTGCGGGAGCGGCAACGACCCGGGGACGGGACCAACGACTCCTCTCCCCGAACGCTAGCGATCGAGGAGCCCGCTCCATCCGCCGCGAATGATAGGCGGGAACCCCAGACGGTCGCTCGCGACGCCCGGCGAGCGAGGGAACGCGGCTTCGCCGATGAGGGATTGCGGCACCGCGAAGGGATGACGGCGCCGCGAAGGGTCTTTGTCCCGAGCCCAATTGGGCTAGGCGCTTGCCGAGCCCTCGTCGAAACCGCCGTGTCCGGCGCCCAGCAGCGCCTCGGGCTCACCCTCGATCGTGATTCGAGGGATCCACCGCAGGAAGCTCGGCATCCACCAGTTCCACTCGCCCAGCAGCTTCATCAGCGAAGGCAACAGCAGGCTGCGGACCACCGTGGCGTCCACCAGGATCGCCACCGCAAGTCCCACGCCAAGCTCCTGCATGATCGCCAGCTGGATCGTGAAGAAGGCGCCGAAGACGCAGACCATGATCGCGGCCGCGCTCGTGACCGTGCCGGCAGTGATGGTGATGCCCTTGACAACGGCGTCGGTGGAGGCCAGGCCGCGGTCTCGGGCTTCCTTGACCCGGGTCAGGATGAAGACGTGGTAGTCCATCGAGAGCCCGAACAGGATCGTGAAGATCATCGCCGGAGCCCACGCCTCGATGACGTTGGGTCGGATGCCCGTCACGTCCTTGAACCAGCCCTCCTGGAAGAGCAGGACCAGAACGCCGAAGGCCGCCCCGGCCGACAGCAGGTTGAGGATGATGGCCTTGGCCGCGATGACAATGGAGTGGAAGGCCACCAGCAGGAGCAGGAAGCTCATGCCGAGCACGAAGACGATCACCAGCGGCATCTGGCCGCCGTACCAGTTGGAGTAGTCCATCGTGAAGGCGGCGTCCCCGGATACGTATACCCGAGTGTTTGCCAGCGCTCCGAAGTAGCTCGGCACGACCGACGTCCGGAAGTTGCGGGCGAGGTCCCAGTTGGCAAGGTCGTTAGGCCCACCTGGGATTGCCGCCGAGATGTCGACGACCGTGCCGTCGCCGGAGGTGGACAGGCTCGTGGTGGCAGCGTTGACGCCGGCGACCTGGCCGTCCTTCATGGCCGTCGCAAAGGTCTCGATGGCGGCCGCCGTCGGTGACGCCTTCGCGTTCGTGACGATGATCTCTACGGTCAGGTTGCGGCCAGCCGGCCACTTTGTGGAGATGAGCTCCCAGGCGCGGACGCCCTCGACGCTGTGAGGCAGAGTCGAGACGTCGCTGGTGGTCGAGCCGAGCTGAAGTTTCGAAACCGGGGCGGCCACCAGCAGAAGGATCGCGCCGGCCGCAACGGCCGCAACGAGAGGCCGATTCGTGGCTGCGCGGACGATGGTTCCCCAGATCCCTCGGCCCTCGCCACGGTCGCGAGAGAGGAACGGGATGCCGAAGCGCATGACCTTCCTATCGAGGATCGAGAGCGCCGCCGGAAGGAAAGTCAGGCTCCCTGTCACCGAGATGAGGACGACCGCAATCGCACCGATGGCGATCGACTTGAATACGTCATCGTCGATCAGGAGCAGGCCGCCCAGGGAGATCATGACCGCCAGGCCGCTGAAGAACACGGCTCGACCGGCTGTGGAGCTGGCCACCTCGATGGCGCCGAACTTGTCGCGCCCGGCCGAGCGTTCGGTCCGGAAGCGAGAGATCACGAAGAGCGAGTAGTCGACCGCCACCGCCAATCCGATCAAGACGACGATCTGGACGACGTACTGGCTTATTGGGGCGACCGCCTGGCTGTACATGCCGACCATGCCCATCGCGCCGACGATGGCACTGAGAGCGAGGACGATAGGCACGAAGGCGGCGATGGCGGAGCGCGAGGCGAGCAGCAGAATGAAGAACGTGATGATCAGGGTCGGGAACAGCAGCGCATCGAGCGAGCTGTTGACGTAGTCGCCGAAGTCGGAGTTGATCAGGTTGTTGTCCAGGGCGACGATCGTCAGGCTCGGGTAGTCCTTCTTGAATTGGTCTTCGAGCGGCCTGACTGCATTCGCCTTTACGCCCGTCACTTCGCTGTCGCCGGCGATCTTGGCGCTGACGATGGCCGTCGTCCCATCCGCCGACAGGACGTCCGCCGCCTGGTCCGGGGCCACTGCCGCGAGGGCGAACGGATCGACCACGGCCGGGAGCGAGCTCCTGGGTTCCTTGTAGAAGACCGGCGTGGCCGTGCCGTCGACCTGGGCGGTCAGGGCGGTCAGGCGCGCGGTCATGTCCGCGATGGCCGTCCGATTGGCCGGCGTGTCGAGCTTGCCGCCCGGATTGGAGACGATGAGATAGAAGGTCTCGGTGTCGACGCCCTTCGTGCCGGCGTCGTTGAAGGCGTTCCAACCGGTCTGTGAGTCGCCGATGGTCTTGCCCTTGTCCATGACGGACTGGACTCGCTGCCCGCCCAGGGCGACGCTGGCGAACATCAGACCCATGGTCAGCACGAGCCACCCGGCCAGCACGGGCCAGCGATGCCGCGCGCTCCAGACCGCCACCCGGACGGTCCAGGGCTCGCGCTTCAAGGCTGGCGCTCCATCGACGATCTCCGTTTCCATGACCGGGTGCTCCTCCTTCTCAATGCGAGACCGAGTGGCGGGTCAATCAGGCCGTGGCGGCCGTCGCGTGGATGGCCATGTCGGGGGCGATGTGCAGGCCGTGGTCGCGGATGCGCCCGTCGCGCATCCGGATGACGCGGTCGCAAGCCTCGCCGACCTCGGAGTCGTGGGTCACGAGGACGATCGTCTGCCCGTGCTCGTGGTTGAACTCGCGCAGGAGAGCCAGGACCTCGGCGCTGCGATCCGAGTCGAGGTTGCCCGTCGGCTCGTCGGCCAGGATGATCTCAGGCTTGTTGACGAGCGCCCGAGCGATGGCGACGCGCTGCTGCTCGCCGCCCGAAAGCTCGGACGGCTTGTGGCCGGCTCGATCGGCCAGACCGACGAGACCGAGGGCCTCGAGCGCGGCCTCGCGGGCGTCCTTGCCTTTGATCCCGGCGTAGTCGCAGGCGAGAAGCACGTTCTCGAGCGCCGTCAGCGTCGGGACGAGGTTGAAGTCCTGGAAGACGAAGCCCATGCGGCGGGCGCGGATCCTGGTCCGGTCGTTGTCGGAGAGGGAGGCGACGTCCTCGCCGCCCAGGCGGAGCTCGGGAGCCGGCCCGTGGTTCGGGTCGGGGGCGTGGAGCAGGCCCAGGATGTGCATCAGCGTGCTCTTGCCCGAGCCGGACGGGCCCATGATCGCGACCATCTCGCCCGCGTCGATCGAGATCTCGACGCCCTTGAGGGCCTCGACGGTGTTGCGCTTGCTCAGGCGGTAGGTCTTGCGGAGGTTTCGGCCTTCGAGGATTGCCATCGTCGTTTCTCCTTGGCGGGCCGCCAGGCGGCGGCCCGCGTTGCAGTCGGTTGGGGGTGGTCGCTACTCGTATCGGAGAGCGGTCACGGGATCGAGCCGGGAGGCGTGCCAGGCCGGGACGAAGCCGGCGACCGCACCGAGCACCGTGGCGAAGATGACCGCCGTGGCCGCCGTTCCGAGCGTCAGTTCGAACAGGACGTTGCCCGAGGCGCGGCCCAGGTCGTTGAAGACGGTGGTCATCACCGCGCCGATCGCCGAGCCCGATCAGGCCGGCCGATCAGGCCGATGGCCGCGGACTCGAAGACGATCTCGCGCCGGATGCGCCAGCGGGAGGCGCCGATGGCCCGCTTGATGCCGATCTCGCGCGTCCGCTCCGCGACGGCCATGGCCATCGTGTTGACGGTCGACAGCCCACCGACCAGCAGGCTCAGCATCGCGACCCCGGTCAGGACGAGGCTGAAGATGGTGCTGATGCTGCCCAGCATGGCGTCGAAGTCCTTGCCGTCCATGACGGTGTAGGAGCTGCCGAGCGCGGTCTGGAGGCGAGCCTTGAGGGTCTCAGGAGACACGCCGACTTTGGGGTACACGGTGATGCTGGTGGCGATGTCCGCGGCGTTGAGCTTGGATTGGATCAGCGGCGGCAGCGTCTTCACGAACAGCTGCTGCGCTGCGTCGAGCGGAACCATGGCCTCCTTGTCCGGGGCCGTGAGCGTGGGGGCCAGGATCCCGACGACCTTGAACTGCTCATGGCGAAACGTGACCGTGTCGCCGATCTGAGCGTTGAGCTTGCGAGCCAGGTCGCAGCCGAGGACCGTCAGATTGCCCGAGTCGGATGCGGTCAGCTCGCGCCCCGAAGAGACGTTCATCTTGAAGGTCTCGAGGCCCTTGTCGCCGCCGGGCACGTAGCCACCGATCATCTCCGGCGTGCCCATGGTGGCCGTGGTGCTGTCGTCCAGCATCATCTCGATGCCGGGCGAGACCGCGGCGACGCCGTCGATCTTCGCGATCTTGTCGGCGTCGCTCAGGGACAGAGGCTGGAAGCTGCCGCTGAACATGGAGCCGATGCTCACGATGTCCTTGTTGGCGTAGTACGTCGAACCACCGTTGATCAGCGCGTTCATCTTGTTGGCCATCGAGCCGAACACGACCAGGGCCATGATGCCGATGGCGATGCCGGTGATCGTCAGCGTGGAGCGGAGCTTGCGGCGACCGAGGTCGCGCACGAGTCGCATTTGAGTCTCCTTCTCACTGGGGCCGGTGCCCCTGGGCTACGCGGTTCGAGGACGCTGTCTGGCGTCTTTCTCGTCGTCATTGAAGCTACCCGCCCGGGCGGTCGGCGCCGTCGTCCGAGACGGGTAATCGGCAGTCGTCCAGGGGGCTGAAAGGTGGGTCATCCCTTTGGATGATCGAGCGGCCGTGATGGCGAGCCCGGGAGTCGAAGGCTGCCGTCGACGGCTTGCGCCTCGCCGCGGCTCGAGCGGGCGGCGGCTCGGGTGTCGGCTCCTCTCGGGCGGCGCGGCTCGGTGGCCTGGTCGTTCCCGCTCAGCCGGGCGTGTTCAGACGCGAGCTCCTCGGCATCGCGCCGGTCGCATCGGCTCAGACGAGGCCGGTCTCGTAGGCGAGGATCACCGCCTGCACTCGGTCGCGGAGATCGAGCTTGGCCAGAACCCGCGAGACGTGGGTCTTCACCGTCGTCTCGGAGACCACCAGTTTCTCGGCAATCTCGGCGTTCGAGAGACCCCGCGCCATCAGCTTCAGGACCTCCATCTCGCGATCGGTGAGCTCTGAGAGAGCCGGAATGGTGTCCTCGTTTGCGGGGGGCAGCCGGCTGGCGACCCGATCCAGGAGACGTCGGGTGACCGACGGAGCCAGAAGCGCCTCGCCGGCAGCAACGATCCTGATCGCCTCGACCAGGTCTTCGGCCGGCGCGTCCTTGAGCAGAAAGCCGCTTGCCCCTGCCCGCAGCGACTCCACCACGTACTCGTCGAGGCCGAACGTGGTCAGCATCAGCACCTTCATCGGCTCCTCAACCCCTGGACCGGCCAGGGCGCGAGTCGCCTGGATCCCGTCCATGCCCGGCATCCGGATGTCCATCAAGACGACGTCGGGCTTGAGACGGCGGGCCAGCTCGATCGCCGTGGCGCCGTCGCCGGCCTCGCCAACGACCATCAGGTCCGACTCGGCCGAGAGGATCATCCGGAACCCGGTTCGCAGCAACGGCTGGTCGTCCACCAGAAGTACGCGGGTCGTCACAGCTCGCCTTCCTGCTCTGTGCGGCCGTGATGCCGCTCGCCCTGAGCCTGTCGTGGTGGAACGACGCGGACCATCAGGGGTGGAACGGTTCGCGGTCTGGCCGGAGCCTGGGGCCGGCTACGAGGTCGATGCTCTTGTTCGCGCTGTCTCTTGGCCGACTCCTCGATGGCGACGTACGACGCCTCCCGCTCCGTTCGGGCCCGGGCGCTCTCGTCCGGCTCGATCGGCATTCGGGCGAATACTCGGTAGCCGCCGGTGAGGACCGGCCCAGCTTCCAGAACGCCTCCGAAAAGCCCGACTCGCTCCTTCATGCCGATCAAGCCATGGCCCCCGCCCTCGACGGAGGTGAGGAGAGGCGCCGCGGCACCACGGCCGTTGTCGGTCACCTCGATCTCGAGGGTCTCGGCCGTGTAGCGGACAGTCACGCGGGCCGCTGCCTTGCCGCCGTGCTTGACGGAGTTGGTCAGGGCCTCCTGGACGATTCGATACGCGGCCAGGTCCATCCCGGCCGGCAGACAGCACGCGCTGCCTTCGATCGACAACTCGACGGGCAGGCCGGCGTCGCGAACGTTGTCGATGAGCCGGTCGAGCTCGCCCAGGCCCGGCTGCGGGCCCATTCCCGGATCGTCCGCGCGGAGGACTTCCAGCATTCTGCGCATCTCGGCCAGAGCCGTCCGGCCGGCGGCCTCCACAGCCTCGAGCGCGCCTCGCGCCGCCATCGGGTCCTTGTCCGCGATGCGGCGCGCGCCGGCCGCCTGGACGACCATGACGCTGACGTAATGGGCGACGACGTCGTGAAGCTCGCGGGCGATGCGGGCCCGCTCCTCGGTCACAGCCTGGGAGGCTTTCTCTTCGCGCTCCCGCTCGAGCTCCGACGCTCGTTCTTCGAGTTCCCTGGTGTACGCGCGTCTGACGCGCAGGTTGTCGCCGATCAGCCAGGCCAGCCCGAACGACAGGTAGGTTGCCGTCAGGGAGGATGTCCAGCCGGCCGAGTCGAGCGTGGCGTATGCGGCGAAGCTGATGAAGATGCCACAGGCCGTGATCGCGGCCGCGATCGTGGCCCGGCGCCTCGACTCGTTTGCGGCAACTGTGTAGAAGGCCACGAATACGCCGAGCCCGGCGCTCGAGTCGTGATAGCCGAGCAGGCTGTACGCCGTGATGGCCGTGCCTACCACGTAGAGGACCCGCATCGGGTTCCGGCGGCGCCAGGCGAGGGGGAAGGTCTGGAGGATCAGGAGCGAGACGCTGATCGCGTCCAGGTGGACGTGGTTGGGGCCGGCCAGGGCCAGGCCGGCGGTTGTCAGGGCGACGGCCATGGCCACGTCGGCGTAGTCCTGGTTCCATCTAAACCGCCGGGAGTCGGGACGGCGGCCTGCCAGTACACGTTGCATGGTCGCACGGTACCCCCGGCGGCCCCGGCTGTGCATCACTCGCACGCAGGACCACCGCTGCTCCAAGCGGATGAGGACTCCCTCAGCCCGCCCCGGCCTAGCCTCCAGCCGGAGGCGTGTGCCGGACGTAGGTCACCGTGAGCGTTCCGGTGGGACGTGAGACCAGCATGTAGAGCCACAGGAAAATGCCCGCCAAGACGGGTATCAGCAGCGTGGCGACCACGGCCATGCCCATGCCCCACCGCCCTTCGACGTAGTGCTGCCCGGCCGGCTCGTAGTTCTGGAGACTGAGCAGCACGCTGTCTCGATGGAAGGCCTCGATGACTTCTTCATAGCTCTTGCCGCGGTAGCCGCGGATGAAGATCGGGCTGCCCCCCTCGGGCGGCCAGGTATCGATCATGCCGCTTACTCCTCCCTCGGCGCGTCCCCATGTGCCTACCCTCGATAGTACGCGCCTCAGCCGGCGCCGCGACGAACAATCGGGGCGTCGACCGTCCACGGCAGACGCTCATGCTCTCTCGGTCGCGCTAGATGCAGCTAGAGCAGCTCGCCGTTCGACCAGCCGGTGGGGTCGCCCTCGCGCGGTCGGGGCTCCTCGCCCGGCGCATATTCGAAGACCGGCTCTTTGGCGCGTGGCGCGTCGGCGGTGTCGGAGGCCTCTGGCACTGAGGAGCCGTGCCGTTCTCCGGCGGCTGCATCCTCCGGCATGGGCTCGCTCGAGCCGGCCTCGAGCTCGCCCATCGGCTGCCCGGCCGTCCCTTCGATCGCCCCAACCCCGTAGGGGATCCATTTCGCCGGGTCCTGGAGCCGATGAGGCTGCGTCCGACCGCGCAGGTGCGCTTGTTCGAAGCCGGACGGCTCGATCCACATCTGCTTGCCGTCGAGAAGCCCCTCGATGCCGGCCTGGCCAGGCTCGGAACGCGGATGCTGGCAGTACCGGCAGTTGGCCTTGTCGTGCGCCGTGTATTGGGCGGGCTCCTCGTACGTGGTGATGTAGCCCTCGAAATTGCGCAGGACGACCTTGTGGTCCGAGTAGCTGATCAGGTAGTTGGGCATGACCGGGATCTTGCCGCCGCCGCCCGGGGCGTCCACCACGTACGTTGGCACCGCGTAGCCGGAGGTGTGGCCGCGCAGGCCTTCCATGATCTCGATGCCCTTGCCAACCGGAGTCCGGAAATGGCCCGAGCCTTCGACCAGGTCGCATTGGTAGATGTAGTAGGGCCGAACCCGGAACTCGACCAGCTTGTGCACCAGGGCCCGCATGATGTGGACGCAGTCGTTGACCCCGGCCAGCAGGACCGACTGATTGCCCAGCGGGATGCCGGCCCGTGTCAGCTTGTCGCAGGCGCGGGCGACTTCGGGCGTGAGTTCGTTGGGATGGTTGAAGTGGAGGTTCATCCATAGCGGGTGGTACTTCGCGAGCATCTCGCACAGTTCGTCGTCGACGCGCTGCGGCATGAAGACCGGCACGCGCGAGCCGATGCGGATGACCTCGATGTGCGGGATCTCGCGGATGCCGCGGATGATCGATTCGAGCAGCTTGGGAGCGAGCGTCAGACCGTCGCCGCCCGAGATGAGCACGTCGCGTACTTGCGGCGTACGGCGCAGGTACTCGAGCTGCGCCTCATGCTCGTGGCGGTTGAAGTTCTGCGAGGGGTCGCCGACTATGCGCGACCGCGTGCAGTAGCGGCAGTAGCTGGCGCATTGGGTCGTGACCAGCATGAGGACGCGGTCCGGATACCGGTGCACGAGCCCTGGAACGGGGGAGTGGCGGTCCTCGGCCAGCGAGTCCTCCATCATCGCCGTAAAGGCTTCGTGCTCGCAGTCGGTGGGGATGACCTGGCGGCGGATAGGGTCGTTGGGGTCATCGGGGTCGATGAGGCTCAGGAAGTAGGGAGTGATGTCGACCCGGAACTTGTCCGTGTAGGACAGCCCTGCGCGCTCCTCGTCGGTGAGATTGAGGACGCGACCGATCTCCTCGACCGTGCTGACGCGGTTGGAGAGCTGCCAGCGCCAGTCGTTCCAGCGTTCGTCGGGCACGTCCTGCCATATCGGGGCGCGACGGCTCACGGCGGGCCTGCCGTCGGGGCCGACGGCCCGCGCCGGGTCGCGCAGGTTGATGAACGGGCTGCTGTCGTCGCGTGCCGAAGTCAGGTGCTGTGAGGCCGCTGACGGCGCGGGCACGAGGGGGCCATGACTGCCAGCTCCGTGCTCGACCATGACGCGCCTCCGGTTCATTGCCGCCCCTGCCGCAGGAGTCGTCAGCGGGCGCCCAACGCATAATCCGTATGCAGTGTGAATGCTCGAAGATCATACATCTCGGGCCGGGTAAGGATTGCCGGATGGCCGTGGGCCGGGCCGACGAAGATGTCAGCCCATGGCGGCGTCGCGAGCCGGAGAAGGTGTCAGCGTTTGGTCGCGACGCGCTCCAGAGCGAGCTGCTGCATCGCCAGGATCGTCATCGCGTCGGCGATCTCACCGCGGCGGATCATGGCCATCACCTCGTCGAAAGGAACCCAGCGCAGCTGCAGCTGCTCGGTTCCTTCAGGCGAGGCCGGACCCTCCTCCAGGCCACTCGCCACGAACAGGATCGTCACCTCGTCCGTCACGGAGTTCGAGAGCTCGGCCCGACATAGCTCCCGCCACTGACCGCCGCAATAACCCGTCTCCTCGGCCAGTTCGCGGCGGGCGGCGGCCTCGGGCTCCTCGTCGAGGTCGCCCCCACCCTCCGGGATCTCCCACGAATAGTGGTCGAGCGTGTAGCGATACTGGCCGACCAGCAGGACGCGGCCCTCCGCGTCGAGCGGCACGACGCCGATGGCCAGATGCCGGAAGTGGACGACGCCGTAGACGCCCGGCTGGCCATCGGGCCGCACGACATCGTCGTGAAGGATCTCGACCCACGGGTTCTGGTACGCCACGCGTCGCGACACGCGGCGCCAGGGGTTCAGCTCGCTCGCACTCACGCCGCTAATCGTAGCGGGTGATCACCGCCGGCCGGCGGGAACTACACGCCCGACAGGAACCGGACGCGGCCCGCGAGCGTCGATACGGCGCCTACAAGCCGTGCAGCTCACAAGGAGATCGAGAATGAACGACAAGGCGTCGAACGCCCAGCGCGACCAGGGCCCACGCCCGGACGCCGAGGGCGCCCGCCCGACGTCCGGCGCCGCTCGCGGGGCCCACCACCTCTCAGATCAGCTCACGCTGGGTCGCGCCATCGCCGTGACCGCGGCGGCGAGCCTCCTCATCGGCATAATCATCGGCCCGATCGTGAGCGGTCATCCCACCCTCGCCGCCGATGCGTCCGCTTCGCCCGAACACACGGTCACAGTCGCGGGCACCGGCGAAGTCAGCGTCGCTCCCGATGTCGCAGACGTCGTGATCGGGGTCATGGTCCAGAAGCCGACCGTTGCCGAGGCCCAGTCAGCCGCGGCCGCCTCGATGAATGCCGTCATCGCCGCCGTCGAGAAGGACGGGGTAGTCGCCAGGGATATCGTCACCGTGAACCTCAGCCTCAACCCGGTCTACGACTACAGCTCGAGCGGCTCCGCCCCGAAACTCGTCGGCCAGCAGTTCACCAACACGGTCAAGGTGACCGTTCGGAACCTCAAGTCGGTCGGTTCGGTCGTGGACGACGGGGTCGCCGCCGGTGCGACGACGATCGGTGGCATCAGCTTCCGACTCAACGACCCCTCGGCCGTTCAGGCTCAAGCCCGCCAGCTGGCTATGCGCGACGCGAGGGCCAAGGCTGACGCACTGACGGCGGCAGCCGGCGTGGCGGTCAAGGGCGTTGCCACGATCACCGAGACGACAACCCAGCCGACCCCGATCTACTACGCGAGCGCGCTCGATGCCGCCAAGGCAGCCGGTTCGACGCCTATTCAAACCGGCACAACCGACGTCGTCGTCCAGGTAACGGTTGCCTACCTGATCGGGTGAGGAAGGCAGGTCGCGGATCGGCTGAAGGGCGAGATCGGCCGAATATGCACCTAAATCGGTGTATTTTCGGCCGGCCGTCACCCGGACGAGGGACGAACGGCAGGGGTTGCCTATCGACGCCGAAGCGATACTGTTTGGACCATGCGACTCGATCTGACCAAGCGAAGCGACTACGCGATCCGGGCCATGCTGGCGCTGACGATGGCTCCGACCGGTCTGATCAGCAGCCGCAAGATCGCCGAGGAGATGAAGATCCCGCCTCGCTTCCTGCCGCAGATAATGGGCGACTTGACGCGAGCCGGGCTCGTCCACGCTCATCCAGGACGATCCGGTGGATACGAGCTGGCTGCCCGCCCAGACACCGTCACCCTTCTACAGGTCATCGAGGCGGTCGAGGGCGATCCTCATCGCCAGATCTGCGTCATGCGCGGCACGGCCTGTGGACAGGATGGCGAATGCGGCGTACACGACGTCTTCTACGCCGCCGAGGCCGCCATCCTGGAGAAGCTCAACGGGGCCACCCTGCAGGGCATCATCGACGCGTATCTGGCCAAGCAGGCGCTAGCTTCCGGCGCGGCCTAGGCCCCGTCTGTCGAAAGACCCGTCCGGTCCGTTTTGCTCTACCCACATCACGTCAGCCGTCGGTGCCTGCCCTCCCACTCCCCGGCCAGGATGCTCATGTGGATCTCGTCCCAGAACCTGCCGTCGCGATAGATCGCCTGCCGCGCCCGACCCTCGACCACGAATCCACATTTCTCATATGAGCGGATCGCGCGCGCGTTGAATTCGAAGACGGTCAGCGCGACCCGATGCAGCGCCAGCCGCGTGAACGCGTGGGCCACCATCAGCTCCGTGGCTTCGGTGCCGTAGCCCTTTCCCCAGGCGTCCCGTTCGCCGATCGTGATGTGGTAGAGGGTCGACCCGTTGTCACCGTCCAGCTGGCTGAAGGCGCATGTGCCGATCAGCCGGTCGGTATCGCGGATGTGGATCGCCATGGCCAGGAAGTCGGAGCCCATGATCCGCGAATAGAAGAAGCGCTGGACCTCGTCGCGTGACAGCGGCGTCTGCTGGTAGCGCGTCAGACGGGCCACCTCCGGGTCGGAGTACCAGAGCGTGAAGGCATTCAGGTTCTCGGCCCGGTGGCGGCGCAGAACGACCCGCTGGCCCGAGATCGCCTCTGGTCGCCAGGGTTCGCGCTCAGGCGCCGCGGTCATCTCGGGCTCCGGTTCGCCGTGTCGGATCGGGCGGGGTGCGTCGAGCGGGTTTCACGAAGCGAAGGTATACCATCCCCGCCATGCGCGGCTGGAGCGAGTTGGCGGAACGCGTCGCCGGTACCACTCGCACCTCGGAGAAGACCTCGCTGCTCGCTCGCTATCTGGCAACGCTGCCGGTGGCCGAATTGCGTGTGGCCGCAACCTTCCTCGCCGGGCGGCCGTTCGCGGAGGCCGACCAGCGGGCCGTAGGCCTTGGCTGGGCAGCCATCGCCGCCGTGGTCAGCAGGCTTTCCGGATCGCCTGCCGGTGCGTTGGGTGAGGCATACGATCGATCGTCCGATCTCGGGCAGGCCGTGGCCGACGTTCTGGCCGAGCGGGTCGAGTCGCCGG
Organism: uncultured Chloroflexia bacterium; assembly: GCA_963791725.1. Taxonomy (GTDB): domain Bacteria; phylum Chloroflexota; class Limnocylindria; order Limnocylindrales; family CSP1-4; genus Fen-1039. The sequence continues at coordinate 148,476 of CAWBTQ010000003.1, read as the reverse complement.
ACCCCAGCCTCTCGCCGAGCCTCGCCGACGTGGCCGAGTTCTTCTCTGCGATCGAGGCCGCTCCCGGGACGGCCCTCAAGGCGGCGGCCTTCGCCGGGCTCCTCGAGCGCTGCGATGCGCTCACCGCCAAGTATGTGGTCAAGGTCCTGACCGGAGAGCTGCGCATAGGCCTGCGCGAGGGATTGCTCGAAGCGGCCATCGCCGAAGCGTTCGGACGTCCCCAATCGGCCGTCGGCGTGGCCCTGATGCTCACCGGCGATACCGGCGCGACGGCAGTTCTCGCCAAAGAGGATCGGCTCCACGAAGCCCATCTCCGGCTCATGCACCCCATCAAGTTCATGCTGGCCTCGCCGGCAGAGGACGCGGCGGACATTCTGGCCCGTCTCGGCCCCACCGTCTGGGTCGAGGACAAGTACGACGGCATCCGGGCGCAGCTCCACCGGCGCGGCCCCGAGGCCCGGCTGTACAGCCGGGACCTGCACGACATCAGCGAGCAGTTCCCCGAGATCGTCGAGGCGGCCCGATCGCTCGACTGGGACGGCGTCCTGGACGGCGAAATCCTCGCCTACACCGAGGGCCACGTCCTGCCGTTTCTGACCCTCCAGGCGCGGCTGGGCCGCAAGGACCCCACGTCCGAGCTCCAGGCCGAAGTCCCGGTGGCGTACGTGGCCTTCGATGTGCTCGCCATCGGGCCGCGGTCGCCGGACGCGACCGGCGCCGAAATGAATGGCCACATGGCCGTCGATGGGGTCCATGCTGATTCCTCAGGGCGTCCCGCGGGTCCGGGGGTGCTACGCAACGGATCATCGTCCGTGACGGTCGCGCCGTTGCTCGGAGTTCCGCTGGCCGAGCGCCGCGGGCGTCTGGAAGCGCTGGGCCTGCCGACCGTCGCCGACGGTGGCCGCTTCGCCCTCTCGCACCTGGTGACCGCCGACTCGGTGGCGGCGCTGGATCGGATCTTCGACGAGGCTCGCGCGCGGCGCAACGAAGGGCTGATGGTCAAGGACCCGCAAAGCGGCTACACGCCGGGCCGTCGCGGTCTCGGCTGGCTGAAGATGAAGCGGGCCCTGGCCACGCTTGATTGCGTCGTGGTCGGAGTCGAGGTGGGCCATGGCAAACGGCACGGCGTCCTCTCGGATTACACGTTTGCGGTGCGCGATGAGGGTGCGGACCGCCTGGTCACCATAGGCAAGGCCTACACCGGCCTGACCGACGCGGAGATAGCGGCTATGACCCGCTGGTTCGAGGCCCACACCACTAACCAGTACGGCCGCTACCGGCAGGTCGAACCGGCGATCGTGGTCGAAGTCGCGTTCGACGTGATCCAGCGCTCGAACCGCCACCAGTCGGGCTTCGCCCTGCGCTTCCCGCGCATCGTGGGCTTGAGGCCGGACAAGGACCCGAAGGAGATCGACACCCTGGCCAACGTCGAGCGGTTGCACCGCGAACTCCAGTACGGCGCGGAGTATCTGGTAACAGCCGAGGCCCGAGCCTCGCAGCGGCGCTCGATCGAGACGGTCTGACCGACCTTCGAGGCCGGTCGCCCGGCCATGCGACCGCTCCGAGCTAACGCGCCACCGGAAGATCCAGCCGCTCGCCCCATTCGGCCCAGCCACCGTCGTAGACGGCGATGTCGTCGCACCCGATCAGGGTCAAGGCAAAGGCCAGCTTGCAGGCCCCCATCCCGGCCGAGTCGTAGCAGATCAGCCGGCGCCGCGGGTTGCCGCCGACCCGCCGCAAGAGCGCGACCAGCTCGTCGGCGGTCTGGAAGCGGCCTGTCCGCGGAACGGTTGTGGCCGACGCGGGCAGGTTGAGAGCTCCCGGGATGTGCCCCAGGCGGCGTCCGGTGCCCGCATGACCGGCAAACTCGGAAGGCGCACGAGCGTCGAGCAGCTGAACGCCCGGCGAGTCCAGGAGGTCCTTGACGTCGCTCGCGCCGAGCCTGAGGCGGGCCTCCAGGCGCGGCGTGAAGGCGGCCGGCGGCCGGAACTCGGCTGCCGTCGATACCGGTTGCCCAAGGGCCCGCCAGCCCTCGATCCCCCCGACCATGATGCGGGCCGAGTCGAAGCCGTAGGTGCGAAGCGTCCACCACGCCCTCGCGGCGTATGAGGCGTCGCTGTCGTCGTAGATGACTCCCACCATGCCATTGCCCAGACCGGCCCGTGTCAGCGTCGACGTCACTTGCTGAGGGCCGGCCATGAGCAGGATGTCGCCCTCGTCGTCCTGATCGACCAGGTCGGTCCGCCAGTCGACATACATGGCCCCGGGGACGTGCCCGGTCGCGTAGAGACGGCGCCCGGAGCCGTCGGGCCGCCAGCGCAGGTCGAGCACGCCGAAGCCGGGCCGCCCGATGTTCTCGGCCAGCCACTCGGGCGTCGCCAGCAACTCCGGCCTGGCGTAACCGCCGACGTTGTACCCGGTCATGAACCACCCCGCCTGCAGTCCCAATCGCGCTCGCCGGATGAGCCAGTGACGACCCCGTGGCTCGACGGGCGCCGAACGAACTGCCGCCTATCATACGAACCGTGGTGAGTCCATTCCTTCCCGACGACGAAAAGATCCCCGCGATCCGCGAGGCGCTCCCATCCACGGCCGCGGGCATCTACTTGAACACGGGCACCGCCGGACCACTGCCGAGGGAAACGGCCCATGCCATGGCCGAGGCGGAGGCGTGGGAGTTGCGCACCGGCCGGGCGGACCTGAATCACTATCGAGACTCGCTCGAGCGCATGGCCGAGGCGCGCGCGGCGGTTGCCGCCGTCATAGGCGCGGGCCCGGCGCAGGTTGCGCTGACGCACGCCACCACGGACGGTATGAACGTAGCCACATGGGCGGTCGATTGGCGGCCCGGGGATCGAGCGGTGACTACGAACCTCGAGCACGCCGGCGGACTCGGGCCGCTGTGGGCGATTCGCGATCGCCTCGGCGTGGAACTCTCGATCGCCGACATCGGGGACGCCGCCGATGCGGCGGCGGTCGTCGCGGCCTTCGATCGGGCGATCGTTCCGGGCACGCGGCTCGTCTCGCTCTCGCACGTGACCTGGGCCACCGGCGCGCGGCTCCCTGTCCGTGAGATCGCCGAACTGGCTCATTCCCGCGGCGCGGTCGTTGCCGTCGATGGCGCCCAGGCGGTCGGAGCGCTGCCGGTCTCGGTCGAGGACCTGGGAGCGGACTTCTACGCCGTCCCGGGCCAGAAATGGTTGCTCGGGCCCGAAGGCGTCGGCGCGGTCTACTGCGCGCCAGCGGTGCTCGACCGACCGCGCATGGCATTCGCCGGCTACTTCAGCTTCGAATCGATGGATCTGGTGGGGGAGGGCAAGCCGTGGCCCGACGCCCGCCGGTTCGAGGCCTCGAACTACCATCAGCCGTCCGTGCTGGGCCTGGCCCGCAGTGCGGCGTGGCTCTCGATGTTCGTGGGCTGGCAGTGGATCCACGAGCGGATCGCCCGGCTTGCCGGCGAGGCGGCGTCGATGCTGGTCGAGGTCCCCGGAGTGCAGATGCTGACGCCGCGCGACAACATGGCCGGGCTCGTCACGTTCCGGATCGCCGGCTGGAAGTCCACCGCGGCCTTGAAGGAGCTCTCGCAGCGCACTCTGTGTATCGCCCGAACCATTCCGCCGCTCGACGCGATTCGCATCAGCGTCGGCTTCTTCAACACGGATGCCGAGCTGCGTCGCTTCCGCGACGGTGTGGCGCTGGTGGCCTCGAACACGCCCGAGACGATCCCGCACCGGCCCCAGATCGAGGTTCTCCGCGGCGGCGTGGACTGAACGCGGCCGCTGCGGGATCGGCCTCTTGGTGTACGATCGTGCCCCGGCGGGGGAGTAGCTCAATTGGTCAGAGCACGGCTCTTATACAGCCTCGGTTGGAGGTTCGAGTCCTCCCTCCCCTACCAGCCCCTCCAGTATGCGAACCTCGGCCGCCGGTACCCGGTAGGTGGGCCGTATGTCAATCGGCGAGACCACGCGTATCTCTCCGATCAGGACTCGCAGGAGTGCCTTGGTCAGGCGTGGCGACCTACTCGCGAGAACGTCTCCCAGGGCCTTGCTGAGGCCCCAGGACACCAGGCCGAAGTCAGCCTGGCCCGACATGGGCTCCGCCGCCGGCTCTTGTGCAATCGCTGACTCAGCCGCGGCAAGCTCGGCCTGGAGGTCGCCCACGCGGTTCTGAAGCAAGAAGGCCTGCAGCTCGCCAGCCTCGAAGGCCGCCACGTAGCGATCGATCTTGCGGCGAAGTTCGGCGGCATGGGCTTGGAGCCGATCGTGCTCCGCTTGGCGTTCTGCATCTCTGGCGCGCGTCTCCACCTGCGCATCTTCGAGTGCGGTAGAGACGAGGCCCGTGTCGGCGTAGACCTCGGTCATCTGCGCCAACACCGCCTGCTCTAGTTCGTCCTTGGGCAAGCGTTCCTGGTCGCAGCCCTTTGGTCCTTTTCGAACGCGAGTAGAACATGTGTAGTAGGAGTAGAGCTTCCCGCCCCGACCACGGGCGCTCGCGCCGACCATCGGGTGGCCGCACCGATCGCACACGATCCGCAGCGTGCTCAACAGGAATTCGGTCGCATTGGTCCGGCGGATGCCCGGTGATCCGCCACGCTGATCAAGAATGGCCTTGGCAGCGTCGAAGAGTTCCAGATCGACGATAGGTTCGTGCTTGCTCGGACCCCAGACTCCGCGGAAGCTCACCTCGCCGATGTACGCCCGGTTTCGAAGCAGACTCAGAACACCCGATGTCGACCAAGGAACGCCAGAACGAGTCCGCACGCCCTGCCCGTTGAGCCAATCGGCGATTGACCGGGCGCCGTCGCGTGTCCGGACGTAGCGGGTGAAGATCGACCGAACGATTGGGCCGGCCTCCGGGTCGGGTCTCAGGAGAGACTCGCCGTGCGCCTTTCGATAGCCATATGGCGGCACACCGCCAGTCCATTCTCCGCGCGCGGCTTTGCGCTCCATTCCTGCCCTGATGCGGTCGAGCATCGTCGAGCGTTCGAACTCAGCGACCGAGCCAAGGACCTGGACGAGCAGCCAGCCGGCAGGGTTTGACGTGTCGAACGTTTCCGTCGCACTTCGCAGCCCTACGCCCTTGTCCTGAAGGTCACCGACGATGGCTATCAGATCGCCCAGAACCCGCGAGAGGCGATCGATCCGATAGAAGAGCAGGATGTCGAACTTGCCCGCGGCGGCCGCCGACCGAGCCGCTGCCAGGGCGGGCCGGTTCAGGTTCTTGCCGCTTGCCTGGTCGGTGTAGACGTTTGTGATCGTCCAATCCGGCTGAGACTTCACATAGGCTTCGAGCCGATCGCGTTGGGCCCCAAGCGAGTACGGCTGGTTGACTTCGTCGGTGCTGATCCGCGTATAGAGCGCGACGCGGACGGTGCTGCTCATCCCCAACCCTCCGACTCGGCCATGGCATCGGCTGCGATGCTCGCTAGAAGCCGGCTTGCAGCGACCTCCTCATCGGGGTCGAGTGGGACAAGACGCGGTGGGCCGAGCGCAATCGTTGCCCGGCCCGCGATTGGCGCCGGGCGGGAGCGGGCCATGCGCGCGAGCAGCCAGATCGCGATGAACCAGATGAGCCCGAGCGGCTCGGAGAAGAGCGGGTTGGCGTCGGTCATGTCGATCATTCTGACGAGCCGTCGCGCGGTGCCAAGAGCGACTTCTCGCGCCAGAAGAGAACGGTCGCGGGTCGGCCGACGATGCCGCCCTTTGCTCTGTAGCCGTCGGGCTTGTGGTAGACCAGATAGCCACCTTGGCCGGGTTGCTCGGCCCATTCGGCTTCGGGTACGAGCTTGTCGCAGTAGCCACAATAGGCGTGGTGGGGGACCAGATCGTTGAGCCGATCCCGCTCGGCGGTAAGTTCGACAATGGCGCGCCGCACGTCCGCATTGGCAGCCTTGAGCCGCCGCACCTCTGCCCGGGCAGCGGCGAGTTCCTGGCGCTTCTCCCGCAGGTCGGCCTTGGCCAGCGCCGCGGCCGGCTTGGCGTCGTGGATAGCCTTTGCTTTGTCCTCTAGCGCCTCGCGGGCGGACGACAGTTCCGCCTCAAGCGCAGCGAGCCGCACCCGCAGCTGCGCGGTCTCGCCACTGTCGAGCAAGCGCAGCCCAGCGATGATGGCGGCGCGCTTGGTCTTGTAGACCTCGCCCACGCGGTCCACGAGACCCGAGTCTTCCGGGCCGAATTCCACGATGAAGCGCCGTCGATAGCGGCCGATGTCCGGTAGATCCATACAGACTATGTAACATACATTGGCCAGGACTGCAAGGCCTGGACTGCGGCCGTTGGCGGTCGAATGACCCACGGCGTCGGTTGGGGACGTGTCAGACTAGCTGGCACGGCCGAGTCGCAGAGTCGCAAGACATCGGGGATCTCGACACGGAAGGGCTTAGTAGTGGCCTACGCGCACACACCTAATGCTGCCGGGCGGTGGCACGGGTTGGTGGAGCACCTGGAAGGTTCCGCGGAACGGGCCGAACGCTTCGGGACCAGTCTCGGCGCGTCAGAAGCTGCTCGTTACCTCGGGCTCTGGCACGACATCGGGAAGTACTCGGACACGTTCCAGACGTACCTACAGGCTTGCGCCAAGGGAAAGGGCCGCCGCGGTGCTGGTGGAGACCACAAGGCGGCTGGTGCCCAGCTGGCGTACCAACAGCAGCTCGGGCCTCTGGCGATGGCTGTCCAGGGACACCACGGCGGGCTCCGTGCCCGTGAAGGCTCTGCGGGCCTGAGGGCGTGGCTTGCCGAGCGGGCGTCCGACGGCGGAGCCGTACAGTCACTCGAAAGGGCATTCGCGGAGATCCCAAACCTGCAGCCAAGCAAGCCTGTCGACCTGCCCGAATGGATTGACGACCCACTGGCGGCCGAGACATTCGTACGGCTCATGTTCTCGGCGCTCGTGGATGCTGACTTCCTCGATACTGAGGCGCACTTCGATCCGGCGGCAAGCGGAATGCGAGGGACCGCTCTCGCTTTGTCCGAATTGTGGCGGCGTTTCGAGGCCAACCACGCCACGATGCCGGTCGGCTTTGGCCGTGTCGCAGAGGCGCGCGCCGATGTGTACAAGGCTTGTCTCGCGGCTGCCGATGCGCCTCCTGGCCTCTTCCGGTTGACGGTCCCAACCGGCGGTGGCAAGACTCTCTCGGGAATGGCCTTTGCGCTTCGGCACGCGATCACCTACGGCCTTGATCGCGTCATCGTCGCGGTGCCATTCCTGACGATCACGGAACAGACTGCCGACGCCTACCGCTGGGCGCTCGGCCCTCCGGATGGCGACGAGTTGACGGTGCTCGAACACCACAGCGGCGTGGTCGAGCAACCCGACGACGACGGCGACCAGGACAGCTCACAGGTCCGTCGTCGACTTGCGACGGAGAACTGGGATGCACCTATCGTCGTCACTACGACGATTCAGCTGTTCGAGAGTCTGTTCTCGGCGCACCCAGGCCGCTGTCGGAAGCTCCATCGACTCGCCCGCAGCGTGATCGTTCTGGACGAGGCGCAGGCACTGCCGCCGCACCTATTGACGCCGATCCTCGATGCGGTCACGGAGCTTGTTCGCCACTACGGCGCTACCGTCGTCCTTTCGACGGCGACGCAGCCAGCGTTCGAGGCCATCCCTGTCTTCCGGCGGCTGCAAGCTCGTGAGATCGTACCGAACCCAGAGCGGCACTTCGCCGCTCTGCGCCGAGTTCGCTTTGAGTGGCCAACGGAGCCGTGGCCTTGGGCCGAAGTCGCACGGCGCATGATGGAGGCGCCGCAGGCTCTGGCAGTCGTGAACAGCAAGACCGACGCTCTTGATCTGCTCGATGCGTTGGACGATCCAGACACGATGCACCTGTCGACCCTCTTGTGCGGCGCCCATAGGCGAGCCGTGATCGCCGAGGTCCGGCGCAGACTCGACGCAGGCGAGCCGTGTCGGCTGGTCTCTACCCAGGTCGTCGAGGCGGGGGTCGATCTTGACTTTCCGCTGGTTCTGCGCGCGCGCGGCCCGCTCGACTCGATCATCCAAGCCGCTGGGCGGTGTAACCGCGAGGGCCGCCTTGTTTCGGGCTCCGTCGTCGTCTTCCGACCCGAGGCTGGTCATCTGCCGGCCGGGTCGTATCGGACGGCTGCCGGCCTCTCGGATGCGGTCGTGAATAGTCCCCAGGCGGACCCAAACGATCCGGAGACGGTTCGGAGGTACTTCGAGCGGCTATTCGGTCTCATTGATACCGACAGGGAGCGCATCCAGGAGCGCCGTGGAGTCTTTGACTATCCGGACGTGGAAGAGCGGTTCCGCATGATCGATGAGCCTCGATCCTCGGTCGTGGTCCGCTATGGACCTGCACGGCAAGTCGCGGAGATCGATCGACTGCTCGATGTCCTGCGCTCGGGCTTTCTGTCCGCGCGGCCCACCATGCGAAGGCTCCAGCCCTACATCGTCCAGCTGCATCGGCGGCGGTTCGATGTGGCGTTGCGCCATGGGCTGGCGAACGAACTCCTGCCCGGAGTGGCCGAGTGGCTAGGTGGCTACGACGCCGTGCGAGGTCTGATTGATGAAGGCGCCATGCCCGCCGATCTTGTCGTATGAACCAGAGGGAGGTGCCATGAGCGAAGCTCTAGGTCCCTGCGAAGTCCGACTGTGGGGCGACCTCGCCTGCTTCACCAGGCCAGAGATGAAGGTCGAGCGCGTGAGCTACCCGCTCATGACGCCCTCGGCCGCTCGAGGTGCACTAGAAGCCATCTTCTGGAAACCAGAGTTCCGTTGGCGCATCGAGGAGATCTGGCTGCTCCGTCCCATCCGCTACTTCTCGATCCTGCGTAATGAGGTCAACTCGCGAGCTAGCGCTGAGATCGCCCAGGGCTGGGCAGAGAACGGGGGCGGATATGACGCGAGCGAAGACCGCGCGCAGCGCCACACGCTCGCATTGCGAGACGTGGCGTATCTAGTCCGGTCCCAGGTCGAGCTGCGGCCCGGAGTAGTCGAGAACCCAGCCAAGTACCGCGACCAGTTCCGTCGGCGCGTGGCCGACGGCCGATGCTTCGCGACGCCCTACCTTGGCTGTCGCGAGTTCAGCGCCAGCTTCGGAGAGCGCGTGTTCGGGGAGCAGGCGATCGACGTGTCCGAGGATCTCGGCTCGATGCTCCTGGACATCGACTACGAGCCGGACACATCAGGCCGTGGCCAGCCGCGCTTCTTCCGGGCCCAGCTCGAACATGGAGTGCTGCACGTGCCGCCACCGCCCAACAAGCGGGCATGGGAGGGCTAGGCGATGCTGCTCCAACGACTGGTGGAGTATCAGGAGCGTCCAGCAGACGGCAGAGCGGCTCCGCTACCAGGCTACGGCCCGGTTGCGATCCGCTACATCGTCGATATCGACAGTAAAGGCCATCTGGTCTCACCGGCGCCGATCGACACGGCTGACCCAGCCGGGCGGCAGACGAAGCGCGGCACGAGAAGGCTGGCGCCAACCCACCAGCGGGCGAGTGCCGTCCGTCCATTGCTCCTCGCCGACAACGCCGAGTACACCTTTGGCTTGGCGCGGACCACAGTTGAGCGAGCAAAGGTGCGGCACGCTGCCTATCTTGGGCTTCTGGAGCGATGCGCGACCGAGACCGGCGATCCAGCAGTTGCCGCTGTTCTGTCCTTCGCTCGATCCGATCCACTCGCGGAACTCATCCTTCCGTCGGACTTCGATGCCGGGGCGTTCCTTACGTTTTCGGTAGACGGTTCGCTGCCAATCGAGCGTGCCGCTGTCGCTGCCTTCTGGGCGGCAGAACACGATCCGGCGGCCCATGGAGCGGACGTCATGCAATGTGTCGTCTGTGGTCGCGAGCGGGCAGTCCTGGATCGCTTGCCCAAGAAGGTCAAGGGTGTACCGGGTGGTCAGACGTCCGGAACCTCGCTCATCTCGGCAAACGCTCTCGCGTTCGAGTCTTACGGATTACACGAATCCCGGATCGCGCCGACCTGCCGAGAATGCGCAGAGGGCTTCACGGATGGGCTCAACGAACTTCTGGCGACCGAGCGGACATCGATTCGGGTCGGCGACGTGGCCTTCATTTTCTGGACGAAGGGTCGGACGTCCTTCGCATTCCGCCGGCCACTGGAGACCCCCGATCCCGAAGAGGTCCGGGCGCTGATCGCGGCAGCATGGTCGCCGGTCAAGCCTGAACTAGTTGACGACACCCGCTTCTTCGCGGCCGCACTCTCGGCTAGCGGCGGGCGTGTCGTCGTGCGCGACTGGCTCGACGCGACTCTTGTGGAGGCCAAGGCGTCGCTCGGCCGCTGGTTCGCCCAACAGGCCATCGTGTCGCCGAACGGGGAGACATGGAAGCCGCACGGACTCTTCGCGCTCGCGAGTTCGACCGTGCGCGATATCCGCGATCTTCCACGACCTCTGCCTCGCGCCCTGCTCCATTCCGCCCTGACCGGCGCGGCCCTGCCGCCCGACATACTCGCGGCAGCGCTTCGCCGCGTGCGGGCAGCTCAGGACCGCACGCCACAGGACGCCAAATTCACCCATCCCCGGGCTGCGCTAATCAAGCTCTGCCTGGCCCGTCAACTCGACTGGAGGGACCACGCAATGGAGTCACTAGAGTCTGGCGAACCGCGTCCGGCATATCACTGCGGGCGGCTTCTAGCGGTGCTCGAAGAAGCCCAGCGAGAGGCAATCCCGAATCTGTCGGCAACGCTGGTCGATCGCTTCTACGGCTCGGCATCTTCAGCCCCTGCGAGCGTCTTCGGAACGCTTCTCCACGGGGCCCGGCCGCATCTGGCCAAACTCGAACGCGATCGACCTGGCGTCTACCACGCGATCGAGCGGCGGCTGGAGGAAGTGCTCGCCGCGATCTCGCCCGCGGGATTCCCAACCACTCTTACGTTGCAGGAGCAGGGTCTCTTCGCTCTCGGCTACTACCACCAGCGGGCCAAGGACCGAGCCGAGATGCATCGCCGCGCCGATGCACGCCGCAAAGGTAGCGAAGAACCATCGGCTGAAGCGTCAGTCGAGCCCGGGGCATAGAAACACAGCAACCTTCGAGGGAGATCGATCGATGACAACACCTGTTCAGCCCGCTGCTCCGGCAGGGGCTCATATCGACGTCAATCGACGGCACGACTTCATGCTCCTGTTCGATGTGGCCGACGGCAATCCCAACGGCGACCCCGACGCCGGCAATCTGCCCCGCGTCGATCCGGAGACGATGCAGGGTCTCGTCACCGACGTAGCCATAAAGCGCAAGGTCCGCGACTTCGTGGCAGCCGTTCACGGCGATGTGGCAGCGCCCGAGTCGAGTCGCTTCAAGATCTACGTTGAGAGCGACGGTCGGGCGCTCAACGCCCAGCACCGCCGCGCTTACGAGTCACTCGACATCAAATCAACTGGCTCCAAGCAGAAGCGCGAGGACATCGATAGGGTGCGCCCTTGGATGTGCGAGAACTTCTACGACATTCGTGTCTTCGGCGCGGTGATGACGACCGAGGTCAATTGCGGCCAGGTCCGAGGGCCGATCCAGCTCACATTTGCCCGCTCGATCGATCCGATTACGCCTCTCGATCTTTCCATTACCCGGGTAGCGGTGACCCGCGAGGAAGAAGCCAAGGTCGTCGTTAGCGAGGCAGGGCAGACCAGCGGTAAGCGGACCGAGATGGGCCGCAAGCCGATCGTCCCTTACGGGCTGTATCGGGCGTACGGCTTCTTCAACCCGCATTTCGCCGCACAGACGGGCGTGACCTCGGAGGACCTTGCGCTCTTCTGGCGGGCTCTTGCGCAGATGTGGGATCTGGACCGTTCGTCCGCACGCGGGATGATGGCCTGCCGTGGGCTCATCGTGTTCTCGCACGAGAGCAGTCTCGGCAATGCGCCGGCTCACCAGCTTCTGGAACGGATCGCAATTCGGCGTCGCGCGGGAGTGACCGTCCCGCGGTCCTTCCACGACTACGATGTTGCGGTTGACGAGGCCAACATTCCGGACGGTGTGACCATCACTCGGCTCTGCTGACGCCATGGACGAGGACGATGCCGGCACGAGCCGCCTGGACGTGCCCATCTCGGCTGTCGAGCACTTCAGCTACTGCCCGCGTCAGTGCGGGCTGATCCACGTGGAGCAGACGTTCGACGAGAACCTGTACACGGTTCGCGGCCATCTGCTCCACGAGGTCGTGGACGCTGGGATGGGCGAGAGTTCCCGCGGCGTCAGGGTGCTACGCGCACTCCCGCTGTGGTCGGAACGATACGGCCTGATCGGCAAAGCCGATGTTGTCGAGTTGCGGCCGGCCGGCCCATATCCGATCGAGTACAAGTCCGGTCGCAGGGGCGGCATCCACGCCGACTTGCAACTCTGCGCTCAGGCGTTCTGCCTTGAGGAGATGTTCGGCCAAGTAGTGCCGACAGGTTCGATCTACCAGCATGCGGAACGTCGACGACGCGAGGTCATGCTCGATGAGCGGCTGCGCACCCATACAGCTGAGGCGATCGAAGGGGTCCGCGGCCTGCTCCAGCGCCAGGTCGTTCCGCCGCCGATCACCGATCGGCGGCGCTGTCGATGGTGCTCTCTCCGGGAGGCTTGCCTTCCGGGACTGGTGAGTGACCGACACCGGGTTGCTGGCCTTGGCAGCGCTCTCTTCCGACCAGCCGAGGGCAAAGACGATGCGTGAGCTACTGAACGTCCTGTATGTGATGACTCAGGGTGCCGTTATTCACGTCGAGCACGACACTCTTCGGGTGGAAGTCGAGCACGAGACTCGCCTGCGCGTTCCGTTGCTCCGGTTGAATGGCGTGGTTGTCTTTGGCCGAGTCACTCTCACGCCCTACGTAATCGAACGCTGCGCAGAGGACGGCAGGAGTCTGGTGTGGCTCGATGAACACGGCCGGTTCAAGGCTCGCGTCGAAGGCCAGACCCGGGGTAACGTGCTCCTGCGGCGGGCACAGCACCTAGCTCTCTGCGATCAGGAGCATACGAGCCTTCTGGCGCGGGAGTTTGTGGCGGGGAAGATCCAGAACTGCCGCCGCCTCGTGCTTCGGGCTGCCCGGGACGCCCCGACGGAGGCGGACCGGGAGCAGCTCTCGGTTGCGGCGGCCCGGCTCGCGGCGATCTTCCCCCGCCTCCGCGACGCCGCGCAGCTCGGCGAGGTGCTCGGGTGCGAGGGCGAAGCCGGGCGCGTCTATTTCGCGGCACTCCGCTGCCTGGTTCGCGACGACGTGGCCATGGGTCCGGCCGGGCGGACGCGACGCCCGCCTCGCGATCCTGCGAACGCACTGCTCTCGTTCCTGTATGCCCTCCTGCGCTCGGAGTGTTCCGCCGCGCTTGAAGGAGTTGGTCTGGACCCGCAGGTTGGGTTTCTGCATGCGCTCCGCCCGGGACGGCCCGCTCTTGCGCTCGATCTGATGGAGGAACTGCGGCCGGTGGTTGCTGACAGACTGGCGCTTAGCCTCCTCAACCGACGGCAACTACGCCCGGCGCACTTCGATGTCCAGCCCGGGGGCGCAACTTACCTCTCCGAGGACGGCCGGCGCCTCGTTCTAACGGCCTACCAGAAGCGAAAGGAGGAAGAGGTGCGACACACAGCGCTGCGCCAGAAGCTGCCACTTGGTCTCGTTCCGCATGTCCAAGCGCGTCTCCTCGCCCGTCATCTACGGGGCGACGTGGACGTGTACCTGCCTTACCTCCATCGCTAACCGGAGTCCATGAATGGAGCTGCTAGTTGCGTACGACGTGGCCACGGAAACCGCGGCCGGCCGGCAGCGGTTGCGGCGGGTGGCGCAGGTTTGTGAGGCACATGGCCAACGCGTGCAGAAGTCGGTGTTCGAGTGCCAGCTGGATGAAGCCCAGCTGGCGAGGCTGATCTCGCGGCTTAGACGTGAGATGTCAGAGCTGGAGGACAGCCTTCGCATCTATCGACTCCTGGAGCCCCGAGCGTCATACGTCCGGACCTTTGGTCGGCAAGTCGCCTATGACATTCACGACCCGCTCGTCCTGTAGCCAGGCGCAAATCTCCGGCGCGGGCGCCGCTGAGCGTGCGGTCCGCGCAAATTCTGAGGTCAGCAGTAGGCGAGTGGTCGCCGGCGACCGATTGGCGTGCGTATCTCGGAGACGAAACCGCTACATATAGGGCTGGTTGGGCGGTTAGGTACACTCTGTTGCTGTTGCAGCCGGCGACGTCGCCGGCTGAGGGTTGAAACCCCTACGGCTACCGCGTCAACGACGGGCTCTGCCAGTTGCAGCCGGCGACGTCGCCGGCTGAGGGTTGAAACGTCATCGACATCACGGCCTACTTCACCGCATAGGAGGGTTGCAGCCGGCGACGTCGCCGGCTGAGGGTTGAAACGTGGCGCCGACCTCGTATCTCGTCGAGGAATACGTGTTGCAGCCGGCGACGTCGCCGGCTGAGGGTTGAAACTTCATGATCTGCGCGAGGGACAGCGATCGGGTCACGTTGCAGCCGGCGACGTCGCCGGCTGAGGGTTGAAACGGTCGCGCCCTGGTCAAAGCCTGTGCAAAGCGCAACGGTTGCAGCCGGCGACGTCGCCGGCTGAGGGTTGAAACGTGCTCACAACCTTCGGGCTGTGGATCCGCAGGTTACGGGGTTGCAGCCGGCGACGTCGCCGGCTGAGGGTTGAAACTCGCCGACCTCGAGCGTCGCGTCTTCCTCAAGGAGTTGCAGCCGGCGACGTCGCCGGCTGAGGGTTGAAACGAAGCGATCGCCTTCCTGATGCAAGGCCGAAATCACGGTTGCAGCCGGCGACGTCGCCGGCTGAGGGTTGAAACATGCTCGGCGTCTGCTCTGCAGACGGCGGCGCGAAGTTGCAGCCGGCGACGTCGCCGGCTGAGGGTTGAAACTTGCTTTGAACTGGCGAGGACCCCGAACTCGGCGAGTTGCAGCCGGCGACGTCGCCGGCTGAGGGTTGAAACCTACTGATTCCCCCAAACCCCCGCAAGCGGGGGCTGGTTGCAGCCGGCGACGTCGCCGGCTGAGGGTTGAAACGGGTTCGACGACGACGAGCTCAACGGCCTTGTAATGGGTTGCAGCCGGCGACGTCGCCGGCTGAGGGTTGAAACTCGCGATGCTGAACTTGTTCACCACGACGTACGTCGGCGTTGCAGCCGGCGACGTCGCCGGCTGAGGGTTGAAACGGGCTCGCCGGGTTCGTAGCGGCGGCAATCTGGTGGTTGCAGCCGGCGACGTCGCCGGCTGAGGGTTGAAACTCAAACCCCATCAGCGTGACGCGGTCGTGTGGGCCGTGTTGCAGCCGGCGACGTCGCCGGCTGAGGGTTGAAACGCGGATGACGGTGCATTTGCGCACGCGGAATTTGCCGTGTTGCAGCCGGCGACGTCGCCGGCTGAGGGTTGAAACGAGAAGTCCAAGCACCGCCGCAAGCACCGCCGATGTTGCAGCCGGCGACGTCGCCGGCTGAGGGTTGAAACGTATCGGCGCTGGTAGCCGGCCGAGACGCGCCCGGTTGCAGCCGGCGACGTCGCCGGCTGAGGGTTGAAACTACAACCAGACCTTCAATAGCGGCCTGATCGCCTAGTTGCAGCCGGCGACGTCGCCGGCTGAGGGTTGAAACTGCTCGACGCCTTCGCCCACCTCCGCCGGCAGGCCATGTTGCAGCCGGCGACGTCGCCGGCTGAGGGTTGAAACATCAACGAGCAGCAGCAGATCTTCTTCGACTCCGAGGCGTTGCAGCCGGCGACGTCGCCGGCTGAGGGTTGAAACCTCTCGGCTGCGCTGCATCTCTTCGAGCAGTTCGAGTTGCAGCCGGCGACGTCGCCGGCTGAGGGTTGAAACCAGATGGCCGAAGCGCTGCGGCGTGGGTTTGTAAGGTTGCAGCCGGCGACGTCGCCGGCTGAGGGTTGAAACGTGTCGCTGATCAGCTCGGCCGCGACCGCCGCAGCCGGGTTGCAGCCGGCGACGTCGCCGGCTGAGGGTTGAAACGACTGCGCCGAGTGTGGCGTGCACTGCGAGCGTGGGGTTGCAGCCGGCGACGTCGCCGGCTGAGGGTTGAAACAAGACCAACGTCGCGGCCGTGAGCCTGTCCGCGTGGCAGTTGCAGCCGGCGACGTCGCCGGCTGAGGGTTGAAACCAGATCTGCTCATCAAAACACCGCTCGTATCGGCGCTGTTGCAGCCGGCGACGTCGCCGGCTGAGGGTTGAAACTTGACGATGGTCTCGGGGATCTGGACGAACGCCGGCGTGTTGCAGCCGGCGACGTCGCCGGCTGAGGGTTGAAACGTTGACCAGCAGGGAAACACCTTGGGCGTTGCCGGCGGGTTGCAGCCGGCGACGTCGCCGGCTGAGGGTTGAAACTAAAGAACGCCGTGAGGCCGTGATGGAGGTCCTCAAGGTTGCAGCCGGCGACGTCGCCGGCTGAGGGTTGAAACTGTCGAGCGCATCGGCGAGCCCCGGGTGCGCCTCGTTGCAGCCGGCGACGTCGCCGGCTGAGGGTTGAAACCTTCTGGCCCCGACCGCGGCCCGCTACGTCCCGCCGGCTGAGGGTTGAAACGTGTGGAAGAGGACGAGTCCTACATCGCCGAGGGCGGTTGCAGCCGGCGACGTCGCCGGCTGAGGGTTGAAACCCGATCAACGTGAGGATGCCGCCCGACTGCTTGCGTTGCAGCCGGCGACGTCGCCGGCTGAGGGTTGAAACAACGTTCTACGTTCTACCTCGCGCGCCGCGCTAGGCGCGTTGCAGCCGGCGACGTCGCCGGCTGAGGGTTGAAACCGATTAGGTGGCCGCCCGTCGCCTGAGTGCGTGAGGTTGCAGCCGGCGACGTCGCCGGCTGAGGGTTGAAACAGGGTGACGAACGGGCTGGTGGTGGCGGAGCCCTGTTGCAGCCGGCGACGTCGCCGGCTGAGGGTTGAAACTTCACCAAGACCGCCAGTCTCATCGCCGGCAAGTGATGTTGCAGCCGGCGACGTCGCCGGCTGAGGGTTGAAACCAGACCGTGCAGCCGTTCCACGCCGAAGCGATCGCTCATGTTGCAGCCGGCGACGTCGCCGGCTGAGGGTTGAAACCCGCCGAAACTGATCGAACCGATGATCCTCGTCCGGCTGGGGATTGAAGCGGCATCGGCCGGTATTGGTCTGTGTAGCGAGAGGAGATCCAACGTGGTTGGGTTCACCGACGCGCTTCGGGGCTACGCGCTGCCCGTCCACCGTCGCGACGGTTTTCGGTGCCGCTACTGTGGCCTCGATGGGACCGAAGCTTTCGCCAACTGGCTGTCGCTCTCCTGGGACCACCTCCTGCCGAAGGGCCATCCCAACCGCGACAACCTTGACTACATCATTACTGCCTGCTTGTTCTACAACACGGCGGACAACAGGTACTTCGACCTCGCGGCGAAGCGGGGCCTGCAATTCGACGGCCTCACCCCTGGTGAGCTGGTAGCCCAACGGCTCCCGTACGTCGAGACGACACGTGAGCACTACCGAGAGTTCTGGGCGGAGAACGTTCAGTCAGCCTTCGGAGCCGCCCAGATTGCAGGCAAGTCGGCGGCGCGGCGCTCGGATTCGACCTAGCGGTCCGGGTTTCTTACGTCCGGACGGATCAGCGCGGCCGACGTATCGGACTCACTGCCAGCGACCGCCGGATCGACCCGACCGGGCGGTTCGCATACCGATTACTCTGCTCTACCAACTTCCCGGTCGCTCTCCGTGCCATCGTCGTCGTCGGATGCCGCCGAGCTGACTGTGCCTCTCCAGCCGACGCCGGCAACGCTTCCCATTTTGCTGCTTGACAGATGTAAAGTGCGCTTTACAATCCTGAGGTCAAGCTAGCTTTACATCGAAGCGGGCCATGAAGAACCGGCTGGAAGAGAAACGCACGAGTCGAAGCTGGACGCAGCAAGAGCTGGCCGATCGGGCAGAGGTTTCCCGGCAGACCATCATTTCGCTCGAACGCGGCCGCTACAACCCATCGATCTTGCTGGCTTTCCGCCTAGCCCGTCTCTTGGGCACGCAGATAGAAGACCTGTTCCTGTACGAGGAGGGCGACCAATGACTGATCGAACGACCTGGCTCCGGACACGAGTCCGCGCCGGCTGGCTGCTCCTGGCATCCGGGATCCTGATCTTCGCGGCATCACTCGTGTTGGCGCGTGCTTACCCGGACTTCCCGTGGAACCTGCGCATCTTGGGTGGCCTAGGCATCGTCTTCAGCGGGCTCGGAGTCGGACTGCTGGTCCGGTACCGGCCGGCGATTTCGAACGGAGAAGTCGCCCGCCGACTCGTAGTCGAGGAGTGGGACGAGCGGGGGGTCCAGATTCGGCAACGGGCGGGCCAGCGAGCCTACTGGGTGTCGGCAGTCGTCGTATACGTCGGCTTGATGTGGGCCTCGTTCGCGTCGAACGGAGACCTTCCGTCCCTTGAGGGTGATGGGCTGTGGAACTACCTCGTCATCGCCCTGCTGGTCCCACTGTTCGTCTACGTCGGGAGCGTGATCGTCGACGAACGCCGCACCTGAGTGATCCGGCGGGGTCCGCCCACGCCCTTGTGCAATCGCTGACTCAGCTACGGGAAGCTCAGCCTGGAGGTCGTCCGCGCGTCCCCGAAACCGGCGCAGGGGGCGGATGCGCAAACCCTTGTTATAATAATGTCTGTTAGAATGGCAGCGTGAACACGACCTCATGCGCCCCGCTCTCGTCCGCTCTCGCACCTGAGATGATGTCCGGTCTTCAGGCGATCGCCGAGCCGACACGTGCGCGCATAGTCGCGCTGCTGAGCCATGGCGAGCATTGCGTCTGCGACGTAGGAGATACTCTCGCCCTTAGCCCCGCCCTCGTCTCACATCACCTGCGCGCGCTTCGAGACAGCGGCCTCTTGCGAGAACGCCGTAGTGGCCGGTGGGTCTACTACTCACTCGACCTCGATGCCCTCGAACGGCTGCGCGCGGCAATCACCGGCCTCCTGACGCCGACCGACGAGACGGCCGCCTCTTGCCTCTGCTCAGACTGCGGCCCCGAGCGGGGCAATCGGCCAATCACCCCCAGGCTGCCCGACTTCGGCTCCTACCCCGGTGCCCGTTCGTGAGCTGCGACGTCCTCATCGTCGGGTTGCCACCGTTCGCCGGCTGTGCGAGCACGAAGACGTGGCGCGCCGCCGCGGACTCCCTGCACTCGCGGCTGATCGCCCAATTCGGCTCGGCCGTCCGGTTCGAGTACGTGGATCTCTTCAGCCCTGAGATGGCGCCATACGGGGAGATCGAGGCGCTCGTCGCCGGTGGCGCGGCTCTGCCCATCGTTGTCATCGATGGAGTCGCCCGGTTCACTGGGGGCAAGCTCCACCTCTCTGCCATCGAACGCGAGGTCGCCGAGCGCCTTGCGACAGCCGTGCCCGTCAGCGCAACAAAGGAACGTGCCTCGTGACCGAAATCGCCACCCCCGGCGCCTCCACCACCGCGATCGACGTGGAGGTCTTCGACCCGCCGCTCTGCTGCCCGACGGGGCTATGCGGTCCCGTCCTCGATACAACCCTGCTCGATCTTGGCGAAGCGATCGTCGCTCTTCAATCCGAGGGTCACGCCGTCACTCGGCACATGATGACGACCGATCCGCAGGCGTTCATGCGCAACCGCGAGGTATACCAGGCCATCAAGGCCCGCCAGCTCGAAGTCCTGCCGATCACCGTCGTCCGTGGGCGCATCGTCAAGACAGGCGCGTACCCGACTCTCGACGAGCTACGCGCAGCGCTCGCCGCCGCCGGCTGAACCTGGCCGTCGCCATTCCCACGCCGTCTCCATCGAAAGGATCCGCACATACCGTGCCCGAATTCCTGTTCTTCTCCGGCAAAGGGGGCGTCGGCAAGACCACGATGGCCTGTACCACCGCTGTCGCCGAAGCCGACGCAGGCCGCCGGGTCCTCATCGTGACGACCGATCCAGCTTCGAACCTCGCAGACGTCTTCGAGCAGCCGATCGGGCACGCCGTCACGGCCATCGCGGGCGTGCCGAACCTCTGGGCGATGGAGATTGATCCCGACAAAGCGACGGCCGAATACACCGATCGGACTCTCGCCCCTATCCGCGAGATCTTCCCGCCCGAGATCGTGCGGGTCATGGAGGAGCAACTCGCCGGGCCCTGCACGGCCGAAGTCGCGGCGTTCGATCGGTTCGCGGACTTCCTCGATCCGGCAGCTGCCTCTGAGGCGGCTGCGCCGGCGGGTTTCGATCTGATCATCTTCGACACCGCGCCAACCGGCCATACCGTGCGTCTCCTCGAACTACCTGAGGCCTGGACTAGGAGCATCTCCGAGGCGGAAGCGGGCACGGGTCAGACGTGCATCGGGCCGGCCGCGGCCATCGCCGACGCGAAGGCCAAATACGAGCGCGCCCTGGCAGCCCTTCGAGACGCGCGGTCGACCCGGTTCGTCTTCGTGCTTCAGCCGGAGGCGACGTCGATCTCCGAGACTCGGCGGGCGGGTGCGGAACTTGCGAAGCTCGGCATCGCCACGACCGAGCTCATCGTGAACGGGGTCATCCCGCGCGAAGAAGCATCCTCGGCGTTCTTTGCCTCGAGGATCGAGATGCAGGAGCGCCATCTCGCCGAGATCGCGCGACAGCTCCCGATGCCGACCCGGCAGGTGCCGCTTCTCGACGGCGAGGTACGCGGCATCGCAAGGCTGCGAGCGTTCGCGCCGCTCCTGAGTGATGCAGGTGCAGTCCGACCTGTCTTCGGGACGCCCGGCGCCAAGCTCGCAGCGCAGGTCCGATCGAACGACATAGACGCGGCTCTCGGGACCCTTGTGCCAGGCGACCGACCGCGAACGATCTTCTTCGCCGGCAAGGGCGGCGTCGGCAAGACCGTCGTCTCGTGCGCGACTGCCGTCTGGCTCGCCGGCCTCGGCCACCGCACGCTGCTCGTGACCACCGATCCCGCCGCCCACATCGGCGACGTCCTCGGTGCGACCGTCGGCCCCGAGCCTGCACCGGTCGCTGGCGTCGAAGGACTCTGGGCTGCGAACGTGGACGCCAAGGCCGCCGCGATCGCATACACCGATCGGATCATCGCCGACGCGGTGGCGCGTGGCCGCAGTCCCGAGGCCATCGCCGGAATGCGCGAGGAGCTCGACTCGCCGTGCACCGAGGAGATGGCCGCGTTCGACCGGTTCATCGACCTGGCGAGCCGCGACACCTACGACGTGACCGTCTTCGACACTGCTCCGACCGGGCACACGCTCCGTCTGCTGGAGCTCCCGATCGACTGGAGCCGCCAGATCGACGTCAAGATCTTTGCTTCCGTCGAGGCGACCGCAGCCGACGACGTTGCGAAGGCGCGCTTCGGCCGGGTGATCGACATGATGCGCGACCCCGCGCAGAGCACGTTCGCGTTCGTCATGTATCCCGAAGCGACGCCCATCGTCGAAGCCGAGCGCGCGATCCGCGAGCTCGGGACGGTCGGGATCCCGCTCGGTCTCGTGGTGGCGAACATGGTTCTCGCCGAGGACGTCTGCGAGACTCCCTACGCCCGAGCGCGCTACGAGATGCAGCAGCGCCACCTCGACCAGATCAACCGGCGTTTCGATGTGCCGGTCCTCGACGTGCCGCTCGTCGAGACCGAGATCCTCGGACTCGATCGCGTTCACGATCTGGTCGATCGACTCTTCACCCTATCGTCAGCCGTTGCTTGAGGGAGGGATGTCATGACGCTCCAATCAGTTGACCAGGCCGTTGAGACGGAGGCCGCCAACCGCGCCGCCGAAAACCAGGTCTATCTCGCCGCCGGCGCGTTCGGAACGGCGCTTCATTCGAGTCCTGAGTACGTGCGGCTGCATGCGGCGGGTGCAGCTCTCGGAAAAGACGACGCGGCCCAAGGTGCCATCGAAGCCTTCAACTCCTGCCGGTCCGAGCTGCAGTTCGAGATCAGGCTCGGGACGCTCGACGCTTCCCAGCAGGCTGAGATCGAGCGGCTGCAGGCGGCGATGCTCGCCTTCCCGACGGTCGCCGAATACCTCGCCGCGCAAACCACTTTCGAGACGATCTGCCGCGAAACCGCCGAACTCGTGACCACCGAGATAGGCATCGACTTCGCCGCCAACTGCCGCGCCGGCGGATGCTGCGGCGGGTGAGGGAGAACAGCGTGCTTGACACCGAACTTCACCAGGCGACTCTCGAATTCGCCGGGGCCCTTCGTCACGCTCCGGCGGTGGCCGCATATCGTGCCGCCACCGAGGCACTCGATGCCGACCCGGGCGCCCAGGCCCTCCTTGCCGGCGTGCGCGAGCAACAGTCCACGCTCGTGCAACTGCAGGAGGAAGGCCAGTCTCCGACACAGGCTCAGATCGACGCATTCCGGCGGAGCCAGGCGGCGATCCGGGAGAGTGAAACGATCATGGCTAGCCTGCGGGCGACCAACGAGGTCAAGGCCTTCCTGCCTGTTGTGGCGCGATACGTCACGAGGTCGCTCGGGTTCGACTATGCGCAGCTGGTTGCCCCGCAGACCTGCTGACGGCGGTAGACGCGACGGCCATTCCCTCCACGCCGCAGCCGACCCGACGCGACTCGGGATCCTTCGCGAGCTGAGTTCGGACGGCGAACTGCGGCCGCGAGTCAAGCATCCGATGAGTGCGCTGTCCATAAGGGCTCGTGAGGCCCGGTGACCTTTGGCCCACCTAGTCGGGCCATCCATCCCTCGGTTATATCAGTTGTTGGTGACACACTGCGTGATGACATGTTGCTCGTGCTCACCCCCCTGCTGTTCGGCCTCTCGTTCCTCTCTGGGATGCTGGGCCTGGGCGTCGCCTTCGTGGCGGTCCCGGTTCTCGGGCTGTTCGGCTACGACCTCAAGAACGTCATCCAGCCCTGGACTCTGCTTCTCAATGGGCTGACGGCCATCTCCGGGGCGGTTGCATTCTGGCGAGCCGGCATGGTCGATCGCCGCGGTGCGCTCGTCCTCGTGATCATCACGACGATCGGCGCGCCGCTCGGCGTCTGGCTGCTGCAGTTCGCCTCGACCGACTTCATCTGGTGGCTCTACGTCGCCGTTCTGGTGTTCCTGGCGGTCCGGATGGCGATGCCAAAGGGCGCCTCGACCGAGGACGTCAAGACGATCACGGACCGGTCGCGGGCTAAGGCGAGCGTCGCCGCCGCACCGATCTCGGTCTTTGCCGGCTTCCTCGGAGTGGGCCCGGGCTTTCTGCTGATGCCCACGCTCACGCTCGTCGGCTACAGCGCCCGGCTCGCGGCGGCGACCAACTCCGTCGCGGTAACGCTCCCATCGTTCTCCGCCTTTGCCAGCCATCTCGGTTCGGCGCAGTTCGATTGGCCGACGGTGATCGTCACCTCGATCGCCTCGGTCGTCGGCGCCTGGCTCGGTGCGCGCTTCACCGCGGGACGCGTGAAGAGCACGACGCTCTCCCGTATCTTCGCCATCGCCCTGGTTGCCCTCGCCGCACAGCGCGCCTGGATCCTTGTCTCATGACCACTCGAACCACAGCCGCCAACGGCATGCCCGTGGAGGTGCCAGATGTCAGCTAGTCCGCCAACTCTGCCCGAGATCCGTCTCAACCTCGTATCGCCCGATGTCGAAGCCCCGCTCGCCGTGGCCGTCCTTCTCGCCGACCGAAACCGAGCCACCATCCTGGCGATCTTGCGTGACGGGCCGCATTGCGTCTGCGAGCTCGCGGCAGCCCTCGACGAACGCTCGAACAACGTGAGTAACCACCTGGCCCGCCTGCGCGAGGCCGGGCTCGTTCGGGCTTCCCGGCAGTCTGTCGATAGCCGCCGCATGTACTACGAGCGAGACGAGGCCGCATGTGCGGCGGCGCTCGAACATCTCAGATCCGTTCTGGAGCCCAGTCGATGACCACCCTGAGTCTCGGCGTCACCCGCCGCTTCCATCTCCCATTCAAGCTCACCGTCGCCGTTTCGGTCGCCGCCTGGCTGGTCGCCTGGTTCGTTGAGGCTCCGCTATCGGATTGGCTGACGTTCTCCGTCTTCGGGCTCGAGCGCGGATCCCATTTCGGCGAGGCGATCGCCTTCTTCCTGCTCGACGTGCCCAAGGTGCTGCTGCTGCTGCTCGGCATCATCACCGTGGTCACTCTCATCCGCGGCTTCTTTCCGCCTGAGAAGGTTCGGGCGGCTCTCGCCGGCCGCGGCACCGTCGCCGGCTCTGTGACGGCCGCCGGATTTGGGATCGTCACGCCGTTTTGCTCGTGCTCCGCCGTGCCGCTGTTCATAGGCTTCGTCGAGGCCGGCATTCCGCTGGGCGTCACCTTCGCCTTCCTGATCAGCTCACCGATGGTCAACGAGGTCGCGCTGGTTCTGCTGTGGGGTTTGTTCGGACCCGCCATTGCGCTTGTCTACATGGCCGCCGGTTTGACCGTCGCGATCATCGGCGGGCTCGTCATCGGCAAGCTCGGCATGGAGCGCTATGTCGAGGACTACGTCTGGGCGCTACAGGGCAAAGGCGGGGCGCTGGTGGAGGTCAAGCTCACCTGGGCAGACCGGATTCACGATGCCTGGGCGTACACGAAGGATCTGACTCGCCGCATCACGCCCTACCTGTTGATCGGGATCGGGATCGGCGCTCTCATCCACGGCTACGCCCCGACGGACCTCGTCGCTGCTATCGGCGGCCGCTCCAACCCACTCGCCGTTCCGATCGTCGTCTTGATCGCGCTGCCGCTCTACTCGAACGCGGCGGGCACCATCCCCATCGTCCAGGCACTCCTCGACAAGGGCATGCCGATGGGCACCACCCTGGCTTTCATGATGGCGATCACGGCCATCAGCCTGCCCGAGTTCATCATCCTGCGCCGCGTCATCAAGTGGCAACTCATCGCCGTCTTCGCCACGGTGGTGACGATCGGGGTCCTGTTCATCGGCTACTTGTTCAACTGGCTCATCGTCTGAGCTAAAGCCAGAAAGGAAACACCGTCATGAAGAAGATCGAAGTCCTGGGTCCCGGCTGCGCCAACTGCGTTCGGCTCGAGAAGGTCGCTCGTGAGGCGGTCGAAATGGCCGGCGTCGAGGCCGAGGTCGTCAAGGTCACCGACTACGGAGCGATCATGGCCTACGGGATCATGAGCACTCCCGGCCTTGTCATCGACGGCAAGGTCGTGAGCTACGGCCGCATTCCCTCGGCCGGCGACATCGCCCTCTGGCTGAGCGAGTAGGCGGTTCGGACAGTGACCCGCATTCGCTCGATCCAGGAGCATCTCAATCGCTGGATGCTCGTCTATGTGAGCCTGGCGATCGTCGTAGGGCTCACCGCGGGTCACCTGCTCGCAGCCACGACCAAGGCCAACTCGGGCACGATCAGCAATCTGACCACGGTCGCGGTCTTCTTCATCATCTATCCGATGATGGTCAACGTCCGGTTCGAGGCCCTGTTGAAGGCCGGGCGAAATCTACGCGGCATCGGTATCGCGATTCTGTTCAACTTTCTGTGGGCGCCACTGGTTGGATGGGTGCTCGCGACGATCTTCCTGCCCGATCCGCTTCTCGCGCTTGGATTCCTGCTCGTCATGGTCGTGCCGTGTTCGAGCATGGCTATTGGCTACACCGGACTGGCCAAGGGCGATCTCGAGCTTGCGACAGTTGTCGTGGCACTGAGCTTCGTGCTGGCGATCGTCGCCGTGCCGGTCTGGATGACGATCTTCGCGAGCAGATACCAGATCGCGGTCCCGATGAGCGATCTCATCAACTCGATCGTCACCGTTCTGCTCGCCCCGATGGTTCTCGGCTATCTCACGCGGCGAGTGCTTATACGCTGGCTCGGGTCGGCCAGGTTCGGCGCCATCGGGCCGCTGTTCCCGGCTCTCTCGCTCCTTGGTATGTATTCGATCGTCTTTCTGATCTTCTTCGGCAAGGCGGGCCTCATCCTCGATCGCTGGCAGACGGTCCTGGTCCTGCTGATCCCCAACGCGATCTTCATCGGCCTGAGCCTGCTCGTTCTCACCTGGCTCGACCGACGCCTCGGCCTCGGATACGCCGAGCACATGGCGGTCGCGTTCACGAGCACAGGCAAGAACAACGGCACCGCGATCGCGATCGCGACGACGGCCTTCTCGCCGCTCGTGGCCATCCCTGCGGCCACGATGCCGATCTTCCAGATCCTGCTGATGGTCCTCTATTTGCGATCCGCCTCAAGGCTGCGGGCCTGGTTCGCGGAGCGGTCCGCGCCCGTGCCGGCTCCGACGCCGGCAACGGTCTGAGACCGCCCTCAATGGAAGCCTTCATGCCCGCCGGCGCGGGTACCCAATCCAGTCTGCACGCCGAGATCGTGGGGCGATCCGGCCACTCTCGGCGCCTGCTGATCGCTCTCGGGCTCTCGCTCGCCGTCCTGACGATCGAGATCGCCGGCGGCCTCCTGACCGGCAGCCTGGCGCTCCTGAGCGACGCGACACACGTCGGAGTGGACGTGGTCGCGCTCCTCGTCGGCCTCGGCGCGGCACGTCTCGCCGCCCGCGAGCCCAATGATTCCCACACCTATGGGTATCACCGGCTGGAGGCGATCGGCGCCCTCACCAATGCGGTCCTGCTCCTGGCGGCGTCGTCCGCGGTATTCGTGGAAAGCATGGGCCGCCTGCTTGGGTCGGCTCCGGGCTCCATCGACGCCCCGGCCGTTCTGGCGGTGGCGTGCGTCGGCCTTGTAGCCAACAGCGCGTCCGCACTCATCGTCCACGGGGGTGGCCGCCGAACCGAAGCGACTCAAATCCTGGTGCTCCACCTCGGCGGCGACGCCATCGGAGCATTCGCCGTCATCGTCGCGGCGCTGGTGATGATCGCCGGCGGGCCGACCTCGGCCGATGCGATCGCCAGCCTCGTGATCGCCGTCCTCCTCGCTCTCGCCGGCTTGCGTCTGCTCGGCCAGATAGTCCACCTGCTCGCCGAAGGCGTCCCGACCAGCGTGCCCGTCGCGTCCGCGAGCGCCGCTCTGCATGCGGTCCCTGGCGTCGTCGCCGTCCACGACCTCCACGTCTGGGCCCTCGCCGAGGACATGCCGGTCGTCACCGCACACCTTGAACTGCCTTTGGGCACCGATACGCGGCGAGTGCTACTGACGGCGACCGAGGCCCTGCACCGCATCGGCGTCGACCACGCCACGCTCCAGATCGAGGGTGAGTCGTGCGGCCAGGGCCGCGCGGCCGCCGTCGGCACCCCCACCAGAACGACCGGATCCCTTGGAGGTCAGTCATGACCATCGACAAGCTCGGAATCTCGGGACGCATCGACAGCGCGGGAATGTCGTGCCCGATGCCGATCGTGAAGACCGCACTGGCCATGGCGGCTCTCCAAACGGGCCAGCTCCTCGAGGTCGTCGCCTACCAGGCGAAATCGGTCGGGGAGTTCACGGCCTGGGGGAGGTCGACCGGCAATTCGCTCGTCGAGTCGAGCGTCGAGAGCGGCGTCTATCGCTTCGTCTTCCGCAAGACGTAGCAGCTCGACACGCCAACTCTGTCCCAGATCCCTGAAGGAGCGCAATGAGCGCCGTGTTTCATGATCAGAGCCCGAGCTTCCACGTCAGCGTGACCCGGACTACGCCGACAACCGCTCGCGCGGAGGCGCACGGCCAGACCTTCGATTTGGCCATCAAAGGCGGCGACCCCACTCTCGGCTTCACCCCACCCGAAACGCTCCTCGCGGCACTAGGCGGCTGCGTCCTTTCGAACGTGACTCGCAAGGCCGCCGAGATGGGCATGGCCATCGAGGGCGCGGAGGTCGTAATCGATGCGGCCAGGCGTTCCGAGCCGCTGGGCATCGACCCGCTGCGCTACCGCGTGATCCTCACGAGCGACGAGCCGGCGGCGAGCCTGGAGGAGCTGTACCGAGTAGCAACGACCGACGGCGCCGCGACGAACGCGATCCTCAACGGCGTGACTCCGGAGAGCGAGCTCGTAGTCCAGCCGTGGGTCGGACCGAAGCCATGATCAGAGACGCGGGCGCTAGATCGCAGCACAACCTGGAGCAGAAATGAAGATCGCAGCAGTCACCGAAGACCGCACCACCATCAGCCAGCATTTCGGCCGGGCCCCGATGTATCTCGTGGTGACCGTCGAGGACGGCAGGATCGTCTCGCGGGAGGCGCGCGACAAGCTGGGCCATGCGCAGTTATCCGGGGAGGGCCACGAGGCACCTCATGAGCCCGACCCTCGGGGCCACGGCTTCGACCCTGCGTCACAGGACCGACACGTGCGGATGACCGCCGCAATCGCCGATTGCGAGGTCTTGCTCGCTCGGGGAATGGGCGCCGGCGCCTACGAGAGCATGAAGCAGGCGGGCATCCGCCCGATCGTGACCGACCTCGCGAACATCGACGACGCGGTCGCTGCGTTCCTCGCGGGCACCCTGACCGACCACCCAGAAGCCTTGCACTAACCAGATTACGGCCATAACCGATCCCGCTACGCGTTTACGGAGACATCCATGTCCGCCACGCCAACCCCAATCCAATCCGCGATCCCGCCGCTCGGGCGCCTGCGCGGGTTCCACCCCGGCTGGTTCGGGGCGGTCATGGGAACCGCCATCGTGGGTATCGTCGCCTACCAGAACCCGGGCAACCAGACCGGGCTCAGCGACTCCGCTCATTCATTCGGCGTCCTGATGGTCGCTGCGGCCGCGGTCCTCGCCGTGGCGCTCGGCATCCCTTACGTGGTTCGGTGGCTTAGCCACCCGGGGGCCGCGATCGCCGACCTGCGCAACCCTGTCGCTGGAGCCCTATACGGAACTTTCCCCGGCGGCCTTCTGGTCCTGGCAGTCGGTGTGGCGACCGTCGGGCCGTCGCTCGGCGCACCAGACGCGGTCACGACGACCGTGGCGGTTCTCGCGGCGGTCGGCATAGTCCTCGCATTCACGGTGAGCGTCGTCTTCGCCTACCTGCTGTTCGCCACTCCGCAGATCGGGCCGCAGACGGCGAACGGGGCCTGGTTCATACCCCCGGTCGTAAACATCGTGGCGCCCCTGGCCCTCGCCCCGCTCGTGTCGAAAGTGGCCCCGGCGGATGCCTTGACCCTGGTCGTGGCCGGCTATGCCTTCCTTGGAATGGGACTGTTGCTGTTCCTGCTGGTCGCCTCGCTGATCTACGACCGACTGGTCTTCCACCCGCTGCCTGCAGCGCCGCTGGCTCCCTCGCTCTGGATCGGCCTCGGGCCCGTCGGCGTAGGAGTGCTTGGGCTGTTGCGTCTCGCCCAGGTCGGCGCACCGATATGGGGTTCCGCAGCGCCGGCGGTCTCGACCATTTCGTCCATCGGTGCCACCATCGTTTGGGGCTTCGGTCTGTGGTGGCTGGCGGCCGCCATTCTTCTGCTGGCCGGCTACCTGCGCGCCGGGCGCCTGCCATACAGTGTTGGCTGGTGGGGCTTCACGTTCCCCCTTGGTGCCTACGCCGCGGCCACGCTGGCCCTCGCCCGGGCCTGGCAGTCAGGCGTTCTGGAGGGTCTCGCGGTAACGCTCTTCGCAGGCCTCGCCGTTTTCTGGGTGGTCGTGAGCCTGGGCACGCTACGTGCAGTCCGGTCAGGCGCGGCGTGGATGCGCTGAGTCGACAGGCGGCTACAGCTGCTCAGCCGCTACGTGGTCGAGAGCCCTCGCGAGAGCCGCCTCCTCCGGGGGCGTCAGCCTGTCCTCGAGGATCGGGATGTACAGTTCCTCTTCGGAGAGATGGGCCTTCAGAAGAGCGTATAACCGTAGGAGGATACGGCGCAGGGCCAGCACTGCGCCCCGGTCCGCGTGGCCCTGCGGGTGGTCGGCGAACTCGCCGATCGCGCCGATGAGCCGACGGATCTCAACATGCTCACGGACCATTGGGGCCGTCGTCCCGCGGTCGGCGAGGAGCCGCTCCAGGGTGGGGTAGACGGCCGCCTCGACGGCCTCCATGTGGGGGATGAGCATGCTCGTGAGGCCTTCATGCAGCTCCCGCAGTTCCGGCAACTCCTCGATGAGCCTTGTCGTGTCAAGGGAATCGCTGCTCAGGCGGTCGGCCAGCGCGTCGAGCCCGTCGACGTAGTGCCACAGTCGGTCGTGGTGCGCGTGGGACACCAGGGGTAGGCTCTGCATCCTCGACCCTCCTTTGCGCCGGCTTACACCCGGGCGACGCCTCCGTCAAGAGCCGGGGTCCCCGCCATCAGCCGGCCGTGGCGTCGACCTACCTCTCCAGGGGCGTGACGGCATAGACGGTTGCGTCCTCCCACGCGACGATCCCGGACAATTCGAGCAGCTCGTTCACCACGTGGGCGTTTGGCGCATCGATAAGGGCGAACGTTGTGTGCGCGCCACTGTTCACCCACGCGCCCTCAAGGCGCCCATCATGGTCCTTGCCCAGTGCCTGTAGCCGCGTGAACGCGGCCCGCTCGGTCTTCTGGTGCTCCTCAGGGCGGAAGGCCAAGCTCTCGGCGTTATGCCTCATGACGACGATATGCAGCATGACGGCGTCCTCCACTTTGTTGGGGCCACCGTGGCCCCGACGGTTCGCGGTCCATTACGTGTTCCTCCCGCCCCTGTACGGGCGAGGTCGAGCGACTTCCGTCCGGCCTCCGGCCACGTCGCGGCCGGTGCTCGCGTCCTCCGCCGGGCCGAGATCGCGCAGATCCTGCTCCGCTGCTCGAATCTCGTCACGCAGGGACGCCAGGTGGCCTTCAAGCTGTGCTGCCGTTGACCGACGCGCGACGGCGCCCCCGAAGCGCCCGCGCCTGCGGTACAGCCGAGGATCGTCGGGGGCAACCCAGCCCGAACCGTAGCCGGAACCAGGACCGTAGACTGGTCCCGGCTCGGAGCCGCAATGCCCGCCTCCGTGCCCACAGCTGCCGGAGCCGTGGTGGTATCTCATCTCAGACCTCCTTGGACGAATCTGTGCGGTCGGCCACCCGGTCGGACCGCTCGTATTGCTTCAGGAACTCACCCACGAGGCGAGCTCGCTCTCTCATAACCAGGCACCCAGTCGTCGAGGACGGTCAGGCCCGCAGCGGTGAGGGCATAGCCCCGACGGGCAGCCCCGGCGGTAGGTGTCTCCCAACACGACTCCACCAGCCCCGCCAGCTCAAGCTCGCGAAGCGTGCGGTACAGCTGACCGACATCAACGTCATCCGCCGCTACGCCCAACTCGTTGAGCCGGCCAAGCAGTGAGTAGCCGTGGGCTGGCCCGCCCGCGAGCAAGACCAGGAGGAACGGTTCGAGCCAGCGGCGCCTTGGTCCGCCGGGCGACCAGCCGCGCTGGTGTTGGTGGTGTTCGTGGTCGGGCGAGTGATGCACGGTATATGTCTCACGCATATATTGGCCTGACTCTGGTGTTCGAGTAGGGCCAAACGGACCGTTGGCAGACCGCGAGTCGGCAGGCCAGCCCAATAGCGGCTGATGGGCGAGTGGCAGGCCGGAGCGTGATGCCGGAACGGTGACCGGTACACTGTCCGACCATGATCGACTTCACGCCCAACCCGATCGCCCTGGCTTTCGGTCCCGTCGAGATCCGCTGGTACGGGATTGCGTATGTGGCCGCTATCCTCGCCGGCTCATGGCTAGCCTTCCGCCTCGCCCGCGGACGCGGAGAGCGGACGGACATCATCGTCGACGGCCTGATCATCGCCGCGATTGCGGCCTTGATCGGAGGTCGGGCTTATCACGTCATCGACCAGTGGGCCTACTACCAGAACCACCTCGCCCAGATCGTGCTGCCGCCCTACAGCGGGCTCGGCATCTACGGGGGCCTCTTTACCGGCATGCTGGCGGTCATCTGGTACGCCAGGCGCCACCGACTGTCGTTCTGGCGCTGGGCCGACATCCTGGCGCCCTGCATCCTGCTGGCCCAGGCCGTCGGCCGGTGGGGCAACTTCATGAACCAGGAGTTGTACGGTCCGCCCACCAACCTACCCTGGGGCATCGCCATCCAGTGCCAGAGCCGGGTGGCCGAGTACGCCTGCCCGGCCGGCTCATCTCCGACCGCGACCCTCGGCCAGCACTTCACTCCGCTGTTCTTCTACGAGTCCGTGCTGAGCCTGATCGGCGTCGGGGTGATGCTCTTGCTGTGGCGCCGCTTCACGGCGCACCGCCGCCTGCTGATCGCGGGCGATGTCGGGCTGCTCTACTTCGTCTGGTATGGCGTCGAGCGGAGCGTCCTCGAAACGCTTCGCAGCGGTTGGAACTGGACGTTCTTCGGGCTCGCCACCGCGCAGGTCGTGGGCCTGAGCGCGGCCGCCGCCGCGATCGTCGCCATGGTCATCCGTCACTGGTGGGTGAGGCGCCACCCAGAGGCCGCGGCTGGCAGCCAGGCCGAGACCAGGCCGGGCTCGCCAGACGCTGCCGATCTGGCGCCGGCGACCTAGCCGCCTTGCGGTAGTTGTCTCGGCTAAAAGCCAGGCGAACTGCGAGTATCCTGGGGCTACCACGGCTTGAACCCGATAGGTAGGGCGGGCGAAGGTGAGGCCATGAGCGATTGGTGGAACCAGCCGACAGAACCCACTGTCGAACCTCCGGCTTCGACTGACGGCGGCCCGGCGGAATGTCACTGGTGCTCGGCTCCGGCCACGCCCAACGCCTATTACTGCCCGAGTTGCGGTGCTGTCATGGCCCAGCGCGAGGATCTCGGAGGGCTGGCAATTCCAGGCGTCACGGTTGTCGACCCAGCCGTGCAGGCCCGTAGCTACAGGTCGTCTGCTATCGGATCTCAGGCCCGAGTCTCCACTCTCGTGATGCTCGGCGGTGGTCCCGGCGGAAGCCTGGTCCAGGTTGGCGCCGCTGCCGCCATTCTGGCGAATGACCGTATTCGCGGGTTCGGCGGCACGGTGGACCCGCAGGAGATCGGCAAGCCAAGCCAGTCCGCTCTCGAGATGGCGGAGCGGCTGCACCGCGGCGCGACGACAGGGGAGCAGCCAGCGCGCAGAGCTGACGATGGCTCCGGCGGGCAAACCCGCGACGCGAGCTGAATTGAGCGCCGGCTTCTAGAAGACCAGGACCCGCTCGCATTCGAGGGTCCAGGCGGCCAGCTCGGCCATTGAGGAGCGGTGGACCCCGTCAGTCAGTTCGGCATCGACGAAGCCTCGGGCGTCCATGCATGTGCCGCAGGCGCCGATCCGGATCGACTTCGCGGTCAGGCCCTTGAGCATCCGTTCGAGGTTGTAGTAGCCCTCGGGCGTCTTCTGGTCGCGCTTGGCACAGCCGATCGCGTCGCCCATGAGGAATACCCGCACCGCGGCACCTTCGAGCTTGGCCAGGGCGAGCGCCAGCCGCAAGGCGTTGTAGGAACGTTCGGTGCCGTAGGGTGGGTCGTTGAGGATCAGCAGCGTCGTCATTACCGGATTATCCACCGCGCGGGTCGCCTACACCCCTCCTTCACACCGCTCAGGCTGGCCGCTCCCTTGCCGGCAGGCGCCCGCGGAGAGCGATCGGCCGCATCAACCGGCTGACGCAATCGGCCCGCCGCCAGCGACTGCCGACTCGAAGCGGCGACCTGGTTTGCATTCCGGGCTACTCTTCTGGACCAGACCTGAGAAGGCGCGGGCGGCACACCGGGTGGCGCGTTCGACAGCAAAGGGTTTCGGATGGGCCGCAGTGCGAATGTCACCTTCAAGATCCTGAGCATTCCGATCACGGTCGGGCCGATGATCGTCGTGGGGTTACTCGTCGTAGGCTTACTCTCGCGCCTGACCGGCGCCTTCCTGGCCGAATGGGTCCTCCTCGGGTTCGTCGCACTGCTTATCCACGAGCTCGGCCACGCCCTGGCTTTTCGTCGGTATGGCGTGATGTCGTCGATCAGCTTCTGGGTTCTCGGCGGATTCACCGTTCCGGACGATCAGGACGCGGCGTCACGGCTGTCAGATCGACAGCTCCTCGTCGTCACCGTCGCTGGGCCGCTGGTCGGTCTGGTCATCGGCTGCGCGACCCTGGCTATCGGGTTCGTCCTCGGCGACGCGGCCGAGTCGATCCGCGTTCCGATATTCCTGTGGCTCTTTGTCAACCTCGGCTGGGCGCTCTTCAACCTGATGCCGATCTCGAGCCTCGATGGCGGCCAGGCGTTGGAGCACCTTGCCGGCGCCGTCTTCGGGCGGCCGGGTAGGGCGATCGGGCTCGCGGCCGGCCTGCTCGCGAGCGGCCTCATCACCATCCTCGCCGCCCGGCTCGGGCTGTACTCCATCGCCTTCGTGGCCGTGGTCTTCGGGCTGCTCAACCCGAATCCGTACCGCCAGCTCAGGTACGAAATCTGGCCCGCCAGGCCATCCGAGCCCGAGCCCGACCGCGAGCCCGGCCCCACGACGGATCGGGACTTCCGGACCGACTAGGCCGAGCCGGGCTCTCCCTGGTCAGCGAGCCCGGGGTGGGACGTCGGGGCGAGGCGCGTCCCCTGGTCAGCCGCCGCCGGCGACCCGCGGATGGGCCAGGAAGAAGTCGGCGATGATTCGTGAGGCGTCCCCGGGCCAGCAGTGGCAGCCGCCGGCCAGGATCCGGGTCGACACCGTGCTGCCGCCCCTGCAGGACCAGACGCTCGTCGTGGCGACCCCGTCCACGGCCGACGTCATCGGTTCGGCGCAGCCGTCGAGGGTTCGCCAGCGGGCGATCACGTCGGCCATTGGCGAGAAGACGATGTCCACTCTGCCGCCGGCGATCGGAATCGTGCCGTCCGCCGTGCCGTGGATGGCGAGGACGGAAACCGGTCGCGCCAGAGTGCAGGGCACGTCGGCGCTGCCACTTGCGGTAGCCATGTTGCCGGAGACCGGCGCAATGGCCGCGACGGTACCCGATAGCTCGCAGCCGAGCCGGTAGGACATCATCCCGCCGCGCGAGTGACCGGTCACGTAGACGCGATCTGGATCGACGGCGTCGGTCGCCTTGAAGTGGTCGATCAGCGTCCGAATGAACAGGACATCGTCCGCCCCTGGGTGCTGGCCCCAGGTCGGCCCGCTGCCGAAGGCGTCCCAGCCGTCCGCGACTCCGTCGGGGTAGACCGCGATCCAGCCGAGCCGGTCGGCCTGCGAGTCGAAGCCGGTCATCGTCTCCGCCTGGAACCCGCCGCCGAACGACCCGTGAAGGACGATTACCAGACCGGGCTTCGCGAGCTCGTTGGCCGGCCGATAGACCCTGTATGTTCGATCGACAGTGTCGGCATGGATTCGTTCGACCTGCGTTCGGCCCGTCAGCTGGGCGACGATCTGGGTCTGGAATGAATCGACGAACGGGCTGGATGCGCTGACAACCCCGGCGACCAGAAGCAGCGCCACGAACGCGGCCGACTTGCGCCCGGGCGCTGGTACGGCCGGCAGGCGCAAGTGCTGAGACAGCGCCGCCGGCCAGGCGAGAAGCCAGGCTCCGACCACGGCCGTCCACGCCGCGGCCAGACCCTCGACGGGCTCCACGGCCAGGAGTTGCGGCTGGCTCGCGCCGGACCGGGCAGCCCAGACCATCGCCCATGGCGCGATCGAAACCATCGCCACCGCCGCGGCCGCGGAGACCCAGGCCAGCCCGGGGCTGTCGCGGCGAACCAGGGCCGCGGCCAGCAGCATCGCGATGGGCATGCCAATGACGATCAGGTTTGCGGCGAGAGCAGCGGTCGCGCTGACCGTGTAGCCGCCCGGGTCGCTCGGCATCAGCAGAGCCAGGGTGAAGCGCGCGAACCCGCAGCAGACGATCACCGCGCCCGTGGCTGCGGCCAGGCGCCATCCTCGCCGCCCGGGCCGTGCCGCGGCAACCAGGCCCAGACCGGCCGCCAGCTCGGCGACGACCAACACTCCGATGAGCAGGGCGATCGGCCAGTGCCAGGCGGAATCGCTGAAGAACCGTTCGGGTCGCGATATCAGCGAATGGCCGACGTTGGAGCGGGCAACTTCGATCGCCGCGCCGGCGGCCCAGATTACAGGCGCCAACAGGCCGACCTTTGCGGCGACGTTCACGAGACTGCGATCGCCGTCGGGGCGTTGCGGTGCCGATCCGTTCATGTTCCCCTCCGCGTATTGCGTCGGGCCATTGTGCCGCCGTCGATGGTCTGCCGTTGGTGGCGAAACCGCCGTTGACCGGGTAAGGTCGAGCTTTAGGATGTGACGACGCCACCACCGCGCACCAGAGGATCCATCACCGAATGAGCGATCTCCCTGCCGACAAGGAAGCCCCGCTCGATCAGGGAGCGCCCGCGGCGCCGCGTTGGGCCCTGCCCCCGGTCCCTCCCGACCCGGACGTGCCGCCCGCAGAGGAGGTCGCGCCGCCTACCGAAGCCACCGCCCCAGCCACTCCATGGGCCGCCGGCCCCTTCCCGGCAGTGGCCGCTCCCGCGCCGCGACCCGCAGGGATCAACTGGGCGCGGTTGTTGCCGAGCGGCGTCGTGGCCTTGATCATCGCCGGCGTCGTCCTGGGCGGCCAGGGCCTTGACGCGGTCATTGCCGCGCCAGGCGCCGGCACCGTCACGGTCGGCGGCTCCGTGACCATGACCGCGGCTCCGGGTTGGGTTCTCGTATCGACAGCTGGCGGGACCCCGAACGGCATCGAGCTGCAGAAGGCCAATGCCATGCTGGTTGCCCGGGTCGTCTCGACCGGCTATTCGGGCGACTCGACCTCGCTGTTGCCCGGACAGGAGAAGGCGCTGAGCAGCGAGTCGGCCCAGATCAGCTTCGGCGATGCCCATCAGGGTTCCATCGGCGGCCACGACACGACGTACGTCGCTTTTGAGGAGGCGATGGCTTCGGGAGGTCACCCCGGCGTTCTCGACGGCGAGCTCGTCTGCATGGTCGTCGGCGACAACGCGGTCGTGGTTGTCGTCGGTGCGCCGCAGGGCGGGCTCGACCCGGTAGTCGAGGACGTCTCGGCCATGCTGAAAAGCCTGGAGGCGAGACGATGACCGCAGCCGTTGGCCGGCAGGCCGGAAACGTGCCTCCGGGGATTTCTCCGGCCGGTTCCCGCTGGGGCAGGCAGGCCTCGGTCATACAACCGCGTCAGCCTGCCTTCTGGTTGTATTGCGCCCTGCTGGCGATCGGCGGATACCTTTTCGTCGAGGAACAGGCGCTGATGAGCAGCCTCATGACGGCGTATCTGCTGTCGTGGGCGCTCGTCCTGGCCTACGCGGTGCCCGTCGCACTCGTGATCTACCGGCTCGATCTATTCGAACGCGAGCCCAAGATCCTCCTCGCCGCTGCCCTCGTGTGGGGCGGAGTGATCGCGACGAGCCTGGCGGCCCATGCCAACGCGGCCTGGCTTTCCGTCTTGAGCAAGGTCGCGTCGCCCGACTTCGCCGCGCAATGGGGCGCGGCCGTGGTTGGCCCCGGCGTCGAGGAAACGCTCAAGCTTCTGGGAGTCGTCACGATATTCCTGATCGCCTCGAGCGAGTTCGACGGCATCATGGACGGCTTCGTCTACGGGGCCATGGTCGGCCTCGGCTTCACCGTAGTCGAGGATGTCTCCTATTTCATCAACGCCGTTGCGGCGGCGCCGGGACTTGTCGACCAGTCCGGCCCGGTGTTCGACACGTTCCTCATTCGAGTCGTCGGGGGCGGCCTGTATGGCCACGTCCTGTTCACCGGCCTGACCGGCACCGGCTTTGCCTTCTTCGTCACGCAGCGAGCGGCCGCCATGCCCAAACGAGTGATCGGTGCCGGGTTGTGTATTGCCGCGGGCGTCCTTGCGCACGTCGTGTGGAACTCGCCGTGGATGGATTCCATCCTCCAGACCTCGGACGGTGCCAACCCGAGCGTGATCCAATGGATCGAATACGGGACGCTGAAGGGGCTGCCCTTCTTGCTCCTGCTCGGCCTGCTCGTCCTCTTCGCGACGCGAAGCGAGGAAGCAAACTACCGATCGATTGTCGCCGGGGAGCCCGATCCATGGGTGGTTACGGACGACGAAATGCGCTCGCTCAGGAGCCTGTGGGCGCGGCGTAAGGCCAGAACCGCCGCCGGCCGACTTCGAGGGCCTGCCGGCGCCCGGGCGACCGCACGACTGCAAGCCGCCCAGATCGAATACGCGATGATTCGGAGCCGGGCGGACTCACTGTCGGACCCTGCGCTCGACGCGCAACGCCTCAAGATCAAATCGATCCGAGCTGAGATAGCGGCCACCCCATTCTTGCCGGCACTCGCCACCCAGCAGCCGATTGCTGCGGCTGCCGCTCCCGTGCGGCCCGAACCGGGGGTAGCTCCAGCCGTCGACGCCCCTCGACAGCCGGTGGCAGCGGCTCCCGCCGTCGCCCCGCGGCTGCCGGCCTCGCCCGCGACCGGCGCCGCTCCCCAGACCGCGGGTGCCTCGCCCGCGGCTGCCGGCCCTGACCAGCCGATGGCGGCCGGGCCGGTCCCCCCGTTCCCATCCCCGATCTGGGCGCCCACCCACTTCGTACCCCGCGGCGGCATGGCAGCCTGGGATGTGCCCGATCCACATCGGCCGCCATCGGCGTTCCTCTCCGAACGCGTCGAGCTGATCGTCATCGGCCAGGCGGGCGCGTGGGCGCGAGTTCAGGGCGTGAACGGCTGGACGGGCTGGGTCGACGGCGGGCTCTTGACCGCGAAACGCTAGCGGCGCTGCGACCGGTAGACGCGCGATGCCGCGCTCGTTTCTTCTCAACGACACCCTGGGCAGCACCAGGTGGCCTCCAGGGCCGCGGGCTCCCTGAGCCGGCCCGAAGTTGGACGCTCCTGTCTGCTTTCCCTCATGAGACGGCTCCACGAACTCACCGTTCGCCTGCGTTGGAAGCCAATACGCCACCGATTGCTGCCCTGGGTGGAGTTGAGAGGAATCCACTGACTGCCGCAGGGCGCCTCCTGCCGCTTGTGCCACTCGCGGCGCCCCGTCCGGGCCGGAAGCCCCGCGCCGGGTGTCCGGGCCGCTGGTAGCAAGCCGGGCGGATGGCCTGAAGGACTACGTCCCTTGACCAGTTGCCAGCTGTCACCGCTGGCCCGGGCCGGTGTCCGTGAGCACCGTCCGAAGGGACCCCAAGCTGGTTGGGCCGTTCGGGCGATAACCGCCCCCAGATGGTCGGAACGGTGCGCTGGCGATGGGTGCGGTTGCCTTGCGAAGGACCTTACAGCCGGCGGGCCACCGCTCCCAGGGCAACCGGGCGACATAAGGGTCCTGGGTGCCAGGACCGCCGTACCATTGCTCGCTCCCCCCGGCCGTCCCATCCTCCGACACATGACGGGCGTTACTGTCTCGCGCCACAGCCGACTCCCCATCAGCGTGCTGGTGGCGTCGTGCCTTGGGCTGCTGCTGCTGGCCATGGCCGCCGGAACCGCCCTCGGCCATGCGTCGATCCGGCTGACCGATCCGGTCGTTTCGCCAGGCGTCGCCACCGCCGGCACGTCGATCTCCTTCGGGGTGACTTTCGCCGACGCGAACGGTGTCGCCCCGCGCTCGGTCTCCGTGTTGATCGACGGCAATGCGATCCCCATGATCGGCAGCGGGTCCGACTACGCCGCCGGCGTGAATTTCAGCGCAACTGCCAGCCCGGCTGTCGGGACGCATGTGATTCAATTCCAGGGCGTCGACAGCAGCGGCCACGTCGACGAAATATCCGCGCCCAACCTGGTTATCAACCCGGCGCCGAGCCCGACCCCGGGCCCGACCCCGACCCCGACCCCCGTCCCGACGCCGGTCCCGACCCGTAATCCGACGCCGAAGCCGTCGCCAACCCCAACCGCCGTTCCGACTCCAACTCACACACAGGTTGCGAGCCACGTCCCAAGCCCTTCGGCGAGCAAGACGCCCAGCCCGCTCGCGAGCGGCGATTCGGGCAGCGTCGCCGGCGCCGCGGCCACGCCCGGCACCACGGCAACGCCCGGCACCGCCGGCCTGGAAGGCGGCGCGGGCGCTCTCGGCGCCGGCAGCGTCGCTTCCCCCGACCCGACCGTCCGGGGTGCCGCGACCGACTCGGCGAGCAGCGTTCTGTCTCAGTACGAGGTCACCAAGGGCGCTGTTGCGACCGGGGTTCCGGCGGGGCTGCTGTTCGATCTGCTCGGCAGCAAGTCCGTTTCAACGGAACAGCTGCTTCGGGAACTGACCCCAACGATTGCGACGGCCACGGCCGTCACCATGACGTGGGCGGCGTTCACGCTATTCGGCAAGCGCCGCCGCGATGGTGACGAAGGCGACGATGGGCTCCTTGCGGCTGCCGCCGCCACGGCCTACGAAACGGACGCAGCCCCCGGCCTCAGGGTCGTGGACGAGTCGCTCATACCGCGCTGGCGGAGGCCGTCGCTGCAACAGGTCCGCCGCACCGATCCATTGCGCGCCGTCCCCACACCCGCGCCGGCCCTGTCCTTCGATTCCGCCGGCGTCCGCCCGCTTGAGAATTTCGAGCGCCGCCACATCGGATACCGGCTCGTGCGCCTGCTCGACTCACCGGACGAGCTCCGGTCGGCCGAGATCGGAATCCTGGACCAGGGAGACGAGGTCCAGCTTCTCCGGCGCCAGGGCGCGTACTGGCTGGTGCTCTGCCCGGATGGAGGCCAGGGTTGGGTCCATCGCATGACGCTGGCCGATCGTGCCAGCGAGATCGCCCCTGTAGCCGTGCCGGATCCGAAGCCCCGGTTCGCGGACGAGGCCGAACCGTCCAAGCCAGTCGATCACGCAGAAGAGCCGAGTACGGACGGTCTGCTCGAGGCGTACATGAAAGCTCGCGGCGAGATCGTGCGATCTCCGTGGGCCGATGGGGAGTCGTCGGCTGAGTAGTGGGGTCGGATGCGCCGGGCGGGCCCGACTACCTCGCGGCTGACCTAGCGACTGCCCTCGAGGGTCGCTTTCGAGGCGGCTCGTTCCGAAGAACCAGCACGTGCTGGTGCGAGATGTTGGGCACGAACGACCGCGGGTAGCCGTACGGCCTCAAGCGCGTCCCTGCCTGATACCAGATCACGTCGCCCTTGGTCGTGAAACCGGCGCGCGTCGCCCGGTCCGCCAGGTCCGAGCCGGTGAAGATATACCGCCCCTCCTGGTAGGCGTCCCGGACGATCACAGCCGCGTACCGGTTTGGCCGCAGCACGCGAGCGAGCTGTCGGAAGATCTCTTCCATTCGGTCGAGAAACGTCGCGTAGTCGGCGCTGTTGGCGAGATCTCCGGCGTTCTCGGTGACCATGGCGTAGTCGGTGCGGCGGTTCGAATGCTCCTCGGCCAGCTTGCCACCAGACATGGTTATGGGCAGCTGGATGTTGTAGGGCGGGTCGGTCGCGACGAAGTCGACGCTGGCCGACTCGATCGTGGGCAGGACGGCCAGCGAGTCGCCCAACCGCATCTCGAGCCCCGATGCGTCGAAGCCGCGCTGGCCTCCGGGGTCGGACGGACCGATGTCCGCCAGGAGGGGTCCTCGACCGTCCCGTTCGGCCGTGAGGTCGCGGATCAGCTCCCGGTAGATCTCTATCCAACGTGGTTCGATCTCCAGGCCCAGGGCGCGTCTCGGGCCGCGGGCGATCGCGGCGCCGAGCAGCGTCCCGCCGACGCCTGCGAAGGGATCGAGCACGAGCTCCCCCGTGACGGTGAAGAACTCGATCAGCCGCGCCATCAGGCGAGGCGGCTTGTTGGCGCCGTGCCGACGGCGCGAGGCGTGGCCGAGCTCGGACGGGTATGAGGTGCCCCAGACGGACTTGGTGAAGTAGAGCCACTCCTCGCCCGAGAGCTCGTTGAGCGTATTGCCTGGGTGTCTGGGGCTCACATGTCGAGCTTAGCCCCGATCGACCGGTCTCCGCTCGCCTCTACCCGGTACGGCCAGAGGCTGAGCGAGGCGCACCAGTACGAAATTGCCCTGCCTCGTCCGGCACTGTACGGTTACCCTAGACCTGGGGTAGATGTGAGCCGCGCCCGTCGGCTCCGGTTTTGGGATCTCGCCATATGATCACGATTGGCCACGAACGCGGCGGCGCCAGCCGCGCCCTCGACGGTCGCTCGCCGCACCGGCGGCTCTGGAGCGACCGTTTCGTAGGTCGCGAGCCCCAGCTGGAGCGCATCGCGGTCGGACTGCAGGCCGCCGTCGACGGCACGCCCAGCGCCCTGGTCCTATCGGGAACGGCCGGTCTGGGCCTGAGCCGGCTGCTCGGCGAGACGAGACGGAGAGTCGGAGCCCTGGCCGAGCCCTTCGCGGCGGTGCATGGGGTCGCCGTGCCGGCAACGTCCGGCATTCCCTATGCGCCGATTACGGCAGCGCTCGAACGTCTGCTCCTGCCGGTTCCCGACGACACACTTGCTGCTCTGGTTGGACCGACCGGCGATGCCATTGCCAGGCTCGTCCCGGGTCTCCGACCGCGGCTGGAAGAGTTGGAGCTGCTGCCGGACCAACCACGGATCGCCGCCACCGAGTGGCGCGAGGCTCGGATGTTCGAGGCCGTGCTGGGGCTGCTGGAGCGGTTGGGAGAGCGGCAGCCTGTGGCGCTGCTGCTGGAGGATCTCCATCACGCCGATGCGGCGACCCGCGGGCTGGTCACTTTCCTGTCACGCGTGACGCGCGGCCAGAGAGTCTTTCTCGTCGCCACGTATCAACCCGATCGGCTTCTCCGCTCGGACTCGCTGCGGGCGACCATCGCGACTCTCGCGGCCACGCCGTCCGTCACGACCTCAGAGGTGGCGCCACTGGAACGGTCCGAGCTAGGCCAGCTGATCGAGTCGATCGAAGATGCGCGCCCATCCTCGACGACACTCTTGCTGGTGGCCGAGCGCTCCCGCGGCATCCCGCTCATCGCCGAAGAGCTGCTGGCCGCGCGTCGCGAGCTTCTCGGAATCTCCATGGCGGGCACCTTCGACCGGATCGTCACCGCCCGAGCCGCGCTTCGCTCGCCCGAATGTCGCAGGGTGTTGCGATTGCTCTCACTCGCCGGCTCGATGGTCACGCTGCCCATGCTGATGTCGATGGCCGCCGAATTCGAGGCCAGGTCGCCATCGAGGCCGCCCCGATCCCCATCCGGCGCGCGCCACGGCGACGTTCTGGAGTCGGATTTTCTGGCGGGTGTGGCCGAGGCCCTCGAGTACGGCTTCCTGATCGAGGCTTATGACGAAACCGCCGGCGCAGCCGCCGGCGACCCTGGCGCCGGGCCTGGCGAGCGTGGTCGGGGTGTTGGATCGGATGATCGATCCGGGCGGCCCGGGTCGCGTCGGGAGAGCGGACGGGCTCCGGCCGAGCGTCGGGACGGGCACAACGGTACGGGCCGCGAGGCTCGGGGCCGGTCCCACCACGAGGACGACGAACCTGCCGCGCCCGAACGCACGGTCGGCTTCCGCCACGAGCTGGTCGCGGAGGCCATCGCCGCGGACCTCCTGCCCGCCACGCGCCGCCGCTACCATGCCGCACTCGCGGCGGCTCGTAGCGACGCGGCCGACCCTTCGCCGGCGGCCGCCCTGGAACATCACCTGGCCGCTCATGAGCTCGCCGAGGCGGAGGCGGCCGCGCTCGACGCAGCCGCGGTCGCCGAGGGCCTGGACGCCGGCGCAGATGCGCTGACGCACTACGAGCGCGCGCTCGATCTGTTCGAGATAGTCCGCCCGGACGAGACCGTGACGCGTCTCGCCGACATCTACGTTCGGGCGGCCGAGGCGGCCTTTGCGGCCGGCGATCCCGCGCGAGCCTCGGCCTATGCCGAGGCGGCGGCGGCCGGGTTGGACGATCCACGCGAGCGCCTGGCGCTCGGCCTCGTCATGGACCAGCTCGGCCGATACCGCCGTGCGGCGGGCGACCACGAAGGCGCGCTGGCGGCGCATCGCCGGGCAGTCGATCTCGTGCCGCCGGAGCCGAGCGCGGCGCGTGCGCGCGTGCTCGCCTCACTCGCGCAGTTCCGGATGCTCGAGGGTGTCTTCTCGGAGGCCAAGCGCTACGCACAGGACGCGGTTGAGGTGGCCGCCGCGGTCGGCGACCAGGCACGCCAGGAGATGCTTCATGCGACCTGCACGCTGGCCGTGGCCGACGCCTGGGGCGACGACCCGGAACCGGCCGTCTGGAGGCTCCGCCAGACCCGCGACGAAGCCGCTGGACTGGGCCGCCTCGATGACCTCTTCCGCGTGTATGCGAACCTGACGACCGTCCTCGATCTCCTGGGCCGGCGCGAAGAGGCCATCGCGATCGCTTATGAAGGGATCGCCGAGGCCGAGCGGGCCGGCCAGGCGACCGTGTACGGCAACTTCCTGCGTGCCAACGCGGCCGAATCGTCGTTCTTCCTCGGTCGCTGGTCGGAATGCCGCAGGCTGTGCCTCGATGCGCTGAGCTGGAGCCCGGTCGGCATCTGGTATCTCTCGCCGTTGCACAGCCTGGCCACACTCGAGGTCGCCCAGAGCGCCGGTGAAACCGCGGGCCGTCTCCTCGGTCAGGTGCTGCTCTCGATCGAGACCGTCCAGGATCCGCAGTTCTCCGTCCCGGCCCATCAGACCGCGGCGTCGTATGCGCTCTGGCAGGACGATCTCGTCGACGCCCACAGGGCCGCCGAGCGCGGCTGGTTGCGGGTGGCGGACACGGAGGACTGGCTCCTGATGGCTCGCATGGCGGCGACGTATCTGGAGGTCGATGCCGCCGTCGCCCAGGATGCTCACCGCCGGCGAGATTTCTCGGGCCTGGCCGCGACAAGGGAGCGGAGCCTGCCTGTGATTCTCCGAGCGGAGGCCGTGGTCCGGGCCTGTGGCGTCTCGCCAAAGACCGGTTCGCGGCGCCAGGCGGATCTGGCCCTCAGGACGGCACGGGCCTACCGGGGCCGCGTGGAAGGCCACGACGACGCGGCGACCTGGAAGCAGCTGGCGCTCGACTGGGCGGAGCTCGGCGACCCCTACGAGGCCGCTCGGGCGCGCTGGCGGGAGGCGGAGGCGCTGCTCGACCTGGCCCGCGGCCGGTCGACCAGGACGATCGCTCGCGAGCCCCTGACCGCTGCCGCCGAGGCCGCCTTCAAGCTGGGGGCCTGGCCGCTGCTCCG
Source organism: uncultured Chloroflexia bacterium (assembly GCA_963791725.1). Classification (GTDB taxonomy): domain Bacteria; phylum Chloroflexota; class Limnocylindria; order Limnocylindrales; family CSP1-4; genus Fen-1039. Next base: position 103,743 of record CAWBTQ010000003.1, on the reverse strand, counting down.
GGCCGTGGCAGAACTGGCGAGACGGGCCATGCTGCCGTTGCCAAAGCAGATCGAGGCCCAACTCACGAGCAGGCTGGAGCCGTCTGGACACCCCGCCAGACCGGTCGGGCGGGCCGGCATAGCCTCGGGATCGACGACCGGCTCGGGTCTCGAGACGCGTCAGGCGTCGACCGGAGCGGGTGTCCTGGCCGACTTCGTCGCGCCGTCGAGCGGGCCCGCGCCGCGTGACTTCGGCCTGAGCAAGCGAGAGCTCGAAGTGCTCGCCCTGATCGCGGAGGGCCGTACCAACCCGGAGATCGGCCGGCGGCTCTTCATTACACGCAAGACCGTCGCCGTCCATGTCAGCAACATACTCACCAAGCTCGGCGTCTCGGGACGGGTAGAGGCCGCCGCAGCGGCCATCCGGCTGGGCATGACCGACCGCGATTAGCCGGCGCAGATTGCCTTTGCGATGTCGCCAGATACCAGGAAACCCGGACCTCGAGGTCCGGGTTTCTCATGGGCATCCGGTCTACCAGCGCCTGCCCTTGATTACGAGCATTGCTGACTCCTTGATCTTCGGCGATCCCAGCCGACGCGTGGCCCGCGTTCGGCGCCGCCAAAGTAGACTCCAGGCCAGTGCTCGGACTCAATCGCCAATACGTACTGGGTAGTACTATCCGACGACCCGTCCGGGTGCTACCCGCCCGGCCCACGATGGTCGAGAAGCATGATGTGGGACCCGCGCTCGCCGGCGACCTGGAATCGGTCGCCGTCCGTCCTACAGGGCCTTGACTGCCGCCACGAGTTCCGCCATGCCGCGCTTGGCGTCGGCGAAGAACATCCCCGTCTTGGGGTTGACGTACAGCGGGTTGTCGATGCCGGCGTAGCCGCGACCCATCGATCTCTTGACGACGATGATCGACTTTGCCTTGTCCACATCCAGGATCGGCATGCCGTAGATGGGGCTCGAGCGGTCCGATCGCGCCGCCGGGTTGGTGACGTCGTTGGCGCCGACCACCAGGGCCACGTCCGTTCGCTCGAACTCGGGGTTGATCTCGTCCATCTCCTTGAGCTGGGGATATGGGACGTTGGCCTCGGCCAGCAGCACGTTCATATGGCCGGGCATGCGGCCCGCAACGGGATGGATCGCGTAGGAGACGTCGATGCCGCGGGCCTCGAGAAGATCCGCGAGCTCGCGCACGCCGTGCTGGGCCTGGGCGACGGCGAGGCCGTAGCCCGGGACGATCACGACCTTGCTGGCGTAGGCGAGCTGGATCGCTGCGTCGTCGACGGAGACCTCCCGGACCGAGCCGCCTGCGGTTGTCAGCGCCGATTGCGTGCCTTCTTCGGCCCCGAAGCCGCCAACGATTATGTTGCCGATCGATCGGTTCATGGCGGTCGCCATCAATCGCGTCAGGATTGCGCCCGACGCGCCGACCAGGGCGCCGGCGACGATGAGCATTACGTTCCCGACCACGAAGCCGGCCATGGAGACGGCCGTGCCCGTGAAGGCGTTGAGCAGCGAGATCACGACCGGCATGTCGGCTCCGCCGATCGGCAGGACCATGAGAATGCCGAACACCAGCGCGCAGGCAAGGGCGATCACAAGGAGGACGTTGAGGACGTTCGCGTCGTAGGTGACGACGCCCGCGCCCGCGAGGATGAGCACGATCGACACGCTGATGCCGCAGACGACCGTGAACCAGGACAGGATCCGCCCGCCCGGGAGAACGATCGGCTGGCCCTTGATCCGGCCCATGAGCTTGGCCGAGGCGATAAGCGAGCCGGTGAACGTCACGGAGCCGATCAGCACGTCGGCCAGGATGAAGAAAGTGCGCCAGCCGTCGAGACCGGGCACGCCGCCGGCCAGCACTCGATGGCCGCCCAGGGCGATGAAGTCGTTGAGGGCGAGCAACGCGGCCGCGCCGCCACCGACGGCGTTGAAGAGCGACACCAGCTGCGGCATCGAGGTCATGGCCACGGTGCGCGCCATGCGCAGGCCGAGCCCGCCGCCCAGGGCGAGGCCTCCGAGGATGATGGCCCAGTTGCCGAGCCCGACGTTGCTCTGCGCGACGAACAGCACCTCGGCCGAGACGGCGATGATCATGCCGGCGGCCGACAGGCGGTTGCCGGTACGGGCGGTGGCGGGCGAGTTCATCTGGTGGAGCCCGACGACGAAGAGGGCGGCGCCGATGATGAACGCGAGATGGACCAGGTAACCGATGTTGGCGGCGGTCATCGCGATCCCCCGGTCACTCGGCGGCCTTGTCGGTCGTGGGGACCGGGCGTCGTTTGAACATCTGGAGCATGCGGTCGGTTACCCAGTAACCGCCGACGACGTTTGCGCCGGCGAAGGCCATGGCCACGAAGGCCAGGACGCCCGCCAGGTAGTTGTCGGCCGTTGCCGCCAGTCCAATCGCGCCGACGAGCACGATGCCGTGGATGGAGTTCGTGCCCGACATGAGGGGTGTATGGAGCGTGGCCGGGACTTTGCTGATGACCTCGAAACCCAGCAGGATCGCCAGGACGAAGACCGTCAAGGAGTCGAGTAGGGTGCCGACGTTCATGCCTTGGCGCCTCCCCGCGTTGCGGGCTGCAGGAGCTTGATGGTGGCCTCTTGGACCACCTTGCCTTCGTGGGTGATGACGGTAGCAGCCGTGACCTCGTCCTCGAAGTCGAGCCTCAGCTCGCCGGAGGCGACGAAGTTCAGGAGCAGGTTGGTGATGTTGCGCGAATAGAACGAACTTGCGCCGGTCGGCATCGAGGCGGGCAGGTTCAACGGCGCATGGATGGCGACGCCGTTGGACGTGACGGCGATCTTGCCCGGCATCGACAGTTCGCAGTTGCCGCCGAGGTCGCTCGCAGCCATGTCGACGATTATCGAGCCGGCCTTCATGCACTCGACCGCTGCCGCGGTGACGAGGACCGGAGGCCTTCGGCCGGGGACCTGGGCGGTTGTTATCACGATGTCGTGCGAGGCGATGATGTCGTTCAGCTCGGCCTGCTGAGCGGCTTGCTCCTCGGCGGTCAGGGCGCGAGCGTAACCGCCCTGACCGGCACCGTCGATGGCCGACTTCAGGGTTACGAATTGAGCCCCAAGAGACTGGGCCTGCTCGCGGGTTTCGCTGCGGACGTCGTATGCCTTGACCTGCGCCCCGAGGCGGCGGGCCGTGGCGATGGCCTGGAGACCGGCCACGCCGATCCCGAGGATCAGGACGTTGGCTGGCCTGGCAGTTCCGGCCGGCGTCGTCAGCAGGGGAAAGTAGCGCCCATAGGCCTCGGCGGCCACAAGAACCGCTTTGTAGCCGGCGACGTTTGCCTGAGACGACAGTGCGTCCATGGCCTGGGCGCGGCTGAGAGTGCGGGGTATGGCGTCGAGGCTGATCGCGGTGATGTTGAGCCGGGCCAGCTCGGCCATCGCGGCTGGGTCCAGCAGCGGCGCCAGCAGGCCGATCACGACCTGACCAGGGTGGCCCTGTCCGATCTCGGCCGATGTGGGACGGTTGATTCGCAGGATCACATCTGACTGCGCGTAGAGGGCCGAGGTCGCGACGATCTGGGCTCCGGCTTCCGCATAGTCGATGTCAGGGAAAGAGGCTTCGACGCCAGCGCCTCGCTCGACGAGCACGCTCAGTTCGGCGGCCCGCAGCTTCTCGACCGCCTCGGGGACCAGCGCGACGCGGCGCTCTCCCGGTGCGGTCTCCTTGGCGACGCCAACTTTCATAGTGATATCACCTGCTGTACGCATCACGGATCTGCCCGTTCCGGGCGAGGGCGTCCAGCAAAGACGCCGAGCGTCTGGGTAACGCCAGGCGCCCGACTCGGGAGGACGCTAGGGAAGTCTAGCGGGCGGGCAAGGAGCGTGTCGCGGCGGGCGGCTCTCGCGGACGGTGCGGACCCACCCGGAAGGGTCGTGGATCGCAGGACGCAACCTGCTGCCGACCTGGCCCTGCGGCACCACCGCCCCGTGCGCCGGCCGCAACTGCCTTGCCGGCCCCGAGGCTGGTCATGTCCTGAGTCTACGAGAACCCTCCACACGCCGCCCTCGCATCGAGGGATCGCAGCCATTCCGGCGAACGGTTCCACATTTCAAGATGGGCTGCCGTGAAGATCGCATCGATATGAGATGTATCCATGCAACGCCGGGAGCGTATAGTCGGTAGGCCATCGTTCATATGGCGAGCAACTATGTCTCCGGTCCTGGACTGGGAGTGAGGAAGAAGATGGTCACAGTCAGGAAGGCCGACCCGGCGCTGATGGACAAAGGAAGCCAGCGTCCACGCGAATTGAGTCCTGCGGCTCGTGAGCGCGAACAACAGCACCGTCAATTCAAGAGGCTCATCGGTCAACTCAAAGGACCCGAGCAGGTCTTCGAAGTCAGACTCGATCCGAATGAGAAGCCGATCACAATCCGGCAGCGGCTGCTTCGCGTGGCCGCTGAAGACAATGTCGAGATTGCCGTTCGAAAGCACGGTGACGGTTTCCTCGTCGGACTGCTCACACCTGACCGGCGCACGAATCGAGGTCGGCGCGCGGCGGGCGCGGCACAGAAGGGCTGACCTCCCGTCACGCGATCGGGATCGTTCAATGAGGGGCTGGGGCGCCTTTTCTGGCCTGCGGGGCGAGTCGACCGTCAGCCACTCGGACTGAATCTCGGTGGCCGGGGCGCGGGCTCCGGCGGGTTCGACCAGTCGACACACTGCGTCGCCGTGCGATCAGCGGTAGCGTGCCGGCTGTGCCCGATTCGGCTGCCCCGGCGCGTAATATGAACGGCGGCAGCGTCGAGGTGAAGATAGCGGAGCCTGGATGGCTTCCGGCGTGGAGGGCCATCTGTTGAGTGTGGAGCCGCCCGAATCAAGTCGTCCGGACGACGTGGCTGGGCGTCCCGACGATCTGACCGCGGGGCCCGAGGGCGGGGCGGCGAGGCTGGTCGAGATTCGATGTGGGTTTGCCGAGATGGCGCGCAAGGAGGCGGAGTCTGCCGCTGAGCGTGTCGCCCAGGCTTGGAACATCTACGACCGGCAGGCGGCAATCGTCACCACCGCCCAGGCCGAGATAGACCTGGCGTCGATCCGGGCCGACAAAGAAGACGCCCACCGCGTCTTTCGAACCGCCGTCGCCGCGGCCCAGACTCGCGGCCAGGTGGAGGCTGCCGCAGCCAACTGGCTGGCCGAGATCAACCAGGTCAACGGCGGCTACAGGCTCGCTCAGGCGCGGGTGCAGCGCGAGATCGAGGCCGCTGAGTCGCTCCTCGCGGAGTTGACCAAGCTCTCGGACGCGGCCGAGGCCAGCGCAACGATGGCGGACGCTGCAATGCAGGCCTGCCGGGAAGCTCAGGCGGCGCTGGCCGGCTCGCAGATCGACGCGGTGCGACCGCCGGGGCGAGCCGACCTGCCCCAGCCGGAGTTCGAGCGCGCCGCCGGCTCGGACGCCGGAGCCCTGCCCGATGCCGCGCCCCCGCCGGCGGCGCAGCCCCCGCCGACTGCGAAAGGAGCGGGCGAGGACACCGCCCCGCCGGATTCGCTGATCGTCGATCTGCGATCCGCTCAGCCGCAGGCCATCGTGTCCCTCCTGCGGCGGGACAGTGGAACGATGACGGCGCTTGTCGACAGGCTCGCCGGCAGCGACCCGACGGACCGCAGCCGCTGGCAGCTGCTCCTCTCCACATTCGTCGACGCCATCGCCGCCGCGGCCATGGAGGACGCCTGGTTCGAGTTCCCGCAGGGCAATCCGTTTTGGGGTCAATTCCCGCAAGAGCAGGCTCGCGAGATAGCCCGGAACCTTGCCGCCGTCGGTTTCCGCTATGACGGCTTCGGAGCGTGGGTCGACAGGCACGTGCCGGACCACCGTGATCTCGCCATGGCGGTCGGTGGCGCCGGTCTGCTGCCGATGCGAGTCCGGGTGTGGCCCAGGCCCGGAGAGGCCGCCCACCTCTTCGATGCGGTTCGGGTCTCGGCGGACCAGTTCGTGGCAGCGGAGGCACCGGCCCTGACTCTGGGCGAGCTGTTGCGTCTGATCGGGCGGCGGGCGGAGCTTCTCGCCGACCTCTGGAACGAATGGCCGCGCGTGAGACTGCTGCTGTTTGCGACACGCCTCCGATAGAACTCGGAGGACCGGCTCGCCGCTGAGACGGCGACGCAAGCGGCCGTTCCGGCTAGGCGCTGATCCCCTCGCGGGCCTTCGCCTCCGCCGGTTCGTCGGTCTCTTCGGGATCCGGCTCTATCACGACGAGCCGATAGCCCTCGGCCGAGCCCACCCCGATCCGCTGCCCGCTCTCCTGGAGCCGGCCGCGTACCCTCGCGAACACGCCCTCTGGGTCGTGCAGCTGGCTGGCATGAGAACGCAAGGCCTCGATCTTGCGGTCCGCCGTGGCCGTGACGTCGACCCACGCATTGGGCTGGTTGGTCCACATCAGGTAGAGCCTGCGGACGCGATGAGCCGCCAGGCCGTTCCTGGCCAGCCACGGAAACGCCATGGGGTTGCGCGCGGCCGGGTATACGGCGTCCACGGCCGCCATCGCCGCGGCCCGATGGTCCGTGTGGTTGATTCCGCCACCGTCATGGACGACGACCTCGGGGTCGCCGCAGAAGACGGCGTCGGGCCTGAACGTCCGGAGCTCCCGCACCAGCATCTCTCGCAGCGGCAGGTCGTTGGCGAGGTTTCCGTCTGGCTGATGTAGAAACGTCACGCCCGAGTAGCCGATGATTCCCGCTGCCGTCCGCTGCTCTTCCTCGCGCGCCCGGGCCAGCTCCGTGGGATCGAGGCTGGGGTCCTCGCCGCCGGCATCGCCCGATGTGCAGCAGACGAGCCAGCCCTCGGCGCCGGCGTCGATCCAGGCTGCCGCGGTTCCCGCCGGGCCAAAGTCCGCGTCGTCGGGATGGCCGACGATCACCATGAACCGCCGCGGTCGCCAGGTATGTGGTGTGGCCATCTGATCGGTCATCTACGTGCCTCGGCCTCCAGAACCTAGTTGATGGGCACGGCGCCGCTCCGTGCCGCGCTCGTCGCTCACCACCCGGAATCGCCGCATATTGCCTGGCCGCCCCGAGTTATCATGCCGGCCGAGGCTTCGCTCGTCTCCCCCCACGGGCGAAGCCTCTCTCTTTCCGCGACTCTACACGACACGCCCACCAGAGACGCCATTTGCGTGGCCCGACAGTCTGTTCGGGTGCGTGCAGGCCGCCTGGAGGCGGTCAGGCCGGCGTCGCTCGCGACTCTTTGAGTGCCGCCAGGACCTCGACAGCATGGTCCTCGGGCGTCACCTTAGGCCAGGCGTACGCGACCCGGCCGTCCGGGCCGACGAGGAAGCTCGACCGCAGGATTCCCCAGTAGGTCTTGCCGTACTTCTCCCGTTCGCCCCACGCGCCGTACGCGTCGGCCACGGCGTGGTCCTCGTCCGCCAGGAGCGTGAAGGGAAGGCCGTACTTGGCCCTGAATGCGGCCTTGCTGGCCGGCCCCTGCGGGCTCAGCCCCCAGACCTCGGTGTCGGCATCTCGGAACGCCGCATCATTGTCGCGAAACGAGCAGGCCTCCTTGGTACAGCCCGGCGTGTCGTCGGCCGGATAGAAGTAGACAACGGTGAAATGGCCTCGACGATCGGAGAGGCGATGGGCCTTGCCCAGGTCGTCGTGGAGCTCGAAATCAGGGGCGAGCTCGCCCACGCTCGGCATTGCGCTCATGTCCAGCAGGCTAGCGCGATACCCCGGCGTTGGTCCTGCGGTGTCGATGCGCTTTCCGTACCGTGGAATGGCCCAGGAGACGAGCTCGCTTCAGTGGGGCAGGGCAAGCGCCCCGGCCGCAACTGCCCAGGCAGCCGCGATGACCAGCCAGTCCCGCGCGCTCACGTGCAGCTCACGGAAGTGAGTCCTGCGCACGCCGCTGTCGAAGCCGCGCGCGTCCATCGCCAGGGCCAGACGCTCGGCCCGCCGAATGGCCGAGACGAGCATGACCATGAGTCTGTCCCCGAGGTCACGGACGCGGCCGGAGACGCCACCCCCTTGCAGCCCGCGCAAGCGGCGCGCTGCGGAGATGACGGCCCAGTCTCCGGCCATGAGTGGCGCCACCCGCACGGCGGCCAGCGTCCCGTAGGCGAAGCGATCGGGCACGTGCCACTGCTGGACGAGCGAGTCGGCCATCCGGGTGGGGTCCGACGGGCCGAACACGAGCAGCGTCGTCAGGCCGATGACGATGACCCGAAGGCCGATGGCCAGGCCCGCCGAGATCGCCGGTCCGGTGATGCGGACCGGCCCGAGCTGCGCCAGCGCCGCCAGCGATCGGTCGCCGTTCGAGCCCGACAAGAGGATCGAGAAGACGGTCAGGCTGACGATGGCGAAGGCCAGCGGCGCAAGACGCCCGGGGATCCGGCGGAGTGGCAGGCCCGACCACAGCACGAGGGCGACAACCGCCGCAAGCGCGAGGCGAGCCGGCACGATCGGGTCGAGGGTGATGATGCTCGTGCCCAACCAGGCCAGGCCGGCGACGAGCCGCGCCACGGGTGTGACGCGAGTGAGAAGGGCCGGTCGGACGGGACCGATCGGCGGAGGCAGGAGGCTCATTTCGGCGTGGCCGGGCTTGCCGGCTCGCGCACGCCGTCACGCCATGGCCCCGGAGGCGAGTACGGCGGGTCGGCCAGGAATCGATCCGGCGGACCATCGAACACGATGCGGCCCCGAGCCAGGGCGACGACCCTGTCGCAGGCCGGCAGCAGTCGAGGATCGTGCGTAGCCAGCAGCTGGGCTTGACCGCCGGATCGGAGCCGGTCGAGCAAGCGCATCACGGCCTCGGTGCCGCGATGGTCGAGCCCGAATGTCGGCTCGTCGAGGAGGAGCACGGCCGGGGGCTGCATCGCCGTGGCCGCGAGGCTGAGCCGTCGCTGCTCGCCCTGACTCAGGCGGAACGGGCTCTGGTCGGCGAGATGGCCCAGTCCGAAGTCCGCCAGGACGGCGGCGGCGCCGCCTGCCACGCCGCCGTCCGTCGACGCCCCGCGGCGAACGTTCGCGCGATTGCTGGCTTCGACCTCGGACTGGGCCGTGCCGGCCACGAAGCCGAGCTCCGGGTCCTGGAACACGAGTCCGATGTGGGCCGCCACTTCTGTCGCGCCCAGCCGCGCCGGATCCCGCAGCTCTTCGATCGGCCCGCCGTCCAGTGGCAACGCTCGCAGCCGCACCGAACCGCTATTCGGCCGGAGCAGCCCCGCGAGGGCGAAGAGCAAGGTCGACTTGCCGGCCCCGTTTGGTCCCACGAGCGCGATCCGTTCTCCGGCGGCGGCGGTCAAGGACACGCCCTCCAGAACGAGATGCGAACCGCTCTCGTCGGCTGGATAACTGACCTCCAGCTCCGATGCGCGGAGCAGCATCGGGCCGGTGTCGCGCGGCTCGAGGGAAGCCATGCCGGTTCCGGCTCGCAGCGAAGCGATGCGGGCGTCGCCGCTCCCGTGACCGTTCCAAGCGCTCGGGACCCACGCGCCGGAGCGACCGAGCAGCGCGACGGCCTCGCGGCCGACCGCCGCGGCCGGCGCAAAGGCCAGCTGCCGGCCGTGCTCGTCGATGAGCAGGACGTCATCGGCGAGTGGAAGCGCGGCCTCCAGCCTGTGCTCGATCAGAACCATGGTGTGCTCGCGGCGTTCTGCCAGGGCCGACAGGCGCTCGAGAGTCGCGTGCATCCCCGGCGGGTCGAGGTTCGCCGTCGGCTCATCGAAGACGAGCAGCGACGGCCGTGGCGCGAGAACGTCGGCGATGGCAAGCCTCTGCTTCTCGCCGCCGGAGAGAGTGTTAGTGCCGCGCTTTTCGAAACCCTCGAGACCGACCTCGCGAAGAGCCTGGGGAACGCGCCGGGTCATCGCCGGCCGTGCCCAGGCCCGGTTCTCCAGCCCAAACGCCACCTCGTCGTCCACGCGGGTCATGACAAGCTGGCTGTCCGGGTCCTGGAAGACGAGCCCAACGCGGTCGCCCAGCAGGCGAGCGGGCGTACGAGCCACGTCCAGGTCGCCGATGCACAGGCTGCCCTGCCACCGGCCGGGCAGGACGTGGGGTACCAGCCCCGCGAGCGCACGTGCGAGGGTGCTCTTGCCAGAGCCGGAAGGCCCAAGCACGAGCAGCACCCGCCCGGGCTCCAGCCTGAACGTCAGGCCGTCGAGCGCCGGATCCGATCGACCTGCATACGTCCAGGCCAGCCCGGCTGCCTCGATGGCCGGAGGAGCCGTCGAGGCCTCGAGCGCAACCTGGTCTGCGATCGCTTGCGTCTCCCGAGGTGTTCGCCGATCAAGTGGCGAGGCGTAGGTCCGACCCGTTACGAGCTCGGATTCCGTGGCGGTCACTCGTTCGATGGGAATGCCTGCAGTGCCCCGGTCCGGCGGAGGGCTCGCACCAGGAGCCAGGCCCCGACCCCGGCGATGAGCGCCGCCGAAACGATCTCAACTCCGGCGATCACGGCACGAAAGGGAACGTCGTAGGCCGCGTAGCTGATGGATGTGTCGTGTATGGCTTCGCCGACGCCGGCGCCGACGCTTGCCAGAACGGCCGTGACAAGACCCCAGCGGCGGTACAGGGCGAAGGCGAAGACGAGCTCGGCGCCGGCTCCCTGGAGCACTCCGGAAAGCAGGCTGTCCATGCCCCAGGCGTTTCCGAGCAGCATCGCGACAAAGGCTGCCACGACCTCGCCGAACACCGCCGCCCCCGGCTTGCGGACCACGAGCGGGCAGACCACCGCGGGCAGTAGCCAGGCACCGGTTACCAGCGAGGCGGCCTGATAGCCCGCTCCGCTGGCCCAGACCCAGACGTAGTTGTTCCAGACGAAGAAGACCACTCCAAAGGCCGTAGCCAGGAGTGCCACGACGACAATGTCGACGGTGCGCCAGCGCGACGATTCCACGACATCGCTGGACGTCGTCGGTCCGAGAGCAGTGTTCACGCTTGATATCCTCCTATTCCGACCTATCGATTCCTCGTTTCGATGACCACCAGCAGGCCGTCGCGGAGCGTGACGCTCGCATCGGCCTCGACGCGTACGTTGGAGAGGCCGCGCGCCGGTCCCGGCGGCAGCGGTTCGTCGCGGAGTGGGTAGAGCAGGCCCCTCGTCGTTATGCCCAGCGCGGGCATTCCCATGGGCAATAGAGAGATCAGGTCGCCCGGAGCCCCGGATAGATCGCAGCTCGAGACGCCGCGACTTCGGTTTGGGGCGCGCAGCAGGCGGACCCGCGTCCTGCCATCGAGCAGCTCGACCTCGACGTCGCCGGCCGATGGCAGGCTGAGCAGGCCTACGTTGGCCACCGAATGGTCGAACCGCTTCCCGCCGAGGGCCCCGAGTATGGTTACGTGCCCTGCGCCCCGCCGGAGAGCGGCCAGCAGCGCCAGCTCGGCATCCGACTCGTCCTTGTCCGTGGGCGATCGTTCGACGGCCACGCCCTGCGCGGCAAGGGTCGCGAAGGCGGCCTCGGGGAGAGAATCGGCGTCGCCCACCAGCAGATCCGGCTTCAGCCCCAGCGAGACGGCCTTGTCCCAACCGCCGTCCGCGGCCACGACGAGGTCCACGCCACCGTCCCAACCCGGCCAGGCGGCATCGAGCGCGGTTCGACTGGGCACGTCGCCGTCGGCGACAACGATCGCCCGTATCGACGACCCGGCTCGACTCACGAAAAGCACCTCCATCGGCTCGACAGAGGTGCACCGGTCTGGACTCCCTGCGCCGGCATGACCCGGATCAGGTTCCAAGGGTCTGCGGATCCTCTCCGCACTCTCAGCGCCCTTCGGCGCTCCCCTGTCCGTCTTCTGTTGTGCGTCGACTCTACACCCTCCCTGGCTTACCTGGCGAGCCTGTCGCGTGCCCGATAACCGCCGGGAATTCCGGTGCATGAGAATCTAGATGGCGATGCATCCAAGAAGGGTCGTGCGTCGAATAGAAAGTAGAGAACGATGCCGGAGCGGCTGCGGTCATCCAATTGGAGGACCGCACAGTGGCACCGTTTTGGGGGCCGGGCCCGCCGATATCTTAGGTAGAGCCTCAGTCGAACGAATGGTAGATTTCGAGACGTGACCGATCTCTCGCACCCAGCAATCCAAAGGGTCGTCGAGGTCGCCTCTCGCAAGGGGGTCACCCTCGACATTCGCATCATGCCCGACTCGACGCACAGTGCAGAGGATGCCGCAGCTGCCGTCGGAGCCGGGATCGGGCAGATCGTTAAGTCCCTTGTCTTCGTCGCTCCCAGGGCGGACGGACGGCTGGCCCCGATCGTCTGTCAGGTCTCGGGTCGCAACCAGGTGGACCTGAGCCTGCTCGCCGCCGTCACAGGTGAGTTCGCAATTCGACGGGCGACGGCGCGCGAGGCCCGTGATCTGACCGGCTACTCGATAGGCGGGATACCGCCCTTCGGACACGGCCGCGACGTGCGAATCCTGATGGACCAGGATCTGTGCCAGTACCAGTGGGTCTGGGCTGCCGCGGGCACGGACACGGCCGTCTTCCGGGTCGAGCCTCGCGTTCTCCGTATGCTCTCGAATGCGATCGTGGCCCCACTCGCCGAACCGGCCTGGGTGCCCGCCGCTCCCGCCCGGATCGAGCCCAGGCTGCAGTTCGAGGCCGGCAGCGGCGCGTAGGCCGCCAATTCGCCGTCGGGTGTCCTTCCTTGATCGGCTCCGACCCTTTGCGACCCGCCTCGTCGGCGGCCATCGGGTTCCTCGTTGCGTCGGACAGCGGTCCTGAGGCCGCAGGAGTTGTCCCCATCGGTGGACGGGCGGTGGACAAGTCATCGCGCCGCCCTCGAAGCATGTGGACAAACCGATTGAACGGCTGAAGCCCTTCCTCTAGCGTTGCTGCTGCGCCTGAAGGTGCCGAGCGTTTGCTAGTGGCTGCGATGACATCAAGGCCCACGCAACGAGTAGGTTCCTTTGGGCGCTCTCTTTGCCCGTCACCCACCTGCCGCCGGCTGATGGGCCACTCGAAGTGGCCCGGTGTGTGGCTCGCTGGCGTCAGGCGACTAGACTGCCAGCGTGCGAGTCCGCCAGTTCGAGCTCCGGCTTCTGGCCGTCGGCCTCACGGTCATGTGGGCCGCCGGCGGTGGCATCGTGCTGATCGCTTACCGACCCGGCGGTCCCGTCGACGTGCTGGTCGGCGTGGCGGCCTCGCTGCCGCTGATCGTGAGCGCCGCCCCGATCGTATGGCCGCCGCTGGTCCGCAGCAACCGCGGGGCGGCGGGAGTCTTCTGGTTGGGCCTCGTGGCGGGCCTGCTGTTGCTGCCGTCGATCGCGCGTGTGGCAGGCCAGGTCATCCAGGGCGGCACCGAACCGCTCCTGCCATCGCTCGAGGTCGTCTACCCCTGGGCTCTCGCTCTTCTGGCGACCAGCCTGTTCGCCGGTCTCGGCATAAGCCGCCAGCTCATCCCCGAGGTGGGCATCGGTAAGAAGCGGCTCCTCACCGCGATTTCGTTCGCGGCTGTGGCAACGTCGATCATCGGCGGCGTCTTCACCGGTGTCAGCCTCGCCGACGACGCTGCGCTGCGGGACATGCCGGCGGCGCACTCGAGGTTCGGCCCCACTGAGGCGAGTCTCACGCCGCCCCAGTGCAACGGCGATCTCGTCACTGCCTCGAGCGCCCTCCTCCAGTTCGACCTGTCGGCGAACGTCGATTCGCGCGCCGTTGGCACGGTGAGCCTGACCGGCAGCCGGTCGGGTTCGGACCTCTCCTGGACCGCACAGGTCGTCCGGAGCGACCTCTTCGGCGAGTACGGTGCCGTCCGAATCGGATCTTCGGCGTGGACGATCTCCCCCGGATCGCATTGGGCGTCGACCTCGCCGAAGGCCCTCGGTGGCGAGAACCTCGACACAACCGTCCTGGCGGAGGCGCTTGCGCCGGAGAACCGCGCAACGGCCGAGAACTTCGGTCTCGAATACGTCGAAGGAGCGAGAGCGCGGCATTGTCGCGTCGCCGTCGACGGTCCGACCTTCGACGCGTCGTTCCCGCAGATGGGATGGCTGGTCGGCGATGCCAACCTGGAGACGTGGCGGGGGCAGCTCGATTTCTGGGTCTTTGGCGACGGCGAGGTCGGCATGGTCAACGGTACCGTGAACGGCACCGCTCAGGACATCCTGCCGCATGGACTGCTCGCGACCGTCTGGGTCAAGATGACCGCCACGGATCGAGACAGCCGAGTCACCATCTCTCCGCCCAGCGTCTGATCGAGCGACCATGATCTCTCCGCCCGACCGGCTCGATACGGCGAAACGCGATCGCCTGGCGCGCTTCTACCGCGTCCTTCGATACCTGGCCGCACATCCCGAAGGAGCAACCGTCGACGCGGTCGCCGGCTTCGTGGCCATGTCGCGCCGGACCGTCTATCGAGATCTGCAGGCTCTGGAGGGTGAGATCGGGATACCGCTGTGGAGCGAGGGCGGCCACTGGGGGATCGTGGAAGGCGCCTTCCTGCCGCCGCTGCGGCTCACCCTCGATGAGGCCGTGGCGTTCTTTCTGGCGGCTCGGCTGACCGCCCAGTTCGCCGATCGATACGACCCCGACACCGGCGCCGCCTTCCAGAAGCTGGCCGAGATCCTGCCTCCGGCGGTGGCTCGACATCTCGAACGAACCATCGACGTGCTGGCCGGTCGGCCGCCCGACGAGCGGATGACACATCACATCCGGCTCCTGGCCCGCGCCTGGTCCGAGCGTCGGGTCGTAGAGCTCACCTACGACGCCGCAACCTACAGCCCGGGCCGCCCGCCCCGCCGATCGCGCGTGCACCCGTACCTGCTGGAGGCATCGGCCACCACCCGGGCCCTCTATCTGATCGGCTTCGACGAGTCTCGCGGGGCCGTCAGAACCTTCAAGCTGCAGCGGATACTCGAGCTGTCGCTGACCCCTGAGACGTTCGAAGGGCCGGACCCGTCAGTCGTGCAGGAGGGGCTGGATCGGGCCTGGGGCGTCATCACGGACCAGGAGGAGGTGGAGGTCGAGCTGCGCTTCGACGCCGCCATCGCCGGGCTCGTGACCGAAACGACGTGGCACCCGACGGAGCGGGTTGCCCGGGATCCGGACGGTTCGATGGTGTGGCGGGCGCGCGTGCCGGGCACGCTGGAAATCCGCCGCTGGATCCTGCAGTGGGGCGCTCAAGTCGAGGTCCTCGCGCCGCCGGAGCTGCGCGAGGAGGTGGCGGCAACGTATCGCAAAGCCGCCGCACGCTATTGAGCGCCGGCTGAGGGCGCCGGGGCCGGCGAACTCCCGCTTTGGGCATCCGGCGTTCTCATGGCCGGCTGTCTCGGATAGGCTGTGGGCATGCAGGACGAGAAGGAGCTCCCATTTCGCGGGAGCGATTCGTTGGGCGAACCCGAGAAGGCGGCTGCTGCCGATGGCGTGGTCTCGGCCGCGGGCACGGCGCCGGCAGGCGGTGGCGGAGTCCATCCGCAAATGTGGGCGGTGAATCTACTCAGCGACCCGATCCACGGCTACATCGAGCTGACGAAGCGATTGAGTGGCGATCGGTCTCGCGCGCTTGGGCTTCCCGTCGAAGGGGCGGCGGAGGGCGACCTGCTCGACTCCGCCTGGCTGCAGCGGATGCGGCGCATCAGCCAGCTGCAAAGCGCACGGTGGGTGTTTCCCACGGCCGAGCACAGCCGTTTCACCCATAGCCTCGGGGTGATGCACGAAGCGGGATTGTGGGCGCGGCATCTCTACCCGAGTCTTCGAGCGACACTGGCTCAGACCGAGCCGGGCATGGTGCCGCCATCGGAGGGCCTGGTCGTCGAAACGCTCCGGCTGGCCGGTCTCCTGCACGACGTCGGACACGGCCCGTTCGCACATTTCTTCGACGAGCACGTCCTGTGCCACTTCCCGGCGCCGCCCGACCCGCGCCGGACCCACAAGAGCCTCACTCATGAGGATCTGTCGCAACTGATCATCGAGCACGAGCTGGGCGAGTTGATCCGGGAGATGCGCCGGGCCCCGGGTTTGGTGCCTCAGCGCGACGCGCTCAGGCCCGACGAGTCGATCGATCCGCGCTGGCTGTCGTTCCTCATCTCCAAGCCGGCGCTGGCGGATCCGTCGATGCCGCGCTGGCTGCGCTGGCTCCAGCCGCTGCTCTCAGGCGTCTTCACGGTAGACAACCTCGACTACGTTCGCCGCGACGCATATCTGACGGGCGTATCCACGGGGCCCGTAGATGTCGAGCGGTTGCGGCGGTACAGCTTCGTCGGCCCGGCAGGCCTCTCTCTGTATGAGCCCGGTCTGGGCGCCCTCGAAATGTTCCTGACCGCTCGCCTGTTCATGTACCAGCAGATCTACTACCACCGGTCGGTTCGCGCGATCGATCTCGATCTGGCGGAGGTCTTCCGGCCGAGCATCCTGGCTATCTTCGGCGAGGGCTCGCCGGCGGACAACCTGGGCCACTACGCCGACCTCGACGAGTACGCCTTGCTGCATCAGGCGGCTCTCTGGGCTCGCGGCGAGGCGCTCTCGAACCGGCCGGTCCCCGGTGACGAGACCGTCTTACCTGAGGTCGGGCGGGCCTGGTCTGCCATCCTGCTGCGCCAGCCGAGCTGGCGGGCCGGCGCCGAGCTCCGGCGGGCCTACGAAGCGTCGGAGCGGGCGGCCGTACACGCGGAGGTGAGGGCGGCGCTGGGGCCGGGAGAGCCGGGGCTCGTCACCGTCGACCTGGCCGAGATCGACGCCAGGCCGGCCGAAGCCACGGCCACCGATTCGCTGCTGGCGATCGTGGGACGCGATGGCGAGCCCTCTGTCTCTCTCAGCGCCGCGCTCGCCAGGCTGCCGGCGTACTCATTGGTGGCTCGCCGCTACACCCGTGCCGGGGCGGTCGAGCCGTCGGCGTGACCTCGCGAGATCGATCGCCGGGCGGCTAGCTCGACGCCGGTGGGGATTCCGACGCCGCTGCGGAGGGCGAGGGGGATGCGGCCGGGGACGCGGTCGGCCTGGCGGACGGCTTTGGCGTCGCCCTCGCCGTCGCCGCTGGCTTCGCCGTTGGCGCCGGGCAGGCCGCGGCTTCCGCCGGTCGGAGAGGCCGCATCTCCTCGATGTCGCATCGGAATGGGAGAACGAGGAGCGGGTTGATGCGGGCGGTCTCGCTTGTCGGCATCAGATCTCGCGAGACGATTCCAGGATCGAGCTCGAATTTCGTCAGCTCGGCGGGATCGAAGAGACCGAAATGGACGTGGCAGCCCGACGCGTTGCCCGTGGCACCTTCAACGCCGATGACCTGCCCGGCCGTGACGTGCTGGCCGGGCGCCACCGTGACCTTGGATTCGTGGGCGTAGATGCTGCGGTAGCCGTCGCCGTCGTCGATCACGATCACGATCGGCAGGCTGTTCCACCAGTGCTTCCGGTCGAGCAGGGCGTAGTACGGTGCGATGTCGCCATTCCAGCCCATGAACTCGTCGTACTTGCGGCCGGCCGCCAGCACGATGCCGTCGTGAGCGGCGTGGACGGAGTCGCCGCACTGCGTCGCCATGTCGACGCCGTCGTGGAAGCGCTTGCCGTTGACGAAGAACTCGCCCCAGGGCGACGGTCCGAACGGGAGGGTGACCTTGGCGTTGGTGAGCGGCCAGACGTAGCCCCGTAGACCGGTTGGTGAGGGACTGACCGGAAGATTCGTCGGTGTCGAGGTCGGGCCCGATGAGGGGCTGGCGGATGGCGTTTCCACGAGCCCTGGTTGCGTTGCGAGCGAGCTCGAAGGCCCTGCTCCCGTCCCCTCGGCGGCGCTGCCTCGAGCGGTTACGACCGAGCGCAGCAGCAGCCCCCCGATGACCAGGGCTAGCGCGACGACGCCAAGGATAAACACCGGAGGGATCCGGGTTGCGGCGCTCGGGCGGAGTGACGGCCGACCGACGTGGAGCCGGGCGCGGATGCTGGACACGGACAGGTTGTAGCACGTCTGGGAGGCGGGTGTGCGGGCGATCGTGATGCGTGGGCTTGGCGGTGTCGTCCCGAACTGTGCCACATCTCCCCGTTCGGACTCCGCCTCGCATAAGGTGAGTCGCGGGGATGCTAGTTTTCAGTCCCGTCGAACCGCGGATCTGTCTCCGGCCCTGCCGTCGGTTCGACAGAGCCCCATCGGCAGGCCCGCCTGTCGCCCTAGGAGTGAGCCTGTGGACGTCGTCCAGCTCGATCGTTTGCAGTTCGCGCTGACGATCAGCTTCCACTTCGTGTTCCCGGCCGTCACGATCGGCCTCGCCGGGCTCATCGCCATCATCGAGACGTTTCGCTGGTGGACCAATCGCGACGTCTACGATCGGCTCTCGGTCTTCGTAACGAAGTTGTTCGCGGTGACGTTCGTAATCGGCGTGGTCAGCGGCATCGTCATGGAGTTCCAGTTCGGAACGAACTGGTCCCGCTTCTCCGGCTTCGTCGGCGACATATTCGGCGTCCCGCTAGCGGCCGAGGGCATATCGGCCTTCTTCCTCGAGTCGGCCTTTGTCGGCATCGTCCTGTTCGGGCGGGACCGCGTCGGTTCGACTCTCAGGTGGATCGCCGGGCTGCTGGTGTTCGCCGGTACGACCCTGTCGGCCTTCTGGATCCTGGTCGCCAACTCGTGGATGCAGACTCCCGCCGGCTTCAAGATCGTCACCGATTCGAACGGCGTCGAGAAGGCTCAGATGACGGATTTCCTTCAGGCGATGTTCAATCCGTCGACCGTGGCTCGCTTCCTGCACACGGTCACCGCCTGCTGGGTGGTGGGCGCGTTCTTCCTGATGGGCATCTGCGCCTGGTACATCCTGCGAGGGCGAGGCTCGGACGTCACCTCGTTCGCGCTGCGGTTGAGCATGGTCGTCGCCTTCCTGGGGGCCGCCGGCATGTTCGCCACCGGCGATCTCCAGACGCGCGAGGTTCAGGCCAACCAGCCGGTCAAGTTCGCCGCGATGGAAGGCGTCTGCCAGACGTCGAGGGGCGTCCCGCTCGACATAATCGCCTTGCCGCCGAGCCAGGACTGCTCCTCGGGCACCGGGCTGGGGATCTCGATACCGTATGGCCTGAGCGCCCTGTCGGACCTCGATCCGAACGGCCAGATCAACGGCCTCGACCAGGTCGCCCCGTCGCTCTGGCCGCCGGTCGCGGAGACCTTCCTGAGCTTCCACCTCATGGTGGGGCTGGGAACGGTGATGCTGCTGCTGATGGTCGTGGGCGTCTACTTCCTCTGGCGAAGGACGCTCGAGCAGCGCCGCTGGTGGCTGTGGCTGGCCGTGATTGCCATACCGGCACCGATCATCGCCACCGAGCTGGGCTGGATGACCGCGGAGGTGGGGCGCCAGCCGTGGATAGTCCAGGGCTTGCTTATGGTCTCGCAGGGCACTTCGCCGGGAGTGTCGGCAGCCGACGTGTCGGTCTCGATAGTCGCCATCGTTCTGCTGTACGCCCTGCTCTTCTCCCTGTGGCTGTACGGCCTGACTCGAGAGATACGGCGCGGCCCAGAGACCGGCGTCGAGAGCGCGCCGGCCACGCCCGGCGAGGCCTCACCGCCGGCTGCGCCGGCAGCCTCGGCCGCGTCCGGTCTCGTAGCCCCGACCAAGGGGG
This sequence comes from uncultured Chloroflexia bacterium, assembly GCA_963791725.1. Taxonomy (GTDB): domain Bacteria; phylum Chloroflexota; class Limnocylindria; order Limnocylindrales; family CSP1-4; genus Fen-1039. Next base: position 84,258 of record CAWBTQ010000003.1, on the reverse strand, counting down.
GACGCTGAGATGCACCTCTCGACCGTCTGGTTCCTCCTCATAGGCTTCCTGTTCGCCGGTTACGCGATTCTCGATGGCTTCGACCTGGGCGCCGGGGCGCTTCACCTGATCGTCGCCCGCACCGACGCGGAGCGGCGCCAGGTTCTCAACGCCATCGGCCCGGTCTGGGACGGTAACGAGGTCTGGCTCATCACCGCCGCGGGCTCTCTCTTCGCGGCCTTCCCGCTCGTCTACGCCACGATCTTCTCCGGCTTCTACCTGGTCATGGTGCTCTTGCTCGGGGCCCTCATCCTGCGGGCCATCTCGATCGAGTTCCGGGGCAAGGAGACGGCCAGGTTCTGGCGGCTCGGTTGGGACATTGGCTTCTGGCTGGGCTCGGTCGCGGCGTCGATCCTGTTCGGCGTCGCCCTGGGCAACGTCCTGCGAGGCCTCCCGATCGACGCCGACGGCGTGTATCGGGGCGGTCTCGCCGGCCTGGTCAATCCGTTCGCCATATCGGTGGGCTTCTTGAGCCTCGGGCTGGCGCTATTGCAGGGGTCATCCTGGCTCGTGCTGAAGACCGAAGGCGCCCTGCAAAGTCGGGCGCGGTGGGCTCGACTGGTTGCGGCCGGCCTCACGCTGGGCGCCTGGATCGGAGCGACCTGGGTAGCACGGAGCGACGCCGCACGCGTCTTCGACAACTTCGGCAACCCCCTGGCCTGGATAGCCCCCTTTCTGACGGCCAACGCGATCTTCTATCTGCTGCTGGCGCTTCGGTCCACACACGAGGGTCGAGCGTTCTTCTTCTCCAGCCTCGTCGTCGCGGGCCTGGCCGTCACGGCCGGGACGAGCCTTTACCCAAATCTGGTCCCCGCCGTCGACGCCGCCCGAAGCCTGACCGTCGACAATGCCCATTCGTCGCACACGTCACTCACCGTGATGCTGGTGGTGGCGCTGATCGGCCTGCCCATCGTCATCGGCTACACGAGCTTCATCTACTGGAAGTTCAGGGGTAAGGTCCGGATCGACGGGGCCAGTTACTAGGCTGCGTCACCCGCTGTCGACCCTTCGCTAGGCGCCCGTCGGCCCCGCAGCGAAGCGACTCTGACGCGCAGCTAAGCGTCGCCGAGCAGTGGGGAGGACAGGCGACCGACTACCAGTGCGGATCGAGCTGGCGGTCGAGCAACTCGGATGGGGTCATGCGCGGCCTTATCAGCTGGGCTCGGCCGGCGCGGACTGCCACCTCCGCCGCGGTCGGATGTGACAGGAAGAACGGCATCGACTCCGTGAAGCCGTAGGCGCCGGTGTCGAGGACGGCGACGAGATCGCCGGGGCGCGGCCGAGGCAGCATCGCCTCGGTCGTGAAGACGTCGAGCCCCGTGCACAGCGGTCCGGCGACCGTGGTGCGGACCAGCGCGCGAACGGCGTCCGTGGTCAGGACCGCGAGTCGGTGCTCAGTCTGAACGAGTGCCGGGCGAAGAACGTGATTGATCCCGCCGTCGAGGATCGCCACGGGCGCGGAGTCGGGCCCCTTGACGTCGACGACCCGAGCAACGTACGCGCCCGCCGGTCCCACCAGGAACCGCCCCGGCTCCAGGACCACTTCCAGACCGGAGAGCGAAGCGTCGGCGTCCCAGCCTGCGCGCAGCTCGGTCAGGCGCCGGCCGAGACGGCCGAGATCGAGCGGCCGCTCGTCATCAGAGTAGGGGATGCCCAGGCCGCCCCCGGCGTCAACCAAACGAAGTTGCGTGCCCACGTCGGCCGCCACCCGTCGGCCGATCTCCACGAGCTCCGAAACGTGGCGGGCGAGCTGGCCGGCGTCGCGCAGGTTCGATGCCCCGAATGCGTGAACCCCTAGCAGTTCCACGTACTCCGAGGCTGCGGCGGCCCGGGCCGTCTCGAACAGCGTCGTGAGCGGCATCCCGAACTTGCCCTCGACGCCGCCGATGAGCCTGACGGTTTCCAGCCGAGCATCTTCGGAGACCGCCAGGCGGAGCAGGATCGGCTGGCGTCGCCCGGCCGCCGCGGCTACCGCCTCGAGGCGCCGGAACTCGCCCGGCGATTCGACGGTGATCGCGCCGACGCCGGCCGCGACCGCCTCGGTAAGCTCCTCGTCGCGCTTGCCGGGCCCGGTCATGGCGATCATCGCCGGCTCGAAGCCGGCCCGCAGGACCGCCTCCAGCTCGCCTCCGGAGGCGATGTCGGCGCCCACTCCGCACCGTCTGAGATGGGCAAGGATCGCCAGCGACGGATTGGCCTTGACCGCAAATGCCACCCGGAAGCCACGCGGCAGGGCCGCCCGGAGAGCGTCGACGCGCCGGCCGATCAGCTCGAGGTCGTAGAGGAAGAACGGGGTGCCGAACGCCTCAGCCAGGGCCGCGGGCGAGAGTCCGGCCAGAAGGCCGGACTCCAGGATGCCGTCCGTGCCGGCGCCCGAGCGAATGGCCGAGGTCGGGGTCAACGCAATGCCTCCTGGAGCGCCACGCGAGCGTCGGTGCGTTCATCACGGTACTTGACGACGACCGCGGTCGAAAGGGCAAGACCGTGTGCTGCGGCAAACTCGCCGGCGATCCCGCGGACGCCGGGGGCAACCACCGCTCCGGCCGGAACCGTCAGCGGTTCCTCGAGCGTGCCGACCACGACACGGCCGCGGGCCAGGTCATACAGGCGGCTCGTGCCCGTCAGGATGACACCTGCGGCGATGACCGCGCTGCGGCCCACGAGAACGCCCTCCAGAAGGGCGGCCTGGGCGCCCACGAAGGCCCCGTCCTCGACGATCACGGGCCGCCGTCCGGGCGGCTCGAGGACCCCGCCGATCTGCACGCCGGCCGAGAGATGCACGCGCGACCCGATCTGAGCGCACGAGCCGACGAGGACGTGCGAGTCGACCATCGTGCCCTCGCCGATCCACGCGCCGATGTTGACGTAGGACGGAGGCATGATCGTCACGCCAGGCGCCAGGTATACGCCGCCGCGAACCGAGGTGCCGCCCGGGACGACGCGCCACGGTTTGCCGGCTGCCAGTGCGGCCGCAGCTTCCGGCGAGTCGATCAAGCCCTTGACCGGCAAGCCTGTCCGGTCTCTGAATTGAAGGACGCCGTCGAGATCCCAGGTTCGAGTGTCGCGATCGGCGAATAGCTCCAGGATGGCGGCCTGGACCGCCGGATCCACTCGCCAGCCACCGGGGGCGTCCGGGTCGGGGTGGGCGGCTCGAAGTCGCCCCGCGTCGAGGTCCGCCAGAATTCCGGTGAGCGTCTCGTCGGGGTTCACGCGCGAGTTGCCGCGGCCGCCCGGCTCGACGCCGACGCCGTCGTTCGAGCGCCACCGGAGGCCGGGGTTGGGGAGGTCCCGCCCGCTGACGTCTCCAACAGCCCGGATGCCTCGAGGACTGCACGCAGCCGCGCCCGATTTGCCTCCTCGAGCGGGAGCAGGGGCGGCCGGACGACGTCGCCGATCTGGCCCATCAGCGCCATCGCGGCCTTGACCGGCACCGGGTTCGGGCCACCGACGAAATTAGCCCTCATGAGCGGCAACCAGCGCTCGTGGATGCGGCGCGCGGCGTCGAAGTCGCCGGCGAACCCGGCAGCGCACATGGCCGCCATCTCACCTGGGATCTCATTGGCGCATGTGCAGATCACGCCGTCCCCGCCCATGGCCAGCATCGGCAGCGTCCAGGCGTCGTCGCCGGCGAGCACCGCGAAGCCCGCGGGCCGGTCTCGAAGTATGGCCGCGATCTGGTCCATGTTGGCCGACGCTTCCTTGACCGCGACGATTCGATGATGCTCGGTCAGGCGCAACAGCGTCGCCGCGTCGACGTTCACACCGGTCCGGCTCGGGACGTTGTAGACGACGATCGGCAGGCCGCCGTCGTCGGCGATGGCCCGGAAATGGGCCTCGATCATCCGCTGGTCGGGCTTGTTGTAGTACGGAGCCACACACATCGCCGCGTCGGCGCCGAGCTGGGCCGCTCGGCGGGTGGCACGGATCGTGGCCGCGGTGTCGTTTGAGCCGGTGTTGGCGATGATCCTGATGCGGGACCGCGACGGGCGCTCGGAGGCGATCCCGACGGCAGTAGCGAACAGCCACTCGCGTTCCTCGGGGCTGAGCGTCGGGCTCTCGCCGGTGCTGGCGGCGAGGACGAGGCCGTCGATGCCGGCATCGATCTGGCGGCGGACGAGGGCCCTGAAGGCGTCCTCGTCGATTGAGCCCGAGGGCATGAATGGCGTCACGAGGGCCGTATAGGCTCCCCTGAACTGGCGGGTCGGCGGCATCTGGGTTGCTCCTCGGTACTGGTATGGCGGTGTCGGTCGGCGATCTATGGGCGGTCGAAGGCGGCGGTGAGACTCTCGGCCGCAGGTGGGCTCATGGTTTGGAGGCGCCTGCCGCTCGAACATCGGCCGGCGCTCGACCGTTCGATGCCGATGCCTTCGTCTGGCCGGCGATGATCGAGTCGACGACCTCGTCGAATGTGTGGATGCCCGATGTCCTGGGCTCGGCCAGGAGCCACTCGGCGGCGGTTACCGCGCCGCTCGCATAGGCGGATCGATCGCGGGCCGTGAGGCGCATCTCCAGGCTCTCGCCCGGGGCGTCGAAGCCGACCAGATGCATCCCCGGTGCGGCCCCGGCCCGAATGACGGAGACGTCGAGCTCCTCGGGCGCGGGAGAACCCTGGGCCATGGGTTCGGCGACGCGCGTCTTGCGGGGATGGGCGGCGATGAGCCGCCGCGATAGATCGAGGGCGGTCCCGGAGGGCCGGTCGGGTTTGGTCCGGCGATGCCATTCCACGAGGTACGGGTCGTATTCGGCGAAGGGACCGAAGAGCCGCGCCGCATCCTCTACGAGGCGGGCGAACAACATCACCCCCAGGCTGAAGTTGGCCGAGGCGACGGCTGCGGCATCTCGCTCGGTGAGCATCCTCGCCACTCGGTCGCGATCGCCCGTCCAGTTGGTCGTGCCGATGACGAAGTGCCGCACCCCGCCGTCGAGCGCGGCGCGAACGTTCCCGGCCACGGCGTCGCCGACGGTGAAATCGAAGACGAGCTCCGCGCCGCGGAACCTGGAGGGTGCGTGGCCGTCGGCCGAGTCGGGCAGGCCGAGGATCGCGAGCGGGGGCATGCCGCGGCCGTCGAGGGCGGCCGTGATCGCCCGGCCCATGCCTCCGTCTCCGGCGACGATACTCAGCATTCCGACTGCCTCCGTTGTCCTTCGAATACAGAAAGGCCGCGGCACCAGTTGGTGTCGCGGCCCTCGGGAGCCTAGCCCTTGGCTCCGCGGTTCGCTACGAACGCCGCCGAGCCCTAGGGCCTTGCCTCCCGGCAGGGCCGCCAGCGCTTCGACTTGGGCTTGGCGAACGTATTGGCGAACATCAGGGGCGGAGTATGCATGAAATACCCGCCACGTGCAAGGCATACCGGTGATTATGCAGTCTGCATACACTCGGTATGCATGTGGCTATACAGCACGAATAGGCGAGGTGGCCAGCCGCGGCCGTGCGTAGCCATGCGTGGCCGGTCGTGGCCGTACGTGGTCGCCCCCCGCGAGTTGATCAGTAAGGCCGGCGCCGCTCGACCCACAGGAGGGCCATAGCCGAGGACAGCAAAGACCCGAGGAAAAGGATCGCTGACTCGATGGCTATGATCGGCCAGTACATGTTGCCGTGGAACCCGAAAGGCATGCTGTAGGGCCCGCTCGGCTGCCCCTCCGGGCCAATCGGCGACGATATAGTCACGTTGCCGAACTGGTCGACGGTCTGCGTTGTGTGCTCCTGCCACCAGGTGTTGATGTCTCCCGACCAGGGCTGGCCGTCCAGGTATGTTTCCAGCCGCGTGACGAGGTCGCTGTTCGAGCTCTCGGACCACACGGTTCCTCGTTGGACGTCTGCCGCGCTGGGGAGGATTTGCGACGAGGCCGCGAGCACGAAGTGATTCATGCCCGCCTCCCAGGTGCCTCGGGCCAGGAGGCAGACGACGATGGCCAGGACGATGGCGGGGGTCATCCGGCCGAGGAGAGTCCCCAGTGCCACCGTGCCCGTGAACGCGGCCAATCCCCAAAAGACGAGCGGCACGCCTCGGGCCATGTATTCACTGAAGTCGGCGTAGGGGTTCATGCCCGGCGTGGTTGCGCCGGCCAGGAAGTCCGCTGAGAGGCCGACAGCCAGGAGCAGCGGCACGATCAGCAGAACGATCGAGATCATCCTTGCGCCGAGCCAGCGCCGTCGCGAACCCGCGAGCGCCCACGACAGAGGGGCCGTGCCGGTCTCGATCTCACGCGACACGAGCGGTGCACCGAGCAGGATGCCGACGAGGAATGGCACCGCCTGCGATATCGGTCTTATCAGGCGCATGTCCATGCCGTCGCGGATATTCAACCATTGCCCGGAGGCGGTTCGGCAGGCCGGGCTGATCTGGGCGGCCGGGTCGCCGTAGAGGAAGCTGTAGGGGTCGCAGCCAGCAGGAAGATGGACGGCGCCGAGCCGGAGTGCTTCGACGATCGCCGCGACGGTCACGCCCAGACACAGAACGAGCGTCGCCACGACCTCGAAACGATGCTGTTTGTACGTGAGCAGGATCCGAGTGATCACGGCTTCCCCCTTAGTCGAGCTGCAGGCCTGCGCCGACGCCGCGCCCGGCCGCCAGATAGCCGAGCACGACGTCCTCGAGGGTCGAGGCGCCTTCGGGTTCGGCGGACTCGTTCGAGCCTTCAGCACCCGCGGAGCCGCCGACTTCTGGGCCGTCGGCTATGGGTGAGCTCGTTCTTGCGAGCCGCCACAGCGTCATCCGTTTACCGCCTCGGCCCGCGAAGGAACCGACCGCTGTGGCGCCGGCGGGGCTCGAATCGCCCTCGGCGAGCTGGTGGCCTCGGCGCGCCTCGTCGAGCGGGCAGTCGAGCAGAACCCTGCCGGCCCCCAGGATCGTCAGCCGGTCGCAGGCCTCCTCGACGTCGGTGACGATGTGCGACGAGAGCAGCGCGGTCGAACCGTCAGAGCGCATCGCATCGAGCAGGACGTGAATGAACTCGCGGCGAGCCAGCGGATCGAGGTTTGCCAGGGGCTCGTCGAGGAGCAGCAGCCCGGCCCGTGTGCCCAGAGCAATCGCCAATCCGAGTTGAGCCGCCTGACCGCCGGAAAGCGTGTCGGCGTGCTGGTCAAGCGGGATGCCCAGCTGTTCGAGGCGCCGCCGGGCGTAGGCGGCATCGAACCCCGGATGCAGGCTGCGAGCCAAAGCGACGTGGTCTTCGACCGAGAGGCCGCGGTAGACGGCCGGCGTCTGGGGCACGTAGCCGACCCGGCGCAATGCCTCACTGCGATGCCGCCACGGGTCAACGCCGGCGACTTCGACGCTGCCTGAACTGGGTCGCTCGAAGGCCATGCAGATGCGGATCAGAGTGGTCTTGCCGGCCCCGTTGGGCCCGACCAGAGCGGTTACGGAGCCTTCTGGTATCGCTAGGTCGACATCCTGAAGGGCCCAGCGGCCCCGCCGCCACGGCTTTCCGAAGCGCTTGGAAATGGCGTGAGCCTGCAGTGGCGTGTCCTTGCGCGGCCCCGTAGCGAGCGTCATGTCCCCTCCTCGCTGGAATGTGCCGCCCCAGAGTATGGCTGCTGGGGGACCCGCGCGAGCCGGGAAATGCCACTCCCCGTCAGGGCCTTCCCCGCGTCGTGGGCGCGCGGCCGGGCTGCCGTTCGCGGTGAGAGGGCCGGCGCCAGAGACATCGACCCCGCATCGGTCGAGTTCCCTACCGGCCTCCTCCGCTCAACGCTGCCGGGAGTGGCGTTTGGCGCCCGGTGGCTCGATTCTTCCGCTCAATGCTGCCGGGGTGGCGTTTGGCGCCTGGTGGCTCGATTCTTCCGCTCAATGCTCCTCGAGGAAGCATGAAGAGTCGAAGACGCCAGCGTGGGAGGAGTCCGACGGGTCGAGCAGGCGTCTCCGGGTTGAAGTTAGACGTCGACGTCTATCAGTTGAAGCCGCGGGACGGAAGAGCCCGATAGCAAGCGCCTTAGTGCTTCCCAGGGCGGAGATGAGTGGAAACTCGCCGTCTGCTCCGCCGCCCACCGCCCCGCCCGCGCCGCCCACCGGCCCGCCGCCGCCCGCCGCCCGCCGCGCTGGCTGACGGCTCCTACTTGAGTGCCTCGGCCAGGATGGTCTTGAGCTGCTCCCACTCGACCAGGAACGCGTCGTGGCCCTTCGTGGAGCGGATCTCGCGATAGGCCGCGTCCATGCCGGCCTCCTTGGCCGCCTCGACCATGCCCTGGACCTGGTTCGTGCCGTAGAGGATGTCACCCTCGATGCCCACGCCGGTCAGCTGCGTCCCGTACGCAGCCAGTCGCTGTAGGGCGGCGACGGCGCCGCCGCGGTCGTGGCCGATATCGTGCGTGTCCATGGCGCGAACCAGTGCCCGGTACGTATCCTCGTCGAACCGTTCGAGGAGCTTGCGTCCCTGGTGGCGCAGATAGCTGACGATCGAAGGTGTGCCGTCGGGCTCGACGCGGCCGGCGAACCGCTGCTCGAAGTCGATCTCACTGCGGTAGGTGGTGATGGCCAGCTCGCGAGCCAGATCCAGCCCGTCCATGCCCAGCTTGTCGACGATCTCGAGCTGGATGTGGTCCCAGCCGACGGCGAGCTGGCCGATTCGGGCCGGCGCCGCGATCGGCACCACGCGACTGATCTCGCCGGGCCGCTCCAGGGCGACTTCCAGGGCGACCATGCCGCCGAGAGACCCGCCGATCGCCATGGCGAGCCGGCCGATGCCCAAGGCGTCCAGGAGCCGCCACTGTGCCCGGGCCTGATCGCGGACCGTTACTCGCGGAAAGGCGCGCCCGTAGGGCCTTGCGGTCGCCGGGTTCCGAGACGTCGGCCCGGTGGTGCCGTAGCGGCTGCCCAACAGGTTCATGCAGATGACGCCGAACTTCTCCGTGTCCAGAGCCTGGCCGGGCCCGATCAGTGGCGCCCACCAGTCGCCGGCGGCATCGGCCGAGCCCGTCAGTGCGTGAACGACGAGGATCTGGCGTCCCTCGCCGATCGGGACGCCGTCGTGGCGGTACGCGACCACCAGATCGGGCAAGACCGCGCCCGACTCCAGGGCGAAGCGTCCGAGCCAACGCGAGACGATCTTGCCGGTGTGAGGATCGATCGAGCTGTCCACACCGCTCAGGCTACGAAAACCTGGGTCCTCGCGCGCGGTCGAAACGCCGGGATCGGGGAACTCGAACGACCTGGCGGCAGCCCGCTCACGCGACGATGACGTCGCGACGGACGGCGGCTCGGCGGCAGCCCGCTCGCACGACGATGAAGCTGCGGCCGCCGGCGGGTCGTCGACCTCCCGCACGCCAGCCGATGAAACTGCGGCTGCGTGTTCGCCCGGTGATTGCGTGAACGGGCGTGCGCCGAGCCCCGCGGGGGGCCCGGCGCGCGAGTTCGGGAGCGGCGTTTTGGGGTCGGCGAGCGTGTCGGGGGGCCCGCCGTCGCGCCGTCCCGACGCACCCTCCGTAGCCGACGTCCAGGCCATCGATCTGTCTCCGCCCTACCGGGCGGCGCCCACCGGTGCGGCCGACCGGACCCCGGTGGCGGCTCCGATTGCCTGGTCGAGGTCGGCGATGATGTCGTCGATGTGCTCGATCCCGACAGAGATACGGACAAGCTCCGGAGTGACGCCACTTGCCACCTGGTCCTGCGCGGACAGTTGCTGGTGCGTGGTCGATGCCGGGTGGATGATCAGGCTTTTGGCGTCGCCGACGTTGGCCAGGAGGCTGAAGAGCTGGACCGAATCGATGAGCTTGCGGCCGGCTTCCACGCCGCCCTTGAGCCCGAAGGTCACGACCCCGCCGAAACCTCCCGACAGGTACTTGCGAGCGAGTTCGTGGGCTGGGTGCGAAGCGAGGCCGGGGTAGCTGACCCATTCGACGGCCGGATGACCCTCGAGCCAGCGGGCCACAGCCAGCGCGTTGGAGCTATGGCGCTCGATCCGCAACGGCAGCGTCTCGAGGCCCTGTAGGAAGAGGAAGGCATTGAACGGGCTCAGTGCCGGGCCCAGATCGCGCAGGAGCTGGACGCGCAGCTTGAGGACGAAAGCCAGGTTGCCGAAGGCGGCGGTATAGCTGACGCCGTGGTAGGACTCGTCGGGATCGACGAAGTCGGCCTTGAAGCGCGGCGATGCCGCCCAGTCGAACTTGCCGCTGTCGACGACCACGCCGCCGATCGCGGTGCCGTGACCGCCGATCCACTTGGTCGCTGAGTGGACGACGATGTCGGCGCCCCATTCGATCGGCCGGGACAGGATCGGCGCGAACGTGTTGTCGACGATGACCGGGATCTGGTGCTTATGCGCGATGGCGGCGACGCCCTCGAAATCGGGCACGTCGAGGCGCGGGTTGCCGATCGTCTCGAGGTAGACGGCCTTGGTCTTGCCGTCGATCGCTGCCTCGAACTGCTCCAGCTTGGAGCCGTCGACGAAGCGGAAATCGATCCCGTACTTAGGCAGTGTGTACTGGAAGAGGTTGTAGGTGCCGCCATACAACGAGGTGCTGGTCACGATGTTGTCGCCGGCGCGGGCGAGGTTGAGGATCGTCAGGGTTTCGGCCGCCTGGCCGGAGGCCACGCCGAGGGCCCCGACGCCACCTTCGAGGGCGGCGACGCGCTCCTCGAAGACCCCGGTCGTCGGATTCATGATCCGCGTGTAGATGTTGCCGAATTCCTGCAGCCCGAAGAGCCGGGCGGCGTGGTCGGCGTTGTCGAAGACATAGCTCGTGGTGGCGTAGATCGGCACCGCCCGGGCCTTGGTCGTCGGGTCCACGCTCTGACCGGCGTGGACGGCTAGGGTTTCGAGGCGACGGGCGGGAGTGTTCTCGTCGGACATCGTTGGTCTCCTGGGGCTGGCCGCCTGACGGCGGCGTGGCTCGAACCTGCGGTTGATCCCGGGGAGCCCTTGGGGTTGGGCGGTGACTGTGGCGGCTGCCCGATGTGGAAGGAATTCCGGTGGGCCGGAAATTCCTCGTGGTCCGGAGAACAAAGAACCGCGGCTCCGAAAGCGAAAGCCCGCTCTCGCTCGAGTCCGCGGCCCCGGGACCGATCCTCGGTCCGGCTGCGCTGCTAGGTGAGCCGGAACCTCAGACCCCATCCTCCGCACTTCGGGGCCGCCTGGGCATGGACATCATCGAACAGCGCAGGCTTGTGGCCGTGCGCGAGTTCTCCTGGCGGCTGAAGGCGTGGGTCTTCATTGGCCGCGAAGTGTAAGGGCCCTCCCCTCCATTGCGCAAGTGCGCCGGTGCGTGGAGCCTCCTCCGGTCCGCCGGGCGGCACGTCCCGCAATACCGGCCGAGGGCTCAATGTCGCGGCGGGCCATCGGCGGCCGCGGAGCCGATCAGAACGTCGGCCGCCGTCGCCGGCCGGGCAACATCGCCTCGAGGCGGGCCTGGGCGCGCAGGGTGAGCAGGTTCTCCTCGCCCAGGGTGCGCCGGTATCCGTCGACTACGGTCCGGGCCTGGTTGCGGGCCGCGATCTTCTTGCCCAGCTTCATCAGGGCCGCGGCGTCGCGGCTGACCAGGTCGAGTGTGTCGGGATCCTCGGGGCCGGGGTGTTTGCGCATGATCGCGAGGGCCTCGCCGTACGTGGCGTGTGCGGCCGCGGCGTCCCCGAGCATCAGGGCCACGTCGGCGAGCCGGCCGCGGAGCTCGGCCACCGCCCGGCCGCGCTTGCCCTGGACACGGAGATATCCCTCCAGGGTCGCCTGGTAGGCGACGCGGGCGGCCTCCAGCTGGCCGAGCCGTTCGAGAGTGAGGCCCAGACCGTGGCCCAGGGTGAGGGTGAGCGGATCGTCCGGCCCGGCTGCGTCGGCGCTGGCGGCGTATTGCCGTCCGAGCGGCCCGGCCAGCCGCTCCGAGATGATGCGCGCCCCCTCCAGGTCCCCGTGTTCCTCGAGCGCCTCGGCCAGCCAGACCAGGCAATCGAGCGTGCGCTCGTCCTTTGGGCCGTGGAGTTGTTCGTGGGTCTCCACGAGCTGCGCCCAGGCGCGCCGTGCCGCGTCGAACTCGCCGACCTTGGCGAGCTCCCAGGCCAGACCACGCAGCGCGGCCAGAGTTTCATCGGATTCCGCCCCGAGGCGCCGATCCTGCGTCTCGTAGAGTCGGGCATAGGCGCGGCGGGCGTCGGTGTGGGCCTCGAGCTTGGAGAGCACCCTGACCAGGCCCTGGATAGTCCAGACCGTGTCCGGCTCATCGGGGCCGATCGTCCTGGTCCGCGCCTCGAGGAGCTCGCCGAACCTGGCGGCGGCCCCACTCAGGTCTCCCAGCTGCTCTAGGTTCCAGGCGAGGTCGCCGATCGACCACAACGTCGCCGGATGGTCGGGTCCGAGGATCTTCTCGCGGCGGTCGAGCAACTGGATGTCCAGGTCATGGGCGCGCTTGTGGTCGCCGCCCCTGCCCACGGCATCGGCCAGCCCGGCCATGGCGTCCAGAGTGGCCACGTCCTCTGGCCCATTTAGCCTGGTCAGCTTGTCGAAGAGGGTCCGGTAGGCGGTGGCCGCGGCCTTGGCGTCGCCCAGCTTGAGCACCAGCCGGCTGTGCTGGGTCATCGCGGCAATCGTCTCGGGGGCATCCGGGCCGAACGTCGCAATCGTCGCCGCCAGCGCCTGTTCGGACAGGGAGCGCCCCGACGCGTTGTCGCCCGTCCCGCACAGGGCCCGGGCAAGGGAGAGCATCGCGTCCAGGGTTTCCGCGTGGGTTGGCCCGAGGATCCGGCGGCTGCGGTCGACGCGCTCGGCCAGGACCTCACAGGCGCGCGGGTACTCCTCCATGGCGATCAATACGCCCCCGAGGTTGGTCATCGTACGCAGCGTCAGGATGTTCTCGGGACCGTATACGCGGCGCTGAATGTCGAGCAGCTGCTCGAGCGTGGCTCGCGCGGCGGCGTTGTCGCCGAGGGCGCGGTGGGTCAGGCCAAGGTTGTGCATGACGCTGAGGGTGGCCGGATCGTCGGCCCCGAGGACACTCCGGCGCCCGTTGTACACGCGCTCGTATAAGGGCCGCGCCGTCTGCGGCTCTTCCATGTATGAGAGGGCGACGGCCAGCCCGTGGGCCGCGGAGAGCGTGTCGAGGTTGCGCGGCCCGAAGACTCGTTCGCTCCGCTCCAAAAGGACGGTGTAGGCGTCGCGGGCGACCAGGAATTCCTCCAGCTCGAGGGCGATGGCCGCGAGGCGGGCCTCGACCTCGATCGTGGTCGGGTGATCCGGTCCGAGGAGTTTGCGACGGGCCTCCAGGACCTGGCGGCAGACAGGGCGCTGGGATCGTGGATCTTCGATTCCTTCGAGCAAGACGCTCAGATCCTGCAGCGCGGCCAGGCCGGCTATTGCTCGAGCCGGGCTACCGGCTGTCGCGCGATCCATGGACAGAGCGAAATCTCCCTGTGAGCCCCTGTGGCGCCAATCATGCCAGGTTCGGCGGTCGGCGGCCCGATCTCGTTTTGGCCCAGATACGATAGGCGATGGGGGGCATCGGAGTGAACCCACGGAGGAGGGGGCCAGCCAGTCACGCCCCGGGAATGCCTCAGTCCGAGACGGTGATCAGGCGGTGCCTGGCTGCATGCTGCCCGGCCTCGCCACCATGCTGAGCGAATCCGCCAGCTCGCGATTGACGAGCAGCGTCCGGAACCACTCGCTATGGGGCTCCTCGCAGTACACGTACTCGAGCACGGCGTCGGTGATGGCGACCATCGCCGGACCGCGGCCGAACCCGCTCACGGGGTTCGCCGTCGGCGGTGCATGCATGAATCCCTCGGCGGAGTAGGGGCCGAGCCTCATGGTCACGCCGTTGGGTTTAGTGGCGAGGCGCCGCTTGGGGTCTCCGCGGGGGCCGCTGGCGACGACGATATCCAGCTCGTCGCGTTGGATCTCCAGCCGGTCGAGCTCCTGCGTGTGTCCGTCCTGCGTGCTGACCACAGTCACGTCGCGCACGACGATGCTGGGGCTCGAATTGAGCAGGTCGGCCAGCCTGGCATCCTCCAGGTCGACCTTCCCCTCGACCCGGCAGTCGTCGGCGAATCCGACGAATTCGATTTCCGTTCCCATGGCTTCCCAGTCCAATCCTGGGTACCTGTGGGATCTCCTACGGGAGATCTCGGTAGTTCAGTCCTGATGACGATACGCCGGAAGCGATATGGGCGCTGTGAATTGACCGCCGGATGCAACGATACGGAGGGACACGCGCCCGGGCAAGGGCCGTCTGGAATCTCAACGCCGGTCTCATTCGAGCCCGCCCGTGGAGCCCGGTAACACCTAGCGCGGCCGCGCCTCATCCGGTGGTTCGCCGGTTTCCGAGGCGCGCTGCCGGGGGCCCACCCGCCGCTCCTCCCCGCGGAGCAGGCGACCGATGTTGTCGGCGTGGAAGAGCCAGATCAAGCCTGGCACGCCGATCGCGTAGACGTAGTAGATCGGCGCGAGCGGCGTAACCGCCGTGACGACGGCCATCGCAATCCCGCCGATCAGGCTGGCGCCGAGCGATCCGAGGGACGAGATGCGGGTAATCAGTATCGTGATGGCGAAGACCGGGAAGATGGCCAGGAGGATCACCGGAGCGAGGATGATCGCCCCGCCTGTGGCGGGGGCAACGCCGCGGCCTCCGTGAAACCCGATGAACGGTGAGCGGCTGTGCCCGACGATAGCCGCCAGGGCGGCGACGACCTGTGGAACGGGACCGCCGCCGATGGCCACGATCAGCAGAACGGCGGCTGAGCCCTTGGCGACGTCGAGCAGGCCCGACACCGCCGCCCAGCGGAAACCGACGGCGCGCGACACATTGGCCCCGCCCGTACGGCCGCTGCCGAGGGTTCGTGGGTCGGGTCCGCCGATGAGCCTGGTGATGATGATCCCGAAGGGAATGCCGCCCAGGAGGTAGCCGGCGACGGCGGCCACGACGACCCGGACGAGGTCAACGTCTTGCATCGCGGGGAAGTATAGGGCGGCGAATCAGGACGCAGAGGGGCCCTCGATCATGGCGACGCGGGTCGCCTTGTTCCGCCGCGCCGCCGCCCCGTTGACGCGCCGGGCCCGACGCCCCAACCCGCCCCGCCGCGCCGCCTCACTGACGCACCGCCGGGTCATCGGCCGCCGGGGAGGAGCCTTCTGCCCGCGCTTACGCCATCTCCGCCAGGAACCGCTCCGGATGGCCGCGCAACCATGCCCGCCGGCTCGGGTTCGTGGCGACCTCATCGACCAGCGCCGCCAGGCGCGCGTTGACCGGCGTCGCCACCCCGACCCGGGCTCCGAGGCGGGCCACTGCCCCGTTCATCCAGGCCACCTCGGTTGGCTCGACGCACGGGGCGTCCGGCGGGGCGGCGCTCACCTGCATCCGGAGCGACGGCGCCTTTCCCGACCGGGCTCCGCCGACGACGCGGGCCAGGATCGGCCTGCCGAGCGCCGGGGGCAGCCGGAAGCAGCGGACGAGCCACGGGATCGGCGCGCCAGGCAGCGCCACGGGCGCCAGATTCCCATGCCGCATCACGGCCAGGGCCTCGAGCTCTTGACGTCGCTCGAGGTCGAAGAGCCGTGGATCGCGATAGATGTCGTCCGCATCCATGTCCAGGATGGCGCCCGTCGCGTTCGCCATCAGGTTGGCCAGCAACTTCGACCACTTCATCGGCGCCGCGGCCGGGCGCTCGGCGACGCGCAGGCCGGCGCGGCCCAGGTCAACGAGCAGGTGCCGGACCACGGGTCCGGCGCGGCCGTCGACGGCCGCCAGTGCCAGCCCGCCTCTGCCGAGCCATCGAACCTCGTCTTCCGAGGCGAGCTGTATCGAGGCCGTCAGCGAGGCGGCGAGCATCGGCGCCTCGGGCCGTGCCTCGGCCGCAATTCCCTCCGCGCCGATGCCGTTCTCCACGGTCAGGGTTGGAACCGACGGCCAGAGCAGCGTCGGAGCCAGGGCCTCTCGGAGGGCGGGCATCTTCACTGCGACGACGATCAGGTCGGGGGCGGCCGCATCCTCGGTTCGGGCGCGGCGGTGGACCGGGACGGTCGTGCGCGATCCGTCGGGACGGACGAGTACCAGCGGCCGCTCGGAGTCGGCCTCGAAGATCCGGACCAGCGTGACGTCGTGGCCGACGGAGCCGAGGAGGGCTCCGAGGTACGAACCCACCGCCCCGGCCCCGACCACGAGCGCGCGTCGCCCGATCGCCACATCGCCCGAGGCGACCGAGCGCACCGGCGCGGGTGAGGGGGCGCCCGCCGGATCTCTTTCGGGCGGTTCGTTGGCCGTCATCGGACAGGCTGACCTGAGCGGACCGAGCCTCGGTCTGGGCCTCGCCTGTGGGCGTCGGCCTGCCTAGACTAATCGGCGGAGGGGCTGCGCGCTATCTACCGGACGTGGAACCGATAGGTCCTGGCCGGCGGCGTTCTCGGAGGCTCGGATGCGGGGATCTCGCGGGGGCCGGGTCGGGCTCAAAGCCGGGGCGCGGCGGGGCGCGGCGCCGCCGTCTGGTGCGACGCTGCTCCTGCTTCTGGTTCTCGCCGGCTGTGGTAGCGGACTTCCTACGCCCACCGCATACGCGACGCGGACGCCGGTCGCCGCCACGCCGTCGGCGACGGCGAGCCCGGCGGCAGCTCCCTCCGCCTCTCCGACACCGGCCGGTCCCGGCATCTTCACGCCCGCCGGTTCGATGCAGGCCGCTCGTCTGAATGCCGTTCTGCTCAAGGACGGCCGCGTGCTGCTGGTGGGCGGCCGAGACGATTCGAGCGCGGCCCTGGCCACGGCCGAGACGTTCGATCCCCGGACCGGCGTTTACACGGATACGGGGCCGATGACGGCGCCGCGGCTCGATCCCAGCGTTGCGTTGCTCCAGGATGGCCGCGCCCTGGTCGCGGGCGGTGCGGACACCGGCTCGGTCGCGCAGGCATCGGCAGAGCTATTCGATCCGGACACGAACGACTTCACGGCCACCGGATCGATGCTGACCGCACGGGCCGGGGGGAGGTCTTTCCTTCTGGGAAACGGCGACGTTCTAGTGTTGGGCGGTCATGACGCCGAAGGCACCACCCTTGCCGCGGCCGAGTTGTACGACCCAACCTCCGGCAGGTTCACGGCAACGGGATCGATGCTCCAGGCTCGCGACAGCTTCGGTGCGACCAAACTCGCCGACGGCCGAGTCCTCGTCGTCGGTGGCTGTTGCGCCGGCCCGAGCCTGTTCGGTTCAGCCGAGGTCTACGACCCGACGGCCGGTGCCTTCGAGACCGCCGGTTCGATGCAGGCGGGTCGGCTGCTTCCCGCGGTGGTCACCCTCCGAGACGGCCGGGCGCTGATCGTGGGTGGCAACAGCAGTCCCGTATACGAGAAGCCCATGGCCTCGGCCGAGATCTTCGATCCGGCCACGCTGGCCTTCACCGCCACCGGATCCATGATCGCCGCTCGAGACGGCATGACGGCCACGCTCCTGCGCGACGGGCACGTCCTGGTCGCCGGGGGCTACGACATGTCGGCCGAGCTTTACGACCCGACGGCCGGCACGTTCGCCCCGACCGGCCAGATGAACGCAGTCCGGGCAGGCCTTACCACCGCCACGCTCCTGCAGGACGGAAGCGTCCTGATGGCCGGCGGGGGTTCGGGCGCCGATGCCCGCAGCGTCGAGATCTACGAGCCCTAGCCCGCACGGAATGAGCCATCGTCCGCCCGTGGCGCCAGGCGGCGCTACGCTGTACCCACCGCTGATTCGCCGCCATGCCGCCGCGGCGTCGCCCGAGGAGTTGCGAGATGACCGTGATGTCGCCCGAGGAGGCCAATGCCTATCGGCAGACCATGCTGGACGCTGTCGGCGATGACGATCCGGTCGCAGTCCAGGAGATGGAGCCGGAGTTGTGGCGCCGCCTGATCGATCAGGCTGGACCACACATGCGGACGCGCCCCGAGGAAGGGGAATGGTCTGTTCTTGAGTGCCTGGGGCATCTGACCGACTCGGAGCTGGTCACCTCCGCACGCTACCGCTGGATCCTTTCCGAGCACGAGCCGCCGCTCGTCGGGTTCGACCAGGAAGCGTGGGCTGCCCGCCTGGATCATTCAGCCGACGACCCGGATGCGCTGCTCGACTTCTTCGGCGCGCTGCGGCGCGCCAACCTTGCCCTGTGGCATCGCACCCCTGTCGCCGATCGAGGCCGCATCGGGCTGCATGCGGAGCGCGGACCCGAATCCTACGAACTGATCTTCCGCGTCCAGGCCGGACACGGTCGGATCCACCGCGCCCAGGCGGAGCGAGCTCTCGCCGCGGCCCGCCGTTCACGCCCGGTCGCATGACCGTTGGCGCCGGCCGGCCCGATCGCTAACCTTCGCTCGGACAGCCGGAGGTATCGTCAAATGCGACGGGGCGCGGGAGGTCGCGAGCGATGAACGCGGCAGTGTTGGCGGCCGCGGGCCTGACCCTGGTCTCGATCTTGATGTTCCGATTCGAGGAGATCGGCCTGACCGAGGCCCACGCCAGGCCGCGCACCCAGATCCTCAATTCGGCCCGCTGGGGCATCGTCATCGCCCTGGCCTGGGTCCTGATCCCTGTCGCCTTAGCACAGCCCGGAGGGGAGCGGGCGGCAACCATCCTCGGGCTGGTCGCGTTGATCGTGGCCATGATGCTGGTCCCGGTTCGATGGATCATCCGGCTGGGTGGGCTCGAGCGAACCTGGGAGCTGCGGCGGGCGAAGATCGAGACAGCCAGGCTGTCGAACCTCGTTCGGGAAGACCCGACCTCCGTCCATCCGCTTCGGCTGCGGGCCGAGATCGAGCGCATCGCAGCTCTGAGGGCGCCGCAGAACGCCGAGCTATGCGACCTGATGATGGCTGAGCTGAACGACCTGATCGCCGGGGAAGAGTCCTGGAACGAGGCCGGTCGCCGCTCTATCCGACTCGATGAGATCGGCAGGAGGGCATGGCCCGACGCGATGCCGGCGCCCGACTTCGATCCGGATGAGGCGACGTTCCGGTGGCTGCTCTACCGGACCTTCGGCCGCATGATGGAGCATGGAGCCGGAGATCGGTCACGCGACTCGATGGCCGAGTTCAAGAAGCTGAAGGGCTCGTTGACCCAGTTTCGGCGAAGCGATACGGCCGATTTCATAGCGATCCTCAAGACCTCAGCCGACAGCTGGCTCAAGGAGCGCAAAGCCGGCCGCTCCTGGATCGAGTCGTACGAGTTCGAGGCGCTGGGCCCCGACGGGCTGGCGGCAGCCCGGGCGATCTGGGGCAGGGACGCCTCCCTCTGGGGCGCCGACCTCGACGCAGACGACCGCCGGGCGATCCTCGAAGACCTGGCCCGACGTTGCCCGCCGGGCACGGGCGAGCCCAGCCAGTCGACAATGCCGGACGGGGTCATCGGCTGATCGAGCCATGCGCCACAACCGGATCGGCCGGGACGCGTCCCGATCGGATAGGCGCCGATCTCGAGTCAGCGCCAGGGGATCGGATCTATGCCGTTCTGGCGCTGCGTGGCGATGTCGACCCAGCCGTAATCCGCCTCGGCCGCGTTGACGTGAGGTTGGGCATCGCTCCACTCCGTGATGCCCTCGGTCACGGACTGCTTGAAGGTTGCCTGACCGATCATGGTCGTCTCGATGAAGTAGTAGGAGTCGTTGGTGTCGTCGAGCCGGACAGCCACGTAGGCGTGGCCGGGGACTATGACGAGCGCGGGCTGCATGCCCAGCGCTTCCACCACCGACGCATACAGCAGCGTCAGCTCGATGCAGTTGCCGCTGCTCGTGTCGAGGACCTCGCCCGGCAGTCGGATCCGCTGCGACGAGCCGGACGCGAAGGTTATCGGCGTGCTGATGTAGGTCAGCTTGAAGTCGGCCGCCTCGGCCTGCCAGACGTCGTCCATCCGCTGCCAGACGGTGCCGTTGTCGTCATTCTGGGCGTCATAGCCGCTGGTCATCGCGCCTGTCGGATCGTAGTTGGCAGCGGCGCGGATCAGGTTCTCCACCGACGGGTCGGTCGGCGTGACCATGGCCGTGATGAGGTCGTAGTTCTCCTGCTGGGTGAACCCCTTGATGCTCCAGGGAAAGTCGCGCCGGGACGTGATGAGGGTCTGGTTGGTCTGGTCGAGAATCGTCCGCGGCTGGCCGTTGTCGAGGTAAGCGACGGTCACCTGCAGGTCTGCCCGATGTTCGCTGTTGAGGCCGTCGATAGCGGCGGTGGTAAGCCGTGGGTTCTGGCGTATCTCTTCAGATCCGTTGGCACTGACGGTGACCGTGTCGGTGGCCATGTCGGTGTAGCCGCTGATCTGGCTGGTGACCACGACCTTCACGGCCGACGAGTTCTTGTTGGCGATCGTGACGATGACGAAGTCGTCCAGGAACGTTCCATAGAGGTGGGCGATGGGGGTGATCAGCTCATCCTTGTACGTGTAGTCGGCCGTGATCTGGTCGACGGTTACGGCGCCGGCCGTGGCCCTGGGAGCGCCCGATGCCGGGGCCTGGGATGCACCGCCGCCCGACGTTCCGGGCACGACGACGTGAACGCCGGAGGCGAGCGGACCAGCCGATGCCGAGGCCTCGCCCGAGCGAAGCGTGTGGGGGAAGGTTGCGCCGGAGCTGCTGCAGCCGGCCACGAAGACGAGTGCCAGGGCCAAGGCCCCCAGCCGCCCGTAAGCCCTGCGCCACGAAGCCATCGGAACCTCCCCGGCCGCCGTCCCCACCCGAGTCTGCACTTGCGGCAGATCGATCACAGAAGATGCTAGCGCCGGTCTCTCGCGCCTACCAGACGCCATTTGGGCTACGGGAAGCCCCCGTTAGATCAGCCCCGGACTACCCGAAGGTTGAGGCTCGAACGATTGAGGACGTCCGCGCCGGTCGGGGTGCAGACGACGATGTTCTCCAGGCGGACGCCCCACCGGCCCGGCAGGTAAATCCCTGGCTCCACGCTGAAGGCCATCCCGGGTCGGAGCCTGGTGAGATTTCCCGCCACCATGTAGGGGTCTTCATGGGTTTCGAGACCTATTCCATGTCCGACGCGGTGGGTGAAGTATCCGCCGTAGCCACCGGCCTCGATGACACGGCGAGCGGCCGCGTCGATCTGCTCCGCTGCGACGTCGGGTTCGACGGCGGCTGTGGCCGCCGCCTGTGCGTCGCGCACCAGGTCGTAGACCAACGTGAACTCCGGTTCGGGTTGCACACCCGCCTCACCGGCCACCCAAATCGTGCGGGTCGTGTCGCTTTCGTAACCGGCTAGACTGCCACCCAGGTCCAGGACGACCGGCTCGCCGGCCGCGACCTCGCGGTCCCCTGCGTCGTGATGGGGCGAGGCGCCGTTCGGCCCGGAACCTACGATCGCGAAATCGGCCAGATCGTGCCCTTCATCGATGAGCCGCCCGCGGATCTCCCGGCTTATCTCGGCTTCCGTTCGACCCACGAGCCGGCCCCCGGCGATCGCGTCGACCGTCCGATCGGCCGCTTCGCGCCGCGAGTCGGAGGAGCCGGGTCTCGTCCGCATCCTTCACCTCTCGCAGCTCGCGGAGGACGGTGCTCGCGGGCTCGAAGCGCCGGTCCGGCAACGCACTCTGGAGCCGGAGCACATGCATCGCCCAGAGCCGGTCCGAAAGCCCCATCGGTTGCCCGGCGAGGCCTTGCCGGGCCACGAATGGAATGGCGGAGCAGTTCCGCGACGCGCGCGGCGGCGTCGTCGGTCTCCTCGAAAGCGACTACCTCCGCAGCGCCGTCGCGGACGAGCGGCGTCGACTGGGCCTTCGATGCCTCGAGGTGGGGCACGACGAACGAGACCGGCCCGTCGCTCGGGACAATCAGCAACGTGAGGCGCTCCATCGGCTCACCCACGAACCCGGTCAGGTACCGCAGGTCGGGCCCAACTCCAATCAGAAGCGCCTCGAACCCGTGCGCGGCGATGGCCTCGCGGCAGGCCGCCAGACGTTCGGTGTATCTACGTAGGGGGACATGCCGGTCGGAGTCACTCATGGCGGCAGAGTAATGCCGGGCGGGGTGTCGCGCTGCGCCGGAACGCGCCGCCTGGCCGCCCGTGGCCTCGCCCCGTGGCACCGCAGGTGGCCCCCGTGGCCCCGCAGGTGGCCCCGTGGGGGTCCGCCGAGCCGCATGCGCCGTCGCCCTGCGGCCCCCGTGGCCCCGCAGGTGGCCCTGCGAGTGGCCTCGCGGGCCGGCCTTACCGACCCGCCAGCGCCTCGACCAGCGGCGCCATCGATTCCATGGCGTGGGCCGGGACCGTGTAGTAGCTGATGCCGAGCCGATCGCGGCGCCTCAGAAGCTTCTCGCGCACCGAGGCGAGGGTTCCGTACAGGACGTATGGGCTGCCGTACAGAGAGGTGGATGCCCAACGCGCGCCGGCCCAGACCGACCCGGGAAGAGAGTTGCCGCTGCCGACGAGGCCGGCGTCACCGAGCCAGAGGTTGATCTCGAGGCGCTCGAGTCGGTCGCCGGCGGCCGTCCGAATATGTGCGATCTTCTCGACCGTGGCCGTTTCCGTGGCCTGGCGAACGCGGATACGGCCGTTGGCGTCGAAGCCGGGCACGAGGCCGACGATCTCGGCTTCGCGAGCCGCGAGCTTGAGCATCCTTGGCCCGCCCCCGCCGATGGCCAGCGGCGGTCGCGGCTTCTGCACCGGCTCCACGCCGACGGATGCCCGGTCGAGCTGGTAGTGCCTTCCTTGGTGGCTGACAGTCTCCCCGGCGAGCAGTCGCTTGATCAGCGGGATCGCCTCCTCGAGCCGGTCCACCCTACGCGGACTGGGGTCGTAGGCCATGCCGAGCGCGCGGTAGTCCCCGGTCATCCAACCCGCTCCGAGCCCCATCTCGAACCGCCCGCCGGAGAGGAGTTCCAGGGTGGCGGCCTCACGCGCGAGCAGGAGCGGGTGGCGGTAGTCGTTCGCGAACACGAAGACGCCGATGCGCAGCCTACTCGTTGCCGCCGCGGCAGCGGCCAGCGCCGCGAAGGGCGAGAGCTGGTGGCCCAGGTGGTCGGGCATCACCAGGATGTCGTAACCGAGTGCCTCCACCCGGCGCGCGAGGGCTGCCCAGGCATCGCCGCTCCGGGCCGATGCCTGCTGGACGCCGAACCGAAACGGATGCATTCGCGGAGATTACTCCGACCCACATGGTCCGGCGCCGGGGAGCCGACGGCCGAGACCAGCACGGCGTCCCCGGTAGGGCCGACGCGCCGAGTCCGAACCAGAAGCGACGGCGAGCGGCCGCTTCGCAAAACCAGAAGCGACGGCGAGCGCCGCTTCTTCCTTGTACGCATCCGTGGAGTGTTATGGAATGCTCTCCGCTGTCGGGCCCGAAACTTCCACCGGTGGAGCCCCGGATCACGTCTAGAGGCCGTCGGACGGGCCGATTCGGGCCCTGAATTTCGATCTTCGGGCGCTGACTGGTCGATTCGGGGCCAGAATCCGTCTTCGCGAGGCGCCCGCGCACGAAACCGCGCCAGCGCACGTCCCAAGTACTCTGCCCATGCGTACAGGGAAATTCCGCCCTGGACATCGGCCGCCCCGGGGTACCGGCCGTGGCTCCGCCCCGGGGTACCGGCCGTGGCTCCGCCCCGTGGTACCGGCCGTGGCTCCGCCCCGTGGTACCGGCCGTGGCTCCGCCCCGGGGTACCGGCCGTGGCTCCGCCCCGTGGTACCGGCCGTGGCTCCGCCCCAGGACCTGGGCTTGGGTCGTGGCTGGGCCGTTGGACCGGCCCCGGTGCCGGCCCACCCCGGGACACGAATCGACGAGGGCCGGGCATTGCCCGGCCCTCGTTACGGCCATCGACTCGCCGACTCGGCTAGACCGCTTCCGCGATCGCCTCTTCGAACTGCGAGTTGTACAGGTCGTAGTAGAAGCCGTGGCGGGCGAGTAGCTCGTCGTGGCTGCCTTGCTCGACGATCTTGCCGTGGTTCATCACCAGGATCTCGTCTGCGTTGCGGATCGTGGAGAGACGGTGGGCGATGACGAACGCCGTGCGGCCCTTCATGAGCCGTGCCATGGCCTTCTGGACGAGGATCTCGGTGCGCGTGTCTACCGAACTCGTGGCCTCGTCGAGGATCAGGATCTCCGGGTCGGCCAGGAAGGCCCGCGCGATGGTCAGAAGCTGTTTCTCACCCGCCGACAGGTTGGAGGCTTCGTCGTCGATCACGGTGTCGTATCCGAGCGGCAGGGTGCGGACGAAATGGTCCACGTGCGCGGCCTTGGCAGCCTCCACGATTTCCTCTTCGGTCGCGTTCTCCCGCCCGTAGGCGATGTTCTCCCGGATCGTGCCGCCGAAGAGCCACGTGTCCTGGAGGACCATGCCGAAGGTTCGGCGCAGGTTGTCGCGGGTCAGGTCGCGGATGTTGATGCCGTCGACGCAGATCGCGCCGGCGTCGATCTCGTAGAAGCGCATCAGCAGGTTGACGACTGTGGTCTTGCCGGCTCCAGTGGGTCCGACGATGGCGAGCACCTCGCCCGGCCGAACGTCGACATTGAGGTCGTCGATGAGCGGCTTGTCCGGTTCATAGCGGAACGAGACGCCTTCCAGGGTTACGTGGCCGGTGGGATTCGTGAGAACGGCCGGCTGTTCGGCGTCCGGCTCTTCCTCCGGCTCGTCGAGCAACTCGAAGACGCGCTCGGCGCAGGCCATGGTCGACTGCAGAAGGTTGGCGATGCTCGCCGTCTGCATGATCGGCTGCGTGAACGAGCGCGAGTACTGGATGAAAGCCTGGACGTCGCCGAGCGACATGGTTCCGTTGGCCACTTGCATCCCGCCGAGGACGCCGATGGCGACGTAGTTGAGGTTGCTGATGAACCCCATCACCGGCTGGATGATGCCCGAGATGAACTGCGCCCGGAAACTCGCCCGGAAGACGCGCTCGTTCTCCTCGTCGAATTGACGGATCGCGTCCTCTTCATGGCCGAAGACCTTGACGATGGCATGTCCCGTGTGGGATTCCTCGACGTGGGCGTTCAGTACGCCGGTCCTTGCCCATTGGGCGGCGAATTGTTTCTGCGATTGTCTGGCGATGAGCATCGTCGAACCCGCGGCGAGCGGGATGACGAGCAACGAGACCAGCGCCAGCACCGGGCTGATCCAGAACATCATCGCCAGGATCCCGATGATCGTCGCGACCGAAGTGATGATCTGGGTCATGCTCTGCTGCAGAGTGCCGGCGATATTGTCGATATCGTTGGTAACGCGGCTGAGGGTCTCACCGCGCTGGTGCGTGTCGAAGTACTTGAGCGGGAGTCGGGCGAGCTTGAGATCGACGTCGCGGCGAAGCCGGTACACGGTCCGCTGCGAGACGCCGCCCATCACGTACCAGGACACCCAGCTGAAGAAGGTGGCGACCAGGTACAGGCCGATCAGGCCAAGGAGAATCGTGCCCAGCGCCCCGAAATCGACGCCGACGCCGGGCGCTGCGTTGGTGCCGGCCACCAGGTCCGCCAGGGGGTTGTGCGACTGACGCAGCAGGGCCACGACCTGGTCATGGTTGAGGTTGGTCGGGACGCCCATCTGGGCCATCGACCTGCCGACCACGCCGTCGAGAAGCTTGTTGATCGCGTTGCCGAGGATCTTGGGCCCGAAGATCTGGCCGGCGGTGCTGAAGAAGGCAACGATGCCGACCACGACGATCCATTTGCGTTCCGGGCGGAGCTCGCCCAGGAGCCGGCGGAAGGTCCCGCGGAAGTTGCGCGCCTTCTCGGCCGGCATCGCCAGGCCATGGCCGCCCATGGGGCCGAAGCCGCCACCCGGGCGCCGGCGACCGCCCGGGCCGCCCAGACCGCCCGGCCCGCCGGCCGGGACGGCGCCCGGCGGGCGACCGTTGCCGGAACCTGGACCGCCCAGCCCGCCCGGGATGCCGGCCGGCCGCCCATCCGCCGCCGCGGGGCCGTGCCCGTTGGCGCCATTCGAAGGGCCGCTCATGCCACTTCCTCCTGGGTGAGCTGCGAGTAGACGATCTCGCGATACGTTTCGCAGGTTTCCATCAATTCCTTGTGGGTGCCGAGGCCGACGATGTCACCCGAGTCGAGAACGACGATCTGGTCGGCGTGGAGGATGGTCCCGACGCGCTGGGCGACGATGATGACCGTCGCGTCGCGCGTCTGGTCGTGGAGCGCGCCGCGAAGCTTCTGGTCGGTCTTGAAGTCGAGGGCCGAGAAGCTGTCGTCGAAGACGAACACCTTGGGCTTCCTGACGATGGTTCGAGCGATCGCCAGCCGCTGGCGCTGGCCTCCCGAGACGTTCGTCCCACCCTGGTCGATCTCGGCGTCGAGCCCGCCCGCCATCTCCGAAACGAAATCCTTGCCCTGGGCCACGGCCAGCGCTTGCCACAGGGCTTCGTCGTCGGCGTTGTCGTCTCCGTATCGCAGGTTGCTGGCGACGGTTCCACTGAACAGGAAGGCCTTCTGCGGCACGATGCCGACCAGCCGCCAGAGATCCTCCTGGCGCATCTGGCGAACGTCCACGCCGTCGATGAGAACGCTGCCGGCGCTCACGTCGTAGAAGCGCGGGATCAGGTTGATGAGAGTGGTCTTGCCCGAGCCCGTACCACCGATGATGGCCGTGGTCTGGCCCGGCTGAGCGGTGAATGAGATCCCGCGCAGAACCGCGTCTTCGGCGCCGGGGTACCGGAATTCGACGTCTCGGAACTCGACCAGGCCGCGGGGGTCGGTCACCACGATCGGCACATCCGGGTCGCAGACAGTGGAATCGGTCTCGAGGACGGCGTTGATGCGCTCGGCCGAGGCGGCCGCTCGAGGAACCATGACGAAGATGAGGGCGGCCATCATGACCGAGAACAGGATCAGCATCACGTACTGGAGGAACGCCGCGAGGTTGCCGATCGGCATCGCGCCGGAGTCGATCCGCTGGCCGCCGAACCACACGATGGCCACCATCGACAGGTTCATGATCCCGAACAGGAACGGGATCATGAGGGCGAAGAGCCGGGCAACCTTGAGTGACGTGTCGGTCAGATCGCTGTTGGCGTCGTCGTAGCGCTTCTCCTCGTGGTCGGTTCGGACGAAGGCCCGGATCACGCGCATGCCGCTCAGGATCTCGCGCATGACCTGCTGGATCCGGTCCGTCTTCTTCTGCATCGACCGGAAGAGAGGCACGGCGATGAAGGCGATCGTGCCGATGACCATCAGGACCAGTGGGACGATCACAAGGAGGGTGCCCGACAGCGGCACGTCCTCGCGCAGGGCCATGATCAGGCCCCCGACCGACATGATCGGCGCCAGGACCATGATGTTCAGGACCATCACCAGGACCATCTGCACCTGCTGCACATCGTTTGTGTTGCGGGTGATGAGGGTGGGAGCCCCGAACGTGTTGGTCTCCTGCTGAGCGAAGCCCATGACCTTGCGGAAGATCGCGCTTCGCAGGTCACGGCCGATCGACATCGAGGTCAACGAGCCGAAATAGACGGCGATGATCGAGCAGACGCCCAGCAAGAGCGTAATGAGGAGCATCAGCCCGCCGATGCGGAGGATGTAGTTGGTGTCGCCCTTCAGCACGCCGTTGTTGATGATGTCGGCGTTGAGGTTGGGCAGATACAGATTGGTCAGTGCCTGGACGGTCACCAGGGCGATGACGATCACGACCAGCTTGCGATACGGCCAGCCGAACTTGCCAAGGAGCTTGATCATCGGCTTTCGTCCTGCGGGTTCATGTGGGTCCTTGCTGGGGGGCGTTGTCGGTATTGGAGCAAGCGTCGCAGCGGAATATGTAGGACTGGTGAATTGGGCCGGGAGGAGTCGTGAGAGTCGGTCTCAGCGGCTCAGCCCGAGGCCGGCGGCACGTCTCCGTCCTCCGTCAAGCGCCGGCGAGCGGAGTGGATGGCTCTCATTCCGACCAGGAGCGCCGCCAGTTCGTCGCCGGACAGTATTGCGACAACCCTGGACAGCATCTCTCGACGACGGTCTGCCATTTCGCTGAAGACCCTCGCTCCGGCCTCGGTGGGATGCACCAGGACCACGCGCCGGTCCACAGCGTCATGGCGGCGCTCGACGAGCCCGCGCTTCTCCATCCGATCCACGATTCCCGTCGCGCTTGCGTCGGACACGTCCATCAGCTCGGCCAGGCGCCGCATCGAAAGCGGTCCCTCCACCTCCAGCCCGGTCAGGACGTTGAGGTGGACCAGGCTCAGGGCGTGCTGGTGCCATGTCTTGAGCGCCCCTCGGCGGTCGCTTGGAGACCAGGCCGTCATCTCATCGAGGAGCTCGCGCTCGAGCCACGCGCGATCGAGTGTCGGCTGGCCGGCGGCCGGTTCGGAGCCGTCGTTCAACGTGTCAGAGATATTCAACATCACATTGAGCATTATGCCCGTTTACGAGATTCCGTGCCAGGGGCGCATCTGAGCCCCGGCCGACGGCCGGAGTGTTCATGGCGAACCGGCCCACGGCAGCAGCGTGTAGGCCTAATGCCTGCCGCGGCGGGCCCCTCGCCAGCACAGAAGCCGAGCGGCAGGCCGGTCGGCCGTCACCGTCCTTGCGGGATCGAAGAGCCTCAGCGGCCCCGGTGGACTTCTATCTCGAAGCGGCCGATTGGCCTTTCGAAGCCGAAGAGGCGGCCGTGGATTTCCCCGTGGGCGCCGCTCGAACCGGCCGGGCCGAGCCGCACGACGTCCAGGATGGTCTGGAAGTCGGCGAGTCTCATGGGTCCCTCGGCCTGCTCGACGCTGGCTTCGCGCTCCTCCACTGGCTCTCCGACCTCCTCGTCCCGTTCGCTCTCGGCTTCAACGGGCGAGATCGTCTGCTCGATTGTGAGCTCGTCTCGCGCGATCTCGTCGTCCTTCTGGTTGAACAGACGCACGACCAGGCGATATGCCATCTCGAGCCGTCCGTCCGTCTGTTCGGTGGCAAGGCTGGGAGCGACCTGCCCGAGCACGTAGCTACCTGCTTGGGTCACGGCATCGAGGGCCGCATCGACGCAGCCCGGACATCCGTCGAAAGTCAGCGCCGAGTACGATCGACACGCGGACGTCATCACGATGGCCATTGTGGGCCTCCTTGGCTCAATTAGCACGAGGTCAACGTAGGTCCGCGACATCAACGCAGGCTTAACGCGGTGTTATTGATGCTCCCAAACAGCGGACCCGGACGAGGTCGGGCACGTCTCGCCCGCTTCGCCCTGGCTCTGCTTGCCGCGCTGGTGGCGGCTTCCTGCGGCACGCAACCGCCGAGCAACCCGCCGACTTCGTCGAGCTCGATCACGCCCACGCTCCTGATCGCGCCGGTGAGCACCCAAGCGAGCGCCACCCCCGTTGCCAGCCCGACGACAGTTCCGGCCCCATCGACGGCCGTGACCGCCTTCTTCTACGTGTGGTACGGGACCCCTGCCGGCGACGGGGCGTGGCGACACTGGAACCAGCTCGAGCACGTGCCGCCCGACAACATCGCGTCGTCCTTCTATCCGGAGCGTGGGCCGTACTCTTCGCGCGACCCCCTCGTGCTGCAGTCGCAGATGGCCGAGTTGCGCCAGGCAAGGGTCGGTGCGATTGCGGTCAGCTGGTGGGGGGTTGGGTCATGGGAAGACAGATCGCTCGATGCGGTCTTCAGCGCCGCCGCGGCCAATGGCATCAAGATCGCC
Organism: uncultured Chloroflexia bacterium; assembly: GCA_963791725.1. Taxonomy (GTDB): domain Bacteria; phylum Chloroflexota; class Limnocylindria; order Limnocylindrales; family CSP1-4; genus Fen-1039. The sequence goes on along the minus strand of CAWBTQ010000003.1, from coordinate 54,759 downwards.
TTCCATATCGAGCCCTACCAGGGCCAGACCGCGGGTTCGGTGGCGTCTGACATCCGTTATCTTCTCGGCCGGTTCGGTTCGTCGCCGGCCCTCTTGCGCGTGTCACGGCCGACTGCCGCGAGCGAAACCACCTCTCCTCGCGCGGTCTTCTATCTATTCGGTAGCAGCAGGCTGCCGGTGGCGGCCCTCAAAGTGGCGATCGCCGGGCTTCGCCGGACTCAGGACGACGCCATCGTCCTGGTTCACTCGCCGAAGGCTTCCACCGCCGCCAGGGTGGGGGCGGACGGCGTCTACACGTACGACCCGATGGCGTCGCCTGCCGCGCTCGCGGGTCTCGTGGCGGACTGCCGGGCCGCCAGACTCATCTGCAGCCCGAGCGTCAGTCCCGGGTTCGACAATAGCCAGGCCGTGGCCACGGGTCAGCAGTTCGTGGCAAGAGACAACGGCGCCCGCTACGACGCCATGTGGCAAGGGGTCGTCGCGGCCGGCGCCGAGTGGGTTAGCGTGACCTCGTTCAACGAATGGCACGAGGGCACTCAGATCGAGCCGGCGGTCGACTTCGCGGCCGGGGCGCGAACCTATACCGGATACGGTGGCGCCTACGGCCGGGCGGCTTCGGAGGCTCCCGACGCATACCTGGATCGGACGGCCTACTGGGTGACGAGGGTCTCGCCAGGCCAGTGACGGCCGGACCCGGCCGGGGCGGAAGCGGTCAGACCGCAGGCGCGACCGGTAGTTCGCTGGGCGTCCCCAGCGGGTCGACCCCGCCGTCCAGTGCCATCGGCACGAGCGAGCTGCCGATCCCGTAAGCCCAAACGCGAACGTAGTAGACGCCGGGGCCAGGGCTGCGATCGCCCGCGGATGAGAGGGCGAAAGTTGTCGAGGCATCGGTGATGGAATGCCGGGATGACCCCGGAGGCACGACCACCGCCCCGCCCGAGGGGCCGCCGCCGACCGGCGAATCGGAGCCTTCCTCCACGGTCGGGTCGCCCGAGCCCACCTGCCAGACACGGGTCAGGTGGCCGGCGTTGTCGCGGCGGTACACCGCTGCCTGATATGGAGTTGGCCCCGTCCCCAGGACAACCGACAGCGGGTAGCCATTGTCGATCTCGACCGCTATGTTCACCGCGCTCGCCTGGACCGCCCGCTCGCCGCCTACCACCACGGTCGGTCCGCCCGATGCGAGCGTCGGCGAGACGATGGCGCGGACGCTGACGAATGCGGCTCCCGCGACGTTGGGCAGGGCCCAGACTGAGATGAAGGCGGCAAGCACGACCACGACCCCGGCGCCGAATATCCCCCGACGGTGCCGCCGGATCATCGGAAACGTCCACCGGGCGAATCGGACTGGCGGCCCAACTCGCTCTGAGTTCCATCTGCGCGCGATCCGGAGCGGGCGTCATTGCGTCTAAGGCTGAAACCGAGCAGGGCCAGAAGCCCGAGGATCAGCCCGGCCACGAGCAAGGCGGTCGCGTCGTAGGCATTTGGCCGCGACGTTGCGCCGGGGGACTGCGCCGTCAGTAGAGGGGCCGTGGTCGGCGGCAGAGTGCCCGCCGCTGGCGCGATTCCGGTCGGCGGTCCCGGTGCTCCCGTGATGCCGGACAGGACTTGAAGGTAGCGCATGCCGAAGTCCCGGCTCGGCTCGACGTAGGAGTTCTCCGTGTACTCGTTCCAGCTGATCAGCGCAACTCCGTCCGGCTTCGTGGCCAACGCATCGGACCAGGCCGACCTCAACGTCGCGCCGTCGCGCCTGTCGACAACCGTCGTTCCGCCATTCAGACGGCCGTCGTACCCGGCCGAGGCGGGAGCGAGCCACAGGCCGTGGGCGGCGTGAACCGAGGCTGAAAGCTGGGTCAGTCGCGTCTGGTAGCCGGGGGTCGCGAGAGGATCTCCCGATGACCAGTAGTAGGCGTCGCCGTCGAACAAGCCGGCCCGGGCGGTGTAGGCCGCCCCGCTCTTTTCGGAACCGAGCAGCAGGAGCTTGTCCGGCGCTCCCAGGCTGCTTCGGATGGCTGAGATGTCCGCATCGCTGAATGCCCAGCTGCCCGACCAGATGACGACCGGCTTGCCGAAGAGCTGAAAGACCGGATCCGAACCGTATTGGTCCTCGAACGCGAGCAGGTCGGCCTTCACAGTGGAGGCTGGGATCGGATTGCGGTTGACGTCCAGGCCCTCGTATATGAGGACCAGCTTGAGACCCTGGCGATGGCATTCGGCTACCAGCTCGGAGAGGGCCGTGTTCAGGGAGGGCGTGCTCTTCCACGAAGCGATGAAGGCGTCCACCCCCGATTCACGGGCCCACGTCACTTGCTGCCGGATGATGGCCGGATCCGTGCTCGTGTAGGCCCCGAGAGCCGGCAGGTCGGTCTTGGCATGGGTCCAGCTGGCGGTGCCAAACCACATGTAGTAATAGGCCAGCACGGGGGTCGGCCCTGCGGCTGCCGTCGGACTTGGGGACGGGTGCGGGGACCCGGCCAGACCGAGCGTGCTCAGCGCGCCCGCGAGCACGAAGATGATTGGTATCGCCCCTGCCAGGCCGGCGTTCTTCGATCGCGGAAGCTGCATCGCACTTTTCCGAGGCTATGAAGTGAACTCTCTGGCGAGCCTGTTGAGTCTGTCCGACATACGCCGCGACAGACGCCGAAGAACCGGTTGGACCACGGGCCAGCGACCGATGACGACCAGCAGCAGCGTGACCAGGAGGAGGGCTAGCGTCACCAGGATGGCGTCCAGGTAGGTGATCACTCTGATGATCGCCTCCTGGGGTCGCGACAACGCGACCGGAGTTGGCGGTGAGAACACCGATGGGCTGATCCCAAGCTGGTACTGGCCGCGTGGGAGATTCGCGAACGCGATGCGTCCATCCGAAGCGACGTGCTGCTCGACAGATGCCCCGTCGGGATAAGTCAGCCGCAGCTGTCCGGAGACGGGCGTGCCGAATATCGCGTCCGTGGCCCGCACTGTCATGGTGTACAAGAGCAACTGGACCGTCCATTCCCCGTTTTCGGTCGGCGTCCAAGCTTGCTGGCCTCGGTTGACCACGTCGGCGCCGTGGATCTTGACCGACAGGGCCCGATAGGTGACCGGTGACGCAGTCAGCGACGTGCTGATGCGGACCGTCGTAGCGGCCGTCCACCAGACGTCGTTGGCTTTCGTCTGCGAGCTGAGGATTACGTCGTCGGTGCCGATGCCGGCGCTGAACGAGGCCTGATCGATGAGGGCCGGATCGACCGGATTGTTGTCGAGGTCGACATACCGGATCGAGGCTCGGTATGCCACGCGGAGGCCTATCACGTAGGTGGCCGGCCCGGAGACGTCGATATTGCGGTTGGCGGTGTAGACGTTGTCGAGCCAGCGCACGAAGCTGGCCCTGACCGTAGCCGCAGGTGAGTTGTCGGGATTCAGGTCGGCCGTAAGGGCGTAACTCCCCGTCTTGGGGATGGGCAGAGCAGCCACGCCGTCCGGGCCGGTCGTGGCGGCCTCGGGGCCCAGGGTGAATCTGATGTTGGCCAGCGGCGGGACAGTCTGAATCTGGATCGCAGCCGCAAGGATGGTGAGAGTGGCCTTCGCGATCGACGGCGCCAGGCCGCGGGCCCCGCCGAATTCGACCACGAGCGCATAGGCGCGCGCCTCAGCCAGACTCTTGCCGGGTATGGTGAAGGTGATGGCGCCGTGAGGGTCCGTCTTGTCGCTGCGGATCGGGGCCCCGTCCAGAAGGAGCGACACGTGCTCGCCGGCCAGGGGCTGGCCAGACCGGTTGCGCAGGACCGTAGAGATGTCGACGTCCTTGCCGATCACGCTCCCAGAGGGAACCTGAACCGAAAGGGACGTGCCAATCGTCGCGATCGTCGCGACGGACTTCGTGTGATGAACAACGGACACGGGAGCAAGCGCGCCGGCTGCGACCGCCGTTAGGGTAGCGTCTGCCGACTCGGCCGCAGCCGCCGGAGCGAGGGGGATTGCGACCGCCAGGGCGAGAGCCGACGTGACGGCCAGATGCGCGAGCCGGCGTTTCGCGCGCGACGTGGAACGGCGTTCAGCCATCGATGGACCTCACGTTCCCTTGAGAGCCTGGCGCCGCCGGGGCCGCAGCAGGAACGCGCCGCAGATGACCGCAAAGGCGACGAAGGCGCCGTACATCGCAAGCAGCACGGGCCTGTTTTGCGTATCGAACGAGGGTTTGACGGGGTACGTCTGAGCCGGGAAGACCGGCGCAGCCGGGGCCCGGCTCAGATCGAGCGCATCGGCAATGCTGTTGGCGGTCGCGTCGCGGGCCGTGAGCGGTTGCAGCGACCAGTTGTCCTCGATGAACTTGAGGATCGAGGTGAAGTCGTAGGTCGTGTTGTCGATTGTTCCGGAACGCGCGTACGGCGAAACGAAGATGGCCGGGACCCTGAAGCCGTAGCCATCGTTGTCCACCTGCGGCGGGGTAACGTGGTCGTACCAGCCGCCCCAGTCATCCCACGTGACCACAAAGAAACTGCTGTCCCACGCCGTGCTGCGCATCAACGAAGTCGCCGTCGACACTGCGAACGTCTGGCCGGAAGTGATGTCTCCGGGCGGATGCTCCGACAGGCCGCTCGGGACAAGGTAGGCCACCGCCGGCAGATGGCCGGTTTGCAGATCCGTGTAGTACTGCTGAAGGTCGACGATATGCGACGCCAGCGCCGGGTCGTCGATGAAGCGGGAGAAGTCGAGCAGCGGCGTCCAGATAAGCTGAGCGGCCTTCGGATCGGTCGGGCTGTGATTGCGGAAGTTGATCGAGGGGTCGTATCCCTGGACGTAAAACTTCCACGAAACCCCGGCGGCCTCAAGGCGGTCGAAGATGGTATCGAACTCGTAGCCGGTAGCGGGCAGAGGTCCGCCTCCACGGGCCGCGACCGAGTACATGTGATTGATGTCGCTCGAGCCCATGGCGGAACTGAAGAAACGTTGCGCGAGTACGTAATCGCTGGCCAGGTTGTAGTAGAGCGGGAGATCCGAGCCGTCGTAATAGCCCATCGGCAGGTCGGTCGGTAAGCCGTATTGGCCCTGTGCGGCCGAGAAGCCGTCCATCGCACCGTCGTCAAGAGCCTTGCGCGCCGCATCGGCGCCGTGGTTGAGGTCCACAGTCCGGTGGCTGGAAAGATGGAATCTCGTGAAGCACGCAGTCGCCGACTGCACCGTGGGAGCGGGTGTGGGACTTGGCGGCGCGCTGGGCGTCGCCCTGGACTTCGATGTCGGCTTGGGCGTCGGCGTGGGGCCTGCCGAAGAGCTCGGGGCTGGCGTCGGCGGGAGCGTCGGCGCGGGGCTCGGGCTCGGTATCCAGTTCGGTTCGCACGTCGAACTCGGAGGCGCGTCGACGCCCGGGAAGGCCGAGAAGTAGTTGTCGAAGGTGTGGTTCTCCTGCATCAAGAAGATCAAATGCTGTATCGGTTTGGTTGCTGCCGCCACAGGCGCGACAAAGATGAGAGGGGCCGCCGAGAGGGCGACTGCGATCCCCACCGCGCCGGCACGCACGATGAGCGGGCGACGCCCGAGCGAGCGCCAGAAGGGGGCGGGCCCCTTCATGGCCTGACCTCGTAGATTTGGATGACGAACTGGTTCGAGATGTTGCCCGATGCATCGCGGACCTCGGCCGGCTGCCGGTAGACCAGCACCCCGTGGAACCTGGCGATGTAGGTTCTCAGCAGCTTGTCGAAGAAGGGCGAGCGCTGGGTGGACCAGATGTCGGTCGCGATGTACTGGATCTTGTTGAGCTGGAGCGAACGGTCCGGATTCACGACGGGGTCGTAGGCCGGATTGCGCCGCAGCGGGTTGGGGCTGACGGACAGGCCGTATGCCTGTCTCTGTCCGTAAAACTCGATGATGTTGGCCAGCGTCGGGCCGGTGGTCAGGAAGACGCCGCCCTGGGGAACGTGCTCTCGGATCCACAAACCGGCGTCGCGGCCACCGGGCAGTCCTCCCGTACCGGCCAGTGAGCCGCTCATGGAAGTCGTGTTCACAGCCAGGACCGTCGGCACCGCGATGCTCGCCATAGTCACGGCGAGAAGGAGGGCACTCGCCCCGACGGCAACCGCGCGCGGCACCCTGGGGAGGCGTATGCGCCACGGCCGCGGTTCCTCGACCGGGTACCCCGCGATCGCGGAGGACTCGACCGCTGCCTCGTTGCTCGGCCTCTGGGGGACACGCTCGGCTGTCTGAATCAACCGGTCGAAGCTCACGCCGGCGAGAATCGCGAGGGCCGGGGCGATTGGCAGAAGATACTGAAAGCCTTTGACCGGCCAGATTTCGAAGAATGCCACCGGCACGGCGACCCAGCTGATGATCAGCCGGTCCTCCCAGCGCCCTCGGCGGACCGCGAACAGGAGCCCCGCTACGCCCGCCAGGAAGACGAGCGGACCTACGGCACCCGGCAGCACGTCGGCGTAGAAAGTCCATGTGTGGTTCGGCTGGCGGAGGACCTCCCACAGGAAGAAAGACTGAGCGGCACCGCCCCCCTTACCGATGAGGATCGCGGCCGGATACGGCACGACTGCCAGGAAGAAGAGCCCGATTGCGAGGAGTTGTTGGCGCAGGAGCATACGGATCTCCGGCGCCAGAAGCAGGAAGGTGACGGCCACCGGAACGATCAGTACAGCCGTCTCCTTGGCGAGCACCGTGAGGCCTGTCGTAAATGCCGCGCTGTACAGCCAGCGAGAGTCTCCTCCGCGAGCGAAGCGAGCGAGCATGTACATGCTCAGCAGGAAGAGTGTGGTTTCGGGCCCGTCCAACAAGGCTTGACGGGTGACGATCACGTGGTAAGGCATGAGCGCCAGGATGGCGGCGGCTATCAGCCCGACCCTGCGGCTGTACAGGACGGAGCCGGCCGCGTAGACGAGGCCGATGCCGCCCAGGCCAAACGCGATCGAGATCAGCCGAGGGGTGACATCGTTCACTCCGAAGAGGCGAAACGAGATGGAATACAGGAACTGCACAAGCAGCGGATGAGCGCGGAAGATGGCGAACAGAGCGCTGTATGTTGGGTCTGCGGCCAACGAGGCGCCCTGCCCCGTATAGACCGCTTCGTCGTTGTTGAAGCCTACCGAACCGATCGCCCAGAGCCGGACGGCGGCTCCCGCGAGGATGATTACGCCCAGCGTGACCCACAAACGAGTATCGATGCGAAGGCGCTGCTCGACTCGTTCCCGGAGGGCAATCAGGTTCGGTACCAGAGGGAGACCGCCGCGCAGCCCCCAGCCCGGGACTGGACCGACAGCGACTGCCGCGGCGGCCGCAGATTGAGCGCCCACGTTTCGTGAAGCCGTTCCGCGAGGCGGGCCGGACTCGAATGTGCGACGACGCGCCCGATTCGTCGGGCCGGGCACGCTCGCCTTGAAGTTGCTAATCCCGCCCGGCCCCGCGTCGGGGTACGCCAGTCCGTGACTGGCACGCGTCTCCGGGGGCTGGCGGCGAGAGGAAAAAGGGCGCGAAGGCCCTCCGGCTGATTCAGCAGTCATTCCTCCGGCCGGAACAGGAATGCCGACCAGATCGCGCTCGCCGGTCTCGATGGGAATGCCGACCGGCTCGCGCTCGTCAATCTCGATAGGAATGCCGACCAGTTCGCGCTGCTCGCCGAGGATCAGCTTCGGCAGCAGTTCGCCCCACTCGTGGCCGCGAACTCGCAGCCGCCAGATCGAGGCGTTCTTCATCGCCGTCGTCAGGAGTTCGCGCTCGCGCGCGCGCAACGCCGGGTAGTCCGCGCCGTCGATCACGAAATGAGGCGCCAGGGCGGCGAATGGCGGGAAGCCGTACGCGTCGTCGGTGTTCTCGATGAGCTGGTCGATTGCCGCCTCGAGAGGAACGCGCTCCTGTAGGGGCTCACCTCGCTCCATCAGGAAGACGTTGGCGATGGGCGACTCCGTCGCGATGTGCGCCGGAAGCAAGGAGGTGATGTGGTACTTAGGCGGCGGAACCATGATCTGAAGGACGCTGTTGATCGACATGATCGGCACATTTAGGGTGCCGAGTCCCTTGCCGACCGAGCGACCGCTCTTGGAGTGGACACGGCTCTGGACCTGCAGCTGTATCCGCTTGCTGGGAGTCAGGCTGCTGGCGTCCACTGCCCGAGTCATGGTGTGGTAGGACAGCGTCATCGGCTTGGGGAAGGTCCTAACGAAGCCCGCCGGGTCGATGATCGCCATGTCGTCGGAGATGAAGCGCCAGTGGCGTTCGCGGACCAGGTTGATGACCGTGCTCGTCTTGCCGGTATCGGTCTGCGCGGAGAGCAGTGTCGCCCGCCCTTCCACGTCGAGACCCGCGGAGTGGAGCAGAACGTAGCCCTTCGACACGAGCACGAATCGGAGCAGCGCCTCGACCACGTTGGTGTAGAGGACATGCCGCGACAGGGAAAGAAGCTGCGAAGCCTCGACGTCGATCGTCTTTCCCATGGTCACGTTGAAGTCCGCGCCCAGGATGCCCAGGTGCTCGCGGTACGTGACCCGGTCGCCATCCCGTCGAAGTCGGACGCGCGTCGTGGGGATGGATGCCACACGGCGAGTTCTGATCCTTATGTCGGGCGGGGTAACCGCGGCCGTGCGGAAGTACGCGAGCTCCGGCAACTCGGAGTCGGAATCGAGCCTCAACAGGCCACCAATGTCATAGCGGTAGGCTTGCGCAGGCTCCCCGGTCGAGTCCACCGCGTCGTAGGCGCTCGCGCCCTTTTGGCGCCAGACCAATCCGTCCGAGAGCGCGAAGCGCATGGCGAACAGCGCCCCGAGGGCTATCAGGTTGGCCGAGGCCGGCCCGAGGCGGCCGAAGTCGGACAGCAGCCAGAGCATCGGTACGCGTAGCAGGAGCATGGCGTTGTTCATGCCGGCGTACGCCAGGTATCGAGCCCAGGCGGGACCCACGAGGCGCCGACCGGAAAACGCCCACAGCTCGTTGCCCAGGAAGTTCCACGTCGTGGAGGCCTCCGTCGAGGCGATCGCCGCGACGACGAACCAGATTGCCAGATCGTGAACCATGAGGACGTACACCAGCTCGTTTACGGCGATGCCGGTGAGTCCGACGATGAGGAACCTGGCCAGGATGGCCAGTCGGGGCCAGGTAGGAAGCCCGGCCCTGCTGAGTGTTTGGACCTTCATGATGTGACCCCCGAATGAGTGCAGCTGGCGGCGATTTGGGACGCAATGAATTCGAAACTTGACTTTTGGCCGCCGGGTCCTCCATTCCGCCAGCGGCGCGGCTCACGGTTTCCGTTGATCTATTCACACAGTCCGTTGAGCTGGTGCGGAATGATCAGAGGTGACCGAGCTTCGTGGCCGGCACCTGACCTCTCGCGGCTGCCAGCCGCAGACCGACGACGACCTTGAACGCCTCGAAGAAGATGCCCTTGCTCATCTTCGAAGCGCCCTCGCGGCGTTCCTCGAAGGTGATCGGGACCTCGACGATCCGAGCCCCGAGGCGGTGTGCGCGGTACGTCATCTCGATTTGGAAGGCGTAACCGCCGGCGTGGACGTCGTCCAGATCGATGGCCTGAAGGACCGACATCCGCCACGCCTTGAAGCCGCCCGTCAGGTCGCGATACGGCAATCGCAGGACCGTGCGGGCGAACAGGCCGCCGCCTCTACTGATGAACCTGCGTATCGGACTCCAGCGCGGAATGACGCCGCCAGGCACGTAGCGGCTGCCCAGGCTCACATCGGCCCTGTCCGAGAGGATTGGTTCCAGCAGCGGCGCCAGGAACCGCACCGGATGGCTGAAGTCGGCGTCCATCTGGACGACGATCGCCGCGCCGCGCGCGGCGACGTTGCAGAACCCGTCCACGTAGGCCCGGCCCAGGCCTTGTTTGGCCTCGCGATGGAGGACGGCGACGTCCGCTCGCCGCGCCGCCAACTCATCCGCGATGGCGCCCGTCCCGTCGGGCGAGTTGTCGTCGACGATCAGCACGGATGCTCCTGGCACGCTGGCCAGGATGGCTTCCGTCATCGGGCGGACGTTGTCCTTCTCGTTGTACGTGGGCAACACGAACCAGAGGTGAGCTTTTGAAGTCGCCACGCGGAGCATCCTCCAATGGACCGGGATGGGCTTCAGAAGGCGGCAATCTACTCCCTAAGGCGACCCCCTTACGACCGCTGTTCCCGCTTTGAGACCCTGGGGTGGGTACCCGTCCCGACAGGTGGAAGGATCCCTACCCTGAGCCACCCAAATCAGGGATGTCTAGCCCCACCACTAAAGGCAGGGCGTCTCGCTGATTGCCGGCTCGGGCCCGATCATGGGATGCAGTTCGCGGATCCCGAATCACGGAAAGTGAAGCCTGGAGCCGCGACAAAGCTCCAGCTATAGCCCGTGGGTCGGAGGGTCATCTCGATCACTCCGAATGAGGCGTCGTTGCGGACGAGCTCTCCTGTGAGGGGCGAGGCGACGAAGCCGTAGTGGTTCTTGCCGCCCGTGCCCACGACGAACTCGGTCACGCCGGCTGGGTCGCGTTGGCCGTTGGCGTCCAGAGGCGCAAACCGCTCGTAATCGTGGTTGTGGCCTGACAGGACCACGTCGACGTGTGCGGCCACCAGGTCGGCCCAGATGGCGGACATCTGAGTCGCGTCCTGGTGCTCACCCGACGACCATCTCGGCTCGTGCCAGTAGACGAGCGTGCACAGCGAGGGATGGGCCGAGAGATCGGCCAGGAGCCAACGCTCCTGCGCCGAGCCGACCTGGCATCCGCCCACATGCGAACACTCCGAGTCGAGGGCGATCAGATGCCAGGCGCCAAGGTTGAAGCTGTAGTAGGCGGGCACTCCGAAGTACCCGAAGTAGCCGGCCGCTCCGGATGTCAGGTACTCGTGGTTGCCGATTGCCGGGTACATGATCGAGCGGTATCTGCCCCAGGTCGGGTCAAAGACGGACTTGAATGCCGCGAGGGTCCCGTCTTCGTATTGGTTGTCTCCAAGGGTGAGGACGCCCGTCGGGTGCAGCTGTCCGATCAGATTCGCTGTGGCCGCCTGGTCGCAGTCAGTCGGGGCGCCGACGTTGTGGGCGGGATCGCAGGCGATATCCCCGGCGGCGACAACCGTCACGGTGGCACCCTGCCGCGGACTGGTCGTTCCGCCTCCGGTATACGTTGGACCGGGCGAGGCGGGCTGCGTTATGGCGGCTTGCGAAGGCGAAATCAGCCCAGATTGTCCTGCGGTTGGAGGGGCCGTTGGAGCGTTCGTAGCGCCGAGAACCGATGAGTCGCCCGATGGGCTGATTGCGTTCGTCGGGCTTTGGTGGGGAGACGGAAGCGCATTCGAGCATGCCCACAGGATGGCCATCAATGTGGCAGCGATTCCGACGACAGAGGCAAGACGGCGATTGGGATGGGCGCCAGGCGTCATTTGGACCTCCCGCGAGCGGCCATTGTTCGGAGCGTCGGGCCTGCGGCGCACGCTTCTGTCGTGGTGGACTGCGTGCCGTGCTGGGCCGTCAGAGTCTCGATCTGGACTCTGTGCGACGCCAACCTCCGGCCGATCGTCCCGGCTGTCGGGCCGCTCGGGCTATCAAGCGTTCCGGGCGGAGCTCCGGGGCGTCAACCACCCATTGGCAGAGGTTCCCTTGCGGACCCTACCCGACAGCCGTATTGCGCTTGCTCAGGGACGATCTCACCTGCGCGGGCGATGACGTTTGCGAACGCGCGGCAATCCGCCGCTCCCTCCGTTAGACCCGTACACCGGGTCCCACCGGAACCGAGTTTGGGCAGGCGCGCCCGGACCGTGGATCGGCCAGACCACCTGGTAGGACGGGCGGTCCGAATGCGATCGGGCCGCTTCTAATTGTTACGTCTCAACTCTAATATCCGAAACCGCTTGGGCTCCGGCGCCTGCGGGTAGGGCGACCCACCGGCTGCCTCGAGCAGAAGAGGGACCATGAGCCCAATCGCCGTCGTGCCACGCCTGCCCGAACTTGCTTCGCTGGCCGGGAAGGCAAAAGGCCGGCGAGCCGGCCTGACGGGTTGGTGGGTCGGGTGGATGCGGCTCGCCGTGGCTGGGCTGTTGGTGGTGGCCTGGATTGCCGCCGGGCCGTTCGTGGCACGTCCCGTGGCTGCGGCCGGAGATCCCACCGTCGCCGCGGCGGGCGACATCGCTTGCGATCCTGCCGACGCCCACTTCAATGGGGCCACCAGCAGCGTCTGCCAACAGAGGGCGACCGCGGCTCAACTCGCGAGCGGTGGCTTTGCGGCCGTGCTGGCGCTTGGCGATAACCAGTACTACTGCGGCAGTCTGGCCGCGTTCCAGCAGTCGTACGACCCGAGCTGGGGCCAGGTGAAAGCCATCACCCATCCCGTGGTCGGCAACCACGAGTATCTGACCTCTGGAGGCTCGAAGCCATCGACGGGCTGCGACAGCTCCAACACCAATGCGGCGGGCTATTTCACCTACTTCGGGTCCGCCGCGGGCGTTCAGGGCCAGGGCTACTACAGCTTCGATGTGGGGTCCTGGCACTTGATCGCGCTCAACACCAACTGCGCCAGCGCCGGCGGCTGCTCGGCCAGTTCTCCTCAGGGCAAGTGGTTAGCCGCGGACCTCGCCGCTCACCCCAACCAGTGCACTCTGGCGTACTGGCACATCCCGTTGTTCAGCTCGGGGGGCCGGGCGAACAACAACTCAAAGTCGTTCTGGCAGCAGCTATACGCGGCCCACGCCGACGTGATCCTCGACGGCCACGACCACATCTACGAGCGCTTCGCGCCGCAGTCGCCGACGGGCGCACTCGATCCGACGAACGGCATCGTCGAAATCACGGTCGGCACCGGTGGCGCTGACCACACTTCAATCTCCTCGATCGCCCCCAACAGCATCGTTCGTAACACGAACACCTTCGGAATCCTGGCGTTGACTCTGCATCAGGGCAGCTACGACTGGAGCTTCAAGCCGGCCGTGGGTTCGTTTACAGACAGCGGCTCCGCGACCTGCCATAGCGCCGGTCCCATGCCGACTCCAACGCCGACTCCAACGCCCACGCCCTTGGCCACGCCGACCCCCGCACCGACTCCGACTCCGACGCCCACGCCCTTGGCCACACCGACCCCCGCACCGACTCCGACTCCGACGCCCACGCCCTTGGCCACGCCGACCCCCGCACCGACTCCGACTCCGACGCCGGCTCCCACGCCGACGCCGGTCGCGACGCCCACGCCGACTCCGATCGTGGCCGCATCGACTTTCACGCCCGTCGCCGACAGCTACGTCGACGCCTCCAACCCAGGGGCCAACTTCGGCACCTCCACCCAGATCCGAATAGATGGCTCGCCGACAGTCCGCTCGTTCTTGCGCTTCAACGTGTCGGGCATCGGCGGCACCGTGACCAACGCCACGTTGCGCATCTGGGCCAACAGCGCCCAATCGACCGGCTACAACGCCTACTCGGTCGCCGACACGACCTGGGGCGAAACCACGATCACCGACGCCAATGCTCCGCCTTTCGGCGCTCAGCTCGGCAGCTCGGGCCCCATAACGACCGGATCGTGGACCAGCGCTGACGTGACTTCCGCGGTGACAGGCAACGGGCTGGTCAGCTTCGGCATCTCGACGACGAACAGCACGGCCGTCTCACTATCCTCGCGCGAGGGAGCAAACCCGCCGCAGCTGGTGATCACGACTGCGAGTCCTGCGGACGTCGTACCGCTCCCGCCGAGTTCGCCGGATCCGTATCTGCCGATCCTCTTCCTGCTCGTTCCGGTCGTCGTGCCCAGCCTGCTGCTCCTGCTGCAGAACGCACCGGGTCGGCGTTCGTTGGGCGGATCCGCCCTGGCGAGGGCTCCGGTTCGACGACACACTCCGAACCCAGCCTAGGCGAGCCTGGCCTGCTGCTGCCGCCAGGCCAGGAGGCTCGTTAGCGTCTTTCTCCTGGCCGGTCGATCTCGCCCGCAGTCTACAGAGCCCCGCGAGGGGGATCCGTTCGCTAGACGGGCGGTGGGCGGTGGCGCCTCAGCCAACATTGAGTTGGGTCCGCATCCGCAGTCGCGCCGCTACTGATTTCTGCGCGCGAGCCGGGGGTTCCCGCGCCACCGCAGCGCTAGCCCGGCGCGAGACGCACGTAACCAGATCGCAAGAATGCCCGCCGAGACTTCGGGTATGGCATCGAACTGCAGAATCCTCAGGCAGCTCGCCACCTTCGGAGCGATCGGGCTCGCCAGCACCGCGGCCTATGTCGTGCTCTATGCGGGGCTGCGCGAGCTGGCGCCCGCGGCGTTGGCCAACGCGGCCGCCCTCCTGGTGACGGCCGTCGCCAACACGGCAGCCAACCGCCGGATGACCTTCGCCGTCCGTGGCCGCCGGAGCATGGCCCGCGACCACGCCGCCGGCGTCGTCGCCCTGGGCGCCGCGCTGGCCTTCACCTCCGTCTCCCTCGCCATCGTCGGAGCCGTCGCGCCCAACCATGGCCGACTGGCCGAGATCGGCGTACTCGTCATCGCCAACGCCGCCGCGACCGTCGTCCGGTTCCTGCTCCTGCGAATGGCCATAGATCGGCCGCGAGACGGTCGCGCGCCGGCCCCGTACCAGCTCCCGTTGACCACGCTCTCAACGGTGGAAAGGACCCGACCATGACTGCCGTAACCAGACCCGCCTTCGTGCCGAGATTTCGGCCCGTAGGAAGGCTGCGGAGCCTGGTCCGAGGCAGCGAGGAGGAAGCCACATGGGTCAGACCGGCCTTCGCCGGGGTGCTGGCCTTGGCCGCGGTGCTCTACATCTGGAACCTCACGGTGAGCGGCTACGCCAACACTTACTACTCGGCCGCGGCGCTTTCGGCCGCGAAGAGCTGGTCGGCCTGGTTCTTCGGCAGCTTCGACGCCGCGAACTTCATCACGGTCGACAAGCCGCCCCTCAGCACCATGCTGATGGGTCTGTCGGTACGCCTGTTCGGCTTGAGCTCGTGGAGCATCCTCCTGCCGGAAGCCCTGGCCGGAGTGGCCACGGTCGGCGTCCTGTTCATGGCGGTGAAGCGGTCCTTCGGGCCGGTCGCGGCCACGATCGCCGCGATCGTGACGGCTCTGACGCCGGCCGCAGTCCTGATGTTCCGCTTCAACAACCCGGACGCGCTGCTTACCCTGCTGCTCGTCGTCTCGGCCTGGGCGCTTCTCCGCTCCCTCGAGAACGGCAGCTACCGCTGGATGGCGTTCGCCGCAGGCTGCGTCGGCCTGGCCTTCCTGACGAAGTACCTGCAGGCGTATCTCGTCCTGCCTGGCTACGCGCTCGTCTTCGGCTTCTCGGCAAACACGACCCTGCGCCGCAGGATCGTCGGGCTCGGCCTGGCCCTTGCGACCGTGCTCATAGCGAGCGGCTGGTGGGTGGCCATCGTCGAGCTGTTGCCGGTCGCGGGCAAGCCGTTCATCGGCGGCAGCACTTCTGGCTCCGCGCTCGACCTGATCTTCGGCTACGACGGGCTCGGCCGGATCTTTGGATCCGGCGGATCCGGTGGCGGCGTTGCTGGCGGCGGGGGCTTCAGCGGCGACGTCGGGCTGCTGCGGCTCTTCAACGACGAGATGTTCGGCCAGATCGCCTGGCTCATCCCGCTCGCGATCGTGTGTCTCCTGGTCGGCCTCTTCCGACGCCGCTGGGCTCATCGGACCGACATTGCCCTCGCGGGCTACCTGCTGTGGGGCAGCTGGTTCGTCGTCACGGCGATCGTCTTCAGCTACATGTCGGGGATCATCCACTCCTACTACGCAGTTGCCCTCGCGCCGGCCATCGGTGCGCTCGTCGGAGCCGGGCTGGTGGACATCTGGAAGAGCCGTGCCCGGATCTGGCTCGGTGGGATCGGCGTCGGCATCGCCTGCCTGGGCTCGGCCTGGTTTGGCGCGACGCTGCTGGATCGGACGCCCGGCTTCGCCCACGGCCTGGGTCCCGTGGCGATCGCTCTGGCCGCGCTGGCGCTCGTCGTGCTGGCGGCCACTTCGCTGCCGCGTCTAGCCGAAAGGCCCGTGGCCAGGCGAATCGCGCTTGCGGCGGCCGGGTTCGGCATCGTCGCCACTCTGCTTGCGCCCGCCGCGTATGCCGTGGCCACGACGGGCAACGCCTATGGCGGCGGCGACCCGCATCCGGGACCCGGTACCGCGAGCGGCATCGGCGGCACCCCGGGCGGGTTCGGCGGACTCGCCGGCGGTCCTGGCCTTGCCGGCGGCAACCCCGGCGGAGCGGCATCGGGCCTCTCTGCGGGGGGACCGGCCGGGAACGGAGTCGACTCGGCGCTGCTCGACTATCTCGTCGCCAACCGCGGCACGGCCACCTGGATCGTGGCCATCAACTCGGCCCAGGATGCGGGCACCATCGAGCTGACCACCGGTCTACCGGTGATGGCCATGGGCGGCTTCACCGGATCCGATCCGACGCCGACCCTCGACCAGCTCAAGAGCTACGTGGCCTCGGGCAAGCTGAGGTTCATCCTTGCGGGCGGAGGCATGGGCGGTGGTGGCTTCGGCGGCGCCGCCAGTGATTCCACAGCCAGCGAGCGCACGGCCTGGCTGGCGGCCAGCTGCAAGGTAGTGAGCTCCGTCAACAGCCAGCTCTACGACTGTGCCGGAGCGGCCTGACTGCCCTCTCCGGAGCCTGGGAAGCGGCCGGTCTCCTCCTCTCCGGCCGCTTTCCGTTCTGCTGCGTAACACACAGGTCTGAGGCCTCGGTTCGCACCCGTAACCGTTCCGAAAGGCGGCCTCCGCAAGTCTTTCGTTTATGGGAGCAACATCGGTCAGGCACCACATCAGCCTCGAAGGTCCCGGCCTCGGGTTAGACCCTGCCAGACCCGGCGGTACGATTGCGGCGCCTGAGAGCCGCCACTCCGAGCCTGCCGTCGGCAGGTCGGCCGCGGCAAACGGGGGACAACGATGCGCGTCTTAGTCGCCGAGGACGATCCAGGTCTCCGTCAGGTCCTCGTCCTCGGTCTCAGGGACTACGGCTATCAGGTCGATGCCGCGGAGCGCGGTGACGACGCCATAGATCTGCTCAAGTTCTACGACTACGACGTTGCCGTCGTGGACTGGCGGATGCCGGGCGTAGAGGGGATCGACGTCGTCGCCTGGGCCCGCAAGCAGAACAAGCCGACCGCCATGCTGATGCTGACCGCCCGGGACGCGCCACCGGATCGGATCCGCGGCCTCGACGCGGGCGCCGACGACTATCTGGTAAAGCCCTTCGACTTCGGCGAGCTGCTGGCCCGCATCCGGGCGCTGCAACGCCGACCAAGGGGAGTCGATGCGCCCGTGATTGCGCGCGGCTCTCTCTCCCTGGACCCGATCCGGCGCACGGTTACCGTCGGTGAGGCTCCCCTCGCCCTGACGGCGACGGAATACAAGATCCTCGAGCTCCTGATGCGGCGCTCGCCGGCAGTGGTGGATCGCAAGGCGATCGCCGAACACGGTTGGGACGACGAAACCGATCCCCTGGGCTCGAACGCCATCGACGTCCAGCTGAGCCGGCTGCGGGCCAAGCTGCCGAACGCCGGGATACGCATCGTCACGGTTCGCGGTGCCGGCTACCGGCTGGAGGAAGCGTGAAGGCGTTTGGCCGGGGCCATTCCGAGGGAGGACCGGCCGGACCGTCGGTCGCGATGCTCACGATTCGCGTGGCCATGGCGGCCGGCGCCGTGGTAGCCGTCACTTACGTGCTGATCGCGGTGGTCGTTGCGGTTATCGTCATGAACGACCTGACCGCCTCGGTCGACCAGCATCTCACCCAGGCGCTGAACGGCATGGCCAGCATCGACCAGCCGGGCGGAGGGGCAGGCGGCGGTCTCGGTGGTCCCGGTTTCGATCCGACGCGCCAGGACCCGCACGCCCTGCCCGTACTCCTGTGGCGAGTCGATGCGGATGGCACGGCCACCGGCCAGGGCCTCAACAGCCTCGAGCTGCCCGCCGCGGACTCCTCGGTCACGACCCCGACTACCGTATCGATCGACGGCGTCAGCTACCGGATAGCCGGCCAGGTCGTCGGCGACTCGCGGCTGGTGGTCGGTCAGTCGCTGGACAGCGCGTCCCAGGCCGAGTCGACTCTGATCGTGGCCGAGATCGGCATCGGCTGCGCACTGCTGATCTTCGTGTTCCTCGGCTCCGTGGCGGTCGGCCGGCGGGTGGCCATGCCGATCGAGCGGGCGCGGCAGCGCCAGCTGGAGTTCACGGCCGACGCCTCGCATGAGCTCCGGACGCCGCTCTCGGTCATCGAGGCCCAGGCATCGCTGGCCCTGGCACGCAACCGCGACGCGGCCTGGGATTCCACGGCGTTCGGACGCATCGACTCCGAGCTCAAGCGGACGCGGCGGCTGGTCGACGACATGCTGTGGCTGGCTCGCTTCGACTCCACCGGAGCCCAGCCCCAGTCGGAGCCGGTAGACCTCCGCATCCTGGCGGCCCAGACGGCCGACCGGTTCAGCGCGGTCGCGGAGACTCGCGGCCAGAGCCTCGCGCTTCAGCCGGATGCGGCAGGCGTCGACGCGATCGTTACCGCGCCGCCCGAATGGCTGGATCGACTGGTTGGGATACTGCTCGACAACGCCTGCAGGTACTCGCCCGAAGGCGGCTCCGTCGCCGTGGGTGTGGTCGCCGAGGGCCGGCGGGTCCGACTGAGCGTGGACGACTCCGGGCCCGGCATCGCGGAGGCGGAACGCGGCCGCGTCTTCGACAGGTTTCACCGCGCCACGGACCAACCCGGCGGCTCCGGGCTTGGTCTGGCCATCGCCGATGCCATCGTTCGGGCCACAGGTGGCAGGTGGCACATCGGCACTTCTCCCGCGGGCGGCGCGAGCGTCAGCGTCAGCTGGCCCCGATCAATGAGCGGGCATCGGGATTCGCACTCGGCGGACTAACCCGCACGGCCCTTCCGTGGTTGGTCTCGTCCCTCCGAGTCGCGCCCGGCGAGACGAACTTCTTTGCAAGCTGGTTTCAGGAAACCCGGGCCATCGGTTCGGGCGGTCGCGAGCGCGGTTCGGAGGGCTTTGGAGACTCCAATCGCGGCGCCGTCACGCGCATCGCCACGAGCGTGACCATCACGAGCAAATAGACCTCCTCCGGCTGGAAGACTCGCTCGAATCAGTTGCCGAGCACATGCCTCCGTAACCCGTTCGACAGCAATGTCGAAGCAAGCTACGGGCATGAACGCCGGAGCCGCTGCCAGTCGGGCCGGCGGCTGACTCGCGGTGTCGGGCCGCGCCGGACGGGACCAGGGCCGGCGACTCAAGGAGGCGATGACATGACTACCCCGGTTGGGGATCGTGCTGCCGGCATGCCAGCCGGGGCCGAGGCACTTGTCTGGCAGCCGCCGACGCCCGGGGAGGAAGAACCGCAGGCGATCGAGGAGGAACACCCGCCGGCGACTTCGGGCTCCAGTTCGGGCGAGGCCGCGCCGGAGCTCACGGCAGCCGACGGGCCGGATCAACTGGAGGGCTCGCCCAATCTCGCGGCCATCGTCTCGGGCGTGGGCGTTGCGCACCCCGTGCGCGTGCGGCCGCCCGGGCGCCGGCCGACCTCCACGACGGTTCTGCTCGCGGTCTCCGTCCTGGTCGCCCTGGGCGGCGTCAGCTTCGCCGTCGGTCGCATGACCTCCTCCGCCGCGAGCCAGACGGCGAGCGACCCCCAAACCGGCGTCTCGGCCTTCGACCCCGGTGCCAGCGGCGCCCCGGGTCTGCGCGGGGACGGCCTGGGTGGACCGGGAACCGGTACGGCCATCGTTTCGGGCACGGTCGTAAGCGTCACCGCGGACTCGATAACGATCAAGGAGGCGGACGGCCAGACCGTCACCATCGCGACCGGATCGTCGACCTCCTACCACAGCCAAACCTCGGCCACGGGTACGGACGTGACAACCGGCGCCACCGTCGTCGTCCAGACGTCCGGCGCTGCGGCGAGTCCCGGCACAGCCTCCGCAAGCGCGAGTCCGGGCGCGATCTCGCGCACCGCCACCGACGTGACGATCACCGGCAAGTAATTCCCTCTCGGGTGGGCGCGGGTGCTTCGGATGGATCGCCCGCGCCCGCTCCACTCTGCCGGTGGCGCGCGGCTGTGCGGGGACGCCGCCGTTGGCAAGGGTGCGTCAATGTCACCAGAGCTGGCTCGACGCCGGCCCTGGTCCTACGAGGGTTCCACCCAGCCGGCGGTGTCCAGCCGATCGTTCGAGCCATAGACGAACTCGTGGTAGGTCAGTCCGGAATAGCCGCCCTCGCCGACCCACACGACGAGGCCGAGGTTCACGGGATTGCCAGGTATGCCGGTTGTGGTGCCCGAGGCCTTGCCACGCCAGGTGCCGCCCGAGTTCGTCATGACGAGCTCGCCGGTCCATGTGCCGAGGCCGCCCCCGGTCTCCTCCGTGACGTACCAGGTCTCCCATTCGCCATTGAGTCTGGCGTCCGAGGTGGTTTCCTGGCAGTGGAACCGTTCGCGGTCAGTCGTGCCCTCGTAGACCGCGTCGATGATCTGGCAATCCTCCACGCCGTGCACAGCGACGGTGCTGTCCGCGGCCGTGGGCGAAGGCTGTACGTTCGCCGTTGGGGATGTCGTTGGGGCGGCCCCTCCACTACACGCGGCTAGGGCCAAAGCGGCAATAAGACCAACAAGCAGGTGAACGCGTCCAGGATTGGTGTCCATTACCCGGCCCCTCTCCGTTCGGCGGCGTGCCGGTAGGTCTTGCCAGTGGCTCGGCGCAGTCCCGGCGGCAGCTGTTAAGGCCGCACGTCATAGCTCCCCGTCCGCGCGCCAGCATTCGGTCTGATGCCAGCTACGCAAGTGCCGAACGGCTCATAAGTCGTCGGAGGCCGCGACCGCGAGCACCGGTGGGGCGATGCCGTCGTTGGCTAGCGTGCAGAAATGTCATCAGAACGAGCACTCAGATGGGGTGTTCTCGGGGCAGCCTGATCAGGTACGCGAACCATCCAATGAAGGCGCATTCGGCGAGCACCCACACGATCCGGGTGGCGTCAGGGTTCTTGATGAAAAGGTATGCCGGGAGCGCCAAGCAGACCGATAGCAAGAGGCAATCAAATACCCGCCGGACCCATCGCTGCCACGCCTCGAACTCCATGGCGTACCTGCGGAGCATGAGGGCTGTTATACCCCTCGCCCAGCTTGGCAGCGCGGCTGACGTCACGCGGAGCAAATCCATTGCCAGGTCGGTCGATGCGAGAGCCAGGAAATAGAACAACAAGGCTGAAGCGCCCATGTCGCCGAGGTAGGCCCCGACGTTCAAGCGAGCTCCCCTTTCGTGGAGGCTTCCCCCAAGTTCGACGATCCTTGCGTTGTTCGGCGGTCAGTAGCGCCGGACCACGACTGTCCCGGCGACGTCGTCGTGCCAGGCACGTTTGTGCGGCTCGGCCCGCGCCACGATGCCCGAGACGATCCCGATCGGGAACACGATCGTGGCCGTGAAGAAGATCAGGTAACGGACGAGGACGGCACCGATCTCGAGTGGCAGTCCGTCGGCTGCCCGGACGACTCTCAAGCCGAGGACCTTCTGACCGAGGCTGGCGCCAAAGATGTACCAGCACGCCGGGAAGTAGGACAGTGCGAAGAGCCACCACACGAGCGATAGGAACGTCGCCGACCCGGAGCCGGCCCACTCTGACGAGGCACTTCCGCCGGCCAATGCCGCACTCAGCACGATCTCCGAACCCGCAACGATCACCGCATCGATCAGCAGCGCACCCAGCCTGACCGCGATCCCGGCCCACTGCAGACCTGGTGCCGGCCCCGGCGGGGCATACGCCGCGGCTGCATAGGCCGGCTGGTAGCCCCACGCGGGCGCGGCGTACTGAGCCGGCCGGCCCATGCCCGGGGCCGGCGCAATCCAGCCCGAGGGCTGATTGGGGCCGATCCGGTTGACGTCGGGCCCGACCTCGGGCTCCGGCGAAGCGCCGCCCGGATACTCGGGACCCAGACCCATCGGCTCGTGCTCCGTCATCGGTGCCCGTGCGACGGCAGTGCGTCCGGCACTGCACCTGAGGGGATGGTATCAGCGGCTCGATGCGCCGCCCGGAACGCGCCGCCCGCAACCCGTCGGGCATTCAGACCTGGTTCAGCCCCCGCGATGCAGAATACTGAACGGACACACGAATTCGAAAGGTAGCCCGGATGAACCGCAAGGTTGCTCGTCTTCTCCTAGGCCTGGTCGTCGTCATCGTCGTGGTAGGGGTGATCGGCGTGGTCGCCTACAACTACGGGGCCAGCGGCACCGGCGGGCCGGTGACGTTCTTCGGGCCCATGAGGGGCTACGGAAGGATGGGCTGGGGCGGTTGGGGCTACGGGCTGTGGGGCCTGATCCCGCTGCTCCTGTTCGGTTTCCTCGCGTTCGTCCTGTTCAGCTGGCTCTTCGCGGGGTCTTCCCGGCCTGCCTCGATGCCCCCGACGCCTCCGCAGAGTCCAACCGGCGAGGGGCTCGATGGGCTGCGTCAGCTCTCGGAGATGCACGGCCGCGGCGAACTGACCGATGAGGAGTTCACGGCCGCCAAGCGCAAGCTGCTCGGGCTCTGACCGGCCGCGGGTCGGGCCGGCCGCACCGGGCGCCCCGCCGAAGATTGAGCGCATCCACCACGCAATCTCGTATCGCTCCGCTGGAATTCTGACCTCCGGCGCCGCTGGTCTATGCTGGCCTCGGTGTAGTCGGTCGCTCGCCCGGCGTGGGCGCGGACGGAGTCTCGGTCGAGTCTCCGGCCCGTCTGCCGGCAGCTTCATGGGAGCACGAGATTGAAGGTTCGATTCGATCGGATAAGGCGGATCCAGGAGTCGATGCGCGAGCGCGGTTGGATCGCCATCGTGATCCTCAACCACGACGACTACCGCTACCTCTTCGGGACCGATCGAGCCCAGCCGAGAGCGCTAATACCCTTCGAAGGACCGCCCGAGTTGATCGCCTTCACCGGCGAGGAGCCGGAGTTGCGCGCCGCGCTGGTGGACGGCGAGGTCCGAGTCTTCGGCAGCGTCGGCGGGCAGATACACGACGTCGTGGGCCGGATACGGGAGCTCTCCGTGGCCGCGCCGGCCTCGTGGGCCACAGACGGCCGGTTCAAGGTCGGTCTCCAGATGTGGTTCGACACGCCGGCCTTTCTCGTCGATATGTTCAAGCAGGTAAACCCGGGAGTCGAGGTCGTCTCGTCGGACCCGGTAATGGACCCACTCCGCAGCGTCAAAGAGGACGGCGAGCTGGCGCTCCTGAGCGAGGCTCAGCGGATCGCCGGCCTCGGCATGGATCGCGCCCGTGAGCTGCTGCGGCCGGGCGTCACTGCGCAGGAAGTGGCCACCGAGGCGACCTACGCCATGATGCGGGCAGGGGCCGAGGATACGAGCACCCCGATCTACGTGAACTTCGGGCTCGAGACATGCATGCTCCACGGCCGCCTCAGCCCGGCTTCGCTCGAACGCGGCCAGCTCATCCTGGTCGACCTCACGCCCCAGGTCGAGGGCTACTGCGCCAACCTCGCTCGAACCTTCGTGCTCGGCGAGCCCGACCCGCGGCAGGCGGAACTCATCGCCGCATACCGAGAGATAGTCGCCGCCGTCAGGGCGAAGATGCGACCGGGCGTCACGACCGCCCAGCTCGACGGCGCCGCCCATGAGGTTTGCCTCGCCCACGGCTTCGGTGACCTCCAGGTCTATGGCATCGGCCACGGCATCGGTCTGCGGTTCGAGGAGCCGCCGGCGTCGACGATCATCCCTCCCCACCGGAACCTGCCGCTGGTCGAGGGCATGACGGTTACGATCGGCCACACGATCCTGGCGATCCCGGGCTTTGGGGGCGTCCGGTTCGAGGACATCTATCGCGTTGGCGCCGCCGCCGCCGAGATCCTCTTCGACTACCCGATCGACCCGGTGATCGCCGGCTGAGCCGCGGGAGAGGACCGACGCCTCAGGCCCCCGCGGCCGAGAGGAGGAAGTCCGTTCCGAAGGCGGCGAGGAGCCCGATGGTCAGGGCAACACCGGTCACCATCGGCAGCGAGAAACGGCGGGCCACGGCCATGGTCTCGTTGAAGACGAAGATGAGCGCACCGGCGGCGAGCCCGAGAAATAGGATCGAGAGGGTCGGCGATACGATCGAATAGCCGAGGATGCCGCCCATGAAGGTGGGCCCTCCGCCGACGATCCCGGCGGCCCCGAGAAAGGTCCAGCTCGGCTTCTCGCCCTGGCCCAGTGGGGCGGCGATGGCGAATCCCTCGGTCGTGTTGTGGAGGGCGAAGCCCATGACCAGCAAGAGCGCGAACGACGTGGCACCCGTCGCGGCGGACTGACCGATGGCGAGGCCCTCTGAGAAGTTGTGCAACCCCAGACCGATCGCGGTGCCGATCGCAATCTGGCGCGGCGATATGGAGGCGGCGCCGCCCTGCCGGCCGGGCATCTTCGAGGTCACGTAGGTGACCGACAGCAGTCCACACGCGACGCTGGTGCCGAGCACGGCCGCATAGCCCAGGAAGGTGGCGGGGGAGCCGCCGCTCCGCGCGTCATCGAGCGCGTGACTCACCGGCTGTACTGCCTGGGAGAGCACGTCGTAGATGAGGAACAGGATCACGCCGCCAGAAGTGGTCGTAAGCGTCGCCTGCCACCTGCGCGACAGCCCGCGGATCCTGCCTACCGGGAGACCGAGGAATATCGTCCCACCGGCGAACGCGGCAAGAATCACCGTCTGGGCAAAGCTCATCTGTTCCTCTCGGCAGGGACGGGGCGCGGCGGCGGGCGGCCACGGCGCGCAATTCTTACTTAGTTACTCGGAATTAGCGCTGCGCATGGTACCGGAGGGCAGCGCCGCGGGTCAAGAACGTTGACGCCGCGTGCCGATCGGCGGCCGGCTTCGCCGGCCCGGGCGAATCCTCAGCCCGTCAGCGGACCTCGAACGAACGTTTGGCCAGGCCCAGCCAGTAGCCCTCGATCGTGAATTTCGGAGCCGCCGTCGGGTCGGTCGCGGCGCCCAGCGCGACAAACAGCGGCGCGAAGTGCTCGACCGTTGGATGGGCGAAAGGCATGCCGGGGGCCTTGTTGCGGAAGTCGAACAGCGAGTCGACGTCGCCCTTCTCGAGCATCTCGGCTGCCCAGAGGTCGAACTCGGCCGACCATTCGGGCGCGCCCGGCCGGCCGTCCCAGTAGTCGTGAACGAACGGCAGCCCGTGGGTCATGAAGCCGCTGCCCATGATCAGGACGCCCTCGTCGCGCAGGGGCGCCAGCCGCCGGCCGATTTCGAAGAGGCGCTGTGGCGCCAGGTCCGGCATCGACATCTGCAAGACAGGGATGTCGGCCTCCGGATACATGACCAGCAGCGGCACGTATGCGCCGTGGTCCAGGCCGCGCTCGCGTTGCGCCACCGGTTCGCTCGGCGGCATCAGTGCCTTGATTCGTGCCGCGAGATCCGGGGCGGCGGGGGAGTCGTAGCGGATCTGGTAGTAACGCTCGGGGAAGCCGTAGAAGTCGTACACGAGCGGCGCACGGTTGACCGCCCCGACGGTGAGCGGCGCGGATTGCCAGTGTGCGCTCACTACCAGGATCGACCTGGGGCGCGGCATCTCCTTTGCCCATGCGGCCAGCTCGACCGGCCAGAGCTGGTCGTCGATCAGGTTCGGCGCGCCGTGGCCGAGGTAGACGGCCGGGAGCCGGTCCGGGGCTGGCTCGAGGGCGGCGGGCTGAGGCCCGGACGTCGCCGCCGGTGCCACCGAGGCTGTCGTGGCTGCCTGGCTCGTTCGGGCACCCGGCTTCGGCTCCTCGAGTCTCGCCGCAGACGACTGCAGGCGCTTGTGCAGGACCGCTGCGCTGTCCGGGCATGCGCCTGCAAATTCCGGTGACGCCGTCAGCTCCGCCGGGACCGCGCTTCGCGCCGCCGCCACATAGCCGAGGCGCGGAAACCACGACTCGGCCGTTTCGGTCAGCAGGTAGAGATCCTTGATGCCGCGCTCGGCCGCCAGGGCCTCGGCGGCGGCAACAAGCCGGCTGCCTACGCCCGAACCGCGCAATTCGGCCGCGACGCAGACGGACCGTAGGAGCCCGACCGGACCGTACGGCTCGATGGCCGCGCAACCAACGACGCCCCCGGCGGCGCGGGCGACGACAGCTGTCTGCAGTGCGGTCTCGAGCCCGTCCAGCGGCAGTTCGTTTGCGTTCAGCAAGCCCTCGATCGCAGGTCGATCCGAGTCGAGCGCGCGTTCGACCGCCATCATCCGCAGCAACTCCCGCAGCCGCACGACTGGGCGACGGCAGCGGCCTCGGTTTTCGCGCTTTCTGCGTGGGCGGGGTACGCCGCCTTCTCATCGCCCGAACCAGGCCCCTTGCGGGCCTTGACTATGACGCTGAACAGCCGATCGGCGACCTCGTGGGTGACGGTCAGGGACACGTCCTCGAGTCCGACTTCCTCCAGCCCTGAGCGGAACTCAGAGAACGACAGGGCGCCGGCGATGCAGCCGGCGTACGATCCGCGCTCGCGCCGATCTTCGAGCGTGAGCGAGTCGTCGGCGACGATATCGGTGATGCCGATTCGTCCGCCCGGCCGCAGGACACGCGCGATCTCTCGGAAGACGGACGGCTTGTCGGCGGCCAGGTTCACGACGCAGTTGCTTATGACGACGTCGATCGAGGCTGCGGGCAGCGGGATCGATTCGATCTGGCCCCTGAGCCATTCGACGTTCGTGGCGCCGGCAGCGGCGGCGTTGCTCTGAGCGAGAGCCAGCATCTCATCGGTCATGTCGAGACCGAAGGCCCGGCCGCTCGGCCCGACCCGCTTGGCCGACAGCAGCACGTCGATGCCGCCCCCGGAACCCAGGTCCAGAACCCGCTCTCCTTCGCGCAGATCGGCGACGGCGATGGGGTTGCCGCAGCCGAGCGATGCCATCACGGCCGCGTCGGGAAGCTCGTTGCGCTCGAGAGCGGAGTAGAGCTCGCTGCCGTAGTTGCCGCTGTCGCTGCAGCACGACTCGCCGGAGGCGACGCCCCGGGCGGCTTCCGCGTAGTGGAGGCGGACCTCTTCGTGGATCTCGGCGGTCATTAGGGGCTCCCTAGCATCCGCACGCGGCGGAGGATTGGCGCCGGAAGAGGCTGCGGAAGGAGCGCCTGGGCTCGACCCGCGGCTCCTCGCAGCAGTGGACCTCCATGGCTCGGCGCGCCTCGCGCAGGTTCTCGTTCATGAGCGTCTTGACGAGCTCGGGGCTGTAATGGATCGACATTCTTCGATCTCCTTTCGGAGCCTACCATATCGGCTATATCGACGGTTGTCAATATCGAAATTAGTCGATATCCTTGAGAACATGAAACGCTCGACCGATCCGGACGTCCTGCTCCTTCGGGCGGCCGCCGACCCCGCAAGACTCTCGATACTCCGCGAGCTGAGCGCCGACGGCGCCGTCTGCGCCTGCGACTTTGCCGACTGCTGCACGGTTGGCCAGCCCACCGTGTCGCACCACCTGCGCGTTCTGAGGACCGCCGGCTGGGTCACGACCGAGCGCAAGGGGACGTGGATCTACTACTCGCTCCGGCCTGAGGCCGTAGCCCGCTTCCGCGAGCTGGCAGGGGAGTTGGTGCCGGGGCTCCCGCGCACGGCCGCCGCGCTTTCCGGAAAGCCGACGGTCCTGGCGCTGACGCGGCCGACATAGCCCGCTGACCCGCCCGCGTCTGCCGCGGCACAGTCGGCGCAGGCCCGCAACCCCCGGCGCGCCCCTTGACCTTCAAGTGGCTTGAAGGTGTAGGGTTGCGTCATGAAGGTCTCCGAGCTCGCCCGACGCGCCGGCGTCGCCCCCTCTGCCATACGCTTCTACGAGGAGACCGGAGTTCTCCCGCCGGCGGCTCGTGGCGAGAATGGCTACCGGGACTACGGCGATGATGCGCTGAGCCGCCTGAGCCTGGTCGTGGCGCTGCGCCGCCTGGGACTCCCACCCGTCGAAGCCGGCCGGCTCGCATCGCTGTGCGTCGACCGCGGCGAAATCGATATCGATCTCGAGCCGCTGATCGCCCGCCAGCGCGCCGCCATTTCTCACCAGCGTTCCGACCTCGACCGCCTTGACGCGGAGTTGATCGATCTGGAGTTGACAATCGCCGCCGCCGGCCGAGCCCGGCGCACCCGGGAGGAAACCATGGCCGCACCGATCCGAGTTCTCTTCGTCTGCACCGGCAACTCCGCGCGCAGCCAGATCGCGGAGGCGTTGCTGCGCGACTTCGGCGGCGCCGAGTTCGAGGCACTGTCCGCGGGAACCGAGCCAAAGGGCGTCAACCCCTACACGGTTCGGGCCCTCGGCGAGATCGGCATCGACTGGTCCGGCGCGAAGAGCAAGTCGGTGACCGAGTTCCTCGGCCAGCGGTTCGACTATGTCATCACGGTCTGCGATCGAGCCCGCCAGACGTGTCCGGTCTTCCCGGGCGAACACAACTCACTCCACTGGGGCCTCGACGACCCGGCCGAGGTCGAGGGCACGGACGAGCAGAAGCTCGAAGCCTTCCGACGGACGCGGACCGAGGTGGCGACGCGGCTTCGTCCGTTCGTCGAGTTGGCCCGACGCGCCCGCCGAGCGCCGGAGGGCGCGCCCGCCTGACGATCGGTTGCCGCTCGCGGCGGCCTGCGCTCGGCGACGCTTAGCTTCGCGTCAGAGTCGCCTTGCCCCGGCGGCGCCGACCGGCGCCGATGCTCGACGATCGGGCGCCTGACGATCCGGTTGCCGCTCGCCGCGGCCTGCGCTCGGCGACGCTTAGCTTCGCGTCAGAGTCGCCTTGCTCCGGCGGCGCCGACCGGCGCCGATGCCGACGATCAGTGCGGCTTGGCCGTCCCGCCCTCGATCCGGGTCGCCGCCGGTTCGCCAGTCTTGGCGCGATCCAGGTACGACTGCGCCTTGTTGATCTGGGTCGTGAGCGCGTCGACCGTCTTGGTCATCGAGTCGAGCGCCTTGAGCTTGAAAGCGTCGATCTCGTCCATCGTCGCGTAGATGTTGTCGAATGCCGCCTGCAGCTTCTCCAGCTCGATCGTTGACGACGACGCCTGTTCGTTGATCGTCGCCGACTGCTGGCGAAGCATCGCCGAGGTGCTTTCGATCAGGTTGGAAGTGGTCGTGTTGAGGGCGGTGATCTGGTCGAGGACGAGCTTCTGGTCGCCGAGCGCCTGGGCGACTATCACGGCCGTCCGCAGTGCCGAGACCGTTGTCGTCGTGGCCCGGTCCACGCCCCGCATCAGCTCGAGGTTGTTGCGCCGGATCACGTCGATCGAGAGGTAGCCCTGGACGCTCACGGCCAGCTGTGCGGTCAGGTCCTGCACCTTCTGGCGCACGTAGAAGAGCATGTCCTCCTTGAGGACTCGGGCCCGCTCCGGATCCGTCGCCTCGACCCTGGCGATGCGCTCAGTCAGGCTCGCGTCGAGCTTCTGGGCGAGATAGATGTACTGGCGCAGACGTTCCATCGTCTGCCACAGGTTTTCCTTCTCGCGCTCGAGGTCGGCGTTGTCCTTGGCCAGTTCCGCCTGGCCTCGTTCGAGGCCGCCGACGATGGCGTTGATGTGGCCCTGGCTCGACTGGTAGCGGGCGAAGTAGCTGCGCAGCCGGTCGCCGAATGGGATGACGCCGAGGAGCTTGCGCGGGCTGAACAGATCGCCCTGGTGGCTCGGATCGAGGGCGTCTATCTGGCGGCGCAGTTGCAGCAGGCTCGTGGACACGGTGGCGGAGGTGGCGAGCCCGCCCTTCTGCATCGATCCGACCGGTCGATCGAGGAGGCGCGAGGAGACCTGCGAGGCGGCCTTGACGTCTTCGTTGCCCAGCGTTCGGATGTCGGCGATCCGCGACTCGAACTTCGGATCACTTACGTCGAGCTGAGAGATGGCTGCGACGTAGTCGGCGACCATGCCGTCGAGCTTGGCCAGGGTGGCGGCGTCGAGCTTGATCGAGCCGGCGGCCTCGCGCTCTTCGACTACCGCGACGGCCGCGGGTGGGACCAGGACGAGAGACGCGGTTTGTGCTGCCGGAGCGTCCTGAGCTGGCGCCGCGATTCCAGTGGCTTTGCCTGCCGGCCCCGCCGACTTGCCGATCTTGAGCGAGTCGCCCATTCTCGAATGCTCCTCCGTCGGTCGCGCCATCCTGCAACGCAGAGGTTACAGCCGCCGCGGTCCCGCGGCACCGCGATCTCTCATCTGCGGCGAGGGCGGAGCGGACGACGGACCCTGAAACCCCGCCGCGTCGTCCCGAAGTCGCGAATCTCACAGCGCCCCATCTCTGGCCCGGCACGTGCGCCCCGCAAAGCGTGGGACGGGGCGAGCCGTAGACAGCCACGACGCGTCAAGACGGATACGGTCCGTGCGAAGGAGCACCATCGTGGACCAGAAGCGCTCCCCATCTGCATGGCCTCGATCCGATCCCCTGGCCGCGGGTACTCGAGGCACTCCGCCGCCTCTGGGCCCACCACCGATTCGGAGGTAGTCAGCGTGCCGGTGGTCAGTGAGGAACGGCGATGAGCGTGGAGCAGCGAGCATTGGTCAACCGGCTGGTCGATGAAGTCATCAATAGGAACGAACTCGACAAGGTGTCGGAACTCTTCGCGCCGGATCTGGCCGATGGCGTCCGGCAGGCTCTCGCCGTGTTCCGGGCCTCTTTTCCCGACTGGCACGAGACGATCGTCGATGCCGTCAGCGAGAACGACAGGATTGCGGTGCGATTTCGGTGCTCCGGCACGTTCCGCGGCGACACCGAGTTCCTGGGACTGAAGCCCAACGAGCGGCGGCAGGAGGTCGACGAGGTCTTCTTCCTGCGTGTCCAGGGCGGACGTTTCGTCGAGTACTGGGGCCTCGAAGACAACCTGTCGCGGCTGCGACAGCTCGGACCAGCCAGTTAACAGGCCCCCGGCGCGCGGGCGAGTCGGGTCAGGCCGCGCCATCTTGGGCGGTCTGCTCGAGCAGCGAAGGCATACGAGCAAGGGATCGATTTCGCGCGAGTGCCGCCCGAACGGCAGTGGCCGGTCGAAGCGTCACTGAGGCTGGCGGGGCGCTTGCCACGGGCCGGAGTCGCGAACGGCGTAGACGGCCGCGCCGAGAATGAGCAACCCGGCGACGGGGTGCAAAGCCTGAACCGCCGGGGGACCGACGAACGCCAACGTCGCCTGCGCCAGCACAAGGGTCAGGATCGCGGCCGGGACGCGTAGCCGCCGTCGCTCGAGCCTGGCGGCGACGGCGGCGCCGACGAGGATGAAGCTGAGGATTGCGATCCCGTCTCCCAGCAGAAGATGAGCCGCAAAGTCGTGATCGAAGTCAGTCGCCGATACAGTCGACCCGGGCCCGGTCGCGGCGGACTGCAGGGTGAACACGCCGATCCCGGCGAAGAAGAACTCGACCACCACGAGAGCGAGGAACGCCACAGTCATGTACCTGTAGATGGTTCGGGCAGCCTTCGTCATCTAGCCTCCTGCTCCTTTTGCGTGCTGATCCGACGGCTGGCGCCGCCTGGGAACCGAGCACTCCTGACGCGATCGTCGGCTTCGCGATGGATCGAGGCCTGGCGCCGATGACGCCTCCGCAACGCTTAGCGCGTCTCGGCGGCGACAACCACCGCGCCTTCCAGGGCGGGCCGTCGGTCACATTCCTTCGGTCTGCCCTGTCATCGCAGTGACCGCCGAAACCGGGCCGATGTGACAAGGGCAAGCACCCGCTCGGGTTGGCGCACCAGATGGTCGTCGGGCTCGTTCTGGCAGAAGGAGATGGCAGATGGCACGGATTGAAGGCGTACGCGCCCGCCACGCTGGCCTGCGAACGAGGCTCGCCTACTTCTTCACGCGCCGGAGCCTCGCGCATCTGACCGGCCGCGCGCCCGAGCGCATGATCGAGCCGCTGGAGATCTACGCGCACTTGCCCGGCCTCCTTGGCGGCTACGCCGGGTTCGAACAGGCCACGGCCAAACTCCACGGCGTCGACGGGCGCCTCAGGAATCTGGCTGAGCTCAAGGCGGTAACGGTGGTCAACTGTGCGTACTGCATCGACATGGGCTCGCAGATCGCCCGGCGTTCAGGCCTGAGCGACGCTCAGCTGCTGGCGCTGGCTTCCTACCAGGCGAGCCCTCTCTTTACAGATCTCGAGAAGCTCGTGCTCGATTACTCCGTGGCTATCAGTCGAACGCCCGTGGAGGTCAGCGACGAGCTCTTCGCCAAACTACGAACGCAATTCGACGACGCCCAGCTGGTTGAGCTCACGCACGTGATCGCCCTGGAGAACCTGCGCGGGCGCTTCAACCTCGCATTCGGCATTGGGGCCGCCGGTTTCAGTGAGGGCATGGTGTGCGCGGTGCCAGCGACGGCCAGGCCGAGAATTCCCGCTGTCAGGTAGCACGCAAAGGAACGTGGCCGATGGACGAACACGAATGGCTGGCGGAACGCTTCGAGGCCAATCGCGGTCGCCTGCGAGCGGTGGCCTACCGGATGCTGGGCTCGCTCAGCGAGGCGGACGACGCAGTCCAGGAAGCCTGGCTTCGGATGAATCGCTCCGACTCGAGCACGATCGAGAACCTGAATGCCTGGCTGACCACGGTCGTAGGGCGAATCTGCCTGAACATGCTGGAGTCGCGCAGGTCGCGGCGCGAGGAACCCCTGGCCGGCCACCTGCCCGACCCGATCGTGAGCCTGCCGGACGAGAGCGATCCTGAGCGAGAGGCCCTCATTGCGGATTCTGTCGGGCTCGCGATGCTCGTTGTCCTCGACACCCTCGCTCCACCCGAGCGGGTCGCATTCGTGCTGCACGACGTGTTCGGCGTGGCCTTCGACGAGATCGCGCCCATCGTGGGGCGCTCTCCGACCGCAGCGCGTCAGTTAGCCAGCCGCGCTCGGCGGCGGGTGAGGGGCGTTCCCGAGCCTGACCCCGACCGGGATCGCCAGCGCGAAGTCGTCGCGGCATTCGTGGCCGCGGCTCGCGACGGCAACTTCGGGGCGCTCCTGGCGGTGCTCGATCCCGACGTAGTCCTGCGCGCCGACACCGGCGCACTTCCCGTCGGCGGCGGCCCGAGGGTCTTCCGCGGTGCCCCGGCCGTGGCGGAACAGGCGCTTGCCTTCGCGCGGCGTTACGGCACCCTCGCTCGCCCGGCGCTCGTGAACGGGGCGGCGGGCATCGTTGCCGGAGAGTCCGGACGGGCCTACTCGGTCATGGGGTTCGCCGTTCGCCAGGGCAGGATCGTCGAGATCGACGTCCTGGCCGATCCGGCACGCCTTCGCGGGCTAGCCATCGGCGGTCTGGATGACTGACGCCGAAGGTTCGGGTCAGGCGGCTCACCAGGTCTCTGCTCGACGAGGCGGGATCCCCCGATGGTCGAGACGCGGGTGAGGCGCTCGCAGTCAAGCCGCACGCGGTGAGAGTGCAGGTATATTCCATACGGAATATACCTGCTACACTGCAGGCATATGAACGAAGATCTCGTCGGCGTGCTCGAACGTCTGGTGGTCGGCTCGGTCGCCATCACCGCCCGTGCCACCGCCGCTGCTGACGCAGAACTCACCTTCATGCAGTGGCGAGTGCTGCTTGTGGTCGGTGAGCGCGAGGAGGGCCAGGCGGTTGGCGAGATAGCCGCTCGGATCGGCGCGCATGCCTCGCCGGCAAGTCGAGTCGTCTCTCGTCTGAAGCGCCGCGGCCTGGTGTCCACGGACAAAGGCGATGCTCGACAGGCGCGTGGTCTGCGTACGACTTACGCAGGCCGGCCGCGACCTGCGAGAGCGCGTCCTGGACCTGCGACGGCGAGACATCGCCGGGGCTATCTCGACCGCTTCAATCACGCCGGTTGAGGCCGAGGCGATCGCCAAGCTCGCCCGTTCGTTCGAGCCTTTCGCATGAACCTTCGGAAGCGTCGCGATCTCCTGCTGCGGATGATCAGACTTCGCATCCGCTCGACCGCATACCTGCGCAAGTGGATCGTCCTCGGCGCGGTAATCGGCGTCATCAGCGGCCTGGGCGCAGCGCTGTTCTTCATGGCGCTGGACGTCGCCTCCCAGCTCTTCCTCGGGCTCGCCGGCTACGTCCCGGCGTCACCGCTCGGCGAAGGCGCCAAGCCCATCACCGACGCCGCTCGACCCGTGGATGCTGCCGATCGTCGTCGGA
This sequence comes from uncultured Chloroflexia bacterium, assembly GCA_963791725.1. Classification (GTDB taxonomy): domain Bacteria; phylum Chloroflexota; class Limnocylindria; order Limnocylindrales; family CSP1-4; genus Fen-1039. The sequence continues at coordinate 20,785 of CAWBTQ010000003.1, read as the reverse complement.
CTCGGCGGCCTGATCGCGGGCATCATCGTCTTCCGGCTCGCTCCCGAGGCTGAAGGGCACGGCACAGACGCGGCGATCGCGGCGTTCCACCACGGTCCGCGAGCGCATCCGTGCGCGGATCCCCCTCGTCAAGCTCGTCGCTTCGGCCATAACGATCGGCTCCGGCGGCTCCGGCGGCCGCGAAGGGCCAACGGCTCAGATCGGCGCCGGCTTTGGGTCGTTCCTGGCCCGGACCCTCGACCTCGACGCGCGGGACGCCCGGATCGCCGTGAGCACCGGGATGGGCGCGGGGATCGGGGCGATCTTCCGGGCGCCCCTCGGGGGCGCGGTTCTGGCGGTCGAGATTCCGTATCGCGACGACGTGGAGTCGGACGCCCTGGTGCCGGCGTTCGTCGGCTCGATCGTCGCCTTCTCGGTCTTTGGGGCGATCATCGGCTTCAACCCGATCTTCGGGCGCGCCGGCGGCGCCGGCTTCACCGACCCGCGCCAGCTGATCTACTACACCCTTATCGGCCTGGCTTGCGGCATCGTCGGCCGGCTCTACATCGCCGGCTTCTACGGCATGACCCGCTGGTTCAAGACCTGGCCGCTGCCACGCGAACTGAGGCCGGCCGTGGCCGGCTTCGCCGTGGGCTGTCTCGCCCTGGCGCTGCCAGGGGTCCTCGGCACCGGCTACGGCTGGGTTCAGGCTGGCTTCGATCGCAACACCCTTCTGAGCCTGCCTCTGTGGGTGATCCTGGCTTTGCCGTTTGCGAAGATCCTCGCAACCTCGCTCTCGATCGGCTCCGGCGGGTCGGGCGGCATCTTCGGCCCCGGAATGTTCATCGGGGCGCTGCTGGGAGCCGGCATCTGGCGGCTCCTGGAACCGATTGCGCCGGGGGTTCCGGCCGATCCGTCGGCCTTCGTCATCGTGGCGATGATGGCCCTCTTCGGCAGCACCGCTCGGGCTCCGCTCGCAGTGATGCTCATGGTCGCCGAGATGACCGACAGTCTCGCCATGCTGGCCCCAGCGATGCTGGCGATCGGCCTGGCCACGCTCATCGTTGGCGATCGCTCCATCTACGGCTCGCAACTGCGGAATCGTTCCGAGTCGCCGGCACACCGCTTCCGGTTCGCGCTGCCGCTCATGTCGGCCATACCAGCGGGCGACGCCGCTCGGGCGGCCCGAGCCGTTCTCTCCGGAGATCTCACGGCGGCGGCCGCCATAGACCGACTCGAGGCCGCCGGAGTGCCGGGCGCACCGGTGGTCGATGGCAACGGCACCGTCCGGGGAAGCGTGGACCTCGCAACCCTGATGGCGGCCGAGCCGACGGCCAAGGTCGGAGACCTCCCCTTGGACGAGGCCATCATCGCTGCCAACGACACGCTGGACGGAGCGCTTGGCATGCTCGCGGACGGGCATCGTTCATGGGCGCCCGTCGTGGCCGACGACAGGCTGGCGGGCGTGCTGTCGGCGCGCGACGTGGTGGCCGCCTATCGCCGAGCCCTGGCGTCCAACGTGCGCCAGGTCAAGATGGTCGGTTCGACCGGCACGCTTGCTAGAAGCCGAGATCGGCCCCGGCGTCCGTTCTCGCGGGCAAGCCCGTCTCGCAGGCCGCCTGGCCGCGTGACAGCGTCCTCGTCTCGATCGCGCGCGGCGAACAGGTCATCGTCCCAAGAGGCCACGTGATCCTCGAGGTCGGTGATCGGCTCACGGTCTTCACGGCTACGGCGGCTCGTGAAGCAGCTCGACAGCACTGCTGGCCAGCCAGGTTGCCGCCACCGGGCGGAGGCCTGATGGTCAAGGCCGACGTGGTCCTCGAGATCGACGGCCTGGTGAAGCATTACGGCAAAGTCGAGGCCGTCCGCGGGATAGACCTGAAGATCGCGCGAGGCGAGGTCTTCGGTTTTCTCGGTCCCAACGGCGCCGGCAAGAGCACTACGATCCGCTGCCTGCTCGGGCTGTTGCGACCCACCGCCGGCAGAATCGGCGCCTTCGGCCTCGATGCGACCCGCGACGGAGTGGCGCTGCGGCGCCGACTCACGTACGTGCCCGGCGAGCTGAGGCTGCCCGAGCGGCTATCGGGCCTGGATCTCGTGGCGAGCATCGGCCACCTGCGGGGTGGCTTCGATCCAGCTCGTCGAGACCGGCTCGCCGAGCGACTCCGCCTCGATCTACATCGCCATTTGCGCGACCTCTCGAGCGGCAACCGGCGCAAGATGGCGCTCCTGCTCGCGTTCCTCTTCGATGCCGAGCTGATCGTGCTCGATGAGCCGACGAACGGCCTCGATCCGCTGATGCAGCGCGAGTTCCTGGCGCTGGTTCGCGAGGCACGAGCGGCCGGCGCCACGATCTTCCTCTCCTCGCATGTCATGAGCGAGGTCCAGCGAGCCGCGGATCGCGTGGCCATCCTGCGCGCGGGCAAGCTCGTGGCGCAGGGCACCGTCGCGGAGCTCCGCGGGCGTGCTCGCCAGCGCGTCGAGGTCTGGTTCGAGGACGATCCGCCCGAGCTTGAACTCAAGGCCCTGCCCGACCTGGTCGATCCGGTCGTCGAGGACCATCGCTTCACCGCGACCCTCTCGGGATCTATCCAGCCGCTCCTCGGCCTGCTCGCGCGCCATCAAGTCGGTTCGATGCTGGTAGAGGAGCCCGATCTGGAGGAGGCATTTCTCGACCTGTACGATGGAGAGCGGGTATGAGCGCACGGATCCTCGAACTCGTCGGCGGCCCGCTGCGCGCCATGCGACGGGCGACGCTCTGGTGGTCGCTCGGGCTCGCGGCTTTGATCGCGGGCACGATCGCGGTCTGGCCCGCGTTCAAGGGATCGTCGGCCATCTCTTCGGCGATGGATCAGCTGCCCTCTGGGGTCGTCCAGGCATTCGGGCTGCAAGACTTCGGCACTCCGGCCGGGTTCTTGCGAGGCAATCTCTATGACTTCTTCGTGCCACTGCTGCTCGCGGTTGCGGCGGTCCTGTTCGTGAACGGGCAGACTGCCGGCGAAGAAGCGAGCGGCCGCCTCGAGCTGTACCTTGCCCAGCCCGTCTCTCGACGAGCGGTCCTGGTCGGTCGAGCGGTCGCCGCCCTGATCGCCCTGGCCGTGATCCTGGTCGTGGTGATCCTGGCCCAGCTGGGCAGCGACGCAGCCTTCGACCTGAAGATCGGCACAGGGTTTGTTTTGTCCACGATCGTGCTGTCCGGCCTCCTCGCCGCGTTCCACGGGAGCCTGGCGGTTGCGATTGCCGGCTTGCGAGGGCGCCCTTCGCTGGTGCTGGCAATCGGCCTCGGTGTGGCTTTTGCCGGGTTGATCGTCAACTCTTTGTTCCCGCTGAGCAATGTGCTTGCGCCGTGGCAGCAGATATCGCCCTGGGATTGGGCGTTCGGCGGGAACCCTCTCGAACAGGCAACGGACCCGTGGCGCTACGCCGCCCTGGCGGTCCCTTCGGTCATCCTTGCGGGGATCGGGGTGTTCGCGATCGCCCGACGCGACATCTCGGGGGCGTAGCTCACAGGGGGCTACGGAGGGCTCTACGGCCCGCTCACGCTCACTGTGATCGTTGTCGTGACGTCGACGCTCCCGGCGACCTTCGTTTCGTTATGGAAAACCCAGGTGATGTGGCCGCCTGCCACCGAGGTCGGCGGCCCGATCGAGAGTCTGTCCCCAGCCAGCGAAATCGAGCCGCCGGAGCAGTCCCCAAAGACCTGGTCGTGGCAGCTCGTGGTCACCGAAGTGCCGAAAGCCAGGACCATGTTGCAGGCCGTGCCGCCCACCGTGGAGCCGCTCATCGTCATCGTCGAGACCTGCTCATCGACGGCCGGGCCCGCGTCTATTACCTCATCGCTGTGCGTTTCGTATTGGAACGTCCCCGCGAGCAAGCCCCCGGACGACGCGGTCACGCTAAAGGGGCCGGTGCCATTGTCGGTGGTAACCGATGTCCGGGTTCCGTCAGGCGCCGACACGATTGTCGTCGACGCGAGCGTGAAAGTGCCGCTGTATGAGCCCGGCGAAACGGGGTTTGGGCTGCAGGCTCCCGACGGTCCGGGACTTGTCGACGATGACGGCGTGGGTGCGGCCTTGGCGTGATAGACGAGCGCCGCGACGCCGGTACCACGAGCATCGAGTAGCGTGTTGAGGCGAGACTGCAGGCCATCGATGTACGGCGCGAAGAGAGACGCGACGAAAGGTCGCAACAGGCTCGGGATGAAGCCCAGGAGGGCTGTGGTCAGCCGTGAGCGGGCCTCGTCTAGCTCCGGACGATGAACGGCCACCGGCATAATGTCGAGCTGGCTGCGCCGTTCGCCCGTCGGATCGCCGGGATCGCGGGCGGCGAGGAAAAGCCAGCTGGCCTGGCCCTGTGCGTCGGTCAGGTCGTTCGTACGGTCGCTGTCGAGGGGCGAAAGCAAAGGGGCTGTAGGCGCCACAAGCGGCCCCCAGGTCAGGGGCACGCCGTGGGCCTGGAAGTTGGGCAAGGACACCTGCAGAGTGCTCGCACAGTTCTGAAGCATGGGCGGCCAGGTCGGCAGGTCACCGGCGCTGACCGCTGCCGTGAACGCGCCAGACTGCGCGCTCGTCGTCTGCAGGACGAACGTCGCCCCACCGGGCCCGCTGGTATGGCTGGCCGAGACCTTGACCGCGTACGGCAACAATGAGGAGATCTGCTCTGCCACGGCGGCGATGGTCCCGGCGATGCTGCGGACGGTGCCCAGGACCGCGTCGGTGACGCTGCTTACGAGGCCCTGAACCACCCCTTGGAGCCTGTCAACCACCCAGTTCCAGATGGAGGTGACGATGGCCCCGGGCAGGTTGTTCGGCGTGGCCAGCTTGAGCGCATTGAAGAATCGCCCAAGCATGCTTTGGACCCAGTTCGCGCCGTCCGAGCAGAGGGTATCGATGGCGATTGCCGGTTCGCCAGCAACGGCTGGCCCGCCACGCGTGAAGGCAAGCAGACGCGCTGGAGCGAGGGCGGCGTTTGTGCCGCTCGGGCGCGGGCTCGGCGCGCCGAGTCGCCCGCCATCGGTCGTCAGATCCGAGGCGAACAGGACGAGCACGAGCGCGGGAAACCGCAGCGTCGCGGGGTGGAGAAGGTCCTGGCCGGCCATCAGAGCGCGCGACAAAGCACCGCCCGGAGAGTCGGCGGCGGCCACGTAGCCGGCGAGAAGGGCGGACGTGGGTGCCATCCCGGTCAGGGCGTCGGGTAGCGGCACGACGGCGTCGAGCTCGGAGCCGCTGAAGGTGCTGCCAGCCCAGGCCCCCACGGCGAGCGCGTGGGCCTGCATGTCGAGCACCTGCAACGGACTAACGGGGCCGACCACGGGCACTTCTGGGACGGCCGCGCTCGGGTCTACATACGTGGGGATGCCAGAACGGGCCAGCCCCGCCACCAGCGCGGCCGTCGCGTCCCTCGTGTATGTGGGCTGTGTCAGACGATCCGCCAACGACCAGGCGGCGTCGTCTACGGCGGCTGTGGCGCCGATGGGCGGCGAGTGGTCGACTATCGCCGGCGACACGAGCTGGCTGGGCGCCGATCCGTTGGCAGACGGCGAGTTCGAGGGCCCGGCGCAGCCAGCAAGCAGCAGCGCTCCGACCAGCGACGCAACAGCGGCGCGCGTCAGGCCCGTGACGGTCAAGATGCGCGATTGACCGCGGGGGCTCAAAGCTTGGCCTTCAGGGCGGTGATCAGGGACGCCTCTAAGGCATTCTCCTGGTCCTGAGTGAGCGTGTTGGTCCGGTCCTGCGCATAGACGTCGAATTCGGTGTCGCCGAATAGCGCGACAAGGCCGGTTCCGTCTGTGGCGTCCTGGAACGCCTTGTCCCCTAAGTTAGGGAAACTCACGGAGTTGGTTCCGGCGTGGGCCAGCTGCGCTGCGTAGTCCGCGGCGCCGCCCGGGGTGACGACATCGATCACCACCACGCCGGCGCTCGTGCTGTATGTGCAGCCAGAGTCGTTGGCGAGGCCCTTCGTCCTCGACGTGCTGGCGGAGACCGATGTCTTCGTGATCGTGGCAACCTGGTCGACCGGCAGGAGGGCGCAGACCTCGATCGCGGCGCCGGCAGACACCTCGCCGGTGAAGGCGCCCGTTGCGGTCGAGCTTGTCTCGAGCCCGGCCGAAACGGTGGCGGCGCTCGAGCCACCACCGTTCGAGCAGGCAGCGACGGCGAGGGCCGCCACGGCCAGGGCGGCGAGGCTCGCGCGTCGGCGTTTGGATCGTGGCGACATCGTTTCCTCCAGTCGTTGGGCGAATTGTCGGATCGGTATCGGCGGCCCTAGCCGGCCGCGTTCAGTGATACGAGAGGACAGATGAGGACCACCGGGAGAGGCACTTCGTAGGCGCCGTTCGGCCCGAAGGGGAGGAACTCGCCATGGGCGATCGCCCCTGCCAGGTCTTCGTCACGCGTCACCGGGACGAAGTCGCCGCCGAGAACGTAGGCGGGGTTGTACATCATGAGCACCACTCGCCACGGGCTCTCATAATCGCCGGCCGTGCCGTTGGTGCCGAAGCCCGGGGCGCCGGTCAGCAGGTGATCGTGATACGGGGGCACAGGAACGCCCAGGCACGGGTCGCACTGCGGGCTGTAATTGGTGGGCAGGATCCAGCCTCCATGGCCGTTCGAGGGGAAGGCCAGGACGTATAGGGGCGGGGCTTTCGCGAGAATGTTCGGGTTGGGATCCGTGATCGCGTGGGGCGCGATCATCGTCCACTCCTGCCCGTTCGCCCAGACGGTCTCGCCGCTCTGCTTGGCCATCGCGACCGGCGCGGACACGAACAGCAGGGAGACCGCGGCAACCAGCGCGGACAAGCGCAACGGTGACCTGATCATGGTGACCTCCTTGGTTCTCTCGGGCCCGACGAACGGGTCCCTATCTGTTTCCTTCGAGCCAGCTGGCCAGACCTGGAAAGCGGCAGCAGCTTCAGCCGCTCCGATTCCCGCAGGTCTATGACTGGCACGATCCGATCGAACGGTTGACCAGCCCGCTGGTTCACCTCCTCGACCCAAGCGGGGTCGGAGGCCTCGAACACCGCGAACGCGGCCTCCTCGGCCGCGATGAAGGTGGTTCCGAGGTAGCGGACGGCTCGGCCCTCCCGGGCCATCGCCGCAGCTGCCCGACGGAGCAGGACCTCGCCGCCCTCGAGACGTTCCAGGTTGAGGCCGGGCCAGTACCGCTCGGCGACATACCGGGCGGCTGGATCGGGGTCGAGTCGGTGGGACGCTCGCGACATGGCCCGAGAGTGGACGGCGCAGCTGTCCTACGTAAGCGGGGGATTACGCGATCTGAGACGCAGCGGGTGGCGATACCCGCTATGCGAGGTGGTGGTGGTCGGCCGGGTCGAGCAGTGACGGAGTCGACTGCCCGCGGTACTGGCGGACCGCATCGCCGGCCATAGCGACGGCCATCGCACGTCCCAGCTCGGCGCGAGAGGCGACGCCGAGCTTGAGGTAGACACGGCCGAGCACGCCTTCAACTGTGCGCGGACTCATGAAGGCAAGGGAGGCGATCTCGCGACTCGTTCGTCCTTCTGCGGCCAGCCGCGCCACGGTTCGCTCCGTCTCGGTCAACACGTCGGATGCGCGGGGGCGAAGGCCGATGCGACCGAGCTCCTTCCGTGCGCGGGCGCTCCAGGCCACGGCTCGAAGCTCTTCGAAGGTCGCGAGGGCCGCGCCCAGGTCGTCGTGGGCGAGGCGTTTCTCTCGTCGCCGGCGGTGGATCATGCCCCGCACAAGGAGGCTTCGGGCCGCCTGGAATCGGAGCCCAAGGGCGCTCAGCTCGTCATAAGAGCGAGCGGTGGCCTCGAGGGCCGATTCGAGGTCGCCCGCTGCCGCGGCCATCAGCCCGCGGCCCCGGGCGACAAACGCCATCGCCCGTCGCCGGCCGGCCGGCCTGGCCCGCGCCTCGATCTCGTCTGCAAGGGCGCGAGCCCGGTCCATCTGTCGCAGCTCGATGAGTGCCTCGAGCTGGTCGCCCTGGTACCGGGACAGTGCGGGATCGCCCAGATGCGCCCGGCCGAACGTGCCATCCAACTCCCGGAAATGACCCTCCGCTTCTGCGGCGTTGCCGAGGGCGAGCGCCAGAGCGCCACGATTCCCCGCCACGATGCCGGCCACGAACGGTTCACCGGTGCGCATCGCGAACCGCCCCGCCTCGTCGAGGTGCTGGGTTGCCTCGCGTGCATCGCCCCTGGCCGCGGCTACGGCGCCGAGTTGGATGACGGCCATGATCCGGTCCCGCTCTCGGTCGTTGCGCTCGGCGATCGTCATGGCCTCGGCAGCGTGTTCGGCCAGCTCATCCCAGCGCCCGACGCGCAGGTCAATCTGGGCGAGCTCGATCGAGAACTTGGCCAGTGAGCTCTCGTCGCCCATCGCCAGCGCCACTCGACGCAGGCGCTCATACGCCCGGTGCGCAGGTTCGAAGTCGTCGCCCATGTAACGCAGCCAGGCGCGGCTGGCTTCGGCCCAGTCGGTGACCCTCTCGGGCGGATCGGACGCCTCGAGCGCGATCGCCTCGTCGAGCAGAGTCCAGGGGACGGCGCGGCCCAGGCTCGCCTCCGCGAGCGCCACGCTCGCGAGTGCGCCGGAGCGTAGTGCGGGTGGGCCGTCTTCGAGCAGCGTCAGCGCCGCGCGGGCGTGTTCGAGTTGCTCGACCGCGTCGGGCGCGACCGCCGACCAGGCAAGCTCGACAGCCGCCCGTACCCGAACATCGCCGTCGGCCTCTTCCGCGGCGGTCCGGCATGTGGCGACGGCCGCCGCGGGTCCGTCTGTCTGGACGACGAGCCGCGCCAGATCCGCGAGCGCACACGCCCGGCTCGGACCGGGTGCCGCCTCGGCGGCCGCCACTCGCAAGAGCGACCGTGCACGCGTGCCATCCCCGGCCCGCGCCACCAGCCCGGCGAGTTCGACACGCCGGGAGGTCAGCGCCTCCGCCGCGCCCGGTGGGGTCGACCGGCAGGCCAGTTCGAGCAGCTCGGCCGCGGCCTCCGGCGCTCCACGACCTCGAGCGTCGCGGGCAGCCCTCTCGAGTACTTCGGCAACCCCCGCGTCTGGTCCGGTCGCCGCCAGGGCAAGGTGTCGCGCCCGTTCCTCGGGATCGACGGCCAGGTCCGCGAGCGCCCGATGGGCCGCGCGTCGATCGTCCGCCGGGGCGATCCCTGCTGCCTCGGCCCGAAGAAGCGGGTGGGCGAAGGTGATCGTTGGCACTCGCTCGCAGATCAGGGACGGGTCATCAGGCAGCAGCACGGCCCAGCCGAGGGAATTGCCCGTCGCCTCCAGGAGCGCCAGCGTCGGTCGTGTTGCCAGGGCGGCGAGCAGCAGCGTGCGTCGTACGTCGCTCGGCAGGCCCCGTATCCGGTCACCGAGCGCTCTCGACAGACCCCGATTGACCGGGGGTGGTTCACCCGGCTGCAGCGACCTCCCCGACTCGAGGATCGCCCGTCCGATCTCCAGAGCGAAGAGTGGATTGCCGCCGGACCATTCGGCGATCCGCATCAGCGCCGGCCGCGCGAAGGCATGCCCCAGGCGCGTCCGCAACAGCTGGAAGAGAGCGCCCACGCTGACCGGGCCGACCCGGATACGTTCGAGTCTGCTCGGATCGAGTGCGCGCTCAAGGCCGAGCGGCGTCGGCTCGTCGGCGTCGCCGCGGAGGCTCGCCAGGATGCCGACCGGGAGCCCTTCGCATCGCCGCAAGGTGTAGGCGAGGGCCGATCGCGTGGCCGTATCCAGCCACTGGACGTCGTCGACGACTACGAGCAAGGCGCCAGCGTCCGCAAGGCGCCGGACGATCCCGAGCAGAGCTGCGGCCACTGTGCCCGGTGCGATCGATCCTTGGGTCGGCGCCGCTCCCGAACGGGCGACCACGAGCGCCTGACGCTGGGGCTCCGGGAGTTCAGCGTCAACCGCCTGGTCGACCTCGCGGAGGAGGTCTGCCAGCGCCGCGTACGCCAGCTCGCCCTCAGCCTGGGCAGGGGCCGCACGGAGGATCTGCCAGCCACGCTCCGCAGCCCGGGTCGAAGCCGTCCGCAACAGGATCGTCTTACCGATTCCCGCGTCACCGAGCAGGATCAGTGCGGCCGGTGCTGAGGCTTCTTCGACGGCCGACAAGAAAGCGTCGATCGCTTCCAGTTCGGCATCGCGGCCGAGCGGCACCTGGGGCGCAGCTGGTGCGTACGTCCGAAGCGCGGGCTCTGGCACGGCCGACGATGCTCTGTCCACCGGGGCTGAGGCTAACCGAGTACATCCCCGATGTCCCGGGCTCGATCCCAATGGCCCGGCTGGCGAATCCCTCGTCGGCCGGGCCACTGATGTTCAGCGGGAACGATCGTCGTCGGATCAGGCCACAACCCCGGACGCGGGGCGCCCGGGGTTGTGGCCTGGCAGTCCTTTGAGGGCTCGACTCGAAAGGCGCCTGCTACGCGGCTGCGATGCCGTGAACCTCAACGCGACTCGCGGACGGCGAGGCGGTTGATCAGCAGACCCAGGACCGTTCCGAACATCATCGTGTGGGCCACGAATTGGACGGCGACGTTTTGGGTATCCGGGAACCAGGTCCAGCCGAAGATGCGGGCCAGGATGAAGAAGTTGGCGATCCACAGGGCGAAGCCGGCCATACTCGCGACGACGACGGTCGCGCTGAGCGAGCGCGCTATGGCCGGGACCGTCGAGATCGCCACCGCCACGAAAAGCCCGTACATCATCGAAAGCGCCATATGGACGAGAAGCCCGGCTCCGCCTGCCGTGAGGTGCGAGCTCGTGGGGTCCAGAGCGGTCATCCCGAGGGGAATCGCGCCGATCATTCACAGCGGCATGAAGAACGCGCCGGTGCCATTGAGGACGGTTGCGGCCATCATCTCGAACATCGCGAAACGATCCCGGCGATGGCCCCGCCGATAAGGCCGGCCCTGGCCCAGGTGGTTGTTGCTGAAGTGTGGACGGTGAGAGTTGCGGTCGACATTTGGTGATCTCCTGATTGACTGAGGTTGCGGAGTGAACCTAGTCGGCTTCGCACGGACGGGCTGTAACGCGCGACACAACCGCATCCCAGGGGACCGGCACACATAAATGACCGACGGCAATCCGACGGACGGATTAGGTCCCGTCTAAGGCAAGTCCACCCACCTGGCGCGCTTGTATCCCCCCCACAGACTCGGCTCGAGGGAGCACCGAAGATGGCCGATATGAGCAGCCCCGAGCCGTCCGGCTACGAGCGAACAAGTCGTAACAGATGCCAGGCCTTTGCCGCGGGCGCCGTCGGGCGACCAATCACCGTCGCCCGATCCCCGCGACCTCGCTCGGCAGCTGCTCGCCGACGCGCTCGCCGACGCGCTCGCAGGGCGTCGCGATGGTGAGCCTCGCGCTGCCCTGGCCGCGCTCGACCTCGAAGACCTGGAGTCGGCCCTGGCCGACCCCGACGCGAGGATCGCTTTCTGGCTGAACGTCTACAACGCCACGGTGGCAGGAGGCCGACCTCGCGGAGCTGCCCTTTGCCGACTCGACGTTCGATGCCGTACTCGCGGAGTGCGGCTATTTTGGCCTGCTCGACATACGCGCGGGCGTCGGCGTAGATGAGCCCCTCGAACCAACCGTGATCGGCGCAGTACTTGCGCATGTAGACCCGGTCGTCGCGCACCAGGACCTGGGCGTCGATCACGGCCCGGCATTCTGGGCAGATCGACCGTGTGACCTCGTACAACGATGTTTGCGTCTTTGACTGGCCTGCCAGGTCAGCGGCCATTCGTCGCTCCTGTTGCCGTGCTTCGAACCGTTCCGACGACGAAGGGCCGCCGTTGAGGCCACGATCTTGGGTCAGAGCGGGAAGACGGACAGCAAGCAAGATCACATTCGGGCCGGCTCAGGCGGGGCTGCGCAGTGCAGCGTCGATCGCGGCCTCGATCCAGGTCCGTTCTGGAACCCCGCGGAGTCCGGTTGCGGTGTGGTAGACGCGGCAGCCCGGCGCGTACTCGCCCCGATCTACATAGCCCGGCATCACATCCACTCCGTTGACCCGGATGGTCGGCGAGCCGGGGAAACGAACACGTTCCGCGACCTCCGCGTCGCTCGCGTCGATGTCCCGCACCGGCGCATCCACGCCGCGTTCCCGAAGCACGTCTATGAGCATCGCCCGCGCGGGGACGTGATTTGGGCAGCCGTCGAACCAGAGGAACTCGATATCGATCATGGCCGAACCTCCATCAGGTCTTGCACCGGAGTCTGACAGCCAGCCAGATGGCTGACCGCCACGACCGCACGGTGACCCAAGCCTGGAGAGCGCTGACCGATTTGGCTGTAGCGCCGCTTACATCGCTCCGAGCGACCGAGCCCGGCGAAGAAAAGGAACAGCTCAGATGCCCCAGGTCAAGCGAGCAACCGACGAGACCTTTCGAGGAACTCGTCCTCCACAACCCCAAGCCCGTGGTCGTCGACTTCTGTCCGATGGCCGGTCCCACTGGACTCACACCGACCGTGGCGACCTGGATGTCCCACTGGCGCTCGTGCGAGCTCATGGGCGGGGTCAGCGCAGCCATAGCAAAGTCAGAGAGTCGCATTGACAAGCCAGCCGTCGAGTCGTCATCATCGCACTGTAACAACGTTACAGTTGCGGCCTTCCGCTGAGTGTGGGCCCTCTCGAACGAGGTGAGCGCGATGCTCGATCAGGAGCTCTTCTCTCTCAATGGTCGCCTCGCCGTGGTAGGCGGTGGCGCGGGCGCCATCGGTTTGGCTGCGGCCGAGATCTTGCTTCGCGCAGGGGCAAAAGTCATCCTCTTCGACCTGGCGGAGGACCGTTTGAAGGAAGCCCATGATGCTCTCGCGCCCTCGGGCTTAGTGGCGACGCTGCAGGGCGATACGCGGGAGCAGGCCGACATCGACAAGCTGGCCGAGCTCACGAGGTCGATGGGTGGGGTGGACATTCTCGTGAACAGCGTTGGCGTCCAGCGCCGTCGGCCCCTTCTCGAGGCCACGTCCGACGACCTGGACTTCGTGTGGAGCGTGAACGTAGCCGGCGTCTTCCGCCTGACGCAGACCCTCGTCCGCCAGATGGTCGACAAGAAGTACGGCAAGATCATCAACCTGTGCTCGATCGGCTCGTTCGTCGGGCTCGATCAGAAGACCGTCTACGCGATAACCAAGGGCGGGCTTCTCCAGTACACGCGCAGCTCCGCGGTGGAGCTTGCCAAGTACGGCGTTAGAGTCAATGCCATCGCGCCCGGATACGTCGACACGCCGATGACCGCAGGCTGGATCCATACGCCAGAGCACGAGGCCGAGTACCTGCCGCGGATCCCGCTCGGCCGATACGCCACGGTCGCTGACCTCAAGGGCACGTTCGCTTTTCTCGCTGCGCCTGCCTCTGACTATATGACCGGGCAGTAGACGACAGGTACTGTTACATAACCGTTTGCATCCACCTTGAGCGGATTCTGGAGCACTTGCAAAAGAGTTTTTGAGGCATTTTCACAGGAATAGAGAATCATGGAGGTATTTGGTTTCACATCTGTCTGTCCTCCAACATAGACCCTGACACGGTGCCGGGAACCGGCAGGAGGCCATTGGAGGCAAATTGCAGGGAGATTCCCATGGCGCCAGCCGCCGAAGAAACGCTGCCAGAGGCGACAAGAGAATTCTCTGAAGCCGATGTCATTGAAAGAGCCAGATTCAGATTAGTCAAAGCGGCATTTGATTTTTTTAGCTCTTTACCCGAGAAATCCCAGGAATACAGAGCATTGCCGGTCTGCGAATCCGAAACGGTAAGCTGTAAATCCTTTTGTGCGTCTTTTGCAGACTGCAGGATATCGGAGGGCAGACTGATCTTTACCTTGGCATTTGCATTGGCATTGTTTGCAACGGAAGAAGGAACCTAAATTCACTGCAACCGAACTCATTATAGAATATTGCTCATTTGTTGTTTGAGATCGGCTGAGGGCAAGTGCGATACGGATTTCGACCGGGCTGGAGGTCTGCGGACTGTACAAGCTGTGCGACGCTGTCTGGCACATCCATCGTAAAGGTTGCGCAATTACCTCCGATACAACTGGATCCAGAACGATGCTTCCGAAACGGAGGCAATAGTCTGATTGCCATTCTTGGCCGTTGTGACGGTTGCCGTTCCTGCCGACCATTCTGTCTTTGAAATATCTTTATTGTTATTGCTGGTATCAGAGCTTCCACCGGAACTTGGCTTTGCGTCCGCGGCGTCGACTTCAATAGCTGCAGTAGAGGTTTTGCCGTTAAATTCAGCCGTGACCTGCTCTTTGCCGACTGCCTTTGCGGATAAAGAACCATCGCTTTGAGCGGTCAGGTAGTTTTGCTTACAGGTAAATTGAACGGACTGATTTGGAAGGGCAAATACCAAACCGTAAGGATCGGTGGCAGCGACGGTCGGCACAATTGCCTGTCCGACCTTAACGGTCGGAGGAAGGAAGAGCTGGATGCTTGCTGCGTCGACTGTAGCCGGATCAAGCGAATTAATCGTGATGCTTTCGCTTTTTCCTCCGCTGAGTGCCGTAATCCGGGCTGCCCCCATTTTATTCATGGAGATCACGCCCTTCGGATCGACGGAGACAATGTCCGGGTTGCTGGAAGTCACGTAATACCGATTAAATCGTGAGTATTGAGCTGCGTAATATAGTTGGCACCCGGATATTCCCGAAATCACCGAACAGATTCAGCTCAAGTTTAGCCCCCTGGAAAGTGCGCAGCGTGCTCCCGATCAATGCGTCGTTCTGGATGTACGCTTTGGTTAAGAAGCGGATCGTAGGAATAGCTGGCGGTCCCGTTTTGAACTGTTATCATACCGGTTCCAAGAATATCGCCCTGGTCATGGGTCACATACCCCTTGCCGCAGCGTTGCCGCCAACAATGTAATTCACTCCGCCGACGGTCCAATGGACGTACATGCAGGTGCCCGAAAATCACGTTTACGTTGCTTTTCGGATGGGCGGCTTTATAGGAGCTCATGATCCCTTTCGAACTCGCTTTCCTCCGTCGTACTGATGACGTCCTTGAGAAAAGTCATCGCGCGTGAGGACATGGTTGATCACATAGACGTTTGGAAGCTTATTGTTGCTGAGAATTTGCTCCAGATAATGATATTGCGTCGAGTCCGACTCATTTAAACTCTGATTGAAAGCTGAATTCAGGATAACAAAAAGGGAATTGCCATATTTGAAATGATAGGTAGGAGAGCCAAAGGTTTTATAGTAAAGATTCAGGTCGCCCGTCAAATGCCTCATGGTTACCTGCGGCCACGAAGCATGGCTTGCCGAGAGAAGAGATAAAACCTTGCGCGGCGGTGTATTCCGCCTGCGTCGTGCCGTCGGTGATGTCGCCCAGATGAATAACAAAATCGCTGCCATCTTTTGCTGCACGGCCAAAAATCCGCTCGGCGTAGGCATTCCCCTGCGTGTCTGGAATGACCGTTACTTTGAAATTATTTGGATCCGCCGGCTGTTGGATCGGGTTGATCTGTATTGTATCCGTATACTTCGTCATTGCGTTTCCTGATGGTATCCTTCGCGTCTATGGTTAGCGGATAACTTCCGGCAGTATAATCTTCCGTCGGTAGAGCATAGCCCCAGCCGGTTTTTGCGTCGTAGTAAACCGGGCAGTCCGACCCCCCAGTTTGACCGAAATACTGTCGCTGTCCACCGAGCTTTTCTGATCCAACAGATTAAAAGTAATACGAGGACATGGAATCGTAAACCGTTACGCCGCTTAATGGCGTTACCTGTGTAATCACGGGCCCTTCGGTATCTGGCGTGAGGTCACCGCATAGGTGCTGTCAATATACGGAACGGCCTGATTTCCTTTGTTGTCGGATGCTTTAACAATCACCCGATATTTTGTACCGCTCTGCAGTCCTTTCTCGGAGAAGGTAAAGTCCGCCCGTTTCCTGATCAAACTGGTAATCCGATACGGGATTACCGTTGACGCTGACGGAAATCGAGGAAGGGTCAACTCCGGACTGAGCGTCCGTAACGGTTGTCGAGAAATCCAGCTCATCCTTGTAGTAACCTCCGGTCGATGGGGTTGTATTGGAAAAGACAGGACCTGACTGATCCTCCTCATCGTCCGTGTAGATGAATTTGAGGTCGTCAAAAAGTACGTCGGTTTTATAGTCTTGGGACGGCTTGGTCGTGGTCGTCGTGTTGGAAAAGTAGAAATAATTGAAGACAATCGGCATCTGCCAGTCCTGAGGAATGTCGACCTCCAGGTATTTCCATCCGATCCAGTCCATGCTGCTCGTCAGCGTAATGTTTTTCGACTGGGCTTTGTTTTCATTCACATAGCCGCCGACGCAGTCGGCATAAAAGAATACGCCGAGCATGCAATTTTTGTTGTCGCTGATGCCGTCGTTGTTTTCGTCGCCGCTGTAGACCCACATGCCGAATTTTTTTGGCATAGCTTTGGCAGTATACCTGGCCTCCATCGCGGCCCTCTGGCTTTCGCCCCAGTGGCCGTTGCCCAGGCTGTCGGTGTTGTCGTCCCAGCATGGGAAGAAATCGGCGGTCCCATTTGATGTTCTCTTCTGGTTGCCAGCGTCCCACGGCCAGTTGGCCGTGTCATAGGTCATGCGGAAACTGCGGCTGCCGTTTTTGACCCGGCTGCCCGGTGCGCCTTTTGTCTCAAAACCGAGCATGCTGCTCTTCCCGCCCAACTGGCTTTTGCACAGTCTGTACATCGGACCGGCCAGATAATATCCTTCGATTGGGGATTGTTCAAAATCGTCGATGATCTGTTCCTTCAGCCCGGCGATGACCTGAACCGAATAGGTTTTTCCGCCGAACTGTGCGGAAACCGTTGCCGTGCCGCTGTCCGCCATGACGTTCAGCAAACCGTCATTCAGCGTTCCCACGCTGGAATTCGACAGGGTCCATACTGCAGCAGAGGGATCAATTAGAACCGGCTGGTTATCAATATCGCCGGCCCGGATGGAGAACTGCTTTTTCTCCCCTTTCTGGACGGCGACCGAACCGGTCTCGCTGAGCCCGATCGACGCTAGAGCGTTCACGTCTAAAACCTGTACCTTTGCCGAACCGGATATCCCGTCAACTGTTGCGGTAACCGTATCCTGGGTCTGCAGCATCGGCTGCCATGCAGTTTCCGTTTTGGTCGATTGTACCCTTTTGCGCTTTCCAGACTGCCGAATACCCCTGCGTTGAAATCTCGTTGCCGGATGTGTCCGTCAGTCGGAAGGAAAAAACCGGAGTGGCGGCCTTCGTAGATATTGAAATCCTGATCCACAATGACCGGTCCGATAGCCGCGTTCGCCGGATCGCTGACCATGAGCAAAGAGTTGGAAACGGTTCTGGAACTGCCGTCGCTTGGATAGCTAACCGTAGTTACGCTGTTACTTCCAGCGCGGCGTGCGATCATCTCGGTGGAACCGCCGCCGTCCATGTTGATCACGTCCGTACAGTTCAGTTCCGTCATCATATACTTGGCGATGTCCTTCATAGTGGAGCCTTCGCTGGCACTGAAATAGGTGCTGGGTTTGGCCACGGTAATGATATGTACCTTTTTATCTTTGGTCAGGCCGATGACGGTTCTAGCATTTTCGTCAGTTCCGGTAGTATCGTGACGGATGCATTCAATTGTCCGTCCTGGGCCAAGAAGCTCAAAACTGTTGACGGCGGTTTCTGCGCCATCTTCCAAAGTCCCGCGGCTATTGAGCGTACCGTTCGAATTTTCCGTATAGGGACCGGTATAGAGATGGCACACATACGAAACATCCATACCGGTGGTTAAGCTCTGGACTTCGGCGGCTTTTGTGCCGTATCCGGCGTAAACAATGCAGTCATCCGGGATGGTAAAGCCGGTCGAGGAATACATCGCGGTAATTTTACCGGAATACTGTGTTCCAGCATGCAGGTAGCCGTTAAAATTTTTCAACTGAACCAGGGCGAATTCCTGTTCGACTGGCGGAACACCGGCCCCATTTTGCATGGTATGATTTGTAGTGAGATCGCTGGCGGAAAATTCGTACCGAATCTGCGGGAGAAAGATATCCGGCTGCGCCCATAAAGTGGTTTCGATTGATGAAGTCGGCTTCCGCTTTGTAGCTGCTGCCGATCTGAATGGTGCCGCCTACCCGGAGGGAACCGATATGCGGCGTTTCGGACCTCATCAACCCAACGCCGGCTGGGTAACCGTATATTGGGTTCGTACGGTCGACTTGTTATGATATTTCCGTTCTGGACCATGATTCCCCGATCACTGCCGTAATCCATGTCGTAAGAATCGGCATTGATTCCGGCAATCACAGTGCTCGCCTTTAGCGTTTTCACGCTGTGCTTGGTCTCCAATGGTTTCCATGGCGTCTACTGTATCTTCCGCTTTGCCTGAGATGAACCGGATGTTCTGTGCACCAGAGTCAATGACCAGATGGTTAAACCGTACCTGATATCCCGGCGTATTTGCATAGTTTTGAATGTCTTCCTCCGTATAGTGGACTCCTGACGTAAGTTTTCATTTGCAAGAAGCACCATACTGTCTTTTACTTCTGCAGCGTTTGCGCCAGCGAACTGGAAACTTGAAATAGTTAACATCATTGCCAGAAGTAGTGCTGCAACTCGTCGAGAAATTTTTTTTCTGCTACTCATTTTCATATCTTCCTTTCTACAGTTATCCGCAGTAACTAATAACTCACAATCTATTCTATTTTATGGAAATTAATGTAGAAGGAAAATCATGTTAAATATATGTTATATAGATTCTAGCTTTTTGCTGCATCCTAATCATGAAGTCCGTTACTATAAATTATTAGCCCCATACATTCCGCTGAAATTGCTTTTTTCAAAAGTTTGTAATAAAATTCATGTATTGTTTTTGAACATACAAACATTTCAAAGGTATCTTCCTTGTTGAAATCGTAATTGTAACCGGGAAAAGTTGTAATAAACGCTGGAGGAATTACTTCTCCTCCTCTGCAATTGAAAAAGAAATAGAAATCCTGATTTTATCAAAACCGGAGGTTGCAAAAGATAGAAAAGCTCAGCATGAAAGGACACATCAGATCATGGCTCATTTTCTAAGCAATAAGAAAATTGAGCCTAAAATGGAGGATTTGGAAGCATCCAGCATTATTCTAATGGGTTTGCTGGATGTAGTTGTTACAGGTTATGATTACATGCCAATCTTTATAAATTATTCATGCGGAGCAGCCCATAATTTATCTGCAACAGGCTTCCATTTTTCAGCAACCGGAATCGTTTTTGCAGTTAATTCCTCGACCGTCTCGCTGTCTTCAAGCTGAGTAGACTGGGCACCCGATTTGTTGACCATCTCGCGGATCAGCTCCGGATTGTCAAGCATCGGGCAGGGCCGCATGTGGTTTTCATTAAAAGGCTGGCGACTTTTGTATTCCATGAACAGCGGCGAACGCAGCGCGTCGATCAAGTCCACGTCCTTAATATTCACGTTAGAATAATGAATAAATGCACAGGGTTCGACGTCCCCGTTAGAATTGATATGCAGATAATTCCGCCCACCTGCAATACAGCCCTTGACATACTCGCCGTCATTCCAGAAATCGAGAAGGAAACAGGGTTTGGTATTGCGGAACTTCCGCACCTGATGATACATATATTCGCGCTGTTCCGGTGTCGCAAGTAGCTCCGGCACGGCATCCTTACCAATCGGTATGTATGTGAAATACCAGCCGAATTTACACCCTTTTGCGATCATGGCGTCTACCCATTCCTCGCTGCCAACGATTTCGGTATTCTTGCTGTGGTAACATGTAGAGAAGCCGAAGATAATGCCGTGCCTCTGGAGAATATCCATTGCCTCCATCACTTTTTGATAGGTGCCTTTTCCTCGCCGCATATCCGTTTCATCCTCATAGCCTTCCACGCTGACAGCAAACGCAAAGTTGCCTAGCCGTTCGATTTCAGAGGCAAATGCCTCGTCAATCAGTGTGGCATTCGTGAAAGAGAGAAACATGCAATCATCGTTTTCCTCTGCGAGCCGGAGAATTTCATCTTTGCGGACGGTCGGCTCGCCGCCCGAAAGTATGTACATGTAGATGCCAAGCTCTTTGCCCTGCCGGATTATCTTCTGCATCGTGGAATAATCCAGTGAAATACCCTTGCCGTACTCCGCAGCCCAGCAACCGGTACATTGCAGGTTACACGCGGCCGTCGGATCAAACAAAATTGCCCACGGTACATTGCAGTCATATTTCTGTTTGCTTTTTTCAATGACAGCATTGCCGAACCATACCGGCATTGACCATAAAGTCAGTAAGAAACTTTCTCTGTGTATTTGGTTCAGCTCATTGAAATAACGCTGAATAAGCTGATTCCAGTTATTGGTCGGGTCTTTGGCGATGTCACGGAACATCTGCAGCGTAGGTTTGATAACAATCGACTTTCATAATTTTTCAGCCCAATCGATCAACTTCGGTAGATTTTCCATCGGATCTTTGGCCATATACTGATATGCCTCGTTCATGACGGCGGTGCTGATCAATTGTTTGACTGATTTCATGAAAATCACCTTTCTCTTCATTCAATATTTTCTTGTGGTACCGCTTCCAACTCTGATTTTTTACGCATGGTCAGGAACAGCGTGGGGATGACCGCAACGACGGTAAAGCCGATTGACCACCAAAAAGAGACATTGAACGCGTGCGAAGCCACCTGAAGATCGGAGTCGGCGTGCCCCACCATCTGTCCCTGCGCGACGGTCGCGAGGATGGCCGACCCAAAAGCACCGCCGATGGTCTGAAAGATTCTTGTCGCGATGCTCACGTGTGGAGCTTGCTCCTTCGGCAGACCGACATAAGAGGACATGATGACGGCGATAAACAAACCGCCGAG
>CAWBTQ010000002.1:0-471820 GCA_963791725.1 uncultured Chloroflexia bacterium | reverse complement strand
AACAATCCGACCGAAATCGACGCGATGGAGATCCTGCGCTCTCGTTTTGCGCGGGGCGAAATCAGCAAAGACGAATTCGAGCAGGCCCGGATGACCTTGCTCGACAACAGGTAGGAGCCTCCAGATGTTCGGAACTCGCATTTCCAAAGGCATGGCGGCCGGCGCCGCGGTTGTCGCCCTGATGTTGGGCGCCACGGCGTTCGGTGCGTCGGCTCTCGGTCACTCGCCCACGCCGGGCGGCATGATGGGCGGAGCAATCCCCTCCGGCATCATGCGCGGCAGCAACGGCTCGGGCATGATGGGCGGTGCGACCGCTTCTGGCGCAATCGGCATGATGGATGGCACCAACCCCTACGGCATCATGGGTGCCTGGCTCGCGAGCCCCGCGCCGCAGCCCGGAAGCTCCGGGTTCGTTCCCGGCACCGCGAGTTCGCCTCGGATCGTCCGAGTGCTGGCCGGCCCCGGCTACACCTTCAGCCCTTCGACCATCGCGGTGGCGCGCGGCGAGACCATAACCTTCGTCGTCACGACGATGGGTCCGCTCGTCCACGAATTCATGGTGGGCCCCGCCGACGCGGTCGCGGCCGACCAGCAGGGCACGCCTGAGGTGGCCGACATCGGCATGATGCAGTCGAAGTCGCTGACCTACACGTTCGACGGATCTGGTCCCTACGCCTACGCATGCCATGCCACGGGCCACTACGAGGCCGGGATGCATGGCACGATCTCGATCGTGGGCTGAACCCAGTCGCGATGCGTGGCCCGAGTCGATTGACCATCGGGCCACAATGCTGACGTGCGAACGACCGACGAACGCGGATGAACCACCACGACCACGGCGCCGACGCGAGCCAGGGCGCAGGCTCAGATCACGACACGGGAATGAGCGAGCGCTCCGCTCATGACGTCCACGCGGGGCAGGCCGGCCATGACATGACGGCGGCGCCCGCCGCCGATGCTCACGCGGCACATGCGGGCCACACCGGAACGGCGGCTCCGGCCGGCGGGCACACCGGCCACGACCGCCACGCCGGCCACTCGGTGGCCATGTTCCGGGACAAGTTCTGGCTGAGCCTCGCGCTCACGCTACCAGTCATCTTCTGGAGCTCGGACCAACAGAAATGGCTCGGCTACGCGGCCCCCACATTCCCGGGCTCGGACCTGATCCCGCCGATCCTCGGGACGATCGTCTTCCTGTACGGCGGCCTCGTCTTCCTGCGCGGCGCCCGGGGCGAGCTCGCAACCCACCAGCCCGCGATGATGACGCTGATCTCGCTGGCGATCGTCGTGGCGTTCTTCACCAGCTGGGCCGGCACGCTGCGCCTGTTCGACATCGAGATCTGGTGGGAGCTGTCCTCGCTCATCGTCATCATGCTACTCGGGCACTGGCTCGAGATGAGATCGATCGCCCAGGCGCGAGGCGCCCTCGCGGCGCTCGCGGAGCTGCTGCCGGACACGGCCGAGCGGGTAACCGACACCGGCACCGAGACCGTTCCGCTGAGCGCGCTTGCTGTGGACGACGTGGTGCTCGTCCGCCCGGGTGGTCGCGTTCCCGTCGACGGAGTCATCGTCGACGGTTCGGCGGACGTCGACGAGTCGATGATCACCGGTGAATCCCGGGCCGTCTCCAAGGAGCCCGGGGCCACGGTGGTAGCCGGGACCGTCGTCGCGGGTGGGAGCCTCCGAATCCGAGTCGCGGCCGTCGGCGAAGCGACGGCACTCTCCGGGATCATGCGCATGGTGGCCGCCGCCCAGGCGTCCGCATCCCGTGCTCAGGCCCTGGCGGACCGCGCGGCCGCGATCCTCTTCTATGTCGCGCTCACGTCCGCGGCCATCACCTTCGCTTTCTGGTGGATCGACGGGGACCGAGCCGGAGCCCTGGTCCGAACCGCGACCGTGCTGGTCATCGCCTGCCCCCATGCTCTCGGCCTTGCCATCCCGCTCGTGATCGCCATCTCAACCTCGCTCGGAGCTCGCAACGGTTTGCTGGTCAAGAACCGAATCGCCCTGGAGCGAGCTCGCAATCTGGACGTCGTGATCTTCGACAAGACGGGCACCCTCACCAAGGGGCAGCCTGCGCTCGCCGCAGTCAGCGGGGCGAACGAAACCGAGGTCCTCCGCCTGGCAGCCTCTGTCGAGGCCGACTCCGAGCACCCCCTGGCACGGGCGATCGTCGCGGGAGCGAAGGCTCGCGGGATCGAACCGGCAGCGGTCACCGGCTTCGAGTCGCTGGCCGGGCGCGGCGCGCAGGCGAAGGTCGACGGCCGAGATGTCTCGGTTGGAGGCCCGCGCCTGCTGGCCGACCTCGGGCTATCGGCCGACCCCACGACCGAGGTATGGGCTCGTGAGGGTCGCACGGTCCTGCATGTCGTGGCCGAAGGAAAGGTAGTCGGCGCCCTGGCGGTAGAGGATGAAATCAGGCCCGAGTCGGCCGAGGCCATCAAGCGGCTCCACGCCATGGGGCTGAAGGTGGCCATGATCACCGGGGATTCGCAAGCCGTCGCCGACTCAGTCGCCCGCCGGCTCGGAGTCGACGAAGTCGCCGCGCAGGTCCTTCCATCCGACAAGGCCGAAGCCGTCAAGCGTTTCCAGGCCGGCGGTCGAAAGGTCGCGATGGTCGGCGACGGAGTCAACGACGCACCCGCGCTCGCGACCGCCGACATCGGCATCGCCATCGGCGCGGGGACCGACGTGGCCATCGAATCGGCCGGGATTGTCCTGGTCCGCAGCGACCCGCGTGATGTCGTCGGGGCGATCGAGCTGTCGCGAGCCACCTACCGAAAGATGATCCAGAACCTCGTCTGGGCGACGGCCTACAACCTCGTCGCGATCCCGGTTGCGGCCGGGGTCCTCGTGCCCTGGGGCCTGGACCTGCCGATGGCCGTCGGCGCCATCGCCATGAGCGCCTCGACGATCATCGTTGCCGCGAACGCCCAGTTGCTGCGCCGCGTCAAGCTTCGCCCCGACGCCACTGCGGCGCCGCTTGCAGCAACCATGGCGTCGGGAGCGCATTGAGGGTGGCCGAAGCAGCCTCCCCGCGGATCCTGGTCGTCGACGACGAACCACCGATCGTCGATCTCGTACGTGGCTACCTTGTCCGTGAGGGCTGGTCGGTGGACGTCGCCGTCGATGGGCCGAGCGCGATCGAGCAAGCTCGGTCGAACCTGCCCGACGTGATCGTGCTCGATCTCATGCTGCCCGGGATCGACGGCCTCGAGGTCTGCCGCCAGGTCCGGACCTTCTCCGACGCATATGTCCTGATGCTGACGGCGCGGTCGGAGGAGATAGATCGCATCGTCGGCCTTTCGGTTGGGGCCGACGACTACCTGGTCAAGCCATTCAGCCCGCGCGAGCTCGTCGCCCGGATCAAAGCGGTGCTCCGCCGCCCGCGCGCCGCCAATCGAGCTTCTGCGCCCACCGGCCTAGCCATCGACGAGCCCCGGCACGACGTCCGGGTGGACGGAGCCAGCGTCGAGCTGACGGCCACCGAGTTCGGCATCCTGGCCGCCCTGGCTCGGGACCCCGGCGTGGTGCTCAGCCGCACCGCCCTGCTCGACATCGTCTGGGGGCGCGAGTTCGCCGCCGACGAGCACCTGGTCGACGTGCACGTGGCAAACCTGCGCCGCAAGCTCGGCGACGACATCGCCGCGCCGCGGTTCATCGAGACCGTCCGCGCGGTCGGCTACCGGTTGATCGTGCCGTGAGCCGCTGGCTTGGTTCGCTCCGCGCCCGACTGCTGCTGGCCAACCTGGTCGTGGCCGGCGCGGCGCTCGGCACGGTCGTCGTTGTCGTCAGCCTCGTCGGTCCCGGCTATTTTGCCCATGCCATGGGCATGCAGTCCGGCAATGCCATGGGCGCAATGATGGACTCTGCCACCGGGCTCGCGTTCAACGATGCACTGCGCGGTGCCTTGATCGCCGCCGGCGCGATCGCTCTGGTGGCATCGATCGCGATCAGCCTGGCCGTGTCCGGGGCCATCGCCGGGCCGGCGGCGCGCCTCGCCGCGGCCGCTCACAGGATCGCCGCGGGCCACTACGCGGAGCGCGTTCCGGACGCGGGCGTCGGAGAGCTCGGGGAGCTGGCAACCAGCTTCAACGTCATGAGCGCGTCCCTCGAGGCGACCGAAGTGCGGCGAGTGGAGCTGGTCGGCGACGTTGCGCACGAGCTCCGCACACCACTATCCACCCTCGATGGCTACCTGGAAGGTCTCGAAGACGGCGTGATCGCCCCGAACGACGAGACGTGGCGCCTTCTTCGCGGCGAGACCGCCCGTCTCACGCGCCTCGTCGACGCGCTGCAGGAGCTGTGGCGTGCCGAGGCTCGACAGCTGCCGCTGAAGATCGAGGCCGTCGACGCCTCGTCCGTCGCCGTCGACGTCGTCGGGCGATTTGCGCCACAGGCGACCGCCCGCCGGATAGCGATCGGATCGGACGTCCCGAGCGGCCTGACGGTCCGGGCCGACCGCGACCGACTGATCCAAATTCTCGGGAACTACCTCGCCAATGCGATCCGATACAGCCCCGACGGAGCGTCGGTCCAGCTCCAGGCCGGCCGGCTGGGGGACTTCGTGGAGTTCGCGGTGAGTGACCACGGTCCGGGCCTGACGCCCGAGCAGCGCGCCAGGGTCTTCGAGCGTTTCTATCGCGTCGACCCGTCGCGATCGCGGGCGCTGGGTGGATCGGGCATCGGCCTCGCCATTGCCCGGGCGCTCGCGAACGCGATGGACGGACGGGTCCGGGCCGACTCGAACGGACCGGGTACGGGCTCGACTTTCTCGGTGGCACTGCCGGCCGCCTGACTGTCGTACCGGGCACCACCTTGACCAAATCTTGAGGCAGGCCGGCACTCGGCCTTGATGTAGGCGGACCAGACTGACCAATGTAGGCCGGACGCTCAGTCCGGATCGGGGCAAGGAGAAACACGATGATGGGATACGGCTTCGACGGCGGCGGGCTAGGGTGGATCTGGATGCTCGGCGGCCTGCTCGTCATGGTCGGCTTTGTGGTCCTGATCGTGTGGGCCGTCGGTGCTGCGAACCGTGGCGGAACGAGTCGTGAGCCCGAGCGACTGAGCGCGCTCGACATCTTGCGCGAACGATATGCCCGCGGCGAGATCACGCAGCAGGAGTTCGAGCAGGCGAAGAAGACGCTGGGGTATTGATCGTGACCAACCGTCGACTCGCCCTTCTCGGGGCGGGCCTCGCCCTCGCCGGGATGATCCTCATGACGGTCGGTGCCGCGCTTGGCTCCGGGTCCAGCTCGCTACCCGGCGGGGCTGGCGCGTGGGGCTTTGGACCCGGCGGCATGATGGGTTTCGGCCCGGCCAACGTCAACTCAGCGCTCGATCCGGGTTCGCCGGGCTTCGTCGCGGGAACGACCTCGGCGCCCCGCGTCGTACACATCGTCGCGAGCCCAGCGCTCCGCTTCTATCCCGACTCCGTGACCGTCAAGGCAGGCGAGACGATCACCTTCGAGGTCACTACCGTCGGGATACTGAGCCATGAGTTCATGGTCGGGCCGGCAGCGGACGTGGCCGCCGACAAGGCCGGCACCCCCGAGGTGGCCGACATCGCGATGATGCAGACGGAGTCACTGACCTACACATTCAACGGGTCCGGGCCGTTCGCCTTCGCCTGCCACGCACCGGGCCACTACGAAGCCGGCATGCGCGGCTCGATCACCGTCGTACCGTGATGATCCACAGCTTGATCGCGGCTCTCAGTCATTTCTAAGCCACGGCTCAGGTGTCGCTAAGCGGGCCCGAGCATCCTCGGCGCATGGACGAGCGCATGATCCGAATTCGGCTTCTCGACCTTGGCTGCGTTGCTGAGGCCCTCGGACTCGAGCGCAGCCTTGCGCGGACGCTCGGAGTCATCGGAGTCGTGGTGAACCCCGCGACCGACACGGCCTACATCCGTCTCGTCACGGTTAGTCCTTTCCGTTCCAGACGCCAGCGTTGGCGCGGGTGCGACCGCATCCAGGTCGGGCGTGGAGAGGGAGGTAGCCCATGTCCCGACGCCAAGGTTCGGCGCGCCCCACCGTCAGGACCTGCGCATCCGCTGTCCCGATCTTCTTGGAGCCGTCTGAGACCCATCCGAGAGCCAGATAAGCGGGCGCTGAGAAGTTGCGACTATCCGCGCGCCGGCCGGGTGCCCGAGTCCGCGCCGGCCGCCCGCATGCCGGCGGTCATACCCGTGGGCGCGTAACCTAGGGCGATGGCTGCGACGACGACGGAATGGCGCGCTTCTCTCCGGCTCGGCGGCGGGGACCTGGAATGCACGCTGCGGCGATCGACGCGGGCCCGCCATCTCCGACTCACCGTCGATCCCCGCCATGTTGCGATCGTCACCGTTCCGGCTCGCGCCGCCCGCAACCAGGGCGAGGCCGAGCGGCTCGCAGAAGCCTTCGTCACCGACCGAGAAGTCTGGTTGCGCAAGCACATCCAACGGCAAGAGCGCCAGCGCGAGGCGCTCGCGGCGCTCGGTCCACTTTGCGACGGCGGCGTCTTTCGATACCGCGGCGAGGCCCATCGAGTCCGAGTTGTCGCTGCCACCGACCGGCGCCGCACGACCGTCAGCCGCGAGGGTGGGGATTCCGGCGACGAGCTGATCGTCCGTCTCGGCGTCTCGGAGCGCAGGAGCCTCAACGCTGTCCTGGAGGCGTGGCTGCGCGACAGGGCCCGCTCCGCCGTCGACCGCGAGATCGAACGCCACGCTATGGCGTTGGGTGTGGCTCCGGCCGCGGTGACGATCCGCGACGCGCGGACTCGTTGGGGCAGCTGCTCGCGAGCGCGGCGCGTCTCGTTCTCATGGCGCCTGGTGCTTGCCCCACCCGAGGCGCTCGAGACCGTGGTCGTACACGAACTCGCCCACCTCCGCGTCTTCGGGCACGGTCCGGGCTTCTGGGCAATCGTCGCCAGCCGGCGGCCGGACCATCGCCGCTGGCGGCGCTGGCTGCGCGATCACGCCTTCGAGCTTCACGGCGCGCTGGCGGCCGAGGCGGAGCCGATCGCCGGGCGCTGACGCGCCGCTGCGATGGCCGGCCGATGACGCGCCGCTGCCCTACGGGCTCGCGGCGTCGGCGCCCGAACCGCCGAGCGGCGTCATCCCGAGGCCCGGCAGTGGGATCCGGGTTTGGGTTCGGACGGCTCTTGGCCTGAGCCGGCGGCCGACATACAGTGAACCTGCGCCGATCGTGCCCCGGCCTGGCGGCTCTGGGCGGTCGTCGCGAGCAGACGAAGGAGCCCGAGATGCCCATCGTCACCATCTCCCGCCAGTACGGCGCCGGTGGCTCGAGCGTGGCGGGGATCGTCGCGGCCGAGCTCGGCGCCGAGGTCGTGGACAAGAAGCTGATCGAGGAAGTCGCCCGCAGGCTCGCCATGCAGCCGAGCGAGGTCGAGGCGGAGGAGGAACGGCCGCGTACGTTTCTCGAGAGGTTGGTCCGGTCCTTCTCGGCGCTCGAACCCGGCATGGGCGCCGGCTGGTCGCCGCCCTACCCCGACCCGCTCTACGATCCGCGGAAGGAGATCATCCACCTCACCGAAAAGGTGATCCACGAGGTGGCCGACTCCGGGAACGTAGTGGTCGTGGGTCGCGGCGCAGGCTTCGTCCTGCGCGATCGGCCGAACGTCTTCCGTGTCTTCCTTCGCGCTCCGGAAGCCGAACGAGTCAAGGTGCTGATGGCGCGCCTTGGGTTGAACGAGACCGAGACGAAGCGGGCGATGCACGAGACGGACTCGAACAGGGCGGCGTACATCAAGCAGCTGTACGGCCGGGACTGGTCCGATCCGGACGACTACGATCTGGTGATAAACACCGGTCGAGTCAGTTACTCCGTGGCGGCGGGGATGATCCTACTCGCGGTCCGAGAGGGCACTCTCGCTCCGGCGTAGCGTCGCTGAGCGACCCGAGGCGTAGTCGATGGCGGTTCGCCGGGTCGACGATTCCGAGTTACTCGGCGAAGGCGCGACGGAGCCACAGATTTCGAGTCGCACGGAAGGCAGGCGCCGCCCGAGATGCCTGCTGGCTGCGCCTTACTGGCCGAGTTCGCCGCTCGGGATGACCCACGCGGGGCCGGCAGGGGGGGACGACCACTGATCGGCCCGAAGCTCGGCCTTGGAAACGGCGACGAACGACCAGCAGACGGCAAGCGCCAGCACCCATATCACGACCACGACGTCGAAGTGCTGGCCTAGCGTCGCTCGCATGGCAACTTCCTACGGGACGCCTTGGGCGGCCGGACCAACGTGCGGCCTGAGGAAAGCATCCGCCGCGTCCGCGGCCGCCGAAAGTGCTCCGCGGGCCCCATTCGTGGGTACGGCGGCCTTGAGTAAGTTAGTTAACCTTGAGTGATGGGATAAGCGCTCTCGGCTTGCGCTTCAACGAAGAGCGGCCCGCCTTCTCGGTCGGGCCGCTCGCGAGCGTTCGGGTGGGCGCCTGTCACGCCACGACGGCCGCCTCCGGCTCGACGTCGAACAGGCCGGGCACAGACAGGTAACGCTCACCCGTGTCGTAGGTGAAGGCCAGGATCCGGGCGCCGTCTGCGATCTCGGGCAGCTTCTTCGCCACCGCCGCAAGCACGGCGCCGGACGAGACTCCGACCAGCAGACCCTCCTCGCGTGCCAACCGCTGCGTGAAGGAGAAGGCGTCCGCTGCGGCAACCGCGACGACTCCATTTACCGCGTCGGGGTGGAAGTTGCCCGGGACAAAGCCGGCGCCGAGGCCCTGTATCGGGTGGGGACCGGGCTTTCCGCCGCTGAGGACGGGTGAGAGCTCGGGCTCCACGGCGAAGACCTGGAGCTTTGGCCAGCGTGGCCGCAGCACCTCGCCGACGGCCGTGGCGTGGCCGCCGGTGCCCACGCCGGCGAAGATGTAGTCGAGCCCGTCGGGGAAGTCGCGCGCGATCTCTTCGGCCGTGGTCCGCTTGTGGATCTCGAGGTTGGCCGGGTTGTCGAATTGCATCGGCAGCCAGGCGTTGGGCGTGCTGGCCACGATCTCGCGGGCCCTGGCGATCGAGCCATTCATCCCGAGCTCCCTCGGCGTGAGCTCGAGCGTGGCGCCGTACGCAATCATGAGCTTGCGGCGCTCGATCGACATCGAGTCGGGCATCACCAGGATGAGCTTGTAACCCTTCACGGCAGCCACGAGCGCCAGGCCGACGCCGGTATTGCCCGAGGTTGGCTCGACGATCACGCTGCCCGGTCGCAGGACGCCGCGCTTCTCGGCGTCTTCGACCATGGACAACGCGATGCGGTCCTTGATCGACCCGCCGGGGTTCTGGCGTTCGAGCTTGACCCAGACTTCGACGCGCGGGTCGAAGAGCTTGTTGATACGCAATTCGGGCGTGTCGCCGATCGATTCGAGGACATTCTTGAACCTGGCCACGATGATTCCTCCGGTGGGATTGGGGCGCACGCGGACCGCAGGACGGCCGCGCGGGATGGATACGCGGGGCTAGATGACGAAGTCGGGTGCCTCGAAGTCGGAACGGCCCTGCCGGACGTGGACCTCGCTGCGCTGGTAGACGATGGAATCCGGCGGCACGCTCGAAGTGAGCCAGACGTTCCCGCCTATGACGCTGCCTCGACCGATGACGGTCTCGCCGCCGAGGATCGTGGCGTTGGCATAGATGACGACGTCGTCCTCGATCGTCGGATGGCGCTTTGTGGACGCCAGCGACTTGGCGACCGAGAGAGCTCCGAGCGTCACGCCCTGGTACAGCTTTACGTTGTTCCCGATCACGGCCGTCTCGCCGACGACGATGCCGGTGCCGTGGTCGATCACGACCGGGTGGCCGAGCCTGGCGCCCGGGTGGATGTCGATGCCGGTGCGCTCGTGGGCCCATTCGGTCAGCACGCGCGGCAGGATGGGAACCTCGAGTTCGCTGAAGCGGTGGGCGATCCGATACACGGCGATCGCCAGAAAGCCCGGGTAGGCCAGGACGACCTCGTCGACGCTCTCCGCGGCCGGGTCGCCGCGTTCTATCGCGACGGCATCGACCATGATCTGGCGGTGTATCTCAGGCAGGGATTGGAAGAAGGAAGCCGCGATCGCTGCCGGATCGTCGATCGAGTCCTCGAGTGGCCGCAGCAGGGCCCGCAGCTCAGCCGCCGACGCATCGAGCGCGTCGCGCACCTCCCCGGCGGTCGCGTATGTCTGCTCCGCGGCCTGCGGAAAGAGAGTGTCGAGAAGGGCGCGGATCCAGCCGGCCACCCGGGCCTTGGCCAGTCGCGTGCCGCGATCTTCGGCGAGGACGCCGTGAAGACGCGAGGCCAGGCCGTCGAGCGGATCGCTCGGGGCACCGCGGGGCTTCTTGGCGGTGGTGGATCGGAGTGGGAGAGCCATGGGTGCCTCGGAACTGATGCGGGTTGTGGCGCTGCGGTCGAGGTGTCTTCTCGGGCCGCGATCCTCGGGAACGGGCGCGCTCGAATGAGCGCTCGGCTCGTTGCGCGGCGCGTCCGGTGGGAGGAAACGAGAAAGCCGCGGTTCCGATTAGGACCGCGGCCCCTGGAGCGACTCGGCGGGCTCCCTGATGGGAGCGCGAAGCAGCCGGCTACCTCCTGCGGCGGGGCCGCCGGGGACAGAAGCAGGCGAATTGGCGCGAGTTCACGCCTAAATCATGGCCCGCCGGGCGGCGACCCGTCAAGGCGGCGTGAGAGCGGGGGGCTCGCGGCCCGCGGCACGCGACGCCGGGCGTTCGTGCCCGACTCGGCCCGGGCGTCGGTCACGGCCATGTCGCTCGGTGCGTCGTACGGCCGGCGTGATAACTTGAGACGCGATGCGGCATCTCCGATCGGCGATGGTCGCGCCGGGCCCGCCACCGCAGACGTGTCCTGGGACAAGGGGAGGTCTCAATGTCCGGGTTTGCCCAGCGGCAGGGACGCCGCTCGCTCGTCTTGCTGGCGGGGATTGCCCTGGCCGTCAGCGCCTGCGGCGGGAGCTCGGCCACGCCGACCCCGAGCGCCACCGGCGAATCGACTTCGCCGAGCGCCACGAGCGTCGCGTCGGCCGGCCCAACCGACACGACGGGTCCGAGCCTCAGCGGAGCCGCGGGGGCCCTCGCCGGGCTGAGCAGCTACAAGTTCACCATGACACTCGCGGGTGGCGCGGTCAACGACACGCTGTCGAACCTGCCGGGTCCGGGTAACGGCGGAAACGGCCCGTTCGATCTGAGCGGGACTTTCATCCTCATACCGGCCAAGGCCGCGGACGTGACCGTGGCCGGGGCGCTGCACATCGTCTCGGTTGGGGGTTCCGATTACCAGGATCCCGGTATCACGGGCGCGTTCACGAAGACGGACACCACCGGCATCGTGGACAGCCTCTCCCCGGCCGCCGCGTTCGCGTCGCTCGCATCGTTCTCGGGCGGTTTCGATGCCGTCGGCTCCGAGACCAAGAACGGCGTCGATGCGGTCCATTTCCAGGCCGGCAGTTCCGCGCTGGCCGAGCTCGCGTCGGTGGCGGCCGTCCAGAACGCGACTTGGACCGCGGATATCTGGGTCGCCAGCGATGGCGGCTACCCGGTGAGCGTCGCGATCGAGGCGAAGGCCAGCGATGACAGCATCGCCTACGAGATTCGCTTCGACCTCACGAACGTCAACGATCCGGCGAATTCGGTGACTGCTCCCACCAACGTGACCGGCGCTTAGCTCCCCGGCTGAACGCGGTAGGCGCGGGAGCGCCGGCGAACATTGGTTTCGCGCACAGTGCCTGCCCTCCGCTGGTCGTGTCGGAGGCTGCCTGGCGCAACGATGTAACGTAGCCGGAGTTCGGCGGTCACCCTTCTCGAGGGAGTCGGGCCGGCGGTGGCCGGCTGGTTTTGGGAACGTGGCCATGGAGAGTGGAGCGGAGGGATCGCGCATGTTGAGGTCTTCTAGGTCGATTCGTGGCCTGGTCGCTATCGGCCTGGCCGTAGGACTGGTCGCTGCCGCGTGCGGCAGCTCGGCCTCTACCACCAATCCGTTTGGACTCGGCGGCAACCCGGGCGCTACAAACGGCGCCGGCGGCGGCAACTCGCTGGCCTCGGGACTGTCGTCCAACCTGGACAGGCTCGATAGCTATCAATTCAGCTGGACCCTCTCGGGCTCCGCCGGTGGTGCGGCCGTCTCGCCCGGTGACAGCGGATCGTTCGGCATAACCGGAACCGTCATCAACAAGCCGACCAAGGCGATTTCGATCAACGACCTGGGCGTCCAGATCATCGATATCGGCGACCAGGAATGGACCTCCTTCGACGGCAACACCTGGACCGGCCCGACCGCGGCCGATAGCAGCCTGACCGACATGCTGCCCACGCACGACTATGCCAGCTGGTTCGACGCCCAGTCGACGAACTTCAGCGTCGCCGGCACCGAGACCAAGAACGGAGTCTCGTGCATCCACTACAAGGGCAACTCTTCTCTCGGTGCCCTGTATGGGGCCATCGCCGGGGTGTCGGCCAACTTCCAGGCGGATCTCTGGATCGCCAAGGACGGCAACTACCCGGTCAGCGGTGCCTACGGTTTCGCCGCCGCGACCGCAACCGAGGCCGGCGCCTTCTACTTCACCTTCGACATCACCCACGTCAACGACGCATCCAACAAGGTGACGGCGCCGACGAACGTCGTCGCGATCCCGACCTGATCTCTGGCCTCGGCCGCCGAGGCGCCGATAGGCGGAACACTCGAAACCCCGGTCTTCGACCGGGGTTTCGCCCTGTGTCAGGTCGGACGGTCGCCGTGCCCGTCGCCCGCCGGAACCTGCGGCGCCGAGTCGGCGGGTTCGACGTCGAGGAGATAGCCGATGCCCTGGAAGGTCCTGATCCGACCCTGCTCGCCGGCCGGCGTTCCGAGCTTGCGGCGGACCCGGCTTATCCAGACGCGGAGGTAGGGGAGGTCCTCCGCGTATTCGGGGCCCCAGACTTTCGTGAGCAGCTCCGTGTGCAACGCGACCTTGCCGGGGTTGGAGGCGAGGTGCTGGAGAAGGAGCCACTCCGTTCGAGACAGCTGCAGGAGCTGACCGTCCCGGGTGACCATCCGCCGCTCGAGGTCGATCACGATGTCATCGAAGGCCACGATCCCCTGGCCCGTCGTCGTGCCCGAGGCGCGCCGGAGGACGGCTCGAACCCGGGCGGCCAGCTCTTCGGGGTGGAAGGGCTTGGCGACGTAATCGTCCGCGCCCAGATCGAGCCCCTTGGCCTTGTCCGCCGTCGAGCCCTTGGTCGTCAGCAGGATCACCGGGACCGGCCGCACCGTGCGCAGCCGCTGCATCGCCTCGAACCCATCGAGGTCCGGCATGACGATGTCGAGGAGCACGATGTCGGGCCGGACCTCTTCCGCCAGCCGGACGGCCTCCTCTCCGCTGTTCGCAGTGACGACACGGAAGCCGTCGGGTTGCAGAACGAGGGAAACGAGCCTGGTGATCCGCACCTCGTCGTCGGCGACGAGGACCAACGGCTCTGTGCTCACGCTTATCGGCACCTCCCGGGCGGCCACCGCCGTTTCGGCCTCCGACATCGGCCGGAGAGCCGAACCATGGGCGCCCGGACATCGCGGCGGGACCCTCAGAGACGAGGATCCCGTTGCAACGTGCTGTCAGTCGGCCCGATCCCGAACCCGCATTATCGCCACGACCAGGGCCTCGATCAGGCTCCAGCCCACGAGCGCCACGATCGCGGCGACGTCGAGGAACGAGCCCGGTCCCGCCTGGATCGAGCTCAGACGGAGTATTCCGCGGAACGGCTCCACGGCCGGGGTGGTGAGGTTGAGGATCAAGCTCACGATGCCATTGGCCCGGTTCGCGTCCAGCAGCAGGAGCAGGATCCGCAGCGCAAGGAGCGTCTGCAGGATCCCGAATGCGAGCGCCACTACGCGCTCCACCTGTGCCCACGACGAAGGGCCGGTGGACGTGGTCGGTGTTGTGGTTCGGTATTCAGCCATGGTTCACACCTCCTTTAGGCCGGCCACCATGGCGTGGCCGCGTCGAAACGCCGATCAGGCAGGTCGACAGGCGATCGATGCGAGGCGGCCGGTCTAGCGGCCTTCCTCGGGCTTGCCGGCGTGAACGAGCGCGCGCTCAAGCTTGGACTCGTTGAGTTCGACGAGCTCGGCCTCAGTCCAGGCACAGTTGGGACAGGTCCACGCCGAGCTCATCGCGCCCGCCGCGATCGCGTGGTCCATCGAGTCCCAGCGATTTTGCATGTCCCTGTTGCCGCACTTGGTGCACTCGCGTATGACCGTGGCCATCGGACACCTCCTTTGGGATCGTCGAAGGCCGCTATATCGAGACATCGAGGATGGCGAGTCGAGGCTTTCGTTGGCGCCCCGTCTGCGCGGTCGAAGGTTGCGGCGACCTCACAACAACTCCGGCTCGAGAGCGCCGCCGAGCCCGGGCGGGCGGCGAACGTGCGCCCGCGCATAGGCGCCCAGTGCGGTTCAACGCGTTTCGACGCGTACGAGCGTTACGACGCTGCAACCTCGCCGTGGCCGCGTTTATTCGGAGAGACCGCCAAGGTGGTTGCATGACGGCATCGTTCGCAGGTCCCGGAGCCACACGATGCAGACAGAGTCATCTACAAGAGGCGGTTCAGCCCGGGGGGCGCCCGCCCGCGGCAAGCTCGAGCCGAGCGTAATCCGCCTCCTGACGCCGGCCGATCTCGACGCCGGAGCGTCACGGACTCCGTCCGGCTCCGACGTGCGCGGACTGTTCGATGCCATCGACGTACCCATCTACGCCACCGACGCGCAGGGTCGGATCACCTTCTACAACGAGGCGGTCGCGACGCTCTGGGGCCGGCGCCCCGAGGAAGGCGAGTCATGGTCCGCCTTCCCGCGCCTGTTCTGGCCGGACGGGCGCTCGATGCCCAACGACGAGAGCCCCATGGCGAGCACGGTCCGCGACGGTCGGCCGGCTCGCGGGGAGACCGCGCTGGCGGAACGACCGGATCGTTCGAGGATCGCCTTTCAGGCCTACCCGAGCCTGCTCCGGGATAAGAAGGGAACTCCCGTAGGGGCGATCAACGTGCTGGTCGACATCACCGAACGGCTGGCCGCCGAGGCGGCCTTGCGAGCCAAGGCCGAGGAGCTGCGCCGCTCCAACGAGGTCAAGGACGAATTCCTGGGGCTCGTGTCGCACGAGCTTCGGACGCCCGTGACGACCATCTACGGCAACGCCCAGATGCTGTTCCAGCAGGCCAGCGGGCTCAGCGAAGAGCTGTGCCTGATGCTCACGGACATCGCCGACGATTCCGAGCGCCTGCTCGGGATCATCGAGAATCTGCTGCTTCTGGCGCGGGTTGAGGCCGGCACCGTGCCCGAGCTCGAGCCCCAGCTCATCGAGCATGCGCTGCGCCGCTCGTGCGCGGCCTTCGAGAAGCGGAGGCATCGAGCGGTCAGCTTCGAGAGTCGCGTGCGCGGCCACCTGGTGGTCGAGGCCGACAGGGTGTACCTGGAGATCATCGTCGGCAACCTTCTCGCCAACGCCGACAAGTACAGCCCGGCCGGCGCGGAGATCGAGGTGGTCCTCGATACCGCCGGCGGCGAGGCCGTGGTCCAGGTGCTGGACAGAGGCATCGGGCTCGGTGGCGCCGACCCGGACAAGATCTTCACGCCGTTCTATCGGGCGCCCATGGCCAAACGACGGGCCGGCGGCATGGGCATCGGACTGGCGGTGTGCAAGCGAATCGCGGAGGCCCAGGGCGGTCGGATGTGGGCCAGCGCTCGTCCCGGCGGGGGAGCCCAGGTGGGTTTCGCGCTTCCCTTGATGCAGGATCCGGGCGACTGATCTCGCAGGTCCTGGGACGCCGGGCCGGCTCGAGACCCCGGGGTCGCTGAATGGTGATTAGCCCGGCCTACTCGGCTGGCGTGTGCACCGCCTTGGATGGGGGTGCGTCGGGATCCGCCTCCGTTCGGTGTTCCGTAGTCCCCTTCACCGCAGGCGCCAGGTTCGAGGCGCTGTTCACGAGGGCGACGTGCGAGAAAGCTTGCGGGAAGTTCCCGACGAGTCTCCTGGCCCTCGGGTCGTACTCCTCGGACAACAGGCCGACGTCATTTCGAATCGCAAGCAGGCGTTCGAATATGCGCCGGGCTTCGGCCGACCGGCCGGCCTGTGCGTAGGCATCGGCCAGCCAGAACGTGCACGGCAGGAAGGCTCCCTCTCCCGGCGGCAAGCCGTCGGCGCCCGCCTCTTCCGTGGCGTAACGCATCACGAATCCGTCCGCCACGAGCTCCTTCTCGACGGCTCGGATGGTGCCCTCGACCCGCGGGTCCGTGGGTGGCAGGAAGCCGACCAGCGAGACGAGGAGCAGGCTGGCGTCGAGGGCCTTCGAGCCGTACGACTGGACGAAAGAGCCCCGCTCGGCGTCGTAGCCGTTTGTGCAGACGTCGTCGTGAATCTCCTGGCGGACTCGCTTCCAGCGCTCGATCGGCCCCTCGAGCCCTAGCGACTCGGCCGCCTTGATCGAACGATCGAATGCCACCCAGGCCATGACCCGAGAGTGGGTGAACCGGCGGCGACCGCCGCGAACTTCCCAGATCCCCTCGTCGGGGTCGTTCCAGACCGTCTCGAGGTGCTCCATGAGGTGCCGCTGCAACGACCACGCGGCCCTCTCCGGGCCCAGGCCGGAGCGTCGGGCCACGTACAGGGCGTCCATGAGCTCGCCGAAGACGTCGAGCTGGAACTGATCGACGGCGGCGTTGCCGACTCGGACCGGTCGAGAGCCCTCGTAGCCGCGCGAGCCAGGCGATCTCCTGCTCCGGTATCTGCCGCTCGCCGGCGATCCCGTACAGGATCTGGAGTTGCGACGGGTCGCCGGCCACGGAACGAAGGAGCCAATCGCGCCAGCTCGCCGCTTCCTCCCTGTAGCCGCCGTGCATCAGCGCGTAGAGAGTGAACGTCGCGTCGCGAACCCAGCAGTAGCGGTAGTCCCAGTTGCGCACTCCGCCGAGCGCCTCGGGCAGCGACGTGGTCGGCGCGGCGACGATGCCGCCGGTCGGAGCATAGGTGAGGGCCTTGAGGGTGATCAGCGATCGCACCACGGCGTCGCGCCAGGGCCCTACCTGCGCACAGCGGCCGGACCACTCGCGCCAGGATCGGTCCGTGTCGGCGAGAGCCGTGGCGGGGTCCGGCGCGGCCGGGGGCGAAAGGTGGGATGGATACCAGCTCAGGACGAACGGCACGCGCTCGCCGGCCCCGACCGTGAATTGCGCGGTCGTGGAGAGGCCCTGGCCGGTAGTGGGGACCGGCGTGCGAAGCGCCACTCCATCGGGGCCCGCGACGGCCGTGAGCACGCCGTCGAGCCGGCGAACCCAGGGCACGGTCTCGCCGTAGTCGAAGCG
This sequence comes from uncultured Chloroflexia bacterium, assembly GCA_963791725.1. Taxonomy (GTDB): domain Bacteria; phylum Chloroflexota; class Limnocylindria; order Limnocylindrales; family CSP1-4; genus Fen-1039. The sequence goes on along the minus strand of CAWBTQ010000002.1, from coordinate 454,510 downwards.
GACGACGAGCTCCATGCGCATCGGAACGCGGCCGCTCAAGCCCTCGACGATCCTGACGACATGCGGCGTCTCGTCTCGGATCGGCAGGAAGTCCGTGACGCGGGCGGTGCCTTCGGCGGTTTCCCACTCGGTCTCGAGGATCAGCGTTTCGTCGCGATACCGGCGCCGCGCCGCCCGCTCGGTGCCCTCCGCCGCGAGGAGCCAGCGCCCGTTGCCGGAGTCGCCGAGCAGCCCCGCGAAGCACGCGCCGGAGTCGAACCGCGGCAGGCACAGCCAGTCGATCGAGCCGTCCAGCCCGACCAGGGCGGCGGTGTGCGTGTCGCCTAGGAGTGCGTAATCCTCGATTCGCTGGCTCATCAGTCGCTTCGCCGATCGATCGTGGCGGGTGCCATCTGCCGGCCGAGTCTAGACTTGTCGCCCACAGCTGCGGTTGCACCGAGGCAGCCGTTGCGGAGAGGAGCTATGGCAAGTAGCTCGGATCGCCCGTCGAGGCAGTCCACCACTCGCCGAGCAACCTCAGCGGCCTCGGCCCGCGCGAGCCGTGGCTCCCGCCGGAAGCCTTCCGGCCGCGTGATCCTCGTCTCGAACCGCCTCCCGATCTCTGTCCGCGTCGAGCACGGCGAGCTGGTGGTCGGCCGCAGCTCCGGTGGTCTGGCCACGGGCCTCAGCGGCTTCCACGACCGGGGCGACGGCATATGGATCGGTTGGCCCGGTGAAACCTGGCGCCTCACGCCGGATCAGGGCAAGACCCTCCGAGACAGCCTGACGGCGCTGCGGGCCGTTCCGGTGGAGCTGACGGCGTCCGAAGTCCAGCGCTATTACGACGGCTTCTCGAACGGCGTCCTGTGGCCGCTGCTCCATTACGAGCTGGACAAGCTGCCGCTCACGGCCGAGGGGTGGGAGACCTACGTGCGGGTCAACGGACGTTTCGCAGATGCGATCGTCGACCAATACCGGCCGGGCGACCTGATCTGGGTCCACGACTACCAGCTGGCCCTCGTTCCGGATCTCGTCCGGCGGCAGCTTCCGGACGCGGCCATCGGCTTCTTCCTTCACGTCCCATTCCCATCGGCCGAAGTCTTCAGGCTGCTGCCCTGGCGCCGCCAGATACTGGAGGGAATGCTCGGGTCGTCGCTGATCGGGTTTCACACCGTCTCGTATGTCCTTCACTTCCTCACCTCGGCCGCCAACGTCCTGGGCAGCGAGACGCGCCCCGGCCGGGTCGGCTTCGGCGGCCGTTCGATCCGCGTCGGAACGTTCCCCATGGGCATCGACGCGGCCGGATATGAGGCGCTCGGCGGCCGCTCCTCCGTGGTGGCCGAGGCCGAACGGCTCCGAGGACCCGCCGGGGGCGCGGCCTTGATCGTCTCGGTCGATCGGCTGGACTACACGAAGGGCATCCCTCGGCGGCTGCTGGCCTTCGAGCGCCTGCTCGAGAAGTACCCCCGCCTGCGCGGTCGAGTCCGGCTGGTCCAGGTCGCGGCACCCTCGCGGGGCTCGGTCGGCCAGTATCGGGAGATCCAGCGCACGGTCAACGAGATCGTCGGCCGGATCAACGGCCGCTTCGCCTCGCCCGGCTACGACCCGATCCACTACATCTCGCAGAGCCTCGACAGCGAGCGTCTGGCGGCCCTCTACCGGGCGGCGACGATTGCCCTGGTCACGCCCCTTCGCGACGGCATGAACCTGGTTGCCAAGGAATTCGCCGCGAGCCGCGTCGACGGCGATGGCGTGCTCGTCCTGAGCGAGTTCGCCGGGGCCGCGGCCGAGTTGACGGACGCGCTGATGGTCAATCCGTACGACCTCGACAGCGTCGCCACGACGATCCACGACGCCCTCGAGATGCCGGAGGAGGATCGCCGGGCTCGCATGGCGGGGCTGCGTGAGCGAGTCCGAACCCACGACGTGCACCGCTGGGCGCGCGAATTCGTTGCGGCGTTGCGCGTCGAGGCCCTAAGGCAGGCTCGGATCGCCGGCGATGAAGAGATCTCCTCAAACACTCCCGACGAGGTGGCGAAGGAGGCGCTCGCCGACCCGGGCAAGCCGCTGGTCGTCATCCTCGACTACGACGGCACGCTCGTGGGGCTCCGACCCTCGCCGGAGGAGGCGAGTCCCGACCCCGAGATCCTGCACATCCTGGTGACGCTGGCACTCCTGCCCGCGGTGGACATCCACGTCATCAGCGGCAGGCGTCGCGCCGACATCGAACTCTGGCTGGGCGCTCTGCCGATCGGCCTGCACGCGGAGCACGGCCTGTGGTCGCGCGATGCGCGTCAGGAGAAATGGCTCCGGCGGGACATAAACGCCGCCTGGCTCGATGAGGCCCGGGCGCTCATGGTCGCTCGGGCCGAATCCGTTCCGGACTCGTTCGTCGAGGAGAAGGATGCCGCCGTGGCCTGGCACTATCGCAGGGTCCCGGTTGGCGTCGGGCGGCGCCAGGCCGCGGCGCTGGCGGAGCAATTGAACGCGGCGCTGGCGAACTCGTCCGCCGCGGTGCTCCTCGGCAGCCGAGTTGTGGAGGTCAGGGACTCGAGCACGGACAAGGGTCTCGTGGTCAAGGATTTGGCGGCAGCTTCCCCGCGGGCGCGGATGCTGATCGTCGGCGACGACACCACCGACGAGGACATGTTCCGAGCCGCTCCGGCCGGGGCGGTGACGGTCCACGTCGGGGGCGGCCCAACCGAAGCGAGGATGCGCCTGATGGGGCCTGATCAGGTCCGCATCCTGCTCACCGAGCTAACTGCGCAGCTGGACCTGCGGGTCCATCCCGATCGTGCCGAGGTGGCGGCTGGGGCTGCAGCCGCGAGCGGGGACGACCGGCTCGAGCGCGCCGGTGAAGCCGAACCGGTCCGCACGCCCGCCGATCGCGAGCGCGACTAGCACACCGGCCCGGCCCGCAAGTTCGACCGGAGGTCCGGTCGCACCCTCAGACGGTCCCGAGCAGGCGGGCCAGGATGCCGCCCGCGACCAAGGCGATCCCCAGCGTGGCGCCACACATCGCGAGCGCCGGCCGCCAGCCGAACTCGCCGCGCAGGGCCGCCAGGGTCGCGACGCACGGCACCGAGACCGAGGTCACGATCGCGTACACGAAGAGCTGGGCGGGCGACATGATCGAGCCCAGGCCGGCCGCACCGGCCCCCAGCTGGATCACCGCCAGCGCCACGAGCAACTGAAGAGCCAGCTCCTTTCGCAGGAACGCAAAGACGAGCGCGAGCCCGGCGACAGATGGCAGCCCGAGCCAGCCGCGAACGACGGGGTCGAGGACGGCGGTGGCGTACCAGATCAGGCCGCTCTCGTAAAGCAGCCCCAGGACGACCGAACCCACGAGCATGATCGGGGCGGCGGTCCGGACGAAGTCGGAGAAACGGCGCCAGGCCTTGCGCGCCACCTGGCTGGCGATCGGCCGTCGGATCGGGGCGAGCTCGAGCACGAGGGCGGGCTGGCGGCCCGGCACGATGGCGTTGGCGGCCAGACCTGAGGCGAAGGTGATCGCGGCGATCAGGCCGAAGGCGCCCACGGCGGCGACGGGCCCGGCGAACGGCGCCACGGCCGCCACCACCACCGCGGACCTGGCCGAGCAGGGAGTCATGGTCACCAGGAAGGCGCCGAGGAGGCGCTCGCGCCGGGTCGGCAACACTCGCGTGCCGTAGATGGCAGGAACGTTGCAGCCACTCGCGGCCAGGATCGGGATGGCGACTCGGCCGGGCAGCCCAAGCGTGTTGAAGAGGCGGTCGGTCAACACCGCGGCGCTGGTGAGGTAGCCGGAATCCTCGAGGAAGGCGAGCAACACGTAGAACGTCAGGATGTACGGGATGCCGACCGACAGCATGGCTAGCATGCCGCCGTCGAGGCCCCACAGCAGCCCGGCGGCCACGATCGGCTGCGGCACGACCGCGTGAATCGCCGTACCCAGGACCGGCGAGGCGGTCGCGCTCCAGGCAGTGGTCAGCAGCGTGGACAGTGTGCCGCCGACCCACATCATCGCTCCGAACACGACCGCGGTGACGGCCAGGAAGATCGGCAGGCCGGGCCACAGCGAGGTGCTCCAGATCGCCAGCCTGTCGGCGAGGCGGACCGGCACGTCCCGACGGCGCTCGACCTGCGCAGCCCAGTCTGCGGCAACGCGCCATCGCACGGAATCGAGCGCCGCGCCCAGGTTCAGCGAAGCCGCCCCGCGAGCGGAGAGCGCGGCTTCGCCGACCAGCTCGCCCAACCCCCAGCCCGTGGCATCGAGCGCGGCCGCGCCCAGGGAGTGGGCCGGCTCCATGGTCCGGGAGAGCTTGTCCAGCTGCATCTCGAGCTGGGGGCCGTAGACCCGAGCGGGGACGGTGCCACGCGGCGCGGCCCCCGCACGGAAGGCCCTGCGCTGGCGGGCGAGACCCACGGCGTCCTCGACGGCGGATTGGACTCCACGGCCGATGCGCCCGGTGGTCACGTGGACCGGCGCCGCCAGCAACTGCGAGAGCCGGCCGGCATCCACGTCGATCCCGCGCGCCGATGCCTCGTCGGCCAGGTTCGCGACGAAGACGATCGGCAGGCCAAGGTCCCGACAGGCCAGGGCGAGAGGGAGGTGGCGGCGCAGGTCGCCCGCGTCACCGACGACCAGGATGGCATCGGGTCGCGCGTCCAGCAGGTCTCGCCAGAAAGGCTCGCCGCCTGCTGGGCTGTCATCGAGCGACAGCGTGCCGGGCAGGTCCACGAGATAGGCGTCGCCGGCAGAGAGGTGGATCAGGCGCCGCGCCGGCGCGACGGTCGTCCCCGGCGCGTTGACCGTCTCGACGAAGCGCCCGGTCGCCACGCCGAACAGAGTCGACTTGCCGACGTTCGGCCTGCCGACGAGCGCAACGACAGGCAGGTCCCGCTCTTGATCGATGGTTGCGGCAGCGTGGCAGGCGCGTGTCAGCATTGCGGTCGCGGTTCTCCGGCAGGTTCCACGAATATCCCACGGGCGATGCTGCGGGCGATGGCCAGCCTCGCGCGGCCCAGCCGGAGGATAAAAGGCCCGCCCAGGGCCAGGCGGCGTTCGATGGTGATCTCGACACCGAGATCGATCCCCTCCGGTGTGAGCGACGCCCGGCACGCCGGATCGATGGCCGTCACCAGCAGCGGCCGCCCGACTGCAGCGTCAACCAGACGGGCGCCGGACATGACCGGCCTCGCCGCGGATACCCGAGTTGCCAACTCAGAATTGCTCACCCGGGTAGTAAGCCCGACTTGCCGCCGGAGCGACAGGGAAGAACGGCCCCTGCCGGCGGGCTCAAGGTCCCTCGGATTGGCCTTGCAGACCGGACGTCGACGGCCAGGCCCAGACGGCCGCCACGCCGGTCAGATGCAAGATTGAACGACGGACCGCTCCGAATCGTTGTTCGATATGCAATGGTGGATCGCGACCAGAGGTGGGCGTTCATAGGCGAGGTGGCGGTCTTGGGGCTGAGTGACGACGACATGGCTGAGTTGCTCGTGTCGCGGACGCCCGAAGCGCACCGGTTGGCCACGTGGATCCTCCGCGATCCCATCGCGGCGGAAGACGCGGTTCAGGACGCGGCCCTGGCCGCGTGGAATGGACGCAAGAACCTCCGCCATGCCTCCAATCCGGGCGGTTGGTTCGCCACGATTGTTGTGAACGTCTGCCGCGACGAGCTTCGACGGCGGAACCGCCACCAGACGCTGCCCACCCCGGCCGACTCCACGGCCGGCGAGCCGACGGACCGGCTGGCCCGGCGTGACGAAATCGGCCGTGCCATCGCCCGCCTCACCGCAGACGAGCAGCTCGTCATTGGCCTCCGATTCGGGCGGGACCTGACCGTCTCTCAGATCGCCGCTCAAACCGGGCTCGCCGAGGGTACGGTCAAATCAAGGCTTCATCACTCGCTCGAACACATGCGCTCCGCGCTGGCGGCCGAGCGTCGCGTCGAGGAACCTGGACCATGAACGACCGCGACCTCCAGAACAGCCTGCACGATTACTACGAGTCGATCACGCCGCCCGATTCAGTTCGCGCCACCGCGCTCGTGGATCGGGCGATCAGGGCGCGGCGGGCGCGTGAGCAATCTCGCCGCTGGCGGCCGCTCTTCGCCGCCGCGGCTGCCCTGGCGATCGTCGCGGCGCTCGTTGCGGTCCCGTTCGCCTTCCGGCCGGCGGCCCCGCCCAACGCCAGCTCATCGCCGCCGGCCACGATGTCGCACTCCTTGCCACCGGCGAGCGCGTCGCCATCTCCAGCCGGCGATTGGAGGCTGCTTGCCGCCTCTGTGTCGGCCTACGAAGGCGCGTCATGGTCGCCCGATGGGAACTGGCTCGTGGTCTGGGAAGAATACTCAGGGACGGTGGTGCAGGGCATGCGCCTTCTCGACGGCACGGGGAATTTGGTGCGTTCGCTTGACGGTGACAGCTTCCTCTGGCTCGACGCGACTCAATTCGTACTCTCGAAGGACAGGTCGAGCTTCCTCGGATCCGTGGGCTCGACCGTCCTCACGCCTCTTGAGGCAACCTTCCCGGCTGGCGTGCTGTCCAACAACCACGGCGCCGTCGCCGTCACGACGGTCCAGCCGTTGGACCCGGCAAAGACCAGCTTCGTCGTCTGGACACAGGCCGGCACCAGCCGCGTCGTGGTCGGCCAGCCGGAGGCGTGGTCGCCGGACGGAACCAGGCTCGCCGTATGGCATTCCACGGCGCCAGCGGGGCCCAGGGGGATTGGGTCTCAAGACATTGGTTGGGTCGAGGTTCTCAGCTGGCCCGATCTACGCTCGGTGGCGTCCATCAAGGACGACCTGCTCGTTTCGGTGGGGATTTCGTTCAACTCATCGAGCCGCTACCTGCTGCTGCCGAGGGTCGGGTTTGCGGGTTCCCTGATCTTCGATCTGGCCACAGCTCGGACGGTCGGGGCGTCCGGGATCGACGGGGTCTGGGTCGGTTCGAGTGATCTGTTGGTCACGGCGACCGATGGCTCTGCGACCACTTATCCGATCTCGGGCGGGCCAGCCACGACGCAAATCGGGGTCGGTGACAGCGTCGCTTCCTCAACCGACGGGTCGACGATCGTCATGTACTTCTCGCAGGACTACTCGTCCAATCCTCGGCCGATCACTCTGATCCGCAACGGCGTGGCCCGGTCGATCGCCGTACCCGGCGGGCTCGAGTCTGGCCCGGCCATTGCCCCGGATGGATCGGGCGTCATGATTCGCTGCCTAGTCCATCACGGACTACCCAGCGAAGAAACGGAGACCCTGCTCCTCGTCCGGTAATGGAGGCAGCGGCGACCCACATGTGGGGCCAATCTGGTTTGGGTTAGGACTTGGCTCCGTTGAGCGTTCCTAACCTGACGCAATCGTGTTAGATTCGCCGGATGAACAACGAAGGTTCAGCGGGTGGCCGGCTGCGTATTGGCCCTTCGGCCGAGCGCCTGGGACGCTCGCCCAGAATGGTGCGCTACCTCGAAGATCACGGGGTGCTCCGGCCGGAGCGTGGTCCCGGGCCACGTGGACACCGCCACTTTCCGCCGCCGGAGATAGCCCTCGGTGCGGCAGCAGCCCAGGCCCTGGATGCGGGCTACGCAACAGCGGTGCTGCGAGCTCTGCGCGAGATGGCGGACCGGCGGGTCGCCGCCGCCCTGGCCGACGATGATCCTCTCGCCTGGTTCGAGTTGCTGGCGATCGGCCGGGCGGTTGAGGTCGAAGTGCGCCGGCAGCTTCCGCCGCCCCCTCCGCCTCGGCCCGGCCAGCTTCCCGGCGACGAGCCGTCGATTTCGCCGCCAACTGGCCATCGCTTTGGAGACGAGCCGCGTCCACCGACCGCCCGTGTGCCCGAGCCTCCGACCAGCGACGCCGAAGGGGACGAAGAGGACACATTGCCCGAGACCTGGACGTAGCGTCGCAGACGCAACCTGTCACTAGCGCGTCATGTGGCGGTCAGCAATACTTGCATAACCTAACATAACTGTGTAAGGTTAGTCCATCGAGATCATCTCCTCACAGAAAGGAGGCCGCACGATGGACGGCCTTAAGCCCGCCCTGCGGGCGCGACGCCCCCGGATCGATCGGAAGATCCAGGGCGTGGTAGTTGGCGGCCTGGTGGCGATGTCGCCGATCGCCGGGACACCGCTCGCACGGTTTGGCTCGCCGTTTGCGCTTCTCATCGTTCTACCAGCCCTTGCGCTCTCGCTGGAGGCCTTTGGCTGGAGCGAGAGCGTGGCGTCGGTCCTCCGCCGCTTGAGCCACCCTCTACCACGCCTGCTGGGCGCATACGCCCTGTGGCTCGGAACGAGTGCGGTCCTCACCCTTGACGTCGCGGCGGCAGCCGGCCCGGGCGTCGCCGTGGAAATCGCTGGTCAGAAGGCCGCGCAGCGGCGCTGGCATCTCGGCGCCGCGATGCTCGGCTCCAACGTTGGATCCCTCCTCTTTCCGTTCAGCAACCTGACGAACCTGGTTCTCGTTGGCGCTGCCGGAATCGGGCTCGCGTCCTTCATCGAGACGGCGTGGCTGCCCCAGCTCGGCGCGGCGTTCGCCGTGGGCATCTTGCTCGTGCTACGCGCGCGGCGATCCGGCGAGCTCGACCTCGACGCCGCCTCGGGCGGCTTCGACGGCGTCCGACCCGGGTTGCCGGCCGATCCACATGCTCGAGCGGCCGGGGCCATCGCCTTGCTGGGTGCGGCGGGTGCGATTGTCATCGGCCTCGCCGGCGGCGACATGGCGATCCCTTTCGCGCTGAGCGGCGGCGCCGTCGCGGGCACGGCGGTCGCCCTGGGTCGTATTGGGCCACGGGATATCGCTCGCGCCATCCCCTACGTGGCGCTCGCAATCGTCGTCGCCGCAGCGGTCGCGGCGGGGCCGATCTCAACCGAGACCCATCTCGTGCCGCAGCCGAGCGCCGACCTGGTCGGCCTGGCGTTCGCGGTCTTCGTGGGTGGGCTGCTGGCCGCGGCCGTCAACAACCTGCCTGCGGCGGCGTTCGGCGCCCTCTGGCTCTCCCATGCTCCCGTCGCCGTCATCGTCGCCTACCTCATCGGCACGAACGTGGCGGCCATTGCGACACCGCATGGATCCGCCGCCACGATGCTGGTCCGGTCTGGGGGAGCGCACCACGGCGCTCGGCTTCCCACCGCAGACCACCTGAGGACGGCCTGGCAGTATGCCGTTGTAGGGTCGGCCGCGGCCCTGGGCTTCCTGGCCGCGGCGGCCCGCTAGGGGTGGGCGGATGGAGGTCACGAATTCGTGCCGGGCGTTGGCATCGCGACTGCCCGGCGAACCCCCCGGCAATTCGCCGGACCGGCATCGGCAGACGCTCGCGCCTGGGTCGTCATCTACAGAGGGGTTGGTGGTCCTCGCCCGACAGACGGCGAACCGGCCGGCGGGAACGGTCCGATGCTTCTTGGCCGTGCCGCACAAACTCGGCCGTGAGCCCGCGCGGGGTTCTCGATCTACGGTTTGAGTTCGATCCAGGTGGCCCCGCCGTCGTCAGTCGTGACGAGATGCTGAGGCGGAGCGTAGGCATAGTCGCACTGCGTGAGAAAGGCCCCAGGGCAGGGCGGCTCTAGGGCGGCGTGGCGCTAGAAGCTGGTCCCGACGTACTGACGGGGCTCGCGTGGAACGTTTGGCGGTCGAGGTTGCGTCACAGTAGATGTGATGACCGATCGGAAGGACCTAGTCACTGCGGCCCGAAAGGGCGACCGCGACGCGTTCGCCGAATTGGTCGATCTCGAATCACGTGAAGCCATCGGGCTGTGCTTCGCGATCCTGCGAAACCAACCAGACGCTGAGGATGCGGCGCAAGAGGCGTTCATTCGGGCCTGGCGCCAGCTTCCTGCTCTTCGAGACCCGGGCCTCTGGGGCGGCTGGTTTCGGCGGCTGACGGTTACGGCGGCGATCGACTACCACCGACGCCGGCGTAACGGCAATCTCATGCCCTTGGACGGTCAGGAGCCGCCGCCACTGCCTGACACGCAGCGCGCGTTAGCAAACCGCGACGAGACCAGACGACTGATCGCCTGCCTCGACGTGAGAGACCAAGCCCTGCTGGTTCTGCGTTTCGGCCACGACCTTGAACTACCCCAGGTCGCGGAGGCCCTTGGCATCCCGGTCGGGACGGCCAAGTCGCGTCTACATCGGACCCTCACTCGACTACGGGCGGAATTGGAGAACGGCGATGGACATCGAGAATCGAATTCGTGAAGCGGTCCGAGAGGACCGACCACCCGAAGCCAGCGCGCAGTTCCAGGGCCGGGTGATGGCCAGCCTGCCGGATCGGACCGGTGGAGTTCGCTGGACCCTCCCGGCGCTCCCGGGCCTGCTGCGTTTCGGCGTGATCGCCATCGTCCTGGTCCTCGTAGCGGGCGCCGTCGGCTTGCCGCTGATGCTGTCGAGGCCGGGCGCTGTCGAGCCCAGCCAGAGCGCGGATGCAACCAGTTCGGCGGCGTCGAGCGCCTCTGAGTTGGCGAGCCCAGCGACCTCGGCGATCGGGTCTATCGCGCCACGCGTGTTGACCGCTTCAGTGCCGGTGATCGCTCTGACAGGGAGGATCGCCTGTCAGAGGAATGAACCGGGGTTTACTCCCGACGAGTTGATGACCGCTCTGGCATCGCCGTCGGCGAATGTCGACAACCTGGGGACGCCGATAGCGGCGGCATTGCGCGCCAGAGTGGCGGCTATGGGCACCATGGTGCCAAGGACGGGTTGGGTCCTCGTTTCGCAGTCATCGTCCTACTTCGCTCTGGTCGCCCCCGCGGACGCGGCAGCCGCCGCTGCCTTTGGGACGCCGTACTACGGAGCCGCGTTTTCTCTTCGAGACGGCTCCTTGGTGCCAGGAGTGCTGGGGCCATGTCACCTACGGGCAGTGGCACCAGACGGATATGACGCGGAGCCCTGGTCGCTGGACCCGGCCTCGCCACCCTCGCTCGGCGCCACGGACTTGCAGATACTCGTGACAGACCCCGCCTGCCACGACCAGGCGATCAAGGGTGGCTGGATAGTGGTCAATACAGCCGTCAATGACTCGTCGGTAACGATCACCGCCTTCGCTCGAATACCGACGACTGCCCAATTATGTTCGAGTACTCCTCCCGTACCGGTTGTGATCCATCTGGGCCAGCCTTTCGCTAGCCTCACGCTCCTAGATGGCATGCCATGGCCAACGGCCGCGGTAGCTGTCGATGGCGTGCCCGTGGCCTCGGCGAACCCATAAGGCACACCGAAGACGTAGGGTTCGGCAGTCAGCGGCCTCGCCTCATGGAGGAAATCACGGCCCATCGCGGCTGATCGCCTCAATTTGTGAGCTGATCGTCCCTAGACCCTGGGCGGGCGTAGGGAAAGCCCGGCCAGACGATGGTCGGGGTTCTGGTTGTAGCGAAGGTTGGCGGAGCTAGCCCGACAGACGGCGAACCGCCCCGCTGGAACGGTCCGGTGCGCTCTGGAGATCGCGGGGAAGCCTCGCTCGGGATTCACCCGTACGTAGTCGGGGCGAATGGATTTTGAACTGGGGTGTCCCACCACTCGGATAGTGGAGCCGAGCTGGATCGCAGAGGCTATGCGGAGAATCGCTTAGGGTCTAGCGGAGACTGGACGAACCTACGCGGATGCACGCTTCTCGCCCGATGCCAGCCGCACGATAAAGGCGCCCACTATGTGGACGATGAGCCAGGCGTCGTCTCGCGACGCATCAGAGGCGTGGTGGGACTCACCGGTTTCGCTTCGGTCGGCGGCGACCCAGTGCATGGCCTTCTCTAGGGCGTCGAGAGTCGCCGTGTCGTGGGCGGCGAGTAGCTGCTTCCTGCGCGCCGACCTGATGAGATCGCCGAGCTGGTTGCCATTGCATCCAAGACCTTTGAGTAGCTCTTGGAGAGCGGTCCCGGCATCGGTGACGGCGTCGGCCCCGTCCCCTTTAGATATCTCGTCGAGTGCCTTGCGATAGGTGGCATCGACCTTCACATAGCGCGGGTCCTGGAGGAGGCGAAGGACGGGCTCCACGACGGCCGCATGCATTTCCATCGACTTCATTTCGATCATCTGCCCGTCGATGATCTTCCAGGCGACACGTTCCTGCGCGAAAACCTCGTTGATGGACTCGGCTAACTGGCCGGCTACGTATTGCGCGCCACGCCACGACGCCTCGTATTGGTCAATTGACATGAGGAGCGCCTCAAGAGCAGTCGGGTACATGTCGTCGGCGCACCCTTTGAGGAACAGTTCGAAGTCTCGGTAGGGACTCAGGTTCGAAGACTGAAGGGACTCCTTGCCCTCCTGTTCCAGGATCATCTGACGAGCCGACGTGAACATTTCGGCACCGTCGCCGACTCCGGTGACGATTGCGGCCAGTCGGTCATACACGTGTACGATTCGACTGCGCACCCTCTCGCTGAACCCGTCGGTCCAAAAAGACTCGCCGGCCGCCTCTCCCTCCGCCATGGCCTTCATCCGACGTCGCGTTGCGTGTAGCATGGCCGGGAGGATAGCACCGCGTGGTGGCCGCGAGCTGGTTCCACGATTGGCCGAACGAGCAGACCCACAGTGTCGTCCTGGAGCGTCTGCGCGCTAGGCCGAGCAACTACCGCGCGGCCAACGTGGCCTACTAGGCCTCGTCAGGTGGCTCCGGGGCTCCGAGGAAGTCCTCAAGCCTGGTCGGGTGAGCGAAGTCACGGTCGGGGAGCTGGCTCAGATCGAGGTCCCCGGGCAAGTCCTCCCAGCCACAGGCTTCGCACCTCGTCACGGTCGCATGGCGGACGCCCAGTTCGGGGCGGTAGTCTTGGGTCAGGCGGTATGAGGAACACCTTGGGCAGCGGCCGGGCTCGCCGTTTTCCTTTCGTAAGATTGCCATCCCGAACATCCCAAGGGTGTGCTGTGTCGCCTCAACGGCGATGACGCCGTCCGTGCGGGTCGCACTCTTCGCGTGGGTCAGCCAGCCGACCAGCTCCCAGGTCGACTTGGACACCGACTTAAGGTCGCCTCGGATTCGGTCCGCAGTCGTGCCGGAGGCTGCCCAGTCGGCGATCAGCTCCGACCAGTGGATGAAATCGGACGCTTTCGGCGCGTGTTGGCCGTCTGGGACCATCTCGGGCTGCGCCACGTCATGGGCAAACGAAATGAGGGCTTCGCGCAGCCGAACCCCAACGGCCTGGAAGTCCTCGGCTTCCTCCGCCGCGTCAAGGGCCTCGGCGGCCTGCTGCCAGCGCCGCCAAGACGGCGCCAGCCGCTCGCGCTCCTCGTCCTCGACAGACGGCTCGTTACGCATCGCGAGCCGCTGCGCGAGGCCGAGGTGGAACGTGAAAGCCATATCCATGTACTTGAAGTCAGACTGCCGGTAAAGGTTGGTATGGTTGGTGATGACCCACCAGCGGTCCTTCTTCGTGTGAACGTCCCATATGTCGTGCCGGCGGCCGAACGACCGGTGGGTCGCGACCTTCTCCGCCTGCCGGATAACCTCGCCCTCCGGGCTCTGCATCAGGACGTACTCGCGGACCGCCCGCTCCTCATGCTCCTCGCTTGTCTCCATGCCTAGAGCGTAGCAGCAGGGCGTGTATGGTCAGATGGTGGTTAGGGTGCGAAATCGGACGACCGCGAGGGCCTAGCTCGGGGTCGCTTCACGTTCAAGAAGTGACTCGGTCGGGGCGAGCGGACGTAAGGCCGAGATAGCAGGTTAGCCCTAGCCTGATCGCCGTCGCCTACTTGGCCTCTGGCGTACATATGGGCAACGTCGGAAGTCAGCCGCGACTCCTGCCGGCTTGGCGAAATCGCCCGATCCAGGACATTCGCTAGTCGCTAGGCGGACCAGCTCGCCTTGCTATCCTTGTGACCGACTTCGAGCGCCCACTGTCCAGGGCTGGCTCGAACGCGACAAGGGGGTGCCGTGAGACTCCGGGGTCTGACCGTCGAGAACCTCCTGTCCTTCGACCGGTTCAACCTGACGTTCGATCAGAGGCAGACGGTGATGGTCGGCCCGAACGGCGCCGGGAAGACGAACGTCGTGCGGGTCCTAGAACTCGTGGCCAATGCGCTCGATTGGGCCAACGAGCGCTATACCAGGAGCGCCGTGGAACAATCCGCGGCCGCGGTGCTCGCTGCTTTCGGCGCCGCACCATTTGTCTCAAGCCCGCCGGACCGACCCCGACTCGTGCGCCTCGATGTGGAGTTGACTACCGCGGAAGAGAAGGCCCGTCTTCTGGCATTTGTTCGAGCCGCCGTTCTCTCAACCCTGCGAAACGAGACGGCTAGATCCGGCGACTCGGCCTTGTTGTCCGGGTGGCTCATGGAGAGCTTCGGCGGAGACGAGCTGCGGCCACTCTGGACGGGAACCATAGGGTTGGAGCATCCAGGAATCCCGCGCGCGGGATGGTCCGTGTACTACGAGTTCGAGCTAGGCGGCGGGCACTATCGATGGCTCATGCCGGGCATGCACCAAGAAACCGGCATTGTCGCCGCGGGGCCACAAGACAAGCCCGGGCGGCTACAGCCGGAGCGGCTCCTAGATCGCTGGACGCGGGTCACCGATAGGACAGCTCGCGTCGAGCAGCTCCCTGACCCCCTCCCGTCCATCGGACTTGCGACGCTTTGCCCTGCCAGCGGGGGGATCGTTGAACTGAGCCTTAGCCTTCAAGAACGCCTCGACCTCGAACACGAGCCGTATCGAGATCTCGCTCGCCTCCTCTTCGTGCCGCAAGACGTCATGCCCGATCGTGGGGTCTCGACCCTAGCGTTTCCGCTAGCCCGGATCTTCGCCGAGTCGTTGGTGATCGTCGGCGAGCAGTTCCGTGGATTGGGAACGATGGCCTCGCCCGCGCGGCCCTTTGGGACATACGACTTCGACGAGCTATTCCAGCCGCAGGCCAAGCCCGGACCGCGGGCGCTGCCGCTGCGGCTGTTTGGGCTCAAGAACGGCACATCGGTTGATCGGTCAACATACGAGCGTGTCGGCGAGGCTTTCGCGGCGCTTGCGCCGGGGCGTTCGTTCGATGTCACGTTCGAGCCTACCTGGATAGCAAATGGGGACGCCAGATCTTCGTGCGCCATCCTAACGGTCATCGTCACCGAGGCGGCGGACGCCGGGGAGCCCCTCGCAGTCCCGGTCACAGCCACGGGAGCTGGGGTGTGGGAAGCCCTTGTGCTCGCGGAAGCCTTGGCAACGACGCCAGATCGAGTCATCGTTCTAGATGAGCCTGCGCTCAACCTCCATCCCTCCTGGCAGCATCTCGTCAGGTCTCTAGTGGACGAATGCCGTGGCCAAGTTCTGCTCGTGACCCATTCCCCTGAGCTCGTGCTCATGGGCCGTGAGCAGGACCTCACACGTCTGGCCTATGTTCGGAAAGACTCGGGCGCCACGCAGGCATTCCACAGTCCGGCCTCGTTGGACCCCGATCTGGCTGGCCGGATCACGCGCGAGTTTCACCTCTCCGCAGATGCTAGAGCGCTACTGTTCGCCCGAGGTGCAGTGCTGGTAGAAGGCGAAACGGAGCTTGGCGCCTTGCCAGCTTGGTTTGCCCAAGCCGCCGCGAAAGCCAAGGTGCCAGCGCCTGAGGATCTGGACCTTGCGTTCCTATCGGTCCACAGTGAGACGAACTTCGCCCCATTCGTCGCGCTCTTGGAGGCGCTCCGGGTGCCGTGGGTGCTGGTGTGCGACGGCGCCGGCTTCGATGTAACTCGGTCACGAGACCACATATTCAGACAGTTGGCGATCGCCGGAGCCGGGGCCCCCGAACTTCAACGATTCGTTGATCATCCGCCTTCAGTAATGACCGAGGAGTTGTTCCACGGTCAAGTGGATGCGGCAAGGCGCCATGGCGTCCTTACTCTGGCGCTGGGATGGAAGACGGGGAACAAGAAGACTGACTATCCCGGCACTGAGTCTTTCGAGGTGTTCGTGGAGTCGGTTGCCCCTGGCAAGCTTGCGGAAGCCAAGGCCGAAGTAGACACCAGCAAGCCACGGGTAGGGATGTGGCTAGCTGAGCACGTTCCGTGCCCTGGTCAAGTTGCGCAGCTGTATCTGGACGCTGTGGATGGACTGCGTGGCCGTGGCCTTCCACTACCCCCACGGCCGCGCCGACGCGCTGTTACGTCCGGCGGTAATCGGGTCAGCCCGGCGCTACACTGAGCCCATATCGAGGGACCAGTGAGCAGACAGTTCCGCGTGCCGAGTGGCATGACGACCCCGACGAAGACCGGTTCTGTCTGGCAGAGCAAGGTCTCGATGCCCACGGACGAGGATGGGTTCTTCGGGCGCCAGTGTCCTGCCACGGACTGTCGAGCGTTCTTCAAGTTGGAGGCTGCGGAGTACAGCGCTGCGCCCGAGGACTTGCGCCTGAGTTGCCCGGCTTGCGGCCTGACGGATGATCACAAGGCATTTGTCACGGAGGACCAGGCTCGCCGAGCCGAAGCGGCGGCCGGCGAGATGGCGCAGGGTGTCATCCGAGCTGCGCTCGACGACGCGTTCTCGGGTCTGGGCCGCCACAGCTCCGGCTCGGTCAGCATCACCTACAAGCCAGGGCCCGCCTACGTACCCAAGCCGCTTCCAACCTACATCGAGCAGCAGACAATCCGGACGTTCACCTGCCCGGCCGGCGGTCATCGCGCTGTCATCTACGACTTGCTCACGGTGTGCCCCTACTGCGGTCCGGCCACACCCCCGCGCGCGGTGCTGGATGACAACCTTGCTGCGATGGCGCGGCTGCTGGACGTGATAGAGCAGCTCCCTGCGGAGCATCGTCGCGAAGTCGAGGCAATCGGAGGCGTGACGGCGCTGTCGGAGCGGGCGCTCGGCGGCGCTGTGGCCGTTCTGCAGAACTGCGCCAAGCAGCTGCACGACCGCGCGGCGAAAGCATCGGCCGCCGGGAATCCCTGGCAGAACGTGGATCGGCTTCGAAAGGAGTGGCAAGAGGACTTCTCTGCTGACCCCACGGCCCGTCTCTCGACATCGGACCTAGCCACGTTACGGCTGGGTTTCGCCCGACGGCATGTTCTTGAGCATAACAACGGCGTGGCCGACGCCAAGTACGTGGCCGAGTCAGGAGATACGCTGGCCGCAGGCCGACGCGTTCGCTTCCGGTCCTCGTTCGTGCGCGACTTCATAGCCGCGTCCTTGCGGTTGGCAGATGCCCTCGAGGCGACGGTCGCCAGAGGGGCGGGCGAGTCCAATGGCGGAGCGGCGCCTGACCACAGCACGGACGAGCAGCAATCGGGCCCGATCAGGGTCGCGGACCAGCAGCGGTATCGACCGCAGGAGGTATCGGCGATGGGGATCGAGGGTAAAGCAGAGAAGCGCAGCGCCTACCTTCGCGCGCTCTACGCAAAGTCCACGGGCCACTCGTTACACATCGACCTTGGCTTGGACACAGGCGCGAGCGTGGGCATCGCTGACGAGGTGGAATTGATCTCTATCGCCCGATACCTTGCGGACGAGGGCCTAGTCGAAATCCAGTCATCGGGGCCTGGGATCTCGATAACACACAGGGGGACGCACGTTGTCGAGGAATTGTTTGATCCACAGTCTGACGAGGGCCGCCAGGCAGAAGCCCGCAGGCTGGATCGAGGCGCATTCATGAGACAGGCGTACGAACTCGTCGACGGTGACGACATGAAGTCCTTCAACTTCCGAGATGTGGCGTCCGCTGCAGGCTGGGAAGAGGACCGCGCGCTGGTCGCGGCCGAGTACCTGGATGACGAGGGTTATGTCAGCTGGCACGCAATGGGCGGTTCGATGGTTCTGACGCACGAAGGGATCAAGCTCGTCGAGAGCGGCCGACAGCCCAGCTAGCGCAGCCGCGCCTCGCGCCAAGGCTACGCCCCGAACCGTCTCAGCCCGTGTGCCTGAATGGGATCTAGTCGCATGTCCGTGAGGCGGATCTCGACCTCTCGCTCCACGAGCTGCCAGAGCCACTGTTCAGCTGCATCCGCCTCGGCGCGGCGGTCGTCGCGATTCCGCGCCCACTGACCATGGACAATCTTGCTGCGGATGGCGTAGGCGGCCAGTGTTGCGACTCTGACGCGCTGACCACATCGTGCCCGTAGCTCGCGGCGGCAAGACCGAGCTTGAGAATCTCGTGACTGCGTGTGCAACATGCAACCTCGGCAAGTCGGCCAGCGACCTTGTCGGCTCGGCGGGGCAGCCCGGCGTCAGCCCATCGCACGTGGACGAGCTTGGCCGGGCAGCCGCGCGGGCTGATCTGGGACGGTTGAGGGCCACCGCGGCCTATCTGGAACCATCGGCACCAGACGCTTGCCCGCTAGCAACCGGAAGGCCGATCCACTCGCTGGTGGCCGGCTCTCGTATGTGGTATATATAACCCATGACGTCGAACCCGCCAGATAACCGCTACCGCCGCCGCTTCCTGGTCGAATTCACCGCTGCGGAGTCCGATCTAGCGGACCGCCTCGGGGCCGTCCACGGCTCCAAGCGCCGGGCCATTGTCACCGGGCTGACCCTGCTGGAGAGCGGCGTAGTGGAGTCGCTAGGGACGCAGGTCGCGGCCCTGGAGCGAGAGCGAGATGCGGCCAAGGCCGCCGCGTCCAAGGCGAGCGAGGGTCTTCGGACCGCCAAGGAGCGGGCCGCCGACGCGAAGGAAACTGCGGCCGAGCTAAAGACCGAACGGACTGCCCACAACAAGACCAAGGCGGAACTCGCCCAAACCCGCCGCGAATTGGCGTCTGCCCGGCAGGGTCTTGCGGCTGCACAATCGGAGACGCAGCGCTATGCGTCGGCTCTGCCGACGATGGCCTACTGTCCAGATTGTGAGAAGTACGTGCCCGAGAGCGAATGGGCCGAGCAGCCCGTCGAGGGTGGGGTCGTTCACGTCTACCACGCCAAACACGGCTACCAGCCAAAGCCAACGCTCTTGAAGACGCAGAGCGTGATGTTCTGGCGCGAAGGGACGAAATGAGCCAACAGTTGGCCGGAGCAGGGTCTTTGGGCTTCGAGCTGCCGACGGACCTGTTCACGATCATCGGGCTGATCCTGCTGCTGATCTCGGGCGCGTTCGAACGGGCCATAGCGGAAGTTCTTCCTCCGGCTCCACCAGCCAGACCATCGAAACTTCGCCTGGGATCGCCGCGTATCGTGGCCATGTCCGACGCTGACGCCGTGGAGGCCGCTCGACTGCTCGGGTCGTGCGTGGCCGGCCTCGTGGCCACGGACTGGGACATCTAGTGATGGTTCGGCTGGTCCGCATCGCGACCTACGGGCGGATCAGCACTGACGAGATCAACCAGCCCTACTCGCTCGGATCTCAGCGCGACCGTCTCGACTCGTACGTGGCCAGCCAGGACGGTTGGCAGATCGTCGCTCGCTATGAAGATCGCGCCTCGGGCAAGAACCTGGCACGGCCGCAGCTAGCCGCCCTGAGAGCAGCAGCTGCGCGCAAGGAGTTCGATCTCCTGCTCGTCTATCGGGTCGATCGCCTGTCGCGCAGCATCGGTCAGCTCAGCGACCTAATCGAGGAGTTGGACAAGGACGGGGTCGCCTTCCGCTCGGCGTCGGAGCCGTTCGATACCTCGACTCCAGCGGGTCGAATGATGATGCAGATGCTCGGCGTCTTCGCCGAGTTCGAGCGGGCCAGCATCGTCGAGCGCATCGGTAACGGAATGGAGCGCAAGGCCAAGCTAGGCGGCTGGACAGTCGGGACCTATCCGGTGGGCTATCGAAAGGTCGACGGGATCATCGGGCCGGCGATCGATCCCGTCGCCGCGCCGATCGTGCGCGAGATCTTCGAGCGGTACACGCAGGATCGAGTCGGCAGCACCGAGATCGCCACGGCGCTAAACGCTCGCGGCCTTCTGACTCGCTATGGCAGACCCTGGTCCCGGACTGGGGTTCTGGACGTGCTGCGCAACCGGGCGTACCTGGGCGAGGTCCCGTTCCGCAGCGTCTGGTACGAGGGTCACCACAAGGCCCTGATTGGGCAGTCCGTCTTCGATGCGGCGCAGGCGATTCTCGCGGGCCGCACGATCGAGTCCGGTCGGCGCAAATCTGACAGCTCGGATTACTTGTTCTCCGGCCTGGAGATCATCTGCGACCGCTGCGGCCATCGGATAATCGGCGCAGCTGCCCGAGGCCGGGGCGGCAAGCGCTACGCCTATTACACCTGCTACGCCCGCAGCCGTTACGGGACGAGCCATTGCGACCAGGCCCGACTGAACAAGGATGAGCTGGAGCAAGCGGTCCTGGCTCAGATGCGTGAGGTCTACGCCGACACTGCTCTGATCGCGTCGGCAATGACCGAAGCTCAAGCCGAGCTGTCGAAGACGCAGACGACACGATCCGAACGGCTGGCCGCGATCGACGCCGAACTGGCCGACCTGCGGACTCGGATCGAGCGCTACTTTGCGAGCTTCGAGGTGGGCGAGCTGAGCCCGCAGCTCGCGGGTAGTCGCGTGGAGGCGCTCCAGAGCCGCCTGCAGGTCCTGGAGGATGAGCGGGCCGCGCTCGGTGACCAGACGCCCGTCGAGCCGGTCAGCCCCGAAGACATCGCCATGGTCAGCGAAGCGCTCCGCGAAGCCCTCGACGACGTCCTCAATGCAATCCCGACGCCACGCGCCAAGGCGCTGCTGAGACTACTGATCGAAGAGATCCGGGTCGTCTCGCCGATGGACATCCGGCCGACCTACCGGGTGCCGGCTATGGCGGCCCCGGCAGAACCCCTGCCGGCCTCCGCGGACGCGGTTCGCCGTGCGGAGGCTATGGTGGAGATGAGGGGACTCGAACCCCTGACCCCCGCGATGCGAACGCGGTGCTCTCCCAGCTGAGCTACATCCCCACGCGAGCGAGGAGTCTAGCATAGCCCTTCGACTGTGAACCAAGGCTGGGCCGCCCCGCCCCGCCCCGCCCCGCGTGCCCCGGCTCAGTGGCCCGTGCTCTCGTAGCGGCGCAGGCCGATGGTGAAGACCATGACCGCCATGAAGAGGCAGTAGACCGCCACCAGCGGGGTGAGCAGCCCGGCCAGGCTCCACGCGTCGACGCCGAAGATGAAGGCGGTCGGGAAGAAGCTGACGAAGGCGAACGGGATGGCGACCACGATGACGGCCTGGACCGCGGCCGAGTAGATCGTGATCGGGTACTTCGCGAACTCGCCGAGCTGGTGGACGAACATCGGCACCATGCTCCACGGGGCGCGGATCCAGAAGGCGATCGCCGCCGTGCCGAGGTTCAGCGCAACTCGAATCGTGGCTGCGCTGAGCACCAGGATGACCAGCATCAGGACTCGGCCCGGCGTCCAGGCGATCGGCACGTTGGTCAGGGCGATGGCCAGCAGGACGCCGCCGGTCACGATGTTGCCGAGCCCGTTGAAGCCGACCCGTGCGGCGAGAACCTGCACGATCGGGGAAACCGGACGGACCAGAACCTGGTCGAACTCGCCCGAGTAGACCAGCCACGAGAGCCGCCACGTGCCCTCGAAGAAGAGCGAGCCGACCCCTTCGGTGATGAAGATCAGCGCATACATCATCACCACCTGCCAGAAGGTCCAGCCGTTGATGTCGGGGATGCGCTGGAAGATGGTCCAGATGAACGCGAAGCCGGCGAGCTGGACGATGGCGGCCGAGAAGAGAAGCACCACGAAGTCGGCCTCGTAGGCGAGGATCGCCTTCATCTGCTGGCCGAGGCAGCGGAAGTAGAGGTAGAGGAGCCGGCGCAGCCGGCCGAAGCCTAGCCGCCATTGATGGTCACCGCCTTCACTGCGCCACGCCACAACAGCCGCCCGACCAGCAGGAGCCCGACGGCCCAGACCGCCTGGATGCCGATCATCAGCAGCGTCGTCGGTCCGTCCATCTGCCCGAGATAGGTCAGTGCGGGCGTCGACACGAGCCCCTGGAACGGCAGGACCGCGGCGATCGCCCGCAGCCAACCCGGGAAGAACACGAGCGGGATCAGCGCGCCCGAGAAGAGGTTCTGGATAGCCACCCGACCCACGACGATGCCCGTCATGCCGGTCGTCCAGAAGGCGGTCATCGAGACGCAATAGATGATCGCGAACTTGAGCAGTGTGGCCAGCGTGACGCTGACGATGAAGAGCGCGAGGTGCGCGGCGTCCGCGGGCAGGGCGATCCCGCCGAAGACGAAGACGACGACCGAGCCGACCAGCAAGGCCGAGACCAGCTCGACCGGGATCGGCCCGATCGCTTCGGCAAAGCGTTTGGTCTGGTAGTCGATCGGGCGGGCCAGGTCCACGGCCACGCGGCCCTCGCGGACGTCTCGGCCCATGACCCATTCGTCGAACCAGGTCATCAGTGAGTTCAGGAGGAAGGCCACGAGCAGGTAGGCCTTCATCTCCGGCCACGTGAAGCCGCCGAGCGCGCCGGGACTGCCCAGGAAGATCGTCTGCCACAGGTAGAACATGGCCACGACGTAGAACACGTGCCGACCATGTTCAGGACGAAGCTCGCGCGGTAGACGAAGATGATCTGGAAGGAGGCCCTGGCGATCGCGGCGTATTTGCGGAGGTGAGGCACGTCACGCCCCCAGAGAAACGGCCGGCTCGATTGCAGTACCGGCCGGATCGGGCGCCCCGAGAGTGAGCTGGCCGAGGTAGACCTTGCGGATCAGGTCCTCGACTTCGGGCTCGTCGATGCGGAAGTCGACGACTTCGACGTGCGGCATCACCGCCGCGGCGATCTCGCCCGCGGCAAACCGGAATCGATCGAACCGGACCGACAGCCGCAGCCCGTCGTTCGTCAGCTCGCAGGCCGGCAGGCCGGCCCGGATGGGCGCCATCGACTCGGGCGGTCGGGCCAGCTGGAAGTGGATGACTCGATCGCGGGCGTAGTTGTCCTTGAGCGCGGCCAGGTCGCCGTCGTGGATGATCTTGCCGTTGTCGATGATCACGATCCGGCGGCAGATGTCCTCGATGTCGCCGAGGTCGTGGGTCGTCAGCATGACCGTGGTTCCCGCGATCTTCGACGCGTTCGCGGATGAACTTGCGGATGCTGTCCTTGACGGCGATGTCCAGGCCGATCGTCGGCTCGTCGAGATAGAGCAGCTTGGGATCGTGGAGCAGGGCCATGCACAGGTCGGCCCGCATCCTCTGGCCGAGCGAGATCTTGCCTGCTGGCAGATTGATGAACTCGGCCAGGCCAAGGAGCTCGGTGAACTGGGCCAGGTTCTCCTTGTATCGCCCGGGCGGGATCTCGTACATGTCGCGGGCCAGGTTGAACGACTCGATGACCGGGATGTCCCACCACAGTTGGGTCCGCTGGCCGAAGACGACGCCGATGTTGCGGGCGTTCTGCTGTCGCTTCTCGTGCGGGACCAGACCGTCGACGATCAGGCTGCCGGAGGTGGGAACGAGGATGCCGGTCAGCATCTTGATGGTGGTGGACTTGCCGGCGCCGTTCGGCCCGAGATAGGCGACCGATTCCCCGGCCTCGACGCTGAGGTCGATGTGATCGACGGCCAGCTTGTCCTTGTACTGGCGTGTGAAGAAATGCTTCAGCGAGCCGACCAGCCCGGGCTCTTTGACGGCCTGGCGGAACTTCTTGGTCAGCCCGATCGCTTCTATTAGGGGCACGGGCGAACTGCTCCCTGGGACGACGTTGGGGAGGCACGAGTTTACTTCAGTCCGGGGATGGGTTGGCATGGATAGGAATAGATCTGCGGCCGAGGATGAAGGTAAGGTAGCCGCGGATCATGCCAGGTTCTGTCAGGAACTCAGGAGATTCGCGCGACCGGCGGAAGTGAAAGCCGCCGGCGGCGCCCGAGCCGCCGCCGAGCGCCCGAACCCACCGACGGCACCCGAACCCCACCCAATCTGGCCATATGCCAAGCCCGGTGGCATGTGGCCACGTCGCGGGCCCTCGGACGGCCGGGCGAGTCTCCGATTTGCGGCAGGGGGCGCGGATCCAGGCGCAGCGGATATTCCACGGAGGGAATGAGGTGGTGGGAGGAGCCTCCGTGGGGGCCCTGAGCCTGTCTCGCGCCACCCCGGTTGGAATCTGCCCAGAATGCCCGCCGCCCACGAGCTAGGGCAGGTGAGCGAGGCGTCGCCGGGTCAGGTACCGCGGCGGTCGAGAGGCGATCGGGCTTGACTGGTAGAACATGCGTTCTATTATATGAGTCTCATGACCACCTCCCCACAGAACGTCGAGTCTGCTCTGGCGACCCTCCGGGAACGCTTGGGTGGGGCAGCTCCGCGCTGGGGCGGCGAGGTGGTGGGAGCGCTGGCTGTGGCCCCACGGCGGATGCCGGCGCTCGATCCTGACGATCTGGCGGACGTATCCGGGCTGCCGGAACTGCCCGGGCTGCCGGCGACGCCGAACGATCGAGCGATACCCACCGGCTTTCGGGCCCTGGATTCGATCCTCGGTTTGGGCGGGCTGCCGCGCGCCGCGACCACCGCTCTGCATGGAGATGGGACGAGCGGCAAGACGACGCTCGCGCTGCAGGCCGCCGCCCAGGCCCAGGCGGCAGGCGGGATCGTCGCTTATCTGGATCTGGCCAGGAGCCTGGATCCGGTCGAGGCCGTGGCTCGTGGCGTCCAGCTGGACTGGCTGGTCGTCCTGACGCCGGAATCGCTGGAGCAGGCGCTGGCAATGGCAGCGATGCTCCTCCAGGACCGAACGGTCGACTTTTTGCTGCTGGACCTGCAGTCGCGACCGCTGGATGGCTCCGGGGTTTCAGCCGCAACCCTGGCGGAGCGATTTGGCCGGCTGGCCGCGCTGGCCCGCCGGGCCGGTGTCCAACTGCTCGTTCTGGAGCCGCCGAGTCTTCCCTCGGCTCTGGCCGGCGCTCTCACCCAGGTGGCCGCCCTGCGGCTGGAGCTGAGCCGGCGTGCCTGGATCCGACTGGGGAGGGACGTGGTTGGGCAGCTGACAGAGGCCCGAGTGACGCGGGATCGGTTCGGGCCGCCCGGCCGGGCGACTGAGCTGCGAATCATTTACGCGGAGGGCGGCCTGCGCGATCGCTGCCTGACGAGGGCGGATCTGCTGCAGGTGAGCGGGTCCGAATCGATGGACCGGTTTGAGATTGCCGGCGGGTCTGGGTTCCCGACCGGCGGGTCGGCCCCTGATGCTCGGCCCGGGCCGAGCAAGGAACGGATTGCGGACCCAGAACCGCACCGGCGGGGTCGCGCCACCCGGGGTCTTCAGACCGAGCGCCCTTCCATCGACGACTCGGCCTTCGCCGCCTCCTCCATCTCACCGCCATCCCGGTTCCCGATCATGCGACTCCTCCATCTCTACTGGCCTCACCTTCTCCTCCGACTGGCTCGCGACAGAACCTCCGAGCCATTCGGGGCGGCGCCGATCGTCCTTGGCGGCAAGCCGTGGACGAACGGCCCGGTGCTGGACGCGAGCCGCTCGGCGCTCGAGCTAGGGGTCCGGCCAGGGATGCCGCTCGGGGCGGCCCATAGGCTCGCCCCGGAGGCCCTGTTTCTCGATCCCGACCCGGCGGCCGATGCCGCGGCAATGAAGGCGGCGCTTGATCGATTGGCCGGCTTCAGCCCGGGCGTGGCGGCCGAGGGGATTGCGGCCAGACTCGGTTTCGGGCGGGTCGAGGTCCAGCTGGACGGCCTCGAGAGGTTGTGGGGGCCGGAGCCACTGATGATTCGCCGGATCGGGGAGGCACTGGCCGGGATCCTGCCCGGGCCGCCGCTGGCGGGGATCGGCGGGACCAGGTTTGCAGCCGCGGTGGCATCCACTCGGGCGAGCTCCGCGGGGAGTGGCGGGGGGAGTGGTGGCGTCGCGCTCCACGTCGTCGAGCCGGGCGCCGACGCGGCCTTCCTGGCGCCGCTTCCAGCGGCTCTGTTGAGTCGCGATCCGGAAGTACGAGCCCGCCTTGGCCGGTTCGGGCTGCGCGTCATCGGCCAGGTCGCCGAGTTGCCGCGCTCTGCGGTGGTGGCCCGGTTCGGACCGGAAGGGCAGCGGCTGCATGCTCGGGCCCGGGGCGAGGAGACGGATCCGTTTCGGCCGCGGCAGGCACCGGAGCGGTTGGCCATGGCCCTGCCAATAGACCCGCCGGTGGCGGATGTCGAGGGTCTGCGTTTCGTCCTGCACCGCCTGGCCGCGGCCTTTGGCGATCAGCTCGAGGCCCGTGGCGCGGCGACGGCCCGGGCCCGGCTGACCCTGGGGCTGGATCGCTCGTTCGTGGCCGTCACCGGGCCGCCTTCGTTGACGGTGGAACAGCCGCTGCCCGAGCCCACGTCCGAGGGCCTGGCCATAGAGCGCCTGCTGATCGCCCGGCTCGAGGCCGCTCCGCCCGGCGCCCCCGTGGCGCGGGTCGAGCTCGAGCTCCTGGACGTGGCCCCGGCCGCCGGCACGCAACTCTCGCTCTTCACGCCGCAGACCGGCCGGACGGGCCGGCTCGGCTGGCAGCTGGCCAGGCTCGGGCTGCGCTTCGGCGAGGATCGGGTCGGCTGGGCCGAGCTGGGGGATACGGAGGCGGCCCTGCCCGAGACCCGCTGGACGTGGCGCCGAGCGGCGAGCTCGGCCGGACGGCGCGGGGCGGCGCCATGACTCGCCTCCTGCGCGAACACCCCTCAATCGACGTCGAGATCGGTTCCGACGGCGAGCTCGTCGCGTTCCGCTGGAACGGCCGTCGGGAGCGCGTCGAGGTCTGCAATCGATGGCGCGTGGAGGAGAGCTGGTGGAGCCAGCCGATCGCCCGCGACTACTTCAAGGTCGCCGGCTCGAGCTGGCTGGCGCTCCTCTACCTCGACCGGGTCGACGGGACCTGGCATCTCGAGCGCCTTTACGACTGACGAGGGATTCCGGTGGCTTACGCCGAACTCCACAGCCACACCAACTTCTCGTTCCTGGACGGCGCCTCAGCGCCGGACGAGCTGGTCGAGCGCGCGGTCGAACTCGGCCTGTCGGGGCTGGCGATCACGGACCACAACGGCCTGTACGGTGTGGTCCGCTTCGCGACCGCGGCGCAGGAGGCCGGACTGCGGTCGATCGTCGGGGTGGAGATAGAGCTGGCGGACTCAGCCGTGCCCGATCCGGCGGGGGTCGCCCTGCCGGGCCGGAGGCCAAGGCGGGCCACGGGGCGTGGCGGCCACTCTCTTGCGGGCGGCGGCTCTCTGGCGGGGGTCGGGGGCTTGGACGTTTTGCCGGTAGAGGGCACGCCCCTTCGACCACGTCCGGCCCGCGCGCGACTGCCCGGCCACCGCGACGCCGTGAAGGAGGATCTGCGGGGAGTCGGGGAGGGGCAGCGTGGTCCCCATCTCGTCCTGCTGGCGAGGAACGCGGCGGGGTATCGCAGCCTGTGCCGCCTCGTAAGCCGGGCGAATCTCGCCGGCACCAAGTCGATGCCGCGCTTCAGCCATGCGCTCCTCGCCGAGAACACGGACGGAGTCGTGGCGCTGTCCGGGTGCCGCGAAGGCGAGATCGCCCGGCGTCTGCGGGCCGGGGA
This sequence comes from uncultured Chloroflexia bacterium, assembly GCA_963791725.1. Taxonomy (GTDB): domain Bacteria; phylum Chloroflexota; class Limnocylindria; order Limnocylindrales; family CSP1-4; genus Fen-1039. The sequence continues at coordinate 427,204 of CAWBTQ010000002.1, read as the reverse complement.
TCGGGAGGGAGCGCGGGCCGCGGCCGAGCGCTACGCCCGCCTCTTCGCGAGCCGCCGGCCACGAGCCGACTCCCCGGCCACGGCCGCGTTCTTCCTGGAGATGCAGCACCACCTGCTGCCCGACGACGACTGGCTCGTGGCCGAGACCGCCCGTCTCGCCGAGGAGCTCGGGCTGCCAGTCGTGGTCACGAACGACGTCCACTACGCCTACCCCGAGGGGCGGGAGATGCAGGACGTGCTGACGGCGATCCGCCACGGCCGCACGCTCGACGAGCTGCGCGACCTGCGCCGGCCCGACGGCGAGTCGTACCTGAAGTCTGGCGAGGGGTTGATGGCAATGCCGCCGGGGGTGAGTGGCCGCTCTCGGGCGGGCGTCCCGCGGTCCGGGGCGGCGACGGCCGGCGAGCTTCTGCGACCGACGCCGAAGGGCTCGGGCGCTCAGAGCGCAGATGCCCGGACAGCGGCTGCCTGGGCTGAAGGAATTGGTAACGCCGGGCGAGCTGGCCGCCAGCTGCTCAGTCGACCTTGGGTTCGAGCGCTATCGCTTTCCCGGCTTCCCGATCCCGAAGGGCCACACGCCGTTTTCGTACCTGGAGGAGCTGTGCCACGAAGGCGCCCGCCGCCGGTATCACCCCATCTCGTCGCCGGTCGTGCGGCAGCTGGCCCACGAGCTGGACGTCATCGAGCGGACCGGCCTGGCCGAGTTCTTCCTGATCTGCTGGGACATCATGCGGTTCGCCCGCGAGCGCGGCATCCCGGCCCAGGGTCGGGGCAGCGCGGCCAATTCGATCGTGGCCTACGTGCTGGGCATCACCCGCGTCGACCCGATCCGGCATCACCTGCTCTTCGAGCGTTTCATCAACGAAGGCCGGACGAGCTATCCGGACATCGACATCGACTTCAGCTCCGAACGCCGGGAGGAGGTGATCCAGTACGTCTACCGGCGCTACGGCCCCGAGCACACCGGCATGGTCTGCAATCTGGTCACGTATCGAGCCCGGTCGGCGGTGCGGGAGGTCGGGTACGCGCTGGGGTTCCCGCGGCCGCTGGTCGATCGGGTCGCCAAGGCGCTCGAGACCTACGACTCGGTCATGGTCCGGCGCGACCTGGAAGCCGACGGCGGCTTCGGCCAGTTCTTCGCGGACACGGTCGAACGTGAGGCGGTTGCGGCGGGGATGGCCGTCGACGGCGCGGCGGGCGGCGGAGTGCCGGGCGCGGCGGGCGGCGGAGTGCCGGGCGCCGCGGGCGGGGTGCCGGGCGGCGGAGTGCCGGGCGCCGCGGGCGGCGGAGTGGCTGGCGCCGCGGGCGGCGGAGTGGCTGGCGCCGCGGGCGGGTGCCGGCGCCGCGGGCGGAGTGTCGGGCGCCGCGGGCGGCGGAGTCCAATGGGCCGCAGCCGTCACCGCAGCCGAAATCGCGGCCGCTCACGGGCTCACCGATCGTATGGGCCAGCTGAACCACCCACGTGGCGGCCGGATCGGCAGTGGCGGCGAGGGCGGTGGTGGCACCTCCACCATCTTTCCTTATACCAATCCACAGAGTGTTATGGAAAAGGGCAACGATGAGTCTGGAGGTGGGGCGGGCTGGCACGGGGTGGAATGGTCGAATCGGGGCGCTGCCGAGCGAAATGAAGCCGATCCCGTCGCCCCAAACTGCCAGGAGCCGGCGGTTCGGACACTCCAACGGTCACGACAGTCCGTTGCGCCGGCACCGGCAGCCCTCGGTGTTCCATACCACTCTGCCCATGCGTACAAGGAAATGCGTGAGGGAGAGTCGGGGCCCGAGACGGAGTCGGGGCCCGAGACACAGGCGGGGGCCGTGTCCGTCGCCGATCTCGGCGGCGGGTCGGCCACGGAGCAGAGACGGAGGCTGGCGCGGCGACGATCGGTCGGGTCGGATGACGAGGGCGGACCGGGGGACTCGCCGGCGAGCATCGCCTGGCTTGCCGCGGAACGGACGTCGAAGGCGCCGGCCCGAGCCCTCGAGGCAGGCGACGAGGCGAGCAACGAGGCAGGCGACGCGGCAGGCGACGCGGCAGGCGACAGCGGCCGAGCGGCGGAAAGCCACCCGCGACCGCTCGCTGATCCCACGCCCGGGATGCCTGTGATGGGGCTGGTTCGGCCGGAGCCGCATTCGAGCGTGGCGCGGGTCCAGCCCCAGCCGCAGATCCCGCCCGAGATGCGCCGTGGCTCCACGGTCGGCCTGCCCGAATGGGAGCGCTGGCTGGCGTTCTGCGCCCGCATCGACGGTTTCCCGCGCCACCTGTCCATCCACTCCGGCGGCATGCTCGTGACCGCCGCGCCGCTGATCGACATCGCGCCGCTGGAGCGAGCCACCATGCCCGACCGCGTCGTCGTCCAGTTCGACAAGCGCGACGTCGAGACCATCAAGCTGATCAAGCTCGACCTGCTGGGACTCGGCATGCTCGCCGCGATCGACGAGACCCTTCAGCTCATCGAAGGGGACTGCGCCGCCTGTATCGACCTCGATCGGTTGCCGGAGGACGTACCCGAAGTCTTCGAGATGCTCCAGGCCGCGGATACCGTCGGCGTCTTCCAGGTCGAGAGCCGGGCCCAGATGCAGACGCTGCCGAAGTCGAAGCCGGCCAACCTCGACGACCTGGTGGTCGAGGTGGCGATCATCCGCCCGGGCCCGATCCAGGGCAACGCGGTTCACCCCTACCTGCGCCGCCGCCAGGGACTCGAGCCGGTCGCTTACCTCCATCCCAGCCTCGAGCCGGTGCTGCGGGAGACGCTCGGCGTGATCCTGTACCAGGAGCAGGTCATGCAGATCGCGATCACCGTCGCCGGCTTCAGCGCGGGCGAGTCGGACGGGTTCCGGCGGGCGATGGGGACCTGGCGCTCGAGCCGCGAGATGGAGAAGCTGCATGCCCGCTTCGTCGATGGCTGCCGCACGACCAACGGCCTGACCGACGCGCAGGCGGAGGAACTCTTCCGTCAGGTGGCCGCCTTCGCGAGCTTTGGCTTCGCCAAGAGCCATGCCGCGGCCTTCGCCCGCACGGCCTATGAGTCGGCGTTCCTCAAGCTCTTCTATCCGGCGCAGTTCACGGTGGGGCTGATCAACGCCCAGCCGATGGGCTTCTATCCGATCGAGGTGCTCATCAACGACGCCAAGCGCCACGGCGTTGCGGTCCTGCCGGTGGACGTCAACGCATCCAGCTACAAGACGACGACGGAATGGATTGGGCGCGAACCCGAGCTACTCCCCGAGGGGGCGGGCATCGAGCGGAGACCGACCGCGATACGTTCGTCCGGCTGTATCGTCCCTTCGGCCGCGGCCCGAGACCGCTGGACGCCCGAAACGGCGGCAGGCTACGGCATACGCCTGGGCCTGGCGCTCGTGAAAGGGATCGGCGACGAGCACGCCGAGCGCCTGGACGCCGAGCTAGGCCGCGGCCCCTACCGCTCTCTGGCGGACGTCGTGGCCAGGACGGAGCTGCCCGAGGAGGTGGTCGAGCGCATGATCAGAGCCGGGGCACTGGATTCGCTGGGCCGGCCGCGGCGGGAGCTGCTCTGGCAGCTGCGCGAGGTAAGGGGCGTCGCGAGGGGTGGTCGTCGAACGGGCCGAGCCGCGGGGCGGCCGATGGACCTGCGCCTGCCGCCCACACCGGCGCCGGAGCTCCCGCTGCTGACCGAGCGCGAGAGACTGGGCGACTCGTACGCGGTCCTGTCGCTCGACGCGAACCGCCAGGTGATCTCGCTCTTCCGTCCCGCCCTCGACCGGCTCGGTGCAGTAACCAACGCCTCGCTGGCGGATCGCGGTCCGGGTCCGGTCCGTCTCGGCGGCCTGGTCGTGACCCGCCAGCACCCCATGACGGCGCGCGGCACGGTCTTCCTGGCTCTCGAAGACGAAACGGGCATGGTCAACGTCACTCTCTGGCCGGATGCGTGGGCGCGGCTTCGAGGAGTGGTGCGCCGCCACGCGTTGCTCTATGTAGACGGCATGCTGCAGCGCGAGGCAAACGTCGTGAACGTGGTCGCGCGCGAGATCAAGCCGCTCCCCGAAGTGGCGGAGACGGTCGGCGGCCCGGCCCGACCGGAAGGCGTGCGAGCACTCGGATACAGCGGCATGCGCCGCGGTTGACGTGGCACGGTTGCCCAGCCGGGTCGATCGAACCGAGCTGTGAGGTGGCTTGCGACGCTAGCGGGTCGCGGGCCTGCTCCGCTGAGCCGGCCGCTTGCTGCCACGAGACGGCGGCTTGCGCGGCCCCGAGCTCAGGGACAGGAAGCGCTTGTACCACCCGGACAGCGCGCCCATCAGCGCACCGAACGCGAGCGACGTCGACAGCAGCTGGATCGCCGTCGCGAGCAGATCCGTGGGCGAGGTTCCGCCCGTCGTACCGGACCCCGAACCCGCCGCGTTCGGACTCGCCGCGGGCGAGCCGCTCGGCACCGAGGTTGGACCCGCGGCCGGCGAGCCGGACGCCGCGGGTGTCGTGCTTGCCAACGCGATCTGCGAAGGCGTTGCGGTCGCGGTCGCGATGGCGCTGGGGGGCGTCGAGGGGGCCTCGGAGGCCGTCGGGATTCCACCGCTGGAGGTGAACTTGAGCGCGGTCACCCCGAGCACGGCGACCAGCGTCATGGACGCCAGGAAGGCGGCGATCATGCCGGCCAGCCAGGTCGATCGGGGAGCGAGGAAGCCGGCGATCATCGGCGGCAGCAAGGGCACGGGGTAGAACAGGAACTGGGCCAGATACGGAACGATTGGATCGCTCGTGTTGCCGTTCTTGTCGATGCGAAGCGCTATGTACGCACCGGCGACGACGCACCCGACGAGGATCGGCCAGACGGCATTGCTCTTGAGGATCAGCGACGGGAGGTTGCGGATGTCGTCGAGGTAGTGGGGTTGCCGGGCCGCTGCCCGGGCCGCTGCGAACATGCCCAACCGGGCCCCCGGCTGAACGCTCGCCTGCGCCCGCTGATCGCGACTCGCCGACGGCTTCGTGCCGGCCACGCCCGCCTCGCCGGCCGACTCGCCGGTCTCGGCTTCCTGCTGAGCCAGCAGATAGGCGCGGTACTTGCGGCGCGCCTCAGCTCTATCGGTCCTCTTGGCGCGGGCCACGTGGTCTCCTCGAGTCGAAATGGGGTCGGGTGAACAGGCCATCCCGCAAGGGATCGCGCGGTCGGAATGGTAGTCGATGGCGGACGCGGTCACAGGCCGTCCGAGTTCGCATAAGCCGCGGATAAGCCGCCGCTAAGGCCCGACGTGTACAAACGGCTCTACTCGATCCCGCCGGAGAGGCCATTTGAGGTGCCGAATGCCTGCTCCGCGCGGGGTCTTCGCCCTGCTCGTCTCACTCCTTCTGGCGACCGCCACGATTGCCGCCACGACGCCGCCCTCGCTTCCCGCCGCAACCGCGACGTGGCCGCCGTCCGACGGGCTCGTTCTGGCGGAGGTCATGACCGGCGGCGCATCGGCTTCGGACGAGTACGTCGAGATCGCCAACTCCGGCATCGCCCCGGTGGACCTTGGCGGTTGCGAGCTCATCTACGCGACGGCGTCCGGGTCTTCGGTCAGCCGCAAGGCCATCTTCTCCGCGCCGCTTCCGCTGGCCCAGGGCCAGCACCTTCTCGTCGCCAACGCGAGCGGCGTATACGGTCCCCTCGCCGATGCCACGTACTCGGGCGGGTTGGCGGCCGATGGTGGCGCGGTCGCCCTGCGCCTGTCCGACGGGACGGTGATCGACGCAGTCGGATGGGGGACCGCTGCCAATTCATTCGTCGAGGGGGCAGTCGCTCCGGCACCGCCGGCGAAGTCGAGCCTGGAGCGGCTGCCGGGCGGTCCGGCCGGTAACACTCGCGACACAAACGACAATCTCTCCGACTGGTTCATCCAGCCGAACCCTACGCCGCAATCCCTGGCCTCCTCTCCGGCGCCCGGTCCGACTGCCTCGCCTCCAGAGGAAGTGCCGACCGAGACGCCGTCCACGGGCGCGCCGGCGACCGGGACTGATACGGCCGTACCGACGCAGCCGGCCACGCCATCGCCGACCCAGGCTGGAACGCCGGAGCCGACGGCGCCCGCGTCCCTCGCGCCGACCGAGAACCCGACGCCGGCCCCAACCGACACTCCCGGCGCGACCCCGTCGCCGACCGTCACGGCGATGCCGACGACGACCACGACACCCGCCGCAACCCCGTCGCCTACCGCCACGGCGACCGCGACACCAAGCCCGACCGCCACACACGCGGCGTCCCCCTCAGCGACGCCGAAGCCAACCGCCAGTCCAGTCGCGTCGGCATCGGCAAGCGGTCAGATCTCCGGCTTGATCTCGATCACGGCCGCTCGTACACGCCCCATCGGTACGCGGATTCACGTCCGCGGCGTGGCCAGCGTCGGGATCGGCCTCGTCGGAGCCGACGATCTGTGCGTCATCGAGGACGGGACGGGCGGGATCTTCGTGAGGCTCCCGGCGGGGGCGGCTGCGGTTGCGATAGGCCAGCCGGTCGAGGTCGAAGGAGCGCTCGCGGCGCCGTACGGGCAACTCGAGATCCGCGACGTCGGCCTGTTCGTGGTCGGTCCGCTCGGGGTAGAGCCCGAACCTGCCCGCACCGACCTGCGGGCCATCGGTGAGATGACCGAGGGGTCGCTGGTCACGATCGCCGGCACCGCCACCTCGGTCACCACGGACGGCGGCCGGCTGACGATCACCGTCGGCGATGAGGCTACGTCGGTGCGTGTCCTGGCGGATCCGCCGACCGGGCTGTCGCGCTACGACGTCACGCGCGGTGACGAGGTCAGCGCCACCGGCATCGTCGGGCAGCGGGCCACGGCGACTGGCCGCCTTGACGGCTATCGGCTGTGGCTCCGGCGCGGGACGGACCTCGCCGTTGAGACGCCGCTCGAATTCGCCGCAAGTTCCCCCACGTCGGTCGCGACCACGGTCTCGACCGCGTCGACCGCCCACCGAGACCTCGCCTCAGCCCTGGGAACGCGCGGCGCCGCAGTCGACGTCGTGGCGACCGTCATCGCGACAGCGGGACTCTTCGAGATCGGCGGTCCCACGATCGTCGTCGACGACGGCACGGCGGCGGTAGCGGTGATCCTGCCGGATGCGGCAGCCGCACCTCGCGTTGGCATGTCCGTCCACCTCGTCGGTAAGGTCGGCAGGTGGGAGGGCGGCCCCACGATCCTGGCCTCGGAGGTGACGTCGCGGGGCGAGCTGCAGGCGTCGAGCCGCGCCCGGTCACGGGCTCGTTGAGTGGCTCGGTTGAATGGCGTCTGGTCACCGTATGCGGCCGGATCGACAAGGTCGTCCACGCGGGTTCCCGCTGGCGGGCAGACATGACCGTCGACGGCCGCGCGGTCGTCGTCCTGGGCGAGCCGGCCGCCGGGATCACCCTGGCCAGCTCGGCCGCCGGACGCCTGGCGGTAGTCGTCGGCATCGTCCGCCGGTCGACATCGGACTCATCCGCCTTCCAGCTGCTGCCGAGGAGCACGCTGGACTTCCGCCTCGGTCCCGCTCCGGAAGCCTTCGGAACCGTTGCCGCCGCTCGCTCCAGCGGATCGGCAGGTGCTGGCGTGGGTAGTGGCGATCCCAACGCCGGGGCCGCGGCGAACACCGTCGAGATCGGCTCGCTCGCGGGCCGGGTCGGTGACACTGTGACCGTGGCCGGTCTGGTGACCGAGATCGGGGGCGGCACGGCCACGATCGACGACGGCACGGGGCGAGTGCGAATCGGCGGTTCGGCTGCCGCCGTCGCTCTCGAAATGCTCGAGCCGGGCGACGCGATCGAGGTCACCGGGGCCGTCCGCCGGGACGATCTGGGGCTGATCGTCGAGGTCGATCCGGCGTCGGTCGTCGCCTTGCCTGGCGACGGCACGGCCACTCCCACGGCCAGCGGCCAGGTGGCCGCTCTCCTGCCGGAGGCCGCGACGCAGAGCCCCGGCACCTCCCATGTAGCCGCGGCGTCCATTCGACAAGCCGTTGCGGCCGCGCCCCTGCCGGATGCCCCTACCATCCTGGCGATCCTGCTGGCGATGATCGCGTTCTCGGCCGCCGCCGTCGCGCTCTCCAGAAGTCGCGGCCGGATCGGCAGGTTTGGCGGCTGGGGGCTGCCTCTTGTGGCCGCTCGGGTTGCCCGCGTCCTGTCGTGGCGAGCGACGTTCGGCCGCGGCGACCGCTCTTGAAGGGCGTCGCGGGCCCCTTCCGTCTCGTGGGTCGAGTTTCTCCACGCTTGACGCTCGCAATTGGGGCCGTCTATGCTCGCCGCAGGTGCCCAGCCATTGCGCACCAGCTACGAGGGACGAGGTATTGCCGAACGCGGACCCCTCCCCGTACCCCTACTGATGCCGAGTATCTTTCGGACCGCCCACCGGCAACGACGGGCACACGCCGAAATCGGTCGGGGTCGGCCCGTGGCCGGTACCAATCGGCAGGCAACCACCGATTCGTCGCCCGTCAGGTACGCTAGCCTGAACAGGCGCGACCACCAAGTCCGGGGCCATGCCCCGTTCGTCACTGGGAGGCTTTGAACATGGCCGAGGGCTACTGCGTCAAGGACAAGAAGAAGGTCGAGATCCAGAACCCCGAGCGGATCACCATGAAGAACGGGAAGCCCGCGACTCAGGGCACCTGCCCGGTGTGCGGCGGCAAGGTCTTCCGCATCGGCGCCTGACCGCCGATTCGAACTCGTTGTTGCGACCCCCGCTCCGGCGGGGGTCGCAACGTTTCCGGCGCGGGTCGCTGCTTTCCGGCACTTTTGGCGGCGATCGGGCGCGGTCGCTGGGATCGCGCTGCAGAGGACGCGATACCGGGTCTCGGCGGGCGTTCGTCCGGGCTCCGGGGCATGAGGCGAGTGCATATTGAGGGCTCGACGGGACATCCGGCCCTCCCTATGTCGGTTCGGCGTGATGGCTGGCCCGCCCTGGCCGGTCAGAAGGATGGCCCTAATGGGCCGTGCGGCCCCCTGGAGCCTGAAACCCCTTTGCTAGAATTGACGAGCACCTCAGCAAATCAGACACCGTGAGGTCTCCTCTGTCAGCACCGTCCGTCCTCGCTCTAGATGTGGGCGGGACTCACATTCGGGCCGCCGTCGTCCGGGACGACGGTTCCCGCCTTGCCCTCAGCAGGGGCCGCACCCCGATCAGCGCTGGCCCGGCCGCGATTCTCGACGCCTGTGAGGTTGCGCTGCGAGGCGTCATGGAGAAGGTCCCGAGCGAGGTGAGGGACGCCATCGCCGGTATTGGCATCTCCTCCCCGGGTCCGGTCGACCCCTGGCGCGGCGTGGTCATCCAGACACCGAACATGGGCCCGACTTTCGTCGACGTGCCAATCGCGGCAGAACTCGGCACGCGGCTTGGCTTGCCGGCCTTCCTGGAGCGGGACACAAATGTCGCGGCACTGGGCGAGATGGCCTTCGGAGCGGCGCGAGACTGCCCCGATTTCATCTACCTGACGGTTTCGACGGGTGTTGGGGGCGCGATCGTCTCGGAGGGTCGAATCTTCCACGGTCCCGACGGGACGGCCGGCGAGCTCGGACACACGCCGGTCTCGATGGACGGCGTCTGCGGCTGTGGCGCGGTCGGCCACCTCGAGGCGTTCATAGGCGGTGCAGCGCTGGCCCGAACCGCCCGCGCGGCCGTCGCCGAGGGCAAGAGTCCATTCCTCGCGGCCCGGGCTGCCCAGAAGGGCCCCGGCAGCATCGACGCCCGCGACATCGCCGAGGGCGAGGACGCCGGCGACGAAACCTGTCGAACGATCATGGAGCGCGGTCGACGCGCCTTCGCGGTTGCCTGCGTTGGTTTCGTCGACGCACTGAATCCAACCCGGATCGTCGTCGGTGGGGCGATCTCGGACGCCCAGGGAGAACGGCTGCTCGGTCCGGCTCGGGCCGAGGTCGCCGCCACCGCCTTCCGCACCCCGCGCAGCCGCGTCCAGATCGTCCACGCCGAGCTCGGCGCGGACGTCAGCCTTGCTGGCGGACACCCACTAGTGATCGCGCGTCTGGGCGACCCGGCCTGGCGCAGCGGTCGGACCACACCTCTTTCCGCGAACGGCTGACCGAGCGCGGTATCGATCTCCTGGAGGACAACACATGGCAGTTCGTGTCGGTATCAACGGTTTCGGTCGCATCGGCCGACAGTCGCTCAAAGCGATCCTCGAGCGCGCCCCCGGTCTCGAAGTAGTCGCCGTCAACGACATCGTCGACGTCCCGACCAACGCGCTTCTCTTCGCCCATGATTCGACCTACGGCAACTTCGACGGCACCGTCAGCCATACCGACGATTCGATCGTCATCGACGGCAAGGCCATCAAAGTCTTCCAGCTCACGGACCCGTCCCAGCTGCCGTGGAAGGATCTCGGGGTCGATATCGTCATCGAGTCGACAGGCCGCTTCACCGAGGCCGACAAGGCCCGCGCGCACATCACCGCCGGCGCCAAGAAGGTCCTCATCAGCGCCCCAGCAAAGGGCGAAGACGTCACCATCGTCCTCGGCGTCAACGAGGGCAAGTACGATCCGGCCAGGCACACGATCATCAGCAACGCCAGCTGCACCACCAACTGCCTGGCGCCTTTCGCCAAGGTCCTCAACGATTCCTTCGGGATCGAAAAGGGCTTGATGAACACCATCCATAGCTACACCAACGACCAGCGGATCCTCGACGTGGCTCACAAAGACCCACGCCGCGCCCGTTCGGCCGGCCTCAACCTGATCCCGACGACCACCGGCGCCGCCAAGGCTCTCGGGCTGGTCATCCCCGAGCTCAAGGGCAAGGTCGACGGCTTCAGCCTGCGCGTCCCGACGCCCACGGTCAGCATCGTCGACTTCGCCGTGGAGCTCCGCGAGGAGACCGACGCGAAGACGGTCAACGACGCCTTCCGCACGGCGGCCGCCGGTCCCATGAAGGGCATCCTTGGCGTCTCCGACGAGCCGCTCGTCTCGGTCGACTTCCGTGGCGACTCACGCTCGTCGATCGTCGACTCCGCGCTCACCATGGTGATCGGCGGAACCGGCAAGTTCGTCAAGGTTCTGTCCTGGTACGACAACGAATGGGGCTACAGCTGCCGCGTTGCCGACCTGACCAAGTTCATCGCCGAGCGCCTCTAACAATCGCCTCGTGGTCGGAAGTGGGGTCGGTGGCGCCGCCACTGGCCCCCGCCCGACCTGAGCCAAGCCCGAGGTCAAGATGAACAAGCTCACCATCCGTGACCTGGACGCGACCGGCAAGCGCGTCTTCGTCCGCGTCGACTTCAACGTTCCCCTCGAGGATGGCAAGATCACCGACGACAGCCGGATCGTGGCCGCGCTGCCGACAATCAGAGCGCTGCTTGCCCAGGGCGCGATCGTCATCCTGGCCAGCCACCTGGGGCGACCCGACGGCAAGGTCCAGGACAGCATGCGCCTGCGGCCCGTGGCCGAACGCCTTTCGCAACTGCTCAAGATGCCGGTCCCCGTCACGGGCGACGCGCTGGGCGTGGGCACGGAGGACGCGATCAAGCGCCTCAAGCCCGGCGAATGCATCCTCCTCGAGAACCTGCGCTTCCACGCCGAAGAAGAGAAGAACGATCCCGGTTTCGCCAAGGCTCTAGCAAGCTACGCCGACGTCTACGTCAACGACGCCTTCGGAACCGCCCATCGTGCCCACGCCTCGACTGAGGGCATCGCCCACCTGTTGCCGGCGTACGCGGGGCTCCTGATGGAGAAGGAGATCGAGTTCCTGGGCAAGCTCATGGAGAACCCGGAACGACCCTTCGCGGCGATCATCGGCGGCGCCAAAGTCTCCGGCAAGATCAAGGTCCTGCGCAACCTTGTGGACAAGGTCGACATCCTCGTCATCGGTGGCGGCATGGCCAATACCTTCCTGCTCGCCCAGGGCAAGCCCGTCGGCAAGAGCCTGGTCGAGCCCGATCGCGTGGAAGACGCCAGGGCGATCATGGAGTCGGGCGGAAACCACGGCACCAAGATCATCCTCCCGACCGACGTGGTCGTGGCCAAGGAGGTCACCCGCGGCAGCGAGTACAAGACTCTCCCTTCGGACAAGGTGCCGGCCTCCTGGAACATCGTCGACGTGGGCAAGCAGAGCCTCGAGGCGATGCGCAAGGCTCTCGAGCCGGCGCAGACCGTCTTCTGGAACGGACCCCTGGGCGTCTTCGAGATCCCGACCTTCTCGGTCGGGACCAAGGAGATCGCCCGGTTCCTGGCCGGCCGAGCCCAGGCGGGCGCGACGGTCGTAGTCGGTGGCGGCGACTCGGTGGCCGCCGTGGAGCAGCAGGGTCTGGCCGACAAGATGACCCACATTTCAACGGGCGGCGGTGCGTCGCTCGAGTTCCTCGAGGGCAAGGAGCTGCCCGGAGTAGCCGTGCTCCTCGACCGCAATCAGGAATCAGGCCTGGAGTAGTCATGACCACAATCGATCTGATCGAAGCCCGCCAGATCCTCGACTCGCGGGGCAATCCGACCATCGAAGTCGACGTCATCCTCACCGACGGCTCAGTGGGCCGCGCCGGCGTCCCGTCGGGCGCCTCGACCGGCGCCAACGAGGCGGTCGAGCTGAGGGACGGTGACAAGAGCAAGTTCGGCGGCAAGGGCGTTCTCAAGGCCGTCGCCAACGTCCGTGACGTGATCGCGCCCGAGCTGCTCGGCACCGACGCGTCCGATCAGGCCGGCCTCGACGCGGCCCTGATCGCCCTCGACGGCACGCCGAACAAGGGCAACCTTGGAGCAAACGCCATCCTCGGTGTCTCGCTTGCGGCGGCGCATGCCGTGGCGGCCAGCTATGAGATGCCGCTGTACCGCTACCTCGGCGGGGTCGGCGCCCGGATCGTGCCCGTTCCGTTCTTCAACATCCTCAACGGCGGCAAGCACGCCCTCAACTCCACGGACTTCCAGGAGTACATGGTCGCGCCCGTTGGCGTCGACACGTACGCCGACGCGCTCCGCGCGGGTGCCGAGGTCTTCCATGCCCTCAAATCGATCCTGAGCGATGACGGCTTCTCGGTCGGCCAGGGCGACGAGGGCGGCTTTGCTCCCTCGCTGCCGTCGAACGAGGCAGCAGTCGAGGTCATCCTGCGAGCCATCGAGAAGGCCGGCTACAAGCCGGGCGACGAAGTGGCGATCGCGCTCGATCCGGCCACCAGTTCGATCCTGGTTGAAGGGACCGGAACGGGCAAGGTCACCGGCCAGTACCGCCTGGAGCGCGAGGGTCGCACGCTCGACTCCGGCCAGCTGATCGACCTCTGGGAGAAGTGGATCGCCAAGTATCCGATCATCTCGCTCGAGGACGGTCTGGCCGAGGACGACTGGGCCGGCTGGGCCGAGCAAACCAAGCGGCTGGGCTCCAAGATTCAGCTGGTCGGCGACGACATCTTCGTCACCAACCCGGACTTCATCGCCCGCGGCATCCGGGAATCGTCCGCCAACTCGGTTCTGATCAAGCTCAACCAGATCGGGACGATCACCGAGACGGTCGACGCGATCGCGATGGCCCGCCGCGCCGGCTGGACGGCAATGGTCAGCCACCGATCGGGAGAGACGGAAGACACGACGATCGCGGACTTCGTGGTCGCCATGGGTACCGGTCAGATCAAGACCGGCGCCCCGTCACGCTCGGAGCGGGTGGCCAAGTACAACCGGCTCCTCCGCATCGAGGAAGAGCTGGGCGATGGCGCGCTCTACCTCGGCCGCGCGGCCCTGGCGGGTGCCAGGTCCTAACGCTCGAAGACTCGACGAGCCGGTCCCTCGGGGCCGGCTCGTTTGATTCCACGCAGTCCCGCGGATTAGACGGCGGGACTGGGGCTCCGCTCGGCGCAAACCGACCTTCGGTCGCCCATTGCGCCTTCGCCCGCCCGCAGCTCCCGCCGTCTTCTACGACGCCCCACACAACAACAACAGAGAGAAATGGAGTGGCTCCGGTCCGTGCCAATCGCCGGGGAGTTGCTTCCCAGGCGAATTCAGCTGCTACACCCGGAGAGGGCACTCTCGCACTTCTACCCCGCGGGCTGGTACAGGCTGCCGGAGGCCGCCTGGTCGCATCACGGGCATCGCATCGCCTGGTCCGACATGGTCACGGACGTGGACTCCGGGCAGAGTGTCCGGCTCCGCAATCCCTCCGGCACGTCCTACAGCGCAGGGGGGTCGCCTGACTGGTCCCCCGATGACTCGCGGATCGTTGTCGAAAGCTATGAAGCCTCGGAGCCTAACGGGGTCGGGGGCTATGTATTGCTGGAGGTGCCGGTAGAGGGCGGCGAGCCGGTGACCCTGTCCGAGCCCGTGTCAGTCGGGGGTTCGGGAACGGCCTGGTCCCCGGACGGACGGTTGATCGCGGTCACGAACCAATGCTTGATCTCGCTCGCGAACTGCGTTGCCCCGAACGGCATCGGGCTCATTGACGCCGCGACCGGCACGCTGGTTGACGCCACACCTGCTGACGGGAGCAGGCCCGAGTGGTCCCCGGACGGGCACCGGCTCAAGTGGGATGACCCCCGGGGCGTGATGGTCAGCAGCCTCCCGCTGTCGGCCGGTCGCGCGGTCGACGTCATGCCCGGCGGCTACCGGTCCAGCTGGACACCAGACGGAGCGCTCCTGGTCCTGAAGTGGAACGCCTCGTCCGCGACCGACTCGTCCGATCCCGCCCTCCCCGACCTCTGGCGGGTCGAGGCCGACGGGTCGCACCCCGTGCTGCTCGCCCACGGCGTCACGGCCGCTGCCATGCAGCCGACGCCCTGACAACACGGTTCTGCAGGGGTGCCTCCCGGCGGAGAGACCCAGTTCTTGCGTGCCTTTCGGACGAACCTCCTGGTCGCTGAACGCCCGGCGACTCCTCGGCCAACGTATCGACGTTGGGTTCGAAGTCATACAAGAACGTCCTGGGGGGCTGATGGGCAGGTCGCTCTGCCTGGAGTGAGGCCGACCAGCCGAGCCTCCCGCCCGCTGGCGACATTGGCGCACACTCCCCAAGGCCAGCGGCACATCCCGCGAGATGGCCTCGGCAGGTGGCTTCCGGACGTGGACTCGTGTGGGGAATCCGGGCAGAGCGCAGCTAGGACTTCATCGCAGGGCTTCCGAACCGGTCGAACCCAACGAGTGTCTCAGACACCGGATTCGGAGGCCGGCTCGGCGCTTAGCGCATGCTCACGGCGACTCGTCGCAACATCGGTGACGGGTTTCCATCCTCGCGGCGTGTGCCAGATTCAGGCAGATTGGCAGAGTCGACGCAGGATCGTTCCGACGTCGGGTTTCGCGCTCAGTTCATCGGGAGATACGCAAATGCAAGACGAGCCTGGATTCCAAGGGAGCTTCAGCGAGGGCAGCGGTGGAGAGCTACGCGATCACGAAGGGCACCTGCTAAGGGGTTCCTTCGGTGACGGCAATTGCCCGCAATGTGTAGACCTCCTGACCGGCCACGCACAGCACACCAAGGGTAGCTTCAGCGAGGGAAGCAGCGGATTGAAGCGCGACGAATCAGGAGACCTCGCACAGGGTTCCTTCGGCGACAATGATTGCCCCGTCTGCCGCGCCGAAGCCGCGAAAGCAAGCAGCTGATCGAGAAGCCCATCCACCACCACCATTAGCTCCGACCGCAAGCCGCTCGGCTCTCCGGGCGGCTTGCCATACCCGGCCACCATGACGAGACCACTGTCTGGCAGTCCCCCAGCCCCGCTCCGCAGGTCTCAGACGAGACCGTAATGCGGCCAGCAGGGTTGTGGCGTCTGGTGATATTGGCGCACGCTAGCCAATGCCAGCACTCGGTCGCGTCGGGTCCGGGCGAAAGGGTCCGTCCCTTAGGACGATTGCTGCCTCGGTGCCCCCCAGGCGAATAATCCGACTCGCCAAAAAGGTAAGCCGCTTGCGGATGCGAGGTGTACCCATGGCTGCTCAGCTCAATGGTGCTGCGGACCCGACCGGAGTCAAGGTGGTTCGAACGGGTGACGGCCAGGTCGGGGGACTTGCTCCAGGGGTGGGCGTGCGGTTCAAGATCGACGGGGCCGACACGGGCGGCGGGCTCGCGATCGTCGAGCACACGTTCGTGGTCGGCTCGATCGTGCCGCCCCACATCCATACCCGACAGGACGAGATCTCGTATGTCCTCGAGGGCGAGATCGGGTTTCGGTCAAACGATTCCGAGGTCGTGCTCACGGCCGGGAGTTACATCGTCAAGCCACGCGGCGAGGCCCACGCCATGTGGAACGCGGGCGCAACTCCGGCGCGGTTGGTCGAGGTCATTTCGCCCGCCGGCTTCGAGGACTACTTCCGGGAGCTGGTGGCGATGACCGCCACCGGCACGTCGACGTCGACCGCTTCCTTGCGCTGGCCGCGCGTTTCGGACTGCAGCCTGCCCAACCCGAATGGCTGGGCGATGTCATCGCCCGCTACAAGTTGACTCCGCCTCCATCCGTCGGCCGCTGAACTGGCCGTCCGACGGAGGCAGCGACACGTTGAAATGACCACTAGTCAAGTTGTGCACGCTAGCCAAATGGCAGAGTCGCCAGGATAGGAGACCTCACTTTGGATCGGTCAGTCTGGGACGCGCTGCGAATTGGGCCCACTGCTACGAGCCGCGTGCCGCGGAACCGGCTCGGGCCCCGCGACTCCCGGCGGCTACTCCAGTGCGATGCCGGTTTCGTCGGCGCCGGTGGCGTTCTCGAGGAACGACGCGGCCGTCATCTGGGTGCGGTTGACCATCGCCACGGCGTAGTGGCTGATGGCCCGGCGGTCGGCCAGGGAGCGCGCGGTGACGTCGGTCATGACCACGAAGCGAGGATCGGTCGAGTCCACGAACGTCGCGATGTCCGTTTCCTGGAAGGCGTAGATCGTTCCGGTCAGCGTGTAGCCCGGGGTGAAGATGATCAGGTGTCGAGGAGCCCGTTCCATTAGCGGCCGGTCCATGCCGCCCGCCTGCCCGTGCCCGGCCGCCGATATCTCATCGGCCTTCTGACCCACGAACGTCACGTCGTCCTGGTTGACCATCAGCTCAGAGACGGTCAGGTTCGCCGGCTCGCCGTTGCGTCGCAGGAGCCTGGCATCCTTGACCGCCAGGTAGCCGCGGCTGTGGTTCAGCAGATCGGACAGTCGGCCGAATTGCGATAACGAAACCTCGCCGTGGACCCGCAGATGGAGACCGACGAGCTCGACCGTCTCGTGCTTCGGCGGCCCCGATTGGACGTCTCCGCCAAGTGGGTCGAAGGCGTGCGGATCGAACCCCGCGGGTGATCGTCCCCAGGTCATAAGGCCTCCTCGACTAGCTCATTCCCGCCCGACCGACCGGATCGCGCTGCTCGGTGACGAAGCCGTCTCCACGGGCATCATACGGCGGCGTCTTTCACCTGCTCCTCCTCAGGCCGGCCGGACCGCCGGCAGTTCGACCCAGAGTCGCGCGCCGCCACCGCTTCGATTCTCGGCCCCGACCTGCCAGCCGTGGGCTTCGGCGAGGGCTCGCACGATCGAGAGCCCCAGGCCACTCGTTCCCGTGCCCCGGCTGCGAGAAGGATCGGCCTGGTAGAAGCGCTCGAAGATCCTGGGCAGCGATTCCTCCGGTATGCCGGGGCCGGTGTCTTCGACGCTGATACGTACGGCCGGTTTCTGCGGGCCGGTTCGGCTCGCAGCCACGCCCGCCACGGCCGTAACGGTGGACGCTGCCACGACGACCTCACCGCCTTCCGGAGTGTGTCGCAGCGCATTGTCGACGAGGGCGCCGATCACCTGGCGCAACCGGTCCGGGTCCGCCTCCACGAGAAGGCCCTCCGGCGCAACCACCGTCAGCTTGATCGACCCGGTGGCGGCTCGGGCCTCGAAGCCGACCACGAATGAATCGAGGACCCGGCGAACGTCGATCGTTCGACGCTCCAGCGGCAGGTGCCCTCCTTCCGCGAGGCTGATGGTTCGCAGGTCGTCGACGATGCGGGCAAGGACCCGGGACTGGTCACGGATGGTCTCGAGGTGACGGCGTTCCGGTGTGTACACGCCGTCGATGATCGCGCTCGAGGTGGCGTCGATGACGGCCAGCGGCGTCTTGAGCTCGTGCGCGGCGTCCTGCAGGAAGCGACGGCGCGTCTCGTCGGCAGCCTGAAGCTGGCCCGCCATAGAGTCGAACGTGCGTCCCAGCTGGCCGAATTCGTCGGTGCGATCCGCGAGACCGGACCGACGGGCCAGGTCGCCGCGCGTGACCGCGACCGCGGCCTGCTCGAGCCGGGTCAGCGGCCGCACCAATCGTCCGGCGGCGAGCAGCCCAAAGAGCGAAGCCAGTGAGGCCGCGATGATCGAGGCCAGGATGAGGCGAAGGATCGTAGTCTGCTGGGCCTGCCCGCTGGTTACGAGCGCGGCCGCCGGTGGCTGACTCCGTTGCGCGGCCGCTACCTCGGCCGCGGTCTCGGTGGCGGCGGCAGCCGCCGGAGGCGTCGTTGCCGCCGGAGGCGTCGTTGCCGCCGGAGGCGTCGTTGCCGCCGGAGGCGTCGTTGCCGCCGGAGGCGTCGTTGCCGCCGGAGGCGTCGTTGCCGCCGGAGGCGTCGTTGCCGCCGGAGCCGAAGCGCTCGGGGCCGCGCCGGTCGGCACCGAGACATCTTCGCCTTCGGTTTCGACCTCGGTCGCGGCCAGGGAAGCCGAGCCCGGGAGGGCAGTCGGCACCGCCGTGATGTCCGCCTGTCCGGCGTCCGAATCTGTGTCGATGTCCGAGAAGCCCTGGGTCACGATAGGCGGCGTGGCCAGGGCGATCACGGCCGCCGTCGCGAGCGCGACGAGGGCAAACCCAATGGCGATCCGCCAGCGCAGACTCACTGCCCCTCCTCCGGCATCAGGCCCCGTCGACCGGGCGCGCCGCCCGATAGCCGACGCCGCGAACGGTCTCCACGTAAGGTCCTCCGTCGGGGCGGACTCCGAGCTTCGCCCGCAGGTTCTTGACGTGGCTGTCGATCGTCCGGTCGAAGCTGTCGAATGCCTCGCCGAAGACCCGCTGGCCTATCTGCTCTCGGGACCAGACCCGGCCCGGCAACTCCGCCAGGGCCGCCAGGACGTCCAGCTCTGTGCGAGTGAGCGAAAGGCTGCTGCCGGCGCGAGTCGCCTCTCGGGCGTCCAGGTTTATCGTGAGATCGAAGAAGGTCGTGGGTAGGAGAACCGGATCGGGGCTCCCTGCAGGCTGACCCGGAGTCGGCCTGCCGAAGCGGCGCAGGATTGCCCCCACTCTGGCGACCACCTCGCGCGGCTCGAACGGCTTGATCACGTAGTCGTCGGCGCCCAGCTCGAGTCCGGCGACGCGGTCGATCACGTCGTCGCGGGCCGTCAGCATCAACACGCCGACGCCTGAACCTTCGCTGCGCAGCGCCCGCAGTACGTCGAAACCGGATCGCCCCGGCAGCATGACGTCGAGGACCAGCAGGTCCAATCCGGCGGTTCGGCCGTGCTCGAGGGCGGTTTCGCCGTCGGCGGCTTCGAGGACTTCGTAGCCCTCACGCTCGAGGTAGGCCCGAACCACCTCGCGGATGTGTGGCTCGTCGTCGGCGACGAGGATGCGCGATCCCATGGCTGCAACGATAGTCGAGTCGGCCCACGGACGGAACCAGGGGGCGGTCGTTCGAGCTCCCTGATTTGCGGCGGCGATCGCCAAGTGGCTCTCCGATCAGGCGGCGGGGCGGGGCATGCTCTCGTCGAGGGCCGCGCGAGCCCTCTCCGGATCGGCGTACCAGGTCGCGTCGAGCCACGCGTATCCGGCCCATTCGGCCGGTAATGCCTCCTCGCGGAAGATGGCCTGGTTGGGGCAGGCCTGCTCGCACGAGCCGCAATCGATGCAGTTGGATGGGTCGATGTAGAACTTGCGGTCCAGGTTCGGGTCGGCAGCTATGCAGTCGACGGGGCACACGGCTACGCACGACTGGTCCATGTTGTCGATACAGGGCGCGGCAATGACGTAAGCCATGGAGGATCTCCTGGATCAGGCGGCGCCGGGACGGTCGAGCGGGCCGCGGGGCGCAAGGAGCGCCTCGGGGGTGTCGGCCCGCTCGACTCGGGGACGATGAGCGAGGTTGGAAAGCCCCACCACCAGGCGGTAGGCGATCAGGAAGACGGCGGCGGCAACCGGTACCACGTAGATCCAGAAGGCCCACGCCGCGCCGCTGTCCGAGCCGGAGGCGATGCCGTGAAAGGACGCACCGGCGAACGACAGGAAGGTGATGTAGTGGAGGAGCCGCCAGACTCGTTGGCCGATATGGCGCCGCACGTAGAAGCTGGCAGTCACGATGGCCATGGCGTAGATCGTGAGTTGGCCGATGCCGACCGTCAGAGGTGAATACGGCGAAGTGAACGGGACGACTATCGATAGCGGCGTGAAGTTGAAGCTCTGGTCGAAGACGAGCAGCGATGCGTGCAGGCCGGCCAGGAGCAGACCCGCGATGGCCAGGTCCTTGTGCAGTGCGAAGCTGACCGGCCGATGGGCGATCGCGTCCAGGATCTTGGTGGACAGCAGCAGGCCGTAAAGGACCGAGGCTGCCAGCACGAGGTAGGCGATGAAGCCGAGGGCCCGGACGGTGTACCAGGCGAGGAGCCCGGGCTGGAGAGCGGCCACGGCTCCGATCCGGCGAAGGGCAGTGGGCGCGGTCAAACCGGTGACAACGCCGACGACGATCGCGATCAGGATCCAGCCGACGAGGCGTACCGGCGCCGGGAGGCCGCGATAGGTGGGCCCGTTTCTGACTGGTCGCCGCACCGCCGCGCCCGGCCCGAGGAGTGGATTGGCGCCGCCCGCCGGCCGCGGCCCGAGGAGTGGATTGGCGCCGCCCGCCGGCCGCGGCCCGAGGAGTGGATTGGCGCCGCCCGCCGGCCGCGGCCCGAGGAGTGGATTGGCGCCGCCCGCCGGCCGGGCCTCGGTATCGAACTCGTCCGGCTCCATCGAGGCCCCTCTCAACTCCCCAGTAGAGGCAGCGTGACCGGCAGCGCCTGGACATCTCCGGCCGTGTTGAGCAGCACTGCGCCGCGGACTCGAGCGCGCTCGAGAAGCGCGAAACCCTCAACGCTGCCGGCGATCACGGCCGCCTTCGCCAGAGCCTCGGCCCGCAGCGCGGATCCCGCCACGACCGTGGCCTGGACCACATCCGTCACCGCCGGAAGCCCGGTCCGCGGATCGATGAGGTGATGACGGACCGTCCCGCCCACCTTCCAGCGGTGGATGGACGTGCCAGAAGTGGCCACTCCCCAGAAGGTCGGCCCGATGTTGCGAGGCGAGCCGAGGCGGAGAACGGCCAGGTTGGAGTCGGACGTCCGCGGATCCTCGATGCCTATTTCCCACCACTTTCCCGGAGCGCATCGGATGGCGAGGTCGCCGTCGGCATCGACGACGGCACTCGGCCACTCCGCCAGCAGGGCCAGGGCGCGGTCCGCCAGCCAGCCCTTGCCGACGCCCCCGAGGTCGAAGTGCAGGCCGGGTGGCCGCTCGACGGTCGCCGCTCCACGGCGGCCTCGGATCAGGCGCCAGTCGCCCAAGCGTGAGGCGGCTGCGCGCTCCGACATGCCCTCGGCCCACAGGCGGGCGTCGAGCAGGGTGATATCCGCGAATCCTCCGCTCTCATCGGCCGCCGCGATTCCGGCAAGCAGCGCGCCGGCAAGGGTCGGTCCAACAGTGACCGCCGCCTCGGGGTCTGCGTTCAGACGAGCCAGATCGGAGTCGACCTCGTGCCGCGTCAGTCGCGACGCCCAACGGTCGATCCGCGCGGCGAGCCGCCTGCTGTCGTGCCGGGCGTCGGCCTCCCGGCCATCCGCGTCGAGGTGGATGACGAGGCGTCCACCCATCGATGTGGTGGCCAGGCTGGCGGGCGCTATCGCCCCGGATGCCTCCGGACCGCCCGGCGGCCAGGTCGTCGGCGTCGAATTCAGTTGAGCTTCGGGAGCGAGCGTCACGGCACGACCTTGCCGGACTGGGTGGTCTTGACGATGATCGGTGCCGGCGCCCCGCCGGACGCTGCCTTTTGGGCCGGCGCCGGAACGTTGACGACGACCGTGATCGGGGTAGGCGCGGTCGCGGGGATTACCGTCGCCCCGGGCGGAGCCGTCTGACCCGGCTGGAGCTGAACGTATCGGATCGGACGCTGCACCTGCACCGTACCCTGCGTCGCCGGCGGACCGGCGGTCGCCGGCTGCAACGGCTGCTGTACCGCCGGCTGCTGAAAGGTCTGAGTCAAGGCTGGCTTGGGCGGCAGCACGATGGCGGTCGCCAGAGCGGACAGCGTGGCTATGGCACCTGCGCCGAGTGCCATCCTCATCGGACGAGCATCGGGTTTGGCTTTGGCGGCGTGGATTGGAGTAGGGGTGCGGCCCGGCGGCTGGCTCTCCATCAGTCGCCGCCTCCGTCGCCGCCGCCGCCGTCGCCACCGGTCGGCCCTGGGACGATGACGTGAATCACCGGCGGCGTTGCCGTCGGCCCGGCGGGAACCACCGCGGGCTTCGAGGTCCGGGTGACCTTGATCACGGCGGGCGTTGGAACCGGCTCAACGTAGACCGTCTCCGGTTCGATGGTCTCGGTTGCGCTCGGCGTCGCGGTCGCGGCCAGGGTCGCAGTCGCCTGCCCCGAAGTGGCCGCCTCCGCGGCCGCCTTGAGGCCGCTCACGTAACCGTCGACGACGAACGCCCCGACGATCGTCAGGCCCGCGATCATCGCCGCGACCATGAGCCCACCCCGATGGATCGAGTTCATCGCATGGTTCTCCTTCTGCACTGGCCCGCGTCAGGTCATGCCTCGGACCGGACCGATTCGTGCATCGATCAGGTAGTGGCGGATTTGCTGCAGAAAGTCTCGATCGAGGTGGTGGATCGGGAGTGAAGCTGGGATGAAGACTGGGTGGAAATTGCGTGGAGGGTGCAGCGAGCGTAACGTCTGGTGAAGATTGGCTGAAATCAGGGCAGGCAGAGTCCACGGGCAGTGCGGCCGCCGACCGTCGTGGGCGCCGCAGCGTCGCGACGGCGCCGACTGCCTCGCCCTCGGACTACCTGCCCGGGGCGCCCGTTCCGCGTCGGGCCGCGAATCGAACGGGCCGGGTCAAGCGACCCGGCCCGTTGAGATTTCGGTTGAGAGAGGGCTCAGGCCTTCGGCTTCTTCTCGGCCTTCGGCGCGGGCTTCTCGGCCTTCGCCGCAGTCTTCGTAGAGGCCTTGGCGGCCGCCTTGGGAGCGGTCTTCTCCGCAGGCTTGGCTGCGGCCTTCGGCGCGGGCTTCTCGGCCTTCGCGGCAGTCTTCGTAGGGGCCTTGGCGGCCGCCTTGGGAGCGATCTTTTCGACAGCCTTGGCAGGGGCCTTTGCGGCGGCCTTGGCCGCTGCTTTCGGCGCGGGCTTCTGAGCCTTTGCGGCGGGCTTGGGCGCGGCGGTGACTGCGGCAGGAGCGGCGAGGCCTTCGGCCCGAGCCGTCTTGGAGAGTGCGGCCTTGGCCTTGCCGGCGGCGGTCTGCGGGCCCTTGGCCTTCGTGGCCTTGCCCGAGGCGATGCGAGTCCGCGCAGCCTTGACGGCGGCGGCCGTGCCCGTTGTCTTGGTCACGCGGGCCGACGTCTGAACGGCGGTTCCCAGGGCCAGGGCATTGAGCTTGATGGCGAGGCGCGACTTGCGTCGGGCGGCGTTGTTGGGGTGGATCGCCCCGACCTTCGCGGCCTTGTCGAGTGCGCTCATCGCTTCGGCGAGAGCCGTCGCGGCTTCGCCTTCGGCCGCGCCGGTGGCGACCTTCACCGCGTTCGCGGCGTACGTCTTCGCCGCGCTCTTGCGCGGTTGATTGATGGCCCGCCGGCGCTCTGCCTGGCGGACCCGCTTGATCGCTGACGGCGTGCGGGCGCCGGTCCAGCCTCGGGGCGTCTTGGCCAAGTTCGAAGACCTCTATGCTGCAGAAGGAAGGCGACAGGCAGCCGAAACGGGCCGACTGGCGCGACGGTTGATGGTATCAGAGTCCTGCGTCCGCGCGCAGGCGCGTCAGCGGCCGCGTAGCCGGTCGCAATACGGGCAAGGCTCCAGCCCCGGATGCCGATGATGGAAGCGGCTGATCGTCGGGATGTCCCTGCGAGCCGCCACGGCCATGATGGCATTGGCCAGCCTCACAGGGGCTACGACCTCGCCTCCCAGCGCAATCGTCGCCACCGCCCCCTGGAGCTCTGCGGCATCGACTACGAGCCGGGCGATGCTCACGCGTCCGACGCCGCTGCCCATGGTCCAGGGCCGATTGTCCGGATTACCGACGACCGCGAGGAAGTCAGCATCCATTTCGGGCCCCCGCTGCGGCGGTCGATGCTCGACCGATACCGGTCCCGCGCCGGTGCGCGAGGCGGTGAGGTCCATCCTATGCCGGCCCCCGTTGCGCCGTCCGTCCCGGCTGCGGTCCTTCCCTGATTGACGGATGCTGCAGGAACGCACCCAACAACACTGCATAGGTGGTCATCGGCCGCCCGAAGGCGGCAGGAGCCCGACCGTCGACGAGCTGACGCCCTAATGTCTCCATGGGCGATCGGTGGGCCGGACACAGCGGCGAGGATCGGATCCGTCTTGCTGCTCGTACGACTGGGGAGTGCCCGTCGGAACTGCCGCCCCGCGAGGACGACCCGGTAAACTCGCTGCGTGACCGACCGGATTCCCCAGGAACGCCTGCGCAACTTCTCGATCATCGCTCATATCGACCACGGCAAGACGACGCTGTCGGACCGGCTGATCGAGCTGACGCACACAATCGACGCGCGCCAGATGACCGCGCAGGTGCTCGATTCGATGGATCTCGAGCGCGAGCACGGCATCACCATCAAAGCCAGGGCCGTCCGCCTCGAATACACCGCTTCCGACGGTCTGCTCTATGGCCTGAACCTGATCGACACGCCCGGCCACGTCGACTTCAGCTACGAGGTGAGCCGCAGCCTGCAGGCGTGCGAGGGCGCGATCCTGGTGGTCGACGCGACGCAGGGAATCGAGGCGCAGACTCTCGCCAACGTCTATCTGGCCCTCAAGCAGAACCTGACCATTATCCCGGTGCTGAACAAGATCGACCTGCCGTCGGCCCAGATCGACGTCGTCATCGAAGAGCTCGAAACGGTACTCGCCATACCACATGAGGAAGTACTGCTGGCGTCGGCCAAAGACGGCACCGGCGTGGCCGAGATCCTCGAGGCGATCGTGCAGCGAGTGCCGCCGCCCAAGGGTGATCCCGAAGCGCCGCTGCAGGGCCTAATCTTCGACTCCCACTACGACCCCTACAAAGGCGTCGTCGTCTATATCCGGCTGGCCCAGGGAACGCTCCGCGGGCACGACGACATCCGCCTGATGGGTTCGGGCGCGGAGGCCGAACTGGTCGAGCTCGGATTCTTCCGGCCGCAGCTCGTGCCCGTTCCGGAGCTCCGCGCCGGCGACGTGGGCTACGTGGCGACCGGCCTCAAGAGCGTCCGCGAGGCGCAGGTGGGCGACACGATAACGACTGTCGCAGCCCCGGCCGACCATCCGCTCCCCGGCTACCAGCCTGCCAAGAGCCTCGTCTTCGCCGGCATATACCCGATCGTCGGCTCCGAATACCCAAACCTGCGCGACGCGATGGAGAAGCTGCACCTCAACGATGCCAGCTTCAGCTTCGAGCCCGAGAGCTCGGTCGCGCTCGGTTTCGGGTTCCGCTGCGGCTTTCTCGGGCTGCTCCACATGGAGATAGTCGAGGAGCGGCTCGAGCGCGAGTTCGGCCAGGAGCTAATCGCGTCGGCGCCGTCGGTCGAATATCAGGTCGTTCTGATAAACGGGCAGGGAACCGTGACCGTGGACAACCCGTCGAAGATGCCGAACGCCGGCATCATCGAGGAGATCCTCGAGCCCTGGGTCAAGCTCGGCGTCGTCACTCCGTCGACCTACATCGGGACGCTCATGGAGCTGACCAAGAATCGTCGCGGCACATTCCTCGGCATGGAATACCTGGATCCAAAGCGTGTGCTTCTCAACTTCGAGCTGCCATTGGGAGAGGTCATCGTCGACTTCTATGATCAGCTCAAGACCCGAACGCAGGGCTACGCCTCGATGGACTTCGAAGAGATCGGCTATCGGGCGGCCGAACTGGTCAAGGTGGACGTGCTCGTTGCCGGCGAGCCGGTCGACGCCCTGTCGGTCATCGTCCACCGCGATCGTGCGCAGGCCATCGGTCGTGAGCTGGTGCATCGCCTGCGCGGCCTCATCCCGCGCCAGATGTTCGAGATCGCCGTCCAGGCAGCGATCGGCTCGAACGTCATCGCCCGCGAGACCGTCGCGGCCATGCGCAAGAACGTCCTCGCAAAGTGCTATGGCGGAGACATCACCCGCAAGCGCAAACTGCTCGAGAAGCAGAAAGAGGGGAAGCAGCGCATGAAGCGCGTCGGATCCGTCGAGATACCGCAGGAGGCGTTCCTGGCGGTTCTTCGCATGGACGAGGTATGAACCCCGAGTCGATACGAATCCTGATCGGCAGCGGCTTCTTCATGATGCTGCTGATCTTGCGGCTCGACGCGAGCCGCTTCGGCGCCGCCGAGTACGACGAGCCGGGACGCCACCGCACCTTCTGGACCCGGTTGGCGTGGTACCTGATCGGAGCCTCGCTCCTGGCCGCGCTGTATGTCGTCCACCCCTCGCCCCACGACGTCCTGCTGCTCCTGATCGGCCACCGAGAGGACGTCATCGCCTACGGGACCATCCTGGCGCTCATCGGTCTGGCCCAGGCCGGGGCATTCGCCTGGTACCGATATGGATACCTGCGGCTGCCTCCCGCCGGCGTCTATCCCGGCGCCGTGGTCAATTCGATCGGGACGGCGGTGATCGACGAGGCGACGTTCCGAGGGGCTCTCCTGGGAACGCTGATCGCCGTCGGCATGCCGAATGGTTCCGCGATCGTGTTGTCGGCCATCATCTACGTCCTGGCGACGCGAGTTGCCGGACCCGGCCACCATCCCTACACGATCCTCGTGGCCGGAGGCATCGGCCTGCTCGGCGGTTGGGCCACGCTGGCCACGGGCGGCATCGGTGCGGCGATCGTCGGCCATGCGGTGACTTCATTCGCCGTCTTCGTTTGCACCGGCCACCCCGGCCAGGTGCCGTTGACCGGCCGCGAGCCTGAGGAGATCGAGCTTCTCACCCGACGGCCGGAGGGCTGGCAGGACGCTCGCCGGGCGACGGTTCCGAGGAACGCCCCGGAGCCGGGCCCAGCCGAGGAGCCGGGGGCCCCGGGCTTCACCGATCGGACGGGGCGCCGGCCGGCGCCCGCGGGGCGAGCCGGCGTCATCCTGGCCTGGATCCGCTCTTCGGCCCGGAGCGTCGCGAGATGGGATCACCACCGGGCTCACTGAGCGGTGGCCCTGGAGGATGCAACGCCGGCGTGGCGGCGACCGTCTCGCGGCCCGGCGGTCGGGTTGGGACCGGCCGCCCCGACCGGAGATCGGCGGCCGCTCGGCGACTACCCTGTTGGCGTGACACCGCAGCCGCCCGTGGCCCTGTACCTCCATCTGCCGTTCTGCGTCGCGCGCTGCCCCTATTGCGACTTCGTCGTCTACGCGGGCAGCGACGCCCGCGGCCCGCGGGCCCGCACAGAGCGGCTCTACGAGGCCGTGTGCCGTGAGCTGGAGCTCCGCGCGGACGCTCTGGACGAGCGGTTCGGCCCGCCAGGAGCCGGCCGTCTTCGGGCACCGCTGGAGAGTGTCTACTTCGGCGGCGGCACTCCGTCCCTCGTCACCGGGGAGTGGTTGGAGAGGCTGCTAGCGACGGTCCGGACCCGATTCGGCATCGCGCCGGACGCGGAGATCACTCTCGAGGCCAATCCGGGCCCCGACGAGCGCGGCGATCTGGCGGCGTTCCAACGGGCGGGAGCCACGCGGATCTCGTTCGGTGCCCAGAGCCTCGACGCGGGTGAGCTGCGACGCCTGGGCCGGCGCCACTCCCCGGTGGACGTGGTCGGGGCCGTTGACGCAGCCAGGGCGGCGGGGATCGGGTCGATCAATCTGGACCTGCTGTATGACGTGCCGGACCAGTCCGCCGCGGCCTGGGAGGCGAGCCTTCGCGGCGCGCTGGCCCTCCAGCCGGACCACCTATCGCTTTACGCGCTGACGCTCGACGACCCGGATTCGGAAGGCCTGACCGGCGCTGGAGGAGACCACTTGCCGACCACGCCCGGCGCCAGACGTTGGCGCGAGAAGGCGCGCGGAGCGCAGGACGACGATCGAGCGGCGGACCAGTACGAGCTGGCGACGGATCTTCTCGCCTCGCTGGGCTGGCATGGCTACGAGATCTCCAACTGGGCCAGGCCCGGCCATGAGAGCCGCCACAACCTGGCGTACTGGGAGCGGCGGGCGTACGAGGCGGTCGGTCCCGGCGCGCACGCCTTCGACGGGGTGACGCGGCGCTGGAATGCCGCGGCGATGGAGCCATATATCGGGGCGCTCGCGCCTGCGGGCGGCCGGGCCGCGACGCCTCCCGGGGGGTCGGAGGCGCTGACCGACGCGGCCGCGGCTGCCGAGCGTGTGATCCTGGCCCTGCGCCTCGACTCCGGGACGCCGGTGGCGTGGGCGGAAGAGCGGCCGCTGGCCGATGTGCGCGACTGGGCCGAATCGGCGGGGCTTCTGGAGCGTTTCGACCTTGCGGGTGAGCCGCGGCTGCGCCTGACCCTGCGCGGCCGTCTTCTCAGCAACGAGCTGTTCAGTCGGCTGGTGTAGGCGACCGGTCGCGCCAAACCGGGCCCGGCCTCACCCGATGAAGCCCGAGCTCAAAGATCGTTACAAGGCTTCGACCGGCTTCTCGGAGAAGTGCACGTACGTGAATCGGTCCGGGAGGTGCGTGTCCATCACCCCGTGCGAGTTCCAGCACCAGGCGAGGTGGGGCAGCTCGACCCCACCGGACGTCAGCTTCTCGAACCGGCCGAAGAACATGCGCCAGACGTCGCCGTCGCGGGGCGGCAGCGATTGGCCGTTCGCCAGCGGGGCCATGCCCCTCCACGGCAGCACGACCTGGGCACTCCAGCCCTTGCTCACAGAGAAGCGGTCGTTGAGCTTGCCGTCGACGTGGACGGCCGTCCGCAGCCCCGGCAGGTCCCAGTCTCGGAACGCCCAGCGCGCGCCACGGGGATGGGTGCCCCGCCAGAATGAGCCGGGCTGGCGGTCGTAGTCGCCGGCGAAGGAGAGGGCTCCGCGCTCGACAAGGTCGAATTCGGGGACGTCGAAGCGGCTCCCTCGGGTGTAGGCATCCTGCCAGATGAAGAAGACCTCGTACACCGTGTTGGCGGCGTTGAGCTCGAACTCGTAGTAGCAGTCCCCGCCATCGATGAAGATCTCGACGTCGTTCTCGGCGAACACGATCCCGTCGCGCTCGGTCATGTGCGCTTCCGGGAACGGCTCCTCGAGCCAGAACGAGACGTACAGATTCTCGTCGTCCCAGAGCGCCGCCGCCCGAGTATCGAAATAGCCGGGCTCGCCTGTCACCATGTCGACGAAACGAGGGGAACGTGGGGCTTTCACCCATGCCGGGCCGCCGGCCCTGCCGTCCAGTCGCGCAGGACGGCTGGTGCGATGGCACGTGTAGTGCGCAATGTCGTGCACCGTGGCTCCTCATGGGCTGGATTGGTCGGTCGCGGCCGCGCTGTCCGCGCCGAGCGCTGCGGGATCGGGCCCGGCCGGCGCTCCGGGCGATCGTAAGCGATTGCCGGCTCGGGGCCGCGCGACGCGCGGAACGGAACGCGTCCGCCGCCGATAGGCGGTCATCGAGGCCGCGCCCCAGAATTCGGGTCTGGCAGTTTGCCCAGGTTTGTTGTACCCTCCGCTAAATCAGTTTGTTTTGTTGCACGCCCAATTAATCAACCGTCCTGCAACTCGCGCCCACGAGGAACCGACGGCCTATGGTTATCCGCGGCGAAGGCGGAGTCGCCCAATACGAGATCAGGCGCCGCAATCTGAGCAGGATGCTGCGCGAGCTGCACCTGAGCGGCCCGCGTTCGCGGTCCGCGCTCTCAACCGAGTTGCACCTCAACCGGAGCACGGTCGCGTCGCTCATCGTCGAGTTGTCCGCGCGCGGCCTCGTCTGGGAGCGAACCCGGACCAAGGTTTTGCAGCAGGCGCCCGGGCGTCCGTCGCCTGTCGTTGAGCTGCGCCGGGACGGCCCGGGAGCCTTAGCCATCGACCTGTCCACAGACTGGATGGGCGCGGCAGTGATAGGCCTCGGCGGTGCCGTGATCGGCTCGACCAGGCGCGACTGCTCGCTCGGCAACACGGATCCCGTGTCGATCGTGAACGAGCTCCACGGGCTGGTGGGACCGTTGCTGGAAGGCCTCGGCAACGGGCCGCGGATCGTGGCCATAGGGGTCTCGATACCAGGTGCGGTCCGCGCCGAAGACGGGTATCTCCACCACGCGCCAAACCTCGGCTGGCGCGATGTGGCCCTGGGCAGTCTGATCCGCGAACGCTTCAGCGATCTCGACGTGCCAGTCTTCGTAGGCAACGACGCCGACCTGGCTGCCTCGGCAGAGCATCTGCGGGGTTCAGGCCGAGGCTCGAACGACTTCATCTGTCTGTGGGGCGAGGGCGGCATCGGCGCCGGCGTAGTTGTCGGCGGCCGCTCGCTTGCCGGTGCCGCAGGTTACGCGGGCGAGGTCGGCCATCTCACCGTCGACCCCAATGGGAACCTGTGCCACTGCGGCGCGCGCGGCTGCTGGGAGGCGGAGGTCGGCGAGGAGGCGTTGCTCCGCCGGGCCGGGCGGGATCCCCTCGGCGGCACTCGGGCCCTGGCGGATCTGTTTGCGGCAGCGGATCTCGGCGACGAAGTGGCGCTGGCGGCGATCGCCGAATCGGGCCGCTGGTTGGGCATCGGACTGGCGGGTCTGGTGAACGTCTTCAATCCGACCCGCGTTGCCCTGGGCGGGCTATACGCCCGCATCTATCCGTACGTCAGGGAGACCGTCGTGCGTGAGCTCGACGCACGGGCGATGCCCGCGCCTCGCGCCATGGTGAATCTGACGACGACCCTTCTCGGCGCCAACACGCTGCTCCTGGGCGCTGCCGAGCTGGCGTTGGCTCCGACTCTATATGACCCGACGATCGTCTCGATCCCGGGCGCCGCCGGTCGGGCGAACACCGATCGATGGCGACCCAGACGGACGCCCAGCGTCGAGGCCCAGCGCCCGCAGCCCAGCGGATTAGGAGGTGAGCCCCACGGAATTCGCGGATCCCTGAACTAGCCGGACGTTCGGGTCGCCCTGATGGCCCGCGCCGGCATTCGATGCGCCAACGTGGTTCGTGGCGCAGGAGGAGTACTACATGAAAGCCAGTTCCAAGTTCGTCTCGATCGCGGCGATGGCTGCGCTCGTGGTCGGAGCGTGCAGCAGCACCACTTCGACACCGACCCCGGTTCCACCGACCCAGGCGCCGACCGTGGCCCCAACGACGGTAGCTTCGACTGCCGCGAGCCCAGGTGGCTCGGTGGCGTTCACCCTCAGCGGGCTCGACGCCGCCTTCACCGAAATGGCTCAGCTGACCAGCGTCACCAGCGCCGGCAAGGGCATGGTCGGCGTGATCCTGCCCGACACCACGACGTCGGCCCGGTACACCAGCTATGACCTGCCGTATCTGACCAAGGCATTCGACGCGGCCGGCTACGCCAAGTCCGACTACAAGATCGACAACGCCTCAGGCACCACAAACACCGAGGTCGCGATCGCCCAGGCCGACATCACGGCCGGCGCCAAGGTCCTCCTCGTCGACCCGCTTGACGGAGCCACCGGCAAGCAGATCCAGTCCCTGGCCGCCGCGGCCGGCATTCCGTACATCAGCTACGACCGAGCCACCTTCCAGGGCACCAACACCTATTACGTCAGCTTCGACAACGTCCAGGTCGGCAAGCTGATCGGCCAGGGCTTCATGGATTGCGTCACCGCATGGGGAGTCAAGAGCCCGCAGGTCTTCACCCTCGACGGCGGCCAGGACACCGACCCGAACGCGATCGACTTCGCCAAGGGCTACAACTCGGTGATCTGGGGCCAGGCAGTCGCGCAGGTCAAGGATGGCGCGACCAACAGCGCCGGCATGACCCTCGTCCACGAGCAGCTTGCCCCAGGTTGGGACAACAAGCAGGGCCAGACCATCTTCCAGCAGGCCTTTACGGCCAACCCCAAGATCAACGCGACGGTTGAGGCCAACGACGGCCTGGCCGGTTCCGTGATCACCGTTCTCAAGGGCGCCGGCGTCAAGGCCAAGACCGTCCCGACGGTCGGCCAGGACGCCACTCTCCAGGGCATGGAGTATGTCCTCCAGGGCTGGCAGTGCGGATCGGTCTACAAGCCGATCTACCTCGAGGCCCAGGCAGCTGTCGCGCTGGCCACCTTCCTGCGCGCCGGCCAGACGCCGCCCACCACCCTCGTCAACGGCACCACCACCGACCCGACCAATGCCGCCACCGTTGAGCCGGCCGCTCTCCTGACCCCGCTTTGGGTCAACGCCGCGAACATGGAGGCGACCGTCATCAAGGACCAGTTCGTCAGCGTGACGGACCTGTGCGGCGCCGTTGGCGCCGACGTCTGCACCGCCGCAGGCATCAAGTAGTCGAGTAGCAGGCCGCCAGGGCGCATGCGCCCACAGCGCATCGAGCCATCGCGGCCAGCCGTGTCGCACCCGCATCGTGCGGGTGCGACACGGCATTATTGACACCGCGTCCGCTACGCCGCATAAGTACAGAGCCCGGATCGCCCAGGCACGCACGGGCCGCGCGGGCTCACGATCGCGGATCGCAACCAGGAGCTGCCAGAGGCCGCTGCGCGAGCGCAGATGGGAGTCAAATCGATGTCATTGACTCGGATGGGCGAGCCGACCGGGCCGGGTCCGGTTCTCGAAGGGCAAGCACTCGCAAACGCGCCAGGAACGGCGGAGCCATTGCTCAAGTTGCGGGGCATAGGCAAACACTTCGGCGCCGTTCAGGCGCTGTTCGGTGTCGATCTGGATCTTCCCGCCGGTCAGGTGACCGCTCTGTGCGGAGACAACGGCGCCGGCAAGTCCGTCCTGACCAAGACGATCGCGGGCATTCACCAGCCAGACCACGGCGAGATGTTCTGGGAGGGCCGCCAGGTCCACATCCACAGCCCCAAGGACGCCGCCTCTCTTGGGATCGAGACCGTCTACCAGGACCTCGCCCTTGCCGACAACCTGGACATCGTCCAGAACATGTTCCTGGGGCGCGAGAAGCTGAACCGCTTCTTCCTCAACGAGGACAGCATGGAGCGGGCCGCGGCCGAGACGTTGGCCGGCCTGCACGTGACCACAGTGCGTTCGATCCGCCAGCCGGTTGCCACCCTCTCCGGCGGCCAGCGCCAGGCCGTAGCCGTCGCCAAGGCGGTCATGTGGAATTCCAAGCTGGTGATGCTCGACGAGCCGACTGCCGCCCTGGGCGTGGCCCAGACCAGGATGGTGCTCGACCTGGTCATGCGGCTCAAGGACCACGGCCTCGCCGTCATGGTCATCTCGCATAACCTCAACGACGTCTTCGAGGTGGCCGATCGGGTGGCCATCCTTCACCTCGGCCGCATGGTCGCTCAGGACCAGCTCTCGGTCTTCGACCGGCAGAGCGTCGTGGACTTCATGACGACCGGCGGGTCGACCCGTGAGGTCGCCGCAACGGGCTCCAACCAGGGGAGGAACTGATCGATGGCTGGGGTCGGAAACGAACATGGGAGAGGTAAGGCTCCCGACGACATAGCCGCTCAAGCCGAGGCCGCCCCGGATCTCACCGCCGCGGCCGTCGACGTCATCCCGCCCGAGATCGTCGCGCAGACGCTGACACAGTATCTGAGGGCGTGGTTGGTTCGGGTCAAGAGCGGCGACGCCGGCGTGTTACCCGTGGTGGCCGCTCTGGTCGCCGTCACGATCGTCTTCCAGTTCACCACGCCACACCACGTCTATCTGACGCCGCTCAACCTGGTCAACCTGTTCGCCCAGAGCGCGGTGTTCATCGTCCTGGCGATCGGCGAATGCTTCGTCCTGCTGCTCGGCGAGATCGACCTCTCGATCGGTTATGTCGCGGCGATCGGAGGGATCGTGGCCGCGCTCCTGGTGCAGCCACAGCAAGCCCCCTCGGATCTCCTCCACAACTGGCCGTGGTGGGGTGCCATCATCGCCGCGCTGCTCGTGTGCGCCGGGATTGGAGCCATTCACGGCATCATCATCACGCGTTTGCGGCTGCCGTCCTTCGTCGTCACCCTGGCCGGCCAGATGTTCTGGTTCGGCGTGATGATCATCCTCCTCGGCCAGGCCGGGGAGGTAACCGTCACGAGCTCGATCCTGCCCGACCAGCGTGCCATCTACGGCATCGTGTACGCGTATCTGGACGTTTGGCTCAGCTGGATTGGCCTGGCCGTCCTGGTCGTGCTGGTGGGAGGGTCGATGTGGCTGCGCGACGCCGGCCGGCGTCGGAGCGGCCTAGTGGCTCCGCCCGTGGGCCTGACCATTGCCAAGATCGCCTTCATCGCGGTTGCGGGGATCGGGGTTGTGGCCCTCTGCAACGTCGATCGCAGCCAGGGGCAACTTCCGATCATCGGCGTGCCGTGGGTCGTACCCCTCGTCCTCGCCGTGGTCGGAGGCACCACGCTCCTGCTCGAGCGGACCCAGTTCGGGCGCCACGTGTATGCGACCGGCGGCAACCCCGAGGCAGCCCGGCGGGCCGGCGTGGGCGTCACGGCGATCCGTACCTGGGCCTTCGTCATCTGCTCGGCCACCGCCGGATTGGGCGGGATCATCTATGTCTCGCAACTCGGCGGCATCACGACCAACATCAACGGCGGCCAGTACGTGCTCTTTGCCGTGGCTGCCGCGGTCATCGGTGGCACCAGCCTGATGGGTGGCCGCGGCAGGGCGATACACGGTCTTCTGGGCGGCCTGACCATCGGGGCCATCTACAACGGCCTGTACCTGCTCGGTCTTCCAATCCAGTATCAGTTCATCGCCACGGGTCTCGTGCTTCTGGCCGCGGTCGCCGTCGACGCGCTCTCTCGCAGAAGCGCAACGTCCGGCAGCGTGGCCCGCGTCTAGCGCAGGCCCACAGGCGCGAAACACGAGGCGAGCCTCGTCGGGGAACAGCTTCAGAGCCGGGGCGATTCCTCCGCCCCGGCTCTTTTCCGTCCGGTTGGGGCGCGGCCACTCCCCGGTGGGCCGCGACCACTCCCCGGCGGGCACGACCGCACGTTGGACGCCCGCCGTTGACACTCTCCGGGTGGCGCTGCTACCATCGCCGGCATCGGTTAGCACTCGCCTAGTGAGAGTGCTAACGACCGCCGGAGCATGGCCGAGTCGGGGGTCGGCGGCGGGCCGCGAACTCTCAGCATCTGGGCAGACGCGGCGCGATCAGCCGCTCAACTCTGAGGCGCAGACCGGCGGGGAAGTGGAGTCAGACATGGCGCGACGGCCACGCCGCACCATCGGTTCGCTGGACGCCCGATCGGGCGCGGTCCTGCGGGCCGTCATCGACGAATACGTGATCTCGGCGGCACCGGTGAGCTCGGGCTCTCTCGTGACGCATTACGGGCTGGGCGTCAGCAGCGCCACGGTGCGCAACATCCTGTCCGATCTCGAAGTCCTCGGCCTTCTGACGCACCCGCACACGTCGGCCGGGCGCGTTCCCACCGACGAGGGATATCGCTACTACGTGCAGGTCCTCGCCGACGAGTGGTCACTGCCGCCCGTCGAGCAGCGCATGATCCGCCACCAGTTCGGTCAGGTGGAGTTCGCCAGCGAGCACTGGTTCCGTCTTGCCGCGAGCACGCTTGCGGCAAACACCGGCACAGCTGGGCTCGCCACCACGGCCAAGTCGCCCTCGGCGCGCGTCCGGCGCGTGGACCTCGTCGCGGTTCACGACACGCTGGCGCTGCTCGTCGTGCTCTTCCGCGAGGGGACCATGAAGCAGGCGCTCCAGAACCTGCCGGGCGGCTCCGATCAGGAGCAGCTCGACCGGGTCGCCTCGCTCCTCAACGTGCTCGCGGTGGATCGGACTGCCGACGAGATCGCCGTTGCGCTGGCCGACCTCCCACTCGGCGATGAAGCGACCGCGGATCTGGACGTCCTGCGGACCGTAGGCGAGGCGCTCGTGCGGACGATGCGCGAGTTCGACGCCGCGCTGATCGACGATCTCTTCAGCGACGGCCTGCTCAACGTGATGGCCGCGCCCGAATTCGATCGCAGCGAAAAGGTCCGGCGCGTCTTCAGCGCTCTCGAGAACCGGGCCTATCTGGGCTCGCTCGTCGAGACGGTGGCCCGCGCCGGTTCCATCCAGATCTTCATCGGCCACGAGAACAGGCCCCTGGAGATGCAGGACGTCTCACTGGTGCTGGCGCCGTACGGGCGGATCGGGCGGGCGATAGGCGTGGTCGGCGTCCTCGGACCCACACGCATGCCCTA
Organism: uncultured Chloroflexia bacterium; assembly: GCA_963791725.1. Taxonomy (GTDB): domain Bacteria; phylum Chloroflexota; class Limnocylindria; order Limnocylindrales; family CSP1-4; genus Fen-1039. The sequence continues at coordinate 390,894 of CAWBTQ010000002.1, read as the reverse complement.
TTCGCAGGCGATCGCCTCCGTGGAGTTCGTGTCGGGGCTGATGAACGAATTGGTGGAGCATCTGTATGCCTGATCGACCGACGCACAGTCGAACCCACCACCGCGGCGCCGCGGGCGACTGGCCCGGCCGTCCGGCCGAGAGCGCGGAGTCCGGCCCGGAGCCGGCGCAGCTCACGGCCGACGAGCTCGCGACGCAGCTCGAACAGGCCAGGAGCCTGGCGGCCGAACACCTCGCCAGCCTGCAGCGAACGGCGGCCGACTTCGCCAACTTCAAGAGGCGGACGGCGGAGGATCGCGAGCGCGAGCTTGGTCTGGCCAGCGAGTTGCTGCTGCGCAAGCTCCTGGCCGTCGTCGACGACTTCGATCGGGCGCTCGACGCCATGCCGCCGGACCTCAAGGGCGTGGGCTGGATCGAAGGGATCGTCCTCCTCGACCGCAAGCTGAGGGCCCTGCTCGAGAGCGAGGGCGTGACCGCGATCGAGTCTATCGGCCGGGCATTCGACCCGCGCGAACACGAGGCAATCGCCAGCGTCCCCGCCACCGGCAGGCCCGATGGCGAGGTCGTGGCCGAGCTACAACGCGGCTACCGGGTCCGGGACAGGGTCCTGCGGCCGGCGATGGTCGCCATCGCCGACGGCGGGTCGGACACCGGCGGCACAACCAAACACAGCAACTGACTCAGACACCCTCAAGCAGGAGCACGACCAGAATGGGCAAGATCATCGGCATCGACCTGGGCACGACGAACTCCGTCGTGGCAGTGATGGAAGGCGGGGAGCCGACGGTCATCCCGTCCGCCGAGGGCGGTAGGACGGTTCCGTCGGTCGTCGCCTTCACCAAGGCCGGCGAGCGGCTGGTCGGACAGCTGGCCAAGCGCCAGGCGGTCACCAACCCCACGAACACCGTCTACTCGATCAAGCGCTTCATGGGCCGCCGCTTCGACGACCCGGAGACGGCTCACTCCAAGGAGCTCGTTCCGTACAAGGTCGAGCGCGACCCGAGCAGCGACGGCATCCGCGTCGCCCTCGCCGACGGCAAGAGCTATACGCCGCCCGAGATCAGCGCGATGATCCTGCAGAAGCTCAAGACCGATGCCGAGGCCTATCTGGGGGAGAAGGTCACCGACGCGGTGATCACCGTCCCGGCCTATTTCGACGACACCCAGCGCCAGGCCACCAAGGACGCCGGGCGCATTGCCGGCCTGGAAGTCAAGCGCATCATCAACGAGCCGACGGCCTCGGCCCTGGCCTATGGCCTGGACAAGAAGCACGACGAGAAGATCGCCGTGTACGACCTGGGCGGCGGAACCTTCGACATCTCCATCCTTGAGCTCGGCGAAGGCGTCTTCGAAGTCAAGGCCACCAACGGCGACACGCACCTGGGCGGCGACGACTTCGACCAGCGGGTCATCGAGTGGCTGCTGGCCGAGTTCAAGCGCGACCAGGGGATCGACCTCCGAACCGATCAGCAGGCCCTGCAGCGTCTCAAGGAAGCGGCTGAGAAGGCCAAGATCGAGCTCTCGACCACGACCACGACCGAGATCAACCTGCCGTACATCACGGCCGACGCGTCGGGGCCAAAGCACCTGGTGATCCCGTTGTCGCGGGCCAAGCTGGAAGACCTCGTCGCGGATCTGATCGACAAGACGCGCGGACCGGTCAGCAAGGCGCTGCGCGACGCCGGGCTCAAGCCCAGCGAGATCGACGAAGTCGTCCTGGTGGGCGGCATGACCCGTATGCCGGCGGTGACGGAAGCCGTCAAGCAGATGTTCGGGGGCAAGGAACCGCATCGGGGCGTCAACCCGGATGAGGTCGTGGCCATCGGCGCGGCGATCCAGGCCGGTGTCCTCGCGGGCGAGGTCAAGGACATACTGCTCCTGGACGTGACGCCGCTGTCGCTTGGCATCGAGACGATGGGTGGGGTGATGACCCGGCTCATCGATCGCAACACGACCATTCCGACCAGCAAGAGTCAGGTCTTCTCGACGGCGTCGGACAACCAGACGCAGGTCGAGGTCCACGTCCTCCAGGGCGAGCGCGACTTCGCGACGGACAACAAGACGCTCGGCAAGTTCATCCTGGACGGCATTCCGCCGGCCCCCCGCGGCATCCCGCAGGTCGAGGTCACCTTCGACATCGACGCCAACGGCATCCTCGACGTCAAGGCCAAGGACCGGGCGACAAGCCGCGAGCAGCAGGTGCGGATCACCGCCAGCTCGATGCTGTCGAAGTCGGACGTCGACCGCATGGTCAACGAGGCGGCCGCGCACGCGGACGAGGACCGCCAGCGCAAGGAGGAAGTCGAGGCCCGCAACCAGGCCGACGCCCTGGCCTATCAGGCCGAGCGGACGCTGCGAGATCTCGGCGACAAGGTCTCGCCCGATGACAAGGCGGAGACGGAACGACGCGTCGAGGCAGTTCGAACCGCCCTCAAGGGCAGCGACCTGGCCGCGATCAAGTCATCGTCGGAAGCCCTGGTCGAGCAGCTGCAGAAGGTCGGCACCGCGGCGTACCAGGCCGCGTCGGCGGCCGGCCCGACGGACGGCGGTCCTGCGGGCGGCGAGGGCGATCAGCCGGGCGCGCCGGACGAATCGTCGGACCAGGGGAACGAAGAGGTAGTCGAGGGCGAGTTCAAGGACGCCTGATCGGGGTTGCCTTCGGTCGGATCGCCTGAGGGCCGCCCGCTCGAGTCGCCGTCGGGGCGTGTCTCGGCCCCCGGGCTCGCCTGGCCGGGATCGCCCAGGGGACCTGAGGCGAAGGTCGGGCGGCGCTCGACGAGCCTGTCCTCATCTTCGTACGGGTCGTATCGCGCCGTCGGCGTGGCTGCGGCCGGGGCGTAGGCGCCCTCGCCCGGCCGCGCGACCCACGATCGCGACCGCCCGACTCGAACGAGCGTCCGGCGGGTCCCCTGCCGCCGCACGAGGCCGATGGTGATCGGGACCAGCAAAGCGACCGTGACGACCGTCAATACCGTGAGACATCCGACGAGAGCCGCCACAGCTATCTGGATCGGACCGAGGCCGGTCGATTGCCAGACGATCTCGTTGCGACCCGCGACGACCATGGTCACAAAGACGAGCAGAGCCACGATTGGCAGCGCGCTTACGGCCATCGCCGCCAGGTTGGCGAGTCGGAACGACACCGACCAGATGGAGCCCAGGGGCGATGAGGTCAAGCCGTCGACCCCGAGTCTGGCGTACAGGTCCGGCAGATGTCGTGCGGGTCTCGAAAGCCACCCGACCGGGTCGTCCACGCGCCGGTGGGCCCATTCCACCGCGATCAGGGCGACGATCAATCCGGGGATCGTGTAGCCCCGCCAGACGAGGACGGCGGGCACGACCAGCCCCACGCCGATGATGGCCTGCGCCCGCAGCAGGCCGGCCCAGCATGTCCCGCCGCGGTAGGGAGTGAGGATAGGCTGCCCTGCACCGAGGCCTGGGACGTTGTGAGTGCTCAGGCCGACGAACACCGAGAAGGCAGCCAGCGCCGCGAGTCCGACGACCGCCAACGCGATCGAGGCGGCCTCGATCATGCCCTGCTGTCCGGCCGAGAGCTGCGTCCAGGCGTCCTGGGGATTGGCATGCTGGAGCAGGTAGGACACGGCGGGCAGAGCCGCCAGGATCGTTATCACATAGATCGGGATGACCAGCGTGAGGAGCGCGGCGGTGACGTAGCCGAGCGGAGCCACCGAGAGCGACCTGCGCACAGCCAGAGACGCGGCGATACGGCGGCGGACGGCTCCAACGGGGTGGGGCCGATGCAGACCCCTGGACCTGCGGGCGACGTCACCGGCCGGAGCAGCCGGAGTGGCCAGGACGACTGGACGGGAGTAGTAGGTCGCCTGGACCGGCGCAGCGGCGGGGCTGACCTCCGGTCCGGGCGCGGGCGGGGGAGCCGCAGCGACACTGGTCTTCGCGTCCGCAACCGGACTGCTGCCGAACTTCGCCCGGCAGCCGTAACACCTCCCGGAACCGGCCCGGTTGAGCGACCGGCAGTTTTGGCAGACCCAGTATTCGTCCACGCATCATCCTTGCTGGTACGCGGTGATGATATGCGCGCCCGTGGGGCCCTGCGAAACGATCGGAAGGTCCCAGGCCCCCGGCCGATCGTCTTGCCAGGGCCCCCGCAGCACGATGCACGCGCCACGACGTTGGCGTTTGAGGGAGCCGAGGTTGCGGCAGGCCGGACCGATCCGGTCCCAACCTCTGTCTGCGGCGGCCGGCAGTACCATCTCCGAGTGACGGAGACACCCACTGGCCCTGAACCTCTTATTCGCGCGCGCGGCCTGACCAAGCGGTTTGGCTCGTTCACAGCCGTCGATGGCATCGACTTCGAAGTGGCCGCTGGCGAGGCCTTCGGTTTCCTTGGGCCCAACGGCGCAGGCAAGACGTCGACCATGCGCATGATCGGCACGGTCTCTCCGGTGACAGCCGGCGACTTGACCGTGTTCGGCCTCGACCCGGGACGCGACGGAGCCCGAATCCGGACCCGGCTCGGTGTCGTGCCCCAGGCGGACACCCTGGACAACGAGCTGAGCGTCCTCGAGAACTTGCTGATCTACGGCCGGTACTTCGACCTGTCGTGGGCCGAGGCGCGCCGGCGTGCCGACGAGCTTCTCGATTTCGTCCAGCTGACCGAGAGATCCGGCGACAAGGTGGAGCCGCTCTCCGGCGGCATGAAGCGCCGCCTGGTGATCGCCCGCGCCCTCATAAACGAGCCGTCCCTGCTCCTGCTCGACGAGCCGACGACTGGGCTCGACCCGCAAGCCCGCCACCTGTTGTGGGACCGGCTCTACAGGCTCAAGCAGCGCGGCGTGACGTTGTGCCTCACGACTCACTACATGGACGAAGCCGAGCAGCTGTGCGACCGCCTCGTGGTGATGGATCGGGCCAGGATCGTCGCCGAGGGATCGCCCCGCCAGCTGATCGACCGCTATGTCACTCGCGAAGTGCTGGAGCTGCGGTTCAATCGGGCCGACGGCGAGGCCGACGACTCGACCCATCTCGATGGCCAGCTGGAGGGCCTTGCGGAGAGGGTCGAGCAGCTGCCGGATCGAGTGCTCGTGTACACCGCGGACGGCGAGTCCGCGGCCGCGGCGGCCTATGAGCGCGGTCTCAGACCGGCGAGTGTCCTGGTGCGGCGCAGCAGCCTGGAAGATGTCTTCCTCCGCCTGACCGGCCGCAGCCTGGTGGAGTGATGACCGCGATCGGTCTGCGCCTGGCCAGACCCGGCGCCATCGCCTCGCGCCGCTCGTTCCGCGTCCTCGAGCACGACCTGCTCGTCTTCCGGCGGGGCTGGCACAGCTATCTGCTGTCCGGGCTTTCGCAGCCGTTCCTCTACCTGCTGTCGATGGGAGTGGGGCTCGGAGTGTACGTAAATCGCAGCGGCAACCTGCCGGGCGGTGTGCCGTACCTCGCCTACATCGCTCCCGCGCTTCTCGTGACGCAGGCCATGATGGCCGCCGCCGCCGAGTCGGCCTGGCCGATCATGGGCAAGATCGAGTGGGACAAGACCTACCATGCCGCCCTCAACACGCCACTGGGGGCGTTGGACCTTCTGGTCGGCGACCTGATGTGGATCGCCTTCCGGGCGACGCTCCTGTCGGTGCTCTTCCTGGCCGTAATCGTCGTCCTGGGCGCGGCCTCGTCGCCGATGGTGGTCCTGGCCGTTCCGGTCGCCGTCCTGACGGCCCTTGCCTTCGCCGCACCGATCATGGCTTTCACCGCGACCCAGACCGGAGACAGCGGCTTCAACGCCCTGTTCCGGTTCGGCATCACGCCGCTCTTCCTGTTCTCGGGCACCTTCTTCCCGATCGAGAAGCTGCCTCTCTTCCTCCAGCCGCTGGCCTGGGTCACGCCCCTGTACCACGGCGTGGCCGCGGCTCGATCGCTCTCGCTCGGCCAGGTGGAGCCGGTAGGCTTCACGGTCCACGTGGCCGCGCTTCTCGCCGTCGTCGTCGCCGGTGTCGCGGCCGCGCGGATCACCTTCCGCCGCCGGCTGGTGGTCTAGATGCTGGCCCTGCGCACCATGCCTCTCGCGCTGACCCGCCCGACGCGGATAGTCCAGCGCAACATGCTCGTCTACCGCCACACCTTCATCGTCATCTTCTCCGGTTTCTTCGAGCCGCTGTTCTATCTGTTCTCGATGGGCTTCGGCGTCGGTGCGCTCATCGGCGACGTCTCGGTCGGAAACGGCCATACCGTTCCGTACGCGGTCTTCGTCGCGCCGGCGCTGCTCGCCTCATCGTCGATGAACGGCGCGATATACGAGACGTCGAACAACTTCTTCTACAAGCTCAAGTACGCCAGGTTGTACGACGCGATCATCTCGACCCCGATGTCGATAGGCGACGTCGCTCGGGGCGAGATCATGTGGGCCCTGCTTCGAGGCAGCCTCTACGCGATCGGCTTTCTGCTGGTAATCGCCGCGCTCGGCCTCGCCGGGTTCGGATTGCTCAGCTCGCCCATGGGGCTCCTCGCCTTCCCGGCGGCGATGGTCGTGGGCTTCGCCTTCGCCGGTGCCGGCATGGCCGCGACCACCTTCGTGCGGCAGTGGCGCGATTTCGACTACCTGCAGCTCGCGATCATGCCGATGTTCCTCTTCTCGGGAACGTTCTACCCGATCGACGCCTACCCGCCGGCACTCCAGGCCTTCGTCCAGGTGACGCCGCTGTACCGAGGCGTACATCTGATCCGGGCCATGACCACGGGCACGCCCGACGCCACGATCGCGATCGATCTCGTCTACCTCATCGCGATGGGTTTGATCGGCCTGGCCATCACATCTCGCCGGCTGAGCAAGCTGCTCCAGTCCTAGCGGCACCCGAGGACGCGTCGTCGGCCGCCCAGCGCTCGCCCAAACCGCCCGTCTCGTATCCTTCTCCAGCAGATGGCTACCGAACGCGGCTACTACGAGATCCTGGGCGTCGAGCGGAGCGCTTCCGAGGCCGACATAAAGCGCGCCTTCAGAAAGCTCGCCCAGAAGTGGCACCCGGACGTCAGCAGCGATCCCGCGGCCCACGACCGGTTCAAGGAGATCAACGAGGCCTATCAGGTCCTGTCCGATCCCAAACGCCGCCAGGTGTACGACGTGGTCGGCAAGGCCGGTCTGGGGGCCGACTTCGGGGCCGGCGGCTCGCCCTTCGGCGAAGGGTTTGCCGGCTTTGGAGACCTGTTCGACGCGTTCTTCTCCGGGATGGGCGGCGCGGCGGGGGGCACCCGGCACGGGCGCCGGCAGTCCGGCTCGGACCTGCGCTACGACCTGCGCATAACCTTCGACGAGGCGGTCCGTGGCGTCGACAAGGAGGTCGAATTCGATCTCCTCGACAAATGCACGACTTGCGGCGGGTCGGGGGCGGCCCTCGGCACGGAGCCTGTGCCGTGCACGACCTGCGGCGGGCGGGGCGAGGTGCGGACCGTTCGCCAGACGATGCTGGGCCAGATGGTCAACGTCACCGCGTGCCCCCGCTGCAACGGCGAGGGCCGGGTGGTCGACAAGCCGTGCCCGACCTGTCGCGGGGAGGGGCGCTCGCAACGGCACAAGTCCCTGCGGGTCACGATCCCGGCAGGCATCGACGAAGGCCACCAGATCCGGCTCTCCGGCGAGGGTGAGGCAGGGCCTCGAGGCGGGCCCGCCGGCAACCTGTACGTCGCCGTGCACGTCACGCCGCACCAGAAGCTCAGGCGCGACGGCACGGAAATCTTCTACGAGCTCAACCTTTCGATAGCGCAGGCGGCGCTCGGGACGCGGGTCCGCATTCCAACCATCGAGGGCGACGAGGACCTCGAAGTCCGCGCGGGAACTCAGCCGGGGACGGAGATCCGGCTGCGGGGTCGGGGCGTTCCGCACCTGCGCCGCCCCGGTACGCGCGGCGATCTCCATGTCATGGTCCGAGTCACCGTTCCGACGAAGCTGTCGAAGAAGCAGCGGCAGCTGATCGAGGAGCTTGCGGCGGAGTGGGGCGAGCCGGTGCTTTCGGGCGGGATCCTCGATCGAGTGAAAGATGCCCTCGGCTGACCCGGACGGCGCGAAAACCGACGCGAGTGCCCGCTTCGACGCCGCTGCCGGGTCCGCTTCGGCGGACGGCCCATTCGATCTGGCGGCGCTCGGCCCGGGCATCTGGGTGGAGCTCTCGGTCGACGCCGATCTGGAGGCCGTTGAGGCCGTCAGCGAGATACTCACCCGCTTTGCGCCCGGTGGCACGAGCGTGGAGCCGGGTTTCGGACTGACCGACGAGGGTCTCGGGGCGGTCGTGGATCCGACGAAACCGGCCGTCGTGCGAGCCTACCTGCCCGGCATAGACCCCGCCGCAGCCGAGGCCGCGATCGCCGAGGCGTCCACCGCGCTCGGCCACCTGCAGGCGTTCGGGCTGCGGCCGATCGGCGAGCTTCAGGCGCGGCTCGTTCGAGAGGCGGACTGGGCCGAGGCATGGAAGAGCCACTTCCCCGTGTTGCGGGTGGGCCGGCGGCTGGTCATCCGGCCGACATGGCGCCGCCACCGCAGCCGCCCCGGTGACGTGGTGCTGTCGCTGGACCCGGGCATGGCCTTCGGGACGGGCCTTCACCCAACCACCCGGCTATGCCTGGCCGCCCTCGAGACGCTCGCCGACGAGGGGTTGCTGAGCCGCGACAGCGCCCGGGGTCACGGCCGCGGCGGGGCGGCGCGCGTCATCGACGTAGGGTGCGGCTCAGGAATTCTGGCGATCGCCGCGGCGAAGCTCGGCGCCGGCGAGTTGCTCGGCGTGGACACCGACCCCATCGCCGTCGAGGCGACGGCGGCCAACGCTCGGCTCAACGGCCAGGCCCGCCGCATCGAGGTTCGGCGGGGTAGCGTCCCCTCGGGCGAGCGATCGTTCGACCTGGTCCTCGCCAACCTGATCGCATCGCTGCTCGTCGCGCTGGCGGGGCCGCTTCGCGATGAGCTGGCGCCAGGCGGCCGAATGCTGGCCTCGGGCATCTTCCGCGATCGCGAGGGAGACGTCCGGGCCGCCTTCGAGGCCGCCGGCCTCGAGATGGGGCGGCGCTGGGCCGAGGAGGACTGGGTAGCCCTCGAGGCGATCCGGCCTCAGGGTTGATACAGCTGAGCCGGGCCGCCTTCGGTGAGCAGCACGCTTCCAAGGGCGTAGGTCGCGCTATCGACCGCGGCCGCAGGCACGCCGACCGGGCTGAACGTGCTGCTCGGCGGATCATAGATGGAGAGCCCGTCGCTCGCGACAAACAGCACTCGGGCGTCCTTGAGCCAGACTGCAGTCATCGCGCCGGCGGCGGTCGTCGACCCGGCCGGACTGAACCTGTCGGTGGCGGGGTCGTACGTCTCGGCCGATGCGAGCGGCTTGCCCGCGGTGTCCCTGCCTCCGGCCACGAGCACACGTCCGTCTTCGAGCCCCATAGCCGCGAAGCTGGTACGGGCCGTCGTCATCGAACCCGTGGCCGTGAACCTGCCGGTCGCCGGGTCGTAGATCTCGGCAGAGGCGAGTGCCGACGTCGCGTACTGATCGAGGCCGCCGGCGACCAGAACCCGCCCATCCGGGAGCAGCGTGGCGGTCGCGTCGCGGCGGGCGACGGTCATCGCACCCGTTGGGCTGAACCTGCCCGTCGCCGGGTCGAAGATCTCGGCAGACGCGAGGGAAATGGTGCCGCCACCGTACCCGCCGGCGATCAGCACTCGTCCGTCGTTCAGCAGCGTGGCCGTGTGATGGGCGCGGCCCTGGGCCAGCGAGCCCGTGCGCGTGAACTGCCCCGTGGCTGGATCGTAGAGCTCGGCTGTGGCCAGGTTGTCGAAACCGTCGCTGGCATCGATGCCGCCGACAACAAGAACTCGGCCGTCATTCAGCAGCGTGGCGGTGTGGCCGGCGCGCGCATCGGCCATGGATCCGGTCGGCGCGAAGGTGCCGGGCCCTGTCTCGTAGACCTCGGCGGCCTGGCTGCGGAGCACGGTGATGCCATTCGGTCGTGTCTCGCGTCCCCCGGTGATCAGCACGCGTCCGTCGGCGAGCCGGACGGCGACGGGCTGGCCCAGTGCGGGGCTCATCGCGCCTGTGTCTTGTAGGCTGCCGACCGGACGCGCGGTCGGTGACGGCTCGAGCGACGGGCTCGCGGGCGGTTCGGAGGGCGCAGTGACGCCTGGCGTGGCTGTCGGCCTTTCGGTTGGCGTTGGCGTCGGCGCCGCGGAGGGTTCTGGAGCGATCGACGCCGAGGACCCTGGCACGGGCCCCAGGTTGCCGAAGATCAGGGTCAGCGTGACTGCTAGCGCGACGACCCCGACGAGCCCCGCCATTGCCAGGGCGGGTCGCCATCGGAGGCCCCCAGCACGGGCGGCCGGCACCGTGTCGATGGCACGGGCAACCCGAAGCTCCAGGCTCGCCGGCGCGTCGCCCTGGATGGAACCGTAGTACGAGCGCAGTCGCTCGTCGACCGGGTCGCTCATCGTCCGCCCTCCCCGGCTCGCCGTTCGGCATCGAAGGCGGCTCGCAGGTGCTCCTGCGCGTTGTGCAGCCTCGACTTGACCGTTCCTTCGCGGATGCCAGTGAACTGCGCGATCTGAGGAATCGTCAGGTCGCGGCCGTAGCGCATCGCCACAACGACCTGCTCGTCCGGGGTCAGGCGGGCCACGGCTCGACCAACTTCGTCTCGAACCTCGGCCGAGTCGTCGCTCGCGGTGAACGCCTCGGTTTGGGCCATCGTCCGCTGCCGGGACCGCGTGCCGATGTCGGCCCTGCAGACGTTGACCACGATCCGAGCGAACCAGGCCTCGGCCCGGTCGGGGTCGCGCAGCCCGCGGCGCATCGCCCAGGCCCGCAACGCCGCCTCCTGCACCGCGTCTTCGGCCGCGACCGGATCCCGCAGGATGCACGTGGCCAACCGGTAGGCAGCGTCGAGCCGGGACAGCAGAAGCGCCCGAACCGCCTCTTCCCGTGCCGTCCCCGCCCCTATGCTCACGCTCTCCATGGTCCCCTCGATTCGGGCAGCCCAGGAAGTGTCCGACGTACCGAATCATCCGATCGCCAGAACTGCCCGAATCGTTCAATCTCGCCGCGCCGAGCCGTTCGACGCGCGTACGATCTCGTCGTGATGCCTCCCGGAGAGTCGAGGCCGGTGCGGCGTGCGGCCATCGCCAACCTCGGCTGCAAGGTCAACCAGGCCGAGATGGATGCGGTGGCGCGGCTGCTTCGCGCCCGCGGCGTGGCCCTCCTCGATGGTGCCGAAGCTGCCGATCTGGTCGTGGTCAACACCTGCACCGTGACCGCGATCGCCGATCGAAAGTCGCGCGCCGCCGTCCGCCGGGCGCGTCGGAACAACCCCGATGCACTGGTCATGGTCACCGGCTGCTCGGCCACGGTGGATCCGAGATCGCTGGCGGAGGCGGATCCCGCTGCGCGGCTCTACGACAACGACTCGAAGGCGCGGCTGCTGGCCGATCTCTCCGACCTTCTGGCACCGTGGGAAGTCGAGACGCTGCCCACGCCGGCCGGCGTCGATCGCGCGGACGAGTCCGGCCCGGTCGGCGGTTGGCCCGGTTCCGAAGCCGAGGCGGGATCGGTCGACGACGATCTCGGGAACCGCGCGGATATCGACCGCACGCGCGCCTTCGTCAAGATCCAGGACGGCTGTTCGCTCCATTGCACCTACTGCATCATCCCGATGGCCCGCGGCCGGGAGTGCTCGGTCGACGGCGATGCGGTGGTAGGGGAGGTGCTGGCGGCCGTGGCGGCGGGTCACCGCGAGGTTGTGCTGACCGGCATCAACGCCGGGGCCTACGACTGCGCAGGGCTCGGCCTGGCAGCGTTGGTGCGCCGGATCCTCACCGAAACCACGTTGGAGAGGATCCGCCTCAGTTCGATCGAGCCGCAGCACCTGACCGATGAGCTGCTCGGAGTCTGGGCGGACTCGGCGGGCCGCTGCCTGCCCCACTTCCACATCCCGCTCCAGTCGGGCGACGACCAGATCCTGCGCCGGATGGGCCGGCGCTACTCGACTGCCGGCTACGCCGCGCTGGTGAGACGCGTGCGGGCGACCATCCCCGGCGCCGCCGTTCACGCCGACGTGATCGTCGGGTTCCCGGGCGAGGACGATGCCTCCTGGGACCGGACGCGCGCCTTTCTCGGGAGCCTCGACCTTGCCGGTCTCCACATCTTCCGGTACTCAGCGCGGCCCGGGACGGCGGCCGTTCGAATGGTCGGTCAGGTAGACAGCCGGACCAGGAAACGGCGAGCGGCCGAGGCGCTGGCACTCGGCGCATCGGCGCGGGCCAGGTTCGCCGCGCGCCAGCTGGGCACGGAGATGCGGGTCCTCTTCGAGCGGCCACTCCCCGACGGACGGTGGCTTGGCCACGCGGAGAACCACGTCCTCGTTGCGGCGGCCGCTCCGGACGGGGTGGCGCTGGCAAACGCCATCGGGCTCGTCCGCGGCGAGGCGATCGACCACTCAGCCCCGGATCGCGTGGCCGGTCGTCTGCTCGGGGTCGATTGGGACCCGATCCAGCCCGCGGGTCGGGCGGACGGGGCGGCTGCTCTGGCTGTCGCGCACGAACCCCTGGCAGGGTCGGCGTCCAAGTAGCAAGATCGACACGGCCACCAAGGTCGAACCTGAGACAATCACGGAGGCGCGCCATGCCGTCCGACTGCCTGTTCTGCCGCATCATCTCGGGCGAGCTGCCCGCCGCGCAGATCTACTCGGACGACTCGGTGGTCGCGATCCGCGACATCTCGCCGCAGGCTCCGAGTCACATCCTCCTTCTATCTCGCAAACACGTGGCCTCAGTCCGTGAGCTCGGCGAGGCGGATCACGACCTGATCGGCAAGATCTGCGCCGTTGGAACGGAGCTGGCTACGCGAGAGGGGATCGCCGAGGACGGCTACAGGCTGGTCGTCAACGTAGGGCGGAACGGTGGCCAGACGGTCGACCACCTGCACGTCCACATGCTCGGCGGCCGCCGCATGAACTGGCCTCCGGGCTGACGGGGCTCAGCGCCCTTTTCCGCCCGCCGGAGAGTGGCCCTCTTCGCGGACCGGCAGCGGCTGATCCACGGCCGCCCAGGTTCGAACGCGGTCGCGCTGCACCTTGAACGTGTGTGTCCGCGGGAAGTCCGCGTCCGGCCAGAGCCGCCAGGCATCTACGCGCTGATGCAGGCCGAGCGTCGAGTTGGCGGCGCGGACGGCGGCGTCTATGGAGGTACGCAGCCTGGCGGGATCGCCGATTTGCGGAGCCCTGGTCGAGTCGGCCGGCTCGCCGGGCTGAGGCAGCACCGGCTCGCCCGGTGCCAGGACGATCGCCTCGATGCGCCCCGGCCTGGTTTCCACCACCACGGCGTCGCGGATCCCGGCCGTGCGCAGCGCGTTCTCGATGTCCTCCGGGTAGACGTTTAGCCCGTTGGGCAGGACGATGATGTCCTTCTTGCGGCCCATGAGGATCAGGTGGCCGCTCGCGTCGTGGCGTCCCATGTCTCCGGTCCTGTACCAGCCGTCGGGCGTGAACGAGGCGGTCGTGGTCTGCTCATCGCGCCAGTAGCCGCCGAATAGGGTCGGCCCGGCGACCAGAATCTCGCCGTCGTCGGCCAGCCTGACGCGCACCGGCGGGATGGTCCGGCCAACGGTTCCGAGGCCGTGGTCGCGCTGGTTCGTCGCCGAGGCGACGCCGCACTCCGTGGCGCCGTAACCCTGCATGACGACTACGCCGATGTCTTCCCAGGCCTGCTGGAGCGACGGCGGCAGAAACGCGGCCGCGGAGACGATCAGGTTGAGCGAGCCGCCGAGCTGGCGGTGGACCGGCGCGAAGATCAGGCGGCGAGCGGGGTAGGGCAGGCGGCGGGCGATGAGACGCAGCCAACGAAAGGATCGAAGCCGGCCTCGGGCGGCGACCTCGCGCTCGATTGCCGCCCAGAACAGGTCGATCACCTGTGGCACGAGAACCAGCGTCGTGGTCCGGTGATCGCGGATCGCCTCGAATATGACCCGCGGGTTGCGGCTGCGGATGTAGAGCACGTGAGCGCCGACGCTCATGGCGTAGAAGACGGTCGCGACCTGCTCGAGAAGGTGCGACAGAGGCAGCAGCGATACCGCCCGATGCTCCTGTTCGGGGAGCAGGTTGTGCGCGGCGTCGAGCGTGCCGATCAGGTTGGCATGGGTCAGGATGGCGCCCTTCGGCTCGCCGGTCGTGCCCGACGTGAAGACGATCTCCGCGATGTCATCGCCACTGGGTCGCGGCCAGGCATTGACCTGGGCCTCCCAATCGGCGGGGAACGTGGCGTCCGGTTCGTCGGCCAGCCGCTCCACGACCGAGCACGGGAAATGTTCGAGCCGGGCGTCGGCGGGATCCGGCGTGTCGCGGCCGGTGCCCAGGATCAGGTGTCGCGCGTCGGCCCGGGCCACGATGCGCTCGATCGCCCCCGACGACATCCGCAGGTCGAGTGGCACGTAAGCAATGCCGGCGCGCATAGCCGCGAAATAGAGCGCCGGAACGGCCGGGCTCGACGGCGTCCAGACCAGCATCCGGTCGCCCGGCCGGAGGCCGATGGCGCGGAGTCGCCAGGCGATGATCCGGCTCCGGCGGTTCAGCTCCCGGTACGTCCACTGCTCGGTCGAGCCGTCGTCGCAGCGCATGCCGAAGGCCAGGCGGTCGCCGTAGCGGCTCTCGCCCTGGTCGATGATGTCCAGCAGGCTGTCCAGGCGGTCCATCGGCGCCATCCTAGCGGTCGACCGCGCAGGGGCGCTCGACCCCCGGCGACTGGCGCGGCGCACGATGCATCGGCCGGCGTCATGCGCTGGACGGGCGGGCAGAGATCGATCTACACTTCCCGGGCCCTGTCCGCGGGTGGTTTGGACCCCCTCGCAAGAGTGAGTCCGTATCGAGCCGCAATCGCGAACGAGCCCCAAAGGAGGTGATTTCCGGATTGGCAGAAGTCCGTGTGGGTGAGAACGAAAGCTTCGAGAGTGCCCTGCGCCGGTTCAATAAGAAGATCCAGCAGAGCGGCATTTTGGCCGAGGCCCGTCGCCGCGAGCACTACGAGAAGCCGAGCGTGAAGCGCAAGCGCAAGGAAGCGAAGCGCAAGAAGGTCGCGCGCCAGCAGCAGGCTTAGCCGGGTCGGCGCAGCCTGGCGATGCCGGCAGAGAGCTAGCGCAACGCCAATCACGCCGTCGAAAGGTGCGCGGTCCTCCTGCTGAGGTCCGCACCCGCCCCGAGGTGCCACACCGGTGTCCCTCCGCGATCGACTCGACGAAGAACTCAAGGCCGCCATGCGGTCTGGTGACGCCATGCGCCGCGACGCTCTGCGCATGGTGCTGGCAGCCGTCCAGCGCGCCGAGAAGGAAGGCAAGCACAGACTCGCCGACGACGAGATGCTCGGCGTCCTGGCGCGGGAGTTGAAGGTCCGCCACGAATCACTGGACACTTTCCGCGCCGGCGGCCGGCAGGATCTCGCGATCAAGGAAGAGGCCGCCATCTCCGTGGTCTCCGAGTTCATGCCCCGGCCACTGTCGGAAGCGGAACTGCGAGCGCTGGTCGACCAGGCGATTGCCGAAACCGGGGCCTCGTCGCCGCGCGACATGGGCAAGGTCATGGGCTGGCTCTCCCCCAGGACTCGCGGCCGCGCAGAGGGGAAGGTCGTGAGCGGGCTCGTGACACAAGTGCTGGCAGCCCAAGCTGCCGGATCGTGACGGAAAGCCGATGTTGAGGGAGCCGCACGAGCGACCGGCTCCGTTCGGCCGGCGAGACGCAACCCGGTTCGGTGCCGCGGGCCTGCTGATCCTCGTGGCGCTCGCGGCCGGCGTCGCGCCCGACCTGGCGGCCTCCAGCCCCGGTTACACCGCGGGCGCGATTGCCGCGTCGGCGATCGTCGCCCCGCGCGACGCCACGATCCCAAACCCGGTGGAGACCCAGGCTGCCCGGGACGTGGCGTTCAATGCCGTCGAGCCCGTCTACGACTACAGCGCGTCACGGGCCCAGTCGATCGCCGCGGTGCAGGTGGCGCAGCTGCAGCTCGAGCTGAAGCCGGTCGATGCGGCCTTCGAGGGCTCCGTCGCTCCGGAGGCCCGGCAGACCGCCCTGCAGACCGTCCTGCCGTCGCTTCCGTCCGACAGCCGGGCCATTCTCCTGACCCTCGTCCCGACGCGCTGGTCCGTGGTCGAACAGGCCGCCGAAAGCGCCCTGAGCGCCGGCGAACAGACGGAGATTCGGGACACGGCTCTGGCGGCGCAGCAGCCGACGCTGGCGGCCCAGTTCATGCCCACCGGACTAGATCTCAGCACCTCGGAACAGCAGCTCGCCGCGGCCATCGCCACGCCGCTCTTCGTCGCCAACTCCGCCTACAGCCCGACCCTGACTGAACAGGCTCGAATAGCCGCCGCTGCCGCCGTTCCAGTTGTGAATGACGTGCTCAAGGCCGGCCAGGTCATCGTCGACCAGGGACACCTCATCACCACGTCGGACATGGTCAAGGTCCATTACCTCGGACTCGACACGTCGACTGTAAGCGTCGGTACGGCCGCGGCATGGATGCTCCTGGGCACGATCGTGGCCGCGGTCTTGCTGGGGTGGCTGTGGCGGTTCCGGCCGGAATACTGGCACCGCAACCAGACCCTCGTCCTGATCGGGCTGATATTCGTCGTCGCGGTTCTCGCGGTTAAGCTGCCTGGAGGACGAGCGTGGCTGCCGTACGTCATGCCGACCGCGGCGGCCGGCATGTTGCTCACGCTGCTTCTGGACGCGGGCCTCGGCGTCGTGGTCGTGGCGCTACTCGCGGTCCTCGCCGGGCCCGTCAGCGGCTCCTCGGTCGAGTTGACGTCCTATCTCCTCCTCGGAGGGTTCGCCGGCATCCTGGCTATTCGCAAGGGCGAACGACAGCACTTCTTCCTTCAGGCCGGATTGGCCGTGGCGATCGCCGATGCCGCGGTGATAGGCACGTTCTGGTTGTTGGCCCTGCACGACATGACGGGCGCTCTCGAGCTCGGCGCGGCGGCCCTGGGCGGCGCCGTGCTTTCGACGGTGATCACGCTCGGGAGCTTCTCTCTCCTGGGCAATCTGTTCGGGATCCTGACGCCCTCTCAGATGCTCGAGCTGGCCAACCCGTCGCAGCCGCTGCTTCGGCGGCTGCTCATCGAGACGCCGGGCACCTACCACCATTCGCTCATGGTGGGCAACCTGGCCGAGCGGGCCGCGTCGTCGATGGGCGCCGATCCACTCCTCGTCCGCGCCGCGGCGTACTACCACGACGTGGGGAAGCTCGCCAACCCGCTCGCCTTCATCGAGAACCAGGCCGGCGGGGAGAACATCCACGACCACCTCGAGCCCGAGGATTCGGCGACGATCCTCCGGCAACACGTCGCCGACGGCATAGACCTCGCCTACAAGGCCAATCTTCCAAAGCCGCTGATCGCTTTCATCCCGCAGCACCACGGCACCGCGGTCCTGGGTTTCTTCTACGGCAAGGCCAGGGAGGCTGCCGCCAGACCCTTCGGAGGCGAGGGAACCGCGGCCGGGAAGGCCGCCGCCGATGCCGTCGACCAGCACCGCTTCCGGCACGCCGGGCCCAAGCCTCAATCGCGGGAAGCCGCCATCCTGATGCTGGCCGACGGAGTGGAGGCCTCGGTCCGGTCGCTGTCGAGCCGCGACGAAGCCACGATCCGGGCGATGGTGAGCCAGATAATCCAGGAGCGACTGGCCGACGGTCAGCTCGATGAATGCGAGCTCACCATCAGCGACCTCGAGAAGATCCGGGAAGCCTTCGTGGGGCAGCTGCTGGGCATGTACCACCAGCGCATCGCCTACCCGCAGAGCACCGTCGTAGAACTAGAGTCGCGGCGTGAGCGCGGCCTGCGCTGAGGGAAGAGGGGGCACGACATGCGACGACGGTGGATCGGCTCGGATGAGCCGCGCACCTCGATATGACCCGGACAGGCAAGCGAGGTGCGCCGATCATTGGATCGGTGTATGAGGCCATGACCGAGGAGCCGGCGATGTCGCTCGGCAACGGCGAAGGGGTCACGTCCTCGGTCTATCTCCCGCCATTCCGGATCGACATCACGGTCCGGTCGGGCGTACCGGAGATCGTCTCGAGGAATTGGATCGCAACCGCCGTCCGCGCCGCCTTGACGGCGGCCGGGGCTCCGGAGCCGGCCTCGATCGGCGTCGTGCTTTCGGCCGACGAAGAGCTCGCCCAGCTCAACGCCGTGCATATGGGCGCAAACGGTCCGACCGACGTTCTGTCGTTCCCGTACCTTCCGCCGGAGGCGTTTCCTGCGCATGAGAGCGGCGCATCGCCGCAGCGCGACCCGTGGGTGGTGGCCGCGCTCATGCAGGCGTTCGCACTGCCACCCGGCCTGCGCGCTCATCTCGGCGACATCATCGTGTCGGAAGAGCGTGCCATCGCCCAGGCTTCGGGTGGGCAGGGCGGTCAGACCGGCGACGTCCGTTGGACCGCCGCGGAAGAGGTGCTCTTGCTCGCCGTGCACGGAGCGCTCCACGTCTGCGGTTGGGATCACGCCGAACCGGTTGAGGAGGCGGCGATGCGGGCCATGGAACGGCGAGTGCTGGCGACCCTGACCTCGAAAGGTCGGGGCGCCGACCGCGGGCGCGTGGGCGGCCGCTGACCGGATCCTGCCGGCCGCCGTAGCCTGCGGTCGGAAGTCGCGCAGGTCCGGGCCGGCGAGCTGCCCCGACGGACGGCGCAGCCCAGCGGCCGGTGATGGGAGCGGCGCCTGATACCATCCTCCCAGGCCCTCCGGAGTCGGGTTAGGGCTAGTTTTTCGTGTCGCGCCCGAGCGCGGCGGCCCATGTGGGAGCAGCGGTGAAGATCGTCGTTGGCCTGGGTAACCCCGGTGCGCAGTACGAGAAGACGCGCCACAACATCGGCTGGATGGTCCTCGACCGATTGGCCGATCGTGCCGGCTGGGCCGGAAGGGGCCGCACGCGAGACGCCGCGGCGATCGTCCAGGGCCGCTTCCGGGGCCTGGATCTGCTGCTGGTAAAACCGCTGACGTTCATGAACGAGTCGGGGCTGGCGGTGCGCAAGGTCCTTGCGCGCGAGCACGCGCCGCTGGCCGAGATTCTCGTGGTCACCGACGACTTCGCCCTGCCCTTCGGCAAGCTCAGGTTCCGTGAAGGCGGCAGCGCCGGCGGCCATAACGGGTTGCGCTCCATCATCGAGGAGATGGGCAACGAGCAGTTCAGCCGCCTGCGCGTAGGGATAGGGGAGCCCGGCCACGACGCCATCGACCATGTCCTGAGCCAGTTCGGCCGCGGAGAGAAGGCTCGGTTGTCGGAGCTGCTCGACGCCGCAGCCGACGCGGTCGAGGCCTGGGCCCGCGACGGCACGAGCAAGGCGGCCAACCACTTCAACTCATTCGAGCTCCGCCCGGACGACGAAGCGCGGTCGGCCCCGCCGGGGCAGGTCGACGGGCCTCCGGGTCCCGACGGTATCAGGCGAACCCGGACCGGCTGGCGAAAGTCGAAGCCGCCCGAGGGGAGCGAGTGAGCGCACGCGGAGGCCGCCCCCTCCGCCGGCAGATCGAAGCCGCCTTGAGCGGAGCCGCCGACCCTCTCGGGCCCGACGAGCTGGGTCTTCCCGACGCCGAGGCTCCGGCCCGTGGCGACCCCGACTTTCCCGTTGATGGCGAGGTAACTGCTCAGCCGATCAAGCGTGGTCGGCGTGGCAGGGAACGCCATGTCGACGAGCAGATCAAGGAGGCCTACCAGGCGGCGCAGACGGCCAGGGCGGCCGCGAGCCGCAGCGCATCGGCGGCGGGGTCCGGTTCGGGGTCGACGGCACGGAAGCTGCCCGATCTCCGCGTCCTGCCGCCGCTGCTGCACGACAGCGGCGCGTTCGAGGCACTCCGCCGCCGGCTGGGCTCGGAGGATGCGACCCTGCCGCCGGCTGGCCGCCACGCCGCGCTGACCATGGTTCCGCACGGGGCGAAGACCTTCCTCGCGGCGGCGTTGACGACGGGGGCCGCGAGTCCGGCCGCCGGCGCCGCGAGAACCGTCGGCGCCGATGGGGCCACGCCGGCCCCCGACGACCTCGGGGAGCGGCTCTGCTGGGTTGCGCGCGACGCCGAGATCGGCGATCGCGTGGCCGAGGAGCTCCAGGCCTGGCTCGGCGACCCGGAGGCGGTGGCGATCCTGGAGCCCCGCACGGCGCTGGCATACGAACGCAGCGAGCTCGTCCGCGACGAAACCGCGGCGCGCGTGGCCGCGCTGGCGGCCTGGCGCTCCGGCCGAGCGCGGGTGCTGGTGGCCAGCGTCCAGGCGCTGCTGCAGCACACGCTCGATCCGGAAGAGGTGCCCGCCGAGCCGCGCCGGCTGCGTGTCGGAGCCCGGCTCCATCAGGACCAGCTGCTCCAGGCGCTGCTTGCCCTCGGCTACGACCCGGTGCTCGAGGTAGCCGGCCGCGGCGAGTTCGCGCGGCGTGGCGGGCTGGTCGACGTCTTCCCGTCCGCGGCGCCCCTGCCGATCCGCATCGAGCTCTTCGGCGACGAGATCGACTCTATGCGTGTCTTCGATCCGACCGACCAGCGCAGCCTCCACCCCGTGGAGGAAGTCGTGCTGCTGCCCGCCAGCGAATTCCTGGTGCCGGCCGGCGGAGTGGCCGAGATCCGGGCTCGAGTCGCACGTCTGCCGGGCCGCTCGGCGAAGCTGCCCGACCGGCTCGTGGCCGACCTGGACGGCTTCGAGAGTGGCGTTCAAGCCGGAACCGGCGAGCTCGGCGCACATTCCGGCCACGTTCACGACGTCGCCGCGGCGGCACGGGCGCTGGAGACGGGCGATGCCGCCGAGGTTTGGGCCGCGGTGTTGTGTCCGGCCACCGGTCTGGACCACCTGCCGCCGTCCACGCTGATGGTCCTCGACGAGCCCGGCGACATCGCCGACGCGGCCGACTTCCTGTGGCGCCAGGCCGAGGAACGCCGCGCGGAGCTGGCGGCAGCGGGTGACCTTCCGGCCCAATGGCCGGAGGCGTACCTCGGCCCGCGTGATTGGAAGAGCCGTTTGCTGCGCGGTCGCACCCTCGAGCTGACCTGGGAATCGAGCGTGGCGCGACCGGCGTGGAGCCGCGCTCGATCGGAGTCGGAGGCCTCGGCGCCGACTGGCGGCGGGACGTCGATGGGCGATCTCTTCGGCTGGCGCGAGCCGGGACTGCCGCCGGCGCGAACGGCGCGGCTGGCGCAGAGCATCGTCGAGTGGGCGAGCGATGGCGACCGGGTCGTCCTCGCCTCCGACCAGGCACCCCGTCTGGCGGATCTGCTCTCCGAGCAGGGTCTGCCGACAGCGGTGGTCGAGCGGGTCGCGGAGGCCCCGGCGCCGGGAACGCGCGTTCTCATCGGTCGAAGCCTGAACGGCGGCTTCTGCGGCGGCCCCGACCGGCTCATGCTGGTGACCGACCGCGAGCTGTTCGGCTCGGTCAGGGTGAGGCGGCCCAAAGCGCTGCGTCGGGTCGTGCCGCGGGACGTCCTCGAGCGGCTGACACTCGGGGACCTCGTCGTTCACATCGACCACGGCATCGCTCGCTATGAGCGGCTGCTGCGGCGCGGGCCGTCGGGCGAGGAGCGGGACTATCTCGAGCTGAGCTTTGCCGGCACGGACAAGATCTTCCTGCCGGTCGAGCAGATCAACCGCATCAGCCGCTACTCGGGCGGCGAGAACCCCAGCTTGAGCAAGCTCGGCGGAGCCGACTGGCTGCGGACCAAGCAGCGGGTCAAGCGCGCGGTCACCGACCTCGCCCGGGAGCTGCTCGAGATCTACGCGGCCCGGGCCGCGGCGCCCGGCTTCGCCTACCCGCCGGACACGCCCTGGCAGGGGGAGCTCGAGGCTTCGTTCCCGTACGAGGAGACGCTCGACCAGCTCCGTGCAACTGCCGAGGTCAAGCTCGACATGGAGGCCGGCAGACCGATGGACCGGCTGGTCGTCGGCGACGTGGGCTATGGCAAGACCGAAGTGGCCCTGCGGGGCGTCTTCAAGGCGATCCAGGGCGGCAGGCAGGTGGCGGTTCTCGTGCCCACGACCGTACTGGCGGCGCAGCACTACGCCACTTTCGGCCAGCGGTTCGCCGCCTTCCCGGTGACGGTCCGCCTTCTGTCCCGCTTCGTCGCGGCCCGCGAGCAGGAGATCACGCTCGACGGGCTGGCGAGCGGCGCCGTGGACCTGGTCATCGGCACCCACCGGCTCCTGAGCAAGGACGTCCGGTTCCACGACCTGGGCATGGTCATCGTCGACGAGGAGCAGCGTTTCGGGGTCGCGGCCAAGGAGCGGCTCAAGAAGCTCCGCCGCGAGGTCGACGTCCTGACGCTTTCCGCCACGCCGATCCCGCGCACCCTGAATCTGGCTCTGGCTGGCGTCCGCGACCTCTCGCTCATCGAGACGCCGCCGGAGGATCGGCTGCCGATCCAGACCCGCGTGGCGGAGGCTTCGACCGGTCTCGTCCGCGACGCCATCCTGCGCGAGCTCGACCGCGGCGGCCAGGTCTTCTTCGTCCACAACCGCGTGGAGACGATCGAAGCTCAGGCCGAGCAGCTGCGCCAGCTCCTGCCCGGCGTGCGTATCACCGTGGGCCACGGCCAGATGCCGGAGGGACAGCTGGAGAAGGTCATGCTCGGGTTCGCCGGCGGCGCCACCGAGGTACTCGTCTGCACCACCATCATCGAGTCCGGACTGGACATTCCCAACGCCAACACGATCGTCATCGACCGGGCGGACACCCTGGGCCTGGCCCAGCTCTACCAGCTCCGGGGCCGAGTCGGACGGTCGTCGCGGCGCGCCTACGCATACCTCCTCTACCGCCGCCGCGAGAAGCTCTCGGATGTGGCGCGAAAGCGGCTGCAGGCCATCTTCAACGCCTCCGAATTGGGGGCAGGTTTCCAGATCGCGCTCTCCGACCTCGAGATCCGCGGCGCCGGCAACATCCTCGGCGCGGAGCAGCACGGCCATGTCGCCGCGGTCGGCTTCGACCTCTACACTCGCCTGCTGGCCGAGGCCGTCGAGGAGCAGAAGGCCGAGTTCGAAGGTCGTCCGGCCGAGGTTGAACGGCCCGGAGCCGTCGTCGACCTGCCGGTGGACGCCCATCTGCCCGACTCCTACGTCCCGGAGACGTCGCAGAAGCTCGAGCTATACCGGCGCCTCGGACGGGTGCGCACCGCCGGGGAGCTGGCGGCGTTCCGGCAGGAGCTGCTCGATCGGTTCGGGCCGCTGCCCCCGCCGGTCCTCCGCCTGCTCGAGGTGGTGGAGCTGCGCATGGCCGCCGAGGCCGCGGGGATCGCATCGATCTCGCGTGAGGAAGGCGAGCTGGTCGTGCGGCTCGGGACCCTCTCGCGCGCGGCGGCGATGCGGGGTCTCGTCTCGATGGGCCGCGACGTTGTCAGGTTCGGGACGAACCAGGCCCGTATCCGCCTGCCGCGCGACCCGGCCCGGTCGTGGATCGTGGCCCAGTCCGTGGTTTCGCGCCTCAGCCGTGCCGCCGAAGAGCAGCGCGTCCAGCGCGAGGGAGCGGCCGCAGCCCAGGGTCGGCCCGAATAGGAGAAGTCCACCGAATGCGGCCGGACGCCTGTATCGCGTAACCTAGTACGACCCGCCTCGAAGAGAAGGTGGCGGGTGGGCCCCGGTGGGGTCCGTCACGGGAAGCCGGTAAGTTCCGTCGCACCCCGCGCCACGGCGACCACCGGAAGGACGTGGGATGCAGCGTTCGGACAAGGCGATATCGGGCTTCGCGCACCAGAAACCGGCCAGGGCCGCTGGGGAAAAGGACGGGTTCCGGCCCGACATCGAGGGGCTCCGCGGCGTCGCGGTCTCGCTCGTCGTGCTCTTCCATGCCGGGCTCCTCTCCGCGTCTCCCCTGCAGCTGACCGGTGGGTTCATCGGCGTGGACCTGTTCTTCGTCGTATCCGGCTACTTGATCACCGGCCTGCTCATGCGCGAGCGCGAACGCACGGGCCGGATCAGCTTCTCCCGCTTCTATGCACGCCGGGTCCGGCGGATCCTGCCGGCAGCGGCCGTGACGCTGCTCATTACGATCCCGCTGGCTAACGCCCTGGTCACGCTCGTCGACCGGCCTTCGGTCATGGAGGACGGCGCGTCGGCCGCGCTCTCGATCGCGAACATCCGCTTCGCGATAACGACGGACTACTTCAACCCGGTCAACTACTCGCCCTTCCTGCACTTCTGGTCGCTGGGCGTCGAGGAGCAGTTCTACTTCGTGTGGCCGGCCCTGCTCCTGGTCGTGGCCTGGAAGTGGCCGCGCCTCGGAGCCGGCGCCGCCCTGGCCGTGATCGTGGTCGCGTCGTTCATCGCCAGCCTGGCCCTGACGGAGACGTCGGCGTCCGTCGCCTTCTACATGCTGCCAACGCGCGCCTGGCAGCTCGGCGCGGGTGGCCTGCTGGCTGTCGGCGCGGGTTCGTTGGATCGGCTGCCCGCTGCCATCCGCGGCGTGTGGCAACAGGTGCTTGCGTTCGCCGGATGGGCCGCGCTGGCCGCGCTCATCACCGCCGCCATCGCCATCTCCTCGGTCGCCACGCCCTATCCCGGGTACGCGGCTATCGTCCCGACCCTGGCCGGCGTCTTGCTGATCGCGTCCGGGCCGATATCGACCGGACCGGGCATCCTGCTGCGTCTGGCACCGATCCGGTTCCTCGGCAAGATCAGCTACTCGCTCTATCTGTGGCACTGGCCGACGTTGATCCTCGGCGGCCTCTTCTTGACCGGCCCGCTCGGGACGCTCTCGCCGGTCCAGGCGCTCGTGCTGGCGGGCCTGTCCATTCCCGTGGCGACGGCCAGCTGGTTCTTCGTCGAGGAGCCTTTCCGCCGCGGTACGATCCCTCTCCCGCGGCCGAGCCGGATCGTGGCGGTGGGAGTGGCGGTCATGCTGCTCGTCGCCGTCGTGGGCACGAGCTTCGACTTTGGCGCCCAATCCGCCCTGGCGGCCCTCGGCGACGGCCCGACTCCCAGTCCCGCCGCGACTACCACCGTCGGGCCGACGGCTACACCTGTACCCACGCTGACGTCTGCGCCGGTCTCCATCCCACCCGGTGACACTCCCCACTCCCACGCCCACGCCGGGTATGACGCCCGCCCTGACGCCTCCTCCGAGTTCGGGACCCCCGACGTCATATGCGATCAACAGCAGCATCCAGCCTTCGCTCGGCAAGGCCGCGACAGACTACGAGCAGCCCTGGCGCGACAACTGTCTGGGCTGGCAGGGGACGACCAGCCCGAGCACCGCGAGCAAGTGCATCTATGGCAACCCGGGCGGTGCCTACACAGTCGCCCTCGTCGGCGATTCGCACGGCTCGGCCCTGTTCCCGGGCGTGAACGCCGTGGCCAAGGCTCACGGCTGGAAGCTGAACGCGTACCTCAAGATCGACTGCTCGTTCCTGGACTTGAGCGATCTGATGTGGTTCGGGCCGCCGATGGTTCCATACCCGCAGTGCGAGACCTGGAACAACGCCGTCATCGCCAGGCTCCAGAAGAACCCACCTGATCTCGTCATCATCTCGATGAGCCGTTGGATCTTCACCGGCAACACGGCCGAGGAGAACGTCACTACGGAAACGAACGCCCTGATCAGGATGATCGACAAGATCCCGTCGAGCTCCAGGGTGGTGATCATTCAGGATCCGCCGTTGCCCACAAATGAGAAGGTGCCGTCGTGCCTCTCGACTTACCTGTCCGACTACCGGAACTGCGCCTACACGCGCCGGGTTGGCTTCGGGTCGGCCATGGGGTCGCGCGAGAAAGCGGCAGCCAAGGCCACCGGCGCCGGCCTGATAGACCTCACTGCGGCCATCTGCCCGGGCACGGGCAATTGCCCGGTGGTGATCAACAACATGATCGTGTGGCGCGATGAGCATCATCTGACCGCCACCTTCTCGACGTCCCTTGGTCCGGAGATCGACCGCCAGCTTGTCGGCATCCTCAACGCCTGGGCGGCTCCTCCGGGATCGCCATCGCCCCCACCTTCTTCGTAGAACCCGGCCCTCTGCGATCGGGTGCGCGCGGGGTTCGAACGGAACTGACGCTGCTGTAGACTTCCCCTGCCTGACCAGCCGCTCTTCCTGGAGGATCACTTCGATATGTCAGCGGATGTCTTGCGCGCCAAGATCCGCGAGATCCCGGACTTTCCAAAGCCGGGCATCCTCTTCTACGACATCACGACCCTTTTGAAGGACGCGGGCGCCTACAAAGAGGCGATCGACCTGATGGTCGAGCCCTATCGCGACCTTCGAGTGGACCTCGTGGTTGGCATGGAATCCCGTGGCTTCATCTTCAGCGGCCCGATCGCCTACAAGCTCGGCGCCGGGCTCATCCCCGTGCGAAAGCTCGGCAAGCTTCCAGCCGAGACGGTCTCCGTCGAGTACGCGCTGGAATACGGCTCGAACACGCTCGAGATCCACCGGGATTCGATCCGGGCGGGCCAGCGAATCCTGATCGTCGACGACCTGCTGGCCACCGGCGGCACGGTTCGAGGAACCATCGAGCTCGTGGAGCGACTCCAGGGCGAGATCGTCGGTCTGGCCTTCCTCGTGGAGTTGCTGTTCTTGAAGGGCCGCGACCGACTGGCCAGCTACAAGACGACGAGCGTCATCCAGTACTGACCACGGGATGGATTCGTGAACGTCTCGTGCCGCGCCACAGAATTGCTACTCCCGAGGGCCGGGAGCCGTGGTGGTCGGGCGTTCTCGCTCATCGGTCGGCGGCCGTGACTTCGAGCGCGTTGACCCGTCGCGATCGCGCGACGATCGTGGTCGAGGAGACAGCGGACCGCGTCATGCTGCGCGAGTTCCTCGAGACGGACCGTCTCTACTCCGCCTACGCCCTGTGCGATCTCGATGACCGGGAGTTCCAGCGGACCCGCTGGGGAGTGGCGTCGGCAGGCGGCAAGCCCATCGCCGTGGTGCTCCAGTACGCGGGCTACTCGCCGCAGCCGGTCTTCGTCATGGGCGAGAACAGCGGCATCGACGCCATCCTCGCCAACGTCATCAAGCCGCGTGCGGCGTACGTCGCCGCCCGGCCGGAGCATCTGCCGGCGATCGCCGGCAGCTACCGCGTCGACGCCGGTCCGCCGATGCTTCGGATGTGGGTCGACGCCGCGCACTTCCGACCGTATCCGGCGGACGTCCGCAGGCTGCTGCCGGTCGAGATAGGTGAGCTCAACCGCCTCTACCAGCTCGGTTTCGCGGCCTGGCTGCCGGCCAGCGCCATCAGCGACGGGCTCTACTACGGGATCAGCGTCGGCGGCCGGCTCGCGTCTGCCGCCGGCACCCACGTCATAAGTCCGGCGGCCAGGCTGGCCGTGGTCGGAAACGTCATGACCCACACCGAATACCGTGGCCGCGGGTACGCTACAGCCGTTACGGGTGCCGTGACTGCGGAGCTGCTGCGGTTCTGCGACCAGGTCGTGCTCAACGTTCGGGCCGACAATCCACCGGCCCTGGCCGCCTACCGGCGCCTCGGCTACCAGATCCACGTTACATTCGAGGAGCGGTTGATCCATCGCCTGGAGCCGCCCTGGACGGGCTGGGCGGGAGCGTTTCGCCGCCTCATATCTGGCAAGGAGTCTTGAACCAAATGGCCATCCGACCGACCACCGCCGAACTCGGGCCGACGCAGTCGAGCCTGCCGCGCCACGACGTGGCCGATCTCAGCCTGGCGGCCGAAGGCACGCGGCGCATCGAATGGGCGGAACGCGAGATGCCGGTCCTCCGACTGATCCGCGAGCGTTTCGAGCGCGAGCGTCCTCTGGACGGGCTGCGCATTGCCGCCTGCCTGCATGTCACCACCGAGACCGCGAACCTGGTCCGGACCCTGAAGGCAGGCGGCGCGGACGTGGTGCTGTGCGCCTCCAACCCGCTCTCGACCCAGGACGACACGGCCGCGGCGCTGGTCGTCGAGTACGGCATCTCGACATTCGCCCGCCACGGCGCCGATCGCGACACCTACTACGGCCATCTGAACGCCGCCGCCGACGTACGCCCCCACATGACCATGGACGACGGCTGCGACCTCGTGACCCTCATCCACCAGGAGCGCCGCGACCAGCTGACCGAAATCCTCGCGGGCACCGAGGAGACGACCACGGGCGTCATCCGCCTCAAGGCCATGGCGGCCGACGGAGCCCTGGGATACCCGGTCGTGGCCGTCAACGAGGCTCTCACGAAGCACCTCTTCGACAACCGCTACGGGACCGGCCAGTCGACGGTAGACGGCGTCATGCGCGCCACGAACCTGCTGATCGCCGGCCGGCATGTCGTCGTCGCCGGCTACGGCTGGTGCGGCAAGGGCATCTCGTCGCGCTTCCGGGGCATGGGCGCCCAGGTGGCGGTGGTTGAAGTCGACCAGGTCCGCGCCCTCGAGGCGCTCATGGACGGCAACACCGTCATGACCATCGGCGACGCAGCCAGATGGGGCGAGATCTTCATCACCGCGACGGGCGACATCCACGTCATCCGAGCCGAGCACTTCAAGGTCATGCGGGAAGGCGCGATCATGGCCAACTCCGGCCACTTCGACGTCGAGATCGACCTGCCCGCCCTGCGGGAGCTGGCCGGCGACCGGATCCGTCAGGTCCGTGAGAACGTCGTCGAATACGACCTCGGCGATCGCAAGGTGAACGTCCTGGCCGAGGGGCGGCTGGTCAACCTCAGTGCCGCGGAAGGCCATCCGGCCGCGGTCATGGACATGAGCTTCGCCAACCAGGCCCTCTGTGTGGAATACCTGCGGGGCAAGCACACCGAGCTCGCCAGGGGCGTATATGACGTACCGGAGGCGATCGACGTCGAGGTCGCCCGGCTCAAGCT
Organism: uncultured Chloroflexia bacterium; assembly: GCA_963791725.1. Taxonomy (GTDB): domain Bacteria; phylum Chloroflexota; class Limnocylindria; order Limnocylindrales; family CSP1-4; genus Fen-1039. The sequence continues at coordinate 362,130 of CAWBTQ010000002.1, read as the reverse complement.
GGCGGCCATCGGCATCGTCCTCGATCCGCTCACGCCCGAGCAGGCGGAGTATCTGGCCTCCTGGCAGCACGGGACCTGATCGCGCGACGCTCGGACGACCCCGGGCCGTTCGTTCATCGCCGGCGCTCGCCCGGCGCCTCCGCCGACGATCTCGGCCGGCTCGTTCGAGCCCTGGCCCGTGCTAACCTTCGACGTGGATTCGAGGACCCATTTATGAGCGCCGGCAGGGCGCGCACGGGAGACGCATGACCAGCATTCTCGACGACCCGCAGTACCTGTTCACGTCCGAGTCGGTGACCGAAGGCCACCCGGACAAGATGTGCGACCAGATATCCGACGCGATTCTGGACGCCATCCTGGCCGAAGACCCCAACGCCAGAGTGGCCTGTGAGACCGCCACGACCACCGGCCTCGTCCTGGTCCTCGGCGAGATCAGCACCTCGACTTACGTGGACTTCCAGAGCGTCGTTCGAGACACCGTCAGGGACATCGGGTACACGAATGCCGACTACGGCTTCGACTACCTGACCTGCGGCACGCTGGTGTCGGTCAAGGAGCAGTCGCCCGACATCGCCATGGGCGTCGACGATGCGCTCGAGACGCGCAGCGACGGCAGGTCCGCGGCGTCGAAGCACGAGCTCGGCGCCGGCGACCAGGGCATGATGATCGGCTTCGCCTGCCGCGAGACGCCCGAGCTCATGCCTCTGCCGATCGCCCTCGCTCATCGTCTGGCGCGCCGTCTGGCCGAGGTCCGCAAGAGCGGCCAGCTGCCGTACCTGCGCCCCGACGGCAAGACTCAGGTCACGGTCGAGTACGACCGCGGCGTGCCGAAGCGCGTCACGAACGTGGTCGTAGCCGCGCAGCACGACCCCGACGCACTCATCGACAAGCTCCGCGCCGACATCATCGAGTCGGTGATCATGCCGATCATCCCGGCCGCGCTCCGGGTCCAGGACCCGGTGATGCACGTCAATGCCACCGGCCGGTTCGTCATCGGCGGCCCGATGGGCGACGCCGGGCTGACGGGCCGCAAGATCATCGTCGACACCTACGGCGGCATGGCCCGCCACGGCGGCGGCGCATTCTCGGGCAAGGATCCGACGAAGGTCGACCGATCCGCCAGCTACGCCGCACGATGGGTGGCCAAGAACGTCGTCGCGGCCGGGTTGGCCGATCGCTTCGAGATCGAGCTCGCCTACACGATCGGCGTCGCCCACCCGGTGTCGGTCTCGATCGAGACCTATGGCACCCAGCGCGTGCCCGACGAGAAGATCCTGGCGGCGATCGAGAAGAACTTCGACCTGCGTCCGTCGCGGATCATCGAAGCCCTCGACCTGCGCCGCGCCATCTACCAGCCGACCGCCACTTACGGCCACTTCGGCCGAACCGACCACGACTTCCCGTGGGAGCGCACGAACAAGGCCGCCGCCCTGGCCGACGCCTGCGGAGTCACCCTCGCGGAAGCGGTCGGGCGCTAGGACTTCGTGTACGCCGTCGTTCTTGCCGGCGGGGGCGGAACGCGGCTCTGGCCGCTCAGCCGGCCCGAGCGGCCCAAGCCGTTCCTGAGGTTGCTCGGCGAAGAGACGCTGATCCAGCGGACGGTCGCGCGGTTGGAGCCGCTGATCTCCGCGGCCGACGTGTTCGTCGTCGCCGAGCGCCGCCACCTGGCGCTGGTCGCGGAACAGCTGCCGGCGATACCGGCCGCGAACCTGATCGGCGAGCCGATGGGCCGCAACACCGCGGCCGCCGTGGCCCTGGCGGCCGAGGCGATCGATCGGCCGGACGACGAGGTGATGCTCGTCCTGCCGGCCGACGCCCACGTCGCCGACGAGGCCGGTTTCCGTGACGCGCTCGCCGTGGCTGCGGAAGTGGCAATGGGCGGCTCGCTCGTTACGCTCGGCGTGACGCCGGACAGGCCGGAGACGGGCTTTGGCTACGTCCTGGCCACGCCGCCGGCTCGGACGGTGGCCGGCCGGGCCACGTTCCGCGTCGATCGGTTCGTGGAGAAGCCTTCCGCGGCACGGGCGATCGAGCTCCTCGAGACCGGCATGGCGAGCTGGAACGCCGGCATCTTCGCCTGGACGCGAGCGACGATCCGGGCCCGGCTGGAGAGGTATGCGCCGGAGATCGTCGGGCCCCTGCGAGCCATCTGCCGGAGCGGCACGACCGCCGACCTGGCCGCCGCCTATCCGTCGTTGCGGGCAACGTCGATCGACTACGCGGTCATGGAGCCCGCGTCCCTTGCCGGAGACGTTGCCGTGGTCCCGATGAGCGTCGGCTGGAGCGATCTGGGGAGCTGGGCCGCAATGCGCGATGCGTGGCAGGCTGCGGCGGGCGATTCCGCGGCCGGCGTTACAGTCGGCGTGGGCAACCGCCGCGACCTCGGCTCGATCGACAGCCTCGTCATCGGCGGCGATCGGCTGGTCGTGACCATCGGACTTAAAGACGTCGTCGTCGTCGACACACCGGAAGCCCTGCTCGTCTGCTCGGCCGACCGGTCGCAGGAAGTTCGCCAGATCGCTGAGGAGATGTCGCTTCGAGCGTCCGCGGCGAAGGAGGAGGAGAAACCTTGAGCGGCACCCAGCCGGGATCGAACGCCCCAGCCGGCAAGACCAAAACCCTGACTGTCGGCGGCAGGGAGGCCTACGAACCGACGCGGATAGTCTTCGGAACCGACGGCTGGCGGGCCAAGATCGCCGACGAGTACAACTTCGTCAACGTCCGCCGCTGCGCCCAGGCCGTCGCGGAGTGGGTCGTGGATCGGGGCGAGCAGTCCCGCGGCGTCGTCTTCGCCTACGACCGGCGTTTCGCCAGCGAGCACTTCGCGGTTGCCGCCGCGGAAGTCCTCCTCGCCCGCGACATCCCGGTCGCGTTCGCCGCCGGTGCGGTGCCGACCCAGATGTCCTCGTTCGAAGTGGTTCAGCGCGGTGCCGCTGCCGGCATCGTCATCACCGCCAGTCACAACCCCTGGACCGACAACGGCTTCAAGATCAAGTCGCCGACCGGGGCGGCGGCCGGGCCCGAGATGCTGACCGACATAGAGGCGAGGATCGCCGCGGGAGCCGGCAAGGCCATCGAGATAAGGCCCTTCGCGGATGCCGAGGCCGCGGGCCTCGTCGATCGCTACGACTCGTTCGATGCCTACAGGGAGTTCATCGGCCGCAACATCGACCTCGATCGCCTCCGCGCCGCGGACATGGACCTGCTGGTCGAACCGCTGTACGGCTCGGGTGCGACCTGGATTCCGCGACTGCTCGCGGGCGGCCGGGTGCGCCTGACCGAGCTCCACTCGGAGCGGAACCCGTTCTTCGGCGGGATAAACCCCGAGCCCATCCCGCCCAACGTCGACGAGGCGCTGCGCACCATAGCCGCAGGCCGATTCGACCTCGGCCTGCTGCTCGACGGCGACGCCGACCGGGCCGGAGCGGCGGACGAGCGTGGGACCTTCATCACCACGCTGCAGATGTACGCGCTGCTCATGTACTACTTGATCGAGCATCGGGGCCTGAGGGAGCCGGTCGTCAAGACGGTCAACGAGACTTCGATGGCCGAGCGGCTGGGCGAACGCTACGGCGTGGCCGTGCACGAAGTCCCGGTCGGCTTCAAGTACGTCGGGCCCGAGATGATCGCGACCGGGGCGATGATGGGCGGCGAGGAGTCGGGCGGCTTTGGCTTTGGGATGCACCTGCCGGAGCGCGACGGGATCTTCGCCGACCTGATGGTCCTCGACCTATTCCTTCGGGAGAAGGAGGCCGGACGTTGGCCGGCGTCGCGGGCGATCGCTCATCTGCACGAGATCGCCGGGCCGTCGAGCTACCGCCGCCTGGATCTCCATTTCGATCGGGCGGTCTATCCGGCGCTCAAGGACAGGCTCCTCATCGAGCTGCCGCAGCAGGCTCCGAGTCAGCTTGCCGGCCGGCCGGTCGTTCGGACTCAGACCCTCCCGACCAACGACGGGTTCAAGTTCTTCGCCGACGATGGCTCGTGGCTCCTTGTCCGTTTCAGTGGCACCGAGCCTCTCGTCAGGGTCTATACAGAGGCGGCCTCAGCCGCGGCCGTGGACGCGAATCTGGCCGCCGGCAAGGCCATGGTCGGGGCCTGAGGACCGTTTCCGAAAGGCTGCCGGCGGGCGCCGGGGAGATGTCGGAAAGCAGTCTCGAATCACATCCTGCGTGCCATCGAAACGACCCGGCTTATCTTGGTTCGCAGCTGTACAGTGAGGGGTGGGCCACCCATACCACGACCCCGTGGCGGGCGGCAACTCTTCCGGGGCAGGCAGGGCGACGGAGGGTCATTGGCGATGCACAGCTCACTCATCGGGAAGGTCGAGAAGGCGAACCGCTATGCCCGCGAGTTGGATCGGATCTCGATCCAGGAGCTCGCGGTGACGTTCAAAGGCGACAACGACACCCATACGGTTCGACTCGATGGCGAAGCCTGGCAGTGCACCTGCCATTTCTTCGAGAGTTGGGGCTCATGCGTCCACGTTCTTGCCCTGCAGAAGATCCTCGGCGTCATGCTCCCTGAGTCGGCACAGGTCTCCATCTTCACTCCGCAGTCGGCCGTCCCTGCCTGACGCCGGCTCGACATCGCGTTAGGCTTCGGGGGCGAGCGCCTGCTCCTGCGCTCGGCGCCTTGAGGCGCTAACTGAGGGACCACCTGAAGACCGAGGAGTCGTCATGAAGTCAGCGCATATGCGCGCTCCCGCGATCATGTCCGCCGTGACGGCGTTGGCGATCGCGGCAGCGGCTTGCTCGTCGGCCAGCCCCACTCCGATCTACGTCTACCAGACCGCGACTCCGGTTCCGCCGACGCCCATCATCATCTACGTCACGCCCAGTCCGGCGCCGCCGACGCCGGTGCCGACGCCGTCCCCGGCATCCGCCTCACCGACCGCTGCGGCCACACCAAAACCAGCCGCTTCCACGACCCCCGCACCGGGCGCAAGCGGGCCGGCGGGCGGCTGCTCGGGCAAGGCATCGAATCAGACCTTCTGGGTGGGGACGGCGAACAACGAGCCGTTCACGGTCTATTGCGGCGTCGTGTCCAGCCCCTGGATCTTCACCTCGGCCAACAGCACCTATGGCGCCTCCGGAACGGTGACCGCCACGTACGGGACCGGCGGCGGCGCCGTGATCGAAATCCAGGAAGGCACGTTCACGCCGGTCAGCCCTGGCGGGCTGCTCGACGACCGCGACGAGCGTGGGTAACGCCAAGTTCGGCGACCTCGCCGGCAAGCTCGACTCGCTCGGCTCGGGGTGCTACGCCGTGTACGCCACGTCCGGCGCGTTCCATTACGCGGCGACGGGCTCGGGGGTCACCCAGGCCTCCTTCGTGAGCATCGCAGCGGCCCTGATCAAGGTGCCCAAGTCCTGAGCGCCGATGGCTCGCTGCCATAGACAGACGGAAGCCGCGCGAACCTCGGCGGTGAGCGCGGCTTCTCGATTCTGTCCGCGCCCCGTCTAGTGGCTTGGCAGTGGGCCTGGCTCCGGCGCGGCATCGGGTTTCTCGCCCGTGCGCGTCGCGTCCGGTTCAGCGACCGGGACGGCGACCGAGGGAATCGCCATGGCGCCGCGCAACGGCTGTGACGTGCGCTGCCGCCGCACCAGGTTCGGCTGGCCCTGGGTCGGTGCGACCGACTCGACCTCCTCGTCCTCTCCGGCCTGGGGCAGGCGAGGCATTCGCACCGGGCGTCCCTCGCGTTCCTCGACGCGCCGTGCGGCCCTGAGAGCGACCGATCCCGCCTCCCTGTTGCGGGCCAGGTAGTAGAAGAAGAACGAGGCGAAGACGGCGGCGACGGGGATGCCGAAGATCGCGCCCGGGATGCCGGCGATCTTGGAACCGACCAGAACCGACCCGAGCACGACTACCGGGTGAAGACCCACGGCCTCGGCCATGAGCCGCGGCTGGATGATGTTCATGAGCACGAACCAACCGACGACCATGATCACGAGCACGGGCAGGACCGCGTCGGGTTTGAAGAAGATGGCCGCGAGCACCGGTGGAGTCCAGGAGACGAACGGGCCGAAGAACGGGATGGCCTGGAGGATGCCCGACGACGTGGCCGTGACCGGCACGTAAGGCAGCCCCACCACCAGACTGGCGACCATCGAAACCGCCCCGTACATGAGGCCCATCAACGCCTGGCCACGCAGGAAGCCGCCAAACGAGCGGGAGACGCTGTGCTCCAGAAGGCGGGCCTCGTCGTTGTAGGCCGGCGGCACGATGCGGAAGAGGAAGCTGACGATGTGGTCGCGGTCGACCGCCATGTACAGCGACAGGAAGAAGACGAACAGCAGGTTGCCGAAGATCCCGACGCTGGCTATGGCAACCTGGGCGATCGGTCCCTGCGGCTGGACCAGTTCGTTGGCCCCGTTCTTCAGGTTGTCCAGGAGCTGCCTGACCTGAGCCTCGAGGTTGATCTGGCTGCCGCCGATCGAATTCAGACGCTCCTGCCATGGCTGCAAGATCTCGTGCAGACGCGGATCGACCGAGGTGCCCCAGCTGTTCACGAGATTGGTGATCGACGAGTAGAGCTGCTGGGCGACGAGCAGGATGGCGGCGACCAGGACGACGATCAGCAGGCTGTAGACCAGGATCACCGCCAGCGCTCTGGGCAGGCGCGGCACCAGACGAACGAGACCGTTGGCGATCGGGCTCAGGATGAACGCGAGCAACCAGGCCAGGAAGAAGACCATGATCACGTCGTTGAAGTACATGAGCCATTTGCCCACGTAGTCGACGACGATGAAGCTGACGGCGAGCGTGCCGAGGATCAGCAGCGCGGTCAGCCAGCGATGCTCTCGCGGAGTCAGCTGATTGAGCGCGGTGACGGGTTGCTCGCTCATCCTCGCTCCTCGGCGCGGCAGGTCGAATTGATGGTACGCCGGCTGGCTAGTGCAGCCCCATCCGCTCGCGCACTTCGGTCATCGTGGCCTCGGCAATCGGGCGGATCCGCTCCGCGCCCTCATCGAGGATCCGACGGAGACGGGCGGGATCCGCCATCAGCTCCTTGTAGGTCTCCCTGGCCGGAGCGTAGTGGGCGATGATCCGCTCGGCCAGCAGCTTCTTGGTGTCGACGCAGCCGGTTCGGGCGGTTCGCTCGCCCTCCCAGACCGTCTCGTAGTCCTCGCCGAAATGCCGGTGCAGCTGGCAGACGTTGCAGACCTCGGGCCGGCCCGCGTCGGACCGCAGTATCCGCTGGGTGTCGGTCACCATCGACATGATCTGCTTGCGGATCACGTCGGGCTCGGCCAGGATCTCGATGGTGTTGCCGAGCGACTTGCTCATCTTCCTGACGCCGTCCGTGCCGAGGACCACCGGCGCCTGCGTGTAGACCGGCTGTGGCTCCGGGAACGTCTCGCCGTATCGGGCATTGAAGGCGCGGACGATCTCGCGGCTGAGCTCCAGGTGCGGCGCCTGGTCCTTGCCGATCGGAACGAGGGAAGCCTTGTAGAGGACGATGTCGGCAGCCTGCAGAACCGGGTAAGTGAGCAGGCCGTGGTTGACGTCATCGGGCTGGTTCTGCCGCTTCTCCTTGTAGGTCGGCGTCCGCTGCAGCCAGCCGACCGGGGTCACGGTGTTCAGGAGCCAGCACAGCTCCGTGACCTCGGGCCGGTCCGACTGGACGAAGAGAGTGCAACGGTCCGGATCGAGTCCCAGCGCGATGAGCGCGGCGGTCATCTCGAGGGTCTGGCGGCGCAGCGTCTCCGGATCGTGGATGCGAATCAAGGCGTGATAGTCCACGACGCAGTAGATCGACTCGTACTGGTTCTGCAGGGTCACGTAGTTGCGGATCGCGCCGAGGTCGTTGCCGAGGTGCGGCCGGCCGGTCGGCTGGATGCCGCTGAAGATGCGCGGCCTGGCAGGCAGGCTCGAGGCGATGGTCCGCGTGGTGGCGACGGCGTCGGTCATGGCGTCGAGTTTACCGGACTGCGAGCAGTCCGCAGGCACGGACGACGCCATGCGGCTCGGGTACCATTCGCGGACGACGCAACAACGTCCGTCACCGTCGGCTGCGGCGCCATCTCGGCTCCGCTGGCCCCAGCCACGCGAGCGCATGCCTACCGAGCCACGACCAGTCCGCGTCGCGGACCTCGGCGCGAACGCCGAGGTCCGACCGCGTCGGGTCGCGATCCTCGGCGCGGACGCCGAGGTCCGACCGCTTCGGGTCGCGATCCTCGGCGCGGACGCCGAGGTCCGACCGCTTCGGGTCGCGATCCTCGGCGCGGGGACGGTCGGGGCAGAGGTAGCACGTGGCTTCCTGCGCAGCCCCGACCGCCTCATAGGCCCGGCCCGCGGTCGCATGCTCGAGCTTGTCGCCATCGCCGACATGAACGTCCGCGGCGCGACCGATCGCGGCATGCCGCCCGAGCTCGTCGTGCCCGACGCGGCAACCGTCGTCCGTCGCGAAGACGTGGACATCGTCGTGGAGCTGCTCGGCGGCGACGAGCCGGCCCGATCGCTGATCGTCGAGGCGCTCCGAGCCGGCAAGCCGGTCGTGACCGCCAACAAGCACGTGCTGGCCCACTACGGCCTCGAGCTCGAGGCGGTCTCGCGCGCGAGTGGCGCGGCGCTGAGGTACGAGGCGGCAGTCTGCGGCGGAACGCCGGTCCTCGACACGATCGCCCGCGCCCTGGCCGCCAACCATGTCCGGCGCGTGCGTGGCATCGTCAACGGCAGCACGAACTTCATCCTCACCGAGATGATGCAGGCCCGCCGGAACTACGACGAAGTCCTGGCCGCAGCTCAGGCCCAGGGCTATGCCGAGCGAGATCCGAGCGCCGACGTCGAGGGTCACGACGCCGCCAACAAGCTTGCGGTCTTGACCCGGCTGGCGTTTGGGGCCTGGCCCGAGATCGGCTCGATCATCGCCAGTCCGCCGTCGCTGCGCGGCGACGGGAGGCCCGGCATCACGGGCGTCTCGTCAGCCGACATATCGGGAGCTGTGGCCCTGGGTCTCGCCATTCGACTCCTGGCCACCGTCAGCGCTCCGGGGACGGCGGAGCCCGCCTTCGGGCTGGCGGGCTCGGTCATGGCCTCGGCCGTGCCCCTCGGCACCCCGCTCGGGCGCACGGACGGCGTCCTCAACCGCCTCGAAGTCGACGCCGATCCCGTCGGCCGGGTCTCGATGGAAGGTCCCGGGGCAGGTGGCCCCGCAACCAGCAGCGCCGTCCTGGCCGACCTGCTGGAAGTCGTCCGGAGCGGGCTGAGCACATGGGCGGACCTGCCGCCGGCCGCGCCAGGGCTCGTCACCCTCGCCGACGATCGCGCCACCGTCCGGCGGCCCTGGTTCGTCTGCCTGCCGGGCGTGCTGCCGGACGAGGTCCCCGGGCGACTCGCCGAAGAGATCGCCGCACCGCCGCCGAGCAGCGTGCCGCGCCATCGCAGCCGGACCTGGGCCGCGGTCCAGACGAGGCCCGTCCCGCTCGACGAGGTCCGCGAAGCGATCGAACCGCTGATCGCGGCCGACCGCGATGTGCCCATCTATCCGATCCTCACCTCGTAGCCGGAGGCTGCCGAAGTGTCCGCAACGCCCGTCAACAGCCCCGCCGGCACCGGGCCAGCTCCCACGACGGCACGGCCGCGCCTGGTCGAACGCTACCGCGAGTTCCTGCCCATCACCGCCGCGACGCCGATCGTCAGCCTCGGCGAGGGCTTCACGCCGCTGGTTCGCATAGACCACATCGCGAAGCGGATCGGGCTGCCGAACTTGTACGTGAAGTACGAGGGCATGAACCCGACCGGCTCGTTCAAGGACCGGGGCATGGTCATGGCCATCTCCAAGGCCCTCGAGGAAGGTGCCGAGGCGGTCATCTGCGCCTCGACCGGCAACACTTCCGCCTCGGCCGCGGCCTACGGCGCCGCCGCCGGGCTCGAAGTCATCGTCGTCCTGCCGAAGGGCAAGATCGCGCTGGGCAAGCTCATCCAGGCCCTCGCCGCGGGCGCGAAGATCGTGGCCGTGGACGGCAACTTCGACGAGGCGCTCCGTGTCGTTCGCGAGATGGCCGAGCAGCGGGACCACCCGGTCACGCTCGTCAACTCGGTCAACCCGTACCGCATCGACGGCCAGACCACGGCGGCCTTCGAAGTCTGCGACGACCTGGGTCTGCCGCCGGACATCCTGGCCATCCCGGTCGGCAACGCCGGCAACATCACCGCCTACTGGGCCGGGTTCAACCGTTACAAGACCGCGGGGCGGATCGCCGCCCTGCCGCGGATGTTCGGGTTCCAGGCGGCCGGCGCCGCGCCGATCGTTCTGGGCCACCCCGTCGAGAAGCCCGAGACCATCGCCACTGCCATCAGAATCGGCAATCCGGCTTCGTGGCGGCAGGCCCTGGCGGCGCGCGACGAGTCCGGCGGGCTCATCGAGACGGTCACGGACGATGAGATCGTGGCCGCGTATCGGGACCTGGCCACGAGCCAGGGGATCTTCTGCGAGCCGGCCTCCGCGGCGAGCCTGGCGGGCGTTTGCAAGCTCGCCGGGGCGGGGCGCATCGATCGCGACGCCACGATCGTGTGCGTCCTGACGGGCCATGGGCTCAAGGATCCGGAGACGGCCGAGCGGACGGCCGGCGGCGCCGGCGCGATCGTCGAGGCCGCTCCGACCACGGCCGGCGTGATGCACGCCCTGGGCTGGTAGGCGCGACGGGACGGGCAGGGGAGTGACGATGGGCTGGATCGACCGACTCGCCGGACGGCGCCTCCTCGTCGAGGTGCCCGCGACGACGGCCAACCTCGGGGCCGGTTACGACTGCCTCGGGCTGGCCCTCGAGATCGTCAACCGGACGGAGATCGAGCCGCTGCCGCACTCGGGCGGTCGGATCGAGCTCAAGGTCGAAGGCGACGGGGCCGGCGACCTGCCCGCGCACAGGCGCAATCGATTCGTCGTCGCTCTCGAGACCGGGCTGCGCCGTTCCGGCGACTCGCTGCCTGAGGGCCTGGGCTGGTCGATCAGGATGCGGAACGAGGTGCCACTCTCGCGCGGGCTCGGTTCGTCGGCCACGGCAACCGTGGGCGGGCTCCTCGCGGCCAACGCCCTGCTGGACCGGGTCCTGACCCAGGCGGACGTGCTGGCCATGGCCGCTCAACTCGAGAGCCATGCCGACAACGCCGCGGCGGCTTTGCTCGGCGGCTTCGTGGTGGTCGACGGTTCTGCGTCGCCGCCGTCCGCGCTGCGGTTCGATGCGCCGGCGGCGCTGCGCTGCGTGCTCTTCATCCCCGACCGGCGACTCTCGACGGCCGCCATGCGGGCCTGCCTGCCGGCGAGCGTTCCACTCAGGGACGCGGCCACGAACCTGGGCCGGGTGGCGCTGGGTGTGGCGGGTCTCTCCCAGGGCCGCCTGGAAGTGCTCGACCGCCTGACGCGAGACACGCTCCACGAGCCCTACCGGGCGAAGCTCTATCCGGAGTTGCCGGGGCTCGTCGCCGCCGCGCGCGAGGCCGGGGCGCTGGGCGCATGCCTGTCCGGGGCCGGGTCGACGGTCGTTGCCTTCAGCGACTCTCCCGGCGAGGCGGACGCGATCGGTCTGGCGATGATGGCCGCGGCCGAGGCCGCGGGCCTGCACGGCGCGATCCGCATCGCCTTGACGCGCAATCTCCCGGCCCGCGTCTTCGAGCTGTAACCGGAGTCAGTCCTCGGTCTCGCCGGCGTCCTGATCCGTGTCGTCGTCCCCGTCCTCGTCGTCTTCTTCGAAAGCGGGCAGCGCCGGTTCACCGACCACGTCCGCCCAGGGCGCATACAGCGTCTCGGCGTCCTCGCGCTCGAGGATGTCGGCCATGACGAGGGCGGCGACAGCGTCGGCTACCGCCGGACCGGCAACCTCGCGGGAGCGGGCCTTATCTCGGGTCGCGAGGGAGTGGTCGTGGTACTTGGTCGGCTGGTAGTCCATCCAGGCGAAGATCTCCTCCTGGGCCAACCGCAGCTGTTCGCGCCACTTGTCGTCCTCGTCGGCCAGGGCCTGCAGGTTGCGGTGGGCGGTATTCAGCTCTTCCTTCGGCTGCTCGCGCCAGACGGCGATGACCTCCGGGATCTCGGTCGCGTCGAGGTTGGCCAGCTTCTCGAGGAATTCGACAACGAGCGGTGTGTTCGGTCCGAACTCGCCGACCTCCTCGTCTGAGTCGGCCGTCCCCACCTGGCCCTTCGTGGCGGCGGCCTCGGAGTCCGTTTCCTCGTCCGCGGCGCCGTCGTCGGTGTCGATCACCTCGGCCCAGGGGCCATACAGGGTGTCGTAGTCGGCGTCGTCGAGTTCCTCATCGAGGATGATCGCGGTGGCGGCATCGGTGGCCGCCTGAGCGACCTCCCGCCAGAGATCCTCCATCGCGGCGTCATCCGAGAGCCTGGCGGCGAGCCAATCCGCGACCGCATCCTCGGCCGCCGATAGCTCGTACTGATGCGAGCCGCCCCGATGGCGACGTCCCAGGATCCGTTCCACGACCGCGCGCTCGGCCACGTCGACGGCCTCCCAGGCGTCGGCGAGACGCTCCGCCTTGCGCGGCCCCATCTCGTCGAGGGCGTCGAGCACGGCTGCCACCTCGTCGCCGTTGGGACCGTAGAGGGCCTTCGGGTCGTCATTCGTCAGCCCGAATTCCTCTGCCTGCCGCTGGAGCTCGGCCTGAAGCTCGGCCTCGCGACGGGCAACCGCCTCCGGATCGTCGTCCTCGTCGGTCTCTTCTTCGATCTCGTCCTCGTCCGGCTCGAGTTCCTCGCGGGCTCGAACTCCGTCTCGTCTTCGTCGGCGTCCGCCGGTGCCCAGCTCACCGTGTTCGGCGTCGCCTCGATCTTCAGCCGGTTGGCCCCGCTCTCACTTTGCTTATCGCGTCGGAACATCGACCCTCCGAGGCCCGGACGGCGCCCGGGCAAAGATTTACTTCTTCTTGGGAACGTTTGGCTTGGCCGAGCCGGTCGGTTGCCTGGCGATCGGCCCCGTGCCTAGGGCCCTGGCGCCGGCCGCCTGCTTGCCCGATTTGCCCGATTTCTTGCCGGTGGCGACCGACGTCTTGGCTGTGGTCGACGGCGTGGTTACCCCAGTCCCGGCGATCGTCTTGGACTTGGCTGCTCCATTGGCCGCGCTCTTGACGGCGCCGGAGCCGGGTTCCTCCGGATGCGACTCCGGCAGTGGTGGTGCACCGATCAAATTGAACCACGGCCCGTACAGGGCCTCCGCGTCGCGCCGCTCGAGCAGATCGCCGAGCACGAGCGCCGCGACCGCGTCCGCCAGAGCCGGGCCCGCCATCTTGCGGGACTCGCCCTGGCCGGACTGGCCGAGGAATCCCGACGTCTCCTGGATCCGCCCCGAGTTGAGCCAGGGCGCTAGCTTCTCCTGGGCGCCTCGCACCTGGTCTCGCCACTCGGGGTCCTCTTCGGCGAGCGACCTCAGGCGTTCGTGAGCCGTCTTGAGCTCCTCGCGCGAGGCGTTCTCCCAGCCGCTCACGAGCCTGCCAACCTGTTCGGGCGCGAGCAGCCAGAGGCGGTTCAGGAAGTCGGTCACGGCGTCGGAATTGGGTCCGAACTCACCCTCGGGCTCGGGCACGCCCTCTTCGTCGGGCTCGAGCTCCTCTTCAGGTTCGAGCTCGCCCGCACCCTCGACGAGTGCGACCTCCGCCGCGGCGTCGAGCTCGGCCATCGTCTGCGTCCAGGGCTCGAGCAGCGCCTCGTATTGCATCTCCTCGAGCTTGCCCTCCAGGATCACGGCCGTCGCGGCATCGAGCGCCGCCTCGCCGCTCTGCGCACACAGCCGGCCCCAGTCCGGTTCCGCGCTGACGAACTCCGGATACGGGCCCGTCACGGCCATCCAGGACCCGACGGCTTCGCGGACGAGCTGGAGGTGGCGGCCGATCTCCTCGTCGACCTCGGCCAGCCTGCGCGCCTCCTTCCGAGCGTGATCCCGGTCCGACTTGGGGATGGCCTGCCACGCGTCGGCGAGGGGCCGGGCCTCGGCCGGCACGAGCTCCTCCAGCCGGTCGAGTATCTCGAGGACGGCCTCGGCATTGGGGCCGTACATCCAGACGTCGTTGCCGGCAAGGTAGTCGGCGGCCTGCGACTCGAGGTCCGCGGTCACGTCCTCGGGTCGATCCTCGAGATCGTCGTCTTCGAGATCGTCGTCCTCGAACTCGTCCTTGTCGAGCTCTTCGGGCTCGTCCGATCCCGCTTCGACCTCGGCCGAAAGCTCGCCCTCCGAGGCACTTGCTTCCTCGCGCCGATCCCGTCGCCTGAACATCGAGTCCTCCGTTGCCGGCGCGAGCCCCACCGTGGACGGCGCCGCGCCCGCAGATGGTCGCACAGGCGGGGCGGCCGCGTCATCCGCCCTGTCGCGGTCGGCGGTTGGGGCGGGGTTTGGGCGGTGGGCATCGGCGGTCGGTGGTCGGCGGTTGGGCGGGGTTTGGGCGGGTACGGCGCCCGGAGCGGGCGGTTTCGCTGGCGGGCCTTCGGCGGGGCCACCGCGGAGATCTGCTGCGCCGGGCCGCCGGCGAGGTGCTGCGCCGGGCGGTTCGCTGGCGGGCCTTCGGCGAGGCCTCCGCGCCGGGCCGTCGGCGAGGTGCTGCGCCGGGCCGTCGGCGGGCTGCCGCGCCGGGCCGTCGGCGGGCTGCTGCGCCGCGCGGATTTGCCTAATACCGCCCCGGGAAGCACGCAACGAGGAATTAGCGGTGAAGGCGGCTGCGCCGGCCAGCTTGGGCGATGCTCGGCGAGGGGATCGTGCTCACGGCCGGGCGATCTGGCCGTCGCCGGCCCCGACTTCGGGGCCGATCGCCGCGTAACGCTGCCCCGGGCGTCGATGAGCAGGAACGGCAGGCTGATCGCCGCGTAACGCCACCCGGGCGTCGATGAGCAGGAATGGCGGGCCGATCGCCGTGTAACGCCGCGTAACGCCGCCCCGGGCGTCGATGAGCAGGAACCGTGCTCCCTCGACCGGCGGACGCGTCAGGGGCCGGCGGATGCACCTCGGCGGCCGGCCGTCGGCGGTGGACGGACCCGGGCCCCTGTCGGCGGTCAGCCCACGCTTGCCCCGTGGGCCTCGACGAAGCCCACGACCCGGCTCCAGGCGTCGTCCGATTGCTTCTGAAACTCCGCCTGCTTGCGGTCGAAGAAGCTGTGCGGAGCGTCCGGCTCGACGACGACCTCGTTTTCGATCCCCGCCGATGCCAGCGCATCCCGGAACTGTCGGATCGTGGCTATCGGGATGGCCTGGTCGGCGCCGCCGAAGATGCCCAGGATGGGACACTCGATCTTCCCGACGACATCGATGGGAGCCGGGGTGTCGTTGCGGGCCGGCCCACCCGGGAACCCATAGAAGCCCGTAGCCCCGGCGAGGCCCAGGCCCAGCGTCGACGAGAGGAACGCCAGCCGGCCGCCCATGCAGAAGCCGATCGTGAAGAGCGAGGCGCCGCCGGAGCTCTTTCGGAGAAAGGCCGCGGCGCTGGAGATGTCGGCCGAGATCCCCGCCCACGTCGTCTGGGCCACATGCGGGCCGTAGTCGAAGTCGTCGCCGCGGCTGCCGGTTCCGGCGGTCCGTCCGAAGTAGTCGATCGAGAGGGCTTCGACGCCAATCTCGGCGAATCGGACCGCCAGCTCCTCGTAGTAATGGTGGAGCCCGCGGACGTCGGGCAGGATGACGATGGCCTTGCCGGTTCCTGCGGCGGGCCTGGCGTGGAAGGCCGAGAACTCGTTGCCGTCGGCGGCGTGAAGTGTCAGCGAGTCATGCTCGACGGCGGCGCCGGCCAGGGGTCGGATGGGCGGCGAGCTGTCCAGATCGAAGCACATTGGGGGGCTCCTTTGCGGTCACGCCGCAATTCTTCCGACAAGCGCCCCCGAGCACGGCCGGCGAAGGTCCCGGTTGCGCCTCGCGGTGTCGAGAAGGGCCCGTTTCCCCTGCTAGAATGCCCGCCATGTCCAAACCGCTCGTCGTCCAGAAGTTCGGCGGCTCCTCGGTGGCCAACGCCGACCGGATCCGGCGCGTCGCCGCCCGCATCGCGCGGGAGCGGGCCACCGGCTGCGACCTCGTCGTCGTCGTTTCGGCGATGGGCGACACGACCGACGAGCTGCTCGCCCTGGCCGGCGCCATCACGGACGATCCGGATCCGCGCGAGCTGGACATGCTCCTGGCCACCGGCGAGCACCAGAGCGCGACTCTGGTCTCGATGGCGCTGCACGCCCTGGGCGTCCCGGCGATCGCGCTCTCCGGCGCGCAGGCCGGCATCACCACCGACGGCAACTACGGCAAGGCGCGCATCGCCGGCATCGACCCGAAGCGCATCCACGCCGAGGTGGATGCAGGCCGGGTCGTGATCGTGGCCGGCTTCCAGGGTCAGAGCCAGCACGACCCGCATCTCTCGGAGATAACCACCCTGGGCCGCGGCGGCTCGGACACGACGGGGGTGGCTCTGGCGGCCGCCCTCGAGGCCGATCGCTGCCAGATCTTCACAGACGTCCGCGGCATCTACACCGCGGATCCTAGGCTCGTCCCGGAGGCTCGACATCTGCCCGTCATCTCGTACGAGGAGATGATGGAGCTGGCCCACCAGGGCGCTCAGGTGATGCAGGTTCGAGCCGTCGAGCTCGGCTGGGTCAACAACGTCGTCATCGAGGTGCTGAGCTCGTTCGAGGACGTCCCCGGCACGCTCATCAAGGAGGATCCGTTCGTGGAGCAGCGCAACAAGGTTCGCGGGCTGGCCCACGACCGCAACGTGGCCAAGGTGACACTGGTCGAGGTCCCGGACCGGCCCGGCGTAGCACATGCGGTATTCGCCCCTCTGGCGGAGGCCGGCGTCAACGTCGACACCATCGTCCAGAACGTCGGCCACCACGGCACGACGGACCTGAGCTTCACCATCACCCGCGGCGATCTCGCCAAGACCAAGAGAATTCTCGAGCCGATCGTCCGCGAGCTCGGCTTCCGCGAGATGACGACCGACTCGGCCATGGCCAAGGTCTCGATCGTCGGTGCGGGGATCCAGAACGCTCCGGGCTATGCATCGAGGATGTTCGCGGCGCTGGCTGATGCCGGCGTGAACATCGAGATCATCTCGACCTCGGAGATCCGGATCACCTGCATGATCGCCGAGGATCAGGTCGAGACCGCGGTGCGGGCCCTGCACAAGGCCTTCGCGCTCGAGGAGCCGGAGCCGCTGCTGCAGGGCGAGCTCGCGGCGGAGGCCGGGTCCGGCGGGGCTTCGAAGTCGGGCGCGTGACGACGCGCGACTCCACGCGGCCCGTGTCGTCGCGAGCCACGTTCCTCTCGCGGCAGCAGCGGTTCCAGTCGGTCGCCTCGACCAACGACATCGTTCGAACGTGGTTGACCGAGGGAACCCCTGAGGTGTGTCTGGCGGTAGCCGACGTGCAGACCGCCGGCCGCGGCAGGTCGGGTCGATCCTGGGACGCGCCGAGCGGAGCCGCGCTGCTGCTGTCGCTCGGTTTCCTGCCGGCGTACGTCGAGCCCGACCGCTTGTGGCGGCTCGGCGCGACCGTCGCTCTGGCGATGGCGGATGCCGCCGAGGAAGTCGCCGGCCTGGCGATGGGCAAGCTCGAGCTCAAGTGGCCGAACGACATCGTCGTGAAGGCGGCCGATGCCCCGGCCGGGCTGCGCAAGGTGGCCGGCGTGCTGGGCGAGACCGAGGGCGCCGGCACGCCGGCCGTCCGCGCCGTGATCGGCATCGGCGTGAACGCGGACTGGCCCCGCGACACCTTTCCGGCCGACCTCGCGCCAGGCATGACCAGCCTGCGAGAGGCCTCCGGCGGCCGGCCGATCGATCGCGATGAGCTCCTCGACGCCTTCCTGCTGCGCCTCGAGCCACGCGTCCTGGCCCTCCGCGACGGGCACTTCGACGTCGCCGGCTGGCACGCCCGCCAGATCGCGACCGG
Source organism: uncultured Chloroflexia bacterium (assembly GCA_963791725.1). GTDB lineage: Bacteria > Chloroflexota > Limnocylindria > Limnocylindrales > CSP1-4 > Fen-1039. Next base: position 344,273 of record CAWBTQ010000002.1, on the reverse strand, counting down.
ACGAACGGTGCGGGTGGAAATGCCCGACGGGACGAGCCAGGTGGTCGATGCCGTCGGGGTCGATGGGGCCTCCGGCGCGTTGCTGGTCGAGGATTCGAGCGGCGCCGAGCGAGAGCTGCTCGTCGGCGAGGTCGCGCACGTCCGGCTGGCGCCGGAGGGCGGTCCGAGCGGCCGGGGTGTAACACATTGAGCAGGCCGGTGTTTAGCACACCGGAGGAGGGCGCCCGTCCCGCCCGACTCGATCGCGATCGCGGTCTGGTCGAAGCGGCCCGGCGCGACCCCAGCCGGTTCGATGCCCTGTATAGGAAGTACCTGGCCCAGGTGTACAGCTACGCGTTCTACGAGCTCAGAGACCACCACGCCGCGGAGGACGCCACCGAACGGGTCTTCATGCAGGCGCTGGCCGGCTTGCCCCGCTTCGAGGAGCGGGTCGACGCGTTCATCGCGTCGCGCGCCGTGACGGCCGCGGGTTCGGCCGACATCTCCACATTCCGTGTCTGGCTGTTCCGAATCGCGCGCAACGTCATCTCCAACGAGCGGCGTCGCGACCGCCGTCGCCCCGTCTCGTCGCTGGACGACGCGGTCGGCGTCTCGGCGCCCGGCGACGTAGTGGAGACGGCGGCGGCCCGGGAGGCCGTCAGCGCCGCTTGGCAGGCCGTCGGCCGGCTGCCCGAGGATCGGCGCCGGGCCGTGATCCTGCGCTTCGTGGACGAGATGTCGACGGCCGAGATCGCGGCCGTCCTGGGCCGCTCCGAGGGCGCCGTGCGGGTCCTGCTGCATCGAGCCCTGCGCTCTGTCGCGGACGACCTCCGCGGCGGCCTGAGCTGATGCTCGGCGGCCGGACGCGTGACGCTCGGCGGACCGAGCGTTACCTCGACGGATTGCTGTCCGCGGACGAGCGCCGCGCGTCCGCGATACCGGTCGACGTGGAGATGGACCCCGCGGTCCAGTTCGCCGCGCGCGAACTGCGCGCCGGCCTGACCCGCGTCCATCCATCCTTCCGCTTCGAAGAGGCGCTGGCCGCACGTCTGGCGACGGCCGCCGCCAGGCTGCGCGCCGGTCTCCCGATCGACCCAGTCACTGTCGGGCCGGGCGGCGGCCTGGCCCAGTTCAGGAGCGGCCCGCTCGCGGCCCGCGCAGCGATGCCACCGGAAGTCGTTCCGGGTGCGCCGGTAGGGCCTGCTCTCGTAGGGCCTGCGCTGGTAGAGCCTGCGCTCGTCCCGGCCGGCGTCGTCCCTCCCGATCTCAGCGAACCCCCTCACGCTCCGACGGGTCGAATTCCCACCTTCTCACCGGCCGCCGCCTTCCACCGTCTGCCCGTCATGGCGGCCCGTCCGTCGCGGCCGCTCTTCGTGGGCGGCGTAGGCGTGGGCGTCGCGTCGGCCGCGATTTCCATCGGCGCGGTGTATGTTGCCTGGCGCCACTCACATACTCCCTCGGCCCGGATGGGCCGGGCGGTTCGGGCGGCCCACGGCCGTGCGCCGAACGCGGGCCACAGCCGCCGCACGGGAGTCATAAACGGAATCCTTGGGGTCATGTCCTGATGCCGGTTAGATTGCCGTTCCGACCGCGCCGCGACGCGTACCCGCCCGACCTGTGGACGAAGTGCCCGGGTTGCGCGGAGATGCTCTTCAACAAGCAGCTCGACAAGACGCTCCGGGTCTGCCCGAACTGCGGCCACCACTTCCGCATTCCGGCCCGGGTGCGGATCGAGCAGCTGGTCGACAGCGGCTCGTTCGTCGAGCGCGACGCGGACCTCCAACCGGTCGACGCCCTCGGCTTCGTCGACCTCAAGTCCTATCCCGACCGCCTCATGGCTGCGCAACTTGCGACCGGCCTGCTCGACGCCGCGGTCTGGGGCACCGCGACCATCGACGCCAGGACCGTTTCGCTGTGCGTGATGGATTTCGGCTTCATCGGCGGCTCGATGGGCTCGGTGGTCGGCGAGAAAGTGGCCCGGGCGGGCGAGGCGGCGCTGGCCGACCGCATCCCGCTGATCATCGTCTCCTCGTCGGGCGGCGCCCGAATGCAGGAGGGCACCTATTCGCTGATGCAGCTCGTCAAGACGATGGGCGTGGTCGAGCGGGTCAAGGCCGCTCGCGTGCCGTTCATCTCGGTGATGACGGATCCCACCACAGGCGGGGTGTTCGCCTCGTTCGCCGTCGTGGGCGACGTGAACCTGGCCGAACCCAACGCCCTGATCCGCTTCGCCGGCGACCGCGTCTCTTCCGGCACGATCAGCGAGGAACTGCCGGCCGGCTACGCCCGGGCCGAGTTCTGGTTCAGCCACGGCTTCGTCGACCGGATCGTGGCGCGGTCCCGCCTGCGCGAAGAGATCAGCTCGCTGCTGGCGTTCCTGGTAGCGCCGCCGCTCAACGGCTCCGGCGAGCCGATGGCCGTCTCAACCTCGAGGCCGCGCGCGTTCCTGTCCGCCCTGACGGGCGCACTGGGCGGCGAGGCCGGCGCCGACCCGCGTTACGGCGAAGGCCGAAACGGCGAGGGTCGCAGCGGCGAGAGCAACGGCTCTCGCGGGGAGGCGCCTCGTGGTTGATCGACTCCTGGGCCGAGCCCATCCGGATGGCCAGCCCGAGGGCACCGGCGCCAACGCCAACGCCCGGGTCTGGGCCCACGTCCAGCAGGCCCGCAACCTCAAGCGCCCGCACACGCTCGAGCTCCTCAAGGTCATGGCCGACGAGTTCGTCGAGCTGCACGGCGACCGGCTCTTTGGCGACGACTCGGCCATCGTGGCCGGCCTGGCCCGGATCGCCGGCCGGCGCATCGTCGTCATCGGCTTCCAGAAGGGCCAGGACACCGAGGAGAACATCCGCCGCAACTTCGGCCTGCCTCATCCGGAGGGCTACCGCAAGGCGATGCGGGTCATGGAGCTGGCCGAGCGGTACTCGATGCCGATCCTGACCTTCGTCGACGTGCAGGGCGCCTTCCCCGGCGCGGCCGCCGAAGAGCGTGGCATCGCCGAAGCGATCGCCAGGTCCGTCGGCCTCATGACGCGACTGCGGACTCCGATCGTCGTCGTCATAACCGGCGAGGGCGGCTCCGGCGGAGCGCTCGGTCTGGCCGTGGGCGACGTGGTTCTCGCACTGGAGAACTCGATCTACTCGGTCATCAGCCCCGAGGGCTGCGCCACCATCCTGTGGCGATCGTCCGACCAGAGCCAGCAGGCCGCGGTCGCGATGAAGGTCACCGCCGGCGAACAGTTCGAGCTCGGCATCGTCGACGCCGTCATCCCGGAACCCGGCGAGGGCGCCCATACGGACCCGGCGGAAACGGCAAGGCGCATCAGGGAGGTCGTCCTCGAGCACCTCGACGCCCTTGGCAGGCTCCCGGTGGACGAACTCGTCGAGGCCCGCTTCAAGCGCTATCGGGCCTACGGTCCGTACACTGTCGCGGAGCGGCCGGTGGTTCCTCCGGAGCGGCTCGGCCTGGCCGATCGGTTGCGCGGCCTGCTGCCCGCGAGGCCGTCCATGCCGCCGTTCCCTGGAACGCGGCGCCCGGGCGCGTCCGGCCGCGAAGAGGAGTAGACGATGCCCACCGGCCCAAGGAGCCCGGAATCGATCGGGGCGAGCCCCGACGAGTCTCTGCGCACGCGGCGCGACCACGAGGCCATCGCCCACCTCGCCGACGAGTTGCTGCCGGCCTTGATCGCCAAGCTGGCCGCCAGCGGCCTCGGCGAGATCGAGGTCCACGAGGCCGGCTGGAAGGCGCGGCTTCGAAAGCCGGCCGCGGCCGCCGGAGCCCGCGCGAGTGCCGCCCGAACCGCCGAGGGTCATGCCGCCGCCGCCGACTCGCCGCCGGTCGAGCCCCCGGGCTTCGATCCGAAGATCGAGATCGCCGCCCGCGACCGGATGAAGAGCCGGCCGGGGAGCCGGGTCGGGTCGCCGCCAAGTCGCCGGCCGTCGGCGTCTACCACCCGCACCGCGACCTGGTCGTCGGGATGCACGTGCGTACCGGCGACAAGATCGGCACCGTGGACGTCCTCGGCGTCAAGCAGGACGTCGTAGCCCCCGTGGACGGAGTCATCGGCTCGAGCCTGGCCGAGGCCGGCGATGCCGTCGAGTACGGCCAGGATCTCATCCGCATAGAGCTCGCCGGTCAGGTTCCCGTCGACCCGGCCGGTCGCCCGGCGCGCGAGCCGGCTCCCGTTGCTGGTCGCGCCTGATGCTCACCAAAGTCCTGATCGCGAACCGCGGCGAGATCGCGCTGCGCGTCCTGCGCGCCTGCCGGACGCTCGGCATCGGCGCGGTCGTCGCCTACAGCGAGGCCGACCGCGACAGCCTGGCCGCCCAGCTGGCGGACGAGGCGATCTGCATCGGCCCGGCCGACGCCCGGCACAGCTATCTCTCCGCTCCGGCCATCATCTCGGCCGCGGTCGTCACCGGCTGCGACGCCGTCCATCCCGGCTACGGCTTCCTGTCTGAAGACGAGGGCTTTGCCGAGGTCGTTCGGGCCCACGACCTGACCTTCATCGGACCCTCGGCGGAGGTGCTCGAGCGCTTCGCGTCCAAGGAGGGCACGCGCCGGATCCTCGCCGCGCAGGGCCTGCCGACCATACCCGGGTCGAGGATGCTGCGCGACGAATCCCATGCGCTCGACGAGGCGGATCGGATCGGCTACCCGGTCCTGATCAAGCCGTCGGCGGGCGGCGGCGGCAAGGGCATGCGACTGGTTCGGACGCCGCGGGAGCTCGAGTCGTCGCTCAAGGTCAGCCGCTCCGAAGCCATGGCCGGGTTCGGCGACGACTCGCTGTACCTGGAGAAGTACCTCGACGACAACCGCCACGTGGAGATCCAGGTCGCGGTCGACCGCTTCGGCAACGCCATCCACCTTGGGGAGCGCGACTGCTCCGTCCAGCGCCGCCACCAGAAGATCATCGAGGAGACGCCCAGTCCGGCTCTCACCGACGCCGCCCGCAAGGAGCTCGCCGAGCGTGCCCTGCGGGCCATCTCGGCCGCCGGATACGAGAACCTCGGCACGCTCGAGTTCCTCGTCGACGCCAGGGGCGAGGCCTACTTCATCGAGATCAACAATCGCATCCAGGTGGAGCATCCGATCACGGAGCTCTGCACCGGCATCGACCTGGTGGCGCTCCAGATCCGGATCGCTGCCGGCGAGCCGCTGGGCCTGACCCAGGCGGACGTCGTTCCGCGCGGCCACGCCATCGAGTTCCGGATCATGGCCGAGGATCCCGCCAACGACTTCCGGCCGCAGGCGGGTCAGATTTCGGCGTACCTCGCCCCCGGCGGCTCCGGCGTCCGGATGGACTCACACATGTACCCGGGCTATGAGATCCCGCCCTACTACGACTCGCTGCTCGGCAAGCTGTGCGTCTGGGCGCCCGACCGCGCCGGGGCGATTGCCCGCGGCGACGCCGCCCTGCGCGAGCTGCTGGTCGACGGCGTGACCACGAACATCGAGCTCCATCGTGCCATCCTGGCAAACCAGATCTTCATCGACGGCAAGGTGACGACGAACTTGCTCGACCGCGTCGGCAGTGCTCCGTTCGTCGCCGCCGGCAACCGCTGAGTCCCGCCCCCCAGCCACCAGGAGCCAGCCCGTGTCCGAAACCGCGACAAACGAGCCGATTCTGACAACTCGCCAGATCCAGCAGCTCCTCCCGCATCGCTGGCCGTTCCTGCTCGTCGATCGGATCGTCGAATACGATCCCGAGGCCAAGCGCATCGTCGGCGTCAAGTCGGTCACCGCCACCGAATGGTTCTTCCAAGGTCACTTCCCCGGCCAGCCGATCATGCCCGGCGTTCTCCAGGTCGAGGCCCTGGCCCAGACGATGGGCGTGTACGTGGCCCAGCAGCCCGGCTTCGGCGATCGGCTCGGCCTCTTCGCCGCGATCGACGAGTGCCGCTTCAAGCACATCGTCACGCCCGGCGACCAGCTCCGGCTCGAGGTGACGATGGAGCGGCTCGGCAGCAAGTTCGGGCGCGGGCACGGCGTGGCCACGGTCGACGGCGAGGTCGCCTGCGATGCCAGGCTGAGCTTCATCATCGCGCCAGAGAGCGCCCTCCGCTGATGACCCGAATCGCCGCCCTCTCCGACGTCCACGGCAACCTGCCGGCGCTGTCGGCCGTCCACAAGGCCATCGACGCCGCCCGGCCGGATTACGTCGCGATCTGCGGCGACCTCGTCTTCAACGGGCCGGATCCCGCGGGGGCGCTGGCTCTCGTCCGGGAGCTGGAACGAGCCGGCGCCTTCGTCACTCTCGGCAACACGGACGTGGCGGTGGCGGACGGCGACTTCACGGCGGCGTTCCCGTGGTTTAGCGAGGGCGCGCCCGACTCCTACAGGGTCGCCGCCGAGTGGGCTCGCGACCAGATCGGCGACGACGGCGTGGACTACCTGCGGCGCCTGCCATCCGAGCGACGCCTGCGGGTCGGGGACGACGGCTCGCCTGGCGGTGGCCTGGTGCTCTTCTGCCACGCCTCGCCCGGGTCGCTGACCGACGGCCTCGGCACCGACCTGGATCCGGTCGTGACCATCGATCGCGTCGGCGGGACGGACGCCAGGGTGATCGTCTGCGGTCACACGCACATGCCTGAAGTCCGCGAGATCGGCTGGCGGACGATCGTCAACGCCGGCAGCGCCGGCTACGTCTTCGACGGCGATCCCGCGGCCAGCTGGGCCCTGATCGAGATCGACGAGAGCGGCGTCAGGGCCGAGATCCGCCGGACGACCTACGACGTCATGGCGGCCTCGAACGCCGTTTCGGCGCGCGGCCTGCCCGGCGACGTGTATCGCGCCGCCACGATCCGCACGGGAAAGTTGGTCAGATGAGTACCAGCACGGCGGAAACCGAGTTGTCGCAGGCGACTCGCAATACGACGTCGGCCGACGGCCGACGCTCGCCCCGCGTCGTCGTCACCGGCATGGGCGCCCTCACCGCGCTGGGCCTGGACACTCAATCGACCTGGGCGGGGATGATCGCCGGCCGCTCCGGAATCGGTCCGATCACGCAGTTCGACGCCTCGCGGCTGACCACGCGGATTGCGGCCGAGGTGAAGGACTTCGACAGTTCGGCCGTTCTCGATCGCAAGGAACAGCGTCGCAACGACCGCTACGTCCAGCTCGCGCTGGTCGCGACGCGCGAGGCGATGAACCAGGCCGGCCTGCCCGGCCGTCTCGAGGGCGACCTGGCCGAACGCACGGGCGTCATCGTAGGCACCGGCATCGGCGGCATCCGGACCCTCTCCGACCAGGTCCTGCTGATGGGCGAGAAGGGCCCTGACCGCATGTCGCCATTCCTGATCCCGATGGCGATCAGCAACCTGGCCGCGGGCGTCATCGCGATCGTATTCGGCCCGCAGGGCCCCAACTTCAGCGTCGTCTCCGCCTGCGCCACCGGCGGCCACGCCATCGGCGAGGCCTGGGAGACGATCCGCCGCGGCGACGCCGACATCATGTTCGCGGGCGGGACCGAGGCCACCGGCCACGAGTCGCTGGTCGGCGGCTTCGCCGCGATGCGGGCACTCTCGACGCGCAACGACGAGCCGGAACGAGCCTCGAGGCCCTTCGACGTGGACCGTGACGGCTTCGTCATCGGCGAGGGCGCCGGCGTGCTCGTGCTCGAGACGATGGAGCACGCCCTCGCTCGCGGCGCCGAGCCGCTGGCCGAGATCGTGGGCTACGGCGCCACGGCCGACGCCTCTCACATCACGCTGCCCGCTCCCGGGGGCGTGGGCGCGGTTCGGGCCATCCGCCGCGCCATGGAGAAGGCGGGTCTGAGCCTGGACGACGTGGCCATGGTCAATGCCCACGCCACATCGACGCCGGAGGGCGACCCGCGCGAGCTCGAGGCGATACGGACTCTCTTTGGCGAGCGGGCCGGCGAGGTCAGCGTCACGGCCAACAAGAGCATGATTGGCCACACGCTCGGGGCGGCCGGCGCGATCGAGGCGATTTCGACGATCATGAGCATCCGAACCGGGCTGGTCCCGCCGACGATCAACCTGGAGCACCCGGATCCCCTGGCGGCGGGCCTCGATCTCACGCCCAACAAGGTGCGTGAACGCCAGATCGACATCGCCGTCTCGAACTCCTTCGGCTTTGGCGGCCAGAACAGCGCGCTGGTCATCCGGCGCTGGGTCCAGTGAAGGACGCCCACATGAGCGACATCCACGACGAGCCAAACAAGACGCCGGCCGGCGCACGGGTCGCGCCCGAAGGCCCGGGCGCCAAGCCCTCAGCCGTGGAGCCGTCGGCCGCCAGCCGTCGAGCCGTCGGGCCTTCAACCGCGAGCCGTCGTCCGCCCAACCGCTGTCGGCGGAGACGGCCTCGCTCCTCGACCTGATCGACCGGCTGGGCTCGCTGCTCGAGCGAAGCGACCTCGTCGAACTCGAGGTCGAATCCGGCGGAACCGGGATCGTACTGCGCAAGCCGTCGGCGCTGGCGCCCGTGGCGGCGCCCGCGTCCGCGCCGGCACCAGCTTCCGCCGATGCCCCAGGGGGCGGCGCAGGTGCGAGCGCGGCCGATCCGGTCGAACCACCTCCGGTCGCCACCACGAAGACCGTAAAAGCGCCCCTGACCGGTATCTTCTACGCGGCCTCGTCGCCCGGCGCGCCGCCCTACGTGAGTGCGGGGCAGCATGTGGTGGCGGGCCAGGTCATCGGCCTGATCGAGGCCATGAAGCTCTTCAACGAGATCAAGTCGGATCTGACGGGCCGCGTGGTCCGCGTCGTCGCCGAGACCGGCAAGCTGGTCAAGGCGAAGCAGCCGCTCATCGAGGTCGAACCGTAATGTCGCCTGCTCTCTCGGGTGTCCACCTCACCGGTTGGGGCTCCTATGCCCCCAGCCTGATCCTGACCAACGCCGACCTGGAGCGCATGGTCGAGACGAACGACGAGTGGATCGTCTCCCGGACCGGCATTCGGGAACGCCGCATCGCCGGACCGGGCGAGACCACCGCCAGCATGGCCGCCGTCGCGGGACTGCGAGCCATCGCCACGGCCGGCCTCCAACCCGACGACATCGACCTGATCATCGTGGCCACACTCACGCCCGACTACCCGATGCCGTCGACCGCTGCGCTCGTCAAGGACGCCATCGGCAACCAGCGGGCCGCGGCCATGGATGTTGCCGCAGCCTGTTCCGGGTTCATCTACGGCTACGCCACGGCCCAGGCCTACATCGTCAGCGGCATGGCCAGGCACGTCCTCGTCATCGGCGCCGAGACGCTCAGCCGCTGCACGGACTTCACCGATCGGAGCACCTGCATCCTCTTCGGCGATGGCGCCGGAGCCGTTGTTCTGTCCGCCTCGGACGAGCCCGGGGGCACCCTCGGCATCGAGATGACGACCGAGCCTTCGGGCGCCTTCCTCATCTGGCTGCCGGCCGGCGGCGCGACACGACCGACGAGCCAGAGGACCATAGCCGAGCACGAGCACTTCATGAAGATGAAGGGCACCGAGACGTTCAAGAGGGCCGTGCGCACCCTCGGCTCCACGTCGCTGGCCGCGTTGAACAAGGCCGGCCTTGGACTCGACGACCTGGACCTCGTGGTGCCCCACCAGGCCAACACTCGGATCATCGAGGCGCTGGCCAAGTCGCTCGGCTTTCCGATGGAGCGCATCTTCGTCAACGCCGCCAGCTACGGCAACACGTCCGCGGCATCGGTGCCGCTGGCCTTGACCGAGGCCGTTGCGGCGGGTCGGGTCAAGAAGGGCGATCGGCTGCTGCTGGTCGCCTTTGGGTCCGGCCTGACTTCCGGGGCGATCACCCTCGAGTGGACGGCCGATCCGGCCGCAGCCGCCCGGGCCGCCGACATTGGGCCGGAGAGCGTCTCCGTGCTGCCGGGCTATCTCGAACCGGTGAACCCGTTCCCGCCGGCGCTGAATTGGAAGCTCGAGGAGACGAGCGCCGGCAACGGGCGAAATGCCGCGGCCAGGACCGGTGACACCGAGGCCATAGCCGAGGCTCCGAACACCGCCACTCGGGTCGAATGACGAGGTCGAGCCGCGTGCCGACGCCGCGAGCTCGCCCTCAGCCGAAACGCGTCTCGTTTTGAAGGGAGTCCCACGATGATCGATCTGACCGGGAAAACCGCTCTCGTCACCGGTGGAGCGCGCGGCATCGGCAAGGCCATCGGCCTGAGGCTGGCCGCCCAGGGAGCCGACGTGGCGTTCGTCGACGTGGGCCGGCCGGAGGTCGCCGAGGCCACGGTCGCGGAGATCCAGGCGCTCGGGCGGAAGGCGCTGTTCATCCCGGCCGACGTCACCGACCCCGAGGCCTGCGTCAAGGCCGTTCAGGCAACCCTGGACGCCTTCGGCAGGGTCGACATCCTGGTGAACAACGCCGGCATCACCCGGGACGATCTGATCATGCGGATGCCGATCGACGACTGGAAGAAGGTCCTCGAAGTCAACCTCTACGGCGCCTTCTACATGATCAAGGCCGCGATCCGACCCATGCTCAGGGCCCACGCCGGACGAATCGTCAACATGTCGAGCGTCTCCGGCCAGGCCGGGCAGATGGGCCAGGCCAACTACAGCTCGTCGAAGGCAGGGCTGATCGGCCTGACGAAGGCCACCGCCCGAGAGGTCGCGTCGCGCGGCATCACCTGCAACGCGGTCGCGCCCGGCTTCATCGTGACGGAGCTCACCAAAGACCTGCCGGCGACCCTGACCGACCAGATCAAGGCTCAGACTCCGCTCGGCCATTTCGGCACCGTCGAAGACATCGCCAATGCCGTCACGTTCCTGGCCTCCGACGAGGCCGGCTACATCACCGGCCAGGTCCTGGCCGTCGACGGCGGCCTGGTGATGATGTAGGCGACCCTCACCAACCGTCGCCCCGGCCGGAGCGCCCGGAACCGGTTTCCGCGACGGGCCGTCATGGGCTCGGCGGAGGCGTAAGCTTCCGGGCAGGGGCGGGCAGGCGAGTGCGGTCGGTGCCATGGAAGCGGGGGGCATGAACACAACCGTCGGCGACGCGGTTCCCGAACCGGAACGCGACCCGGAGCCGGTAGCGGAAACGGCACCGGAGCCGGTCCCGGACGCATCATCGACCGGTCGTGGGCGGTCGCCCGCGATCGCGGCCGGGCTGTCCTTCCTGTGGCCGGGGCTCGGCCAGCTCTTCCTGGGCCGCCGGCGCGCGGCCGCCGCGCTCGCGGTGCCCGCCCTGCTGATCGCCATCGTGGCCGCCATCCAGCTGAGCCAGGGCGCGCTGTGGTTCGCCGCCAGCCTCTGGGACCAGACCTACTTCTCGATCGTGGCCGTCGTGGTCGTCGTCTTTGGGGCGTGGCGGATCCTGGCGGTGGGCCACGCCTTCCTCTCGGCCTCGGAGCAGCGACGGCCGCGGCGGATCGAGCTTGGAATCGTCGGCGGGCTCGTGGTCCTCATCCTGGCCATGCACGGCCTGTTCGTGGCCGGGGCCTGGGCCTGGTATGACACCAGCGTCTCGATCCAGAACAACGACCTGTTCGCGGAGGCTTCGGCGACGCCCACCGCCCCGTCCGGAACCCCTGCCCCAACGCCGGTCGACACGTCGGCGTTCGTTCCCTTTGGGATGACGCCGTCGGGGAGCCTCGCGCCGACCCCGCCGCCCAATCCAAACCGGATCACCTTCCTCCTCATCGGCAGCGACTTCATGACCGGCCGAACTCATTCGCTGACGGACACGCTGATGCTCGTCAGCATCGACACGAGCACCGAGAAGGTCTCGTTCGTCAGCGTGCCGCGGGACACCTCGAACTTCGATCTCTACTACGGCGGTTGGGTTGGGCCGACCTTCAAGATCAACACCCTGCTGAATTCGGTGGGTACGAAATACCTCCGTTCGCCCGACCCGCCGATGAAGACGCTGGAGAACGAGATCGGCTTCCTGGTCGGCGTGCCGGTGAACTACTACGCCACGCTGGACCTCGACGGCTTCGCCAGGATGGTCGATGCCCTGGGCGGCATCGACATCGTCAACCAGCGGGCCATCAACGACCCCAGCACCGGGATCGTCATGGCGCCCGGGCCGGTTCACCTGGACGGCGCCACAGCGATGCTGTACGTCCGTTCGCGCGAGAACGGCGGCAGCGACTACCTGCGGGCGGCCCGCCAGCAAACCCTGCTCGTGGCCCTCGAGCACAAGATCGTCAGCCCGGCCGGCCTTGGGCAGCTCGGCACTCTGCTATCGCTGGCCGGCAGGACCATCGGCACGGACTTCCCGCTCAACACGGCCAGGAACTACGTCTCGGCCGCTCAACGGGTCTCGAGCATCGAGAGTTGCGTGCTGGGGCCGCCGTACAGCTACCACCCGGACACGTCGACCACGGGCGGGACGTGGACGAGCCGCCTGGACATGGCCCGGGTGGCGAACCTCTCGGTCGAGATGTTCGGCAAGGACAGCCGATACTACGGACAGCCGGGCGTGGTTCCGGCGGCCTGCGGCAAGTAGGGCGACCGCTCAGCGGAGGCGCGACCCCGCGGCGCGGGTGGGCCGGCTACTTGTAGGTGACCGCCGTCCCGGGCGGAACGCTCTGCATGAAGATCTCACCCCTGACGAGAGGGATCTCGTTGCCCGCGTCGTCGTAGTAGCGAGTCAGGGCCTGGTTCGTCGCCTTCTTCCAGGTGGCCGTTATGGCCCGGCCCTCCTTGAAGATGATGGCCTTGCCCGAACCGACGTTGCCTATGTCGATTCGCTGGATGCCGTAGTTCATGTAGTCGTTGGCGACCGTCTGGAACATGACGATGATGTTGCGGGCATACACCTGCTGGTTGTTGGCCGGATCGATCTGGAGCTTGCCGTTCAGCAGGCGAAGATATGAGTCGGTATTCGGGTCGTACTGATAGCCCACGGTGACCGTGTGATAGGGGACGGTTATCGACTGTGAGGCAGGCCGGTTGGCGAGCAGGGTGTCGTCGACGAAGGGTCGGCCGGGTCCACCTTGATAGGTCGTCGGGTAGCCTCGCTTCGCCAGGCAGCTGATCAGAACCGCGGAGTTCGTGTACTCGTTGTGCGGCGGCACGCGGGTCGTGATGCGGTGGAAGGGGCAAGACCCCCCGTTCGAGGCGTTCTCGTCGTAGAAGTAACTACGCATAGCGGGGATGAATTGGGTGAGGGTCTTGGTGTCGCCCCCGTCGTGGGCGTACAGCGCCTTGTACTCGGCCGCCCAGCGCACGTAGTAGAGCCGGCCGCTCCGGACGCCACCGATGTCGGTCGCGGTCCCCTCCTGGAAGATCATCATGTAGCGATCTTCGCTGTACTCCTCGTAGGACTGGTACACGATCGAGGCCGACGAGAAGCCCGACTGCGGGCGCGCCGCCGCGTTGTCGCCGATCGAGACCGCCATCGGCAGCCTATTGGCCAGATTGGCAGGTGCCGCCACTCCATCCAGAGCGGCGTAGGCATAGCCGCTTGGCAGAGGCGTGGAGCCACCCAGGTTGGGCGTCGCCGAGGGGAAGGGGATCGGGGTGTCGGTTGGCGAAGGCGAGGCGATGGCGATGGGGCTGCCGCTTGGACTGGCCGAGGGTGTGGCCTGGGCGGTTCCGCCCGAGTTGACCGCGACGAGGACGCCGCCGGCAACGATCGCCACGACGGCAACGGCGCCGACGGCGGTAACCACGACCTTGTGGCCGGTCCAGATGCGCCCGAAGGCGCTCGAGATGCGCTTGATCACTAGTTCAATCTCCCTGGGAATCGGCGACAGCATACCTACTACGGCGCAATCGGGTCAGTGACGAGGCGCGAAATCGCCGTGGCCGGCCGGTTCTGTCCCGCCGGGCTGCCCGGAACGTCATCAGGTGGTCGCAGTTACCCAAGAGGGGCGAGGGCCCCGTTCGAGATCGCGGGGCCCCGCGCTGCATCAGCCAGCACGTCCGCCAGCGTCTGCTCCAAGGGGAACGTCGGTCGCCAGCCCGTCAGGCTGGTCAGGAGCGACGAGTCGCCTGCGATCTCCGGTGGATCGCTGGCCCTGACGAGAGAGGCGTCCACCTCGAGCGCTGGCTCCACTCCCGCCAGGGCGCAGAGTTCTTCGATGACCCAACGGACCGTCACGACCCTCCCCGAAGCCACGTTGACGATGGTTGGAGGGTTACCGAGCGAACCCCCGAGGGCCGCTTCCAGCAGGAGTCGATACGCGCGAACGACGTCCCGTACGTCGCTCAGATCGCGGCGGACATCTACGTTGCCCGTGGGGATCACCGCTGTTTCGCCGCGCTGAAGGGCAAGCACGCGCCTGGCCATGGCCGCGACCACGAAGACCGGACGCTGGCCCGGGCCCGCGTGATTGAAGGACCGCGTCACCACGACTGGGAACCCGTAGCGGACTCCTGCCTCGACGGCCGCTGCTTCCTGCGCCGCCTTGGAGATGGCGTATGGCAGCAGCGGGTCAAGCGGCGTCTGTTCGGTCAGGGGCAGGTCCTCCGGCCTCGGCATCCCGTAGACATCCGCGGACCCGCTGACGAGAACGCTCGGGCGGACACCGAGGGTACGCAGCGCCTCGAACACGGCTATTGTCCCGGCGACGTTCACCCGGAACGCCTCCGACGGATCGTGGTGAGCGTCGGGCGCGAACGCCATTCCCGCCAGATGGATCACGCCGTCGGGTCGGCCCGAGCTCGAGAACCAGCGGGCCAGGCCGTTACGGTCCGTGATGTCGAGCACGTCCGGTCCAGGGGCAGCGACCACCTCGTGACCGCTGGCCGCAAGCTCGCGCAACAACCACCGGCCTACGAAGCCGATCGCGCCGGTGACATAGACGCGCATCGATCGGATCAGCTGTGCGCGCTTGGAACTGCGATGGTCGCCTGCGACGTGGGATGGCTCCGCAGCCGCTCCATGTCCGAGTCCACCATCGTCCGGATCAGCTCCTCGAAGCTGACGGTTGGTTCCCACCCCAATTCGCGCCGTGCCTTGGTGGCATCGCCCAAGAGGTGATCCACCTCAGCCGGCCTGTACAGGGATTCGTCCACGACCACGTGGTCCCGGTAGTCGAGACCGACACGTTCGAACGCGATTTGACAGAGCTCCCGCACCGAGTGGTCGATACCCGTCGCAACGACGTAGTCGGAGGGAGTCGGCTGCTGGAGCATGGACCACATGGCGCGGACGTAGTCGCCGGCGAAACCCCAGTCGCGTCGCGCCTCCAGGTTCCCCATCTTCAGTTGCTTGGCCATCCCGAGAGCGATGCGTGAAGCGCCGTCCGTGACCTTGCGCGTCACGAATTCGAGGCCACGCCGGGGGGACTCATGGTTGAAGAGGATGCCGGAAACGGCGAAAACGTCGAAGCTCTCGCGGTAGTTGACCGTCAGGAAATGGCCGTAGGCCTTGGCCACGCCATATGGGCTCCGAGGGTGGAATGGAGTCGCCTCGGTCTGTGGAACCTCGCGAACCTTACCGAACATCTCGCTCGAGGATGCCTGGTAGAACCGGAGTCCGGTGTTCACCTGGCGGACTGCCTCGAGCATGCGGGTAACCCCGAGACCGGTGAACTCGCCGGTCAAAACCGGTTGGTTCCAAGAGGTAGGAACAAAGCTCATCGCGGCGAGGTTGTAAACCTCGTCCGGTTGGACGGCTTGTATGGCCGAAATGAGCGACGCCTGGTCGAGCAAGTCGCCCTGGATCAGTTCGAGCCGATCCTGCAAGTGCTCGATGCGCTGCATCGAGTCGGTGCTGCTACGCCGCGTCATCCCCACGACGCGGTAACCCTTATCGAGGAGAAACTCCGCGAGGTACGAGCCGTCCTGGCCGGTGATGCCTGTGATAAGAGCGGTTTGCTTCACATGCTGAGTATAGGCTGTCCGGTCCGCCCGAAGGATGCCAGGTGAGGACCGGCAGGGCTCAGCCCACTCAGGGTATGATCGCGATCCGAAGGAGAGTGGAGTGAGGGTAGTTGTGGATACTGCCGTTCTCCGGCGTCCGCACACAGGCACTGCGCGCTGGGTCAACGGGCTGCTGAGAGCTCTAGGTGAAGTCCCGACCCTGGAACTCAAGGGGGCAGAGGGGCCGCGACGCGTCGGGAGTGGTTGGCTCTTTCGACCTGCCAACATGGCGCTCCTGCGCTGGTGGTATGAGTTTGGCATAGGGCGGACCGCGCGCAAGTGGGGCGCAGATGTCCTCCTAATGCCGACTGGCTACGCCGCGAGGCGCGGGCCCATCCATCAGGTGGTGGCAATCCTTGACGTTAACTACCTGACCCAGCCCGGGACATACGAGCCACTCTTCGTCAAGTACGCAACATGGGCAATGGGCCGGGCCGCCAGGGAGGCCGATCGGCTCATAACGATATCCGCGTTCAGCCGCTCCGAGATCAGCCGCCACCTCCACGTGGATGCCGACCGGATCGAGGTCATATACCCGGGTCTCGATCCGCCACAGCAAGGGATTTTCGAGCGGCCATTGGATGGGCCGTATGCGCTCTACGTTGGTGCGACCGACATGAACAAGAACCTCGGTCTTCTACTCGATGCCTGGTCGGCTTCTAGTCCGGCAGGGCTTACCTTGGTGATCATCGGTCAGCCAGGTCGGTACCACCCAACGCTCCTGCTGCGGGCGGGCCAGATGGGAGGGCGCGTGATTGTCCGCGGCCGCGTAGATGATCACGCACTGGAGGCATGGTATCGAGGCGCCGCGGTGTTCTTGTTCCCATCGCTTGTCGAAGGTTTTGGCTATCCGCCCCTCGAAGCAATGCAGCGCTCGGTGCCCGTGATCTCATCCAGCTGCGGCTCACTGCCCGAGGTTCTCGGCAACGCCGCCCAATACCACAGTCCCGATGATGTCCTGGCCGTTCGCGAGCTCGTCGAGCGCCTCACGGGCGACGCGGGTCTCCGCCAGAAGCAGATAGACCTCGGCCTAGCCCAAGCCGAACGCTACCGCTGGGATGCGGCGGCAAGCCAGATGGCTGAAATCCTCGCGTCTGCCGCTCTCGGGACAGGCGACTAGAACGGCTCGCTGGCGTTCCTCCGCGTGAAGATGGTTGTCGTGCGCTTCCCCCTGGAGCCGTCACTCGCGAGGCGCGCTTGCCTCGATGGATCCGTCCCATGCCGTCAGCGCAGCCGCTGCCCCAATGATTAGCCAGTTGATGGCGAACTGTACTGACGTCGTCACCTGATATGCGACCAGCATCGTAACCAACGCCCCCAAGAAGGCGGCGGCGGCACCGGCAGCCCGGTAGTCTAGGCGCGAGAAGGATCGGCGGGCAGATCTCCACAAGGCAAAGAGCAGTAATGCAAAGCCGATCGTCAGCGCGGCCGCGCCGGCGATACCGGATTCGTACAGCACGGCAACGGCCATGATCGCGATGTGGTCTGGCCCTCCGCCGGCCGAGCGCTCGGGGTGGCGCTCGCCGAAAGACTCGGCGCCGAATCCGATGATCGGGCTCTGCGGCAGGTCTTTGAGCGCGACCGGAACCCGCTCGAGCCGGAACGCCACGGTGTCGGTAGAGGCTACAAGCGTTGGAGCCGGTGTGGGTGTCGGTGTCGGTGTCGGCGTGGTCTGCGGCTTAGAGGACGCACCCGACGATTGACTGGAGGGGCTTGACGGCGTGGAGGTGACAACTGCCACCTGAGCGCTTTGGCGCTCCAGAAGGTTGGGCAGCATGGTCATCGAGGCCAGGATCCCGACGGCGAGCAGAGGCGCAGCTAGGGCCCCGAGTCGTGGGAGGTCGGCTGCGCGGTGCTCGACTACAAAGCGAGTAACGATGTAGACCACGGCGCCCGCCGCAAGCCCCAGGTAGGCGCCGCGGGTGATCCCAAGTGGGAAGCCAATGAGAACAAGGGCCAGCAGGACAAGGCCGACTCTCCAGTTGCGCCGGGCGGCCTCAAGTGCAAGAAACGCGGTCATGGCCAGGAAGCTAGCGTAGAGGTTGGTCTCCCAGGCCATCGCGTAGACCCTTGGCTGCACGCTGTTCTGCTCCTGTATCCCCGCAGTGAAAGCGGGGCCCCCGATCAGGAACATGGCGGCGACCAGAATCCCAATGGCGCCCATCGTCGCCCCTCCGAGCGCAAACGGCTCGACCGCATCTGCGGGTCGCGGCCGAATTAGAACGAATGCGACGACGCCGCTCAGCATGGATAGCGCGTACCAGGCCACCATATGCATGCTCTGGGAGCGGTCAGGCGCCACAAGAACCGACGACAAGCTCATGACGACGAGGAACGTCCCGAAGGCCAAGGCCATGGCCGCAGTCGAGCGGGGCACGTTGAGGAGGGTCTTGAAGCGACCGCTGGCGAGAAGGAGTACGGCGACTACCGCAACCGCGGGCATTTCCGGCCGCATCGTTCCGAGGGGGGTCTCGAGAGTGGCACGCGAAAAGGACGCGACCAGGAACAGGATGGCCAGACAAACCCGTGGGCGAGAGAGAGCCGTTACACCCGCAGCAAAGGCGCTGACTGTGGCCAAGATGGCGACAAGGGCCGACGCACCAAGCAAGGGCATTGACGGATAATCGCACATCCGCTGTGCGGTCGTAGGCGTTTCCGCGGTGGGCGCGCCAGTCTTAACGTAATGCCACGACGGAGTTCTCTGCTCGGCACCTTGAGTCTCTCCCGATTTCCTAGCTGGCGACAGGCTTGCGATCTCCGCGACCCTGCAGCATGAGGTGCTAGCTGTGGTTCAGAAGGGGCTCGTAGACAGCCCAGAGGGCTTCGGCCGAAGCGCGCTTGGAGTACCTGACTCGGATTCGATCCTGCGCCTCCAATGAAGGCGGCTGCGGCTCAGCCATGGCAGCGGCGATTGCCTCAGCATCAGGCGGCACCAGGGTCGCGGCATCGGCGACAGTCTCCCGGGCGGAGGGGATGTCCACGGAGATGACGGGGACCCCTCTCAGTACCGCCTCCACAGGAGGCAGTCCGAAGCCTTCGATTCGCGACAACGATAGGAGGGCAGTCGCGGATGCGAAGGCTGCCTCCAGCTCCTTGTCCGAGATTCGCCCATCCATCTGGATGGACCCGAGAACGCCGAGGCTGCGCGCGTGGCGCCGGATGTCAGCACGCTGCGCCTCGCTCGATGGGCCGATGAATCTGAGCCTGCCTTCGCCCTCGCGTTCGCGGAACCTAGCCAGTGCTTCGATCGCGAGTTCTGGCTGCTTGTGAGAATCGACTGCTCCTACGAAGAGGAAGGTCGGGGTCTCCGGCGCGAGCAACCGTCCAGAACGTGCGGGCGAGTCCACCACCGGGCTTACGATGGCAATTCTGTCCTCTGGGATGCCAAGTAACTCTGTAAGGTCAGTCGCTGTCGCGCGCGAGATCGCCACCACGATCGCAGCCGATCGGATCTGGTTCAGATAGCCGCGGTATGCGAAACGGTGGTCTGCGCGCCACGAGGCGAGCATAGAGGCCTCACGTAGCGGGATGAGGTCGTAGGCAGTAACGACCTGCCGGACCCGTCGGGTTCCCCACGGTCGGTGAGGGTCTGTCGCGTGGAAGACGCTAGCTCCGGCTCGGCGCGCTGCCGCTCCCAGGGTTGCCGGGCCAAGGAGCAATCCCAAATCCAGCGGTCGGACACTAGAAAGGCGCGAGGCGATCCCTCTCGCTCCGAAGAGTCGAAGCGTCTCACCGGCCCGGCCAACGGCCCACACTCGCTCCTGGTGCTCGGCAGGCCACTCGGCCAGCGAATCCACGAGTCCCCTCACATATCTCCCGATGCCCCGCATGCCGTGCTCACCGGTGGCCGGCCCGACATCGAGGAGCATGGTCTGTCTCACGTCGGACCTCCGGCATCAAGGAGTAGATCAAGGGGTCGGGTCAGGTAGGGATGGTTCAGAGTCTAGGCTCATTAGCCGCCGCCTAGGAGTCGGCGGTTCGCCCCCCATCCGCTCGGTCGATTAGGCTCTATGCTTCGCCGCGCCTCGCCCGGCGGTGCAACCATTCGGACCGATGCTCCGAATGGACTGAGTCGAAGACGAGTCAGGGCGGGAGAGAAGGGTGGACAGATTGCCCATTGCGGGCGCTCGAAGTGGATCCCGAATTGCAGATCCTCTGGTCGTGTCCGTCGTGGTCAACTATCGCGGTCTTGAGGAAACTCGAGCCTGCGTGACGACGTTGTTGGCGGTTGACTACCCGCGACACGAAGTGGTGGTCGTGGACAATGACTCGGGACCCCAGGAAGTAGCTGCCCTGAGGGCCCAATTCGGCCCTCGCGTCCAAATCATCGAATCCGGTCAGAACCTCGGTTACGGTGGGGCGGCCAACCTTGGACTTGAGCGGGCTCTTGCCCGGCCGGCAGCATACGTCTGGGTCCTGAACAACGATACGACCGCCGATGCGTATTCGATTAGGGAGCTCGTCCGCGCTATGGAGAGCGAGCCGGGCTATGGAGCCGTAAGTCCATTGATCGAGGCCCCAGTCGGACCGGAGTCGCCCAAAGGCATCTGGTATGCGGGTGGGATCGCGGACGTCGCCAGGGCGTGGACCGGGCACTTCCTGGAACGGCTCGAGCCCACAGGCAGGATCATCCCGACGGGGTACATCACAGGCTGCGCGATGTTTCTCCGCGCGAGGGCCCTTCAACAGGCCGGCCTCTTTTGGTCCGGGCTGTTTCTCTACTGGGAGGACGTGGACCTGTCGTATCGCCTGGTCAGGACTGGTTGGAAGTTGGGCGTCGTCCCGTCAGCTCGCCTGACCCATATGGTTCACGGCAGCATGCGCTCGGAAATCGCCAATTACTACTTCTATCGCAACGCGGTGATGGTCGCCAGGCGACACGGCCATGCCCAAGGGATGACGCGGGCAGTCGTCACCCTCTCTTTTCGCGCCGGCAGACGATGGGTTGCGTGTGTGGTCCGGGGCCACCGTCCGTTTCCCACGGCGGAGACACGCGGTCTCCTGGCGGGCATAGCCGCCAGTCTGCGTGGCTTGCCCAGGGCTGAAACTGGCACGAAATGAAGCCTACCTCCCACTCCCCGGCGACATCCGTAGCCCGAGACAAGACCAAGAGTTCCCTTCGCGCGAGCGCGGCGGATCTGAGAGCGAGGGCACTCGGTAGCCCGGTGGTGCGCAACACCTTCCTGCAGATGGCGAATCAGGGTTTCGCTGTGGCCATCAGCGTCGTCACGTTTGCCATGACGAGCCGTGCCCTTGGCAGCGCTGGATATGGAGCGTATGGACTAGCTCTCACCTACGCGGCGTTTGCCGGGATCATTCTCGATGCCGGCCTGGACACGCATGTCGTTACCAAGCTGGCCTGGGTGCATCGCGACCCGGCACGCGACCCGGAAGCTCGACGCCTCGTTTCCGAGGCGACCCTTGTGCGCCTCGTCGTCGGTACGCTGGCGACCGGGGCCGCCGTCGTGATTTGCGTGTTTCTGCGCTATCCGATCGAGGTCGTCGTCGGCACGGGAATCCTCGCCGGCACGACGATGGCCAATGCTGCGGCCGCCCTTCTGAGCGACGTTTTCCAGTCCATTTTGGATGTTCGTCCTGCGGTGGCTGCTGCTTTCGTCTCCAGAATGGTGACGGCAGGGCTGACCGTGGCGTTGTTTCTGGCGCACGCCCTGACGATATGGACCCTCCTAGTGGCGACGGTAGCAGGCACAACTATCTCTGTCGCGCTAGCGCTATCCATCGCCTACGCGCGTGCTTTTCGATACACGCGGCCCTCGGTCCGCCTAAGCTGGTTCCTCTACAGGGCGACCGCGCCCCTCGCCGCGTGGGTGATTCTGGGTCAGATCGTGCATCGTGCCGACGCCATCATCCTGTCGGTGGTGCCGCTGGACGCCTCATTCAACATGACGAATCAGCAGGCGGTGGGCATCTACGTCGCGGCCTACAAATTCTTCGATCTGTCCAACGTTCTCCCGGGGTACGTGGTTGCCACCCTCATGCCCACGCTGGCGTCCCTGGCATCGGAGCGCACAGCATTCGATTCGTACCTACTACGTTGGATTCCTAGAATGGCTCTCCTGGCGCTCGCGTCGAGTATTGGGCTAGCGATCATGGGCGGCCCGGTGCTGCTCGCCCTCTCGGGCCCTGACTTTGCTCCATCAGCACCGATCGTAGTCGTTCTGTCTGCCGCAATCGGGCTGGCTTTCATGACATCGCTGCTGTTCGTGGCAATAGTGGCCTTGGGAAGGCGCCGCAGCCTCGTGGTCCTGTACCTGGCGGTGGCTATTGCCAATGTATTCGGTAACTTCGCAATCGACGGTCATTGGGCCTACTGGGGCGCGGCATGGCTCACGGTGGCATCCCAGCTGCTACTGTGCCTCGGCATGATCTGGTTGCTTAAGGATGTCGTGAGGCGGTGACAGTGAGAGTTCTTGATCTGGCATGCGGGCCGAACAAGACGCCCGGTTCCATCGGCGTAGACTCGAATTCCAGAGTCAACCCGGACGTCCTGCACGATCTGGACGTCTTTCCATATCCGTTCGAGAACAGTTCGTTCGACCTCATCGTTTGCCACAACGGAATTGAGCACTTGGCAAACCCTCTGGCCGTCATGCGTGAGCTTGCTCGGATCGGTGCCGACGGCGCTGTCGTCGAGATCAATACACCGCATTTCACCAGCCCTGATGCGTACACAGACCCGACTCATCGCCACGCGCTTACCAGCCGCTCATTCGACTACCTGATTGCTGGAACTGAGCTGGCCCAACTCGATTACCAGGACGCCCATTTCGAGAAGATCTCCGCAAGGGTGGATTTCATCGGACTGCCGCGGCTGCTTCGGCGCCTGATTTCACGCCTGGCCAACAGAGACCTGATCACCTACGAGCGACGTTGGGGTTACATCTTTCCCGCCCACCAGCTCCATTTCGTTCTGAGGGTCAAGAAATGACGACCGTTTCTGCTCTCGTCCTGGCACAGAATGAAGAAGAATTCATCGCTGGCTGTGTGTCCATGCTCCGATGGGCAGACCAGACCGTGGTTCTCGTGAGCGACGCGACAACGGACCGGACGGCTGAGATCTGTCGAGAACTTGGTGCAACCGTGGTTGTTGAGCATTGGCAGGGGTTTGCCGCGCAGCGCAATCGCCTTGCCGAGCTGGCGACTGGTGAATGGCTCCTCTACGTCGATGCTGACGAACGCGTCACGGCTCAACTCGCCGATGAGATCCGCTCGGCCGTGGATGGATCGACCGTAGCTGCGTTTTCGCTACCGACCCGGAACGTCTTCCTCGGCCGGCCGATGACCGGCGGTGGGTGGTGGCCCGATCGGCACTATCGCCTGATTCGCAAGTCCAAATTCGGCCGCTGGAGTGGCCAGATCCACGAGACGCCCCAAGTCGACGGTTCCCTCGGCCAGTTGAAGATGCCGATTATTCATTTGAGCCACCGCAGCCTGTCCTTGATGCTCGCCAAGACTGCCGAATGGTCGGGCATCGAGGCCGAGAGGCGCGCCGCGTCAGGGAAGCCGGTTCGCGTGCGGTCACTGTTCGCGGCTGTCGGCCGTGAGGTTTACTTCCGTCTGCTGCGTAGAAGGGGCTGGCGGGACGGTATGGCAGGGTGGATCGAGGTCCTCTACCAGTCGTTCTCGCGATTTATAAGCACGGCGCGGGCCTGGGAGATGCAGAGATCCGAGAGCCTCGACCAGACCTACAAACGTCTAGACGAGCACCTCCGAGCTGGCGGTACTCTCGAGACCTTCAAGTGATCCGATGCGAATAGGTGCCTACAATCCGTATCTTCACACGCGGGGAGGGGGAGAGCGGTACTTCTTGGACGGCTGCCTAGTCCTTGCGCGGCGCCATGAGGTGACGGTCCTTGTTCCAGAGGGACCACGTGCTCCAAACGAGTTGATCGTTGATCTGACGGCGATCCTGGGCACGGACCTCTCGGCACTGCAATTCGTTGCCCTTGGGCCGGGCGAGGCTCCCTCGCATGCGCTCCGCTCATTCGATGCTACCTTCTCGGTCACCAACTATTGGCCGATGATAGGCGTGCCGCATCCACATGTTGCAGTCTTGCAGTTCCCATTTGAGGTCACCAAGTGGAGGCTGCGTCGGCGCGTCCGCTCCGCGATTGCTTTTTGGAGGTGTGACTGCCTCCTCGTCTACTCGGACTATGTGCGCCGTTGGGCTAGGACAATACCCGGCACGCAGCCGCTGGTGGTGGCGCCGGGTGTCGTGCCGGTTCCTTCCGACAGCCACACGAAAGAGCGGATTATCTTGGCGGTGGGGCGGTTCACCGCCGCAGGCCACGGCAAGAAGCACGGCGTCATGATCGAAACGTTTCGAGACCATGTGGCGCCGATCCTGCCCGGCTGGCGATTGGTCCTGGTTGGTGGCGCGGGCCCCGACGACCAGGGCTACCTAGCCAAAATGCGACAGTTGGCGAGCGGCGCTGCGATCGACTTCTACCCGAATGCATCTCGAGCCGAGCTTGAGCGGTTCTATCGGGGAGCATCGTTCCTCTGGCATGCGGCCGGTTTTGGTGAGGACGAGCTTCGTAACCCTGAGTTGATGGAGCATTTTGGGATCGTTGCCGTAGAAGCGATGTCGGCAGGTGCGGTGCCAATGGTCTTCGCCGGAGGCGGCCTGTCGGAGATCGTAAGAGACGGCGTCGACGGGGTGGTCTGGACGAGCCTCAAAGAGTTGATCGGTTGGACCTTGTCGCTGGCCGGCGACGACGAGCGTCGCCAAGCCATGGCCGCGCGGGCGGAGGAGCGGGCCGCGGTTTACAGCCCAGAGACTTTCTGTCGTGCGTTCGAGAACGCAATGCCCGTCGCACTACGGTAGGACCCCAGCGCGACGCGGACCCGCGGGCAGCGGTGGTTTCCCCGTCCTCTCCTCCGAAGGCACGTGGCCACCACTATCGCTCGGCAAGTCGTGTGAGGACGCACTTTGCGTGGAGGAGCCAGGCTTCAGTGCTCCATTGGGTGGGCGCGACTCGATCGCTCTGAAGGCATCGCCGGATGGCATCTCGGAGTTGCCGAGACGTGTAGTCGGAGGGCAGGACCATGTCACCAGGGCCTGCCTGCCGTGCCATATCGCCGACATCCGTGAGTACGACGGGCTTGCCCATCGAGTGGGCTCGTGCGATAACCGCCGACGAGTAAGCCGAGTCGTAGAGGGCCAGCACCACATCTGCCAGCGAGTAAGCCGCCCGCTCCTCCAGATCAGACATTCTCCGATCCACACGGACGACGGTCAGGCGACTACCTTCTGTGATCCGAAGAGCGCCCTCTATATCCCAATCGCCCTGGCGAGCCCCGGCAGCCAGCAGCGTCCGGACGGGCGAGTCGGAGACCTCAAGTGCCTCACAGGCACGTCGTATCCCCTTGCCTGGCCTGAGGTTTCCGATGATCGCCGACACCGGGCGCGCTAGATCGGCCAGCCCGAGCACTTGAGAGGCTGTCGCCGGATCCAGCGGTGGCGTCGCCCGGTATTCGCCGAATGGCGCAACCAGAACCCTTTCCACAAGAACGCCCTGAGCGACAATGTCGTCTCGCGCCCGCGAACCGTGGACTACGACAAGGTCGAAGGCACGCAGTGACCGCTGGAAGGCGTCTCCGCGCTGGCTGTCCTGGATAGGCTTCGGCTCATGGGCGACCAGCACGGTTAAGGGGCCAAGGCGTCGAAATGCCTTCAGCGCCCATCGGTCAACCACTGGCAGGTGGAGGAAATGTATGACGACGACGTCTGCGCGCCGCGCCAATAGAAGACAACCGAGGTAGGCCCCCACGTACCCGGCCGCGCGGAGAGCTCGGGGCTTTGATCTGTCTAAGGCAAGGCGGAGGAAACGACTGACGTGCACGTCCGCGCGGAGCTCATAGGCGGGATCGTGCGAACTCGTGACGAGATCCACGTCTGCCCCGGCCTGCTCATACGCCGAGATGAGCGCCTCGTTGTAATGACCCATCCCGCCTCGAACGCCCAGCGGCTCGATATACAAGACCCTCACGGGCGTCGCCTACGCGGTTGTCCCTCGGCCATTCGGACACTTCCCATGCCATCGCCCGCTCCGTGCTCGCGACCCAACTGGGGCGGTGGGCAATGAAAGCGTACCGTACTGCACATCGCGGACTACTTCTCCTACGGAACTCACCTTGAGGCTGTCCTCGACGACGGAACCTCGGCGCAGGAGCATCGTCTGGCGTGCAGCGAAGCGGCTATTTGTCGGTGACGGCTGTCGCTACGACAGCATAGTTGCTGTCGTGCAACCGGGCCGGGAGGAGGGCCTTGCATCGACCTTCCTTCCTCCCGACTCAAGTCGCCTCAACAGTGCCTTGCTCTGTTTCGCAGGTGATGCCACAGAGCGCGCCGATTATCGGGATAATAGGCGCGGGTATGAGGGTCCTGCGATCCTGCTCGTAGCCCTTGCCAGGTCCGACTTACTGGCACGGCCGGGCTATCGGTGTCGACTGGGAAGGGCCTGCGTCCGTCGAGTGAGGAATTTGTGAACGAGGGCAACTCAAGCGCTTCCGCAGGGTCGGACAGGGATGTGCCGACAGTCTCCAAGGCCGGTGGGGTAGCACACGAGGCGGCTCCGAAGCCTACCGACTTGCGTGTCGTCCGCGTCTTCCTGCTGATCCTCGGGATTCTCCTGGCCGGCTACGCGTTCCTGGGTCGCGGGTTCGCGCACCTGGGAGTGCCGCCGCTCTATCTGGGCGAGTTCGTTCTGGCGCTCGGACTGGTCGCCACCGCATGGGCGGTCGTGAGAAGCCGATTGCAGATCAGCGCCGTCCTGGCTCGTCCTCGTTCTCGTCGTCTTCATGGTGCTCGGGCTGGTCCGCACCGTTCCCTATCTTCCGACCGATGGAGTCGACGCCCTTCGCGACGGGACGTTGTGGGGCTATGCCGTCTTCGCTCTGATGCTCTTCGCCCTGCTGGATCGAGACTGGGTACTGCGGCTCTTCAGGCTCTATGGCTACATGGCAGTCGCTTTCCTCTTCTGGGGCCCGATCGCCTACTTCCTCTTCACCAATTACACCGTCCAGACGATCACCCGGGACTTTTGTCTTCATCAGCTCGCTCATTCCGAACGCGCCCGGATCCAATGTCCCGATCCTCTTCTTCAAGGCTCAGGACATGGCCGTCCAAACGGCGGGCGCGATCGCCTTCCTCGTCGTTGGCACGCCGCTCTTCAGCCGGGTTCGAGATTTCCTGTGGCGGTTCGCGGCGGCGCTGCCGGCGTCGTGGATGGTCTACACGACCGGCACCGTCACCCGCGGTGGGCTCGCCGCCGTCGGGGCGTCGGTGGGCCTCCTCGGCCTGGTGTCTGCTCGCACCCGCAACTGGGTGCCGTTCCTGGCGGGAGTCGTCGTCATGGCGGCGATCATCTTCAGCGGCGTTTCCCTGCCCGCGCCTTCACTGGTCGCCGTTGGGCCGACCCCACGCGGTTGTCCAGACGCCCAATCCGAGCGCTACGCCGACGCCCATCGCCTCGCCGACCCCTGTTCCGACGCCCACTCCTTCGCCGACGCCGCTGCCGTCCTGGGCACCGCCTCGTCCCGCGACCACCACTCAATGGTGGGAGAACATCATCAGCATCTTCTTCGACTCGGGCAACTCTCAACTCGAGGGCACCAAGCAGTACAGGCTGGCCTGGTACGGTGAAATCATCGACTACACGTTCAAAGGCCCCTACTTCTGGGACGGCAAGGGCTTTGGCGATCAACCTGGCCGATTCGGACGAGTTCCAGGGCACGCCGGATCACTCACTCCGCGAGGTTCCTAACAGCCACCTGGCCGTCCTGGCCAGGATGGGCGTGCCCGGGTTCCTGTTGTGGATCCTGCTGCAGGGTGCCTTCGCCCTGCTGCTCCTGAGGGCACTGATCCTCTTCAGACGCGCCGGAGACAAACAGCTCGCCGCGGTGACGGCCTGGGTCGGTGTCTTCTGGACCGCCATGATGGTGAACAGCTTCTTCGACCCGTACATCGAGAGTCCGCAGGGTGGCATCTGGTTCTGGTCGCTCTTTGGGCTGGGGCTCGTCTTGATGCGTCTCGTGCCTCGACGTCAGGCGGAATGACTTCACCTCGGACCGTGCAGCGGGTGTTGCAGGTGCACACCCGCTACCGCCAGGCCGGTGGCGAGGATGAGGTAGTGGCGGCGGAGAAGGGCCTGCTGGAGGCGGCCGGGCTGTCCGTCGCCCAGGTCCTCTTCGACAACCCCGGCCATCGCGCTTCGCCGGGCTCACTTCTCGCCCAGAGCGTCTCCGCCGTGTGGTCTCGCGGTGCCGCCCGCCGGGTGCGCGAGGCGATCGAGGCCAACGGATCCCAGATCGTTCACGTTCACAACACGTTCGTTGCGGCTTCGCCATCGGTCTACGAAGCCGCCAACTCGTGCCGGGTACCCGTCGTCCAGACCCTGCACAACTACCGGCTCGTATGTCCGGCGGGCACGGTCTTCCGGTCGGGCCATCCCTGCACGGACTGCTTCGGGCCTGCGATCCCGTGGCCGGCGGTGGCACATGCCTGCTATCGGGGATCGCGACCGCAATCCGCCGTCGTGGCCACGGCCCTCGCGGTGGGTCGGGCGACGCGCACCTATTCGCGAAAGATCGGCGCGTACCTCGCTCTGACCCAATTCCAGCGGGACCTGCTGGTGCAGGGCGGATTGCCTGCCGCGAAGATCGACGTCTTGCCCAACTTCCTCGAGCCGGATCCGGGGGAGGGCGACGGCCCTCGGGATGGCTTCTTGTTCGTGGGGCGGCTATCGGAAGACAAGGGCGTGCCGACGCTGCTCAGGGCCGCCGCTCTGGCGCCCGGGCTCGTGCGAATCGCGGGCGACGGACCACTGGCGCCTCGGGTCGGGCGGGCGGCGGAAACAGGGCGACCTGGAGGCGCTCGATCGGCTCGACAAGGAGGCCGTGTTCGACCAGCTGCGGGGCGCCGTGGCGATGGTGCTGCCGTCCGTCTGGTACGAGGGATTCCCGATGTCGGTCCTCGAGGCGTATGCGACGGGCACGCCGGTGATCGCCAGCGGGATCGGATCGCTGGGAGAGGTCGTCAAGGATGGCGTCACCGGCTTGCTCGTGCGGCCAGGTGATGCCGAAGGTCTGGCAGATCGCCTGCGGTGGGCCGACAGCCATCGCGATGAGATGCGGCGAATGGGCTCCAATGCCCGCGCCGAATACGAAACCAGGTATCGCGGCGGGGCGCATCTGGTCGGTCTTCTCAGCACGTACGAGCGTTTGATCACCGCCGCACGGCACGACGAAGGCGACTGAGATGCCGCTACCATCTGCTCCACGATGCGCATAGCAATCCTCGGCACCCGCGGCGTCCCCTCCAACTACGGCGGCTTCGAGACGTTCGCCGAGCAACTCGGCAAGCGCCTCGTGGCGCGCGGACACGAAGTCACCGTCTACGGGCGGGACTCATCGGTCCCGCGTGGCACACGGGTCTACCTGGGCATGCGCGTCGTCCGTCTCCCGGCGCCACGTTCCAAGTACTTCGAAACCGTCAGTCCACACTCTGTTCGCGGCGCTCCACGCCCTGACCCAGCGCTACGACATCGTCTACGTCTGCAACTCCGCCAACGTGCCCGCGGTCATGCTCCTGCGGCTCTTCGGGCGGCGCGTGGTCATCAACGTGGACGGTCTCGAGTGGAAGCGCAGGAAATGGAGCGTTGTCGGCCGGGCCTACTACAGGTTGTGCGCCTGGACTGCAGCTCGGCTGCCGGTCCACGTGGTCACGGACGCTCTCGTGATCCAGACGTACTACAGGGAAGTCTACGGACGTCACACGGACTACTTCCCCTACGGGACCGAGTTGGAGCCTGTCCCCGACCACGAGACTCTCGCGAGCCTGGGACTCGAGGCCGGGCGGTATGTCCTCTACGTCAGCCGTCTCGAGCCCGAGAACAACGCCCACGTCGTGATCGAGGCATATTCCAAGGTTTCGACCGACCTTCCGCTCGCGGTTGTGGGCGACGCGCCCTATTCCAATGAGTACATCGCGTCGCTTCACGCCACGGACGATCCACGGGTCAGGTTCCTGGGAGCCATCTACGGGTCCGGCTACAAGATCCTGCGCTCTCACGCGACCGCATACGTCCAGGCCACCGAGGTAGGCGGAACGCACCCTGCTCTCGTCGAAGCGATGGGTTTCGGCAACACCATCCTCGCCAACGAGGTGCCGGAGCATCGCGAGACGCTCGGGGACGCGGGACTTTACTACCGAGGGGCTGATGAGCTCGCCGTCCAGCTCCAGAAGGTCCTCGACGACCCTGCGCTCGCGGCGGACCTGGGCCGGCGAGCTCACGAGCGGGCTCGGAGTACTTACGGCTGGGACGCGATCACGGACTCGTATGAGGCCTGGATGGCCGGGCTGTGCGAAGTGTCACCCGCCCTGGGTTCTCGACGGATAGAGCTGCTGGGGGTGCAAGTCAACGCGGCACCGTTCGCGGACGTGCTCGACGCCGTGGTCAATGCCCCCGAGACAGGCGATCGACTCTCGCTCCATTTCGCAACGGCGCACTCCCTCACCGAGGCCAATGACAATCCCGAGGTGCGCGCGGCGCTGAACTCCGGGATGGTGGAACCGGATGGCGTCCCTCTCGTATGGCTTGGAGGTAGACGTGGCCTCAAGATGGAACGGGTCTGCGGCCCTGACTTCTTGCCGGCGCTGGTGAAGCGCGGCATTCCGCTGGGTCGCTCGCATTTCTTCCTCGGCGGCCCCCCGGGATTGCCGGAGGCCCTGGCGAGGCGACTCGGGAAGAGGTATCCGGGCCTTCGGGTCGCGGGCACGCTCTCGCCGCCGTTTCGGCCGCTTTCACCTGAGGAGGACGAGGCGATCGTGGCCCAGATCAATTCGGCCGCGCCGGATTTCGTGTGGGTGGGTCTCGGAGCGCCACAGCAAGACCTGTGGGTCGCCTCGCACCGTTCGCGGCTGAACGCGGCCGCTTTGCTGGCCGTCGGCGCCGCCTTCGACTTTCACGCCGGAACCAGACGGCGCGCTCCCATATGGATGCAGCGGACCGGCACCGAATGGTTCTTCAGGCTGGTCATGGAGCCGCGCCGCCTGGCCCGGCGCTACACGGTCGTCAACGCCCGTTTTGTCCAGCTGGTGGTCCAAGACGCAATATCCCGCCGTCGCCACAAGGTATAGGGGCGGCGACGGTTCATCGATCCATCAGGTCAAATGCCATGAGGGTGCCGAATGCGTGAGCCTGGGCTGCGGTCGGGACTGCGCCGGGTCCTCTCGAGCCTCGGGCAGGCCGTAGCGCATCGGCGTGTCGATCAGGTGGTCTTGATCGCGTTGACCGGCCTCGCCCTTGCGCTGGGCCTGTTCCTCCGCGTCAGACTGCTGGGCTCTGGTTCGCTATGGATGGATGAGCTGTGGACCCTTGATGCCGTGAGCCGGTCGTTCAAGGAGATGGTTGGCGCCCGGCTCGTCTCGGATCAATCGCCGCCGCTGTGGACTATGTTGAGCTGGATCTGGCTGAACCTGCTCGGGACGTACGACGCAGCTTCGATGCGGATCCTCCCGATGGCGTTCGGTTGCCTCGGGATCGCGGCGCCAATCGCCGGCGCGCTCCGGATGCGGGCGTTGAGGCCCACATTCCTAGTGATGGCATCATTGCTGGCCATTTCGCTCTTCACGATCCAGTATGCCGTCGAATTCAGGGCCTACTCGATGATGATCGGGCTCGGCGCTGTGGCCACCGTGATATGGGCCGGTCTGGTGACCGAGGAGTTGCCGCGGTCCGGACCGTGGATATTCACCTTCGCGTTGACCGGTGCGCTCGCTGGGTTCGGGCACTACTACGGCAACCTGCTCTATGGCGCGGAGCTTGTGGTACTACTCGCCGTCCTCGCCAGCGGTCGCCGTTGGCGGCGGGCGATCGTTGTGTTGGCTTGGGGCGTCTTGTCGCTCGCTCCGGTGGTGGCTTGGTATCTGGCCACGACCCAATGGCACCAGAACCAGGCTGTAGCGGAGCCGCCTTCGCTGGCACTGATACAAACCTGGCTCTCCTATGCGTTCGCTCCCGTCACGGACGTCGTTGCCGGGGACCTGCCTGGGTATCGCGGCGCGGACGGATATGGCGTGTTGGCTGCCGGATTGGTCGCCCTCTCAATCCTCACGGCCGTCATCTGGCATGTGCGCTGGCGCGACAAGCGCACCACCGGACTCCCGCCGGCCACCGCGGCCGGAACCAGTGCAGCCATCGTTGTGGTGATCGGTATCAGCGTCGCCTGGCTTGTGTCCCTGCTTGCGCCACCCAGCATGAATGTCCGAAACCTGGGTGCCCTGCTCCCAGCGTTGTTCCTCGCGACAGCATGTGCGTGCACGTTGTTGCCGGAACGCGTCAGGTGGTCGATCGCGTCGATCGCCGTTGCGGTGCTCCTGGTCGGAAACGGCCTGTTCGTCTGGCAGTACGGGCTGGCATCACTGACTCCGCCCTGGCAGGAACAGGCTGGCTATCGGGAGGCGGCGAAGGTTCTCATCTCGGCATCCCACGAGTCGCCGCGGCCGACGTTAATAGGCCTCAACACAGCCTGGGACTGGCACGGGCAGTGGGACGCGGCCATTCGCGCTGACCTCGGCGCGAGGCCGGTGGTGTCCTCGGACCCTGAGCCGCTCGCCGTCATTTGGATCAACAGCTTGCAAGATATCGACGCCGGAGAAGTGGCGCATGGTCCGATGGTGGTTTTCTCCGACGAGCAAGACCAGCGCACCCCCGATCTCTTCGCTTGGGCAGAGAAGACCATCGGCTCGTGCCGGCAATCGACATTTGGGGGGCCCGGCTACGGTGTGGTCCAACTCTTGAGGTGCGGTTGACGGGAGGCGTCCGCGGCGCCGACGTCTGCCAGCGAACACGAGGTGGATCGTGCTCCTAGTGGTGTCGCCGCATGTGGCGCCGGGACGGCCACGAGACCCTGTGGCGTCGTACCTGGAGCCACTCGAGGTCCGAGCCGGCGCTGCGGGCGGCCAGGCCGACCACCGCCAGGGTCATCAGGCGTGGTCGACCGGAGCGCATGAGCCGGGCGTACGACTTCAGGATGTCTCCCGGGCCGGCCGACAACAGCGCCAGCCGCCAGCGATTGAGCGTGGCGCGTTCAGTGTGACTCCGCAGGAGCGCCTCCCTCGACGGCCGCTCGAACGGCTCATGCAAGACCTCGGCTAGCCGTTCGGCTGCGAGGTCCAGATATGCCGCCTCCGGCACGACGGGCACCTCCGACACCTCCGACGCCGACCCGACGACGCTGGTCGTCCATTGACCCGGGTGACGCCGCCACGACCCAACAGGGGCGGAGTGGTAGGCGAACGACCCGGCACCGGCGAGGAGAAGCCAGGTCGGGTGATCCACGTACGGAACGCCGTCCGGTTGCCAGAAACCGCCGATCGATTCCAGCGCCGACTCGCCGAACGACGACGGTGGGGGAGAGGATCGCGTTGTTCGAGAGCAGCTCGGGCAGGATCGAACCGACCGGCCTGTTGGTGCGATGGACCTCGTCAAACGGCGGCTCGACCAGGTTGTACCGGCAGCCGAACTCGTCGATCAGCCAGCCTGCGCCATACGAGAGGACGAGCCCCGGCGTCGTCGAAGTCCGCCGACTGACGGGCCAGCTTGTCGGGGGGCCACGTGTCGTCGCCCTCGAGGACGGCGAGCAGCGGCCCGGTTGACGCCTCGAGCGCGGCCCGATACGACTCGCCGAGTCTGTAGAGGCCGCCGTGGTCGCGGGCGATGACCCGGATGCGCGGGTCACGGTAGCCGCGCACGATGTCCAACGTGCCATCCGTCGAGCCGTCGTCGACAACCACGAGTTCCCAGTCATCGAGCGTCTGGGCGAGCACGCTGTCGATTGCCTCGCCGACGAAGCGTGCATGGTTGTACGTCGGCATGATCGCGGTCACGAGCGGGCTGTCCATCGTCCGATGCATCGTCAGCGAAGCATAGCGACGCCTGCCCAGGCATTCGGGCCGGCCGCGATCGGGGCCGGACGTATCATCTGCGGAGCAAGCTGAGGATCTGGAGGATGGCGAGAGCGTGACCGACGGGACCGGCTCGGCGCGCGCCCTTCATGCGGGGGCGGCGCGAAATCCGGTCGTTTCCATCTGCATCCCGACCTACAACGGTTCCCGCTGGATCGGTGAGGCGATCGAGTCGGCCCTGGCCCAGGACTACGCGGACCTCGAGGTCGTAGTCTGCGACGACTCGTCGACCGACGACACGCTCGACGTGGCCCGGCGGTTCGAAGACTCGCGACTGCGGGTGGTCGCTCATCGCGAACGAGTCGGCATGGCTCGGAACTGGAGCCGCAGCGTCATGGACTCGCGCGGCGCCTACATCAAGTTCCTCATGCAGGACGATCGGCTCGAGCCCGAATGCGTCCGGCGAATGCTCGACCTGATGCGCGGCAGCCCGGGCGCGGGCATGGTCTTCTGCGCCCGCAAGCTGAGTCTCGACGAGCCGGACGAACCGTCGTCGGTCGACTTTCGCGAACGGTTTGGAGACCTTCACGCTCGCCTCGGACCGCTTGCCAGGGTCAACAGCGGCCAGGCTCTCTTCGCGGCGATGCAGCGCGACCGGTTCCGGGACAACATGATCGGGGAGCCCACGGCCGTCATGGCCTCGCGGGAGGCGCTCGTCAAACTCGGCCTGTTCAACGTCGAGCTTCGCCAGCTCACCGATCTCGAGATGTGGCTCCGGATCGCCTGCTTCTACCGCGTCGGTTTCATCGATGAGCCGCTGGCTACGTTCCGCGTCCACGTCGACTCGGCCAGCGCCTCCAACAATCGAGGCGGTCTGGCCTGGCTCGACCGCGTCTGGCTGCTCGAGGGTCTGCGGCTGCATCCGGAGATACGGCGACGGCTGGCATCGAGGGACGGCGCCCGGATCTGGCTGCTCACTTTCGCGAACGCGGGTAGGCGGCTCTTCGGCGGCGGGCCCCGGGCGCTGCGACCGCGCCTCCGCGAGCTGGGCCGCTACCTGCGGTTCCGGCTTCGTCGACGGGGAGGAGACACCCTCCACGAGCGGCTGGCCGGCTGAGGCGAGCCGGGCTGCAACGCGGCGCCGGTATCCGCCGGGGCTCGATCGAGATCTAGTGGGGGCTCTCTGGTAGCCGCCTCGCGCCGTATCGCCCCAGAAGCCCGTCTCTTAGCCCGGCCAGGATCGCGCCCAGCTTTGCCGGCCGATCACCCTCGGCAAAGACGATGCCGATCCATTCCCGAATCGCCTGGCGCATGTCGCGCAGGACGAAGCGTCGATCGCTTCGGACGTATAGGCGCCAGAGCGAGAGGCGGTTCCGGGTCACGTAGTACCGCCTGAGGGGGCTGTGGTTGGTCGGCATCATCCAGCGTCCGAGCACCCATTTCCTCGTCGGTGCGCCGATGCTGTGGGCCAGCCCCGGCTCCGTCGCCTGGACGATGTCGAGCCCCCGGGCGCGGGCGCGCAGGCAGAATTCGGTGTCGATGCAGTCGATGAAGTAGTCCTCGCGAAATCCGCCCAGCCGCTCCCATGCCGAGATGGATTGAAGCGTCCCCGAGGTGATCACGGCCGGAATCCGTCGATATGCGCCAGCCGGGGCGAGCGCGGCAGCCGCGCTTCCTACCACGGTGGCGCCGATCGCCGCCAGCCGATCCGGCTCGGGATACTCGCGAAATGCCGCCGCCCCCGCCGCCACCAGGTTGGGGAGTGGCACGGAATCCTGATCCAGCGTGAGCGCCCAGCCGAAGCCGCGCTCCTTCGCGCGACCCAGGCCCTGGTTCAGCGCAGCCCCGACGCCCCGGTTCTCGCCGTTGGCGACGATCTCGACCCGACCGCCGAACGCGGGCTCGTCGCCGCTCGGTAGATCGGCCGGGCACGACCCGTTGTCGATCACGATGATCGCCCCGACCTGCGTCAGGAGCGAAGCCAGCATGTCCGAGAAACCCGGCCCCGGATGGAACGTCACGACGACCGCGGCGACGGATGCCCGTTCCGGTGCGGAAGGTTCCCCTCGGGTCATGGCCAGCGTCTCTGCCATTCCCTGACCTCTTCGCCCCTGCGCCGGGCCAGGCCGGCGCGCAGCCGGTCGATCGCCCTTCGTCCGAATGGAAGCCGGGCCGCGGGCATTGCCACCGCCCAGGCCAGCCACCTGACCTTTCGCTCCGCGAAGCCGGCGTTCAGCAGACACCGCATGCCATAGCCGAGGCTGCCGCCCAGCCCCTCCAGCATGCCGATTACCGCGAGGTGCTCGTGGATGCGTCTGCGATTCAGGCGGCGGAGCGCCCGTGTCGGCAGCCGGCTCTCGACTCGTGCCCGAACCCGCACGGCGGCCTGATGCATCGCCACCTGATCCTGGCTGCTGCTGGATCGATGGACGCGGACGTGCGGCAGAGAGTCGTCCTCGGTGGCCCCGTCATGAACGAAACAAGCACCCGCGAGGGCGCATCGAAGCCAGAGCTCCCAATCTTCCATGCGCCGGATCCCCGGGTCGAAGCCGCCGACCTTCTCGAGCAGAGCGCGACGGATCAGCGGCGACTCGACGACCATGAAGTTGTCGTCGATGAGGGCGGCCAGGACGGTCTCGCCGCAGCCGGATACGACGCGGCTCGTGGCCGCCCCTGCCCGGCCGAGCTCCGCCTGCCCTGCTGCGCCCGCGGGTCCGTCGTCGGCGAAATAGCGGACGCCGCCGTAGACGACGTCGGCTTCCGGGTGCCGGCGGAAGATCTCGAGCTGCTGCTGCAATTTGCGCGCGCCGAGGAAATCGTCGGCGTCGAGGAACTGGACGAATTCGCCCGATGCCGCCGCCAGGCCGGCGTTCCGCGCCGCCGAAGGTCCCGAGGCCGCCTGGCTGATACAGGCGATTCGGTGATCGGAATCGGCCAGCGCCGCCACAATCTCCGAGGTTCCGTCGGTCGACCCGTCGTCGACGACGATGCACTCCCAGGCCGCGAATGTCTGGCCGCGAAGCGAGTCGATTGCCTGCCCCAGGTATCGGCCGTAATCGTGTGCGGGAACGATCACCGAGACGGTCACTTCGCGTGGCCCCGCGTCTCGTCGGGAGCGAGTCTCGACGGAGTCGCTGGCGGTCATGAGCGCGAGTATAGGGAGTGGCCGACGGACGAGCCGGTACAATTCCAGCTCACGTCACTCGTGTGGGGAGCCCGATGCGCATTTCCGTCGTGACGCCCGTCCTTAACGGGATGCCGTGGCTGCCGGAGACGGTGGAGTCGGTGGCGCGTCAGCGGGGCGAGGTGGACGTCGAGCACCTGATCCGCGACGGGGGCTCCACGGACGGCTCGCGGGAGTGGTTGCTCGCCAACTCGCGCCTGGGCTATGAGGTCTCCCTCGAGGCGGACGGCGGGCAGACCGACGCCCTGGCCGTTGGTTTCGGCCGCTCCACCGGCGACATACTCGGCTGGCTCAACGCCGACGACGTCCTCGAGCCCGGGGCCCTCGAGCACGTCGTCGAAGCGTTCGAGGCGAACCCGGAGGCGGTCATCGTCAGCGGCGGCTGCCTGCGTATCGGCCCCGACGGAGCCGTTCTCGATGCCATTCCTACGCCGCCGCGACCCGAATTCGAGCAGCTGCTCCGTCACCCGACGAACCTGGCCCAACCTGCCACGTTCTTCCGGGCGGAAGCCTATCGCCGGGTCGGCGGTTTGGATCGGCGCTACAACCTGGCGATGGACGTGGATCTGTGGTTCCGCCTCGCTCGGGTCGGCCGGGTCGTGTTGCTCCGCGACGTCGTGCTGGCTCGCTTCCGGTTGCACCCAAACGCCAAGTCCGTGGTCGCCGCCGCAGCGGCCAGTCGCGAGGATCTCTCGATCCGGCGGAAGCAGGGTATGCCGCTGACCTGCCCGGCCGGTCGGGCCCTCGTGCGTCGCGGAATGCTCGACCCGGTGTTCGGGTGGCCCAAGAGAGCCGCAAGGCGGGTCCTGCGCGGCGACCGCCTCTGACGGGTTGAGCCGGGCGTCCACGGCTATTCCCTGGTGGCTCTCCCGAGGTCGGCCTCGCCATCAGCTTATCGGCGGTGCGTCCAGGAGTGCCCGGTCCTCTGCGGTGAGCTCGCGATTGCCCAGCATTCGATAGCAGGCCCGGAAGATGCGCGCCGTGCGATCCCAGGTGAAGCGGGCGGCTCTGGCCCGGCCATCGGCGAGGAGCCGCTCCCGCAGTCGATCGTCAAGCCAGACCCTCTCGATCGCGTCGGCGACGGAGGCAGTGTCGGCCGGGTCGAACAGCTCCGCGGCACCGGCAGTCACCGCCGGCAAGCAGGTCGCGGTCGAGCACGCAACCGGCAGACCGGCCGCCATCGCCTCGACCACTGGCAGGCCCCAGCCTTCGAACAGCGACGGAAAGACCATCATGCGAGCCAGTCGATACAGCGCTACGAGCTCGGCGGGCGCTACGAAGCCCACGAAGTGGACCAGATCGGCGACTCCCAGGGCCTCGGCTTCGGCCAGGACCGGGGTCTCAGCGCCGCCCTGGTTGCCGGTGAGAACTACCGGGACTTCGACGCCCCGGTCGCGCAGAACCCTGAGGGCCGCCATGAGACGCAGATGGTTCTTGTGCGGCCAGGCCTTGGCCGGGTATATCGCGAAGCGCTCCGGCAACCGCAGCCGTTCCCGGACCGCGGCCATTCCGCGGTCCGTCGGCTGCTCGTAGGCAGCAGTCGTGGCGGCGCCCGGCACCACGCGGACCTTGTCCGGCGGCAGCCGATATTCGGCCACGAAATCATCCTTGGCCCACGAACTCATCACGACAACGATCGACGCTTGATCGCACAGGGCCCGGTATTGCTTCTCGCGTCTGGCTACGTCCGCCGGCTCGAAGAACTGGGGCAGATGGAGGTGCTGCAGGTCGTGGGGCGTATAGATCGTCGGTACATCGGTCAGGAAGCCGACCTGCATTGGAAAGTGCATGACCTCGACACCTGCTCGCTCGATCGTCCCGTCCGACTCGGGCAGGAGGTAGGGCCGCGGCACCCGGCGGCGAACCGCCGCCCGGAGCTGTCGGGGAGCCGCGGCGCCGGCCATCCGCAGCGCGGTCGCCCTCAGGCCGGTTCGCACGACCGGGGCCGGCCGGAGGCATGGCCGTGAGGAGCGAGCTCGGACCCGAGATGAAGGGCTCGAGCCAGGCCGTGTGCCCGGGGTTCACGAGGAACAGGTATTCCTCGTCGCCGTCGTCCAGACGGGACAGTGCGCTGGCCAGGCCGATGACCACCTGTTCCACCCCGCCCCATTCGCCGCTGACCAGCCGGGCATCGAGACAAACACGCAAGCCGCTCATCCCCGACGCTGCCCGATGGGCGCGGCCGACGTCCGGGAAGCTCGAAACCGGTTCCATCGTCGCTGGAGTCTGGACATGAGCCGTCCCGCGCGCCCGTACGCCGAAGTGCGGTCATAGAAAGTAAATGCCAGTCGCCGGCCCAGTGATTCGGGCGGGAGTGCCGGCGAGTCGGCTCGATTCGATCGCGGCTACCACCTGAGCGGCGAAACGGTTCCACGTGTAGTGCTCGTCGAGCATTCGCCAGTTCGCAGATTGCATGGCCAGCAGCTCGCGCTCGTCGAGCGATAGGAGCCGGCGCAGGTTTGCCGCAGCAGCAGCGGCGTCGCCGAGCGGAACGTTCGGGATGCTGGGAATGCCCTCGTACCCACTCGTAGGCGTGCAGACCGGGATGAGGCCCCAGGCCATCGCTTCGAGGATCGTCGTCGGGTTGGCGTCGGCCCGGCCGACCGTCAGCATGAAGTCGAATCCGGCGACCAGGTCCCTGCCGGCCTTCGAGCCGAAGTCGACTTCGCCCAGGGAGGCGAAACCCTCGATCGGACCGTCGCCGACGCCGATCCAGGCGAATTCCACTCCGGGAACCTCCGCCGCGATCCGGGACAGGTAGGCCGTGTTCTTGTAGCGGTACTTGCGCCCGATATAGACGACGCGGCGCTTGCCGATGGCTCCAAACGACGTCTTGACCGGCGGATAGTCGTCTCGATCGATCGCCAGATCGAGATGGACCATCTTCGGCCGCCAGTGCGAACACCGCGAATCGGCGAGGGTCGAGAACCAGTAGGGGCCGGTTATCGCCAGGTAGAGGTCGCAATTGGGCACGATCGAGTCTTCGAAGGCGACCTGCCTCAGGTCGCCGTGGTTGAAGGGCGCCATCAGGAGCCGGCGGCGCCAGCCGTCGAGCCGGACCGAGCGCCGGAAGACTGTGTTCGGATCGGGGTTCGGATGACCGATGAGCACGTCGCCGGGCTCTGGCGCGATGGCATCGCGCTCCGACCAGTCGTGGTAGATGACGGTGTACCGGGTCTCGAGGCGTCGCCCGAGCTCACGTCCGATTGCATCCGGCGTGGAGATCCGGTCGCCGTGCGGATATACCAGGTGCACTCGCGTGGCCCGGCCGCCGTCCGACGCCGTGGGGGCTGCCGCGGCCGTCACGGCGCGGTCGCAGCGGGTGGAGCGTTGGGGAGCCGCCTGAGGAAGCGCCGCACGTACCAGGTCTCCGGGATCAGGATGAAGACCAGCTGGGAGATCACGCTCCCGTAGACGGCCCCGGAGACGCCGATCCTCTGCACGAGATAGATCGAGATGGCCACATTGGCTATCGCCATCAAGGTCGAGCAGACGGCCTGGAAGGCGACCACGTTGGCGCCGTTGAGGAGCATGGCGAACGGACCGTTGAGCGTGTTCATGATGGTCCACGTTCCCAGCCCGACCAGCAGCAGCGTGGTCGGGTGAACGAGCGATCCAACCCACACGTGGAGGAGCAACGGCCCGGCAATGACCAGCACCAACGTGCTGGGTATGTTGACGAGCGCGGCCAGGACGATCGAGCGGCGGAGCGTGCGCCTGACCCAGCCGCCGTCGCCTCGGGCCAGCGACTCGCGATAGGCGGGCCAGAGCGGCACGAGCACGAACGAGAGAAGGGTCGGCGCGAGCACGAACAGCTTGGTCGGGATCGCGTACTCCTGCACCGCATCCGAGCCCATGATCTGAGCGATCACGACGTTGTCCAGCGAGTACGCCACCAGACCGGTGATCTGCAGCAGGAGGAAGAGCGAGCCGGTCTTGAGGAGCGGACGGGCCACGTGCACGTGGACGTCGCGAAGTCGTGGCATCAGCCATGGACGCTGACGCCGGAACAGGAACCAGCCGTTGAGGCCGGCGGTGATCAGGCCAACGAAGGTGAGAGCCAGGATGAGGAGCGGCAGGTTCCCGTGGAGGGCAATGATCGCGACGAGGGCGGCGAACGAGCCCAGGTTGCCGGCGATCGCCCAGGCGCTGGAGATGTAACCGCTCTGATGGGCCAGCTGGACTTGACTGACGATCCCGAGCGGAAGGCCCAGGGCGAACGATGCGAACAGGACCGCCGCCGCCGGGCCGGCTTCGGAGATGGCCGGCTGCGTGGTTACGTTGAATACGCGCGCCCACGGGACGACGAAGTAGGCGACCCCGAAGACGACCACCAGCAGGGCCGCGATCGTGGTCAACATCGCGGCTGCAGTGGAGATGGCCCGTCGGGCGGCCTCCCTGTCGTCCCGGCCGTATGCGTCCGAGACCACTGTCAGCAATCCGAGCCCGATGCCGAGGTCCAGCGGCCCGAGGATTGCGACGAACGAGCTCATCTGCAGCCATATGCCATAGCGATCCCTGCCGACCAGATCGCTACCGAGGTAAGCGCCGATCAGCGGAACCGATATCAACCCGGTCGCCATGCCGACGATCCGGGCGACCATGGACAACGCAGTCGACCAGGCGATCCGGCGGTAGCGTTCTGCCGACCGACCCTCAGGCGTCGTCGTGTCGAACGGACGGATCTGAAGCAGCCGCCGCCATCGAACGAGACGTCCCATCAAGGACGAGGTCCCTGGTTCGAGGGGAGTAGACGACAACAGCTCGGTCACTCGGCGGTTCCACGTCGTCTCGATGCCACGACGGCCGCACCATCCCTCAGGCACGCGACTTCGTAACGGCGGTGGTAATCGATAGTCGTGTTCGTCTCCAGGTCTCCGTCAGGCCCGGCACACCGCAGCCAGTCGTCGGTGAATTGTAGCGGACCACCCGCGAGCTCCGCGGTCTGCGCCGCGGCTGCCGATCTTGTTGCTACCATCTCGACCGTGGATCTTGCCCCTTTGCGCGCCCTGGTCTCAGCGCCGTTTCGGTTGATCAAGAAGGCGCGATGGTTGGTGAGGCCACCCTCCGAGGTGTCCCAGGTTCGCCTGCGCAGATTCATCAGCGACGTGCATGGCCGGCCGCGACCGAATCTTCCCGAGCCTCCTCGCTCGCTTGCCGTGGTCGTGCCCTGCTTTGGCCACGCAGCCTTCTTGCCGGCCACGATCCAGAGCATCCTCGCCCAGAGTCGCCGGCCCGACGAAGTCATCTTCGTCGACGACCATTCGCCGGACTCCACCGCCGAGATCCTCGTCAATCTGACGGCCGACCATCCGGCGCTGGCCGCGCGCGTGTTGTCGATCGCGAACGACCGGAACATGGGCCAGGCGGCCAGCCTGAATCGAGGGATCGCCGCGGCGTCGACCGACCTGGTGATGGTTCTCAACGACGACGACTACCTGATGCACGACGCCATAGAGTCGATGTTGGGCTTCTTCGACCAGCTTCGCGACGTGGCACTCATCGGCGCCCACTGCATCTACTTCGCGGGCGACGAGGAGCTGGCCGCCGCACCGAAGCTGAGCACGGCGTACGCGGCGCCGGGAAGACCGCTGACGGTTCATCGGCCCGAAGATGTCGGCAGATACCGCAACTACAACGACATCAACATGACCCATTCCAGTTCATGCTTCTTCAAGGCCGCGTGGCAGGCCGTCGGCGGGTATCGGGCCGACCCGAAGACGCGCGTAGTCCCATTCTCAGATCGGGATTTCCAGATGCGGGTCAATGCCGTCTGGCCGGTTGCGGTCGCATACGAGACGCCGTTGGCGCTCTGGCGACAGGGCTCCAGTGTCGACGCTGGGGTCAATTCCTGAGCCGAGAGGCCCCGCCTCGGTCATCGGAACGACGACGTGGAGGGAACGTCCGCGGGCGCTCAACGCTCCTTCGTCAGCGCTGTCTGGTCGCCTCGTACCAGTCGATCGTGCTGCGCAGCCCTTCCTCGAAGGAGGTTCCCGCCGAGAACCCGAAACGCTCTCTGGCGCGGGTCGTGTCCAGGGCGCGGCGAGGTTGACCGTCCGGCTTGGTCGCATCCCAGCGCAGCTCCCCTTCGAAACGGGTGAGACGGGCTATTAGCTCGATCAGAGCGCGAATCGTGATCTCGGCCCCAACGCCCAGGTTCACAGGTGCGCCCTCGTCGTATCTCTCTGCCGCGAGCACGATTCCGTTCGCGGCGTCGGCCACGTAGAGGAACTCGCGAGACGCGGAGCCGGTGCCCCATACCTCGATGAAGTCGTCGCCGCGGTCACGGGCCTCGACGCACTTGCGGATCAGTGCCGGTATGACGTGGGAGCTGGCCGGATCGAAGTTGTCACCGGGGCCGTACAGGTTGACCGGCAGCAGGTGGATGGCATTGAAGCCGTACTGCTGGCGATAGGCCTGACCCTGTACCAGGAGCATCTTCTTGGCCAGCCCGTACGGGGCGTTGGTTTCTTCCGGATACCCGTTCCAGAGGTCGTCTTCGTGGAACGGCACGGGTGTGAACTTCGGGTACGAGCAAACGGTTCCCACGCCCACGAACTTGGCGACGCCGGCCAGACGAGCCTGCTCCATGAGCTCGATTCCCATGATCGCGTTCTCATAGAAGAACCGGCCTGGATTCTCCCGATTGGCCCCGATGCCGCCGACCACTGCCGCCAGATGGATGATGAGGTCGGGCTTGCCGTCGGCAAGAGCCCGGCCGATGCCGTCGCGCGTCCGCAGGTCGTACTCAGTGCTGCGGGGGACGAAGATCTCCGTCGCTCCGGCTTCCCGCAGTCGCGCCACAACGGCCGTTCCCAGGAAGCCACTGCCGCCGGTGACCATCACCCGGCGGGAGTTCCAGAATTCGGTCACGGGGCGGTCTCCGCAGCGGCGTAAGGGTTGGTGAGTTTAGACGGTGCCCGGCCGCGGAGCGAGGCGGCGATCGTTGTCAGGCCTCGGCCACCCTGTCCGGCCCGTCCGGGAATCGAGAACCTCGAGTATCGACGGAACGAGCGCGCATTCATCGCACCCATTATGTCTCCTGAACAGCGGGCTGCGCTCATTGGTCAGCCGGCCGTCAAACCCAGGCCGGACGAGCTTTCAGCGGAACTCCTCGTGGACCGATCTAGGGCGGGCTCGACCACGAAAGAGTGGAAGTCGGTCGTACTGGCGCGAGCCCTCCGCGTCATCCATTTGCATTAGTATTGAAACTAACCTTTTCGTCGCGATCTAGGGGCGTCTCCGCGACATTGGGCCGCTTTCGCGGCTGGTCATCGATTGAGAGAAGGGGGTCGGAATGGGTATCTCGTCGCGCGCGGCACGCCTGAGCGCGTCCATCCTGCTGAGCCTGGTCATGGCAGTTGGGCTCGGGTCAACGGTCCTCGGGGCGTCCCCGATCGATCCGACTCCCACCCCGAGCGTGACTACGACCCCCAAGCCAGTGGTCGCGCCCGGTGCGCGACCGGCCACGGACACGAGGACTCGTTCCCAACAGGATGGATGCAGCCCGGTTGGGTGGAATCCATCCTGGCCGCGGCCCGATTGCCCGACGCGCCGAGGCGTGCCGGCCGCGACCGAATCAAACGGTGCGGCACCGTCTGCCACC
The DNA here is from genome assembly GCA_963791725.1 of uncultured Chloroflexia bacterium. Lineage (GTDB taxonomy): Bacteria > Chloroflexota > Limnocylindria > Limnocylindrales > CSP1-4 > Fen-1039. The sequence continues at coordinate 299,778 of CAWBTQ010000002.1, read as the reverse complement.
ACGGGCTGCCCGGGTGTGTGCTATTCGGTCAAGGGCACCCTGACCGGAACAGGTGGAACGCCGCTTTCCGGCATCGAGGTTGACGTTTACTCGAACGACTATGGCGACTGGACCTTGACCGCAGGAGACGGGACCTGGTCTGTCGCTGTCCCGGCCGGCACCTACACAGTGAGCTTCTGGAACCCTCCCGCGCCATATCTGAGCGGCTACTTCAGCTTCGGCAGCTCCGGTAACTTCAGCTACGACTACACACTTGCGACGGCTGTTCCGGTGGTTGCGGCTGACGTCACCGGCATCAACGTCCAGCTCGCCGTCGGTCATTACATCGAAGGCCTCGTCACCGCCCCGGGCGGGTCTCCCCTGAGCGACGTCGAAGTCGATCCTGAGAGCAGCATCCGCTTTTACGCCGGCGCGTGGACGGCAGCGGATGGAACCTACTCGGTACTGGTGCCTTCAAGCGCCTACACGATGTACTACACCGACCCGACGGGCACATATCTAAACGGCTACTACAGCAGTGGCAGCAGCGGAGGGTTCAGCTTACTTGCGTCCTCGGCCACTCCCGTGACGGTCGGCTCAAGTGACGTGACGGGGATCAACGTGCAGCTCGGCCAGGCTGCCGGCCATATCAAGGGTAAGGTCACATCGTCAGACGGAACACCGATACAGGGAATCCAGGTAGGTTCCTGGTCGGCCGACTACAGCGGCAGTGGCGCAACCGGCTCGGATGGGACTTACTCGATGGCCGTTCCGGCCGGCTCCTACCTGGTGGAGTTCTGGAGCTACGTCATCTGCGGTCCGGACTACTGCACGACTCCGTACCTGTCTGGCTACTACAGCAGCTCGGGCTTCGTGCTCGACTCCTCCCAGGCAACCTTGGTGTCGGTGACGTCATCTGACGTGACGGGGATCGACGTCGTCATGACGCCTTCCGGCGCCACCTATCACGCGGTCACTCCGACCCGCGTCCTCGATACCCGCAACGGGACAGGCGGCCTGTCCGGGCCCTTCACCAACCATGCCGCCCGAACGTTCCAGGTGACCGGCGGCGTCGTGCCCAGCGGTGCCACGGCCGTTACCGGCAACCTGACCGTGACCGGTCAGACCAGCAACGGCTACCTCTTCATGGGTCCGGTTGCTACGAACAACCCGGGCAGTTCGACTCTAAACTTCCCAACCGGCGATGATCGAGCCAACGCAGTGACCGTGGCCCTCGGTGCCGGTGGCACGCTCTCGATCACCTTCGTCGGTCCGAGCAACGGCCAGAGTGCTCAAGCCATCTTCGATGTCACGGGTTACTTCACGCCCGACACATCCGGTGCCACCTACCACGCCATCGCTCCGACCCGCGTCCTCGACACACGCTCCGGCAAGGGCGGTCTCTCGGGTCCCTTCACCAACCATTCCGCGCGCACTTTCACGGTCACGGGCGGCAGCACAGGCGTTCCCACCAACGCCGCCGCGGTCACGGGCAACCTGACCGTGACCGGTCAGACGAGTTCTGGCTACCTCTTCATCGGACCGGTCGCGGCCAATGACCCGTCCAGCTCGACGCTCAACTTCCCTAGCGGTGATGACCGAGCCAACGCCGTGACCGTGGCGCTCGGCGCCGGAGGCACGCTATCGATCACCTTCGTGGCTCCGAGCAACGGACCGACGGCTCAGGCCATCTTCGATGTCACCGGCTACTTCACGCCTGATACGACCGGCGCCGGCTACGTTCCGCTCACCCCTCAACGTGTCCTGGACACGCGCAACGGAACCGGCGGTCTGTCAGGTCCATTCGGCTCCCACTACGCCCGATCGTTCGGGGTAAGCGGCAGCGCCGGGGTCCCGAGTTATGCAGTGGCCGTCACGGGCAATCTGACCGTCACGGGTCAGACTTCACTCGGCTATCTGTACATCGGCCCAACCGAGAAGAACGACCCGTCCAGCTCGACTCTCAACTTCCCCGTCGGCGATGATCGAGCCAATGGAGTCGATGTCGCTCTGGGGTCGGATGGCTCCCTCTCGATCACTTTCGTTGCTCCTGCCCCCGGAGCCACGGCCAATGCCATCTTCGATGTGACCGGCTACTTCATCCCGGCCGTTGTGTATGGATGAAAGGCTGACCCGGAACTCACTCTGAAGGTCCGGCAGGATCGCCCGCTGACTCGAGACGTATCGTCGAGCCAGGAAGGCTCCTGCGTACTGCGCAAATGCGACGGCGGCCACTCGGCCGCCGTCGCCAGGCCTCACCGCGGATCGCGCTCGAGTCCGAACAAACCCGCCCGGAGTGTCCGGAAAGAGCCTACGCGCTCGTCCGTATTGATTAGTATGGAAAACTATTGTTTACGTCGCGACCTTGGGGCGTCTCCGCGACACCGGTTCGATCTTGCGGCCACCGCTAGGCCGGCTATGGGGTTGAAGTCCGGGCTACCGTGCGCGAGCGTATCGGCCTTCCGGAGAGAGGGAGAGATGAGATGGGGCATCGTCACGTCACGCGGTTTGGCGCGTCGGTCCTGCTGAGCCTGGCGGTAGCAGCGGGGCTCGCCTCTACGGCCTTCGGGGCCTCTCCGACCGGCCCGACAGCCGGAGCGAGCATGGCCGCGGTGGCCGCGACTCCGATCACGGCCACCACAGTCACTGTCCCCGGGATCAACGCGCACCCGGCCTTGGCGGCCCCCTGGACGGTAACGATCGAAGCAAGCGCGACGTCGCTCACCGCTGGGTGGCAGGTCACGATTACGGCCACGGCGAACCAGGACATCACGCACTCTGGCTACAACACGTTCATCGTCAGAGGCGACGGTGAGGGTTGGTACTGTGACTCCGGGATCTCCTGCTACACAGAAGACTCGCTGGCCTCGCCTGGATCCGAGACGTACCAGGCGTTCGTGGCCACGCCCGACGGCTCGTCGATCCAGGCCGCCTCATCAACGGTCACTGTTACATGGACTGCGGCGCCGCCCCCCGGCACCTACCACGCCATCGCCCCGACCCGTGTTCTCGACACCCGTAACGGCACAGGCGGTCTGTCCGGGCCCTTCACCAACCACGCGGCCCGGACTTTCCAGGTGACAGGTGGTTCGAGCGGAGTCCCCTCCAACGCGACGGCCGTTACCGGCAACCTGACCGTGACCGGCCAGACGAGCAACGGATACCTCTTCATCGGTCCGGTCGCTGCCAACTACCCGTCGAGCTCGACTCTCAACTTCCCAACCGGTGATGATCGCGCCAACGCGGTGAGCGTCGCTCTTGGCGCTGGAGGAACGCTCTCGATCACCTTCGTCGGTCCGAGCAACGGCCAGAGCGCCCAGGCCATCTTCGATGTGACCGGCTACTTCACCCCCGATGCGAGTGGCGCCACATATCACGCGCTGACACCCACTCGGGTCCTCGACACACGCAACGGCACAGGCGGCCTGTCCGGTCCCTTCACCAACCATGCCGCCCGAACGTTCACGGTCACAGGCGGCACCAGCGGCGTTCCCTCTGGCGCCACCGCGGTCACCGGCAACCTGACCGTGACCGGCCAGACGAGCTCGGGCTACTTCTTCATCGGTCCGGTCGCGGCCAACGACCCGACGAGCTCGACTCTGAACTTCCCGCTCGGTGACGATCGAGCCAACGCGGTGAGCGTCGCTCTCGGCGGCGGTGGCACCCTCTCGATCACCTTCGTCGGTCCGAGCAACGGCCAGAGTGCTCAGGCGATCTTCGATGTAACCGGCTACTTCACCGCCGACATGACCGGTGCCGTCTACGTCCCGCTCAGCCCGACACGCCTGCTCGATACCCGCAATGGCACGGGCGGCCTCTCGGGTCCCTTCACCAACCACGCCGCCAGGACCTTCGGGGTTAGCGGTGGTTCGAGCATCGTGCCTTCGAACGCCACCGCGGTGACCGGCAACCTGACCGTGACCGGCCAGACGAGCAGTGGCTACCTATTCATCGGTCCGGTCGCGGGCAATGACCCGTCGAGCTCGACGCTCAACTTTCCAAAGGGCGATGACCGGGCCAACGCGGTGAGCGTGGCTCTCGGCGCCGGTGGCACGCTCTCGATCACCTTCGTTGCTCCTACCAACGGGCCCACGGCCCAGGCCATCTTCGACGTCACGGGTTATTTCGTACCGCCGCCCATTTCCTGATCTCAGTCAGGGCATTACCGCACGTCAAGACTCAGCGAAGGCCACAGAGCACGGCCGAAGTCTAGTGGTCGGCGTTCTGTGCCAGCCGGCCCACCTGACCGATCATTCGGTCTAGTGGTCGGCGGTCTTCGCCGATTCGAGCCGTAGGCAGTCCCGTTCGAGGCGAGTCGATCAGGCACAAGTAGCTCGCATCGCGCGTCTTCCGGCTGCCGTCGACCGTGTGCAGACAGCGGTCAACGCAAGACGAGAAAGAGCGTTCGTCGGTCTGCTCGCCCTTGCCCTATGTCGGTCGGCGGTTTGGTCCTGGCGGCCAGCACCGACCTCCTGCGGGAGGGTTCTATGCATCCGCCCAGGTGGGGCCGGCCGGTACGTCGCCCGCCCGCGGAGGCAGGAGGTGGCGGCGACTCCGACGGTGTTCCGGTCGTGACGACAGGCGACGACGCCGCGGCCAAGGGTCCATAACCGGGCCCGCTAACGTCTAGGGCACGAAGTAGCCGGTGACATCGAAGATGGCCTGCGTGCTCTTGCCCGCGGTAGGAGCGACGAAGGTGAAGGAGAGGGTGCCGCTCCCGCTCAGGGCCACAGTCACCCCGTTGGCTCGATCGTCGCCGAGCGGGAAGTTCAGAGTCGAGCTCGTGGGGTCGTTCGTCGGGTTCGGACCGATGAACAGATAGCCGTTTGAGTTCTGCCCGGTGACGGTCAGGTTGCCGGTGACCGCGGTGGCACCGCTGGGCACGACGCCGCCGGTGACCTGGAACGTCTGGGCGGTGTGCTCACCGACCGGGCCCCAGATCCCGCCCGTGCCGTTGCGCGTATCGAGGAGCCGAGACGGGTTGAGCGGCACGTAGGTGTCACCCGAGGCGTTGGGCACGAAGTAGCCGGTGACATCGAAGATGGCCTGCGTGCTCTTGCCCGCGGTAGGAGCGACGAAGGTGAAGGAGAGGGTGCCGCTCCCGCTCAGGGCCACAGTCACCCCGTTGGCTCGATCGTCGCCGAGCGGGAAGTTCAGAGTCGAGCTCGTGGGGTCGTTCGTCGGGTTCGGACCGATGAACAGATAGCCGTTTGAGTTCTGCCCGGTGACGGTCAGGTTGCCGGTGACCGCGGTGGCACCGCTGGGCACGACGCCGCCGGTGACCTGGAACGTCTGGGCGGCGTGCTCACCGACCGGGCCCGAGATCCCGCCCGTGCCGTTGCGCGTATCGAGGAGCCGAGACGGGTTGAGCGGCACGTAGGTGTCACCCGAGGCGTTGGGCACGAAGTAGCCGGTGACATCGAAGATGGCCTGCGTGCTCTTGCCCGCGGTAGGAGCGACGAAGGTGAAGGAGAGGGTGCCGCTCCCGCTCAGGGCCACAGTCACCCCGTTGGCTCGATCGTCGCCGAGGGGGAAGTTCAGAGTCGAGCTCGTGGGGTCGTTCGTCGGGTTCGGACCGATGAACAGATAGCCGTTTGAGTTCTGCCCGGTGACGGTCAGGTTGCCGGTGACCGCGGTGGCACCGCTGGGCACGACGCCGCCGGTGACCTGGAACGTCTGGGCGGCGTGCTCACCGACCGGGCCCGAGATCCCGCCCGTGCCGTTGCGCGTATCGAGGAGCCGAGACGGGTTGAGCGCGTGGTACGTCGACGGGATCAGCTTGAAGGCCCCGACCCCGTTCGGTGTGCCGAGCCCTGTGGGACCGTCGTAGCCGGCGACGCCGTTGCAAAAGTAGGTAACGGTGCATGTCTGACCCGTGACGTTGTTGTTGCCACCCGTGACGTCGTTGAGCGCAGATGGATTTCGGTACAAGTAGCTCGCGGGATAAGTTCCGGGCGCGGGGCTGCCGGCCAGCGCGTAGGTCGCGGCGATGATCGGCGAGGCGGCGCTGGTGCCGCCCAATTCCCACCAGCCGCCCTGGCTGCTGATGTACACCGCCACTCCAGTCACCGGATCGGCGACCGCGGACACGTCGGCCTGGGTTCGATTGGAGCAGCCTTGGTCCTGCTGCCACGATGGCTTTGGCTCGTAGACGGAGCAGCCGCTGCCGGCGCCGCCATGGGAATTGCCCCAGGCCGACTCGCTCCAGCCGCGTGCGCTCGCATCCCTGACCAGGCTCGTTCCGCCGACTGCGACGACATAGGGCGAAGCGGCGGGGTACTCGACGCCGGGGACATGACTGCTCATGGAGCCGGTGCAGTTGTAGCCGCAGTCGCCTGTCGCGGCCGTGATCGCCACACCCGGGTGCTTGTAGTAGGAGGCGTCGTAGAAGGAGTCGCCGCTCCCATCCGACCCTCCGTAGCTGTTAGAAACCGCGACGGCTCCCATCGACACGGCGGTGTTGACCGCCGTCCCGAGACTGGAGAAGGCGTCGTCGATGGCCTCGACGAGCAATATGTGGCAGTTGGGGCATGCGGCCGAGACCATGTCGAGATCCAGCGCGATCTCGGAGTCCCAGCCGTTGGCGACGGCTGAGTCCGGACTGCCCCCTCCGTTCAGGTCCACCTTGGTGAAGCAGCCGTTGCCGGTCGTGCACGCGGGCAGACCGTAGTGACTGCGGTAGGTCGCCAGATCCGATTCCGCCGACGAGAGGTCGAAGGCGTCGACGATGGCCACGGTCAACCCTGATCCGGCGGTGGCTGACGGAAGCGAGTACGCGCTCTGAATATCGGCCGGGCCGTACCCGGACGGCGTTACGGAGGACGAGGCCGCGGTCGCGGGCCGGGCCGCCGCGTCGGTTCGAAGGAGGGCCAGACACTCTGCGGTGCCGGGTTTGGCCGGTGGACAGGCCGCCACGACCGTGGCGCTTTGCGCCGCCGGAGAGCCGGCTACCGCCGGCGCGCCCGCGAGGAATGACGAGGCAAGGCCCGCTATCGCAATCGCCGCTGCGGCCCGCAGCCGAAGGCTTGATCTCGTAGTCACCGGTAGCCTCGCCTAGCTGATTGACGTCTCAGCGCTGGAGTATGCGCGGGCGGCACAAGAAGGCGGCCCTCACACGACATGCACCTGACGCTCGCGCGGCAACGAGTTTCGCACAAGGCCGCCATAGCCGGGGCCGCCCGCTAGGGCACGAAGTAGCCGCTGACATCGAAGATGGCCTGGGTGGTGTTGCCGCCCGTGGGTGCGACGAAGGTGACCCACAGCACGCCGCCGGCACCGAGGGGGGCGCTCGCCCCGTTGGCGCGGTTGTCGCCGAGCGGGAAGTTCAGAGTCGAGCTCGTCGGGTTGTCGGCCTCGGCATCACCGATGAACAGGTAGCCGAGACTCGTCTGACCGGTCACGGTCAGGTTGCCCGTGACGGCGTTGGCGTCCGTCGGGACGCCTCCGGCCCCGGTCACGCCGAAGGATCTCGACACGTGTGTGGCGAACGGGCTCGAGGAGCCGCCTATGCCATAGCGGGTGTCGAGGATGCGCGCCGGCGACAGCGGCACGTAGCTCGAACCGGTCGCATCGGCGGTGAAGTAGCCGGTGACGTCGAAGATGGCATGGGCGCTGTTGCCGGCCGTCGGTGCGACGAAGGTGACCCACAGCGTGCCGCCGGCCCCGAGAGCCACGGTCACGTTGTTGGCCCGGTCGTCGCGCACCGGGAAGTTCAGGGTCGAGCTCGTGGGATCGTTCGTGCCGTCAGGGCCGATGAAGAAGTAGCCACCGCTCGTCTGGCCGGTCACGGTCAGGTTGCCGGTCACCGCTGTGGCGCCCGCGGGTATTGGGCTCCCGCCGCCGGTCAGGCCGAACGACCGGGCCACATGCGAGCTGAGCGGGCCCGAGATGCCGCCTGTGCCGTTGCGGGTATCGAGCAGCCGGGCAGGACTGACCGCGTGATAGGTCGAGCCGCTCGTATCGGGGGTGAAGTAGCCGCTGACATCGAAGATGGCGTGGGCCGTCGCCCCGGCCACTGCGTTATAGGTGAGCGAGAGCGTTCCGCCGGCGCCCAGGGCCACGGTCACCCCGTTGGCCCGATCGTCGCCCACCGGGAAGTTCAGAGTCGAGCTGATCGGGTAGTTCATCGCGGTCGGGCCGAGCGACAGATAGCCGAGACTCGTCTGGCCGGTCACGGTCAGGTTGCCGGTGACGGCGGTGGCGCCCGCGGGCACTCCAGCCTGACCGGTCACCGCGAACGTCTGGGCGACGTGCGAGACGAGCGCTCCCGACAGGCCTATCCCGTTACGGGTGTCGAGGATGCGCGTTGGGGGCAGGGCGTGGTATGTGGTCGGGGCGTAGGTAGGGACGGTGACTACCGCGTCGGTAGTGAAGCCTGGGGCAGTGACCAGCGAGCGGTAGTAGGGGTCACCGTCGCTTTGCGGATGCGCGTAGTCGGGGTCGACTGCTGAAGTGAACCCGCGACTGTACGAACTTCCCCAGCTCGTCACATTGTTGTGGAAGTCGGGAGCGGCCCTCCACATCTGGTCGATTGTCTCGTGCTGGGTGAAGAGAGCGTCGATGTAGGAAGAGAGGCTGCCAACACCTTCTGCGATGACCGCTCGCGCGTTGCCGCTGAGGAACCCCGAGGCGTAGCCGTCCACGCGGGTCTGGGCCACAGAGAGCGTGGGTGCGCCGTAACCCCACTCGCTGTTCCCTGAGGCGTAGCAAAGATGTTGCAGGAGAACGATGGCATTGGCCGCCAGACCGAGCTGCGCCATGTAGCCCGCGCCGTAGTACTGCGTGTTGCTATCGCCGTTGCCGGAGGTGGCGTTCAGTCCCATGCCGTTGTCGCCGGCCACTGGCTTCGAGTTGTACGGGTTCGGGTAGCCGCTGCCGTGTCCGAGGTAGACCAGGATGTTCGCGCCCTGGGCGGCAGCCTGGACGGCGGTCCAGGTGGCGTACGGGGAGTACACCTTGACGATGTTGCTCGTGTACTGCGCGAAGACGCTGGCCGCGTAATCGGCATCAGTCCGGTACGTGGAGGTCGTGCTCTCAGTGGCTCCGACGACGATGACGACTTTGACCTGGGGCGCGGCGACGGCCGCGGCTGCCGTCTGGGCATTCACTCCTGAAGCGAGTGCAACCAGACCGACGGCGAGCGCGAGAGCCAGCTTCCGCATTTGAAGTCTCCTGAACGGCAGCTTGGCTACGCGGTCCGAACCGGTAACGGAAGACAGCGCGCTTTCTGCTTCCTTACGGTGGCACCTTCGTGAGCCGCCGGGAATCGCGCCATGGTCCCAGGCCCGCTGGTCCATGTGGATAGGGCGGGACTGAGTCGAACGCACTGCATAGCCGTAGACCTCACGCTGGGGTTGGCTGCCGTCTCACGCGGCGAAAGGGGCGATTCGAAGGGAGCCCGTCGTCCGGCCATGGACTCCATCCGTCGATCCGTTTCGCACAAGGCCGCCATAGCCGGGGCCGCCCGCTAGGGCACGAAGTAGCCGCTGACATCGAAGATGGCCTGGGTGGTGTTGCCGCCCGTGGGTGCGACGAAGGTGACCCACAGCACGCCGCCGGCACCGAGGGGGGCGCTCGCCCCGTTGGCGCGGTTGTCGCCGAGCGGGAAGTTCAGAGTCGAGCTCGTCGGGTTGTCGGCCTCGGCATCACCGATGAACAGGTAGCCGAGACTCGTCTGACCGGTCACGGTCAGGTTGCCCGTGACGGCGTTGGCGTCCGTCGGGACGCCTCCGGCCCCGGTCACGCCGAAGGATCTCGAGACGTGTGTGGCGAACGGGCTCGAGGAGCCGCCTATGCCATAGCGGGTGTCGAGGATGCGCGCCGGCGACAGCGGCACGTAGCTCGAACCGGTCGCATCGGCGGTGAAGTAGCCGGTGACGTCGAAGATGGCATGGGCGCTGTTGCCGGCCGTCGGTGCGACGAAGGTGACCCACAGCGTGCCGCCGGCCCCGAGAGCCACGGTCACGTTGTTGGCCCGGTCGTCGCGCACCGGGAAGTTCAGGGTCGAGCTCGTCGGATCGTTCGTGCCGTCAGGGCCGATGAAGAAGTAGCCACCGCTCGTCTGGCCGGTCACGGTCAGGTTGCCGGTGACCGCTGTGGCGCCCGCGGGTATGGGGCTCCCGCCGCCGGTCAGGCCGAACGACCGGGCCACATGCGAGCTGAGCGGGCCCGAGATGCCGCCTGTGCCGTTGCGGGTATCGAGCAGCCGGGCAGGACTGACCGCGTGATAGGTCGAGCCGCTCGTATCGGGGGTGAAGTAGCCGCTGACATCGAAGATGGCGTGGGCCGTCGCCCCGGCCACTGCGTTATAGGTGAGCGATAGCGTTCCGCCGGCGCCCAGGGCCACGGTCACCCCGTTGGCCCGATCGTCGCCCACCGGGAAGTTCAGAGTCGAGCTGATCGGGTAGTTCATCGCGGTCGGGCCGAGCGACAGATAGCCGAGACTCGTCTGGCCGGTCACGGTCAGGTTGCCGGTGACGGCGGTGGCGCCCGCGGGCACTCCAGCCTGACCGGTCACCGCGAACGTCTGGGCGACGTGCGAGACGAGCGCTCCCGACAGGCCTATCCCGTTACGGGTGTCGAGGATGCGCGTTGGGGGCAGGGCGTGGTATGTGGTCGGGGCGTAGGTAATCGCCCCCTGGATCGACATCCCGGGGTCGAAGTAGATCTCGAGTATCTGTTCGCCCGTCTTCGCCAGGTCCAGCGCGCACCTTCGGGCGCTGTGCTGGTACAGGTGAGAGCCGTCCGCATCGGAGCCGCAAGGCACGTCGCTGCCAGGTCGATACCCGGTGAGGATGAACGAGCCGTTCTTCGTGATCGTTTCGGGCCAGGTGGTCTCGACGGATTGGACGTCGATCACGGCCGGCGTCCGAGTTTCCGGCGAGTAGATCTGATCGTTCGAGGTGTCGGTGACGTCGTAGCAGCCGCCGGTGCCAGTACCGCCTCGGTAGTGCATGGTGTAGTACCAGCCGTATTGCTTGACCGCGACGGCGCCGGCCCGCAGCGACTCGATCGGCCAGGTCGACGGCCATTCGGCGGCCATCACGACCTTGACATAGGTCTCGAAATCGACGATCTGGACGGCTCCGGTCGCCGAGCGCAGGACGCGGATCGTCGGCGGTGGGGTGCTCGTCGAAGACCAGCCGGTGCAGACAGCCGCTTGTGCGGGTGGTGGCGCGATCATCGTCGGCAGCCACATGAAGCCTGCCAATAGAATGGCAGCCCCGAGGACGCTCACGAGCCGGCGCACGACCGCCGGGAATGCCGCCGCCGTGCCTGAACCGGTACGGTCGGCACGTCCGCCGGGCCTCACGCGGAGGCGCAGGTCAGGGCGTGAAGTAGCCGGTGACATCGAAGATCACGTAGGTGGCCTGGCCCGACGTCGGTGCGACGTACGTGACTGAGAGCGTTCCCACGCCACTCAACGCCACTGTCACCCCGTTGGCACGGTCATCGCCGAGGGGGAAGTTGAGCGTTGAGCTGGTCGGGTCGTTCGTCGCGTTTGGGCCCAGATACAGATAGCCGGCCGAAGTCTGCCCGGTCACGGTCAGGTTGCCGGTGACTGCGGCGGCGTTGGCCGGTACCCCACCCGCGCCGGTTACCTGGAACCCCTGCGCCGAGTGCGTGCCGATCCGGCCCGTGATGCCGCCGGTGCCGTTGCGGGTATCGAGGACGCGGGACGGGTTGAGCGGCACGTAGGCGGAGCCGCCCGCGGGCGTGAAGTAGCCGGTGACATCGAAGATCACGTTGGCGCTCTTGCCCGAGGTAGGGGACACATACGTAACCGAGAGCGTGCCGCCGCCGCCCAGCGCCACCGTCACGCCGTTGGCCCGGTCGTCACCGAGGGGGAAGTTGAGTGTCGAGCTTGTCGGGTTGTTCGTCGCGTTGGGTCCTAGATAGAGATAGCCCGCGGACGTCTGGCCGGTCACCGTCAGGTTGCCGGTGACCGCGGTGGCGTTGGAGGGCACGCCACCCGCCCCGCTGACCTGGAACGTCCGGGCGACGTGCGTGCCGAGGGGTCCCGGCAGCCCGAGGCCCTTCCGGGAGTCGAGGATCCGTGAGGGCGTAAGTGGCACAAAGCTCGAGCCGGACGTGTCGGGCGTGAAGTAGCCGGTGACATCGAAGATGACGTACGTGGCCTTGCCCGATGTCGGCGCGACGTAGGTCACCGAGAGTGAGCCGCCGCCGCTCAGGGCCACGGTCACGCCGTTGGCCCGGTCATCGCCCAGAGGGAAGTTCAGCGTGGAGCTCGTCGGGTTATTTGTGGGCACCGGACCAAGGTACAGATAGCCGGCCGAAGTCTGGCCGGTCACGGTCAGGTTGCCGGTGACCGCGGTGGCGTTGGAGGGCACGCCACCCATGCCGGTAACCTGGAACGTCTGGGCGACGTGCGAACCGATCCGCCCCGCTATGCCACCTGTGCCGTTGCGCGTATCGAGGATTCGAGATGGAATGAGCGCCGTGTAGGTGGCCGGAGTGGCATTCATCTCGAGCTTGGCCGCGATCGTGTTCGTCAGGTCGCCGTCGCCGTTGTTGTTGTCGTAGCCGAGAGCCCAGATCCCGACGCCGCGCAGATTCCAGCCGTCTATCGCGTCGATCTTGGCTCCGAAGGAGCGCGAATCGTCGAAGTACAGCTCGCGCCAGGTGTTCGAGGTGCCGCCGAAGTTGCCGTAGTACGCCGTCCAGGCGGTCTGCTCCCCGGTGTCGTATTGCCAGCCGTTTACGCACGGCACCGGCCAGCCCGCGCTGCAGGGAGTCGTGGCCGGGTTCTGCGACGCCAGGCTGGCTGAGGTGGCGTAGCTGACACCCGTGGCCGGGGCTCCGTACGTGGCAATGCTGCCCGGCGGCGCGTTGACCACGGGATAGGCCGTGCCGGTCGACCAGGCGTGCCCGTACCAGGGCAGGCCGAGGATGACCTTCGAGGCCGGTGCCCCGTGCGTCAGGAAGTAGTTGACGATGCCCGTCAGCGTGTAGGTGTTGGTCGTGCTTGTCAGTGGATCGATCGATCCGGTGACGCTGGGACTACCGCCGCGCAGGTCGTAGCCCATGATGAAGGTCGCGTCCGCGGCTCCAGGGGCCAGCAGGTGCGCCAGGTCATAGCTGCCTGCGCTGCCGGTGGCGCAGAAGGTCAACTCGTAGCCGGGACGGATCGCGTCCAGGGTCTGGCGGAGAGTCTGGACGAAGAGGACGAAGTTGCTGTACGAGGCCGAAGCGATCGGCTCGAAATCGAGGTTGACCCCGTCCGCTCCCCGTCGCGCAACTTCACCGGCGATGTCGCTGGCCATCCTGTGCCGGATCGTAGGCGTGGACAGGACCTGGTTCTGGTAGGCGGCTCCGTTGCTGTCCCAGGCGAAGCTCTCGACGGTCAGCGCGACCCGGGTGCCGTGAGCATGGGCGTTGTTGATCACGGTCGTCATCGACGAGCTGTTCCAACCGTTCCAGTCGCTGCCCGTGCGATCGATCGTGCCTATCGCCGGGTCGCTCGGGTTGCTGAGGTCCACGTTCAGGTCGACGCCGAAATAGGCGATCGTCGAAAGGGTGTTGTAGTCGAGCGTGCTGCCCAACTCCCAATAGGGCAGGAAGCCGAGCACCTCGCGACGCAGGTAGACGGCGGTGGTACTCGGGCTCGCGACACTGGGGCTGGCGGTGCCGGGCGAAGCCGTGGTGCCGTTGCCGGCGGGCAGGGCGACGGGGGCCGCTCCGTCGACCACGGTCGTGTCACCGGGGCGCGGCTTGAACGGGACGGTGGTGACCGCGCCAGGCGTGAACGAGTATTTCTTGGATGCGTGCGAGACAGATTCGAGGTACTGGATCGATGGACCCGTCGCATTCGTGGCATCGGGCGCCGCCGCGTTGACCGGCGAAGCCACGGCAAAGCCCGCCGACAGAGCGAATGCCAGGCCAAGACCGAGCCGGAGCAGAGCCGTGGCGGCATCGTTGCGGTGGTCGCGCTGCGGCCGCAGAGTGAGGGGCAGCGGCACCGACGGGCGTTCGAACATGACGATCCTCATCCGATCGTGCGGCCGCCTGCTCGGGGTGGAAGACGGCGACGATCCGTGCGATTCGCCCCAGAATGACGGGAGCGACTGACTCGTTTTGACGAAGCGGTTGGCTTGTCAGCGTGCTTATCGGACGATAGAGGCGAACCTGTTGGAGGTGGTTCTGAGGCCATCCTAGCATCGCGACGCAACGCAAACAGGCACCAATAGCCTGCGGAGGATGGCCCAATAGTCGCGGTGGCGCCTGCTGGAGCTCGCTAGCGACCCGTTCCGATCAGGACGGCCGGCACCGTTCGGGCGATGATCTTGAAGTCGAGCCAGAGCGACCAGCTGTCTATGTACTCCAGATCCTGCTCCACCCAATGGTCGAATTCGGGGCTGTGGTGGCGCGAGCCGACCTGCCAGAGGCCGGTCATCCCGGGCTTCATCGAGAGCCGGCGGCGGTGCCAGGTGTCGTAGTTGGCGACCTCGCTGGGAAGGGGCGGCCGCGGGCCAACCAGGCTCATCTCGCCTCGAAACACGTTCCACAGCTGAGGCAGCTCGTCGAGCGAAGCGCGCCGCAGGAAGCGCCCGACCTTGGTCGTCCGAGGGTCGTTCGCCAGCTTGAAGGCGTGACCGTTGATTTCGTTGTGGCCGAGCAGACCGGGCAGCCGCTCCTCCGCGTCCGTGCACATGCTCCGGAACTTGAGGACCTTGATCGGCCGGCCGTGGAGGCCGACTCTTTCCTGGCTGAACAGGATGGGGCCCGCGGAATCGATCCGGATCGCGAGCGCGATGAATGCCGCGACTGGCGACAGGACCACCAAAAGGATGGCCGCGCCCGCTACGTCGATGAGTCTCTTGAGCAGCAACGCCACGGCTCGATCGGGACCGTTGGCGAGCGAGTAGACGCCTATGCCATCGATGCTCTCGAGCCGGCCTGCCGTCAGGACGCGGTCGATCGGGGCGACGGGCATCCGGACCGTCTTGCCCTCTCGTTCGCACACGTAGGCGGTCTGCTCGATCATCTCCTCCATCGAGAAGGGCAGGCAGATGGCGACCTCGTCGACGATCTGGCTGTGGAGGATCGACTCGAGGTCGTCCAGCATGCCCAGCACCGGCCGTTTGAGGGCAACCCCGACGTCTGCGGCGTCGGCCTTGAGGTGTCCAATGACCACCAGTCCCAGCTCGGCGTGGCGCTCCACCAGGTCGGCGAAGGCCTTGGCCCGCGCATTTGCGCCGAGCACGAGCATGTAGCGAACGTTGCGACCGCGGTCGCGCAAGATGGTCAGCACCTGCCTGACCGCGATCCGTATGCCGATGGCCGCCGCGGCGAGCGAAGGGAAGACGACGATCAGGAGCAGCCTGCTGACGTCCGGCAGCTTGAACAGGAACAGCAGGCTCAAGGTCAGCGCCAGCTGGATCAGCGTGGCTCGAAGTATGACCGCGACTTCGCCTCGTCTGGTCCACTGCGCCCGGTTGCGATACAGGCCGTGGACCCACAGCACGGCGATCCACATGCCGACGAAGACGGCCACGGCGAGGTTCGGGTCCGGCAGCGCCGTCCTGACGTCATGCGGCCACCAGCCGCTCTCGCCGAAACGAACACTGGTTGCGCCCGCCACGACGATCAGCGCGAGCACAGTGTCCGCAGCGGCGAGGGTCAGGCGAAGAGCCGCGGCGTAGCGGCGGATCATCTATCCATCCCCTTCCTCACTGGGCACTCAAGTCCTCCCCGGCCCAGGGCGAGAGTATCGCTCGCTGTCGGCTCTGCCGCAACCACGCAATCAAGTCCTTATGCTACAGTCTCGTGGCTTTGGAAACGACTGCGCCGAGCGCGGGGGGTCGCGGGCGATCGCCGTCTCTGGCAGCCCTGCTCTCCTTTCTGTGGCCCGGCCTTGGCCAGCTCTATCTGCGCAATCGCCGCCTGGCGGCGATCTTCGCCCTGCCCTCCCTGGTCGTGGTCCTTCTGCTGGCTTATGGGCTCCGGCGCGGGCCGGTGGTCTTCGCCGCGGATCTCTTCGCCAACCGTGCGTTCGGGCTCGCGGCAATCGCGGTGCTCCTGCTATTCGGGGCCTGGCGGCTGACCTCGGTAGTGCTGGCTTTCCTGGGCGGGGGCGGAAGCAGGACCAGCAGGATCTTCGATCGCGCCGTCCTGGCGGGCCTGGCTCTGGTCATCGCCGTCACGCATCTGGGCAGCGGCTACTACCTCCTGGCGGTCTCCAACGCCGGTTCGGCCGCATTCGGGAGCCCAAACCCCTCGTTCGTGGATCTGACGACGCCCGTGCCAAGCCCGGGTTCTTCGGCCGTTCCGGGGGCATCGCCGACCGCGCAGACGACGCCGTCGATCACCAGCCGGGTCACGATCCTGTTCACGGGCTTCGACTCGACACCGAGCCGCGGCGAGACCCTCTATGACTCACTCCTGATCGTCAGCTACGACCCGGCCAGCAATTCGGTCCAGATGCTCAGCGTCCCCCGCGACAGCACGAGCTTCCCCCTCTACTTCGGCAAGCACGCCGTGGTCCCAACCTGGCTCAGGATCAACTCCGTCCCAACGAACGTTCAGAAGGGCGGGATCGCCGGGTCCCCGGACAGCCCCTATATGACGCTCGTCAATGAGGTGAGCTACCTGGCCGGCATCCACATCGACTACTACGCCGCGATGGATCTCAACGGGTTCGTAAAGATGATCGACTCGGTCGGCGGGATAGATGTCGTGAATCCGACCGTTATCAACGACGGCAAGTACGACTGGCTCAATGGCGCTCCCTACGGCTTCTATCTACCCGCCGGGCCGCAGCATCTGGACGGCATGCATGCTCTTGCCTACGTGAGGTCGCGCAAGAGCGCCGGCGACAACGACTTCGGCAGGTCGTCCCGGCAGCAGCAGGTCCTCGTCGCCCTGCTTCACAAGATGGCTCAGCCAGACCAGCTACTGAACCTGCCCAATCTCATCTCGACCCTCGGATCGAGTATCAGCACGAACTTTCCTGCCGACAGGGTCGCGGATTACATAGCCCTGGGCCAGAACATCCCGAGCGAGAACTTCAAACAAGTCGTACTGGATCCGTCCGCCGGGTATTCCGAGTACCTGCCGAGCGGCGCCCTGTGTCTGTTCAACTCCAGGGTCGCCGACGAGTCCGTCACCCTGTTCGGCCAGGACAGCCTCTGGTACAACAAGCCCGTGCCTGCCAACACCTGTCCTGCGAGCTAGCGGCCGGGCCGATTCGTCCTAGACGGAGCACTCCTCATGCCCTTCACCATCGAGCCGACCGCGATCCATGACGTCAAGATCGTCGTTCCGGCGACTTTCCCCGACGATCGCGGCTTCTTCATGGAGGTCTACCGGGAGGATCTCTTCGCCGAGCTCGGCCTGACGGATCGCTTCGTCCAGCTGAACCATTCGCGGTCGGCCCGGAACGTCGTTCGCGGGCTCCATTTCCAGTGGGACCCGCCGGTGGGCAAGTTGATGCGCGTGGTAGTGGGCCGCGCGTTCCTGGTTGCCGTGGATATTCGGGTCGGGTCGCCGACGCTTGGACGCTGGGTCGGCCTCGAGGTGTCCGCCGATGAGCCGCGCCACCTGTGGGCGCCGGCCAGCTTCGCCCGCGGCTTCTGCGTGACGTCGGACTTCGCCGAGATCGAGTACCTGACCACGGGCACGTACAACAAGGCCGCGGAGTCCGGCATCCGTTGGAACGATCCGGCCATCGGTATCGAGTGGCCGGTCGCCGAGCCGATCCTCTCGCCCAAGGACGCGGCCGCCCAGAGCCTCGCCGAGTGGCTGGCCCGGCCGGACTCAGCCAACTTCCGGTTCGGGTCCGGCCGATCGAGCCCCCTATAATCCCAGCCATGCCCGATGAGTCTGCGCCGCGGCGCCAGGCGCGAAGCCGTGGCGTCCTGGTGTGCGCCATGTACGACACCCGCGTGCTCAACTCCGCGCCGCAGGTCCAGATCAGTCTCATGTCGGCCGCACTCGCGCGGCAGACGCACCTGGAGATGATCGCCGGCGGACCCTTGAGCCGTGCCGGCGCGGGCCTTCGTTGGCTGGCGGGCCGCGGCCCACACCGGGTGGGCGCCGTCTACGTCGAGGCTCCGACCGCGACCGTCATGCCCACGGACCTCGCCTTCATGGCCCTGATGCGACTCATGGGCCGCCCGGTCGGCGTGTATTTCCGGGACGCCTACCAGTTCTTCCGTGACATATACCCGCGCCGCCGCCGGCGGCAGCTTCTGACCGATTGGATCTGGCGGGCGACGATGCCGATGACGCGGGCTCTGGCGACCCATCGGTTCGTGCCATCGACGGGCCTGGCCGAGGTGATGCACCTGCGCCAACCCATCCTGCTGCCGCCGGGCGGGGATCCGGGATCGCCCGACCTCGGCGCCGGGATCGAGCCGCTCGTGGCGTACGTAGGCGGAAATGGCTGGGCGGACGGTTTCGACGCACTCGTCGAAGCCATGGCCCTGGTGCGGGCCAGGGTTCCGGAAGCCCGGTTGCTGGCCGTGACCGCACCTCTGGCTCCCGAGCGCAGCGCGGCGCTTCCCGCGTGGGTCGAGGTCCGGCAGGCCGGTAGGACGGAGCTGCCAGGTCTCCTGCGCGACGCCCGGCTGTGCGTGATCCCGCGCCCGATCACCGAGTACACCGATCTCGCGGTGCCGGTCAAGCTGTGGGACTACTTGAGCATGGGCAAGCCGGTCGTCGCCACCAATGCGACCGAGACGGCGAAGATCGTCGCCGCGAGCGGCGGCGGCCTGGTCACCCCTGGTACACCCGAGGGCCTGGCCGGCGGGATATCGGAGCTTCTCGAAGACAGGGACCTGGCGGCCGCGATGGCGACCCGTGCCCGGGCGTTCGCATGCGCCCCCGGATCGACGTGGGACGACCGCGCCGCCACCGTGCTGGGCGCCTTGCAGGGGGCACCGACCGCGTGACCGCACCCGCAGCGAGCGAGGCCGCTACCCCCGCGAAGACCCTGGCGATCGCCTTCCTCGGCGATCCCAACAGCATCCATACAAGGCGCTGGACGGGATATCTTGCCGGCCGTGGTCACCGGATCACTCTCATCGTCGGGCAGAACAAGGAGATAAGCCCGGGGCTGCCGGAAGGGATCGAGATCGAGCGCTTCGTGCCGTACACGCGGCGGCCGATCCACCTCATGGGTGCCATCGTCGCGGGCCGATCTTTCCGCAAGGTCCTGGATCGCCTGAAGCCCGACGTTCTCCACGCCCACTATCTGACCGGCAACGGCTGGCTCTCCTGGATATCCGGATTCCATCCGTATGTGATCACCGTCTGGGGTTCCGACGTGCTGATTACCGCTCGCGAGAGCTGGCGAGCCAAGCTCCACTCCCGCCTCTCGCTCCACGGCGCAGATCTCGTGACGGGTACGTCCGAGCACCTGCTGGCGGCGGCCGTGGCGGCCGGTGCCAGGCCCGGGCGGACCAGGCTGATCCACTTCGGCGTCGATCCGGAGCGTTTCTGCCCGGGGCCCGATCCGGCGGAGCTGCGGTCCAGGCTGGGCCTCGAGGGTCGCCGGATCGTTTTTTCGCCGCGCACGATCGGCCCCATCTACCACCACGAAACGGTGATCGAGTCCCTCGCGCGGCTGCCGGACGATGTCGTCGTGCTCATGACCCGGCATCTGGCCGATGCCGCCGAACTGGCCGCGCTCGAACGTCAGGCGGCCGCTCTCGGAGTCGCCGACCGCGTCGTGGTCGTCGATGCCGTCGCCCATGCCGACATGCCCGACTTCTACCGCATGGCCGACGTCGTCGTATCCGTCGCGGCGAGCGATGGCGGCCCGATCACCGTAGTCGAAGCTCTGGCGGCGGGTCGGCCGGTCGTCGCCACGGACCTGCCGAGCGTCCGCGAATGGCTCACCGAGCTGGATCCCGCGGCAATGGTTCCAGTTGCCGACGGCGGAGCCACGACGCGCGCGATCGAGCTGCAGCTTACCCGCCCCTCCGCCGAGCGCGCGGAGATCGGCCGGCGCGGCCGGGAGGTCGTGCTGGAACGAGCCGACGAACGTGCGAACATGGAGCGCATGGAGCAGCTGTACTTCGAGCTGGCGGCCCGCCCCCGGAAGGGCTCGTAGCGATGTGCGGGATTGCCGGCATATACAGCCTGAGCGGGGGGACGATCCCGAGCCTCGACGATCGGCTCGCCGCCATGAGCCACCTGGTCCGCCATCGCGGGCCGGACGGGGAGGGGAGCTGGCGCGGACCGTCGGACCGAGCCGGTTTCGTGCACCGCCGCCTGTCCATCATCGATCTCGTGTCCGGCGACCAGCCGATGACCGACGAGGCGGGCAACTGGATCACGTACAACGGCGAGATATACAACTACATAGAGTTGCGCGAGGAGCTCGGGCCCGAGGCGTTCCACACGACGTCGGACACCGAGGTGATACTCGCCGCGTACCGGCACTGGGGCGCGGACTGCCTGTCGCACCTGCGGGGCATGTTCTCGTTCGCCATCTGGGACGCCCGCGACGGGTCGCTGTTCTGCGCCCGCGACAGGTTCGGGATGAAGCCCTTCTACTACGCGACCGTCGAGGATCGGCTGTACTTCGCCTCGGAGCCAAAGGCCATCCTGCCCTTCCTGCCCGAGATCGCGACCGACGTGGAAGGCCTGCGGGACTACCTCGTGTTCCAGTTCTGCCTGGCCGGCAAGACGCTCTTCAAGGGGATACGCGAGCTCCCCGCAGGGCACATGCTTCGACTCCGAAACGGCAATCTGGAGGTCTCGCGCTACTGGGAGGTCTACTACGACCTCGATTTCGGCCACGATTCGGCTTATTTCGAGGAGCGCCTGCGCGAGTTGATGGCGGATTCGGTCAAGGTCCATCTCAGGGCCGACGTCCCGGTTGGGGCGTACCTGAGCGGAGGGCTCGACTCGAGCATCGTCGCCAGCCTGGCGACAGATCAGGCCGGTCCTGCGCTCAAGGCCTTCCTTGGGAAGTTCGACGAGGGCCCCGAATATGACGAGAGCCCTTACGCCCGCACGCTGAGCCGGGATAAGGGCATCGACCTTCACGAGATATCGATAACGGTCGACGACTTCGTCGCGAACATCGGGAAGGTGATCTATCACCTCGACTACCCTGTGGCGGGCCCGGGAGCATTTCCGCAGTTCATGGTCTCGAGGTTCGCCAAGCTCGATCGGAAGGTCGTGCTCGGCGGACAAGGCGGCGACGAGCTGTTCGGCGGGTACGCCCGGTACCTGATCGCGTACCTGGAGCAGTGCCTCAAGGCGGCCATCGACGGGACGATGCACAACGGCAACTTCATCGTCAGCTACGAATCGATCCTGCCCAACCTGACGGCGCTCCATCAGTACAAGCCGCTCCTCGCGGAGTTCTGGCGTGAAGGTCTCTTCGAGCCGATGGACGCCCGCTACTTCCGCCTCGTCAACCGCTCCAACGACCTCCGCGACGAGGTTCGCTGGGACCGCCTGCACGGCTATTCGCCCTTCGAGACGTTCCGGTCGATCTTCAACGCCTCGAACCTGCAGGGCGAGTCGTACTTCGACCGGATGACTCACTTCGACTTCAAGACGCTGCTGCCGGCGCTGCTCCAGGTCGAGGATCGGATGAGCATGGCCCATGGACTGGAGTCGCGTCTGCCGTTCCTCGACCATCCCCTCGTCGAGCTGGCGGCCACGATGCCCCCGGCGGTCAAGTTCGAGGGCGGCCAGCTCAAGCGCGCCCTTCGAGTGGCGTTCGCCCCGATCCTGCCCCGGGCCATAAACGAGCGCACGGACAAGATGGGTTTTCCAACTCCACTCAACCAGTGGGCACGGGGTGGCGCGCACGATTTCGTCGTGGACACCCTGTCCTCGGCGGCCGCGCTCTCGCGTCCCTATATCGACAATGGGCGGGCATTGGATGGATTGACGCGGACCGCGGCTTACGGGCGCGGGTTCTGGGGTCTACTCTCGCTCGAGCTGTGGCAGCAGACGTTCCACGACCGGGCGCTCGAGTTCAGGTCGCTGCCCGAGAGGCTCGCCCAGGGGGTGGCCGAGTGAGCGCAAGGGCCGAGCTTCCGGCTCCGGATGCGCCGCAACCCCCTGGCGCCCGAGCCGGGTCGACCCTCGAAGCGCCCAGCCCATCTTCGGGCACCGCAGACTCCGCGGTTCCGGCAGACGGCGCTCCGCTGCCCATGCCCTCCGCCACAGGGTCCCAGGCGGATCGATCCTCTCCGGTTGGCAGCCCGTTCGCCCGCCGCGTGAGCAGCGTCTTTGGGACTCAGGTCCTCGGCTTCGGCTTCGGGCTCGCCGCGTCCCTGCTGTTGCGGAAGGTCATGTCCGGGGACGACATGGGAACGTTCGTCGCGGTGACGACGTTCCCCGGGACCCTCTCCGCTCTCGGGATGTTCGGCCTGCCGAACGCTGTCAACTATTTCGCCGGCAAAGGCAGCTCCGTCGCCAGCCTGGTGCGGCTGACCTTCATCTTGACGGCGATCCTGTCAGTGGTTCTCGTCGCGGGCGTCTGGGTCATCTTGCCGCAGCTCGAGGGGTCGTATGTGAGCGCCGCAAGAACGGACGACACGGTCCTGCGGATCATGCTGCTGACCCTGCCCCTCAGCGTCCTTGCGGCTTTCGGCGGATCGATCCTTTACGGCCGCCAGGATGTCCGCGTCTACAACATCCTCCAGGTCGTCCAGGCCCTGGGGTCGCTGTTGTGCGCCATCGTGCTCGTCTGGTGGCTGCGCCTGGGGTTGGCCGGAGCCGTCGCCGGCAGCGTGCTCATGACGACGTTCCTCACTCTGGGCGTGCTGGAGGCGGTGCGGCGCCTGAGCCGGCGAGACAGGGGCGGCGCCCCGGCCGGGACCAGGGCGGTTGCCT
This sequence comes from uncultured Chloroflexia bacterium, assembly GCA_963791725.1. GTDB lineage: Bacteria > Chloroflexota > Limnocylindria > Limnocylindrales > CSP1-4 > Fen-1039. The sequence continues at coordinate 276,975 of CAWBTQ010000002.1, read as the reverse complement.
CGTATGGACTCCGTCTCTATCCGGCAAGCCTGAGTGGTTACTTCAACTATCGGGCGGACATCTACATCCTCCAGGCCGTAGTCCTGAACCCGAAGATCCCGCTGGCGAACTACAGCATGGCCGTGATCATGGCCGAGCTCGTCTTCTTCGTCCCGAATTCCGTCGCGACGATATTCCTGCCGCGAGTGGCCGGCGCCACCGCCGCAGACGCCAACCAGATGCTCGGTCGAGTGGCCCGTCTCTCCATGCTCATCACCGTCTGCCTGGCCCTGGCCTTGATACCGACGGCGTTCCTCGGGATCCACCTCGTCCTGCCGCATTACGTGGATTGCCTGCCGGCGTTCTACGTCCTGCTGCCGGCCGTGGTGAGCTTCAGCATGGCCAAGGTCATGACCAGCTATATCAGCGGCCGCGGCCACGCCGGGCTCGTCTCCATCGCGATAACCACCGCTCTCGTTCTAAACGTCGCGGCGAACTTCATCCTGATCCCGCGTTTCGGCATCGTCGGGGCGTCGATGGCGTCGCTGCTCTCATATACGGCGCATGCGACGATCACTCTGTTCATGGCCAGCCGCCTCTCCGGCCAGCCGCTCAGCTCACTCCTTCTTCCGGGGCGGACCGAGGCGGCCCTGTTCGTGGCCGGGCTGTGGCGGCTGACCGATCGTTTGCCCCTGGTCGGCAACCGCGGCGCCCGAGCCGGTACCGGAGGCGCGGGCTGATGCCTGGCCGGGTGCTCGTTGTCGCCTACAACTTCCCGCCGATCGGGGGCGTGGGCGTGCAGCGGACGCTGAAGTTCGCCACATACCTGCCGCGCTGGGGCTGGGAGCCGGTCGTCCTGACCGCGATGGATCCGGGTGTCGCCGAACGCGACCCGGACGCCGAGCTTGCCCTGCCGGCGGACCTCCAGGTGGAGCGAGCATTCTCGCCCGAGCCGGTGAAGCTGCGCCGCGCCCTCGGCCAACTCGCGCGGCGGGCGCAGTCCCTCCACACAGGCGGGGAGGGCGCGGAGAGTGGAGGCTCGGCGCCACCGGCCGGAGCCGGTGGCATCGCAAAGGCCAGGCCCGCCGCCCGCTCCGCCGGCCGCGAGGGTCTGGGCAGGCTCTGGGCGGCGATGGAGCGCCTCATCTTCTTCCCCGACGGCGAGGTCGGCTGGGTTCCGTTCGCCGTCGAGCGCGGCCTGGCGATCGCCGAGAAGTCGGGCGTGGACGCCATCTACTCGTCGTCTGGCCCGATCTCGTCCCACCTCGCCGCCGGCTTGATCGCCAGCCAAACGGGGCTTCCCTGGATCGCCGACTTCCGCGACCCGTGGATTGGCAATGCCTTCGCAGCGCCACTGCCGGGGCTTCATCGCGCCCTGCAGGCGAGGATCGAGCGGCGGATCGTGGCCCGCGCCGATCGCCTTGTCTTTGCCACGGCCGGCCTCGGCGAGGCCTACGCCGCCCGCTATCCGTGGGCCGCCGACCGCATCGCGGTCATCTACAACGGTTACGACCGGGGCGACTTCCCCGATCAACCCGCGCCGGGTCCGCGTGCCGCCGACGGTCGATTCCGCCTGACCTACGGCGGCAGCATCTACGGCGATCGCGAGCTGCCGATGTTCCTCGACGGTCTTGAACTGCTGCTCGAGCGGCGGCGCGAGCTGCGCGAGGCCCTCGAGGTGGAATTCGTGGGCTGGCTCAATCTCCATAACCGGGCCCTGGCGGGGGAGTATTCGACCCCCGACCGCCTGGGTTCGATCGTGAAGTTCACAGGCTTCGTTCCGCACAAGGAGGCACTGGCGCATTTGCTCGCGTCGGACGCACTGCTGCAGCTGATTGCGGACGGCCCTAACAGATCGGCGGTCGTCGGAGGCAAGCTGGCCGAGTACGTGGGCCTGGACCGGCAAATACTCGCAGTGGTCCCCGAGGGCGACGCGCGCGCCGTCCTGCGCGAGCTCGACTGGGGGATCCTCGCGGATCCGACTCCGCAGGGCGTCGCCGATGGCATAGAACGGCTTCTGGCCGCTCCGGTGCCGGGGCGGCACGCCGACCCGGAGGGCCGCTACGACCGGGTCAATCTGACGGGCAAGCTCGCCGCGATCCTGGACGAGGTGCGGGAAGAGGCGCGATAGCGCCGCCAGACTGCCTCGCGGTACGCCCTCGCTGGCGGTGCCGGGGACCCGACGCTGGTTGCTCCCACGCCGACGCTCGCTCGAGTCGAGTATGAGTTGCTCCACGACGAATGCCTGGCATCATTGCCCATGTGAGCACGCCCGGGACCACCAACGCCAATGCACCGGCTCGCCGGCGACCGACCCGGCTGTTGCTGGTCACGAACACCTACCCGACGCCCGACCGCCCGCAGACAGGGCCTTTCGTCGCTCGTCGGGTGGCGTCGTTGCGAGACCGTGGAGTCGAGGTCGTGGTTGCCGGACCGTCCAGCTACCGTCGCGGCGCCGTCGTGCGGCATCTCGGGATCGCCTGGCGAGCCTTGACGATCCGTGGGCGGTTCGACGGAGTGGAAGCCCACCCGGCCTACGCGGCCGGCGTGATCGGTCTGGCCGCGGCGCGACTGCGCGGAGTGCCGCTCCTTGCCTACGCCCACGGCGCCGACGTGTCCGACTACGCTACCCGGAGCCGGATACACCGAGCCCTCGCCGGGTTGGTCGTCCGCCACGCCGGCGCCATCGTCGCCAATTCGTCATTCACCGCCGGATATGTCGAACAGCTCGGCGCCACAGCCCGTGTCGTCTCTCCCGGCGTCGACATGACGGCCTTCCGCCCGGGGGCCGATGGCCCCGATGAGGGGCGATCGCTGCGCGAGCGGCTCGGGCTGCCGCAGGGGCTGCTCGCGCTCTACGTGGGAACTCTGTCGGAGCGAAAAGGGGCGGACGTCTTCGCAAGCGCGATCGAGCTGACTTCCGCCTCGAGCGCGACCCCTGGTTGGGCCGGCGTCACGCTCGGCGACGGTCCGCTGGCCGAGAGCCTGACGCGATCTCACCCCTCGATCATGCAATGCCCGCCGGTACCGGCCGACGAAGTGGCGGCGTGGATCCAGGCCGCAGACGTCGTCGTGGTTCCCTCCCGTCGAGAGCCCCTCGGGCTGGCCGCCGTGGAGGCCCTGGCCTGTGGCAAACCGGTCGTGGCCTCGTCCGTAGGCGGCCTGCGCGAGATCGTGTTCGAAGGCTCAAACGGGCTGCTGGTCCCACCCGCCGATCCACCCGCGCTGGCCGCCGCACTGGACCGCCTGCGGGACGGGGCGCTGCGAGCCCGCCTCGGCGCGGCCGGCCCGCGGTCGGTGGCGCGACACGATATCCACGCGACCGCCGTGGCCATGGCGGAGGTGTGGTCCGAGCTCGGCGTGCTGGTGTAGCGGCTCAGAACCCCAGGACCGAGGTCGCCACCAGCATCAACGACAGGACCACGAGCAGCGCGGTGCCGAGCCAGCCGATCGTGAGCAGGAATTTGCCGCTGACCAGCGGGCCCATCAGGTTCTTGTCCATGGAGAGACGCATCACGAACACGAGCACGAACGGCAGCAGGATGCAGTTGACCATTTGGGCAGTGAACATCACCTGGACGAGGCCGCTGTACGGGACGACGAGCACGAAGAGCGCGGCGCTGACGACGAAGAAGACCAGCAGGCCGTAGAAGGCGGGCGCCTCGCGCCAGCGCCAGTCGACGCCGGTCTCCCAACCGAATGCCTCGCAGGCGCTGTAGGCGCTGGTCAGCGGGACCACGCCCAGACCCAGGAACGATGCCGCCAGCAGACCGACCGCAAAGAGCACCGTCGTAGCCGGTCCGGCGAGCGGCTGCAGGCCCTGGGCGATCGTCGCCACGTCCGTGGCGTTCGTCTCGCCCCTGGCCCAGAGCCCGGCTGCGCACGCCACCACGATGAAGCCCGCGATCAGATTGGTGAGAAGCGCACCCAAGCCCACGTCCAGCCGCTCGCCGACCAGGTCCTCCGGCCCGAGGCGCTTGTCCGCCACGTACGACTGGATGAAGGCCTGGCCCCACGGCGTGATCGTGGTTCCGACCGTGGCCACGACCGCTACCCAATACGCGGGCGATGTGGCGAGGTGCGGCACTATGAGCGAATTCGCGGCCCGGCCCCAATCCGGGTGGGCCAGCAGGGCGGACACGAAGTAGGCCAGCGAGACGCAGATGCCGACGAAGACGAAGAGGTACTGGACCTTGCTGTAATTGCCGCGAGTGAGCAGCAGGACCACGACCACCGCCGCGACGAGAGAGCTGGCCCAGCTTGGCCAGCCGAACAGGCCGAGGGCGGCGCTGCAGCCGGCGAATTCGGCGATTATCGAGCCGACGTTGGCCACCAGCATCGTGCTGATCATGAAGGTCGCCCAGCGGACGCCGTAGCGCTCGCGAACCAGACCGGCCAGGCCCTGGCCGGTGGCGAGTCCAAGCCGCGCGCCGACCTCCTGAGTGAAGAACAGGACGATCTGGCTGGCGAGCAGGACCCACAGCAGGTCGTAGCCGAACTTGACTCCGGCCACCGAGTACGTCGAGATGCCGCCGGCGTCGTTGTCGGCGAAGCCGCTGACCAGACCCGGCCCGAGCACCCCCAGGATGGCCGCGATGCGAACCCGGTTAACGGCCCTGGGCGTCAGCGAGAGCGCAGGTGTCTTCACCTGTCCGACGCCCCGGAGCGGCCGAACAGACGCGGCAGGCGGCGCTTCGTGGGCTGCGGCAGGAGAGTGTCCATGGCGTCGTCGACGGTGACGATGCCTTCCAGGCGGCCTTCTTCGTCGACGACGGGTACGGCCAGCAGGTTGTAGCGGGCCACGACCTCGGTCACGTCCTCCTCGCTGGCGTCCGTGCGGAGGGCCACGGGCTCGTCGTACATGAAGGTCGAGATGACGGTGTCCGGCTTGGCCACGATCAGGTCGCGCAGCGACAGCACGCCCACGAGACGGCCTTCCGAGTCGGTGACGTAGACGTAGTAGATGGTCTCGGCGTTCGGCTCGAGCTCCCGCAGCCGATCGATAGTCTCGGCCGCTGTGAGAGTGGCCGGAACCGCCACGAACTCGGTCGTCATGATGCCGCCCGCGGTGTCTTCGGCGTACGTCATCAGCTCCTGGACCTCCTCGGCCTCGTCCTTCTCCATGAGACCCAGGATCTCCTCGCGGGTCTCATCGGAAAGGTCGGCCACCAGGTCCGCGGCCTCGTCGGGATCCATCTCCTCGAGGATGTCGGCGGCTCGTTCGGGCTCGAGGTCCTCCAGGATGTCCACCTGGGTTTCGGGCTCCATCTCACCGATGGCGTCGGCTGCCGCCTCGTCGTCGAGGGCGGTGATGACGCCGACGCGATCGCTGCGGCTGAGCTGGTCGATGATCGTCGCCAGGTCCGCCGGGTGGAGTTCGGCCAGGCCCTTGTGAGGGACCCGCAGCTTGACGCTGGCGATGGTCCGCTCAACCGGGTCGACGTCCTCCCAGTCGATGTATCGCTCGGGGACGTCCCGGTGGAGGCCGCGGGCGATCGTCCGCCAGGGGCCTTCGATCCCCAGGCGGCGAAGAAGCCCGCTAGGCCCGACGTCGACCGCCACGAGATGGAGCGCCCCCTCGACCTCGTCGAGGCGGAGGTCGTTGACACGGACGACCTTGCGGCCGTCGATGTCGACGATCTGGCGGTCCATCAGGTCGAGCTTCAGGCGGATCTCGTTTGGCCGCTGCTGGAACTTGCTGATGTCTATCGCGGAGGTGCGCAGCGTCGCGCCGGCGGCGTCCAGGGATGTCACCGATTGCCACTGCAGGAAGATCTCGCGGCCGTTCGTCCGCACGACGATGCCGGTCACGGGCGGATACCGATCGCCGATGGCGACGATCAGGTCGGCAACAGTTCCGATCGGCTCGCCGAGCTGGTCGCGCACGGGCCGGCCGATCGCCTGGCTCAGATAGAGCATGTGCCACCTCGATGGCGGGTCGGACCCCGTCTCTCGGTGGCGCGCGCCTTGGCGCGAACCGCTAGAAGGCGGGGTGGACCTGGTAGAGGATGTCGGCGCGGTCCGCGCTATCCGCGCGCCCGACGCCGCTGGTACTGGGTCCGGTCTCCACTGAGGGAGATATCCTCCGAAAGCGGGTCTTGACGATCTTCGAGGGCACGGGAACACTCACCCTCGAACCATCGTGGAGTGTAGCCCGCGCTCGGTGGAAGGGTCAACGACGCCGCGCCGAGATTCGGCGGGACCGGCGGAACGCCAGCTAACAGTCGGTGCCAGCCAGCATGTCCCCGCTCGAACCGCGAGACCGCCAGGCTTCCTCGGGCACCCTTCCGTCGTGAGCGTCTCTCAGGCCCATGACCGTCCGGACCGTCCCAGACGGAGAATTCCGCGTGTCCGTTTGACGTGGATCCTGCTCGGAATCACCGTGATCCTGCTCGTCGGCAAGGGTTTCGCGGTGTTCTTCCTGGCCGGCGGCGGACCGGCGGACCTGGCCCTTTCGATAGCAATCGCCGGGCTCGTGGCCTCGGCCGTCATCAATGCGAGGGCTTCCGGCGTCGAGGTAGATCGGCGCACCATCGAGTCCGAGAGCTTTGGCCGGATCATGCGGGCGCTGTCCAGGTCCGTATCACCGGATGCCGTGGTCGAGGCGATCGTCCATGAGCTGGGTGCGGCGACCGAGGCGGATCACGTTGCCGTGGTGAGACTGCGCCCGGGAAGCAAGGTCCTCGACGTGACCTTCGTGTCGATGCTGCCGGGCGCGCCGACGTCGAACATGAGCATGCCCCTCCGCCAGCTGGAGCCCGTGGAGACGCATCACGTGCGCGACCTGGCGGTGGCCCAATCGCGAAGTGACCAGCTGGACCTGGCGGAGGGTGACGGCGCTCCCGCCTGGCAGCACGACAAGGGGGCCGAGGCGGCCGCTGCGGCAACCGAGACGTCGCCGTCGCAGCGACCCAACATCCGGTCCAGATCGAGATCCGCCGGCGGCATCGAGGACGAGGCGCAGGCTCGCGAGGTAGCCGATCGGATCGCCGACCGCCTCCGCGACGCGTACGGCCTGCGCAACACGCTGGCGGCGCCGCTGCAATCCGGTGGAACTATCGCCGGCGCCATCGTCCTGTCGCGCCGCACCGGCGAGGTCTGGCCGCGCGCGGCGATGAGGCTCCTGAACAGCGCGGCCTTCGAGGCGTCGGCGGCATTGGCCCGCGTCTACTCACACCAGGCCGCGGAGTCGGACGCCCGCACCGACCAGCTGACCCAGCTGCCAAACCGACGCTACTTCGACGAGTACTGCCGGCTTCTCGTCAGCAGGCATCGATCGACCGACCGGATCGCGATAGTCACTCTCGACGTCGACCACTTCAAGGACTTCAACGACCAGTACGGCCACCAGGTTGGCGACGTCGTGCTGCGGGCCATCGCCAATGCGATCCAGGTCTCCATCCGCGAGGAAGACATTCCCGTTCGGTTCGGCGGCGAGGAGTTCCTCGTCCTGCTGCGCAACCCGTCGCACGGCATCGCCCTGGAAGTCGGTGAACGGATTCGCGAGAACGTGCGCGGCATGGATCTGAGCGATGCGGGCGTCGCCGAGCGGGTCACGGTCTCGGTCGGCGTGGCATCCGGCCGGAGCCCCGGCGAGACTATCGACGAGACCGTCGAGAGAGCGGATCGGGCCCTGTACGAGGCCAAGCGGTCGGGCCGCGACCGGGTCGTCGAGGCCTGGCAGTCGGACATCGCCCAGTAGCAGCCGGCGCCGCCGCTTGCCCGGCGGGGCTCGACGCGGCCTGGCCACCGCCGACGCGCAGGGCGGCCCGACCCTCGGATGGCGGCTCGCGGGAGATTGCCGCGACTAACATTCCGGCATGGCCGAGCCCGATACGCCGCCGATCCTCTCCAACGGCGAACTGGCGCGCGTCTTCCACGAGATCGGGGACATGCTCGAGGTCAAGGGCGAGCTCGTCTACAAGACCGTGGCCTACCACAAGGCGGCCGACGCGATCGCCCACTCGCCCGTCGAGGTCGCGCGCGGATACCTCGACGGCAAGCCGCCGCGCATCCCGGGGGTCGGCGATGCGATAGCAAAGAAGATCGAGGAGCTTGCCCGAACCGGACGCCTCGCCTTCTACGACCGCCTCCGCGAAGAAGTGCCGCCCAGCCTGGTGGCGCTGCTCGAGATTCCGGGCATCGGCCCGCGAACGGTGAAGCAGCTGCACGATGAGCTGGGTGTCGAGACCCTCGACGATCTCCGGCGGGCGGCCGAGGCCGGCACGCTGAAGGGTCTCAAGGGCATGTCGGAGAAGACCGAGCAGGGCGTGCTGGCCGGGATCGCAGCGCTCGAAACGCGTGGGGAACGGATGCGGCTGGGTCAGGCCGAAGCGATCGTCGGGACGCTGCTGGCCGAGCTGGCCGACGTACCGGGCCTGCGTTCGATACAGCCGGCCGGGTCGTTCCGGAGGCGGCGCGAGACCATCGGCGACCTGGATCTGCTGGCGGAGACGGATCGCCCGCTCGACCTGGTGGAGCGGTTCACAACTCTTGGATCGGTCGAGTCGGTGATTGCGAAGGGTCCCCACAAAGCCGCGGTCAAGCTGCTTCGCGGCCCGCAGGTGGATCTGATGATCATGCCGCCCGGGGAGGCGGGAACCTATCTGATCCACTTCACGGGCAGCAAGGAGCACAACGTCCGGCTGCGCGGAATGGCCCGAGACATTGGCTGGAGCCTGTCGGAGAAGGGCTACCTGCGCCTGGGCGACGACGGCGAGCCGCTCCCGCCCGACCGGGCGGAACTCAGGACCTTCCCGACCGAGGCCGCGGCCTACGGCTTCCTGGGGCTGCCCTTTATCGAACCGGAAATGCGTGAGGACCGGGGCGAGGTCGAGGCCGGCCTGGCCGGGAGATTGCCGGCGCTGGTCACGCGGGCCGATCTGCGCGGCGATTGCCACAGCCACTCGGACTGGTCGGACGGCGTTCACAGCATCGAGCAGATGGCTCTGGAGGCGCGCCGTCGGGGCTACTCGTACCTGGTCCTGACCGACCACACCATCAGCCTGGCCATCGCCCGCGGCCTCTCGCTCGAGCGGGTCGAGATCCAGCGAGGCATCGTTGCCGCGCTCAACCGCCGGTTCGCGGCCGAGGAGGCGGATGGCACTGCCCCGCCCGAAACGCCGCTCGAGGGCTTTCGGTTGCTCCACGGCTGTGAACTGGAGGTTCGGGCGGACGCGACGCTCGACTACCCGGACGGCTTGCTGGCCCGCTACGACCTGGTCGTGGCCTCGGTCCATGTCTCGCGGCGCCAGACCCGCGAGCAGCTCACGGCCAGGACGCTGGCGGCCATCCGCAACCCGAACGTGGACGTCATCGCCCACCCGGCCGGCCGGTACATCGGTACCCGCGATGACCTCGATCTCGACTGGGATGCGGTCTTCTCCGAGGCCGCGCGGACCGGCACTGCGCTCGAACTCAACGGTTCCGACGAGCGGCTCGATCTCTCGGACGTCCGGGCCCGGCGGGCTGCCGAATTCGGCTGCGTCTTCACGATCGATTCCGACGCCCACCGGATCGAGGAGCTCGACAACCTGCGCTGGGGCGTCGCCATGGCGCGTCGAGGCTGGCTTACTCCCGACAGAGTGATGAACACGCGGACTCGTGCGGATCTGCTCGATTGGGTTTCGGGCAAGCCCGAGCGAGTCGGTACGGCCGGTCCACGCGAGCGCTCGGCCACCTAGACCACCGGCCTTCGCCGGCGATCGTCCGCCCTCGTCCACGATTGGACGCGGTTTCGTACCATTCGCGAATGCAGCAACGCAACGTAGCCCGCGAGCTGGCGCTGGTCGTGGCGCCGGTCGCGGTCCTCGTCCACTGGCTGGATCCCGCCCCGGCCATACTCGTCACCGCTCTGGTCATCGTCGCCGCCGCCGCCGGAACCGCCACGATCACCGGGGAGTGGCGACCGTGGCGCTGGGCCGCGATCCCGCTCGCGCTACCGTCCCTCGCCGCGTTCTCCATGGCCGGTATCGCCCGCGTCGCCGACACGGGTCCGTGGCTCTTCGGAGTGTTCGTGGCGGGCGGCGCGATCGTGGCCTGGGTCGTGGGGCTCGAGACCGCCCCGGAAGCGCTCGCCGCTGCGGAAGAGCCGATCGCGGCCGAGGCGCCCGGCGTAGAGTCATGGAGCGTCGGAGCATCCGCCCTGGCCGTCCCTCCACAGGCCGTTCGCTTGCGGCCAAAGCGCCGCGCCGAGTTCGACCTGGCCATGATCGTGGCCGATCCAATCGAGCTCGACCAGCCTGAGCTGCCACCTCACCCGCGGCCCGTCGCGGTTCGAGCCGCCGCGTTCGCGCTGTCCTTCCTGGGTTTCGTGGCCGTCGGAGGTTTGATCCCGGGCGGTCTTGTGGTGTCGCGCGAGCCGATGACCACGACGCACATGATCGAGTTCGTGGCCCTCAATGCGGCGGTTGCGGCGGTTGCGGGCTACCGGCTGGCGGCGCTGCTGTCGCCGGGCCATTTCGACCGCATCGTGCGCGTCGTCGCTGTCGGCGAGTACGCCGTGCCGGTTGCGGTGGCCGCGGTCGCCCTGCGCTACCTCGCCCTGCCGCTGTTCTTCATCCCGGCGCTCCTTACGCTGCTCGTGTACATGGCCACGGCGTTGCGCGAGTCGCAGGAGCCGGTCCAGCTCAATAGCCGGCTGCTGCAGGAACTGGCGGTCTTGAGCATCGCGGCGCTGGCCGTCATCGCCTGGGGTTTGATGGCCAAGTAGGACAGCCCAGTATTGGCTGGATAGGTGTGGCTCGGCGAGACGGCGCCGGTCCGCAAGGATTCCTGCCTTCTCCGATGGCATACTCCGATGGCATAGGCGCCGAGGCGGGGAAGAGCCCCGGGAGCCCGAGACGCGGTCGCGTTGACAGCATGCGGCCCGGATGCTAGAAAGCATGGTCCGGACGGGCGTGGTCCCGTCAGAATTGGCATGCCCTCCGCGAGACGACGGCACCGCCGTCTCGCCGCTCCAGCCATCGGTCTGGCGCACTTTACGAAAGGACGCATCTCTTTGGCCTTCCCCGAAATCGAAAAGGGCACCGGCGGCAACACCGTTCGGATCAAGCGCCAGCTGGCCGAGCAGGCGATCGGCTTTGCGGCCCAGGGTCGCTGGGCGGACGCGGCCGATACCAACCGCAAGATCCTCGAGTTCGGTGCCGACGCCGAGGCCGAGAACCGGCTCGCCAAGGCCCTCTGGGAGCTCGGAGAGCTGGGCGACGCGCGCGAGCACTACCAGGTCGCGCTGGCCCTCGATCCAACCAACCGCATCGCCGAGCGCAACATCGAGCGGCTCCGGGCACTGATGACCGAGGCCGGCGATAAGACCGTGACCGCCGAAAACGCCGAGAAGGCGCCCGTGGCGATCTTCGTCGAGGAGACCGGCAAGACCGGCTTTGCCATGCTGACCGACCTGGCATCGCCTCGGCTATTGGCTCACGTCAACCCGGGCGACGCCGTGGAGCTGATCCCGGAAGGCAACCGCCTCTATGCCGAGGCCAACGGAGCCCGCATCGGCATCGTCGAGCCGCGTGTGGCCGCGCGCCTGCTCAAGCTGCTCGCCGACGGCAACAAATACTCGGCGGGTATCACCTCACTGGGCGATCGCGACGTCCGCATCGTGATCCGCGAGATCTTCCAGGACCCTCGCAACTACGGCAAGGTCAGCTTCCCGACCGCCGCTCGATCGTCGGACCTGCGCCCGTACACCAAGGGCACGTTGCTCCGCGAGGAAGAGCTCATGGAAGAGGACCTCGAGGACGACGAGGAGGACGAGGAGATCGAAGACCTCGATCGCGTTCTGCCGGCCGAGATCACCGGCGAGGAAGCGTTCGAAGAGGAAACCGACGAGCTCGAGGAGCCGTAGGCTCCAACGGCGCGATAATTCCGCGGCCCATCCCGCGCCCCAAGTCCCGCGGCCGAAGTCCCGGGCGCCCTGAGCCGCACCCGGCTCGTATCTCGTTGAGCGCGGATTTGAGCGAGAGTCGGGCAGGTCCGTCGAGGCCGATCTCGGTCACTCCGCGTCGCGCGTCGGGCCGTGACGTAACGGGCGGTTATTCGCCGGCGGGTGCGTCTGTCACAATTGCGGCATGGTCGGGCGTGCCGCCACAAAACCCGAGCCCAAGCTCGCCAGCATTCCAGCCTTGCCCGCTTTCGAGCGGCTCGCCCCGGCTGCCCCGGCTGCCGAGCTCGTGGCCGCGATCGAGGCCTGGACCAAGCCCGGTGAGGTAGTCCTCGACCTGAACGGTCGCGGCGGCTGGGTGGCGCGCGCCGCCATCGCCGAGCAGCGCCGCGCCGCCGACTTCGAGACGTGGCCGTTGACCCGGCTCCTCGCCGACGTCGTGCTGCGGCCGCCGGACCTGCGCCAGATCGATTCGGCCGCGACGGCCGTAGCCAACGCTCCCTTCTCGGGCTCGACGATCCGCCGCGCCATCGAGGCGCTCTACGCCAGCGTGTGCCCACGTTGCGGGCGCCCCGTCATCCTCGAGTCGTTGGTCTGGCAGCCGGTGCCGCCGCCGCTCAAGAGCGATCGCCCGGCAGGTAGAACCAAAGCCGCCCGGGGCAAGAAGGCGGCCGTGTCGTCGACTCTCGGCACGCTGCCGGACATTCCCTTCGGCCCCAACGAATGGCTGCGCGCCGTTGCCCGTGAGTACCGCTGCGCGCAGTGCCACGAACAGGTCGGGGGGTCCGAGTTGCGGGGGGCCGATCCGACGCTCGGTGACGTGCGGCTGGCCGAGTCGGTTCCGGGCAGCGGGGAGGTGCGCGAGGCCATGCGCCGGCGGTTCCCGGCGCCACGGCCGACGCACCCGCTGGTCGACCAGCTGATCGATCTGCACACCCCCCGCCAGCTGCTCGGTCTGCATGCGATCCTGTTGCGGATCGATGCCGAGGATCGCGTCGGCGCATTGACCGCGGTGCTGCGCCTGGCCCTTCTCCACGCCGTCATCATCGCCAGCCGGCTGAACGTGTCGCGTGGCAAGCCCGCCCACCTTCGGATATCGAACGGCGTCCTCAAGCTGCCGGCGGCGCCCGAGTGGCGGGAGGTCAATCCGTGGGAGGCTTTCGAGCTCGGGCTCAAGCTCGCCAAGACCTTCGTCCAGCGTCTCGAGACCGGTACGCCCAGGGGCGCCATCGCCCGTCTCGGGTCCGACATGGCGGCTCTCGAGGGCGGCACGGCGAACGCCACCGTCGGTGAGATAACACCGAATTCGCTCCGCAGGCTGGGCCTGCACGGGGAGCGGATGTCCCACTCCGGATCGACGTCACGGGTGCGGCTGGTCCTCGGCCAGTCGCCGCTGCGAGTGACGCCAGAGCGTCTCGCGGCCTCCTACCACGGCACCGGCTGGATATTCGGGTCCGGGGCGGTGTCGCTTCTGCCGTACGAGTCGCTATTCAAGCCGGCCGCTCGGGTGACCCCGGCCGAAGAGGCGACCGAGCTGGCCCGCTCGATCGGCCGGACCCTCGCGATCGCGACTCCGGCTCTGGCTCAGTCGGGGCGGGCCGTGATCCTGCTCGAGGACGACCAACCGGCCACGCTGGTCGCCGCGGCTCTCGGCGGAGCCGCCGCCGGCTGCCGCCTGGTCGAGGCACGCCTGCATCGCGGCGGCGTCGACAGCCCGGGCATCGTCATGTACGTGCCGCCCACGGGCATCATGTCGCCGGGTCCAAGGACGCGTGCCAATCGACCGCTGCCGCCGGTCCTGGGTGGAGCCGGTGATCCGGGCACGATCCGCAGCCCCGGCGTCTTCGGCGGGCCGGAGAAGCTCGACGAGGGTGCGTTCCGGCCCGCGGTCGCGGCCCAGACCGTCACCGACACGGCCGTCGAACTGCTGAAGGCCCGAGGTGAGCCGGTCTCGTTCGACCACATGCTCGGGGATCTGCTGATCGGGCTCGACATGTCCGGCCAGCTCGCGAGGCTGGCCAGAGTCCTCCGACCGGAACGCGCCGACGATGGCTGGTCGGCCTGGATCGATGCCCGCGCCGCCGCCGACGGCGTCGCCGCGGCCGCGACACAGGCCCCGGTTCCCGGCGCCTTCGCCGCGAATCCGTCCGGCTCGGCCCGAACTGCGAGCACCTCTCCCTTCCCGGGACCGGCGCCCGACGAAAAGGCTCCCGACGGCCCCGTGGACCAGCTCATCGGGATAATCCGCGGCGAGCTCGACCGGCCGAACAACCGCCGCGTCCGCCAGATCGAGCCCGGACAGTACTGGCTCGCTTCCGACGACGATCGGAGCTCCGCCGCTCAGCCGCTCGCCGATCGAGTGGAGTGGGCCGTCTTCTCGCTCCTGTCTTCGGCCGGGCACCTGAGCGAACGCGGGGCCATCGAGCGGACCGCCGCCATGTTCAAGGGCGGAGACGCTCCCGACGGCGCCCTGCTCGAGGCCTGCCTGACCAGCTACCTGGCACCGGGCAGCACTGCCGGATGCCGTGGCCGGGTTCGAGCAACTCGAATCCCGAACCGTCGACCACGACCGCGTGATCGCCACGCTGGCCGACCTCGGCCACCGGCTCGGCATGCGGGTCTGGATCGGCCGCCGCCAGCAGGGCCGGCGCGTCGATGGCCGACCGTTGGCCACGTGGCTCGACGACGCCGAACTCGGCGTTCACCTGCCGCTGATCACCTGGGCTCCGGAGGGCGAGCTCGACCGAGTCGACTGCGCCTGGTACGTGCGGCGCAAGGCGACCTTCCTCTTCGAGGTCGAGTGGACCGCGATCCTGGGCGATCCCGTTCTGGTACACCACGCCCGCTACCCGATCGACGACAAGGTCGTCCGTTTTGCCGTCATCCCACCCGAGCGGGCCGAGCTGGTCAAGTTCAAGCTGGCCCGGTCGCCCCTGCTGCGCAAGGCCATCGAAGAGCGGAACTGGCATTTCCTCAAGTGGAACCGCCTGGCCGAGTACGCGGCGCGCTCGGAGGCCACCCTGGAGGACATGGAGCCGTACCTGGGCCTCGACGCGGCCGCGGATTCGGTCGGGGAGCAGCTGCCCCTCTTCGGAGGCTGATCTCCGCCGGCCGGCCGGATCGCCGGGCGTACGCAACGACCGACCGGGACGTGCGCGAGGAGCCGCCGGGGTAACCTAACGCCAACAGCCACAGCCGGGCGGCTTGCTTCGTCCCGGTCGCTGCCCGATGGTGGGAGGCTCCCGTGGGCGAGGGTAGGAACGCGGCCGCCGAGGTCAACTCGCTGGCAGATCGCTTCTGGAACGGCTTCCTGGATCTCAGTCCGATCAACGCCACGGTGCTCGGCTACGAGCAGGGACTCGACCGGCTGGACGACCCGGGACCCGAAGGTCGGGCGCGGGCTCGAACGTTGATGAGCGAGACCCTGAAGGACGCCGACGCGATCGAGGCTCGTGCCGGCGGCAACGCCGCCATTCCGGCCGAAGAACGCATCACGCTCGACATCCTGCGGATCATCTGCCGCGTCGAGCTCGAGCAGCAGGGCCAGCGTTTCGATCGGCTCAAGGTCGTCGATCAGATGGACGGGCCGCAGACCATCCTGCCGCAGCTCGCCGCCTTCCAGCCGACAGAGACGCCCGAGCAATTCGAGACCTTCCTGGCTCGCCTGGCCGACTACCCGCGGTTACATGGCGGCCAACGCCGAAGTCGTTCGCGAGGGCCTCGCCGGAGGTCTCACCGCCGCCCGGATCGTCACCGAACGTGTGATAGGCCAGCTCGAACGACTGCAGGCGATGCCCGACGACGAGTCGCCCATCGTTCAGGCCGTCAAGCTTCCGAGGCCGGGAGACCGAGATCGAGTCGTCAAGGCCGTTGGCAAGTACGTTCGCCCGGCCGACCGCCTCTTCCTGGACGCGCTTGACGGGCAAGTACCGCGAGGCCTCACGTGAGGAACCGGGGCTGTGCTCGGCGCCGAACGGGGACGAACTGTACCGAACCCAGATTCGGGCCTGGACATCGCTCGACTTCGACGCCGGCCGAGCTCCATCGCATCGGTCTCGACGAGCTGGCCTCGATCGAGGGGGAGCGCCGGGTCATCGCCCGCGACCTGGGCTTCGGCGACGACACCAGGGCCGCCCGCGCGTCTCTGAAGAGCAGCTCCTCTGCGATCCCCGAGTCGGTGAACGAGCTGGTCAACCGGGCCCGCGGCCAGATCGAGCGGGCCCTTGCCGCCGCTCCGCGGTACTTCGGCACGCTGCCGCGAGCCGGCTGCGAGGTTCGACCCGTGGAGCCGTACAAGGAAGCCGACGCTCCCGCGGCCTACTACTTCGCGCCGGCGGTCGACGGCAGCCGGCCCGGCATCTACTACGTCAACACCTACGACCTTCCCAGCCGCAGCTACGTGGGCCTGGCCAGCATGACCTTCCACGAAGCCGTGCCCGGGCACCACTTCCAGCTCGCGCTCCAGACCGAGCATCCGAGCCTCGACGCCTTCCGGCGTCTGGGGTCGCGCATGGCCGGCATGGCCTACATCGAGGGCTGGGGGCTTTACTCTGAGCGCCTGGCCGACGAGATGGGCCTCTTCCTCAATGAAGCCGAGCGGTTCGGGATGCTCGACGGCCAGGCGCATCGCGCGGCGCGGCTCGTCGTGGACACGGGCATCCACGCCTTCCACTGGACCCGCGAGCGGTCAGTGGAGCAGCTCCTCGATGCCGGGCAGTCGGAGACCGACGCCGGCATCGAAGACCGACCGCTACGTCTGTCTGGCCGGGGCAGGCGCTGTGCTACAAGACCGGCCAGCGGGAGATCGAGCGGTTGAGGCGTGAAGCGGCCGTCGCTCTCGGGCCGAGGTTCGACATAAAGGCCTTCCACGATGCGGTGCTCGGCCACGGCACCCTGCCCCTGGCCACCCTCGCCAAAGAGCTGCCGGGCTGGCTCGGCATCGGAGGGTAGGGGGGAGCTACGGCCGGCCTATCTCCCGCAGCGCATCCGCCAGCCGGTCGATCTCGGCGGGGTCGTTGTAGTGGGCCAGGCCGACGCGGACCATCCCGCCCGACTCGGCCAGCCCGAGCGCTCGGATCAGCTCGTAGGCGTAGTAATCGCCGTCCCAGACCGCGATCCCGCGTGCCCCCAGTTCGGCCGCTACCTCGCGCGGCGTCCGGCCGGCCAGCGTGAAGGCGAATGTCGGGACTCGCTCGTCGATGCGGGCCGGGTCGACGAGGCCGCGCAGCCTCAATCGCGGGACCCCGGCCAGGGCCGTCGAGCGCCCGGAGCGCGAGACCACGTTCGGTTGGCTGGATCGTTTGCATGGCTGCCCTGAGAGCGTCCCTTCGGGTCGCCGCATCTCCGGCGCCGCCGAATGTCCGCCCCAGCCAGGCCAGGTAATCGAAGGTTCCGAGCAATCCGGCGATCGACTCGCCGGGCAGCGTGCCCGTCTCCCATTTGCCGGGCGCCACGTGCGGAGCGGGCCGCACCTTGTAGGACGCGAATCGCTCCAGGTACTCGCCCTTGCCGAACAGCAGCCCGAGGTGCGGACCGAAGAACTTGTAGGGCGAGCAAACGAGGAAGTCGGCATCGAGCGCCGCGACGTCGATGGGCATGTGCGGCGCCGCGTGGACGGCGTCGACGTACGTCAACGCGCCGGCCGCGTGAGCCATCTCGACGATGCGACGGACCGGGTTGATCGTCCCGACCGCGTTCGAGGCCAGACCCACGGCAACGACACGGGTGTGCGTTCCCAGGGCTCGCTCCAGCTCCGCAAGGTCGAGAGTGCAGTCGTCTGGGTTGATACTCTACCCAGCGCATCGTGACGCCGCGCTCCTCTTCGAGAGCCAGCCACGGCGCGACGTTCGCGTCGTGATCGAGCCGCGTGACGACGATCTCGTCGCCCGGCCGGAGCGTGCGACCGATGGCCCTGCTCACGGCGAAGGTCAGGGTGGTCATGTTCTGCCCGAAGGCCACTTCGGTGGGGCCGGCGGCGCCGAGGAAGTCGGCCGCCGCCGCGTGCGCCTCGGCCAGGATGGCATCGCTCTCCTCGCTGGTCGGGAACGCGCCTTCGTGGTTCGCGTTCGACCGCTCGAGGTAGGCCGCCATCGCCTCGATCGTGCGTCGTGGGACCTGGGTCCCGCCCGGGCCGTCGAGGTAGCTATAGGCCCGACCCCCGTGCTGTCGGGAGAGGGCAGGGAACTCCGCCCGAACTGCCGCCAGCGCCGCGGCGGTGCCGAGGCCGGGGGCGACCGGGGCCGGTCCGGGCTGCGGGGAGACGATGGCAAGAGGATCGCTCGACACGAGATGCTCCGGGTGCGTGGGTCCGACGGGTTCAGGGCGATGGTACGCCCGCATCGAGCGGAACGGCCGGCCGCTCGTGCCGGCCCCTGCGGGGGGCCGATAGAGGACGAGATTCTGTGAGGCGATTGCAGCATTTGGGGCCGGGAATGAGGGCGTCCGCAACAACTCCGGGGCCTACCTTTTCTGTCTGATGTTTGACACCAAAGCTGCCTGAAGGAGGCCTCCACGAGGCTTGACTAATTCCGAGTAACTATGTAAACATTCGCCAGACGTTGCACCTCGCGAGACGTAAAGAGTCGTCCCTCCCAGAATGGCGACCCAGGTAGGTAGGTCTCGCAGGGCTCGAGTGTCAAGCGGTGCGGTAGCCGCAACAAGCCCCAGAACGTCGCTCCGGTTCGGGCGCGGTGCGGCGAACAGCCACCGATGCTGTTGGGAAGCCTGTCTCTTTGCTTCCAGTCGGAAGACGCCCGTATAGGAGAAAACGATGCTCGACGGGAATGCGGTTCGGTCGGTTGACCGCGCTGCGTCGCTCCTGATCGCTCTTGGGGAGACGCAAGGAGAGGCAGGGGTTACCGAGCTCGCGCGCCGCCTCGGACTCCACAAGTCCACCGCGTCACGGCTCCTCGCGACGCTCCAGAAGAGAGGCCTGGTCGAGCAGGACGACGACTCGGGCAAGTACCGGCTGGGTCTGGCGGTGGTACGCCTCGGCGGTCATGCCGAACGGTCGTTGGATCTGCGCTCGATCTCCAGATCGGAGCTCGAGTCGCTGGCCCGATCGATCCACGAGACGACGACGATCGAGATCCTCGAGGGCGACAGTGTCCTGACGATCGCCTACTCGGATGCGTCGGGAATGGGCCGCGACCGAACCGGCCGCAACTCGCCACTTCATGCGACCGCGCCGGGCAAGGTGCTTCTGGCCAGCCAGCCGGAACGAGAGGTCATCCGCCTTTCCAAGATCGGATTCACGCCCTACACGTCGCATACGATCGTGAGGGTGGATCTGCTCCTCGAGGAATTGGCCCGGGTCCGCAAGCGCGGCTTCGCGACCGCCTTCGGCGAGCACGAGCCGACCGTCAACGCCATCGCCGTCCCGGTCTTCGACCAGCGCGCATCGGTAGTCGCCGCTCTCGAGGTTCGAGCCTCGGGCAACCGGATCACGCCGAGCCGCGTGCCCGAGATCGTCGATCGGGCCCGCGAAACGGCGGCCATAATCACCGACCACATCGGCGGCGTGGTGGCCTCGATCTAGCGGCCGCCCGCTCGACGGGCGGGCCAATACTCAGTCGATCGTCCGCGGCCCCTCGGCCCCCCTCCCGAGGGGCCGCTTCTTGTGTCCGGCCATCCGCGACCCGTCCGCGTTAGGCTATCGGCATGAATCCAAGCGCCAGTCCAACGCTGAAGCCGAGCGACCTGATAATCAACCTGCCGGGCAGTGAGCTCACGGTCGATGCGGGCACGCTCGCCGTCCTCCAGACACTGGCCGCGGTCCTGGCGATCATTGCCGTCTCGTTCGTCGTCATTCGCCTGGCCCACGTCTTTGTCCGCGGTACCACGGCGGCCTTTCTGAGCCGTGAGAAGCGCGAGGGGACGGCTCCGGAGCTGACGGCTCTGGAGATCAAGAAGCGCCAGGACACGATCGAATCTCTGGCCATCGCCGTGGTTCGCGTGTTCGTATCGGTCATTGCCGGCTTGATGATCCTCGAGAGGGGGTTCGGGCTCGACATTGGGCCCGCCATCGCAGGTCTCGGGATCGCCGGGATCGCCGTGGGTCTGGGGACCCAGCATCTGGTGCGCGACTACCTGAACGGCGCCCTCATCCTGATCGAGAACCAGTACGGTCGCGGCGACGTGGTCCGGGTCGCCGGCGTCACCGGCAAGGTCGAGGACTTCACGCTGCGCCGCACCACGATCCGTGACGGCGATGGAACCGTGCACACTGTACCCAACGGCGAGATCACGGTCGCTTCAAACCTGACCCGAGTCTTCGCCAACGTGAACCAGGACGTGCAGGTCGTGTACGGTACGGACATCGACGCTGCGACCGCCGCGATCGACAGGATGGGTCGGGAGTTGGCCGCCGACGCCGACTGGGCGTCTCAGATCCTCGAGGCTCCAAAGGTGGCTCAGGTCTCGGCCCTGGGCGATTCGGGAGTCACGATCTCGATCACGGCCAAGGTCCGCGCCGGCGATCAGTGGGCCGTGGGAGGAGAGCTCCGTAGGCGCCTGCTCGCCGTCTTCAAGGAGAGTGGCGTCGAGCTGGCCCAGGCGGGGCGGATCGTCGTGGTGGGTTCAGTCGGAGCCGCCGAAGGCGGCGTCCGAGGCAAGCCGCGATCTTGATCGTGGGCTGAGGGGCAATTGCTCGTTCGGAGGCGCGGCGCGCGTCTACGAGGCGCGCATCGACGGGTTGGTGTTCCGGCCGCCGCTGAAGATGCCGAGGAAGCCCTGACCCGACTTCGCCGCGCCGGGCTCGCGGGTGGCCATCATGCGTCCGACCAGGCTCTCGATGTCTTCGATGACCCGTTCCTTCGGGAAGCGTTCCACGGCCGAGCGGCCCTCGTTGGCGGCGCGCACGAAGATCATGCCCGCCGACCTGATCTCGGCCAGGGCCGGCATGCCGACGGTCCGCTCCATGTCGGCGACCGAGACGCCGGAATTGGCGCGGTTGACGACCATCGCCAGGCGGTCTCGGATCTGGAGCTCGACCGCGACCTCGCGGAACTGGACGGCGGCCCGGATGGCCGGTACGTCCGGTGTCACCGGCACGATGATCTTGTCGGCCCGCTCGAAGATGACCTGGTTGAGGGGCCCATAGTCGGGGTGCATATCGACGATGACCCAGTCGTAAACCCGACACGCCGCGGTGATCGCCTCGGCCACTCGCCTGGGCTCGAGGATCTCGGTGTGGAGCGGGGACTCGGCCATGACGAGCACAGACACGCCGTTCTGATGCTCGGTGGCGATCTCCGCAAACGACTCAGACACGCCCGTGTCGAGGTCCTCGGTCCACGCGTCGGCGACGGTGCGGGTGTTCTCCAGACCGAGGGACGAGGCGACGTGGCCGGTAACCGTGTCGCAGTCGACCAGGAGGACTCGCTGGTGCTTTCGGATCTGCAATAGAGCCGCGGTATTGACCGCGATCGTCGTCTTGCCGACCCCGCCCTTGGGGTTGAACACGATGACTATCTGGCCTCGCGGGGCGTCGGCCGGCAGCTCGCGCGGCTCGGCCGTCTGGATGATGCCGTTCTCTGTCCTGTCGACCGGGATCTCGGCCCTGATCAGCATCGCCTCGACCCGCCAGCGCAGTGACTCGGCGGAGTAGGGCCGGGTGAAGTACTCGTCATTGACGCGGGCCCGGCCGGCCAGGCCCATGCGATCGAGGGCGCGGGCCGCGACTACCATCAAGGCGGGGATGTTGCGGCCCTCATCGTGAAGCAGGCCGTACATCTCTATGGTCCGGTCGAAGTCGTTCTCGCCGTCGAGGATGGCGACGCCGATGTCGTTGCGCCTGCTCAGCAGCCGCTCCAGCTCGTCTGCCGTCTCGACCTGAATCGGCTCATAGCCGGCCTCGGCCAGCTGGGTGCTGACAGCCTCCAGTTCGGCCGGCGGTAGCGCGATTGCGACTGCGGAGCGAGTCACGTGACGGCGTCTCCCTGTGAAGGTGAGGGTCTAACCCTCCGCCTCCGGATCGTGTGCGGACACATTGAGCAAACCCTGGCGCTCATTGACGACGCGGGCCTGGAAGGCCGGCAGGGCGGGGATGAGCGTAGAGAGCGGCGTCTCCGCGCCGTGGCCCACGGTGAAGATGAATTCCCCGTCCGGTCCGGACGAGACGCCTACGTTCTTGACACCCGGCATACGGCCGAGCTGGCGCTTGAAGGTGGCGATGCTGGCCACGCTGACGAGTCCGACGACCACGACCCGGGTGGACTCGACCGACGATGCCGGCTTGGACGGCAGGGCCGCGGCGAGCTCGGGCGCGGCTGCCGGGGTGGGCTCGGGGGCGGCTGACGGGGTGGGCTCGGGCGCGGCTGCCGGGGCGGGCTCTGCCGGCGCTTCCGCGGTGGGTTCCTTGGCTGGCTTGACTACGGCCGCGGGCTCCGCAGGGGCAGGGGCCGGCTGGGCGCCGTTGCCACCACCGGGGATCCCGGCCGGCCGCATGATCTCCTCGCGCCGCTCGCGCAGGTTGGTCGCGATCCTGTCACGGTCGAGCTCTGTGAAGGACGGCGGGTCGGGCATCTGGACGGCCATGCTGGCAAAGACCGTGGGGTCGGCCTCCTGGAGAAGTTGCTCGAAGAAGTTCGCGACCTCCTCTTCGAAGCTGCTGACGTGCTTCTGGACGCGCTCGACCTCGAGCTCGATGGCGGCGTTGTATTCCTGGAGCTCCTGCTCGAGCAGCTCGCGCCGGCGCGCGATGCGCTGCTCGGTCTCGACGCGGAGGCGCTCCATCTCGGCCTTGGACCAGTCGCGGATCGAGCTCACGTCGGCCTCGGCGGCCTTGCGCAGCGAAGCGGCCTCGTCGTCGGTGCGCGCGTGGAGCTGTTCCGTGTACGCCTTCGCGTCCGCCTGGCACTGATCGATCGTCGCCTGCCGCGCCGTCTCGGCGGTCGAACGCATGGCCTGCGTGAGGTCCGCCAGAAATCGATTCGGATGACGCGCGGCCGTCTCGTTCACGCTCATCTCCCGTGGTCTTTGCTCCGGGCCCCCGGCCGAGCGCCGGAGATATCCCGTCCAGATTACTCCCCGTTTGGGTGTCCAGGCTCCGGGGCCTTCGGGCCGGGGTCCGTGAACCATCGTCACGGGTCGCACAGCCTGCCACGAAAGCCTGGTCGTCGGGGGAATCATGAGCCGGGTGTTGCGGCGGGGCACCCAGCTGGAGGTACCAGGCTAGTCGCTCTTACGTACGGTTTCACATGCGACAAGGCCATGACCGAACCGTTGACGGCGGCGGGGCTCAGGTCGTCGACGGCTCCTCTGGCGCGCTGCGAGTCCGAGCCGCCTTCTCGGCCCAGGCGCCCAGGACCTTGTCTTTGTGCGGCCGTATGGGGCAATGCTCGTCTCGGTTGCCGGCCTCGTCGCAGTAACCCAACGGCACGCACTTGGGAGCGAGGAAGCTGCCCAGGAACGGGCTGGCCGCGAAGACCTCGTGGCGGATCAGCTGGAAGAGCCGCCGAATCTCCCACTGAGCCATCGTGCACAAGCGCAGTCCAGACATGTGGATCAGGGCACGCAGATTCGCCGTCATGACCAGGTTGGTGCGGGTCGCGTTGGGAAAGACGAATCGAGCGTCTTCACCGGGGATACCCGCGTCGATGAGCTCGGTATAGAGCTCCAGCGCCCCCTCCACCTGTTCCTCGTACCGTTCGAGAAGCCCCGGATCACTATCGGCGATCGTGCCCGGCAGCATCGTCGACGCGCCCTTCTTGTAGGAGACGTAGCGCTGGCTCTGCTGGTCGAAGGCCACCCCGGCGCGA
Organism: uncultured Chloroflexia bacterium; assembly: GCA_963791725.1. Taxonomy (GTDB): domain Bacteria; phylum Chloroflexota; class Limnocylindria; order Limnocylindrales; family CSP1-4; genus Fen-1039. Next base: position 253,350 of record CAWBTQ010000002.1, on the reverse strand, counting down.
TGGCGGACGAGCTGGTGGCTGAGCGTCCGGCTCACGCCGGTGATCGCGAAGGTGAAGACGACGTGTTCGATCGTGCTGCCGTGGCCCGACTCGATCACCCGGCCGATGAGCTCGTGCTGCTTTTCCGGGGAAATACGGCCGTCGACGGCGCGTTCGAAGATGTCGTCCGGCGCCAGTTCGGAATAGCACGTCCGGCAGGCCGTATAGATCAGCGGGACGTAGTAGCGATCGACGATCTCGCGGTTCGGGAAGATCATCGTGGCCCGCATTCCGAGGTCTCGGCGCCCGGGGTTGCGCGGCATCGCTTGGGTGGAGGCGCCGGGCTGGCCCGGAGCGTGGGTATCGGCCGTCACCTCGTCAGGATAGCCACCCGGAACCTCCTTCGGAGGGGGAGACTCCGGGTACCCCGCGGCGCGCGACGCCGCCGCCGGCGGTTGCGCGTAGATAGACGATGGCGGCTATCTGCCCCAAAGATAGCCATTGAAGGCTACTTGGGCCCGAGTTAGTCTCTGGCGGATGTCAGACGACCTTGGAGTGGTCCTGATCGGCGACGTGATCGACTCGCGCCGCGACGGCGTCGCGGCGGCGGCGTGGCTGCGCGATCTCGTTCGCGAGCTCGACGACGCCTACGGGGAAGAGCGCCTCGCGCCTTTCGGGTTCACCCAGGGCGACGAGCTCCAGGGTCTGCTGCGTACCGGCGCCGATCCGACCACCGCCATCCTGAGTGCCGCCCTCCGGCCCGGCGAGCACCGCATGCGCTGGGCGGTCGTTCAGGGCGAAGTCGACGCGGATTCGACCGCAGGAGCGGCCCCGGCGACTGAGCGGACGGGTCAGGCGTTTCGGATGGCCAGAGCCGCGGTCGAGACCGCACGAGCGAGCCGCGACCGTCTCGTCGTGGTTACCGGCCGCGCCGAGGTGGATACGTTGCTCGCCGATCTGTCGCCTGCGCTCGTGGACATCCTCGATGGCCTCACCGAACGGCAGCGAACGGTCGCCCGGCTGGCCCTCATCGACGAGCTGCGCCAGTCTGAGGTGGCCGACCGCCTCAACGTCCGGCGGGCGACGATATCCGTTGCTTTCAGTCGGGCCCACGTTCGGCCGCTTCAGGGCCTGGTTGCCGCGATCCGGGAGGTCTACTTGAGCGGCTGCGGCAACGAAGCGACCAGCCTCGCGGGTCAGGTTGGCGTCTGGGCCGGCCCGCCCCAGCTGGCGGGCTCAGGAGTCGAGGCGGCCGCTACGGAATGAAGCCCTGGGCGCGGAGGTAGAGGGCGCCGACGCCGGCGATGGCCCAGGAGACCCACAGCACCGCGATCAGCGCGGGCACCCGGTTCTCGATCAGGCGGCGCGTGGCGCTCGAACTGAACGGCTCTATGAGACGGTCCAATCCGTCCTCGTCCAGTCCCGCAGAGGACAGGGCCAGGCTGGTCAGCTCTTCGGCGTCGAGCTTGGTGCGGGATCGTTGCAGCAGCTTGAAGCGCGTGAAGACGCGCCTGTCGGGCGGCAGCTCTCGCTCGGCGCGGACGATCTCGCGGTGCCAGAAGCGTACGTCGTCGCCGAGGCCGATGGCCGCCCGGCGCATTCGCACGAGCAGCAGCATGCTCCCTGTGGCGTCGACTACGAGCAGGGCTGCCGGGACCCAGGCCCGGCTCACCTCCAGGGTCAGGATCGAGACGAGCAAACCGCCGGCGAGGCCGAGGAGGATCACCTCCATCACCAGGTACAGGCTGCGGAAACCGTGCAGCCATGAGTCGCGCCATTGCGCGCCTGCCAGCATGAAGCCCAGCTGGGGTGCAGCGGCGTTCACGCTGTCGAGGCCCTCGATGCTCCGTTCTAGCTTGGTTCTCTCCGGCGTCGGGTCGTCTGGCCCGGGCTCCCGGGGCAGGCTGTTGACCATGTGTCACCTGATCGGTTCTGGCGGCTGTGCAGAGTCCGTCGCGACGGCCGGGCCCAACCCGGCGGAGGCGGGGACGGTCCCTTCGAGCAGGATCGCGGGCATGCGGCCATCGTCCGAGTGCCGGCGGGCATCAGAACGCGGTGCCGAAGGGTTCGCCCGCGTTCGACAAAGGACCCGGCCGACCGCGAAGCGCAAGACGGTCGAATTGCCGGCCCGGCCGACGGCGAGGTCCACCGGGAGCGTGTAGGCTGACCCCGGCCCGTCGCGAGTCGCGCGGCGGATCGGGATTGGCCCCGCCCGACGCCGTTGGGCCGCGAGGAGGAGACCAGGATGTCCGACGCCGGCAAGCCCGTGACCGTGCAGTATTTCTATCGGATCCGCTGGGGCTTCCAGGACGAGTTCGTGGATCTGTTCGAGCGCAACCACTGGCCGCTGCTGCGGGCCCAGCTGGAATTGGGCCGGCTCCTCGACGTGCGCGCCTATGCGCCGCGCTTCCACGGCGACGGCCGCGGTGATTGGACCTTCGAGGTGACGATCACGTATCGCGATTGGGCCGCGATGGAGGAGCACACCGACCCGGCGATCGCCGCCCGCCTGTACCCCGATGCCGAGAAGCTCGCCCGCGAGGAGCGGCGCCGCTTCGAGCTGATCGAGGCCCATTGGGACACGCCCCTCGAGGAGCACGCCCTGCCGCGGTAGCGGCGGCCTGGTCAGGCGGGATCGACCGGGGAATTGAGCGACTCGATCGTGGCCCGCAGCACGTCGGCCGACTTGCGAACGCCTCGCGCTTCGCGAGGGCTGAGGTCGAGCCGGAGCACCCGTTCGATGCCGCGCCGGCCGATCACCGTCGGCAGGCTGAGGCAGACGTCCTCGATGCCGTAGTAGTCCTCGACCAGACTCGATATCGACAGTACCGTGTGCTGGTCGCGCAGGATGGCCTCTGTGATCCGCATGAGGCCGGCCGCCACGGCGTAGTAAGTGGCGCCCTTGCGGCTGATGATCTCGTAGGCCGCGTCTCGGGTCTGGTGAAAGATCTGCTCCATCGTATCTGGACTGAGCGGGATGCCGTTCTCAGCGCAGAAGGTGGGCAGCCGCATTCCGGCAACGTTGGCGAGCGACCACACGGGCACCTCGCTGTCGCCGTGCTCGCCGACGATGTAGGCGTGGACGCTGCGCGGATCGACCCCCAGATGTTCGCTCAGCATGTAGCGGAAGCGGGCCGTGTCCAGGATCGTGCCCGACCCGAAGACGCGATCTTTGGGCAGCCCGGCGAGCTTGAGCGTGATGTAGGTCAGGATGTCGACCGGGTTCGTGGCGACGACGATGATCCCATCCGGATTAGCCTCCGCGACCCGCGGCACGATCTGGGCGAAGATCGCGGCGTTGCGCCGTACCAGCTCGAGGCGGCTCTCGCCGGGACGCTGCCCGACGCCCGCGGAGATGACGGTTAGAACGGCGCCCTGGCAGTCGTCGTACGTGCCGGCGCAGATCTTCGTGGGATGGGCGAAGGGCACGGCGTGGTTGAGGTCCATCGCCTCACCCTCGGCCCGCTCGTGGTTGGCGTCGATCAGGACGATCTCCGACGCGATCCCCGACAGCAGCACCGTGTAGGCGAAACTCGAACCGACCATGCCGGTGCCGACGATGGCGATCTTGGTCGGCCGGCCGGTCTGGTAGTCCGGCTCGTGGGTGATAGACGGCTCGCCGGTGGGGCGGCGCCGACGGCCTGCCAGTCGGGTCGCGGCCTCCTCGCTCTGGTGGCTGGCGTCAGTTGCGGCGTGGTCGGTCATTCCGCCATCGTGACACGCTCGGCCCGAATTGGCGCGACGAGTTCACGGCTCGACCCGGCCGCCGCCACGCGGCGGACTACCCCGAGTCGTGTCGGGCTAGGCCTTGCTCTTGCCGAGCTCCGTGATGACCGAGCGGAACGGCTCGGCGTAACCGGTAAAGCCGGCGAATAGCCGCCAGACCTCCTCCGGCGGGCGGCCCGACTTGAGCATGCCGGCACTCCAGCTCTTGGCGTTCGCGTTGGCCCGCGGCCCGAAGCAGCCGTAGCAGCCGCGGCCGTAGGTCGGGCAGAGGGCGTTGCATCCGGATGTAGTCACGGGGCCCATGCAGGCCTCGCCGCGTGCGACGACGATGCATACGATGCCCTTGCGCTTGCACTCGCGGCAGACGGCTTCGTCGCGGATCTGGGGCCGGCGGCCGACCAGGACAGCGGTGAGGAACTCGGCCAGCTGGCCACCGTCGATCGGGCAGCCCCGCAGCTCGGCGTCCACTTTGACGTGGTCCGAAATCGGGGTCGCGGTTGCGAGCGACTCGATCCATTCGGGATGCTCGTAGACGGCCGCGCGGTAGGCATCGTGGTCGGCCCAGTTGCGGAGGGCCTGGATGCCGCCCGCCGTGGCGCACGCACCGATCGTGACGAGGACTCGCGCCTGCTTGCGCAGCTCCTTGATGGCATCGATGTGCTCCGGCGCGCTGATCGAGCCTTCGACGAACACGATGTCGTAGGGACCGGGAGAGCGGCGCGAGGTGGCCTCGGGAAATTCCACGATGTCGAAGCGGGAGACGATCTCGAGGAGCTGGTCTTCGAGGTCGAGGATCGTCAGCTGGCAGCCATCGCAGGAAGCGAACTTGGCGACGGCGACTCTCGGTCTGGCGGTTCTACCGGCAGTAGCCATCAGATTCCCTCGCGGTTGAACATGTCGCCGAGCTCGTTCAGGCGGAACACCGGACCGTCCTTGCAGACGAAGCGGCCGGCCATCTGGCAGTGACCGCACAGCCCGATGCCGCATTCCATGTGGCGTTCCATCGAGACGCAGATCCGATCGGCCGGGACGCCTTTGGAGATCAGGCCCTGGACGGAGGCCTGCATCATCCGCTCGGGTCCCACGACGAAGGCGGTCACCTTCGAGCAATCCCAGGAGATCATATCGAACAGGGTCGTGACCACGCCCACCCGGCCCTTCCACTCGGGGCCGGCGCGGTCGACCGTCACGGCCACGTCGATGGCATTGCCGACCGACCAGGCCGCCATGTCGTCGCGGAAGAGCTGGTCTTCGGGCGTGCGCGAGCCGTAGAACAGCGATACCGACTCGAAGCGGTCGTGGTTGGCCACGAGCGCGTCAACCAGCCCGTGGAGCGGCGAGAGCCCGACGCCGCCGGCCACTACCACCGCATGGCGGCCGTAGGCCTCCTCGATGGGCCAGAAGGTTCCGAGCGGGCCGCGCAGACCGACCTTCGCGCCGGGGTGCAGGTTCGTGAGCGCCGTGGAAGTCGGACCGACGGCCCGGATCGTCAGGTCGATGCCGTTGGCGCGGAAGCGCGAGATCGAGATAGGCACGGCCGGGAATGCGGGCAGCGTGATCATCACGAACTGACCGGGACGGCCGGCGAGGAAGGCCGGGTCCAGGTCCGTGAGCGTGAGCGTGGTCGTGTCGTCGGTCTCGGGCCGGATCGAGGCCAGGCGCGCGACGGAGTAGTTGCCCGGGCTGGCGGCGACCGGCTCCACTGCGACCGGTCGGATGACCGGTGCGATGGGCGGCGCAATCGCCGCGAGCTCCTCGCGAACGTCGATTCCGACGGGGCACCAGGCGATGCAGCGGCCGCAGCCGACGCAGCCGGAGCTGCCGAACTGGTCCCACCACGTCGAGAACTTGTGGGTCAGCCACTGCCGGTAGCGATCGCGAGGCCGCGCTCGGAAGTCCCCGCCGGCGACCTTGGCGAAGGCGACGTCGAAGCACGAATCCCACTGCCGCTCGGTAGCGCTGGACCTGCCGTCCATGTCGGACTTCTCGATGACCGAAGTGCAGAAGCACGTTGGGCATGACATCGTGCAGTTGCCGCATTCCACGCAGCGATCCGCGACCTGAGCCCAGCGCGGGTGATCGAGCTGCAGCTTGAGGCGGTCGCCGATGCCGGCCATCGGCAGCGGCTCGCCCATCTGCGTTCGAACGGACTCGACGGCATCTACGGCGGCGCCGGCCTCGGCGTGACTCGGCCGCCGTGTCGGGAGCTTGGCCACGATGGCCGCGCCGGCCGGAGAGCCGGAATGGATGACGAACCCGTCGTCGATCTCCGTCAGGAGGATGTCGTAGCCGCCACGGACCTCCGGCCCCGTCCCCATCGAGGTGCAGAAGCAGGTGCTCGACGAGGTAGTGCACTGGACCGCGACGATGAATGCGGCCGAGCGTCGGGCCCGGAAGTCTTCGTCGGTGAACTCGCTGCCGAGGAACACGCGATCCTGAATCGCCAGGGCGGCGATCTCACAGGCTCGAACACCCAGGAAGGCCATCGGCGGAACATCGGGCACTGGTGGCTCGAAGCCAAAGGAATGGGTTCGCTGGGCAGTGGCTATCGTCAGGTTGGGCGGGAAAGTGAATCTCTTCCACGAGGTTGGACCCACCGTGTAGCCGAAGGCCCGGTCTGTCGGCGCCGCGATCGATGCGGTATCGGCCCGCGGACTGCTCGTCGTGCCAGCCGATCGGAAGGTCCGCCGCCGATTCGATGTCGTCGTAGACGATGGCTCCCTCGCGAACCGTCGGGCCGATGACGCGCCGGCCCGACGCGCGGATCGCGTCGATCAGGGCGCCGAGATCGGAGCGGGCCAGGAACCACTGCCGGGCCGCTGCCGCTTGGCCGGGGGCTGGGCTGGTGATCACGGCGGTTCGGAGACCTCCTGCAAAGACTTTGGGCGGGCCTGGTCGACGATCAGCGGGCGAACAGATCGAGGAGCTGCAGCCGGGTCTGTCTGAGGCGTCGGGCGACGGCCTTGAGCACTCGGGGATAGAGACTGGCGGCCAGGGCGTGGTCCTCTTTGAGGGCCGCTCGAAGGTGCGTGCCTTCGATGACGAGGGCCTTGCTGGCCTGCGTAGCCACGACAGTCGACTGGGCTTGCGTGTCGGCCAGTACGGCAGACCATCCGAAGATGTCGCCCGGCTCGACGCTGAGGATCGTGACCGGCCCGCGTTCCGGGACAAGAGTCCGGAGCGCGAGCCGCCCGGAGATCAGGATGCCCATCTCCTTGGCATCGTCGCCCTCGTGCAGGATTACCTCGTCTGCCTCGAACTCCTGGATCTCCCCGAGCTTGACCAGCCGCTCCTGGGTCTCGGGTGAAAGCTCCGCTCCAAACCACGTGTGGTTGAGCATGGCGATGGCATCGGCATAATCATCCATTGCGCGAGCATGCATTTACGTCCGCGGCCCTGGCAGTGCCATCTAGTCGGCGAGGGTGGGCCATTCGGCACCGTTGAGCGGGTAGGTGCCCCTACCGGACGCGCGCGCCGCTAGACTGCAAACCGACCCTCCGAAAGCGGAGTTGAGATTGGCTGAACCTACCCGGCGCGCCGTCCTGGGAATTGGCGGCGCGGCCATCGTCCTGATCGCCCTCGGCATCGCCGCGATCGTCTTCGACTACGGTTTCGCCGGCGGTAGCGGACCGGCCTCGCATACGGTCGGGTCGACGGCCCCCCTGCCGAGCTCGCCGCCGATCAACGCCTCTCCGACGGCTCGGACATCGGCGCCCGGCGGAAGCGGCCAGCCGGCGACCCCGACGCCCCCCGCCTCGTCTTCGCCTTCGGCCTCGATCGGACCGACGCCCCATCCCGTCGGCTTCCTCCAGGAAGGCACGAACGTCACCTACTACGCCGCGGACGGTTCGACCGTCCCGGTTCAGCCGGTGCCCGGACTGGAGGTTCGCCTCCAATCGGGCCGGGCCATCTACTACGCCCTCGCCTCCAACAAGTTCAACCTCAAGACCGGCTCCTACGCGGGCGAGTTCATGCCGCTGGTGACGATGGGTCAGGCCGACGGCTCGAGCGCCGAGACGGGTGGATGCGTCCTCGACGGTCACGTCGTGTCCAAGCTGATCTCAGACGGTCTGGCCGCGATGCAGTCGGACGCCGCCCGCTGGATCGTCGCCCTGCCCGTCGACATCCGATCGTCGCAGGGCTCCGCGGTAGATGTCTCGTTCGACCAGTTCGGACTGGCCGGCTGGTCCAACACCCCGCGCGTCGTGGTCCGGTATAGCGGCTCGCTCAAGGTGGTCGAGGCCATCCCGGCCAACACCGGCTACCACGTCCTCGTCGAGGAACTGGGGGTCACCTCCTGGCAGGTTATCGATCCTTTGCGGCTCACCCTTCCTAGCGGGACGATAGACCCGGCCCACGCCATGAATGAACTGCTGGTGTACGGCAGCGGCACGCCGAACGTTCAGCACGACGTCCTGTTCGACAAGCCGGTGCTCGTCGGCCAGCCGATGCTGTCGGCCACGTCGGACGTGAGCGTCTCCCTGGTAGTGAACGGCAGCCGCGCCGCCCTGGGGCCGGAGAAGGTTCTGACCATCGGCGACGTGCCCGTCTTCGTCGCCTCGAACAGCTAGGGATCCTCCGCAGGAAGGGCGTCATCGCGGCGATAGTCCGACTCGCGGATGATCTCAGGGCTTCGCTTCGTGGCTAGACTGAACTCAGTGGAAGCCTGGCTGCGAGGTGGGACATGAACGACGGATGGCGCGAGGCCAAGCACAGCCCGGATGGCGACGGGCGCGCGGGGACACTGGCGCTGGGTCTGCTGCTGGTCCTTCTCGGCGCCTTCTTCTTTGTCTCGCAACAGACCAACTTCGACCTCGGCCGTTACGGCTGGCCCATATTCGTCATCGTGCCGGGCCTCTTCCTTCTGGTGGTCGGTCTGGCCATTCCGCATGAAGGCGGTCTCGGGGCGGCGATTCCGGGCGGGATCGTCCTGACGGTCGGGCTGCTCCTCGCCTTCCAGGACGCGACGGACACGTACGCGAGCTGGTCCTATGCCTGGGCGCTCGTCGCACCCGGGTCGGTGGGTGCCACGCTGGCGCTCTACGGGCTGCTCCACCGGCGCTGGGACCTTCTCGACGGCGGACTGCGCACGGCAGCCGTGGGGCTTGGGCTGTTCGTCGGCTTCGGGCTCTTCTTCGAGAACATCATCGGCATCGACGACGCTCATCCGAACGCCATTCTTCGCGACGCGCTGCCCCTCATGGCCGTGGGCCTGGGCGTCTTGATCGTGCTGTGGAACCTGATCCCGCGGCACGGCGGACTCCAACCCGGCTCGGACGCATGGACTCCGGGAGGCGCTCCGGTTCCGCCGACTCCCCCGACACCGCCCGTGCCACCCGCAAGCTGAGTCAGCCGGGGGGCCAGCCGGGTTCCGGCTGACGCTATTGCCGCAGTCGCACCTCGACCACCTTGTAGTCGAGCGTCCCGGCGGGTACCTGGACGCGGATCGTCTCGCCCGGATGCCGGCCGAGCAGCGCGCGGCCGATCGGCGACGTGAAGCTGATCCTGCCGGCGGTTGCGTCGGCCTCGGCCGAACCGACGATCGTGAACGTCTCCGCGCCATGGCGGTCCGTCTCCACCACGACGGTCGAGCCGAGCATGACCTCGTTCCCGCCCTCCGAGCTGGCCTCGATCATGACCGCGGACTTGATCATCTGCTCGAGCTGCTGGACGCGGCCCTCCAGGAAGGACTGCTCCTTGCGGGCGGCCTCGTAGTCGGCGTTCTCGCTCAGGTCGCCCAGCTCGCGGGCGGCCTTGATCCGGGCGATGACCTCGGGCCGGCGGCGGTCGGTCAATTCGTCCAGCTCGTGCGTGGAGCGCGGCCAGCCCCTCCGCAGTGAGGTGCGTCCGCGCCTTGCTCTGGCCTGAACCGGCGGCGAGCGTCGGCTTCGACGAGCGGCGTACCACTGGGGTCTCGATGGCGGAAGGCCCGGTGGTCGGTGGTGGCACCTTGGCCACCTTTCGCGGAGCCGTCCTGCGAGTCGGCTTCGCCAGCGAGGCCGGTCTGGTGGGACGGGCCCGGAAGGACGAGCTGCTCAGATGCATCTCGTTCTCGTTCGCATCCGGTAGCTTCGTGACCTTCGTGACTCTGACCGGGGCCGGGGGCGGTACGTCGTGGAGCGGGGCGGTCAGGCCGTGCTGGCGTCGCTGGCCGCTCGGCGTGACAAGGACTGCGAACGGAACGGAGCCGACGGCTTTGACGAACGATTCGATCAGGGTGTCTTCGTACAGCTCGGGATCCGACACGGGCGCCCACCAGATGCGGGCCTTGTTGAGATCGCGCAGAGTCTTGAGCCAGTAGCCGGCGGGCTGCGGTCGTCGCTCGCCCAGAGGTGTCTTGTACATCCCGGCCAGTCGGATCGAGACCGACTTCACGCTGGACCCGATGTAGAGGATGGCCTGGCCGGGGAGCCAGAAGGAAGCGAGACGCGTCTGGAGCTCGGCCACGGTCGGCCGTTTGCCATCCAGATGCAGGTCGGGCGCGCGGTTCAGCCAGTCGCGGATGGCATCCGGATCGATCGATACCTTCGCCTGCGGGGCGGGGAGCTCGACGATGAAGACGCCCGGACTGCCGCCCGTGACGGGCCTCCCCCACAGAATCGGGCCCTCGACGGGAAGTCCGTTGTCGCGCAGCAAGTCGCGGCCGTTCAGCAGCGGTGCAGGAGATGATGAGTTAGTCACAGGTGAACCGTGCCTTGCCGCAGCCTACCTTGTCAAACGTGCGCCGCCGACGCTCGTTTTGGATGTCGAAGGCCCCGCCCAAAGTCGGGCTTCGAGTCTCTCTGGCGGGAGACGCCTACTTGAGGAGCGATGGGTCCTCGGCGACGGGAATGCCGAGCAGGAGCGGCAGCCCCATCCGGTTCGTGTAGATCGGCCGATACCGATCGGTGTTGTACATGGTTTCGATGTCCACCGATCGCGGTCCCTGGTTCGGGTCAGGCAGCGGCGAGTGGCTGTACTTGCCGCCGCGGATCGCGACCATGCGACCGCTGAGACCGTCCGCGATCAGGTTCATGGCCACGTTCGCGAAAGTGATGCCGACCATCGAGTCGACCGCGTCCGGGTCGCCGGAACGGAGGTCGTAGGTGAGCTCGCTGGCGATCGTCTCCTCGCCGGACCGGGCCCCGATCTCCGAGGCGAGGACCTCGGCGATGTTGGCCTTGTGCTTGTGTCCGAAGGCGTCCGCCGGGCCGTACTCGCCGATCTCTCCGCCCTTCCACATGGCGCCTTCAGCGGCGATCACGAGCGCGTACCTGCTCGGGTTGTTCTTCTTGTCCTCGACCGCGAGCTCGACGAGGTGGTCGAGATCGAACTCGTACTCGGGGATCAGGCAGCGGCAGCTGGTCACATATGCGGTGTAGAGAGCGGTGAAGCCCGCGTCGCGGCCGAAGATGCGGAAGACGCCGATCCGCTCGTGCGAGCCCAGCGTGGTCCGCTGGCGGTTGATGGCGTCCTTGGCGCGGGAGATGGCCGTGGAGAAGCCGATGCAGTACTCGGTGCCCTGGACGTCGTTGTCCATCGTCTTTGGCACCGCGATCAGCTTGACGCCCTTGTCGGCCAGAACCTGGCTGAAGCTCAGGGTGTCGTCGCCGCCGATCGGGACGAGGTAGTCCAGACCGGAGCTTCTCGATGTTCTCGAGGACGACCGGCGTGAAGTTGTAGACGCCGTCCTTGACCTCGAGCTGCTTGAGGCGATCCGGAGCCGATGTGGGCCGGAAGCTTGCCGGCCTTCATCTTGCGGGCGTTCGTCCGCGACGTGTGCAGCCAGGTACCGCCGGTGCGATCGATGGCGCGGGTGTTGTTCCGGTCGAGCGGGACGATGTACTCCTCGTCCAGCCCCGGTCCCGGTTTCATGTGGGTCAGGCCTTCCCAACCGCGCCGGATGCCATAGACCTCGTAGCCCATCTCTGTGGCGCGATAGACGACGCTCTTGATGACGGCATTCAGACCCGGGACATCGCCGCCGCCGGTGAGGATGCCGATGCGCGGAGTTCGACTCATGCGTGGCCTTCCGTGGTGTTTGGGCAGCCGAGGAAAGCGGCCGCGTATATGACGACGGGTACATCTTAAGGCCGCAGAGGGACCTGGCGGCGGTCCGAACGACACGGAACGCGTGCGAGCCTGGCATCGGCCGCCAGGCAATTGGCACAGTGCAGCCCCGCGCGACCAGCGCGGCCCGCGACCAGCGCGGCCAGCGCGGCCAGCGCGACCTCCGCCCTAGCGGTCGAAGCGGTACCTGAGGAAGAGGTCGTCGCCGGCGCGCCGCACCGAGGCGAGCTCCGCCCAACGGCCATGACCCTCGCCGAAGGCCGTCCCCTCGACGAACGCGAGCCGTTGCTCCTCGGCGTCGCGGCCAAGGACTTGTGGCGCGACTGTGAGGAAGAGCTCGTCCACAAGCCGGGCCCGCAGCAGGTCGCCAAAGAGGTGCGGGCCGCCCTCGCACAGGGCGACGCGCGCGCCCGTTCCGCGCACGACCTCGAGCAGGGCTTCGGCCGAAACCGTCGCAGCGGCGCCGACGGCCTCGACCCGGATGTTGGGTGCGAGAGGCGACCTCGACAGCCGATCGGCGCCGGCGCCCGTCGTGACGACGATCACGGGCACGTCGGGTGTGTTGAGGCCGGCGTGATGGACATCCAGGTTTCCGCTTGCCGTCACGACGATCGTGGTTGGCTGAGGTTCCAGCTCCAGCTCGGAACGCCACGCGGCGAAGGCCAGGGCAAGCGCCGGCTGGACGTGGCGGGCCGTCCATTCGTGGTTCCGGCCGATTCGCACAGTACCGGCGCCGACGATCACTACGTCTGACAGACCCCGAAGCAGGGCCATCTGATAGCGATCGGCCTCCGAGAAGCCGCTGATCTCGCCCCCGCCGGTGCCACCCTCTCCAGGCCCCAGTGCAACCACGCCGTCGAGAGTCGTCACGAAGTTGGCGATGACGGTCGGTCGCTCGGGCTGGAGCGGCACCGTGAGCTCGCCTTCGTAGCGCCGCGCCAGCTCGGGTGGGAGCCGGCCGCCTCGGCGCTCGTCTGGATCGGTGGCGGGAAACGGCCCCTCGTAGAGCGATACGAGCGCAAGACCTTCGCTACGGCCCGTCATGCTCGCCCCATTTGAGTCGGTGGCTCCTCACCGGAGACCGGCCAGATCGTAGAACTCTGCGCGCAGCGCCGCATTGGTTTCGAATGCGCCCCGGAACGCGGTCGTCCGCGTGACCGGGTTGGCCTCGCGCACTCCCCTCATCTGCGTGCAGAGGTGGTGGGCCTCCATGTAGACGGCGACGCCGTGTGGCTCTGTCAGTTCGACCACCGCCTGGGCGATCTGGTGCGTCATCCGCTCCTGGACGCCGAACCGGCGGGTGGCGATGCGGACCAGCCGTGTCAGCTTGCTGATGCCGATGATGTTCTCGTGGGCGATATAGCCGACGAAAGCCCGACCGACGAATGGCAGGGCATGGTGCTCGCACAACGCCGTGAACGGTATCGGACCCTCCACCACCTGCGACAGTTCACAGCTGGCGCCGCCGTAGCACTCGGTCGGGAAGACCGTCACGAGCTTGGGATCGCCGGCGTATCCCTCCGTCGCGTCGAAGAAGGCCCGCACGAATCGTCGGGGCGTGTCGCGGGTGCCGGGGGTGTCGAGGTCCATGCCGAGGGCCGCGAAGATCTCGGCCATGTTGACCTCGAAACGGGCAAAGTCCTCGGGGGCGATCGCGGCTCGCCGGTCCCGCGCGGTCGAGTCGTCGAGGCTGAGCGAGAGACCGGCCGATGTTCGCAACCCGCCCCCGGTTCGGCGCATGGCCCCGCCGGATTGGTGTTGGTGCGCCTGGTCGAGGGCGTGTCCGCCGGCGTTCGTTGAGCCGTCGTTGGCCGTGCCGGGGAGAAGATCTGTCTTGTTCATCGAATGCTGCTGCGTCATCTGGCCTCCGGGTGTCAATTCAATATGACCCCGAGGCGGATCTGGCGCGGACCGGCCGGTGCCGGTCGCGGCCTCGGGAACGCGGCTAGAGCCGGCGGAGCTCCGTGGTTTCGTCCTGGGCGATGGCCCGGGCGCAGGTCGGGCAGTACCAGCGCGCCTCCAACGGCGTGCCGCACGTTCCGTGACGAAGGGCGTCGGACGCGTCTGAGCGGGAACCCCAATCGGCAAGGAGCCGCAGCGCGCCGGCCAGCTCGCGGCCGTCGGCCGTCAGCTCGTAACTGAGCCGAACGGGGCGTTGGGAGTAGGGTCGGGCGATCAGCACGCGCTCTCGCTCGAGGCGCTTGAGGCGGTCCGACAGGATGTTCGGAGCGATGCCGGGCAGGGTCGCCCCGAGGTCGTTGAAGCGCCGCGGTCCGTCGAGCAGCGACTCGACAACGAGCAGGCACCAGCGGTCGCCGACGCGGTCGAGTGCGGCCTGCAGCGGCGACGGCGTGATCTCGTCGCGAAGGCCGCCGGGCGCGGTCCGCGGAACTGAGGTCTGGGTCTCGTCCGGCACGTCTTCCATGGTAGCGAGTCCGCTCTTGCGCTCTCAACGGCGGTGGAGTAACTTGCGCCTTGCTAGTTACTATGGTTTACCACGAAACGGGCTGCCGGCAAGAGTGTCCGGGCAACCGAGGAGCATCGATGAGTGCATTGGACGAGCTCGAGCAGGCGGTATCGAAAGTAGCCGAGCGAACGGGACCGGCCGTCGTCGGCATCGGCGGCCACTGGCATCGCGGCAGCGGCATCGTCGTCGCCGAAAACCGGGTTCTGACGAATTCGCACAACGTCCATGGCGAGGAAGCCACATGCGTCTTCGCCGACGGGCGCCACGAGCGCGGAAAGCTCCTCGGCGAGGACATGGACGGTGACCTGGCGGTTCTCGAGGTGAACACCGGCGTCGCCGCGACGCTGGTTTGGGCGCCCCCGGGCTTGCCGGGAGTCGGCGCTGTGGTCTTCGCCGTCGCCAGCTCGGGCAATGGCGGACTCCGCACGACTGTGGGGCAGGTATCCGGTGTGGCGCGCTCGTTCCGCGGCCCGGGAGGTCGACTCATCGGCGGCAGCATCGAGCACACCGCTCCCCTCGCGTCAGGCTCATCCGGCAGCCCTATCGTCGACGCCGACAGCCGCTTGCTCGGTCTCAACACGCAGCGGCTCGGCGAGGGCTTCTACCTGGCGCTCCCGGCCGACGCCGAGCTCAAAGCGCGCATCGACGCCCTGTCACGCGGCGAATCGACGGTCCGGCCGAGGCTCGGCGTCGCCGTAGCCCCCGGTCACGTGGCCCGACATCTGCGCCGGGCGGTCGGCCTGCCCGATCGCGACGGCATCCTCGTTCGTGGCGTCGAGGAAGGCAGCCCGGCCGACAGGGCGGGCATCCGCGAGGGCGACCTGATCGTTTCGGCGGCCGGCTCGGACCTGACCGATCCCGACGATCTCCACGCCGTGCTGTCCAAGGCCGGTGCGGGCGTGATCGAGATCGGGCTGGTTCGGGGCGTCGAGGAGCTGACGATCAAGGTCGACCTGGGCAAGGCACCGGCTTCCAAGGCGAACTGAAAGGGCGGGTCCGGCTCAGTCTCAGCTGAAATCGCGGACGGGGCGCGTCGCGCCGCGCCGAGAGTCCGTCGCGGAGTCGCACTCCTTGGCCCCACGGCCATCTCGGCGTGCGCCATGATTGGCCCATGCCTGCACGACGGGCCGGCGTCTCGCGAACGATCATCGGCGTCGACGTCGGTTCCACCCATATCAAGGCCGCGCTCGTGGCGCCGGGGAGTGGCGTAGTCCACGTCGCCCGGCGACTCACCGAAACCCACCTCGTTCGCGGCGGCGGTGCCTACCACCGTCCGGGCGAGCTGATCGCGGCCGTCGATTCGGCCATCGCCGAATGCGTGGCGACGGCCGGGACACGCCGCAAGCCAGTGGCCATCGGCATCGCCAGCATGGCCGAGGCGGGCGTTCCCGTCGACCGCCGGAACCTGCCCGTAGGCGACATCCTGGCCTGGTACGACCCGCGGCCCGAGCGTCAGGCGGCGTGGCTCGAGCGCCAGATCGGCGCCGCACGCCTGTTCGCCCGAACGGGGCTTCGACCCGAGCCCAAGTACACGCTGCCGAAGCTGTTGTGGCTGCGCGAGCACAAGGCCGCGGAGTTCACCCGGCTGAAGCACTGGGCCGGCGTGGCCGAATTCATCGCTCTCGACCTGACCGGCGAGCTGGCGACGAACGCCTCGCTCGCTTGCAGGACCCTCGCCTTCGACGTCACGGCGCGGGCCTGGGACGCCGGGCTGCTCGCGCTGGCCAGCCTTGGACCGGACGAGATGCCCGCGGTCCTGCCGCTCGGGCAGAGCGCCGGCGGGCTGACGGCGGCGGCCGCGGCTCGACTCGGGCTGCCGGCTGGAACGCCGGTCGCAATCGCCGGTCACGACCACCTGGCGGCTGCGCTCGGCGCGGGCGTGACGAAGCCCGGCGAAGCGCTTGACTCGATGGGCAGCGCCGAGGCGACGCTTCTCGTGACCGAGCAGCCGGCACTGGGCGACGAGATCCGCCGGGGCGGGTTCTCGACCGGCTGCCACACCGTCGACGGTCTGGCGTATGTCTCCGGCGGGCTGCAGTCGTCCGGCGCGCTGGTGGAGTGGTTCCTGGCAACGTTCCTGCCCGGCAGTGGTGGCGAGTCCGATGAGGCCGAGCGGTACGCCCGGTTCATCGCGCTCCTCGAGCAAGCCGGCTCGGGTCCCGTCGCGCCGATCGTCCGACCGTATCTGCGTGGCCGGACCGCGCCGCACCGCGACCCCGCGGCCACCCTGGAGATCGAAGGGCTACGGGAGACCCACACCCTGGTTGACCTGGCCGCGGCCGTAGTGGACGGCTGCGCTTACCACGTCCGCTGGATGCTTGACGAACTGGCTCGGATCACTGGCACTCCGCTCGACCGCATCAGGCTCTCCGGCGGTGGAGCTCGCAACCGACGCTGGGTGGTGGCCAAGGCCGCCCTCGGACCGGGTCGCCTGGAGGTCGTCCGCACCGACGAGGCGGCCGCCCTGGGCGCGGCGCTGGTCGCGGGCGTGGCCGGCGGGGTCTACGCGTCTGTTCCCGAGGCCCTGCGCGACGCTTCGCCCTTCGACCGCGTCACGGCCCCGACGAGCATCCGGGCTCGTTACGACGCCGCGTATCTGGACCGCTGGCTGCCCGCGGTGATCACCCGACTCCGCCAGAGCGGATTCTCCTAGAGGTGCGACCGGCACGATGACCGCGAGTGCCGGGCGAAAACGATCCCGCGGTTCATGACCGCATGGTCGACCTAATCGCCGTCGCCTGTCCAACGGCAAGGCGGCTCGTGCCGGTCGCCGCCGCACGGGTCGTCCCGTGAGTAGGTCCGGTTTAGCGGGTTCGCAGGGCGGCCCGCCCGGTCGGGCACCAAATGCGAGCGTGCTCCACGCGTAGACTTGGGTCATGAGCTGGTTCGTCGATCCGCACAAACTCCGCATGCCTTCACCCAAGGACGTCCTGCCCGGCCGCACCAACGCGATGCCCGTACCCGCGATCCACGCCGTTCTCGGCACATCTCTGCGCCCCCCGTATCCCGCAGGCATCGAGGTCGCCGAGTTCGGCATGGGCTGCTTCTGGGGGGCCGAGAAGCTGTTCTGGCAGCAGCCCGGCGTCGTCTCGACGGCAGTGGGTTACTCGGGCGGCTACACACCCAACCCAACCTATGAAGAGGTGTGTACCGGCAGAACCGGCCACATCGAGACTGTCCGTGTCGTCTTCGACCCCACGGTTGTCTCCTACGGCGACCTGCTGAAGCTCTTCTGGGAGGAGCACGACCCGACACAGGGAATGCGACAGGGGGGCGATCAGGGTACGCAGTATCGTTCGGCCATCCTGACCCACGGCGAGGCCCAGCAGCGTGAGGCCGAGGCCGCCCGCGACGCGTTCCAGGCCCGCCTCAAGGCTGCCGGCCACGGCACGATCACGACCGAGATCCACCCCGCGCCCGAGTTCTACTTCGCCGAGGCCTACCACCAGCAGTACTTGAAGAAGGTCCCGGATGGGTACTGCCCGAACCACGCGACAGGGGTGACCCTGCCGGCCGACTTCTTCAAGTCAGAGGGAGCAGCGCAACGGGTTGCCGACGCGGCGAGAGCCATCGAGAAGGCACGCTGACACGGGTTTCCGCCTATCGCACGTCGGCGACCACGCGATTGCGGCCCGCCTTCTTGGCCGCCCACAGGTTGCGATCGGCGCGGGCCAGCAGTTCGGCCGCCGTGTCGTCGGAGTAGGCGGCCGCGGCGCCGATGCTCACGGTGAGCGGCAGGTCGCCGATGATGTCTGTCCACGAGTGCGCCTCCACCGCCGCGCGCACCGGTTCCAACACCCCCACTGTGTCGGCCAGGCTCAGGCCGGGCAGAACGACGAGAAATTCGTCGCCGCCGAGACGGGCGGCGAAACCGCGCGAATCCTCGGGGGCGGGGTATTCGTCCAGGAGCCTCTCGAGCAGGTGGCCGAGCTCGCGGATCACCCGATCGCCAGTCTCATGGGACAGCGAATCGTTGATGGCCGTGAGCCTGTCGGCATCGACGGCGGCGACGACCAGCGACAGGCCGCCGGCCACCTCGTTGATCCGGATCGGCAGCTCCTCGTTTACGAAGCGGCGGTTGGGCAGCCCGGTCAGGGCATCCGTCCGGGCCTGGCGACGGAACCGGCGCGCCTCCTCTCGCGCCTCCGGCGTGCCGAACATGGCCTGACGGGTGCGCGCGGCCGACTCGCGCCTGTTCGAGCTGAGGCTCAGCAGTTCGGCGTGGAAGACCTTGTACGCCTCGAGGGCACGGTCGAAGCGGCCCCCCGCCGCGTAGAGCTCGGCCTGCTCGCGGAGAACCTCCACCTCGACGCCGCTCAGATAGCGCTCGACGCAGATTGCCCGGCAGCGATCGAGGGTCTCCTGAGCCTGCTCCAGCCGGCCCAGCCGGCGCTGCGTCTCGGCGAGGCTGAGCATCAGCTCGGCGGGGGTCACGGCCTGGACGTCGCCGCCGCTCTCCAGTTCAGCGAGGGCGTCCCGGAGCGTACGTTCGGCTTCTTCGTACTCGCCGAGAAGCATCTGCGTCCGGGCGAGCGTGTCCTTATAGGTGGGATTGAGATCCAGGCCGCTGCTCTGGGCGAGGCTCCGCATCGCCTCCGCGGCCTGGCCGGCACGCTGCGCGTCGCCGGCTTCGTACTCCGCGTAGGCCAGGTTGTTGAGGACGTTGAGCCGCCGCTCCGGGTCGCCGATGGCCGCGAACAGCCGGCCGGCCTCGTCGTATCGCTCCCTGGCCGCATCGAAGGCGCCGGCCACGGCGTAGGCATCGCCCAGCCTGACGAGGAAGTTGCCGCGGCTGCGCATCGGCGTGGCTTCGCCCAGGAGCTCGACCGCGCGCAGCGCATGGTCGAGACAGGATTCCGCGTCGCCGACCGTCTCGAAGATCGACGAGAGGATCAGATGGCTGCGGGCCAGCAGCGGTTGAGGGCCGTGCTGCCGGGCCCACCAGTTGACTTCGGTCGCCAGACGGGCGGCGGCGGTAACGCGCCCGGTCCGTTCGAGCATGTCGGCCTGTACGAGGCGGGCTCGCATCTGAAGGTCGAGCTCACCCGCGGCGACGGCCTCCTGTTCGGCTTCGACAGCTCTCTCGAGCCGGGCCACCACACCGTAGGAACGGTGGAACTCGAGATCGTCGAGGAGATCGTTGAGCTGCGCCCGCCGTCGGTCCGACGTCATTGTCGTCACTCACTCGAACACGTACCGGCGCGCAACTCGCCTATCCCAAGTCGGCCCGCCACCGCGGGCCTCGAGCCGCGCCGCCGCGACCAGTCTAGCCCCGACACGGCACTGTCTGTGGCGCTTGACGCGGCGATCCAGCGCGAGTCGCCACTCGCAGACATGGAGCGACGCCGGGGCTCAGACGATCCCGAGCGGGCGCTCGATGGCGGCGTCGGCGCGGAACTGGCGATCGACGAGCACTCGAATGACGTAGTCGATCTGCAGGCCGGCGCCGTCGAACGAGGGCGCCGATCCGGCGGGCACAAGCAGCCGGGCTTCGGCTGCGCCGTTCGCCAGCGTCGCGCGATCCACGTCCGACGACGCCACGATTCCCTCGGTTCCATTCGGCGCGTTGGTGCGGCGATGGATCTCGATCCGGGCGCCGCGACCGGAGGGCGCCGACGGCCACGAAACCTTGACGTCGACCTCCTGGCCGGCTGGCGCAGGGAGCGGCGATACGACGTCGATAGACCCGTCGCCTGCCTCCACGCTGGCCATCAGGCTCGCGCCACCCTGTTTGCCGACACCAGCGCGCATCAGATCCGGATGCTGGGCAAGCGGCAGATAGACCGCCGCCCAGTGGTCCGAGCCCATCGCGACGTCCCACCTGACCTCGAGTGCCCAGGCGATGATCGACTCGCCGAGGTGGGCCGTCGGGGGACCCAGCGGCGGGGCCGGGATGGCGAATGATGCCTCCCATGTCGCTCCGGGCTGGAGCTCGGTGGGAATAGCCGGCTCGAGGAAAGCGTCGGCGCTGAAGAGCTTGCCCTCCGTCTCGACCCAGTTCTCGGTGTACGTGACCTCGCCCTTGGAGTTGCGGTGGTCCTGCGATTTGCGGACCTCGTCGAGGCGCAGGCCGACGAGCCGCAGATAGGCCTTGCGGGCCGAGACCGCCCGGGAGGCGGTCAATCTGATCTTGCCGGTGATTCCGTCACCGACCCGAGCCGGCGCCGCGAGCGTGAATTCGCCGTCGACCGTCCCGTCGGATGGCGTGAGGAGTTCCTCGGCGCCGACCGAATGAAGCGGATGGCTGCCCTGCGGTCCGGCTAACCTTGGCCCGTTGAGGGCGTCGAACGGAGACGCGGCCGATCCGGTGTGACCAAGAGAGATCCCGGAAATCGAGAAGCCAGGCAATCGGGGATCCTCCACGGCATTGACGGTCCGGACCTGAAGGTCCGCGTCGCGGAACGACCAAAGACTAGCATCGGCCCGCACGGAGATCCCCCGAATTTGAGTAGATGATCGTGCCAATCATCCGGGTCTTCTGGGGCACGTAAGAGGTGGCAGTCGATGGACACTTACGACTTCGTGGTCATCGGGGCTGGGGCCGCGGGCGAGGCGGCATCCTATGCGGCACTCGAGCACGATATGACCGTGGCCGTAGTGGAACGCGAGCTATTCGGCGGCTCCTGCCCGTTCTGGGCCTGCATCCCGTCCAAGGCTCTGCTGCATGCCGCGAGCGAACATCGCC
This sequence comes from uncultured Chloroflexia bacterium, assembly GCA_963791725.1. Lineage (GTDB taxonomy): Bacteria > Chloroflexota > Limnocylindria > Limnocylindrales > CSP1-4 > Fen-1039. The sequence goes on along the minus strand of CAWBTQ010000002.1, from coordinate 232,444 downwards.
ATGGGACGTACCCGTGGCAGCGTGCATCGGCGCGGCGCGACTACATGATCAACCGCGAGGGGCGCGATTGGCCGGACGACTCGGGCCACGTCCGCGGACTCGAGAAGGCCGGTGCGCGCACCTACCGAGGCACGGCCCGGATCGTCGGTCCCGGAATCGTGGAAGTGGCATCCGCGGGAGGCGCCTTCGAGCGGCTCGAGGCCGGCACGATCGTCGTCGCCACCGGCTCCCAGCCGACGATGCCGGCCATCGACGGTCTGGCCGAGACTCACCCTTGGACGAACCGCGAGGCCACCTCGACTCGCGAATTGCCACGCAGCCTCGTCGTCCTGGGCGGCGGCGCGACGGGCGTCGAGCTCAGCTCCGTCTTCGCCCGGTTCGGCGTGGAGACGGCCCTGGTCCACTCCCACGATCGCCCGCTCGACCGGGATCACCCCCGCGTCTCTGAGGCCGCCGCCCGGATCCTCCGCGACGAAGGCGTCGAGCTCCGGATGGGCGTCCGGGCGGTCCGCGTCAGGCCGCGAGCCGGAGACCACGATGCCCACGTCGTGGAGTTGAGCGACGGCGGCTACGTGGAAGGGGAGAGAATCCTCGTGGCGCTCGGCCGCTCGTTCGGGCTCGAGAGCCTGGGCCTCGAGTCGGTCGGGCTGGATCCGAAGACGCTGCCACGCGATGGGCGGCTTCGCGTAGGCGACGGCCTCTACCTGATCGGCGACCCGGCGGGCCCGGAGCTCTTCACCCACCTCGGCCACTACCAGGGCGGCCTGGCCATCCGCATGGCCCTCGGAGAGGAAATCGAGCCCGACTATCGAGCCATTCCCCGAGCCGTCTACGTGGAACCCGAGCTCGCGTCAGTCGGACGGAGCGTCGAGGGAGCCCGCGCCGGGGGCGTCGACGCCTTCGAGCTGGTCGCCGACTTTGCCACGACGGCGCGCGGCTACGCCGTGGAGGCCGTCTTCGGCCACCTGGCGATAGTCGTGGATCGCGCCACTCAGACGCTGGTCGGGGCGTCGGTCGTGGCCCCCGATGCGTCGGCTGCGATCCACGAGGCCGTCCTGGCGATCCAGGCCCGGCTCCCGATCGCGACGTTGGCGTCGATGATGCACGCCTTCCCGACGACGTCGCGGGGCTTCGACGGCCTGTATGCGGATGCGCTCAAGGAGCTTCGGGGTGAATCGGTGCCGGCCTGATCGGATCAGCCCGGGAGCCCGCCGGATGATCGGCGGGCTCCAACGGTCGAGGCGTACTGGGTGGGGCGGCTTTAGCGAACGGCACCGGGTGTGCTACGTCCGGGGCTAGGCCGACAACTCGGCGCCTCCTGTCGCAACGAATTCCGAGCGGGGCTCGGTCCTGGCCAGACGACCGATCGCTCCGGGAAGCACGAGAGCAAGGACGGCTCCCACCGCCACCACGGCCGCGCCGGCCCAGACGGCCGGCACGAGGCCATCGGCATAGGTGAGTGGCGTTGCGTAAGAGCCTGTGGCCGAGAAGATTGCCCCAAGCATGGCGATCCCGAAGACGCCGCCAAGCTCGCGAATCGTGTTGTTCGCGCCCGAGGCCTTGCCTTCGTCTTCGCGCGGCACGGCCGAGAGCACCACGTTGGCGATCGGGGCGAAGAACAGGCCCATGCCGGCGCCGCTGAGCAGGAAGGCCGGGACGAGGCTCGCATACGAAACGGTTGGGGACGTCAGCGCGGCGATCCAGCCCAGGCCGACGGCCATCAACGTCAGGCCGGCCACGAGGATTGGTCGCGCGCCGATCCGGCCCGACGCCCAGCCTGCGATCGGGGCCACGAGGACCGGCGTGGCGGTCCACGGCAGAATGCGGATCCCGGACTCGAGCGGGTTGAGGCCCTGGACGATCTGGAAGAACTGCGACAGCAGGAAGATCGAACCGAACATGCCAAAGGACATCAGGAATGAGATCCCGTTGGCGACCACCGACGACCGCCGGCTGAACAGCTGGAGAGGCAGGATCGGCGTCCGCGTCCGCGTCCGCGCCTCCCAGAGCAGGAATGCGGCCATGAGTGCCAGCCCCACGGCGATGCTGCCGATGATCTGGCCGTCGGTCCAGCCGCGACCGTTGCCGTGCGTGACGCCCCAGACGATGGCCACCAGGCCGATGCTGGCGAGGGCGACGCCGCGAAGGTCGAGCGAGCGATCGGGTCCGTAGCTTTCGCCGAGGCGAGTCTGGGCGAGGATGATCGTGACGACACCGATGGGGACGTTGACCCAGAAGATCCAGTGCCAGGACATGCCCTGGGTTATGGCGCCGCCGACCAACGGCCCGATGGCTACGGCCAACCCGCCGATGCCGCCCCACGCCCCTAAGGCGAGCGGCCGCTTCTCGGCTGAGATCGCGGCGGACAGGATCGTCAGGGTCAGGGGCATCGAGATGGCGCCGCCGACACCCTGTGCCGCTCGTGCGACGATGAGCCAGCCGCTCGTCGGAGCGAGCGCGGCCGCCGCCGACCCGAGCGTGAAGATCGCGACGCCGATCGTGAACATGCGGCGTCGACCAAACCGGTCGCCCAGCGCAGCGCCCATCAAGAGGAGGGCGGCGAAGGTCAGGGTGTATGCGTTGACCGTCCATTCGAGATCGCTGAGCGAGGCGCCCAGATCACGTCGAATGACCGGCAGGGCCATGGTCACGACGAGGTTGTCCAGGCTGACCATGAAGAGAGCGATGGCGGTGATTGCGAAAGTCCACATCGGGGACGCTCGTCGAGACATTTCCGTCCTTTCGTCTACTAACTAAGTACTCACTAAGTTCACGTGACAAAAAAGGGGTGCGATCTAGCAAGTGCGGTCGTCACCTCCGAGGAGCGATCGAAGGAACCACTCGTAGCTCGTCTTGTCGTCTACGACCGTTTCCGGATCGCGGAGCCCGCTGATGCAGGCCACGACGTTGATGAGCATTCCATTCGCGAACCAGCGGTGCACTGCCTCTGGATCGGCGCAAGAGACCCGGCTGACCGTTTGCCACATCAGGGCGTACTCGTCGTGGACCACGGCCTGAATGTCCGAGTCCCCGCAGGCGGCGTAGGCCTGGAGCTGGAGCTGGAGGACGCCTCGGTCGGCCAGCAGCAGACGAACGTACGCGTGGCCCATTTCCTCGAGCGCCTGGTTGGGCGTCATGCCGGCCCTCGTCGCGGCCTTGCCGGACTCCTCGAAGGTGCGTCGGGTCCGACCGAAGCAATCGCGGGCGGCGGCGACGAAGAGGTCCTTCTTGGTGCCGAACAGCTGGAAGAGGTACGGCTGCGACACCCCGGCGCGCCGGGCGATGGCCTCCGTAGACGTGCCCGCGTAGCCGGTCGTAGCGAATTCGATCGCGGCGGCGGCGACGATCTCATCGCGGCGTTCCTCGGCTGTGAGTCTGGTGGCGGGGGTCATGCACCTAACTTAGTGAGTACTAAGTTAGATGTCAAGCAGCTGGGGGGATCCGGCGTCATCCGTGACGGTTTGCAGCAGGTCGCCGCCTCACCCGACGCGCCGCCCGAGGATGTTGCCGAGGCCGTGGGATCGGGCAGCCGCGTACTTGCCGAGGATACGGTGCCGTTCGCCCTCTGGTGCGCCGTGAGTTGCGGGCGCTTAGCTCCCTAGAAGACGCCTGCGCTCCTCAAACTCGGCCGCGTCGATCTCGCCCCTCGCGTAACGCTCACGAAGCACGTCCATGGCGGAGTCTCTCGGAGGCGAACTTGGTTGAGGCTCTCTCCAGGTCGATCGCAGGACGCGGACGACGATGTATGCGACAAGCACAATGAGTCCGACGAAGATCACGAGCCAGACCGCCGTAACGACCAGGGCCACCAGCGCGTGAGCCGGGCTAATCTGCCAATCCACTGTCCCCCCCTTGCTGGCGCATCGACAGCGCGCCCCGCCTGTCTGCACTCAGTCTAGCCGCGCTCGGAGAAACGACGAGGCTGCGCGCGGCACCGCCCTCCTAGGGCAGGGTTCGCTCCGCGTACCGCTCGAAGCGTGCCAGAGCCTCGGGCATGTTGGTCCGGCCGAAGCCCAGCCGGAAATGGTTGTCAGTGTCTCCGAAAACCGTGCCCGGCAGGATCAGCACGCCCGTTTCGCGGACTAGATCCTCGGCGAACCGGTCGATCGGTGTGGACGCGGTCAGACGCGCGAATGCGATGCTCCCGCCGCGCGGTCGCTTCCACTCGAAGACGCCCGGCCAGCGTTCAAAGAACGCGTCCAGGAGCGGCATATTGGAAGCCACGATGGCCCGGTTCCTGGCCAGGACACGATCGCGAGCCCGCAGGGCGATCAGGGCTAGAACCTCGGATGGCGCCGAGCTGCAGATCGTCGTGTAATCCTTGAACGCGGCCAGCCGCGCCAGCAAGTCGTGATCCCGCGTCGCCACCCAGCCGATGCGCAGACCCGGCATGGCAAACGACTTGGACATGACGCCGATGCTCACACCAGTCGGCAGCGAGTCGGCTCCGGCCGGGAGCCGGTCGAGCGGGTCGAATTCGAGGAAGCGGTAGACCTCGTCGACGATCAGGCGCGCACCCGACTCGGCCGCCAGGTCGACGACCCGTCCGAATGTCGATCGGTCGCTCAGAGAGCCGGTCGGGTTGTGCGGCTCGTTTATGAGAATCAGCCGGGTGTTGGGCCGCAGCGCACTGCGGATCTCCTCCGGGTCGAGTCGCCAGCCGTCTTCCTCGTGAAGGCCGATGCGGGTTACCTCGGCACCGGCCGCGTGGGCGACCTCGGCAAGTGACTGGTACGCCGGACTCACCACAATGGCGTGGTCGCCCGGACCCAGCAGGACGTTGTGAAGGGTGAATATGGCTTCTTCGGCGCCGGAGAAGACGAGGATGTCGTCTGCGGAGATCGTCTCGTACAAGTCGGCGATCGCCGTTCGGAGCTCCGCGCCTCCGAGCGATTCCGTGTAGCCCAACTTCAGCTTGTCCCATCGGAGCCGGCCCTCGTCGTCGGCCAGCTCGAGAAGGTCGCTAACCGCCCAGCCCTCGACGTCGGAGGCGCACAGCAGCAGCTCCGCGTTGAACTCCCACCTGGCGAAGAACCGTTCGAGGGCGAATTCGGGTATCTGCACGCGGACCTCCATCTACGTCGTAACGGTACCAATCCGGCGCGAGTGTCGCGCCGGGCCTGGTTCCGATGGCCCTTGACCGCGGTTTGCGTTCTGGCTGAGCATCGTGCCCGTAGTCAGACCGGGGCTCCGGGCTCGGCGGCCGCCCCAGGACTCAAGCCGGAGAGACCATGACCTCGAATACCTATACGCCGTCAACGGATCGCATTCCCAGGCTCGCCATGGATCGCTCGGGACGCACGGCGGTCGGGCTGCTCGTGCTGCTCGGCTTCATGGCCATCGCCGGCGGTGTCGCCCTGGTCGTCGCCCCGGACGGCAGCGTGATGAAGATGCCGCTGTCGATGCTGGACGGAAGTCCCTTCTCGGACTTCCTGATACCGGGCCTGATCCTCGGAGGACTCTTCGGCCTGGGTTCCTTCGCGGTCGCGGCACTGGGCGTGCGCCGCTGGTCGATCGCGCCATTCCTGGCCTTCGCCCTCGGCTGCGGCCAGATGATCTGGATCGTGGTGGAGCTCGCCATCATCAAGGGCGTCTCGATCCTGCATCCGATCTGCTTCGGCATCGGTCTCGCGATCGCCGTCTCGGCGGTGATCTGGGGCTGGCCGACATTCCAGGGCTGGCGGGCCCCGCGAGCCTAGCGAGAGCCGCGAAGATCTCGGAGCGCGTCCGTTTCGCCGAATCGAAAGGCGGCCGGCCTCGAGCTGCGCTGACGTGGTTCGGATGATGCGCGCTCTCCGCCGGCCGCCCTGTGCCGCGCTTGCTACTTGATGGTCAACGTTCCGTCCGAGACCACCGTGCCATCCGCGGTGGTCAGCTTGAACTCGTAGGTCCCGGCTCCCAACGTGCTCAGGTCTGTGTTGTCCTCGAGGCAGTCAACGCCGTTGGACTGGTCGGAGGACAGGGGAGTCGTCCCGAGTGAGGAGCCGTTCTTGAGAACGGTCAGCGTTACGGTCTGGTTGTCCAGCCGGGACTTGAAGAAGTAGTTGGCATACACCTTGGTGCCGACGGACACAGACGTGACCTGGTGGCCGAGCTGGCAGGTCGAGGCCCCCGAGTCAGTCGGCGGGTCCGTCGTGAAGATGACCTGGCCGGCGTGGCTCGGATTGAGGACCAGCCCCACGATTGCGAGGATCACGACCACAACGATGAAGCCGCCGATCGCGGCCAGGAGCCGTCGAGGGAGGCCGCGCCGGCGCGGTGCCGCCGGCGCCGGTGCCCCCCAGGCCGGAGGAGCGCCATATGGGGACTCCGGCGGATTGCCGTACGGCTGGGCCGGAGGGATGCCGTAAGTGGATTCTGGCGGCGGCGTGCCCCAGGGCGGTGTGGCGGGCGGCTGGGTCGGAGCGGTCCCGTAGGTGGAGTCGGGCGGCGGCGAGCCCCAGGGTGGTGTGGCGGGTGGAGGGGTCGGAGGAGTGCCGTAGGTGGATTCGGGCGGCGGCGTTCCCCAGGGCGGTGTGGCTGGCGGCTGGGCCGGAAGCGTTCCGTAGGTGGAGTCTGGCGGCGGCGTGCCCCAGGGCGGTGTGGCGGGCGGCGGGGTCGGGTCGCCTGGCTTCTGACCTGGATTGTTCGGGTCCATTCAGTCATCTCCCAACCTTGGCGTCCGCTCGCCTTCGTTCGCTCGACGCTCGGAGGAGCATACCCCGTGAGCCAAGGCGCGTTGCCAGGTTCCGCAGGGGAGACCCGGCTCTGGGCGATGGCCGGCTCAACGTCCGGTACCGAGGCGGCCGCGCGGTCGGACCGGCGGCCGTAGTGCTAGGGTCGGGATGACGCCCACGACGACAGCCTTAGACGATCGAGTTCGTACCTGGAGTTCGAGCGGATGCGACCCTTCTTCAGCTATCACATGCCCAGTTTCACGTTCCCCGGCGTGGCCGACGCGGATCTCTTCGACAAGGTCGTCGAGCTGGCTCAGGCCGCCGAAAAGTCCGGTTTTGACATGGTCACGGTGATGGACCACTTCTACCAGATCGAAGCCGTGGGCTCCGAAGAGGAGCCGATGCTCGAGGGGTATGCCGCGCTCTCGGCTCTGGCCATGCGAACCGAGCGCGTGCTACTCGGGACGATGGTCACCGGTGTCACCTACCGCAATCCGGCGATGCTGGCGAAGACCGTGACCACGCTCGACGTGATTTCGAAGGGTCGGGCGGTGCTCGGCATCGGCGCGGCCTGGAATGATTCCGAGCATGCCGGGTACGGCATCGAGTTCCCGGCTATCGGCGAGCGCGAGGACCGGCTCGAGGAGGCGCTGACGATCGCTCGGGCCATGTTCACGGAGGAGCGGCCGAGCTTCAAAGGTGAGCACTACCGGATCGAGCGGGCGCTCAACCACCCGCGACCGATCCAGCCGCGCGGCCCAAAGATCCTGATTGGCGGCGGCGGTGAGAAGCGAACGCTCAAGCTCGCCGCCAGATTCGCCGACATCACCAACTGGTTCGGAACCCTGGACGAGGCGAGTCACAAGCTGGCTGTGCTGGATCGGCACTGCGAGGCGGTCGGTCGCGATCCCTCGGAGATACTGCGGACTGTCTCGCTACCGATCGTGGTGGTCGACTCCGCGCTGGACAAGGCCTCGGCGATGGCGGCGATACCCGCCGAACGGCGAGGGTCGTTCACGGCTGTGACCGTTCCGGAAGGCGCGGACCTGGTCCGGCGCTACATGGACGCCGGCTTCGGAGGCTTCGTCTTCAGGAACGCCGTGGCCCGAACCCCGGAGGCCGTGACGCGCCTGGGCGACCTCGTGAAGCTATCGAGATCGGAAGGAATCGCGGCATGAACACGAAAGTCGACGTCGAGGCGCTGCGCAAGCGCCTGACACCCCTGCAATTCTCCGTGACGCAAGACGCGGCCACCGAGCGGCCGTTCACGGGCGCCTTCTGGGACAACCATGAAGCCGGCGGATACCGCTGCGTTGTCTGCGGCGAGATGCTGTTCACGTCGAGCGAGAAGTACGACTCGCGTTCAGGCTGGCCGAGCTTCTACGACGTCGTCGACAAGTCAAAGGTGATCACTCGCTCGGACGACTCGATGGGCATGAGACGGACCGAAGTCCTGTGCGCCAATTGCGGCGCGCACCTCGGGCACCTCTTCGACGATGGGCCGCGACCCAGCGGCCTGCGCTATTGCATCAACTCCGCTTCGCTCGATTTCGAGAAGCGGGGAGGGGAGTAGCCGGATCGGTCGGGTCCGAGCCGCACGGCTGCCCTGCGGCCCGGCGCGGCGCCCGCGACCCGCGGCCGCAACCGCTCGGGAGCCGGCTCGCACTACCGGGCCGCTATCGTCACTTTCGACGCGCCGCCCGTGATCTCTATCTCGTAGCGATCGGGCGAGGCATCTGCCCCCGGCGTCTGGACCGACATTTGACCCGTCGATTTGTGCGACCGGCCGTCGATCGTGACTTCGCTGACGCCCCCGCGAACCACTAGCCCAGCAGCGACGCCGACCGGCCTCTCGATCGAGATCCGGCTGAGGCCGCCGGTGACGGTGATCGGCACGACGCCCACCGGACGGGGCAGCCGCAGCTCGATCTTGCTGGCGCCGCCTCGAAGCTGGAACGACTCGAGCCGGATCGCCCGCAGATCCGCGGCCCACGACGAGACCCCACCGCGCAGTTCGATCGACCACGGCACGGCCGTATTGAGCGCGATCTCGCCGGTGTCCTTGTTCCAGTGGGCCGAGGCTTCGACCGTCTGCCCGGCGATCTGGGCGCGCCAGTCGAACCAGCCGAAGCGCGGATAGGAGACCGTAACGACCCCATCGCGGACCCGCATGCGCGGAACGGGCCCGGCGAAGCTGGCCCGGTAGAGCTCGGTCAGGGTGGAGTCTCCCCGGACCGTGATCCGCGGCGCCCCGGACAGGAAGACGAGCCGGCCGCTCGTGACGCCCCCGACAGGCGCCGCGTAGCTCCCGCCCGCACCGGCCTCGTCGCTCGGGCTCCGCATTCTGAGCGTCTCGACACGCGCCACCTCGCGAGTGCGCTCCAGGAAGTCGATGAGGGTCGCGAGTTGAGCGTCGTCGTAGCTCTCGATGACCTCCAGCTGCGCCTTCGCGATCGAGGCATGGAGATTCCCGAACTTGGTCGAGAGACTCGGCCCGGGCTCCACGAGGACTCGCCGCCGGTCCGCTGGATCGGCGACCCGATTGACATAGCCGGCCTGTTCCAGGCGGTCGACCATGCGCGTCGCGGCACCGGTCGAGAGGCCGGTCAGCTCGGCCAGCCGGCCAACCGTTGCCCGGCGCTCCTCCTGGAGTATGTCCAGGCATTCGACGTCGGTCACGGCCAGCCCGACGCGCTCGGCTACGGCCTGGCTGAAGAGCACCGCCTGGCCGGACTCCGCGCGGACGGCGCGCAGGACCGCGGCCACCAACTCGTCTCTCGGAACACCGCTTGACATCGTTTACCTGCCCTGGCTATTCTCTGCACTGCGCAGCGACAGTATAGCGCAGCAAATATCGGACGCAAGCCCGACCTGGCCGAGACGCATGGTGACGGGCGGGCCTCGCGGCCGACGGAACGCCCGCAATCGCCGGGCCGGCGGTGGCCAGGCCTTCGGTGGACCGGACGCAATTGAGAGAAGGAATATCGATGGAGCTCACGCTTTGGCAGTTTGACATCGCCGGACCTCGCGCGGGTGCCGGGGCGACGAATCAAGCCGGGGGCCGGATATGACAGTCCGGCAGAATTCCCGATCCGACGGCGCACCGATCATCGAAACCGTCGGCCTGCGCCGCACATTCGGCGGCAAAGGCGGCGCCGTCGAAGCCGTAGCCGGCGTGGACCTGCGAGTGGAAGCCGGCGACATCTTCGGCTTCCTGGGTCCCAACGGCGCGGGCAAGACGACGACGCTGCGCATCCTGTCGACGCTGCTCCCGCCGACCGCCGGCTCGGCGCGAGTGGCCGGGTTCGACGTCGCCCGCCAACCGCGCGAGGTGCGGGAACGGATCGGGTACGTGGCTCAGGCCGGCGGCTCGTACCGCGAAGCCACCGGCCGCGAGGAGCTGGTGATCCAGGGCCGCCTCTTCGGGATGAGCAAGGCCGAGGCCGGGCGGCGCGCGGCCGAGATCCTCGAGGCGCTCGATCTCGCCGACGCCGCGGACCGAACCTGCAAGACCTACTCCGGCGGCATGCGGCGGCGCCTGAACATCGGCATCGGCATGGTCCACCGGCCGGCGATGCTCTTCCTCGACGAGCCGACGACGGGGCTGGATCCGCAGGCTCGGGCGCGATTGTGGGTGGAGATCCGCAAGCTGCGCGACACGGGCACCTCCGTCTTCCTGACCACGCATTACCTCGAAGAGGCGGATGCGCTCTGCGACCGGCTGGCCATCATCGACCACGGCCGGATCGTCGCCGAGGGTTCGCCCGACGAGTTGAAGCGCGAGATCGCCGGCGATGTGCTGACCGTGGGTGTCAACGGCCAGGGCGACAGGGTCGTCAAGCTCCTGGAGTCGCAGCCGTACGTCAGGGAAGCGTCGCTCGAAGACGGTCTGGTGCGGCTCTATGTCGACAGCGGCGAGTCGGCCGTTCCAAACGTGCTGCGCCTGCTCGACGGCAATGGGCTGGCTCCATCGACGATGAACCTCCATCGCCCGAGCCTCGACGACGTGTTCCTCAAGAAGACCGGCCGGTCGCTCCGCGAAAGCGCCGCGTAGGTCCAGGAGAACTGACTGATGCGTGTATTCCGAGACACCTGGCTCATATTCGAGCGGTCGCTCGTGCTGAGCCTCCGCAATCCGGTCTGGGTGATCATGGGCATCCTCCAGCCGATCCTCTACCTGCTCCTGTTCGGCCCGCTGCTGACGAACGTCGCCAAGATGCCGGGTTTCCCGCCCGGCGGGGCCTTCAACGTGTTCGTCCCGGGAATCCTGGTCATGACCGCGCTGTTCGGGTCGGCGTTCGTGGGCTTCGGCCTCTGCGACGAGATGCGTGAGGGCGTCGTCGAGCGGATGACGGTGACACCGATGAGCCGTGTGGCGATGCTCGTCGGCCGCTCCCTTCGGGACGTCGTCCTGCTGCTCGCTCAGGGCGTCATCCTCGTCGTCCTCGCGATGCCATTCGGCCTGGAGATCAACGGCGGGGGAGTGGCCGTCGCCTTTGCCATGCTGGCCCTGATAGGCATCATGATGTCACCGGTCTCTTACACGCTGGCGCTGGTTCTCAAGAGCGAAGACGCGCTCGCGCCCGTCGTCAACGGCCTTGCCGTGCCGCTGCTCCTCCTCTCCGGCGTGATGCTGCCGATGTCGCTGGCGCCCGACTGGCTCCAGACCGTCGCCAGGTTCAACCCTCTCTACCATGCGGTCGCAGCCATCCGCGCCCTCTTCAACGCCAACTACGGCGACTCCGAGATTGTCTTTGGGGTGGCCCTGCTGGCCGTGCTCGCGGTCGTGACCATCAGCCTCGGCGCTCGATCCTTCAGCCGCGCCTCGGCCTGACGTCGGGACCGACCCCGTGACGGAGCCGCGTGACATTTGCGCGGCTCCTTCACGATTCTCGATAGCGCCGGCGCGTTGCCGCTACGATGCTCGACAGCCGCGGCAACGGCCGCGAACCCAACCGGGTGGGACGATGGCTGTACCGACGGAGAGTTCGAGCGGCGTCGAGGCAGAGCCGGAGGCCGCCGCGCCCAGATCGAAGTGGCCGGCCGCCGACGGCACCCCGCTCCACGTCCGAGTCTGGCCTTCCCGCGGCCCGGTCTGGGCGACCGTTCTGATCGTCCACGGCATCGGCGAACACAGCGGTCGCTACGAACGGACCGGGCGGCTGATGGCCGAGGCAGGCCTGGACGTCCACGCCTTCGACCTGCGCGGCCATGGGCTCTCGGGCGGCCGCCGCGTGTACGTTCGGAATTGGGACGACTATCTCGACGATGTCGAGTCGCGGCTGGCAGCCGTCCGCTACCCCGGTCGGCCCACGGTTCTGTTCGGGCACTCGATGGGTGCGCTGATCGCGTTGACCTATGCGTGCTCGAACCGGCCCCTCGCGGATCTGCTCGTCCTGAGCGCTCCACCGCTCGCGGCCAGCGTCCCCCTGTGGCAGCGCATCGCCGCGCCCCTTCTCGGCCGCGCGGCGCCGACGTTAGTCATAGCCAACCCGATCAGCGGCGAACAGCTGGCTCGCGATCCGGCCGTCGGCGTCGCTTACTTCGCCGATCCTCTCGTCCAGCCCCGTTCGACGGCTCGACTCGGAGCCCAGCTGCTGAATGCGATGAAGCTGGGACGCTCGCAGTCGGAACATCTGGCGGTCCCGACCCTGGTCATCCATGGCGGCGCGGACACGCTCGTTCCCACGGCCGGCAGCGAACGACTTGCGGCCTTGCCCTGCGTGGAGCGGCGGGTGATCCCGGCGCTCCACCACGAGACGCTGAACGAGCCGGAGGGACCCGAGGTCGTAGCCGGCGTCGTGGACTGGCTGCGAAACCAGGTGGAGCGCAAAGGCGGCGCTCTCTAGGATCGGGATCTGCCGCCGATCCGCGGCAGAAGCATCGGCACTCGACTCGCGTATGCGGAGTAGGCGTCTCCGAAGTGGCGCGTCAGCATTCGCTCCTCGGCCCGGGAACGCAGGTAGAACGCCGGCGAGAGCAGGACCAGGCCGGTCGCGAGGACGGGACTGAGCAGGGCCAGGGCGCCGCCGGTCCAAAGCATCAGGACCGACAGGTAGAGCGGATGCCGCACGAGCCCGAACGGTCCGGTCGTGACCAGCTCGGTGTCCGGACGGACCTCGGCCGGAGAAACCAGGTGCTTGCCCATCGTCCTGACGCCCCAGGCCGCGATTACTCCGGCCCCGGCCAGCACGGCCATGCCGAGGACTCGGAGGGCCGCCTCGGCCGGTTCGGCCGGACCTGCCAGTGCTCCGACGCCGGTCGTGGCGACCGCGAGCCCGAGCAAGATGAAGAGGGCGATGCCGACGTAGTTGACGAGGCCGAGTGGACCTGTCTCGCGCTCGAGCGGCGCGGGGCGCACCTCGCGGTGCTCCCGAATGAGCACCGCAACTCCGGCGGCCAGCTGGCTGAGGCAAGCCCCTATCGTGACGACTCTGGCGACAAGCTCGAGCGTGACGTCCATTGCGGCTCTCCTCCCGCAGGCCTCGACCGTCACCGGGCGCGGCAGACCAAGCGTAGCCGTCCAGTTAGAGCGCCGGGCACACGATTCGAGCGCGTCACCGCCAGCAGGGCTGTCCTTGGGACGCTCCATCTGGCACCATTGGGGAATGGGTGTTGACGTCAGGGCCTGCCCGCCGGAGCGGTTCAAGGAATTGCTCAAGACGGCCGAGATCGGTTTCAGCGAAGACGTGCCGGAAGACATGATCGGCCGCGTCGAGCGCGTGGCCGACCTGGACCGCTGGTTCGCGTCCTTCGATGGCGAGCGGATGGTCGGCACCGCCGGCGTCTTCAGCCTGCGGATGACCGTGCCTGGTGGCGAGCTCGCTACCGGCGGCATCACCTGGGTGACGGTTCTGCCATCTCACCGCCGGCGCGGACTGATGAGCCGGATGATGCGGCTTATGATCGACGACTGCCACCGCCGGGGCGAGCCGCTGGCGGCGCTCTGGGCCGCCGAAGGGGCAATCTACCAGCGCTTCGGGTTTGGGCTGGCGACGTTGTGCATGAACCTCGAAGCCGAGCCGATGGCCGTCGGGTTCGCCCGAGATTGGCCCCGCGAGGGATCGTTCCGTCTCGTCCCCGCCGGCGAGGGGCTCGGGTCCGTGACGCCGGTCTATGAAGCGGTCCGGGCCCAGAGAGCGGGGTTCATGGCTCGCAATCCCGACTGGTGGACCAGCGTGCTCCCGCTCGTGGAGAAGGACGCCAAGGGAGGCGAGGCGCGCCGGTTGGTGGTCTACGAGACGGCCGAGGGGCCCGAGGCGTACGCGATCTACAAGACCAAGGCCGAGTGGAACACACGCGGCCCGGCCGGGACGCTCATGGTCGAGGAGGCGATCGGGTCGACGCCGCGCGGGACGCGAGAGATATGGCGCTACCTGCTCGAGGTCGATCTGGTCAGGACGCTCAAGACCTGGCGCCTGCCGTTCGATCACCCGTTGTTCATGCTGGCGGCGGAGCCGCGGCGTCTCGGAACCTCCGTCGGCGACGGGCTGTGGCTGCGGATCGTCGACGCGGCGGCGGCTCTGGAAGGTCGGACGTATGGGCGAGATGGCGCCGGGTCCGGAGCCCTGACCTTCGATCTGCGCGACGACTACTGCCCCTGGAATGCCGGGCGGTGGCGTCTCGACGTGGCCGAAGGGCACGCCCGCGCCACGCGGACGGACCGGGCCGCGGAGCTCGCCCTCGACGCAAACGACCTGGGCGCGCTCTTCCTCGGAGGCTCCAGCGCCGAGGCGCTCGCCGCTGCCGGCAGGGTCGTGGAGTTGCGGCCCGGCGCGCTCGCGGTGGCGGATGCGCTCTTCCCGACGGCCCTGATGCCCTGGTGTCCGCAGGAGTTCTAGGCGGGGGGCTTGCGGGCGGGTCCGCCGAGGGCCGCTGACGGCGAGGTCAGGTCTCGAACCTGACTGGCTGCTGGTTGCCCGATGGCGCGCAGACGTCGCACAGCGTCAGCCCGTCTTCGATCAATGCCGCGCGGCGCCGTCCGCGCCCGCCATTCAGCACGAGCGGCTGTTTGCAGACAGAGCAGACGAGCGGCTTCGCCTCGACGCGATCGCCTGGAGTCGACATCCCTTGGCACCACCTGACGGCTTGGGCAACCCCCGTTGTCTTGGGCAATCGGGTCGAGGTGCGAGCGCGCAACCGCTCTGGCGCGAGTCAGCGGCCGTCCACCCGCGGCCGAACATCCCTGCGTCCACCCGGCGGGGGTGACGATCCTCCGCCGCGGTCCCGATTCACGGATTGGCCTGAGGCTGCCGCCCCAATCCTTGGTTCGGGCGGCAGGTCCTGCGACGTCTTCCGTTCGGGAAATAGTAGACGGAGCCGATTGTCGTTTCTCGCTCTCGACGCCTCAGGTCCGCGTAAACGAAAACTGCCAGAAATGAACTCGCCGTCGCGGTTTGCCGCGACGGCGAGTGTTGCGTCGAACCTGACGGGAGCCGGCTCAGCTGAATGAGAACGGCGGGTACGGCACGGGGAGAAGCAGCAGGTAGGCCTGGACCCGAACCGCGTAGCGGAAGAAGCCTCCGTACAGGGAGACGGCCCATCCCGGATAGCGTCCCAGCAGCAGGATCGGGATCCAGAGCACGAGGACGCTGAGGTAGATCAGGATCGCGGCGATGGCCAGGACGATGAAATGAGGGATCGTGACGAGAAACCGGACGAACCAGCCGAAGAACGGAATGCCCCAGAGGCGGTTGATGCTCAGGTCCTGGAGGTTGAACCTGACATCGATCGGGGACGGCGCTCCCGGCTCGAGCGGCGGATAGCCGCCCGGCATGAGGAAGGCCACGTAGCCGGCTACGCGGGTGCCACGCTGGATGTATTCCGACAACAGGGTGACCGCGATCCCTGGGACGCGACCGAGGATGAGGACGGGGATCCAGCCGAGGAAGATCCAGAAGCTCAGGAAGATGCCGAGTACCCACAGGACCACGAAGTGGGGGATTGCGAGGATGGCTCGGACCATGACCCCCAAGAAGGGGATGCCCCACAGCCGGTTGATGTCGCGCTCCGGGGTGACGGTTAGCTGCATCGGGTAGCCGCCAAAATCGGAGGCGGCCGGAGCCTGCGCAATGGCCATCGCATAACCCTCGCTGATAGGTGACGTAGGCGCTTTCAGAATAGCCGCAGGATCGTGCAACGGATAGCGGCAGTCGTAGCCAGCGGCACACGCCACGGCGAAGGCCATCGGCCTACAGCCGATCGTCCGGTATCAGGCCAGTCCAGGTCTCCGAAGGGTGCCTCCGGAGCGGCCGTTTCGGGGTGCGGTCAGCTCTCGGCGGAAACGCGCTCGAGATCGACGGCGCGGACACGTCGCGTCTTGCCGGCCTCCGTGCGAACCATGGCGGCGGGGATTATCCCGCTCACCAGCGATTCCACGACCGCCAGCTCGCCGGCGTACAGTCCGTTGCCGCCGATCCTGACCCGGTGGCCCACGACGAGGTCGTCTCGGACGTCGAGTGCAGACAGGTTGATCGTGGCCACGGTTGACCGGACGTATCCCGGATCACCCGGCAGGCCGGCGTTTCGCGGCTGCTTGGTGGCAGTCCTGGCTACTGGATAGGTCACCTTGCGTTTGCGCATCGCGATCAACGACTCCCAGCTGCGGCAGAAAGTTGACTTCGGGGCGCGGAGTTGGCGGCGGAAGCGGCAACGGGGCGGGACCACCGACCCGCTCCACTCGACCTCGGCGCTCGACCGCCGCGGAAGCGGCCCTCAGGGGCCGGCTCGCGGTCCGGATCGGGCAGGTACTCCTCGACCACCTCGCAGGGGATCGACTTTCGAAGCAGCCGCTGGATCCCACGGAGCTCGTCTACTTCGTCGGGCGAGACCAGAGAGATGGCCGTTCCGCTGGCGCCGGCGCGTCCGGTTCGGCCGATGCGGTGGATGTAGTCCTGCGGCTCGTACGGAAGCTCGTAGTTGACGACGTAGGGTAGGTCCTCGATGTCGAGCCCGCGCGAGGCCACGTCGGTGGCGACGAGGACCTTGACGAAACGGCCGCGGAAGGCCTCGAGAGCCCGGGTCCGCTCGGACTGGCTGCGGTCGCCGTGGATCGCCGAGGTGCTCACGCCCCGCCGGTCCAGATATGACGCCAGCCGGCTCGCGCCGATCTTGCTGCGCGTGAAGACGAGCACCTGCTCCATCGAATCGCGCTTGATCAAGTGGATCAGGAGGTCCGCCTTACGGTGCTGGTCGACCGGGTAGAGAACCTGAGTCAGGTTGTCGGCGACGCTGTTGCGAGCCGCTACCTCGATGATCTCAGGGTCACGCTGGAACTCGCCGGCGAGGCGACGAACGTCGTCCGAGAACGTGGCGGAGAAGAGCAGCGTCTGGCGGTTGGCGGGGATGAAGTTGACGATCTTGCGAACGTCCGGGACGAAGCCCATGTCGAGCATCCGGTCGCCCTCGTCGAGAACGAGGACTTCGACCTGGCTGAGGTTCACCGAACGCTGCCCGATATGGTCGAGCAGCCGGCCCGGCGTCGCCACCAGGATCTCCACGCCCTTCCAGAGCATCTTGATCTCGGGGTCGATCCGGGTGCCGCCGTATACAACGGCGGATCGCAGAGACGAACCGCGGCTGTAAGTCTTGACGGCATCGGCGACCTGGACGGCGAGCTCGCGCGTCGGGGTCAGGATGAGCATCCGCACGGGATGCCTGGCAGGAGAGAAGCCGGCGTTGGCGTGGCCTCGGAGCCGCTCGAGGATGGGCAGCACGAAGGCGGCCGTCTTGCCGGTTCCGGTCTGAGCGGCCGCGAGGACGTCGCGACCGGCGAGGATGAATGGTATTGCCGCGCTTTGTACGGGCGTCGGCTCCGTGTAGCCCTCTCTCGCGACTGTGGCGAGAAGGTCGGCCGAGAGGCCGAGGTCTTCGAAGGTCAAACGATTGCTCCTGAGTGCGTCAATCTGACGCGGGATCCGATCTGGGCGGGCGGGACGGATTGGATCCCGCGCTCACCGAGCGATCGACTTGAGGTGCCGGCACCCATGTGGCATGCCGACGGCAGACGCTGCTGCAGCGTGTCCGAAACAGCGATTGACTGAATCATGGTAACACCCGCGCGATCTCGAACCGGCCCGGATGGGCCAGTTCTGCGGGCGGGGCGGACGCGGACGTTCAGGCTCCGACCGCCGCGAACTTGGAGGCGGATCGCCCCGGCCTCGGCTGCGCGGCGTTGATGGCCCGGTCGAAGATGCGGCGGTACTGGCTCCCAACCTCCCACCACACCATGCTGCGGCTGTGTTCGTAGGCTCGCCGGCCCATCGCCGCTCGAAGATCCGGATCCCGCAACAGTTCGATGAACGCATCCGAGAGCGCCTCCGTCGATCCGGGGGGAACGAGTCGGCCGCGATCACCCGAGAGCATCTCGGTGGCGTAGGCGTATGGAGTCGAGACGATCGGCTTGCCTGCCGCCATCGCGTACGAGAGCGTTGCGGCGATCGTGCGATCGAGGTCCGGATATGGAGTGGTGATCACGTCGGCGGCTTCTAGCCAGTTGCCCAGCTCGACACGGCCCACGAACCGGTCGACGAATTTCACGTTCTGCGCCAGGTCGAGGGCGGCCACCTTGGCCTCGAGTCCGGCACGGTACGCCTCGCCATCGCTGGCCCGGCAGTTGGGCTCGGTTGCGCCGAGGATCACGTAGGAGGCGTTTGGCACTGCCTCGACCACGGCCGGCATTGCGTCCAGGACGGCTTCGCAGCCCTTACCGGGCGCGAGAAGGCCGAAGCTCAGGATCACTGCGCGGCCCTGAAGACCCAGGCGGGGCTTGATCGTATCGGCGGCTACCTGGGGCAGATGGGGGATGCCATGCGGAACCACGTCCAGCCGATCCGAGGGCACGCCGTAGGCGCCCGACAGCGCCGAGGCTGCCGACTGGGACATGACGATCGTCGCGGCGGCGTAGTCGACCAGCTGAGTCAGGATCGACCTCTGCGCCGGGCTGGGCCGCACCGGCACGTCGTGCAGGGTCGCGACCAGAGGAACGCGCAGGGCTCGCGCGAAATCGAGCACGTAGCTGCCGTTCTCGCCGCCCCAGATGCCCGCGCCGTGTTGGATGCACACCACGTCCACGCCGCAGTCGTTGAGCGCTTCCGCGACGTAGGCGTAATCCGCCTGGACGTCGCGCCGGATACGATGCCGGACCTCGGCCGGGTATGGGCCGATCTCGCCGGCCGGATGGACGGCGACGATCTCCCGCTCTCCGACGGTTGTGGCCAGATCGTAGGTGAAGGTCGCGACGCCGCACTGGCGCGGCGAGTAGGTGGATACGAAGGCTGTCCTCGAGATGAGTTGCTCCCGTCAGGTTTGGCGGTTGAATTGGCGCCCATATGCCGGACGGGACCCGGTCCGCTCTACCGGGTTGCTTGCGGCCCGAGGGGTGAACCCCGGGCCGCTTTGCCGGCTAAGACTAGGCCGCGCTCACCTGAACGGCGCGCGGGCCCTTGGGGCTGGTCTCGACTTCGAATGAGACTCGCTCGCCGCCAACCAGGCGGTCGAAGTCGAGGGGAGCCTGGAGGCCGCCACGATGGAAGAAGTATTCCTTCCCATCTTCAGCGGCGATGAATCCGAAGCCGCGTTCGGACACGACCTTCTTGATGGTCCCGGTGGTCATTTGCTGACTCTATTCTCTTCCCGAACAAGACGGCAGACGCACGGTCCGTTCGAGAAGGAAGGTCGACCACGCGGAGCGCTGCGACAAGTGGCCGCAACGCACCCACGGTACTCGCTTTGGCGCGATAGCACAACGGCAGGCGAGGCTCGGCTCCCCAGGCGCGCCTCATCCCAGGAGGGCGCTGTTCTCAGAGTGGCTCATTGACGGGGTAGCTCACTCACGCTCGGCGCCTATCTCTGCCCCTCGCTTCGCTTGACCAAACGCGGCCGCGGTCCCATCGTGGTTGCCAGTCGACCAGCGCCGGGTCGCGACTACGTCGCCCGCAGCGCGCGGCAGATTGGATTCCCCGTGTCTCGCAGAAGCTTCCGCACCGCCGATGCGCTCATCGTCGTGAGTACCGACGGCTACTTCGACGTCTTCCCGCCGATCGATCGATCGCCCAACGACAAGCCCAACTACCGCGGCGTCCTGGCCGAGCTCGGACCGACGGTCCGCGGCGCCGACGACCGCCTCTCCGTTCGCCCGGAATCGGTTGCCCTGAACGCCGCCGTGGCGACGTGGGCCCGCAGCCACGGCGCCGCCGCAGTGCGCGGCGAACTCGGTCTGGGTCGTAACGGCAAGGTCTAGCTCGCGCCCCCGGCCGAGCCTCCGCCGCCCCGCCGCTCCACCCACCGATCCCTACTTCCGAAAGGACGACCGAAATGGCCGACGAAACGCCCAAGACTGCGCCCGAAACGACAAACCCCGAACCTTCACGCAGCAAGTCCACATACCGCGCCGCTACTACATCAAGCTCTGCGGTCGACAGCCGATCCAATGGCGGATCCGGCGTCCAGCGCAGCCACCTCCGCAACCGCAAGGCCTGGCTGAAGAGCCGGTCTCGGGCCGGCCAGACGTGGGCCCAGCGCAAGGTCGCCAGCGTCACCTACTGCCCGGCCAAGGTCCGCGCCAGCTAGGCTCCGCCCCCGGCAACGCCGGCTCCCGGGCGTAGATCGCCCCACGGACCGTCCGTCCGCGCCGGTTGACTAAGTCGGGTCCGCCCGGCACGCTCGCTCCTGTCCGGCCGTTCGTGTGCCGCGGACCTGGGAGGAGCCATGCCAGAACACCCGGGACGGCTCGGCTTTCGAATGTCGCCCGTCCTGGCCACCGGTCTCGACTGGCCGTCGTTGTCGGCCGCCTGGTCCGTTGCGGTTGAGAGCGGCGCCTTCGATGCAGGCTGGACGAGCGACCACCTGACCGATGCCAGTCGTGCGCGCGGCGGCCCGGCGATGGAGTCGATGACTACCCTGGCCGCTCTCGCAGCCCGCTCCCCGGGCCTGTGGGTCGGGGTGGCCGTGGCGTCGAATACCTTCCGCCACCCGGCGGTCCTAGCCAAATCCGCCGCGGTCGTCGACAACGTCACCGGAGGCCGGTTCGTCCTGGGGCTCGGCACGGGCTGGCACGAGGGCGAACACGACCAATTCGGCATTTCTCTGCCGCCCATGGCCGAGCGGTTCGACCGCTTCGAGAGCGCGGTCGAGGTCCTTGCCGCTCTCTTCTCCGACGCCGCGCGCCGGCCGCCGGGGGTCACGCGGCCGGATCCCTACTATCCGCTTCGCGAGGCCACCCTGGACCCGCCGCCGGTTCGGGCCGGCGGGCCGCCGCTGTGGCTCGGTGTCGGCAAGCGGCGGGGCATAGCGCTGGCGGCGCGGCTGGCCGACGGCTGGCCGATGCCCGGCAATCGGCCGGGCGACGTGACCTACTTCTCGGAGAAGCGCGATGAGATCCGCCGTGCGCTCGAAGCCGCGGGCCGCGATCCCGATGCGTTCACGTTTGCCGGGCAGCTCACCGCAGCCGGAAGCGCCGGACAGCTTCGGGAAGCCCGGGCAGTCGCCGAATTGTTCATCCGGGCCGGGGCAAACCATCTGATCCTCTCGGTCCCGGCGTCGGACGGACCCGACGGGATGGCCAGAATGGCGGCGGAAGTGGCCGCGCCCCTGCGCGACGCTATCGGCTGAGGGGGTCCCGAATGGCGATCGAGGCAATCGAGGCAATCGAGGCAGTCGAGGCCCCAATCGAGGCGAGGCCGTTGCTGCTGCGGCGTTCCGCGTCGCAACTGCTGGACCGCCGGATCGATGGCGAGCCCGAAACGGCCGTTCGGACGCTTCTGGCCGTCCAGGCACAGGACCGGATGAGCTGGCGGTTGGCGCTGCGGGCCCGGGTGGCCGGCATTACCGCCGCCGACGTCAACCAGGCCCTGACCGAGAAGCGATCTCTGACAGTGGTCTGGGCGAACCGCGGGACATTGCACTTGATCTGCAGCGAGGACTACCCGTGGCTCCTCGCGCTCACGGCGCCGACAACGGTCAATGCCAACGCCCGTCGCCTCTCCCAGGAAGGTCTTCCGCCCGACGACGCCGACCGGGCCGTTGCGTTCATCGAACGCACGCTCGCGGCGGAAGGACCCCTGACGCGGAGTCAGCTGCGCAGCCGCCTGATCGACCGCGGCTTTCGGATCGAAGGCCAGGCGATGGTCCAGCTGCTCTTCGCAACCGTGAACCGGGGAGTGGCGGTTCTCGGTCCCATGGCCGGCGTGCATCACGCGTTTGCGCACACAAGCGAATGGCTCGGGACGGCCCCAGTGCAGCTGACGGGCGAAGGGCGCGAGCGTGCTCTGGGCGAGCTGGCGCGCCGCTACCTCACCGGCCACGGGCCGGCCACTGAACGCGACCTCGCGAAGTGGGCAGGCCTGCCGCTGCGAGACGCCCGGGCCGGATTGCGCTCGATCGGGCCGGAGCTGGTCGAGATGCACGGTGGCCTGCTCGACCTGGCGCGTCGGGATCCGCGCTCACGTGGGAGCCAGGCTGGCGCCGAAGGCAACATGCCGGGCACGACGTCGTCGCCATCGCCGCGACTGCTGCCCGCCTGGGATCCGTGCCTGGTCGGCTGGGCGCAACGGGAGCCGTTCCTGCGCCGCGAAGACGACGCCCTGGCGATACCGGCGGGCGGCGGGCTGTTTCGACCCGTGGCGACCGTCGATGGTGTCGTGGCGGCTACATGGGGCATCAAGCGCGAACGTGATCGGGTCGCGATCCGCATCGAGCCGTTCCGACCGCTCGACGCCGATGCGCAGGCCGGTCTTCGCGCCGAGGCGGAGGACGTCGCCCGCTTCGAAGGCAAGGCACTTGCGGGCAATCCCACGTTTGGCACCGTCGGCTGATGGAGGGCTGCGTCGATGTTCCCCGCGGCGTTCTCGGCGGCCGCTTGTTCGCCCTGGCCGACCGTCGGGTGCGACCAGGTTCGACCGCGCTGGCCGACCACCAGGTGCGACCACGTTCGACCGTGGTGTCCGACCACCAGGTGCGACCACGTTCGACCGTGGTGTCCGACCATCAGGTGCGACCTGGTTTGACCGCGGTGGCCTCCCGCCGACACTTGGTGGGGTGAGCACGACGAGCCTCGAGACCATCGGCGAGACCGGCGCGGAGCGGCTGCATCTTGCGGATTGGCGCTGTCGTATCGGTGAGTTGTACGCGGAGGTTCGAGGCCTGGCCGCGACCGACCCGGCCGCCGCGCATGCCCGCTGGCGGACCGTTCGCGAGGCTCTCTATCGCGACCACCCTTCGTCGCCCGTCCCTGCGGCGCAGCGGTCCGACTTCCGGGCCAGCCATTTCCCGTACGACCCCCGCTTGCGCTTCGAGCTCATGGCGAGCCGCGACGAGAGCAGCGCCCCGGCACCGGCGCCCGTGGGGGCCGGAAGCGAGGCACCGGCGCCCGTGGGGGCCGGAAGCGGTGCACCAGCCCCTGTAGGCGCCTCCGGCCTTGGGCTGGAGCTGCCTATCAGCACCGGGCCGCCGCTCCGCTTCGAGCCGATCGGCCGGCTAGAGGTCCCGTTCGAGGGTGGCAGACGCTCCCTGACGCTCTTCTGGTTGCCGGAATACGCCGGCGGCCTCTTCCTGCCGTTCCGTGACGCCACCAACGGCCGCGAAACCTACGGCGGCGGCCGCTACCTGCTCGACACCGCCAAGGGGGCAGACCTGGGAGGCGACCCGCGGCGGCAGACCGTCGTGGTCGACTTCAACTTCGCATACCAGCCTTCGTGCGCGTTCGATCCACGCTGGTCGTGCCCGTTGTCGCCGCTTGAGAACCGGCTGGACATCGAAATCGCCGCTGGCGAACGACTCGTCTGAGCGCGGCTGGGCGCCCCCCGAACCGGCTCGACCGCCGGCTGGGCGCCCCTCGAACCGGCTCGACCGCCGGCTGGGCGCCCCTCGAACCGGCTCGACCGCCGGCTGGGCGCCCCCCGAACGGGCTCGACCCACGGAGAACGAGTCGTCTGAGCGCCGCTGGGCGCGCCCCCCGAACCGGCTCGACCGCCGGATTTCCTTGTACGCATCCGTGGAGTGTTATGGAATGCGTTCTTAGCACGATTCCTGGCTTTGGCCCGGCCAGCGCGCCAAGATGGCCCGTGAGGCCGGCCTTGGGCCAGTTCGGGACCTCGAATCCGGGCCAGCGGGCCCTGATGGGGTCCACTCGAGGCCGGAATCGGCGACAGTGAACCGCTGGCACTCCGAATTCTGCCGGCGCGTGTGCCTAGTACTCTGCTCATGCGTACAAGGAAATTCCGGGTGCCAGCCGGGCGCCGCCGGCCGCCACCACCAGCCGCGCGCCGGCCGCGCGCCGGCCGCGCGCCGGCCGCGCGCCACCGGCCGCCACCACTGGCCGCGCCGCCGGCCGCCACCACCAGCCGCGCGCCGGCCGCCACTAGCCGGGCGCCGCCGGCCGCCACCACTCGCCGCAGACAGCCACCGGCCGCCGCCACCAGCCGCGCGCCGCAGACCAGCCCCGCCCGGTACCTGTCACCATTTGGGTCATGAGCCCGAGTCAGACCCTTAGCGACCCGCCTTCTCCCCAGGCCATTCTCTTCGACCTCGACGGCACGCTGGTAGATACCGTCCAGCGGCGCGTCGACGCCTGGCGTGAGGCATTCCGGCAGCACGGTCTCGTCGCCGATCCTGATCGACTGGCAGGCCTGATCGGCTCCGACGGACGCCGGATGGCTCGTGAGGTCTCGCGCGCTGCCGGGCGCGAGTTCGACGATGCGGAGGCGCTGGCCGTCGACAATCTCAGCGGCGCGATCTTCGACGAGTTGAACAGGACGCCGGTGCCCCTCCCTGGGGCGGCTGAGCTGTTGACCGCGCTCGAGCTAGCGCCCTTCACCTTCGCGATCGCGACCTCGAGCCTGCCCGGCCAGGTTGCCGCCTCGGTGAAGTCGCTGGCGCTGCCCGTCGAGCCGCCGATCGTGGACGGCAGCCACGTCGTCCACGCCAAACCCGCTCCCGACCTGCTGCTGGCTGCGGCAACTCAGCTGGGGGTGACGCCGCGGGGCTGCTGGTACGTGGGCGATTCGACGTGGGACATGCTCGCCAGCGCAGCGGCAGGAATGATCGGCATCGGAGTCACGACCGGGGCCGCGGCCGCGGCTGACCTGATCGGCGCGGGCGCCGCCCTCACGATCGAAAGCGTGACGGAACTGGCCGCTGAGTTGCGGCGGCGCGGCCTGGTGACGTAGGTCGGCCGGCGAGAGGCCGGCGACCCAGTGCGCGCACCGGCGAGAGGCCGCCGCCGTGGCGGACCAGCGCCCCGCGGACCTCCGGTCCCGTCCCACTCAATGGCCGAGACGCAAGAACCGAGCCGCGGGGCTGGCCCGGGCCCGGTCGAGCGGCGGCCGACGCGCCTAGCTCTTCGCGGACGGATCGTCGATGCGGCCCATGAAGAGGATCGCGCCGGTCCGGCTGTCTCGGATGAAGTAGAGAAACGGCCTGTCGACGTGGAATTGCACCGGCACGGGCGTTGCCTCGGGCGGCCCACCCATCCCGGCCCCGAGTGAGATCGTGACTGCCGAGGCCGTCGTGCCTTGCTCGACCACGTCGATGTTGGCCTGGTGGATCACCTTCGCTATGTAGAGCTTCTGGTCGGTGGTGATGCCCGATAGATCGGCGCGATTGGGATCGAATAGGGTCGGCATACCCATCGCCGTGAGCAGGCCTACGAGATCGAACCTCGAGTTGGCCGAAAACTTGGGCAGCGTGAGCTGGACGTCGTAGGCCGGCCCGGCCCCGTCGATAGTGTCGAGCTTGGCCGACGTCAGGCGCTCGACGAACGACGCAATGTCGCTTGGGACCACTATCGTCATCGCCATATCCGTCCCAAGCGGCAGGAGCACGGCCCGGTAGTCGCTCCCCGCCGAGTACAGGAATAGACCTTCGGTCGCCATCGTCGGAACCGAGACGCGCGAACCGTCGGCTCGGGTGAACGGCAGCTCTTTGGTGGCGGCCGGGTCGAAGGGGTGCAGCCAGCCCGCCTTGAGATAGATCGCGTTAGCGATGGCGATGCGCGTCAACGTGTTGACATCGCCGCTCTGTAGCACTTCCGGGATACGACCCCTGGTGGCGTCGCTCGCCCATTTGTTGATCGTCAGTCGCGCCGATTCGGGGTCGTTCTGGTAGTCGAGGAGCCCCACGCCGGCCCCGAACCCGGAGCTGAGGGCATCGAGATAGGCCTGCGCCAGGTTCATGCCCTTTTGCGAGAACACGGCGTTGGATACGTCCAGCTCTACGGCAGGTTGCTTCCCGGTGTGATCGGGCGTGGCCGCGGGATCGTTCGAGGTCCACTCGGAGTCGTCGTAGGCGGTCTTCGATTGCAGCGAATTGAGAAGGGCGACGACCTCAGCGGCCTGACCGGCAGAGCCGAACTCATGAAGGGCGCTGTCCATTTCCGTCGCCGTCAGGCCGCGGGCTCCGGGTCGGACCATCGCCAGGTCGAGCGCGACGCTGGCCGGGGAGGCGCACAGGTTTCCGGTCGAGTCGAGCCGGCGCAGGAGATCGATCCCGAAATCGTTGATCTCGCTACCCGCCAGGGCGCCGCCGTCGACGGCCGCCTGAAGCAGCGCGCCGTTGCCCATCGCTATTGCGTACTTGCCCGGTGCTCCAGACTGCGACGGACTTCCTGTGGGGGTCGCAGTGGGCCAGGGCGTCGTGGGCGACGGTACCTGGAAAGGCTTGGCGGAGTCTGTAGGTGAAGGCGACGCGGATCCCGTCAACGCCGGTGAGGCCACCGCGGCGCTGCACGCGGAGGCTGCCAGCGCTACCGCTAATGCCGCCCCCGCGGCGCGGCGTTTTGTTTGAGCCGACCTCGATTGGCCTGGCGCCGGGTCCCTGGGCCAACGCTTTCTCCCGAACATTTCGCCCTCTTTTCGCTCGGCGACCTCGGAATCCTCGAGGCCGTGTCACTAGGACGCCATTCTCCCTCGCCGCGTGGCGGCCCGAACCGTGGCAGTCCGCCACCCATGAGGGTTTCGCCGCCAACCTGGGTCGGCCGAGCTTTGTCAGCGCCGCCGTTCGCGAGCCAGTTCCTGGAGCCGGTCGTCGGAGATGCCGAAATGATGGGCAACCTCATGGCGCACCGTGTCGGCCACGCCCCGGGACAGCGCGTCGGGATCGCCGTAGAGCCGCAGGTGGGGACCCTTGAAGATCGTGATCTTGCTGGCGAGAGCGGCGTTTTCGGCGCCGTATGAGGTGCGCGGCACGCCGGTGTACAGCCCGAGCAGGCCCGGCGCCCCGACCGATCGGAGCTGGTCGTCGGTCGGCTCGTCCTCGACCACGATGGCCACGCTGCCGAGCCGGTCGCGGAAGACTTCGGGCAACGAGTCGATGGCGCCCATCACGAGCGCATCGAAGGGATCGATCGGCTCGTCGATCCGCGACTCGGCGGCGGGGTCGGCGGGGTCGGCGGTCCACTCTGAGGCGTCGGCGGAGTCGGCGGAGTCGGCGGTCCACTCTGAGGCGGAGCCGTCCGCTCCAAAGGTTTCGAAGGCTGGATCGTAGTCGGGTGGCATTGCCCAATTATCGGGGCGCGGTCGTCGTGCCGCGGATCGTCCCCGCGCGAGCGACACCAGCCCGCGCGAGCGACACCGGCCGAGCCCGACAGCAGTCTGCTCGCCACGCCGATGAACCGCCTCGGGTACGATCAGACGGACCGCGCCGGGCCCGATGCCGCAACCGAAGGACGTCGCCCCACGGCCGGCTCCGCGAGGATTCATGGCGCCCAACATCGATGCCGTCGTGTTCGACCTGGGTGGCGTTCTCATCGATTGGAACCCGCGCCACCTCTATCGCAAGCTGTTCGAGGCCGACGAGGTCGCGATGGAGCGGTTCCTGGCCGAGGTCTGCACGCCCGACTGGAATTCGCGGCTGGATGCGGGCCGCCCGTTTGCGGAAGGGGTGGCGGAGCTGGTCGCACGTCACCCGGATCAGGCCGAGCTGATCGCCGCGTGGCAGTTTCGCTGGGCGGAGATGCTTGGCCCCGCCCTCGACGGGACGGTCGCGATCCTCGCGGAGTTGCGGCGCGCCGGCCTTCGGACCTACGCCTTGAGCAACTGGTCGGCGGAGACGTTCGTCCAGACGCGGCCGCGGTACCCATTTCTCGATGAGATGGACGGCATCCTAATCTCGGGCGAGATCGGGGTGGGCAAGCCGGACCCGGCGATCTTCCGCGAATTCCTGGCGCGCTTCGGGCTGGCGGCCGAGAACGCGGTCTTCATCGACGACTGGGATCTGAACGTGAAGACGGCGGGCTCGCTCGGGATGACCGCCATCCAGTTCACGGACGCCGCTCGGCTGCGCGAAGATCTCCGCCGCCTCGGGCTGCCGCTGTCCGCCTGAGCGCGTTCGCCGCGCGTCGACCGCCATGCCGCGCGCGCCTGGACGCGTGCGCCCGGTCCGGCCCAGCCCGGACTTCCGGGTCGTCATCCGGAGATGGACCGTCGCGTAGACTGGCCGCGGCGTCCAGGTAGGACGCGGGAGCGGGGCGAGGTGCCGATGGGGCTGCGGGGTTGGGACCCGGTCCGAGCGCGAGACGCCACTAAGCACGCGATGGGTCGTGCGCGGGCGCTGGCCCGGCTCGCGGCCGATCGAACCGGCCGGCTGTTCCGAGCGGGACTGTCGATCGCCGTCGCCGCCGTCTTCATCCTTGCCATCGGCGCGTGCAGCGGGGGGACGACGCAGAGTCCGAGCCAGTCGGCGAAGTCGCCGGCCCTCGTTGATGCGGCCTCGCCGCTATCGGCGTCCACGCCGCCAGCGCCGTCCGTCGCGTCACCGGCGGACGGTGACGACGAGACGGGCCCAAACTCGATGTCCGCGGCCTCGTTCACGCCGGGCCCGACGGGCGTCGCGATCGCCACAAACGGATCCGTGTCGACCGCCGATCGGCTGCCCGGCGAACCGGACCCGGCTCTGACGCCGGGCGTGCTGAACCCGAGCGTGACGCAGGCGACCATCGGATCGACCGTCTGCGTCTCCGGCTGGACGGCGACGATCCGGCCACCGAGCGAGTACACGACCGGGCTCAAGATCGAGCAGATGGCGCTGTACGGCTACTCGGACACCTCGACCGCAGACTACGAGGAAGACCACCTCATCTCTCTCGAACTGGGTGGGTCGCCCACCGATCCGCGCAACCTGTGGCCCGAGCCCTACACAGCCAGCCTGGCCGACGGCCGGCCGACCGGCGCGCACGTCAAGGACGGCTTCGAAACCAAGCTCAAGAACGAGGTCTGCTCGGGCACGATCACCCTGGCGCAGGCCCAATCGGAGATCGGCGACCACTGGGTCCACGCCTACTACGGGATCGCGATCGCCTCGAGCCCGCCGACTGCGACGACGTCGCAGGTCGTCACCGCGACTGCGGCCTCGACCGCCCCGCCGGCATCTTCGCTCTCGGTCAGGATCTCGAGCCTGCCGGCGTCGATCAAGCCCGGCGCCTACGCGACGATGGTCGCGGTCACGTCACCCGGGGCAACGTGCGGTGCAAGGGTCACCTATGCATCGGGAACCGTCTCGGCCGCCGCCGGGTTGCAGACTCATCCCGTGGCCGGCTCGACGGGCCAGGCATCCTGGACATGGAAGGTGGGAACGAGCACGAAGCCCGGCACCTCCACTGCCACTGTGACCTGCTCGCTCGGCGGCGCCAGCGCCTCTGACACCCGAGAGTTCGCGGTCGGCTGAGCCCGTCGGCTCGCCAGCCGGGATGGCGTGCCCCTCGAGTCGGCGCCGGCGCCCTGGTTGACGGCTGCTCCGTGCCGCGCTGCGCGCCGCATGGCACACTGGCTCAGTGGCTGACGCGAGCGAGTCTGAGGAGAGAATGGGGCTCTCAGGAGCCTCCGTTCCGTTCAAGCAGGACTATCCGGCGTCGCGCGAGATGGCGATTCGTGCCGGCCGATATGTCCGCCGAGCGCACGACCTTGGCTTCACCCTGGATTTCTCCGACACGAGCATCGAAGCCGCGGAGCTCTTCGGCCTGGAGCTGTGGGCCATGCTGCCAGGCGGTCTCTCGGAGCAGGAGGCCGACGAGCTGAGTGGCCGGCTCATCTTCGAGTTGGGTGCCTATTTCGGCGAGACGTTCATTCGGAACCACGGCGGCCGATGGGGCTGGGCGACCATGTTGGGCCGCCGCGTCTTCGCGCTGCAGACCAACACCGGTGTCACCGCCTTCCCGACCCGTTCCGCGAGGAAGCGCCTGCAGGGCGAGGAGTCAGAGTCCCTCGCCACGGTGTACGACTTCCTGGCCGGGTCGCATAGAAAGTCACGCCCGAAAACCAAGCGTTGAGTCCCCGTTCCGCGGGTGCGTCGCGGCCGGTCTATCGGCCGGTTTCACCTGGCGGCGGCACGGCCCGCGCCCGGAACCCCGTGCGAACGCTGCGCCCACCATCTAGCTCAATGTCCGCCGGAAGGAACCGCGCCATATCGATTGTCGATTCCGGCGTGTCGCGGACGTCGTCTCGGTAAGGGCGGCGTCCGCCGCCCAACAGCTCGGTCGGAGGCGTCCCATGCGTTACATGCTCCTCATCTACAACGAAGAAATCGGGCAGGACGAGAGCGTGTCCGGCGACGCGCCCGAGATTTCGCCGCCCTGGATCGAGTACACGAACTGGCTGCTGCGCGAAGGCATCCATACGGCCGGCGAGCGGCTGGCGGGGTCTTCTTCGGCGACCACGGTCCGGGTCCGCGACGGGGCTCGCCTCGTAACCGACGGTCCCTACACCGAGACGAAGGAAGTGCTAGGCGGCTACTACATCATCGAATGCGCGGACCTCGACAAAGCCCTCGAGGCCGCGGCTCGGTGCCCCGCTGCTGTCGGAGGATCGATCGAGGTCCGGCCGATCATCGGCATGCCCGCGGTCGCGCCGGCCGCCGCCAAAGCAGCCGGATGACCGGAGCCGAGACGCCTCCCGAGCAGCCCGCTTCCGAGCGAGCGGCTTCCGGCGGAACCGCGTCCGGCAGAGCCGCTTCCGGCGGAACCGCGTCCGGCGGAACCGCGTCCGGCGCCCGCCAGCCCCGAGGTCGGGCCGCCCCGACAGCCGAGTCCAATGCCGCCATCGAGCGGGCCTACCGCGAGGCGTACGGCAGCGTTCTGGCGACGCTGATCCGCTTCCTCGGCGGCGATTTCGACGCGGCCGAGGAAGCCCTCGCCGACGCCTTCGCGACCGCGCTCGAGACCTGGCCGCGCGACGGCATTCCGGCCAACCCGGCCGCCTGGTTGACGACGGCCGCCCGCAACCGCGCCCTCGACCGGATCCGGCGCGACCGGCGGCAGGCGGAGAAGCTCGGCCAGCTCGAGCGGGAATCGCCCGTTACGGAGGTAGCTCCGATGCAGTTCGGAACCGAGGGTGGTCTCGAGGACGATCGCCTGCGTCTCATCTTCACGTGCTGTCACCCGGCATTGCAGCTCGATGCCAGGGTTGCGCTGACGCTCCGGACGCTCGGCGGCCTGACGACGCCCGAGATCGCCCGGGCCTTCCTCGTCCCGGAGGCGACGCTCGCCCAACGGCTCGTTCGGGCCAAGCGCAAGATCAAGCTGGCCGGCATTCCGTATCGCGTGCCGCTCGGCGAGGAGCTGCCGGAGCGGCTGGACGGTGTCCTGGCAACGCTCTACCTCGTCTTCAACGAGGGTTACCTTGCGACGTCGGGCGAGGCGGCGGTCAGGCACGAGCTCTGCACGGAGGCGATCCGACTGGCCGCGCTCGTGGCCGAACTCATGCCCGATCGGCCCGAGACGCACGGCCTGCTCGCGCTCCTGCTGCTCCAGGACTCCCGGCGCGAGACCCGAGTCGGAGCGGACGGCGCGATCGCGTTGCTCGAAGACCAGGACCGGGCACGGTGGGATCGGGCGGAGATAGCTCGCGGGCTGGCGGCACTGGATCGCGGTTTCGCTGCCGCCGCGCGGCTAAGTCACGCTGCTGTCGGCCGATACCTGCTCCAGGCCTCGATCGCCGCCGAGCACGCCCGAACCGTCGACGGGCGACCGACCGACTGGCGGTCGATTGCCACGCTGTACGAGGCGCTCGCCAGGGTTGATCCCTCGCCCATAGTGGATCTCAACCGGGCCGTCGCGAGGGCCCAGGCCGATGGGCCGGCCGCGGGGCTGGCTCTGCTGGACGACATCGCCGCCCGCGGCGAACTGGCCGGATACCATCTTCTGCCGGCCGCGCGAGCCGATCTCTTGCGGCGGCTCGGCCGCCTGCCGGAAGCCGCGGCCGAGTATGAGCGAGCACTGGCCCTGTCGGACAACGACGCGGAACGCCGCTTCCTGCAGCGGCGACTGGCGGAGACGCGTCGCTAGCTGTGACCCGCCTGCGATCTCAGCGCAACGGGGCGAAGAACGTTCGCATGTCAGCCACGAGGAGATCCGGCGCCTGGTGCGCCGCGAAGTGCCCGGCCGTGTCGTACACGTTCCACGAGACGATGTTGGAGTGGTGGCGTTCGGCCAGGCGCCGCGTGGCGTGCCCGTCGTCCCGGAACTGGGCCAGGCCCAGCGGCACCGTCGTCCGTTCGGCAGGATCGCCGGCCAGCGCCTGCTCGTTGTAGATGCGCATGGCCGACGCGACCGTGCCCGTCAGCCAGTGGATCATGACGTTGGTGAGCACGTAATCCGGATCGAGGCCGGCCCGATAGATAAGGCTGTGCCAGGCCGCGAGTCCGACCGGAGAGTCGGCCAGGGCGTGGGCGAGCGACTGAGGCTGCTGCGACTGGAGCCGGTCGTAGGCGTCGAGAACGCGGTGATACCAGGCGAGGCCCTCGATCGACGCCCTTTCTGCGTCGACCGCCGGGTCGAGGTCGGCCTCGTCCTCGGGCGACTCGAAGATCTGGGTGACGTGGACGCCGACGACCGAGTCCGGGGCCTTGAGGCCGACGATGGGCGAGACGACCGCGCCCCAGTCGTTGCCGGCGGCGCCGTAGCGCTCGTACCCGAGGCGGCGCATCAGCTCCACCCACGCCGCCGCGATTCGGAACGGGTTCCAGCCGCGTTCAGTGGTGGGCCCGGAGAAGCCGAAGCCCGGCAGCGACGGGACCACGAGATCGAAGGCAGTGGCCGGATCGCCGCCGTGCGCCCGTGGGTCGGCCAGCAGCTCGATGATGTCGAGGAATTCCGCGACGGATCCGGGCCAGCCGTGGGTGAGGATCAGCGGCAGCGCCCCGGGCTCGGGCGATTTCACATGGAGGAAGTGGACGTTCTGCCCGTCGATCGTGGTGATGAATTGCGGAAACGAGTTGAGCCGGGCCTCCCAGAGGCGCCAGTCGTAGGCGTTCTTCCAGTAGTCGACGAGCGGCTTTAGCACACTCAGCGGGACGCCGTAGTCCCAGCCGGCGCCTTCGATCTCCTGCGCCCAGCGGACGCGGTCGAGCCTGGACTGGAGGTCGTCGAGATCCGCCTGCGGAATCTCGATCCGAAACGGCCGAATCTCGTCTCGAGCCTTGATGTCTGGCGCTGCTCTCCATGCCCGAAATCTACACAACGGAGGCGCTCCGCGGGCATCGACAGGCCCCGGGATCGCCTATCGAGTCGAAGGGCTTAGCGTCGCGGGCCGGCGCGAATCAGCGACCCGAGAAGTAGTCCCGCATCGGGTCGAAGTAGCTCTCCTGCCAGCCGCCGCGCTCGTAGCCGACCTGTCCGTCCGGGACGTTTCTGTGGTGCAAGGTGAGCCTCGTGCCACCTTCGACCGGCTCGAGCAGCACCTCTATCTCGGAATCCGGGTCCGAATCGGAGAACTCGGTAGTGCGCCAGGTCTGGACGATCCGCCGGCCGGGCTCGAGCGAAACCGTGCGGCCCGTGATGTACCCGTCCCAGGCCGTGAACGAGCCTCCCGGCCGCGGGTCCACCGTCGCTTCGGCGAAGGTCATCGCGGTGTGGCCCTGGCTGCTCATCCAGGCGTCATAGATCGCCTGCGGCGATGCCGGCAGGACCGCCGAAACTTCGAAGTCGTAGCCCATCCGTCACCTCGGCCGTAGCCAGTCGGCTCGGGCGGACGCCACCGGAGCGTTCGCCCGCCCAAGCCGGCATTGTGACTACATCAGGCCGACGACGTGGCCTTCCGGGTCTGCGAAGAGCGCGATCGTCGTCTCGGGGGCGACCTGGGTGAGCGGCATGATCACCTTGCCGCCGAGCTTCTCGATGCGCTTGAGGGTTCCTTCCGGGTCGTCGGCGTGCACGTAGAAGGTCACCTGACCGTCGCCGCCCATCGGCGCCTTGCCGATGCCGGCGGTCAGACCGCTCTCTTCGCGGTGCATCCCGTAGCCCTCCGGGTTGTTGGTGTCGATGGTCCAGCCGAACGCGTCCGAGTAGAACTTCTGGAGCTTGGCGCCGTCTCGGCCGACGACCTCGACGTGGATAACGTGAGTAGCCATTCTGTCGATCTCCTCACTTGGATCTGTGTCTGGACGACCGTGTCTCTGGGTCGTCCTGCCCAACCGACGAGCCGGACGCGGGCGGATCGACATCGGCAGCCCGGAAGTCGCCGCCGGGCCGAGGTCTTCTCGATCTGACCCGCCTGCCGCGACGATCGGCGGCGCCGGCTGCCCCTCGCCTCAGAGCTTCGCGGTCGTGCCGGCGATCGTGGAACCCACGTCGCGTTCGTCTGCGTCGTCGAGCCGCAGACTGGTCCACGCGGCGCCGATGAGCAGCACCTGGAAGGCCAGGTGAAGCCAGGCCAGAATGGCGAAAACGGCGGCGACGCCGCCGAACACGGACAGCGCCCCGGTCAGGAGCGGTGTCAGGTATACGAGCAGTTCGGTCAGGCCGGTCAGGACGAGCCCGACCACGAGCGCCGGCAGGCGCAAGACCGATATCGGAACCTTCGTGTTCGGAACGACTCGATACACGAGGCCCACGACGCCCACGACTACGACCGCCGTGAGCAGCGGAAACGCGACGGTCGACAGCGCCCGGCCTGCGGGGCCCAGGTTGATCTCGCCCTCGACGTGCCTCTGGATGGCCTTGATTGCGATCCCCGACAGCAGCCCGCCGGTGAGCAGCAGGACCGACACGAACCCGCGGAGGATCCGATCCAGAGGTCCGCGTGCCGGGGCCATCGAGAAGATCCGGGCGAGAGCCTGGTCGAGGGCGCCGTAGAAGTGGCTCGCGCCCCAGGCCAGGACCGCAAGGCCGACGATCGAGAAGGCGCCGGCATTCGCGGCCACGCTGTTGAGGCCGTTCAGCGCGACAGGAGCCAGGGGGGCGAGCTGGCCTGTCAAACCGTCCACGATGTGCCGCCGGTCCGTCTCGGCCGGAACCAGATATCCCAGCAGGCCGACAAAGAAGAGAAGTCCCGTCAGGCCGGCGAACAAGGCGCTGTAGGCCAACCCTTCGGCGAGCAGGCTGCCGCCCGCGTCGTTGTAGATGCCCATGGCAGCTCGCGGCCGGCGGACCGGAGGCAGGTTGAGAACGCGGACATAGAGGCGGCCGTAAAGGCGGCCGAGCGATGCCCGCCGAGCTTCAAGCGGACCGGGCCTGTGGGCCGGCGCTCCCGCGGGGCTGGAGCCGGCGGCTGGACCCTGTCCTGGTTGGGCCATGCGTCGTCCTCCGGGGTATCGGCTCGAGCTTCGTCTCATGCATTGTCGCGACCCGGCGGCGCAAACGCGCGCCGAATGCGCCGTCCGGCGCCAGGCCGGGGCGGCTTGACATCGTGAGTGATCACGATATATCGTGATGCCACGCCGACACAACGGATCGGCGACAGGAGAATTCAGAGATGTACAGGAATATTGGAAATCAACGGCAGTTCGAGGATGGCCGGTGCCGCGGTCGCGAGTTCGATGGCGGGCCCGGCGGACAAGGGCCGGCCCGTGGACATGGCCCGGGCCACGGCGAATGGCGCCTCGGTCGCGGTCCGGGACGTCGGTTCCCGTTCGGCTGGAGCGGCATCGCCGGCGGCGGCCCGGCGGTTCGTCGGGGCGACGTTCGGAGCGCCATCCTGGCCGTCCTCGCGGATGGCCCCATGCACGGCTATCAGATCATGCAGGAGCTCGGGGAGCGGAGCGGCGGGGCCTGGCGCCCCAGTGCGGGCTCGGTGTATCCGACCCTTCAGCAGCTCGAAGACGAGGGCCTGGTGCAGCCCGAGGAGCAGGAGGGCCGGCGCGTGTTCACCTTGACGGACACGGGTCGGGACGCCGCGACCAAGGCGCAGGCGGCAGGGGTGCCGTGGGAGACGGGCGACCAGACCGGCAGGGATATCGGCCGGCTGGCAATGCAGGTCGCCCGGGCGGCGATGCAGGTCCACCAGGTCGGTACTCCGGCGGCATTCGCCGAAGCCAGCCGAATTCTCGTCCAGGCTCGTCGGGACCTCTATCGACTCCTGGCGGAGGACGAGGGGGGCGAGGACCGATCCGGCGGGGAAGCGGCGTCTCCGGAAACGGTCTGACCGGTCCGGCGCGGCGGCCTTCTGGCTGCCGCGCCGTTCAGTCCCGGGCCAACCGGCGCGCGATGCCGTCGGCCCAGGCGTCGATGGCGGCCCAGTCCCGCCAGTCGCCCTCCGGCATGAACCGGCGGCTGACGAAGCGTTCGACGGCGCTGAGGTCGCTACCATCGAGCGTTCCTCGGTCCAGGGCTCCGGCGAAGACGCGGTGGTCGACCGGCCGGATCGCTCGCCGGAAACCGGCGACCTCTTTCGGATCGATCGGGTTGGCGGCCGCCGCCCAGCCCCCGACAGGACCGACGCTGAACAACCAGACCGGCCGCGCCGACAACGCCGCCTTGCTCCGCTTGACCAGCGCGGCGGCCTGCTTCATCCAATGCTGGCCGTATACGCCGCTGCCGATGACGTACGCCCCGGCCGCCGGCAGATCCCCGATCCGCTCGGTCGCCGCAAGCTCCACGTCCAGGCCCGACGCGCCGAGCCGTGCGGCGATCCGCTCGGCGACGCCGCGCGTGGACCCCAACCGGCTGCCGTAGATGACCGCGATCTTCATCAGTCTCACCTCGCCGCGCCGGAGACCCGGCCGTCTCGCATCCGCACGACACGGTCGCAGGCTTCGCCCACTTCGGCGTCGTGCGTGACCAGGATGAACGTCTGACCGTGCTCGCGGTTGAGCTGCCGGAGCAGCGCCAGGATCTCGTCCGTTCGAGCGGAGTCGAGGTTGCCCGTCGGTTCGTCCGCCAGCACGAGCGACGGCCGGTTGACGAGCGCCCGGGCGATTGCCACGCGCTGCTGCTCGCCGCCCGAAAGCTCGGCCGGTCGATGGCCGGCGCGTTCCGACAGCCCGACGAGCGCCAGTGCCTCGAGCGCCGC
Organism: uncultured Chloroflexia bacterium; assembly: GCA_963791725.1. Lineage (GTDB taxonomy): Bacteria > Chloroflexota > Limnocylindria > Limnocylindrales > CSP1-4 > Fen-1039. Next base: position 195,576 of record CAWBTQ010000002.1, on the reverse strand, counting down.
CGTCCGCGCCACGCCGCGGCCCGAGCCCGAGTATTCGCAGGCGAGCATGACGTTCTCGAGGGCCGTGAGCGTCGGCACCAGGTTGAAGTCCTGGAACACGAAGCCCATCTCGTGAGCCCGAATGCGGGTCCTCTCGCCGTCGCCGAGCGACACCATGTCGCGGCCGCCGAAGGACAACTCCGGGCGCGGTCCGTGCGAGCTCGGGCCGCGGCCCGAGTCGAGGTCCGGGGAATGGAGCAGGCCCAGGATGTGCATGAGAGTGCTCTTGCCGGATCCCGAGGGGCCCATGATCGCGACCATCTCGCCGGGCAGAACCTGGACGTCCACGCCGCGCAGCGCCTCCAGCGTGTTGCGGCGCCCCAGGCGGTAGGTCTTGCGGAGGTTGCGCCCCTCCAGCAACGGGGTCTGGGGCAGGGGATTGGCGTTGGCAGTCATCGTTCGGTCTCCAGGTTGGGGCAGGTTGAGGTGGGTTGTGGCGGTCATTCGTAACGAAGGGCAGCCACGGGATCGAGCCGTGCGGCGTGCAGGGCGGGCACGAACCCGGCCAGCGCTCCGAGGACGGTCGAGAAGGCCAGGGAGCTGACCGCGGTTCCGGCGGTCAGCTCGAACAGGATGGTTCCCGACGAGCGACCGGCCTCATTGGCGAGGGTCACGATCAGGGCGCCGATGGCCAGGCCGATCGACCCGCCGATGAACCCGATCAGGGCAGACTCGGCCACGATCTCGCGGACGATCCGAGCGCGGCTGGCGCCGATCGCCCGCTTGATGCCGATCTCCCGCGTTCGCTCGGCGATGGACATGGCCATCGTGTTGACGACCGACAGCCCGCCGACGATCAGGCTGATCAGGCCGATGCCGATCAGCACGGAGTTGAGCATCGAGGCGTACGAGCCGGCCAGGCGGTCGAAGTCGCCCGACGTCATCGTGCCGAGCTCGGGGTCGAGCGCCTTGATCTCGGCAGCGACCGTTGCCGGGTCTACGCCGCTCTTCGGGTAGACGGTGAAACTGGTCGCGACCTCCGAGGCGGTCAGGTTCGCCTTGACGAGCGCCGGCAGCGTCGTGAGGAACAGGCGCTGCCCGGCCGCGAGCGGGACCATGGCCGAGTTGTCGGGCTGAGTGAGCGTTGGGGCCAGGACGCCGACGATCCGGAACGACTCGCCGCGGAAGGTGATGGTGTCGCCCGTGGACTTGCCGTACTGGCGAGCCAGGTCGCTGCCCAGGACGGTCACGTTCGAGCCTTCGTCCGCCGGCCGTGAGGAGACGGCCCGACGCGGCGGTCAGCACCATCGTCATCCGGCCGTGATCGGAGCCCGCGACCTCGCTGGTGATCATGGGCGGCAGGCCCATCGACATGCCGTTCGGGGCGTCGTCGTCGATGTTCATGCTGACGCCCGGGACGACGACTTCCACGCCGTCCAGCGCGGCCATTCGATTGGCGATCGAAATGTCGATCGGGTTCATCTTGGGCATGTCGCCGCCGCCTCCCCAGACCGTTATCGCGCCGCTCTGGTAGAAGGAGGCGCCGTTGCCGACCATGGCGTTGATCCGATTTGCCATGGAGCCGAAGACGACCAGGGCCCAGATGCCGATGGCGATGCCCAGGATCGTCAGGGCGGTCCGGAGTCTGCGGCGGGAGAGGTTTCGAAGCATTCGCATCGATCGTGTCCTTGAAGCGATTTGGTCGAGGCAACGATCGATCCGGCGGCCGAGCGATCCATCGGGGCTGGCCCGCCTCCTTGCCTCCGGGCAGACCCGCGAATTCGAGCCCCCGCCGGTCAGGGTTAGCCCTATGGTGTTGGCGCGTACCCGATGCCAGGATTGCCCGGTGAGTACGGTCTTGATCGTCGACGACCACCCTTCGTTCCGGCTCCAGGCCCGCGCGCTGCTCGAGGCCGCGGGTTACGTCGTGGCCGGCGAGGCGCCGAACGGTCGATCCGCGATCGAAATGGCCGGCTCGCTGCAGCCGGAGATCGTCCTGCTCGACATCGGGCTGCCCGATATCGACGGCTTCGAGGTGGCGCGACGACTGGTCGCGGTGAACGCGCCGCCGGTTGTCGTCCTGACGTCGAGCCGCGACGCGGCTTCCTATGGGCCGTTGATCGCGGCCAGCCCCGCCGCCGGCTTCATCGCCAAAGATGAGCTGACGGGCCCCGCGCTGGCAGCGCTCGTGGCGCGAGCGCGGGGTGCCGTGGGGCCGCGGCCGTGATCGTCAATCGACGCCGCCTCGCGATCCTCGCAGTCCTGGTCCTCACCGCGGCCTCGACCGCCATCCCGGTCTTCGTCGACGGCTGGTGGCCGGACCTCGGCATGTCGGGCCGGATCGCGCTGTCGGTCACGTGCGTGGTATCGGTCGCGGCCGGGCTGATTGCCCTGTCGCGGCGGCCGGACAACCCGATCGGCGCGTGGCTGGCGATCTCGGGGATATCCGCACCGCTCGGTTTCATGGTGGGCTCGGCCTGGCCGCTCGTCACAGTCGCGTCGGGGGTCGCTGTTCCTCGTCGCCGCGGGCTTCGGCGCCGCGATCCCGATCTCGTTCCCGAGCGGCAAGCTCGACGGGCGGGCGCCCGCGGCGATCGCGTCCGTGGTCATCGCCTGCGGCGTCTATCGGGTCCAGCAGGTCGTCCTTTTCGATCCCGTCAAATCGATCCCCGGCTGGAAGGACCCCAATCCGTTCTTCGTCGACGCCTCGCAGACGGCACGAGACGTCTTCGGAGCGGCGTACGCGGTCTTCGGAATCGGGTTCCTCCTGGTGTTCGGCTTCTGGCTGGCGCGCCGGTGGTGGCGCCTGAGCGGGCCGGCTCGACTGTCCATCGCCCCGGTCCTGGCGGGCGCCCTGCTCTTCGTGACGATGTCTTTGCTGCAGGCGAGCGCCCAGGCCGCGGGGCTCACCGGGCAGGCGATGGACGCCGTCCAGTTCGTCCACACGGTGAGCTACGGCGCGGTCCCGATCGGGATCCTGGCCGGCCTGCTGCGCGTTCGCATGGCCCGCTCGGCCATCGCGGACCTGGTCGTGGAGCTGGGCGAGACGCCGGATCCGGCGGAGCTGCGGCGGGCGCTCGCGACGGCGTTGGGCGATCCCACTCTGGAGGTCGCGCTGTGGTCGGCGGAGACCGGCGGGTTCGTGAACGCGTCGCTGGCGCCGGTGGCGTCGCTCGAGGCCGCGGCCGGCGGTCGAGCCATCACGCTGCTGGAGCGCGACGGTAGGCCGCTCGCGGCGATCCTCCACGACCCGGCGCTGCTCGAGGACCCGGGTCTGGTGGCGTCGGTGGCGACGGCGGTCCGCCTGACTGTCGAGAACGACCGACTCCAGGCAGAGGTGCGAGCTCAGCTGGCCGAGGTCCGCGCCTCGCGGGCACGAATCGTGGAGGCCACCGACGCGGAGCGCCGGCGGATCGAGCGGGACATCCACGACGGCGCCCAGCAGCGGCTGGTGGCGTTGTCGCTGGCCATCGGCCGGGCGCGCGGACAGCTCGGTCCGGCGGCCGATCCGGAGCTTGAAGCCACGCTTTCCCAGGCGTCCAGCGAGTTGCACGCCGCCCTGGCCGAGCTGCGCGAGCTGGCGCGCGGCATCCACCCGGCCATCCTGACCCAGGCCGGGCTCGAGCCGGCCGTTCGCTCTCTGGTCGACCGGGCCGCCGTGCCGACCGACGTCGATTTCGCCGTGGCCGGTCGCCTGCCGGAGCCCGTGGAAGCCGCGGCCTACTTCGTGGTTTCGGAGGCTCTGACGAACGTCGCGAAGCACGCCGAGGCCGGCTCCGCCCGGGTCGCGCTCCGGACCGAGGCCGGCACGCTGGTCGTTGAGATCCGCGACGACGGCTGTGGCGGCGCCGATCCGGCCCACGGCTCCGGGTTGCGAGGGTTACGGGACCGCGTCGAGGCGATCGGCGGGGTGCTGGAGACGACGAGCCCGGCGGGCGGCGGCACCACGATCCGCGCCACTCTTCCCACGGAGGCGGCTGCGGCCGTCGAGCCCTCCGCGGCCACGGAGCCGGCCGCGGCGCCCCGGAGGCACGAATGACCGGCGCGGCCGCCCAACCGATCCGCGTCGTCCTGGCCGACGACTCCGTTCTGCTTCGCGAAGGCCTGGCGCGGCTCCTCACCGAAGCCGGCCTCCAGGTCGTCGGCCAGTGCGGGACCGCCGAAACGCTGATCGAGCTGGTCCGCGCGACCCGCCCCGATCTCGCCGTCGTGGATATCCGCATGCCGCCGACCCACACCCGCGAGGGGCTGGTTGCCGCCGACGCAATTCGGCACGAACACGGCGGGAAGGTCGGCGTCCTGGTGCTCTCGCAATACGTCGAGACCGAGTTCGCGCTCCGGCTCGTCACCGAAGGGTCGGGTGGCGTCGGCTACCTGCTGAAGGATCGCGTGGCCGACGTGGCCGACTTCGCCGACGCCGTCCGCCGGGTCGCGCGCGGCGGCTCCGTCATCGACCCCGAGGTCGTGGCCCTGCTCGTCAATCGGCGCCGTGCCCGCGGTCCCCTCGACGAGCTGACGGATCGAGAGCGCGAGGTTCTCGCCCTGATGGCCGAAGGCCGCTCCAACCAGGCCATCTCCGAGCGGCTGTTCGTGACGCCCAAGACGGTCGAGGCGCACATCGCCAGCATCTTCTCCAAGCTCGAGCTCGCGCCCGCCGCAGATGACCACCGCCGCGTCCTGGCCGTCCTGGCGTACCTGCGCAAGTAGCTCGACGCGATCCGCTCCTCGGTTCGCGAGCCCGGACGCAGCCCCCGGTCCGCCCAAGGCCGCGAGACTAGGCTCAGTCTGACGGCCCGCCCGACACCGGAGGTCTCGAATGGATAAGGCCAGGATGGCCTCGTTCAGCGACGGCGTCGTCGCGATCCTGATCACGATCATGATGCTCGGGCTGGCGGCGCCGCACGACGCCTCGATCGAGTCGCTGCGGCCGCTCGCGCCCACGTTCGTCGGCTACGTGCTCAGCTTCCTCAACCTGGGCATCTACTGGAACAACCACCACCACTTGCTGGCGGCGGTCGATCGGATCGACGGGCGGACGCTCTGGGCGAACCTGCACCTGCTCTTCTGGCTGTCGCTGATGCCGTTCGCGACGAGCTGGCTCGGGTATACCACCTTCGCGGCCTGGCCCGTGGCGCTCTACGGCGCGGATCTGCTGTTCGCCGCGGTGGCCTACTACATCCTCGAACGGGCTCTGATCGCCGGCGACGGCCACGACTCAGCCCTCGCGACAGCCGTTGGCGGCGACTTCAAGGGCAAGGCATCGATCGTGGTCTACGTCGTCGCCATTCCGCTGGCCTTCGCCAGCTCATGGGTCGCCTACGGCTGCTACGTTGCGGTGGCCCTGTGGTGGCTCATCCCGGACCGCCGCATCGAGAAGACCGTCGCGAGCCAATCGTCTGCGCGTCGAGTCGATCAGGCGTGATGACCGGCCGAGTTCATCGGGTCGGTTGCCTTCCGTTCGGCCATCAAGATCGGATCGGCCAGCGAGGCCAGCCCGCCCAGGGCCCCGATCACAAGTAGCGCTCCGCGAACGGCTGCGGCCGGCTCGAACTTGATCAGCTGGTCGAGGCTCACCTGACCCGGACCTGCGATGCCGATCGCCACCGCGGCCATCGCCAGCACGAACGCGAACTCGAACCCGCCCTTGGTGGAGAAGAAGCCCTTGCTCCAGTGGACCTTGAGGATGATCACGACCGACTGGGCGACGAGCGCCATGGCCGCCAGCGGAGTCAGGATGCCCGCGGCGAACATCAGGCCGCCGACCAGCTCAGCCAGGATCGATGCGGCGACGAATAGCTCGACCGGGCGGAAGCCCATGCTGGTGATCGCGCCGCGCCAGCCCGCCATACCCGGCCCGCCCCACCAGCCGAACGCTTTCTGCGCGCCGTGGGCTGCGAATGTGAGACCCACCACAAGGCGGATCAGCAGGAATGCGAGATCGGTCGAGTGCACGGTAGCCTCCTCTCGAGGTCGGCCACCGGACGCTGTCGCCTGCTCGGGCCGCCCCGAGCCAACTTGTAGAACTGCGTCGACCATACGCCAGGGTCGTTGCGCGCGCAAATACCCAGCCTGGTGGGTCCGCCTGTCGGATCGGGGAGGGAAGTGTCCTGGCCGGCGGCCGGCGCCACGATCCTGGACGGCGGTGCGGGCCCGCGGGCCCAGGGGCTGAGTCGATCGATCGACCCTTGCGCGCTACTTCGGCCAGGTGCAGGATCGGCATGCTGTCGCGCGCGGCACCGAGGGAAGCAAGATGAGGTGGATGCGAGACAGGCTTATGGGGAGCCTGGGGACGCTGACGCTGTTCGTCGTGGTGGCCACGATGGTGTTCGCGTGCGCCTACCTGCGGAACGATACAAGCCACTTCGTTGCGGTCCTGGACGAACTGCGGGCGCCGCAGGCCTGGCAGCTCGACCACACCGACGCGATCGGGAACCCAATCCTCGGCTCGCGGGCGGACCGCTACTTCCTCGTAGACGCCAATCCGGACCAGCTCGTCTTGCCGGCATCAGAGATGCTCGCGGCCGCCGGTTTCACCGTCGAGGTGCGGGAGGCTCCTCTTGATTGGTGCGATACACGGCCGCTGGGCGCCACACCGCGCCTCGTCTGTCCGACGAAGGTCATCCCGCCGTGCTCTACGAACGGCCCTGGTGGCCCGATGACGTGCTACCTGGGGGCCGCCCGCGGTGGCGACGAGATATGGCTCGTCATCTTCGATCGTGGCGAGCGGGTCGCGTATACCCTTGGCTCGGCCGGATACACCGTCGGCTCGCCGAACCTGTCGGTTCTGCGGATCAGCGTACAGGGAAGCTGGTAGAGCCGGACGTCGGCTGCATGTGCCTTCGCGCCTAGACGGCCTGCACCCAGCGGGCGAACTCGCGCTCACTGCGCCTGCCGATCTGGACGGCGGCCCCTCGCTTGAACGACGTGCTGCCGAAGATGTGGACGTAGCCGCCGAAATCGGATGGCAGGTAGAAGTCGCCGTACTTGAGCATCGCCGTTCGAGCCGCGCCCAGGCGCCCGTAGAAGTAGCCGAACTCGAACAGAACGTTCTGGTTCGGCACCTGAACGGTCTTTCCTCGGACGGTCGAGTCGGCCTCGGGCGAGAAGACCATCAACGCCGCGTCGATCTCATCGCCGATCGCGTCGAGGTCCTCGAGCAGGGTGCGCCCTGGAGTGAAGGCGTCCCACCACGGCAGGAACCTGAGGGTCGGGCCGGAGAACCTCTCGACCACGGCCCGTGCCTGCGCCTTGGCCGCCGATGAGGATCCGATGAACACCGTCGTCTGAGGCACGAACCGCCCTCCTGCTCAGGCCGCTGCAACTTCGTCATGTTAGGTGTTCCCAAGTACGAGGAACGCGGCAGCCCCAACAGGTAGCCGGTGCCGATCACGTCGGAAGGGGGACATTCGTACCGATCTAGTGGGTCTTGACGGCGTGTAGACTCCTTAGCGTCTCGAGGCCACTCCGCCAGGAGTGCTGCAACGCTGGGGTAAGGGACACGATGGGGGAACTCGCCATCGAGAGGAGCGACAGGGCGCCGCTCCGAGATTCTTTCAACGGCTGGTTCGTCACGCACGAAGTGGCGTGGGAGCTGGCAATGGCAGCGCTCGCGATCGTCTACGTGGCGCTCGGCTTCATTGTCGACGACGCGACGGCGGAACGTCCGGAGATCGCTGCAGCCGAGCTCATCCTGACCGGCGTCTTCGTCCTCGAATTCGGCTCGAGGATCCTGGCTGCGCGCAGTCGGACGGGCTACTTTCGCGGCCACTGGATCGACGTCATCGCCCTCGCGCCCCCGATACGCGTCGCGCGGGTCCTTCGGCTGCTGCGACTGCTTCGCCTCGTTCGAGCCTTCGCGGGCATCTATCGGGCCGGGATGCACGTCCACGGCCTGGCGCGCCACAAGGGCTTCGCCTGGCTGCTGCTCGCCTGGCTCGGCGTCATGGCCGTCTGTTCGGCCTGGCTCTACATCGCCGAGCACGGCGCCAACAAGGCGGTCGAGAACCCGTTCGACGCGCTCTGGTGGGGCGTCGTCACCCTCACCACCGTCGGCTACGGCGATGTCACCCCAGTCACCACCGAGGGCCGCATCGCCGCCATGGCCTTGATGCTCCTGGGCATCGGCCTCTTCGGCGCCATCACCGCCACGATCACGAGCTACCTGCTGAGCCGCGACAGCCACCACGACCCGGACCACTCTCTTGCGGGTGCGTTGGAACGGCTGGATGCGCTCCGCGACCGAGGCGCCCTGACAGCCGACGAGTTCTCCGCCGCGAAAGGGATGGCAATTCAAAACTCCGGTTACGAGGGCCAAAGACGATGACGGGAGATAAGTCAGTGCTGGACCACGAATTGAAGTTGCTGAGCGTGCTGGTCGTGGCAGATGCAGGGAAGGCGCCTGAGCTACGCGACATCAACTCCTTCGCCTGGGACTTTAATCTGCTGTACGAGCTGCAACTGCTTTCCGACTTGGACCCGGAACGCCTTGAGTTCAACCATTCTCTGTGGATCCTGACCCGCTCCGGCCGGCCTATTCCTTCGCGTCTGAGACTGTCTGTCGCTAGCGCGAGTTTTGGGTCCCCATTGAGCTATCTGCTGAAAGTCGCGCTAACGCCGCTCACGGCGGGAGCCTTCGCGAAGGTGTCGAAATCGCTGCAGAAGGTGTACCAAACCGAGGAGGATCCAAGGCTCAAGACGGCCCGGGCTCAGTCCTATGAGGCGCTGGCGAGACTTCGAGACGCGGAAGTTAGGTTCCTGGAAGCACGAACAGAAGCTCAGTACCTCCACAACATGGACGACATCACTCGTTCGATTGTTGGACACAGTGGGGGAAAGTCATACTTGCCAGAACGAGGGCACCACGATCCGATTCGCACGGTGGAGTTGCGGCTCGCCAAGACTGATGTTCGGGTCATTGATATCGAAGTTGACATCGATGAGAAGCAGGTCGAATGACCCTCTCAGCCGCGCTCGATCCTTCCTTCCCATGTTGTTCTGGCTCAGAACGTTGCTGGTGGCGATCTGGATCCCTTACTGAGACGGCTGTCGCGAAGGACTTTTGACGCGGCAGAGGGAGCCCTTCCTGCTATCCGCAGGGACTCTCAGGAATGCGAGGTTCACGCGGACCAATAGGTCGCGCCTGTGCCCAGCTGTGCTCGACTATGGGCGGCTAGAGCTGCGGCTCGATGGCGTCGATCCATCTACGGATGTGGCTCGTGGCGGGTATCCCCAATCGTCCGGCCGCCCATCGTTCTTCCTCGAGCAGCAGCCTCTTCACTTCCTCGAAGCTGTGTGCCGTCCCAATCCACTCGAATTCGCGGGCTCGATTGGCAAGATAGTGGAAGCGCGTGGCGCGGTAGACGCGGGCCGTCGGAACGGCAAGCATGTCTCCGCTTGCGGATTGGCGATCCTCCGTCTCGGAGTAGTCTCGAACGAGCCGCTCCACGCCGCCCGCAGACAGTATCTCGGAACAGATTACGCAGTCGCAGACCCACCGCTTGAAATCATCAACAGACAACCCACGAACCAGGAAGGCGAGATCCCCCACAGGCACTGCATCTCTTAGAGCGCGGACGTAGTACGTCGCGGGCGGCAAGCCGCCGCCGACCACAGGCTCAAGATCCCTCTTGTCTCCGTAGCCGACTCCATGCACTACGCCCGACATGCCGGCAAATGCCAGCAGCAGGCCGAAGAACCCACCATATGCCGCCGTCACACGCTTCCCGGCTCGTGTTAGCTGTCGAACAACACTCGCATAGTCGCCCAATACAGATCCCGCACTCCTATGTTCATCCAGGTTCGTCGGCCATATCAGGAGTTTCATAGCGTCCGAATCGGCGTAGCGCAGCCCAAGCGATACGAGAGACTGACCCGTCACGCGACGCGAATCGTAAGCAAACAGCGCCAGCATCGATTCCGCAACTGGCGCGGCCAGCCGGATTGCCTCAGTGTTCACATCGATCCAGTCGTCGGGAGCACTGTTTACGAAATACGGCGGGATCAAGAAATGCGGCCGTAGACCGGCCATCCCGCCGGTTATGAAGGCCACATCTTCTGCAAGGGCTGATTCCAGCACACCCGACTGATAGGCAAGAACGTTGTTGGTGAGGGCCGCCAGAACCGTCCCAGTCAGGTCGGCCGGCGCCAGTGGTCGGACGCCGAGGAAGCCCTCAGGCAATTCGTAGCGAGACGATAGCCCTAGGAATGTGGCCTTGACGCCGGCCGGTCGGCCCTTCGTCCGGGAAGACAGGAGAAAGCGAGGATCGAGAGCAAACGCATACGTTACAGGATCGATGAAATAGGGCTTCCCGCCAATCGCGACAAATACGCTGGTGGCGCCGCGTGAGGCTTCAACGAGGTTTGCATTGAGGACGATTCGGTCGTAGAAAGCTCGACCCCTTTCGAGATAGGCCTTTTCCGCGTGTGTCCCCATTCGCAAATAGTGGACGAGCTCTCTAGCCATCCTCTGTCCCCCTACGAGTCATGTACATACCAACCGTGCGCTCTCTTAGAGTGGCCATCGGTGCCGTGTCTGGCGCGGGGGCCGCGACAACTACGTCTCCACTCTCACCGACGGCCAAGACACCCAGGCCTTGAGAGGCGATGGTTGAGACCGCAAACTGCGTCAAGTGTGCGCTTGGCATTGCGATGAATACCCGATCAGTTACGACCGAGTAGACCCGCGCTTGTCGAATTCCGCGGCGCCAATTTCGTTCTTTGCATTCCACGGCAACCGTGAGTCCACTCAACAAGTCGATGGCAAAGATGTCGGCTACACGACCAAGTAGGGGAAATTCGAGCGCGTATTCCATGCCGAGCCTCGAGGTCCAAGTTGTCACGGCAGCCACCACCTGCGCCTCTCGCATTCTCACGACAAGTCCTCGCCGGTCTTGATCCGGGTCTCCAAGTGGGTTGCGGTGAGCATGATAATTAGGACGACCGCCGTCCCGGCTGAGAAGGCAACGATCGCCGGCAGCTGAATTGGAACCGGGTCTTGCAGCAGATAGTAGAGTCCGGCGAGTAGTGCCGCCGCCAAAAGTTCGGCGCAAGCGACGTAGCGCGCTACGGAGACGAGCAGCTCCCGTCGCCGCAACATCGTGTGGACGTAGGCAGCTTTGTCGACTTTCCACTTGAGTCGCAGCAGCGCTTCCAGATCCTTCACGAGATCATCGTACGGCCAGCTGCCGTAGAGGCCGCCCAGGTAGGGATTCAGATCCGAGAGCCGCTGAAAGGTCCGTCGGCTGACCCGTTCCTTGAGTTCGGCAGAGGTCTTGAATTGAGCGAGTGCCCCCAACAAGAGCAGCTCCCAACCGAACCACGCCGCACAAAGCACGTAAGTCGAAGCGGTCCCCTCTGGTAGCTGCATTTAGGGGTGTCCCAAGACCCGTTCCTTGATCTCGGATGCGGTAGTCATGTCTGGATACTCCGAGTACACATAGCGGAGCAGTCGCTGTAGGGGCCACGCGCCGAATCGGCGCCTTACCCCCGTAGCCTCGGTTTCGATGGACTCGAGGAGCGATCGCGTATTCGGAGGTGACGACGCGACTAGCCGAGAGAGTAGCTCTCTACCGCTCTGCGTGAGTTCGAATTGCTCTTCTTCGCCCTCTGTTACCGCGAGAGCAGCCGCATCGTCTTCGTCACCCATCAGGTATGCGAAGCTGAGTCTCTGTTCGGTCGCTTCTTCCATGGATGGGCGCGACGCAGAGGTGGAGTTGCTCTGCGGCGGAGAGACGGCCGACCGAGAAACGTGGCCGGTTGCCACTAAGAAGTCCAGATCTGGGTAGACGCCGAAGTCGGCAGGGCCGAACTTCTGCGGCTGAAAGTCAATATCGAACCGCAACTCCCGATCGGCCGAAATCCTGGACGGAAGCTGTTTGCTTAGCAGAAAGAGGAGCTTCTGAAAGCGAGTAACGCCGACCAAAGGAGACGGAGTGTCTCCGTCGCCTGCACTCAGGAGTGCGAGAATCGCGAACTTACGAACTGACAGCGTCGCCACGTTGGCCTCCCGCAGGATTGTCTCACGAGCAGCCGCTCGTGGAGCCGCAGTTGAGGCACTTGTAGCAGCTGCCGTTGCGGACCATGATCGAGCCGCAGTCGGCGCAGGAGGGGGCGTCGGCCTGGGACGTGAAGGTGACCTGGGCCTTGCCGATGCCGAGGCTGCCGAGGGTGACGCGGGCGCCGTTGCCGCCGTTGGCGTGGCCGTTGCCGTTGCCGTTGGTGCCGGTCGTGGCAGGGGAGGCCGACGAGCGGGGAGTGTCGAGATGGCCACTCTCTTGCGGGCGGCGTTGTTGGCGCCTCTTCCCCTGGACTTGCCACGGCCGTGGTGCCACTCGGCGGTGAAGCCGGCTCCGCGGCGTGAGGCTCGGCACTCCCTGAGGTCCCGGCGCTGCTGGCTCCGGGGGTCCCGCCGAGACCGAGGTTGAGCGGCTGCACCGACGAATTCGCCGGTCGCCGACCGGTCGACCAGACCGAGGGTCGCTCGGTCTTCCGGCGGCAGGAAGCGTGAGCCGAGCCAGCGGAAGATGTAGTCGATGATCGACTTGGCGATCGGGATCTCCGGGTTGGAGGTGAAGCCCGACGGCTCGAAGCGGACGTGGGCGAACTTGTGGACCAGGTCGTGGAGCGGCACGCCGTACTGGAGGGCGACGCTGACCGTGGTGGCGAAGGTGTCCATCAGGCCGCTGATCGTGGAGCCTTCCTTGGCCATCTTGAGGAAGATCTCGCCCGGCTGGCCGTCGTCGTAGAGGCCGACGGTGATGTAGCCCTCGTGGCCGGCGATGTCGAACTTGTGCGTGACCGCGGCTCGCTCGGCCGGGAGGCGGCGTCGGTACGGCTTCGGCTCGGACGGTGCCGAGGCTGCGACTGGCGCCGCCACGCCCGACCTCCTTATCCTTCTTCTTGCCGGTCGAGAGCGGCTGCGTGCGCTTGGAGTTGTCGCGGTAGATCGCGATCGCCTTGAGGCCCATCCGCCAGCCCTCGAGGTAGACCGTCTCGATCTCGTCGGGCGTGGCCGCCTCGGGCATGTTGACCGTCTTGCTGATCGCGCCCGAGAGGAACGGCTGGACCGCCGACATCATCCGCAGGTGGCCCATGTAGTGGATGGAGCGCGTGCCGTTCATCGGCTTGAAGGCGCAGTCGAAGACCGACAGGTGCTCGGGCTTGAGCTCGGGCGCGCCTTCGATCGTCTCGCGCTCGTTGATGTAGGCCACGATCGAATCGACCTGCTCGGGCGTGTAGCCGAGCTTGCGCAGGGCGGCCGGGACGGTCTGGTTGACGATCTTGAGGAAGCCCTCGCCGACGAGCTTCTTGTACTTCACGAGGGCGATGTCCGGCTCGATGCCGGTGGTGTCGCAATCCATCATGAAGGCGATGGTGCCGGTGGGGGCGAGCAGCGTGGTCTGGGCGTTGCGGTAGCCGTGGGCCTTGCCCAGGGCCAGGGTCTCGTCCCAGATGTCGCGCGAGGCGCGGTGCATGTCGGTCGGGACCGACTGCTTGTCGGGGATGCCGTGGGCGGCGTCGCGATGCTTCTGGATGACGCGCAGGAACGGCTCCTCGTTCTTGCGGTACTCGGCGAACGGGCCGCCGTGGTCGCGGGCGACGATCGCGCTCTGGCGGTAGGCCTCGGCGGTCATGATCGAGGTGATGGCCGCGGCGTAGGCCTGGCCCTCGGCCGAGTCGTAGGCGAGGCCGCGGCTCATCAGCAGCGCGCCCAGGTTGGCGTAGCCGAGACCGAGCGGCCGGAACAGGTGCGAGTTGTCGTGATCTTGGGCGTGGGGTAGCTGGCGTTGTCGACCAGGATCTCCTGGGCGGTGATGGTCAGCCGGCTGGCGTAGCGGAACGCCTCGACGTCGAACTCGCCGTCGTCACGCACGAACTTCATCAGGTTGAGGCTGGCGAGGTTGCAGCTCGTGTCGTTGAGGAAGCTGAACTCGGAGCAGGGGTTGGTGGCGTACTGGCGGGCCGAATTGCTGACCGGGTTCCAGTCGTTGATGGTGGTGTCGTACTGGATGCCGGGGTCGCCGCAGACCCACGCCGCCTCGGCCATCTCGCGGAAGAGGTGGCGGGCCTTGTAGGTATCCATCGGCGCCCCGTCGACCACGGCGCGGGTGGTCCAGGTGCCGTCGTCGACCACGGCGCGCATGTAGTCGTCGGTGACGCGGACGGAATGGTTGGCGTTCTGGAAGGCGATCGAACCGTAGGCCTCGCCGGTGAAGCTGGCGTCGTAGCCGGCCTCGATCAGGGCCCAGGCCTTCTTCTCCTCGCGGAGCTTGCAGTTGACGAATTCCTCGATGTCGGGGTGGGTGACGTCGAGGATCACCATCTTGGCGGCGCGGCGGGTCTTGCCGCCCGACTTGACCACGCCGGCGAACGCGTCGTAGCCGCGCATGAAGCTGACCGGGCCGCGACGCCGTGCCGCCGCCCGACATCTTCTCCCTGCTCGATCGCAGGGTGGAGAGGTTGGAGCCGGCGCCCGAGCCGAACTTGAAGAGCATGGCCTCGGTCTTGGCCAGGTCCATGATCGAGCTCATCGAGTCTTCGACCGAGTTGATGAAGCAGGCCGAGCACTGCGGGTGCGCTTCGACGCCGACGTTGAACCAGACCGGCGAGTTGAAGGACAGCTTCTGGTGCACGAGCAGGTGCGTCAGCTCGGCCTGGAACGCGCGCAGGTCTTCGTCGGTGGCGAAGTAGTGCTGCGTCTCGGCCCAGCCGGCGATGGTGTTGACGACGCGGTCGATCAGCTGGCGGACGGACGTCTCGCGCTCGGGCGTGCCGACGTGGCCGCGGAAGTACTTGCTGACGACGACGTTGGTGGCCAGCTGGCTCCAGAACGCGGGAACCTCGACGCCCTTCTGCTCGAAGACGTTGACGCCCTTCTCGTTGCCGATGCTGGCGGTCCGGATCTCCCACTCGATCTCGTCGTAGGGGTGGACGCCGGGCGTTGTCCAGCGGCGCGGGAAGTGGAGGCCCTTGACGCCGATGCCGGTGAAGCGGCCGTCGGGGAGCACGCTGCTCTCAGCCATGACGGGGATCGCTGCCGTAGCTGTCGTGGCCGGGGGAGTTGCGGGAGTGGCGGCGTTCGTGGCTCCGGCAGTGGCTCCGGCAGTGGCTCCGGCAGCGGCTCCGGCCGTGGGGGTCGCGGCGGTCTCGGGGGTCGCGCTCGCGGGGGCGCTCGCAGCGGCTCGACTCATTTCCTGCACCTCTCTGGGCTCTGGATTGCGTTCATTCATCTTCGGGGCGTTTCCAGCTGTTCATCGTCTTGGGAGCGGCTCGGGAGCGGCTCGGGAGCGGCGCGGGCGGCTGTGGAGTAGATCGGCGAAATGGCGCGTGGTGAGTGGTGAGTGGCTTGGCCTGTCGAGCGGCGCCGCGCCGCGGAGCCGGGCAACCAGGAACGACCGACACTGCTCTGATGGGCAGTCGCCGCTTGTTCCTCGCATCTGCGGATCGGTCGACCTCCACGTCCGTCGCCGTTCCGCCCATCCCTTCGCCGGTTATCCGTGCCCATCGCCGCGAGTCGGGCGGCGTCCGGGTCTCGAGTGGCCGGTCGAAGTGGTGGTGACGATAGCCTGCGAGTGCTCTGGCGATTTGCCTCCCGACGAAGGGTTTGGGGCACCGATCCGGCCGACTCTCCGTGGCCTCGTCGACGCCTCCCGGGTCCTCTCGGCAACCCGGCTGACCGATCGAATGTACGCCTGCTGCTCTGCCCGAGTCAAGTCCCAAAACCACAACATCTTGTGGTATCCCGGTGCTTGCAACCACCATATCTAGGATTGGGTCGGCGCCCGTGGAGATCCGCCGCGGGCCGGTGGATCGGCGGCGGATCCGCTGTGGACGGCGTGTGGACCGTCCGATGAACCTTGTCCACGCCGCCGCTCCGGGCATGGCCTACAGCCTCGTCGCCAGCCGTGTGGCTCGTGCATCTAGAACTAGCGTTCTATTCTACCACGGTGGTCCGGCCGCGTGGCGCCGCTCGCCGCTCCCCGTGGCCCGCGCCGCCGCGCGACTGCCCCCGGAGGCGCCGCCGGCGACTCCGGACCGCCTCGTGCCCGCCTCGCCGATCGCCGTGGCCCGCGCCGCCGCGCGACTGCCCCGGAGGCGCCGCCGGCGACTCCGGACCGCCTCGTGCCCGCTTCGCCGATCGCCGTGGCCCGCGCCACTGCGCGAATGCCCCGAAGGCGCCGCCGGCGACTCCGGACCGCCTCCTACCCCGCCTCCCGGAAATTGGCAAGTGAGCGGCCAGGTCCAATCTGCCCGTCATGGATCGTGTCCGAATCGGCAACACCTTCCGCGTCATCCGCATGGAGTTGCATTTGCGCCAGGCCGACGTGGCCGCTCGCGCGGGCGTCTCGCAGCAGACTGTATCCTCGATCGAGCGGGGGCGCTTCGGCGCGCTCTCGGTCGACGTCCTCGACCAGGTGGCGCAGGTCCTGCAGGCCGACCTCGCAGTTGCGCTCCGCTGGCGTGGGTCGAAGCTCGCCCGCCTTCTCGACCGCCGGCATGCGTGGCTCGAGAACCAGGTGGTTGCGGCGCTGGCAGCGGCCGGTTGGGAGGTCGTGCCCGAGGAGTCGTTCAACCGTTTTGGCGAGCGTGGCTCCGTGGATGTGCTGGGCTGGCACGCGGAGAGCCGCGCGCTGGCGATCATCGAGATCAAGACCGAGATAGTCGATCTTCAGGAGCTACTGCGAGTTCTCGACATGAAGGCGCGCGTGGTGCCGCGCGTCGTGAGCGAAACGCGCAACTGGCGGCCGACGGGCGTGGCCGCGGTGGTGGTCCTGCCGAGCAGTAACGCTCAGCGAAGATCGGTGGCTAGCCATGCCGCCCTGCTCGACGCCGCGCTGCCCGCCAGAACGAGAGAAGTCGGCCGCTGGCTCGAGCGGCCCGTCGGAGGGCTGCGCGGCATCTGGTTCTTTCCCTGTACGCCTGGACAGAGTGTTATGGAACAGCTCCGAGCCAGCCGCCGCGTGCGGCTCGCTCGTAAGGGCGCGCCCAGGCCGAAATCGACCCCGGCGGGGGCTCAGCGGTGCCCGAATCGGCCCGCCACATGGCCTCAGGTCACCGATTCGGTCCGATCGAGGCCTCGGAACGCGGCGCAGGCCGCCTTCGGCGAGCGTCCCGCCGTCCTCGATCCCGACCCCCTTCCATAACACTCCACCCACGCGTACAGGGAAATTGGGCGACGACACGAGGCGGTCCGGAGTCGCCCGCGGCGCCTCCGGGGGCATCTGTTGCTGCCCTTGGGCCGCGAACGGCGTCGCAGCGAGACGACGAGGCGGTCCGGAGTCGCCCGCGGCGCCTCCGAGGGCATCTGTTGCTGCCCTTGGGCCGCGAACCGCGGCGCAGCGGCCCCGGCCCCCGGCCGAGCGCTTGCTACCGGCCCGTGCCCGGCCGACGCTTGCCGTTGCCGCGTTTGCGGGTGGCGCCACGGCCGGGTGACCAGCGCGCGGCCTCCGAATCGGAGTCGGTGGCGGCGGAGGAGCTGGAGCCGGAACTCGCGCCGGCTCGACCGGTCGGCCCGGCGCCCACACCAGGCGGGGTCGAAGGGCGGCCTGTGGCAGGAGCCGAGAGTCGCTGGCGGTTGAGTCGGTCGATGAGCCAGCCGTTGCGGACAGTCCGACCGCCGGCGCGCCGGACCGTCCCGGAAAGCTCGATGTCATCGGTCACCACGAGCAGGCCGGCCGCCTGCCCGGCCATCTCATCCGCGATTCGGGCGATGACTTCATCGGCCGTGAGCCGACCGGAATACCGAACCTCCACCCCTGAAGCCACTCGCCGAGAGACCAGGCCCTGTTCGGGCGATCCGTCGAGCACGACCACGACGGCGACGCCCCCGGGAACGATCGCCCGCAGACGTCCGATCAGCGCGGCCGCGGGAAGTGGCGCCGGGGATCGCCGGAGCGCGTGGAGGACGTTGGTGCCGTCGACGACAAGGCGCTCGACGCCCTCGAGGACGCGTCGGTCGTCAGGCACGAGCGCGGCCTGGCGTGGCGGGGGCCAGGGTCGAGGCAACGGCCGGGGCGGCGGCAGGGGCGGTGGCCGTGACCCGGGCTGGGGTCGTGACCCGGCCGGGGGCCGGGACCAGGGCGCGAGTCCGCGACGCGCCGAGCGTCCGCGACGCGCCGAGCGCCAAGCCCCGGATCGGCCTGGCCTCGCGAGCCAACCCACGGGACCTCCGTCGCTCAGGTAGCATCGTCGCCATGTTGCTTCTTGTCGACCTCGATGGGGTGGTATATCGCGGCGCCGAACCCGTGCCCGGCGTGGCCGCCGTTCTCGCCGCTCGGGCGGCAGCCGGCGACGCAGTCGTGTACGTCACCAACAACTCTATGTGGTACCGCGCCGACTACGTTACCCGGCTCGAAGGCATGGGCGCGCCCGTTTCGCCCGATCGCATCATTTCGTCGGCTCGCGCGACGGCCCTGTACCTGCGCGATCTCCAGCCGCCGGTGAAGCACGCCCTCGTGGTCGGCGGCGCAGGTCTGGTGCACGAGCTCCGCGATGTCGGCATCGAAGTCCTCCCCTCCGGCGATGCGGCCGAAGTCTGGAGTTCGAACGGTCGAGACGCGGCGGCGGCCATTGGATCGGTCGACACCGTGGTCGTTGGGCTCGACACCGAATTCACGTACGGCCGGCTCGCCTGCGCCGCGGAAGCCGTTCGGGCGGGGGCGAGGTTCGTGGCCACGAATCGAGATCCGGTCTATCCGCACGAGAAGGGACTGATGCCGGGGGCCGGGTCGGTCGTGGCGGCCGTCGAGGCCGCGTCGGGTCACGAGCCGATCTCGATCGGCAAGCCCGGGCCGCTTCTGCTCGAGGTGGCTGCGCACGCGGTCGGAGTCGACGTTTCCGAGGCCGTGATGATCGGCGACAGCCTGGTCACGGACGTGGCCGCGGCGCAGGCCGTTGGAGCTCGGTCGGTGCTGATGCTGACGGGGATAACGACCCGGGCCCAGGTCGCGGCCCACACGGCCGACGGTCCCACCGAGATTGCCGCCGACGCGACCGAGCTCGCCGGCGTCCTCGATCGGCTCGCCGGTTCATCGTCGCGAGCCGGATCCGCCTGATCCGCCCGAATCCGCCGGTCCGTGGCCCTCGCGCGCATGAATTTGGTGCATCCAGGCTGCATATTCGCTCGCTTCTGCGCTGTTTGGCGTATGTTTCCCTGCCGATTTGGGTCGAGAATGGATGCGCCGGCGGTCCCCCGGCGGCCGTCATACACCCTTTGGGGGTCGCGTTGGATGTTCGAATAGCGGGTGGGGAGCGGGGCCCGGCATCACGGGGGCCAATCCCGGTGCCGGAAGCGCTGCGCGACCGAGTCGGCCAGATGGTGGTCGTCGGCTTCCGCGGGCTCACGGCGGCCGAGGCCGAGCCGACGATTCGGAACATCGCCTCCGGCACTATCGGCGCGGTCGAGATCTTCGACGCGGACGCGGAGACCGGCGGGTCGCGCAACGTCGAGTCTCGCGAGCAGCTGCGTGACCTGATCGCCGCGCTGAAGGCGGCGAGCGAGATCCCCGTCCTCGTGGCCGCCGACGGCGAGGGCGGCCTCGATCATCGCCTCAAGGAGCGATACGGTTTCGAGCCAGTCGTCGCCACGGCGGCGATGGGAGACCGCAACGACGTGGCCTTCACGCGATCGTCGGCGTCGGCCATCGCTGCCCAGATGGTAGACGTCGGCATCGATATGAACCTGGCCCCGGTCGTAGACCTGCAGAACCCGGCCGCGCTCGGCCGGAACCGCCGCCGCCGCAGCTTCTCACCCGATCCGGGGTTGGTGACGGCCCATGCCCGCGAGTTCATTCTGGCTCACCACGAGCTGGGCATTCTGACCGCGGCCAAGCACTTCCCCGGCATGGGCGGTGCGCTGCGGCCCTACTCTCCGGGCTGGGGTGAGGCGATCGAGACCTGGTCGCCAGAGGAGCTCGGGCCGTACCGCACCCTGGCGTCCGAGGGATTGCTCGACGGAGTGATGACGACCCGCTCAATTCACGCCGAGCTGGACAGCCTCCCCGGAACGCTCTCGTCGAAAACCATCGCCGGACTGCTCAGGGAGGAGGTGGGCTTCGACGGCGTCGTGATCTCCGACGCAATGGATACCCTCGCCACTTTTGAGGTCTTCGGCTTCAGGCGCGGCGTCGTCCTGGCGGTCAACGCAGGGGTCGACATGCTGCTCTTCGGCAACGTGTCGGGCATGGTGCCATACAGCGACGAGCGTGGCCCGGAGTGCGTTCGAGTGATCCTCGACGCCGTTGCGAGCGGCGAGATCTCCGAGTCGCGCATCGACCAGGCCTGCACTCGGATACTCGCGCTGAAGGCTCGCTGCCGGGCGTAACGTCGGCGCGGGGAGGGCTCGCTGCCAGGGCAAGACGCCGCCGTGAGCCTCTCGCCGGGCATCTCCGGCCCGGGTCCCGGCGGTGTAGCATCGCCGGGATCATGACCACGCCCAACCTCCCCCCGCGTGACGCCGTGGGCTGGGGCCTGCGCCCGATCGAACAGGTCGACGTGGATGACTACGCCTCGGGGTTCGACCTCGATGGGGACGTTAGCCAGGCCGGAGGTGGCGACTACGCAACCGGCCGAGGAGATCGATTCCGGGCGCTGGCGGGAGGGGCTCTCGTCCGAGCCGGCTGGCTGGTCCTCGCCGCCGGCCTGGCGCTCGGGTCCGCCGGAATCGTGGCTACCGTCGAGCACTCGCCGTCCACCGGGACGCGGCCGGAACTCACCTGGGCCGCGGATCAGGCCCTCTCGACGAGGCTCAACGCCGCGATCCGAGACCTCACCACGCTCAAGGACGACGTCGATGCGCTGGGGAAGCAGGCGCGCAACACGCTCTCCAGCCTGGCCCAGGTAGATCAGTCGGGTCTCCAGTCTGCCTGGGACCAGGGCTCCAAGGACTTGAGCTCGATCGACTCCGGCGCGGCCAACCTGAGCGAGCAGCTTGAATGCGGGTCCTGGGACGCCAGTCTCCAGGATCGGCTGATCCGGACGAACAGCCCGGCGATGGTCGATCGCTATCACCAGGTCTGCGTTGCGATCGCGTCCGTCTCGCCGCTCTACGACGACTGGCAGGCCATGGTCGCCGGCAGCAAGACGGCTATCCAGGTGGCCAACGACATCGAGAACCACGACTCGACGGCCGCCGAGGCCCTCCAGCTCGCCACCGCCGGTCGCTACACGGATGCGCTGGCGAAGATAACCACGGCGGGCCAGGACATCGCCGACGCCAGTTCGATCGCGGTGAACCTGGCCAAGGTGACCGACGTCTCGACGCTGTCGGAGTGGCTCGACCGGACCACGCAGATGGACGATGCCCTGACCACGCTCTGGCAGGAGATGGTCGCCTCGAAAGGCGTGATCACCAAGCAGGTGACGGCTGCGCTGAAGAACGTCAACGACGCCAAGGCGCTGCTGCCGACCGACTCGTCGGTCATGCAGGTCGTCCTGTATGAGGTGGCGGGCGACCTGACGTCTCATGGGATCTCGATCGAGACGGCGCGGGGAGCTCTGGCGAACGCCCTTACCGCGCTCGTGGGCGGCACGGTCTTCGGCGCGTAGCCGCCCCGCTGAGTCGGTAGACTTAGCTCCATAGTCACGACGCCGGAGCACTCGCCCGGCGATGGGTCAGCGGCGCCCCGATGAGCCGCGCGGCCGGAGGGCCAACCAATGCAGTTGCGCGTCGTCGTCGATCAACCGTGGGATGTGCCGGCAGACGTACTCGTCGTCCCGTTCGTGGACGATCCGGCGTTCCAGGGCGTCCTCGCCGAAATCGACAGGCGCTCGGGTGCCGAGCTGGCGGCGCTGGCCGCCTTCGGGGAGCTCAAGTGCGAGCGATACGCCACGGTGATCGCGGCCGCCGGAGGGCTTCGGGCCGGCCGGTTGTTGGGCGTCAGCGCCGGGGATTCGAAGACCCTCTCGCGGCAGGTGGTGGTCCGAATCGGATCGGCGGTCGAGCGCAGGCTGGCCGGTCGAACCGTCAAGACGCTCGCCGTCTGGCTGGGCGACCTGGCCGATCGGATCGATGGCGGAGCCGAGGCCGTCGCCGAGCTGCTGGCCCGGGGCATCGTGGAGGGCTCGTTCGAGCCGGCCACCATCTACCGCGACGGCTACACGTCCGTCCCGCCCGTCCTCGACGAGTTGATCCTGGTCGCACCCGGTGCCGACGCCGCCGCCCTCAAGCGTGCCGGCGAGCGCGGCGTGATCATCGGCGAGGGGGCCAACCTGGCCCGACGCCTGGACAACAGGGCGGCCAACGACATCAATCCCGTGGTCCTCGCCGAAGAGGCCCGCGCCATCGCCGAGAAGTACGGTCTGTCGATCGACGTGATCGAGCCGGCGCGCGCGGCCGAGCTGGGGATGGGCATGTTCCTCGCGGTCGGCTCGGGCAGCGACAACCCACCGCGGATGATCGTGCTCCGCTCGGGCGAGGAGGGTGCCAGGGACGCCGCCGGCCGGCGGCTGGCCATCGTGGGCAAGGGGGTGTGCTTCGACTCCGGCGGCATAAGCATCAAGCCGGCCGATCGGATGGAAGAGATGAAGATGGACAAGACCGGTGCCTGCACCGTGATCGCGGCCATCGCCACCGTCGCCCGGCTGGCACCCGGTACGCCCCTGCTGGCCATCGCCCCCGCCGTCGAGAACATGCCGGGCCCGCATTCGGCCCGACCCGGCGACATCGTCAAGGCCATGAACGGCAAGACCGTGGACATCATCAACACCGATGCCGAAGGTCGCCTGATCCTGGGTGACGCGATGTGCTACGCGGAGAAGCTCGGGGCATCGCATCTGGTCGACGTGGCGACTCTGACCGGCGCCGTGAGCAGGGCTCTCGGCGATCAGGTCACCGGCGCCTTCGGCACGCCGCAGGCCTGGTACGACGAAGTTGCCGCGGCCGGGCAGCGGGCGGGGGAGCGCTTCTGGCAGCTGCCGCTGGTCGACGAGTACCGCAAGGAGCTGGAGAGCACCTACGCGGACATCGTCAACTCCGCGTCCGCCGAAGGCGGCCTCGTCAAGAGCGCCGTCTTCCTGCGCGAGTTCGTGACGGTGCCATGGGTCCACCTCGACATAGCCGGCACCGGGTACTTCCACAAGAAGACGGCCTATGCCCCGGCCGGCGCCAGCGGCGTGTCCCACGCCACGCTCGTGGAGCTCGCGCTCGCCGGCGCAAAGAAGGCGTAGGCCGGGTGTGCCGTTCGCCGCGACCGGAGCGTTGATGACCGTCGGCGGCACCAGTTTCGACGTCCTCATCGCAGTCTTCGGTTTCGGCGGACTGGTCTGGGGCCTGGTCTCGGATCGCATCGCCGCCAGGTGGCCGGCACACGAGGACGGCAGCGTCAGGGCGGTCGATTGGCGGACGCCGGTCGTGGCGATCTTCGCGGCCGCGGCCCTGGCCGCGGTGCCGGCGCGCTTCGACGACGTCGCCGAGCGAATCCTGTTCGGCGGCTTCTTCGCCGCCTGCGTGCTCCTGATGGCGACCGATCTCGATCAGCGCCTCATGCCCGACGAGCTGACCCTGCCCTTGATCGCCGTCGGAGCGCTGGCGCTGGTCTGGGGCGGGAATTCGCTCGTTGACCGATCGCCCGCCTGGATGGCGGTCGTGGGCGCCATCGCGATTCCCGGCTTGATGCTGGCGGCGTCGCTGCCGTTCGGCGAGGGTGCGTTCGGCGGCGGCGACGTCAAGTTCCTGATCGGGGCGGGACTTCTGCTCGGGTTGGTGCGGATCGCGCTGTCGGTCTTCTCCGGCGTGATCCTGGCGGGCGTCGTCATCGTCCTGCTGTTGATCGCGCGGCGCGTGACCCTCAAGAGCTACATACCTTTTGGGCCGTTCCTCATCGCAGGTGTCGTCTGGGTGACCCTGCTTCCCGCGGCTTCCTAGCGCGAACTGCCGGGCCGCCCCCGTCGGCGGCCCCCCACGCGCCGGCGGCCCCCTGCGCGCCGGCCGTGGCCGGCGTCAGGCCGCGACGGTCGCGCGACGCGTGTCGCAGTTCGGGCAGTAGTACGTGGTGGCATTCAGCGAGCTCTTCTCGACGCCGAGCAGATCGGCGAGGGGCTCACGATGCCCGTCTACGAGTACCTTCGATGCCGGATATCCGCACGTACACCACTCCACGCTCTCACCCGCGGCCGGGTCGAACTGGTGCTGCTCGGCCAGGAGCGTGTCGAAGGTTTCGTGCTTGTCGTCGTCCGTGCCTCTGCCGTCCATAACCGCGAGGACCTGCTGGATCAGGTCGAGGTGCGCGAACGGTGCGCTCCGACGTGCGTTCAGCGTCGCCAGAGCCCCGGCCGCGCCTACGCGATCGCGCCAGTTGGGGGCGCTCCGCAGGACGGCATCGAGGGCCTCGATGGCGGGCTCGCCGATCGCGACGCATTTGTCCCAACGGGACTGGGCGGCCCAAAAGCGGCCGGCCGTGGCGCTGGCCTCGGCGGGGTACCAGCCGAGGTTGGCCAGCGCGGCGATGATCTCCGACGCCTCGGCGGCACCCTCGGTCTCGAACGCGGAAACGAGCAGCGGGACCGCAGCCTTGCCGCACTCCCCGGCGCGGCGCCATTCGCGGAGAGCGACCCAATAGCGGGCGCCCGTATCGTCCCTGGTGGGCTGCCAGCCGATGTCGGACAGGCCGCGTGCGGCCGCCCGGCGTATGGCCGCGGCTTCGTCCTTGAGGCTGGCGGCCAGGCAGTCGGCAACGGCAGGGGAGCCGATGTGAGCCAATCTTCGAATGACGAGCTCTCGGACTTCCGTGTCGTCGTGCTCGAGGGCGATCCGCAGGGGCTCTATCGCCGAGGCGTCGCACAGGACGTCCAGTGCCCCCGACGCGGCCCGCTCCAGGGCGGGGCTGGAGCGTCCGTCCGCTTTGCCACGGGCCTGTTCCTGCGCCAGCAGGACGACGAGCGGGGCCACCGCCCGAGCGTCTCCGATCCCCTGGAGCGCTCTGATGGAGGCGACCCGCACGTCCTCATCGGCATCCATCACGGCCTTGATGAGGGGCTCGACGGCATTCACGTCTCGGCGCCGGCCGAGCGCGGCGGCGGTGGCGCGGCGCGTGTCCTGGTCCGGATCGGACATCAACCTGCGGTAGACGGCCGGGGCGGCGGCGGCGCGAACGTCGGGATCGCGATCGTCGAGAGCGCCGATGAGTGGCTCAACGACACGCAAGCCGCCACGCGTCGAGAGAGCCAGGACGGCAGCCCCCCGGATGGCCGGGGATTCGTCTCGGAGCAATTCCGTCAGCGGTTCGACGGCCGCCGGATCCTTGAAGGGCGCCAGGGCACCTATGGCAGCCAGGCGGACCGTGGCGTCCTTGCAGCCGAGCGCCTTGATCAGGCCCTGGATGTCTCTCTTGGCCTCCAACTGAGGAATGTTGGGCGGACCGAAGAGCGCCATGGTTGAGAGCCTCTTTCCCTCGTGATCCTGCCGTCTCGACGGCTCGAACGCCTATCGGAAATGACGTTGCAGGGGCTGAGCGGGGGCTGAGCAGGACCTGCGCACGTGGCCGTCAGCGGGCGGGGCTAGCGTCCTAGGGCCACACCCGCGACGGCTGCGACCATCATGCGGCCGCTCGGCCCAATCCGCACCCCGCTCGACCGTACCGCACCACATGGGACCTTAGGACCGCCGGCCACCTGACTAGCGCGGCCGCAGCACGAATTTCGAGTGTTATGATCGTGAATAGCCGGAGTCGCCCTGAGGTAGTGCCCTTCCAACGGACGGCGTCAGACCGGCGGGCGTAACCGCACGAACGCGCTCGAAAGGCGAGCGCGCGCAACGGAGATTGCTCGCACGATGACCGCCTCGAACGACCGCCGCGCCTATGGACGTCGCCCGCATCGCTGGCGGCTGCTCCAGCTTCTCCTCGGCGCCGCCCTGCTGGCCCCGACGCTGCTCCTGCCTGGTCCACCCGCCCCCGTCAAGGCCGATGGCCTCTCCGACGCTATCGCGGAACAGCAACGTCTCGCCAAGCAGATCGCCGACCAGAAGGCCCAGCTTGCCAGGCTCACCTCCCAGGAGGGCTCGCTTCGGGGTCAGATCTCCACCACGCAGCAGAACCTGGCCGGGGTGCTGACCTCGATCGACGCGGCCCAGACCGAGATGGACGCGCTCCAGAAGCAGATGGCCGGAGTCCAGGCGCAGTACGACAGTCTGGCGTCCCAGCAGGTGCTGTTCTCGACGCGGCTGGCCCAGCTGACCGCCCAGCAGAACGCCAACCAGGCCGAGCTCGACACCCGCCGGCAGATCCTCGCCGGCCGGCTCGTCGCCGCATACCAGACCGATCAGACGCCGCTGCTCCAGCAGCTTCTGACGGCTCATTCGCTGACGGAGGCGCTCTCCGACGTTTCCTATTACGGCGATCTGGCCCAGGCCGACAAGGCGCTCGCGGACGAGATCCAGCGTGACCAGAAGACGCTCGCCGAGCTGCAGCAGAACGTCCAGCTGGCCAGCAGCGCCAACGAGCAGCTCAAGATAGCGGTTGGCATCCAGGGCCAGGAGCTCACCAGCCAGCAATCCCAGCTCAAGGCCGCTCAGGGGCAGCTGACCGCGCTCAGGGCCCAGCTCCAGACCCAGCTAGCGCAGGAGCAGGCGGCCGAGGCCAAACTGGCCGGCAACAAGGCCGCCCTCGCCGCCGCCATCAGGTCAAACGGTCTGGCCCTCGACCAGCTCGGCAACAGGATCGATGGCCTCGTCAAGACTGAAGGCGGCCAGGGCAAGATCCCGTCGCAGTTCAGCGGCACCTTGAAGTGGCCGATGAGCGGAGTCGTCACCCAGGAGTTCGGCTGCACGGGCGTCCTCTCGGAGCCGCGAGTCGGCAGCTGCGCTCACTTCCATCTGGGCATCGACATCGCGGCCCCGTGCCTGACGCCGGTCCATTCGGCCGGAGCGGGAGTCGTGGTCTTCGTCGGCTACAACCCGTACGACGCACCGCCGCGCGCCTGGCTCGTGATCGTCGCCCACTCCACGAGCATGGTCACCTGGTACGCCCACATGACCGCGAAGGCTCCAGCCGGCATCTACGTCGGGGCCCCCGTGGCCGCCGGTCAGCTCGTCGGCACGGAGAACACCACCGGGCATTCCTCGGGCTGCCACCTGCACTGGGCGGTTCGCGTGAACGGCACGTTCATGAACCCGAGGCTGTTCCTCTAAGCCGGCCGCCTGACCTCACCGCCGCCCGTCCGCGCCTCCATCGGCCCGCCTCCTGGCGCCCGCCAGGACCAGTGTCCGTCCCACGTTCGGAGGTGGCGGTGGGGTGCTAGCATCGCCATAGCCCGGTCAGACCCGGGTCCGAAGCGAGAGGACGCGGGATGAAGCGAACTCTGGCGGTGATACTCGCCGGCGGCGAAGGGGAGAGGCTCTCCATTCTGTCGTCGCTTCGTGCCAAGCCGGCCGTGCCTTTCGGCGGCAAGTACCGCATCATCGACTTCACCCTGTCCAACTGCGTCAACTCCGACATCGACAACGTCGTCGTCCTGACCCAGTACAACCCCCGCTCGCTCAACGACCACATCGGGATGGGCCGGCCCTGGGACCTGGACCGCAACCATGGCGGCGTCAGGATGCTCCAGCCGTACATCGCCCGAGGCCGAGTCGCGGAGTGGTACCGCGGCACCGCCGACGCGGTCCTCCAGAACCTGAACGTCGTCGAGCAAGCCCCCGGGGACACCATCCTGGTGCTCGCCGGAGATCACATCTACAAGATGGACTACCAGCCGTTCGTAGCCGCCCATCGCCGCCATCGGGCCGACGTGACCATTGCCGTGCGGCGGGTCCCGCTGGCCGACGCGACTCGGATGGGCATCCTCGCCCTCGACGAGAACAACCGCGTCGTGGAGTGGCACGAGAAGCCGCGCCAGCCGAAATCGGACCTGGCCAGCATGGGCGTCTACGTCTTCTCCAAGCGGGCCCTTCACCGGTGGTTGAGCGATACGAGGGCCGACTTCGGCCATGACGTGATCCCGGCCATGATCGAGGGCGGCGCGCGGGTCTATGGCTACCAATTCGACGGCTACTGGCAGGATGTCGGCACGGTCCAGTCCTACTGGGAAGCGAACCTGGCGCTTCTCTCCGACGCCCCCGAGCTGGATCTGTACGACCGCGAGTGGGTCATCCATACCCGGTCCGAGGAGCGAGCCCCGGCCAAGGTCGGTGCCACCGCGCAGGTACACCGCAGCCTGATCAGCCACGGCTGCGTGATCAACGGCTCCGTAGTGAACTCGGTCCTATCGCCCGGCGTCGTAGTGGACGTGGGCGCCGTGGTTCGCGACTCGATCGTCCTGTTCGACTCGGTCATCCGATCGGGCGCCATGGTCGATCGGGCCATCCTCGACAAGGAGGTCGCCGTCGGTCCCGGAGCGATCGTCGGCGAAGGGACGGACTACGACGTCGCGAACCGGCGCGAACCGAGCCGTCTGAATACCGGAATAACGGTCGTGGGCAAGCGCGCGGTGATCCCTCGGGGTGTTCGCATTGGACGGAACGTTCTCGTCGGCGAGGGCGTGCGGGCGGCGGACTTCGTCTCGCGGATCGTCCGCAGCGGCTCCACAGTGGAGCGGGCCCACGAACGCAAGGCGCGTGCGGTGACACGTGCCAGAGCGAGCGCGCCGCTCGATGGGCTTGAGGCTCCGGTCGCGGGGCTGCAGGTCAGAGAGCCCGAGCGAGATCCGGCCGGGCCCGGCTCGGAGCTGATGCTTGCCTCCGGAGAGACGAGCGACTGAGGGCCATGTGGACACAGGGCCACGTGCGACGCCGGCTCGAAGGCTATCCATCGGGCCGCATCGCCCGCCTATCAGGTGATATAGGGTGATGGGTGGCGTCTGGCGCCGTTCCTCGCGGATTCTCGCCTGCTCGGTCGTCCTGGCCGCGGCGGCCTCCCTATCCAGCGCGGCTGCACCCCCGCAGGCGGCGGCCGTCCAGACCGACCTGGGCTTCATCTCGCGTTCGACGTGGACGGCCGATCCGGTAGACGCCCGAGTCCATGTCGTGGCGGATGTGACTGTCACCTCGCACACATTGGACACCGCCGCGCGCCGGTACTTCTACGACAGCGTCCAGATGACGCTGCCGGCCTCTTCGACCGCCTTCCTGGCTCGCACCCCCGGCGGAACGCGGCTCGGCCTGTCCGTCGACTCCGTGACGAGCTCGGCCTCGATCATCTCCGTCGACTTCGGCCGGCGGCTCTACTCTGGCCAGAGCACCTCGTTCTCCCTCTACTTCGATCTGGTCGATAACGGCGGTTCTACCGACCGCGATCTGCGTATCGGCAACAACCTGATGTCGTTCCCGGTCACGGCCTTCGGCACCCCTGGCACTCCGGGCAGCTCGGTCAGCGTCATCTTCCCTGCCGGTTTCACCGTCCAGGAGGAGTTCGGTGGACTTACCAGATCGCTTTTCGGCTCGGGTCAGGTCGTCTTCTCGTCCGGCGTTCTGGATGACTCGACGGAGCTCAGTGCCTGGTTCACTGCGGTTCAGCCCGTACCCCAATCCGATTTCAGGGTCCGGTCGGTGGTGGTTGGGCCGCTCCGAGTCAATCTCAAGTACTGGGTCGACGACCCGGGCTGGGCCGACCAGGTCGAGCGGGTGATGCTGGCCGGCTATCCGCTGCTGACCAAGATGATCGGGCTGGGCAATCCGATCATGACTTCATTTACGGTCGAGGAAGCGTCGACCCAGGAGAGCGTCGGCTTCAGCGGTTCCTACGACGAGGCCAGCGGCGGGATCCAGGTCTCGTACTTCGCCGACCCGTTCGTAATCCTCCACGAAATGGCCCACATGTGGTTCAACAGCTCCCTGCTCGGCGAACGCTGGATGCAGGAAGGTTTCGCGTCCTATTACGCCGAGCAAGTCGTCAATGCGCTCGGATACACGGATCACGCGCCGGTCCTCACCGATCGGCTACTCGCGTCCGCTATCCCGCTCAACGACTGGACGCTCGCGGGCCAACCGAGCTCCGCGACGGACGGTTACCTCTACGGCGCGACGCTCGAGGTTGCGCGCGAGATCGCGGCGCTGGCCGGCCAGGACGGGTTGCGAAAGATATGGCTGGAGGCGCGCGCTGCTCAGGCGGCGTATCAGCCGGCGCACGGACCGGCCAACGAGATCCTGGCCGTGCCCAGCACGGACTGGCGCCGCCTGCTCGATCTACTGGAGCAGACGACGGGCCAGTCCTATGGCGCAGTCTGGCGGCAATGGGTCATCGATCCGGCGCAGGACTCGCTGCTGCAGCAACGCGCCACGGCCCTGGCTGCTTATACGGCTGCCCAGAAGGCGGCCGGCAGCTGGAACCTGCCGCCGGAGATTCGGCGCTCGCTCGACGGCTGGCAGTTCGATCAGGCGCTGGCCTTCATGTCCCAGGCTCGCGGCATCCTGACCCAGCGCGATCAGATCGCCAACGAGGCTGCGACTGAGCTGACGACGCCGCCGCCGACGCTCCAGGCGGCCTTCGAGGACGCCGGCATCGGCGCGGCCGGCAGGGAGGCCTCGCAAGAGTTGGAGGTTCTCGCGGAGCTCGCCGCGGCCGACCTGGCCCGGACCAACAGCGGAGGCGCCGCTAGAGACCTGGGCCTCCTCGGCGCAGATCCGCAGGCGGAGCTCACCGCGGCCCGCCAGGCCTTCGCCGGCGGCGACCTCAGTGGGGCGGCGCAGCTTGCAGTAAGCGCTCGAAACTCCTGGGAGAGCGCCAACAGCACCGGACAGGTTCGCATCGTGGGCAGCCTGTCACTGCTGGCGGGCTGTCTGCTGCTCCTGGGTTTGTATGTGTGGATGAAGGGTGGCCGGCCTCGAGCGGTTGCCACGGCAGGCGGGCTCGCCTCGGACGCCGCGGCCGTCCCGATGGCAGGGGAGGGCGTGGCGGGTGAGGCGGCCCTCTCGGGCAGGGGCCCGCCCCTCGATCTCGTCGAGCTGGCCGCCACGGAGGCCGGAACGAACGGAGTTGCCCCGGATTCCGACGGCAACGGTTCGGAGGACGACCCGGACGAGTCGGCCTACGAGCTCCTGCAGCGAGGCCATGCGCTGCTGAAGGACCACCACAACGCTCAGGCAGCCGTCGTGCTCGAGCGGGCCGCGCGGCTCGAGCAGAGCAAGGGCTCCATCCTGGAAGCACTCGGACGGGCCTACTTCAACAGCGGCCAGCACGAACGCGCGGCCGAGACATTCCAGGCCCTGCTCGAGATCGACCCGTCGGCACACTACGGGCACTTCGCCCTTGGGTTGAGCTTTGCCCGGCTCGGCCGACCGCAGGAGGCGCGGACTCATCTTCGCCTGGCGGTCGCTCTCGATCCCGCCAGCGAGACGTACCGGCGGGCGCTCGACCGGATGGAGACGGCGGTCGGCTAGCCGGCCGTCCGGCGTGACGAAGTCCTACGAGCCGGATGCCTCGAGGCGGCGGGCGAGCCACAGGATGCCGGCGACCGACTTGGCGTCCTCGATCACTCCTCTTTCGACGGCAGCCACCGCCTCACGCCAGGGCAGCCGCGAGAGCCGGAGGTCCTCGTCGTCGTCCGGACTCAGCCGTCCGTCGCCCGCGGCGTGCAGGTCGGTGGCGAGGTAGAGCGTCAGGTATTCGGTAGAGAAGCCCGGAGCGCTCCAGAAGCCGCCGATGCGTTCCATCGATTCGGCCCGGTACCCGGTTTCCTCCTCGAGTTCGCGATGAGCAGCGCCGAGAGGGTCCTCGGTCACGCCGTCGTGCACCTCCAGCGTGCCGGCCGGCAGCTCGAGCATCGCCCCGCCGCAGGGCACGCGGTATTGAGTCACCAGCAGCAGCCGGCCGTCGGCATCGAGGGGGGCGATGACCACGGCGCCGGGGTGTACGACGATGTCGCGCGACGATTCCGAGCCATCGGAGCGGACCACGCGCTCGGCTTCGAAGACCATGTAGCGGCCCGTATGAAGCGTCCGGCGCCCCACGACGCGTTCCTTGAGCGCCCCGTCCGCGTCGCGCAGCTCGTCGAGGAGCGAGTCGAGCAGGGGCCGCCCGGTTGGGGAACGGTTGGGTCGGCGTCTGGCGGGGGAGTCGTCCATTGGCCGAACTATACGAGCTGAGCGCCCCTTAAACGCCAGCGCCCCGGACATGCCGGGGCGCTGGGTCCCTGAACCGGAGTATCAGACGGCAGCCGGTCCGAACGGGAGGGCGAAGTTCGTGTCGGGGTCGAAGAGCTGGATCTTGTCGAGCGGGATCCGGAGCTCGAGCACGTCGCCCGGGCGGACCCGATAGGAAGAGTCGACGAGAGCCACGATGTCGCGGCCTGCGCCGGATGCGTGGATGAGCTCCTCGTTGCCGAGGTACTCGACGACTTCGGCCTTGGCGTTGACGCTGGCCGAAGCGCCCGTTACCGGGCCCAGAACGAGGTGCTCGGGGCGGAAGCCGAAGATCAGCTGCCGGCCCGAGGCGCCGACGATGTCGCGGAACTGCGGCGGCAGCGGAACGGTGACGTTGGAGCCCTGAAGCGTCACGCCGTCTGTCGCCGCCGGCGACCTCGACGGTTGCGAAGTTCATCGCCGGGCTGCCGATGAAGCCGGCCACGAAGCGGTTGATCGGCCGGTCGTAGAGCTCCTGCGGCGTGCCGACCTGCTGCAGACGACCCTCGTTCATGACCGCGATGCGAGTGCCCATCGTCATGGCCTCGATCTGGTCGTGGGTCACATACACGAAGGTGGTATTGAGGCGCTGGTGGAGGCGAAGGATGTTGGCTCGGGTCTCGACGCGCAGCTTGGCGTCGAGGTTGGAGAGCGGCTCGTCCATGAGGAAGACGGCCGGCTCGCGCACGATGGCTCGCCCGAGCGCGACGCGCTGGCGCTGGCCGCCGGAGAGCTCACGCGGCTTCCGGTCGAGGTAGCGGGTCAGGTCGAGGATGGCCGCGGCTTCCTTGACGCGGGCCTCGATCTGGACCTTGGGGACGTGGCGGAGCTTGAGGCCGAACGCCAGGTTGTCCCGGATGGTCATGTGTGGGTAGAGCGCATAGCTCTGGAAGACCATCGCGATGTCGCGATCCTTCGGCGGGACGTCGTTGATGATCTTCTCGCCGATTCGCAGCGTTCCGTCGGTGATCTCTTCCAGGCCGGCGATCATGCGCAGGCTGGTGGTCTTGCCGCAGCCGGAAGGCCCGACGAGGACCATGAACTCCGCGTCGCGGATGTCGAGGTTGAGGTCGTCCACGGCGACGACGTCGCCGTATCTCTTGGTGACGTTCTCGAAAGTGACAGTTGCCATGCGGCAAGGCTCCCATGGTTCGGTGGGCCGATGTCGGGGGATGCTAGCAGCCCGGTTTGGCGGCGCCACTCCTCGTACGGGTCGTTCTTCGCTAAACGTTTAGGAGCCGTTGCGGCCGGACGTCTGGGCGGACTGGTGGGCCTCTCCGACGCATTCAGACTGAATTCAGATCAGACTCGTACAACACCGGGCAGGGCGGAGCACGACATGACCCTCAATGGAGCGCAGAGATGAGCGCATACGACCCGAATGACCCGCTTCAGGCTCGCGCCGAGCCGGAACGCCCGATGAACCCCGATTGGTCGCGCCCGGCCGAGGCCGGGCCGCAGTGGCAACCCGAAAGCCTTGAAGGAGAATCGGCCGAAGCGGGCGAGCCGGCCGGCGGCCCGGGTGCCGCAACCCCGAGCGTGCCGCCTTACCCATACCAGTATCCCGGGCAGTCCGACGCCGCGGCGCCGCTCCCTCAGGCATCGCCCTGGCTCGCACCGACGGGCATGTGGACACCGCCTCCCGCGCCCCCCATTACACCCGCGGGCCCTCCGCCCTACGGGGCCGCGCCCGGATACTTCGCGTCCGGTTTTGAGGTCCCACAGCGGCCGGCTCCACCGGACCCAGGACAGCCTTACTTCTACTGGACTCCGCTGGCCGGGGTCCCACCGACCCCAGGTGGGCGGGGGCCGCAGGGCCCGCTCCGCCGGCTCGGGCCGCTCGTCCTCGCAGTTGCGTTGCTCTCCGGTTCGTTGTCGGCCGTTGGGACATACCTGGCCGTGACCGTGGCGTCGTCATCTGGGCCCGCGACGGCGACGACGACGAGCCAGCCGGGAACCGCCCAGACGATCAGCCTGACGCAGTCCGACGCGATAATCCGAGTCGCGAGCCTGGTCAAGCCCTCCGTCGTGACGATCGTGTCCAGCGACGCGTCCGGGGTCAGCCCTTTCTCGGTGCCGTCGACCGGCGCGGGATCCGGCTTCATCGTCAGCTCGACCGGCCTGATTCTCACGAACAATCACGTGGTGACCGGGGCCTCCACGCTGACGGTGACCCTCGATGACACCCGCCAGATGACGGCCACAGTCGTCACCACGGACGCCCAGCACGACCTGGCCCTGATCAAGATCAATGCCACCGGCCTGACGCCGGTCACCCTGGGCGATTCGTCCGGGGTCAAGGTCGGCCAGCTGGCGATCGCGATCGGCAGCCCCCTCGGCACCTTCACCGATTCGGTGACTCAGGGCATCGTCTCCGGGGTCGATCGCAGCATCACCGTCGGCGATCAGGTGACGAGGACGCAGGAAGACCTGTCGGGCCTCATCCAGACGGACGCGGCCATCAATCCGGGCAACAGCGGCGGACCCCTGCTCGACTCCAGCGGCGCGGTCGTGGGAATCATCACGGCCACCGCCAGCAACGCGCAGGACATGGGCTTCGCGATCCCGATCAATCAAGCCAAGCAGATGATCGCGCAGGCGACCAAGTAGCCCGTGCGCCGGCTGCTGCCGCGGCCGCGACGGCCGCGGCGGATCCAGGGGCGGCGCCCCCTTCCCAGACCGTGGAGGCCGGGCCCGGCCGACTCGGGGCCGGGCGGCCGGGCGGCTTCAGGGTAGTTTCAGGCCAGGGGCCCATACATCCCCCTGGGCGTCCCAGGTCTGAGCCATCGGACGAGGGGCTATGCGGCGGACACGAGAGGCATGGATGAATGAAGCTCAAACTGGCTGCCATCGCGTTGATAGTGGTCGGCATCGGAGCCGTTGTTCTGGTCGTGGTCGGGCCCACCTTCGGGGCCTCGGCAAGCAGTAAGTACATAACCTCGACGGTGTCCACGGGCACGGTGAGTGCCCAGTCGGTGGCCACCGGCACGATTGCCGCGAGTACGGTCTATGGGCTGAAGTTCGGCGTGACGCCGGACATCGTCAGCTCGGCCAGCACCACCTCGGGTGCGGGCGGGTCGACCAGCAGCTCGACCAGCACCTCGGCCAGCGTGACCTGGCCCGTCCTGACCGTGACGGCGACGGTCGGGCAGACGGTCACGAAGGGAACCACACTCGCGACCGCGGACACCACAGCCGCGCAGCTGCAGCTGGCCTCGGCCCAGGCGACCCTCGCCTCGGCTCAGTCCAAGCTTTCGACGGACCAGGGCGGGCCTGATGCGATCACTCTCGCTCAGGCGAAGAACAGCCTCAGCCAGTCGTACAACAGCTACCAGCAGGCAGTTGCGAGCCGCTCCAACACCAATCAGCAGAATGCCCTCAAGTTGTCGCAGGCACAGGCCGCCGTCACCGCGGCCCAGAGCCAGCTGGCTGCCGACCAGGCCGCGAGTGCTCCGCAGTCGACCATCGACAAGGACAACGCGGCCATCGCGACTGCTCAGCAGAACCTCGCCTCGACTCAACTCTCCGTCAACCAGTCGAACCAGCAGGCCTCTCAGCAGGTCACCAGCGCATCTCTGAGCTATCAGGCGGCGCAGCTGCAGTACCAATCCAAGGTGGCTCCGGCGGCGACGGCGACGATCCAGGCCGACCAGGCCGCGGTCGCCTCCGCCCAGGCGACCGTCAACGCCGAGCAGGCCGCGGTCACGGGCGCCACCCTCGTCGCCCCGGCCGACGGTCTGATCATCGCGGTGAACCTGATCCCCGGCGTCAACGCTCCCAGCGGCTACGCGATCGAGGAGTCCGTGGGGCCGATGGTGGCGAATGCCAGCTTCGCTGAATCCGACATCTCGAATCTCAAGGTCGGGCAGACGGCCACCGTATCGGTCACCGGCGCCGGCGTGTCGGTGCCGGGAACGCTGACGCAGATCGTGCCCGTGGCGTCGTCCTCCTCCGGCGGCTCGAGCGGCAGCAGCGTGGCGACCTACGCGGTAACGGTCACTCTGACGAGCCCGCCGGCGACGGTTCTGGCGGGCATGAGCGCGACGGTGACCGTCACGACGGCCTCGGTCGACAACGCCCTGCGGGTTCCCGCCACGGCGCTTGCAGGGTCGTCCAGCACCGGCTACACCGTCGACGTCGTGAACGGCGACGGCAGCACCTCGACCGTCAGCGTCCAGGTCGGTCTCGTGACGACGTCCATGGCCCAGATCACGAGCGGCCTGAGCGCCGGCGAAACCATCGTGACCGGCACCGTCTCGTCCCGGACCGGCTCCACGACCACGGGTACAGGCATCGGCGGCATCAACTCGTTGACCGGCGGTGGCGGTTTCGGCGGCGGTGGGTTCGGGCGATGAGCGCCGTCGCGACTCAACCGATCATCGAGCTCTCGGACGTCACCCGCATCTACGACCTGGGCAAGGTCCAGGTCCCGGCGCTCGGGGGCGTGAATCTCGAGGTCGCCAACGGCGAGTTCCTGGCGATCATCGGGCCGTCCGGTTCGGGCAAGTCGACGATGATGAACATCCTCGGCTGTCTGGACCGGCCGACCTCGGGACGGTACGTTCTCGACGGCCAGCCGGTCGACGAGCTCGACGACGACGGCCTGGCCTTCGTACGGAGCCGCTCGATCGGCTTTGTCTTCCAGAGCTACAACCTGCTGCCGCGCACCAGCGCCCTCGAGAACGTGGCGACGCCGCTCATGTATCAGGGCGTCGGCAAGAAGGAGCGGCTGCGCCGAGCCCAGGCCGCGCTCGAGCGGCTCGGGCTCGCGCGACCGGCTGCACCACGTACCGTCGGAGCTCTCCGGCGGGCAGCAGCAGCGCGTGGGCATCGCCCGCGCCCTGGTCACCGAGCCGGCCCTGATCCTGGCCGACGAGCCGACCGGCAACCTGGACAGCCACTCGGGCGCCGAGGTCCTCGGCCTCTTCAGCGACCTCCACGCCCTCGGCCGCACGATCGTCCTGATCACCCACGATATCGACGTCGCCGCGGCGGCCGATCGGGCGGTTCACCTTCGCGATGGGCTGCTCCAGGAGGCGGTGCTGCGGTGAAGCCCACCGACCTCCTCGCCCTGGCCCTCTCCCGCCTCGGGACCGGCAAGCTCCGGACGGCCCTCACGATGCTCGGCATCATCATCGGCGTGGCTTCGGTGGTGGCTCTCGTGAGCGTCGCTCAAGGCGCCACCAAGGGCATCAGCGACCAGCTCCAGTCTCTCGGCACCAACCTCGTGACAGTCAGCCCCGGCTTCACGCGAACTGGCGCCACGCGCGGGGCCGTCGGCTCGGCCACGACCCTGACGCTCGACGATGCCAACGCGCTCGCGACGCTCGACGGCGTCGCCACCGTGGCGCCGGAGCTGACCACTGACAAGCTCGTCCTCGCCGGCTCCCAGAACGAGACCGCGCGCATCATCGGCACGACGCCCGGTTACCTTTCGGTCTTCGCTTATCAGATGTGGGTCGGCTCGTTCCTCAACGAAGCCTCGGTCGATCACAACCTGCGGGTCGCGGTGATCGGCTCGACGACGGCCGACAACCTCGGCCTGACCGAGACCTCGGTGGGCTCGACGATCTACATCGGCGGCCTGCCTTTCGAGCTGATCGGGATAACGCAGCCTAAGGGCGGTACGACCACCGCGGACGACCTGGTGATGATCCCTCTCTCGACGGCTCATGAGCTCTTCATCGGGCAGCAACAGCGTCTCCGCCATCGGCCTGTCCGCCACGAGCCAGGACGCGATCACGACGGTCACGGCCGAGATCACCTCGACCCTCGAGCAGCGCCACGGCATAACCAACGGCGTGGACGACTTCACCATCGCCACTCAATCCCAGCTGCTCGGCACGGTCAGCTCGGTCAGCGACGTGCTGACGCTGCTGCTCGCGGGCATCGCCTCGATCTCGCTGCTCGTGGGCGGGATCGGGATCATGAACATCATGCTGGTCTCGGTTCGCGAGCGGACCCGCGAGATCGGCATTCGCAAGGCCATCGGCGCCCGCGGCCGCGACATCCTGTCGCAGTTCCTCGTGGAGGCCCTGGCGCTCTCTCTGGCGGGCGGCGTGATCGGCATCGGGGTGGGTGTAGTCGCCTCGCTCGCCATCGGCACATACGCCGGCTGGGGCTTTGTCTTCAGCCCGGTGACCGTCCTGGTCGCCGTCGGCTTTCAGCCTGATCGTCGGGATTGTGTTCGGGGTCTGGCCAGCCAGTCAGGCCGCCCGGCTCGATCCCGTCGTAGCTCTTCGATATGAGTAGAACCGCAGCAACGAAAGAGGAGAACTAATGACAGCACCGGTCCAACGCCCGGCCAAGCAGGATCGGGCGACGATGATCCTGCTGTTCGTCGCCGCCCTCGTGGCTGTCGGCGGCATCGGCTTCGCTCTCGGCCACCTGAGTGCCCCGAGCGCCGCCGCGGCGAACCCGAGTGGCGGCGGGCGCGGCTTCGGCAACTTCGCACGGCCGTCTCTCGCCCCTGGCCAGACCTTCAACCCGAGCCAGTTCGGGGCCGGATTCGGCGGACGTGGCGGTCTCGGGGCCGCGGCCGCCGGCGTGAGCGGAACCGTGCAGTCGGTCACCGGCTCCACGATTACGATCCAGGAGGCGAACGGGACCTCGGTCACGATCGATCTCTCCGGCAACACCACATACCACGGCGAGGCTCCGGCGAGCCCGAGCGACGTCAAGGTGGGTTCGAGCGTGACCGTCCAGATCGACACGAGCGCCCTGGCGAGCGAAACCCCCAACCCCAGTGCTACCGGAGCGCTCGGCGGTCGTACTCTAACCGCCAAAGACGTGCTCATAACCAACCAGTAGGAGATCGTCGTGCATCTGTTGGTCGTCGAGGATGACGCCCGCCTCAGCCGCCTCCTCAAGCGGCTCTTGAGCCAGGATCGCCATATCGTCGAGACCGCCCTTACGGCCGAAGAGGGGCTGGAGGCCGCGACCTCCAGCCTCGAGCTCGACGCCATCATCCTGGATGTCGGACTCCCGGACAGGTCGGGCTTCGACGTGGCCCGGACGCTTCGCAAGAAGGGCTCCCAGGTGCCGATCCTGATGCTGACGGCTCGCGACTCGGTCAGCGATCGAGTCGAGGGCCTCGATGCCGGCGCGGACGACTACCTCGTCAAGCCATTCGCCTACGAGGAGCTCCTGGCTCGGCTGCGGGCGCTGGGTCGCCGCCCACCGTCCAGGAAATCGAATGCGCTCAAGGCCGGACCGATCGAGCTCGACGAGAACACTCGGCGAGTAACCGTCTCCGGCAAGCCGGTCGATCTCAGCCAGCGCGAGTTCTCGATCCTCGAATGTCTGCTGCGCCGGCCGGGCCAGGTCCTGTCGCGCGACCAGTTGCTCGACTACGCCTGGCCGTATGGCGTCGCTCTGACGCCCAACACCGTCGAGGCCTACATCCACCTTCTGCGTGAGAAGCTCGGCGGCGACGCGGCCAACCACGTCGAAACCGTCCGCGGCGTCGGCTATCGCCTCAAAGAAGGCTGATCCATGAGGGTCCCGCGCCCGCACCTCCCACGGCCACATCTCCCCGGGCCGTGGCGATGGCGTCCGGGCCGGCCATTCCGGAACGGGTCCGCGGCCGAGGCCATTCGTCGGTCAGTGCCTGAGGAGGACGTCAGCGGCTCCTACGGCGGACGCGACTGCGTCTGATGGCGGTCAGCGGCGCCGTGACGCTGGTGATCCTCGTGGTGCTCGGATTGACCATCTACACCGCCGTCGCGAACGTCGTCGCCAACGACAGCATCAGCCAGCCTCAGCGATTTCGCCGACGTGTACGCCAGCCTCGTGACCGGAACAACCCCGCAGGGTCCGCCGCAGAACCTGGACCCCGAGTTCGGGACGAGATACGCCGGGATCTACATCGTGGGCCGTCGAGGCCGACGGTACCGTTCTACTGCACACGAGATGCCTGCCACCGGGCATGCCGGTCACGGCAGGTATCGATGCCGTTGCCCATGGCGGTTCGGACGTCCGAGACAGTGACCACAGGACGCGGCGTGCCGCTACGCGTCTACACCGAGTCGGTCACTTCATCCGACGGCGAGGTCTACGTCATCCAAACCGCGGCAGATCGAACCGATGAAGTCGAATCTGCTCAACCTCCTGCGGACGGTGCCTGCTCGGTCGGCGGTTTGGTCGCCCTTCTGGCATCGCTCCTCGCCGGCTATCTGTACGCCGGCCGCGCGCTCGTCCCGATCCGGGCCTCGATCGAACGGCGCCAGTCGGCCCTCCAGCGACAGAAGGAGTTCGCCGCCAACGCCAGCCATGAGTTGCGTACGCCGCTGACGGTGATCGCGGCGAGCGTCGAGGATCTCAAACGGAACCGGCGCCGCAAGGTGGAAGAGGTGGGCGAGGCCCTGGGCGACATCGATGCCGAGGTCCGGCACATGACCGCTCTGGTCGAGGACATGCTCCTGCTGGCCCGAACCGACTCGGGGGTCGTACAGGTAGATCGCGTGCCGCTCGACCTCGCTGACGTGGCGGCGGACGCCGCGTCGATGCTGACGAGCCTCGGTCAGGACCGTGGCGTCAACGTCGTGCTCGATCCGCTGCCTGCGGCTGTGTCGGGTGACCCGCTGCGCCTTCGCCAGCTCGTGACGATCCTCGTCGACAACGCCATCAGGCACAGTCGGTCCGGCTCGACCGTGACGGTCTGGGTCCGGCCCGAGCCGGGCGGCGCGCTCCTCCAGGTCGACGATGAGGGGCCGGGCGTGAAACCCGACGACCTGCCGCGGCTCTTTGAGCGCTTCTGGCGGGCCGACAATGCGCCGGCCGGTGGCACCGGCCTGGGGCTCGCCATCGCCAAATGGATAGTGGATCAGCACGGCGGCAGCATCGGGGCGTTCAACAGGCCGGGCTCGGGAGCCAGCTTCTGGGCCAGGGTTCCCGCTGCGGCGGTCCCAGGCGCAGTCGGTGCTGAGATCGCGAGCGCGCTGCCGAGTGGGCCGGGGCCGTCCGGCTCCGAACCCGCCGACTGGTCGGCTCCAACGACCGACACAGAGACACCGCCAGGCGATCCCGCCGAAGGGCCTATCGCTCCCTAGCCGAGAAGCAACCGCGCTTCCGCAACGAGGCCGACGGCGATGATCGCGAAACGCAGCACGGGTGCCGGCAGGCGCCGCCCAACGCGCGCGCCGATCTGCCCGCCGACGATCGACCCGGCGGCAATCAGCACCACGACGTCCCAATGGACCGGCGCGATGGCAATGAACAGGATTCCGGCGACGCCGTTGATCAATGCGGCCAACACGTTCTTGAGGCCGTTGAGCCGCTGTAGATCGTCGGGCACGAAGATCGCCAGCAGGGCGATCATGATGATGCCCATTCCCGCGCCGAAGTAGCCGCCGTAGATCGCCGTCAGGTAGAAGAGCACTGCCAGCGGCCACGAGCGGTGCGACTCGGCGTGCCGGTGCCGGGTCAGGGCGACCGAGAGTCGCGGCCCGGCCGCCACGAGGATCAAGGCCACCGCGATCAGCACCGGGACGATGGCCTCGAACGCGCCGGGAAAGGCGAGGAGCAGGAGCGCACCCGTCAGTCCGCCTGCCGCGGACGAGATGCCGAGACGGACCGCCCGCGATCTCTGACCCACGAGCTCGTGGCGGTAGCCGACTGCACCGCTGAGTGAGCCTGGCACGAGCCCGACGGTATTCGATACGTTGGCGTCGAGCGGCGGGAAGCCGAAGGCGAGGAGGGTGGGGAAGGTGACCAGCGAGCCCGAACCGACGATCGTGTTGATCGTGCCGGCCGCGACGCCCGCGCCCAGGATGGCGGCGACTTCGAGGGGAGTCACCGGCGCGAGCGGGTGCCGTGGTTCGTCACCGGATGATCGTAGCGGAACGGTGGGCGGGAGCCGGTCCGGCGGCAGCAGCAGGGATCAATCGAGCGACGTCAGCGCAGCCGGGCAGGCTCAGCCGTAGAAGTCGACCACGACACGGACGCCGTGGTTCACCCAGACTCCGACGCCGGCCCTGTGGAAGTACCCATTCATGATGTTGAGGTAGTGGGCGCAGCGACACCAGGCCTCATTTTGGAAGTAGATCTCCGTGGTGATCATCCCGCTCTGGCCGGCGTTGCCCGGCGAGGCGATGTTCTCTCCCCAGGAGCCGCTCGGAAAGCCCGCCGCGCTCAACCGACTGTGCGTCGTAGTGCCGTCGAGATAGTGAGTCAACACACCTCGGTCGGCCAGGGCCTTCGCATATGGCCGCGACACCTTGCTGGCGATGCCGTCGTCGTAGGAGAGGGCACCTCGCGCCGGGAGGGTGTGATGAGTCGCCGTCGAGCAATCGCCGGACGCCGTGACCCAGCCTCCGGTGCGCGTGCAGTTCATCAGGCTCAGGTAGTAGAGCTCGGACGCGTGCCAGGGTGCGCTGGCCGTCGAGATGCCGCCGGTCCAGCTGATCCGCCTCGTGTAGGTGATGGTGCGGACTCTCGGAACGGCGATGGAGAAGGCCGAGCTGGCCGCGGCCTTCATCTGCTGGCCTCCGGCCGAGCGCGCCGAGGCGGCCACTCGAACCTTTATCGAGGCGCCCACCGAGTAGGAGCGTCTCGGCGTGAAGACCAGGACGGTGTCGTTCTGGGTCCAGTGCAGGGAGCCCGCAACGGCCCGGCCGTTCATCGTCACCGAGACGGCTGCCGCCGCCGACTTCTCATCCATCGCGACGGTAAAGGTGATCGATATCGGCTGGTTCGTGTCGCGGACCACGGTTCCATTCTTCGGGCTGAACGAGGCGACCGGGGCCTCGAGGGTCACGACGGTCAGCGGCGACACCGGCTGGAGCGCGGCCCCGGCCGAGTCCGTGCCGCCGCCGGTCATGCTCACCAGGTAGGGCAGGTTGGTCTGGAGCGGCTTGGCCGGCGTCAGCGTGAAGACCTGAGAGGCCGCATCGGTCGGGTCGTCACCCGCGATCGAGAAGTCGACCGCCGGGCTGATGCCGAGACGCAGCATCACCGTCGAGAGCTTCACCGGTCGGGTAAAGGTGATCTGGAACGCCGTGCTCGGCGACGCCCGGTCGCCGACCATCCTGGTCGCGTTGATCTTGCCGGCCGTCGGAGCGCCCGACTGGAACGACGTATGGATCGCCGTGGCCAGGCTCAGCCCTTCCTGGTCCGTCGCGGCGGTCGTTATGTCGATCGTGTACTGCGTGTTGGTCTGCCAGTATGGGATCGGCGCGATTGAGAGGACCTGCGCCGTCGCGTCCCACAGGTACCGGACGCTTATCGCGGGAGTGACGGTCAGGGCGGCCTCGACCGTGCTCTCATTCATCGGCTTGGTGAATTGGATCTCGAAGGGGACGTCGAAGGGCAGGTCACCCCCGGCCCGATGCGCGAGGGCCTGCGGCGCCAGTGGGGCGAAGGTGGGGAGCGCCTGGCCGGCGACCTGCTTGACGGGGAGGCCGACGAGGAGGCCCGTGACCACCAGGGTGACCGAAGCGGCGACCATTCCCAACTGAAGTGCGCCGCGGCCGCCGACGAGCGGAGCGAGTCGAGCGAAGGCCCTAGACGGGAGAGCGAACGCCGCAGCCGCTATCTTCCGCAATCGGCGGTCTCCTCTTTGGGGCATTCCCGAGCTTGTCCGGGCCTCGGCAGGTTACCACCAGCCCCTTTGGGGAGGCAACTCGTCCGGCCTCGCCGGAAGCGTACGGCGCGGAATTGGGGTGGCCTACGGGGGTCGAACCCGTAACCTGCGGATCCACAGTCCGCTGCTCTGCCGGTTGAGCTAAGGCCACCACGGCCCACCCCACGGCGCGGGTCCAGTCGGTCGCGCCGGCAACGGGGCGACGGGGAGTATAGCGGCTGTACGCCGGCTCGCGTAATCGCGCATCGAGTCGAATGCGCGGCGGCAGGCCGCCTCGAAAGCCCCGCGGCTCGATCCGTCGAAACGCGACGGCCATCACCAAATCTCGGCGGCGAAGCGGGGTGGTCAAACGTTGCCGTCGACACCGGCAGCCGCCAGCACCCCCAAATCGTCCGCAGTCGGCACTGGTACCACTTGACCCCCGGGGCCGGACCAGAGGGTCGGCGCGGAAGGGCGAATGGCCGCCTAACTTGTACTGGTAAACGCAATTTGGGGTCGATCGCCGACATGCTGGACTTCGCAACAAATCCCGACGCCGCTCCTCGACATCCGCTGCGCAGGCTGCGCATCACCGGCCTCTCGCTCGCCCTCGCCGCGGTGGCGATCGTTGCCACGGCCGGCACGGTGTTTGCGTGGGACGCCTCGGCATTCAGTCCCGCCGACGAGCAACTCCTCTTCTCGCTCACCAACCAGGACCGCGCGTCCGCGGGCCTCAACGCCCTCGTCAACGACAGCTACCTGCACAAGGAAGCCGAATGGCGAGCCCAGGACATGGGCGACCGGAATTACTTCTCACACCAGATCCCGCCCGATAACAAGACCGTCTTCAATTACATGCAGGCCGACGGTTACTGCTTCAAGGTGGCCGGCGAGAACATCGGCCTGAGCTCCTACCCGGACGACACCGCGACCACCAACATCGAGATCGCCTTCATGGGCTCGACCTCGCACCGGGCGAACATCCTGGGCGCGTGGGCCCATATGGGCGTGGGCGCCTACAAGGCGGCCGACGGTCAGAAGTACTACGACGTTCTCTTCTCTGTCCCGTGCGGCGTAACGGTAGGGCCTGTAACGACGCCGGCACCCCCAGCCGCTGCGACGCCGAAGCCGACGCCAAAGCCGACTCCGAAGCCGACGCCGAAGCCGACGCCGACCGAAACCCCCTGGACGATC
This sequence comes from uncultured Chloroflexia bacterium, assembly GCA_963791725.1. Classification (GTDB taxonomy): domain Bacteria; phylum Chloroflexota; class Limnocylindria; order Limnocylindrales; family CSP1-4; genus Fen-1039. The sequence continues at coordinate 150,796 of CAWBTQ010000002.1, read as the reverse complement.
GTGCCGACTCGCACACCCGACGGCTATGTGCTTCCGACCCCCAGCGCAACCCCCACGACCGCCGTGACTCCCACCCCGGAACCGAGCCCCACCGCTGCACCGACGGCGACGCCGACGCTGGCCACGCCGACCGCAACAGTTCCGGCCGCGGTGCCGAGCGAGGTCGTGGCCGTGAGTCTGAGGGTCCGAGACAAGCCGGTGTCACAAGGTCCGATCGAATCCTTCTTCAGCTCGATCTTCGGCGGCCTCTTCGGCTGGTAGGCGCGCAATCGCGCGGAATATCGAGCCGCCCGCGCTCGATCGGCCCCGACTCTGGCCTGCGTCGCGCGCCGCGGCCTCGCCGTTTGCCCGGCCGAGTGACTACACTGCGCACGTGTCGACGACTCCGCCCGCGCCAGCTCCGTTGGGGGCCCGACCAGCCGCTCATGATCGGGCCCAGCTCGACGGGGCGATCCTGGAGGCCCGCAACCTGACCAAGCGCTATCGGCTGGGCAACCGCGACGTGGATGCCCTGCGAGGCGTTTCGTTGCGTGTTCGCCGGGGCGAGTTCGTGGCCCTGATGGGTCCGTCCGGATCGGGCAAGAGCACTCTGCTGCAGCTTCTCGGCGGCCTGGACCGGCCGACCAGCGGTGAAGTCGTTCTCGACGGCGAGGTCATCAGCCACCTGAGCGATACGCAGGCCACTCGGCTGAGACGCGAGAAGACGGGCTTCGTCTTCCAATTCTTCAACCTGATCCCGCTCCTGGACGTCTACGAGAACGTGGCCCTGCCTTTCACGATCGCCGGCGTGGACCCGCGCCATGGCGACGCGGCAGCGCGCATCGCCGGCGTTCTCGAGCTCGTCGACCTCGTCGGCCGGGAGCGCAACCGGCCCGACCAGCTGTCGGCCGGAGAGCAGCAGCGGGTCGCGCTGGCGCGGGCCCTGGTCGGGCGACCGGCAATCCTGCTGGCCGACGAACCGACCGGCAACCTCGACTATGCGACCGGTGGAGAGATCCTCGATGAGTTGTGGCGTTCGTGCGACAGCCTCGGCCAGACGATCGTTCTAGTGACTCACGATGCCCGTGCCGCCGCCCAGGCCGATCGAGTCCTGGTGGTTGGCGACGGCCGAATCCGCGACGAGATCGAGCTCGGTCGCCGGACGAATCGCGACGCCGGACCGCTGATCGCCCGACTCGCGCAACTGGGCCTCTAGCTCGTGCGACGGTTCTCGTCGCTCGCCTGGCGAAGCCTCGGCTCGCGCAAGCTGAGGAGCTTCCTCACCATAGCCGGCATCGCGCTGGGCGTGGCCGTCCTGTTCGCGTCCCTCTCGGCCGGGGCCACGATGGACGCGGCCGTGAACAAGGCCGCAGCCGACGAGATGGGCCATGCCGATCTCCGCGTGGAGGCGCTCGAGGAGAGGGGTCTCAGCGCAGCCACCGTGTCGGCGATCGAGAACGCCGCGGGCGTTGCGGTCGCGGCTCCGGCCCTCGAGCGGAAGACGTACGAATCGGCGAGCCGCAGCCAGACGCCCTCCTTGAAGTTGCCGCCGCCCGTGACAGTCCTTGGCATCGATCCGGTGATGGAGCCGCAGCTCCACGACATGCCGCTGGCTTCGGGTCGACTGCTTGCCGCCACGGACACGCAGTCGGCCTTGATCACCCAGACGCTGGCCTCTCAGGAGGGCCTCGCGGTGGGGAGCTCCATCTCCCTCAATGGCACCGTCGCGGCCGGGCCCCAGGCGTACAAGATCGTGGGCATCGTTGAGGGAGATGGGTCACTCCCCGACGCAAACGGCCGCGTCGTTCTCCTTCCGCTCTCATCGAGTCAGACCCTGTTTGGCGTGGCAGGCGTAACGCGTGTCGATCTGGGCGTCGCCGCGGGGACCTCCGTCGACGAGCTGGTCGGTCAGCTCGACGTCAGCATCACGGCCGATCCCTACCTGCTCTCCAGGACCGAAGACCTCGCGGCTTCCCTGCGCATCGAGATGGCCGACTTCCGCAGCGCCCTCCTGCTCGTTGCGGCCGTCGTCCTCTTCGCCGGCGCGTTCCTGATCTTCAACACCCTGTCGATGACGGTAGTCGAGCAGACGCGTGAGGTTGGGCTGCTGCGGGCGGCCGGCACCACTCGCGCCCAGGTCATGAGCCTCGTCCTGCTGCAGGCCCTGGCCCTCGGGGTGCTGGGCTCTCTCGTCGGCGTTGCCGCCGGCGTCGGCCTCGCCGTGCTCACCCTGTCATGGGTAGGTTCGTCGGGCCCGATCGAGCTCACCTCACCCGTCTTTTCGAGCGGCTCGATCGCCATGGCGTTGCTCATCGGGGTCGTCGTTACGATCGCGGCGTCCCTCGAGCCCGCCTGGCGGGCCGGCCGCATCCCCCCGGTTGAAGCCTTGCGACGCGGCCCACCGGGTGCGGCCGCCGGAGCCGCCCGATTGCGCTGGCTGGTCGTCGTCTTCGTCGTTCTGGCCGTCTCCGCCCTGGCCGTCTGGCCGCGCAGCCAGGCGGGAGGCGGCTCGGCGAGCGGGTCGCTCACGACGGGCGCGGACGTTGGAACGCTCGGGCCGCTGGCCGTCTACGGTCTCCTGCTGGTCGCCGTCCTGCTGCTTCCACGCCTGCTCGGGCCGCTCGTCCGGGTTGCGGGTTTCCCGTTCCGGATCTTCCGCAACGAGGAGCGTCTCGCCCGCAGCTCACTCTCGCGCGATCGCAGCCGGACCGCGCTCACGGCCGGGGCCCTCGTCGTCGGGCTGGCAATGGTCGTCGCCCTGGGGACAGCGGCGCAGGACGTCCGCCAGATCGGGGCCAGCTGGCTGGCGGAGACCGTGCCGGGCAGTGAAATGCTGACTTCTATCCGGCCCGTCTCGACGACGGATCCGATCCGCGAGCAGCTGGCTTCGACACCCGGAGTGAAGTCGCTCTCGCCGATCGGGCTGTTCGGCGTCCCGTATGTGTTCACGACGCAGACGGGCGGTCAAACGGTGAAGTCGGTGGTCCGTCAGGCAGCGGCGGCGATCGTCGGGGGCGACTACCTGGCCGACGGCCGTCTCAATTTCGTGGCCGGCGACAGAACGGCGGCGCTCGGCGCTCTCGATTCGCCCGGTTCCGTGATCGTGCCGAAGTCGCTCGCCGATCAAGCAGACATACAGGTCGGTGACACACTCCAGTTCGCCACCGGTCCGACGCTCACCCAGCTCCGTGTCGTCGGCATCGTGGCTCACTCCATCCCGGCCCAGTCTCAAGAGGCGGTCCTGGTGGGCTGGCAGGATGCCCTCAGCCAGTTCGGCGTCACCGGGGCCGATTTCTACGCGGTCCGCTACGCTCCCGGACAGGAGTCGACGGCCCGCCCCGTGCTCGACGCGGCGGCAGCCTCATACGCCCTCGAGCCCAGCCAGCTCGACAGAATCTCCGGAACGCTCGGGGACGCCCTCGACCGGATCTTCAAGCTGCTCGACGCCCTGGCGCTGATCGCGGTCCTGGTGGCCGGGTTGGGCATGGTCAACACCCTCTCGATGAGCGTCCTCGAGCGCGTTCGCGAGATCGGCGTACTCCGCGCGACCGGCATGACCGGGCGTCAAGTGTGGGGGATGGTGGTGATAGAAGCCGGCATCCTGGGCCTGGTAGGGGCCATCATCGGAGCCCTCGTCGGGCTGCTGGTCGGCGCCCTGCTGGTCGCCTGGTCCAGCAGTGGCTTCGGGCTGGTCATCGATCCACCCTGGCTGTCGATCGCTCTGGCCGTGTGCTTCGGCGTTCTCATCAGCATCGCCGCTGCGATCTATCCGGCCGGTCTCGCCAGCCGACTCTCAATCGTGAGGGCCCTGCAGCACGAGTAGCGGTACAAGAGACGAGGCGGCGTCCGGCGGGCCCGCACCGGTTCAATCGTTTGCTACACTCGGCCCGCCGGATCGGGAGAAGGATCCGGTCGTGTCCGTGGCCCAGCCGCCCCCCAAGAGGACCAACCACCGCATGCTCGTGACCCATCAGCTGAACCGCCTCCCGGCCGCCGAGCGAGGCATAACCATCGGCGACTTCCTCGTTCCGATACGCGTCGGCGAGCGGATGAGCGCCCGGCTGCGCCACATAGCCATGATCTGCATCGGCGCGGTCTTCATCGCCTTGACCTCGAACGTGACCGTCTGGCTGCCAGACAACCCGATCCCGATCACCGGACAGACGCTCTCCGTACTGCTTGTTGGTGGCGCGCTCGGGCTTCGACGGGGTGGGATGTCGGTCGCGCTCTATCTCGTCCTCGGCCTATTCCTGCCGGTGTACGCGGGCCAGGCTCACGGCCTGGACACGATTGTCGGCATCCGATCGGGCGGGCTGGTGCTGGGAGTTCGCGGAGGTTACCTCGTCGGTTTCCTGTTCGCCGCAACCCTCGTCGGCTGGCTGGCGGAGCTGGGCTGGGATCGCCACATCGGCGGCGCCGTCGCCGCGATGGCCCTGGGCGAAGTCGTGATCTACGCCTTCGGCGTACCGTGGCTGGCTCTTGCGACGGGCATGTCGCCCCAGATGGCGATCGACAAGGGTTTCACGCCGTTCGTCATTGGCGACGCGATCAAGCTCGCGATCGCGGCCGGGATCTTCCCCATGGCCTGGTGGCTGGTGGGCCGCCGCTCCGAGGACCGCTAGATCCACTCGACGCCGGGCGCCGAGTGGGAGCGGCGCGCGCGGGTGCCTGCGGTTCCCGCGCTAGCCCAACCACCCCAGCAGCGTGGCAGGCGTTGTGCCCGGCGTGACGCGGATTCTTGGCACCTGGAAGCGATAGCTCCAGGTTTCATATGCCTGCAGCTTCTGCGTAGTAGGAGGCGCCGGGCTCACGCCGGGCTTCGGTGTCGTGGCAGGCACGATGACGACCAACTCCCTCTCCAGGGCCGCCAATTCCAGCTCGCGGCAGGCCCCGACGGCGGCGATCACGCGGCTGTCTTCGTGACCCGATGGGTAAGCCAGCGACCTGGGCCAGACTCCGGTCACCTGGGCGATTCGCGCGGCGGCCGCATCTATCTGGTACGTGAGCGCGGAGGGTGCCTGGGCGGTCAGATTCAGGTGGTTCATCGAGTGATCGCCGATATCGTTGCCGGCGGCCGTGAGCGCCTGCAGTTCGGTCGACGAAAGGAAGTTGGGGTCGTCTATCCGTCCGGCAATGACGTAGTAGGTGGCCACGAAGCCGTGGCTCTCGAGGATGGGCCACGCGTACGTGTAGCCGTCGTACCAGCCGTCGTCGATGGTTATCACGAAGGTCTTGGGCGGGGGCGTGGCGTGGGCCGTCAGGTCGTCTGCCAGGGTCGCCATCGTGATCGTCCGCCATCCAGCCCGCGCGAGGGCAGTCAGCTGAGCGTCGAACGTCTGAGGTGGCACGACCAACCCGGCAATCGAGTCTCCGGCCTCGTTGAGCGGGACGATACGGTGGTACATCAGAACCGGTACGTGCAGTGTGAAGGAGTCCGGTTGGACGTTCCCGACCACCGACGGAGCTGCCGCCCTCGGGACCGAAGCCGGATCGCAGCTGTCCACCAGAGGCAGACTTCGGGCCGGTGGCGGCATGGACGGCCATGAGGGAGTCGCCTGACTGGGAGAAGGCGGCGCGACCCGGCCTGCAGTCGTGGGCGCCGGCGCGACCTGCGTCGGTTGCGAGGACCGAGCAGTGGGCGTCGAAGGAGTCGGTGTCGCGCAACCCGCAGCCCCGATCAAGCTCAGGGTTGCCACTATGGCGAGAGCGATCGGACGGAGGCCGCTACGAATGAGAAGCGATGGCACCTTCATGACGTCGGCAACTCAGTAGCCGCTGGAGCCTGGGGGAGCGCCTATGGGCACGTGTTGGCGGGTGCGGGTTTCCCGTACCACAGGCTGTCCTTGCCAAAGAACTGAACCGACAACGCCGCGACCTTCGCGTTGAGCAGGCAACTCGCCGCGTTGACTGTGGTAACGCCGGTGATCGTGTACGGCGGGCCGAGCACAACCTGGGAGATGTTGGCGCTCGGAATGGACTGGCCGATCGCCACGTAGTCCGCGACCTTGTTCGCCGGGAAGGTCGTTGTCACGCTCGACCCCAGCGTGGAGATGAGGCCCGGCAGCGCCAGGATCTGGCTTGGCTGAGCCATCTTGTGCAGGAGGGCGACCATGACTTGCTGCTGGCGTGAAGATCGGGCCCAGTCGCTATTGCCCGAACCGTGGCGGGACCTCACGTAGGCCAGGGCGTGCTTACCGTCGAGGTGCTGAGGACCCGCGGCCAGGTAGAAACCATATGTCTTGCCGTCGAGCCAGTCGTATGACGAGTCGTTGATGGCACTTGGATTGACGACATCGATCCCGCCGACCCTGTCGATCATGGTTACAAATGCGTTCAGATCCATGACGGCGTAGTAGTTGATCGGCACGCCGACGAGGTAGCTGACCTCTTTCACCAGAGTGAGATATGGGCTGTCGGGTGACTTGATCCATCCATTTCGAACGTAGGTCGGCAGGGAGTTGATCTTCACCGATGCCTTGTCGACGCCGCCGAAGTAGAACGGGAAGCTGGCGCTGTCGCGCGGCACGCTGATCATCTGGACCGAGTTGGTGTTGGGGTCGTAGCTGACGACCATGATGGAGTCGTACAGGTGCTCTCCACGACCCGGCGCGGCATCCACGCCGGTGAACAGGATCGTGACTCGCCCGTTGGACGATACCGACGGGAGCGGCTCGTCCGTGGGTCCTGCGGTCTGTCCCGGCCCGAGAGTCGCCGGGTCGATGAGGTCGGAGATCGGGTTGAACGCGTGCGAGCCCGCATCGCCGGTCACCGCGAGCAGGTAGCCGACCCCGGCGTGGCTGATGACGATGATCGCCGCCAGGACTGCCACCGTCAGTTTCTCGTGGAGGCGGCGGGCGGTCCGCCGCTCGACATGCGCGTACGCGTCGCCCACCGCAACGAGCCGCCAGACGCCAAATAGGATGACGAGCACGATTGCAGCGAAGCTAAATGATGGGTCGGCGAAACGTGCCGCAAAGACCACAATTCCCTGACGCATCTGATAGGCCAGCAGCAGCAGGACGAGGATCGCCGGCAACGCGAAGAACGCCGCGGCCCGGCGCCGGCTCACGTACAGCTGTCCGAGGCCGGGCCATACGAAGGAGAACAGGGCGGCCAGGGAGGGCGATCGCCTGTGGTTATTGTCGAGCGAGGTTCTCTTTTCCAATGTCATAGATCCTAACTAGGTGACGGAGGCGGGTCTGTGACGTCGCCGGGGCGTTGGCCGTGATGGTCGAGCCCCGCAGCGCACCATCGGGTTCGTCGGGTTGCCCTCAGCTCGACGCATGCGGTCAAGCAGATTCAAGGATACTCGCCGGACGCCATGATGCCCGGAGAGCATGTCCGGGGCGCTCGGGCGAGCAGCCGGACGCAGGTCGCCTAGAGAGTTGCCCAGTCGTCAGGGCCGAGCCGACCGACGCCAAACAGCGGCAACGAGGGCTCGAGCCCTTCGATCGTCACGGGGACGAGATCACGACGCCAGGTGTCCCGGGTCACCCGGACCTTGACCTCTCGGACGTTCCTGCCTTCGATGGCGAGGAACGCGTCTCCGATCTCGCGGTAGCCGAGCTTCTCCGAGACTCGGGCCGAGGCCGCGTTGCCCTCGAGGTAGCCTGATTCGGCCATCTCCGCACCAAGTCCGTCGAACGCCAGGGCCAGGATTGCGGCTCGAGCTTCCGTTCCGAGGCCCTGCCTCTGGAACTCACGGCCGAGCCAGCTTCCGGACAGGATCGTGCGCCGGATGGCGAAGTCGGTCCCGATCAGCTCCTGGATACCGATCGGGCGCCCATCCCGGAGAACGGCCAGCCCGAGCGCCCAATTCGACGGGCTCCAGGTACCCCTGGCGGCCCACCAATGGAGCAGGAACTGGCGTTCGAAAGCGGGGGATGGGAGCTTGTGCCATGGGACCATGAAGACCGGCCGCCCCGTATCCACGATGCCGGCGCGCGCTACCCGGACGAGCTCGAGGAGGTCGTGGTCGGTCGGCAGCCGGAGCTCGAGGCGCGGCGTCCGCACCCGCAAATCGAAGAGTGGCCAGGGGTGCCCGGACATGCCGTCTAGGCTAAGGTGGGCGACGCCATTCTGGACAGCGAATCTTCAAGCTCGCCGGGCCACGGCGCTCCCTGGGGGACCGCGCCGCTACCGCGTAATGGAGTCGCCGCCGAGGCTCGGTCTATGCCGACTTGCGGCGACGAGCGGGTACGGCCTCGACTTCGGGCTCGACCTCTGCTGTGGCCGCCTGGCTCCTGGCTGACTTGCGCCCGCGCGATGCCGCGGCCGTGATGGTCTCTGGGGCGGCGGACCCGCGAGCGGCCTTGGCTGCCGCGACGCTGGCCTCGAGGGCCGCCATCAGATCCGTCACACCGGCCGCGGGAGCCGCAGCGGCTACAGGGATCTCCGCTCCGGCGGCCTTGGCTTCGATGATCTCGAGCAGCGCCTCGCGGTACTCGTCGCGGTATGCGGTCACGTCGAACTCGCTCGTCATAGCGTCGATCAGCTGGTCGGCCATAGCTCGCTCGGCGGGCTTGATCTCAACCTCGGCCTCGGGAAGAGCCAGCTCGCCCAGTGACCGGACCTCGTCGGGCCAGTGGAGTGTCGAGAGGACCATGGTGGACGAGAACGGGTCGATAGCGGCCAGCTGCTCGCGGTCTCGCAGAACGATCTTGGCGATGGCGCGCAAGCCGCGCTCGGCCAGAACCTGCTTGAGCAGGTAGAACGCCTTGCGCGCTACGGGCTCCGGCTCGAGGTAGTAGGCCTGCTTGACGAAACGTGTCGTCTCGCCGCCGGAGTCGACCGGGACGAACTGCTCGATCTCGATCGACCGGACGGTCTTCAGCGGGACTGCCGCGAGGTCTTCGTCCGTGACCACCAGGTATTGACCCGCAGCCACTTCGTAGCCGCGGACGGTATCGCCGCGCTCGATGTAGACCTCGTCGGTGGGGCAGTAGGTCTTCATCTGGATTCGCCCATGGCATTCGGCGTGGAGCATGTTGAAGCTCACGCCTTTCGATTCCGTGGCGAGATACATCTTCACCGGAATCGTGATCAGGCCGAACTGGATTGCGCCCTTCCACATCGATCGCGCCATCGGGCAGCACCTCGCGACGCAGGCCCATCTCGGCGGGCCCACGAAACGCGAGCATAACGCGGCCGGATGCCGTGTCCAATACGGTGCGCCATGCGTTCCATCCGGCGCCCGACGGCTCGGGCGGTTGTCGGTACCTTCACCGAATTCCCGCCGCCGGTCAGTGGGGCCGCAATTCGGCCTCGGCCTCGGCCAGCCTTGCCAGGATGCCGTCACGCATCCGATCCAGCCCGGCGTAGACCTCCTTGGCGCTCGTGCCGATGGACGTCAGGGTCGACTTGAGCGCCCGCAGGATCTCGAGCTGCTCGCGTACGCCCTTGAGGGCCTCGGCGACCGCGGTGCCGTCCACCTCGACGTCGCGCTCGCGCAGCGACTGCAGCGCAAGGAGCCGGGCCAGTCGCATCGCAGCCTCGAGAGTGGCCAGATCGGCCGCTGCCGGGTCCACCACGCAGTAGACATCGCCTGCCCGGACGTCAAAGGGCGCGATCCCCGCCGGGGCGTGGGCCGGCGTGAAGACGACCAGCCCGACGGCGGCGTCGCGGTTCGTCTTGGCTTCCCGAAGCTCGTCGCGCATGGCGCGGCCGGAGACGTAGCGGTCCTTGCACTCCACGACTACACGGAGCTCTGCCCCCGCCGTCGCCTCGTTGTTCAGGGTCAGCACGAAGTCGCCCTTCTTCGAGCTCATGAGCGAGCCGACTTCAGTTCCGGTTCGTTCGACGATGTCGCCCGTGCCGCGCGCCAGGTCGCCCAGCATGCCCTCGACGACGCCTTCGAAATCGCCGCCTTTGGCCGTCGAGCGGGCACGCTCCGAGGCGCGGGCGGCGCCGGCCGCCTCGAGGGCCGCGAGCTTCTCGCCGATGACCTTGAAGCCTTCGGCCATCTCGATCCGGAACTGGTGGAGCGGCGAGCCGAGCCGCGTGGGGTCGAGCAGCTGGGCGAGCCGTGACGCGTCACCGTCGAAGTAGGTGCCGAGGAGGAGCTTCATCCGGCCTATGGCGCTGTCGCGCTTGCCCTCGTCGAACAGCTCATCCACGAAGCCGCGCAGTCTGCCCTCTGTCGCCCAGGAACTTCTCGAGCGTACGCGGCAGGCGCCCGTCCCCATCGGCAAAGTTCTGGCGCAATACGGCGTCCAGGGCGGCGGCGGCTTTTTCGTTGGCGGCCTCTGTCTGGCGAAGCAAGCCCGCGAACTCGTTGCGGACGGCATCCACGTTGACGCTGACGCCAACGCTCTGAATGGCCACGAGTCCAACCTTCAGGGCCCTCTCCAGGAGGCCGGGCCGCTCCTCGGCCGGGCGATCGCCGACGAAGGCGGCCAGCGCGGGGTCGTCCAGGACCAGGTGCTCGACCACGAGTCGGTCGGCCTCGACCCGAATGCTCGGCTGACGACTCGGCAGCGAGGGGAGTGGGACCAGGCGGGCGGTTTCCATGGGCGGAAACTAGCCAACGCCCGTGACAGCTAGCGTGTCACAACCCCGGTTGGACCTACCCCGCAATGCTGCACCTCTCGTTCAGGGATGAGGCGCGCCCCGCCCGCGACGGCTCAGGTAGTCATGCCAGAAGAGGCGGGCCGCGACGGACCGCCACGGTCGCCACGCCACGGCCAATGCGGCCATTTCGACGGCGTCCGGTCGGCGGCCGAGCCGCTTGGCCTCTACGACCGCCGTGACCAGGGCCATGTCCGTCGCCGGCCAGACGTCCGGGCGCAACAGGGCTTCCATCAGGTAGATCGCGGCGGTCCACGGCCCGATCCCATTGAGGGCGACAAGAGAGCCCTGCACTTCCTCGTCGGCGCGCTCCGCCAGACCTTCGAGGTCGATGGCGCCGCTCTCGACCGCCCGAGCCAGGTCGCGCACGTATCGCGCCTTCTGCCTGCTGAAGCCGATGGCCAGGAGCTGTTGATCGTCGAGCTCGAGGAAACGGGTTGGTGTGAGAGGGTCGACGGCGGTTCGAAGGCGATCGAATGCGGCCTGTGCCGATGCGATCGAAACCTGTTGCTCCAGCACGATGTGGACGAGCGTCCCGAATCCCGCCGGCCGCTGCCACATCGGCGGCGGGCCGAACCGGTCGACGATCGCGCGCAGATCCGGATCGCCAGTCGTCAGCTCGCGGACAGCCAGGGCGAGCGTGTCTTCGGTCAGGGCGGGGGGCGGGATGAATGTCACTGTTCCCCGACGATAGCTCAGGCGGCGGAGCGGGGCTCGCGGGGGACCGTCCATTACTTTCACGTAAACGGCAACGTTGCTGTAAAATCCGCCATATGACCCAGACACAAGAGGGCCCATCCGCCTCGAAGCTGATGCGGATCCATGAGGCGGCCGCCGAGGTGGGACTCACCGCCCGGTCGGTGCGCTACTACGAAGAGTTCGGGCTGCTCAAGCCCGCCGGGCGTTCCGAGGGCGACTACCGCCTGTACGACGAGTCCGACCTGCAGCGACTCCGCTTCATCAAGGGTCTGCGCGACGACGCCGGCTTCTCACTGGCCGAGATTTCGCAGCTGCTCGAGGACGAGGCGGCTCGCGAGCGCGACCACGCCGCGTATCACGCCACCGCGGACCGGGCCCAACGGATCCGGATCATGCGCGACCGAGTTGCCAGCTTCGAACGACAGGCAGGGACTCTGCGAACCAAGATCGACCGGCTGCAAGCGATGGTCGACGACACGGAGGCCCGCCGGCTGCGCAGCCTGGCGAGGCTCGCCGAGCTCGAAGCGAGTAAGGAATGATGCGGCTCATCGCCCACCCGATCGACCCCGCCTCGGAGAGCTACCGCTGGTGGGTGCTCCTGGTGACCAGCATCGGAGCGCTGATGGCCTCGCTGACTTCCGGCACCCTCATCATCGCCCTGCCCGAAATCCTGCGCGACCTCCATACCGACATATTCAGCCTGCTTTGGATCGTGGTCGGCTACACGCTCGTCGCCACCGTCCTGGTGCTCAACGCCGGACGAGTCGCCGACATGGTGGGTCGGGCGCGTTCCTACACCCTGGGCTTCGTCATCTTCACGATCGCCTCGATCCTTTGCGCCCTGGCGCCCGACGCACCCCAACTGATTGCCTGGCGACTGGTCCAGGGCGTCGGAGGGGCTCTGTTGATGGCCAACGCGACGGCCCTGGTGACGGATGCGTTCCCGCGACCGGAACTCGGCCGCGCCCTCGGCATCAATGCCATGGTGGTCGGCGCGGGCGCGATCATGGGCCCGATTCTCGGCGGCTGGCTGACCGGCTTCGGCTGGCGAACCGTCTTCTGGTTCAACGTTCCGATCGGACTCGCCGGAGTGGTGGCGGCCGGTCTGATCCTGGTCGAGCAGGTCCGGCATGACAGCCGCGTCGAGATCGATTGGCTGGGCTCGGCGCTGTACTTCGTCGGCCTGATGGGTTTGATGATCTCGCTGGCCTTCGGCGGGGTGTACGGCTGGACGACGTGGTGGGTCCTCGGTGGGTTCGCCGCCTTCGTCCTGGCTGCGCCCATCTTCCTGTGGGTCGAGATCCACCACCACGCCCCGCTGCTCGACCTGTCGCTCTTCCGCGACCGGCTGTATTCGATGGGCAACCTGACGGGCTTTCTGAACGCGATTGCCCGCAACAGCGTGCTGTTCCTGCTGGTGTTCTATCTCCAGGGCGCCCGCGGCGAGGACCCGGTCACGGCTGGGATCATGCTCGCGCCACTCGCGATCGGGCTGGTCGTGCTGTCGCCCATCAGCGGCGTCCTGGCCGATCGATACGGCTCGCGGGCCCTGGCCACGGCCGGCATGGTAATCACCGGCCTTGGCCTGGCCGGGCTCGTGACACTGGGCACGACGACCCCGTACTGGCAGCTGGCCTTCTGGCAGCTGATCGTGGGTGCCGGATCGGGGATCTTCAACTCGCCCAACACCAGCGCCGTGATGGGCGTGGTCCCACCGAACAAGCGAGGCGTTGGGGCGGGCACTCGGATGATGCTGATGCAGTCGGGGTTCATGGTCTCGATTGCACTGGCCATCGGCCTGGTGACCAGCTCCATGGACCCCAAGGTGCTGGTATCCATCTTCTCGGGGACCCAGATCGGAGGCCAGGGCATCAGTCTCGATCCGTTCATGAACGCCCTGCACCTGGCGTTCCTCGTCGGTGTCGTATTCAGCGCGCTCGGAGCGGTGGCGTCCCTGATGCGCGGTGAGCACCGATCTTATGAAGGGACCGCCCGGCCGGCACTCGAGCGCGAGGGTGCGCGTTGATCGTCGGTGGGCGGGTCAGGTTCGCGGCCGCCGGCCGCGCGCTGAAACACCGCAACTTCCGTTTCTTCTTCTTCGGCCAGCTGATCTCGGTGACCGGGACATGGATGCAGACGCTGGCTCAGGGCTGGCTGCTGGGAACGCTGGTCGGGTGGGACAAGGCGATCTTCTACATCGGGTTGCTCGGCGCCGTGCAGTTCCTGCCGGTGATGATCCTGGGACTCTTCGGCGGGATAATCGCCGACATCTGGCCAAAGCGCAGGACCCTGGTGGGCACCCAAACCGCCGCGGGGTTGCTCGCGCTGGTCCTCGGCGCCCTCGTGTACTTCCACGCCGTGCAGGTCTGGCACGTGTTTGTGCTGGCCTTCCTGCTCGGCCTGGTCAACGCGGTAGATATGCCCGCGCGCCAGTCTTTCGTCGTGGAGATGGTCGGCCCTGAGGACGTGGTAAACGCGATCGCGCTCAACTCTGCCGTCTTCAACGGGGCTCGCATCATCGGCCCTGCGATCGGTGGCCTCCTGATCGCTGTCCTGGGGACCGCGCCCCTGTTCATCCTCAACGGGCTCAGCTACGGGGCGGTCGTAATCGGCCTTCTGGCCATGCGTGAGAGCGAGCTCCGTCTGGCCGTTCGCATGGCGATCCCGAGATCTGTGACCGAGGTAGGGGCCGGCCTGAGCGAGGGTTTGCGCTACGTCCGGCGGACGCCCCTGGTGCTCCTGGCCATCTGCGTGATCGGGTTCGTCTCGACCTTCGGGATGAACTTCAACGTGATCCTGCCGGTCATGTCGGCGACGACTCTGAACGCCGGACCGGATGGCTTCGGGGCCCTCACCGCGGCGATGGGGGCCGGGGCCCTCACCGCGGCCCTGACCGTGGCGATGCTGGCGAGGCCGAGGCTGCGGATCCTCGTCGGAGGCGGGATGGTGCTGGGCGCATCCGAGCTCGTGCTCGCCGGCACGTCATCGTTTCCGGTCGCGATGGTGGCGGTCTACTTCGCCGGCCTCGGTGCCATCGCCACGGCGATCAGCGCCAACACGCTGGTCCAGATAGCCGTCCCGGGCCCGCTGAGAGGTCGGGTCATGAGCGTATATACCACGATCTTCGCGGGCTCCACACCGATCGGGAACGGCCTCACGGGGGCGTTCGGCGGTCTGGGCGGGACGCCTGCGGCGCTCGTAATGAACGGCGCGATTGCCCTTGGTGCCGAGGTTATCGCCGCGGTGGCGGTGCTTCGGGGTGGAGTGCGGGTCGGCGGCGGTCGCAGCGGTGGAGTATCCGAGCCGGAACGCGCGGTCGCAGCAGCGCGCGTCGGCGTTCCGTCGATCGACTAGAACCAGACGCCTTCGCCTGGGCGCCATGCCACCCAGCGGGGCGGCCGCGTGCCTGAGGACGGCTCGGCCCGGCACCCGGCTACGATCAGGCAATGCCGGGAAACAACCGTCTCGCCGCCGAGACCAGCCCATATCTGCTTCAGCACGCCCATAACCCCGTCGACTGGCGGCCCTGGGGTACCGAGGCTCTGGGCCTGGCCGCGGCCGAGGATCGACCCATATTCCTGTCGGTCGGCTACGCCGCCTGCCACTGGTGCCACGTCATGGAGCGCGAGTCGTTCGAGGATGAGGAGACCGCGGCCGTCCTGAACGAGAACTTCGTCCCGATCAAGGTCGATCGCGAGGAACGGCCAGACGTCGACGCCGTCTATATGGCGGCACTCCAGGCGATGACCGGCGGCGGCGGCTGGCCGATGAGCCTCTTCCTGACGCCCGACGGACGCCCGTTCTACGGCGGCACGTATTACCCGGGCAGGCCCCGATACGGCATGCCGTCGTTCAAGGAGGTGCTCGTCGCGGTGGCCGGCTCCTGGCGGGACCGACGCGACGAACTGGAGGCGCGCGCGAGCGAGCTGGCCGACGAGCTGCGGCGGGCGGTGGCGGCATCGGCTGCCGTGTCTTCTTCGGCGGCCTCCGCGCCGGCCCTGGCGGCTCCGTCGGCCGCGGTCGGGCCCAAGACCGGCCCGCTGGCCGGACGACCTGGCGGCGTCCCCCCGGACGTCGTCGCCGGCCTGGTCGGGGAGTTCGACTTCGAGCACGGTGGCTGGGGCGGTCCGCCTCGATTTCCGCAGCCGGCGATCATCGAGCTGCTTCTGCGGTCGGCTCGCGTGACGCCGGACGAGCGAACCCTGCGCACGGCCCTGCGCGCCCTCGAAGCGATGGCCGACGGGGGCATCCACGACCAGCTCGGTGGCGGTTTCCATCGCTATGCGACCGACTCGGATTGGCTCGTCCCGCATTTCGAGAAGATGCTGTACGACAACGCCCAGCTGGCGCGGGTCTACATCCACGCCTGCCAGCTCACGGGCGAGCGGCGATTCGGCGACGTGGCCGCGACGACGCTCGACTACATCGCCCGCGACCTCCGTACTCCCGACGGGCTGTTCGCCGCGAGCCAGGACGCCGACACAGACGGAGTCGAGGGCGCCACGTACGTCTGGGCACGCGAGGAGGTCGCCGCCGTTCTCGCGGCCGGTTCGGGCTCGGCCTCGCTCGAGGGCGCCTCGCCCGCGGCGGTCTTCGCCTCCGCCTACGGGGTATCCGAGGTCGGGAACTGGGAAGGCCACACCATACTCTCGCGCATCCTGACCGACGAGCAGGTCGGTGCGCTGTACGGGGCGGCGCCGCAGGCGGTCGCCGAACTGCTGGCCGCGGGGCGCCGGCTCGTCTTCGAGCGGCGAATGGCGAGACCTCAGCCGGCCCTGGACGACAAGGCCGTGGCCGCCTGGAACGGGCTCGCCGTGGCCGCGTTCGCCGAGGGAGCGTCGGCCCTGGATCGGCCCGCCTACCTCGAGGTAGCCCAGGCGGCGGCAGAAGCATCACTCCATCTGCTGCGCCGCTCCGACGGGAGACTGGCCCGATCGTTCCGGGGGGGCCGCACGTCCGGGAGCGGTGGTCTAGACGACTACGCCTGCCTCGCGGATGGGCTCGTGTCCCTGTACGAAGCCACCTTCGAGGAACGCTGGCTGGTCGCCGCCCGCGAACTCGTCGATGTCATCGAGCGGCAGTTCGCCGATCCGGGCGGCGGTTGGTACGACACGGCCGCCGACGCCGAAGCGCTGATCGTCCGCCCCAGAGACATCCAGGACGGTGCCACTCCGTCGGGCGGCGCGGCGGCCGCGGCGGTGATGCTGCGACTCTCCGAGCTGACGGGCGAGGCTCCGCTGCGCGCAGCCGCGCAACGGGCGATCGGAGGAGTGGAGCTCCTGGCGTTGAGATACCCGCGCGCCTTCGCCGTCTGGCTCGGGGCGCTCGATTTCGCGGCGGCGCCGGTAGCGCAGGTGGCGATCGTCGGTGATCCCCGCGCCGCGGATACGCGGGCGCTCCTCGCGGTCGCGCGCCGCGGCTTCCAACCGCATCGCGTCCTGGCGGTCGGCGATCAGCGGTCGAGCGAGCTGGAACTGCTACGCGGCCGGAGCCGGGTGGATGGCCGGGCCACCGCGTACGTCTGCCGCGACTTCGCCTGCCGCCTCCCAGTGACGGAGCCCTCCGACCTCGAGGCGGCTCTCGGCTGAGTGCCTCGCGGCCGCCCGAACGCCCTGTTGGATCAGACCGTTCGGCGGCTCTCAGCCGTGAGGTCGATGGCATAAGCGAGCAGATCGATGCCGGGCACAGGCGTGAAGTCGAGAGCGGGTTCGCGCTCGAAGCCCAGCGCTTCGTAGAGATGCTTGGCGGCCGCCATCCAATGCCCCGTGTGGAGGACGATGCGCCGCCGACCGCCCGATCTGGCGCGTTCCATGCAGGCCTCGACCAGGGCCCGCCCGACGCCACGTCTGTGGCAGGCCGGATCGACCGCGAGCATCCGAATCCCGGCCTCGCCTTCGCGCAATTCCTCGGAGAAGGGATCGTCGGGGCCGCGCACGTACGTGACGCCGCCGAGGAGCCCGCCATCGGGGCCGACGGCGACGAGAACGCAGGAGACCCGGTCTCTCGTGGCCACGTCCCGGAGCTCATCGTTGTAGGTCTGCTGCGCGTCCGGCCACACGTCGGGCAGCGTCCGATAAGCCGCAACGGTGAGCTCGCCGAGCGGGGCGTACTCCTCGGGCCGTACGGGGCGGACGATGACCTGGATGGGGTTCGCGGCCATGACGGCAGCGTAACCGCTCAGGGGGACCGGCTGCCGAACGGATGAGCGCGCTCCAGGCGGCCACCCTGGCACCGCGCCATCATTCGACCATGGCAAGTCAGGCCGACGGGCCGCTCCTCGTCTTTGGGCCGCGCTCGCTCGAGTACGACTTCGGGCCGCGTCATCCGCTGAGCCCGCGCCGTTTTGGGCCGGGCATCGATCTGCTACGGGCCGTCGGGGCGCTGCCGGGCCTCGCGCCGGAGCCGGCGTCCGACGCCGAGATCGGATGGCTTCACTCGGCCGACTACATAGAGCTCGTCCGGCGCTTCGCCGCCGATACCTACGGATTGCCGGAGGCCGGCATCGGGCCGGGCGACGATCCGCCCTTCGCCGGCATGCACGAGGCCGCGGCCACGGTCGCGGGCGGCTCGATCCGGGCGGTCGAGGCGATCCTGCGCGGCGACGTCGAGCACGCGTATCACCCGGGCGGCGGTCTGCACCACGCCATGCGGGCCCGCGCCAGCGGCTTCTGCATCTACAACGACGTCGCCCTGGCGATCGCAAGGGCCCGGCGCGACGGGCTCAGGGTTCTGTACATCGACCTCGACGTACATCACGGCGACGGCGTGCAAGCGCTTCATTACGACGACCCTGGGGTGCTGACCGTCTCCTTCCATGAGACCGGCCGCTCGCTGTTTCCGGGAACCGGGTTCGTCAACGATCTGGGGGAGGGGCGCGCGGCCGGAACGTCCGTGAACGTGCCGCTGGAACCGATGTGCGGGCCGGGGCCCTGGCTCGACGCGATCCGGGCCGTGGTTCCGCCGCTCGCGGCAACGTTCGGGCCGGACATCGTCGTCAGCCAGCACGGGGCCGACGGCCACGCCTGGGATCCACTGGCCCACCTCTCGCTGACCACGACCGCAATGGGGGAGGCGGCGCAGCTCGTCGACTGGGTCGCGCATCGCTACGGTGGCGGCCGCTGGTTGGCCACCGGTGGGGGCGGCTATGCGATCTACCGTGTCGTTCCGAGGGCCTGGGCGCTGACCTGGCTCGCCGGGGCACATCGAGAGGCTCCCGGGAGCCTGCCGGCCGATTGGCGCGCGCGCTGGGATGGAGAGGCGGCTCGATGGCGCGACTGGCCCTTGCCCGACACCTTCGAAGATGACCGAGAACAGCTTGTCGAACGCCCCATCAGCCCTGCCGCCGCCGAAAGCGCGAAGGCGGACGATTTCGCTCGTTCGGACCGTCCTGGTGCCGGCTCTACTGAGCGTTGCCGACGACAGGGGCTGGTGGCATTTCGACGAGAACGCGGCGGGTAGCGCGACGCTCGCCAAGCCGCCGGCAGAAGCGCCGCCGGCAGAAGCGCCGCCGAGTCTCCCCGCAAGCGTGAGAGCAGGTAGAGGTCAACTCGAACCGACCCTCGTGCCATCGTTGACCCGTGGCGAGCTCGAGAACCTTGCCGTCGCTGCTCGAACGCTGCCGATCGCGGATTCGGGCTCCGCCATGCAGATCCTGCGGGCCGGGCTCCGAGACGGGGCGGTCGCCGCGGGCGCCGTCAGCGGAGAGTGGCTGGTCGGCGTCGCGCTGGCCGCGCCCGCCGGGCTCGACGGGGTCGATCGCCTGGTGGCCCTGGGCGTGGCGCCCGAATGGCGGAGAGCCGGCCTCGCCACCGCCATGCTGGCCGCCATCGTCGAAGAGCAACGCCGGCGGAGTCGCGCACTGATCGCGCTCCACACCGTCGCCGAGCGCGACCCGGTGGATCCGCTGCCCCGGGCGGTGCGCCGGGGAGCGGCCGAGAGACTCGCCCGCGCCGCCGGATTGTCCGTCCTGACCGCTCCCGCTCGCGTCGCCGCCGTCGACCCCGAAGCCCTGCTGGCAGTCTTCGTTCCACCCGAGGCCGCACCGGGCCTCATGGCGCTCATCGAGGCGTGGTCGGCCTCGCTGTAGGGGATCGGCCCGGAAAGCGGCCGACGCCCCAGGACTCGCTCCGCCTCCAGCGCGGCCGGGACGCCCGTCGCAGGACGCCGGAGCCGGGGGAATGACCGACGACGGCCCGCCGATTCGGGCGCTCGATGTGAGGACTCGCAAGGCTGGTTGCTGAGACGCCGGCGTCGAAGGTGACACGGGATTCGTAGCCGCCCAAAACGATCGGCGTGGCAGTTTCGTGGTCAAACACTAACTGCGATGGTATTTATTTAGCAGGGGACAATCTCTTGTGCCAAACAAACAATACTGACTTTGCTGGTATTCAAGAGGCCGACCGGACTAGTCCATTTGGGACTAACGGCACACCGGTGAAACACTGACTGCGTTTACATTCGATCCATCGAGCAAATGGGGTCTAGCCCCCGGGAACACCCAGGGATGGCAGACCAGCAGTGAAAGGTGCAGGGAATTACAGTGGAAACGAAGGATCGTGGCATCTTCGTTCTAAGGGCCGCTGTCGGGCTTGGCTTCCTCTTTGCAGGCCTCGACAAGTTCTTCATGTGGGCGAGCGGCACGCCCTTCACGGCGGCGGGCTTCCTCAAGTTCGCTTCGACCGGTGCGTGGCTCGGCAGTGACCCCAAGGCAATCGTCAACCCGACTCACTCCTTCTGGGTCTCGCTCGCGGGCAACGCCGGCCTGATGCACATCATCGACACCATGGTCGTCTTCGGCGAGTGCGCCGTCGGCATCGCATTGATCCTCGGCCTCGCAACTCGCTTCGCCGGCCTCGCCGGCGCCACGATGATGGCTCTCTTCTATGTCGCCAACTGGAGCTTCGCGACGGGCCCGTTCAACGAGCAGTTCATGTACGGCATCATCGCCGGCACGATCGCCCTCGTTGGAGCCGGTGCCTACGCTCTCGACAGCGTCGTCGCCAAGCTCGCCATCGTGCAGAAGATCCCGGTGGTCAAGTACGCCCTCGGGTAAGCCTCAGACACACGCAGCCGCGGGGAGACCTCCGTCCACATTGCTCCCTGCACTCGGAGACGGCGGGCCGCAAGGCTCGCCGTTCTCCACTTTAAACGCCGTGGACGTCGGGCGGGTACGGGTCCGTCGCCGCCGCAGCCGCGCCCGAGCCTCCCGATAGGGAAGTAGCGAGGGCGTCGGCCAGCCTCCGCGTTCCCGATGCGGCCGGCACGACGGTAAGGCAGCCGCCGAGCACGATCGCCGCGGCCACGGCCGGAGAGAGCGAGCCGGTGCTCAGGCCCAGCGAGGCGGCCGCGGCAGGCAGGCCGAGTTGGGCGGCCGACGCCAGTCCGAAGCCGCTCCACGGCGAAGGAGCGACCACCCGGGCGGCGATCAGGTGGATCGCCAGAGCGCCCGCCGCCATCGCTACCGCCAGCATGATCGCCGACGGTTCACCGGCCAGCGATCTGAGATCCAGCTCGGAGCCCAGGAGCACGAAGAAGGCGGGCACGAAGAATCCCTCGGCGATGCCCGACAGCTGGACCTCGAGGCGAGCCGGCTCGCGCAGCCGGACCAGGACCAGGCCCGCTCCAAAGCCGGCGAGGAGCGTGGAGCCTCCGGTCTTGGACGCGATGAGCGACAGGACCACGAGGATGAGGAGCGTCACGCGGAGTTGGAGCGCCCAGCCCCTCGTTTGCGATCGGTCGCGCAGCGTCATCGCACGAGGCGAGCGTGCGACGCGTTCGCCGAGCCAGAGGGCGGCCAGAGTGCAGGCCAGGATGAGTGTGTCGCCGCCGAGCGCCGCTGGGATCTTCTCGGTGCCGATCAGCGTCAGCGGCATCAGCAGCACCGTCAGCACGTCGGTCAGGGGGATCCAGACGAGCAGCAGGCCGACCCCTGGTCCGATGAGACCGCGCTCTTCGAGTATCGGAAAGGCGACGGCGGCCGAACTGCCGGCGAGCAGGACGGGGAAGAGCAGCGACGGAGCCGCCGGTGCCAGTGCGGCGCCCATGGCCAGTCCGACCGGCAGCGAGAGGAGAGCCACCAGACCGGCGGCGATCGCGCCGGTCCGGGCACTCGACCGCAGGCCCGGAGCCCGCAAGTCCACATGCGAGCCGGCGACGAGCATGAGCATGGCGAAGCCAAGGCCGTAGAGCAGGGCGTTGGCCGGGGTCGTCGGATCGATCAGGTGCAGGCCCGAGCGACCGAGCAGGATTCCGGCGAACAGTTCGCCGATCACCGCGGGAACGAGTGGACGAGGTCCGGCTGCGATCAGCGGTCCCGCCAGGCCGGCCACGATGACCACCAGCAGGGAGTCGAACATCACGAACTGCGACCAATGGGAGCCCGCATGGCCGGGAATGGTCGTCCCGGCCGCGGTGCGCGTCAATGCGTCGTCCGACTTCGCCGGGACCGCTCGGCTCCAGATAGAACGTCTGGTCTAATCGAGTCACTCTGCCTATACTGGGCGCCTCGTGGCTACCTCGACCGGTTCGCGCTCCCGGCGCGACGACCCGCTCGACCTCT
The DNA here is from genome assembly GCA_963791725.1 of uncultured Chloroflexia bacterium. Taxonomy (GTDB): domain Bacteria; phylum Chloroflexota; class Limnocylindria; order Limnocylindrales; family CSP1-4; genus Fen-1039. The sequence goes on along the minus strand of CAWBTQ010000002.1, from coordinate 128,994 downwards.
TCGGCCCACCGGTTGCCGAGTGGTTCCGCACGGCCTTCGCGGCGCCGACCCCGGCCCAGACCGGCGGTTGGGCGAGCATCGCCGCCGGGCGCCACACGCTCATCCACGCCCCAACGGGGAGTGGCAAGACGCTGGCCGCGTTCCTCTGGACCCTCGATCGGCTGGGCCGCGAACCGCGTCCGAAGACACCGACGGTGCGGGTCCTGTACGTCTCGCCGCTCAAGGCCCTCATCTACGACGTCGAGCGCAACCTGAGATCGCCGCTCACCGGCATCAGGCTGGCGGCGGATCGGATGGGCGCGCCGATGCTCGGGATCGAGGTCGGCGTTCGAACCGGTGATACGCCGGCGGACGAACGGCGGCACCTCGTTCGCAACCCGCCGGACATCCTCATCACCACGCCCGAGTCGCTTTACCTGATCCTCACGAGCCAGGCGGCGGAGATTCTGCGCGGCGTGGAGTACCTCATCCTCGACGAGGTGCACGCCCTGGCGGGGACCAAGCGCGGCGCGCACCTCGCACTGAGCCTGGAGCGGCTGGAGAAGCTGACCGCCAGACCGCCGCAGCGGATCGGGCTCTCGGCGACGCAGCGGCCGGTCGAGACGATCGCTCGTTTCCTCGGCGGCGTCGGGCCCGGCCGGGCCGGCGAGTCCCGCGAGGTCAGCATCGTCGACGCCGGGTCGCGCAAGCCGCTCGAACTCTCGGTCCGCGTCCCGGTCGAGGACATGAGCAGGCTCGGAGACCTCCTTCCAGCGGATGCGAAGCTACCTGAGGCGGATGCCCCCCTGATTGACGTAGCGGAAGCGCGCCACAGCATCTGGCCGGCAATCCACCCGCGGATCCTCGAGCTGATCCGCGAGCACCACTCCACGATCGTCTTCTGCAACTCCCGCCGCCTGGCGGAGCGGCTGGCCGGCAAGCTCAACGAGCTGGCCGGCGAGGAGCTGGTTCGGGCCCATCACGGCTCGCTGGCACGCGAACAGCGCCTCGAGATCGAGGAGGCACTGAAGGCCGGCCGGCTGCCGGCTATCGTCGCCACGAGCTCGCTGGAGCTCGGCATCGACATGGGCGCGGTCGATCTGGTGATCCAGGTCGAGAGCCCGGCCAGCGTGGCCAGCGGGCTGCAGCGGATCGGCCGGGCCGGCCACCAGGTCGGAGAGCCGAGCCACGGCGTGTTCTTCCCGAAGTATCGGGGCGACCTGCTGGAGACAGCCGTGGTAACGGCTCGGATGCACGAAGGGGCGATCGAGGAGACCAGGCTGCCCCGCAACCCGCTCGACGTGCTCGCCCAGCAGATCGTGGCCATGACCGTGCGCGAGGCCTGGTCCGCCGACGAGCTGTTCGAGACGGTGAGACGCGCGGCGCCGTACGAGAGCCTGACGCGCGATGCGTTCGAGGGCGTGCTCGGGATGCTGGCCGGCGCGTACCCGAGCGACGAGTTCGCGGAGTTGAAGGCTCGTCTCGTCTGGAACCGCGCGACGGACACGGTCGAGGGACGGCGCGACGCTCGGATCGTGGCCATCACAAGCGGCGGGACGATCCCCGATCGAGGGTTGTACCCGGTCTTCATGGTCGGTGAGGTGGGCACTCCGGGACGGCGCGTCGGGGAGCTCGACGAGGAGATGGTGTACGAGAGCCGCGTCGGCGAGGTCATCGCGCTCGGGGCAACGAGCTGGCGGGTCGAGGAGATCAGACCGGACCGGGTCGTCGTCTCGCCCGCGCCCGGGGTTCCCGGCAAGATCCCGTTCTGGCACGGCGATGGATTGGGCCGGCCGATCGAACTCGGCCGCGCCATGGGCTCGTTCGTGCGCGAGCTCGAATCCGACATAACCGGCGGCGAGAAGGGCCGCGCTCGGGCGCGCCGGCGGCTGCTCGAGCACCACGATCTCGATGAGCTTGCCGCCGACAACGTGCTGGCCTACCTGGCCGAGGAGCGAGAAGCCACGGGCCACCTGCCGACCGACCGGCGGATCGTCGTCGAGAGGTTCCGGGACGAGCTGGGGGACTGGCGGGTGGTGGTTCTCACGCCGTTCGGGGGGCGGGTCCACGCGCCGTGGGCCCTCGCGATCGAAGCCCGACTGGAAGAACGGTTGGGCGGGGGAGCCCAGACGATATGGTCGGACGACGGCATCGCCATACGGCTCCCGGAGAGCGAGATCGGAGGAGATCTCCGAGGTGGTAGGACCGCCGCGGACGATGCGGCGCATGGCGATGGCATTGGCTTCGGCGGCGGGCTCCTCGACCTTCTGTTCCCCTCCGCTGAGGAGGTCGAGGATCTGGTCGTCGGCCGCCTCGGCTCGTCGGCCATGTTTGCCGCGCGCTTCCGCGAGAACGCGGGCCGAGCGCTGCTGCTGCCCCGCCGTCGACCCGGATCGCGAACTCCACTCTGGCAGCAGCGACAGCGCTCGGCGGGGTTGCTGGCGATTGCCAGCCGCTACGGCTCCTTCCCGATCATCGTCGAGACGTACCGCGAATGCCTGGCGGACCTGTTCGACCTGCCGGCCCTGCGCGAAGTGCTGGCGGGAGTGGCGCGACGCGAGATCGAGGTCCGGGACGTGGAGACGGCCGCGGCGTCGCCCTTCGCCGGCTCGCTGCTGTTCGATTACCTGGCCGCGTACATGTACGAAGGTGACGCCCCGCTGGCCGAGCGGCGCGCCGGCGCCCTGGCCCTCGATCGAGAGTTGCTGCGCGAGTTGCTCGGCCAGGAGGAGCTGCGCGACCTCATCGACCCGGAGGCTCTGGGCGATCTCGAGCTCAGCCTGCAGGGGCTCGTCCCGGAGCGCGCTGCCCGCTCGCCGGACGGGCTGCACGACATGCTCCGTCGGCTAGGCGACCTTAGCCTCGACGAGGTCGCGGCGCGTATCGCGGAGCCTGCGTCCACGGCGGACTGGCTGGCGACGCTCGAGGGGTCGCGCCGAGCCGTTCCGGTGCGGATCGCCGGCGGCGTTCGCTGGATCGCGATCGAAGATGCGGCCCGGTATCGAGACGCCTTTGGCGTTTCCCTGCCGGTCGGGATACCGGCGTCGCTGCTCGGGCCGGCCGAGGACGCGTTCGGCGGTCTGGTGGGTCGGTGGGCGCGAACCCACGGCCCGTTCCGCAGTCCGGAGCCGGCCGCCCGCTGGGCGGTCCCAAATGCTCGCGTCGAGGAGGTATTGGAGCGGCTGCTCGAGGCAGGTTCCGTCCTGCGGGGCGAATTCCGGCCCGGCGGCTCGGAGCGGGAGTGGTGCGACCCGGACGTCCTGCGGCAGCTCAGACGCCGCTCGCTGGCCCGCCTGCGGCGCGAGGTCGAACCGCTCGATCAGATCGTTCTGGCGCGGTTCCTGCCGGCATGGCAGGGCATCCGCCCCGTCGAGGATCCCGGGGTGCGCACGTTGCCGCCGGGGGCCGCCCTGGAACGGCTCGCCGAGGTGATCGACCAGCTGTCTGGTCTACCGATCCCCGCATCGGTACTGGAGCGCGACGTGCTGCCCGCGCGGATCCCCGGCTATCAGCCCCGACTTCTCGACGAGCTGGGCGCCCTGGGCGAGGTTGCCTGGGTGGGCCGCGGCAGCCTGGGTCGCGACGACGGCCGCGTCGTCCTATATAGACCGGGCCGTGCCGCTCTCATCGGGGGCTCGATCACGGGCTCCGCCGGCCCGGCGAGCGAGCTGCACGAGCGATTGCGCGAGGTACTGCGGCGGCTGGGCGCGTCGTTCTACCGAGAGCTGCAGACCGCGGCCGGTCGCTCGTCCGAGCGCGAGATCCTCGACGCGTTGTGGGACCTGGTCTGGGCCGGCGAAGTAACGAACGACACCTTCGCGCCGTTGCGAGCGCTCCGCTGGCGGCGCCCATCGGGCGAGCGGCGGCCGAGGCCGGGCCGGCTGCAGCTGGGTCCGCCCGAGGCGGCCGGTCGGTGGTCACTCGTCGCCCGGAACGGCCGAGCCGGCGGCCCAGACGCCGGCGTCGCGACGGCCGGTGGCGTCGCGACGGCCACGGAACGGGTCCACTCGCTGGCGACCGCATTGCTCGATCGCTACGGAATTGTGACGCGTGAGGCCGTCGCGTCGGAGGACGTAGCCGGCGGCTTCAGCGCCGTCTACCCCGTCCTGCGGGCGATGGAGGAAGGCGGGAAGATCCGCCGCGGCTACTTCGTCGATGGACTGGGCGCCGCCCAATTCGCGGTCCCGGGCGCCGTCGATCGGTTGCGCGCGATGCGCGACCCGGCCGGGGAGTCTCGGAGCGAGCCGGTCGTCCACCTGCTGGCCGCGGCGGATCCGGCAAACGCGTACGGCGCGGCCCTGGCCTGGCCACGTCGCGGCGAGACCGATCGTCGGCCCCTGCCGCGGGCAGCCGGTGCGTACGTGGCTCTCGTCGACGGTGCACCCGTCCTGTATCTCGAGCGCGGCGGCCACTCCCTGCAGATGTTGCCCGCCGCGGACGACGGCGCGCTCGCCGCCGCGGCGTTTGCGGCCCTTCGAGCTCTGGTCGACGGCGGCCGGTTCCGCGAGCTCGTCGTAGGGCGCGTCGACGGCGAGCCGGTCTCGGGATCGCCGTGGTTGCAGCTACTCGAGAAGGCCGGTTTCGCGGCCGGATATCGTGGCCACATCCTGCGGCCGGGGACGCGGCGGGTCGTCGCGGCCGGTCGGGGGCTGGCGCCGGAAACGGCCATCGGGGACGAGTACTGGCGCCGGGGCAATTCGCGCGCGCCTCAGGGCGATTCGGGAGGGGCACGTCGATGAGCCGGATCGAAGTCGAGTGCTCGGCCGTCGACGAAGGCTGGCTGGCCTGCGTGACCGTCTTCGATCACGGGACGAGCCGTGAGTTCGAAGTGGCCGTCTCTCGCGCCGAACTCGAACGTTTCGCGCCGGGTTCGGCCGACCCTTGCTCCCTGGTGCGTCGGTCGTTCGAGTTCCTGCTCGCCCGCGAGCCAAAGGAGTCGATCCTCCTGGTCTTCGGGCTCGGCGTGATCGGCCAGTACTTCCCCGAGTACGAAACCGAGATCAGACGCGCCGGTCGCTGAACGGGCCTCGGCGGCCGCCGACGGCACGGTCGCCTTCGGGATATCGGGCCTCCCGCCACAATGTGGTCCCAACGCGGGTCCGGCTCGCCCAAAGACGATCAGGCGCTGAACCCGAAGAAGGTCCGGACCCGGGAGCGCATCACCTTGCCGAGTGTCTCAGCCGTGCGTCCCGGGCTGCGACGCCAGTGCAGGCGCCACACGGTCGCGGCGGCCTTACCGGCCTGAGCGGCACCCGGCCACGTCGACGGAACCAGCCATCGGAAGGCCTCAGGATGGCGCCACGCCCAGGGCACGAGGGCCCATACCAGCACCAGGTAGTCGACTCTCAACGGACGCTGGAACGAGAAGAGGACCTGGAGCTGGACCAGCGTCTCGGGCAACGTCAGAGCCGTGAGCGCCAGAGCCAGCACGAGCCACACCAGCCCCCACAGCCTTCCTCGTGGCGACATGAACGGCCAGAAGACAACCGGCACCCACTTGACCGTAGTGGCGACCGTCCAGAGCAATCCCGTCACGACGGGCCCCGAGAACTGGGCGGCAAACAGAAGAAGGGCCAGCGGCAGGTTGATATTGCCCGTGTCGAGATTCGCGGCGAGTGGGAACGCGAGCGCGACGAGGAGCACGGCCGTCGTCATCGGGCGCCGTGTGTAGGCCCAATGGATGCTCCATAACAGGCCGAGGACCGTTGCCCCGCGCCAGACGAACCAGGCGACGTCCCACGGCAGGATGGACCACGGTACGAACAGAGGCAGCATCCACGGCGAGTAGACGTACGGCATGAACGGGCCCAGGGGGTGATACGGGTCGCCGCCGTTGAGCCACAACCGACCGGCGGCCCAGTAGGCGCGGGTGTCGGCACCGGCGGCCTCGCCTCTGGCGATCAAGCCCGCCAGCACCAAGCCACCGACAAGGCCGAGGATGGCCATCATCGCCAGCCGCCGCGGGTCCTGGATGCGCTTGATCTCGTGGCGAAGAGCGCGGCGGAAGACGCCGGCGCGGCGGCGGGTCGGTCGATCCACCCTGGCCGCGACGGGCAGGCTGGCCACGCGTTCGGCCATGGGCCGTCTTCGGGCCGCCGAGTCCTTGGATGGCCCGGCAGAGGCTGATGCCTCGGGCTCGACGGAAGGCCCCATCCTCGCGGTCATGACCGAAGCCGGACGCGGGCGGGCAGCCCTGCCAGGGCCCGGGGCAGGGGATCGGCGCGCGACAGCACGACGCGGCGTACTGGCATGACCGTGTCCTCTTGCAGATGCGTCGAACGGATCATGCGAGTCTCGCACCGTCCGCGCAAGGGCACGCTGTCCATATGGATCGTCTCAGTTGGCGGCGTGCCTTCCGGTTGCTCGATACTTCTTCGCCGCCACGCTGCCCGCCCCGTGCCGCTAGCGCAGGTACGTGCGAGCGCATGTGTCGCATACCGTGTAGACCGCATGCGCATTGCGCGCCTGTCCCGCCGTGTGGAGCAGCCCGGCGCACCCCGGAGACGGGCATTTCCATACCCACCAGCGACTCTCCCGGGCCAGGCCGGTGGACTCACCCTTGATCTTGTCGGCGAGCCCCTCATGTTTCGCCAGGGTTCGGGCCACGGTCGCGGACCTCTCGGCCTCGGTTTCGCTCGAGTATGGGTAGTTCTGGGCGATGTTCGACGACACGGTTCAACTCCGCACTGCCCGCGCCCTGAGAGGGCAAGGAAACCGAACCGGTGGCAGGGCGATGTGAGCGCGGCGAGCCACCGGCAGATCGAGTATAGACCCACCACCCTGGCTGCCCCGGGGGAGCCTGTCGGCGGCCGCGAGTCGTCGGATGGTCCGGCGCGGGCGCGGCCAAACCCTGAGCCGAGGCCAGGCCCGTCTCTCGCGCGCACGGCGACTCCGCCGCAACCGCTAGGCTATCGGGCAATGAATCGCTCGATCGTCTCCATGCTCATAGCCACGTTCGTGCTGAGGATCAGCACGGCCGTCACGGGCGTGATGCTCGTCTTTCTGATCGACGAGATAACCCGCCATCGAGGGACCGGGCCCGGAGCCGTGGCGATCCTGACTGGCGGCTTCTATACGACCGAGCTGACCGGCGCGATCGTGTTCGGCGTCCTGGCCGACCGCTACGGCCGTAAAGTGATCATGCTGCTCGGACCGCTGTTCGGCGGCATAGCCGTCTTCATGACGGGCCTGACCACGCACATGCCCGTGCTCTTCGTGACGCGGCTCCTCGAGGGCGGCTCTACCGCCGCCTCGGTTCCGTCGACCCTCGGCTTCATCGCGGCCGAGACGGCCCACGACGAGAAGCTTCGCGGCCGCGTGGTGTCTCTCTTCGAGTTCGTGTCCCTCGGCGGGATGCTTGCCGTGGGCCCCGCCCTGGGCAGCGTCCTATGGGAACGGATGGGCCGGCCGGCCTTCTTCCTCAACTGTGTCTTCTACGCGGCCGCGTTGGGCCTCTACGCCTACGGCGTGCACGAGGTGCCTCGAGAACGCCAGGGCGATATCGTCGCGACGCCCGCGGCGGCGAGCCGGCCCGGGTCCGCGGTCTCCCGGTACCTGAAGATCGCCACTAACCGAAAGATCCTCTTGTTTGCGCCGACCTGGCTGGCCATCAACGCGATCCTGGGCATGTGGGCTCTGCAGGCGCCGTTGCTCCTGAGGGGCAATATCGAAGACCCAAGCCAGTTCCTGATGCGCGGCATCTCGCCCCAGACGATCGGCTTCGGCGAGGCAATCCTGGCCGTCATCTTTGGGGCGGGGCTCCTTTTCTGGGGGACCGTCTACGCCCGGTTCAGGCGGACGTCGCTGATCCTGATGGGGGTGGCGGCGTTCGCGGCGGTGGCCGCCGATGTCCTGGCCATCAACCATCTCGGCGGCAGCTCCCAGATGTTGCTGGTCGGCCTTGGAGCTATCGCCGTCTTCGCCATCTTCGTACTCTCGGGGGCGACGCCAGCCGCGCTGGGTCTGCTCGCCGACGTGAGCGAGGGCTTCGAGGAGGACCGCAGCGCCATCATGGGTCTCTACTCGGTGTTTCTGGGGGTCGGCCAGGTTATAGGCGCGGTCGTGGGCGGAGTCGCCGCCTCCTGGCGCGGCATCGACGGGTTGGTCGTGGCTACGGCCGTCCTGCTGGCGATCGGGATCGCCGCGCTGGTGAACCTTCGCGCCCAGGAATCGGGCCTACTCTCCGATGCAGCCGGAGATGGCCCGCGGGCGTCGATGCACGACTCCATACGAGATACGCTGTCGCCAAGGCTCTGAGGGATGGGGTCGACCGAGGCAGCAGGGCAGGAGGAGCGATGACCGTTGCGATCGTCACCGATTCCGGATCCGATCTGACGCCGGCTTCAGTCGTGCGGACAGGCATCAGACAGGTTCCGTTGTCGGTGTCCTTCAACGAGGAGACGTTCCTGTCGCCCGACGAGATGTCGCCCGACGAATTCTGGAAGCGTCTCAGCGATCCCGGCTGCCCCTTCGCCCACACTGCTGCACCGAGCGTCGGCCTCTTCAAGCAAGCGTTCGAGAAGTCTTTCGCCGATGGCCACGAGTCGGTGGTCTGCGTCTGTCTGTCCGAGGGACTATCGGCCACCATCAAGCACGCACGTATGGCCAGGGAGATGCTGCCGGACCGGCAGATCTTCATATTGGACTCGCGATCGGCATCGATGGGAGTTGGTGCGCTTGCCCTTCGCGGAGCCGAGCTTGCCGCGGCCGGAACGTCAGGAGCGGAGATCCACTCGCGGCTGACGACGATGCGCGACAGTCTGGACCTGTACGTCGGTCTCGAGACGCTCGAGTACCTGCGCAAGGGCGGGCGCATCAGTCACGCCAAGGCGGCCATCGGTGGGCTCCTCTCGATCAAGCCGATCGTGACCGTGGATGAGGGCGTGGTGGTCGTGGCGGACCAGCCGCGGACCCGGTCGAAGGCCACCGAACGGGTGATCGAGCTTCTGACCGACCGGGCGGTGACCGAGCTCCACGCGCTCTATTCGCCGCCGGTCGACGTCGACGCCTTCGTCGCGGCGGTGCTGGCACACATGCCCGAGCCGGCGCCCAGGCTGGTCACTGCCCAGATCATCGGGCCGGTCATCGGAGCGCACGTTGGCCCGGGCGCGTACGGTGCCATCCTGGTCCGAGAGTAGGAAACCGGACCAAAGGCAAGGTTACGTGGGTACTATCGATTCCATTGGCGATTCGATAGTTCTAGTCCACTAATGTTAGGCCGATCAGCCTCGATACCGATGACATCGGGTAGGTGGCGCACTTTGGCGGTAGGTCTATACTCGCCCTAAGTGGAACCTGCGGTGCAGCTTTCCGATTTCAAGCGGAAGGCCGCCGCGACATTGTCGGGACCGTCGAGGGATAAGTGCTGACCGCCGGCGCGCTGCGCCTGCGGGGCCGCCTCAGACTCGACGGCTTCGCTATGGAGGGTATCCTGCCGATGGCGACCGAGCAGATCGCTGCCGCGATCAACGCCTGGGGCGTCGCCCAGAGCCAGTTCGATCTGGCAGCCGAGCGCTTGAACCTGTCACCGGGTCTGCGCAAGGTCCTGCGCGAGCCCAAACGCGAGCTCACGGTGCACTTCCCGGTGAAGATGGACGACGGTTCGGTCCGCGTCTTCACGGGCTATCGAGTCCAGCACAACCTCAGCCGCGGGCCGGCCAAGGGCGGCATCCGCTACCACCAGGACGTGAGCCTCGACGAGGTCAAGGCCCTGGCCATGTGGATGACGTGGAAATGCGCCGTCGTGGGCATCCCGTTCGGCGGGGGCAAGGGCGGCGTCATCGTCGACCCCAAGAAGCTGAGCCAGCGCGAGCTCGAGGGCCTGACCCGACGCTACGCGACCGAGATCAGCATCATCATCGGCCCCGAGAAGGACATCCCGGCGCCGGACGTCAACACCAACTCCCAGACCATGGCCTGGATCATGGACACGTACTCGATGCATGTCGGGTACACCTCGCCGGCCGTAGTCACGGGCAAGCCGATCCCGCTCGGCGGCTCTGAGGGCCGCAACGAGGCCACTGCCCAGGGCGCGGTCTACTGCCTGATGGACGCGGCGAGGCACCTGGGCATGGACGTGTCCAAGAGCCGCGTGGCGGTTCAGGGCTTCGGCAACGCCGGCGCAATCGCCGCCCAGTTGCTCGCGGCTCAGGGCTCGACGATCGTCGCCGTAAGCGACTCGACCGGCGGGATCTACCGGGCCGAGGGCTTCGATCCCAACAAGGTCCTGGCCTGGAAGCAGGAGCACCACACGGTCAAGGGCTTCCCCGGCACCAAGGACATCACCAACGCACAGCTCCTCGAGGTCGACTGCGACATCCTGATCCCGGCCGCACTCGAGAACCAGATCACGGCCGAGAACGCCCCTCGCGTCAAGGCTCGGTTGATCGGCGAGGCCGCCAACGGCCCCACCACGCCCGAAGCCGACGAGATCCTGTACAAGGCCGGCAAGTTCGTCATCCCCGACATCCTCTGCAATGCCGGCGGCGTGACGGTCAGCTACTTCGAATGGGTCCAGGACCTCGAGCGAGACTTCTGGAACGTGGCCCAGGTCAACGAGAAGCTGAAGGCCGTCATGACGAAGGCCTTCGCCAGCACGCTCGAGATGAGCCTCAGAGAAAAGGTCAACATGCGCACGGCGGCCTACATGCTCGCCGTGCAACGGGTCGCGGATGCCACATCCGTACGCGGTCTTTATCCGTAAGATGTGTGCATAGCTAGCTAACTCCCGTGCGGCCCCGACGTACCCCCTCGCGTCGGGGCCGCTTTCTATTCGCGCGGCCGGCACTGCGGTGGCCTCGCACTCCCCGTTCCCGGGAGCGCTCTCGGATTTCCCACGCGTGGCGCCCTCCGAGGACGCCGCGCTAGACTCCGGCAATGTCCGCTCTTGGGGATGCGCCTAACGTCCACGCCGACGATCGCGCCACGTGGCGCGCCTGGTTGGAGGCGAACCATGCGACCGCCCGCGGCGTCTGGCTGGTGACCTGGCGGCCAGTCTCAGGCCGCGCACGCCTGGATTACGAGGGGGCCATCGAAGAAGCCCTGTGCTTCGGTTGGGTGGACAGCACCGGCGGCCGCGTCGACGACGAGCGCGGCAGGCTCTACTTCGCGCCGCGCAAGCCGCGCAGCGTCTGGGCAGCCTCCAACAAGGCGCGCATCGAGCGGTTGATCGGCGAGGGCCGGATGACGCCTGCGGGACTGGCTGCCGTCGAGCGGGCGAGGGCGAACGGATCGTGGGGAGTCCTCGATGCCGTCGAGCGTCTCGAGGTCCCGGAGGACCTTGCGGCGGCGCTAGGGAAACGCCCGCCGGCCGCCGTCAACTTCGCGGCTTTCCCTCCTTCGGCACGCAAGATGCTGCTCGGCTGGGTCGCGCTCGCACGCCGCCCTGGGACTCGTGCGGCGCGAATCGAAGCGATCGCCGAGGCGGCTGCCCGCAATGAGCGCGCCCGGGGCTGAGGTAGGGCCCGCCCGTCGGGTGCCAGCCACTGATCCCTGCCCGCGGGGCCGTCGGGCAGCGCCCGGTCCGACCGTCGGACGGCTGGTCGCGGATGGGTCGTCCCCGCCGGCAGGCCGGTCGTGCCGCGAGTGTGTGAGTGCTACGATCCCCCGGCGCCCCCGCCGGCGGCGCCGAATCGACCCCATACCGCAATCCCGAACCGTTCGGGATAGGAGCCTCGATGCTCGACCACGAAGAGAAGTTCCTTTTCAAGGAGGAGACCCTCCATCTGGCCAACGCGCTGGCCGAACCGGGCGTCCTGGACAACGTCGAGGACCTGCTGACGGACGTGATCACCAGCCCTCGATTCGACTCCGAGGTGTTCACACTCGAGCGTTCGCTGCAGGTGATGCTCGGGGCCCGGGCCGGCGCCACGCTGGTGGGGCTCCTGACTGTCACGCCGGAGGTCTTCGAAGAGACGTCCGAGGTCCGGATCCCGCCGGAGGTCCAGGAGAGGCTAATCGCCTGGCGGGCTCGCTTCGGTCTGGCGATCGACAACGCGCTCAACTACCTGAACAACCCCGACGGCATCCAGGGCCACAACTTCTCTACGCAGATCGCCCATACCGACGAGCGCCAGGTCCTGCAGGGTCGCTTAACACTGGTTCGGTACAACAACGAGCCGCAGTTCTTCCTCGCCGACGCGGGCGTCTTCTTCGGGCTCGTGGTCGATATCCTCGAGCGCCTCGGCCCCCACCTCGGTCCCGACGCCGTCGACGCAGAGACGTTGAGCAGGCTCCGCGACGCTCTCCAGCTGGTCGAGAGAAAGACCGCGACGCGAGGCTGATCCCGACATCCGGCGCGCGTCCCGCAACGCCCGCCGCATGCGCGCCTGAGTCAGCCAGAAGGGGCCGCCTGGATCGCCCGATGTCTCGCGGTCACGCTTTGGGCTGATCCGAGGTAGGCGGGTTCGTCCCGCTCGGAGGCTCGCCGGCGGGGGCCTGGGACGTTCCGAACTTGGCCGGCGCGGCTGCGCTCAATGGCAGCAGCCGTTTCAGATACGGGTCGAGGACGCGAGCCCCGAAGCCGAACAGGATCAGCAAGATGATCAGGGCCAGGGCGACGGGGATCACCAGGATGGCGATCCAGATCGCCACGGTAGCCGCGACTTTGCCAACGTCCGCAAGGCTTCCCGCGGCCTGACTGGCCTGGTCGCCGGCACTCCAGGCGAGCGGCGTTGCCGTGGCCGTCGGCGTCGGCGTCGGAGTGGGGCTCGGGCTGGGCGTGGGCAGTATCGGCACGACGAAGACGACCGTGAGCGTGCTCATCGCCGCTTGATCGGTCAAACCCGAGAGCTGACCGGAGAGCTCCTCGATCTGACCCTGGACGTCGGCCAGCCGCTGCTGCACAGTCAGCACGTCGGCGATGGTGGTCGCCTTTGCCATGATGGCCTGGATGGCCTTCTCGCTGGCCTTCAAATTGGCAATCCGAGCCTGAAGGTCCACGATCTGACCCCCCACGGCGGCCGAATCAGTGTGCTCGCTCAGCACCTTCGTGCCGAGCCTGCGCATGGCCGCGAGGGCGTCTTCGAACCGATTCACGGGAACTCGATAGGTAACCGACGCCATCTCCTCGGCCGTGCTCGTGGTCCGGTCCGAGCTCGCGAGCAAGCCGCCAAGGGCGTGGATCTGATCGGTTGCCATGGCGATCGAGGCGTCGACGGCCGCAACCTGGACGCTGATGGTTCCGGTCTTGATGATCTGAGCCTCGGGCAGCACCACGTTCGAACCGGCCCCCGATGCCGCGGCGCTCGGGTTGGCGATTCCCGGCTGATCGGGAACTGGTCCTGTCCCGCCGGCCCCTCCCTCGAGTGCGGCCGCCGAGGCCGCCGGCATGGCCGGGGCCATGGTCGCCAGCCCCTGGTCGTTATAGGCGTAGCCGGGAGTGGCGGACGAACTCGAGCACGCGGCGGCGAAAATGCCTCCGACGAGCAGCACAAAACAGAACCGCCTGGTTCGCATGGATCACCCTCTCTTGCCCTCGGCCTCGTCATCGGACACTGCCGGTGAGGTCTCACCATGAATGCGTCGGCGACGCGATCGCGGATCACGAGCACTGGAAGCCGGACCGATGCCGCGGTTCCTCGCGGCCGCTTGCCAACTAGCAGGGCAGCTGCTCGAACATAGGCACACCACAGATTCGATATGGAGTGGACGCGGGTGGGCCGAGGTTGCCTGGCGTGGAGCCGAGATGCACCTGACGGGAGTAGTCGACGTTCGTCCCATAGCCAGTCATCCCGAAGACGAGGGCGACCGCCGCGACCGTAGTCAAAGCCGCGGCCGTCGCGCCTGCCAGGATCGCCCGGCTCGGTACGGTCGTTGGCGCCGGGAGCCCGTTCATGCTCCGGCAGCCGCGCTGCGTCGTCCGCGCCGGGAGATCCGGCGGGCCAGCATCGCGATGGCGAGCAGCACCAGGAGGCCGACGCCGACAGGGACGACGACGATAAGAAGCCAGACGGCCATGGTCGCCAGACCCTGGCCGACCCGCAGGAGCGCGGCGACGGCCTGGTCGACCTGGCTGCCGAGGGTCCAATCCTGAGTCGCCTGGGTCGTTACCGTGGCTGTGGGCAGCTGGAGCGTGATCTGAAGCGTGCTCATCGCCGCTTGCTTGGCGAGGTTGTCCCGCTGCGCCGTGAGCTGTTCGATCTGACCCTGCGTATCGCTGAGCTGCGTTTCTACAGCCAGGATGTCGGCCACGGATCCGGTCCGGGTCATGATCGCCTGGAGCGCCGTCTCCGTCGTCTTGAGGTTGTCGATGCGAGCGTTGAGATCGATGACCTGAGAGGTCACGTCGTTGCTGCTGGTCTGCTCGTTGATTTCCCTGGTCCCGATCTTTCGCATCGCGGCCAGCCCCTGATCCCATTTGGCGACCGGCAGGCGGAAGGTGATCGTCGCCATGGCATCGGGGCCGGTACCGGACCGGCTCGATGAGTCGACGTAGCCGCCGAGGGCCTGGATTGCGGTCTCCGCCTGGCTGATCGCGGCCGGGACGTCGCCGACCTCCAGCGTCATCTGACCGGTCTTGACTATCTGGCTGGCGTCAAGCGCGGCGAAGAGCTGGCTCTGGCCGCCGGACTGCGTCTGGTCCAGGCCCGGGTTGGCGACCTTATCCCCGCCGGATGAGACGAGTCCCTGCCCATTGACCGGCAGGGCCTGCATCGCCGGAGCAGCGGTCGCCGCGGGCTCGAGCGGCTGGGTTTGCGCAACGCCAAATCGCGAGGAGTCGAGAGTCTGGGTTGTCGCACTCGCCGGAGAGCCGACCACATAGGCTCCACCGACGACCGCTAGTATGGCGAGGACGGCGACGATCCCCGCCAGCCGGCCGCGGCCGCCGAGGCGGGTCACGAGGCGGTATCGGAGTGGGGTGTGCCTGGTGGACGGCGGATCCGTTTCGATCTCGGGTTCGGTATTGGAATCGATTGGGTCGCTTTCGTTGTTCGCCACGGTGCCGCCCTCCGCTGAGCATCTAGGCCGAGTTCTCGGCCGGTCGCCACGCAGACGGCGTCAGGCCCGCGGCGGTTCCATGGGAGAGTGGCGCGACGAGTGGCGCGCGTGCCCTACGGCAGCTGCTCGTTGTCGATGAGACGGACGTTGCCGAAGCGAACGGCCATCGAGAGCAGGGCCGCCCCCTCGATCCGGGTCAGCTCGTTGAGCGTGGCCGGGTCGGCGCAGCTCACGTATTCGGGCTTGGCGAGGGGCTCCGCCGCGAGCGTCTGGCGCATCGCCGCCCGGAGAGTCTCGCCGTCCCTTTCGCCGGAGTCGTAGCGAGCGCGGGCGGCCACCAGCGCCCGACGCAGTACCGGGGCGGCCGCCCGCTGGTCGAGTGTGAGCAGCATGTTGCGCGAACTGAGGGCCAGCCCGTCGGCCTCGCGCACTATCGGGCAGGCCACGATCTCGGTACCGATGCCCAGGTCCCCGGCCATCCGCCGGATCACGAGCAGCTGCTGCGCGTCCTTCTGGCCGAAGTAGGCGCGCTCGGCGCCGGCCAATCCTAGGAGTATCGCCACGATCGTCGTCACGCCTTCGAAGTGACCCGGCCGGGCCGCTCCTTCGAGAGGTTCGGTCAGCGGACCGACGCGCACGCTCGTCTGGAACCCCGCCGGATAGACTTCCTCTACCGGGGGAATCCAGACCAGGTCCGCGCCTGCGGCGCCGGCCAGGCGCAGGTCGGCCGTCTCGTCGCGCGGGTAGCGTTCGAAGTCGGCAGGCTCGTTGAACTGGCGCGGATTGACGAAGATGGTGACCAGGACGGTCGCGCTCTCGGCTCGAGCCCTGGTGATCAGAGAGACGTGTCCGGCATGTAGAGCGCCCATCGTCGGCACCAGGCCGATCGGTCGGGGGGCTCCGGCGAGGGCCGCGCGCAGGTCGGCCCGCGTCCGGAGGACGATCGGCGCCGCCGTTTCGCGCACTGTCTAGAGATCCCGGTCGAGTGGTATCCCGCGGCTTGCCTCGACCATGTCGGGTCGATCGAGGGCGGATGTGCCGAGGATCTCCTCGAGCATGGTGTCCGGGATTCGCGTGCTCTCGGCCGGCCCGGGGAAGGTGCCCGCGACCACGTCGGCCCGGTACGTTTCGGCCGCCGACTTGATGATCGCGTGCAGCTCGGCGTAGTGGCGCGCGTGCTTGGGCGTGAAGTCGGCGCTCATGCCCAGGAGGTCTGTCAGGACCTGGACCTGGCCCGAACAACCCGCTCCCGCCCCGATGCCGATCGTGGGCACGCGCAGCCGCTCGGTGATGGCCGCCGCCAGCCCTTCCGGCACCAGCTCCAGGACCATGGCAAAGGCCCCGGCCTGCTGCACCGCCAGCGCGTCGGCCATGAGCTGGCGACCCGCCTGGGGCGTCTTGCCCTGAACCCGATGCCCGCCCAGCTGGTGTATCGACTGCGGCGTCAGGCCGATGTGGCCCATGACCGGGATCCCGGCTCGCACGATCGTCTCGATCGTCCGGGCGCTCCGCTCGCCGCCCTCCAGCTTGACCGCTCCGGCTCCGCCCTCGCTCATGAGCAGCCCGGCGTTCTCCAGGCTGGCCTCGGGCGTGACGCCGTAGGAGAGGAACGGCATGTCCGCCACGACCAGGGCCCGCCGGGTGCCCCGAACCACCGCCTTGGTGTGGTGCAGCATCTCGGCCATAGTGACCCGGACCGTGCTGTCGTAGCCGAGCACCACCTGGCCGAGCGAGTCGCCCACGAGCAGCATCGGAATGCCCGCCTCGTCGAGGATGCGCGCCGTCGGGTAGTCGTAGGCCGTGAGCATGGCGATGCGTTCGCCATCGGCGTACCGACGGCCGATCGAAGTGATCGTGAACCGCGCTTCCTGTTGCGGTGACGGCGCCTGGCTCATGGACGGACCTCCGCGGGCTTCTCATCCGGAGTACGGGTCTCGCCGGCATTCGAGCCGCCTGCGGCCGCCGCCAGGCGAACGACGATTCGATCGAGGAGCAACTCTGCGACCTCGCGCTTCGTCAGCAGCGGCAGCTCCTCGGGAGGCGCGTCGGCCGAGTAGATGGTCACCTTGTTCGTGTCGGCGCCGAACCCGGAACCGGGCTCGGCCACGTCGTTGGCCACCAGCAGGTCCACGCCCTTGCGTCTGAGCTTCTCTGCGACCCCCGCGAAGGAGCCTGTCTCCGCCGCGAAGCCGACCAGGATCGGCCGACGGCCCCCGGTCGCGCCGGCCCCGGCCCGGGCGCGCTCGGCGGCCTCCGCGAGCAGGTCCGGCGTGGCGTCCATCTCGAGAGTGAGACCGTTCGATCGGCTGAGCTTGACGTCAGACGAGGAGCGGGGCCGGAAGTCGGCCACGGCCGCCGCCATGACGAGGACGTCGAAGCGCGGTCCCTCCGGCGGCGTCAGGTCGTTCAGTGCGACCTGCATCTCGGCGGCGGTTCCGGCTCGGACGAGGCGGGCACGCGCCGGCGGCTCCACGCTGACGTTGCCGAGGATCAGAGTCACGGCGGCGCCGCGATCGATGGCGTTCTCGGCCACGGCGATGCCCATCTTCCCTGTCGAGCGGTTGCCGACGAAGCGCACGGGATCGATGGGCTCGGCCGTGCCGCCCGCGGTGACCACCACGTGGAGACCCGCCAGATCGTTGTGTGAGGGACCCGTCCCGCTGAGTGCCGCCACAACGGCGTCGACGATCGCCGGCAGGGCGGCCAGCCGGCCCTGACCCACCAGGCCGGATGCGAGCTCGCCGATCTCGGGCTCGACGATGCGATACCCGAAATCTCGCAGCCGAGCCACGTTGGCCTGAGTGGCGGGATGGGCGTACATGCCGCCGTCCATGGCCGGGGCCACGATCACGGGCACCGACGCGGCCAGGCATGCGGCGGTCACGGCGTCGCTCGCCAGGCCGTTGGCCATCGCCCCGAGCCAATGAGCCGTAGCCGGAGCGACGACGATCGCCTCCACGTCGTGCGCCGTCGCGATATGGCCGATGCGCCCGTCGCCAGCGAGCGAGAGCACGTCCGAGTCGACCGCGTGGCGGCTCAGGGTCTCGAGGGTGAGGGTGCCGATGAACTCGACCGCGGAGGGGGTCATCAGAACCCGGACGTCGGCGCCTTCGTTCTGGAGCATGCGCAGCAGCTCGACGGCCTTGTAGGCCGCGATCGACCCGGTGATGCCGAGGGCTACCCGGCGGTCGCGGAGGCGTCCCGTCGACTCAGTCATCTCGTGTCCTCCGAGATGATGTGGATCGAACCGGCCGCGCTGCCGGTCCAGCCGACCGTTTCCTCGCCGGCCACGGCCGGCTCGCCGCTGGCCAGCGCCCACAGGATGGCCAGGCCTTTGAGCGTCAGCTCGGGGTCGACGGCGTCGATGCCGGGCAGGGTCCTCGCCCACGGCGCGCCCGAGAGCCCGCCGGTGATGACCACCTGGATGTGCCCTGGATCGATCTTTTCGTTACGGCCGAGCTCGAGCCGGATCTGCTCGAGCAGGCCCAGGGTCAGGGCGCGGTAGCCCAGGACGACGCCCGACTGCATAGCAGTCACCGTGTCGGTGCCTATTGCCTTGGCGGGTTCCTCGAGCTCGATACGAGGCAGGCGGGCAGTGCGTGAGGCGAGCGCCTCCAGCCCGAGCTCGAGGCCGGGCGCTATCGCGCCGCCGACGTATGCACCGTCGCGAGAGATGCAGTCGAAGGTCGTTGCGGTGCCGAAATCCACGACGATGGCGGGCGTGCCGTACAGCCGCGCCACCGCGACGCCGTTGACGAGGCGGTCCGCCCCGACCTCTGTCGGTCGCTGCACGCGGATCGGCATCGGCATGTTGCCGGCCCCGGCCACCAGGAGCTGCACGCCGCGCCGCTCGGCCAGCTCGGCGGTCGTGCCCGTCAGAGTCGGAACGACCGATGCCAGCGAGATGGCCGTGACGTCCGCCATCGATGCGCCATCGAGACGCAGCAGGTTGTCGATGAGAACTTCGAGCTCGTCGGAAGTGCTCGCCGCTCTCGTCGCGGCGCGGCGGGCGGCGACGATCGCCTCGGCGTGGACGAGGCCGAGCGTTATGTTGGAATTTCCGATGTCGAGGGCTAGCAGCATGAGTCGATGATAACGCTCAGAGGCGTGGCCTCCGGGCCCGGCCGGGAATGGCTGAATCGCTTGTCCCGACACCTTCCGCTGAGGTACGATCCACGGGTCCGTCACCGGCGTCTCCAATCGTCACCCCCGCTGCCCCGAAGGAGTGGTGTCGTCCGTGCCGCCTGCGAAATTCTTCGTGAATCGCGGCATCGTCTCAAGCCGGACCGACCTGCTCAACGTCCTCCGACCCCTCGAGAAGCAGACCGTGGCTTACCGGTATTACCGGGGCCACGAGCTGGTTCAGCATGGGCTGGGCTGGGTAGAGAGGATCGTGGCGAATGAGCCGGAGACCTCGACGTTCTTCACTCCGCTCTCGATCTGCCTGAACGTGGATTCGTTCGAGCACCTCGAGTTCGAGACCCGTCCCGACCAGCTGCTCACGTACCGCCTGGTTCAGGGGGACGAAGCCGTGATGATCGATTTCGCACCGGCGGGTGTACCGGTGGGAGATGCGCTCGAGCCCCGTCAGCTCGAGTTCGATACATCGGGCTACGTCCAAATGGAGTTGCTCGGCCCCGATCGGATCGAGGACGAGGAGCGAACCGAGGGTTCGCTTTAGGGAACCTGGACACGGCGAGACCGTGACCCGCTGGGCGCGGCGAGGATCGACCCCGGGCGAGGGCGCGGTGGGTCGTGTGGAGACGCGACCAGGAGGAGGCGCCGCCCCGGGGATGCTCGGGTCGTCGCCGATCGGTGGGATACGACCAGGCGATTCTTCATGAGGAGAGACCGTTGGATGCTGTTCTGGCGCCGATAGCCCGCTACTTCAAGTTTGACGAACGCGGCACGAACATCCTCACCGAATCCCGAGCCGGCTTGACCACGTTCATGGTCATGGCCTACATCATCTTCGTTAACCCGAGCATCCTGGGCGCCGGCTTTGGGCTCAAGCCCGATCAGCTGGCCGCCTACGCCGCCGCGACCGCGCTGGTCGCCGGCATCATGACGATCGCCATGGGCGTCGTAGGAAACTACCCGCTCGCCCTGGCCGCGGGCCTCGGCATCAACGCCATCGTGGCATTCACGCTCGTCGCCGGGAAGGGCCTGACACCGGCCGGGGCGATGGGCGTCATCGTCATCGAGGGCGTTGCCATCACGATCCTGGTCGTGGTCGGGCTCCGGGAAGCGATCATGGCTGCCGTGCCGCTCGCGCTCAAAAGGTCGATCGGCGTCGGCATCGGCCTCTTCATCCTCTTCATCGGCTTCGTCAACGGCGGGCTCATCGTCACCCCGCAGGGCGGCTCGCCGATCGTCGGCCTGGCCTTCCCGACCCAGACCGGCCAGTTCGTCTTCCTGCTCGGCCTCCTGATCACGGTCTCCCTGTACGTCCTCAAGATCCGCGCCGCCCTGATCATCAGCATCTTCGTGACCACGATCGTGGCCTTGATCGCCGGAGTCACCAAGGTTCCGGACACCTTGACCGTCACCCCATCGTTCTCCACCCTGGGCAACTTCGACCTGGGCAACGCCTTCAGCAAGCTCGGGCTTATCACCGCCGTGCTCACGATCTTCGCGATCATGCTGAGCGACTTCTTCGACACGATGGGCACCGTCACCGGCGTCGCCGAAGAAGCCGGTCTGACCACTGAAGACGGCATGGTGCCGGGCATCGGGCGGGTCCTGATCATCGACTCCCTGGCCGCCGTCGCCGGCGGAGCCGCGGCATCAGCTCCAACACCACCTACATCGAGTCCGCCGCCGGCGTCGCCGAAGGCGGCAAGACCGGGTTCGCCTCGATCGTCACCGGCGTCCTCTTCCTGCTGGCCATCTTCCTGTCGCCGCTCGCCGGTATCGTGCCTTCGCAGGCCACCGCCCCGGCCCTGGTCCTCGTGGGCTACCTCATGTTCACCCTGATCAAGGACGTGAATGTCGCCGATGTCGAAGACGGCCTGCCGGCCCTCCTGACGATCATCCTGATGCCGCTGACCTACGACATCACCGTGGGCATCGGCGCCGGCTTCGTCTCGTGGGTCCTCATCAAGCTGCTCAAGGGCAAGTGGGCCCAGGTCCACTGGCTCATGTACGGCGTGACGATCGCCTTCCTCGTCTACTTCGCCAAGGATTGGATCCAGACCTTCATCAAGTAGCCTCGGCTCGGTTCGAGAAGCGGCCGGCGCCCGCACGGGAGCCGGCCGCTTTCGATTCTGCGAGCGGCCGATGCGGTCCGTCTCTGGTGGTCTCCCTTTCCGCTAGCATTCGTCCGATGTACGAACGCACAGCGCTGCCCGACGGGCCGCGCGTCATCACCTCGCGCCTCCCTGGCGCTCGCTCCGTGTCCATCGCCGCCTACGTACTGGCCGGCTCGCGTCTCGAATCCGCCGACGAGGCCGGCGCGGCGCACTTCATGGAGCACATCACGTTCAAAGGGACCGCCGCATACCCGACGACCCGGGCCGTGTCGGAGGCGATCGAGGGCGTCGGGCGGCAGCTTCAACGCCGCCACCGACCGCGAGTCCACGGTGTACTGGGTGCGCGTCCCGCTGCGCGAGTCCGAACGCGGCATGGACGTGCTGGGCGAGCTGATCGTTCGCCCGATCTTGCGGTCCGGTGAGATCGAGTCGGAGCGCGCCGTCATCGTCGAGGAGATCCGCTCGTACCTGGACGACCCGGGCGAGCACGTCCACACGCTGTTCGATCTGGCGATGTTCGGCGACACGCGCGCTTGGACGCGAGATCGCCGGCAGCGAGGAGAGCGTCCGCAGCCTTGCCTCAGGAGAATCTGCGGGCTTTCTGGTCGGCGGCCTATCGGCCCGGCAACGTGGTCGTCTCGGCCGCGGGCGACATCTCGCATGCCGAAGTGGTGGCGCTCGTCGAGAAGGCGTTCGGCACCGGCTCGTCGAACCATTCGAGCTTTGAGCCGGCTCCCGCGCTTCCCGCCGGAGAGCGGGTGATGGCGGTCCGCCGCGACACCACGCAGGCTCAGCTGTGCCTGGGCTTGCCCGGCTTGCGCCGAGACGACCCTGAGGCCTGGACGCTCGAAGTCCTCAACGCCATCCTCGGCGACGGTATGAGCAGCCGCCTCTTCCAGTCGGTTCGCGAGGAGAAGGGCCTCGCCTACGACGTCAGCTCCTACATCGTGGACTACGCCGATGCGGGCGCGTTCATTGTCTCGGCCGGGGTCGATCCCGACCGGATCGCTCCGGCGGTCGCGGCGATCCTCGAGGAGATGGCACGCCTGCGCGACGAGGTCGTGCCGGCCGCGGAGCTGGCCCTCTCGAAGCGATATCTCGCCGGCAGGCTCGAGCTGCGCATGGAGGAGACGCGTCACCTCGCGTCGTGGTTGGGCGGTCAGGAGGCCCTGCACGAGAAGGTCCTGACTCTCGACGAGGCGCTGGCAGAGCTGAACGCAGTCACCAGCGAGGGCATAAACGCCCTCGCACAGCGACTGGTACGGGACGATGGGCTGAGGCTCGCTGTCGTGGCGCCGGCCCGGCGCGGGCGCCGGCTCGAATCGCTTCTGCGATTGCCTGGTGGCCCGGCGTGAGAGGCGGCCGAAAGCCGCGGCGAAGCCCGGCGATCGACCCGGCGGACCCGGCGGAGGACTCCGCCTCCCGCGCAGACCAGGCTAGCGTAGGGCCGGCCCCCGACGATGGCCCGGCACCCGACGACGGCCCGGCAGGGCAGCTGCCGCTGGTGGGGCTGGATGAACCCCCCGACGTTCTCGTGGACATCTCGAGCGAACTCCTGGCAGATGAAGTCGACTCGGGCCAGAAGTACGAGGGCATTGAGGCGACGGACTCGGTTGAGGTCACAACGGCCGAGGAGTCGTTACAGGACGTTGCCGAGGGCCTCCAATCTCACGAAGCCGAGCCCGCGGAGGCCGAACCCGCGGAGGCCGTGGCGATCGACGATCCGACCCTTCAGATCAGGCTGGCACGAATCCATCTCAAGACAGGGTCGCTGGCGATGGCGCGCGCCGAGCTCGAAACACTCGCCGGCCGCGGCCAGCTCGACAGGGGGGCGCTCCTCGACCTCGCCGAAGTCCGATGGCGCACCGGCGATCTGCACGGCGCGGGCGAGGCCGCGCTTTCCTATCGCGATGAAGGCGGAGACGAGGCGCTCGCGTTCGTGATCGCCGCCGAGGCAGCTGCGCTCTCGAGCCGCCCCGATGAAGCTCAGCTCCACGCCCAGGATGCGCTGAAACGCCATCCGGCCGAGCTCGATCTCATCTTCGCGGGCATTCGGCGCCTAGCGGCCTGGCCCCCGCCGAGCCGGGGGAGGGAAGTCGTTTCCGCCACGACGACCGAGCCCGATGCCCCGCCGGTCGAGCCCGGTGCCACCGCGACCGAGCTCACAGCCCCGCCGGTCGAGCCCGCCGAATCGACGTCCCAGGCGGACCAGGCCGATGTCGCGATAGCGGCCGGGCGCGCGTACCTCGACGCGAACGATCCGATGATGGCCGCTCTCCACTTCGGCGTCGCCATCAGAACTGAACCCGGCTCCGCCCGCGCGGTCCTCGACGCCATCGGCGATCGCCAGGACCTGGGGATGCAACTCGTGCGCGGAGACGCCTTCAGGGCGCTCGGCCTCGACCAGGACGCCGCCCGAGCCTACCTATCGGTCGCGAACGCCCTGGGCGCCTCGAAGCCGCTGCGAAGTGAGGTCGCGGGCCAGCCAATCGACTCTCTCGCCGTAGCGCCCGAGCCCTCGCCCGCCGATGAGCCGGATGCCGGCGCCGATGAGCCGGATGCCGCCGCCGAGCCCTCGCCTGCCGATGAACCGGATGCCGGCGCCGATGAGCCGGATGCCGCCGCCGAGCCCTCGCCTGCCGATGAACCGGATGCCGCCGCCGAGCCGGATGCCGCCGCCGAGCCCTCGCCTGCCGCCGAACCGGTCGAGCCCTCGCCGATCCGCTGGGACTGAAGGGGCCGCACCGGTCGAGGCGCGTCTGCGGCGGAGTGTCGGTCGGCGACCCGCTACACTCCCCATCGCATCAATCGTCCGCAGGGGTACATGTGCAGTGATCGAGCGAACCCTCGTTCTGGTGAAGCCCGACGGCGTCCAGCGGCTGCTGGCCGGCCGGATCATCGCGCGATACGAAGAGCGCGGCCTCAAGATCGTCGGGCTCAAGCTGGTCCACGTCGATCGCGAGCTGGCGGAGCGTCACTATGCCGTCCACAGCGGCAAGCCTTTCTTCGAGGGGCTCGTGACATTCATTACGTCAGGCCCGCTCGTGGCATTGGCTCTCGAGGGTCCGGACGCCATCGCTTTCGTTCGGACGATGAACGGAGCCACGAGGCCCACCGAGGCTGCCCCCGGCACCGTCCGCGGCGACCTCGCCGTTGAGATGGGGCAGAACCTGGTCCATGCCTCCGACGGACCGGACAGCGCAGCCACCGAACTGGCGATCTGGTTCCGACCCGACGAACTGCTGTCCTACGAGCGTGAGATCGACCGCTGGGTCACGGGTCCGCAGTCTTGACGGCCCCGCGGTTCGCGGTTCTCAAGAAGAGGGCGTAACCGACGCGCCGGGGGATCCGCTCGCGCCGGCCGAGCCCGATGGCACGATCGTGGGGCTTGGGGCCAATGTCGCGACGGGTGTCGGGGTGGGTGCCGGCGTAGGCGGGAGAGTCGGGGCGGGGGTGGCGTGCGCGGTCGTGTCCAGCGGGATCCCGGATCGCGATGCCGCGCTGGCGCCCAACCCGCCAAACGCCAGAGCCAGGGCCAGGACCATCCCGCCCAGGACGACCAGGCTGACCTCGACAGTGCAATTCAGCCGCCAGATGCCCGCCAGTCTCCGGCCGAGGCTCGGCCCGTGCCCGGGCGGGGGAGAGGCGTCGACCGTGGGCGGGGCGGTGACAGCCGCCAGCTCCAGCTGGGTAACAGAGGCGGAGGCTGCGGCGGCCGCCCGGGCGCCTCGGCGCTTCGGCTTCGCTGTGACGCCGCCGCCCGTATCGAAGCCCGTTTCGATGCCCTCTTCGCCGGGAGCCGGGGCCTTCGCAGGCGGTTCCGCCGACCAGCGCGGCAATTCGCTCCGCGCCCCGCGGACCTCCTCTGCCGGCGAGAGGAGACCAACGACGAGCAATCGGCCGTAGTACGCGACCGATAGCCCGAGGGCCACGACGAACAACCACTGAATCTGGGTGGGGAGAGCCAGCTGAACCAGGGTTGACCGCGCCTGATAGACCGCCGTACCCGGCCAACCCAGGGTTGCGACGGCTATCGCTACCAGCGCCAGCCCAAGCATCGGAGTCCGGCGCAGCCAGCCCTTCAGGCGGTGGATATCCGTGGTGCCGTAGGCGCGCCCGACCGCGGCCGACCAGGCGACGAAGCCGGTCTTCGCGACGACGAAGGCGAGCAGCCACAGCCGGGCCGGACTCGCCGCGCCGTCGGTTCGAGCAGCGAGTGCGAGCAGGAGGAATCCGGCATCCGAAACGATCGAATAGGCGACGATCTCATCGAGCCCGCCATGGACGAGAGCGGCGAGCCCACCCAGCAAGATCGTCACCACGGCGGCGGTTTGGAGGATGGCGAGACCGGTGCTGAGCCAGTCGCTCTGGATCGTGAAGATGGTGGCGCTCCAACTCAGCACGACGATGCCAAGCCCCGCCGGGAGCCAGACGAGCAGCAAAGCCGGGGCCATGGCAGTCGCCCTTCGGCCAAGTCGAGCCGCCGGAATGTGGAACGGGACGGTGCCGCTCCGAATGGCCAGGGCGAGTGCGATTCCGAGGAACGCCAGCACGAAGACCGAGGTGTCGCTAGCGCCGTTCCAGACCGGACGCAACAGCGCGACCGCCGCCAGAAGAAGGGCCATCGCCAGGAGGCCGATGATCCTCATTTCGGCCAGCCGCCCGTCATTCTCGGGACGCTGAGGGTTGACCCCGACGAAGACCAGCGCGCCTGCGGTCGTGGCCGCGGCAGCGGCGGAAAGCGCGACCCCGGGCTCCGCGGCCGTGAATGCCACCGCCAGCCCGGCGAACGATGCGAGGGCCGCCGGGGCGAGCTCGTCGGACCAGCCCGACGCCAGGGCCACGACACACAGGACCAGGCCCGAGCCGGCGGCACAAGCCAGGAAGAGGCCGGCGTAGGCGGTCCCCGAGAGGATCACGTCACCGACGGCGAGATGTGTGGTCGGCCCGATGAAGAGCGCCGCAACGAAAGCCGCGAGCAGGCCCGCGAGGCCGGCCAGCCTGCCGATCCGGGCAAACGGGCGCGCGAGCAGACATGCCATCGCCCCGACTCCGCAGACCGCCAGGAACGCGAGCAGGCTCATCGCCGCGGCTCGCGAGGTCGCAGTCGGCGAACCGTGCTCTCAACGGGGATCTCCGGGGTTTGAGCAGGTCCGGCCGGCTCTTCGGCGGCAGTATCGCCGCCGGAAGACCCTCGCGGCGCGGCCTGACGCAGTGCTCGCGGGGAAGCCACTTTCCTCGCCTGGGCCGTCGGTGGTTCTGGCTCGACCACGGGAGATCCCGGCGACCGCTTCGGCGCCCGCCGAGGTTTGGACGGCCCGGGAGCCGGCTCGGCGATCTCGGCGGCGATGGCGGCGGCAGCCGGGGCCTCGGCCCGTGCCGCCGCGCTATCCGGCTGCGGCACGAACGGCGAGATCAGGAGGCTGGTGGCTCCGATCAGGCCAACCATGAGGGCGGTCAGCACGATCTGTTCGAGCCCCGAGGCCGGTCCCACCCAAGCCTGGAGCAGGAGGGATACGCCCACCGTCATCAGAGCCAGGGCCGTCCCGACGCGGAATACGTCCCGGCCGGCCGCTGGGGCGACGGCGAGCGCCACGAGTGCCAGGCCGGCGGCCTGGGCCGCGACCGGGCCGGCAAGCGGCTTCACCGGGACGACGATCCAGCCGACGACGAAGGCGGACGCCGCGACTACCACTTGCGTCAGAATGCCGACCGCGGATCCCTCGCTCTGGATTCCCTGGCTCCGCGCAGCCACCCAGAGGAGGTACCCGGCCAGGGCCGCGCCAACTATTCGGAAGGCCACCGTCAGGCCCGTTGGGGCCGGCGTGGCGGCAATCGGCGACGCGACCAGGGCCACGATCAGCCCCACGACGACGAGACGCGCATCGCGAGCGCTGAGGGCGACAATGCCACCGAGTGCGGCCGTCAGGCCCGCAATAACGGCGAGCTGGATCATGCGGCGCCAATCGCAGTGAGCCGAGGTCTGCTCGGACCGGTCATGGAGTCTTCGAGGGCGCCGGGGTAACGCTGGCGGGGGACTGCTGCTTGCCCACCAGCCCGAACTGGCCGATGGGCCAGTAGCGCAGCCAGGCTCGACCTATCACGGAGGACTGGCCGACCGGGCCGAAGTCGCGCGAGTCCACAGAGCCGGTCCGGTTGTCGCCCAGAACGAAGAGCTGATTCGGTCCGAGTTTCCACGTCTTGCCCTCGCCGCCCGGCATGGAGGTGTCCTCGGCCGGAGGCAGGTACGTCTCCGTCAGCTGGTTCCCATTGATGAACACGTGGCCGCCGTGGATGTCCACCAGGTCGCCACCGACGCCGACGACGCGCTTGACGTAGGGGGTCCCGGTGGGATCCCCGGCCCAACCCGAGGGCGGGTTGAAGACGACGATGTCGCTGCGATGGAAGGCGTCGAACCGAGGGGTGAGCTTGTCCACGAGAAGGAACTGACCGGGTAGCAGCGTGTTCTCCATGGAGGTCTGCTCTACCTGGTACGGCTGGGCGACAAACTGCTGGACCACCAGAAAGATGACGAGGACCAGCAGGAATGTTTCGAGCAGTTCGAGCAGGCAGCCGAACGTTCTGCGGTTCACAAGTTCGCGAGTATAGGGGCTGTGCTATCGTCCTGCCCCGTGGAACTCCCCAAGCGACTCGGCTGGCTCAAGAGCGGCCGCTTCATTCGGCTACTCTCCGCGCTCCTGGCCGTGGTCGTCCTCGCCGGGGTTCTATACAACGCCGTGATGGTCGACCGGATCCCGCCGACATACACGATCCACATCAGCAGCCCGGCCTCCGGCGGTCTGGCTATGACGCTGACGTCGATCGACGTCGACTTCAGCGAAAACGTAGTACACGCCACTGCCGAGAGAGCGTTCGCGATGACCCAGAAGGCACCGGGCAACCCGGCGGTCGCGGGCACGTTCCACTGGCAGGGCCTCAAGCTGATCTTCACGCCTTCAGCCAAGCTGCTCCTGTCGACGACGTTCCACATTCATATGGCCGCCGGAGTTCAGGACCTGGACGGCAACTCGCAAAGCGGCACCAACGACATGGACTTCACGACCGTGGGTCCGCCGACCGTCATTGCCACCGTGCCCGCGACGGGTGCGGCTTCCGTTGCGGTCGATTCGACGATCCAGATTACTTTCGACCGGCAGATGGACACGCCGAAGGTGCTGGCGGGGATAACGCTCCAGCCGGACATCACCTACCAGGCTTCGTGGAACGGTCCCGTGCTCACCCTGGCCCCGACCAGGCCGATGGCCTACGGCACCACCTACACGGTGAAGATCGGTGACCCGGCGGTCGATACGGACGGCTCCAAGCTGCCCGCATTCGTCACCAGCTTCAAGACCGTCGGGATCGGTCTGCGCACCACCTCACTGGTTCCCGCCCCGAACGTGGCCGGAGTGAGCATCCACAGCCAGATCGCGGTGACATTCGATGCGCCGATAGACCCATCGTCGATCGACGGCGCCATCAGCGTCACACCGCCCGTGTCAGGCTCGACCACGGTGATCTCGTTGCCGGACGACCGGACGCCGCCGAGTGCCGCCACGGCGACACCCACCACCTCCGGCGCAAACGTCCTCGTCTTCACCCCGAACAACGCCCTGTCGCCCCACACCACCTACACGGTCACGATGGCTTCGACCGTGAAGCGGACGGATGGCCAGGTGGCGTCGACACAGACCTGGTCGTTCACCACCGGCGAGGCTCCGGCCAACGCGCTCAATCAGATCGCCTTCATCTCGGGTCGAAGCGGCGTGGGCAACGTCTGGTTGATGAACCCCGACGGCTCGAACCAGCGCGAAGTCACGTCGGAACTCGTGCCCGTGAGCGGCTACGACATCAGCGGCGACGGCACGACCATCGCCTACGCCGCCGGCGGCGTGGTCAAGAAGATGTCGGTCAGCGGCGACAACCTGACGACGCTGACCGGCGGCGGCAACCTCGAATACGCGCCGATGATCACCCCGGACGGCACGGGGCTGATCGTCGGCCGGCGCGACAGCACCGGCGCTGACAAGGGCTACTGGCGCTACCCGCTCGTCAGCGGCGGAGACATCACGCA
The DNA here is from genome assembly GCA_963791725.1 of uncultured Chloroflexia bacterium. Taxonomy (GTDB): domain Bacteria; phylum Chloroflexota; class Limnocylindria; order Limnocylindrales; family CSP1-4; genus Fen-1039. The sequence goes on along the minus strand of CAWBTQ010000002.1, from coordinate 99,753 downwards.
GATCGCGCCGGATGGGGCGCCAGGTCTGGGCAGCGTCACCATCGTCGGCGACGGGTTGATCGGGCAGCCGGGGATGCCGTCATGGGCGCCACGGGCGGCATTCACCGCCGATGGGACGACGATGCTGCTGATCCGAGGATCGGATAACGCCGCGGAGCTGATCGATTTGACGGGCGTAAACCCGCCGACAATCCTCGGCCTGCAGGGGAACTCGCGCCCGGTCTGGGTCCAGTCCGACGGCGCCTTCTTCCTCGCCGCCTCGGCCGACAAGGGCGTGACGTGGTCGTACTACCGGGTTCCGCCGGCTGGCCCCGCGACGAGGGTCGGTGTGGCCGCCAGCGATATCGCGACAGCCGGTCAGGCCCTGGCCCTCGTCGTGAAGTCCATCGACGGCTCGTACCACATCGCGTTCTCCGCGATCGCCGGAGGCTCCGCGACGTTCGTCGTCGACGATCCGGCCTACAGCGAGGCGTCGCCGTCGTTCTCACCGGACGGGTCGACCCTGGTCTTCGGGCGTATCGGATCGCAGTCGCCCGGTGTCTCGGCCGGCATCTGGATCGTGAAGACTGACGGCACGGGGTTGACGAGCCTGTCGACGGATGGGGCCTACCCGCGCTGGTTGCCCTGATCGCCGGTCGAGCACGTCGCTGCCCTGCCCGAGGGCGTCTCTGCCTCGCCGGCGCAACCTGGCCGACGCGCGGGCCGAACGGACCGGGCCGCCGGGACCAAAATCCTCGGTTCGGGGGCCCACATTGCATAATCGAGGGACTTTCCGCAGTTTGACCCCTCCTTTGGGCCGTTGATACACTCCGCCCGGCCCTGGAATTCATGATCACCGAAATCGGGCCCAGCCCTGGAAGTGCGCCGTCCCGCCGCGCTCTCCCCGTGTCGTCAAGAGAAGGAGCCGCTAGCCCCCCATGGACCCAAGTCTGCTCCAGGCGTTCATTCCGATCGCGGGTCTGCTCGCCGTTGGATTCGCGATCTACCTTGCCCGCGACGTCCTGTCCCGCGACACCGGGACGAAAGAGATGATGGACGTCTCAGCGACGATCAACGAGGGCGCGGTCGCGTTCATCAAGCGCCAGTACTCGACGATCGCCGTTCTCGCCGTGGTCGGCGCGGTCGTCATCTTCGCCGTCATCGCGCTCGTCGAGACGGCGAACGTGGCCGACACCGGGACCTACGGAGCTGCCCTCGGCTTCCGCACCGGCGGGGCGTTCCTGCTGGGCGCAGCCTTCTCGATGGCCTGCGGCATCATCGGCATGCTCGTCAGCGTCAAGGCCAATGTCCGGGTCGCCTCTGCGGCCCGTCGCAGCCTCGTCGAGGCCGTCCAGGTGGCCATGCGCGGTGGCGCGGTCTCAGGCTTCCTCGTCGTCTCCCTCTCGTTGCTGGGCGTTTGGAGCATCTTCGCCATCAACGGCGGTCTGGCCGGCGGTCAGGACACCCACGATGCGCCGTTCCTGATCGTCGGTTACGGCTTCGGTGCCAGCTTCGTCGCCCTCTTCGCCCAGCTCGGCGGCGGGATCTACACCAAGGCCGCGGACGTGGGCTCCGATCTCGTCGGCAAGGTCGAGGCCGGCATCCCCGAGGACGATCCGCGCAACGCGGGAGTCATCGCGGACCTCGTCGGTGACAACGTCGGCGACTGCGCCGGCCGCGGCGCCGACCTCTTCGAGTCGACCGCCGCCGAGAACATCGGCGCCATGATCCTCGGCGTCGCCGTCTACACGCTGGCGGTGAATGCCCACTGGCCGAACCCGACGGCCTGGATCTTCTTCCCGCTCGTCGTCCGAGCCTTCGGTCTCGTCTCCACGATCGTCGCGATGTTCTTCATCCGCGGCAAGGAGACCGAGAACCCGATGAACATCCTCAATCGTGGTTACTGGGTCACCACGATACTCAGCGCCGCTGCCCTTGCCTTCGTCACCTATTCGATGATGAACACCGGCACGCAGACCGGCCCCAACGGCATTCCGACCTGGGTCTTCTTCTTCGGCTGCGGCGTCGTTGGCCTGGCCACGAGCATCGCCTTCGTCTACATCACCCAGTACTACACCGCCGGCGGGTTCCGCCCGGTTCGCGAGATCGCCGAGGCGTCCAAGACCGGCCCGGCCACCAACATCATCTCCGGCATAGCGGTCGGTTTCGAGACGACGGCCGTGACGGCAATCACCATCGGCGTCGCCCTCATCGCCAGCAACTGGCTCGGCTCGCAGGCCGGCCTCGTCGACGCCAACGGCAAGAACATCGGCGGCATCTTCGGAACCGCCGTCGCGACCATGGGCATGCTGATGACCACGGCCTACGTCCTGGCAATGGACACCTTCGGCCCGATCACCGACAACGCCGGCGGAATCGCCGAGTTCAGCCGCGCCGAGCAGGGCGCTCGCGAGATCACCGACCGCCTCGACGCGGTTGGCAACACCACCAAGGCGCTGACCAAGGGTTACGCCATCGCGTCCGCCTCACTGGCCGCCTTCCTCCTCTTCAGCGCCTACATCGACAAGGTCAACCTCATCCTTCAGCGCCAGATCGATGCCGGCACCCGAACCGTCCAGCAGGGCCTCATGACCTCGGTCAACCTGGCCAACGTAGACGTCTTCGTGGCCGCCTTGATTGCCGCGATGCTGGTCTACTTCTTCAGCTCCCTGGCCATCCGGGCAGTCGGCACGACCGCGCAGGCGATCATCGTCGAGGTTCGACGCCAGTTCCGAGAGATTCCCGGGATCATGGATTACACGGGCCGGCCCGACTACGCCCGCGTCGTCGACATCACGACCCGCGCCGCGCTGCGCGAGATGATGCTGCCCGGCATCGTCGCCGTAGCGACCCCGATCATCGTCGGCGTACTGCTCGGCTACGAGGCCGTGGCCGGTCTGCTGATGGTCGGCACCATCGCCGGCGTTCTCCTCGCCACCGTTCTCAACAACGGCGGCGGCGCCTGGGACAACGCCAAGAAGTACATCGAGTCCGGCCATCTTCTCGATGACGATGGCAATGTTCTCGGCAAGAAGACGCCTGCTCACGCCGCCGCAGTCGTCGGCGACACGGTAGGCGATCCCTTCAAGGACACCGCCGGCCCGTCGCTTCATGTTCTCGTGAAGCTGCTGGCTACGATCACCCTGGTCATGGCCCCGCTCTTCATCCGCTAGTCCCTCTCTGAAGCGTCGAGCCGGCGGTCGCTTGACCGCCGGCTCGCGCTACATCCAAGCTCGGCACAAGACCTGAACTGAGGAGATCGCGTGGACCTGTCCATCCAGGCGCTGATCATGGGGCTCGTTCAGGGCCTAACGGAATTCCTGCCGATCTCGAGCTCGGGTCATCTGATCCTGGTGCCGTGGCTGTTCGGCTGGAAGGACCCATTCATCGACTCATTGGAATTCAGCGTCACGCTCCACATGGGCACGCTGCTGGCGCTGCTGGTCTTCTTCTGGCGCGATTGGCTCCGGCTCATCCCGGCGGGCCTTGCCTCCATCCGGGATCGGTCGGTGGGCGGCGATCCCGACCGGAAGATGGCCTGGCTGATCGTCGTGGCGACCATTCCGGCCGTGATCGTGGGGCCCCTCCTGACGGGTCCGATCGAGGACGCCATACGTGAGCCGGCCCGGGTGGCGCTGATGCTGTGCGTCGGGGCCGCGATCCTGTGGCTCGCCGACCGCTGGGGCTCGAAGCTGCGCGAGATGGGCTCTCTGACCTTTGGGGGCGCCTTCGGCATCGGCGTCGCCCAGGTCCTGGCCCTGGTTCCGGGCATCAGCCGCTCGGGCATCAGCATCTCCGCCGGCCTCTTCCTGGGCCTTACTCGCGAGGCGGCCGCCCGCTTCAGCTTCCTGATGGCGATGCCGGTCGTTGCCGGAGCCGGGATCTGGGAGGCCCGCAAGCTCTTCACTCACGATGCCACGGCCCCGAACCCGAGTGCCCAGCTGATGCTGATCGGCTTCATTGCCGCGGCGATCTCAGGTCTGCTGGCCATCCGCTTCATGCTCGAGTTCCTGAAGCGCCAGCCGGTGACCATCTTCGTCATCTATCGCGTGGTCGCGGCGGTCGTCGTCTTTGTCGTGCTGCTTTCGCCGCACGGCGCCTGAGAAAGGCCCGCCGCCCCGATGGAGGTCATCAAGCAGCTCCGACAACGCGAGATCCGCGATCTGCTCGGCCAGCGCCACGTTCGCACCCAGCAGGAGCTTGCGGCCGCCCTTCGCGAGCGTGGCTTTCGGGCGACTCAGGCGACGATCAGCCGCGACGTAGCCGAGCTCGGGCTCATCAAGGCCAGCCGCGACGGAGTCCAGGCCTACGTCGTGCCGGCACGGGTCACCGAGGCGGAGAGCACCGGTGAGGAACGCCTGCGGGCGCTGCTCCACGACCTTCCGGTCGAGGTTCGCGAGTCGGGCCTGATGCTCATCGTCAAGGCTCTGCCGGGCTCGGCCCACGCCATCGCGGCCGCCTTGGATCGGACGCGCTGGTCGGAGGTCGTCGGTAGCATCGCCGGGGACGACACGGTCTTCGTCGCGTTTGCCGACCGCGCCGCGATGCAGCGGGTTCGGGCGAGGCTGGCCTCACTCGGTCGGTAGGCCGGTCGGGGCCAGCCCGGCGGGTCGGCCCTCATTGCCGCGACCGGAGCCCGGACGCGGACCGGCCCCGGCTTCCGGGGAGGAGGAGGGAGGATCCGGAAGGCGGGGCCGGTGGACTTGCTTTGTTGACCCGAATGATGATCGGCGAATTCTCAGGGTCACAGGCCACATTGGTCCCTCCTCTATGGGACCTAGGTCCTCATCCAAACATAGGTAATTGTGGTGTCGGCATGCCGAATGACCCGGCGGATCCCAAGAAATGACCAGTCTGGGGCCCGATTTCGGGGCGGAGAGCGGCCCCCGTGAGGGATCTCGACCGTCCGTCGCCCGGACCCCGCGAGCGAATTCTTTGACACGCGGGGAGGGGGCGGATAGGATACGCGCCGGTCGAACTTCAGGACATCTGTCGATGTCTCCTGAAGTTCTTTTCCTTATCCCGGGCCGCGAGGCGCCGGAGCTGCGCCGGCCGAATGCCGGACGGACGAGAACGGGGGCCTCCCGCAGGTGAACAACAAGACCCAGTACGTCTCGGAAGAGGGCCTGACCAAGCTTCGAGCCGAGCTCGAAGAGCTGGTCAACGTCCGCCGTCAAGAGATCGCGCAGCGCATCCACGATGCTAAAGAGCACGGCGATCTCGCCGAGAACGCCGAGTACGAAGACGCCAAGAACGAGCAGGCCTTCGTGGAGGGTCAGATCCAGCGCCTCGAGGCGCTGATCAAGAACGCCACGATCATCGAGGGCAATCACGGGACCGACCACGTTCAGATCGGGTCGACCGTGAAGGTCGACGGCAGCGACGGCAAGGAAGTCTTCACGATCGTCGGTTCGACCGAGGCAAGTCCGGGCGAGGGCAGGATCTCCAACGAATCGCCAGTCGGTCGAGCCTTGCTCGGCAAGCGCAAGGGCGACTCGGTCGTGGTCCACGTTCCCGCGGGTGACTTCTCCTACAAGATCCTCGAGATCAGCTAGCAGGCCGCCGTGTACTGGGCCGACGAGCTGGCTGCCTCCCTCTCGGGGCCGCAGGTCGTCAACGACTCCAAGTCGCCCTCGGGTACGGTCCACGTCGGTTCCCTGCGCGGCGTCGTGCTCCACGACGCGATCCATCGGGCGCTGGTTGGCGCCGGTCTGCCGTCGTCGTTCCTCTACGGCGTCGACGACATGGACGCGATGGATTCACAGGCCAAGCTGACTCCCGATGCGGTCGAGCGGTACATGGGGGCACCGCTCTGCCGCGTGCCCGCTCCGGCCGGAAGCAGCGCGTCCAATTACGCTCGCCATTTCGTGGGGGAGATCTTCTTCCGCACCTTCGAACCGCTGGGAATCAAGCCCGAGTTCTACTGGGTCTCCGAGCTCTATGCCGCCGGCCGCATGGACCCGTACATGAAGCTCGCGCTGGACCGGGCGGATCGGGTCAGGTCCATCTACCAACGAGTCAGCCACGTCGAGCGCGCCAGCAGCTGGCTGCCGATCCAGGTCATCTGCGAGGTCTGCGGCAAGATCGGGACCACGTACGCCACCGACTGGGACGGTGAGACGGTCGGCTACGAATGCAAGCCGGACATGGTGGCATGGGCCCGGGGTTGCGGCCACGAAGGTCGAGTGTCGCCGTTCGGCAGCCGGGCCAAGCTGCCGTGGAACCTCGAGTGGGCCGCCAAATGGGGCCTGTTGGGGGTGACGGTAGAGGGCTGTGGCAAGGACCTGGCGACGGCCGGCGGTTCCCGAGACCGTTCCGATGCCATCAGCCGCGAGGTCTTCGAGGTGGAGCCGCCGCGAAACGTCACCTACGAGTTCCTCAACGTCGGCGGCAAGAAGATGTCGACTTCCAAGGGCAAGGGAGCGGCCGCTCACACTATCGCCGAGGTCATGCCGCCGGAGCAGCTGCGGTTCCTCTTCTTGCGGCCCCGTCCCAATCAAGTCATCGATTTCGACCCTGAAGGCGACACGATCCCGCGCCTGTTCGACGAGTTCGACAGGATCGCCGCCGCCACCGCCGGCCGCGAGGTCAAGGGCGAGCTACCGGCCGACCACGAGCGACTCTTCGCCTACTCACTGCTGGGGCCGTCGCCGGACGTCGCCGGCGCCGCGGCGGCATTCCGGCCCGCCTTCGCCCACCTCGCCCTGCTGCTCCAGATACCGGGCGTCGACATTCCGCAGCGGATGGCGGCCGAGAAGGGTGCGCCGCTGACGGAGCTGGAGACGGCGATTCTGGATGAAAGGACGGCCGCTGCCCGCGCCTGGCTGGAGTCCTACGCGCCCGAGCGGGCGAGATTGGTCGTTCGCCGCGACGCTCTACCGGCCGAGGCCGCCGGACTCGACGCGGGCCAGAGGGCCTATCTGGCGGCCCTGGCGTCGGCCGCCGAGACGGAGAAGCCCGGTTCGGGGGACGCGTGGCAGGGTCTGATCTTCCGCGTCGCCGCCGATGCGAGCCTCGCTCCCGGCCGGGCCTTCGGGGCCCTGTACGCGGCCTTCCTGGGCCGGACCAACGGCCCGCGTGCCGGCTGGCTGCTGGCGAGCCTCGAGCCCGAGTTCGTGTTGGAGCGGTTGCGGGCCGGCTCGGCAGCGTAGGCTCGGTCCGTCGCTCAGTGCGGGGCCCGCGGGCCGATCGCCAGGCCACCTCCGCCTTTGGAGCTGGCGAGAGCTGTCACGTCGACCGCGTCGGCCTCCGCGTTCACGCCCTCGAACGGCCGAAGCACCGCCAGGACGCGAGCGGTGGCAAACGGCGACGGCCGTCTCTTCTGCCCGAACGAGAATTGCTCGAAGCCGCGATAGCACGATCGGGGTGTGAGTCGGCCGTCCGAATCCAGGTTGTAAGCGACGAGACAGGCGATCAGCTCGGCGACGGCGCGGCGGTCGGCCGCCTCGACCGCAGGATCGTCCGGGCGCCACAGCTCCGGGTAGCGACCGATCGTGTCGAGCAACCCCAGCGTGCCGTACCAGAAAGGCGGCCACTTGACGGTCTTGAAGGCGATCCCGTGGCCGAACATGTAGGGCTTTGCGACCCTGCGCCCGGTCCAGACGCGAAGGACCGTTCGGGCCGCGGCCAGCGTGTCCGCCCGAGCCATCGGGCGCCGATCGGCCGGGACCCGGGCCAGGGCTCGCAGGGCCTCGAGCGTGACCTGCGGACAGACGTCGCCGGTTCGGCCGGGGCCGCGAAACCCGTTGCTGGGGATACACGGCCAGCCGGTGCCCTGGGAAGTCGGCGCCGAATCGAGGGCCATTCGATCGAGCGCCCGCCGGACCGTCGGGTGGTCGGCGAAGCCGAACCTGATCAGAGTCTCGACGATGGCATGGTTGTCGCAGAGGAGCGAGCTCAGAACCGGCTCCGGACCGATGCGCGCAATGATGGCCGGCGAGGCCAACCGGCCCGCGCCGTCGTGGTGGTGCAGCAGCGACTCGACGGCGGCGTCGACGCGAGAGTCGTCACCGAACCGCACGCCCATGTCTGCGATGAGGCCGAGCAGGTTGGGGGCGTAGCCGGCACTGTTGTGGCCGCCGACCGGCTCAGGACGATCCCAATCGCCGAGGCGGTCGATCAGAGCGTGCGTACCCGGGTCGGCGAGGACCGAGAGGTGGGCGCCCTGCACCTCGGCATCGTCGGGCCCCCGATCGAGCAGCTGGGTCAGCACCACCCAGCGTGCCGCGGGCTCGTCGCTCGCGAGGATCCAGTCCAGCGTGGCCGCGGAGGCGAATGCAGGCATGGCGCTGCCAGCATAGCCGCTCGTCGCCGCGCCGCTCGTCGCCGTCGCCCGGCTCGCCTTCGGGCTGTGCCAGAGGGCGTGACCGCGGCTCTTCGTGTCGAGCAGCTGACCGGCTTCGTCCGACGACTCAGCCAGATTCCAATGCGGGTGGCAGGTGGCGGTGTGGCGGGGCCGTCCGGTCGATCGACAGCCGCCGGCGTGAGCCCTTTCGCGCCTGCTCGTGCTCGACGAGAGGTCCGTGCAGCGCGGGATCCGGGTCCGGAGCCTTCCGAGGCGCCCACGAGTCGTCCCGGTGCCACCGGGGTTGGCAAATGGCAGGATGTGGGCGACGCTCCCGTCGTGCCCGATGCCGGCGTTCGCCCACCCATCGTCGATAGCGCCCGTCGATCTCGCCCTCGCCCGCGACCGCCGCGCCCCGCTAAACTCAACGGCAGTCACGCGGCCCGGGCGGCCGACGCAGCACCACGGAGTAGCGACGCATGAGCATCGGGCTGGCCAGGCTGCGCGAAGAGCCGGAGCGAATCCGGCAGGGCGCCATCGACAAGGGCGAGGACCCGTCGATCGTCGATGCCGCCCTCGCTCTGGAGGGCAAGCGCCGGCAGCTCCTGGGCGACTCCGACCGGCTCAAGGCCGAGCGCAACGCCGCCTCGAAGAAGATCGGCGAGGCGATCCGTGGCGGCGCGGCCCCAAACGGGCCCGAGGTCGCGGCTCTGCGCAAGGCCTCGACCGACGCCGGCTCCCGGATCGAACAGCTGGACAAGGAGCTCGCCGCGGCGGAGGCGCAGCTCGAAGAGCTGATGCTGCGCATCCCGAACCCGGCGGACCCCGACGTTCCGGTCGGCGACGCCTCGGCCAACAGGACGGTCCGGACCTGGGGCGAGCTGCTGCCGAAGGAAGCCCCGGCCGAAGGCGAGGCGGCGAGTCAGGCGACCTGGACCCGCCGGCCGCACTGGGAAGTGGCCGAGCATCTGCGCATGTTCGACCTCGAGCGCGGTGCCAAGATCACCGGCTCGGGCTTTCCGGTCTACACGGGCCCGGGTTCTCGCCTCCAGCGAGGCCTGATCGACTTCATGCTCGACGTCCACACCGAAGAGCACGGCATGACCGAGATATGGCCGCCCGCCCTGGTGAACGCCGCCTCGGCCCGTGGCACCGGCCAGATCCCCGACAAGGAGGATCTGATGTACGTGGTGCCACGCGACGACCTCTATCTCGTGCCCACCGCGGAGGTGCCCGTCACCAACCTCCACCGCGACGAGATCTTCGAGGCCGACCAGCTGCCGATCCGCTACGCGGCCTATTCGCCGTGCTTCCGGCGTGAGGCCGGAGCGGCCGGCAAGGACACCCGAGGAATCCTGCGCGTCCACCAGTTCGACAAGGTCGAAATGGTCTTCTTCGAGAAGCCCGAGGCTTCGGCCGAGGCGCTCGAATGGCTGACCGGTCGAGCCGAGGTGATCCTCCGGCGGCTGGGGTTGGCCTATCGCGTCCTGCTCATGGCGACGAAGGACATGGGCTTCGTCCAGGCCAAGAAGTACGACCTGGAGGTCTGGGCGCCGGGCGTGGAGCGCTGGCTCGAGGTCAGCTCGTGCTCGAACTTCCGCGACTACCAGGCCCGGCGCATGGCCATCCGCTACAGGCCCGAACCAGGCGCCAAGCCCGAGCTCGTTCACACCCTCAACGGCTCGGGGCTGGCTCTCGCTCGAACCGTGGCCGCGATCCTCGAGACGTACCAGCAGCAGGATGGCAGCCTGATCGTGCCGGATGCGTTGCGCCCGTACATGAGGGTCGACCGTATAGCCGGGTAGGGCCCGTTTCTGTCAGGATTGCGAAAGCCCACACAGGTCTCGGCCGGTTCGGGTCGTGACGCTAGAGCAGGGGACACGGAGGATCGGATGGTGACGGTCGGTGGCCGGACGGCCCGGTTGGGCGTCCTGGCGTGCATTTCCGTACTGGCGGCTCTGGGTGCGGCCGGTTGCACCGGCAGCAGTGCGACCCCCCAGACCATCCTGATCACGCTCCCGCCTGCTCCTTCGACACCGCTTCCGCCCGGCGTGACCGCGGCCCCTACGGTCGCGCGGCCTTCGCCGATCATCGACAGCGTCATCATCTCGTCCAACGCGCCGGACAACCGCTGGACGGTGACGTTCAAGAAGCCTGTCGTATCCGGCATCTCGGCTGATGCCGCGGCCAAGATGAACGACGCGATCTCGAACCTGGTCAACGGCTACATCAGCGCCTTCACCGGCAGTGGCCTGCCCGCCGTCGCCGTAGGCGTGGGCCCCAGCACGCTGGAAGGAGATTTCTCGATCGCGCTGACCTCGCCCACGCTCTTGAGCCTGCGGTTCACGATGCTCACTTACACATCGGGCGGGGCGCATCCCGTCGGACAGCCCGGCAGCGCCAACTTCGTCGTCTCGAGCGGCGCCGCGATCAAGCTGACCGACATCCTCAATAACCCGGCGACCGCCACGGCGATCCTTGCCACGCAGGCTCACGCCGCCCTGGCGGCCTCTCTCGGCTCGGATTTGACCTGGTCCGGATCGGCGACGTCGATCGGATTCTTCGACAAAGCCTGGTCGATGAGCCCGGCCGGCCTGGAATTCACGTGGGCCCAGGGCCAGCTTGCCAGCCAGGCAGCTGGCATGCCGTCTGCGACGTTGGCGTGGTCGGCCGTCAAGCCGATCATCAAGTCGGGCAGCCCTGCCGCGGAGTTCGTATAGCGGCCTCCGTCCTCCAAGCGGCGCCGCTGAGGCTGGCGCGCGCCGAGGCGAGTCGGTATCTTCAACCTCGCGCGGAGAGGTGGCAGAGCGGTCTATTGCGGCGGTCTTGAAAACCGCTAGAGCGCAAGCTCCCGTGAGTTCGAATCCCAGCCTCTCCGCCACGATTCTGAGCGTGAAACGGCGATTATTGCGGCCGAAAACCGGTCTCCTCTGTCGAAGCCGGTAGCAACAGCCGGTAGCAACAGGCGTACGAGCCCGAACGACGCCGAACGGAACGCAGCGGTCGCCAGCCGGTACGAGGTTTCGGCTCACGCCCGCGAACGTGGCCGCCCCGAGCGCACCCGCGGTTTTCGAGATGAGCGCGCCGCTCCTCCGCGCTCGCGCACTTCGATGGGCGAGTAGGGGAGGAGCCTCTGACTCGACTTGAGCTTCCGACTGTCAATCTGAGCCTGCGTGTCGGTCGTCTCCGCGTCCCGAGACGACTCGCCACCTTCGCCGCAGCTGTCCCTTTGTATCTCGAATGCGAATTGTCGAATCGCCTGGCTGAGGACTGGTTCCCGCTCGGGGCCGGTGGAGTCAGGTGCCGAGGACGGTCGTCCTTCGCAAGAAGAAGGCGATGCAGACTCCGGCGGTGGCTCAAATCGGTGATCTTGCAGGTATCAGCGAGGGTCACAACTTCACAGCCGACCCCGACCAACACGACGGGAGCGCTATGAGGGCGACCCGATCGCCGTCTCGTCGCGGACGCCTATCTAGGCCCAGCCGAAGACAAGGACCTTTAGGCGGTCTGCTTGCGACGGACCAGCACGGTCCACTGCACGACGCCGCCGACCAGGGTCTATACCGGTAGGGCTCTAAGAGCGGGGCGAATAGGAAGAAGATGTCGGGCCAAACGCCGGCAACCAGGTTCACTGACACAAATCGGCGCTTCTCGTCGTTATCTTCCGCGTGGAAGCAACACGATCAGGGAGTTGGTCCTTGACGGCCTCCGAATCCGCGCCAGCGAGGGCCCTAGACTCCGATGACGCGTTCGAGCAGATGTACCTGGCCATATGGCCACGGCTGCGTCGATACGCGTGGGTGCTCGTCAGGCATCACGAGGATGCCGAGGACGTGGCCGCCGAGACGATCAGGCGCGCATACGGCGCCTGGCGGTCCGGCCGAGGTCCGGTCGGAGACCCGCTTCCCTGGCTCTTTCTGATCGCTCGCCGGATCGTGATCGACCGCAACAAGCGTCCGGCCTGGCACTGGCTGCCGTTCTCGCGCGTCGACGAGTCGGCCGACCCCTCCGACTCTCTCGGTCAGCTCGAGGCTGTCGCCTGGTTCGACCAGCTCCGTGAGTGCCTCTCACGGCGTCAGCACGAAGCGATCGTTCTGAGGTATCTCTTCGACCTTGGGGACGATGAGATCGGCCGGATCATGGGACTGACACCGGCCGGAGTCCGCACCAACGTTTCGCGGGGCGTAGCCACTCTGCGCGATCGACCGGAGGTTCTCGAGCGATGAGTACCGACGACTTTGAGAGAGACCTCCGCTCCCAGCTCACGGCTCGGGCCGCCGAACTCGACCTGACCGGGCGCCCGGTCCCAGACCTTCAGGAGGTGCTGGTCTCCCCGCGCCCCTACATGCGACCGAACCGGCGAATCAGCCTATGGCTCGGTGTTGCAGTGGCAGGCGCTGCCATCCTGGCGGTCCTGCTGTTGTCGGCGTCGCTCCTCCTCGGCCAGCGCTCCGGTAGCTACCCGCCAGCGTCGGTGACGCCGTCGGCCTCTCCGACCCTCGCGACGGCCTCCGTGTCGCTCGCCAATTCATCGCCGTCGCTCGCGACCGCTTCTCCGTCTCAATCTCGGACGCAGTCGGCGTGGTCCCCAAGGATCACGGCGTCCGGTGTCGGCGGCAAGTCTCTGCGCCTCCAGCCAACCACTCCTAAGTCTTGAACGCACCGTCCCCCGCGGCCAGGGGACGCTGGCTCGTATCGATAGGCTCGATCGTTCTCGTTGGCTCGTCGCTGCTTCAGTGGTGGCAGATCGGCGGCGGAGCGGGCGAGCTGCCGGCACGGAGCGACGTCGGCATCTCCGATGGCCGGGTCTTCCTCATGTTCCTCGCCGCTGTCGCCTGTCTGCTGCTCTTGACTTTGCCTCTAGCGGCCCGGAAGCCGATCCCGATCGACCATCACGCCGCCTACCTTGGGCTATTCGGTATTGCCGTCTGCGGCTACGTCCTCCGCGTGGCCGATCTAGTCGGCCAGCGACTCGTGCCTCTGCCGCCGCCGCGAGGGATCGGCTTCTGGGTGGCAACCGTTGGCCTCGTTTTGGCGGCTGCTGGGGTCGTCGAGTTGTTCCGGAATCGCCCGCGCCGCGGATCGTCCTTCGTGGCGGCCGATGACACTGCGCTCGACGCGCTCGAGTCGGACCAGGCACAAGACGAGCCCGAGGAGGCCGCCGAGCTCCCCGGCGACTTACCCGGCGACCTACTCGACGAGCCTGCGGCCGACCTCTTCGACGAGTACCCCGACCCCTCGATGCGTCCTGTGTATGTGCCTGCGGTCGTCATGCGCGCCTGGCACCGCCTCTACCGCCCGTCGACTCATCTCGACCGATCCGCCGCCCTAGATTCGGAGCCGCACGGCCGACTCGACAGGCTCGATCTCTGGGCTGTCGTGGCGCTGGTCGTCGTCATCCTCTCGATGCGGGTCTACGACCTCGGTCAACCGTCCCAGATGTACTTCGACGAGGTCTATCACGCCCGCACCGCTACGGAGTTCCTTCAGGATTGGAACTACGGCCTACCACACGACATCTACGAGTGGACTCACCCGGACCTGGCCAAATACGCCATTGCGGCCGGAATCACGGCCTTCTCCGACGACAGGGTCACCGCCACCGGCCAGATCGACGCCACTGTCGAGGACGTGCTCATCGAGCCGCGGAGTCCTGAATCCCCCGCCGGCATGGCCGCGGATCCGACGGGATCGAACGCCAACCTCGATGTCCGTTATGGTGACCGCGCCTTCGTTGCGACCGGTTCCAGCGTGCAGGTCTACGACCTCGATACCCGCGACCTGGTCCACACCTACGAGATCCCCGGGGCCACGACCTTCTCGGCTGTCGGCGCTACAGGGCTGCTCTACGTGGGTACGACGGGCGGGCGGATATACAGCATCGACACGAACTCACTCGACGACGTTCAGAACGGCGTGGCGCAGACGGTTGCGGCGCCGCTGGAGCTCGCGGTGGACACCGGTCTCGCGATCACCCACGTCTACTCCGGATCGCCGCCGTACCTCCTCGTGTCCAACGCCGCCGGCACCGTCGTTTCGATCGATCTGAGCCAGAGTGGCGGCACGATCCTCGGCCGTGGCGTCATCCCGGGGCTGGCGGATATCGCCAATATGGGTTCCGGCCCGACGGCGGACCCGCAGGTCATCGTCGCGTACCGAAGCGGCGTCGCGCTGATGGACTTACCCAGCCTCAGGCTGTTCTCGCAGATCCCAACCGCTTCGCCCGCGACGTCGATCGCGATCAACTACACGGACGCATCCCACTCGCTGCCACGGGACTTCAACCCCGAGTTGATGAGCGGCCAGTCGACGTACGTGGCTGCCGGTGACTCGCTCGTTCTCATCGGCATCGACACCGACACGACCCCGTGGACGATCGTGTCGAGCGGCACGCCGCTCAGGATGCCTGGCCCAATCACGACCGTCGTGATCGACGACGCCACGCGAATCGGTCAGGCACTCGGCCAGGCGCCCGACGGCGGCGGCGCGGCCCTCTATTCGATCGAGACCAACGCCAACAGCGTCTTTCTGGATGCCGCCCTGCCATTCGAGCCCGTCTCGATCGGCCTCGACTCGAGCCCTCTCCTGTCGGGCAACGACCGTGAGCAGGTTCTCGCGTTCTCCCCCGACGGCGCGACCGCGACTGTAGATGTCGGCCAGTTCGCATTCTCGTGGCGGATCGTCGGCGTGCTGTTCGGCGCGCTGCTGGCGGTCTGTCTCTACCTGCTCGTGAGACTGCTCTTCCGTCGCCGCTCGATCGGTCTACTCGTGGCGCTCTTTACGCTCACCGACGGCATGCTCTTCGTCCAGTCGCGCATCGCGATGAACGACACGTACGTTGGCGGTTTCCTGTTATTGGCCTACCTGATATTCGCGGTTCTCTGGCTGGACGTGATCAAGAGCCGCACTCGTCGATGGATAGCCTTCTGGCTGGGCATGCCGATCCTCGGCGTCGTACTGGGCCTCGCGCTCGGGTCAAAGTGGGTGGCGCTCTACGCCATAGCCAGCATCGGCATGCTGATCCTGATTCGCTCGGCGCTGGGCCGGCTACTGACGATCCTGGCGATGGCGCTTGGGACGGGCGCGCTCGGCTGGATGGCGATCGCGTCGATGGCGAGCCAGCGGGGAACAGGCAACACGGCGGCCTTCGTGGCTCTGGTCGGTCTCGGGTCGATCGTCTTCGGCGGCGGGCTGTTTGCGGCGAGGTCGATGCGGACCGTGCCGGACCGGGTTCTGGTGACGAGCGTCGCCGTCCTCTTGTCGGCCGGCTTATTCGGTGCGGCGCTGCTAGCGACGCCGGGGACAGTCCAAAACGGCGCTCCCAACTACACGTTCTTCCTGATCATGCTCGCGGCTACCGCGATCGCCGCGGCTGCCAACGCATACCACCCGATAACCTGGACGCGCGAGGAACTGCAGTTCGCACAGGGAGCCCCGCTCGTCATCGGGGCGCTGGCGCTCGCGGATGGCCTGGTGCGGGGCAACTCGATGGCCCTCGAGGTCGGGGCCGGCGCGTTGGTTCTGGCCGTCGCGGTCAGGGGTGCCTTCGCGTATGGCGGCAAGCTAGGCGTGGGGCCGCTGGCGCCGCCACCCGGACCGGACGACCCCGCTTCCCACGCGGATCCGCCCGGGCCTGTGCCCGAAGGCTGGCTGAGGCTTGGGTCGGGCTTTGGCCTGCCGGCGGTCTGGACCGTTCTGTCTGTTCTCGTCCTGCCGATCGTCGTCTACGTCGGGCTGTACGTGCCGTGGTCCATGCCCTGGCAGCCTCAGACTCCGGCCGCTGTCCGGGAATACGCGGGGCCGCTTCCCGTCCTGTCCTGTCCCGATGCGGACGCAAACGGCAACTGCATCAACGGCGACGGCTGGCCAGGCGGTCACACTGGCAAGACGCTGATCGAGCAGACGGTCGACATGTACAACTACCACACCGACCTGCGCGCCCAGCATCCCGCGTCGTCGCCGTGGTGGGCCTGGCCGATGGACCTCAAGCCGGTCTGGTTCGAGAGCGTCAGCTATGCCGGCAACGTGACGACGATGATCTACGACGGGGGCAATCCGGTCCTGTGGTGGCTGGCGATCTTCGCCATGGGCTTCATTTCATGGCAGGCCTTCAAGCGCCGGAGTCTCGGCTTGACGCTCGTCGCGTTCGCCTTCTTCTGGCAATGGATGTCATGGTCGCGCATCGACAGGGCCGCGTTCGAATACCACTTCTATACGGCCGTGCCCTTCTTCCTGGCAGCTCTGGCCTACTTGCTGGCCGAGTTGTGGCACGGGCCGTCGCGTCGGACCTGGCTTCTGGCCAGGATCGCCGGTGCGGCAGCCTTGCTCTTCCCAGCCGTACTCTGGCTGCTCAAAGACCCGCTCTGTGAGCTCGCCCAGGTGAGCTCGACCCACAATTCGTTTTCGAACACCGTCTGCGGGGCGGCGACCGGCGACGTCCGCATCGAAACGCGTATGTTCCTCGTGGCGAGCGTCCTGGTCGGGGCGCTGATAGCGCTCGCCCTCGTCTTGCGGCGGTTGGAGCGACGTCAGACCGCAGGCCTGGTGGATCGTCTGTGGATCGGCCAGCTGCTGTTCCCGGTCGGAATCGCGAGCGCCCTGCTCTGGTGGATCGGCCAGAACGGGCCGGGTGGCGTCGTCTACGACGCGGAACTTCCGTCGAGCGGGATCACATTGTTGTTGCTGCCGATCCTGGCTGTTCTCGCGTTGATCGTGCTCATGGCCCGCGATCCACGCCGTTTCGTGCTCGGCGTCTGCACTTTCGCGATCATCGTCTTCGTCGCCCTATACCCGAACTTCGCGGCGCGGCCAATGCCCGGCAACATCGTCGACGTCTATGAAGGGCTCCTGCCGACCTGGTTCTACGGGTTCCAGTTCACGGTCAACATGCAGGCGGGCACGCAGGTCAGCCCGGCCAGCGAATTGGGCATCGTTATAGGCCTGGCGGTGCTGGTCTTCGCGAGTATCGTGGGATGGGCTGCGTGGCAGCGCCGCGCGGTCGTCGGGTTCCGCCGCGCCCAGCGGCTTTCGGCCGGTGGCGACGGCTCGACAGGCGAGGGTCCGGCGACCCCCGACCAGCTCGAGTCGACCGCGGAACCGGGCTCGAACGGGATCGAGTCGCCCGGATCGTCGACTTCGAGCAACGACCATCCCCGGAATTGAGTCGCCGGTGGCCGGGCCGTGGTCGGGTTCAGAGTCGACGACGTCGGCGGCCCCTAACCGACTCCGCCCAGCAAAGTTGCTAGGCCGCGGCTCGTGGTGCCGAGCTGGATCACGGAGGCTCTCGACGCGGTGGCCTGAGCGCATGTCTTGCCGCGCTCTCTGGTGGCCGCATTCGGAGCCCTGGGGTGCAACACTCTGCCGGGCTCAGACGTTAGACCCAATGCGAGGAAGGCATTGTGGAAGCTGCGACGCGGCTCACGCCAGCGGATGCTCGGGACCTGGAGGCAGCCTTCAGCGTCCACATGCCCTGGCTCCGGCGGCGGATCGCGCTAATAGTCGGCGATCCGGAGGAGGCTTCCGACCTCGCCCAGGAGGCTTTCGCCCGCGCCGTTGAGAAGTGGCCCCTCGGTTCGCCCGACGACATCGCCCGCTGGCTCGCCGTCGTCGGGATAAGGCTGGCCATCGACGAGATGCGGAGACGCCGAAGGTGGGGCTTCCTGCAGCTCCGCGAGACCGATGCGGCTTGGGCTTTGGAGACCGACCCTGACCTCTGGCGGGCTATCTCGGAACTGGAGCCCGCCACCCGGGCTGCACTGCTGCTGACTGTGCTGGACGGATACACACAGGAGGAGGTCGCGACCGCGCTGGGCGTCGCGCGTGGCACGGTCGCGAGCTGGCTGTCGCGGGCGCGTGACCGCCTCCAGCCGGTGATTGGGAGAACGAGGGATGGATGACTTCGATGAGCGCCTGCGCCAGCGCCTGAGCGCACTGGATGCGGCAGTCCCGCCCGAGATGCCGGTGGCCCGCAGCAAGCTCGGGACACCAGTTCGGCCACGAGTAGTTCGCGCCGCCGGCTCGCGATCTCTTGGCCTGGCTACAGCTCTGTTGGCCCTGGTCGTGCTGATCTCGGCTGGATTGGCCGCGCAACATTTCGTCGCGACGGAACCGACCGGGTCGCCTACCGCGGCTGCTACGGCCAGTACCGTGGCGACCGCTAGTGTGCCTGCGACGCCCACGAGCGGAGCGACAGTGATCATGGGATCTGAGGGCTTCCCAGTCTCGATCGACGGTCAGCGAGTCTATCGGCTCGACGACAGAGGGACATGGCAGAACGTGAGCGGCAGTTTCCTGGTGGCCGCCGGGGCTCCGTACGGGGCGCCCTCATGCCCGCTCCCGGAGGCCAGTCCTGGACCGACTGCGGACGCTGATCTCCTGGGCGGGTGCCGCAGCGTAATCCTCTTCAACACCTCGGGATACACCCCTGGCTCAGGCGGGAGCGGGATCGGAACCGCACCCAAGGGTTTGTCGCTGGGCTCGCTCGCCGGGTGGGGCGGGCACATCATCGTGGTGCGCGCCCATACCCACGATCCGGAAGCGGCCCAGTGCAGCGCTGCCGAGCGAGCCGGATGCGAAGCCGCGCTCGTGGTCGAGGCGATCGTCTGGCCCGAGGTGCCGAATGAGATCGACGGCGAGCACATTTACCGCAGCAGCGATGGGAGCGGGAACCCCGCTAGGCTCGGTAGAAGCTTCCTGTTCGGCGGTCTAGCCCGTGTCGGGGCGACGGGCCAGGAATCCAGCGAATGCTCGGCCTCCTCGGCAGCCAGCCAATTGCTCTGGTCGTGCAGTCCAAACTCGACAGCCATTGACGGCGTCTACATCGCGCCTAACACCGAACTCCAGGCGATGGCTGATCAAGTGGTCGTTGTGCGCGCTCACGTCAACGATCCACAGGCGGCGGATTGCCCGACAGCGGTGCGGGTCGCGTGCCAGCAATCCATCGTCGTCGAGTCGGTAGTGTGGTCCTCGACACCGTACTCGACGGCTCGCTCGGCGCCACTGCCAACGCCTTCCGGGACGCCATAGACGCGGAAAGGAGTTCAAACTACCGCCCGAGGCCGGGCGGCGATTGTCGCAGCGAGAGGAGTCAGGCCGGCACTATACGGGTGAAGGTCCGCGCTGGAACCATCGGCCTGGAGCGCCAAGCCTTGGCTTGACGTGTCGCGGTGCCCAGCGGGACGATGACTGCCTAACGCGCCGACACTGCGCCGGAACCGGCGGACACCGCCGGTTCCAGGCATCTGGCAAATGGGGTCAGCATGACCGTCAGACGGACGTTTGGTAGTGCCGGACTCGTCCGGCCGATCGACGTCATGGCCTTGGCAGCGCTCTTGTTCGGGCTCTGGTTCCTCGCGAACGTGATGGGCTGGATAGGCCCGTCTCTGTGCGCGACGCCCAGCTCCGACGACAAGCCGATCTGCGACACCGTGACCGCGGCGATTCATGCGGACTCGGAATTGCCGAGCAACGAGTCGATCGCCCTCGCGAGGTCGCAGGGGTTGAGCAGCGACGCCTGGGTAAGCGCCGGCATCGCCAAGCTGGCGCAGTACTTCACCGGCGACGTATTGGCCCGTAAAGCCGACGCGCTGCGACTGAATGCCGAAACCTACGATCGGCCCGAGGCCCTGACCGACAGCGAAGGAGTCCGCAACATCGTGGTCAGGACCATCGTGATCTCTGGCGATTCCGCAACCGTCACCGCCCAGGCGGAAGTCTGGGCGATATCAGTCATCCAGAATCCTTGGGGCCGGGAGGCGTCCGCAACCTCAACCACGGCGGCCACTCTTGACTGGTCGTTCCACCTCACCAGAACGAGCGGCAAGTGGCTGATCGATGGAGAGGATGGGAGCTTCGCTCCTGGGAACGGACCGTAGCCGCCCAACGCGGGCCGGGGCGAGCGGAGCGCTGACACCAAGGCATCACGCGGACTCCCGGGCGTTGTAGTCGGAGGCTGGCCAGGATCGGCGCCGACGCTATACGACCCATGCCCCGCCACTCATCCGAGCGGTCCGGTCGACGTCGAACCGGGCCCCTAGGCTCGGTTCAATCGGAGAAGTCGATCACGACCCGCACATTGCCCGACGTCTCCCACACTCCGATGCCGACCCGGGTGTAGTACGGATTCATGATGTTGTAGTAGTGCGCGCACCTGCAGAAGGACTCGTTCTGGTAGGAGATCTCGAGGGTGATCATCCCGCCCTGATCGGAGGCACTCGTCGCGGCGAGGTTTTCGCCCCACGCCGACCCACAATACCCGGCCGAGCAAAGCCGCGACTGTGGAGTGGTGTCAAGGAGGTAGTGGTCCAGCAAATCGTTATCGGCCAAATACTTGGCATACGGGCGAGCCACCTTGGCCGAGATCTCGGGGTCCAGCACGAGAGCAGGCTGTGCCGGGAGGGTGTGATCCGTGTCCGAGCGGCACGCACCCCCAACAATCACCCAGCCGCCGGTTCGCGTGCAGTTCATCAGATTCAGGAGGTAGACCTCGTCCGCGTACCAGGGGGAAGTCGCCTCGGGGCTGAACTCGGAGACCCCGGTCGAGGACAGGGCGCTCGCCGCCGCCGTAGGCGCGTAGAAGCTTGCGACGGAGGTGCCGGACTCAATTGATGTGAGGCCCGACGCGGTCAGCGACTCGCCTGCGCTGGCCGCATGACTCGGGCGCCACACACCGGACCCGAGCGCGACGACCACGAGCAGCCCTGCCGCGAGAAGACCCGCCGTTGCTCCCAGATTTGGCCGAGCGCGGACAGCCGACTTTCCACGTAGTTCAACCCGCTGCAGCGCTGGCGATTCGATCTCCGCGAACGGCGGAGCCGGCGGGATGAACGAGTCCAGACCCCGCAGGTTCGCCTTGACTTGCCGCCCCAGGGCGTCGTCCCCGGTCAGGCGGCTGCCATCTCGATCACTCATCGCTCCATGACCTCCGGCTTCTGGCGAAGCATGGCCAGGCCACGCGACACCCTCGTCCTCACACTTCCCACCGAGATCCCCATCACGCTCGCCGCTTCGGCGTCGCTCAGATCGAACTGATACCGCAGGATCAGCGTCTCGCGCTGAGCTTCGGGCAGGACGCGGCACAGCTGCTCGAACCAGATCCAGACCTCGGAGCGGCGCATCGCTTCGTCTGGATCGGATGGTTCCGAAACGCTCTCCAACGGCAACCAGCCGACCAATCGGTGGCGGCGTCGCCGATCGATGACGATCCGTCTCGCGATCACGAAGAGCCACGGCAACGCATCGCCTTTCGGCCCATGCCCGTTATCGCAGGCTTCGAGCGCGCGACGAAACGCCTCCGCGGCCACGTCCTCGGCATCTTCGCGGTGGCGCAACAGCAGCAACGCGTAGCGAAAGACGTCCGGCCACATCCGGTAGTAGATGCGCTGGAGCTCCGTTCGGTCGAACTCCTTCTCCCGATCGGGCACCAGGCTTTGCTCCCTCAGCAGTTGCATCGTCCTCCTCGAACCCGGGCCGACATCCCCAGCGGCAAGGCGGGAAGGTCCGTCTGTGGCGCGGTCATTCGCGATGGCGCTCTCATCAGAGTCAACGAGTGAGCGGCCCGAAGTATGTCAGCTGAATTTCGGCGGGCCGCTTACAAGTCGGACGCGGCCTTCGCTTCGTCGGCGCGATTGGCGGCCGGCGCCTCTCCATGATGGCGTAGAGAAAGTTGTCACAAGTCGGGACCGATGCTCGCGTCCAGCGTGCAGAGTCGGCCCTTCCCGAGCGTGTCTGTCAGCTCGTGGCCCATCACTCCGGCGCCCGGTTAGTGGCTCGTGAGCGTTGACCCCTGAATCGACTCGACGGTCGTTTCCAGCCCCCGATCGAGTCATCGTTGACGCTCTCACCTATGGAGACATGGCCACCAGCCCCCGCGGGCTTCCGTGAGCTTCGATGAGCGGATCGCGGAGATACTCGACTGCGTTCGCCGACACGCACCTGGGGCGGCTCGGACGGTCCGGGCTATGAGCCCGGCTCACGCCCGGACCTCGTCTGCGTCGATCATCGCTGCAGCGCGGGCTCTCCTGGAGGACGGCGGCCTCGACGCTGTCTCCATGGCCGGCGTAGCCGAACTGGTCGGGGTCCGAGCTCCCTCGCTGTACAAGCTTGGCTGCCGCTCAAGTGACATCGGCGCACGCCACCCAATGCTAGAGTCATCTGGTAAGGCGCAGCTCTCACACCTCATCGGGAGTTGGCTATGCGCGATCACATCAGTCCCAGGCTTGGCGCGGTCGCCCTGACGGCGATTCTCGCCGTCGGGGCTGCCGTTCTAATCGCGACCCGCTACGTCGTGCCTGAGACACCGTCTTCGACCGCGCCCGCCTCCAAAGTCGCCTCGCCGAGTGCCGCGGTTGGGTTGCCCACAGCTTCGATCCCGCGGTACAGCGACGGCCTCCCGAAGGTCTGGCAGGGACAGCCGGTCCTCCGCTGGACCGACGCGTTGGCCAGGCGCAGCACGGCCGCCGACGACACGTCATTTCTCACGGGCGTATGGCTGGACATACCGGCGGGGCCCGCCTTCTGCCCCAACGACCAGGGGCCCGATCCACGCGCGCCGAATTCGTGGATCGACTACGGCGGGTGTCAGTTCCGTTATGTCAGTTCGGACGCCGGCTCAACGCCCAGCCCACAGACCGCCGTCACGACGTTCCGCTTCTACAAAGGCGACCTGGCGACCGGCCCCGCGATCATGAGCGTCCACCTACACGACCCGCGGGCCACTGAATGCGGGTTTCAGCAGCCCATCTGCGACGGAATGATCGTCGTGGACGACATCGTCTGGACGGGTGACGCGGTTACCGCCCCACATCCGCTCAGCGTGGACCAGGTTATCGCCGCTGCCACGGATGCAAGTCCCACAAGTGGTCTTCGCGCTCCGGCACCGAACGTATGGGGATGCGGCGCCAGCGTTACGGACGGCCTCATGCTCTGCCCGCCTATGGCTCCAGGGACGGAGTACACGTCGCCAATCGTGGGTGCCGCGGTCCTGCCTTCTTCCGATGCCGTCACCCGCGCTCTGCCAGGCGTCACGCCCGGGGTTGTCGGAGCCCTCCAACCGTCGGCGATCGCGTGGACCTCCGGGACCGGCGGGGATTATCGGCGGCTCGTGGTCGACAACGTGGTCGTCTTCGTGCGCACCGGCTTGGGGGGCCAGACCGAGTCGGACGGGGCGTTCCTCACGCAGCTGGTGGCGGCCATGAGGGCTCGGGAAGCCAGCCCCCTCCCGACCCGGTGACCTGCGCCACGGAATTAGAAGGGCGCCGGTCGCGAGGCGCCGCGTTGGTCATAGATCCGGCCCCCACCGGGCGGCCGTCGCCGAGCGCTCCGGGGAGCGCATATCACACCCTGATGCCTGAGATACGAAGGTCCGGCGCACGATGCGCGGATCGTGTCTGAGGATCGGGCAAGGCTCGAGCGGTGCCCGAAGCTCCAGAGGCAAGTTAGGCCGTGTACGGGTCCTCGCCGCCGCCGATGCGGGTCAGCGCGCGCTGCACCGCCTGCATCGCCAGTCGGTGCAGCCACGGGCCGTACGAGACGCGGGCCACGCCGAGTTCCGCCAGCCGCGCCAGCGGCGGTGCGCTTGGCTGGGCGTAGATGTTGATTGGTCCGCCGACGCCTGCGACGAGTGCGGCGATCGTCGGCTCGTCGGCGACACCGATCGGGTAGGCGCAGTCGGCGCCCGCCGCCAGGTACAGCCGGGCGCGCCGGATCGCCTCGGCCAGTCGGTCCTCCGGCGGCCCGACCTTGCGGATATGGACGTCGACGCGGGCGTTGATCACGATCGGCACGCCTGCCGCTCCCCGGAGCTCGGCGATCCGGTTTGCCTGGCGCTCGGCGTCGAAGAGCCCGCCAGCCCGATAGTCGGTGTCTTCGAGGTTGCAGCCGACTGCTCCAGTCGCGAGGAGCCGGTCTGCGAGCTCAGCGGCCGGCAGTCCGTAGCCGGCCTCGATGTCGGCCGTCACGGGCACAGCCACTGCCTGGACGACCCTCGCCACGGCGGCGAACATCTCATAGACCGGCGTTCCTTCTCCATCGCGATAGCCGAGGCTCTCGGCCACCGCTGTGCTCGCGGTCGCGACCGCAAGGAAGCCAGCCGCCTCGACGGCGCGCGCACTCGCGGCGTCCCAGGCGTTTGGTAGCACGAGCGGGCGGCCGGGGACATGGAGGCTCCGGAGATGCTCGGCTTTCGCCACGAGTCCGTCCACCTCGACTGACCTCGCTTCGGATCGACTAATCCTGCCATTGGAGGATCTCGTCCGCAGGGTACGGTCGTGCCACCGGGAAATCCACCGACGGGCCACGTGGACACGATGTTCAGGTGCGATCGAGCGGGCCCAGGCGATGAACTCGAGGTGGCCGGCCAGGTCGTTGACGAACGTCGCTTCGCTGACTGGCCGGCCGAGTTCGTCGACGGCGCACGCCGCCAGCGTCGCCTTGTGGGTATCGATGCCGATCGCTGGCATGACGATGCCTCCGCGTCCGGTTTCGCCGATGGACGCGGGTCGGAAGGGCAGGCGTGCGTTCAGTGAGTCATGCTCTATGAGGCCACGTCCGACCCGCTCGATCGCAAAGGCGGAGGCACTTGAACATGAGGCCACGGCGTCAGCCGGGCTGCATAGTGATGGGCCATCCGCCTCGCGATCCAAACCATCGCACGGTCGCGATGGCCCGCTCAATCTGACGTTCGCATCGTGATGTTGACTTCGGTTGGGCCGCAAACGCCTGCTACGCTCGTCTCAGTCTGTCCTCATCGAGCCGTTCGAGTACGAGCCGCTCTGCGTCGTTCCGGCATCGCCGCAGGTCGCGGAATACGAGAGGAGCCGATCCCGGAAGGAGCTGGACTTTGGGCATCGAGATCGAACGAAAGTATCTGGTCCGGGACCTGTACGTGGTGGACGGACTGCCGGGGGTGCGCATAAGGCAGGGGTACCTGTCCGTCGACCCCGAGCGGACCGTGCGAGTCCGAACGGCCGGGACGCGGACCTTTCTTACGGTCAAGGGCCGCACCTCGGAAAGCGGTGCGAGCCGGGCCGAATTCGAGTACGAGATTCCGCTCCGGGACGGGGAGCTGATGCTAGAGGGGCTCGCCATTCGGCCGCTGATCGAAAAGACCCGATACCGCGTGACCGCAGAGGGGCTGGTATGGGAGATCGATGTCTTCGCCGGCGCCAACGAGGGTCTCGTCGTGGCCGAGGTCGAGCTTTCCTCCGAGACGACTGCGTTTGAGCTGCCTGGGTGGATCGGCGAAGAGGTGACAGGCGACACCCGGTATTACAACGCCAATCTTGTCGGATACCCGTACCAAACGTGGGCCAAGGCATGACGCGCAACGTCGGGCACCGGCCCACGATGACGCACAGTCAGTGGCGATCAGCAGGGTCCGCGACGCCGGGCAATCGGGCGACGGCGCGAAGGTTCTGCCCTGGGTTCAGTTCTTGCGGAATCGCATGCCCGGCTGAGATGCGGCGCGTCGGTCCGATCGAGGAGACCGTCTACGGGCCGACGCTGAGGCGGGCCAGCGAGTGACTGCCGCCGGCGGACTCGATGGCCCAAAGGCGACCCTGGGCGTCGAAGCCGAGGGCTGTGATCTCAGGCGCCGTGCCGGCGACGAAGACCCCCTGCGCCGACACCTTGCCATCGTTGTCGCGCCACTGGATCTCGCCCGCCGCCTTGCTGTACAGCACGGCGACTTCGTCCGGGCCAGCCGCCACCAGATCGGCCGAAGCCATGACCGGACCGATCATCGCCTCTCCTTCCCCTTGGGCGTCGATCCAACCCGGCGGCGTGCCGGCGGTGAGCACCCTGTCTCCCACCGCCGCCAGACCCGACGCCTCGAACTTGACGTTGGCCAGCTTGCCGGTGCCGGCGGCGTCGACGCCGAGGGTGAGGCCGCTTGCCGGGTCCGCCCGCACGTACACCCGGCCTCCGGCAACGACCAAACCGCCCGTCATCGCGAAGCCGTCGGAGACATCGACTCGGCCCGTCACGTGCAGCGAGGCAGCCACCTGCGCGAGCGACCTCACCCAGTTGCGCGCAACCAGAGCCTGGCCGCTGCCGTCGAAGGCGATGCCCGCGATCCATGGATCGGCCTTGCCCAGCTTTGGATCGACCTGGACATCTGGAACGGAAGTGGGCAGCACCAGGCTGGCCTGGCCGTCGGCTTCGGGATCGTAGACGACCAGCTCATCGCCCGCGCCGATCCAGAGCTCGCCGGTGGGCGCGATGGCGAGCTGATCGCGCGTCACCTCGGAGGTCGTACCTGCGATGGCGTGAGCGGACAGCGAGGCCGTCGCGACGTCATAGCGGTACAGCTCGATCGGCCCGCCCGAGTCCCCGCCGAGGAACCAGAGAGCATCGCGCTTGGGGTCCGACACCAGCTCGCTGACGGGCCCGGGCAGGGCCGTCCGGTCGAGCTCCTGTAGGGCTTGCGGCGAGCCGATCGGGGTCGGCAGGGCACCGCCGATCGAGCCCTTCATGGTGGGGTCGACCGAGAAGAGGACCACCGATGTGCCATCGGAGGAGGCGAGGGCCAGCATCCGGCCGTCCGGCGACCACGGGCTCTGCTGAAGTGCCGTGACCGCTTGGCCGGACATCTGATCGCTGTCCACCGGCAGGCTGGTCGAGTAGAGGTCCAGCAGGGTCGTGGTCCCGTCCGAGCCGACGATCCGGCGGGCTGCCCCGGTTGCCGCGGCGAGGAGCCTTGGACCGGCCGACGAAGGAACCTGCCACTCGCCGGTGCCGACGACGGTACCGGCCGAAACACGCGAGGCAAGGTCCAGCAACCTCACCGAGCTGTCGGAGCTGTAGAAGAGGTGGCTGTCGTCGAGCCAGCTCAAGAAGCGCGCCCCAGGGATCGTCCTTATCTCGCCGCCGTTCACGGTCACGATCTCGAGATTGGCATCCGATTGGGCGGCCAGCAGGTTGGCTGATGGATCGAACGCCATCTCGCCGCGAACGGCCGGGGCGGTCGCCAGGACGCGGCCCGAAGCGAAGTCGATCACGTCCACTCGGCCCTTCCAGCCGTGCAGCTGGGCGTCCTCGTCCGAGCAGTCAAGGTGGCCGAGCAGTAGGAGCTTGCCGTCGGGTGACCAGCCATAGGGTGTGGCTTTCAGGCCGGCCTTCGCGTACTCGCCGTCCTTGTACCAGTCGATGATCGGATCGCCCACGCAGGCGGGCACGGCCACAATGATGGCCGCCGAGCCGTGGCCGTTGGCGACGACCCAGGAGTTCGAGGTGGGCCCGCCGGTGTACTCCTCGTCGAGGCTCGCCACGTGGCCGTCGCCGCTGATGAGGTGGGCTGCGTCCAGCCAGCCCTCGACCGGCCCGTACATCGAAACCTCGCTGCCGGATCGGTTGTAGACGACGCTTCCTGACTCGGTCGAGACCAGCAAGTGCTGGCCGTCTGGCGCCCAGGAGAGGCTTCCCCCTTGGCCGAACGGCAACCGGGCAACGAGCCCAGTGCCCTGCGACGTGCCTTGCGCTGTGCCCCGCGGTGTGCCTTCCGACAGGGATCCGCCCCCCGGAGCGCTCGATTCGGTCTGAGCGCCGCCGCGCAGGTTCAGAAGCCCGGCCGTCGCCACGATCCCGACCAGAACCAGGAGGGTGGCCGCCGGAATGGCGCTACGCCAAGTAATCCTGAGTCGAGTCATCGCTCATTGCTCCTGGGATGCACAGCAGCGATGCCCCCGCTCAGGGCCGGCACCGGAGCGGCGAGATCGCCGACCAGCGCCTCGTGTTGTGGGTCGGACCCCTCCAGATCGACGATCGCTCCGTGCTGATGGCTCACATACCCCTCCCAATATCCAGTACGCAGCACGCGCCTAAACAGACGACGGTCCGCTGGCTGCGTTTGTTCCCCGTCCCGCCCGAGCGACCCTCACGCTAGGGTCATGTGGCGACGCTCGCGGTCCACACGATCCCGCGATCGTGCCGGAGCGTTCGCGGAGGGGATGCCGTCAGATGGGTCGGCAATGTTTGCTGTAAGGGACACCGCGTACGGCGGGCCGGGATGGAGGCACATGGCCGATCTGAGCCAGACCGTTCACAGCGTCGCGGCTGAAGAGAGCGTCACCACACTTGAGTGGCGCCACCTGCATCTCCACGCCGAGCGCGTTGGATTAGCGACGGCATCGTTCAACAACTGTCAGCATGTCCTGGTGGTGGCGAGCCCGTCCAACGGCCAGGGAACGCCCATGATTGCGGCTGGCTGATCGGTTTCGGAGGAGGCTTCCGTGGCAGAGAACCCGCCAAAGGTCGTCCACATGGGCGTCGGTCCCATCGGCCTCGCGACGTATGCCGTATTGCGCGCACGGCCGTGGGCGCGGGTCATCGGCGCCGTCGACATCAACCCGGATCTTCGGGGCAAGGACGTCGGCGTTCTCGCCGATGGAGAGCCCAGCGGCGTCCAGGTTTGTCCATCCTTCGCGGACATCGCGCCGTCGGGTGAGGGCACCGTCGTGGTCCACTGCGCGGGCTCGCACCTGACCGAGGGCGCGGCCGACCAGGTCCTCGAGGCACTCGCCTGGGGAGCCAGTGTCGTCTCGACCTGCGAGGAGCTCTCCTACCCGTGGTTCCACCATCCGGCTGAGGCCCACCGCATCGACGAGGCCGCCAAGGTTGCCGAGCTGACGGTACTGGCAACCGGCGTCAACCCTGGTTTCGCCATGGATGCGCTCGCGCTCTATGCCTCGGGCATCAGCCAGACCGTCACCGGGGTTCGGGTGCATCGCGCACAGGAGGCGGGGACGCGCCGCGAGCCGCTGCAGAGGAAGGTCGGGGCAGGCATCACGCCCGAGGAGTTCGCAGCGCGGAAGGCCGCCGGCAAGATCGGCCACGTCGGCCTCGTCGAGTCCGTGGCAATGCTTAGCGCGGGGTTCGGCTTCGGCGTGGACACGATCACCGAGTCGCTCGAGCCGGCGCTCGCGACGGCCCGGCTCGTCACGGAGTACTACACGGTCGAGCCCGGTCAGGTCGCAGGCATCGTTCACAAGGCGAGGGGCCTCACGGACGGACGCGAGCTCGTCACCCTCGAGCTCGACATGTTCATCGGAGTCCCCCAGCCAGGCGATGTCATCACCCTCGAAGGCAGGCCCGACGTCAAGGTGTCCGTCATCGGCCTGCATGGAGACGTTGCTACGGCCGCGATCACCGCCAATGCGATCAAGGCGCTCGCGAAGTTGCCCAAGGGTCTCGCGACAATGCTGGACGCGGCGCCACTCCGGATCTATCAGGACTGACCAGCCGACAGGCTGCGATAACGCGAGCAGATGCTCGAGTCGCTCGGCTACTGACTGTCTCGAGTTCCCTCGAGTGGGAACCAGCTCTCACTCTCCGTAGGCAACTCGCTCCGCCGTCGACAAGATGGCTGCGTAGTGGTCGTACCGGTCGCCTGCGCTAAACCAAGCTGAGTCAGGCTTATCCACAGTCCGCCCTGCCGCCGCTCGTTTGGTGGACAAGTACTGCGGCTGCCCGGCCAGTTGGTGGACAAGTCCCTTGTGTGAATGGCTTCGAACATTCATTCTAAATCTCGCCTGAAGGGGCCGACACTCACTGTCGAACCGGATCGGGGAGCAATCTCCGAGACGGTCCCGGGAGACCGGACCGACGACCGCAAGGACGCCGGCAACGGACCCGGCGGCGGATCGACGGTCGCGAGCAATCGCGATTGCCGATGCGCCAGTCGACGGACAGCTGGTTCCTTTGGGCGCTTTGCTGTCTGCCCTGACCCTAAGGCCGTCCACGCGGCTGCCAACAAGCATCGTCCGCCCGACCGGCGTGGCTACGGAGATGGACGCCTGCGGCTGCGGCCTGACAAGTCCGCGACGCACGGGGCCGACAGAACGACCCGACGCCCTTCTGATCTCCGGCGATGTGGAGCTGCAACGGCAGCGCCTCGCCGGCGGTTTGCCTGGAGCGCCGGGTCCCCTTCATTGTGGCCCTGTAGGCGCCCGCTGACTACGCTCTCGGTGGAGACGAGCGCGCAAGAGCGGCCACTTGGGCGCTGCGTGACCATCGTCGAGCCTGGCGGCGCCCGACCGGAGTTCCGCGACGATCCCGAAGAGGCGACCTCCTGAGCGACCGACTCCACGAAGGCTTCTATTCTGCCTTTTGGCAATTCCCCGCTCCGGCAGGCAGCTGCGGTGGCTGCAGGCCGTCTAGGATGAAGGCATGACGAGAGGCAGGAAACTAGCGGTTGGCGTGGTCATCGCGCTTATCGTTGTCGTTGCGATCCCGATGGGCGTCTGGCCCAAGATCCACGACAAGTTCCTCTGTCTGGGAGATCCGCCGAGCTTATTCAGTGGCTACACCCAAACCACCAATGAGCTCTACTCGGCCGGGGAACTGCCCAAGAGCACGTATGGCGGTCCAGCCGTCGTGAGTGAGATACCCGCCGTAAGCTGCCCAACCTATCCACGGCCCAATGCTGCGCCGATGGAGATCTGGTTGAACGTCGGCGGCAGTCGCTATATCGCTTATGTCCGCGGAGGCGGACCGTAGGGCAGCCAGCCTGGCTCAGCTGGCTCTCCTCTTCGCCCGGGTGGCCGTCCGTGGTCGACATGCACGACGGCACGATTGCCGACGGCGACCATTTCCTGAAGGCCTTCCTACCGCAGATCACCCGCCGCCCGGCGTTCGCCAACTCAGTCGTCTTGGTCACATTTGACGAGGGCACCACCAACGTCGTAGGTGGCGGTCACATTGTCACGCTCGCGATCACGCCGCACATGACGCCTGGCTACAAGGCCACCGCTGCCTACACCCACTACTCGATGCTTCGCACCATCGCGCAGGCGTGGGGCCTGCCGGATCGGGGTAGTGCCGCATCGGCCTCGTGGATGCAGTTCCCCTACTAGCCGGCAAGCCGAGCGGCGTCGTTGCGGTAAGAGCGCAACACCATGGCTTGAGTGTCACGCTGAAGGGGTCCGGCGGTCTGGCTCTCGCTATGGCTGCCCACCCCCGGTGTGGCCGGTATTCATTTTGCCGGCCGCCGGACATAGCGGACCGGCCGACGTGACTTGACAGGAGGCTGGCATTGCCTCGACTCAGGTGTGTCCGCCGACCGGCCCTAGTCCACCCCCGGCGAAGAGGGAGACAGGCACATGGTCGTCATCGGAGTCGATTCGCACAAGCGGACTCACACCGTCGTCGCCGTCGATGAAGCCGGCCGCAAGCTTGCCGAGCGGACAGCGGCCACGACCCCAGACGGGCATCTGGAGTTGCTCGGCTGGAGCCGCCGGTGGCCGGAGCGTACGTGGGCCCTGGAGGACTGCCGGAACCTCACCCGACGGCTAGAGGCGGACCTTCTCAGGGCCGGCGAGACGGTCCTGCGAGTGCCGACCAAGCTCATGGCCGGCGCTCGACGATCGGCACGGGAGCCCGGCAAGAGCGATCCAATCGACGCCCTCTCGGTCGCTCGGGCAGCTTTGCGTGAACCTGACCTGCCTGTTGCTCGCCTCGATGGCGTCGAGCGTGAGCTGCGTCTGCTCGTCGACTATCGCGAAGTCCTGATCGCCGACCGAACACGCCACCAGTCACGTTTGCGCTGGTTCCTCGTGGAGCTCGGTATCCCCGAACCCCCGTCGCGCAAGCTCGCGGTGCGGGCCGTGCTCGCTGGCATCGGCCAGGCGCTCGTTGGGCGAACCGAGCCGTGCGCTCGGATCGCAACAGATCTCGTGTCTCGGATCTCCGAGCTGACGGTGGCGATCGATGAGCTGGCACGTCAGATCGGCGACCGAACCGAGACGGTCTCTCCGACGCTCCTTGAGCTCGTTGGCTGCGGTCCGCTGACCGCCGCGAAAGTCGTCGCCGAGACCGCCGGCATCGGTCGCTTCCGCTCTCGGGCCGCCTTTGCGGCTCACACCGGGACGGCTCCTATCCCAGTCTGGTCGGGCAACCTTGTGCGTCATCGGCTCAATCGCGGCGGCAACCGTCAGCTCAACGCCGCCCTGCACCGGATCGCCGTGACCCAGCTTCGCTGCCCGGGACCTGGGCAGGCTTACGTGGCCAAACGCTTGGCCGCCGGCGACACCAAGACCGAGGCCATTCGGGCGCTTCGTCGACGGCTCAGCGACGAGGTGTTTCGCCGGCTCCAGGCCGATGAAGCCACTCGAGTCGACTTGGAAAGCCTCGCACGCGCCGCTGCTTGACACAGGAGGAATTGATAGCGAGCGACTCGGCTGTGTGATGGAACTTCGGCGCATCGCCGACCCCCAACGTACGACTACGAGCCGGCGCCACTCGGCCGCGACAGTCTGCGTGGTCCACGGCCGAACGCCGAGTTGTAGGCTAGTTGTGGGTTAGCTCGCAAACGGGGGGGCAAGATGGCCAATGCTGCCGCAGCGGACGCGGGCAGGCGGATCGAACAACCGCGCTCGCTTGCCGGGCCGCGCACCACCCTCGTGGTAGCCGCGATCGTCTTGGCCCTGGGAAGCATCAACGCCCCAACGATGCCACCCCTGCGGGCGCTCTGCGGGCTGGCCGCGGCCGCCGGCACACTCGCGGGGACACTTTTGGCGTATCGAGCGCTCGAGCGCCGTGAGCGCTGGGCGCTCTGGTACGTGGTGGCGATCCTGGTTGTCGCCATTGCTGTTGGCACGGCAGCAGCTGTTGGAGGAGGTGCCCCCCGCACGGCAATCATCCCGATCGGGGCCATCGTCGCGGTGATCCTCCTCCACGTGCTACACGCCTCGTGGGGCGAGCTGAGCAGCTACGCCAGTGAGATAGCCCCTAGTCGGGCGCTGGTGGCGCTAGCGTTCTTAGCCGGTATCGTGGTGCCCGTTGGGTTGCCGCCGGCCGCGGCCGCGCTGCCCGACCCGACGCAGGTCGCCAGCAGCGACCTCTCGCTCCTGCTCGTCGTCTCGTGCGGATCTTCGTCGACTAATCCAGGTGCCCAGACAGTGAGCGCAGTCGTCACCGTCACCTGGGCCCGCCACGACCTGCTGCCGCGCGGCCTGGTCGGATCCTTCGCGGGCCAGGTGGCCGACGACCCAATCCTCGTCGAGACCGTCGGGAGCGCCAATATGGTCACGCCGCCCGGTAGACCGGACACGTGGGCGCTCTATTCTTCGCCGCCGGAGCAGCCCTGGCTTGCGCCTGGCTTCCTGCCGGCTTCGCCCGCGGGCGCGGCTATCACTCTGGCCGGCGGTCCGCCTGACACCCTGTCTTCACGCAACTTCTCGGATGCACTGTCGCCGAGCTACGCCGTGTCGGTCGCTCCTGAGCAGATGACAGCCGGCCAGCCCTACACGATGACCTGGACCTTCATCCAGAATGGCCCGCTTCCGTGGCCCTCGGTACGGGTAAGGTACGTCCACGAGTATCGCTTCGCAGTTGACGCGAACGCGGGCTGCGGAGAGACGGCCCAAGGGAGTGAGACCACGTAGAACGGCGGCGCCCAATCACCGCAACTGCACGAGGGTCGCGAGTGGAGATAGGCCTTCGTATCGCGACACGATGATCACGCGGTCGTTGATCAAGACATGGCGCGCGGGCGTCGGCGACGGCATGCCTGGGGAGCGCGGCGATCCTCGACACGTGTTCGCCAACCGGGGTAGCGCGGACGCCGCGCCCACATGCTCGGACAAGCTCATCACCGACGGCAGAGAACGATCGTCATACCCACCGCCAGCAAGCCACACCATGGGGAACGCATGCACGATCGAGACGCATCCAGGCGCGGTCGTCAGCGACGGGTCAGTCACTTTGCTTTCGTGCTTCTTGTCGCGCTGAGTGCGTTCGCGTGCACGTCGGCGACCGCTAGCACGTCGCCAACACCATCGGGTCCGGCCGGTTCCCCGAGCCTCTCTGCCGCATCAGCTGCCGCCTCGGCGTCACAGTCAGACTCGACGGCTCCGAGGTCCACCTCCAGTCTGGGCGCGGATGTGACCGACCTGCGCTGGTCGGCCCCAGTCACGTTGCAGGATGCGAGCTTCATCGACACCGTCGTCGGCTGGAATGGGAAGCTAATCGCCGCCGGCAGGGTCCCGAGCGCAACCAACGAGGACGCAGCCATCTGGGAGTCCTCCGACGGTGGCGCGACCTGGACGCGTCTCGACACCGGGACCTCGACATTCGCTGACTCGGGCGTTTCCGGCATCGTCAGGACGCCTTCAGGCGGCCTCCTCGCGTGGGGTCGTGCCGGCGAGCCAGTCTGCACGGGTCAGGGCGCGGGCACGACCTGTGGGCCATTCCCTGTGATGCTCTGGACATCGGCCGACGGAACGGCCTGGACACGGATCACCGATATGGCGGCGTTCAAGGGCGCGACGATCGCGGACATCACCCTGAGTCCGCACGGCCTCGTGGCCGTCGGCGACACCGGCTGGACAGAGCCCGCCATCTGGGTCTCCTCGACCGGTGAGAGCTGGGAGCGCCTGAGCCTCTCATCGGCCATGTTCAACGAAGCCCACTTCTCGTCCATCCGAGTCACCGCGTCCGGATTCCTTCTTGCTGGCGGCGTAGGCAACATCGAACCTGTCAGCGGCGGGATAGAAGCTCCAGATACCGGAACCGCGGCGGTGTGGTGGTCGCTCGACGGGCGGACCTGGACGAAGGGCATTGTCAATCGAGCGGACGGGGTCGGGTCGAGCCTGGGCTCCATCTATGTCGGTTCCGATGGTCTCGTTGCGGTCGGAGCCGCGTCCGGCGGTAAGACTGCGACTGCCTGGGTTTCGGTGGATGGCAGGATCTGGAAGCCGATCGCCAATCGCCAGCTCTACGCAGATGTGGCTACGCCGGCGCCCGGAGCCCCCTCGATACCTTCCTTCACGATGGTCGATGACGGAACTCACCTGTTCGCGTTGAACAACGAGTCCGCGCTCGGCGTGTGGATGTCGTCCGATGGAGTGTCCTGGCAGCAAATGTCCTTCACAGGTGAGATCGAGTCGATCCCGAGTTCTGGCCAGTGGATCGAGGGCCTCTTCAGCGTGCCTGACGGACTAATCGTCGTCGTGCAGGGCGGCGCGTCCTCTCCGCTCGAGCTCTGGCATGCCTCCACGGTCGCGTCATAGGCTCGAGGTCGGCTTCCATCGGGACTCATGCCCGCCCTCCCCAGACCCCCTGCCGCCTCGATCAGGTCTACTAGCCGGCCAGGGACGTCAGAGTAGACGGGATCAGTGGGAGGATTTACCACTAGTGCGAGCTGCGGGCGTCGTCTCAGGGCCTGTATACGAATTACCGGCTCGAACCCAACTACGCTCGGATCGGCCGAGATCCCACCGGCTGGTTGGTGCGTATCAAGGGTGGGTCGCAGTCGCGAAGGTTGGGAGGGGTTTAGGTGGAGCGTCTGAGGTCGAGGCGGCTCTGGGTCGTTCTAGCCATCCTGGTCGGGCTACTCCTGGTCGGACGCTGGCTTGACCGGTCACAGCCCATCCAGAGTTACCGCGTCATCGACGACCGGACGATCGCCGTCGAAGTCGATGCGAGTTCTCCCCAATGGACCCGCATCACCGGCGTCACCGAGACCTCTGATCGGGTCGTCGTGAGTGTCGGCTCGTTCATCTTCCCTTGGCCCCAGCCCGAAGCAGGAGTAGGCACGAGCGAGGAGTTGCTCGCTCGGCACGCCCACGCACGATTGGCAAAACTGGGATCAGGCGACGTCGATAGCGGCGAGGTCAATAGCGGGCGACTTCGGCCGCGCCTTCGTGATCCAGGTCACTTACCCGTTCACCGGCCAGACCAACTACTGGGACGTCCTTTTGATCATGCCGACGATCGATGGGGCGAGCTGGACGGTGAGCGAAGTCCGGTAGGCGCTTGCCCGGGGCCACAGCTGGCAGGCGACGACTTTGCGCTCCGGACTATGGGCGATCAGTGTGGAGTAGGGCCGACACTATACGTGTGAAGGTGCGGAGCCGGCCCAGGATGGCCCAGGGACGGCTGGCATCCCGTTGACGCGCCCGCGCGGGCTAGGCTGAACTACAATCACGGGCGTAGAAGAGACCCTCGGACAAGAGGTCGAGACCGTCAAGAACGCGGCTTCGATATGGGACCTTCTCCAGGACTTCGCCTGATGATCGCGTTCAAGGCACGCCTACTCAGCGTGCTCGCGGTGCTCACAATCCTCCCGACCGCCTGTGCCGGAGCGGGGAGTTCCTATGCCCCTGCGAGCCCGCCGCCCGAGTCCGCAGCGCGCGACTTGGTCAATCAGGTGATCGCTCTCGCCTTGAACCACGACTTTGATCAGTTGTGCGACCTCGGCACCCCAGAATGCAAGTTCGTACTGAACAGTACCGGAACCGACACCGTGCCGAGCGCCGCCCCTGAGATCGTCAGTGTTACGACTGTCGCCAACAAAGAGACCTCGCCGGGCACATGGGTTCCTGGGGGTGTGTTGTTCCTGCTGTGCGGACTGGACGGCACCGGCCAGTCTTACCACTCACAAATGCTGGTCTCCGAAAATCAGCAGGGCACCGGCCTCGTTGCCATGGAGCCGGTCTTCTGGGGCAGCCTCACTGTCAACGGTCCAGCAGTGGCGGCGCCCAGATCAAGCACACTAAGTAGCGTTTGGGCGGACTGCCCTTCGTAGCGACCCGCAACCGAGTTGCCTGGTCTAGCTGTCGCCCCGGGGCGGCGCTGGGTTCTATTGGTCGGAACTCGATCAGGAGTCAAGCCGACACTATACGGGTGAAGGTGCGCGGCGGGATGATCCCCCAGGAGCGACAGGTCTCGGCCTGATACAGCTGCGAGGTTGCAGCCGTCGCGGCTCAAGGTGATCCTTCGACGGTGAACCTGCGTACGATCATCAGGCCGCGTATGCGCGCTTCGAGCTGAGGGAAGGGGCCACCGGATGGGGAGGGTCCCGATGCCGCGGCTGCCCTGGGTAGTCGCTTTCGTCGTCGTCTTCGTGGTGATCGGTTTGGTCGTGGTCTCGATCCGCGGAAGTGATCGCGCTGTGCGGATCAACTACTACCGCGTCGTCGATCAGCAGACCCTGGTCATCGGGGCCGAGACTGACAACGCCTCGTGGACAACGCGAGTGACGAGTGTCGACGAGACGGCAACGACCGTTACGATCACGGTGAGAGAACTCCCAGCACCGATCTGGAACGGCACCGGTGGCGGCCAGGGCATCGAATTCATAGTGAAGCTGCGCGATCCGATCGGCAGTCGAACCGTCGTGGACGGGAGCCGGGGCCAGGCGGTCGAATTCACGAGATGCCTGCCGCCCACCACGATGAGACCCGAGTGTCTCTAGTGCACCGACTCAGCCTGGCTTCGAAGTCGTATCCACGATCGCCACTGATCGTCCGGGTGTTGCTCTTTGCTACGGTCGCAACCCTTGTCGTCGCCGGCTGCAGCCTGCACTCGATTGGCGTTGGCGTGAGCAACAACTCAGGCCAGGACTTCTACGTTCGACTGCACTACGACTACGGCGAGGTACACGTGCTCAAGGCCCCCGCCCACACGAACGTGGACGTGCTCTGGTTTGGTGAGGTCGGCGAGCTGCAGGCCAGCATTGAGTTGCTTCGGCCGGACTGCTCCGTCGTCGGCTCCTGGAGAAACGCCTCGGGCGGCTTCATCACGATCGACGCGGCCGGATCGGCCAGTTTCGGGTCGGCTTCGGATCAGGAAGTGGCCAACCTTTTCTACACTGACGAAGTCGGAGCGTGCGGAGCCACGCAGTTCGCGCCCGTGTCGCCCAGTCCGAGCGTCTCTCCAACCGGCGGCTGACGCGAAGGGTCAGGCTACGCCAAAGCACGCTCAGCGCGGTTTCGCAAGGCGGGTACCTCAAACTGGACCGCATGAGATCGGAGCCGTGTTCGGAGTCGGGCCGACACTATACGGGTGAAGGTCCGGAGCGGAACGGTAACGGCCGAGGGGCGGACGGCAACCGCCTGACGCCCTGGGCAGTTCGGGCGGAAAGAGGATCGGATCTAGCTTGCGACCGGGCACGCAACCTGGAACGGCTTCGCGCCGCCGCTGCCGCCGTCCTGGGTCCAGTAGACGTTGTACTGGCCCTCTGGGAGGCTCAGGATGTTCGACGCGGCCGGCACTCGGACCTCCGGAACGGCGCCCGTGGCCCAAGTCCCATTCAGGACCACTTTGCCGCCGCTTTGCGTCTCGACACGATAAGTGCCCGAACTGTTCGCGTTGAACACGAAATGGAAGTAGAAGGTGCAGACCGTCGTCTCGCTCGATGCGAGCCCGCTGCCGCCATTGCTGATGTCGACTGACCCAGGCGCCGACGCCCCGCTCGGGGCCGCCCCTGTCGGAACCGGGACAGGCGGCATGCTTGCGGTCGAGGCACAACCGGCCACGATCGCGCCTATGAGCAACGGGATCGCGAGGGCGCTGAGCGCGCGATTACGCTTCGTCATCGCGGTGATGTTACCGCGCCTTGTGAATGAAAGCGGGTGCCAGGGCAGCGCAAATCCAGAGATCGGAGCTGTCTTCGGAGTCAAACCGACACTATAAGGGTGAAGATTTGCGGCCCCCTTGCCTCGTCGGCAGAGCTGGCGGGCTGAGGCTCGGCTCGAAAACGCAGGGAGCGCGAATGTCCGGGTGAGTCCGAGCACCGTTGGCCAGTTCGGTCGAGCGCCGTCGGTGCGCCTATCGCATGATTGCGGCGCTTCGACGTTGGGGCGAGATCGAGGGAGGTTGTTTGCATGAACGTAGCGGGGGCGGGCGCAGTCGACCAGGTTCTCGAACAGATACTGGCTCGTAACCTAAATGCCGATGTGCCCGTGGGTCTGCGCGCGATGTTCCAGCCGGACGAGCGAGCTTTGGTCGTATTCCCGAGCAAGTTCGGCGCAATCGTTGCAACCGACCGCCGCGTTCTACTGGAGCGCGTTCGTCGTCCGACGATCGTATATGGCTTCCGTGAACTCACGGGCGCCGTTGCTCACGTCGGACTTATGTCCCGATACCTGGCGCTTATGGGTCCGGGATTGCCGGACAAGATCGGGTTTGCCAGGGCGGGAACCTCGCGCAGTGCCACCATGGTCCAGGCTTGGGAAGTGGGGGAGGCAAGGCGGGCAGCCGCCGAAATTAGCCGGCTCATCAGCGCGGCTAACCAGGTCCCGACGCAAGTCCGTATGTCCGCAACTACCGTCGACGAGGGTCAAACGGGTTAGGCGAGGTCGGCACTCCCAGAGGAGTAGAGCCGACACTATAAGGGTGAAGGTGCGCAGCGGACTTACGAGCGTTTGGGCCGATAACCGCCAAGCCACGGCTTCGTAGGAACGGCTCCATCGCGGCCGGTTGGGCGAGGGACTTGGTGGAAGGCCGCATGTCCGTTCGCGGCCCTCTTGAGAGTCAGTTCGCTCCGTGCAGAGAGGCTTCTGTCGTCCCACCGTCGCCTCGTCGCGTTCACGCCGCGACGACCGCCTATGGTGTGCCGGGCGTCGGAGATGACATGTAGATTGGCGTCGGGGCTGGAATTGCCGGCGCAGGCGGTGGGCCCCCTGTTCGCACGGGGAGAATCACAAGCAAGATAAGGCAGGTCAGTGCAATTCCCGTGGTGGACACAATGAACTTCGTCCGCCACGTCGCTCGGTTCGAGACGATGATCAGCACGATGCCCACAAGAGGTCCGAGGATCGGCAGAAGCACCGCGCCGACGGTGACCAGCAGCACTGCGATAGTCTCTAGTAGCCCCCACCTGGAGCCAGGTTGGGTTGGTGGGGGCGTCGCGGGCGCGGTCGAGTTCGCCACATTGCCGTAGTCGCCGCCTTCCTCTGCGGCAACGATCGTCTCAGGCGAGCCGAGTCGATCAAGGATGGTTCGAATCGTCGCCTCGTCACGACTGCCGGCTTGCTTGAGGGCGAGCTCGATGTGCTCCCGGACCTCGGCGAGGAGTTCCACTCGTCGATCAACCGGGAGTCGGTGGGCCGTGGCCTCGAGTCGGGTCAGGTAGTCACGAACGAGTTGCTCGGCTTCCATCAGGCACCCCTCCCTTCGATTGCGCCCGCCAGCAGACCATCGACCGCGTCCCGGAACCTCGCCCAATCCGAGCCGAAGGCATCAAGTGTCCGGCGTCCGTCGTCGGTGATCCTGTAGTAGCGCCGCGGCGGCCCGGCCTCCGACTCGCGCCACATCGTGGTTACCAGCCCGTCGTTGCGGAGCCTTGACAGCAGCGGGTAGATGGTCCCCTCGCTCGTCACAAAGTCACGCGCCGCGAGCACCCGAACGATGTCGAAGGCGTAGGACTCGCCCTCGGAGATGAGCGCGAGGACGCAATGCTCGACCACGCCCCGCCGGAGCTCTGTCAACGCGTGCCTTGTGTGGCTTGGTACCATGCGACACATGATAGCTGGGGGACGGAGCCCGTCAACGCTATACGGGAGGTGGCGTCTGGCGGCGGTGACCCTTGAGAGCCTCTGGCTTCTTTTCGAGGATCAGAATGACGCCCGCCGGGCAGCGCCCGGTCAGGACGCGAGTGGACTTCCGCATCACTAAGCTGAAGGTCGAGCGCACCTGGATGGTGGGGGGCGTTCCGACCATCGGGCTGGCTTCGCGCTCGCTTGAAGAGGACATCGCCAGGCTCAACCCACCTCTGCCGCCACCGGCCGTCGACTACGCCATGACGGGCCTGGAAGGGGTGGGACTACGGAGGTGCATGCGCTATTCCGCCGTCGGGGAGCCGGCTCCTCCCTCTGACTGATCAAGGTCGCGACGCTGGCGAGGCCCCGAAGACCATGCCGCTCGACATCTACTTCCTGAACGTTGGCCATGGGGACTGCACATTCGTCCGATTCAACTCGGGAAGGCTGATGATGGTCGACATCAACAACAGCCCCAGCCTCCCGGAGACTGACGAGGTTGCGCTCGCGGAAGCTGTGGGCGTTTCCGTTCGCTCCTTCCGATCTGCGGACGCGCTGACGAAACGCTCCTGGGAGGATTACTACAAGTCCCTGCTTGTTGATCCGCACGACTTCTATACCGCCAAGTTCGCCGGCACGCCGGTCTTCCGCTACATTCAAACCCACCCCGACCTTGACCACATGTCCGCCCGATGACGGCGCCGCGGGCCGGCCCGGCAGCCATGGGCCAAGTGGGCACTGAACGGGGGGCAGGCCATGTATCGAATCCGGTCTCAGCACGACCGACCGCGCCCGGGGCGCGTTAGGGCCTTGGCAGTCGGCCTTGCGGCTGCGAGTCTCGTCGTAGGATGCTCCGGGGTGGAGGGCTCCCCGGCGCCGACGACGATGGCGTCGGCCTCCCTTTCTGCGGTCTCGCCTTCGTCTGCAGTACCAGGCGGACCGAAGCTCACCCCCAGCTCCAGCGCAAACGCGAGCGTCGGGCCTTCGGCCAGCTACCCGCCCGGCGTGATCTTCGAGGGGGCGGTATATGGTGGGAACGTCGCCTGGTCGCCGAAGGGGACGCGCGTCGCGGTGCTTGCTGGGGCCTCGGGCGCGGCTCCCAGTGTCTCGATCATCGATGCCACCGGCCGGGTCGAGGACCAGTTCGAGGCCTTTGACTTCGCCTGGCTCGACGAGGACACGTATATCGCCACCAACGGCATCAGCGGCCCCTCCGGAGCAACTGACTTCACCACCTTCACGGGCTCTGTCGGTAGCGCTGCACGGCCGTCGATCCCGGGCAGCTACTGGCAGATCGTGGCTGGTCCCGCCGGCGTCGTGGCGTTGAAGCTGAATGAGACAGGCAGCGACCGCTACGTGATATGGAGCCGATCGGGCGTCAGCTCACCGCGCGACGGGGTTCCCGTGACTTTCTCTTCGGACGGATCCCTGCTTGCGGTCGTCCACTACCCTCGGGCCTGCTGCGCCGGCTTGCCGTCGCCGGAACCCACGAAGGCGCCCGGTCCGACGACTCTAGATATCGTTCGCACGGACAGCGGCGAGTCGGTGCGCGTCACAGGAGACGTGATATGGGGGTATGGGTTGCCGGTCGACTTCAGCCCCGACGGCAGGACTGTCGCCTATAGGCTCGATTACGCGACGGGGCCGGAGGAAGTCGGCATACTCGATATCGCCACGGGCCAGGTCTGGGCCTTGCCCGGCCAACCAGACACGGTAGCGGACGGCATTCTTGCCTGGACCGACAGCACGCACCTGGCCGTCCGGTCGTCAAACGCAGAGCACACCACGCCGGCCGGCCTAAAGATCGCGATCACATACTGGCCAGCGGATGTGGCTGCCATGGCCGTGTCCTCGCGTGGAGATGTGGCGATGGCCCGCGACGGCTCCAAGGAGATCGTCATCTACCGCGGTGGACGGCAGCGCAGCCTGGACCTTCCCAGAACGTTCGACGCCGTGGGACTCATTTGGTCCCCGGATGGATCGACGCTGATGGCCGTCTGCTCCTCGTTCGACCGTGGTGTCCCAGGGCAGCTGGTCGTCCTCCGCCCCTGAGGGCTTGTCGGCGGGATCGCGAGCGTCCTCGAGGACCGACCCACGGCTGACGTGGCGCGTCGAGCGGCCTCTCGCACCGCACCTTTCACCCGTGTGGTGTGGACGAGGCTGCCGTACGGCTTCACGGCGCCCAGTCACGATGCAGCCGTAGTGTGTAGCCGAGAGGAGAGGCGGTCGGCGCGGCGGTGACGGACCGCTTACCGTCGCCACGGTGAGAACGAGACCCCTAGCACTACAAGACATTGATTGTAGTAGTACCAAGCGTGTAGTATCAGCGCATGAGCGAGAAGTCCGAAGGCGCCCAACTGGTTGAGCTTGTGCAGCTGGCGTTCCTCCAGGTTCTGCCCTCCTACATGGCGGTTGGCGACTACGTCGTCAAGGGCGGGGCGAACCTGCGACTGTGGTTTGACAGCCGTAGGCGGTCGCAGGACATCGACCTCGACTACCTGCGGGCAGAACGTTTCTACCTCGTCGAGGACCAGATCGACAAGACCTTGGCCGCCCGCGCATTCCGCGAGATCCTCCGCTCCGGAGGAGTGTCGATCTCTGACCCGACCAAGCCGAAGCAGACCTCGACGACCCGCCGCTGGAAGTTCGTCGCGAGCGGTCCTGCGGGCCTGTTGAACACGAAGATCGAATTCTCGTCGAGGACCGGAACGGTGGATCCCGAGCACGCCTTCGAGCAGGCTCGTGCCGACATAGGTGCCGGCCTAGGCCTCCGGGTCGTAAAGGCTGAGCACTATCTGGCGCCGGCCGCGATCCGGCAGAAGATCGGCGCGCTCGCAGGCCGCTCGGAGACCGAGCCCCGAGACGTGTTCGACCTCGATCTTCTGTTGGGCGCATACCCGAACGCCCTGACGCCGGGGCAGGTAGACCCAGCCGTGATCGACAAGGCCCTCGCCGCGGCTATGGGCATTCCCTACGACTCCTACCACGACCTCGTGGTTGACTTTCTCGAAGAGGAATTCGTGCCCATCTACGGCGGGCCGGAGGTGTGGACGAGCATGGTGCTCGACGTCGTCGAGCGCCTGGAGGCCTTGAAGTGAGCCTGCTCGAAGCCGAGATCATCCTCGAGCGGATCGGGCCGGTCGTCGAGACGCGAGAGGCGGCCGCGGCCTTGTCGCGCAGCGTTGCTTCGACGAGCCGTACTCTGGGCGCCCTGGCCGAGGCCGGTCATGCCCACAGGATCCGCCATGGCCTGTGGTCCATCGGACCGACGCCGCCGGATCCGTACTGCGTCGTGGGCGATCTCACCCGGCCGCATCCTGCATACGTGTCGTTCCAGTCCGCACTGAACTTTCGCGGGATGATCGATCAGATCCCGCGTGAGACCACGGTGGCCTCGCTAGATCGCG
This sequence comes from uncultured Chloroflexia bacterium, assembly GCA_963791725.1. GTDB lineage: Bacteria > Chloroflexota > Limnocylindria > Limnocylindrales > CSP1-4 > Fen-1039. The sequence goes on along the minus strand of CAWBTQ010000002.1, from coordinate 55,828 downwards.
CCCGCCGGATCACGACGACGATCGGCACATACGCGGTCCACCACATCCCAGGCGAACTCTTCGGCGGATGGACTAGGGAGCCGCGCGGCCGGATAGCAACGCCCGAGAAAGCAATCTTTGATCTCGCCTACATCAGCGCGGCGCGAGGCGCGCAGCCTCGTCGGGTACCCGAGATCGACCTGCCGGCTGGCTTCGAGCGCGCCGCGATCGACGAGTGGATCGCCAAGATCGGCGACCCGCGCATCGTCACCATGGCCAAGAGGGGCGTGCGCCAGATTCTGGCGAGGGCCATTCGCTAGGGGGTGTCGTGCTGTCGGTCGCACAAATCGACAACGACGTCAGCGGCGAGACAGACTTCGCCTGCCGCCACCGCAAAGCTGCCTCCGCCACGTCACGCTTGGCGATTTAGGCCCCTGTCAGAGACTCTCCTCGTCGCCGCTCGAACAGCCCGGCTGACAATGGGCAAGGGCACTTGCCGTGGCCTCGGTCGCTAATCCTGGGCGTCTACCGGTAGCAACAGCCGGTAGCAACAGGGCCGAACACCCGCGGATTCGAGGCCCGGGAATTCGGCCGATTCCCTCGTGAAATCGGTCATCGACGAACCCCCGCGCACGCCCTGACCCAGACTTGAAAACCGCTGGGTGCAAGCCCCGTGAGTTCGAATCTCACCCTCTCCGCCATGATTCTGAGCGTGAAATGGCCGAATTGAGGCGGTCGGCGACGCGGCCCTGCGGACTCGCGGTAGCAATCCGCGGTAGCAACGGCGCGCACTGCCGAACAACGCCGAACAGAACGCGCCTCAGAACTGGCCGGCCCCTTTTGCAGGTCCGATCTCGTTTCAGGACAGTCGTCGCCCCTTGAGACGCCCACCGGCGGAATGGGGGACCGGGGTTAGCGGTATGGGGGTCGGGACGCGTGCGGCAGCCCCCTCACCGGCCCGCTCGGTGTCGTCGGAAACTGCTCGAGGCGAGTGAAGCTACGCCCAATCCGGCTCAGTTGCCTTCACTGGTGCCCCGGACGGTGGCGACAAGCCCTGTGGAGCCGACTGCACCGCCGAGGCCGTCGAGTCGGACACCGCGGTCGTGGTGATCGTGTACGAGCACCAGAACACCCTGCCCGCCATGTGCTCGGCCGTTGGCGCGCTCCGGACAGCTCAAGTCACCTTCGCCAAACCACTAGGCAACCGGATCTTGATCGACCTGCTGGCCCAGCCGATCTCCGTGACAGCCGCCCATTGATCCTTGGCTGCCGGATCGTGGTGCGGGGGACAGCCGGTGACCCACACGAGGGCTTGTTGGTGAGCGATTCGGCTGTGCGATGGAACTTCGGCGCACCGAACTGTAGGCTAATCTTGGGTTAGCTCACAAGCGGGGGGCAAGATGGCTAATGCTGCCGCAGCGGACGCGGGCAGGCGGATCGAACAGCCGCGCTCGCTTGCCGGGCCGCGCACCACCCTCGTGGTAGCCGCGATCGTCCTGGCCCTGGGAAGCATCAAGCTTTTCTGTTGCCCAAGTACAGGAGGAGGTGCAGCACCACCGACACTACGAGGAACGCCGCCACGGGGCGCGACAGCCAGCGCTCGAACGAGGCGTACTCGAGGGCGAACCAGAGGATCACGAGCCTACCGGGGAGGATGAGCGCACTGCGGGCGATGAACCAGAAGCGGCGCGGGTCATCGCCGGTGGCCGCGGTCTCGGCGCCGATGGCCACGCACAGGGCGGCGACGATGAGCGCCTGGATCGCCAGCAGGAGCGCACCTCGGACCTCACGGCGACGCTACAGCAGCAGCGCAAGCAGCAGCAGAAACGCCGCCGAAGCGACGATCGGCCAGATCGCGGGCGTGAGGTCGTACCCGCTCACCCGCGTCCTCCGGTCTCGCGAAGGGCACACCAAGCCGCGGGGCACCCGCGCAGCAGCCGGCCGTGAAGAACCACGCCCTCCATCCCGGCAATCGGCAGTGTGCATGGCAACCTGCAAAGTGCCGATGGTCGTGACTGCCAAGCGGCGAGAGGAGCACTCGTGCGTGACGCCCTGGACTCCTCGATGAAGCCGTGGCGAGCCAGTTCGGGATCGCGCTTCTCATCCAAGCCACAAGCGACGTCGGTCTCGGGACACTAGCATCCGATGGTATGAAGCGGGCGGCGACACCGGGCTCGACAGTCGAGCGGCTGGCACGCGATCTCGTCGAGGCCACCCAGTGGGACACCGCGGCCGAGGAGCTAGAGGCGTGGCTGGCGGGCTCGCCGCGGTTCCGCGCCTTCGTTGAAACCCATCGTGACAAGATCCGGAAGAAGATCCGCGGCGCGGCAGATGTCGAGGCGTTCCGCGATGTGCGGGTGGAACTCCAGACAGCGCTCCTCCTGCTGGCGGACCGACGGATCGACCTCGGGTACGAAGCCTACGGGTCGGGCCGGGTCGGGCCCGACTTCACCGTCACCTTTCGGGCCACGCAACGGTTCAACCTGGAGGTGACGAGGCCGCGCCGGCTGCGGGGCCCAGCCGACTTCAGCGCCTTGGTGGCGAAGCTCCGGCAGTTGCTTCCGAGCACACCAAATGCCGCGCTCATCGCGATCGATGGGGATTCCGCTGCCGCGCTCGACGTCGCCGCAGCCAGCCGAGTCCTCCGCTCCCGGGCCGACGCACGGGACGAGCCCTTCTTGGCCGCTCATGGCTTCGAAGGAACGCGCGATTTCTATGACCGGTATCTTCGGCTGGGTGGCGTGCTGGTCTGGTGCGATGGTGCGGTAGGTGACGAGCGCGGCGCGCTGTGGGTCAACCCGTCGGCTCGCATCCCGCTGCCATCGCCTGCCGCCGGGGCTTGCCTTCGATGTCTTCGGGCTGAGATCGCGACGCCTCCGGCCTGACACCGGATCCAAGGGGCCACACCTCGAAGCCATGGAGAGATTGCGCCCCGTGTTACTATCGTGGTGATATCACTTCGATAGTGGGTGAGAGACATGATCCACGAGAAGAGCGGCAGTACACTCCCCGGGTTGCCGGTGCTGTTCGTGTTGCTCGTGGCCACCCTGGTGCCGGTCGGCGCGGCCGTGTTCAACGTCGCTGACATCGGCAGCCAGGTGGCGAGCGGCCCGAAGTATCTCCACATCGCGATCATCGTGTATGCCGTGCTTGTCGCGCTCGGGTGGGAGGGCCTGACGGTGGTGAACCCCAACGAGGCGCGTGCGCTGGTGCTGTTCGGCCGCTATGCCGGCAGCCTCAAGCAGCAGGGCTTCTGGTGGGTCAATCCCTTCACCCGCCGTCACCGCATCTCGATCAAGGTGCGCAACTTCGAGAGCCAGAAGCTGAAGGTCAACGACCGCGACGGCAATCCGATCGAGATCGCGGCAGTCGTAGTGTGGCGCGTGGCGGACACCGCTGAGGCGCTCTTCGAGGTCGACGACTACGAGCAGTTCCTGAAGGTCCAGACGGAGGCGGCGATCCGAACGCTCACCACTTCCTACCCGTACGAACCGCACCGCGATGAGCTGTCGCTGCGAGGCAACCCCCACGAGGTCGGCGAGCAGCTACAGGCGGAGGTGCAGGGCCGCCTGCAGAAGGCCGGCATCGAGGTGATGGACACCCGCATCAGCCACCTCGCCTACGCCCCCGAGATCGCCAACGCGATGCTGCGGCGCCAGCAGGCGAGCGCGGTCATCGATGCTCGCACCCGGATCGTCGAAGGCGCCGTGAGCATGGTCCAGATGGCGCTCGACCAGCTCTCGGAGAAGCACATCGTCGACCTCGACGAGGAACGCAAGGCGACGATGGTCAGCAACCTGCTGGTCGTGCTCTGCAGCGAGCATGACGCGCAACCGGTCGTGAACACGGGAACCCTGTACCAGTAAGCGGGACGCTGGGCACGACGATGGAACGCAAGTCGTTCCTGCTGCGGCTCGATCCCGCCACGATGGCGGCGCTGCGTGTCTGGGCGGGCGACGACCTGCGCAGCCTCAACGGCCAGATCGAGTTCCTGCTGCGTCGCGCGTTGCGCGAGGCAGGGCGACTGTCGTCTGCGAGAGGCACGGGCACTGCTCGAACGAACACCCCCGAACATACGGACGCGGCGTCCGCCACTCGCGAACACACGGCGTAGGGCCGGAGGAACTATGGGCACTGAGCGCACTCTCGCGATCAAAGGGATCTCGAAGCGGTACGGGCAGACCGTCGCCGTGCAGGACCTCACGTTCGAGATCCATGCGGGCGAACTGTTCGGGTTTGTCGGCCGCAACGGCGCTGGCAAGACCAGCACTATGCGGATCGTGCTCGGCGTCCTCGCTCCCGACGCGGGCGAGGTGCGATGGGACGGCAGGCCGCTCGATCTTGCGGCCCGCCGCCGGATCGGGTACATGCCCGAGGAGCGTGGGCTGTACCCGAAGATGCGACTGGCCGACCAGCTGGCATACCTCGGCGAGCTCCACGGCATGACCGGCTCCGAGGCCCGGGTCTCGGCCGTGCGCTGGCTCGATCGTTTCGGCCTGAAGGACAGGACCAACGACGATCTCCAGGCGCTCAGCCTGGGCAACCAGCAGCGGGTCCAGCTGGCTGCTGCGCTGGTCTTCGGTCCGGAAGTCCTCGTGCTCGACGAGCCGTTCGCCGGGCTCGACCCGGTAGCCGTCGACGTCATGAGCGCCGTCCTCCGCGAGCAGGCCGACGCGGGTCTGCCGGTCATCTTCTCCAGCCACGAGCTCGAGCTCGTTGAGCGCCTGTGCGATCGGATAGGAATCATCGACCGCGGCAAGATGGTCGCGATCGGCACCGTGGACGAGCTCCGGGCCGGTGGGCAGGAGCGCCGCTGGATCGACGTTCCAGGGGCTCCGGACGATTGGGAAGTTGGCTTGCCGGGCATTCGGCTCGTGCAAGCCGACGGCACGCGGCGGCTGTTCGAGTTGGATCCGGGCGTCGACGATCAGGCGCTGCTCCAGGCGGGGTTGAACACCGGACCGGTGCGCGAGTTCGAACGTGTCGAGCCCACCCTCGGTGAGATCTTCCGGACGGTCATCGAGGAGGCGGCGGCATGAACGCGCGGATTCTGAGTCTGGGCGGAACGCGCCGCCTGCCGCCGATCGTCCTCGTCGCTCGGCGCGAGGTCCGCATGCGTCTGCGCTCGCGGGTCTTCGTTGGCGGCACCATCGTGATGGCGGTTTTCGTCGTAGTCGGCATCGTTGCCGCGTCGCTGCTCGGCGGCAAGAGCACCCCGGTGCGGGTCGGCTTCAGCGACGGATCGCAGGCGCTCGAGCGTTCGTTCACGGCTTCGGCCGCGGCCTTGGGTGGGAACGTGACCGTCAGCGACATTGCCGACGTCAACGCCGGGAAGGCGCAGGTCACAGCCGGCACGCTCGACGTGCTCGTGACCGGTTCCTCGACGGCGCCGACAGCCGTGGCAAAGGCTGCCGTCCCATCGAACGTCGAGTCCGCCCTATCCCTGGCTGCGGAGGCCGCCCGCCTTTCCGACGCCGGCCTTACACCTGCGGCGGTCAAGTCGGCCATGTCTCTGGTCCCGGTCGAGCTTCTGGCGCCCGCCAGCCCCAAAGACACCCAGAACCTGCTCGCCAGCCTGGCCCTCGGCATCCTGCTCTGGATCGCACTCGGCCAGTACGGGAACATGGTGGCCCAGGGCGTGGTCGAGGAGAAGGCGACGCGAATCATGGAGATCCTTCTCGCCACGATCCAGCCGAGCCGCCTGCTCGCGGGCAAGGTCATCGGGATCGGCCTCGTCGGTCTCCTGCAGCTCACGATCGTGGGCGCGGCCGCGCTCGTCGCGGTCCACGTGACCAATGTAGCCGCGATCCCGGCCCTAGGCGTGGCCGCGATCCTGGGCGACATCTTCTGGTTCCTGCTCGGTTTCCTCTTCTACGCCACTGCCTATGCCGCGGTCGCCTCCCTCGTCTCGCGCCAGGAGGAGATCCAGAGCGCCATCGCCCCGATTTCGATCCTCCAGATCGCTGGGTACCTGCTCATGTACGCTTCGCTGCCCAATCCGACGGGCCCCCTGGCGACGGTTGGCTCGATGCTGCCGCCCTTTGCCCCCATCCTGATGCCGGTGCGGATGGCGGTCACCGACGTGCCGCTCTGGCAGGTCGGCCTGGCGGCAGCGCTGATCGTCGTATCCATCGGCGGCCTGACCTGGCTGGCCGGACGCGTGTACACCAATGCAGCCATGCGCACCGGTGCCCGCGTGCGGTTCATGGAGGCGTTCCGTGGGTAACGCTCGCAGCTACGTCCAGCACGTTCAGGCCCCATCGGGCCGCAGAGATCGGAGGATCTAGATGCCGTCTCGTGTGAAGTCTCATCCATTTCTGACCCTGATGGCCGTGGTCTCCGCGATCCTCATCGTGGTCGGCCGGGTCAACAAGGACATGTGGTGGGGCAACTGGGTCTTTGTCGCCGGAATCGCGGTCCTTGTGGTCGCAGGCGCCCTCTTCCTCCTCCTGACAAAGAGGTGATCGAAACGACCTCGTTGCGGGTCGGGGAGTCCGGATCCGGCGGACGCCTTGCAGCGGGACTGCCGCTTCGCGGGTCGGGCCGCACTTGGCACGTACAAGCGGAAAGCAGCGTTATGGAGATGAGAGCCCTGGCTCTGGTCGTCATCCTGGTCGGCGCCGTCCTCGTCGTGGCGACCCGTCTCCGCAGGAATACGCCCGGCGCGATCGTTGCGTACGCGGTCCTCGGGATCGGTCTGCTCCTGGGAGTGCTGACACGTTGAGTCAGGCCCGCCTGGCCGCGCCCATCCCGGCGATACGTTGGGCGCATAGACCTTCGCTCCCGCCAGCGCGCAGGCATTGAACCATGACAGCATCGATCGCCGACTCACCCCGCCGCCGCCTTCCCTCGCTGGCCATTCCCTGGCCCGTGATCGCAGTCGCCGGCGTCATGTTCGCCGGACTGTTGGCCCTGTCCGGTGCCTACGGCTTCCATGGCGACGAGATGTACTACGTCGTCGCGGGCCAGCACCCTGCCTTCGGCTACGTCGACCAGCCGCCCCTCACGCCGCTGCTCTCGGCGGCGTCCGTGGCCCTATTCGGGGTTTCGCCGACGGCCATCCGGCTGCTGCCGGCGCTCGAGATGGCGCTCGTTGTGATCCTCGTCGCATTCATTGCACGCGACCTCGGCGGCTCGCGGCGGGCGCAGGTCCTCGCGGCCGTCACGGCCGCCCTGTCTGGCTATCTCGGCGCCGGCCATCTCGACACGACGACCGAGCCCGACCTGCTCGCCTGGGCGATCGTCCTCTGGCTGCTGGTGAAGTTGCTGGCGGGCGGTGACCGGCGCCTCTGGCTGGCAGTCGGCGTCGCGGCCGGGGTCGCTCTCGAAAACAAGGACACGATCCTGTTCCTTGGCGCGGGTCTGGCAGTCGGGCTCGTCCTCGCCCGACGCTGGGACGTCGTGCGCTCGCCCTGGGCGTGGGCCGCCATCGGGATCGCGCTCCTGATATGGGCTCCGAACCTCGCCTGGGAGGCGACGAACGGCTGGCCGCAGCTCACGATGGCACGCGCCATCTCCCAATACGCCGCCGACAACCGTGCTCAGATCGTGCCGCTGCTCTGGCTCTTCACCGGCCCATTCCTATTCCCGGTCGCGGCCGCGGGCTTGATCTGGGTCTTGAGGTCCAAGGCGGCGGCGCCGTGGCGTGCTATCGGGATCGCCGCGTTGGTGGGACTCGGCCTGGTCGTGGTCAGCGGCGGCAAGGCCTACTACGCGATCGGCAGCATGCCGGTCTTCATGGCGGCCGGGGCGATCCTCCTCGACCGCTGGCTGGCTCGCGGCCACAGACGCGTCAGGGCCGCGAGCTTCACGACCGCTGCCGTGCTCTCCGGTGCCCTGATCGCCTACTTGACCCTGCCGGTCCTGCCGCTGGCCACGTATGCCGCGTCGTCTCTTCCCGCAACCGTCCCAGACGTTGCGAACACGGTCGGTTGGCCGCAGTACGTGGCCACGGTGGAAGGGGTTATCGCGGCGCTACCGGCGGACGAGCGGGCCCACGCGGTGATCCTGACCAACGACTACAGCGAGGCGAGCCCGCTCATATTGCTCGGGAACGGACTGCCTCCGGTCTACTCGGGCCACAACTCGTACTGGGACTGGGGCCCCCCGCCGGCCGACCGTACGGTGGTGGTGCACGTGGGTGACTGGAGACCGGCCGACCCGAGCCAGTTCTTCGTCGGCTGCCACGACGTCGCCCACATCGACAACGGGCTCGGCATCCCCAACGGCGAGCAGGGAGAGGCCGTCTCGGTGTGCACCGGCATCCGGGCGCCGTGGACGGCGATGTGGCCCGAGCTTCGGACCGTCAGCTAGGTTCCGTCGCGGCCATGCCGTTCGGGATTGCCGGCGCTAGAAGGCTCGGATCCTCGTCGGCGTGATCCGCACCGCGACCGAGAACTCGCTCGCCGTCCGGGCTTCGTCCATGCCCCAGTGCGCCAGCGGCGCTCGGTACTTCGCGGCGTATTCGGGGTAGGCATCGGACGTGGGGCAGTCCGGATCCAGGGCGGCCGTGCCCTCGATCGTCAACGCGTGGTCGGCGTAGGGATCGGAATTCAGATGGAACGCAACCTGAGCGTGGGCGTCGATGTTGCGCAGCTTCGGGGTGTCCGGCTTGCTGTAGAAGAGGATCGTGCGGCCGTCCCAGATGAACGATATCGGTGAGGCCTGGACCGGGCCGCCGCTCGCGACCGTGACCAGCCAGCCAACCACGTCCGCTGCCAGATGTTGCCGCGCCCAGGCGCCCTCGTCCGATTCCAGCCGGGTGTATACGCCAGCCGGCTCGCTCATGCGTCGATCCCTCCAGCATCGAGCTCCGTTCAGCCAACTGCCGACGGTTCTCGACCGGCGGTCGGGGGACCACCGGATCGATCGTACCCGGCCGCTGCAATAGCCCGGCGGCCGTCGTTCCCGACGGTGCGGCCCCCGTGGCGGATGCGGGTGGCCGCCCGGTCCGGCATACTCGGGCCATGCGACAGCGCAGAAAATCCACGTTTGCTCGAGCTCTCGAAGCGCTGCCGATACTCGCCGTCGTGGGCGTCGGGGCGGCTGGCGTCTTCGTGGCGATGAACGTGCTGGTCACCGCCGCTCCCGTCGCGATCGTCCGCAGCCCGTCGCCGTCCGTTGGCTCTCCGCCGTCGTTCGCGAGCACACCGTCGCTGCTGCCGCTGGCCAGCGACACCTCCCAGGTGACGCCGGCGCCTACCGCATCGCTGCCCGGCACCCGCCCGAGGATAGTCAACTCCGCAGTCTCCGGAACCGACCCCAACGGCGCCTGGAGCGTGTACCTCCGCTATCCGGCGTTCGTGCCGGGCACCACTCCGTGGGCCGATGCCATCGACGCGGACATCCTGGGGGAGCTCCAGACCAGGGCCACCCAGTGGGAGCTCGGTCCGGCTGCCAACCGCCAGGCACCGGGCAAGGTCAACACGCTCATCGGCTCGTTCACGACGGAGTTGCTCACGCCTGCCCTGGCTTCGTTCACCCTGACGTGGGTCGACGACAGCTCCGCCGGAACTCCGGCGACGGGCGTGGAGAGCCTCAATTACGACCTGGGGACGGGCCAGCGGATCGCCTTCGACGATCTCTTCGTGGACGCCGATTCGGCTCGCCTCGTAATCTCGAATCTCGCCGCGGCGCAGCTCCAGGCCGAGTTGGGAGCCGACTACGAACCGTCGGTCGCCAGCGAAGGATCGAGCCCGTCGGTGGCCAACTACGTCAACTGGAACATCACGTCCGCCGGCATCAAGATCACCTTCGCGCAGTACCAGGTCTCGTCTCGACTGCCAACCTTGCCGACGATCGTCGCGCCCTGGGCCGCCCTAAAGCCAGTCATGGTCGGGACGGGGCCGGTATGGGCGCTGACCGGGTTCTGATGCCTCGACCGCGCTGACACCGCCGTACGGGCCCCCTACACTTTGTTCGGCTCGGTCGATGGCCGGAGTCGGGTGGATCAGGCTGGCCGTCGCCGGACTCTCGCGTTCGGGTCGGCTCATCGGAGGGACACATGGCGGCTGAGTACAACGCAACGGTGTCGAGTCGCGTCGAAGTGGCCCCGGGGCTGGTCATCTTGCGGGTCGTGCCCGACAAACTGCCATTCGAGTTCAAGGCGGGCCAGTACGTCGTCCTAGGAATGAAGGCGTCCGAGCCGCGGATCGACGAGTCCGAGGCCGACGCTCCAAGCGTCCTGCCCGGTCCCTCCGCCGACACGGCAGGGGTCGCCGGGGCGGTAGCGGGAACCCCCGCGAGTCAGGCCGCCGTCGACGTCCAGGCAGCCGCCGTCGCCCGGGCCGCCGCCGACCCGGATCGGATGATCCGCCGCGCCTACTCGATCGCCTCGGAGAGTCGCGCCGACGAGTACCTCGAGTTCTACCTGACGGTGGTGATGAGCGGCGAGCTCACGCCGCGACTGTTCAACCTCAAGCTCAAGGACCGCCTGTATGTAGGGCCGAAGGCGGTCGGCGTCTTCACGCTCGCAAAGGCCCCCGGCAAGCACATCCTCATGATCGGAACCGGCACCGGACTGGCGCCGTACATGTCGATGATGCGCAGCGAGCTGGTCTGCAACGGCGACCGCAAGTTCGTGGTGGTTCATGGGGCCCGCTTCTCGTGGGACCTGGGCTATAGAACTGAGCTGACCGGGCTTGCCCGCCACTGTGCCAACTTCCACTACATTCCGGTGATCACGCGGCCGAAGGAAGACGTCACATGGCGCGGCCGAAGCGGCTACCTTCAGAACCTGATCGCCTCGAATGCGATCGAGGAGGAGACCGGCCTGGCGCTCACGCCCGAGAACTTCGACATCTTCCTGTGCGGCAATCCGGGCATGATCGAGACCGTGATCGGCTGGGCCGAGGAGCGTGGCTTCGTCCGCGACAAGGGCCACGACATCGGCACGCTCCACACCGAGGAGTACTGGTAGCGCGCGCGGGTTCCCGCGACGGGGCTCCGAGCTGGGCGAAGGAGACGGGCACGGCCGACGCACCCAACTACAAGGCTGAACTCGTTGGCGTCTTCGGGCATCCCGTCGCCGATAACCCGACGGTGGTGATGCTCGAGGCCGCGTTCGCTGAGCTCGGCCTCGACTGGCGCTATCTCACGATCGAGGTCCTGCCGAAGGATCTCGCGGCCGCGATGAAGGGCATGCGCGCCTTCAACATGCGCGGGGTCAACCTGACGATCCCGCACAAGATCGCGGTTCTGGAATACCTGGACGAAGTCAAACCGGCGGCGGCTTTGATCGGTGCGGTGAACACTGTCGTTCGAATCGGGGATCGTCTGGTCGGCGAGAACACGGATGGCAAGGGCTTCATGACCGCCCTGACCGGCGATGCTGGTGTAGACCCGACCGACAAGCGGGTCGTCGTGCTGGGCGCCGGGGGAGCCGCACGGGCGATCTCCGTCGAGCTGGCCCTCGCTGGCGCGGAGCGCCTTACGGTGGTCAACCGCTCGCCCGCGCGCGGCCGGGAACTCGTGGACCTGCTCAATGCCAGGACCGCGACGACGGCCGATTTGGCGCCCTGGACGGGAGGATATGCCATCCCGGACGGCACGGATATCCTCGTAAACGCCACCTCTATCGGGCTCTTCCCGAACGTGGGCGATCGCCCAGGGATCGCGTACGAGTCGATCTCCCCCGCAATGGTCGTCTGCGACGTCATCATTGCGCCGGCGACGCCATTTCTCGACGAGGCTCGGAGCCACGGTGCCAAGACGCTCGACGGCCTCGGAATGCTCGTCTATCAGGGCGCCCTCGGCTTCAAGCTCTGGACGGATCTCGACGCCCCGGTCGAGGTGATGCACGACGCCCTGGCTCGTGCACTCGGGCTGGGCTGACGAGGCCCCGGTTTCGTCCGGGTGTGATCTGCCACTCGCCTGCAGGCGTACTCTCAATGGAGTCGATATCCGCTGACGACTGTCGGCGGTGCTCGCTCGCGAGGGGAGTACGGCATGGGCCGCAGTGGGCGCAACGTCGCGGCGGTGGCAGGCCTGGCCGCGACGGGCATGCTCGCGACGGGGTTCTTCGTCGTCGCCTTGAACCGCGTGTCGCAGCCCAATCCGGGCTCCGCGTCGACCTCTCCCCCGATCAATTGGCACTCGACGCACGTGCCGGCGCAACTTGGGCTGGGCCCCTTCCTGGCGGCGTCGGGTGGCCGCCTGTACATGGTCGGCATCGGCAAAGAGACAAGCTCCCGGAACGTCCAGGTGTGGTCCTCCGCCGATGGGGCCCAGTGGGAGCAGGTCTCCAACCCCGGCTTTGAGCCGGACTTCGTCCCTCGCGCGACCATCGCGTACGAAGGCGGCGGCCTGGTCGTCGTCGGCGAGTTGACGCCGTCCGAAGCGGTGGTGCCGCAGATATGGCTTTCGGCCGACGGCAAGACATTTGCCAAGGCGCAGATTCCGCTACCCGGCGCGGGCTCCGCCACCGGCTCAGGGAGTGGAGAGATCGTGGCTGTCGCGACCGCCGCTGGGCAACTCGTTGCGTTTGGCGACCACGACATAGTGGATGTCACCAAGAGCCCGGAGGTGCGTGGCCTCGACTCCTGGCACTCCGCCGATGGGTCGACCTGGACGCATTCGGAACTGGCCGGGTCCGACGGATACTCGGCGATTTCGATGACCGCTTGGAGTGGCGGCTTCGCCGCGCTGGCCACGCAGCCGGGTGTCGACGCGGGGTACGGCGTCTGGACGTCGCCGGATGGGATAGCCTGGGATAGGGCCGGCAGCATCGCCGCCTTCGGCGCAGTAGCGATAGTCGCGCTGCCTCATCGACTCGTCGTAGTCGGCTCCAAGCAAGACGCCAAGCTGGGAATGGTTCCCGCATCCTGGTCGTCCGTCGACGGCACGTCATGGACCGGATCAGCCGCCCCGGTCAGTGGCTTCGGGGCCATGTTCGACGCCGCGACTGTCGTCGGAAGCAGCCTATTGGCAATCGGTGTGAGTCACGTGGGGAGTGCCTCGCCCGCCGGAGTCCCGAGTCCGAGCATGCCCGCTCTGGTTCCGCCCAGCATCTGGCTCTCGAATGATGGGTCGACCTGGCAGCTTCTCGGCTCCGCGCCGGCGTTCCAGCCCTACCTGACGTCCATGGCCGCGTTCGACGGCCTTGTTGTCGTGGCCACGAACAGTGGTGCCGATGCCACGGTCTCCTTGGGCGATCTGGCTGGCTCTACCGCTGCGGCGCCGCCGACCTAGTCATCCTGATCTAGCTGTGATTCATCTAGCGCAACCCACGGGATTTGACAGCGCGTCATTACTCCCCCTAGACTCCGCGCCACATCCGAATATGGGCTGTGATCGGGACGAGTAACTCCCGGCGCCGGCGTAGAGACCCAGCGGTTGGTGCAAGCTGGGGCGGCGACGAGAGCGAATGGACCCGTGAGCCACCGGACCAAACCGTGGGCTTCCAGGGCTCGCCAGTAGGCTCCGGCGCAAAGCGCCAGCGATAGAGGGCAGCACCGATCGGCGGGAGTCGCCGGCGGGCAGGGTTTCGGCCCACCGCCACCGCGAGAGCCCGACCTGTCGGCCAGAGAGCGGCATCGCCGAATGTGGGTGGCACCGCGGAAGGTTCGACCTTTCGTCCCTGTGGACGAGAGGTTTTTGATTCTCCGCCGCGATCGACGGCCAGGGCTCGCCCCAACGCGGGGCCCGGACTGACCAAGCGGAGGAGACGACAGGCGCGGCGCACCACGAACGCGAAAGGCGACAGGCGATACCGATGGCACGAACCGATCCGCTCAGTCTCCGCGAGGTCCGGCAGCTCTCCGGATCGGCCGACACGATCCTTCTGACTGCCACCCGCAACGCGGACCTCGAAACGCCGATCGGCGCATTCATGCGCTTCGACGACGGCGGCCCTTCGTTCCTGCTCGAGTCGGTCGAAGGCGGCGAGCGGCTGGGCCGGTACTCCTTCCTGGGCGTCGGCCCGAGGCGCCTCCTGACGGTCCGCGACGGTCTCGCCACGATCCAGTCGAGGCCGATCGGGGTGACGGAGTTCTACCCCGATCTCCCGACAGAAACATTCGCAGTCCCGGATCCACTCGCTGCGCTGCGCCAGTTCATGCCAAAGCGCCGCATCGCGCCATCGACCGACATCCCGCGGTTCCCCGGCGGCGCCGTCGGCGCGCTCGGCTACGACGCAGTCTCGACATTCGAGCCTACGGTTCCGCTTCCGGCGAAGGACCCGATCGGAACACCGACCGCGGCCTTCCAGGAGACGGACCTGGTGGTCGTCTTCGATCACCTGACGCATACGCTGATGGCCGTCGCGGCACTCCACACCGAAGCCCCGGACATCGAGGGCCGCTACGCGATCGCCGAACGCGCCATCTTCGAGGCGCTCGAGCGGACCGGGCGGCCCACCGAGGCCGAGATGGCGGGCCTGACGCGACGCCGTCGTGGGACGGACGAAAGAGACCACGCGGCTGGCGCCGAACTGCTGGACGGTGCCGAGCCCCGCGCGGGTGCCGGCCTCGATGGGGACTCCACGCTTGGCCTCGGGGGAGCCTCGGGCCTCGGGGAGCCTCGGGCCTCGGGGGAGCCTCGGGCCTGCACCAGATCGAAGTCAGCCTGGATCGCGGCCAATACGAGTCGGCGGTGAGGTCGGCCAAGGAGGCCATCGCCGCAGGCGAAGCGATCCAGATCGTCATGGCCCGCCGCCAGACATTCGAGCGCCCGGTCATCGACGGCCAGGCGCTGGACGCCGTCTCGCTGTATCGGTCGCTGCGCCGCATCAATCCGAGCCCTTACCTGTTCTTCGTCCGGATGCCGGAGTTCTCCGTCGTCGGCGCGAGCCCGGAGCTGCTGGTTCGGGTCGAGGGCGATCGCATGACGACACACCCTATCGCCGGAACTCGGCCGCGCGGCGCGACCGTCGCGGAGGATGACGCGCTTGCCTACGCGCTTCAACGCGACCCCAAGGAACGGGCCGAGCACGTGATGCTCGTCGACCTGGGCCGCAACGACCTGGGCCGCGTGGCTCGGGCCGGGACCGTGGCCGTGACCAAGTACATGGAAGTGGAGCGCTACAGCCACGTGCTGCATCTGGTGAGCAACGTGGAAGCGCGGATGAAGCCCGGGCTCGACGCCCTCGACGCGCTGCGCAGCATCTTCCCGGCTGGCACGCTCTCCGGCGCGCCGAAGGTGCGGGCGATGCAGCTGATCGCCGAGGCGGAGGGTGAGCGGCGCGGGCTGTACGGCGGCGCCGTGGGCTATCTCGGCTACGACGGCAACCTCGATACCGCCATCACGATCCGCTCCGCGGTGGTTTGCCGGGACCGGATCCACCTCACCGTGGGCGCGGGGATCGTCGCGGGTTCGGTGCCGGAGCGCGAGTTCGAGGAGACGGAACACAAGGCCGGGGCAGTCCGGCGCGCCATCGAGATGGCCATCGACGAGACGGTCGAGGCTGCGGCCGGTGGCGTGGCAAGTGGCGCCGCGGGGAGTGGCACGACAACGCCCCGTGGCGCGGCAGATGGCGCCGGCGCGACCGCCGGCGCGGCGCGGTAGGAGTAACCCGATGCTTCTCATGATCGACAACTACGATTCATTCACCTTCAACCTCGTCCAGGCTCTCGAGGCCGCCGGCGCGAACGTTCGAGTCCTGCGCAACGACGCCATCGATCGGGCCGGGGTCGAGGCCCTGGCCGACGATCCGGCGGTCAACCTGCGAGGCATCGTCGTCTCGCCCGGACCCGGCGACCCCGACTCGGCGGGCGTGTCGATGGACGCGATCCGCGTCGCCGTGGAGCGCAGGATCCCGCTCCTCGGCGTCTGCCTCGGCATGCAGGCCATGGCGCAGGCCTTCGGGGCGACGATCCGGCGGGCCCCGACGCTCGTCCACGGCGAGGCCTCGAGCATTCGTCATGACCAGAAGGGGCTTCTCGCCGGCATGCCGTCCCCGTTCTCGGCGGCCCGGTACCACTCGCTCAGCGTCGATCCCGACACGCTCCCGCCGGAGATCGCGGTCACGGCCAGGACGGTCGACGACTACGTGGTCATGGGCCTGCGGCACCTCCACGCCCCGGCCGAAGGCGTCCAGTTCCATCCGGAGTCGGTGCTCACACCGCAGGGTCCACACCTCCTGGCCAACTTCCTGAGGTTGTGCGGCGAGGGCGACGGCATCCTCCTCGATGACGCGTCGGGCTCTTTTGCCCTGACCGGTTTCGTCAAAGGCATCGACGCCGCCGCGGTGGCGGCCACTCCGGCCGCCGGTGGCGTGGAGGCGGCCCGATGAGTGAGCAGGTCAAGGCGGCGCTCGCCGCCGTCGTCGATGGCAAGACACTCTCGATGGCCGAGGCACGCGGGGCTATGGGTTCGGTCATGGACGGCGAGGCGTCGCCGGCCCAGCTCGCGGCGCTGCTCGTGGCCTTGCGGATGCGCGGCGAGACGGTCGACGAGCTGGCCGGGTTCGCGGCCGCGATGCGAGAGCGAGCCATCCGGGTCGAGGCTCCCGACGGTGCGATCGACACCTGCGGCACAGGCGGCGACGGCAGCAACACCTTTAACATCTCGACGGCTGCGGCGCTGGTCGTTGCCGCCGCGGGAGTCCCCGTGGCAAAGCACGGCAACCGCGCCATAACCTCGGCCTGTGGCTCGGCCGACGTGCTCGAGGCCCTCGGGATCTCGACCGACCTGGCTCCTCACGAAGCCGGGGAGGCGCTTCGAAGCCATGGGTTTGCGTTCCTGTTCGCGCCCGGGTACCACCCCGCCATGAAGCACGCCGGACCGACCCGCCGCGAGATCGGTGTCCGGACCGCCTTCAATCTGATCGGCCCCATGACGAACCCGGCCGGCGCCCGCCGGCAGGTCGTTGGGGTCGGGGATCCGACCGCGGCCCCCAAGGTCGCCGAAGTGCTGCGACTGCTCGGCGCGGAGCGCGCACTGGTCGTCCACGGCAAGGGCCTCGACGAACTGCCGCTCGACGGCTCCGGCGTGCTCTACGACGTCACCCCCGCCGGCGTCACCAGACGCGAAGTCGTAGCCGGTGAACTGGGCCTCTCCCCGGCGCCGCTCAGCGCACTCTGCGGCGGGAGCCCGGCCGAGAACGCCGCGCTCGTCGAGGCGGTTTTGGCGGGCGAAGCCGGTCCGCGGCGCGATGTCGTGCTCCTGAACGCCGCCGCGGGCTTCCTGGCGGCCGGCCGCGTTGCCGGGTTGGGCGATGGCATAACGCTCGCGGCCGACACCATCGGATCGGGAGCGGCAACGCGGCTCGTGGCCAAGCTGCGCGCGGCCAAGAGCGCCCGAGACGCGGCGATGGCGGAGGTGACGCCGGCATGACCACGACGACGGACAGGGAACGGGGGTCTGAGACGGGGGGTGCCGCGAGCCATGCCGGACGCGCCGGCGTAGTGGCGGAGATAGCCGCTAGGCGTCGGGCCGACGTCGAGCGTGAGCTTGGGACGAAGACTTATCGCGCACTCGCCGACGACGCGGCCGACTACTCGGCGCTGGAGGGCAACGCGCCGCGGCCGATCGCGGAACGCCTTGCCCAGCCCGGCCTGCACCTCATCGCCGAGGTCAAGCGCCGCTCGCCGTCGGCCGGTGCGATTGTCGCCGACGCCGATCCCGTCGCGCTGGCCCGAGCCTACGAGGCCGGCGGTGCTAGCGCGATCTCGGTCCTGTGCGAGCCGCACTGGTTCGGCGGCTCCGTGGCTGACCTGCGGGCGGTGCGGGCCGCCGTCACTCTGCCGGTCCTGGCCAAGGAGTTCGTCGTCGACGAGCGCCAGCTGCCGATCCTGCGCTCGGCCGGGGCCGACATGGTCCTTCTCCTTGCCTCGATCCTGCCGGGCAGGAAGCTCGCCCGGTTTGCCGAGCTCGCCCGTGAGCTCGGCCTCGAGCCGCTCGTGGAGGCGCACGACGAGCGCGAGCTCGAGGCCGCCCTCGCCACCGGTGCCCGTCTGATCGGCCTGAACAACCGGAATCTGCGAACCCTCGCGGTCGATCCCGAGCAATGCGTCCGGCTGCGGAAGCTCGTGCCGGACGACCGGCTGGTGGTCGGCGAGTCGGGCGTGAGCGAGCCTCGAACGCTCGTCGGCTGGCGGGCGGTCGGGATCGACGCCGCCCTCATCGGCGAGGCGCTGATGCGATCGGCCGATCCGGCCTCGGCGGCCCGTGCCTTTGTGTCCGCGGGTCGCGTGCCGCACGACGTGGCGGCGGAAGCGCGCGGGCCCTTCGTCAAGATCTGCGGCGTCACCGACTCCGACGGGGTTCTCGCCGCTCTCCGTGCCGGCGCCGACGCCATCGGGCTCAACCTCGTTCCGGGAACTCCGCGCGCTCTCACGCTGGCCGAGGCCGCCTACCTGGCGGTCAAGGCGCGCGGCTCTTCACCTGCCGGCCAGCGGCCCCGGGTAGTGGCCGTGATGGCCGATGCCACTGCCTCGGAGATCGAGGCGGCCATCGCCGCGTTCGACCCCGACGCGATCCAGCTGTCCGGCAGCGAGCCCGTCGCGGCGATCGCGCGGGTTCGGCGACCCGTCTGGAAGGTGCTGCACCTGCCGGCCGCGGACACGATCGAGGCGCCACTCGCGGTCGCGGTAGCGACCGCGAAAGGGCAAGCGGAGCCTGCGCTCGCGGCCGGCGCGTCAGCGGGCCCCGCCTACGCCGGTCAGGCGGCCGCCAAAGCGCCGCCGCATGCGGCGGCGCTCGCAATCGAGGCAGGCAAGGCGTACCTCGCCGCCGGCACCGAACGGCTCATTCTCGATACCGCCGGAGGCCCGTTCCCCGGCGGGACCGGCCGTCAGATCGCCCGCGAGATCGCGGCCGCCGTCGCGCGCGAGATCCCGATCATCCTCGCCGGCGGCCTCGACGCCGGCAACGTGGCCGCGGCCCTGCTCGAAGTGCCGGCGGTGGGCGTCGACGTTGCCTCGGGCGTGGAGATCCACCCGGCGAGCGCCTCGGCCAGCGCCGCATCCGCGACCGCGAGAGCCACCGCCGCGGTCGGTTCGAGGCCGCGTAAGGATCCGCTGCGAGTCGCGCTCTTCGCAAAGCGTGCCGGTGCCGCGCGGTTCGATCGACCGCACGTCGCGTCCCGACCGACGCCGATTCAGGACTCGCTGCTCGACCCCGATTCGGCGGGCCGCTGGGGGCTCGATCGCGATTTCGGCGGCCGGTACGTGCCGGAGACGCTCATCGCCGCGCTCGACGAGCTCGAGGCCGCGTGGATCCAGACCCGCCACGATCCGCGCTTCTGGGCCGAGCTGCGCGAGCTGCAGTTCGACTACGGCGGTCGACCGACTCCGATCTACCGGACGGACCGGCTGGCGGTGGAGATTCTCGCCCGGGCGCGGGAGATCGCGGGTGCCGGAGGTTCGGCGGACGGCTCGTCCGCCGGCGCGTTGCCGGAGCGGATCCACCTCTACCTGAAGCGCGAGGACCTCAACCACACCGGCGCCCACAAGCTCAACAACGCCCTCGGCCAGGTCCTCCTGGCGCGGCGGCTCGGCAAGCGTCGGGTGATCGCCGAAACGGGGGCCGGGATGCACGGTGTGGCGACCGCCACCGCCTGCGCCCTGCTCGGGATCCCGTGCGTCGTCCACATGGGCATCGAAGACATCCATCGCCAGGCGCCCAACGTTCTGCGCATGGAGGCTCTCGGCGCCGAGGTTCGGCCGGTCCACGGCGGTTCGGGGACCCTCAAGGATGCCGTCAGCGAAGCACTTCGCGACTGGGTGACCAACGTCGAAACCTCGCACTACTGCCTGGGCTCGACGATGGGTCCGCACCCGTATCCGCAGCTCGTGCGCGACTTCCAGCGCGTCATCGGCGACGAGGCGGCGGCGCAACTGCTGGAGGTCGAAGGAAGGCTGCCGGACCTGGCAATCGCTTGCGTCGGCGGCGGCTCAAACGCCCTCGGACTGCTTCACCGGTTCATCGGCGAGCCGAGTGTTCGGCTCGCCGTGGCGGAGGCGGCGGGGGAGGGGATCGAGACAGGCCGCCACGCCGCCGCCCTGCTCGGGGGAACGCCGGGCATCCTGCACGGTTCGCGCTCGTACATGCTCCAGGACGCCGACGGCCAGGTCATCGAGGCGGTCTCGATCTCGGCCGGGCTCGACTATCCCGGAATCGGGCCGCAGCTGTCCGCGCTGATGCAGGCGGGGCGGCTCATCGTCTCGTCCGCGACCGACACCGAGGCCGTGGCGGCCGTTCGGCAGGTCGCCCGGACCGAGGGCATCCTCGCGGCCGTAGAGTCGGCCCACGCCGTGGCCGCACTGCCCGACGTCCTGGCGCGGATCGCAGCGGAGCAGGGGGGTGGCGGGGTCGCCCACGATGCCCACGCCGCCGGCGACGCCCGCCAGAGAGTGGCCGCCGCGTCCGCCGAGCCGCCGCCGCGGCCTCTGCCACGCGAGGCAGTCATCGTCCTGGGCCTGTCGGGCCGCGGCGACAAGGACCTTGCGGCTTTGGGCACGGCCCAAAGCCGGGCGGCCCTCGGACTAAAGGAGGTCGGTCGATGACGGCGACAGCTCGTCGGTCGATCGACCGTGATCATGGTGCGGCCGTGCCAACCCCAACGGGCGCGGCCGCGCCTACCCCACAGGAAGTGCGGCAGCCCGGCACGTCGGACACGGCCGGTGCCGCACGGATCGCCGCCGCGTTCGCGGCGGCCGCTGCCGCCGGTCGCGCCGCACTCATCCCGTACGTGGTGGCCGGCTATCCGGACCACGACACGTCTCTTGCGGTGGCGCTCGCGGCGGTCGATGCGGGAGCCGACCTGCTCGAGGTCGGGTTGCCGTATTCGGATCCCCTCGCCGACGGCGCCACTCTTCAGCGAGCCACGTCGGCGGCGCTCCGGGCCGGGGCCACGCTCGACCGCTCCGTGGCCCTGATCCGGGCGATCTCGACCGCCCGGCCAAACGTCCCTCTCGTGCCGATGTGTTACGCCAACCAGATCATCGGCGGTGGGGACGGCCGGGCCGTCGCAACGAGACTGGCGGATGCCGGCGCCAGCGGCGTGATCGTGGCCGATCTCACGCCCGACGAAGGCTCGCGTTTCGAGTTGGTGGCTCGCGACGTGAGGCTGGCCGTGGTCTATCTGATCGCCCCCACGACAACGCCGGCCCGCAGGGTCGAGGTCGCCGGTCGCTCGGGTGGGTTCCTCTATTGCGTGTCGCTCGTCGGCGTCACGGGTGCGCGCAAGAGTCTTCCGCCTTCAGTCAAGGGCCTCGTGGCAGCGGCGAAAGCGGAGTCGCCCGTGCCCGTCGCCGTCGGTTTCGGGGTCAGCAAGCCCGCCCACGTCGGGATGCTCGTTCGGGCGGGAGCAGACGGGGTCATCGTGGCCTCGGCTCTGGTCGATGCCCTGGGCCCCGACGGCCGCGACGTTGCGGCCCTGAGTCGCCTGGTCGGAGACTTGCGAGCGGCTACGACACGGTAGCCAACGCGGCGGTGGCCGGTCGGCGAAGGCCGGCTCTCCGCCGTTGATCCCGGTGTTACCGTGATCTGGGGATTGCCGACCTCCGACAGTCGCCCTCTCACGCGGAGGTCTGTCGATGGGCGATCGAAAGCGGACGGCCGAGTCGAATGTCGGTGCGTTCTACGGCGGGGTCGTACAAGTCTCGCTGCCGATACCGGCGGTGGGAGTCGAGTCGCAGCCGAGCGAGCCTCAGCCTGAGGACGAGTGGAAAGTCCCGATGGGGCCTGTCGAGACCAAGGATGAGGTGCCCCAGAGGCCGGTGCACCCCGAACCCACGGTCCTCTTGCCGTCGGGTCCGACTCACAGAAGGTAGTCGTCCGGGCAATGTCGCGCCTCGGAGCCCGATCCAACCGGGCCTCAATGCCCTCACCCCTGTGGTGACATGGCGCAGGCTTGCGAACCATGGCGGACGATCACAACCGGCGCGCCAGGAAATTCCCTTGACCAACCATTACTTCGGTTAACACAAGTGGGAGAATGCCCTGGCGCACGGGAGCTTTGACGCGCGGCCCACATCTCGTGCCGCCGGGACCGCGCCGAGCCACTGGCGAGACCGACCCGTGGGGGCAGGGCGGGCGCACTATTACCCGCGCCCGGCGCGAGCGTAGGGAGGCTTCGGGGCCTGGTGCAGCATTGTGCTTGGGTGCTTGTACTGGCGCGCTAAGCTTGACGCGTTCCGCGCAATTCGTCCTCGAGCGCGAACTGAGCGGGTACTCGACGCGCCCACCAGTGGGTCGAAGGTTTACGGCCTCCCGCGGCGCGATTGGGTCGCCCGATGGATGCGTGATGCTGAACCTCGAGCGTCTCCTGCGCCGGTTTCGCCCGTTCGTGATCGCTCCTGGGATGGCCGCCCCGGCGACCGTCCCAGTCGACCGGACTGCCGACATCATGGCGGAGCTTGCCAGGTTGCTCGCGTCCATCGACGAGATCGAGGACGAGTGCGATCGGATCGAAGCGGAGGCAGAGGAGCGAAGCCGTAAGGTCGCGATGTCGGCAAACCTCGAGGCCGCGCGGCTGGCGTCCGACGCGCTGGAAAGGGCGTCGACGGAGCACGCCGCCGCCTGCGCCGAGCGGCGGCGGTTTCACGAGAATGCGACCCGCGCCCGCCGGCAGATCGCCGAGCGCGAGGCGCGCCGGATCGAGCGCGCCGCCCGAGACCGGACCCCGGACGTTGTAGCTGAGGTGCGACGCTGCGTCCTTGAGCCTCCGCCCGGCTGGCGCGGATGAGAGGAACGCCATTACGATGGGCATGTCGTGGGTGGCCGGAAGCGTTCGGGGTAAATCGCTGATCCGCCGGCGACTTGGTCGCGAGGGAGCGCGGTCGGCTGCGGCCAGTAGCTCCCTCGAGCTCGCTATCGCCCGGCTCATCGGCTCGCCGTACATCCATGGGGTCCGCGTGGGCCAGTCGCTCGCCGAGGCGCAACGTGGAGTCTCGGCCACCGCACTCTGGAACGTGCGCGTTCTGGCGGGCTGGCTGCCTCGCGGCGGGGTAGAGATCTTGCGTACGCTCGCCGGCCGGTGGGAGATCGCGAACGTGTCGCTGGGCCTCGCCTCGATGCAGGGCGCACCTTTCGGCACGCCGTACGAACTGGGCACCCTCGCCACGCTCAGCCACCGGCTCGGCGAGGCAGCGACGCCTGGTCAGGTCCGTCGCTGTCTGGCAGGTTCGTCATGGGGCGATCCGGGCACGGACGAGCCGCCGGGCATCGTGGCCTGGATGCGCCTTCGCTGGGCCGAGCGGGTCGCCGAAGGCGTGCCCGGGGCGTCTGGCTGGGCCGCCGGGTACCTCGCGATGATGGTCGCGCGAGACCTCTTCGTGGCGGGCCGACGTCCCGGCCGGCACGGCTGGCCGACTGCGCCGCTCGGGACCGATTGGGTGCGAGCTGGATCGATACCCGACCTGGCCAGTCGCGTCTCACCGGACGCGCGTTGGTCGCTGGCCGGCGTCGAAGATGGGTCCGGCCTGTGGAGCGCGGAGGCTCGATGGTGGTCGACGGTCGAGCGGGAAGCCCTGGCGCGGCACGGGAGGTTTCGTCCGGGGAGCGCGGAGGACGTCGTGGCCCAGGTGGCGCTCCTGGGCGCCGACGCCTGGAGGACGCGGGCCGCTCTTGAGATCGCGAGCCGCGGCGGGCAGCCGATGGAAGCCTACGATGCCCTGGGCTGAAGGACTCCGTCCGGCGCGCATGAGTCGGATCGCCATCGTCGCCTCGCGCGCGCACCTCCGGGAGACCCTGGTGGAACTAGCTGCGAGCGGGATGGTCGAGATAGACACGCGGCCGCTCGCGGAGCCTTTCGCCGTGCCAGGGATCGCCCGGACTCCCGAGAGGTCGGGGCCGGGTGCGGAGTCCGTCACGCCGCGCGTGACAGCCCGTCCCCGGCGTCTCGATGAGCTCGAGCAAGCAGGGCGGCAGGACCTGGTCGCAGGCGAGCTGGAACTGGGCCGCATGGCAGACCAGGCGATCACGCATCGAGGAGCCTCCATCCTCGTGGGGTGGACCCCGCAGGCAACGGTTGCGGAGCTCGTGGCTCGCCTGGCGCCGCTCTGGACGGCCGTCCACCAGCTGCCGCACCCGCCACGCGCGGAGGCGCCGACACTCCTGCTGGGGCCGCCGGTGGGGCGCTCGGTTCGCCCGCTCGTGGACGCCTACGGCACGGTGCCCTACAGGGATCTCGATCCGGCGCTCTTCGCGGGATTCTCGTACATCTTCATGTTCGGGGTCATGTTCGGCGACGCCGGGCACGGGCTGATCCTCGCGGCGCTCGGCCTGTACCTGCGGAGGACGGGTCGAGCCAGCCTTGCGTCCGCCCGACGGGTGTGGGCGGTCATCGTGGGCGCCGGGCTGGCGGCAACCGTGGGCGGCCTTCTGTACGGCGAGATGTTCGGGCCGACGGGCCTTGTCTCGGTGCTGTGGTTGCGGCCCATGGAGCAGCCGTTCCCGCTTCTCGCGGCCGGTGTCATCGCGGGCGCGGTGCTCCTGGGTTCCAGCTACGTGGTCGGCATGGCGAACCGGTGGCGCGAGGGCGGGCCGTTGCGGCTGCTGTATGCCTCGTCGGGCATCGCGGGCGCCTCGCTCTACCTTGGTGCCGCCGCAATGGTGACCGCGATCGTCGCCGGTGTCGGCGCCCTGTTGGTGCCGGCCGCGGCGATCCTCATCCTCGGGCTTGTTCTCCTGTTCGCGGGATCCATGTTCGGCTCTGGGGGCGGTCCGACTGGAGTCATGGAGGCGCTGGTCGAGGTGGTCGACACGGTAATTCGCACCGCGGCCAACTCGCTGTCCTTCGCCCGGCTGGCCGCATTCGGACTGACCCACGCCACGATCGGGAGCGTCGTCTGGGCCGCGACGACAGCGTTGTGGGCGTCTGGAGGCCTCGGGCTCCCGGCGGCCTTCCTGGTGTTCGCCGCCGGCAACGCTCTCGCCTTCGCCCTTGAAGCTCTGGTGGCTGGCCTTCAGGCGCTTCGCCTCGAGTACTACGAGCTCTTCTCTCGAATCTTCACCGGCGTGGGACGAGTGTTCGCTCCGTGGCGGCTGACCGTGATAGACGAGGAGGAACTATGAACGCATGGTTGATCGCACTGCCCGCTCTGGGCTTGACGGTCCTGGCGACGCTGGCGCACCTCAGGAGTCATCCTGCCGAGAGTCTGCGGCGCCTGCGCTACCTCAACCTGCTGATCATCGCCACGGCACTGGCGCTTTGCCTCCTGGCGCTGAGCGCGAATCCAGTGGGCGCCCAGTCCGGAGCCTCGCCCGCCGGAGACAACACCTGGGCGGCCTTCCTGGGAGCCTCGATCGCGGTCGCCGGCTCGTCGATCGGGGCGGCCATCGCGGTTGCCTACACGGGGGCGGCCGCGCTTGCCGCCCTCAGCGAGCGGCCGGAGCTGTTCGGACGAGCGATCGTGATCGTCGGCCTGGCCGAGGGGATCGCCATCTACGGGCTGATCGTCGCCGTGCTCCTGATCGGGCGGACATGAACCGGATCGTGGTCCTGGGCGAGCCGGAGCGCGTCGGAGGCTACCGCCTGGCCGGGGCGACCGTCGTCGAGGCGACCGAGCCCGCGGCGGTCGAACAAGCGTGGCAGGCCCTCCCGGCCGACACCACGCTGCTGGTGCTCACGCCGCGGGCGGCCTCGATCGTGGGCGCGCGCCTGCGCGACCGAGTCGGCCTGGTCTGGGCGGTGATGCCGGTATGAGCCTCGAGGCGTACCGGAGCGGCAGGCTGGCCGAGGCCCGGGGGGCCGCCGAGCGGCTCGTTGCGGAGGCCACCTCGGCCGCCGCCGCGGAGGTCGCCGAGGCCTCGCGAACGGTCGCCGCCGCCCTCGTGGAGGCCCGCGCGAACGGGACAGGCCAGGCGGATCGCGAGATGAGCGTCAGGCGCGTCATCGAACAGCGCCGATCCCACCGGATCATCCTGGCGGCGCGCCGCAGGGCATACGAAGGGCTGCGGGCGGAAGCGTCCGTTGCCGTTCGGGACCTGCAACTCGAGCCAGGTTATCCGGCCCTCCTCGAACGGCTCGCCCAACTGGCGCGGGAGCAGCTGGGCGACGGCGCTCACGTGGAGCAGGACCCGGCCGGCGGCGGCATCGCGGCCGAGGTCGACGGACGCCGGGTCGACTACTCGCTGAACGCGCTCGTCGACCGGTGTCTCCGCGGACTTGGAGCGGAGGTTGAGAATCTGTGGCGCTAACGGAGCCGTCCAACGCCCATCGAAGGCCGGCTGGAGCGTCTCCAGCCGGGGAGCCCGCGAGAGCGCGCGCTCCGGTGGATGGGACCATCGTGCGCGTGAACGGGCCGATGGTCGAGATCGAGGGCATCGACGGGGTCTCGCTCGCGGATCTCGTGGAGGTCGGCGAGCGGAAGCTTCCCGGTGAGGTCGTCGGCATCCGCGGGTCGGTCACGACAGCCCAAGTCTACGAGTACACCGGAGGGCTGCGTGTGGGCGACCGCGCCACGAGCCAGCGACGGCCGTTGTCGGTTCGCCTCGGGCCCGGATTGATTGGAGGCGTATTCGATGGGCTCCTCCGTCCGCTGGCCCAGTCCTCCGACTTCCTGGGCCCGGGTGCCTCGGTAGGCTCGGGCTCTGAAGCGCCGGCAGTGGAGTTCCGGCCCGAGGCGAAGGTGGGCGCAGTCGTTTCGGCGGGCGCTGTCCTGGGACACGTACGCGAGAGCCTCGCTATCGACCAGGCGATCCTCGTTCCGCCAGGCGTGGTCGGCGAGTTGAGCGATCTCGCGCCGGCGGGCTGGTATCAGCGCGACGAGATCATCGCGAGGGTCGCGGGCACCGAGGTGGGGCTGTCGAGCCTGTGGCCCGTACGAATGCCTCGTCCCTTCGTCGAGCGACTCGATCTCGAGGCGCCGCTGACCACCGGTCAGCGCGTGCTGGATCTGTTCTTCCCGCTCACCAGGGGGAGCACGGCCGCAGTGCCCGGTGGGTTCGGCACCGGTAAGACCGTCCTCCTCGAGCAGATCGCCAAGTGGTGCGATGCGGACGTGATCCTGTACGTCGGGTGCGGTGAACGCGGCAACGAGATGTCAGATGCTCTCGCCGAACTCGGCGAGCTCGTCGACCCGCGTACGGGTCGGCCGCTGCTCGAGCGCACCGTGATCGTCGCCAACACGTCGAACATGCCGGTCATGGCGCGCGAGTTGAGCATCTACACCGGCATCACGGTGGCGGAGTTCTACCGCGACCTGGGCTTCGACACGGTGGTGATTGCCGACTCGACCTCACGTTGGGCCGAGGCGCTCCGTGAGTCGGCCTCGCGGACGGGCGCCCTGCCGGTGGAGGAGGGCTACCCGGCCGAGCTCCCGTCCCAGCTGGCGGCGTTCTACGAGCGGGCCGGACGGTTCCGAACCCTCGGAGGGCGTGAGGCATCCGTGTCGATCATCGCTTCGGTCTCGCCTCCCGGGGGCGACAAGACCGAGCCGGTGACGTCGCACACCCGGCGCTTCGTGCGGACCTATTGGTCGCTCGACCGCGACCTGGCCGCAGCGCGCCACTATCCGTCGGTCAGCTGGCGCGACTCGTTTGCCCGCGACGCGTCCGGCCTGGGCGCCTGGCACACGGCCCGAGGCGACCCTGGGTGGCTGGAACGCCGGGGGCAGGCGATGGCGATCCTCGCCGACGCCGACCGCCTGGAGTCGATCGCGGAGCTGATCGGGTCGGCCTCGCTCCCGGACCGCGAACGGGTCATCCTGCTGACGGCGCGGCTCCTCCACGAGTCCGTTCTGCAGCAGAGCGCCGTCAGCGCCAACGATGCCTGGTGCGCGCCGCCCAAGCAGGCGGCCCTGCTCGATCTCGTGCTGGCGGTCCATGCCTGCTGCTTGGACCTCGTGGGGCGGGGCGTTCACGCCGCCGCGCTCGAGGAGTTCGATTTCTCGGATGCCGCCAGGGCGAGGGACGAGGTCGGCCGGGACGACGGGGCGGCCGTCGTGGCCATTCGGGATTCGATCCTCCGACGGCTCATGGAGCTGGTCCCATGATCCGGGCGCCGGTCGAGTACTCCACGATCACTGCGGCGAAGGGCCCTCTCATCGTCGTCGAGAAGACCCATGGCGTGGGCTGGGATGAGTACGCCGAGATCCACCTGGCCTCCGGCGAAGTACGCCACGGCGTCGTCCTCGAGATCGACCGCGACCTGGCCGTCGTTCAGGTCATGGAGGGAACCGCAGGGCTCGAGCCGCGGGCGACTCGCATCGGCTTCGTCGGGCGGCCGCTGGCGATCCCCGTCACTGAGGCGTGGCTTGGCCGGGAGTGCAACGGGCGAGGCGATCCCCTGGATGGGGGGCCGCCGGTACTATCCCATCTCGAGCGCGAGGTGACCGGGTTCGCCATGAATCCGGCCCGCCGCGACACCCCCAGCGACCCGATAATCACGGGCGTGTCGGCCGTGGATGCACTGGCCACGGTCGTGCGGGGCCAGAAGTTGCCGATCTTCTCGGTTGGCGGGCTTCCCCACCTCGAGCTCGCCGTCCAGGTCGCCGCCCAGGCACACGTGGGCGGCGCCCCGTTCCGGGTCGTGTTCGCGGCGATGGGGATCACCCACGCCGACGTGGCCGCGGTTCGAGCCGGGCTCGAGGAACGGGGGGCCGCGGGCGAGCTCGTCCTGATCATCAACACTGCCGCAGACCCGGTCGTGGAGCGCCTGCTCACGCCGCGCCTCGCCCTGACGATCGCAGAACACCTCGCTTTCGACCTGGGGTTCCACGTGCTGGTAGTCCTCGTCGACATGACCAACTACTGCGAGGCACTGCGCGAAATCGCGGCGGCTCGCGGCGACGTCCCGACGCGGGGCGGCTATCCCGGCTACCTCTACAGCGACCTGGCGTCGATCTACGAGCGCTGCGGTCGCATCCGAGGCCGGCCGGGTTCGATCACGGAAATCCCCGTCCTGACGATGCCAGGCGGCGACATCACCCATCCGGTCCCGGACCTCTCCGGGTACATCACCGAGGGCCAGCTCGTCCTCTCCGCCGACGCATGGGCGCGCGGGATCTACCCGCCGATGGACGTCCTACCCTCCCTGTCGAGACTGATGCGGCGTGGCACGGGCGCTGGCAAGACTCGCTCCGATCACCCGTCGATCGCCGCTCAGCTGTATGCGGCGCTCGCGCAGGCTCAGCGGATACGGGAACTCGCCGAGCTCCTCGGGGTCGCCGCGCTCTCGCCGACCGACCGCCGATACCTTGATTTCGCCGACGCGTTCGAGCGGTCGTTCATGGCCCAGGGGGCCGGTGAGTCCCGCACCATCGAGAAGACGCTGGACCTGGCCTGGCAGGTCGCGTCGGTCCTTCCACAGAGCGAGCTGAGGATGGTGAGCCGGAGCGAGATCGAAGCATTCTATCGGTCGGGCGCGGCCGACACGGCAGCCGCTCCGGCGCTCGCGGCCGACACGGAAGCGGCCGGAGCTGGCTGATGGTGCCGCTCCGTGTCCCCCCGGGTCGCACCGGCCGCCTGTGGCTGCGCGAGCGGTTGGCCGTCGCCAACCGCGCGGCCGACGTCCTCGAGGAGAAGCGGCGGGTCCTGCTCCGGGCGTCGTTGGGGCTCCGCGAGCGGGCCGACGAAACGCGACGCCGGTGGGAGGTCTCCTGCCGTCTCGCCGAGACATGGCACCTGCGGGCGGCGCTGGCCGGAGGCGAAGGGCAGTTCTTTGCCGCGTCTGCCTACTCCCATCGTCCGGCCGAGGCGCGCATCGCCTGGCGGGTGACGATGGGGCTGGCCTACCCGGGCGGCGCCGAATGCCTCCTCGGCGACACGGTGGACATGGCCAGCCTCGGCGACACGGCGGCGCTCCATTTCGATGCCGGCGCCCACAGCTCTGCCCTGGAGGCGGCCGTCGCGTACGCCGCGGCCCAGCGCGCGGCCGATCTCATCTCAAGTGAGTTGGAGTTGACCACACACCGCCTGAGGGCCATCGAACGCCGCTGGATACCTCGTCTGGAAGCCGCCCTTCGCGAGGTCGGAAAGCGTCTCGACGAGCGCGAGCGCGAGGAAGTCGTGCGGGCGCGTTGGGCGCAGGCTCGTCTGGAGGCGGCTGGTCACGGATATTCGACCGCCTGACACGATCAGTCCAGCTTCTTCTTTGATTCGAGACGCTCCCGAGAGCCAACGCGGCGTTGACTTCCCCTGGGTTGACAACCTCCGGCACTTGCCGCTCACCGTTAGTCACGCCGATGCTGGCGCTCGGCCGGAAGCCACTTGGCGAACAGGTTGGCGGTGATACGGATGTTGTTGAGGGGAAGAATTGTCAGGGGGATCGCGTGCGCCATCGCCCTCACCGCGGTGCTCGGCTGCACGCCCCGACCGGCGCTCCAGTTCTCGCCCGAGACCTTGCCCGACGCCCAGGTCGGCTCCTCCTACGCTGCCACCATCACCGTCAGTCAGGCTGTGACGCCCGTCGGCGGCGCCTCGGTCCAGGATGGGGCGCTCCCAGCGGGCCTGGACCTCGCGTTGGCCAAGAAGCCCGACAACACGATCCAAATCTTTGGAACACCCACCGTCGCCGGCACGTTCACTTTCACCATCTCCGTGTGGTGTTACGGCACGAACGTCAGCGGGCAGACCGCCACCCAGCAATACGTGCTGGTGGTGAAATGACCTAGGGAGTCTGGTCGCGGCGAGAGGATTTGAACCGGCGGTTCCCATCACTCGGATAGTGGTGCCGATCTGGATTGCGGAAGCAGTCGCTGCTGCGGCCTGAGCCACGCCTTTAAGCCTCGACTCATCCGTTCGCCACCGGCGGTACCCTTGAGCGCGACCAGCCTGCGAGGGTCGAGAGTGCCCGAAACTCAACGCACCAAAAGACGCGACGCCTGTGGAGATACCGGCGACCCGACATGCGCCCGCTTCTCGATAACGGTTGACGCACCTCTAGATCAGGCGTTCCGCGTGTTTACCTCGGAACTGGACTCGTGGTGGCCGCGCGAACATCACATCGGCGGCGCTGAGATGGCGGTCGCGATCCTGGAACCCCACGTCGGGGGTCGCTGGTATGAGCTGGGCGTCGATGGAATGGAGTGCGACTGGGGGGTCGTCCTCGCCTGGGATCCGCCGCACCACCTGGCGCTGTCCTGGCATCTCGACGGCGACTTCCGTTACGACCCCGACGGTGCGCATGCGAGCCGGGTCGACGTCTGGTTCGAGTCCGTGGGCGAGCGCACGACCGCCGTTATTCTCGAGCACTCCGGCCTCGATCGGCACGGACCGACCTGGCCGCGGCTGCGCGAGGGCATCTCGCGTGGTTGGCCGGCCGACCTGCATTTCTACGCGCAATCCGTCGAGGTAGCCGCCGGGGCTGACGCGCCTGGTGGGACTTGCAATCCGTAAGTGGACACTAACGTAAGCGCTAGCTAACTTCATCCAATCCGACGCACGAAGTCGGGCTGGAAGGAGACAGGCCATGGGCGCACCAGTCGCATACTTCGAGATCGTCTCGGCCGATGCCGGGCGAGCACGCAAGTTCTACACGCAGTTATTCGGCTGGAAGATCGTGGATATCGGCGACCCGACCTACGTCATGATCGACACCGGGGCAGGCGAGGGCGCGATCGGCGGCGGCGTCGGACAGCCGCAGCGCGAGAGCGATTCGGGCGGCACGAAGATCTACATGCGGGTGGACGACCTGCAGGCCTACCTCGACCGTGCCGAGCAGCTGGGAGGCCATACCGTCGTTCCGCCTACGCCCTTGCCGGGCGACTTCGGCTCGTTTGCCGTGTTTGCAGATCCTGACGGGCAACTAGTCGGCCTCTGGGCCTGAACCTGCGCATGCCTGCGATGGACGCGACGCTGGGCGCGATCGCCGAGCCGAACAGACGAGCAATCCTGCAGCTCGTCGCGGACCGCGAGATGGCCGCGGGCGAGATTGCGGGCCATTTCTCGGTCACGCGGCCCGCGATCTCCCAGCACCTCGCTGTCCTCAAGGAGGCCGGCCTACTTGAGGAGCGACGTCAAGGCGCGCGACGCCTGTATCGACTACGACCCGAGGGTTTGGCTGAGCTGCGGGGCTTCCTCGCCGAGTTGTGGCCCGACGCGCTGCAACGGTTCAAGGCCGCGGCCGAGGCCGAGCCACAGCCCTGACGCGACACCGGCTCGGAAGCAGTCCACCCTACAAGGGAGATCCACGATGAGACATCTGTTCCTGGCGATCCACCATCCGAAGCCCGAACACGCCGACGACCTGGTCGCCGCTATGGCCGGGTTCGGGTCGCAGCTCGACACAATCACCGGGATGTTAGGCGCGAGCGCATGGCGAGACGGTGAACGAATCGTGGCGATCTCGATCTGGGAGTCTCGAGAGCGCTTCCTTGCGGCGGGGCCGGCCATGGCCGCAGCCGTCGCCGGCGTCCCGTTCGCCGAGTGGGAGTCGCGCCCGCGCGAACTGTACAGCCTCGATGAAGTCGTGATGGCCGAGCGCGCCTGAGGTCGCGTTCAGTGGATGATGAAGTACATATCGTCGCGGTGAAAGCCGTAGGCGTCGGCCAGGGCTAGAAGAACAAGCACCAGCACTCCGGCAATGACCCAGACCAGCGGCGGCAAGACACCGAGGATGCCTCGATCGGTCTCTCTGGGAGCGGCGACTTCATCGACTTCGGCGCCGGAAGCGCCAGTGCGGCTCACCTGGGTCCCCCTGAGGCGCGACTCCGGTTGGACGCCGGACCGCGCAAAGCGAAGGATAGGCCCGATCCACGTGAAGACGACCCTCTATCCAGTCGAGGACATAGCGGCAAGGCGCCGTGGGCCTTGAGAGGAGAAGAAGCCACGTTGCGGGATAGGTAGGTGATACCTACCTGAATGGTCGGGGCGAGAGGAGTGGGGCCGACCAACTCGGTCGAACGCCCCGTGACATTGGCGCGCGATAGCCAACGACGGCGCTCCCTGGTCGGCTTCGTCGTGACAACTCGCCCGCCCTCTCAGGGAGCGGACTTGCTCGCATATCTGGGTGACTCGCGCCTACCAGAGATGCAACTCCTGACCAATCAGGAACAGGGTAAGGCCGATCACCCATACGAATAGGATCACGGTGATCCCCTCGACCGACCGCTCGATTGGCTTGCTGTCCTCGTGGTGAACGGGATGTCGCGGGCTTGGAGGTGGCGCGTCGAGTTGATAGACCTTGGCCAGAGGCTGGTGCATCTGGCAGAACCACGAGCCCTCCAGCCTCTCGTCATCGCAGCCACGCGCAAGGCAGAGGTGACGCATTTCTTAGCCTCGACCACCGCCCAGTCCATCGCGACCATCTACCCCTGAGGCGGTGTGGGCGTCCCAGGGGCATCGCTGCCCTCGGGCTACAGGCGGTCCGCCCATGAACATAGCACGCTGCACCCGGAATGCGGCAGAAACTTGCTCACCCTCGTTCGAAAGCAACACGACGGCCAAATAGTGCCCAAGCGGACGCTGACCGAATCGAAAGGAGCTCAGCGGTCCGGAGACTCGTCCTCGTCGGGCGCTAGCTGGTTCGTCGTCGGCTGGAATCCGCTCTGCTCGACACCTCCGAAGAGGCTGAACCCACGGACCCGCAGCCGGCCGAGCCGAGGCGGCCGCGGGGCGTCGCTCCTCTCGATGACCGTCGCGAACGGTTCAACCTCTTGGATCTCGTGGTCAAGCGAGAGCGCGTACATGTCGCTCGGTGGGTCGGCGACGATGATGCCTCGCTCGAGCAAGTCCTTGGCGACTTCGGCTGGCAGCCCATAGGTGTTGCCGTCGTGGAAGAGCCGGCTCTCGGCCATCGCCATCTCCATTTCGATACTTCGGGCCGAGCAGCTTGGGCTTCAAGCGGCTCGCACACGAGTGTGACTCGCGCGGGGGGCTCTCGGGTTCTGTCGCGCTCTTTCGTGCCAGCCGCTGATGCCGATCCGCCATATCCGAAGCGGCGCTCCATGGCCGGATGACCTCACGCGGTTTGACGGCGCGATCCTCAAGGCCGAAGTATGCAGATGATCTCCCCATTCGCGTACCGCCCCGGCCCGGCATCGGATACCGCTCACAGGATGACCAGGTAGGCCGACGGTGGGTGATGTCGGACCGAATCTGGTTCCGCCAGGCCAGGCTCGGCGACGACGCCCTGGCATCAACCCCCGCTCTGGCGCCGTCGATCAGCATCTAGACTACGAGGATGCACCCGCGACTGCTCCTGGCCCTCGTCGTGCCCGTGGTCGTCATCGTTGCCGTTGTGGTCGCGCTCGGAGCGCGCTCCGGCCCCCGGTTCGAACGGATCGTGAGGTGCCGTTCCGGTCACCTCTTCTCGACGACCCTGGTTCCGGGAATGTCGCTCAAGGCCGTGCGGCTCTGGAATGTCCGCTTCGAGCGTTGCCCTATCGGTCATCACTGGACCCTGGTCAAACCGGTCGACGAATCAACTTTGAGCGCTGACGAGCTCGCCGCGGCCAGGGCTCACCACGACCTCCGTATTCCCTAGGCCCCCATGCTGCACATCGCTCTTGTTCCGCGCACACGAAACGGCTGGATCGTGATGCTGGGACTCGTTGGGTTCCAGTTTGCCTGGGTCTGGCATCTGGAAGGCTCAGACGGTGGCCAGGCTTCCGGACAGAGCTTGATCGTGCTCGTCCTCTCAGCGCCGGTGATCGCGCTGGTCGAGGCGTGGCGGGCGGACATCTGGAAGGGTGGTGAACCACCGCTCAAAGTTGGGTGGGATCAGACCGCCGACGAACTCACGTGGCACCTTCGACACGGGTTCCGCAAACCGATCGCTGGTCGCATCGAATATGGCCATCCGCGCACCCGAACCGGCGCGGTCGGCTTTCTGGCCCTCGCCGCGGTCGCTGGCGCGCTCACGTGGCCCCCGTCGAACTGGGTCGGGATACCCCTGGTAGTTGTCATCCTCGAATGGACCGCGGTTGCATTGGCTGAGGCGTGGCACTCGGATTACTGGAGGTCGTCGCCGCCTCCGGCTCGCCTGTTGCCGCGTCAGTACGTCGACTACACCGTTTGGTATTTCCGGCACCGCCCCCGCGGACGAGGGCGGCCGGCCGGGCACCGCGGAACCGTTCAGCCGAACGTATGGCCCGGCGGGGACAGCTACGGCCACGATTGGATCGAGCCGAACACGCTGCGGGGGGCTGCGCGGGCAAACGAGCTGAGCACCGGCACTGCGCCTCAGAAAGCTCCTTCGTCAGCCTCAATGCAGGCGACCCGGGTCTGGTACCCGACGCACCGGGTACCCGCAGGTGGTATGCCGGCGTGGAACGTTCCGGATGGGTCGGGCCCGCCAGCCGGTCGACTACCCGAGTACCTCGACGTTGCAGTGGTGAGCGGCATCGGCGATTGGGCCCAGGTCGGTGCAGTGAACGGCTGGCGTGGCTGGGTCGATGGCCGCAAGTTGACGAAGGGACGCGGCCCAAGGTCGCAAACCATGGAGACGAGATGAGTGCGTTTCTGAACGTCGTGAGTCAACACAAGTGGCTGAGCCTGGGCATCGTGTTGATCGTTCTGTTCGTGATAGTCCCGGTGGTCTTGTACGCGGTCCTCTCTGGACACTAGTAGCAGACACGGCCGCGGTTGATCCAGTCACCCGAGTGTGAGAGCCGCCGTCGGCGACATCGAGGTGACCGCAACAGATCGCTTCTTCGTCCATCGGTACGGCTCGACGTGGCTAAGTCGACTTCCGTCGGCAGCCGAGCGCCAGGGCGTGGAACGACTTGACCCGTCCCCCCGGTCGGCGCATCGTCATGGCGTACAGGGGGGACCGATGGCACGTTTGCGGCGATCATCCGAGACCGGTCTGGACCCGAGCGGGCGGCACCGCTTCGTCGAAGCGGAAGACGTGCGCCCCGCCCTTGCCCTCTACTCGACTCGCGACAGCCAGAACGTGTCGCAGATTGCCGTCGCAAACGCCACCATGCGAGCCTTCGGCTGCGCGCTGTCCGGTTGCGGGAGACCTCGAGGGGATCCGATCCACGAGCTGAGCGAGCCGGCAGCTGAGCAGAACCCCGGCGACTTCCTGGATGACTCGGAGGATAGGTGCCCCGGGCCTGTCTGGCCCATCGAGACCGAGGACGACGAGACCGAGGACGACGTGACTCTCGGGCCGGTGCACGCAGCCGGCACAGTCGTCATGCCGCGCCATCGTCCTGACGATGTGTAGCCGTCGGGCCTGACCGCGCCCCGGAGGCGGCCCAGGCGTCTTGTCGCTGGGACCGCGCCGAGCATGCGGACGATCAAGCCGGACCGGCGTGTCAGATGCGGCGAAGCCGGGCCAGCCAGGCGTGCACGACCGGCACCGGAAGCCGGCTGTCGAGCGTTTCGTGGTCGATCGCCTCGATCAACCAGCCGGAACGGAAGCTGGCCCGAATGTCCGATTTGCGGATTCGCTCCGGGCCGTAGCCGAGCGGATTGCGTGAGCTCCAGCACAGCAGGTAGGTGCAACCGCCCGGACTGAGCGCCCCGTGGAGGCTGGCGGCGTAGGCCGTGCGTAGTTCGGGCGCGAAGCAATGGAACAGGCCGCTGTCAATGACCGTTCGGAACGTCCGGCCCATCTCACCTGCGTGCAGGGCGTCCATCAACAGGAACTCGACGCTGCCGCCGACCGACCGCCGGGCCGCCTTCGCCCGAGCCCCGGCGATCGCGGCCGCGGCGAGGTCGACGCCCACGACCTCATGCCCGAGCGCTGCGAGGAAGAGCGAGTTTTCGCCCGTCCCGCAACCCGCATCGAGAACCGGACCGGCGATCGCGCCGGTGATCGCGAGGCGCACGATTGCGCCCTGCGGACTTCCCGTGTCCCAGGTGGGGGTGCCCTCGTAAGCGTTGTCGAAGAACCGCATACTCAGGGTCGCGCTGGAGTGTTCCGATTGTCCGCTGCCATGCGCCAGTTGCCGGTCGTGGCTCTAGCCGGTCCGGTCCGGGCTTCGCCCGAACGGCTGGTATTCGTAGACGACCACGAGTTGCCCGGCCGGCTTCCTCGCAACCATGTAGGCGAGGGCGACGATCCCAACGAGAACCAGGACCCCGAGGATGGCCAGGGCCCATGCCCCGCTGCCCCAGGATCCGGGGGCGTACGTCTGGGAGGCGGGGAACCAATGGTGGAAAGCGAGTTCCTGCGCTTCCTCTTCGGCCTCGGCCGTCGCCGACGTTAAGTCGCCCCGGTACTGGACCGTGTGGGTCGCGCCCGGCGCAGTCGGCCTGGCGAACCAGGCTAGCTCGTGGTCTCCCGGATGCCCCGGAGGCAGGAAGCAGGGATTTCCGTCCGGGTCGGTCCATTCACAGCGTTGCCACAGGTGGCTTCCTTGATGCGACAGGACACGGACGCAGCGATAGCCATCGGGGTCGGTTGCCGCACAACGCAGCCACTGGCTTGTCATGAACTCCGGACCACCCTCGTGCATCTATCTGAGATACATCATGCGCTCGTGCCCGATAGTCTGCGACGGCCAAAGCACGAGCTCACACTCCTCGGCCGATCAACCGTCGCGCTCGTCCCTGCCGCGGCGAAGCATCCGTCTGGCGAAGCCGGACGCGCCTCCAGGCAGCAGACGGCTCGCGAGCGCAACGATCGCGGCGGTTACGAACAGGCCGAGCAGAGCGGCCAGCGGGTAGCTGCGCATCACTCGACGTTTCGGTCCGTCCGACTCCATCTGTCCATGCCTCCTCAGGCTGGCTGTGAGCCCGACTTCTCCAGTTCCTCCAGGCGCTTGATAGTCTCGATGAGTTGACGGTACAGCGCCAGTAAGGCGTCCTGCGGCAGCGGCCCGTTGTTGGCCATCGCGACCCGGACCATGACCTCGCGTTCGCGCTCCGCATCGGTGATCGGGCGGCCGACCCGCAGCTTGGCCTTGCCCGCATCGAGCCCGAGCCTGGCCCGGCGGTTGAGCAGCCTGACGATCTCTCGATCGAGTGCGTCGATCTCCTCACGGAGTGTGTCCAGATCGTCATCCATCATCGGACGCGGCCCGGGTCCGCTCGGCCGGCGATGAGCTCGAGCGCCATCGTGTAGCCGGCCGGGCCCTTGCCGACGATCCGCTCCGTGGCGATGTCGCGCAGGTAGTTGACGTGGCGGAACGGCTCGCGCTCGTCCGGGTCGGAGATGTGGACCTCGACGAACGGCCGGCCGATGCCCTTGAGCGCGTCGCGGAGCGACACGCTTGTGTGAGTCAGGCCGCCGGCGTTGACGACCGCCCAGTCGAAGTCGCGGAGGTGGAGTCGATCGATCAACGCTCCCTCGTGGTTCGACTGGAAGCAATCGATCTCCAGACCCAGCTCAGAGCCGCGCTGGCGCAAACCCACCTCGATCTCGGCGAGCGTGGTCCGGCCGTAGACCTCGGGCTCGCGAATACCCAGCAGATTCAGGTTGGGGCCGTTCAGCACGAGCACGCGGGTCATTGGATGCCGCCTTGCGACCTGCTCGGCACCGACACACTCGCCATGTGCCCGGAGGTCAACCTGAGAGCCGCAGCGAGGCCGGCTTCGACCGCTTCGGTCGGCACGTCCGAACGAACGACTACGCCCGACTCGGTCGGCAGGACCCAGTTGAGGCGGCCCAGGGCGTGCTTCTTGTCCGTCGCGATGTGGTCCAGGACCTGCTCGCGGGAAACATCTGGCGGCTCGGCGCCCAGCCCGAGCCTGTCGAGCAGCCGGTTGACCCTGGCGGCCCGCGCGACGGGAGTGAGCCCCATCGCCGACGCGACGGCGAACGCGCCGCGCAGGCCGTAGGCGACGGCTTCCCCGTGGAGTATCGCACCGTAACCCGCCGCGGCCTCGATGCCGTGGCCGATAGTGTGGCCGAGATTGAGGGTCATCCTCACGTTGGCCTCGCGCGCATCGGCCGTCACGACCTCGACCTTGGCCCAGACGCAGCGCTCGACTACCTCCGCAACCGCACCCGACTCGATGGGCCCAGAGTCGCCGCGGCCGATCGCCTCGCCCTCTTCCTCGACGAGCTCGAGCAGCCGCTCGTCGCCGAGCAGGGCCATCTTGACGACCTCGCCCAGCGCAGCCAGCCGCTCTCTGGCGGGGAGCGTGGCGATGAACGAAACGTCGGCGATGAAGGCCGCGGGCTGGTGGAACGCGCCGATGAGGTTCTTGCCCTCGGGTATGTCGACCGCGGTCTTGCCGCCGAGCGCGGCGTCGATCTGACCGACCAGGGTGGTGGGCACCTGGACGATGGCCACGCCCCGCAGGTAAGTGGCGGCAGCGAAGCCCGCGGCGTCGGTCAGGGCGCCGCCACCGATGGCCACGAGCGTCTCCCTACGGTCCACATGGAGTCGCGCCAGGGCTCGGCACGTTTCCTCGATGATGCCCAGCCGCTTGGCGTCCTCGCCGCGTGGCAACAGGATCCGCTCCACCTGCCAGCCGCCCACCGACAGCGCCGCAGCGATGGCCGAGCCGGCGACCTCCCAGGAGCGTGGCTCGGCCAGGAGGATCGCGCGCCGAGCCTCGGCCCGGGTCAGAGCCGAGGCAACCGCCTCGGCTGCGTTGCCGTGCCCGATCTCGACGCGGCCGATGGCCGTGTCGGCGCGAAGCACCGTCACGGGCCCCGGTCGGACGTCGCCCAGGCGCCCCTCGATGGCCCGCAGGATAGCTTCGAGATGCGCCGCGCCGCTGATCTGGAGGGCCGGGGCGTAGAAGCGGCGCCTGTCCGAGCCGAGCCGGCGCAGGGTGGCCAGGGCATCCGTGCCGGCCACTAGCGGGCGCACGTTCGAGCTCCGTCCGAGGCGGCTTGCAAGAACCTCGGGCGATCCGTCCAGCCACACCGGGAAGCGGTCCCGGTAGAGCAACCAGCGGTTGCGCGGATCGATGACCGCTCCACCGCCGGTGGCGATCACACGTCGAAGAGCGGGATCGGGGTCGGCCGCGCCGAGCGAGAGGACGGCCTCTCGCTCGTGGCGCCGGAAGCCGGCCTCACCATCCCGGGCGAAGATCTTGGGGATGGACTCGCCGACCTGCCGCTCTATCAGTTCGTCGAGGTCGATGAACTTGGCCCCGTGCCTGGCGGCCAGCCGGCGACCCACGGCGGTCTTGCCGCTGCCCGAAAGACCGACCAGGACGACGTCCACCGACTACTCGCTCTCGGCCGGGGCCGCGCCGCCCGGAAGCGGAGGCCCGCCCTCGCGAGCGGCGGGTCCAGCCGCCAGCCTGGCGCGATGCCTCGCGGCGGCTTCAATGACTTCGGCCAGCGAATCACCGCCGAACTTGTCGAGGACGGCGTCGGCCAGGGTCAGGCAGACCATCGCCTCGGCCACGACACCAGCCGCGGGCACGACGCAGATGTCGCTGCGCTCATAGTGGGCCTTCTCGACCGGCTCACCGGTGATCAGGTCCGCCGACGGGAGGGGACGGGGGAGCGTGGAGATGGGTTTGGCCGCCCCTCTGACGACGATCGGCTGGCCGTTGGAGATCCCGCCTTCCAGGCCGCCGGCATTGTTGGTCCGCCGTCCCCAATCCCCGGCCGGGTTTCGGCCCTCGATCACATCCATGACGGCCGAGCCGAAGAACCGCGTCTGCGCGAAGCCGAGTCCGAGCTCCACGCCTTTGACGATCGGGATGCTCATTACCGCGCCGGCCAGCGCCGCATCGAGACGCCGGTCCCAATGGACATGGCTGCCCAGGCCGATCGGAACGCCGCTGGCCACGACCTCGAAGACGCCCCCGACCGTATCGCCGGCGCTTCGGGCCTCGTCGATGCGAGCGATCATCCGCTCTTCGGCGGCGGGGTCCGGGCAGCGCAGCGGGCTCGCCTCGGCTTCGGCGCGCGAGCGGGTGGCTCCGGTCGGGTCGTAGGCGACTCCACCGACCTCTGCCGTGAACGACCAGACGTCGATGCCCAG
This sequence comes from uncultured Chloroflexia bacterium, assembly GCA_963791725.1. GTDB lineage: Bacteria > Chloroflexota > Limnocylindria > Limnocylindrales > CSP1-4 > Fen-1039. Next base: position 15,179 of record CAWBTQ010000002.1, on the reverse strand, counting down.
GGTTACCAGCAGCGCCCGGGCCACGGCCCCGGCCGCCACTCGGGCCGCAGTCTCGCGCGCCGAGGCCCGTTCGAGGACGTTGCGGACGTCGTCGAACCCGTACTTGAGGGCGCCCGCCAGATCGGCGTGGCCGGCCCGCAGCCGCGTAATCCGAGCCGCCTTCTTGTCGCCCCCCGAGGCCTGCGCAGTCAGCTCCGAGGCCGCCTCGTCGGTGAGTGGCTCGACCTGCATCACCCGCGTCCAGTTGACCCAGTCGCGGTTGCGGATGAGCAGCAGGATCGGCGAGCCGAGGGTGAGCCCGTGCCGCACCCCGGCGAGGATCTCCGCGCGGTCCTGCTCGATGGACGTGCTGCGGGCCCCGCGACCGTAGCCACGCTGCCTGCGGGCCAGGTCGACCGCTATCTGATCGGCAGTCAGCAGCAGCCCGGCCGGCACTCCCTCGACGGTCGCCGAGAGGGCGGGGCCGTGCGATTCGCCGGCGGTCAGGAAGCGGAGACGGCCCATCGTGAGGTCCTAGGCGGGCTTGCCGGCGGCGGCGTCATCCGCGGAGGGCCCTGCCGCTCCGCCGTCCGAGTCACCGGCCGGTCCCATGTCCACGGGCAGCTGCCGGAGTCCCTCTTCGCGGGTGCGGTTGAGCTCGGCCTGCATGGCTTCGATTGGGGCCGGTTTGCCCGTCCACAGCTCGAATGCAAGCGCACCCTGCCGCAGGAGCATCACTTCGCCGCCGAGGGCCGCGTCGCGTGCCGCCGCCGCGTCCTTCAGAAGCTGGGTCACGGGCGGGTTGTAGATGAGGTCGACGACGAAGAGGTCGGGCGGCAAGAGCTCGGCCGGGATCGGCGTCTCGCCCGGCCCCATGCCCACGGATGTGGCGTTGACCAGCACCTTGGTCTTGGAGAGCTCGGCCTCGATCACCGATTCGTGCCACGGCATCGCTCGCAGGTCCATGTGGGCGGCGCTGCGGCCGAAATGCTTGACCAGCGCCTCGCCTCGGTGGAGATGGCGGTTGAAGATGACGATGCGCTGGAAGCCCTCACTGATCAGCGCGGAGACGACCGCCCGGGAGGCGCCGCCGGCGCCGAGAACGACGGCCTGGCGCGGCATCTTCTGCTTGCCGACCACCTTGTCGAGGGCGACCTTGAAGCCAGCGACGTCCGTGTTGTGGCCTACCAGCTTCTTGCCGTCGCGCGAGATCGTGTTCACGGCGCCGGTCGCCTGGGCGTCTTCGCTGAGCCGGTCCACGAGCGAGACGACGTGCTCCTTGTGCGGGATCGTCACGTTCGCTCCGAGGAAGTCCTCACCCCGGAGCTCGGCCACGGCCTCGGCGAGGTCGATCTGCCGGCGGTCCCACAGCTCGTAGCGGGCGTCGATCCCGAGGGCGTCGAAGGCAGCCTGCTGCATCGCGCCCGAGAAGGAATGGGCGACCGGATGGCCGATCAGGACGACTCGGTTGGTCATGCTCGAAGCCTTTCCAGTTCTGTGAAGAAACCCGGGTACGAAACGGCCGCACTTTCGGCACGGTCGATCGATGTCGAGCCGGACGCGATGAGGCCGGCGACCGCGAAGGTCATCGCCAGCCGGTGGTCGTCGAGCGTCTCCGTAAGAGACCCGACGAGCTGAGTGGGTCCATCTATGGTGATGTCGTCCCCGTCGACGGCCACGTCTGCGCCGAGAGCGCGCAACCCTCTGGCGATGCCGGCGATGCGGTCCGACTCCTTGTTCCGGAGCTCGCCGGCGCCGCGGATCGTGGTCCGGCCGCGGGCCTGCGTCGCGGCGAGGCACAGGATCGGGATCTCGTCGATGGCCGCGGCCACGTCTGCGGGACCGAGATCGATGCCGCGCAGCTCGCTCGAGCGGACCGTCAGGTCCGCCACGGGCTCGCTGGCGTCGGCGGCAGTCGCCGGACCGCCGGTGCTCGCGGTCTCTTCGATATGGGCGCCCATCCGGGCAAGCAGGTCTATGGCCGCGCGGCGGGTCGGGTTGACGCCGACCGCGCGCAGGGTCAGCTCCGCGTCGGGGTGGACGGCGCCCGCCACGAGCCAGAACGCCGCGGCCGAGGGATCGCCCGGGACCCTCTCGTCCAGCGGTCGAAGCCGCGCGCCACCCTCTAGAGTCCAGGCCACTGGTCCGCCTTCCGAACTCGTCGCCGGCTCCCGCCGGACCTCAATGCCGCGCGACCGGAGCATTCTCTCCGTGTGGTCACGCGTGGCTACCGCCTCGCGCACGGTCGTCACCCCTTCCGCGCGGAGGCCCGCCAGCAGGATCGCCGACTTGACCTGGGCACTCGGTACGCGGGTCGTGAAGTCGATGGCTCGGAGCCGTCGACTGCCAATGACGACCAGCGGAGGGAGGGTATCCGAACGACGCGCGTACAAAGCCGCGCCCATAGAGCGCAGCGGTTCGATGATACGGGCCACCGGTCGGGTCCGCAACGAAGCGTCGCCGTCCAGGACGGCGAAGAACGGCAATCCGGCAAGCAGCCCGGAGCACAGTCGCAGGCTGGTGCCCGAATTGCGGCAGTCGAGAGCCCCGTCCGGTTCGTGCAGGCCGCTCGTGCCGGGCGAGATCACCCGATAGTCGACGTTCAGGCCGTCCTCGGCGACCCGCTCGACTCTCGCGCCGAGGGCGGCGACGATGCCGGCAGTCGCCCGGACGTCGAGGCCGTCACCGGCGCCCGTGATCGAGACGTCGCCCTCCGCCATGGCCGCCAGGATCAAGGCGCGATGCGAGATCGACTTGTCGCCGGGCAGCCGTGGTTCTCCACGCAAGCGCGCGGCTCGGGAGACAAGCCGGGACGGCCTCCCGGCGGGCGACGTGGCTGCCATCGGAGCTAATGCTTGCTCGCCCCACCGACGTTGACCGGGCTCGCCATTGCGAACGGATCCTTGATCAGCGTCCGGACCACCTCGTGGATCTGTTTGACGGCGCTCACCATGTCGGCGAATTGGTCGAAGGTGAGCGACTGCTCGCCATCCGACCTGGCTTCGTCGGGATTGGGGTGGACCTCGACCATGATGCCGTCCGCCCCGGCGGCGACGGCCGCGAGGGCCATGGGTTTGACCAGCCAGCGTTTTCCGGTGGCGTGCGACGGATCGACCACGACCGGCAGGTGGGTCAGGTGGTGGAGCAGAGGCACGGCCGTCAGATCGAGCGTGTTGCGCGTATACGTCTCGAAGGTCCGGATGCCGCGCTCGCACAGGATCACGTGTGGATTGCCCGACGAGACGATGTACTCGGCGGCCATCAGCCATTCCTCGATGGTGGCGCCGTAGCCGCGCTTGAGCATGACCGGCCGGCCCGCCTTGCCGACCGCGGTCAGCAGCGAGTAGTTCTGCATGTTCCTGGTTCCTACCTGGAGGATGTCGGCGTTGCGGGCAACGACCTCCACCTGGCTCGGCTCCATGACCTCGGTGATCGTCGGCAGGCCGGTCGCCTTGCTCGCCTCGGCGAGGTATCGGAGGCCCTCGACGCCCAGGCCCTGAAAGGCGTAGGGGCTGGTCCGGGGTTTGAATGCGCCACCCCGCAGGATCGTCGCACCGGCCGCGGCGACGGTCTTCGCCGTCTCGATCATCATCTCGCGACCCTCGATCGAACATGGGCCGGCCATGATGGTGAGGTTGCCGTTTCCGATCCGGGTGCCCAACACCTCGATGACGGTGTCTTCCGGGTGCGACTCACGCGATGTGAGCTTGAAGGGGCGCGTGATCGGGGTCACCGACTCAACGCCTGGCATGACCGACAGCTTGCTCATCAACAGGTCCCTTACCGGAGCCACATCGCCAAGAACGGCAATCACGACCCGCTGGGCGCCGTAATTGTCGTGGGGCGTCAGACCGTACTGGCGGAGCTGGTCGCGAACGTTGTTCGCTTCCTGCTCCGTAGCGCCCATCGCCATAACGATGATCATCTGGCGGTCCTCCTTGAAGCCAATCGTCGGTTGGCTCGGGGTCTGCCGGCGGGGTCCAGGTCGGGCAACAAAAAAGCAGAGGCGTTGCCTCTGCTTGCACCCGGCACGACCCGCGATCCCGGGTCTATGCTCCGGGAACGGTCATGCCGGGTAGCGGTAAAAGAAGAAGAACTTGTCCATAACGGTGATCGCGACGTTAGCGGCCAATTAGCCCCATGTCAAATCAAATACGGTCCGGCGGAGGCGGCTGGGACGGTAACGCCAACGGGAAGGCTCGGCATGGGCGATGAGCAGACGGGCGCCGAGAACGAGAGGGTCATGGGTCAATTGACGCGGGATGCGGTTGTTCCGAGAATGGGCCTGTGATCGCACCTCCGGGGAGGAGATGTCGATGAGCGACGGGGATAAGTCGGACGAGCGGAGCGTGGGCGCGCCCCTCTGCGACGGCGAGGGCATGGCGGCGATCTTGATGGTCATGGACAGCGTGAAGCTGGGACCCGGCACGTATGGGCCAGGTGACGAATGGCGCTTCCCGACGGGTTCACTCGATGAGGCCGAGAACGTGGACGAGGCGGTTGCCGAACCCGTCGTTGCCGGTCGCTCGGTCGGGCTGCTACGCCGCTGGACGCGGCGACGTTGATCCCTCAGACGTCGAAAGGCGGCCGTGGGTCGGTCGGCGGCTCGTCCGTGGGCGGCGTCAGCTCGAGCTGCCACCAGATGACGTCACGCCACGCGCCGGCCTTCCAGCCGATCCGCTCGTACACCCCGACGGGCTTGAACCCCATCGCCTCGTGCAGCCGGACGCTGGCGTCGTTCGGTAGCGTCGCACCGGCGCAGGCCACACGGAATCCCTGGCGGCGGAGCCTGTCAAGGAGCTCTGCGTACAGCCGCCGTCCTGCCCCCGCGCCTCGATGGGACGCGGCGACGTATACGGACACGTCGGTCGCCCATCGACACGCGGCCCGCGCCCGGTGCGGAGAAGCGTAGGCGTAGCCGACCACCTCACCGCGATCCTGGAGCACGAGCCAGGGGTGAGTCGTGGTGGTCGACCGGATGCGCTCGCGGAACTGTTCCAGCGTTGGCACCTGCTCTTCGAAGGACACGAAGGTGTCGCGCACGAAGGGCGCATAGATGCCCAGGCAGGCCGCGGCGTCGCGGTCCGGAATCGCGTCACGCACGATCCAGTCTGGGCTCTGCTCGGCCATAGATCGCCACTCCATTCATGTGATGCCTGGATGAGCTGGGCGGAACTGTATCGAGGTCGGGCCGGACAGCGCTTCGTCGGCGTAGGGGAGGGCCGTGGCCTGAGATGCATGGCGGTCGTACGGCCGAATCCTGCCGCTCGCGAACCGGCAAGCCATCGAGTCCTTTGACCTCCTGGAAGGGCGGCTCGGTCGGTGCACCGCTGCACCGCGTCTCGGAATGTCCGGGTGTCAGCGAAAGCAGATTGGTAGTACTTTTGGCGCCTACGAGATCCCTGCAGCGCGGAGGAGATGTTGCGTGAACCTGATCTTGCGTAGAGCGGTGGCGGCATTCGTGTCAGCGATGCTGCTCGCCGGGCTTCTCGGAGGGACGGCAGTCGCCGCACCGTCCGGAAGAGCAACCCTCGCCGGGAGCGTCCCCTCGTGGGCCACGGCATCCAACTTCAAGAGTTCCACGAGCACAACCGACAACGTCGGATTCCGGGTCTACCTCGGCTGGACCGATCCGGCCGGAGCAGCGGCACTCGCCGCCGCAGTCTCCAACCCATCCAGTTCCTCTTATGGCCACTACGTTACGCCGGCCCAGTTCCGGCAGCAGTTCTCGCCGAGCCAGGCGAGCGTGGGCGCGGTCCAGAGCTGGCTTCGGAGCCAGGGCTTCACGATCGACTTCACGCCGTCGAACAACCTGTACGTTGCCGCTGAAGGCACCGTGGCCCAGGCCAGTGCCGCCTTCGGCGTTTCGTTCGGTGACTACGCCGTCAAGGGCATGACGCTCCGCTCGCCCGAAAGTGCGCTCTCGATCCCGGCCAGCATTGCCGGTACGGTCGAGGCGATCGCCGGGCTCGATGAGAGCGCGGCCCTGGTCCAGCCGACTCGGGTGCCGACGGCTCCGCCGCCGGCCGCCTTCGTGAATGCCACGCCGTGCTCGACCTACTGGAACCAGGTCGACACGACGACTCCGACGCTCGACGGCATCACGCTGCCGAACATCTACGGCACCCCGACGCCATGGGCTCCCTGCGGCTACACGCCCCAGCAGATCCGTGGCGCGTACGGCGTTCCCTCCGGTCTCACCGGAGCCGGCGTGACCGTAGCCATTGTTGATGCCTACGCGTCGCCGACGATCGTCAGCGACGTCAACACCTGGTCGACCAACCGCGGCATCCCAACGCTCAAGGCGGGGCAGCTCACCCAGGTCGTCGCCCCCGGGACCTACAACCGACCTCAGAACAACAGGCAGGATCCGCAGGGCTGGTCGGGCGAGCAGACGCTCGACATCGAATCGGTCCACGGCATGGCCCCCGACGCGAAGATCGTTTACGTCGGCGCGCCGAACAACTACCAGGATCTCGACGCCGCCCTCAACAAGGTCGTCGATGGCCACCTGGCCGATCTCGTCAGCAACTCGTACGGCTTCGCCGGCGAGGCTCTCCCGATGGGCTACATAAAGCCGTTCAACGACATCTTCATCCAGGCCGCCGCCGAAGGCATCGGCGTCTACTTCTCGTCAGGTGACGCGGCCGACGAGACGGGTGGCGTGACCGCGAACGCACCGTTTGCGACGCCTGATTGGCCCGCCTCCAGCCCGTGGGTGACCGCGGTCGGCGGAACCAGCATCGGCATTGACGCCAGCAACAACATCGCCGTCGAGACGGGCTGGGAATCTGGTACGAGCAGCTACATCAGCAAGACCAACTCGTGGGTCCCGGCGCCTCCTGGCGAATTCCTCTACGGTTCGGGCGGCGGGACCAGCCGTCTGTTCGGACAGCCGGCTTACCAGGTCGGGGTCGTCCCGTCGTCGATGTCGAAGATCCACGGCGGGGCCGCGATGCGGGTCGTACCGGACGTCTCGGCCATCGCCGATCCGAATACCGGCCTGCTCATCGGCCAGACCCAGACCTTCTCGAATGGCACGGTGAAGTACAGCGAATACCGCATCGGCGGCACCAGCCTGGCCTCGCCGATCTTCGCCGGCCTCATGGCCGACCTCCAGCAACTCAAGGGGAGCGACATCGGCTTCGCCAATCCGCTTCTGTACTCGACGTTCAAAGCCACGCCGAGCGCCTTCAACGACATCCTTCACGTTGACAAAGCGGGCGTTGTCCGCGCCAACTTCAACAACTCGGAAGACGCGACCGCCGGTTACTCGTACCGGTTCCGGTCGTTCGACTTCACCACCGGCCTCACGATCCACACCGTAGCCGGTTACGACGATGTCACCGGCATCGGCTCCATCAACGGGGTCAACTTCTTCAAGTAAGCAGGAACGCTCCGGCCTCGAGCCGGCGCAGATACGCAACGAGAGCCGGGTTCATCGAACCCGGCTCTCGTTTGTCGCCGCGGCTCGGTCCGGACGGGAATCGAACGACCCCGAGTGGGCAGCCCTCGGGGTCGTCTTGCTTTCGAATGTGGCGCGCCCGGCGGGACTCGAACCCACGACCTCCAGGTCCGCAACCTGGCGCTCTATCCACTGAGCTACGGGCGCGCGCTGCTGTGCCTCGATGCGGAGAGACTGGCGGAGAGGGAGGGATTCGAACCCTCGAGGCAGGTTACCCCACCTGGCGGTTTAGCAAACCGCTGCACTAGACCGGCTATGCGACCTCTCCAGAGTCACAGCGGCCGGGATTCTAGCATGGCCGACCGCGGCAGCAACGGCCGCGCTCACTCCTCGGCAAATCCCTCGAGTCGGAAGCGGACGAAGAGGCGCGGGACCAGGCCCCCGCCCATTCGCTCGCGGACGATGTCGTCCGGCTGGAAGCCGGCATTCTCGGCGATCGTCGCCATATCCGCCGGGCCGAACGTGAGCAAACCCAGGTCGTATATGAGCGCCACACCATCCGGACGGAGCACTCGCGCTATCTCGGCGAAGACATCCGCCGGCTCTGTCCAGTGGTGCAGGCTCAGCGTCGAGACGACCAGATCGACGGAGGCGGTGGCGAAAGGCAGATTGGCCGCGTCGCCCACGACGAAGCGCAGCCGCCCGTCGGTGGTGGCGTGCCGGCTCGCCCACAAGAGCATGCTGGGAGACAGGTCCAGGCCGGTGATGCGCGCGTCGTGCAGGCGGCTCGCGAGTGCCACGACGAGATCGCCCGGGCCGCATCCCAGGTCCACGATCGTGGCGCGGCGGTTCCTACCCAGATCGGCGAGCTCCTCGGCGGCGTCCTCCGCGACGCGGCGATACAGCGCCCCGAGCATCGGGCCGAGAACCCTGGCATAAGTGGCGCTTCCGGGTTCCGAGAACCTCTCGACGTGAGCGTCGAGCCAGCCGGCGGCTGCCCGCGCTGCGCGTCGACCGGGCCACGTGATGACCGCTAGGACGCCAACCAGAAGGACGGCCGAGAGGATCCGGCGTATGCCCTTCCGCCGGCTCCGGCCCGCGCCGCCCTCCGCCAGAGGGCTTGCCTCGGCGGCTTTGTCGACTTTGCTGCGACGGAATAGCTTCACCGCTGATACCTGTCTGCCCTGGCGACCAGATCCTGAGGCAAAGTACCCGGTCCAACTCGAACCCGGCAAAGGAGCATTCGGTTGTTCCACGTTTCCGGCAGCGAGCCACCCTGGATCACCGCGGTCTCGAGGCCAGGCGTGGCGGCCACCACAGACTGCACGAGCGCGTCGGTGAGGCCGGCCGGATACGCGAATGACTGGGGCCAGGCCCCAACGTCCGACGCAATCACCCAGGAAGCCCCGAAGATTTCGCTCGTCAGCCGCGCCCTATCCATCGCCTCGAGATTCAAATGGCTCATGGTGTGGTTGCCGATCTCGTTCCCGGCCCTCTGCAGCGACCGCAGCTCGTCCGCCGTCAGGTGGTCCGGGGTGCCGATCCGTCCGGCGACGACGAAGTAGGTCGCGACAAATCCGTCTCTCGCTAGAACTGGTGCGGCATATGTATATCCGTCTTCGTAGCCGTCGTCGAACGTGATGACGAAACTGCGCGCACTCGGCGCAATGCCCTGCCGCAGGTCATCCCCGAGCTGGCCCATCGTGATGGTATGCCAGCCCGCCGATGACATCGCGTCCATCTGTGCGGCGAACAACCCCGGCGGGACGATCAAGCCCTGGGCCGTGCCGGTCTCGCCCGCCGGTGGCTTGATGCGGTGGTACTCGAGGATCGGCACGTGCAGGGCCACTCCGCCCGTCGCCGCCGCGATCGCCGGGAGTGGCGTGGGTACGGGCAATGTCCGGCAGATGGCGCCCGGACCCGACGAGCACGACGGCCCGGAGACCGGAGGATCCAGGGCCGGTGTACCGGCCGGAAGCGCGTCCCTGGCGGTGGGCAGCGGAGCCGGGCCCGTCGGGGCCGGTGCGTCGGCCGGCGCCGTGGCTCGGGTCGCATCGCAATCGGGCCAGACGGCGCCCCCGCATCGACCCATGCCCGCCGGGCCCGAGCGCGGCGACGACGCATCACTCAGAACCGACCCTGCAGATGTCACCGCGATCACTGCCACGAACAGCACTATCGAGCGACCCGTCGCCAGCGACGCCATGCCTCGGGCACCCGCGCGACGGCGGCCGACGTGGTCGGAGAGTCGCTTCACGAGACGTCTGATCCCCACGGCCGATATTGTGAAGCCTGATCGCCGCTTCGCGCAGGTCCGGCCGGTCCGGCGCGGCGCGGCGGCCTCGGCCGGACGCGCGGAAGCGGGTTATCCTCGGGCCGACGTCATCGGTCTGGAGGGAGCTGGCATGGAACGTCTAGGGTTCATAGGGCTCGGCACGATGGGCTCCTCCATGGCGGCCAATCTGCTTCGCGCCGGCGCCCGACTGACCGTCTGGAACCGCACTCCGGGCCGTGCCGCGGCAGTCCTGGAGATGGGCGCGCATGAGGCAACTTCCCCCGCCGGCGTCGCGGCGCAATCCGACGTGATAGTCATCTGCGTATCCGACACGCCGGACGTCGAGGCCGTCCTCTTCGGGCCCAACGGGTTCGCCGCCGGCGCCCGGCCCGGCAGCCTCGTGATCGACTGCTCCACGATCTCACCTGAGGCGACCCGCGAGTTCGGCCGCCGTCTCGCCGGCATCGAGGTCGCCATGGTGGACGCACCGGTATCGGGCGGTTCGGAAGGGGCGCGGCTCGGCACGCTGACGATGTTCGTGGGGGGAGGGGACGCAGACGTGGCTCGGGCGATGCCGGTCCTCCAGGCCATGGGCACGACCATTACCCACCTCGGCCCGCTCGGCAGCGGACAGGCCGCCAAGGCTGTCAATCAGGTGATCATCAGCGGCGCGTACTTGGGTGTGGCCGAAGGTATAGCGCTCGGTATCGAGGCCGGGTTGGATCCGATCCGGCTGGTCGAAGCCCTCTCGGCCGGCGCGGCCCAGAGCTGGGTGCTGGCCAGCCGGAGCAGCCGGATGATCGAGGACGAATACCCGCTCGGATTCCGCCTCGCGCTCCATCGAAAGGACCTCGGCATCGCCCTCGAACTGGCCCGAGGGCTGGGCCTCGACCTCGCCGTGGCCCGGCTGACCGCCGCAATAGAAGATGGGCTGCTCGCCGACGGGCATGGGGATGAGGACATGTCCGTGCTCGCCCATCCACTCCGCCGTGGCCGGAGAGAGAAGGCTGCCGCGGCCCCAGTTCCGGGCGAGAAGCCGCTCCGCCCCGCTGAGGACGAAGCTGGAGAGTCTGAGGGTTCCGCGGACCGGGATCCTGGGCCTGTATGATCCGGGCATGAACTACGAGCTGTTCATGGGAGAGGCGCTGGCGGAGGCGCAGGTCGCGCTCGACCACGGCAAGACGCCCATCGGGGCGGTCGCGGTCGTCAACGATGCGATGGTCGCTCGGGCTCACGACGGGGTCCAGGACGACAACGACCCCACCGCCCATGCCGTCGTTGTCGCCCTGCGAGAGGCCGGCCGGAAGCTGGGTCGCGAACGCCTGGCCGACGCGACCATCTTCGTCACGCGTGAGCCCTGCCCGATGTGCGTCGGTGCGCTCCTCGCCGCGAACGTGGACGCGCTGGTGTACGCGGTCGGCAACCCGGTCGACGGCGCAGCCGGCAGCGTCATGCAGCTGGCACAGGACGGCAGGCTCGCCCGCAAGGTCAAGGTCGTCAGCGGCATCCGCTGCGACGAGGCCGAGGAGCTGTTCGCCAGGGCGGGATCCGCGGAAGGGTTCCGCGGCGCCGACAGGGTCAAGCCCGCGGTCGGTTGACCGCCGGAGCCCCCGGCGCAGAGCGGCAGTCTCGCTCTGGTATTCTCTCGCGCGGAGAGGTGTCCGAGTGGTTGATGGTGCCGCTCTCGAAAAGCGGTGTGCGAGAGCACCGTGGGTTCGAATCCCACCCTCTCCGCCACTCTCTTGAAACCAGGGCCCGCAGGTGCGGGCGGTTGCCGGTCAGGCCGACCGGCAACGTCTCATCGGTCCGCGCATCGGTGAGGCGGCCCGTCGTGGGCTGTCGCCGCGGAGAGGTCGCCTAGTGGCCTAGGGCGCCGCACTGGAAATGCGGTATGGCGCAAGCCATCGAGGGTTCAAATCCCTCCCTCTCCGCCATCACCCTGGCCCGCTCCCGCCCAACAGCCGGAGGTCCGTCAGGCGCGGACCGCGATCCGCGCTCGGGCCGGCTGTGGCGGCCTGCTATGATTCCCGGGCCGTGCTAGGCGGGGAACTAGCGGTGCCCTGTACCTGCAATCCGCTCCAGCAGGGCTGAATTCCCTCTCGAGGTTCCCGCTCTCGAAAGCCGCCTCTCCTGGTGACGTTGAGGGCCGGGTCCCGCGCAGCGGCGGCTCGCGAATCGTGTCAGGTCCGGAAGGAAGCAGCACTAAGCGATGATCGTCGGGTGCCGCGGTTCGGCCTGGTCTGAGCCACCTCCAGCGGTGGGCGCGGAAGCGATGAATCGACAGAGGGTGCACGGCACTCAAACCGGCGGGCGACCGGCTCGCCCGACCGCAGCGGCCAACGATCCGTCTACGCCGGCAGGAGCGTCGTGAGCTCGACCCCACCGCATCAAGCCATCTACAGACGCTGGCGCGCCCAGGTCTTCGGCCAGATCGTCGGGCAGCAGGCCGTCGTCGAGACGCTGCAAAACGGCATCCGATCCGGCAGGACCTCGCACGCCTACCTCTTCGTGGGTCCGCGTGGGACCGGCAAGACCTCGCTCGCCCGGATCCTGGCCAAGGCCCTCAACTGCACGAACCTTCGTGACGGCGAGCCGTGCGACGCCTGCCCCTCGTGCGTGGCGATCCGCGAAGGCCGTGCCCTCGACGTCAACGAATTCGACGCGGCCTCGAACAACACGGTCGGAGACATGCGCGAGCTTCTGCCGCGGGTCTTCACCGCCCCATCCGACCTGCGCCGCAAGGTCTTCATCATCGACGAGGTCCAGCGCATCACGCAGGGCTGGGACGTGCTCCTCAAGACACTCGAGGAACCGCCCGACCATGCGGTCTTCGTCTTCTGCACCACCGATAGCAGCGGCATCCGACCGGCCGTGCTCTCGCGAGTCCAGCGCTTCGACTTCCGGCGACTGACGGTCCCGGAGATCGCCGGCAAGTTGCGGACGATACTCGACACGGACGGTCGAAAGGCCGATCCGGAGGCCATCGACCTGATTGCGCGGCTCGCCGCCGGCGGCATGCGCGACGCTGAATCGATGCTTGACCAGCTCCTGGCGACCGACTCGGGATCCCTGACCGCGGAACGGGTCCGGGAAGTCCTGGGTCTCGTCGAGGAAGAGACGATCGAGGCGTTCCTGGCTGCCCTCCTGTCGGGCGAGCCCGTCGCCGGTATCGAGTTGCTCGATGGGCTCGAGGCACGCGGCCGCGATCTCCGGGCCTTTACCGAGCAGGCAATCGAACGATTGCGTCTGGCGCTGGTGTCGTCGCTCGGTCATGAGCCGGGACTCGGCCTGGCCGCGGCCGGTACCGCCGCCCTGGCGGGCGCCGCCCGCCGACTATCCTCGATCGATCCGACACATCCCGGCCCGGGCGGGTTGCGCCTCCAGCTCGAGCTGACCCTCCTGGCGCCGTTTGAGGTCGCGGCTGCCGCTCTGCCGCCCTTCCCTGTAGCGACCGTTCGGGCCGATCAGATGCCGAAGCCGAGAATTGAGGCCGCATCCGCCGTCGAGGAGCGCCCCACGCGGGAGATGCCCCAGCGGCGGCCAGCGAACCCACCTGGCACGGGCGGCCCACGCACGCCCGAGCCGTCGCACCGACCTGCCGGTTCGGCGCTCGCGACCCCGGCAGCAGCCGCCCCGCCGCCAGCGGCTCGATCGGCGCCCGCGACCGCGGCAGCAGCCGCGCCGCCGCCGCCAGCGGCTCGATCGGCGCGCGCGACCCTGCCCGCCGCGCCCGGAGCCTCGGCTCCCGTCACTGCGGCGGGAGCCGAGGGCAAGACCCGCAACGGGCCGACCCTGCAGCTCCTCCTCGAGCGGTGGGCCGAGATCGTCGAGGTCGTCAGCAAGAGCCCGCCTACCAAGCCGCTCATCCTGGCCTGCCGCCCTGTCAGCGTCGACGGCTCCGTCGTCACGCTCGGATTCCCGGAGACGCAGTCGTTCTTCAAGGATGTCGCAGAGCGGCGCCGGGCGAGTCTGGAAGACGGTGTCGGCAGGGTCCTCGGAATGCCCGTCTCGGTCCGCTGCGTGGCCGCCAACGTCGAGGTCACGCCGCTGCCCGAGGATCCCGACAGCGCCCGCCTGCTCACGGAGTTCCGCCGCATCTACGGCGACGACGTGGTCGACGTCGGCGAGGTGGGCTAGCCGATCGCCGTCAGCCCGGCGACGCCTCCGTTGGCGAATCGTTTTCTAGTCCGGGCGGGCGATCGGTTTCCGGCTGGGCGTGCAACCTGACGCGCTTTCGGCCAGACTTCGGTTCGATCATCGACACAGTCGGCGCGAGAAGGCGGCAGGAGGAATCGACACATGGGCATGGCCAACCTGCAGCGAATGGCGATGCAGATGCAACAGGCCATCGAGCGGGTCAAGCAGGAGCTGGCCGTCGCCACGGTCGACGGGTCTGCGGGGGGCGGCGTGGTGAAGGCCGTCGTGACCGGAGATCAGAAGCTCGTCAGCGTCACGATCGATCCCTCCGCAGTCGATCCTGCCGACGTGGACATGCTGCAAGACCTGATCGTGGCGGCCGTGAACGACGCGCTTCGGACGGCTCGTGAGCTCGGCGACGCCAAGATGGCGGCCGTGACCGGCGGGCTCCGCCTGCCGGGTATGTAGGCCAGGCCGTGGCGGCGCCCTTGATCGAGCCGGTGGCCCGGCTCATCGAAGCCTTTGCCAGATTGCCCGGCATCGGGCCGAAGACTGCCTCGAGGCTGACCTTCCATCTTCTGCGCGCGCCAGAAACCGAAGCCCGCGCCCTGGCGGCGGCCCTGATCGCCGTGCGGGAGCAGGTCGTCTTCTGCGAGCGATGCTTCAACATCAGCGAAGCCGCGATCTGCTCCATCTGCTCCGACTCGAGACGGGATGGCACGCGGCTGTGCGTGGTAGAAGAACCGCTCGACGTTCTCGCCCTCGAGCGGACGAATGAGTTCAAGGGGCTCTACCACGTCCTGCACGGGGCCATCTCACCGATCGACGGCGTGGGTCCGGACCGGCTCAGGATCCGTCAGCTGCTCGACCGTGCGGCCGAAGCTCAGCGCGCGGGCGAGCCGTTCGAGGAAGTGGTCATAGCCACCAACCCGACCCTCGAAGGGGAAGCGACGGCCATGTACCTGGCAGAACGTTTGGAGGCGCTCGTGGGCAGCGTCACTCGAATTGCCCGCGGCCTCCCGGTCGGCGGCGATCTCGAATACGCCGACGAGGTGACCTTGATCCGGGCTCTCCAGGGCCGCCGAGCCATCTGATGTCCGTCAATCGCACCTCAAGACAACCGAAGGGTGTCCTATGAGCTATCTCACCAACGAGATCCTGCTCCGCCTGGCCAAGCTCATGGCGGCTGCCATCATCGGTGCGATCCTGTATGCGGTGGCAGTCCTGCCTCTCAACGTGACCCCATCCTTCGAGCTGGCCGCGCTGTGCTGGGTGTCGGCCGCCGTGGCGCTTCTCCTCGCGGAAAGCAGCCCGATCTAGCCGCTTCGTCCCGCCGGAGTCTCCCTCCGGCGATCCGCTGTGGCGGGGGCCTGCCGGGGTGCG
>CAWBTQ010000001.1:0-38046 GCA_963791725.1 uncultured Chloroflexia bacterium | reverse complement strand
ACGTTCACGCCTTCACGGTAGACCAGCTCCTCGTCCGGCCGGGGGTGGTTTCGAAGGCCGGGAAGTCCGCGTCGCGACTGGCGAGCGTCACCGGCAGGCGGCCGCCCGGCTCCGCGATGCCCAGAAGGACGTCGGCGAGGGCATTGCCGAACTCCTGACCCGGCAGCCAGGCGTAGATGACGGCGGCGACTCGATCCGCCCAGGGCAGATCCATGGGCAGCCGGCGTTGACGACGACGATCGTCCGGTGGTTGGCGGCAGCGACGCTCTCGACCAGCTCGTCCTGGCGACCGGGGAGGGTCGCGGTCTTGCGGTCGCGACCTTCGGTCTCCCAGGCCTCGTCGTGCCGACCACCACGATCGCGACGTCGGCCGACGCGGCGGCAGCGACCGCCGAGGCCATCGGGTCGCCGACCTCGGGCGCCGCGCAGCCGATGGCCAGCAGGCTGGGGTCGTGGCCGCCGAATGGGCCTCGGCCGTGATCAGGACGCGCTTTCCGGCCTCGAGCTCGAACGTGCCGCCGTGCTCGCGTGCCCTCGAACAGGGCCGTCGGGACGTCGACTCCGGCCGGCGCGTCCCACTCGTCCGCCGCGAGTGCGCCGTCCACGAACAGGCGCCGGCCGCCGAGGCCGCGCATGGCGATCCGGTGCGAACCCTGCTGGACGGGTCAGCCAGGCCGAGAGCCGCACCGAGAAGTCGTCCTGCGGAAGGCCGGCGGGCAGGTCGCCGAAGAGGTGGAGCGTGCTCGATCGGACGTTGTAGCGGGCGATCGGCTGGCCGGCCGGCTCCTGGCCGCCGAAACTCGACGGTCAGGCCGGGCCCCCCGTCCAGGTCGGTCACGCTCATGGTGTCCAGCGGCGGCAGGAAGAGGTCGATGCTGCAGCCGGGCTCGTGGACGACCTCGACACCGTCCGGCAAGCGGCCGCGCGAGGCCATCGAGCGGCGAGACCGCGTACGGGGCGTCGATGTGGGCGGCGCCGCCGCCCTGGATGCACGGAGTGGCGGCGTTGGGGCCGACGACCGCCACGCGGCGGATCGGCCGCCGGCGAGCGGCAGGATGCCGTCGTTGGAGAGCAGCACGAACGACTCCGCGGCCGCCCGGCGGACGAGCGCGGCGGCGTCGGCGTCGGAGAGGTGGATCGGCTTCCGAGCGGCGCGCCACGGCTCCGGCCCCGTACCGTCCGCGGCCCCGCCTCCGCGGCCCTCGCCGCCCGCGGCGCCATCGCCGTCGAGTCCAGCGCCCCGACCCGGCCGCCAGCGTGAGGACCCGCTCGCGCCGCGCAATTGAGCGTCTCCTCGTCGACCTCGCCGCGCCGAACCGCCTCCGCGAGCGCGGGCCCGAAGTGGCTGCGGTGGCCCGGGCATCTCGAGGTCGAGCCCGGCCGCCGCGCCGGCGACCGTGTCGTGGGTGGCGTGCCAGTCGGACATCAGCACGCCGTCCCAGCCCCATTCGCTCGCGCAGGATCCCGCCGACCAAGTCCACGTTGTCGGAGCAGTGGACGCCGTTGACGCGGTTGTAGGCGGCCATCATCGACCAGGCGCCGGCCTTGCGCCGCCGCTCTCGAACGGCAGCAGGTAGACCTCGCGCAGGGTCCGCTCGTCGACGATGCAGTTGACCGTCGTCCGGTGCGTCTCCGAATCGTTGGCGACGAAGTGCTTGGGGCAGGCGGCGACGCCCTGCGACTGCATCCCGGTCACGTAGGCGGCGCCCAGTCTGGCCGTCAGGATCGGATCCTCGGAGTAGCACTCGAAGTCGCGGCCGGCGAGGGGCGAGCGGACGAGATTGAGGACCGGGCCGAGCATGTAGTGGACGCCGGAACGCTTCGCCTCCGCAGCCGATCCGCGCGGCGACCTCGGCCACCAGGTCCACGTCCCACGTTGCGCCGAGAGCCGTGCCGCACGGCGTGCAGGTGGCGCTCGAGCCCTTCGGGAAGGTCATGCCGTCGGACGCCGTTCGGGCCGTCGAGCGTCAGCATCGGCCCCAGGCCGATCGACTCCACCCCGGCCGAGTGCCAGGCGTCGACGCCGGAGGTCAGCCGGGCGCGCTCCTCGATGCTCAGCGACTGCACCAGCGCGTCGATGCGCTCGATTGCCCGAGGGATCCCGGCCCCCGATTCGATCGGCTCTGCCATGTCTTCCTTTCGCTCCTCGTCCGCCTTAGCCGAATCGTACCGCCCAATCGGGCCGCGGACCCCCTCGTTCGGCGGGCTCACCTGTCGCGGTGCGGTGGCCTAACCTTCTGTAGGCGCAATCGTGTGTCATGAACGTAAAGGGGCGGACATGGTCAGCGCGAACGAAGCCACGACGGTCGAGATAGACGGAACGGCCGGCGATCCTCCGGCCGTAGCCTGGGGAGAAGGGCTCGGGTATCCCGACTGGATCCAGCCGTTTCTGCCCGCGCTTCACGAAGGCTTCTTGACTGCCAACAAGTGGGTCGGCGTCCCGGCGCTCAAGATGGGCCTGGGAAGATACATGTCGAACCCGCTCACCGGCTACCTGATGATCCTCCGGACCCGCGGCCGCAAGAGCGGCGAGATGCGTGAGGCGCCCCTCGGATACACAGTCGTCGGCGAGCACGTGTACTGCATAGCGGGGTTCGGGCGACGCACCCACTGGTTCCAGAACGTGCTCGCGGATCCGCGGGTCGAGGTCATCCTGCCGGCCAGGGCATTCTCCGGGACGGCCGAGGAGGTCACCGACCCCGACGAGCGTGTCCGCGTCCTCGCTCCGTTGCTGCGGAGCATGGGGGTAGTCGCCGGCATGCTGGGCATGGGCAATCCATGGCGCGACAGCCCGGCCGACATCGCCGCCAAGTGCGAGGGGATGCCGCTGGTCCGAGTCCGTGCGACCGGGATCGCGGCGGGTCCCGAGGATCCGGGCGGACGATACTGGGTCGTGCCGGCCGCGGTTGGCACGGGCCTGGCCCTGATGTGGCTTGCGCGCCGGGGCCGAGGGCGTCGCGCCGTATGACCGACGAGACTCGAGCGACCGAGACGGGCCCCCGACACAGCCGGTCTGACGGTCGGTTCGTCTCGTCCCGAGATCTTCGTCCGCGGCGTGCTGGCTCGCGGCCGGTCGGCCTTCATCCGAGTCTTCGACCAGCGAGCCTCCGCCAACCGGCGCCTGACCGCGGGTCTCGCCGTGGCGGCCGCCGTCGGCGTGGTGGTGGGCCTGCCGGACATGTTCACTTCCTTTCCCGCCGGCGTGGACCTCGAGATCCCGCTGCGCGCGGCCTCGCACTGGGCCAACGGCGCGCCGGTCTACCCGGCTTCGGCGATGCTCGTCGAGAAGGGCCCCGACCTGCCGTACCTGTATCCGCCCTTCCTGCTGCCGCTGCTCGCGCCGATCGCCGCGCTGCCGCGGGATACCGTCACCGGCCTGTGGCTCATCCTCGGCGTCCTCATCGCGGTGTGGACATGCCGCCGGCTGGCGATCCCATGGCTAGCCGTCCCGTTCGTACTCGCCTGGCCGCCGTTTCTGGAGGGCCTGATCACGGGCAACGTCCAGATAGTCAGCTTCGCCGCGTTCGTCGCCCTGCTGTACGAACCGGCCGATGGAGAGGCGCGGCAAAGAGACTTGGCCGCGGTTGACGACGTTCCGAACGGCCTGCTGGCGACCGCCGTTGGCGCTCTCAAGATCACCCAGCTTCTGCCTGTGCTGTATCTCGGCCGCCGCCGGTTCAGAGCCGCTGTCATCGGCCTGGGCGTACTTGCCGCCTTGGCGATCGTGACCCTGCCGTTTACCGGCCTCGCCATCTACGGCGACTGGTTCGCCCAGCTCCAGCGAGCCGCGGACCCCAACTGGTCGACCGGCGGCGTGAACCTCGGGCGGCTCGGCATCCCGGACGTGGTCCTCGCGGCGCTGGGGATCGGGCTGGCTCTCGCCGTTCGCGGACGCGACTCGGCCGCCTGGCTTGGAATCGCGCTCGTGCTGGCCACCTCCAGCGTCCACGGCTACACCTTCCTCTTCCTGGTGCCGGGTCTGCTCACGATCAGACGGGACATGGCGATCCTGCTGGCCACTCTCTTCCTGGGCGTGTACCACGGCTTCGCCTGGTGGATGGCGTGTCTGCTGGTGGCTTACTTCCTGGTCGCGGGTTCGCGCTGGCCCTGGCTGCGGCGCCCGGATGCGCCGGCTGCGGCGACGACCGAAGGTCCGCGGTGAGCGGCCTCGCGCAGACGGTGCGCTCCCAGCGATTCCAGGCGGCGGCGTCGCGCGTGCTGCTCGACGCAGGTCTGGTCGCAGGCGGTGCCCTGGCCGTGGCGGCGCTCGCCGTCATCGTCGGCCTCGACGGCGGGCGCGCCTACGACACCTACGCCTACTGGATGGCCAGCCACCACTTCCTCGACGGAACGGCGTTGTACACGCAGGCGAGCGTGTCGGACCTCGGCGCCTTCAAATATCCCCCGATCTTCGCGCAGATCTTCGCCCCGGCCGCGCTCCTCCCGGAGCTGGTCGTGGCCTGGGCCTGGCGAATATCGGGCATCCTGTGCCTCCGCTATATGGTCGGGTCGTGGAAGGCCGCGCTGGTCGCCTGCGCCTTCCTGCCGGTCCTGATCGAGCTGAGCCTGGGCAACGTCACGCTCCAGATCGGGGCTATGCTCGTCTTCGCCCTGCGTGACAAACGCGGCGCGTTCCTGCTGCCGTGGGCCGCCGCCCTCAAATTCGGTCCGGTCCTGCTGGTTCCGTACCTGTGGTTCCGAAAGCCCGAAACGCGCCGGCCGCTGGTCGTCGGGACCGCCGTCTTCGCGGCCGTCTGCCTCGTCTCGTACCTCGCCGCGCCGGGGGAGTGGTCCGGCTACGTCGCGACCTTCGGTTGGGAGAACAGCTCGGTGATGTCGGGCAGCGGCGTGATCGCCATCGTGCCGTCCTGGGGCGGGCTCGACTTCGTCCTTCGTTTCGCCATCGCCGCCGCCGCGGCGCTTTATGCGACCTACACCCGCCGCGATTGGCTGGCCTATGCCGCGGCGGTCGTAACCTGCCCGATCCTCGCCTTCAGCAGGCTCGCTCCTCTGGTTGCCCTGTGGCGGTTCAAGCGGCCCGCAGCTCGAGTAATCGGTCGGGGCCCCACCGGCGCCGTAGATCCGGGCTCAGGCGACCGGGCGGGCCTCGGCATGACGGCCGACGACGCGGCCGGCGGGTTCGGGGTTCGACTTCGGGCCCGCCTGCCTGTCTACCGCAAGCCCGCCATTCTCGGGCTCTCCATCTTTGGCTTCGTCCTCTTCGCCTGGCTGATGCTCGTCGTGCCGGCCGCGCCGAGCTTCAAGAGCCTGGTCGGGTTCGACTCGTACGCCTACTGGAACGTCGATCCGTTCCATCCGTACGCGGCGGCGCTCGGCAGCATCGGCTCGTTCACGTATTCGCCGGCCTTCGCCCTGGTCATGAGCCCCGGCCATGCGCTGCCGTTCGGCGTGTTCTTCGTTCTGTGGGACAGCTTCCTCATCGTCAACCTGGTCTGGCTGACCGGGCGGATGGCCCTCGTCTGGCTGGTCTTCCTGCCGGTGCCGCTCGAGCTCTTCCACGGCAACGTCCACCTGCTGCTGGCGACGGTCTGCGTGCTCGGTTTCGATTACCCGGCGCTGTGGTCGATCGGACTGCTGACCAAGCTCACGCCGGGCGTTTCGCTGCTCTGGTTCGTCGTTCGGCGGGAATGGCGATCGCTGGCCTGGGCGCTCGGTGCCACGGCTGCCATCGCGGCCGTATCGTTCGCCATCGCTCCGGGCGCATGGTTCGACTGGCTGAAGTTCCTGACGACCTCGGAGGCGACGGGTGCCGGGTCGAACGACTGGTACAGCTTCCTCTTCCCGCCGCTCTGGCTGCGTGTGGCGGCCGCCGCTCTGCTGGTCGTCTGGGGAGCGCGAACCGACCGCCGCTGGGTAGTGCCCGTGGCCACGGCCGTGGCCATGCCGGTCGTCTGGGTCACGACGCCGGCCATCCTGGTCGCGCTCCCGCGACTGCGGCACAGGGCCGCCGCGGCGACCGGAGACGTTGAAGATGCCCGCGCCGTTGCGGAGGGTCCCGCGCGTTCGGCAACCGCCGCACCGCCTGTCTAGCCGACCCCGGGCCGCCGCGCTGGGTACAATCGCGTCGACCCAGTCCCGGTCTCGATTCGCCCCCAGTCGAGCCTATGGGAGATCTCCGCAGGGAGCCTCATGTTCGATCGACTCGGTCGGGTTGTTCTCCGCCTCCGATTCGTCTTCGTGGCGGGCTGGCTCGTCGCCGCGGCGCTGCTCGGTGTGCTCGCCCCGTCGCTGGCCCAGGTGGGCTCCGCCGACGAGACGAGCTTCCTGCCCCACGACGCCGAATCGCTGGCCGCCCGCCAGGTCATCGCCCGCGCCTTCCCGAACGATTCCGCACCGAGCACCGCTCTCATCGTCTTCTCGCGGGCGAGCGGCCTGACCGACGCCGACAGGACGGCGATCGAGGGGCTGCGGAGCTACTTCGAGGGCAGCGGCCACCCCGCGGCCGTCGAGCGCTACGTCACCGCCGAGAACACGCCGTCGATCGCCTCGATGTACCGCAGCTCGGACGGCGTGGTCGAGCTGGCCACGGTCGACATCAGCACCCCGTCGTTCCTGCCGCTGACCAATGACGCGGTCAACGCGATGCGGGCCCACCTCGCCGCCTCGGGTGTCCTGCCGGCCGGGCTCAGCGCCCAGGTCAGCGGCCAGGCCGGTATCGGACGCGACTACCTGCAGGCCATCCAGGACGGCACCAATCGCACGACGATGGTCACGATCCTGCTGGTGATCGTGGTCCTGCTGCTCATCTACCGGGCGCCGCTGGCGGCCCTGGCCCCGCTGCTCACCATCGGCGCGGCTTTCCTGGTCTCGCGCGGCGTCCTCGGCTACCTGGCCCAGGCGGGCTGGGAGCTCTCGTCGGTCCTGGATTCGTTCATCGTCGTCCTGGTCTTCGGCGTGGGCACGGACTACACGATCTTCTTCATCTCGCGCTTCCGAGAGGAGCTTGGCCGCAACGGCCGCGAGGATGCGGTGAGGGTCACCGTCAGCCGCATCAGCGCGGTCATCACCGCCTCGGCGGCGACCGTGATCGTGGGCCTCACGTCCATGGTGGCGGCCCGGTTCGGGATGATCCAGACCACCGGCCCGGCCCTGGCCCTCGACAGTCTTCATCACGCTGCTGGCCGGATTGACCCTCACCCCGTCGCTGCTGGCTATCTTCGGGCGGAAGCTCTTCTGGCCGCTCCACGAGAAGACCAGGGTCGCGTCCGACGAAGAGCGGGGTTTCTGGGCGGGCCTGGCACGCCGCATCACCACGCGGCCCGGAGCCGTCGCCGCAGTCGTGCTGGCGGTCCTGATCGTTCCCGCGCTGGCGCTGCCACAGCTCAAGCAGAACTTCGACGTACTCAACGAGCTGCCGTCCGGCGCCGAGTCCCGGCTGGGCTTCGAGACGCTGAGCCAGCATCTGGCGGAGGGTCAGCTGATGCCGCTGACGGTGCTCGTGCAGGTGCCTGGGGCAAAGGCCGCCACGTTCACCTCGGAGGACGGCCTGGCCGACGTCGCCGCCCTGGAGAAGTCGATCTCGAGCCTGCCGAACGTCCAGACGGTCCGCAGCCTCGTAGACCCGTTGGGCGAGGGCCAGGTCTCGGACCTGCTGCGGCCTTCAGTCCAGCTGTCCGACACGGCGGCCGCCTTCCGCAAGCCGCCGAGTACAGACATCAACGTCCAGCTGAGCGACGCGAGCCTCTCCGGAATCCAGCAGACGATCGCCTACGTCGGCGATCTCGGGTCGGCGTTCCCGAGCCTCCCGGCCAGCTCGTTGGGCGCGGTCAAGGCCGATCTCGGGGTCCTCGAGGCCGGGCTGGTCGGCGCGCGCCAGCAGGCCCTGGTGCCCAACCAGCTCGACGCCATCGGCGCCCAGCTGCGAGCGGCCGCGGCGGGGCCCTCCTCGTCCGACGCCGCGACCCAGCTGGCGGCACTCGCGTCGTACCTGAACGAGCTCGGGACGGCAGATCCGGCGGTGAAGCCCGTGGCCGCGTACGCCGCGGCCCAGAAGGCGGTGGCGGCGCTCTCGACCTCGGCCAGTCCAGCGGCCTTCGTTGCGCTGCTCGGTTCCGTCACCGACCTCTCGACCTGGTTCAAGGACCAGCCGTCGGCGTTCTACTTCTCTCCAGCGACCGTGACGCCGACGCCGGACGCGGTCGCGGCCCAGGCGGCGCTGGCCGCCGCCCGCGGCCGGCTGCCCGGCGAGCTCGATCAGCTGGCGGGCAGCTTCGATGCGAGCCAGCTCTACGCCACTCCCGACCTGACTTCGGCCTACGTCTCGGCCGACGGCACCGTGGTGCGCCTCTACGTCACGACCAGTACCAACCCGTACGACACGAAGTCGTTCGAAACGGTGCGCGACCTGCGGAGCCTGCTGGCCACGAATCCCGGCGGCTTCGGGTCGGCGAGCGGCGCTTACGGGGCGCCGGCTGCGGCCGTCTCCGCGGATCCGTCCGCGGGATCCACGAACGTCGGCGCGGCCCCGAAGCAATACGTCGGCGGCGCGACCGCCGAGTACGCCGACGTCCAGGACACCATCTCGGCCGACTTCCTGCGCGTCGCGGCCATCACGATCGTCGGCATCCTGATCGTGCTGATCCTTCTGCTGCGGGCGCTGGTCGCGCCGGTGTATCTGGTCCTCACCGTGCTGCTGTCGTACGCGATGAGCCTGAGCCTCTCGGCATTGATCCTGCAGCGCCTCTTCGGCCAGCCCGGGATCAACTACTTCATACCGCTCATGGTCTTCGTGTTACTCGTGGCCCTCGGGTCGGACTACAACATCTTCCTGATGTCTCGGGTTCGTGAGGAGAGTTCCACTCGGGAGCTGCGGCCGGGGATACGGATCGCATCGGCCCGCACCGGCACGGTCATCACCTCGGCCGGGCTGATCCTGGCCGGGACGTTTGGGGCGCTGGTAACGTCGCCGCTCCAGCTTCTCTTCCAGGTGGGGCTGGCGGTGGCGCTGGGCGTGCTCATCGACACCTTCGTGGTCCGGAGCCTGCTGGTGCCGGCGATCACGGCCTTCATCGGCGAGTGGGCCTGGTGGCCGTTCCACCGTCGGGGAACATAGGCCGGCTATCGGCCCTCGTGCGGCGCTCACAGACGCGAGGGACCGAAGCGCGCGTTCCGAGACTCCCGTACGATCGTCCCGGCTCGACCGGGTGATGGCGCACGCATTGACGGCTGCTGGTACACTCGCCGAACACCGCGGGCAAGAACCGCAGGCGTTAGCTACGGAGAACCAGGTTGGGTCTGTTCAACAGCCGAAACCGCCGCCACGTCGCCATCCTCGTGCGGACCGACGGTCGTCGCGTGCAGGTTCCGTATGAAGACCTCGGTCTGGTCGACGTATCCCTCCTCGGTCTACTTCGCTCCCTCGAGCTAGGTATTGAGCGCGTATTCGGACTCATTACCGGCTCCCGGCGGGAGACTGGACGGCGGGACAAGCACTAGCGACGCAAGACCCCGTACCAACCAGAACCCTCGCCGGCAGGCGAGGGTTTTTTGATGGCCAGAACAGGGGCAGACAGGCAAATCGCTCGCGGACGAGCCACACGAAAGGGAAGGGACGCAGCCATGGGGACCAGGGTCGACGACTCAGGTCGTACCCCGACGGCGACCGCGGAAGGGGCCGGCGGTTCGTCGATGTCGGCCGCCGGGGCGACGACCAGCGGCACGACCACCGCCTCGGCGCGCCCCGAGGGGCGCGCCTCGGGACGCGAGCGCATCAACCACATGCCGGGGGCGGGCACCGCGCGTGCCGATGCGATAAACGCCGGCCGGCACGAGATGCTCACGGACACGCTGCGAAAGCAGATCAGGAGCCTGGCCGAGCGGGGCGTGAAGCGGCCGCGCATCGGAGCGGATGCCGTCTGCGAAGCCCTTCTCGCCCAGGGCGTCGACGTCTTCTTCGGTTTCCCCGGCGGCGTGCTCCTGCCTCTGTACGACGTCCTGGGCGACTATCCCGAGCTGCGCCACATCCTGGTCCGCCATGAGCAGGGCGCCGCCCACGCGGCCGACGGCTATGCCCGGGCCTCGGGCAAGGTTGGCGTCTGCCTGGGGACTTCGGGACCCGGAGCGACGAACCTGGTCACCGGCATCGGCAATGCAATGCTGGATTCGGTGCCGATGGTCGCGATCACCGGCAACGTCGTCTCGTCGCTGCTGGGCAAGGATGCCTTCCAGGAGATCGACATCACCGGCATCACGCTGCCCTGCACCAAGCACAACTACCTGGTCAACCACGCCGACGACATCCCGCGCGTCTTCGCCGAGGCCTTCCACATCGCCCGAACCGGCCGCCCGGGGCCCGTCCACATCGACGTCACGAAAGATGCCCTGATGGGCGCCTGCTCCGCCGAACATCCCGTGACGCTGGACCTCCCGGGCTTCAGGCCCAAGTTCGACGGCCACTTCCGCCAGATCAAGCTCGCCGCACAGGAGATCGCCCGGGCCGAGCGCCCCGTCATCCTCGCCGGCCACGGTGTCCTGATCTCCAATGCCACCGAAGAGCTGCGCGAGCTGGCCGAGAAGGCCCAGATCCCGGTCGCCCATACCCTGCTCGGCGTCAGCGCGATGGACGAGACGCACCCGCTCTCGCTCGGGTTCGTGGGCATGCACGGCTGGAAGCACGTCAACAAGGCCATCCAGTCGTGCGACCTGCTGATCGCTCTGGGCATGCGCTTCGACGACCGCGTGACCGGCCACGTGCCCACCTTCGCGCCGTACGCACGGATCATCCACGTCGACATCGATCCGGCCGAGATCGGCAAGAACGTGGCCGTCGAGGTTCCGATCGTGGGCGACGTGAAGCGGGTTCTGGCGGCGCTCCTGCCCCAGGTCGAGCCCGTCTCTCCGCAGTCGCGCGCGGCCTATCTCGGTCAGATCGCCGAGTGGCGGGCCGAGTCGGAGAAGATGCCGTGGCATGGTTCCGGCGCCTGGCGAGACGGCCAGCTGTCGGCCGACTTCGTCGTCTCGCAGATCGGTGAGGCCTGCGGGCACGACGCCACGATCGTGGCCGACGTGGGTCAGAACCAGATGTGGGCAGCCCGATACGCCGGCTTCCGCCGGCCGAACAGCCACATCAGCTCCGGCGGCCTGGGCACGATGGGCTTCGGCCTGCCGGCGGCGATGGGCGCCGCAGTTGGGCGACCCGACAAGGAGACGTGGGCGATCGTCGGCGACGGCGGGCTGCAGATGACCGCCCAGGAGCTGATGACGCTCGTCCAGGACAACATCCCGGTGAAGGTGGCGCTCCTGGACAACCGCAAGCTGGGCATGATCCGGCAGTGGCAGGAGCTGGTCTACGCCGGCAACTACCACTCATCCAACCTGCTCGGCCCCGACTGGCTCAAGCTCGCCGACGCCTACGGCGTGGCCGGCTTCCGGGCCACGACACCCGCGGAGGTCGATGCCGCCATCGCCGGTGCTCGCGCGGTCGACGGCCCGGCTCTCGTCCACTTCGTGATCGCCGAGGAACAGAACGTCTTCCCGATGATGCCGGCCGGCAAGGGTCTGTCGGACCTGCTCGAGGAACAGTTCGAGGAGCCCAACCAATGAGCTCCGCCGAGGATCCGGGACGCACTCCCGGCCAACCCGCTCCTGCGCAAGTCGACGCGGCGGCGCCCCACGCGGCGCCGGTCCAAGCGCCGGTCCACGCGGCCCATCCGGCGCCGGCTCACACCGCTCCCCCGCCGCGCGCACTGCCGGGCCGCGGCGAGGCTCATCGCCACGTCCTCGTCGCCATCGTGCTCAACCGGCCCGGTGTCCTCAACCGCGTCGCCAGCCTCATGCGGGCCCGCAACTTCAACATCGACACGCTGGCCGTCAGCCACACCGACCAGCCCGACGTCAGCCGCATGACCATCACTCTCCACGGCGACGACGTTCACGTCGAGCAGGCGGCGAAGCAGCTGTACCGGCTCATCGATGTGCTCAAGGTCCAGGACGTCACCAGCGACCCGACCGTCGAACACGAGATCGCACTGATCAAGGTCCGCGCCGACGATCGCAATCGCGGCGAGGTGCTGACCCTCGCCGAGATGTACAAGGCCAGGATCGTCGACCTGGCCGCCGAATCGCTCATCGTCGAAGCAACCGGCACGGAGGCAGAGGTGGACGCTCTGATCGCCCTCATGCGCGGGTTCGGCATCAAGGAGCTGGTCCGCTCCGGTACCGTCGTCATGTCCCGGGGTGCCGGGTCGATCGAGGAGGCAGTCAAGCGATGACCGCAAGGATGTACTACGACGCCGACGCAGATCCCAGCGCGCTCGCCGGGCAGAGGATCGCGATCATCGGCTACGGCAGCCAGGGCCACGCGCATGCCCTGAACCTGCGCGACTCCGGGTACGACGTCGTGGTCGGACTGCCCCCGGCCAGCAAGAGCAGGGCTTTCGCCGCCGAGGCGGGGCTCGCCGTCGCGAACATCGAGGACGCGGTCAAGTCGGCCGACGTGATCATGATCCTGGTCCCCGACACCATCCAGAAGCAGGTGTTCGAGGCCTCGATCGAGCCGTACATGAAGCCCGGCCAGCTGCTGATGTTCGCCCACGGCTTCAACATCCGGTTCGACAGAATCAAGCCGGGCGAGGGGATCGACGTCGGCATGGTCGCCCCCAAGGGCCCCGGCCATCTCGTCCGCTCGGTCTTCGAGCAGGGCGGGGGCGTCCCGGCGCTCTTCGCCGTCGAGAAGGATGCCACCGGCACCGCTCGCGCCCGCACCCTCGCTTATGCACGCGGCATCGGCGCCACCCGGGCCGGGGTTCTCGAGACCACGTTCAAGGAAGAGACCGAGACCGATCTCTTCGGCGAGCAGGTCGTCCTCTGCGGCGGCGTGACCAGCCTGATCAAGAACGGTTTCGAGACCCTGGTCGAGGCCGGCTACCAGCCCGAGCTGGCCTACTTCGAGGTCATGCACGAGCTCAAGCTGATCGTGGACCTGATGTATCGCGGCGGCATGAACTTCATGCGGTTCTCGGTCAGCGACACGGCCGAGTACGGCGACTACGTCTCCGGACCGCGGATCATCGACGCGCGTGTCCGCGACGAGATGCGGGCCGTCCTGCACGAGATCCAGGACGGCACCTTCGCGGCGGCGTGGATCGCCGAGAACGAGGCCGGCCTGCCCAATTTCAAGAAGATGCGCGAGGCCGACCGGGATCATCAGGTCGAGCAGGTCGGCAGCCGGCTACGCAAGGCGATGCCGTTCCTCAATCCTGTCGAAGTCGTCGACGGCCAGCCGCAGGCGGCCGCTCGATCCAGGGGCTGATCGCCGGGGGTATCCGATGAGCGAAAACGAGTCCGGCGGCGCAAGCGGCGCCGTACCCGCGTCATTCGGCGGCCCGAATGACGCAGCCCGGGGAGTCGGCCCGGGGCCAGTACCGAGCCGGGGCGTACCCCCGGGCTCGGTCCGTATCTTCGACACCACCCTGCGCGACGGAGAGCAAGCGCCGGGCGCCGGCCTGACCGTCGCCGAGAAGATCGAGGTCGCCCGCCAGCTCGTCCGCCTCAACGTCGACGTGATCGAGGCGGGCTTTCCGGCCTCGTCGCCCGGCGAGTTCGAGGCCGTGCAGACCATCGCCCGCGAGACGCGCGGCGTGGCCGTGGCCGCCCTGGCGCGGTGCAAGGACGGCGACCCGCAGCGGGCCGTCGAGGCTATCCGCGCCGCCGAGCGGCCTCACCTCCACGTCTTCATCGCCAGCAGCGACATCCACCTCAAGCACAAGCTCCGCATCTCGCGCGACGAGGCGCTGCTCGCGGCAGCGAAATGGGTGGCCTACGGCCGGTCGGCTCTCGGGCCGGACGCCGAGATCGAGTTCAGCGCCGAGGACGCGACCCGGACGGACGTCGACTTCCTGATGAAGCTGTACGAGGCTGCCGTCGAGGCCGGGGCGAGCACGCTCAACATCCCCGATACCGTGGGCTATGCCATCCCGGCCGAGTTCGGCGGCCTGGTAGGGCGCGTCGTCGAGCGCTTCGGCGGGGTGGCCACCGTGTCCGTGCACTGCCACAACGACCTCGGCCTGGCTACCTCCAACACGCTCGCGGCGCTCCAGAACGGCGCCCGTCAGCTCGAGGTCTGCGTCAACGGCCTGGGTGAGCGGGCCGGCAACGCCTCGCTCGAAGAGGTCGTGATGGGCATAAAGACCCGTCCGACGCAGTTCCCCAACCTTCGGACCCGTGTGGTGACCGAGCAGATAACCCCGGCCAGCCGCCTGGTCAGCTACCTCACCGGGTTCGCGGTCCAGCCCAACAAGGCGATCGTCGGCGCCAACGCGTTCGCCCACGAGTCGGGCATTCACCAGGACGGGGTCATCAAGAACCCGCTCACCTACGAGATCATGACCCCGCAGTCGGTCGGGCTCTCCGGCAGCCAGCTGACCATCGGCAAGCTCTCCGGCAGGCGCGGTCTCCGGGAGAAGCTCCACTCGCTCGGCCAGGAGGTCGACGGCGAGGCCCTCGACGAGGTCTACGCCCAGGTGATCGCGCTGGCCGACGCCAAGAAGGAGGTCACGGACGCCGACCTGCTGGCGGTGCTCGAACAGCGGGCGACGGCCGCTCCGGGAACGATCTGCCTGCAGGGCTGGAGCGTGACCAGCTCGCACGGCGGGCGGGCGATGGGCATGATCTCGCTCGGCATCGGCGAGCAATCGCGCTCGGTCGAGGCCACCGGAAACGGCCCCGTGGATGCCCTATATGGCGCGATCGACCAGGCGCTCGAGGCCGTCCTCGGTTGGAAGCCGATTCTCGAAGAGTACGAGATCAAGGCCGTCTCCGCCGGCGAGGACGCCCAGGGCCAGGTCGTGGCACGCGTCCATCGTTCCACCGATGACGGCCCGGACGCATTCGTGGCGACCGGCCACGGCCTGTCCACAAACATCATCGAGGCCTCGGTGGCCGCCTATCTATCCGGCGCAGAGAAGCTCCAGCAGGACTCGGTCGTAAAGGCCGCGCTGCTCGAGTCGGCGCTGGCAACGGGACGGCGGCCCGAGAAGGTAGAGAAGCTCCCGTGACCGACACCGTGACCCCAACGGCCGGGTACAGCCCTGCCGGCTCGACATACAGGATCGTCTTCGTCCCCGGCGACGGCATCGGCCCCGAAGTCATCGCCGCCGGCCGCCGCGTTCTGGAGGCGGCGGGCCTGATCTTCGGCTTCGGGTTCGACTGGCGTGAGGTGTTGATCGGCGGCGTCGCCATCGACGCCTACGGAGTGCCTATGCGCGAGGGCGACCTGGCGGTCTGCAAGGAGGCCGACGCGGTCTACTTCGGAGCAATCGGCGATCCGCGGTTCGACGACCCCAAGGCCCGGGTCCGGCCCGAGCAGGCCCTCCTCGCCCTGCGCAAGGGTCTGGGCCTGTACGCGAATCTGCGGCCCGTGACGGTCCAGCCGGTGCTGCGATCGAGCTCACCCGTCCGGGAGGCCCTGCTCGAGGGCGTCGACATGATGATCGTGCGCGAGCTGACCGGCGGGCTGTATTTCGGCAAACCGTCGGAGCAGCGCAAGACTCCGGCCGGTCGCGAGGCGGTCGACACGCTGATCTACACGGAGCACGAGATCAAGCGCGTGGTCAAGCTGGCCTTCGAGCTGGCTCGCGGCCGGCGCAAGAGGCTCACCAGCGTCGACAAGGCCAACGTACTGTCGTCGAGCCGGCTGTGGCGGACCGTTGTCGAGGAAACCTCGGCCGAATACCCCGACGTCGCCCTCGAGCATCGGCTGGTCGACGCCTGCGCCATGACCATCATTCAGCGGCCGGCCGTCTTCGACGTCCTCGTGACCGAGAACCTCTTCGGCGACATCCTGTCGGACGAGGCGAGCGTCCTGGCGGGATCGCTCGGGATGCTGCCCTCGGCGTCGATCGGGGAGAAGCGGACCGCGCACGGCCTGCACGGCCTGTACGAGCCGATCCACGGTTCCGCGCCCGACATCGCCGGCAAGGACAGGGCCAATCCACTGGCCACGATCCTGTCCGGGGCGATGCTGCTGCGCTGGTCGCTGGGCCAGAACGCGGCCGCCGAGGCAATCGAGCGGGCCGTGACGGCGGTCCTCGTGGATGCCTACCGCACGGCGGATTTGCTGGCCGCCACGGGCGATGCCACGGGTCTGCGCCCGGTGGGCACTCAAGCCATGGGCGACGCCGTCGTCGCCGCGCTGGAGGCCGCAGGTGGCGACGCCCCCGCCGGCGACGCCGCGGGGCCCGGCGCAGGCGGCGACCGGGCGGCCACACGAACCGGCGATGGGCGAATCGGCGACGCCGCGGGGCCCGGCGCAGCCGGCGACCGGGCGGCCACGCGAACCGGCGGTGAGCGGTGAGGCCGCACGTGGTCCTCTACGACACGACCCTTCGCGACGGCACCCAGCGCGAGGGCCTGGTGGTTTCGCTCGCCGACAAGATCAAGATCGCGCGCCGGCTCGACGAGTTCGGCCTGGCCTACATCGAGGGCGGCTGGCCCGGCTCCAACCCGAAGGATGTCGACTTCTTTGCGGCGGCTCGATCGATCGCCTGGAAGAACGCGAAGCTGGCCGCCTTTGGCTCGACACGCCACCGCACCAACCGGGCCGAGCGGGACCCCAACCTCCTGGCCATCGTCGCCGCCGGGACGCCCGTCGTCACGATCTTCGGCAAGAGCTGGCTGCTACACGTGCGCGACGTCCTCGGCGCTACGCCCGAGGAGAACCTGGCCATGGTCGCCGACTCGGTGGCGTTTCCGGCGGCGGCAGGCCGCGAGATGATCTACGACGCGGAGCATTACTTCGACGGCTACAAGGACGACCCCGCCTACGCGCTGGCGACCCTGCGGGCCGCGCGAGACGCCGGCGCGGCTACGCTGGTGTTGTGCGACACCAACGGCGGAACTCTCGGCGACGAGCTGGTCTCGATCGTGCGGGCAACTTCCGCCGCCTTCGCCGCCGATGAAGGTCCCGAGGTCGTCTGGGGCATCCACTGCCACAACGACTCCGAGCTTGCGGTGGCCAATTCGCTGGCGGCCGTCGCCAACGGTGTCCGCCACGTCCAGGGCACGATCAACGGCTACGGCGAGCGCTGCGGCAACGCCAACCTGGTCAGCATCCTGGCCGACCTCGAGCTCAAAACCGCCTTCGAGCCGGTTCCGTCGGGCCGGCTCGGCGAGCTGACGGACCTGGCCCGCTACGTGGCCGAGATCGTCAACATCGCTCCCGACGACCATCAGCCGTATGTGGGCCGCTCGGCCTTCGCCCACAAGGGCGGCGTACATGGCTCGGCCACGGCCCGGGCCAGCAGCTCGTACCAGCACGTCGACCCGGGCGTCGTCGGCAACGTGATGCGTCTGGTTGTCAGCGAGCTCGGCGGCAAGGCCAATACCCAGCTCCGGGCGGAGCAACTCGGCCAACAGCTCGACGGCGTGGATCCGAGGGCGCTGAGCCAGATCATCAAGCAGCTCGAGGCGGACGGCCTCGCCTTCGAAGGCGCGGAGGCGTCGTTCGAGCTTCTGGTGCGGCGCCACAAGGTCGGCTATGAGCGCCCGTTCCAGCTGTGCGATTTCACCGTCCTGGTGGAGCAACGGGGAGGAGCCGAGCTCCTCTCCGAGGCGACGGTCAAGGTGGAAGTCGCGGGCGAGATCCTGCACACGGCCGCCGACGGCAACGGGCCCGTGAACGCCCTCGACACTGCGCTCCGGAAGGCTCTCGGCGCCTTCTATCCGCAGCTCGACGCCGTTCATCTCGTCGACTACAAGGTCCGCATCCTCGACAGCGAGGAGGCGACCGGCGCCCAGACCCGTGTCATCATCGACTCGTCGAACGGCGCCCTGGAGTGGTCAACGATGGGCAGCGATACGAACATCATCGCGGCCTCTTGCGCGGCCCTGTGCGACTCTCTCGAATACGCAATCTGGAAGACGGGCGCGGAGTTGCGGCGGCGCGACGAGCGCCAGTTCACGACGGCCGCCCAGCCAAATGGATCGGTTTCGACGGCGCGTCGAAGGCGCCTCTAATAGTCGCCGCGGAGGGTCGATGACTGCGCCAGTGTCCGGCGGCTCTCAGGGTTCCGGGACCTCGAAACCCGCCGCCGACGCGCCCGGGATCGGATCTCTCCCCGCGCCGCGGGTGGCCTTCCAGGGTGAGCCCGGCGCCTTCAGCGAGGAGGCCGTTCTCGCGGCATTTCGGGCTGCCGATGCCCTGGCCCTGCCGACCTGGCGGGCCGTGTTCGAGGCCGTCAACGACGGGGCCGCCGACGCCGGCGTCGTCCCGATCGAACGCTCGCAGGGCGGCAGCGTCCGCGAAATCTACGACCTGCTCTTCACGTTCGACGAGGTCCGAATCGCGGCCGAGTTGACAGTGCCGGTCCATCTCGCCCTCCTGGCGTTGCCAGGCCAGACGCTTGAGTCTATCGAGCGCGTCTACAGCATCGCTCAGGCGCTCGACCAGGCCGACGACTTCCTGCGCTCGCGGCCCTGGCAGGTCATGACCAGCTACAACACGGCCGGCGCGGCCAAGGCGATCGCCGACGGCCACGAGCTGCGCGCCGGGGCGGTGGCCTCGGCCCGCGTCGCGACGCTCTACGGACTGGAGGTCCTGGCGAGCGACATCCAGACCGGCGACGCAAATCGAACCCGTTTCGCCGTCCTTGCCCGCGAGCCGGTCCCGGATGAGTGGTTCAACCCGGCGACGCTCGCCGGCCCGATGAAGACCACTCTGGTCTGGGCCGTTCGGAATGTGCCCGGGAGCCTGCATCGCTGCCTCGGCTGCTTCGCCGAGCGGAAGATCAACCTGTCGCGCCTGGAGTCGCGTCCGAGCCGAGGGGTCCGCTGGGAGTACGTCTTCTGGGCCGACCTCGACTCGGACCCGGGATCGCCCGACTGCGCCGGGGCGCTCGCCGCGCTGCTGCGCGAGGCGGTGATGGTTCGCGTCACGGGCGTCTACCACCGAGCCGCCGAGGAATAGCTCGCCCGTCGGACGGCGCATTCGGCGCTCGCTCCTCCTTCCCGGGCCCCGAGGGGTCGTCCGCGGACGAACCGACGGCCTACGGAGATTGCACTAGGGGGGCCTATTCGGCATCGTCCCCGGTACCCCGTTAGTACCGGTGCGCGGGCACGACAGCGTAGCTGCCGTTCTGGGTGGGCGCTCGAGCCCCCCGGTGAGGCGGGACTGGACACCTCCTGCGGAGATCGGAAGCAGGGAATAGCGATTGACGAAAGTACCCGCCGCCCCTGGGTCTGAGGTCCCGTAGTTGAGTAGTGCAAAGGCGGGGTTTGATTAAGCCCACAGCGAGGGGTGATCCCGATGCCAGCGGTGCCTCAAGGCACTAAACGGCGCTCTCGCGAATGGCCCATCCGGAGCCCCCCAGGGCCCCGGCCGCAAGAGAGGAATTCACATGGAACACAGTCAGGAACCGCGCCGTCAACGTCGCCGCAGACGCGGTCTGTTCGCCCTGCTGATGGCAGGAGCCGCACTCGTCAGCGCCACGGGCGCCACCATGTCCCTGGCCATGTTCACGAGCACGGCTGCGTCCGGCAACAGCGTCTTCACGACCGGCTCGATTACGATCGGGGTCAACCCGGCTTCGGACATCTTCACGGCGACCGGCATGATGCCGGGCGGCAGCGTTCCCGCAGACATCGCCGGCGCACCGACCGGCCAGGCCGTTACCGTCACCAACAGCGGGACATCACAGCTCCGCTACGCGATCACGGGCGTCGCCACCAACGCGCCCCTGGCCTCAGCTCTGGTCATCACCATCAAGCAGCCTGACGGCGACGCCGGCTCCAGCTGCGCAGCGTTCAGCGGCACCACCGTCAACGTCGAGGGCGGCCTGCCGGCCACAACGGTCGGGACCTCGGCGACCAAGCTCGTGGGCGATCCGGCACAAGGTTCCCAGACCGGCGATCGGGTCCTCGCGGGCGGGTCGAGCGAGACCCTCTGCTTCCGGGCGACGCTGCCCGGTAGCGTCTCAGACCCGGCCCTCGAAGGCGCTACGACAACGATGACCTTCACATTCAGCGCCGAGCAAACGGCCAACAACCCGTAACCGACGGCTGCACCGACGTCGACCGCGGCCCGCTTCGGCGGGCCACGGTCGACGGTCCGGCCCTTGATCGACATGGCTTGGAGGGACCAATGAAGACGGCGGCACTCTGGATCCGGCGCTTGCTAGACCTGGCCCTCGTGCTGCTCGTCGTGTCCGTCCTGGGTCTGGTTCTTGCGGTCAACGTGGGGCCCGACTTCGGCCATCAGTTCGTCGTTATCCGAGGCGGCTCGATGGAGCCAAACGTCCACCTCGGTTCGGTCATCGAGATCTCCAGCGTTCGGCCTGCCGACCTCCGCCCGGGCGAGGTCGTCACGCTGAAGGAGACGAACGGTGTGATCGTCTCCCATCGCATCACCCGGATCGTGAACCAGCCGGACGGCACGTACGTCGAGACTAAGGGCGACGCCAACAACGCCGTCGACCCGACGCTGAGCCCGGCCTCCGCAATCATCGGCCGCGCCGACTTCACGGTTCCCATGCTCGGTTACATCATCTGGATGCTCACCATGCCTGCCGGAGTCCTGTCGATCCTGGGCTTCGGTATGACGCTGCTGTTCGCCATCTGGCTGCTCCAGGAGTGGGAAGAGGACGAGGACGAGCGCGTGGAAGAGCGTCAGCCGGAAGGCGAGACCGACCTGGGCGGCGTGTTGGACGGGCAGCCATCGCGCGAGCTCGTGAGCTGACGATGCGCCGGCTGCGTCTTCGGGGCATCCTGCTCGCAGCTCTGACGATCGGCTGCCTTATGCCGGCCGCAACAGGTTCAGCCCTGGCCGTGCTCACATCGGCGAGATCCCTCGCCTCGAACACCTTCACCGCAGGTTACTGGACGTGTGTGGCTGGAAGCGCCGTGCTCTCCACGCTGCAGGACACCTATGTCGACGCGCACAGTCCTGACACCAACTACGGCAGCGCCACGACGCTGGTAGTCAACAGCGCTGGCGACAAAGAGTCGCGCATGCTCCTGCAGTTCTCGTCGCTGCCCCCGATCCCGACCGGTTGCGCATTCAAGACGGCGACTCTGGCGGTCTACACGTCTACGGCGAAACCCGGTCTGACGTACAACATCTACAACCTCGATGCGCCCTGGGTGGGTGGCACGGTCACATGGAATAACCAGCCGGCCCCTGCGGGCTCCACGGTGTCCGTGCCAACCGCCGGCGCCGTCGGCCCGACGACCTGGACCGTGACCGCGCTGGTCGCGGCTCAGTACGGGGGAACGCCCAACAACGGCTTCGTCGTCGAGGATCCGGCCTCCGGCCCGGGCTACAGCCACGCAACCAACTACGAAAGCAACGAATCCGGCGCGACGGTTCCGACGCTGACCATTACCTGGGGCCCGTAACCCAGAATCCGCGTCACGCACGACCGAACGGGCTAACCTTCGGAGGTACCGGTCCGCTAAGCTCGGACGCGGGTGGGCTGGGCGGCGGAGGCGTTCGATCTCGCGGGACGGTCCAGTCGAGGTGAGAATGAGCGGCGAGACACTCTCGAGCGACGTGGAGGGGATCCGTCGGCTCGCCGCCGACCTGGCCGCCTCGCTGTCCCAACGGGCCCGGCGCTCCGCGACGATTGCCCAGGAGCGTGCCGTACTGCGGATGCTCGGCGTGGACGGCCTGGATCGGGCCGGGCGGCCTCTCGCCGCCTCACTGGCCGAGACTTACTGCGGCTCGGATCCCCGCCGGCTAGCCGGGGGCGTGATCCTGCCGTTCGCGGTAGCCCTGCTCGAATACGACGCGCCGCTCCGCGACCTCGCCCTCGACGTCGCCTCCGGAGCGATCGACCTCAGGCTCGAAGCGGAGCTTCTGGCGCGACCGGAGCGGCTTGCCATGGCGCAGAAACGGGCGCAGCGGATGATCGAGTCCGCCCTGGCTCGTTTCGATGCCAACCGCACCGCCACTCGCGAGATGCGCGACGTCCTCGGTCTGCCCGTCGAGCCCCGGCTGGGCGTCGCCCTCGAGGCGGCCGAGCTGGTGGCGGCGTCGACGGAGGCTCAAGCCATCGTGGCCGACGGCTGCGACGTGGTCCAGGTCCGCGTCCCGGCGAGCTGGGAGTTCGCGCAAGTCCGCCGCCAGGCCGGTCTCGAGACGCCGGGGCTCTTCGAGTTCGAGGAAGGGAGAGGGGGGCGCGAAGCACGGCGTGGCGATCGGCGGCGTCAGGCCAAGACCGCGCCGGTCATCGAGGATCCCGTGCCGGCCGGGAGCCAGCGCGGCCTCGCAACGCTACGGGGCATCGTGGACGAGGCAGGGGCGGAGCGCCGCCGTTACGCGGCTCTCATGACGGTTACCTCGGCGTTCGCGGCGCCCGAGCAGGCCGTGGTGGCCGCCTTCGAGCGCATCGACTACGTCTTCGCGGACCCGATCCGGGAGATCGTGGACGACAACGTGGACCCCGACCGGGCTCTCGCCGACCACGCCTTCGCTCATCGCCTGCAGGCACGCGCGGGCAGCTGCGTGGTCCTGGGGGCGGGTCCGCTCGCTCTCGGGGCCGATCTTGCCAGCGGCATCCCAGCCGATGCCGCAACCCGCGCCGGTCGCGCCCTGGCGCTTCAGGCGTTGGGCGTCGAACTGGCCCTGGCCGACGGCCTGCCGGCCGAACGCCTGCTTCTGGGCGCGGTACCGGATTGGGCAGGCGACGACGGAGACTCGGGCTCGATCATGCTCCAGGCGTGGCTCAGACGAGTCCTGTTCCCGGGCCTGCGTACCGTCGTAGCCGGCCCTCCGGGATGGTTGACTTCTCCGACCGGGCCGGTCGCCCTGGTCTCGGCTCTCGCCGGAGGACCGGCGGGCCTTGTCATCGAGCCGCGAGCCGGTGGAAACGTCGCTGCCGTCGCCGCCGAAGTGCGGGCGGCCGCTCGCGCGGCGGCGGCCCTGCGATCCGGCCTGAGCGACGGCGCCATCCACGGCGGCGCGGCCGACTTCGCCGCGCGGACGCTCTGGACGGCGACCGCGGTACTGGCGAGGCTGTCGGGCGAAGGTTGGGCCAGTCTGCTCGGGCCGGCCGGTCAGGACCCCGATCGCGAGCGCCTTGGCAGGGCGGCGGTCGTTGAACGGACGGACGGTCCCGACTCGGGCGCAGAGGTGCTCAAAGACCTGCTGTAGGCCGGCCGGCGCGACGGATCGCCGCGGCGCGGCTTCCGCCGCCCGACCTGGGCTGAGTCCCGACCGTACCTCGCTCCGCCAGGGCCTCGGTGCTAGCATGCCCACGCCTGGGTAGCCTGGAGCGAGGAGAAGAAACTGGTCAGTTCCAAGGCGGGGCCGATCGGACCCGCCGGCCCGAGGGCCCCGGCTGCCGCCGTCCTGGGCCTCGCGGCCATCGTCGTCTCGTGGTTCGGCATCGTCTACTTCGCCGAACCGTGGGGGACGTCTGCCCTGCCTTCCGGCATGGACGCCCGCTGCTATTGGGTACCGAGCCTGGCGGATCCCTATCTCCATTCGAACTGGACCGACCAGATCGCGTATCCGTACTCGCCCGCGTTCCTCCAGCTTCTCGAGCCGCTGCGGCTGCTGCCGTGGCAGGCCTTCATGGCAGTCTGGGCGGCCATCCTGTTCGCCGCGATGTGCTACATGACCGGCCCGAGGCTGATTCTGCTGGGCCTCGCCTTCTTCGGGCTCATGGAGATCTGGGGCGGAAACATCGAGATGCTCGTAGCGCTGGCGATCGTGCTTGGGTTCCGCTGGCCGGCGGCCTGGTCGTTCATCCTGCTCACGAAGATCACACCGGGCGTCGGTTTGCTGTGGTTTGCCGTACGCCGTGAATGGCGGTCGCTGGCGATCGTTTCGGCCGCTACCGCGCTGGTCATGGCCGTCTCGTTCGTGCTGGCTCCCGGTGCCTGGTGGACCTGGCCGCAGGTGCTCGCCAACAATGTCGGGAAGGAAGGAACGTGGGCGGCGGTGCCGGTCCCGTTCGTGGTGAGGCTGCCCTTCGCCATCGTTCTCGTGGTCTGGGGCGCCCGCACGAACCACCGCTGGACCGTCCCCGTCTCGGCCATGCTGGCGCTGCCGGCCCTGTGGTACGGAGGCCTGAGCATCATGATCGCCACGCTACCGCTGCTGGGGGCGCGGTCGTGGACGGATCTGCGGGGCGTGCTCGCGGGCGGGTGGGCGGACCTCGAGGCCTCGTGGGCTTCCCTGCGATTGCCTGGCCGGCCTCGCGCCGCCGCGGGATCGATTCCGAGGGCGCACTGAGTTCCGGGCCGCGCGATCCGGGCCGCGGGCTCGTACGATGGTGGCAATCAACCTGGAACCAGCATGACGGAGGAGCAACCGGTGACAGACAGCGCTCCAATGCCTGTTCGTGAAGCCACCTGGCCGACGCTTCACGTATCGCGGCATCCGGCCATCCTCCACAAGCTGCGGATCCTTCGCGACGTGAAGACCGAGCCGAAGAAGTTCCGAGAGGTAGTGCGCGAGCTGTCCTGGTTGCTCGGCTACGAAGCTCTGGCCGACGTCGAGGTTCGCCCGCTTCAGGTAACCACTCCGATCGAGACGACGGACGCCGCCGAGCTTGGAGTGCGGATCGGCCTCGTGCCGATATTGCGCGCCGGATTGGGCATGGTGGACGCCATGCTGGAGTTGATGCCCACGGCCGAGGTCTGGCACCTGGGCCTCTTCCGCGACGAGCGCACCCTTCGGCCGGTGGAGTACTACAACAAGCTGCCCGATTCAGCGACGGTTGATCTGTGCCTGATCCTGGACCCGATGCTTGCCACCGGCGGCTCGGCCACGGCTGCGATCGAGGTCCTCAAGCGCTGGGGTGCGACCAGGATCAAGCTCGTCAACCTGATCGTTGCCCCCGAGGGCGTGGACGCCGTCACCGCCGCGCACCCCGACGTCCAGATCTACTGCGCGGCTGTGGACCGGCAGCTCAACGAGCACGGCTACATCATGCCGGGCCTGGGCGACGCCGGCGACCGCCAGTTCGGAACCGGCCGTTCCGGCTAGGGCGCCGAGCTCATCGCAGAAACGAAGAAGCGGGCGGCCTTTCGGCCGCCCGCTTCGATCTGGCGACGATGCGGTCAGGCCGCGGGTGACACCGCCGCTGCTTCGGCCGGTGCCACAGCCGGCTTCTGACCCAGGCCGAACTTGTTGAGGATCTGGTAGATCAGCAGTGCTCCGATGCAGGCTGTGCCGATCCCGCCGATCGAGAAGTCGCCCTGGGTGATGGCCAGGTTGCCGGCGCCGAGGGTGAGGGCCACGGCGACGGTGATGAAGTTCTTGTTGTCGGTGAAGTCGACCCTGTTCTCCACCCAGATCCGGCCGCCGGTAGTCGCGATCAGGCCGAAGAGGACTATCGCCATGCCGCCGAGAACGGGCTGGGGGATCGAGAGGACCAGAGCACCGAACATCGGCGAGAACCCGAGCGCCACCGCGACCAGGGCGGCGATGACGAAGACGAGGCTCGAGTAGATCTTGGTCACGCCCATGACCCCGATGTTTTCGGCATAGGTCGTAACGCCGGTGCCGCCGCCTGAGCCCGCGACCATCGTGGCGAAGCCGTCGGCGAAGAAGGCGCGCCCGATGTACGGATCCATGTCGCGGCCGGTCATCGCGGCCACGGCCTTGACGTGGCCGAGATTCTCCGCGACGAGAACGATCGCCACCGGCGCGATGAGCGTGATGGCGTGCGTGTCGAACACGGGCGTAGTGAAGGCCGGCCAGCCGATGAGCGACGCCTTCGTGATCGCGTCGAAGTTGATGTGTGTCCCGCCCAGATTGAGGACGTTCGAGAGAACGAAGTAGAGCAGGTAGCCGAATACGCCGCCCAAGAGGATCGGCAGGCGGCGAAGGGTGCCGGGCGCATAGACGGCCACGATGGCGACGGCGAGCGCCGTCAGGAGGCCGACGAGAATGCCGAAGTTGTCCGGCTTCGCGGCGGATCCGATCATGTAGTTGATCGCGGCAGGTGCCAGGTTCAGGCCGATGACGGCGACGACCGCCCCGGTCACCACCGGAGGCATGAGGAACTCGACCCAGCGGTAGCCAACGGCCATGACGATCAGGCCGACGACCGCGTAGATGGCGCCGCAGGCGATGATGCCGCCGAGAGCCACCGGAATGTTCGGCGTGGGACCGCCGGCGATGGCCTCGGCCGACAGCACGACCGCGATGAACGAGAAGCTGGAGCCGAGGTAGCTCGGGACCCTGCCCCGGACGGCGACGAAGAAGATCAGGGTGCCGATGCCAGAGAAGAAGATGGCGGTGTTCGGGTTGAAGCCCATGATCACCGGCGCGAGCACCGTCGCCCCGAACATGGCGAAGATGTGCTGCACGCCCAGGGCCACCGATTGCGCGGCCGGCGGCCTCTCGTCCGGGGCGATGATCCCTTCGCGCTTGACGGTCCACTGGAACATGCCACGGACATATCCGATGGCAGCAGCCATGAGCGGCCTCCTCGACCTATGGGCTCCATCCCGGACGTGACGGACCCTGCTCTCCACAGGCATGCCGGGCGTCTCCGAAGCGTGTCAAAAACGGCGCGGCTCCGCACGGTCTCCCCGCACGTTCATGTTCCTAACCTGTGGAAAACGGGGGTCTGGCGAGGCCCACTGAGCCGGGTAGTGCGGAGCACTGCCACGTTCGCCCAGGCCGTCGCTTCCAGGCTCTTCAAGGCCGATCGATCCGCCAGCCGTTCGGGACTTTCGGCCCTGGGGCGGCAACCCCCGCGGCCTAGGATCACCGATGACGCCCCGGCCCGCGCTGGAACCGCCGCGTGACACCCGGAAGGAGAATCCAGGTGCGTCTCTCTGCCATGGCAGCACCGACGAAGCCGGCCGACTCCACTGCCGGCCAGGCCGCCGCACTCGTCGAGTTGAGTGGCGTGAGCCGCGTCTACCGGCTCGACGGCCTCGAAGTCACCGCGTTGGCGGGCGTCAGCCTGAACGTGCGTGCGGGCGAGTTCGTGGTGGTGCTGGGCCCGTCGGGCAGTGGCAAGACCACGCTCCTCAATCTGGTCGGCGGCCTGGACGTCGCCTCGGGCGGTGAGATCCGGGTGGCCGGACGCGAGGTCACCGGAGCCTCGCGCGGGGCGCTGTCGGAGTTCCGGCGCCACACCACGAGCTTCATCTTCCAGACCTTCAATCTCTTCCCGGGGCTGACTGCTCTGGAGAACGTCGAGTTCGGCGCGGACGCGGCAGGACGCAGAGACGCCGCGGCGATAGCCCGGCAGCGGATCGGGGAAGTGGGCCTGACGGACCG
Source organism: uncultured Chloroflexia bacterium (assembly GCA_963791725.1). Classification (GTDB taxonomy): domain Bacteria; phylum Chloroflexota; class Limnocylindria; order Limnocylindrales; family CSP1-4; genus Fen-1039. The sequence goes on along the minus strand of CAWBTQ010000001.1, from coordinate 10,847 downwards.
CATGAACCACTTCCCGCATCAGCTCTCCGGCGGGGAGCAGCAGCGAGTGGCGATCGCCCGAGCCCTTGCCACGGGCAACCCCGTGCTGCTGGCCGACGAGCCGACAGGCGAGCTGGACTTCCGCACCGGCGTCCAGATCCTGGAGTTGCTGCGCGCCCAGGCCACGTCGGAGCGTGCCGTACTGGTCGTCACCCACAATCGCGAGATTGCCCGCGCGGCGGACCGGGTCGTCGAGCTGTCGAGCGGCCGCATCGTCAGCGATGGTCCGCCGGCCGGGGGTCGGGCGGACGTCGCAGACCTTCGCTGGTAGACCGAGATGAAGCGGGTCCTCTTCTGGCTGCGCTGGTCGGGCCGCGACCTGCGCGACCGGCTGCTCCTGGTCGTGGCCATCGCGGCCACCATCGCCATCGGCACGGGCACGTTCGCCTCGCTCCAGAGCATGTCGTCGTGGCGCCAGAACGCCAGCGTGGACAGCCTGACCGCCCTGCGGGCCCACGACGTCCGCCTCTACCTGGCGGACGGCAGCTTCGCGACGCCGGCGCAGTTGCGCGGGTTGGTCGAGGGCATGCCGCACGCCAGCAGCGTCGTCGGGGAGGGCGAGAGGCTGGTTGTGTCCACACGCGTCGATGCCTCCACCGGCGGGCAGACGATCGTGGTGCCGGGCCAGCTGATCGGGATGGCGACAGGCGATCCGCCGGTCGACGCGCTCCAGGTCAGAGAGGGCCAGGGGCTGTCGGCGGCCGATTCCGGCAAGCCGGTGGCCGAGATCGAGTACCACTTCGCCAAGCACTACGATCTGCCAATTCCCGGCGCCCTGAAGGTAGCCGACGGCCAGACGGTCACAGCCAAGGGCGCGGCCCTTTCGCCGGACTATCTGCTCGTCATATCCACGACCGGCGACTTCATGGCCGAGGCCAACTTCGCCGTGGTCTTCACGTCGCTGGAAGAGGCCGGCAACCTGACCGGTCACGAGGGCATGGCCAACGAGCTAGTGCTCCGCCTTTCGGATCCTTCGCTGGCACCCGTGGTAAGGGATGAGCTGCAGGCCGCCGCGGCGACGAAGCTGCCGAATCTGGGCGCCGCCGCTGTAGCCAGTGGCGACGAAACGGTCCGGCGCTGGCTGGACAAGGACGCCCAGAACGACGAGAGCTTCTTCGCCCTGTTCGCCGTCCTGATGCTCGCCGGGGCTGCCTTTGCCGCCTTCAACCTCACGACCAGGATCGTCGAGTCGCAGCGCCGCCAGGTCGGTATCGGCCTGGCGCTCGGGTTGCCGGCTCGAACGCTGGCCATCAGGCCTCTGGCGGTCGCCGCCGAGATCGCCCTCCTTGGAGTGGCGCTCGGCGTGGCCGTGGGGCTGCTGTTCGACCTGGCCATGAAGGCGGTCTATGCGGACATGCTGCCCATGCCCGTATTCGAGACGCCGCTGCAGCTGGACGTCTTCGCCCGGGCCGCGGCCATCGGTTTCGTGCTGCCCTTCGCCGCCTCCATCTACCCGGTCTGGCGTGCCGTTCGGGCCCGGCCGGTCGACGCCATCCGGACCGGCTATCTCGTCGCCCGACGACCGGGGCTGGCTCGCCTGGCCCGACGGCTGCCTCTGCCGGCGTGGCTCCGGATTCCGCTCAGCAACGTCCTCCGGACGCCCCGGCGGACGCTTCTGACGGCCCTCGGGATAGGCGCGGCGGTCACGGTGCTGCTCGGAACGATCGGAATGCTCGACACTTTCTCCGCGGGCATGGACCGGGGCCAGGCCGAGATGATCGGGGGCAGTCCGAACCGCATCGCGGTGGACATGGCCGCGCCACTCCCGGCCGGGGCCCTGAGCAAGGAGCTGGGCGCCGTCTCCGGCTCCGGCCGGGTCGATCCGATTCTGCGTCTGCCGGCCACCGCGACCGCCATCGACTCCGGCCACGAGCCGATCGACATCCAGCTCGACGTCATGAACCTGCGCGACAACGCCTGGACGCCAAGCTGTGGCATCGGGCCGGCTGCCGTCGGGGCCAAACGAGGTGATGCTCTCGCAGCGGGCCGCGGAGGACCTGGGCCTGCGGCCGGGCGACAGCTTCCTCCTGACCCACCCCGTCAGGGTCTCCGACACGGCGGTCGCAACGGCCCAGACCAGAGTGACCCTCGCCGGAACCGGTCCGAGCCCATTGCGGCCAACCGCCTACATGGACGTCGGCGGCACTTCGCTCTTCAAGATGGAGGGGCTGGCCAATCGGGCGACGGTGGTGCCGGCCGCAGGCGCGGATCCCGCGGCGGTTCGGCGAGCGCTGTTCGATCTCCCGGGCGTGGTATCGGCCCAACCGATCGATGCCCTCGTGACCAGCATGCGTGACATGGTCGGCCAGTTCACCGACATCCTGGGCGTGGTTGCGTTGATCGCCCTGATACTGGCGCTGCTCGTTGCCTACAACTCGGCCACGATCAGCCAGGACGAACGCACCCGCGAGACGGCCACGATGCTCGCCTTCGGCCTGCCGGTCCGCCGCGTCCTCGGCTCGGCCATGGTGGAGAGCGGCCTGATCGGGCTCTTCGGTACGATCATGGGGATCGCCGGCGGATTCGGGGCGCTGATCTGGCTCACCTATGGGCTGATCCCCACGTCCATGCCCGACTTCGCGCTGACCCCGACGCTATCCCCGCAAACGCTCCTGATCGGAGTGGCGCTGGGGATCGGGGCCGTCGCGCTGGCCCCCGTTCTTACGGGGCGGCGACTCACGCGTATGAACCTGCCCGCGAAGCTCCGCGTGGTGGAGTAGCCAGGTGCGAGGCTGACCCGTTCGAAGCGATCCGATAGGATCAGCAGGTCATGTCCGCCACCGCGAGCTCCACCGGCCTCACCTCGGTCGAGGCCGCGGCGCGCCTGAAGAGCGACGGCCCCAATGCCCTCGGCGGCGAAGGCCGTCGCGGACCCCTGGCGGTCCTGATCGGCCAGTTTGCGAGCCCGCTCGTCCTGATCCTCGTTGCCGCCAGCGCCGTCAGCGTCGCGGTCGGAGACAAGGTCGAGGCCGGCATCATCCTGGCCATCGTCGGCATGAGCGCAATGCTCGGCTTCGTCCAGGAGGCACGTTCGGAGGCGGCGGTGGCCGCGCTCCAGGCCAGACTCGCGCTGCGGGCCACGGTCGTCAGAGACGGCAAGGAGCAGGAGATCCCGATCCACGACGTGGTCCGCGGCGACGTCGTCGTCCTGGGGGCCGGCGACATCGTCCCGGCGGATGCGCGCCTGATCGAAGGAAACCATCTGTTCGTCGACGAGTCGTCTTTGACCGGTGAGTCGGCCGCGTCGCTCAAGAACCCGATGGCCGGCGATCTGGACCCGGGCAAGGACGAGGATCGCGCAGGGCTGGCTTTCTTCGGGACGAGCGTCGTCAGCGGCAACGGACGGGCCGTGGTCACGGCCACCGGTGCCAACACGAGCTACGGGACCATCGCCCACCGACTCGCCGAACGGGCGCCCGAGACCGATTTCCAGCACGGCGTCCGCGCCTTCGGGCTGCTCATCGGCCGGGTGACGCTGATCCTCGTCGTCGGCGTCTTCGCCGTGAACGTGGCGTTGCAGCGGCCGCTGTTCGACGCGCTGCTATTCTCCGTGGCGCTCGCCGTCGGCCTGACGCCGGAACTCCTGCCGGCTATCGTGACTCTCAACCTGACCCGCGGCGCAAGGGCACTGACCGCCCACGGCGTGCTCGTCAAGCGCCTGCCGGCGATCCAGAACCTCGGCAGCGTCACCGTGCTGTGCACCGACAAGACCGGCACGCTCACCCTCGGCAAGCTCGAACTCGTCAAGGCCGTGGGCATCGACAAGGACGACGCCGGGGAAGCGTCGCACGCCCTCGAGCTGGCCTACCTCAACAGCCACTTCGAGTCGAGCTTCCAGAACCCGCTCGACACCGCCGTCCTTGCCTCCGCCCCCAAACCCCCCGACCTCGATTCGTATCGGAAGCTTGCCGAGCTGCCCTACGACTTCAACCGTCGAATGCTCAGCGTTGTGGTCCAGCGCGGGGGCGAGCCGCCGCTGCTCGTCACCAAAGGCGCACCCGAGGCGGTAGTCGCGGCCTCGAGCACGGTTCGCGAGGATCACACGGCCAGGGCGATTCGCAAAGCGGAGCACGATCGCCTGGCGAAGCTCGTCGACGGCTCTTCGGCCGACGGGTTCCGGCTGGTCGCCGTGGGCTCGCGAGTGCTGACGCACGAAGAGCTGGCCGCGCTCAAGGTTGCCGGCGTCGCCGCGCCCGCGGTCTCCGCGCCTGCGTCTGCCGCAACTGCTCCGGCAACGACTCGCGCCCAAGCGGCTGCCGCCAAAGTCGCTGCCGCTCCGGCCGCCCCAGCCGCTCCGGCCACCCCAGCCGCAGCCCCAGCTGGCGGCGTCGCCCTGGCCGACGCGTCGAAGCTGGAACGCGACCTCACGTTTGAGGGCGTGATCCTGTTCAGCGACCCGCCCAAGCCGGACGTCGGTGCGGCGATCGAATCGCTGGGTCAGCAGGGTATCGCCCTCAAGATCATCACGGGCGACAACGACCTCGTCGCCCGTCACGTCGCCGGCCTGGTGGGGCTTCGCGTCGACGACGTCCTCACCGGCGACCAGATGCGCAAGCTGACCCATCCGGCCCTCGTCGCGCGCGCTCCCCGGACCACGATCTTCGCTCGCGTCGATCCCGACCAGAAGCTCCAGGTCATCCGGGCCCTGCGCGAGTCGGGCCACGTGGTCGGCTACATGGGCGACGGCATCAACGACGCGCCCGCGCTCCACGTCGCCGACGTCGGAATCAGCGTCGACAACGCCACGGACGTGGCTCGTTCCGCGGCCGACATCATCCTGCTCGAGCCGAGCCTCGCCGCCATCTCTCAGGGCGTCACCGAAGGCCGGCGCACCTTCGCCAATACCCTCAAGTACATCCGCATGGGCACGAGTTCGAACTTCGGCAACATGCTGAGCATGGCCGGTGCGGCCGCGCTGCTGCCGTTCCTGCCGATGTCCCCCGGGCAGATCCTGCTCAACAACCTGATCTACGACGCCTCACAGACCGCGCTCCCGTCGGACAACGTCGACTCGGACGTCGAGGCAGAGCCCGCGCGCTGGGACGTGCACGCCATCGAGCGCTTCATGGTCGTCTTCGGTCCGATCTCGTCGATCTTCGACTACGCCACCTTCGGCCTGCTCCTCCTGTTGCTCGGCACCGGCGCCAGCAGCGAGGATTCGTTCCACACAGGCTGGTTCGTCGAGTCGCTCTTCACCCAGATCCTGGTGGTGCTGGTCATTCGCACCCGCATGACGCCGTTCTGGCGGAGTCGTCCCAGTAAGCAGCTCGGCGCGGCGATCGCCGCTGCGTTGGCCGCAGCCGTGATCATCCCGCTGAGCCCGCTGGGGTCGGTGATCGGCTTCGGCGCGTTGCCGTGGCAGTTCTGGCCGCTCCTGGTCGCGATCGTCGCCGCGTACCTCACCCTGGTGGAGTTGATGAAGATCTGGTACGACCGACGCGAGTCCAGGCGGCCGGAGGCGATCGCGCGCCAGAGGACGCGGACGCTTGTGCGGGCCAGAGCTTCGACCGCGTCGCCGAAAGCCGGCGCATCCACCTGAGATCGGCCGGCGCTCGGCCGGTTAGACCCGACGGAGCGGCTGGATGGGAAGATTCAGCAGCCGGTCGTTTGCCCCGAACAATCGGGCGAAGGCCGAAGGCACCAGCCACCGCAGGAAGTAGAGCCTGCAGCCCAGGCAGTAGCCTGTGAGGGCGAGCAGCGTCTGCAGCCCGGCAACCGCGCCGACGAGCGCCCAGCCTGCGGGGGCGAGTCCCAACAGGTAGGCCAGAGTTCCGGCGGCGACGACCAGCCCGCCGATCGCCTGGGCGAATCGAGGCGGGTACTCGTGCTCGGGCTCAGTGGGACCGAGCCGGAAGGCCTTCTTGATGAACGGCCACGGGCGTCCGGGCAGGAACAGCCGCGATCCGAAGGCCGACGCGATCAGCAGGTTGAGGCCGACGAGGGCAGCCAACCAGAACTGATTGGCGGCGAAGGCGAGGCCGATCAGCAACGCCGACAGACCGGCGCCAAAGCGCTGGCCGCGCGGATCGATGTATCGGGCAGGGGGTGTGAGCGATGAGGACATGTAGGACTCCAGCTGGACCGGATGGCGCCGGAAGCGTCGCGCAGGGCGGCAGGGCGCGAGGCCTGGCTGGAGGTGAGCTGCCGTTCAGTAACGGAACGCGTGCCCTACCGTCGCCAGTCCCCGCCGGCGACAGATACACGGCTCCCCCTCGTGGAGGCACAGCAACTCGCGAGTCATGCCACGAGGCTACTCGGGCGTCGCCCTCTTTGTCGCGCTGGCTCGGTGCGCGTGCCGCACTGTGGTCCTGTGGCTGGAGGTCCCGCTCAACTTCCCTCGACAGCCCAGGCCTCGACCGCGGTCGCTACCGGAGCACCGCTCGCGGCGGACTCCTCTATGGCGAGCGCCAGCAGGTGATCCTGGCAGCCTTCGGCGAGCGGGTAGGGGGCCGGGCCGTCGCCCCGACACCAGGCCGCCGTCGCGACGAGCATGCTGCTGATGGCCACGTCCTCGTCGCTGAAGCGCAGCCCGGGGAAAGGATTGCGATACAGGATCGTGTCTCCCAGGCTGATGTGGTCCGTGTCGAAGCCGTCGAGGTCCAGGTCGTAGCCGGTCTGACGGCGCACCAGTGGCGTCCGTACGATCGTTCGAGGGGCGGCCAGCCGGACGACCTCGTCGGTTGATATCTCGCCGGCCGAGCCGCGAATCACGATCCGGCGCGACCTCAGCTGGTTGTGCCACTGGTTGTCGGTGAAGTCGTAGAGCCCCATGGCGCCGTCGCCGAAGTCGATCGTAGCGATGGTGGTCCTGGCTTCCTTGGGCTCGTCGTCGTTCGTCCATCCATTTCGCACCAGGGGATCGATCAGCGGCGCGACGAAGCTATGGGCACTGACGGCGGCCGGTCCGAACCGTGCCCCGAGGAAGGCCCGCATCAACGCCACGGCGTGATAGAGGTGGGTCGAGGAGACCTGGACCGAAGTGACCTTGCCTATCGCACCGCTGCGCGCCAGCGCCAATCGCGAGGCGTGACTGGGCATCAGCGCGTACTGCTCCGAGACCTGGACAAGGCGGCTGGCTCCAACCTCGCGCCAGAGGCTGCGGAGCCCGTCGAGGTCCGGCGCGGGTGGCGTCTCGCACAGGATGGGCAGCTTCATCTCGACCGCGTCGCGGGTCACGACCGGCGAGACTGCCCAGGGCACGGCTCCCACCACGAAGTCCGGACGCCCGTGCGCGACCATCTCCGAGAGCGAGCCGAAGGCACGCACACCCCAGCGCCCGGCAACGTGTTCGGTCTTCTCCGGGGTCCGCCCGACGACACCCGTGGCCTCGAACCTATCCGGCAGCAGGCTGGCGAGCCGCAGGAAGTACTCGGCCCTCCAGCCGGTGCCGACGACGCCGAAGCGGCTTTGTCCTGCCGTCATGACTACCAGGTGGCCCTCAACCGTGGAGCTCGGCCAGCTCTCGCTGTGTGACCTCCGTCGGCAGCTTGCCCATGATGATCATGCCCAGCACTTCGTCGGTCGTCACGTCGGCCTTGTTGACCGTGCCGACGAGCTTGCCGTGGAGCATGACGCTGATTCGATCGGCCAGGTCGAAGACGTCGTGGATGTCGTGGCTGATAAGGAAGATGCCAATGCCCTCGGACTTCAGTTGCTTGATCACGTCGCGCACCTGCGCCGTCTCGGCCGGACCGAGGGCCGCTGTGGGCTCGTCCATGATCAAGATCCGGGCGTTGAAGTGGATGGCGCGGCCGATGGCGATGGCCTGACGCTGGCCTCCGGAGAGGGACACGACCGGCGTCTTGAAGTTCTTGAAGTGGGGGTTCAAGCGCCCGATGACGTTGCGGGTGGCCGATTCCATCGCCGCGTCGTTGAGCGACCCTGTCCGAGTCTTGAGCTCCCGGCCGAGGAAGAAGTTGGCAGGGGCGTCGACATTCTCGGCCAGCGCCAGGTTCTGATAGATCGTTTCGATGCCCAGGGCCTTGGCCGCGCGCGGGTTCGGTATCGAAACGGGCTGGCCGTCGATCAGAACCTCGCCAGAATCGGCCGGGTGGGCCCCCGAGAGGGTCCGGATCAGCGTCGTCTTGCCGGCGCCATTGCCGCCGACCAGGCCGACGACCTCGCCCGCACGTAGATCCACGGTGACGTTCTGGACCGCGTGAACGCCACCGAACGCCACGCAGATGTCGCGCAGCTCGGCCAGGGGCGCGCCCGCGACCGTCGCAGCGTTCCTGGGTTCGGGGGTGGGTGCGATGCTCATCTCTGCTCCTGGCCTACTTGGCGCGCCGCTGCAAGATGGTGTCGAGGCCGACGGCGAATACCAGGACGCTGCCGATCGCAACGTCCTGCATTGGCGAGTCCAGGCCGACTGTGACCATGCCGGCCTTGAGCGACTGCATCAGGAACGCGCCCAGGACGGCACCCTGAATCGTGCCGATACCACCGGCGAATGACGTTCCGCCGATGACGGCCGCAGCGATCACGAGGAGCTCGTATCCGGTTCCGGTGCTGGTCACGCCGGCGTCGAGCCTGGACAACTGGATACTCCCGGCGATGGCGCACAGAATGCCCAACAGGACGAACGTGCCGAGGATCGTCCGCTTGGTGTTGATCCCGGCGAGCGTGGCCGCCTCGGGGTTGCCGCCGATCGCAAAGACGTAGCGGCCGAACTGCCGTCGGGTGGTGAGGTAGCCCATTATCAGCGCGATGCCGAGCAGGATCAGGACCGGGGCGGCGAGGCCGACCGGGATGATCAGGCCGCCGGCCGGCTCGGTTATGCCATGAGCCTGGGCGTACTGGGTGGCCAGCAGCGGGGGCAGCGGGTAGTTGTTCAGGACCCAGGCGCCATACAGAATGGCCGCCGACGCAACCACGATCAATGTCACGAGAGCCCACCCCGGGCGGACGGGGAACCCATACGCACGGCGTTTGCGCCCGCTGGCAATGAGCGCATACGCGATCCCGGCGCACAACAATATGGCGATTGTCCACGTCGCGGCGTCGCCGATCGCGCCGCCGATGAAGAAGAACGAGGTGTGGCTGGATAGGTTCCCGCCGATGATGGCAAAGGTCTGGTCCATGGGGGCGATGGTCTGGCCCTGCTGGAGTTTGAAGATGAGACCGCGCCAGATCAGAAGGCCGCCAAGTGTCACGATGAAGGACGGGATCCCGATGTAGGCGACCAGGCCACCCTGGATGGCTCCGATCAGGGCGCCCACGGCAATCGCGACCAGGAGCGCGGCGATCCAGATCTCCCACGAGCCATATGCGATATGCAGGTCCTCGGTTAGCCAGATGCGCTGAGTCATGGCGGCCATATAGGCGGTGAGGCCCATGATCGAGCCGACCGAAAGATCAATGTTGCGCGAGACGATTATCAGAACCATTCCCATTGCCATGATGGCGACGGGTACGCTCTGCACCGACACGTCATAGAAGTTGCGCGGCGTCAGGAAGAGACCGTCCGAGGCGTAGCCGAAGCCCAGCCAGATGGCGATCAGCGCCACGATCATGCCGGCCATCCGGAAATCGATCTCCATCGTCCGAGCACCGGACCTTAGGCCCTGGAGAACGACCTGCAGCGGTCTCGTCGCCTGCCTCCACGCCGGCTGAGGTGTCGCCGGGGCCGGTGCTTCGCCCGCAACCTGAGTCATCGTCAGCCTCTCGATTGACCTGAAGTCAAAAAACCTTCGCGCAATGTTACGCGCCCTGCATCGCGGAGTCCGGGTGCAGGGCGCGTAGTTTGATCGCTTACCTAGTCGAGCTGTCTAGCAGCCCGGGACGGATCCGGCGGTCACGTCCTTGCAGAGCGTGGCCTTGTCGATCCAGCCGGCGTCGAGGACGACCTGGAGGTTGTCCTTGGTGATCGCCTGGGGCTTGATGAGGACCGAGTTGAGGTCGGTCTCTGTTCCGGTCGCCTTGTTCGTGTACTTGAAGATCGCCGACGGGCCGCTGGTCGTGGTGATCTTGGCCAGCATCGTGCCGTTGGAGAGCTGAGCGGCGGCTTCGCCGGCGGCCTGGCCGAGCAGGCGGGCGTCCTTCCAGACGTCAACGGTCTGCGTTCCGAGAGCGATGCGGTTGAGGGCGGCTGCGTCGCCGTCCTGGCCGGAAACCGGAACCTTACCGGCGAGGCCCTGAGACTTCAGGGCGGCGATGACGCCACCGGCCATGCCGTCGTTCTCAACGAAGGCGATGTCGATCTTGTTGTTGTTCTTGGTCAGGAATTGGGCCATCTCGTTCTGGGCGTTGGCCGGATCCCAGTTGTCCGTGTAGGTCTCACCGACGTTGACGAGGGTGGCAGTCGACTGGCCAACATCCGGGACACCGGCCTGGACCATGCCTGAGCGGAGGAAGTCCGCGTTGGCGTCGGCCTTGTTGCCCTTGATGACGACGAAGTTGCCCGCGTTCTTGACCTTCAGCAGGGCGGCGGCCTGCATGTTGCCGACCAGGACGTTGTCGAAGGTGATGTAGAACACGCCCGGATCTTCGATCAGGCGGTCATACGCGATGACCGGAATGCCGGCGTTGAGGGCCTTGGTAACGGCCGGCTTAATGGCGGTGCCGTCCTGGGCCAGGATGATCAGGGCGGTGGCGCCCTGGTTGATCAGAGCGTCGACGTTCGAGAGCTGGGTATCGGCCGAGGACTTGGCGTCGTTGGAGATGTACTGGCAGCCGGCCTTCGTGAGCGCGGCCTTGATCGCCGGCTCGTCCCACTTAGCCCAGCGCTCTTCCTGGTAGTTGTTCCATGAGACGCCGACGACGCACGGCTTCTGACCCGCCGTGGTGACCGCCGGTGCCTGGGTCCCCGC